>NZ_CP118325.1:0-13770 GCF_038447315.2 Rhodococcus sp. DK176 | reverse complement strand
CGGCCCTCGGCACCTGGGTTGGTCAGGTCTTCACGGATCTGCGGCCGTGTCCGGTCAGCCGAGCGGCGGGCCGCTTCCGCGCGAGCCTCTGCCCGCGTCATTCCGATGCGGCCCGCGCCCTGCTCCCCTCGCCCAGCGGCCAGCTCGGTAAGTCGGTGCTGTGTCTTGCTCCAACTGAAATCCCCGCCGATCTGCGAGCCCTTGAACCAAATCGGCTCCTTTGGTGCCCCCCGTTCCCCCTTCGGGCTCGCCACGTGACCATCGAGACCGTAGCTGTACCCACTGACGCGGCCGGTCGTCTTGGAAACGTTGGCGCGATACCGCACGCCCTGCACTCCTAGGTGCTCCTCGTACGACTCTCTGGTGCCGTCACTTGCACGTTCCGCCGCGCGCAACTTCTCGCGCAGCTGCTCGCGTTCCGGGGTCACCTTTCGTCGCTCTCCGCTCTCCCGCTCGCCCTTAGAAACCTGCGGCCGATCTCGGTCGTACTTGAGGCTGGCGTCTTGGAGACCGTGTGCGCGCTCGATATGACGGCTCGCGGCCTGCGCCCTGGCGTAGTCGTGTCCGACCTTGGCGACCTTCCCGTCCCACTGCACTCGGCTGACGGTGATGTGGATGTGGTCGTCGGCGTGCCGAGTCGCTTCCCACGGGCACCCGGTGAGCCCCATCCGTTCGATGTACTCGTTCGCAACTTGCTTCCACTCGTGATCGGTCAGTGCGCGGTCGTTCTCCGCAACGCGCAACGAAGTGCGATGCAATGGCTTGCTGATGTCGCCTCGAACGGTCTTCGTATGGCTGTCGATCACTCGCGCGCGTTCGCGCCATGTGCGGCCCGGCACGTTTCCCGCAATCTTGTGCGCGTTCTTGTGCTCATCACGTCGCCCAGGGCCGTGATCGTAAGCAAGCGCTCCATACGCGGAAGTCCCCTTGCTGATGCGCGGAATCATGAGCGCCTTCCGAGCGCGTGATAGCGGCGCAACAGGTCCGCAACGCGGGCGTGTACATCCGCAATCTCGTCGTGCAACGCGGGGTCGTATTGCTCTGCCAGGTCGGACAGCTGCGCAACGTTTGTGATCGCTCCTGCGAGTTGCCGTCGGACCTCGTCTATACCTGGCGGAACGGTCAGAGATGGACGTGGCAACGGGTATCCCAGGAGTGCCGCAACGGTGTGTCGAGTCCATGACGAGACGCGCGCAAAACCGTTGCGTCGTGCGGCGTCATTCCAACGCGCAAACTCGTCATCACTGAGTCGCACATTGACCAACTTCTCCCGCAACGCCTTCGTGTCGGGCTGTGTCGGAAAGTGCGTCTCCACTGACGGCAACAAGCGTTCTGATTCATCCGCAACAGCGCGCGCAGTCTGAAGCGAATCCGCAACGACTCGACCGAGCCTGTTGCTGCCTTTCGCACGTTCGTTTAGAGCGCCACACAGTGACGTGAACTTCTCGACTTCGTTGCGCGCAACATCGGACAGTTCAGTGCTACCCGACGCAACGACGGAGGGACGGTCTAGCGAGTCGTTCACAACCTCACGGCACCAGTGCGCGAGCGAGCTCCACGGCGAAGCGTCGAGCGCACGCGTCCACGCCATGTGCTCGTCCACCTCCAACCGAACTGCCACTACCCGTCCTCTCACGTTCGATCACTCTCCGTCCCGTTCTGTGCATCCGTCGCGGTGCAGCGTATAGCTGCACTCGGACGATGCACCCCGCGCGCTTTCGGGCCTTGCGACCTGGTGCCGCCAGGCACCGTCGCAGGCACGAAACGCGCCACCGACGGCGGCGGAGCGGCGTCGGAACCCCGAACTGAGCGTAGCGAATTCGGGGCGAGTTGACCATGAGCGTAGCGGTGGGCATATCTCGCTGCAAGACTTTGCCGCCTCGCATGCCTTTCGCGGGTGGCGGGTCGCAGCACGGGGCTCGGCCTCCGGCTCGAGTGCGCCCAGCGCGCTCGGACGGTGGCCGGCCCCGACGTGTCACGCTGGCGTGACACTGCGCCGCCAGGCGCACACCGCGCGCAGCGCGTGTGGTTGCAGAGGTGGTGTGCGCTCGCGTGCCGTAAGGCGCGCGGCAAACACCGACACGGCAACCACACACCGACCGCGTCAGCGGGCGCATTCATGGCTCGCGCCTACACTCCGAAACATGACCGATAACCTGGTAGCAATGCCCACCGAAGCCGACATCGAAGCGCTTGCCAACAATCAAGTGCAACGCCGCATCGAAACCGGTAAGAAGGTCGCTGCAACACTGGCCGAACTGACTTCGGCACGGGCAACAGTCGCCACCTTGGAAGCCAAGTACAAAGACGAGTACAGCGCTGCGCTAGATAGTTCCTGGACCGCGAAAGAACTCGCCAGCATCGGCATCGAACCACTCAAGCCGAAGCGCGCCAGAAGGGCAGCCAAGTCGACGGCCCGAGGTCGTCAAACTCGAAAGACCACCGAGGCATGAGTTGAGTGCACAGCACCTCTGAGCACAGCGCGCCGAGATGTTCGCCGGACTGAACAGGAGACTCATCTAATCACTGACCTCGACCAGCAGCTCCGCGAGATCAGGGAGGAACTGAACCTTTTAGCCCGTCGCGTCCAGAGGTTGGCGGAGTCTGCGGACGAGATCGACCGGGCAGACGTCGTCGATGGCCTATCAGACGTCCAGCTCGCACTCAACGATGCAGCGGAGGCGTTCGAGACAATGCGCGAAGGCTGATCTATGCCGCCAGGAGGTTCTGCCGCGCCACCGCTGCGCGCTGGCTTGCCACCGGATTGGTGGAGGGTACGAACGATTCTTTCCTGCTCTTCAGAACCGGCGGACGTCTACATGAGAAGCATCCACCGGGCAGGTGCAATCGATGACACGCTCCTACCTATCGCACAGCCGACAACGTGCACCTTTCTTCCTGACAAGGCAAAGCCCCTCGCGGTTCCGTGGCCAGCGAGGGGCTTGCAGGACCAGTGTCGTCCTGAGGAACTCGTCACGCAACTGTCGCCGGCTTAGCCCTATACATCGACGATTAGGCGCGAACCATGTCAGACAACAATGGGTGGGATTAGAGCTGCTACCGCACTCTCAATCTCAGCCGCTACCCCGTCCTTCTCCAACGCCGCTCGTATCGTTCCTCTATTTGTCTGGAACGACCTGGACTGGTCGATCGGCACCGCCATCGCCACGGTTTCAGCCCGCGCAGAGAGCGTGGCTATCTCACGATGTAGAGCAACTTTGGGATCGAACATCGGGACGGGGACTGAGAAGACATGCTTGTCGAAGTCGCGGGGACCGAAGAGCCCAAGGTTCTGAAGGGGCTTCACACGCTCCAAGACTGTCTCCGAGTTCAGGATCGCTGTCAGGTACCGCGCCTCGTCAATCGAATCAGCCGCCGCCCAGTACAGCTTGTGCTCGATGATCGCGTTCGGGTCCTCAACCCTCGCCGCTGCGAGCCAGTTGCCTGAAGCAGAGTAGACAACGCGGTGAGGTGGCGTAGGGAGCTGCGCCGACAACTGACCGTGGAAATCAAATCGATCCAGAAGCGCGGCCTTCTCGCTCTTCACGCGATTTGCCGACCACACGTCCTCGACCTCACTCCACCACTGCGACAGAGCGGGGTGAAGATCGATGTCGCCGGGTTCCAAGATCTTCTGGTCAGACAGCGGCAACACCGCATTCAGCGGGGTCAACTGCCGAAACGGAACGACACTTTCGCCAAGCAGAACGGGTTTGATGAACTGACGTTCAACAACCCCCGTGAGGGACGTCACAAACTTCCATGGCTTCTTTTCCTGGCTACTGCGCCGCGAAGTGACCTTTACGCGGCCAGCGCCAGTCCCCAGCGGGTTCCGGGACGTTTCATCGACGAACAACAACGCCCGGGGAACGAGGATCGCGCCTTGACGGAAACGGGCCTTGTACTCCGATGTGACCTCGACGTCGCCAGCGGTATGAATGCGAACTGCACTATCCGATACCGTGATCGACTTTGATGCCACAGACCACGGAACATCTGCACGGCGTAGCCTGCCCGCCCACTTGCGAACCGGGGCCTTCAAGGCACCTGGTTCTACAGAAGAGACGCCTCGAACTACGCATGCGGGAAAAGGGAATCCTGTCGTGGCATCCGCCATGTCCCACGCTACGTCGAACTTCGCTGCAAGATGGCCGGCGGTTTTCGATGACCATTGACCGGTTCTGAAACCGGTGTGGGGCTTACGGGTGAGTGTGCCGTGCGGCATAACGAATCCGAAGCGCCCTCCCTCTTTGAGATACATTTCGACCGACCGCACTACGAACAGCGTGGACAGGTCGCGTGCAGAAGCTCCGAGCCCTCCAGTGAGGAGTTGACGTTCGCTCGCGAGCGCCTTGTACCGCGTTTGCATCGAAGCAGTCATCTTCGAGTACCGGAGCCACGGAGGATTACCCACCAGGACGTCAACTCGGTTCTCGGGTTCCGCTAGCCACAGTGGTCTGATCAGATTTCGAACGTAGTAGCCCCAGATATGATTTCGACCCGAGTCATGCAGAGCACGCATCGTTGCAAAAGTTCGCCGCAAGACATCGGCTTCAGCACCCTCGATCTTGTATCGCTTAAGGATCGGATCAATCAGCTGACCATTGCTCTTGAGATACTTCCCGCGAGCATGCTTGTCGCGTGCATGCTTGTCGACATTAAGGGCCTGATCAGCCATGTCGGTAACCAGTCGATCGAACCGACCTGCGTCCTTCAGCACAGTGCGGGGAAAGACAAGATCCTCGTCAAATAGGACACCACCGCCCTCCGCATCTACCAGGTCGTCACCTGTCGTCGAAATAGTGATCGTGTCGACTCCTCCAAACAGGTCTTTGCGCTGTTCCCACTGCAGTGAGTCGCCCAGGTACACAGGAACCGTGATTTCGCCACGATCACTCTGAGTGAGTCGGTCGCGACCGATGGCAAGAAGGTAGGTGACCCTCGCCAGCGTGACTGCCACCGGATGCACATCCATACCCACGACGTTCCGAGTAACGTCACGAACTGCACGACCGTTGGCAGTGCCGGCTTCATCCGCAGCGTTCAAATATGAACGGACCGCATGGAATAGGAACGTTCCCGATCCACAGCTCGGGTCAAGGACTGTCGAAGCCAACGGATCAGTGACGATATCGTCAACGACCCGATCCGCAAGCCAATCTGGCGTGTAGTACTCGCCAAGACTTTCCCGCGCCTCTTGGGTGATGACGGACTCGTACAGAATCTTCAGTACATCGTGCTCCACATGTGCCCAATTGAACCGGGCGATACGACGGGTCAACTCTGCAACGAAGTCTGCACCTCCATCTACTTCAAGCACCCAATCGAAGAAGTCGGCTTCGACTACGCCGTTGATCTGGGCATCCTTAAACTCCGTACCGCGGGCGATGGATTCAGGCGTGAGTGAGCCTGTTGCAGTGATGTCATAACCTACGACCGCATGGGCGATGATCTCAGCTGTCAATACGAGCAAAGTGTGGTTGATAAACAGCTCTTCGTCATCGTTGAAATCCGACCCGAAAGCTGTTCGCAACAGCTTCGCCCAGAGGTCGCGTTTCAACTTGACCTCAGGGACATGGACCGATTCGCGGTACAGATCAGCGAGAGTGGCGTGGTCAAGTAGATGCGCCGGCGACTCGGCGCCTAGACGTTGCTCAATCTCTTCCGGTACTGGGGGAATCTTGTCCTGAGTCGACAAGACAGACTCAAGCCAGACTGTTAGAGAACTTGGGTCAGGATCACGTTCAGGCAGACTGAGGTTCGCAACCTCCACAAGCAAATCGTCATGTAGGTGGTAGAGGATCCAGTCAGTTCCGTCAGTCAGGATCCCGACGTAGCGGACTCCAAGCTTCTTCGACTGGTCACGAACGTACCCAGCCAGTTGGTCCACTGCGTCGGCTCGCACCCCACCCACCCGAAGGTCCTTCTTGACCTCGATCACGCAGCGCCCGACCTCGATGTCCAGACGCCGCCGTGTTCCATCGCCAACTTGCGATTCGAGCTTGACCACCTCATCGGTATCAAGCTGAAGACCACCACTGGTAAGAACGACGTACGCATCAGCTTGAACGTCTGCCTCTGTACGAGTTTTCGCCCTAGACGCGAGGCGGGTAACTGCAAGGGCAAGAGCGGGGCTCGACATGGCGGCATCTTACGGTGGTGTAAGTCCCGTATACCGATTAGACGACATACCCGCACAGCACACCTCCTCGAAGGTTCGGGTATGACCGAATTTCCGTTTGATACGGAATACGTTATTTACCGAAATAACCCCTTGCCTGTAGCCACCCGTAAGCCGGGATACCTGATATGGCTTGGCATGACCTACCCGAATAATTTCCATATGGCTCGGCGTGTCCTACCCGAATAGTTCCGGCGACTGCGGCAGAGTTCACGCCATGGAATCTTCGGGGGGCGCACTTCTTACTGACGCTCTATGGGCTGACGACGTGCTTTTGCCTCACCGGCCGTACGCAACGAACTACCTCGATCGGGGTCAGTACCGGATGAGCCGGAGCGATGCACTGGCTATGCGCTATATCGAACACTCTCCTCATGCGCTCCTCGGATCGATCGTGGTCGACTGCGATCATCCCGACGCGGCGCTGCGGGCGTTCGAGAAGCCCTCAGACCATCCTGCTCCGAACTGGGTTGCCCAATCGCCCTCGGGGCGGGCACACATTGGGTGGTGGCTCTCGGCCGCGGTGTGCCGGACGAACTCAGCCCGACTCCAGCCCTTGCGGTACGCCCATCGTGTGGAAGCTGGCCTACGGAATAGTGTCGGAGGGGATTTCGCCTACGGCGGGCAGCTGACCAAGAACCCGATTCACCCTGATTGGGAAACGCTCTACGGGCCTTCCACTCCGTATGAGCTGCGCGAACTGATCACCATCCACACCCCTCGACAGTCGCCGCGCCGACCGGATCGTGCCGCAGGGCTAGGTCGAAACGTCACGATGTTCGACACGGCACGGAGGTGGGCCTACCCCCAGTGGTGGCATCACCGCCACGGCACCATCGACCAATGGCTTCAACTGGTGCTGCAACGCTGTCACGCGGTCAACACCGAGTTTGCTGATCCGCTCCCATTCGTCGAGGTCCGCGCTACCGCGCAGTCCATCGGGAAGTGGATCTGGCGCAACTTTGACGAAGAGAATTACCGCGCACGCCAGGCCGAACGCGGTAGGCGGGGCGGCAAGGTGGTCACACCTGCCAAAATTGAGGCCAACAGGAGACGAGCAACGAAGTTCGACCTCGCCACAGCATTGGAGTTGGCGCTATGAGCGGCGGTGCACAGGCTAAGAAGCGACGGAACATCACTGCACGTGAGCTTGCTGAGCGTCTCGGCTCATCTGAACGAACCGCCCGCCGTCTGGTAGCCGAGCCTCGAGAAGAGTTTCTCGATCGAGCGAAGGCCCGCCGTGACCGCGCGGTGGAGTTACGTGCTCAGGGACTCAAGTACCGTCAGATCGCAGAAATGATGGGAATCTCCACGGGCACGGTTGGCCGGCTGTTGCATGATGCGCGCAAATTGGACGAAGGAAACGAAATCAGCGCCGCTTCTTGATTGCACGGATACCCTTGTTAGATTGTTAGAAAATGTCCCGGCAGGTTCTATTGCAAGTCGCTGAACTGCGCTTTCCTCCTCCGGAGAGCCCAATCTGGAGAACGCTTTGCCCGGTAGCAAAAGAATTCGGTGGCAAGCCAGCGCGAAGCGGTGGCGCGGCAGCTGATCCGTAGGGAGTGAGTAGCGCCTGGGCTGGACTCGAGATCGTCACAGCAGGTGGCCGTGCCAGTAAGTCCAGCTGGTCTGGTCTCGGTCTGCCTCCAAAGACTTCTCCTTGCGGTCGCGACGGGCCTGCGAGAACAGGCGCTTACGCAGCCATCCAGGCAGACGCGGGTGGTGTGCGAAGGCGTCCCACGGCCACACGCGGCGATAGCGCACAGCAACCAACTCGCCCACGGGTATGTCCTGCACGGCGAGCACCAGGGACCGATCACGGGGCAATAGCCGGTGCTTCACCAGCGCGGCCCGGTCCTGCGTGATGATGGGGCGCATCCCAAATACGAACACTTCGTGAAGCTGCACGGTAGGGCGTTTCGTCCTGGTGAGCAGAGCCAGCCCCTCCCGCTTCTCGCTCAGCCGGAACGGCTGACGCTCACGGGCGACCAGCCAGGCGAACAGGGCGAACACAGCCCCGGCCGCACCGATGACCAGGGTCAGGGCTGTAGTCACTCGACGGTCTGTCGGTGAGCCAGCTCCGCGCGAGCGGTCGGGGTGGTTGGGGTGATCATGGCGTGAGGCCTCCAGAGGTCAGTTACCGGCCTCTCCTTCGGAGGGCCGGCAAAGTCGTTGCTAGCTTTTTAGAAAGTTAGAAAACACTGTCAAACTAGGCTTATTCGTTCAGCCAGCGCCAAAGAGCTTCGTACACCGCGTCTTGAATCCTGATCCCTCGTTGAGCGCAGGCGGTCTTGACCATGCGCTGCATGTCCGGGGGTAGCCGGGTCGCGAACGCTGCCACCGTCGCATCTTTGGGCAACGTCGGCGGGGCAGCGGCGACCTGACGGGCGAGCTGGGGCGTGAACGGGTGCGGCTTCGTCGACTGGGCCGCGCTCTTCTCCGGAACGGTGGCGCGATTCCCGCCGAAAGCTGACGGCTTCTTGGTCGTGGTCACGGCCGAGCTCCTCCCAGTACGCGATCCAATGCTGCATCGAATGCACCTGTCACCTCCGACACTGGCGGCCGGACCTCGTGAATAGGTCGGCGGTCCCCGACTGCTTCCGCGACCGCTGCCCTCTGCGGCACAGCCTGGGGCAGAACAAGATCACCCAGCGCCTCGCGGATCTCGGCGGTGCGATGGGCAGCTTCACGGGCCTGGGCGGGCACGCGACCGATGAGAACACCGGCCACGGTCAGCGAGGGGTTGTAGTACCGCTGGATCGTCTCGATTGCCTGCAGAATTTTCGCTACGCCCCGGCTGGCCATAAACGATGGCTCGGTGGCCACAAGAGCACTGTCGGCGGCAATGAGGGCGTTCGACACCAACTTGCCGATGCTCGGCGGGCAGTCGATCAGGATCAGTGGGAACTGCTGCCGCAGTTCCTCGCTGTCGAGCGCCACCCGTAGACGCTGCTCGACCCCGAGGCCGGCTACCGCATCGATATCGGAAAGGTCCAGGTCACCCGGAATGATGCTCACGTGATCCCACTTCGACGCCTGGACCACCTCAGCCGCGCCCCCTGGGAACTCGCCCGCGAGCAAGTCTGCGGCTGTCTGCCCGTCTGTGGGGTAGTCGATGCCCAGCGCCTCGGACGCGTTGCACTGGGGATCGAGGTCGATCACCAGAGTGTCGATGCCGCGCACGCTGGCGGCTGATGCGAGGCCGAGAACGGTCGTCGTCTTGCCTGATCCGCCCTTCTGATTCACCACTGCTGTAGTCGTCATAAGGCTGGAACCTAACATTCTAAATTGTTAGATTGTGGGACCTTACTGGGCGTTTCGAGGACTATTGATGCCCGGCATCTCTACTGCTCAACGCGTCCGGAGAAAGAGGCAGCGGGTGGTGCGAGTCAAGGCGCAAATCTAACATTATTGAATGTTAGATTTGCGCCTTGACGTGGAATTATTGAACGTTCGGGCGGGCTTTCAGCCAGCTCGGACTGCTCCTCTAATCCGGGACGCCCCCGGTCAACGCCATTTTGACGAGTCCTTTGTCATAGGCATCTACGCGGCCGCGGGACCACCAGCGCACGGTGACGTCCTTCCCATCGCTTCCCTGCTCGATGGTGGTACGAGAATACGAACCATAGAGCTTCGACAGCATGTCGCGGTCATCCGTGCCGACCTTAGCCGCAAGTTCTTGTTCGGAAATCTCATGGTGGTGTAGTGGGTCAGGCCAATCCTGAAGCCCCGCTCTACGGTGGAGGTCCTCATAGAGCCTGACCAGATCACCGGCGGGCTCTCCCACTTCATGGTGCCCGCGCAGACGTTCGATGAGAAAGGGCAGGACAGGAATAAGTGCCCTTTCCTCTACGCGGTTGATCCAGTCCACATCCCAGCCAAGAGTTCCGTCAGGGCTCACGGTGGGCTCGCCGAACAGCTGCTCGGCTCCCTCTGCCGTGTATCCCTGGTCGTATAGGTCCTCTGTGGTGATCCAGTTCGCCCGGGACGCTTCATCCATCAATGTCTTTCCTCTCTCGCGATTTGCAGTAGTGGCTCGGCCTTTAGAACAGAATTTCCATGGCTCCTCGTTCGTGGATTCCCCGCCGTACGGCCCGGAGCCTTAGTTCCTTGGCTTTGTCAGGGATGTCCACAGGTGTGTCGGGGTTGAGGATCAGTGGGCCGATAACGGTCTTCCAGGGCGTAATGAGCACCTCGTAGTCCGAAGGGTCCAAGAGGTCTCTGATCCCCACAGCCCACGCAGCTCCTCGCGCTGCGCACCAGGTCGACTGAGCATCGCCTCGAAGGTCAGACAAGCTGTGGCGGCGGCCGGTCGCCTTGAGGAGCTCACGCGCCCGGGTGCATACAGGTTCCCAGTCGTCGCTTCTGAGCGAGTCCATCCGATCCTGCTCAGCTTCGCTCAATGCATCCCGCAGCACGTAAGCCATCATCATCGACAGCCACGTCGGGCCGAGAAGGCGTTCCACGTCGGGTTCGGTGATGGAGAAGTCGCGGAGGACTCCTACTACCTCGTCTTGCTGTCGGCCGGGTGCCTTGCACCAGTCCTCCGCGAATTTTCGATCCCGCAGCACTTCCCGCACGATGTAGAAGTCTGCTGGCCAGTGAGAGGAGCGAACAAGCGCTGGGACCATAGTCAGACGACCGTTACTCGGCCGCACTTTCGACGAGGGTATCCAGCCGACCTCTTCCAGAAGGATTGCCGCCCGGTGTGCGCAACCTTCGATCAGTTCGTACGCATACTGCTTAGTCGAATCGTCTATGGCGTATGCACGGGGAATATCCGATTCACGAGCCACATCATTGACAGAGAGAATCCCTGAATCTGTGGTGCCCGTTCTAGTTGCAGTCAAATGTACCCAATTCGTGAGTTATCAAGCCCAGCCTCCTACAGCATTCTTTCTTCGCTACGAGCCTGCCTGACTCTCGTGAACGACGCACCGGGGGGGTGATTGAGAATTCCACGGCCGGATGGGGAGGGGCGCAGGTCAGCGCAATCAAAGGCAAGAGAAGAATGCTCCGGTGGGGACCGGGCGAGTACCCGTCGTCCGGTCCCCACCTCGCGCTACTAGCGCGTGGACACGCGAACGTTCTCGGACCGCAGCTTGTTGAACGCCTCGACCACAAGCTCGGGATCCCGCGCAAGGCGCACATACGTACTCCGCACGTCGCCAGCATTCATGATCGAGCACACCGGCTGTACCCCTTCAGTCCATGTGAGCACTGGAACCAGCGCGCCGAACTCTGCGGCCGACAGCGCTGCGTCGAGGTCGACGCGGAGTTCCTGTTCACTCAGTACCCGGTCCCCACCTCCGCCCTGCGCCAGCAGGTTCCGGCACCGGTCCCCGTAGAAACCGGCGGTAGCGTAGCTGTCGCCGGGATCGACCGAATCGACCCCGACCGGCATCAGCGCTACAGGAATCACCCATGTTCGTGGATCCGATATGGCTGACTTCTCCTGCACTGCAATCGAATCCGAGTGGGTCTTGGAGTCAGGCAGGAGCCAAACTCCGGTGGCGCCCACAACGATCCCGGCCGCGGCCGCGATGCTGGCGATGATGGAAGCGGGCTTCCAGGTGGCGATAGAGCGCATATTTCGTTGCCTCTCATTGTTTCTTCTGTGGATCCCCGGCCTTGGCGGACGGGAAGATTGGGGGTCAGGCTTCGACCTGGCTTGATGTGGGTGCTTGCCCCTGCGGATCATCGATCGACATCATCTGCGCTCCGTAGTGGGCGGCGTCCTCCTGGACCACCTGCCATACAGGGTCGGAGTGATGCATTCCCAGGTTGACCAGCCACCACTCCGCGCCTTCAAAGAGCAGCGCGCGGCCAGGCGGAAGCTTTGCAATGTCGCCCTGGTGCAGGACCTTCTGCCTGGTCATCGAATAGTTCGGGTTCCGTTGACGAAGAGGGAAGCTATACGGGCCGAGGAAGGTGGTGGACTCGCTGTAGCTGGCCATCATGCGGTCGTATTCGCCGGATGCGTTGCTGAGCGCATCGAGCGTGTAAGGCTCGACCACCCCGTTGAGCACGACCTTCGTCGGAAACAAGGTCAGGAACCCGTCGGCATCCTTGCCCCACCGCGACCGTGCCCGCGATAGGTCCTGGATACCGACGATCACGTGAAGCGACTGCCCGCCGGCCTCGCTGATGATCGCTGGCAGAGGGATCGGTGCGGTGTTGTTCGCCTCATCGAGAACGAAGGTGACGTGAGGTCGCTTCGGTTCCACTCCCTGTTCCTCGGCGGCGTGCCGCTCGTAGGTTGCGTAGCGAATCTCTTCAAGGAGTCCAGCCAGCAGCGGGGCATATTCCTTTTGCCGGTCGGGGCTTGCCGTGATGTACAGAGTGTCCGCGGTTCGAACGAACTCGCGCGGGTCGAAGTTGGGGTTCGCGCCGAGCTCACGGGCAGAGACGCTCCCATAGATACGGACCAGGCGTGCCAAGGTGGATTTGATCGAACCGCGTTCCTTATCGGGGATCGCGAGGAGTCCCGAGAGTTGGCCTACGGCGATCTTCGCGCCCTGGTCACCATTGCTGGAAGCGAAGATCAGTTCGCCTTCCACTTCCTGCTGAACTTCTTGGGCGTCGGGGTTCTGCGCCCAGTCTGCGACGGTGGCGATGGGGTGATTGCCGAGCACAGCAGCGTAAAGCAGCACTTCGAGCCAGTCCCGGGCGCGCTCGACAAAGTGGTTGTCGTCGCCCTTCATTGCGGGCTCGGCCAAGCGGTTGGCCGTGATTCGCGCATCGTCCCAGCTCCGGATGGATACCAGCGGGGACCATCGAGCCTGCAGAACACCAGGGGGAGTGTTTTCGCCACCGCCCGGATCAAAGTGCCAGACGCGGCCGATCGCCGCGCGGGCCATCGCTGTGGCCATGAGCAGTTCCAGCTTGATCGACGTCACGACCGCGGCCCAGGGTGCAATCAGGATCGACGGAATCATGATGCCCGAACTCTTCCCGCTGCCAGGGGGACCGATGACCAGCATGCCGCCGCGTGGGTTCGCAGCCAGGTAGTTCCCGGTGTCGTCCCACCCAATGTGTCCCCCGCCGGGCTTTCCCCATGCTCGCTCAGCGACGGTCGCGAGCGCGACAACTGGGGACTCGGCGGCCAAGATTTCCCCTCGTTCGGAGGTCGGGACTCGGCGACCACCCAGGCGGGATAATGAGAACGACCGACCGACCAGAAGGCGGCTGACGGCGTAACCAACGGCGTAACCGATCATCGGGTACGTCGCCAGGAACGTGACCACCCCGATCGAAATCCAGCGGTGGTAGGCGAATCCGACTCCGCTGCGTTGCTCTTTCACCCCGAGCAGCACTGCGAGCACGCACACCGCTATCACAACCGTGTCGAACCCTCCGATGATGCGAAGGGCGATAAACACTGGCGAGAACAGAGCAAACGCGATCCAGTGCCCGCCGCCGCGTCTGATCGGCAGGACACCTCCTGTCGCCTGCGGCCCCCACGATTTACTCATCTCTCGCGCTCCTCCTGCTCGTTTGTTCGGCTGGTGTTCTGTCGGCGCTCAGCGGCACGGCGTGCGGCCTCTGCCTTCGCCTGATCGCGAGTGAGTGGGCCTGCCGGTTTCGGC
>NZ_CP118324.1:0-109875 GCF_038447315.2 Rhodococcus sp. DK176 | reverse complement strand
CGGTGCTGTACGAGGCGGAAAAAGGCCGGCGGGAAAAGTCGGACGACTGGCTGGCGGTCATGTCGGAGGCATACGGTGTCGCAATCGAGGATGTAGCGAACGCGTGGGACCGCACCCGTGCGGCGCGCGCGGCGCGTATCGAGGGACTTTAGGATTGCCCGCAAGCAACGACCGAGTAAGAAAAGATGAAGACCGACCGGCGTGTCGGTTAGGCGATGCCGGTTCTGGCTATCAGAATTGCGCGTATGGCTACAAAGTCATCACGAGGACCGGGACGCCCGAGCAAGGGCACCCGGAAACAGGTGTTGCTTCGCTGGCATCCCGAGCTCAAAGAAGCCGTCGAGAATGCCGCCAAGGCACACGGTATGGATCTCAACGCGTACGTGTCGGCACTTCTAGCTGCCGACACCGGTCTTAGTCACCTCGTGACACCAATTCAACAAGAGGAGCTGCCGCACTCCGCGTAAAGCAAACACGCGAGGTATCGGTCCGGGCGGGATCGATCGACAACCAAAGATGAACACGTCGTAGTACGCAGCCAACTTCGAGAAATGGAAAAACCCCCGATCGGGCGGATCGGAGGCTTCTCCAAGTTGGCGAGAAACGAGTTAGCCGCTCGGCTCTCTGTGTACTGCCTTCCCCAGAGGGGCTACCAGTGCTTGGTACGTCTCAGGGTAGCACCGCGCACCCTGAAGCCGGAATTATCCATGCGCGTGTCTCGGCTCGCGAGTACACGACGCTCCACAACCGCAGGTACTGCGGCAGCAGTCCCGCGCGTCCCCGCTACGGCATCGCGCGTACACCGCGCGCCATCCCCGGGCACACCCGCGGGCATCAGTGCCAATCGTTGACTCCAGCGTTCATCAACGCGATCGGCGGCCCCGAGGAAGCATGCCGGCGATTCTGCAAGGTGACACTCGACCTCGGCGCCGGCGCTTACGGCGGCATCGCCGTATGGAGCGGCGAGCAAACCTGGGTCGAGATCGAGGTCCGCGAGGCATACAAGCGCCTCTACCTCATCATCCGCCCCGCTCTTTGCCGGATTCGCGGAGGCGGTGGCATCTCGCTTAAGGCGCTGCTCAAGGTCGCCTCTGAGATGGCGGCCGCCGCCAACCACGACACCGGCCAGAATTCCCGACTCAAGAACGACACCCTCATGGAACGGACCGGGTACTGCAAAAGCACCGTGCAACGCGCCAAGCTCGCCCTCAGGATGCTCGGTGTCGCTACCGAAGTTCTTCGTGGCCGACTCCGCCGCCGCCACGAACGCTTCGGTTCCTACAGAGTCGGAGACCAGGCCCGTGGATGGGCATCAGTGTGGGCGCTGCACTCCCGCAAGCCTGTGGATCAAACCCGCAGATCAGTCGATGGATCCATACAAATGGCACCCCACCCCCGTAGGGGTCTCTCTTTAGATCATTCCTCTCGTAGAGAGGTTTCTAATACTAAGCGATCTGTGGAAAAACGAGCCGCTTCGCGGCGCCCTGAGACAAAGGTTCAGCGCGAGAAGGCGGCAGCAAACCGGAAGGGTGTGTTGCTGGCCGCCAGATGGCTCAGCAGTCCACGAACGGCGGCATGGGCACGGGAACATACCTCGCGGGGTTGGGGACCGGCTCTGGCCGAATCAGCGGCTCATGGTTGGACGGCGGCCGACCTCAACGACACGATCGACACCTGGGCGGCCGCACGTCGGGTGACCCCGACGCCGAAGTCTCCGATCGCATTCGTCCGCTGGCTTCTCGGACAACAAGATCTCGCCTTCCCTCCGCACGTCCTCGCGCAAATTGCGTTCGACCAGGAGAAAGCCGAACGGGAACGGCAGGCGGCCGAGTTTGCCGCCGAGCGCGCTCGGTACGCGGATGCTGCTGGCCCCGATTCCCCCGGCCGTCGTGCTGCTCGCGCTGCGATTGCCGAACACACCGCGCTCATCGACCAGCGCAGGAGGGATCGGCGGCAGCGTGAAGCTCAGCAAGAGTGGGTCGCCCGCGCCGAGCTGGTCGCTCGCCGCCGAAAGGACCGGCGGGGATGACCGTGTCGATTCGATCCGGACCGGTCAGGGGCGGCTGTGGTCTCGCGCAGCCCATCGACGATGGAAACTCTCGATCGTGGCGGCGTCGACATCGATCGGCCGATGCGCAAGCCACCGAAGGTAGAGCCGGTCATCGAGATTGCGAGGATGCGCACCCGGTCGATCCGCTGGCTGGTCCAGGTGCTCCGCCAACATGTACTCGAGGAACTTCGGAAGCTCGCGTCCCGGGCCGGCGTTGCGTTCGACGGTGTCGATGATGTGCGGCAACACGACACTGGAGGTAGCGGCACCCACCCGCAGCAACGCGGCCTCGAGCGCGGCGCTAGGCCGTGGACCAGCTGCTTCGTTCAACTCGGTGGTGGCCTCGAGCAGTTCGGTGAGCGCCAGTACAGGGATCTCGACGGTGCCGGGTCCGACACTCATTACCCGGTCCGGATCGTCGCGAAGGGCTTCGCTCTCAGTTGAATTCGTACTCATCCGGTCTCCTCCGCGTTCGTCAGGCTATCGCCGAATGGCAATTGCTGAAGAACCATAGTGGGTGCGAACCCGCCACCTGTCGCGTTGAACGCGCATTGCACGTATCTACGACGCGCCAGCCGGTTCGCACCCATACCGGTTCCTACCAGCAGAGAGGGCCTGTACCCGGTCGTGCCTGAACGATGCCCTGACGGGCTTCCACTCCCCTGGCCGGATCTGCTTCTTCCGCAGCGATGATGGTCAGGTCGGCAGGAGTCCACCCCTCGTCGCCGGCGAACCGGAGGAAGAGCGTCAGGTCGACGCGGGTCACTTCTCCCTTACGCAGGTCACTTCTGGCCTGCTCGAGTTCGGGGATGCTCTTCTCGTGGATCTCGGGAACCTCAGTCGCCCATCTGGACAGCGATCCGGGCGGATTGTGATACCACTCCAGAAAGATCCCTGTCGCCAGGGTGAGCTGGCAGACCCCAACAGGATCGGGTGAAGATTCCGCGATCAGTCGCGCAGCGGTCCGCAGCGCGTCAAGGCTGAAATCCTGCTGGGGGCGATTCTCGGCCGAAGTGATGTCGTGGACGACCCCGCTGATCTTCTTCCCCTCCGCGGTTTCCCGTGTGCGTGTTGCCATATAGGTCAAGCGCGGCTGCGACCCTCTGATCGTCACCTTCGACGCAAACGGTGCACCAGACGGCTTCGCTCCGATAGCGAAATCTTTTACGTAGTCTTCGTATTCGTTCAGCCGCTCGAACCCGCCAAAGAATTTCCAGACATCCTGCACACCGCGCTCGACGGCCGCCGCGTCGGCACCGAGGATGCTTTCTTCGGCACCTGGCCCATGTTCGGTGACCTGGGTCCGATAATCCCATTCGAATGCCCCCACGGAGCGTCGAGGAGGAAGAGGTTGGCGTGCGTCGCCGACCCACAGCTCCACACCGAAGACCTCGCCGCGGGCGGACAGGATTGGGTGGCCGGAAAACCGGGCCCGTATGTCTCCCTGCGTTTTGCTGGCGATTGTGAGCAGCTCCACCTGCTCCTCGCCGGTGACCGCCACCGCCTCGACGAGAAGTTTCGCCAACTTGCTGATCTGTGCGCCCTCGCCGGGGCTTCGGGCGATGCTCCACTTTCGGTTGCGGAGACTGGTGAATTCCTTCGGTGCCCCACCCTCCGCGATCAGGGTCGGCTCCTCATTGGACCAACGCCCGAGCGTTTCGACAATCAGCCAATTCGCCAGCTTGGCGCCCTGTGCTTTCGTCGGCCGCTGCGCTACACGCGGTTCCACCGTGTCAGTCAAATGCTCTACCCCCTTGCATGGGCTAGAACCCTAGCAACGCCGTCGCACTGACGCTGCGGCAGACCTCATCTCCTCGAACATCGCGGCATCATGCGAACAGAAAACCGACAGTCGGTCTGTTTCGTTGGCCAGTTGCCTTAAGCGCGAATGATTTTCGCGCACCGCGGCCACGTTGTCCGCAAGGATCGTTTCCACTGCGCGTACGGCTCCGCGGCGCAAGCTCCAGGGCGCCGACTGGTGGACGGTGGTGTGGTGGAAGAACGCGTCGCCGGCATGGAACAACCATCCACGCCGGTCGACCTGCAAGGCAACACCGGAATGCCCCTCCGAATGACCAGGTAGAGGCACCAGCCACATGTTCTCGACGCCATCGATCGGATAGGCGAGCTCGAAACCCAGCACTTGCTCGGTCATCTCGTCGTACGTCTGCACCTTCGTGAGAGCCGTGAGATGCGATTGCCGGTACCTGAACCGCTCGGACAACGTGCGCTGAGCACGCGCCGTTTGTAGCTCTGTGCACGTGGTATGCACGACCGCGTCGGGAAAGTCCGTTGCACCGCCGATATGGTCGTAGTCCAGGTGGGTCACGACGATATGTCGGACGTCGGATCGGCTATAGCCCAATCCCTCAACCTGATTCACAGCGGTTTCCTCTACACGCAGCGCGGGTCCCAACATCATCGCCGGCGCGCCGAGCCGTCGCCGCGGTGAGTCGATGTCACGAAGGCCGAGCCCGCTGTCGACGAGGACCAGGCCGTCGGACGTCTCGCAGAGCAGCACATGCGAGACCAGAGGGCCCACAAGTGGCGTGAGGAACGTTCCGCAATTCAGGTGATGGACCCTGTTGATGGACAAACTCGACACCGCCCGGAAGTAGGAGTGACCGCAGAGATCGACCCTGCAGCTGCTACGACCGGAACAAAGTTGTGGGTCCCGGGATGAATCCCCCCTTCGGGAGAAGCGGAGTCATAGTACATGGGACCGCCAGTGCACAGATAGTGGGCGGCCGTTGGGGTTTGAATCCGGAACATGTTCCTGCAAACCGCACTGGTACCGTTCCGCGAGTTGGTTTTTGTCGCGTAGTGGTCGGAGGTGCAAGTGGGTCGGCAGACTAGGGGGCTCGCGACGAAAGCCCAGATCATCTCGGGAGCGGCCGAAGCGTTCGAGCAGAACGGCTACGTCGGGACCAGCCTAGAGACGATCGTCGAGAGCATTGGGCTTTCCAAGGGTGCGTTGTACTTCCACTTCGGTTCCAAGGAAGAGCTTGCGCGGGCCATCATCGCCGAGCAACACGCGATCTCCATCGCTGCGGTCGAGGCCATCAGAGGAGAGCACGCGCCGGCGATAGAACAGATCGTGATGCTGTGCCACGAAATGGCCAGGCAGATCGTTCACGAGCCAATCGTGAGAGCCGGCATCCGCATCACCGTCGAGCTCAGCGACAAAGGCTATGGACCCGCCGACCCCTACATCGACTGGATCAACACCTGCGACTACCTCGCACGACGCGCCATCGACCAGGGCGACATCGGCCATGAGACAGATCCGGCAACCTTCGCTCGATTCGTGATCGGAGCGTTCACCGGCGTCCAAACCCTGTCGCTGATTCACACCGGAGGGGCCGACCTCGAAGAACGCGTCGACGACATGTGGATGCTGCTGCTACCTGGCATCATGCCCCGCTACCGACACAAGGACCTACGCAAAACCCGGAATGCGCGCAGTGTGGGCCCGCCCGAGCAGTTCGGGCCCGTTTTCTCGCTGTAGGCCGTAGTCGACGGGTACCCGGACCGGCATCGCCAGCGTGCTTATTGCGCTCGAGAGTCCGCGGTAGGGCGCGACGAGAACGGAGCGACCTTGAAATCGCGCTGGGGCGGCAAGACGTAGTCACCAGTCCCCGACTCTGATGTGGTGTTCTGAGGTGTCTCGTCGTCGAACGCGGCCGGCAGCTTTGCGTTTGGCATCTCAACCCTTCGTTGTATCCCGATTGCGCAGTACGGAAGTCGGACGCCGCCGCGACTGCGATGCGACTCGAACCGAAGTCAACAAGCTCGAGGAAGACCCTCCGTTAAGGGGCGACTCCAAGGGTAACCCTCCCCAAACGGTTGGTTGTCGCGACCACTCGCAGGCGGGTTCCGTGGTGCCGGACTGACGGGCCGCCGGGCGTCCGGGCGGCCTAACACTCGCCCGCAACTTGACACGCCGGTCGGTGTCGGCGGAGATCTGAGTAGTGCACGCGGCAGCGTTGCTGATCCGGCGTACGCCCACTCCCCCAAGAAACGAATGACTACTCCTACCCCCCCCCGGGGGTCGACTGCGGTGCATGGAGCTGAGCGTGAGATCCGTAATTCCGTATATTCGCATATCAGTAAATCCGTAGATACGCCGCCATGGGCTCATTTGCACACCGGTACGGATAGACGGGCGTGCAACGTGAAGGCACGTCGTCCATGCCCTCACTCCGCGTGGTGACGTAACTCCGCAAGTCCGTAGAGCCGTGAATCAGTAGATGCGGACGATGAGGCACGATTGCACATTGCGACAAGTCCTAGGTCACGTGCGACAAGTCCTATGTTCCGGACCGAACGGTCGTGCAGGCGAACTTGGCCGGATTGCAGCACCATGTCCCTGCGGGGACTCGACCGAGATCCGTTGCATATTCGCGGCCGCGGTTGCACCAAGCCGCAAGTCCGTAGATCCGCGAATCCGTGTATGCGGAGAGGTGCAATCCGCCGTGCATCGCCGCGACCACAGGCGTGCAACGTCCCACTGCGCGGGAGTCTCCATGCCTCGGACACCCATACAAGTCCGTAGTTCCGTAGTTCCGTATGTCCGTGAGTGTGCAACGTCGGCGCTGGCGATTGTTCCCGCCACCGCCGGGGCCGTGCAACGAGGAAGGCCAGGGCTCCCGCCGCTGAAAGTCCTTGCCTACAAGTCCGTAA
Source organism: Rhodococcus sp. DK176 (assembly GCF_038447315.2). Classification (NCBI taxonomy): domain Bacteria; kingdom Bacillati; phylum Actinomycetota; class Actinomycetes; order Mycobacteriales; family Nocardiaceae; genus Rhodococcus; species Rhodococcus sp. DK176. Next base: position 103,142 of record NZ_CP118324.1, on the reverse strand, counting down.
CTCCGCGAGTCCGTAGATCCGTGAATCAGTAGTTGCGGAGCGGTCGACCTGACATTGCTTTTCCGCAGCTGCGATCAGCCATGTGAGTCCGGACAGGCCGCGACGAGAACCCTGCCTTCGCAAGTCCGTAGATCCGTAGATCCGTAGATCCGTAGAAGCGGAACGCGGGTTGTGCACGCGAACTGCACCGCTCCGCCTGGCGGCCGCAATCATGCAAGGCCTTCTTGCAGGCGGTCCGCACCGGTCGTGCAGGGCTCTGGATTGGCGTTGCAGCGACTGATCCGCGAATACGGATTTACGGAAACACGGAAAGTCGTTTTTCCGCGTGTCAGTCCATCAGTAGATGCTGAAGTCCGCGTACGCTGACCTCCGTAGATCCGCATTCCGCACCTTGCAGACAGTGCGACTCAGCTTGCACAACCGCAAGATTCGGGATCTACCAGAAGCAAATCCACGCGGACACACGGAAATACGGAAATACGCAGGAGCGGACATGCGGAAGTGGGAGACATGCTTGTCATCACAACACTGAACCTCAAAGGCGGTTCCTCGAAAACCACGTCAGCCGCCTTCATCGCCCACGCACTCCATGAATCGGGGCTCAAGGTCCTTGCCGTTGACGCAGACGGAGAGAACGAGTCGCTCCTGCAGTGGGGGAGTCTCGGAGAATGGCCCTTCCCGGTCATCGGCATGGCTGTCCCGAACTTGCACAGGCAGCTTCCGGGTATTGCGAACGGCAAGTACGACGCTGTAGTCATCGACACGCCGCCGATGAAGGAGCAGCGAAGCATCGTGCTCTCGGCTGCACGACTTGCAACGCACGTCGTCTGCCCGATGGCCCCGACACCGATCGAGTACAACCGTCTTCCCGCGGTACGACAATTGCTTGCGGACGTCGCCGAACTTCGGGATGGGGACGCCCCTGCCTTTGCGGTCCTGTTCACCCGAACTGTCTCGAATGCGGCCTCGACAGAGGTGTACCGAGAAATGGTCACCGAAGACGGTGACTACGTACTCAAGCCAACTGTCGGCCGTCTCGAGCGCTACTCCCAGGCCTTCGGGATGTCGATCGAGAATGCTCTCAACTCGGCCTACGGGGATGCGGTGATCGAGCTCCTCGACCTCGATGCGCAGAAGGAGATCGCATGACATCCGCAGCAGACAGAATCCGAGCCAGTGCCGAGCGCGCGCGAAGGCCAGTGGCTGCGCAACCCCAACCGGAGGAGGAGCAAGAGCCAGTAGTGGCGGCCCCACCGGCGATGGTGCATGAAGACAAGCCCCGCAAGCCTGCCGTTCGCGCGGTCCCTGTCATTCCTCCCCGGCAGAAGGACATCCGGAAGAACGTCGACCTCTCGCCCGATCAGAATGACCGGCTGGGGGACTGGCAGCGCGCCGCAGCAAGAGAACTCGGGGTAGCCCGAGTGACGGCCCAGGACGTGCTTGTTGCACTCGTGGAAAGACTCCTTGCAGATCCCGGCCTGAGCGAGCAGGTCAAGAAAGACCTGCACAACACCCGCTTCTAGCTGCAACTCCGTAAATCCGTAAACACGAGGATCCGTAAACGCTGAAATACGGAGGTCCCGTCGGCGCGCACCGACGGGACCCCTTCGACCGGGCACACCCCTAGGAAGGACAACCCGATCATGATCGACGATAGCTTGCAGTCGGCACGCCGCCGGCTCAACTCGAAGTCAGCCGCGTTGCTTGCAATCACTGCAATGACGTTGGCCCTTGCAGCCCTTGTCTTCACACTCTCGTTCGACGCCCAAAGACAGCTCATCCTCGAGATCGGCGTCAAACCCGAGTTCGCCTGGATGGCGCCGGTCGCACTCGACATCACCACCACCGCCGCACTACTCGGACTGACTGTCCTGGCCGACGACGAGGAGTACCACTCGGCCCGTGTCTACTGCCGAGCGTTCGCCGTCGCCACCGTGCTCCTGAGCGTTGCAGGCAATGGATACCATGCCTTTGGGCTCGCCAACGTCCGGCTTGACCAGGCCGCTGCGGGAATCGACGTCGGATACGACCCGCAGCCCGCGAAGGTCGCCGCCTTCATCGCGACGATCGCGCCTCTTCTGTTCTTGGCGCTGATGCACCTCTTCACGCTCATGCTGCGTGCAATCGTGAACGAGCGTGCACGCTACCTCCGCGTGGTCTCCGAACACTTGCAGCGAGAGAAGGAAAGCGCGGAACAACGCGCAACCGTTGAGGATCGGTCACACGCTCCAGCCGATGTACTCCTCGACGGCTACAACGAACTGGCCGCACCGAATTTGGAACCGCAGCCAACGATTGCACACACTGCCTACGCCTTCGGTCCTGACGAGGAGGCCGGCGAAATGTCTGCACCCGGTCACGATGCGCTTCCCGCAGCGATTGCATCCGAACTGGAAGCGGTGCACGAGCTCCACACCCCCGCGGCAACCACACGCAACGGATACGAGCAGACCGAATCAGGCTTGCAGGCCTTCCTTGTGAGCTGCAATCTCCGTCCGCAGGAGAAGGAAGTCGCTGCATTGCTCCTCGAGCGGCCGGATCTGACCTATGCGCAGGTTGCAGGGATGCTCCCGGACGAGCCGGTCGAGTCCACCGTTTGCAGGCGGTGGCACCGGTTCAAGGACGCTGCCATGGACGAAGGCTTCGATATTCCACCCCTGCCTCGGATGCCGTTCACCGCTGCAACTACTGCCCACACGGAGGAGTTCTCGAACCGCGAACTCCTCCCGGTCTAGGAACAGCGCAGAGAGCCGACGAACGATGAAGGACGGGGCGGGCGGCGCACGAGAACGGTCGGGCGTCGCCCGCTCCGAACGCTCCCGGCCGTCACGTGATGAAACGACCCGGCAGCGAGTGGGTGGTCAGCTACCGTCCGCCGCGAGTGTTAGGCACCCGTCGAATATGTCGCCCACACCCTTCCTGCTCACAGCGAAGAGGCGGTGATCGAATGTCCGACAAGATGGTCGCCGCCCGCGATTGGGTGATCGAACAACTCCGCTTCCCGCAGCGCGCGCCCCGCACAACGGCCGTCATTGCTTGGCCCCACGTCTCTACAACAACACAGTCGGCGGTAGCCGACCTCTCGGACACTACGATCCTCGACGCGAACGAGCTCGTTGCACAGCCGAGTTGGTGGCGCAGCATCACCGGACGGCCTCGCGGATACCCGCAACTGACAACCCGGCAGCGTGCAGAGCTTCAACAAGCGCACACGTCCTTGCACTGGCCGTTGCGCGAGGAGGGGCCCGAGATCCGTCTCGTTGCAGTCGTAGAGAACGTTGTTGCACGCCTCGTTTCCCACCCCGCGTGGGCGCACCCGCTACTCGACGGACACCGAACCATCCTGGGATTTACCATCGAATTGCAGATGTTCGCGGCCGCGGCGCACGACCTATTCAGGCTTCGCGCGAACACCCCAACGGCCCCGGTCAACGACGGAACCGACCACCTCGCCAGAGCACGCGCCGAATGGGAACGACGCCAGGTGGTCGCTGCGAAGGCGGAAGCCGGTCTCATCGACCGAGCCGCAGCACTCCGCGCCTACGAAGACGCGCTGACACCTATCGCAACGAGTCTCACCAACCTCCGCGCCATCACCGAGATGACCGCCGGGGGAGCGGACGTCGACCGGCTCTACGCAGGCATCGTCGACGCCGAGTACGCCGTCGAGCGGACCTCCGCGCTACGCAACGACATCGACGATATTCGCGCAGGCCTCGAAGCCCAGGTCAACTACCTCGACAGTCTCATCGGACCACACCGGAATGCGTGAGTGAATCAATGCATGCATGCATGAGACGGTGCTGCCGCGACACCGCTCCGCGGTGACTTGCCCCCTATGCAGGCTGGTGGCGTCGCTCAGTGGTCGGCGGGGGAGGTGGGTGCGTTCCGTCGTGCCTTCTCGCGGGCGAGGTACTTGTACAGGCCGGGCTGGCTGAGATTGAAACGCTTCGTCAACTCTGCAACGGAGTGCCCCGCTTTGTGCAGGTCGTAGAGTTCCGACTGTTGTGCAGGGTTGAGGAGTGGTTTGCGGCCGGCGAAACCGCCTGCAGCCTTACGGCGGGCATTGCCCTCCATCGTGCGCAGACGAATCAGACCGGACTCGAACTCAGCGAAGGTGGTCGACAACATCGCGAACACCGTTCGCCCAATAGGATCCCGAGGGTCGTGGACCGCGCCGTCGAACATCAACAGCACATCGCGAGCCTGGAGATCGGTGGCGATCGCGCTGAGGTCGGCGACGGACCGGGCCAGTCGATCCAACGAGGTGACGACGAGGGTGTCCCGAGCGGACAACGCCGACAAGGCCGCGGTTAACGCTGGTCGGGGCCTGTCCGTGCCCGTCAGGCCGTGATCCACATGAATAGAGTCGCCGCTCACGCCTAACACCCGCAGCTGATCGCGCTGGCTTTGTTCGTCGTCCGCGGACGACGAACAGCGTGCGTACCCGACCAACATCCCACCATCGTATTCTACGAATAGAGGTCTTAACGTAGTCGTGGCCGTTGGAGGTCGTTGCCAGGGCTCGAATCTTCTTCACCAGCCGAAGGGAAGTCTTTCTTCTGCAGGTGGATCTATTTTGGTGTGCGCCGCAGTATTCCGCCTGACGGGATGCCCTCGGCGGTTTTCTCGGCTCTCCGGGGTTGAACCACGTCAGATCCGCCAGCGTTTTTCGTCCTAGCTCTCGTGGTGGAATCGTCTATCCCCATGAGCTTCGTTATCTTGCCGCTGGGCTCGACTTCAGCCCAGACGTGGCCTCCACCGCTAAACCGGACAGCTACCGTGCTTAGTACATTCGATCGGGCAGCACGGTACATCGCACTACCAATCGCGAATGCTGTTGCCGCTGCTTGCGAAAGCTCAGGATCAGGCTCAAGTTCCACAGGCTTGGGCGTCAGGTTCCAAAAAGTGAACGTGGGTGTTCCTTCCAGCCAATATTGCCGTCCTTGACCGGGAGGGCTTAATTGAACCGCCTGGAGGACGCCTTCTATCATTAGAGGAACTTGTTCCTCTTCAGCCTCAGCGGCCTCATAAACAGCGGCCTCATAAACAGCGGCCTCATAAACAGCGGACAAGTGAGTCTCCACGCCGCCACTCTCCATCACTTCTGTGATGGGCTTTGTAGGGTTCCGGCGGTGCTCCTTTGGAGGTTGATCGGCTGGGGGGCTACTGGTGGCGGCCTCGATTGCCTTCGCACGCTGGCGGGCTAGCTCTTCCTCGGGAATCGCCAAGATTTCAAGCGCAGATGCAGGTACGGCGCGGCCGAGCCGTTCCGCACGACGCTTCGCCGATCGTGCCGCCGCGTGGGCGTCGCGCGCGTACTGGGTGGGTTCCAAGTCGGCGATCTGCTCTCTAAGAGTGCTCATCGTTCCGCTTTCCTATCAGTGGCCGTCATGCCAGTGTGCAGTGTTCGGCTACTCGTTGCACCGCACCTGGGGTTTTTAGGACGCTGGGGGGGCATCCTTAACATCGAGGTATCTGTCGATTACTTCGTCTGAGTACGCGGCGACAGCCTCCTTCAGCGCGGCGTCGTCGAGGTCAAAGGCTTCGGACTCGATCGCGTCGAGGATCTTCTCGCGAAGGGCTTCCGACAGGCCGGAATCACGGCTACCTGGGCTTGAGCCCTTATCGATGACCCATTGGAGCCGTGACCAGCACCTGTCCGAGCGATGATGCTCTTTCGCCTGGCCCCACGCGCGCCTGCCCGTGACGTACGCAAGAGTGGCAGCACCCAAGGCGGCCAGCCCAGCGAACAGAGTGGCCAACGGCTGGGCCGCGATCGCCCAGAACTCCGATGCTCCCGGTACCTCAACGCAGCGGCCAAGGAAATAGCCGATGAGCAGGAAGAGAACAGCGATACCAAACATCACCAGGCGGGTGACCCAGGTGGTGCTATGCCACCACGTCGCTATGTCACCGAAGCCGCGGGACTCTGTCTCCGCCTGTTTTTCGTCGTCGGATTCGCGAGGGGCAGTCACTGCCTGATTGTCGCTGACTCCTACTAACTTGTGCCCTTCTGACGCGCCCATCGAAGCCCGACCGTCGCGCGACCGAGTGTCAATTTCAAAAGTGGGACTACACGGTTGCGTGGGTAGAGCAGCGACCTATTGATCTTCTGTCAGAAGAGTTGTGTGCAAACAATTGAAAACTCACCGGAGGCCGCCGCAGCGGCGGCTGGATGCGGTCGTCCGCTCCAGGGTCGCGAACCCGCCGGCGGCCGACCAACCAGGTGCCGCCGAATTTCTCCGGCTCAAGCAGTGCAAACCGTGGCACCGGGCTATCCGGCATATATAAGTATGGCGTCGACGATCTGGCCATCTTGGTACCGGGCTTCCAGATCGCACGTTGCAGTGATTGTCTCAGCCGTGTATTCGGTGTGTGACCCGCCGTATAATTCGTCACCCTCGTACTCGCGATCATCGTAGTCGATGTCAATGTCGACGTCGACATCGATTTCAGCTTCGATGGTAATGAAGTAGCTGTCGGCATCGATTCGCTTTGCGCCCATTACTTCTACATGGTGCATGTCGTAGGCCTTTATGGGCCGTGCCGCGGTCACAGATCCGCCGGCGGGAAGGTCAAATTGACTATTATCTGCCGAGATCGCGGATTCTGATACTAGCAAGTCGGCAAGTAGGTTGCGAAAATCCGTACGGAAGATTCCGTCCCGCAGCAGGTCTGCTTGCAGACGAGTGCGAATGTCTTCCACCGATTCTATTTGGTCTTTTACAAATGTTTCCGTATTGCGGTAGATGACTATCGTCTCGGTGGGCAATTTAGAGGCCTTTAGATCGTCGATCAGGTCCGGGTGTAGCTTGGGGGTACCCTCCTGGCTCTCGAAGAAGCCGCCATCATTGGTAACAAAAAACGTTCTTCCCTGGCGGGCGAGTTCGAGGATTGACTCCCATATCAGCACATCTCGGTAGCCGACTTGCCCTTCCTTGGTGAAGGGACGGCGGCGAGCAAGGGCGCGGCGTGTGACATCCTCGTGGGTGACCTGGGGGTACGGGATAACTCTCGCATTTGCCCGCAATAGGCGGTCGACAAAACTGTCTTTATGGGTTTTCGTCAGGTCATCGAAATCGGGATTGGCATAAGTAAGGTCTGGCTGGTGAGGCGCGGGTAGATGGGACCGATAGCTGCGCAAAGCTTTGACATAATCTTGATATGCCTTTGGTAGAGATTCGCGAAATTTATTGACATATTCGTCGAGGATGATCTGCGGAACTACTAGCTGCACATGACTGGATTCGCTCGCGGCTAAGATTGTTTCAAATTTGGCGGAAGTGAGGTTCTTGTCTTGCAATAAGATATTAGTATCGAGTACGACGAACATGACGCCTCCGGTCGAAGATTTGGAGCTCATCTGTGTGAAGTGCCCGATCTGCCACAATTCCTGGCGATGTATTGTCGGTAGTTCGACGGTAGCCAGATACCACCAAACGATCCAGTGTTGACTCTCGGTGCCGAATGGCGAACTCGTGTCGGGGTGTATTCGGCGACGAACTGGCAACCGGTTGCGCAGCACCACACCACGTGGTTTTCTCGGCGGCACTGGGCCCTTCGACAGCGACAATCACCCGCACACCCTACCTATCCAGGGGGACATTTCGACCTCTCGTGCTACAGGGGTTGGTTGAGCTCGCGATCTCGTATGTGGGATGTAGATGCGACGGCTGTCCGCCTTCCATCCGCCCAATGCGGCGAAAGTTCACGGATCGGAGGTGCCCCAGAAATGGTCCTTTCTAAGGCGCTGATTCGTGAGACAACTTCATTGGTAGGCGAGTGTCTACGGATCGACGGACATGCGGATCTACGGATCTACGGATCTCAACCGAATGGAGTGGTGGTCCTGGTGGACCTGGTGGTCTACCCTTCTGTCCGTCGAATCTGGAATTGTCTCGGTATCGGCCGTTAGTGAGACGACCGGAGTTGAGACACCGGTGAGAATCGGGGTGTTGCCGACCGACGGCGGCCGGGGCCACTCTGAAGGCAGCTCGGCGCGTGTACCGGCCCCACATCGACCACGCGTGTTATCAAACTGTGATGTGTCTCAGAAACCCGTCTCACCCTCTCAAGTGCCCACTGGAGCCTGTCAGACGTTTCTGGGACAGTCATCGCCTGTGAGCGCCGTATTCGGGTATCTGAGGGTAAGTGGCACCGATCAGGTGCTGGATTTGCAGAGGGACGCTCTGGCAGCCGCCGGGTGTTCGAGGGTTTGGGAAGAAGTAGCGAGCGGTGCGAAGAAGGACCGCCCCGAACTTCTGGACCTGCTCGGACATCTTCGCGCCGGCGACACCCTCGTCGTGTGGCGCCTGGACAGGCTCGGGCGCTCGCTGAGTCATCTGATCGAGACGGTCGAAGATCTCCAGGCACGCGGAGTGGCATTCAAGTCGCTCACCGAGACGATCGACACCTCATCTCCCGGGGGAATGCTGATCTTTCAAATCTTCGGCGCACTAGCCCAATTCGAGAGAGCACTGATCCAGGAGCGGACGGTAGCCGGTCTGGCGGCCGCGCGGGCGCGGGGCCGGGTAGGTGGTCAACCCAAGGCGATCGACGCGACAAAGGCGCGTCACATTCGACAGATGGTCGAGGCAGGGACCCCGAAAACTGAGATCGCCGCAGTTCTCGGGATCGGACGCGCCACGCTGTATCGGCACCTTTCTTCGCTGGGTAGTGATGCCCGTTGAGTGAGCTAGAGCGTCAGACAGCTAAATCAGCTGGCGAGCTGGTGTGACCACCAGGGCGAGCTGGAGCTGGGGTCAGTGATGGAGGCGAGATCGCCGAGGTCGTCCCGGCGGTTTTTGGATCTCGGCGCCGCGTACCGTCACCGGCCAACTTCGCAGGGGCTCCAGTGGGGGAATAATCTGACTATGTCAGCCGCCATTCTAGTCGTATCGGATCGAGAGCCCCTTGCGTGGCTACTGCGTGAACAGCGTTTCGCGGTCCCTTCGCACAGAGTGGGATCAGTACCCCCCAAGGGCAGTGTGCTGTTTATTTACACGACCCGCGGCTGCTACAGGAATCCGAGGAGTGGCCGGGGACGTATTATCGCCAAAGGCACAGTCACCGAGGACTCTCACATCCTGGATGCTCCGGTCGAGTTTGGCGGTAGGCGATTCGCTGGGGGCTTTGGTGTCCTAATTCGTGACGTGGCACCGGCGGGATCCGGTGTTGACCTTGCGTACCTAGCCGGCGAACTGGACGCGCTGCCCGAGCGAACGTCCTGGTCCGTTCGAATGCGCAGGTCAATAGTTCCGCTTACGACCAGAGACGAGGCAAAGATCAAGCGTCAATTGGAGCCAATCGTTGTCCCCTTAGCCGATGAACTCCCTCGCTACCTCGACCTGTGCAGAGTGTAGCGACGACTATGTGAACGAACCACGAACCACGAAGCGTGGGAACTTGGTATCGACAACGCAGTCGAGCCGGGTGGCGATGCCACCGAGGTGCTCGAGCCGTCCGCTGATCGCTCGATAGGACCGCTATAGCCACCGATGTGTCGGAGTAGGCGAGGATCGCACTGCGTCGACGCAGCAGGCTTCGGTCGAGTTTGCACCCACTCCGCTGTCTAGAGGGTAGATCGATCCGCGGATGGTCGTGGCGGTCGTGCGGCGGGTGGTCCCGTTATGCGCTCGCGTTCTCCTCAGAGACGACCTCGTAGAACCACTTGGCGATGTCGGAGATCAGGTGAGACCGGCCGGGGGCGTTGGTGAAGAAGTAGTCGCTCATCTTCTCGTGCGCCCCCTGGTTGTCGGCCACCGCCCCCGTCACCGCGTCGTCGAAGTCTGGCGACTCGACGAACTGCTTGGTGGAGTTCACCTTCGCCTGCTGCACGAGCGAATCGTCATCGAGCAGGGTTCGTAGCAGCGCCTCGAGAAACGAGACCTTCTGAGACTGGGTGAATTCTGCGGACCCGAACAGGTCGTTCAGGCGGTCGAGGACCTGCCGGAAGGCGACCATCTTCGGGTCACGCTTCTCTCCTGAGCCGGCCGCTGTCACGCCGGTGAGCCCAACTCTGGCACCGAGGCTGATATCGCTCTTGCCCTGGTCGACCTGCTTGACGCGCTGCAGGACAACGTCGGACAAATCGATTGGTGCGGTGTAGTTGTCGGGCTGGATGACCCTGTCGAGATGGCGCAGATAGATCTGCTTCTTCTCCAATTCCGGGTCGCCGTAGTCGACGATCTGAGACATGAAGTCGTAGAGCCGCACGAACGAACCGACATCCTTGCGGAACATGTCCATTTCAGCGAGCGCCGCCTTGTCGCCCTCACCCCCGTTGTGGATCAAGGCCGCTTGGTAGCGCTCGGCAAACCGCTTCTTGCCCGGGTCCACCGCGGCGGCGAGAGCGCTGTGGCCTTTGCCCTTGACGAACCCCTCCGCGCACTGGTCGACCTCGGCTTGGGTGTAGATCGCGGCGGTGTCGAGCTTCGCCGCAAGATCGTGCACCAGGTTCGGGTCGGTCTCGGTCTCGAGGAACGCGTCCGTGAAGTACGGCTCGAACGCCTCCCGGATCACCGTTGGCTCGTTGACGAAATCCACGACCTGGGTCATCGCCGCGGACTTCAAGACTCCCGACGGAGTGCGGTAGGTCCGGTTGAGTCGCGAAAGGGTCTGCACTGCAGTGACCCCGGACAAGATCCGGTCCACGTACATCGCGCACAGCAGGGGCTGGTCGAACCCGGTCTGGAACTTGTTGGCGACGATCATCACCCTGTACGCATCACCGGTGAACGCGGTCCGCAGGTCATGCACTCCGGGGTTCATGGTGGCCTCGGTGAAGTCACCAGGGCCAGACTCTGGGTCCTGGACGGCGCCGGAGAACGCGACCAGGGTGCCGTATCCGTAGCCCTTCTTCGCGATGAAGTCGTCGATCGCGTGCTTGTAGCGAACGGCGGCTTTGCGGGAGTCGGTGACGACCATCGCCTTCGCGTGCCCTTCGAGTAGGTGCGCGACGTTGGCGCGGAAGTGCTCGACGATGATCGCGGCCTTCTGGGCGATGGTCTGCGGGTTCAGCTTTACCCAGCGCATGACCTCTTTGGTTGCCTGCGACTGGTCTACCTCGTCGTCGCTGGCCGCGATCTGCCCGATCTGGAACGCCAGTTTGAACGAGTGATAGCCGGTCAGCACATCGAGGATGTACCCCTCCTCGATAGCCTGCTTCATCGTGTACACGTGGAACGGCACCGGTTTCCCACCAGCCGCGGGGGCCCGCCCGAACAGCTCCAAGGTCTTGCCCTTCGGGGTGGCGGTGAACGCGAAGTAGGAGATGTTCGCCGAAGCCGCACGCTCGGTGGCCTCCGCCGCGAGCACCGCCTCGACGTCGACATCCCCGCCGTCCTTGATGTCCTGCAGTTCCTCCGCGGTCAGGACGGCCTTCAACTTCCCGGCGACCTGCCCAGACTGCGACGAGTGTGCCTCATCCGCGATCACGGCGAACGTCTTGCCCTTGAGGCCCTTGTTCTTACGGATCTCCTCCATCGCGAACGGGAACGTCTGGATGGTGACGACAATGATCAGTTTGCCGTCGGTCAGCGACTTCGCGAGCAGCCCCGACTTCGAGCCGCCGGCCCTCGCAGCCTCATCCCGGTCGATCGCGACGACGATGCCCTGATCGTTGTCGATCTGCTTGATCGCGTCCTGCAGCTGCGCATCGAGGACGTTGCGGTCGGTCACCACGATCACAGAGTCGAAGATCTTCGTGTTCTCAACCTGCAGCCGCGCCATCCGGTGTGCGGTCCACGCGATCGAGTCCGTCTTCCCGGAACCGGCGGAGTGCTGGATCAGGTACCGCTTGCCGATGCCCTCGGCGGTGACCGCAGCGGTGAGCTCGGAGACTGCCTCCCACTGATGAAACCGCGGGAAGCGCAGCGTCGACGACTTGCTGGTCTTGCCGCTGATCGGGTCCGTGCTGGACTCGTGCTTGATGTACATCAGCCGGCCCAGGATGTTCAGCCAGGCATCGCGCTGCAGCACCCGCTCCCACAGATATGAGGTCCTCGACCCGTTCGGGTTCAGCGGGTTCCCGGCGCCACCGTCCTCGCTGCCCCGGTTGAACGGCAGGAAATGCGTCTTGTCCCCGGCGAGCTTGGTGGTCATCCACACCTCGTCGTTAGACACCGCGAAATGCACCAGCGCGCGGGCGCCGGACACGAACAGCGGCTGGGCCTTCCCCGTCGCGGGATCCTTCGGCAACCGGGACGTTCGGTACTGGCTAATCGCATCGGTGACGGTCTGGGTGAAGTCCGTCTTCAGCTCGGCCGTGGCAACGGGCAGGCCGTTGACGAAGAAGACCAGGTCGACCGAGCGGTTGTCGGCGGTCGAAAAGTGCACCTGCCGCATCACCCGCAGCCGCACCGCCGCGTACTCGGCGTTCCGCTTCTCGTTCAGCGTCGACTCCGGCCGGAACACGCACATCTGGCACTTCGCAGACAAATGCGAGAAGCCCTTGCGGAGCAGATTCAGCGTGCCGCCGCCGTTCTCCAACGGAGTATCGAGAACCTTTACGATTCGGTCGAGCAACTGCTCCTGCTGCTTGGCGACGTCACCCGAGCCCGGCTTCACGACCTTGTCCAACTGCTCCGGCTGGGTGTCGGCGAGCCAGCCGAGCACGTCCTCAGGGAACATCGCTCGCTCACGGTCGTAGCCGGTGTCTTCCAGGGAGTACAGCCAACCATGGGCGTGCAGGTACTCGGCGACTTCCCTCTCAAACTCGACCTCGTTGTGCTGCGCCATCTCAGGCCACCTCATCTTGAACGTCGATCTGCCCCGTGACGGCGGCGGTGATTAACGCGGCCCGGCGCTCGCGGGCTATCTCGATGAACCGCTCGGTCTCAGTGATTAAGGTATCGATCTTTGTGGTGGCTTCTGCCACCCATCCGACGATTCGCCGCTGTTCCGGGAGCGGCGGTATCGGGATTCGCAGCGTGGCAATGATGTCGGCATTAAGGTTGTCCATTGTGGCCCCCACGGACGCCAGCGATAGGGAGTCCCGGTTGCGGCGACTGCTGAAGACGAGCGCAAGGAACTCGGGATCTGCGACAGTCTCGTGGAGCCGAATCAAGGCCGATCCAGTGCCGCAGAGGAATCCGGTATTTTGTGCGCGGACAACAGCACACCTACCAAGTTCACCGCGACGGGCTGCGATGACGTCTCCGACCTGTAAAGCGTGTCGAGCCAACTCAGACGCCTTCTGTTCGCTCACCGCGACACGCTCGTCGGGCTCAATCCTCCCCTTGACGAGATGAGATGGATTGATAACAGGTGTCCCGCCGGTCTCGTATTCGTCTGACTTAAGTTGGCTCCCGAAGGGCCCGGTCTGGATCAGAGCGGTAACACTCCGTAGCGGAGTGGTCCAGGGGAGACCGGCAACGGACCCTTCCGGCACAGCGATCCGCCGTTCCCGCAACAGCACGATCAACTGCTGCTGCTCCTCGATGAGCGTGTCGATTCGGGCCGTCTCGCGGTCGAGGTAATCGGCGATGGCACGCTGTTCAGAGCGCGGCGGACAGGGTAACTGAACTTTGGCGAAGTCGGCGAACTTGATGGACTGCCCATCACGAAGCTGGTTCGTAGTTGTACGCAGTTCCTGGATGTATCCGTTGGACTTCAGCAGCCATCGAAAGTAGCTGGGAACCACACGGTCGCTCGGCTTCAGCACTGTGTATGCCGTGCTTACTTTGCCTGAGTACTTGGATCTTTCTATCCCACCCTGGAACGAGCGGAGATGGATGATGAAGTCATCCGGCTCGACATGCTTCATGTTGTCCTGACCCATAATGTTCTGGACAACAGAGTTGCCTGTCTTCGCCATGTACTCAGCCTGAGGCAACACGCCATGGATCTGAGACGGCGTGAGATGCACATCATCGGGCCAGTTCGGTTCGCGGCGCTCCGTAAACGCAGCCTTCGCTGGAACGAGATGCCAGCCTTTGGGCAGGACATCGATCCACCCCTCTGCGGCTGAGGTCATGCCTCGACCTCCCGCAATAGTTCGAGGATCTTGGCGACCTGTTTGTCCAGGTCGGCGTCAATTTCAGCGAGCGGCCGGGGCGGGACGTATTTGTAGAAGTGTCGGGTGAAGGGGATCTCGTAGCCGATCTTGGTCTTCTTCGTATCGATCCAGGCGTCCGGCGCGTGCGGGAGCACCTCGGCTTCGAAGTACGCCTTGATCGTCTCTCTGCGGCCAGCGTCGCCCTCGGTATTGCCGCGGTACGTGAAGGGGATATTCTCGGTGTCCCCCCGCTTCTTGTCCGACTTCGGGTTCCCCTTGCGGTCAGTCACCGGCTTGCCGTCGGCGTCGAGAAGCGGCTGCTCGACGGTGATGGTCCAGTAACCAAAGTCGTCGGAGGTAAAGATCTTCGAGTAGTCGGGGTCGGCCTCGTCGAACGCGTCATACAACGCCAGAATGCGGTCACGGGCGTCGGCGTCGAGCTCTCGGCTCTTCGCGCCGAGGCTCTTGCGCATCTTGCTCCAGAACGGCGTGGCGTCGATCAACTGCACCTTGCCGACGCGTTCGGGGCGCTTGGTGTTGTCGAGGATCCAGATGTAGGTGGCAATTCCGGTGTTGAAGAACATGTTCGTCGGCAGCGCGATGATCGCCTCCACTAGGTCGGACTCAAGGAGCCACTGCCGGATCTTCGACGGACCGGACTCCGCGGCGCCGTTGAATAGGGGCGAGCCGTTGAGGACGATCCCGGCGCGGCCCCCACCGTCATGCTTCGGCCGCATCTTCGACGCGAGGTGGCTCAGGAACAGCATCTGACCGTCACCGACGGCAGGGAGCCCGTGGGAGAAGCGGGAGTTCTGCGCAAGCGCTTCCTTCTTCACAGATTCCTGCGATGCCTTCCAGTCCACGCCGTAGGGCGGGTTGGACATGCAGAAGTCGAAGGTGCGGTCGAAAAACAGGTCGTCGGCCAGGGTGTCGCCGAGTTTGATGTTGCCGACGTCCTGGCCCTTGGCGATCATGTCGGACTTGCAGATTGCATAGGACTGGTCGTTGATCTCCTGCCCGTACAGCCTCAGCCTCGCGTCCGGGTTACGCTCGAGCAGCCGCTCCTCCGCGACGGACAGCATCCCGCCCGTGCCGGCGGTGGGGTCGTAGATCGTCCGGACGGTGCCCGGCTCTAGCAGAGCTTCGTTGTCCTCTGCGAAGAGGAGGTCGACCATGAGCCGGATCGCGTCACGTGGCGTGTAGTGCTCTCCGGCCTCCTCATTGGATGCCTCCGCAAACTTGTAGATCAGGTACTCGAACAGGTCGCCCATCTCGGCGTTCGACACCACGTCCGGGTGCAGGTCTACATCAGCGAACTGTGACGTCACCAGGTACAGGCGGTTCTTTTCGTCCAGGGTCGCCAGCTCGTTCTCGAACTTGAACCGCTCGAAGACGTCGATGTTGGCCGAGAACCCGGTGATGTAGTCCATCAGGTTTGCTCGCAGTCCCTCGGGATCTTCAAGCAGGTTTTTGAAGTCGAACGGGCTGATGTTGTAAAAGGCCAGACCGGTCTTGCGCTTCACTTGAACGTCCAGGGCGCCGCCTGCGTATTTCGTGGCTAGTGCCCGTACCTCGTCACGGGTGGGCTCGAGGATGCAGTCGAGACGTCGGAGGACCGTGAAGGGCAGGATCACGCCGCCGTACTGATGGGGCTTGTACACGCCGCGGAGCTGGTCCGCGATTCCCCAGACGAAGTTCCCCAGTTTGCTCAACCCGATCTCCTTAAAGCCTGTGCCTGACGTGTAGCTCGCAGCTAACTACAGCACGCGCAGCCTGTGGCCGGTTAACGAGGTCAGTCGACGTCCCGGCTCAGCTCCGAGTGCAGACAAGCGAAGGTGAAGCTACGTCGCGCCGGTAACTTTGGTGTGGCCAGAGTTGCCTGAGAGGGGCATAGCGGTGAGCAAGCCCAGGAGCAAGAAACCAACCCAAGCCGAACCGTAGGACTGCACGAACGACGAAAGAGGTAGCTCGCCTGGAGGAGTTTCTGGGAAGGGCAGACGCCACCCGCCAGGAGCGCCCCCTCACAGACCAGGAGGAGGCTCAAGTGGCCGAGGCCCGCAGGATGCGCTCCGAGATTCTGAACCGCACCCCGCGTTCGTACCGTGGCGGTATCAAGGGCAATGAGGGACGCGGGTACAGGCAGCCGTCCGGCGGCATCGCTTCGACGGTTTCCGGCGGTGCACCCAGCGTTGGAAAAGGCGATGACGATGGATCCGAACGATTGCCAGTGATCATCACGCCGATAGCGGCGGGATTTCCCGCCGCCGTTGTCGTCCCCATGGACCTAAGACTGCGTACTCGGACTCTCATTGGCTGCTCACCTGCGCCCGAGCTCTGAATCGTTGTGCCGAGATACACGAGCATTCTCGTGGGCGACTATTGCCTCCTGCCAGTCCTGATCTGTCACGACGTCTTGGCCGGCGGCAGGATTTGGTACACCGAGCCGCCCGCCGATCTGTGCCCATGACATGCCTGCCGCGAGAGCCGCACCCACGGCCTTGGCGAGAAGTTCGTCCGTCTGTTTCCCGACGGAGACGGCATTGAGAGCGGCGGAGTCCCCGGACGACTTTCCTTGGTCCGCGTGGAGGGCATGGATTGGTTTCTCCATTCGCGCGACTGTATCGGCGATCAAGCCCCTGCGGGTAGCGAAATGTCTCGGCGCGGCCCCGTTTGGTGCAATACCGGCTTCCGACGCGTGTCGTCTACGAAGTCGTGTGCAGTCGACTTCTGAACCTGGCAACGGTGCTCCTCGGGGAATCACAGCTCTATCAAGAGTTCCTGTAACAGAGAGGGATTGTCGTGCGGTGTACCAAGCGCCTCACCGGTCGCGTCAGTCGTGTTTCGCGCCGGTGGGGTCATGGCTGGTTGTAGGTGTCGGTCACAGGTGTCGCCACCGTTCGTGGGCTGATTGCCTGGAGATTCCGACTTCGCGGGCGATGTCCGCCCATGAGGTCCCGGACTGACGTGCCGCTGCCACCGCCCGGTCGAGGCGGGCGTCTGCGGCACTCAGCTCCAGGGCAGCGCGTTTCACCCAGGTGATGTCTTCCTGGGGGCGAACGTGCTCGAGCCACTCTGCGTGGCACATCTGCTCGACCCACTCCGGCGCGGGTCCGCCCGTCGCGTCGTACACCTGATTGGGCCGGCGCGCGAGAGCCGGATCGGTCACGCGCTCGAACGTCATCGGTGCCCGCCAACCGCAAGTGCAATACGTCTGCCAACCCGCCGTCTCCGCCTCGGGCACCCGCGTTCCGTCGTCGAGTTCCATCTCCGATGCTTGTTCGATCACCACCCGGCGCCCGTCCGCCACCAGCGTCGCCGCATACCCCTCATGGTCACCGGATTCCGTCATCCACGACATGACCCCTCCTCCGCGTGCGTCAGGAAACCCTGACACAGACATGATGTCAGGGAACCCTGACATTCGCGAACTCGGTGCGTTCGTGCCACCAGGCCGAGGCCAATTACTTGTAACCCGTAGTCCCCTGCCAGACCAGTAATGTCATCCGGTCTGTACCGGAGAACGAGGAGTGGAATCTGTGGCACGCAAGGTCGTAGTTGAGATGGTCGACGACATCGACGGCACAGCCTTCGGTGAGGACGGCGAGAGCATCCACTATGCAGTCGACGGCGTCGAGTACGTGATCGACCTGAAAGACGAGCACGCGAAGGAACTCCGCGAGACCTTCGAGTACTACATCACGCACTCCACCCGGGTCGGCGGTCGCAAGCACCGCGCGGACCGGCCAGGCAACCCCACTGCCGGGAAGCGGCCGCGGGACGAAACGAAGAAGATCCGCGCCTGGGCGCTCGAGCAGGGCTACGAGCTCTCCTCCCGCGGCCGTATCCCCACCGAGGTCGAGCAAGCCTTCCACGACGCCCACTGACGGCACCTGCCTCAGAACAGGAGCATGCACCTGGTATGCGTCTCAAAGATGAGCACCCAGAACTGTTTCGGCAACTACATCGGGGCCGCAATGCCGGGGTCGATCTCGAGTCGACCACGGCCTCCTCGCACGAGATGCTGTGGTGGCGTTGCCCCGTTGGTCACGAGTGGCGAGAGACGCCGCTGCAACGTCGATCGCACGCGATGTGGAAGAAGGGGGATCTCACCGCATGCCTGTACTGCGTCGCTCCTGGCTGCCTCGTGTACAGCTGCGGTCACCGGCGGTTTCGGCGCAGTGAATCCACCTTTCGTGTGCTGGCCCACCCGTGCGACAAGTGTGAGAGCACAGAGCACGCACAACTGATTCTCGATGCCCTTGACGATTCGGCCGCGGCCGCGGTCCGCATCCTCGATGAGAGCCCGCACTACGCCCTGTTCTGCAGCAAAGCAGCCGACACAGTCGAGTGGTGGGAAGAGATCTTCCCACTGGTGGAGGCATATTTCGTTCGCATGGTCAGCGTGTACGTCGCTATCGCGACCGTCGAGCATCGTCACGCTTTGAGCGAGCCGACATCGAGCGTGCTCGGCGCGTGCATGCTGCGCATCCTCGATGCGCTGCCGCAGGACTGTCGGGAGGAGATGCACTCGGCCGTGCCGGAAGACGCCGGACACATGCATTCCACGTATCTTCCCGGCCGGCACACTGTCGAGGTCGGATGGGCGCTCAAGAAGCTGGGCTTCGACATCCTCGACACACCGCTACCGGACGATATCGAGCGGCGCATGCAATTCTGCGAGCGACAACGCTTCTCCGCGACCGGTGAGCTTCCGCCGGTCAACCTCGCAGACAGGCGCTATCCCGCCTTCAGCGACCTTCCTCGGGACCGCGAGAAAGGGGCAGAGACCGAACTGCAGCGATTCCGCCCGAAGCAGCTCCCACCACGGATAACGGCCCTACGGGTCGCGCTCGACGAATCCTCACCCGCCGATACCGACGACCCCCTCGGCCGAACGCACGTCGGCTACGCCCCAGATCTCACGCCGCAGGAACTGTGGGAACGGGGAC
Source organism: Rhodococcus sp. DK176 (assembly GCF_038447315.2). Taxonomy (NCBI): domain Bacteria; kingdom Bacillati; phylum Actinomycetota; class Actinomycetes; order Mycobacteriales; family Nocardiaceae; genus Rhodococcus; species Rhodococcus sp. DK176. The sequence continues at coordinate 84,194 of NZ_CP118324.1, read as the reverse complement.
GCGGAGTGTGGAAGTTCCGTGCCGATCACGTCGCCGCATCAACGATCGTCCTCCTGGTTCACGACAAGACGGTTGTGCTGGTGGGATCGATCACGGGACTGACCCTGCACCGCGGCGGCCTGGCGATTCTCGGTGAGCCGCTGATCGATCACCCCCTCATCGGTAAGCCTGACCCGCTCCATACACCGAACCCTCTCGCCTACGGCGTCATCAATGGTGAGGTCGAACGTAGCGGCCGGGAGCAGCCTCGACCCTTAACGTGATTGGGTATCTGACGCACCGGGTACCACCTAAACGATCGTGGCTGCGAGCGACCAGTTGCCGAGAGGCGATATAGCTCGCCCCTGTCACCCCCGAGCCGGGTAAGACCTACATTGCGTAGCGTTCCCGACGTAAAGGGGGATGAGGAGCCGCTGACGCCGGGGAAGGTGTCGGCGGCTTTCCTCTGTCCGGTCTACAGGTCCTCCGCGCGGACCGAGCGATCATCGACGTCGAAGCGCCGGCCTTTCAGTGAGGGGTGCCGGAGCCCACCTGGACCAGACGCCCTGTAGGCCACGTCGACGACCAGCCGAGGATTCAGCCACTGAACCCCAGGGAAGGTCTCCGCGGCCGCTGACGGGTCCGTGAGAGGGCTGTTAGGGCGTTCCAGCGGCCGGAAGTCCTCCCGGAGCTGTCGGCGCATCGACACCGTGAGTCCGGAGGAGACAGAACCGACCTGGACTAACTGTCCTTCGGCGTCGTACGCCCCGAGGACCAGCGCCGCGACCGAACGGCTCGAGCCGACGAAGCCGATCACCAAAACCGAACTGCGAGTACGGATTGCGTGCTTGATCCAGGCTCGGCTCCGCTGGCCCGGAAGGTAGATCGACGCCGACCTCTTGGCCAAAATCCCCTCCATTCCAGCACTTCTCGCGGCATTGAGCATGATTTTGCTGCTCTGATTCTCCCAGAACGGGGGGACGGTGAGGGGCAGGCCACCGACGTCCTGGATGATCGAATCCAGCTCGGCCAGCTCCGCCCGACGATCCAGATACGACGCCTTCGTGAGATCGTCTCCGTCGAGCGCCATGACGTCAAAGGGTAAGAAAGTAACCGGTATTCGTCGTTGCAGCGGCTTAGTCGCATGAGCAACCCCCATCCTGCGCTGGAGCAGTCCGAACGACGGTTTGCCCTTATCGAGTACGACGACCTCGCCGTCGAGAACGATGCGCCCGCGGCCGCCGAACGCCGCTGTCAATGCCTCGGCGATCTCGGGATACGAGGGTGTCACCACGTTCATGGCGCGGGTCCACAGCACCGGCTCGCGCCCGCCGCCCACCGAGGCCAGCATCCGGCACCCGTCGTACTTCATCTCGAAACTCCACGGGCGGTCCGTGTTGTCCGGGAGGGTGCCGGCCGTGGCCAGCATGGGCGCGATCAGCCGCATACGCCCGATTGTGCCCGTGACCTGGGAGCTACGCAGGTAGAAGGCTCTGGACAGAGCGTCGCCGGCGGCGGGCGATAGGTACTGGGTCAGTGCCAGGAGTTCCACCAGAGAACGATGGGCACCAGCCAAGGTGTCCACACCATCCAGCTGCCACCCAATCCGTACGGGGGGGGTCGGAATCACCGTCATCCCCTCCGGGTTAGGTGAATGGAAGCGAGTCCCACCACGACAGTGCCACGATGGCGTCGGTGAACTCAGGGAAAGCGGAGAAGAATCCCAGGTCTAACATGACGAACTCCGCTCAGTTGAATGGAAGCGCACCCCTCCTGCGGTATCGACCGCCGGAGGCGGATGGGTACAGCTACCCAGTAAGAGGACACCGGAAATTGCCAAGCCCGAACGCACAAGGGGAACTATGACCGAGTTCTACACCGCAACCGACCTCGAGCAGGCCGGATACGTCCGGTACCGGCTGACGGAGCTGTTCGGGGAACCCGACACCACCACCAACGAGGACCGCTGGTCACGCGAGACCGTTGAAGCTGTTGAACACGAGGTCCTCGCCCCAGCTGCGCGGGTGATCTTCGCCGCGTTCGAGCCGCAGCTCGACACCCGTGCAGGGATGATCGCCGCCGATCTGCGGGTCGGGTGGCCGCAGATGGAACAGATGCTCGCGCGCGTGACCGTGCGAGAGTCCGACAATGGTCGGAATCCCTGACGACGCATCAGGAACGGCCCGTGAAGAACCCACCCAGGGCGTTCTGACGCTGTCTGGCTGGATGGACGGCACCTGTCGGTGGGTCAGGCGGGTCCAGGATCACGGTTGCCGTCAACGTCGACACAGGGGATAGCGACGGACCAAGACGGGTCTCTGAGTGACATGCGGCGAGAGGTGACCCGCATCACCTCGAAAATGTGATGTGCCACACGCCGGAGCGAGCACGAAATATGCGGTCCTAGGGATGACGACCTGGGGATTACATCAATGTGACTCACAACATCTCGGGTTAAGTGTTTCTGTCGGCCACTAGCTGTAGTGTCTTGAGCACTGAGAGATCAGTACTGGAACACCACAAAGCCCCCGACCGACGGGGGATGAAGCCCTACCGGGTCGGGGTGACGCTTTGGATGCATTTCCTAGGTGCGCTGGAGACGTTACACCCGACATCGGAGTCCTGCCTAAGATGGGTCGGATTCCGTGTCGGGCTTCTCTTGTGCCAGGGAACACAGGAGTAGAAATGTCCTCAATTCGGCGCACGACCCGTACTGTCCGCGTTCCTGTCCGCATCACGCGGACTACTCGGATTCGGATCACACGGAGTCACTGACCCGACGACGCCAGGCACCCCGGTACGTCAGGGGTGTCTGGCCTGGTCCACGGTGGTGACGATCCGAATCTCGGGATCGGGATCGCCTGCCCGCAGGCGGTAGTGCGGACATCCAACGACTTGGCGGGGCGCCCGGATTGCCTGCCGGTCAGCGTCGAGGTAGAGCCGGTAGGCCAGCTGCCCGTCCCGGTGCTCACCGGTGTCCGGGTCGACGGCGCCGAGGAAATACCCCTGCGCCGCGTCGGCATCGGCGAAGATCGCCCGCGCCCACTCGCCCGGTTCGGTGACCGGGAGATGCCGCGGTAGGCCTGTTGCGGCGTCGACGATGTGCACGAGCACGGTGACCACGAATCCCGATGCCGGCGGCACCCACTCCTCGGCCGCGACATCGAACACCGTGAGCCACGTGTGGATCCGCAGCTCGATGTTCGTGCCGGTCCGGGCAGACACGGTGATCACGTGCGGATCCGCCGACGGACCCAGTGCGGTCAATGACGGCAGCATCGGCGGATGCTCGTCGGAGGGAGCGGGCATCAGGAGAGACTACGGGTCCACCTGCGCAGATCGGCCTGAGCGATCACCCGCATGCCGCAGCAGTATCGTCCGTGGACGATGCCCACGAGCCCATCCGTGTGCGCTCTGATGCGTTGCCGACACCCCCGCTGTGTAACTCCCGGCGATATTTGTTGCCAACGCTATTTGGCACGGTGGGGCGCGAGCTACCGATGTAGGGGTCCCAACGGAACCCGTCACCATGTGCCGAATGGGGATCCTGACGCGGGGCACGTGCTGCCCTCGCGACGACCGCTTCTGCCGATGTGAGCGTGTTCGCGCGGCGCAATACCTGGTGATGAGCGCGCGGTTGCTGCGCGGAGCTAAAGGCCTGCGGCTGTGAGCGCCCTGAGCAGGCGGGCGCCGGCCTGGACCCGGTCGCTCGCGTCGACCCGCCCGCCCGGACGAAGCTCTTGTGGGACGGCGAGTTTGCGCTGCGCGTCGATGCCGAACTCGGCGCACACGTCGTCGAAGCGCTCATGAAACTCCTCGCGCTCGGGCCGTCGCAGCACCCACCCGTCGGGGGCGCAGCGCACTGCGGCGCCGCTGCGTGCGAGGTCCATCCAGCGGCGGCTTTGGACGTGCCCGCCGGTGAAGAACAGTGGGCCGTCCGCGCCTTCAAGCAGCCCGGCGCCGACGTCTGCTTCTCGGGCGAGAGCGGCGAGGTACGGGTCGCGGTAGCGTCCGTTCATCTGAGTCTTCTCAAGCATGCATACGAGGTAGCCCATGCTCCCGCCGACACTCGCGTAGATCCCGGACGCGCCTTCGCGCATCGCGCCGTACCGCACCAGGTAGTACCGCCAGTCAAGGCGCCCGGTCGCTTGTCTGGAACTGACGAAGTCGTCCCGCATCTGCCGCAGGGACGCGCGGGGCTCCGTGCCGGCGGCGACCGCGTCCAGAACCCTGCCGAGAGCGTCGGCGGTTGGCCGCAGGTGCGCGCGCGAGGTCCCCGTGAGGAGGTTCCGCCACGGCTCAGCGTTGGACGGGGAGCCGAATTGCAGGTCGCGGTCGTTGCGGCGGCGCGCGTAGTTGCCAGCGGCGAGCAGGGCCGCGGTGAGGTCGCTCCAGGCGTCCGGCGCGGCCATCAGCGATTCGAACGCTATAGCGCGCTGCGCGAAAGTGGAGACGTCCAGGTCGAACGCCTGCAGCGAGCCGCGGAGCAGAGCGTGGTCTTCGAGCCTGAACAGAATCGGCGCCAGATCGGGATTCGCCGTCAGGAACGCCAACTTCGCTTGCTCGTCCTCGGCCTGCGCCTTGTTGAATCCGTTGATCTCGCTCAGCGAGCCGTCTCGGACAATGCGCTGAACGTCGGCGACGAGCGCGGGGAGTCGTTGCGGACGGAGCTCGCTCTCCGACGCCTCGATCAGGTTGCGGAGCACCCTCAGCCGGCGCGGGAGGTCCCCCGACGGATCGGCGCGGTCGAGTAGCACCGCGAACAGGAGCAGCGTCCGGCCGTAGGTGAACCGCGTGCTGCCGTAGCTCCGGCAGCACGCACCGAACAGGTCGGCGCCGGTCTCGGTCCCGAACAGGAGGAGCCGGTCGGGTTGATTGGCGAGATCGACCCGGTTTGTCGCGAAGAGCCGCGCGAACTCGTTGGCGATGTCGGCGCCGGCCCACGTGTCAAAAGCGTGGAACAGGAACTCAAGGCTGGCCTCGGCCTGCGGTCCGGCTGTTCCGAATAGCCGGAGGGCGCGCGTCTCGAGCCGATCCCTGCCGGGCAGCTGGCCGGTGCGCCACTGGCTGATGTCGGTGATGAACTCGAAGTAGCGCAGGAACTTGTCATCGACTATGGCGTCGTCATCGCGCAGGCGCCACATGATGTCCGACCACGGGCCGTCGATCCGGTGGTCGAACTCGGTCGACTTGTCCCCGGACCACGCGATCGCGCGTTCGAAGCGGGCCTTGAAGTTCTCGAACGGCGTCAGGGGCTTGCCGCGCGAGTTCATCTTGATGTAAAGGTCTTCGCCCGAGCCCATATCGTCGATCGGCAGGAGCTGGAACGAGATCGCCGGGGCATCGGTGTCGACGAGGCGTTGCCATGCGCTGTGCGGGTCGCAGCCGTCGAACCGGCCGTGGATCGCGGCGATCATCACAAGCATCGCTTGGATCGTCGGGTCGTTTCTCCAGACGTACAAGTACCAGGGCTGGTCGACGATCCACGCTGCGGGGTCCGGTTCGTCGGACGGCGGCTTCGCGGTTACGAGCTGCTCACAGAACAGCCGCGCGGTCGGTCTGGTCGCGTAGGAGAAGCGCATCCACGCGTGCTGGTTGTCGAGCTGCCCTGCACGGTAGGCGAGGTACCAGTGGAGCAGAAAAAGCGTCGTCAGGCGCTGCTGGCCGTCGAGCGGACGCAAGGTTCCATCTTCGACGTCGCCATAGACGAAGTCGAGGCCGACGTCGTTGCCGCTGGTGAGGGCTTGGTGTAGGACGTCGAGGAAGCGCTCGCGAATGTCGGACGCTCGCGCGTCGGTGCGCCCTTGGGCGTAGTCGCGCTGGATGAGCGGGATCTCGACGCTTGTCACCACCGGAGCGTCTGTCTCGCTCGGCGAGAACATCCCGGCGTACGAGGTGAGGAAGCCGGGCATCAGGTCGTGTCCTCGTCAAGCAGATAAGCCCCGACGTGCTGTCGCATCGCGGCCAGGTAGCCGTCTCGGTCGTGCTGGCCCCAGTAGTGGATCTGCTGGCCTTCGGCGTCGGTGTAGTACTTCAGGAAGACGTTGCGCGTACAGACCGGAATGTACGAACCGAGACGGTCCCGGTCGAGGATGTTGCGGCGTTTCACCTCGAACACGGAGTTGCTGAGCGCGCTGTTGTCGTCGCTCGCCAAGAGCGCGAGGTTGGCGATCGCGTCGACGTCTCCGCTGTCGCCAGCGAGGCTGAAGAGGGTGGTGAGCTCCTGCTCCAACGGCGCGAAGGTCTCCGCGGAGATATCGCCGATAGCGGCGTCGATACGCGCGGTCAATGCGGCGCGGGCTTCTTGGGAGATCGCAGGGAGCCCCGTGAGCGCGTCGCGGTGAAGGCGCAGCCACTCCTGCCATTGCGCTGCGCGATTCAGCTGCTCGGCGTTCTGCGCGTGGATGTGCTCAATGCTCCATCGCTGCGCCGCGTGCTCTCGAAACGAGAACCGCTCGGCTGACAACTTCATGCTTCGCACGGTCTCGACGTTCATCAACAGCAGCACAGCGGCCGTCTTCCAGTTTCCGTACCGCAGTTCTGCGAGGTCTGATCCTTTGAGGGAAAGGTAGTTGCGGATCCACGCGTCGAGGCGGGACTCGAACTCGCGCTTCGTGCAGTCCTCCGACAGGGAGACGAGCTCGCCGAACGTGCGCCCTCGCGAGATCAGGTATCCAATCTTGTGGAACAAGTCGCGGTTGTCGTACCAGCCCATCACTAGGGAGTGCAGCGCCACGACCTTGTTCCACGTGTCCTGCGCGTCGTCCTCGATCAGCGGCCGGAGCGTTTCGAACGTGTGGAACAGCGGGCGGTGCTTTCCCTTTGGCCACACCGCGAGGCTGTCGAGCAAGAGCGTGATGTGAGTCGCCTCCTGGCTGGGCCGCCCCGTGACGAACGCCCACAGCTCCGGGACGCGAAGGTCCCTTTCGATGGTGTCCCACTGGGCCGCGATCTCGCGCTCGCGCCTCAGTTCGCTGGCGCGCGTGAGCAGGAGGGCTTTGACGAGTTCGGCGTCCGTGAGGGGGATCCTCCCGACGTTGAGCCGCGTGAACAACGTTGTCGACTCGACGTGGGCAGGTGCCTCGTACCAGATGACGTACACGGACTCGGACAGATACTTGTAAAAGTTGATCGCGGCGAGAGTCGGATTATCCTGGCTATCGAACCACTCTCGAATGCACGTGACCGCCTTGAACACGTGGAAGAAGTCGATGTTGTCCTGGCTCTGCTCCGGGGTGGGGTCCTGTAGGTAGCCGGCGCTCCCCGGCCGGGTCTCGTACTCCAGCGAGTACCTCGGGTGCACGGTCGGTAGGTGCTCGCGGATGTAACGAAGGATCAACAACAGAGTCGTCAGTCGCTGCTGGCCGTCAATGAGCTCCCATTTGCCGTCGTCGCGGCGCTTCGCGACGACCGGCTGCAGGAAATACTTTCGCCCCGAACTCCCGTTGATGTCGTTGAGAAGTCTGGTGACCTCGTCGCGTCCCCACCGGTAACCCCGTTGGTAGGCGGGCACCAGGAAGTCGCCGACGATCTCGCCCACGAGTACCGGCCGCAACTCGGTCCTCAGGTCGCTCTCCACGGCCCGAGGTTACCGGGAGGCAACGGGATTCGACCCGGCGGGGTTGACGACGGCCGCCTCGCGTGCCGTGGCGACCGGGAGTCTAGGGTTGCACCCTTCTGCCGCGGAGCGCGCGCCGCGGCGTCCCGCAAGCCGAACCCCCACCGCACATGCCGGCAGCGACCAGGCCACGTCCGGCCTCTGGTCGATCACCGAGGACTTCAACACCGCCGACCCGGACACCGGCAGTCAGATCGTCAAGCTGTTCAACGACCTCAGGCTCTGCCAACACGTCCACACCCGGGAGAACACCCTCGCCGAGGCCCGCAGACGCGGCCGCGTCGGAGGCCGACCGCCTGCCCTGACCGACACAGCCGTCGCGAAGGCCCGCACCATGAAGGCCCCCGGTGCCACCGTCACCCAGATCGCCGAGGTGCTCGGCGTCGCACGCTCGACCGTGTACCGCCGCCCTCCCTGATCGGCACCGTGCCAAATAGCGTCGGCAACAACGTGCCAGATAGCGCCGGGAGTCACACCCCCGCCGACCCGGAGAAGCGCCAGAACAGTTTGTCGAAAACTCGTGTCGAAAAACTATGTCGAAAACCTTGCTGAGGGTATTCTCGACACATGTTGATCGGCTACGCGCGGGTGCCCAGCGCAGACCAGCAGCCCGACCACCAGGTCGATGCGCTGCGCCGCGCCGGTGTGGCGGCCGAGAACATCCACGTCGATCACGCGGGCGGGGCGAAAGCGTCACGCCCCCAACTCGATCTGGTGCTGGCGCGGCTGCGCGAGGACGACGTCCTGGTGATCACCCGGCTGGACCGGCTCGGACGGTCGATGCTGCACCTGATCACCCTCGGCGCCGACCTGCGCGAACGCGGAATCGGTCTGAAGGTCCTCGAGCAGGGCATCGACACCGCCACCGCCGAGGGTCGCGCCATGTTCGGGATGCTGTCGGTCCTGGCCGACTTCCAACGCGAGGTGATCGCGGCCAACACTCGCGACGGACTGGCCGCCGCCCGTGCCCGCGGCCGCAAGGGTGGTCGCCCCTCGAAGCTCGGTCCCGACCAGATCGAACAAGCTCAACGCCTGTACGACGCGGGAGAGCACACCGTCGCCCAGATCGCCGACATGCTGAAAGTGCCGCGCACCACGGTGTATGGGCATCTAAACAAGCGCAGGGCGGACATCGCACCGCTCGCGCAGGAGGCCGCCGCTGCTGGACCGCCGGCGCCCAACTCCCGCACATGCCCGACTTGCGGCCACGAGCCGACCACTCGCGCCGAGGCAGCGCATCAACGCGCTGACCTCGCGGTGATCTGGCTTCATCCCGATCCCCAACACCGCGGAACGCTGATCAGTCGACACCACTGTCGGCACTGCGAACCAGGACAACCGGCATTCGATATCGCCTGCGGTATTTGTGGCGACGGACCCATCCTCGCCGGCGCGCTCGCAGAAGGGGCGCGGAACGGCGACCTGACCAGGCCGGTCGAACGATGGCTCACCGCAGCGGGATGGACCGTTGCACCGGGCCTCTTGTGCCCGGACCACGCATCCCGCGGGGGTCGATGAAGCGCAGCCGGGACGAGACCCGCTGACTGCTAGGAATCGGCTGGGACCAGGAACTTCGTCTGGACGCTGAACGGATAGGTGCCCGGACTGGCGAGCAAGGACTCGATGAGTGCGTGCCCGTCCTCATCGATGGAGAGAATTTTGAACTTCGAGACCCCTTGCGGGTGGAGCAGCACCGTGTCCCCAGGCACCATCAGATCAGCCCTCCAGTCCTCAAGACGCCGAAATTGCTGGTCATCGGCGGTGTGAGAGTTTGTGCGCCCCGGGCGGATCGTCTCCGTGCCGAGGTAGCGACAAGATTACATCTATCGAACAGATGTGCGAAAATCGGGGCGTGAAGCACGTCGAACACGCTCCGGTGCACTGCCCATCAGGGCACATGCTCAGGCCGAACACGTGCGTCGTCGGCTGGGAGGTGTGCGCCTGTGACACCGCAAGCAACGGAGGCCACCGCACGCACTTCTGCCGATCATGCGGGCAGACGGTGCGGACACCGCCCTGTGCCGGGGCGCAACCACAAGCGGACCGGTGGTTCACACCGCCCAAGCCTGTCTAAGACGAACCGCGGCCGCGCGATCGCATGTCAGTGGCGCTCCGTAGACTCAGGTTCGTTCTGTTGAGCATCCCCCCAATTCTGTTCTCAGAACCCCCATGTGCCCCGGCGTCACCTCCCCCCGACGTCGGGGCACAGCCATGCGCAGAGGCGGAAGATCGAGGGACCGGAAGATGCTCATGATCCGGCACGCTCGCGGCCAGCTGCATGGCACTCAGCACGACTGACCACATCGGGCGACTCTTCGCGATGTACCCGCCTCCGGCGGTTACCAGGCCACCTCCGGCGGCCCCCAGTTCGAACTGTAGGGTCTCGCTGCCGATGACATTTCGAGACGCCGTGACATGCGCGTTCATGTCGGGTCTCACGGTATGGCCACCGCGATCTGTCTCAACCTGATGACATTTCTTCATCGGACACTGTGCCAACACCAGCTGGCTGTCCCCGTGTTTTCGCGTTGGTTCCGAGTAGCCGACCGCGAGATCCCGTTTGTTCGGACTGCCCCGTTTGACGCCCCGAAGGCAAAATCAGTGGACGGGGCTATCGGGTTTGTGCTGGTCGGCGAGTTTCGATCAAGGGCCGGTTTCAGGACGTGCCGGTGCGGGTTCGGCAGACGGTACATCGCAAACCTCGTCGGCGCTTTTGAGTTGGGACGCATGTTTCGCCGGGCCGCGATCATCGCGCCTCGTTCGACCGACTCCGCGTTTCCTCGATTCGTTGCCGCTGCCGGACCCCGTAGGCCGCCTCTTTGACGGCGGCGTCGTCCTCGAGACCCGAACCGAGGGCCCCACCGATGGTGGCGATGGACGCCAGCAGCCAGGTGAGCGTGAGGTAGTCGGAGAAGTTCACCCCTCGCCCGAGAGTGCGGGACAGCAGTTCCGAGGGAAGAGCGAGACACGCAGTGAACAGCAGCAGGCAGAACAGGGCCACGTACAGGACGACGACACCGATGACCAGGGTGACTACGGTCGCGGTGTTGTACAGCACCGATCGATCGCGTTCCGCCGGCGACTTCGGCCGCTCCCAGAGTTCGTGGTCGAGGATCAGCCAGAGAATGATCGCCACGATCGACAAAATCATCGCCACACTCATACGCCATGGCCCCATCATGTCGGCGAACAGCCAAATCGTGTCGGTGGCCAGCGCGATCGCACCGGTGGCGAAGGCGCCGACGAGGACCTTCGACATGCCGGTGACCAGTCGCCACGGCCGGTTGGCCCGCACCATCCCTGACAGCAGTCGCAGTCGCCGCAGGCCCGAGGGCGCGAAGTACCGGATGCCGTCCTCAACTTGCGCAGACCGGAACCGTCGCGCCGCGCCGGGGGGCATGAGTTCCGGCTCACCGAGGATGTGGGCGATGGCGAGTTCGGTGACGGTACGGACGCGGCGCTCGATGTGGATGCCGCCCACTCCGGCGACCGAGATGAGCGCGAATTTGTGGTCGGCGCTGACTTCGCCCACTACCGGCAGGGTGTCCTCGCGGCGCGGCAGGTCGGTGAGGTACACGACGATGTCTTCCTCTTCGGAGGACGGATCGACCGTGTCGATGACATCGGCGAAATCCGCTTGCTCGTCGGGGAGGTACGGTTTCGGGCGCACGCCCGTCGTCCACCGGCGCTCGAGCCGGTCAGGGCTGCGCAGGCGTTGCGGCAGGTACTCCGCGATGCGTTCCGCGAGAGCCGCAGGCGTGCCCGGATCCGCGATGAACAGTACCGAGACCTGCTCACCGTCCGCACCGGATTGCCCTCCCTGCAGGTGCTCATTCGCATCCACCGCCTTCACATACCCCCTCCCGCACTACACTTCTCACCACGTCGAGCACATCCGGATCGAACAACCACGCCCGGCGATAGCCGGCGAGGAACCGCACATTCTCCAGCTCGATCGGAGGCGGCTCGCTCCACACCTCGTACCGCCATCCCCGCGCGATCAACACCAACCTGGTCCACTCGCACGTAAACGCCACCGTGTTCGACGCCGACAGCTCCAGCCGCGATTCGTAGATCACATGATCGGACTCGGTCGCAGTCCAATAGGTACCCGAATAATGCTGCTGACCTCCATACCAGCGAAAAGTCCGCCACAGCGCGGAGGCAACGACATCATCGACCGCGACCTCATCCAGTGGTCGGATCTCCTCGGCGCCGTCGCCTACGTGGCGGCGCGACAGCTGCGCCGTACCCAGATTCGATGACCCGGCACGTGGTTTCGCCGACCCAGCGACCGTAGCGTTCCCCATCGCGGCATCTCCCCGCATCGGAAGTACTCGGTTGGATCATCCACCCGCTATCCGCTCCCACCACGCAGCCACGCCGAGACAATCTCACCGAGATGGCCAACTGGCCACCGAGTGGCCATCTCGCGTGAAATTTGGCCACTTCTAGGGTCTCGAGACCTGTGGCATTGTGAGCCGCCGCGACCTGCGGACGTGTTGCTCGTCTCCGGCATGGCCAGAGCAATCTGTCTGAACTCCCTGGCATTTCCTCAGCCAATTACGAAGCGAGACGGGCCGTGCCGGTGCTCTGCCGCGATCAGGATGGCTGACACCACGTCAGGAGTGGTTGGAGACCCCGTAAGCGGATCCATGACCGGATATCGCCTGGAGGGAATCACGGCAGAGGACCCTGACCGATCTCGATCCGCTGCTTCCGCAGCGTGACCTCGTCGTTCAAAATTTTGGCCAGCGCCGCCCGCAACGTGCCGGCGGGCCGTAGCACCGATCGCGTCCACGCCCGTTTCGGACGCTCCAGGCATCGTCTCAGCTGGCGGGGCGGTCTGTCACGGTGACCGATATCTGCTGGGTCTCGCCGCCGCGGAGCACGGTCAGTTCGACTCGATCGCCCGGGGCGACGGCACGGAGCGCCGCGATGAAGTCCTCCGCCGACTCGGTGTCGTGGCCGTTGACCGCGGTGATGACATCGCCGGGCCGGATGCCCGCGGTCGCTGCCGGACCGAGCGGGGCGACCTCGAGGACGACGACACCGTCGGTGCGGTCGACCGCCAATTGTTCGGCGATCTGCGGGGTCAGTGTGCCGGGCTGAATGCCGACGTACGCATGCTGGGCGGTTCCCGAGGCCAGTAGTTGGTCGGCGACGTCGACGACCTCCGCCGCGGGGATGGCGAAGCCCAGAGCCACCGCACCCGCCGCCGGGGGAATGTAGGCCTGGCTCATCCCCACGACCCGGCCTTGTCCGTCGATCAGCGCACCCCCGGAGTTGCCCGGTGAGATCGCGGCGTCGGTCTGGATCAGGTCGACCAGCGGCGCACCGGTGGAGGCCGACCCGGGGATCTGGCGGTGCAATCCGGAGATGATGCCCGAGGTGACCGTGTCCTCGAATCCCAGCGGGCTGCCCATGGCCACGGCGAGGGCGCCGACCTCCGGCAGCGCTGTCTCGAACGTCGCCGCAGTCAGGCCCGTGCGGTCCGCGTGAAGGACCGCGACATCGGCAACCCGGTCGACGGCCAGCACGTTAGCAGACACCTGTTGCCCGTCCGCGAAGGCCACGCTCACCTGCCTGGCACCCTCGACCACGTGGGCGTTGGTGACGATGGTGCCGTCGGTCTTGTAGACGATGCCGCTGCCCACACCGGACCCGGTGAGCACGGTGACGACCGAGGCCTCCACCTGCCGAACCAGGGCCGGCAGGTCCACGGCGGGCCCGGCTGAGGGGGTCGGGGTGGTGGGAGCCGAGCCGCCGCATCCCGCGAGGAGGAGGACCACGATCGCGACCAGCGGCACCCAGATAGAGGATCGGACGGTCGACGGCACGTGCATCAGCGACCGGTTCCGTACGACATCGGTCTCCTACATGCACCTACTGCGAGTGGGCCCACCAGATCAACATACCCCTGTCTCCTCCCGTGGTCCGCGACTCCCGACCCGCGTCACATGCTCATAGAAAATCGACATCGACGATTGCGGTGCGCGTGCCTCAGCTGCTGCGGTGACGAGTCGTATATTGTTGTACTACTTTTATTTTCAAGACCGATATGCCCGTTTCGGCCCGATTCGGTTGCCGTACAGTGCAATAGGACTTTAGTGACTTCACTGTACGAGCTGATCCGACAGCTGGAAGAAGAGGATTCGTCACTGGTTTGCTTCTGCACCAAGCGATTAGGAACAGCCGCTGGGTCCTGATCCTCTACGTGAGGGTGAAGACTCTGATATTTCCAGTACTCCAGCAACTGTACTGTCAGGGTGGAATCGGCTTCCTGCTTTCGACTTGCGGGGACCTTGTCACCCATTTCTTTGTCACCCATTTCTTTCGGCTGCTAGGGTCTTGGTAGCGGGAGTTCTACTCGTGTAAAGCGTGCGTGAGCTCAACCGGTTGACCCGACGGCCGGGCCCCACCGGTACGCACCGGCTCGGCGAAACCCCAGTCCATCGACGCCTAGGGGGCGTGATGTCAGAGTCCAGTGGCGGGACCTCCGCGGTACGTCCGAACCAACCGGCCCGCCAGGTGGTAGCGACGTTCGACACCTACGCCGACGCTGAAAGCGCCGTCGACTATCTCTCCGACCAGCATTTCACGGTAGACAAACTGGCCATCGTCGGTCGCGATCTCGAGCTGGTCGAGCAGGTCGTCGGCCGGTTGAACTACGGCTGGGCCGCGTTGCGCGGCGCCGCCGCGGGCGCGTTGACGGGTGCGCTGTTCGGCTGGATCTTCGGGTTACTCGATTGGGTCCAGCCGCTGCTCACGGGCCTCGCGCTCGCCTTCTACGGGTTGGTGTTCGGTGCTGTTGTCGGCGCTCTGCTCGGCCTGCTCATGTATGCGCTGCAGGGCGGCCGGCGCGACTTCACCTCGATCCAGTCATTACAACCACGTCACTACGAAGTCCTCGCCGATGTCGAGGTTGCGGACGAAGCCGTCCGCTTGCTCACCGGCCGGACCGATCGAAAGGAATGAGTCATGGCGACCGCTGTGGGTATAGACCTGGGCACCACCAACTCGGTTATCGCAAGCTGGCAAGGCGGCGAGCCGGTGGTGATCTCCAATGTCGAGGGAGCGCGGACGACGCCGTCGGTGGTGGCGTTCACCGAGAGCGGCGAGCGCCTGGTGGGTCAGCTTGCCCGACGGCAGGCGATCTTGAATCCGAAGGGCACGATCTACTCGGCGAAACGCTTCATCGGACGCCATTTCGACGAGATCTCCGAGGAGGCCAAAGCGGTCAGCTTCGACGTCGTGCCGGGTGACAACGGTGAGGCCCGATTCGACGTGCGGGGAAAGAAGTACGCGCCGGAGGAGATCAGCGCTCTCGTGCTGCGCAAGCTCGTCGACGACGCGAGCAAGTTCCTCGGGGAGAAGGTCAAGGAAGCGGTCATCACCGTTCCGGCCTACTTCAACGACGCGCAGCGCAACGCCACCAAGGACGCCGGCCGGATCGCAGGCCTCGAGGTTTTGCGGATCATCAACGAGCCGACCGCTGCGGCACTGGCGTACGGCATGGACAAGCAGACCCACGAAACCGTACTGGTCTTCGACCTCGGTGGCGGCACCTTCGATGTGAGCCTGCTCGACGTCGGCGAGGGAGTGGTCGAGGTTCGTTCCACGGCCGGCGACTCCCACCTCGGCGGCGACGACTTCGACCGACGCCTGGTGGACTACCTCGCCGACGAATTCCAGCGTGCGGAGAATATCGATCTGCGCAAGGATGCGCAGGCGTTGCAGCGCCTCTTCGAGGCCGCGGAGAAAGCCAAGGTCGAGTTGTCCTCGGTGACACAGGCCCAGGTCAACTTGCCCTTCGTCACCGCTGACGCGAACGGTCCCAAGCACCTCACCACCACGATCATGCGGTCGAAGTTCGAGGATCTGACGGCGGATCTGGTGGAACGCTGCCTCGGCCCGGTGAAGCAGGCGATGAGTGACGCCAAGGTCACCGCCAACGACATCGACGAGGTGATCCTGGTCGGTGGTTCGACACGTATTCCGGCGGTGCAGGCGCTGGTTCGCCGGCTCACCGGCGGTAAGGACCCCCACATGGGCGTCAACCCGGATGAGGTCGTGGCGCTCGGTGCCGCCGTCCAGGCGGGCGTGCTCAAGGGCGAGGTTTCCGATGTGCTGTTGCTCGATGTCACCCCGCTGTCCCTCGGCGTCGAGACGCAGGGCGGGGTGATGACCAAGATCATCGAGCGCAACACGACGATCCCGGCCCGGCGCAGCGAAGTGTTCTCCACGGCGGAGGACAATCAGTCCGCCGTGGACGTCGTGGTGCTGCAGGGCGAACGCGAACGGGCCGCCGACAACCGGGTGCTCGGCCGGTTCCGGCTGGAAGACATCCGCCCCGCGCCACGCGGTGAGGCCCAAGTCGAAGTCACGTTCGATATCGACGCCAACGGCATCCTCAACGTCACCGCCCGCGACAAGGACACCGGCAAGGAGCAGAGCATCACGATCAGTGAGCAGGGCAACCTGGACACCAGTGAGGTCGAGCGCATGCTGGCAGAGGCCGAACGGAACCGGGGTGAGGACGAGGAGCTGCGCAAAGCGGTCGACGCACGCAACGCGCTCGATTCGGTTGCATATCAAGTGGAACGGCGACTCGCCGAACTCGGTGACAGTGCGCCACCGCACGACAAGGCGCGGGCCGAGATGCTGATCGCCGACGCCAGGAAGGCCGTGAAAGACGGTGCTTCACCCGCGGAGGTAGAGCCACTCACCTCGGAGCTGCAGCAGTTGCTCTACGGGCTAACGCCGGTCCAGGACGGCGGCGACGGACATCAGGCCGGCGGCGCAGAGGCTGCGTCGTCGGATGACGACGACGTGATCGACGCCGAATTCGATCGAAGCTGAGGCACACGATGGAAAGGTCTGCAGATCATTCGACGACCGAGCCGGCTACCGACGGTACCGACAGGGATCAGACCGAGACGGCGCCTGATCGCACCGACACGGGGGCCGAGTTGGCTCAACTCGAGGACCGCTGGCGCAGGGCCCTCGCAGATCTGGACAACCTGCGCAAGCGGTATGCCAAGGATCTGGACCGTGAACGCGCCGCGGAGGTGGCGAAGGTTTCCGCGGCATGGCTGCCGGTTCTGGACAATTTAGAGCTTGCGCTGGCGCATGCGGGCAGCGATCCTCAGACCGTCGTCGAGGGTGTGAAGGCGATCCGGGATCAGGCGGTGCAGGTGCTGTCGCGGTTCGGCTTCGAGCGTCACGACGAGGTCGGTGTGCCGTTCTCCCCGGAGCTCCACGAAGTGGTCAGTGTGGTGGCCCAACCCGACCTTCCCTCCGGGACCGTGATCGAGGTCTTGCGCCCGGGCTACGGGGAGGACGGGCGGCAGCTGCGTCCCGCCGCGGTGGTCGTCAGCCGCCCCGAGGGGTGAGCACCGATGGCGCGTGACTACTACGAAGTGCTCGGGGTCCCGCGGGGCGCCGCCGCCGACGAAATCCAGCAGGCCTACCGCAAGCTGGCCCGCAAGTACCACCCCGACGTGAACAAGGACCCCACTGCGGAGGACAAGTTCAAGGAGGCCAACGAGGCCTACCAGGTGTTGTCCGACCCGGACACCCGAAAACGCTACGACCGATTCGGTGACGACTTCCGGCGTGTGCCCGAGGACTACGACGAACGGGTCCGGGCAAGCGCCGGTGGATACGGCGGCGGCGGGTTCGGCGGTGGGGGCAGAAGGGTGCACTTCGGTCGCGGTGTCGGTGGCGAGGGCGCCGTCGACTTCGAGGACCTCTTCGGGCAGATGTTCGGCGGCGGTGGCGGGTACGGGCCGATTCCCGGTGCCGATCAGGAAGCGGAACTGGAACTGACCCTGGAAGAGGCGTATCGGGGCGGCAAACGCACTCTCAGACTGGACGGACGGCAGTACGACGTCGACATTCCGGCCGGTGTCCTGGACGGCCAGCGCATCCGGCTGGCCGGGCAAGGCGGGCGGGGCAACGGTGACGCGCCGCCCGGGGATTTGTACCTTGTGGTGCGGATCAAGCCGCATGCCCGGTTCCGGGTGCAGGGCCGGGACATCTACGTCGACCTGCCCGTATCGCCCTGGGAGGCGGTCCTCGGGTCGACCGTCGTCGTTCCCACCCCGGGTGGCGAGGCGAAAGTCAAAGTGGTGCCGGGCTCGTCGACGGGAAGGAAGCTGCGCCTGCGGGGAGAGGGAATGCCCAATCCGCGGGGCGCCAACGGCAACCTCTACGCCGAAGTCAAGGTGATGGTGCCGGCGAAACCGACAGCACGCGAACGCGAGCTGTTCGAGCAGTTGGCCGCCGAATCGAACTTCGATCCGAGGAAAGAGACATGAGCACCCCGACCCCGGTCACCCAGTACGTCTTGGTTCGCCGTGCCGGATTGTCGCCAGATGCCTTCGCCGAACGTACCGGGCTGCACCCGGACCTGGCACGAAAGCTTGTGGCTCTCGGCCTGCTCGACGCCCGCCGCGACGCCGGCGGCGAGATGTCGTTCGAACCGTCCGAAGTGGCCCACGCCGCCCGCATCCAACGGCTGCGGACCGGTCTGGGCCTGAACTACTCGGCAATCGGGCTCGTGCTCGATCTGCTGGATCGAATCGAGAAACTCGAAGCAGCTTCCCGCAGAAGGAGGACACCCCCATGGACACCGGCAGCCTGACTGAGAAGTCACGAGAAGCCCTGCAGGAAGCCCAGAACGTAGCGACCAGAATGGGTCACACCGAGGTCGACGGAGAGCACCTGCTGCTCGCGTTGGTCGACCAGCAGGAAGGGTTGGTCCCCCGACTGCTCGAGCAGGCCGGCGCGAACGTCGATGCCCTGCGATCCGACCTGGAACGTGAACTGTCGCGCAGGCCGAAGGTCAGCGGCCCCGGCGCGACGCCCGGTCAGGTGATGATCACCCAGCGCCTGGCCAAGCTGCTCGACGCCGCGGAACGGGAGGCGAAGCGACTCAAGGATTCCTACGTGTCGGTGGAGCATCTCGTGATGGCCCTCTCCGAGGAGGGGTCGGCCAGTGCGGCGGGGCGGGTCCTCGCCAGTCATGGGGTCACACGAGAGGCATTCCTCACGGCGCTGACGAAAGTGCGCGGCAATCAACGCGTCACCTCGGCGACCCCGGAAGGGGCGTACGAGGCTCTGGAGAAGTACGGACGCGACCTCGTCTCCGAGGGGCGGGCAGGCAAACTCGATCCGGTCATCGGCCGAGATGCCGAGATCCGCAGGGTAACGCAGATCCTGAGCCGGAAGACGAAGAACAATCCGGTGCTGATCGGCGACCCCGGCGTCGGTAAGACCGCGATCGTCGAGGGCCTCGCCCAGCGGATCGTCCGCGGCGACGTGCCCGAGGGCCTGCGCGACAAGACGATCTTTTCGCTCGACATGGGTTCCCTGGTGGCCGGTGCGAAGTACCGCGGCGAGTTCGAGGAGCGACTGCAGGCGGTGCTGTCCGAGGTGAAGGCGGCCGAGGGGCGCATCCTGTTGTTCGTCGACGAGTTACATACAGTGGTCGGTGCGGGATCAGTCGGCGGCGAGGGGTCTCTCGACGCCGGCAACATGCTCAAGCCGATGCTCGCTCGCGGCGAACTGCACATGATCGGTGCCACCACTCTCGACGAGTATCGCAAGCACATCGAATCCGACGCGGCACTGGAGCGTCGCTTCCAGACCGTTCTCGTCGACGAGCCCAGCGCCGAGGATGCGATCTCGATTCTGCGCGGACTTCGAGAACGCCTCGAGGTGTTTCACGGCGTGAAGATTCAGGACGGCGCACTGGTGGCCGCCGTGACCCTCTCGCACCGGTACATCACCGACCGCTTCCTTCCGGACAAGGCGATCGATCTGGTGGACGAGGCGTGTGCCCGGCTACGCACCGAAATCGATTCGATGCCCGCCGAACTCGACGAGCTCACGCGGAAGGTGACCCGGCTGGAGATCGAAGAGGCCGCGCTGTCCAAGGAAACGGACGCGGCCAGCAAGGCGCGCCTCGAAGAGCTGCGTAAGGAGCTGGCCGACCTGCGGGCCGAGGCCGACGCCCGGCACGCTCAGTGGGAGGCGGAGCGGCAGGCGATCCGGCGGGTGCAGGAGCTGCGGGGAGAGCTGGAACGATTGCGCCACGAGGCCGAGGAGGCGGAGCGCAACTACGACCTCAATCGGGCCGCCGAGTTGCGATACGGCGAGATCACCGAGCTGGAACGCAGGCTCGAGGCGGCGGAGGAGCAACTGGCCACCAGGCAGGGCCGGAATCCGTTGCTGCGTGAAGTGGTCACCGAAGACGAGATCGCAGAGATCGTGGCCGCATGGACGGGTATCCCGGTCGCCCGGCTGCAGGAAGGCGAGCGGGAGAAGCTGTTGAAGCTCGACGAGATTCTGCACGAGAGGGTCGTCGGTCAGGACGAGGCGGTGCAACTGGTCGCAGACGCGGTGATCCGGGCGAGGTCCGGTATCCGTGATCCGCGCCGGCCGATCGGTTCGTTCATCTTCCTGGGCCCGACGGGCGTGGGAAAGACCGAGCTCGCAAAGACGCTGGCCAGTGCCCTCTTCGACAGCGAAGACAACATGGTGCGCCTGGACATGAGCGAGTACCAGGAGCGGCACACGGTGAGCAGGCTCATCGGTGCGCCCCCCGGGTACGTCGGGTACGACGAGGGTGGCCAGCTCACCGAGGCGGTGCGCCGCAAGCCGTACTCCGTGGTGCTCTTCGACGAGATCGAGAAGGCCCACGCCGACGTCTTCAATACCCTGCTGCAGGTGCTCGATGACGGCCGGATCACCGATTCTCAAGGCAGGCAAGTCGATTTCCGGAACACCGTGATCATCATGACCTCCAACATCGGATCCCAGCATCTCCTCGAGGGAGTCACAGCCGACGGCGAGATCAAGCCGGACGCCCGGGACTGGGTGCTGGCGGAACTGCGCGGGCACTTCCGTCCCGAGTTCCTCAACCGGGTCGACGACATCGTGTTGTTCACCCCGCTCACGCTGCCCCAGATCGAGCACATCGTCGAGCTGCAGCTCACCGATCTTCGGAACAGGTTGTCGGAGCGCCAGATACACCTGGATATCACGCCGGAGGCACGCCGGCTCATCGCCGAACACGGTTTCGACCCGGTCTACGGTGCGCGGCCGCTGCGGCGGTACATCGCCCACGAGGTAGAGACCAAGATCGGTCGTGCGCTGTTGCGGGGCGAAATCGAACCGGGTGGCACTATCAGTGTCACGGTGGACGGCGGCGAGCTCGCCGTCGCGTATGCCGAACCCGCCGTCGCGGCGGCCTGAGAAGAGGTGTCGTCATGGGATCCGACAAGGTGAAGTGTCCGAACTGCGGCAAGATCAACAAGGTGCCGGCGGCCGGGGAAGGAAAACCGCGCTGCGGGAACTGTCACGAGCCGCTGCCCTGGATCGCCTCGGCAGGGGACGGCGACTTCGCGGAGGTCGCCGAGAAATCCTCGGTGCCTGTGCTCGTCGACCTCTGGGCGACCTGGTGCGGCCCGTGCCGCATGGTCAGCCCGGCGCTCGAGCAGCTCGCCACAGAACGCGCAGGTCAGATCAAGCTGGTCAAGGTCGACGTAGATGTTGCTCCCCAGACGGCCGAACGGTTCACCGTCCGCGCCGTGCCGACTCTGCTGGTGATGGACCGGGGTGAGGTCCTCGCTCGGCAGGCGGGCGCCGCTCCGGTACCCCAGCTGCGCACGTGGCTCGATCAGGCACTCTCGGAAAATGCAGGCAAGGAGGCGAAGTCATGACCTTTGTCCATGCGGACCCACACGTGACCGCGATCCGGGCCGTGGTGCCCCGGACCCCGCAGGGTTGCGAGGAATGTCTTCGCCTCGGCACCCCGTGGATGCATCTGAGGCTGTGCCTGACGTGCGGACACGTCGGTTGCTGCGACTCTTCGCCGGGCAAGCACGCGAGCGCGCACGCTCACACCATCGGCCATCCGATCGTTCAGTCGATGGAGCCAGGTGAAGATTGGCGCTGGTGTTATGTCGACCAGAACTTCGTCTGAGGACGCCGCACCCGTCGGCGACATTCCGCCGGTCGACGACGAGACTCCGGACGAGGTCGGTGCTTTCCCACGGCTGACGGACGACCAGGTCGCGACGCTCGAGGTCGGTGGCACGCGTCGATCGGTTCACGCCGGCGAGGTGCTGATCCGAGAGGGCGCGCCCAGCAACGACTTCTTCGTCATCCTCTCCGGCAAGGTCGCGATCATCGACGAGGGCGACGGGGACGGCGAACGCCGGATACTGCGCGTGCACGGTCCCGGCCGATTCCTGGGCGAGCTCGGACTGCTGGAAGGCCAGGTGGCGTTCTTCACCGCCGAGGCGATCGAGGACGGCGAGATGCTCGTCGTCCCGGCCGCGCGGGTGCGCGAACTAGTTGCCCACGATCTCGTGCTCAGCGATCTGATCCTGCGCGCCTACCTGGTGCGCCGGCACCTGCTGATCGGACTCGGATCCGGGTTCCGGATCATCGGCTCCTGCTATTCCCCGGACACGTTGCGGCTTCGGGAGTTCGCCATGCGAAACCGACTGCCGCACAGGTGGATCGATCTGGAGCAGGACGAACGGGCGGAGCAGCTGCTGCGCAGCCTGGACATCGCCCCCGAGGACACTCCCGTCGTGATCTGGCACGGCGAGAAGGTGCTGCGCAATCCGACGAACGCCGAACTCGCCCGCATCGTCGGGCTTCCGGTCCCGGACTCGGTCCCGGACGCAGCCCAGGACGTGTGCGACCTCGTCGTGGTGGGTGCCGGACCGGCCGGTCTGGCCGCGTCCGTGTACGGCGCCTCGGACGGGTTGAACACGGTGACGCTGGAGTCGATCGCCGCCGGCGGCCAAGCCAGTACCTCCTCCCGGATCGAGAACTACCTGGGCTTCCCCGCAGGGATCTCCGGCGCTGAATTGGCAGAGCGCGCGGTGATCCAGGCCGGCAAGTTCGGCGCCCGCATCCTGGTGTCGGCGGAGGTGACCGGTTTGGGATCCGAGGCCGGGAACCATGTTCTCCGGCTGGCGGACGGCGGCGCGGTCCGCGGCCGGGCCGTCGTGCTCGCCACCGGGGCGCGATACCGCAAGTTGGCAGTTCCGGGGATCGAGGCACTGGAGGGAACAAGCGTGTACTACGCCGCAACCTATCAGGAAGCGCGGATGTGCGGCACCGATCCGGTGGCTATCGTCGGCGGCGGAAACTCCGCCGGCCAGGCCACCGTCTTCCTCGCCGACCATGTCTCCCACGTTCACCTGTTCATCCGCGGCGATGACCTCGGAAAGAGCATGTCCCGATACCTGGTCGACCAGATCGAGCGCCATCCGCGCGTCACCGTGCACCGGAATACCGAGGTTCGTATGGTCCACGGTGAGAAGTACCTCGAAGAAATTGTGGTCGAGGACAATCGCACGGGGGAACAGGACACGATCGGGGTGCACGCCCTGTTTGTCTTCATCGGGGCGATGCCGCACACCGGGTGGCTGGCCGACGCGATCGCACTCGACGACCACGGCTTCGTCCTCACAGGCGTGGACGCGGCGCGTGCTCGAGGGGACGGCGACCGGCGGATCGGCGCCGGGTTGTCGAGGACGCTCGAAACCAGCCGGCCCGGCCTGTTCGCGGCGGGCGACGTCCGCCGCGGCTCGGTGAAACGGGTCGCATCCGCTGTCGGTGAAGGAGCGATGGCGGTTCGCCAAATCCATGAATACTTCGAGAGGAGCTGACGACATGCCAGTGATGGGCACCGTGAAATTTCAGCGGTTCTTCCGGGCAGCGGCTGGACTGCAGGTCGACCGGAACGACCTCAAGCGCTATACGGATTTCATCGACGACAAGATCTACGACATGATTCTCATCGGCAAGGCCTCGGCCAAGGCCAACCTGCGGGACGTGATCGAACCGTGGGACCTGCCGATCACCAAGGGGCTGCAGGAGAGCATCCACCGGTTCGAAAAACTGGACGAGGAGATCGAACTTCAACCTCTGCTCGATCAACTGACGGCCCGCCCGCCGTTGGACGTGGCCCTCTCCGAGGAGACCGAGCAGCGGCTACCGCTGATCGCCGGAGGCTTGAGCGTGGCGCTGGCGCATACCTTCGTCACGGTCGAGCCGGACCGTAAGAACCCCGGGACCGCCGAATGGAACGTCGCCTTCGACATCTTCCATCTCTTGCTCTGACCAGTCAATTCCACAGTGCGGCAACAAAGCCGCTCCGCCGTCACCGCGGCCGGATCGGTCAGTAGTGGAGTCTGCGGCACAGCAGTCAGCCATCGGTCGGTAACCGAGAACTTCTCCTCCCCGACGTAGTCATTGAGAATTGTGCCTCGCGGTGGAGTCGAGTAGGGACCTCCCCGATGAATCACCAGGGTAGGTTCACGCGCGCTTCGCCGATCGCGTTTACCCCGCCTCGTTCGACGGCTGCCGCGTCTCCTCGATGCGTTGCCGCTGCCGGACCCCGTACGCCGCTTCCCTGACGGCGGCGTCGTCCTCGAGACCCGACCCGAGCGCCCCACCGATGGTCGCGATGGACGCCAGCAACCAGGCGAGCGTCAGGTAATCAACAAAGGTCACCCCGTGCCCCAGAACACGGGAGAACAGTTCCGGGGGGAAGAGTCAGACACGCAGTGAACAGCAGCAGACCGAACAGGGCCACGTGCAGCACGATCACGCCGATGACCAGGGTGACCACGGTCGCGGTGTTGTACAGCACCGAACGATCGCGCTCGTCCGGCGACGTCGGCCGCTCCCACAGTTCGTGATCGAGGATCAGCCAGAGAATCATCGCCACGATCGACAGCACCGTCGCCGCACCCATCCGCCACGGACCCATCGTGTCGGCGAACAACCAGATCGTGTTGGTGGCCAGCGCGATCGCACCCGTGGCGAAGGCGCCGACGAGGACCTTCGACAGTCCGGTGACCAGCCGCCACGGCCGGTTCGCCCGCACCATCCCCGACAGCAGCCGCAGCCGCCGCAGCCCCGACGGCGCGAAGTACCGGATACCGCCCTGGATCTGCGCCGACGGAAACCGCCGCGCCGCGCCGGGGTTGAGGTCCGGTTCCCCGAGGACGCGGGCGATCGCGAGTTCGGTGACGGCGCGGACCCGGCGCTCGATGCGCAGACCGCCCACCCCGGCGACGGAGATGAGCGCGAATTTGTGGTCGGCGCTGACGTCGGCCACCACCGGCAGGGTGTCCTCGCGGCGCGGCAGGTCGGTGAGGTACACGACGATGTCCTCCGCTTCGGAGGACGGATCGACCGTGTCGATGACATCGGCGAAATCCGCTTGCTCGTCGGGCAGGTACGGTTTCGGGCGCACGCTCGTCGTCCACCGGCGCTCGTCCCGGTCAGGGCTGCGCAGGCGTTCCGGCAGGGACTCCGCAATACGTTCGGCGAGAGCCGCCGGTTCGCCCGGATCCGCGATCAGCAGCACCGAGACCTGCTCACCCGCGGCACCGGGGCGCCCTGCCTGCACATGCTCGTTCGCCTTCACCGCCCTCGCGTACCCGCTCGGTCTGAACCCAAACTCCAGGCAGTGGGGTGCGAGACGGTCCACAGCGCCGCCGGGATATCCGTTGCCAGTCCGTGTCCGGTAGACACCCACAACAGCTACCCAAGCTGCACCGCCGACGCACGACCACAACCCGCTTCTCCGGCGCCTAAGCTGGCCCACACGCCCGCTCTCGTCCGGGAGGCCCTGCAATGTTCGTCCTACCCCGGCACTCCCACGCGATAGGAAAGCGGAGCTGGAACGGGCCCGGCACCGACCGCGGATGCGGCCGTCGGTCACCCGGTCTCGTCTGACGCCGGCCACTCCCCGGGGACGGACCTGCGTGGGATGCGCTGACTTCGGGGTGGGGGCGCAGCGCAGCGGTGGGTGCCGGGATCGACGGTGAGGTCCTCGGGGTCGGCGAAGATCAGCCCGCCCGTCGTCGAGCGCGATCGCTCACCAACCCCGGCGCCCAGTCGTACCCGGCGCCCCAGGTTGGGTCAGTGCCGCGAAGTCCTCGACGACCTCGACGACCTCGCCGAGGTCGTCCGCTTCGGGCTTTCCGGCGGACCAGCACCCGGACGCCGATCGTCAACTCCGGGCCGCGCGCAAGCCTGTTACCGCTTCTATGGGCCAGGGCTGCACCCTTTCGCTCGGTGAAGTCCGGGGCTCGAAGCATCAGCACCTTCCCTGCAGCACCCGAAGTGCCCGGACCAATCCGGCGATCGCCGGTTACTCACCGGTACAACTGCTTTGGCTCCCCCCGCCCCGGTTGCCACTTGCCAGATGGTGGTGCACCATCACTGCCGTGCGCAGTCCACGCTGGCCCGCGACCGCCCCACCGCCGTGCGGCGGTGACCGGGTGCACGGTCGCCGACTGCTGACCGTGCGCACTCACCTGACCCTTGAGCTGGTGCGGATCACCGCGTACCCATGCGGGCTCGCGCTGCAGCTGGCCCTGACCGCCACCGGCCGCCCGGCCCGGCGCGCTCTGCACCAGACCCGCCCGCTGACCGACCCCGCGGATCCGTCGGCCCAGTGGTCCTACCTCGACGTGTGGGCGGGGACCGACGACCTCGCGGTCGCGGACCCCTACTTTCCCCGCCCGGATCTCCACGCCACCGCCACCGGGATCTGCACCTTCCGCAGCGAGCCGCTGTACTGGCTCCCGGCACCGGCGCGGACGGTCACCCTGACCGCCGAATGGCCGCAGATCGGGTTGCCCGCGAGCCTCACCACGCTGGACCTGGCTGCGGTCGCGCCGTCGTCGACGCACCGCCCACCCTGATACCCCGGACGCCGATCAGTCTCCGCAATGCCGCCCGGCGCCGCGCAGCTCGGGATACCGGGCGGTCAGCCGGGCCACCAGTTGATGCACCTCGGAGAGTTGTCCCCGCAGGTATGCACTCAGTTGGCGGTCCTCTGGGCGTACTCCTCGGATGTTCTCGATTCGGGCGGTGAGCCCCTCGATCTCCTCGTCCAGCAGGTCGCGGAAGACCCAGGCTTGCGCGATATCGGGGTCGAGGTCGTCCTCGGTCGGTGTCATCCGGTGCTCTCTGCCCGGTGCGGCCGGAAACCGGGAGGGTGCGGCCGCGGAACCGGGAGGGTGGCGGCCGCGGAACGTGACGAGACTGCGCCGCGGCAATCCAGCGAGACATCGTTGCCGAGCCCGGCGACCGGCGTTAACCCGCCACTCCACTCCACGGTACGAACCACCTCTCACAAGACGTGATGTAAACCGCAGGGATCGTCGTCCCGAGGGACGGGTTCTCCGAAGTCGTCGGCGAGCTTGTCCTGAAATCCCTAGAATTGAGACGCCGCCCGCACCGCATCCGGATGCCGCAAACGTCCTGGTCGAAGCGTCTCACAAGTTAGTTCCACAACTATGTGCCACAACACTCGTACGGACCTGACTTTCGGTACGCTCCGCGGATGGAGTTGGGATACGCCCGTCGACCGCCAAGCAGAACCTCGCGCAGCATATCGACGCCGCTCACCAAGGTGGGGATAGACCAGGCGACGTTCTACGTGGACAACAAATCCGGGGGGCACCACCGACGTCCCGGACTGTAGGCGCTACTCGGCTACGCCCGATGATCGTGGTAACTATCCTGACCCACTCGATCGGATCGTTCGCCTCCAAGGGGCGGCTCTCGCACCGGCCGCCTCCGTGATCGCTACAAGAGGTCGAAGTTACAAGAGGTCGAAGTACTGCGAGCGAGCCTTCATGGCATGAATGAGCAGCTCGTTCCCACTGTCGAAGCGCAGGACAACCAGTTCCAGGAGCCGACCGTTCGGGTCGAAACCCAGCCGGAACTCGCGCGCGGGGTTGTCGTCGTCCAGACCAGCGGTATATATGTGATGCTCTGCCGCGTAGATGCCATCGTTTTCGCTGATCCCGTGTTTGAGCGCGGATTTATGCGCCTTCACGCGACCTGGGTCCAGGCACGCACCGCTTCTCGAATCGCCTCGGATCGGGAAACATGCTCCTGCTCGGCACGGGCGTTCAATGCCTTCAACAATGCCTCGTCCATCCGTACCGGTACCACTGCGCCGGGGCCGTCCCCCACGGTCGGCCGGCCGCGTTTGCGCAACTTTTCGACGTCGTAACCGGCCTCGGCCTCGTCTGCCCACTGCTGGATCATCCCGTCCGTGACGGGCGCTCCGTTGATCGTTTCCTCAGCCATACCCATTATCGTAATACGAAATTTGACTAAAGGCATCCGAGTGATGCCCGCCGCTCGCGTGCTTGCGGTCCATCTAACCCACATCTAACCCGACCCGGATACAACAAAGCCCCAGGTAGCAGCTCGAAAATAGGCTCTACAATTCCGTGTCATAACCACCGTACAGACCTAACTTTCGGTACGCTCCGAAGATGGAGTTGGGATACGCGCGGGTGTCGACGAGCAAGCAGGACTTGGCGCGACAGATCGACGCCCTCACCAAGGCGGGGATCGACCCGGCGAACGTGTACGTGGACAAGAAGTCCGGTGCCACCACCGAGCGGTCGGGGTTGCAGGCGCTACTCGGGTACGCCCGCGAAGGCGATGTCATCGTGGTGCACACCCTCGACCGTCTCGGCCGCACCGTCCGCGACACCCTCAACCTGATCCACGACCTGCACCAGCGCGGCATCGGATTCCGAAACCTGGCCGACCCCATCCGAATCGACTCGACCAACCCGGACGACCCGATGGGCCAGCTGGCGGTGATACTGCTGGCGCTGTTCGGGCAGATGGAACGCACCTACGCGGTCGAACGGGCCGCGCACGCCCGCACCGTGGCAGAGAAGACGGGCCGCCGCACCGGCCGGCCCAGCGTCGTCACCGACGCCCAACTCGCCTACGCCACCCAACTGCGGGACGGTGGGGCCACCATCTCCGAGATCACCGACAAGACCGGGCTCACCCGCTCCACCCTCTACCGACACCTCCCGTCACGTCCGCCGAAGACACTCGCTGTCGACACCGCCACGGCGGAGGAAAAGCCCTCGCAGTCAACGGTTCCGGCGGCGACATCACCAACCCTCGGACCGTCGGCCTGTCCGACCTGCGGGTATCAGCCCTCCACACGCCGGGACCTCGTCCCGCATCGCGCCGATCTCGCCACCGTCTGGCTGCACCTCGACGGCGGCCACCTGCGGCAGGCGCGGCACTGCGCCCGCTGCCAGCCGCACAGCCACGTCCTGGTGATCAGTTGCAGCCGATGCGGCGACGGTCCGCTGCTCACCGGATCGCCCGGTGACGACCTGCCCCCGCAGGCACTGGCCTGGCTCGAAGGTCACGGATGGACCACAACTCCACGGCTCGTCTGCGACGCTCACGACCGGTGACTACCGGCTGGTCGAAAAACGGATCCCGACGACGCGATCGACGCAAGTTGCCCTAATCAGTGCGACTCGCTCAGGTGACGCGCACGACCGGCAGCAGTCGGCGGGCGAATCGGGATGCCGTACTGCTTCGCGATCCGGCTCATCCGCGGCACGCTGCGTCCCACCTCGTGCCCGAGTTCCCGCAGTGTTCGTCGCTGGGTGACGTACTGGTCGTGGAACCATGCCGGATCGACCGGCGGCCCTCCGACGGCCGGGGTGATGCCGTGGTGTCGTGCCAGCCGGCCTGCCGATTTCCTGCTGACGCCGATCATCGCGGCGATCTCGGCGAGGGTGCGGCGTTGCACACAGTAGAGGTCGACGAACTGCGTCCGACTCAATGCTTCCTCTGCTGCGGTCTGGGCTGCGCGTTGTCCGAACCGCTCTGCGGCAGTGGGCGATGCGGGTGCGGGATGGTTTTCGAGGAGGTAGCGGATCACGTCGAGGGTGGTGCCAAGTTGCCGCGCGATCTCGGACAGGGAGGTGTGTTCGCGGCGGGTCAGGTCGTGGAGGGCGGCGAGGTCCACTGCGCCCGGATCGGGTCCGGGCAGGTCGAGCCCATCGAGCAGATGCAGGGGTGGATGCCAGGCAACCGGTTCCTTGCCCAGTCCCTGGTCGTCGAGGAATTGGTGGGCCGCCTCGTCGAGTAACGCAGCCAGTGCGGGGGTGAGTGTGCGCGGGAATCCGGACAGTTTCGCGCGGACGTCGTCACCGGCCGCGAGGAATGGGGACCGGGACGCGGGGAGCCCGCTGAGTCGTTCGAATAGCAGGCAGCGGGCGAAGTCCGCCTTCTGGCCGGCGCCTGGGGGTGTTCCGGTTCGGCGGCAGATCTTGTGCCACAGTTCGTCGGGTAGCAGTGCGCGATAGTCCAGGTGGCGGCGCCGGTCGTAGTCGATCGGAGGC
Source organism: Rhodococcus sp. DK176 (assembly GCF_038447315.2). NCBI lineage: Bacteria > Bacillati > Actinomycetota > Actinomycetes > Mycobacteriales > Nocardiaceae > Rhodococcus > Rhodococcus sp. DK176. The sequence goes on along the minus strand of NZ_CP118324.1, from coordinate 54,359 downwards.
GGCTCCGCGGCGAGGTGATCCGCCAGCCGGGTCAACGCGATCAGGCTGTCGTCCCACCGAGGGGAGTTCCGCAGGCATGCCAGCGTGCGGGTGACCCCGTCCGCGCGGACCGCCGATCCCAGGCGGTCGGCGGCCTCACCGAGCCTGACTGTGGTGCCCACCAGCATCAGAGCTACCGACAGGGCCGGCCGGACTTGCGCCGGACTGCACGGGGCCACCGTGAACCGCAGTGACCATTCCGGCCACAGCTGGGTCGGGATGCGGCGGGCGGCGTCGTTCACGGTGGTGGCGCTCGCGGACGGGTAGCTCGGGAGGGTGGCGGCGCTGCGGTACCGCAACTGATCGACGGCGCGGACGAACAGCGGCCGCAACGCGGCGAGCTGGATGGCCGCCAACACTGTACTGGTGGCGCTGCCCCAGTCGCATATAGTTCCGGCGTCGACAGGCAGCCCCAGACGCCGACCACCGTGCACCAGCCACCGCAACGCCTCGCCGGCACCGGCGATGTCGGGCCGATCCAGCACCGTCATGGCCGTCGTCACCGCGGCGGCGGTGGCGATCGCCCCGTCGGCTCCGGACAGCTCCGATCGACGCAATGCCGGTGCTTCCGGTGCGGGCGCTGACCGAATCCGGGCCAATGCGTGGGCGAGGTCGGCGGGAACCCGATCGGCGATCTCCTCGATGCTGCCGTAGACGAGGACGCGGGATGCGATGGCGTGCAGATCGGCCAGCACCACGCGGGTCGCGACGAAGTGGTCTGCGTACACACCGAAGGTGCCTTGGCCGGCGGTGAGGACATCGAGCACGCGTTGCTGGGCCCGGATCGCCGGGTGATCCGGGTGCAACCGCATCACCGGTGCCGAGGTCAAGTCTGCATCGCACCGGGTGAGTCCACGTGGGCGTGCGGTGTCCGCACTCCGGTGGGCGCAGCGGCCCGGACTCGGCACGACCTCCCGGAGGGGACGGCGGCACCGTTGGACGCTTTCGCAGTGCGGGCAGGTGTCCGCCAGCAGGCAGTGGTGTTCGGTGCAGGCGAAGACGCACCCCAGCCGCCACTGCAGTTGCCACCGTCCGCCGGAGTCGGCGAGGCAGTCTGGGCAGTACCGGGATCGGCGCCCGTTACCCCAGGGCCAGCCCCCGGACCGTCCTTTCCGGATCTCGAGGGACAGCGCGACGCCGTCGTAGCGGACCAAGGTCATCGCCTCGACAGCGGCCGCGGGCAGATCCGCCGCCGCCGCGATGGTCTCCACGTCGTTTGGACGCAGGTGCATCGGCCACAGGTGCGGGCGCCGAACCCTGCCGGCGGCAGCGCTGTCGTCGGGGCGCAGGGCCTTGTCCAGGTCGACGAACGGCGTCCTGGTGCGGTGCGCGATGGCCTCGAGCCAGGAATCGATCGCCTCCCCGGGCAACGGGGCCACCCGGATCGGCAGGGTCCGCACCCCGGTCATCGGCGGCGACGGGTCGGCCGGGTGGTGATGCGGCGCGCCTCGAGGGCGGCCTGGAGTTCGCGCCGCGCGGTCTCGGCGTCCTCGTCGTTGCTGACGGCGTCGAGTACCTCGGCATTGAGACGTTCGCGGCCGGTGGCGACCGCGCGGTGGCAGCCGCGGTTGATCAGTACCATCAGCGACCCGATGTGGCCGGTGCTGCGGGTGAACAGGTAGTCCGAGAGGTCGTCGGCGAGCATGCCGGGGTACTTCTCGGCGAGCACCAGTCCCTGTTCGATCGCCAGCAGCATGGTCCGCCATTCGCGGCGGCCGGCGTCGGTGTCGATGACGAACGGCCGCATCCCCACCAGCGTGGTGCGCCGCGCGGTCTGCGCCTCGGCGAACAGGCCGCGTTCGGCCAGCTTCACGCCGATGAACACCACGGTGACCGGGAACTCGTTGGCGATGTATTTGAAGTGGTTGCTGATCTCCACGCCGCTGGTGGCGTGCATGCGCAGGAAATGCAGATCATCGACCACCAGAAGTCGTGTCTCACAGGAGGTCACGCAGTCCAGGGTGCGGCGGGACAGGTCGGCGCTGGTGCCGCGGGTGATCCCGGGGTGGGCGTAGAACTCGAGCATCGCTCGGTTGAACTCCTTGAGGCCGGTGTTGCCGGTCAACCCGACCCGGCACACCGGCCACCGCTGGTGCCCGTCGCGGGTGTGGGTGCCCTTGATCCGGATCTCGCGGCGGTGGAACTTCTTGGCGAACGCCAGCACCGATGTCGTCTTGCCCAGGCCGGGGTAGGCGTCGATCGCGACCGCACCCTTGGCCTTGTCGCCGAACTGGAGGTTGCTGTCGACCACGGTCGAGAGTTGCTCGTGCAGCGCGGTCAGTTGCGGGGTCCGGATCGGGCCCAGGTTCGCGTGCCACAGCTGCCGAAAATGGTTGTAGACCTCGGCGTCGTCCGCGCTGAGCGCTCTCAGTTGCGTGCGGGTCAGCACCTGCGGCGCGACCAGGGAAGGGGCGTCGGCGAAATCGCGCCACCCCTCCTTGCGGGAGAGCGCCACGTTGCCCAGCGGCGCGTAGTCCTGCAGGTGCTGCCGGATCAGTGCGATCGTCACAGGTACTCCAGCGCATCGGCGTAGAAGTCTCCGTCGTCGGGCCGGTCCGGCTCGTCCTCGGCGTCGTCGTCACCGATGTCCTTACCGTCCTGCGCGGTGTCGACAGGCGCCGCCGCGTCGTGCCGCGTCACCGATGGCAGTCCAGTCGGGTCTGTCGGTCCGTCCGGCTCGAGGTCGAGTGCTGCGTCCTCGCGTGCCATACGCAACGCCATGCGCCGCTCGCTCATGCTCGACCCGAGGCCGAGATTCCACCGCTCGAGCAGGTCGGCGACCGCGATCCGGTCATCGGGGTAGGTGTACTTCGCCTTCGCCAACCGGCGCGCGAACGCCAACGCGTCCTCGCTGAGCGGCATCTGCATCGACCGGGCGTGCTCCCACTTGAGCGGGTACCACCGCCGGGAGGCCGGATCCCGCAGGTAGATCCGGGTGATGTCGTCCGGGTCGACATGTAGTGGCCACCACCGGCCCTTGCCCTTGCCCCGGTCCGGGTACGGGCTGGCGCCGTCGCGGCACCCGGGCGGCAGGTCGCCGTGATACCGGCGGCCGTGCACCTCGAACCCGTAGTGCTGGAGGGTGCGCCACTCCACCTTGAGGAACTCGTACCCCAGGTCCGGGTCGCGCGGGACCTCGATGTACCCGGCGCGGGCGATGCCGTGCTCGAACATCACCGCCGGCGACATCTTCACCGCCGGCAGATGCGGATCGAGCAGGCTCTCGTGCGGCCGGTGGTGGTACACCACCGCCACCCACTCCCGGATGATCGCCTCCAGTTCGTCGAGGTAGAAGAACGCCTCCGACTCCGGCGCCGCCCCACGCGAATGCACGTCCGGGCCCTTGTAGCCGGGCAGCGCCTGCAACAGGTCCTCCCGGAGGGTGCGGAAGAACCGCTCCACCGGCCCTTTGTCGCGGCCGGTCCGCAACCGGGCCGGCTGGATCGAGATCCCCATCCGCTGACACACACTGGTCAGATGTTCGGAGACGTAGATCTTTCCGTGGTCGATCACGATGGTCTCCGGCGCCAGCGCCGGAGACGCCGCCCCGGCGATCGGCCCGTTGATCGCCGAGGGGTCGATCAGCAGGGACCGGGGAATCCCGTGCTCGGGCCACACCGCGTGCGCGGGCCAGTCCCTGCCCGCCGGTCGGGGCCGGAACGCCTGATACAACGTGGCCGCCGCGTCGACCGCCTTCGTCGACACCGGTGTGAGCCGGATCCCGACGACACAGCGTGTGTACCAGTCCATCCCGATCGTTAATTCCGCCTGCACCCACCGCAGTGTCACCGGGTCCAGGGCAAACACGTCCAGCCGCGTGGTGTCCATCAACAGGTACTCACCCGGCCGGGTCGGGCGCAGCTTCCCGTACGGCTCGTCCGGTCGGGCCGCGATGTCCCGGTTGCGTTTGGTGCTCAACCGGAACGTCGGGTGCCGCCGCTCCAGGTCCTCGAGTATGCGAAACGCCGTCGCCCGCGACGGCAGCCGCACCACACCCGCCCCGAACCGGGCCACCACCCGGGCATTCGCCCGTTCGATCACCATCGTCCGTGACGGCCGCGACTGATCGGTGTGCTCGACCATCACCTCTAACGCCGTCTCGACCCAGCGCTGGTCGCGGTGCTCCATCGGCCCATTCCCGGCCGCTCTGCCCGGTACGAGGCCGGCCTCACCACCGCGGCGATAGTCACCGACCCAGCGCCGCAGTGTCCGCACCCCAATCCCGAGCTCTTCAGCCTTCGCCGCATACCGCCTCGTCAACGGCACCGCCGGGTCGTACTCGGCGCGCGGTTCGCCCGGCACAGACAACTGCGCGGAACCCGACCTGTACCCGGTCAGCACCTCGCGCACATGCGCAGCCCGTTCGAGCAATTGGATGCGGTCGGGCTCGGTCAGCATCGCCGTCACAACGGAAGACAACTCGCCGGGATCGTCGGAGGACGGCCCGCCCTCCTCGGGGATCACCCGCACGTTCTCCGAGGTCAGCAGCTCTCGAACGGCGATGCGGCGGATCTGACCGTTCGTCTTGGTTCTGAGCACGACCTCATTACTCGCCGCGGTTGCCATCATCTCGATCACCTCGACGATCTCACCGTCGTAGATGAACCGAGTCCCGACACCGACCCGCGCCGCTGCGCCACTCATGACGCGGTCCGCAACACGCTGGCAGCGGTCAACCTCTGCGCCAGGTTCACTCGGAACTCCTGCCGCCACAGCAGATGAAACAGCGCCGCCCGTACCAAAGGTTCCGGATAGGCAGACACCGCAGGCAGTGCTTCTCCGATCCTGATCCCCTCCCGCACTACACATCTCACCGCATCCAGCACATCCGGATCGAAGAACCACGCCCGCCGATAGCCGGCGAGGAACCGCACATTCTCCAGCTCGATCGGAGGCGGCTCGCTCCACACCTCGTAGCGCCATCCCCGCGCGGTCAACACCGACCTGGTCCACTCGAACGTGAACGCCACGGTCTTCGACGCCAACCGCCGGCGAGGTTTCACATCCACGATCACCGGTCCGGTATTCGTCAGCAGCAGGTAGTCCGGAATGTGCCGGCGTTCCTTGCCATCGACCGGGCACCTCAGCAGGAACGGCTGCGCGGCAATGCGCTGCACCTCCACATCGAAGTCCGCGAAAATCAGACGTGCCAGCTCCAACCGCGATTCGTAGATCACAAGACCGGACTCGCTCGCAGCCCAATAGGTACCCGAATAGTGCTGCTGACCTCCATGCCAGCGAAAGGTCCGCCATGGCGCGGAGGCAACAATGTCATCGACCGCGACCTCAGCCAGCGGTCGGATCTCCTCGGCGCCGTCCACTACGTGGCGGCGCGACAGCTGCGCCGCACCCAGATTCGACGACCCGGCACGCGTTCTCGCCGATCCAGCGACCGTAGCGTTCCCCATCGCGGTATCTCCCCGCATCGGAAGTACTCGGTTGGATCATCCACCCGCAATCCGCTCTCACCACGCAGCCACGCCGAGACAATCTCACCCAGATGGCCAACTGGCCACCGAGTGGCCATCTCGCGTGAGATCTGGCCAAGGTTCTCGAGACCCTACACGAACTCCGCTGCGCTCCGCCCTGTTGAAGAACTCGTTCGTTTGACGTGCTGGCCTTCCGATCCTGATCGACGGCGGCCGGGCCGCAACCCCCTGGCGGCTGCGCCGGCAAAGCTCAGAAACTTTCTCAACCCGCACTCGCTTCGCTCGCAGAGAAACTTTCTGCCCAGGGGGTTGCACCCCGTCCTGATACCGCCGATCCGACTCTCCTTGCCAGCAAGGCAAAAAGAACGATCAGGGCGCGGCAGGTGTCCTGGTCCGAATTGGAGGTAACTGTGAGCGGCACAAACGATTTCGTGGTCAACGGAGTCATCAGCAGCAGTCCTGACGTCGCTCGCGCCGAACTGGCTCAGGCACATTCCGAACGAAAGGCACACAAGGTGTACGACATTCTGAACATCTGCGAGTCCGCAGACAGGTTTGCCCAGATTTTCGCGGACGAGTCGATTGCCCGGCAGGTCGCTCGTCTCGGCTGCCGCGACGTCGACCGCTTCGTCGAGTTGCTGGACGCACTGGGATACGAGGAGCGCGCGGCCGTCGTTCGCCTGATCCACCTCTCGGAGCACGTCGAGCACCAAGGGGGAGAGATGTGGATAAGCGTCCTCGGACTCCCCGGCCATGACTGGTCCGCGACCAGCTAACAGCGGCAGCACCACCGGAAAACACAAGACACCGGGCAGTTGGTACCTGCCCGGTGTCTTGGATCCGAATCCTAGGAGAGAGACCAGCATGACTGCAATTCAGAACGGCCCCGTCGCCGAGATCATCGACGGCGAGATGTTCGTCCGTCTCGACCCGTACGCTCTCGACATCGGCGCCAACGTCCGCGACCAGGTCGACCTGTCCGAGACACCCGAATTCGTGGAATCTATCCGCGACCACGGTGTGCTCGAGGCAATCAGCGCCGTGCAGCTCGCGGACGGGCAGATCGTCGTACGAGATGGTCAACGACGCACGCTCGCGGCGCGCGAGATCGGCGCGACGTCGATTCCGGTGATCGTGCGCCTGGACACCGCCACGAACGAGCGTGCACGTAACGCCGAGCGGTTGATCGCCCAGATGGAGGCGAACGACCAGAGACTGGCTCTTACGCCCGGCCAGCGCGCCGCAGGAGCAGCGGAACTACTGGACCTGGGTGTCTCGGTGGCCAAGGTCGCCAAGGCCATCCACGAAGACAAGGCGTGGGTGGAGCAGGCGGCCAAGGTCGGCAAGTCCAAGGTCGCCCGCAGCCTCGTCGACGAGGACCAGCTCGACTTCGAGAGTGCCGCAATCCTCGCAGAGTTCGACGGCGACGAGGACGCAGTGCAGCAGCTGCTCTACTGCCCTCGCTGGCGGTTGGTGTCGACCGCCGAGGAGCTGCGGGCCGCGCGAATCGCCCGTGAAGAATTCGAGGATGCGGCCGCACCGTACGAGGACAAGGGTTTCCTCGTTCTGAGCGAGCACCCCGGCTACGGCACCGTGCTCGCGATGGCGGACCTGCGCACCCGCGACGGCGACGAGGTCACCATCGAGAACGTCGAGGCCAACGCCGAACACTGGACCGTGGTCCTGAGCAAAGGCCAGCTCATCTCCGACATCGAGACCGGACTGCCGCTCCACGAGGATGCCATCGACTGGTACACCGAGGGGCAGGCCGACATCGAGGCCGGTGAAGGGTTGGTCCACGTCAATACCGTCAACATCGAGGACACGTGGCTCCCGGAGTACGTGTGCGCCGATCCGGACGCCGCAGGGTTGCAGCTCTCACCGGTGATGGCAGCGGTGCGAGCTGGCGGACCGGGGGTGGACGCTGCAGTGACCGAAGGGGGTCCACGTGCGGAGGCGGAACTTCAGAGGCTCGAAGCCCAGGCCGAGGCCAGGCGGAAGGAACTCGAGACTGAGGAGCGTGTGCGGCGTGAGCGCAAGATGGTCCGCGCACTGAACCTCAAGGCAGAGGCCGCGACCGTCGTCAGGCGAAAGTTTCTGAGCGGTCTGTTGGCGGCCAAGACGCCCCCGAAGTCCGCTGCCGCGTACGTCGCCACCACGCTCGCCGCCGACGGGCACCTGCTCACCGAGTATCGGGCGGACGAAGTCCTTAAGGAGGTGCTGGCGATCAAGTCGCTGTGCAAGGCGGATTTCGTGGCCGACCAGGTCGTCAAGGCCGGCGCATCCCGCGCCCAGGTCCTCACTCTGGCCTTGGTCCTTGCCGCCCAGGAGTCGCGGATCGTCAAGGACTCCTGGCGATCGCGGCGCAGGGGGACCGACGCCTATCTCGAATACCTTGAGGGAATGGGGCATCCGCTGACGCCGATCGAGGAAATCATGGTCGGACGACGGACCCCGGATCAGGTCTTCGACCTGGACGAATAGCAGTGTCTATCCCCCTAGACTAGAGCAGTCTAGGGGGATAGACTTACCTTAGAGGGAAGCGGTCGAAAGGGCAGGAAATGATGAAGGTCACGGCACACGCGGTGCGCACCGGGGAGTGGTGGGCGGTCGACGCACCGGAGGTGGACGGGCTGTTCACCCAGGCGAAGCGGCTCGACCAGATACCCGCGATGGTGGCCGACGCCGCCGCACGGCTCACCGACATCGCTGCGGACCAGGTGGAGGTCACGCTCGACTACGACCTGGGTGATCCGGGTGTGCTGCGTGATATCGCAGAGGCGAAGCAGCGAAGCGCCGAGGCGCAGCGGGCCGTGGAGAAGGCTTCGCGACTCTCACGCGCGCTGGTGCACGACCTGCGCGCCCGAGGACTGTCCGTGCGTGACGTGGCCACCATCCTCGAAATCAGCCACCAGCGCGTCGCCCAACTCGACAAGGAACACACCACCACCTGACCGTCAGGTGTGGAAGTAGGGGAGGAAGTCTCATGGCCGTCACCGTCTACAGCAAGCCCGCGTGCGATCAGTGCAACGCCACCTACCTGCAGCTCGACAAGCACGGCATCGAATACCGGATCGTCGACATCACCGAAGACACCGACGCGCGGGACTACGTGATGAGCCTGGGATATCTCCAGGCGCCGGTTGTCGTTGCAGGAGACGATCACTGGTCCGGTTTCCGGATCGACCGCATCAAGGCACTCGCGGCCTGATGGACGCCACGGAACCCAGTCGCCGACAGGAGGACTACCCGATGAGCGCCGCACTCGCCGCAGACCCGCACGAAGCGATTTCGGCTGATGACATGGATTACGACCCGCGCCTGGACGTGGAGGCGCAGCTGTTGTGCGCGCTGCTGTGGGCGCAGCCCGCCGAGGCCCGGCGCGTGACCGCATTGATCACGGCCGGCGACTTCGACCGGCCGACCTACGGGGAGCTGTACGTCCAGATCGCCGCACTCGTCGCGGCCGGCAAACCCCACGATTCGGCGCACGTCGCACTCATGCTGAGCCGCGAAGGCCGCACTGCCGGACACAAGGGGAAGCAGCTCACCACCGCCCTCGCCGACGTCACGACACTCGGGGCAACCGGCGGAGCCGAACACTACGCCGACGCCGTGATCACCCAGGCGTACCGCCGCGGATTCCACCTCGCCGCACAATCGCTGGCAGAGGCGGCGGAACGCCTCCCCGAACGGGACCTCTTCGAGCACATGTGCGCCCACGGCCGCCGACTGCGAGAAGCCACCGAACGACTCACCAGGATCCGGGGAGGGCAGCTGTGAAATGGCGCGAACACGTCGAACGAGCGACTGCCGCCATGCGGCCGCGGCGGAACGATCAGAGCTGATTGAACCAATCAACGAAGTTGTTCCATGGATCTGCGAGCGGAAGCCACATCATGTAGCCAAGGTCAGGCAGTAGGCCGATCATTGCGCGCTCCTTAGAACGGATTCCACCAGTTGGCGATTTGGGTAAGGATGGGGAACCAGAAGGCCGATTCCCCTTCCGAAAACCAGCCTGGGAGGTCAGGCAGATTGCCGATCATCTGACTCCTCAGAACTGATTCCACCAGGTCGCGAATGCGATCCACGCAGAGCCCGGAAATAGATAGGGCGCCGAGAAGATGTCGACGGGCAGGTCGGGCAGAAATCCAATCATCAGTTCATCGCCTGCCACCACTCGACGATCGGCCACCAGACCGGCATGGTCACGGTCGCGAACCACACGTAAAAGTCACCAATTGGGCCATACATTCCGGGTGACATGGCTAGAACTGATTCCACCAGTTGGCGAAGTTGACGTACCAAACACCCGGTGGCCAGATCGGGTCGCCGAACACTGGGATGTCAAACACGATGCCGATCATGACTGTCTCCTGGTCCTCCCGACCTGCCTGACGTATCGCTGACCTGGCAAAGCCCGTTACCCAGACAGGGCCGCACGCCGCCCTAATCGGAGGACGGCCCAGGACGCATCACCTGCGAACTCGCCGGCGACGTCCTGTCGGAGAAGGCAGCCGAGAGCCGCCTCCGCTCATCTTGGCGTCAGTCGTTGACCTTGAGCCGTGACGCGTAGGCGAGGCTTCCTGGAACTCGTCGTCCGCTGGGGGCGGTAGTGGGAGTCACTTCTCGGCCTCCGGAAGTCCTAGACGCCACTCGATCTCGGTGAAGGCGACGCCGAGGTAGTTGCGCCGCACGCCGATCGCGCACAGAACCGCTGCGATCGAGAGGGACACGTAGGAAAGCGGGCTCGCGAACCCGAAGATCACGAGTGAAGCGAGCGACGACACGACACCGACCAGGACGAGCGCGGTCCCGGACAACTGCAGGGCATGGCCCTCGCCGCGATATGCGGGGGCCTTGCGGGGCCGCCTGTGAAAGTCATGAACCGCAGTGTGCGCACTCATGTGGCGTTCACCACCATCAACACCTGAGGCGAACCCCACGGCGGATCCCCTCGCACTTCTTCTTTCGAGTGACCCCCCAAAAGACCAAGAAAAGGTAAGCGGCGTCCCGGCGTCCTAAGGACACCCAGTGACTATGAGCCATGTGCTCTACCGTTGCGCCTGTTGCTAGTGCCCAAACCGTCCGACCAGGCGCTCAAGACGACCGCGGTGTTTGGGACAGCTGGCGAGACGTTAGAGGTCGGGACCAGAAGGCGCCGGCGGGGTATCGAGGTGAACCGCCTTGAGCATCCTGAGTGCGCGGGCCTGTACCTCGATACCCCGTTCCCGCTCGGCGGCCAGGGCCTGGGCGACCTCAGCCCGAGGGCGCAACCCCTAGTAACTCCTGTCACGACTTCTTGGACACCCGCCGTCGGCGACCGGTGCTGTCGGTCCGAGGGCCTACTCTGTGGACGTTACCGACAGTGACCTGCTGGAAGTACGACACCTCCCAACTCGGCCGAGATAGGCGGCTCCCCTAGGCGGACGCTCCAACAACGGAGCCGTCTCGACAGGTTAAGGAGGTGACTAGTGGTCAAAAGAACACGTAAGACGAGGAAGGACCCCATCGACTGGTGGGCAAGAGGCGCAACTCTTGCTTCAGCCGCCAGGGTCCTGGCAGTCCTCGTGGACCTGTTCCTACATCACTGAAGAAAGGCCAGGTAGCCGGGTTTCCGAATTCGCGGGAGGCCCGGCTTTCTGGTGTCTCCGTGCTGGTCAGACTGTACAGATTGACTCTGACATTTATCCGACAGGTCCGACCGTACGTCATTTTGGAAGGTTCCTGAAGACGCCACGCGCGTCACTTCGCGCGCCTCGGCCGGCAACCGACGCGGTGCGCGACATGCAGCTCCAACCTCAACAACGCGGTGCGCGACATGCGCGACATGCAGCTCCAACCTCAACAACGCGGTGCGGTCGAGCCCCTTCTTCGCTGGTCAGTGCAGCCAGCGGTCCGACAGATTCTGTGCCCGACGAGCAACGGACGGCACGTAGCTATTCTACTTGGAGAGGTCTCTATGTAGAGTAAGTGGTGAGTTGTCGAGTTGAAACGCGGCTGAAGCGTGAACGGAAGGGCAGGTTTATGACGGTTCTGTTGATCGACCAGGCGTCGTTGCGCGGCGAGGGAGGGCTGGCGGTGCATCAACCGATGGGCGCCGGCCACGAACAGGCACTGGCGCAGCTGGCGCGCGAGTTCCACGAGCGCAGCGACTCGCACGCCGAGACCGAATCCCTGGCTTCGAACATCACGCTCGACGACGGCGACCTGATCTGGCACAGCGGCGACGGCCACGACATCCTTTTCACCGTTGTGGACATCTCCGGAACGCTCCTCGTCCGAGCGTTAGAGGAGTCGTCGGAGGGCTGGGTTACCGTCGCAGACCGACCTGTCGACCGGCGCGATGCCGCCAGCACCGCACACGCAGTCTGGCAATTGATCTCACTACTGACGGCATGAACGAGAATCCAGAAGGAGCAGGCATGGCCAAGGTTGTTCACCTCGCGGAGGGCGTGACGATACGATTCCGCACCTCGCGTACTACGCCACCGATGTCGAAATGGTCGAGCTGAACGAACTCTTCGATGCGTGGGCGCGCCGCCACGACGATCTCGACGAGAGCGAACGATCCAAACTGGGGCCGCAGAAGGTCAAGTTCCTCGCCGCGTTGGAGGCGCTGGAGGGCTACCGATCCGTGCACACCTCAGTTTTTGAGTCCGGTGACTCGTCCGCGTGGTTCACCGTGGAGAACCCTCTCGCGGGCTTGCTGGCGAAGGCCAGGGAGCTGGATCCCTCCAATTCGCTCCTGCGGCTGCAACCGGCGACGATCGAGGTCGAACTGCCATGGACCCGGATCGAGGCGGTTACTCAGATCCTCGACTTCCCAGCCGCGGCCGCGGAGGGTGGCGGCCCCCTGTCGGGTGCGCAATGGAGGGCCGTGCCGTTTGCGGCCGGAATCCCGGGCGCAACGATCGGCGGGGCTGCCGCCCCCGGAAGTTTCGCCTTCGGGTCCGGCAGTCCCTCCCGGATTAGCGATGTCGATCCCGTGCGGTTCGATGAAGGCACCTAACACCCGCTAGAGAGGTTGGCCCCGTGATGGACGGAAACGCGTTCGCCACCACCGTGTTTGTCGCGTTCAATGTGTTGTCCATCACAGGGGCGGTGGTCTGTGCTCGCCGCTCGTACAACCGTCATCGCCGCCCCGCACGGGCGTTCATGGCGGGTATCGGGGGGTTGTTTATCGCCCCGTTGGTGCTGATGGTGTGCGTCGCTCTGGCGCGCCCTCAGGGGGCTCAGCGAAGCTCCTGAACCCACCGAGCAATCCGGCATTAGTGCAGGTCAGGCACCATTTTTGTCGTTGTTCTGTAGTAAAATCGACCTCAGAAACTCCCCGTTTTCGGGTGGGGTGTCGCCCTGGATGGGCGCTGACGAGGAGGTCGAGTGGCACGCGGAAACGTCAACCAGGGCGCGTTCGATTTCGAGGATGAAGGAGCAGGGGATGGAAGCGCAGAGCAAGGAAGCGATCGAGCAGGTCGAGGGGATCGACGTGACGATCGCGGACGAGACGCATCGGATTCTGGTCGAGTGGCTCGGCCTGGACCCGACCTCCCCGCAGGACCTGGAGCGGATCGACCGGGAGGCTCTGCGCCTGCAGCAGCTGACCGAGTCCGCGAGCGGGCCGCTGGAGACTCAGGCGCACGAGCAGTGGGCCGAGGCGAACCGGGGCATGACCCCGACCTACTGGAACGTGGTGCAGGCGAAGGAATCGGCGTGGCGGGCGGCGCGGGAGATGATCCTCGCCGAGGAACTGTATCCGCAGGTGACACCGGAGATCGCGGCCCGCAGGACGGAATTCGAGGCCTGGGCGGACAGCCGGATCGAGGCGGAGCAGGATCGGGCCCGTCGGGAACACGATCCGGACCGGTGGAAGAGCCTGAACGTGCGGCCGATGCCGGTGGCGGAACAGATCGTGCACCGGGTGTGGCTCGATCGGCAGGCGTGGTTCCAGCAGTTGGGGCGGGCGCTGGTGGCGCAGCGGATCGAGGACAACCAGCCGGTGCCGATGACCGCGTACGACCCGGTCGCGGACGAGTTGGCGGAGATGATCGACGAGGAGATCCGGCGCAATCCGCCCGAGGACCCGAATCTTCCGTTCTAGCTGCACAAGCGCAGTGGGCGGCCGCCAGCGAGCAGGTCGCCGAACTCGAACGGCACGGCGCCAAGCTCATCCGGCAGTTGGCGGCCGCCCAGCGGGCGCTCGCGACCGCGCAGGAGCGGGGGCTGCAGGCCGGGATCGTCGCGAACACCGAGAATGTCCACAGCATCACCGGAAAGCTCGAGCGGCTCCGCACCCAGTGGCGGGTCCAGTCGGCCCGAGAGGGTGAGCTGCGCAATCAGATTCAGGCGCTGGGCGTCGATCCGCATGAGGTGCCCCGTGCCCTCGTGCAGGAAATGTCCACAGCCGAGCGCACCCCGGCCGCCGGTTGGCGCGGCGACACGATCAGCCGGGCGCAGATCCGTAAGCTCGAACAGCTGGCCGGTGAGGTCGAGAAGCCGTTCACGGTCGACACGACGATCACCAAGGGCGAAGCGCACGACCTGATTTCGGCCATCCTCAGCGGCAACCTCAGAGAGGTTCAGTTCCGCGATCGTCCCGCCGGCCCCCTGTTCCCAGAGGCCGCGCCCACCGACAATGCGCAGATCGATGCCGCAAGCGCCGACGCCTCGGTCGGCACCGACCCGGTCGAGGACGCAGCGGCCGTCACTACGCCCCTGGACGCGACCGCCGAGGTCGAAGCCAGAATCCTGCAGGCACTCGCCGAGCCGGACACCGAAGCTGATACCTCCGCCGCGTCCTCGGCGAACACTGCTACCGGGTTCCTCGCCTGGGCAGAGGGGCATTTCAAGACGAAAGCCCAGGTGGCGCTGGCGGACCTGATGAGCGACCGGCAGAACATCTCGGACGAGATGTTCACCGCGTGCCGGACGATTCTGCTCAGCACCGACCGGTGGCACGAACTGGGCCGCAAGGCCGCCGAGGCGTACTGGGAAGCCCGCCGCCCCGAGACGATCCAACACCCGATCACCACGGCGGTCACCGACGCAGTGGTGGCCGCGCGAGACGCCGACGAACGCGAGGTCGGCGAGGCCTACCTCGAAACCGCGCAGCGCGCCGCAGAGTCCGTGCTGGCGGCCGACGAGAACACCGAGATCGACACCGATCTCGATCTCGACGACGAGATGAGTCTCGAACAGGCCGAGGCCGAACTCCTCGAACTCAACGACCGCGTCGAGACCCTCGAGGCCGTTCAGGAAGCCCTGGACCTGGGCGTCATCCCGGAAAACGACTGGTACCGGCGCGCCCGAGCGAAGTTCGACCCCGCCACACCGTTGGACCTGCCGGATCCCGACTGCGACCTGGCCTTCGTCACCGCCCTGCGGGGGCTCAAGGGCGTAAAGGCCCGGGTCGCAATGACGAACCAGTGGTGGAAGGGCTGCGTCGACGCGCAACGCGACGTCACGGCCGCCGACCAGGCATTCCTGTACGCGGCGGCCGCCGCGGATCCGAACATCATCGACGCGGTGGGCGGCCGCCTCGCCGACGACCTCGCGGCGCACCACCCTTTCGCGCGAATGGTCCACGACAAGATCGTCGACCTCGCCCGGGACGGATCCACAACCCGACAAGCAGCCGCCCAACTCATCGTCCGCGATCCCCGCCAACTCCGGGACACCGGGTTCTACGACACGGTGACCCAGGCCTGGACCGAGGCGCACCGCGACGATCTGACGTGGGAGGAGTCGGTACGCGAGGAGTGGACGCAGTGGATGCGCGAGCACCTGCGCAGCGATCCGCTCGTCGCGCCCTGGGCAGGTCTGCCCTCCGCGACGCGTGTCCCGCAGCTCGAAGCCGCCATCGAGGTCGCCTTCGATGTCCTGAGCTTCGAGCGTCCCGATCTCGTCGACGCCACCGCGAGCATCGGCCAAGAGCGACTCGCCGCCGAACTGCGGCGCACCATCGTGCCCAACCTCCACGACGACATGCAGGTCGTCTACGACCACGACGGCCACGAATACTTCGAACAAGGCGGCATGCACGGACTGCGGCTGAAATCGAAGCCGAGGTCCGGAATCCGCCACGTCTCGGTGGGGTGGGAGTACACCCTCAACGGAGCCGACAACGAGGTCAACTGCGGTGACGACTACCGCGTCGCCGTCGGTGGCCTTCTCGAAGCCGCCGGCCTCCCGATACCGGCGTGGGTCGAACGCACCTACCGCCCGGTGCGCGAGGCACGCGATCGTGTCACGTCCACCGCCGCGATGCTCGCACGTGGGCACGAGTTCTACCACGCAGCCGCACACAGCGATCCGCTCTGGAAGTACTCGAAGAGCGGATCCGCCGCAGCCGACACCGGGCCCGTGCAGGAAGCACGCCGCGGCATCCTCGACGACCTGCGCCGCACACTGCCGGGCGAGGTCTCCCTGCTCGAAGCGAAGGGCTTCAATCTGGACTGGGTGCTGCGGACCGAGGTGGACCGTGCGCTGATCACCGAGCTGCGGAAGAACACGAACGCGAAGGACCCATACGCCACCTTCGATGTCAGCGATCTGACGATCTACCAAAACGACAGCGTGTACGTCGGTGACCTCGAGGGCACCTACATCGAGCTGAGACTGCCGAGGCAGAACCACGACACCGCGGCCGCCGAACTGGACGGGCAGGTCTACAGCGAGGTTCATTCCTGGCGCGAGGCCATCGACGAGGCCCGCGTGCTCCTGCCGCGCAAATGCGCCGCCGCCTCGTCCGAAACGGCCGAGGCCACTCAGACCGTCGAGACCGAGGCCGAACGGGACGCTCAGACGCAGTCCGAACAGGCCACCGCCGAGGAGATCGAGATCGCGGCGGAGCCGGCCAGCCCGCCTGTCCTCGACGAACACCAGGAGACCACCGCCCAGGAGGAAGGAACCGACCCGTCGTCGGAACAACCCGGGGTCGCCGACCAGGCGGCCCCCACTGAGCAGACCCCTCGCACCGCCGACGCGGAGTTGCTGGTAGTCCCCGATCACGTTCACGGCGAACCGATCACCAGTCCGCTGTGGCGCAACGGCGGCCTGATCGAGGTCCGCAAGGAAAGCGGCGGTCACGTCTGGGTTTCCCCCGAGACCGCCGCCCAGTACGCGCCCGCCGACTCCGCACCGGCCGCGGAGCCGGAGCCGGGGATCACGCAGGCACCCGAGGCCGCCGCCCCGCTCACACCGGACGAGCTGGCCGCCCTGGACCCGCTGACCGCCACCACCGGCGAACTGGCGCAACGGCAGGCGCTGCTGGAGTCGATGCTCGCGGACTCCGAGGCGGGCGAGGAAGCCGAGGCCGAGGAGATCGCGGAGATCCCGCGGCCGGCAGAGTCCATCGCGGCACCCGCGGACTTCGAGCTGGGCACCGACATCCTGGTCCCGTCCGGCGGGAAAGCCCGTGTCCGCGCCAACATCGCCGCTGTCCGGCTGGTCACCGAGCTCGGCCGCGAGCAGCGGCTGGCGACGGCGGAAGAGCAGACAGTCCTCGCCCAGTGGTCCGGCTGGGGCGCGGTCCCCGAGGTATTCGACAACCGGGCACGGTTCCGCGATACCTGGCGCACCGAACGCGACGAGTTGTACGAGCTCCTCGGCGAGCGAGGGTTCGCGCAGGCCCGCGAGACCACCCTCAACGCGCACTACACCGATCCGGCCGTGGTCCACGAACTCTGGCGTGCCGTCGAACGCGCAGGGATGCCGAAGAACGCGCTGATGCTCGAACCCGGCTGCGGAGCCGGGTACTTCGTCGGCACCGCCCCGGCCGGGGTGAACATGGTCGGCGTCGAAATCGAGCCGATCAGCGCCCAGATCGCGCATCACCTGTATCCGTCGCAGCAGATCCGCAACCACGGATTCGAGCGGAACTTCGCCGGAAACGACACTTTCACCGGCGCGATCGGCAACGTGCCCTTCGGCAAGGACGGCGTCTACGACCCGATCCATAACGCCGACGGCCATTCACTGCACAACCAATTCATCGTCAAATCTCTTGCCCTCACTGCCCCGGGCGGCTACGTCGCGGTCGTGACCTCCGCGTACACCTCCGACGCGAGACGGCCGGGCGCCCGGCAGAAGATCACCGAGACCGCGGACCTGATCGGTGCGGTGCGGCTGCCGACCGGGGCTTTCGACCGGCAGGCCAAGACCGCGGTCGTCACCGACGTCCTGGTGTTCCGGCGCCGCCCCGACGGGCAGGAACCATCTCCCGAGACCGTGCAGTGGGCCGGCGAGGTCAAGAGCATTCCGCTCGACCATCGCCAAGGCGCGGACCAGGGCGGCGCACCGACAGCGCCGTACTGGATCAACCGCTACTTCGAGCAGCACCCCGAGCGGGTGCTGGGCACCCTGGCGGTCGGGAACGGTCCGAACGGCAAACTGAATCTGATCGTCGAACCCCGCACCCACACACCGCTGGCCGAGCAGATCCGCCGTCAGCTCGACCCAATCATCGACCGGGCCGTCGAGCGCGGACTCGGATTCACCGCACCCCGACCGTCGCCGACGGCCGCCGCACCGTTCACCGCCGCTGGCCTGTTGACCGGCACCGGAATCGAAGCAACCACAGTCGAACCCGGAACGATGCGGTTCGACGAGGTCAAAGGCCAGTTCGAGCAGTTCAAGATCGGTCAGGGGTGGACGTACGTCAACTGCACCGGCAAGGACAAGGCCGAGCAGTGGAAGGTACTCATCGCACTCGGTGAGACCGTCATGAATCTGACCGAGGCGAGCCGGTCGACCGACTCCACCCGGGCCGAACGCGAGGCCCTGCGAGTGCAGTTGGGCACCCTCTACGACCGCTACACCAACCGGTGGGGACCGCTCAACCGGTTCACCCTCACAGAACCTGCGCCGCTGACCGAGAACAAGATCGCCGAACGCCTCGACAAGGCCATCACCCGGTGGCGCATCAAGACCGGCAAGGCCGAGGCCCGGGAGGAAGGGCTCAGCGCCGACGAGGCCGGTCCCTACACGGGGCCGATCCCCGACGATGTCCTCGAGGACATGCAGGACAAGGCCGCTACGGAGCCGATCCCGCAGAAGAACCAGAACCACCTCAAGGGTGCGATCCTGCGTGATCCCCGCATCGGCATGGTGCTGTCGATCGAGAACTTCACGTCGCGGTTCGACGGCACCGACGCCGAGGCCAGCAAGTCGCCGATCTTCACCGAGGACACCACCCCGTTCAAGAGTCGAGCCGAGACGGCCGACCATGTCGACGAGGCAATGGCGATCAGCTTCGACGAACTCGGCTACCTCTCACCCGAGCGGATGGGGGAGTTGCTCGACCTGGAGGTCGGCGATGTCATCGACCAGGCTCGCGGGCGCATGTTCCCGTCCCTCGATCACCCCGGCGAATGGGAGATCGCCGAGACGTTCCTCTCCGGGCACGTCCGCGACAAGCACGCCAAGGCACAGAGGCTCGCGGCCGAGGACCCCGAGCTGTACGGCGGGGCTGTCGAAGCCCTCGAACGGGTCATCCCGCCCGACGTCGATCCGGCCGCCATCGGTGTCCGCCCCGGAGCGATCTGGGTACCGATGGAGTACTACCGGGAATTCCTCATCAAGGAGTTCGGCCTCAACCCGAACCGGCTCACCACCGAGTTCGACAAGGTCAGCGGCAACTGGAATTTCGAGACCGAGCAGAACAGCCGCCACAAGAACCCCACCAGCGGCTACACCGACAAGTACGGCAGCGCCCAGCTCTCCGGCGTCGAGATGTTCAACCTGATCGCCAACAACAAGGCTGTGCAGGTCCTCAAGACCGCCGAGGAACTGGAGCGGTCACCGAAGCCGCGGTTCCATCCCGAATTGACAGCCGCGGCCCGGTCGAACGCGGCCGCGCTGCAGGAGCGGTTCGCCGAATGGTTGTGGTCGGACGGCGACCGCTACGTCACACTCGCGGCCACCTACAACGAGCTGTGCAACTCGTTCGTCAAACCGAAGTACGGAACCGAGTTCAAGCAGTTCCCCGGGCTGAACCCCAAATACGAGCTGTACGACTACCAGGCCGCCGCCGTCCAACGGTTCCTGCACGACGAGACGATCCTGCTCGATCACGTCGTCGGCGCCGGCAAGACGTTGACCATGACGGTGTCCTGCATGGAGGCCAAACGACTCGGGCAGGTCCGCCAGCCGTGGGTCGTCGTCCCCAACCACCTGCTCTCGCAGTGGGGCAACGAGGCCCGCGACGCCTACCCGAACGCGAAGATCCTCGTCGCCTCCGAGCTCGACGGGATCGAGGACCGGCAACGGTTCATCGGGCAGACAGCCGTCGGTGACTGGGACATGGTGATCGTCCCGCAGTCCGTGTTCGGGCTGATCGGGATGAAACGCGAGGCGCAGATCGAATACCTCGAGAACGAGGAAGCCGAACTGCGGGGCGCCCTCGCGGCCGCCACCAAATCCGGATCGGAGTTCTCGGTCAAACAGATCGAGAACGCGATCAAGGCGATGAAGAAGCGCATCGAGACGATCGTCGGGCAGAAGTCCACCGACGACGGTCTGAGCTTCGAGCAGTCCGGGTGCGACTTCATGTTCATCGACGAGGCACACGACTACAAGAACCTCTCGAGGCCCTCGAACTCCGCGGACCTGTCGGTAGCGGAAGGGTCGCAGCGGGCCACCGACCTGGAAATGAAGGCGCGGTTCCTGCGCAAGCAAGCTCAGGACCGCAACGCCCGGGCCGGCAAACCCAACGCGCCCGCCAAGGCGATGGCCTTCGCCACCGGCACCCCGATCACCAACGCCATGTCGGAGATCTGGGTGATGACCAAGATGCTGCGGCCAGACCTGCTGGTGCGGACGGGAATGAGCCGGATCGACAACTGGGCCGGCACCTTCGCCAAGCCCGTCACCGCGGTCGAAATGAACATCACCGGAACCAAACTGCGGATGGTCACCCGCATGGCCGAGTACGCGAACGTGCGCCAGCTCGTCGCGATGCTCGACCAGTTCCGAGACGTCGTAACCGCCGACCAGATCCCGGTTCGGCTGCCCGTCATCGAGGGAGGAACGCCCACGATCCTCGAATTCGACCAGGGCCATGACGTCCTCGATTTCGTCGCGGACCTGGACGAACGGCTGGGCAACGTCAAGGGCGATGAGATGCACATCGACAACACGCTCAAGATCTCCACTGACGGGCGCAACGTCGCCATGCACCCGAGACTGGCGAACCTGCCGTCCCCGCCCCCGGAGAACTCTCGGGTCGAGGTCGCCGCCGACGCCATCTGGAACGCCTACGTCGACAACGCCGACGTGGTCATTCCGGCCGACAAATACGGCCCGGACATGACCGGCGCCTTCCAGCTCGTGTTCTGCGACCGCGGGACACCGAAGGTCGGCGACAGTCGCCGCGCCCGCAACGTCTACACCGAACTGCGCGACGCCCTGATCGCACGCGGGATGAAGCCCGAGGAAATCGCCTTCATGCACGACCACAACTCGCCCAAGGCGAAAGCCAAACTCACCGAGGCGTGCCGCGACGGGCGGATCCGGGTCCTGCTGACCTCGACGAAGAAGGGCGGCACCGGACTCAACGTCCAGCGCGCACTCAAGCAGCTGGTCAACCTCGATCCGGCCTGGACGGCCGCGGACATGGAACAGCGGATCGGGCGCATCATCCGCCAGGGCAACACCTTCGAGAAGGTCAGCGTCATCAACGTCGTGGCCCGGCGTTCCTACGACGCGATGATGTACCAGTACGTCGCCCGCAAGTCCGGATTCGTCGCCCAGCTGCGCCGCGAAGACGTCCCCCAGACGATGGAGGACGTCGGCGGCGACCTGTCGTTGTCGTGGGCGCAGACCAAGGCCGCCGCAACCGGCGACCCGGTGTTCGTCCAGCAGGTCGAGGCCGAGCAGAACGTCACCATGCTCGAAGCCCAACGGGGCGCCGTCACCAACAACAACGCCGCCCGACAGGCCACGATCCGCTCCCTCGAACGGCAGATCGCGGCCGCGACGGACCGGCTGCCCGAACTGAGGGAACAGAGCGCGAAACTCCAGGACTGGCTCGCCACCCCGGACCGCAGCAAACGCATCTGGCACGTCGCCGGCCGCGCGGTGCCCGACAGCGAGGCACCCGAACTCCGCGACGCGATCACCGAAGCGCTGGCACAGGCTCGCGAAGAGGTCACGAAGGCACGCAAGTTCCTTCCGATCGGGTCGATCAACGGGGTACCGATCACTCTCGGCTACTCGCACACCCTCGCCAACTACATCATCGACATCGCGGGGGAGGAGCGCTACATCGAGCGCGACAAGATGATCGACATCGTCGCACTCGACAGC
The DNA here is from genome assembly GCF_038447315.2 of Rhodococcus sp. DK176. Classification (NCBI taxonomy): domain Bacteria; kingdom Bacillati; phylum Actinomycetota; class Actinomycetes; order Mycobacteriales; family Nocardiaceae; genus Rhodococcus; species Rhodococcus sp. DK176. The sequence continues at coordinate 32,586 of NZ_CP118324.1, read as the reverse complement.
GCCACCACCGGGTTCATCCAGTCCACCCGAAATCACCTCTCTGCCGTCAGCAACCGCGGCGACGCACTCGCAGCTCAGCTCGAACGCGACAAGGCCAAACTCGAAGTCGCCACCGCCGAACCCGAGCTGGTGTTCACCCAGGAAGACGAACTCGAACAGGCGAAGCTCGAGGCCCACGAATTGAGCCTCGAGGTCAACTCGCGGGAGAACTCACCCGAGGCGCTACGCCGCGAGCGGCTCGACACCGAACGACGCCGAGCCGACGGTCAGTACCGAGGATGGTCGCTCGACCTCAATCCGACCGAAGGATGGGCGGAGGAGCAAGGGATGACCCGAGAAGCGGTGATCGCGAGCGTGCCCGGGCGCATGGCCGCCGCCCGCAAGGAGTGGGAAGAAAACGCCGAAGCCCGCGCCGAGGACCTCGCACGGCGGCCCTGGCAAACCGTCGACGCCAGCGAATACGAGTGGCGGTACGGCTTCGACCCCAACTCCGGAATGCCCGGCGCCCGCACGTACTGGCACGGCCGGCAGTGGAACTGGGAATCCTGGGACGGCACCGGGCAGACCGATCGCGGAGCCGCCAACCGCCGCGGCGACGCCTTCGCCGCCGGCGAACGGAGCGCCGACAAGCTCGCCAAGGAACGCGAGGTGCCCCGGGAGAAGCTGTACGAAGCCAGACTTGAACGCGGCATCCCGCTGCGCGGCCAAACACCGGCACCGGATCAGTCGACGGACACCATCATCGAGCCGACCCAACCGGTCGCCACGATCGTGGAGCAGTCCGTCATCGACGGCAATAAGGCCGCCAGCAGCGGACACGCCCGCCCGATCCGAGATGTCCTCGGCGCCACCGCCACCGCGGACAATGGGAGCGTCACCCCGATCCACCCGGAAGCCGAGATCGCCCACGGCTACGGCATCGACGAGGAAGGCGAGCGCGCCGTATGAACGACGACGAAGCACCGCGCGGTCTGACCGAGGCGCAGGCGCGAGCCGAATACGCCCGGCTCGCGCCGATCATGGCGATCGAGGGCCGAACGATGGACGAGCCGACCAGGGAACTCCTCGTCCAACTGCTGCAGGAGAACATCACGCTCGACGATGCGCTCGACTCGATCCTTCGCCGACGAGCCCAGACCGAGCAGTGACCCGGCCGCGCCCGTTCTCACAGGAGTGGATCGACTACTTCATCCCGTCGACGGTGCACTGGGATGCCACCGGATTCCCGGACATCTCCGGCGCCGTCATGCGCAACCTCGTTCGGGTGTCCGCCGATCGGCCGCACGGCATCACCGACCCGGAGGTCCTCGACGTGTACGAGGGGCTGGCGACGTACAAGCGCATGTCCGAGCTGAGACGAGAGCCGATCCCCGGCAACTACGACCTGCAACACCTACGACGGATCCACCGTCACCTGTTCCAGGACGTCTACCCATGGGCCGGCGAACTGCGCACCGCCCCACGTGATTGGCCGATGGTCAAGCTCGGCCCGGACGTGCAGGCGTACCGGCAGGGCATCCGAAATCCGCCGGAGATCGCGCACCGCTACTTTGCCGCCAAGGAGGTCCGCGGATACGGCACTGCGGTGCTCGATCGTATGGCCGCCAAGAAACACTTGCGCGGTCTCGACGCCCACACCTTCGTCGACGAGCTGACGAAGGTGTGGGCGCGGATCAACTACGTCCACCCGTTCCGGGAAGGAAACACCCGGGCGCAGTTCGCGTTCTTCACACAACTCAGTGCGGACGCCGGTTACTCGTTCGACACCGAGCGATTCCAACCCGTCGAGGCGAACCTTCCGCAGGAGAGTTCGTTGGTGGGGGATCTGCGGGAGCAGTTCGTGTGGGGACGATTCGAGTACATGCAGACCGGCGAGACGACGCTGCTACGCGAAACGATCGACGCCGCTGTGGTCGTCGCCGCACAACCGCACGACCGAGCGAAATCAACAACCCCGGGACCCACCTACGACCTGAGTGCAGTACGAACGGCGACCGCAGGGCACCCGAGCCGCCTTGGACGGATGCTCTCCGGCAACACTGGGGATCCGATGAAGCCGAGTGGCCATGAGCGTGTTCCCACCCGCGATATGGGATACGAGTTGTAGTCCGTGATCCAATCTAGGCGCTCGGACACCAAGGTGGCAGCGGCTGATCATCTGTGTACCCAGATGGATAGTCACCACCGGTTAGCGGGATGTATAGGAACACTTTGTAGCAGGGACGCGCCGGTACCTCGCCCGGCTCAGATACTGGCGCGGTGACATTGAAGTCCTCTTGCGTTGGAAAGACCCAGCAGTTAACTGCAGGGAAGCTCGGCAGGTAGTGCTGGACGCACGCCTTGGCATTGTCCACCATCGTCGCAAAGTCCTGCGTATTCGCAACGTACATGACCTCGACCTTGCCTCTTGGATTCTCGCCAACGACCTTGTAGTCAGCTATCTGCGACTCGTTGAACCCTTCATCTGTTTCGTCAGGCACCGGCTCACGGGCGATACCGTTGTCCCATGCTCGGTTCGGGCCGGATGAAGTGTCGCCAGAGTCGGCCGACGAGCAACCTGAGAGCGTGGCGATACCGAACATGGCTGCGACGAACCCCGTACCTAGCTTCATGGTGCCCTCCTCGATCGCGCCTCCAGCAGAGCTACAGATCCCTTGAGTACCCGCGAAGGTGGTCCGCTACCTACGATAAGCCGGTCCGCCTATGTCTTGTTCGCTCTCGGACCAGTACCAGGCATAGGTTTGCTCAGGCTTGCGGCCGAGTATGAGCATCCGGCGGCAGAAAGGCCCCCTGGCATGAACGCGAAGGTCAGCGCCCGAGGTTCCCGTCGCGTACTGGCTGTGGCGGAAGAAGAATGAAGTAACGATGACAAAAGCTGCGCAGCGACTTCATGGCTCGACCGGAGATCAGTTTGAGCGAGTTGTTCGCCGTCGACCGATTCGTGGAGTGATTAGAACAATGTGGACTGATCCGGTCCAGGGTCTGTCTTCGCCCGTAATACCGCTTCTTCGTTGTAGCCGCACCGCAGTGCTTCACGAATTGCGAGGGAACGGTCGACTCGAGATCGTCCGTTCCCGTCGAGGAGGGTGTGCCCGGATAGCCGACCGAGGGCGATCGCAAAGCGGACGTTCTCCGAGTACGTCGACTGCACCAAATGCTTCGCGTGGACACGTACGCAGAGCGGCTCGTTGCACTTGTGCTCGCACACCACACCGTCGTCCATCGGACCGTGCACCAGCTCCACCGAGAAGCGGTGCGCGAGGACCGTTCGCTGGCGGTTGTCGCGTTGGTAGTTGAAACGCCCGTACCCGTCCGGCGCGCTGATTGCGCCAGTCCAGTACCAACACGTCGGGGACTTCACGACCTTCGACCAGAACAGCGCAATCGTGCGCGCGTTCGGAACCAGTAACGTATCGACGGCGCGCCGCCGGCGAGTGCCGGCCGGAACGTCAACGGAGCCGGCGCTGGCGCCTTCAGATTCTTCTGCAGGCCACAACCCCGGCTCGACTTCTTCAGTCACCGATCACCCGGAACACGCGTGTTGCCGTACGACTGATGTCGCTCATAACGGCCCCGGCCACCAGAATTCGAGCCACAGGTCGATCGCGCCCTGCCACACGGGCTGCAACCAGGGGAACACGTCGTAGAGGGTCACGGTCTAGCCTTCCGAAAGTTTCAGACCCCGCCCGGGCCGTCACGCCGAGGCGAGGGCTGGCGCGTCGACCGGTGCGGGCTGGGCCTCGTTCTTGTCTTCCGCCGCGGGCGCAGGCTGCTCTGCGGCCGGCGCCGACGAGTTCGCGGCGGTCGTGGCCTCGGTGGGTCGAGAGGCGGCGATGCCGGCCTTCTCCAGTTCGGCCGTCGACGACGCGATCAGTTCCTTCGCCTCCTTCTGGGAGATACCGAGAACGGTGGCGAGGTCGGCGTTCGATCCGCCGAAGGAGAACTGCACGATCGCTTGGGCGTACTCGAGTAACAGTGCGTCCTCGGATCCGCGCTGCGAGTTGTGAAGCTCCGCGAGTTTGGTCTCTGTGTCCTTCTTGGTCTGCTCGATTTTCGCTGCGGTGTCGGCTTTGAGCTTCTCGATCTTCTTCTCCAGACCGCTCTGCAACGACTCGATCCGACGGTCACGCGCCGCGGCGACCGAGTCCCTTTCGCGATCGAGGCGGGCGAGCTTCTCCGACACCGAGTTCAGCGGTTTCGCCAAGTTCTCGATGCGGTTCTGATGTTCGAGTGCGCGCTGCCGTGCTGCCTTGACGTTCTCTTCGACGTTCTTGACGGTGTGCAGTCGGCGGGAGCGGATCGCCGCCGCTTCAGATGAGGTGGCCATGGAGCGAAGTGTATCGGCTCGCCGCGGGTGGGGGCGGGTGCAACGCGGCGACGAAAGTCTGTGAAATAGACCCGAACCGAACCAAGACCGCCAAAGTTCGACCGAGCAACTACCTAACACCCTCGCCTCCGGCGAGAGGAAATCGTGCCTGACGGCACCGTATGAACAGGCCCTGCCTGCGGCAGGGCCAACATCTTTTACACACCTCTTGCACTAAAGGTGCCACCTGGCACAATGGTGGCCATGATGACCATCCACAAGCTCTCAGCTGGGGATGGATACACGTACCTGACGAATCACGTCGCTGCCGGCGACGCGACTGAGTCGAAAAAGGGCGATGTCATCGATTACTACAACGCCAAGGGCACCCCGCCCGGGCGTTGGTACGGGAAAGCAACGGCGCGAGCCGGAGTCGCCGTCGGCGACGTAGTCACCGAAAGCGCGATGCGCTCGTCGTTCGGTGCAGCGCGAACTCCGAACGCTTTCGCCACGATGCCGCCGGTCACGGCCTCGCAGCAGGAACGCTACGACTGGTCCGCCGCAACGGCGCTCGGGCGGCCGTTCAGCTGGTTCACCGCCTCCCAGGAATATGTCCACGAGGTCGTGGACCGCTGCAACGACTACAAGCGAGCAACGGGAGAGTTCCCCGAATCCGCGGCGAAGGATGCCATCAAGCGGGATGTCGCCATCCGCCATCTGAACAAGGCGAAGGGCGACAAGGCCGCTCTGCTCAGCGACGCACAGGTCACAGAGTTCATCGCTGACAGCTACCGGAAGATGCGGCAGCCGGTCGCGGGTTACGACCTCGTCTTCACCCCAATGAAGTCGGTCTCGCTGCTGTGGGGGCTGGGCGATCCGCGCGTCAAGGCGATCATCGAGGCGGCGCACCGCCAAGCCGTCGACGAGACACTGGGATACGTCGAGGACGAACTGACCTACACCCGGCGCGGCGCCGGAGGAACTCGGATGGTCAAGGCCGAGGGTCTGCTCATCGCCCGATTCGACCACTGGGACAACCGAGTCGGCGACCCGAACCTGCACACTCACTGCGCGGTCCTGAACCGGGTCTACGCGGAGAGTAAGTGGACCACCATCGATGGACGCATGTTCTACCGTGCGGCCGTCTCGGCGTCCGAACGATACAACACCCGAGTCGCGGATCTGGTAGCTCGCAGCCTCGGCGTGAGCTTCGCGCCACGCGCCGACACCCCCACCGGAAAGCAGCCGGTCTACGAAGTCGAAGGCATCCCACTCTCGCTGATCGAAGAGTTCTCGCGCCGCCAGGCCATCGTGGATCGGCAGGCAGAACTGGCCCGCGAATACACCGCCCGCCACGGCAAGAACCCGCCGAAGAAGGTCCAGTTCGCGCAAGCGCAGCAGGCAACGCTGGACACCCGCAACGCGAAGAATCCGCCCCGATCGATGGCAGAACTTCGGGCCGAGTGGGACGAGCGGGCACGCGCAATCATCGTCGACACCTCACCGCGGCAGCTGGTGGAAGATGCGCAGACCGGTCACGACAACCGGCCTCCGTTCGGCCCCGCCGACCTCCCGGAACTGATCCGAAACGTCGAAGAAGACTTGTCCCGCAAGGTCGGAACCTGGACCGTCTACAGCCTCACCGCCGAGGTTCAGCGGCAAGCGAGAGCATTCAGCTTCGCCGACGACCTCGACCTGGACGTCTATGTCCGCGCGGCCGTCGACACCCTCGTGAAGAACCATTGCATCCCCGTGTTCACCGAGATCTACGTCGCCCCGGACAAGCTGTCCGAGACGATCGAGGGTGGCCTGGTTCGGCTGCACACCGTCGACCGCACTACCATGCGCTACACCTCCGAGTCGGTCCTCGCCGCTGAGTCATTCATGCGCAGCAAAGCCGACGCCGAGAGCGAACTGACCGTCGCGGATCGTGTCATCCGGCGCCAGATCCGGAAGATCGAGAAGGCAGTCGCGAAGGAATCGAAGATCGACGGGTTCCATCTCGGAACCGATCAGATCGCGATGATCGAGCACTTCCTCACCGCCAAGAAGACGGTCGCTGTAGCCGTCGGCGCCGCCGGCGCCGGAAAGACCACCGCCGCCAAAGTGGTCGCCCGCGCATGGGAGCAGACCAACGGCAAGGTCATCGCACTTGGCCCGTCCGCCCGCGCCGCGGAAGTTCTCGGATCGGAGATCGAGGTCGAGGGCCGCACCATCGCGGACATCCTGACCCGCGACAAGCACGGCGTCCCGAATGGGATCGAGGCCGGCGACCTTCTTCTGGTGGACGAGGCCGGCATGGCATCGGCGCGAAACCTCGCCGACCTCACTCGAATCGCGGCGGATACCGGGGCCGTGGTGCGGCTCCTCGGCGATCACCAGCAGTTGGCCTCAGTGGAGTCCGGCGGCGTTCTGCGTGATCTCGCCGAGCGCACCTTTGCGCCGTTCCTGTCGAAGATCCACCGATTCCGCACCGAGGGCGAAGCTGCCGCAAGCCTGGGGCTCCGCGACGGCGACGAGAGCGCGATCGAGTGGTACAAGGAGAACAAGCGCATCAAGTCGGCCATGACCCACGAGCTCGCCGACAAGGTTTTCAACGCGTACGTCGCCGACGTCGAAGACGACGAGGTCACCCTCATGGTCGCCCCGACCAACGACCTGGTGCGCGAGCTGAACCTGAAAGCCACCGCGTACTACCGGGACAACGGCACCGTCACCGGGCCCGGGATCGTGCTCGCCGATGGGCTCGAAGGTGCAGTCGGTGACGTCGTGGTCACCCGCAAGAACAACAGCAAGTACGTCGTGAAAGACGACAGGGGCAAGCGCACCGGACGCGTCAATAACGGTGATCTGTGGACCATCGTCGAGATCGGCGCCGACGGCTCTCTGCGCCTGGAGAACCACGCCAGCGGCGGCCGCGTTGTCGTCGCCTCCGACTACATCGCCGAGAACGTCCAACTAGGCTATGCCGCCACGGTCCACCGATCACAGGGAATGACGGTCGGGTCCTGCCACGTCCTCACCTCCGCGGGGATGGACCGACAGGGCTTCTACGTCGCGATGACACGAGGCAAGAGCAAGAACATCGCCTACGCGGCCGAAGACGAGCTCCCCGACTGGGACTTCGAGCACCTGCCCGAGGAGCATCCCGGCGCTCTCGGGGTCATCACGGGGATCTTGGCCCGCGACGGATCGCAGCGCACCGCGCACCAGATGATCGAGCAGGCGCGCGCCCACGCCGAGTCGTTCGATGCGATCAAGGGCGGCTACATCGCCGCCGTCAGTGCCCTGTACGAGGAACACACCGCCACCCTGCTCGACGAAATCCTCACCGACAAACAGTTCACCTGGGTTCACACATTCGGTGGTTGGGACAGGATCGTCGAGACCGTCGCACAGTCAGAGACATTCGGCTGGGACACCCGCAAGCTCCTCACCGACGCCGCCAATGTGATGCGGGCGGTCGGCAAGGAGGGGAAGCTCGACGACGAGAAGAACACCCCCGGCAAGGTCATGGCCGACGCGCTCGAGAAGGCAACCGCACCCGGAAAACTGCCGCGTCGCCGTACCGACACGGTTGCCCGATACCGCGTTCCGTTCCTCTCCGAGGCTGCGGCCGGTGAGGACAAGATTCTCGCCGCCTACGCCCGCCAGCACCAGGAACAGATGCACGCCTACGTCGACACCTACATCGAGAAGGCGGTCGACGGCGGCGCGGAATGGGTCGCAGCGCTCGGCGACCCTGGCCCCGATCCGCGGAAGCAAGCCCTGTTCCACACTGCCGCCAGTGAGGTCGCGGTATCACGGATTCTGTGGAATGTGGGCGACGATGTTGCCGACCCGTTCGCATCATTGAATGAGGTCCGCACCGAGGCAGTGAAGAAGCAGATCGAGCAGATCACCGCGCCACGCCAGGCGGCCAGTGTCTACTCGGCGTACGCCACCGACGAGCTGAACACCGCCGCCGCGGCCGCGCGCCGACGTATCTCCGACACACGGGAGATGCTCGGGTCGGCGAAGCACGAACTCGATCGTGCGACCAACGAATCGAACACGGGCGCGGTCAATTCGGTCATCGCCGAGATCGAGGCCGACGAGCAGAAGATCCTCGCGGTGCGCCGCGCCCGTGAGATCCATGACCGGATCCAGCGCGATCCGGCCGCCACCGCCGCACAGATCGAACAGGCCCGCGCCGCACGGCAGGCCGCCGAAGCGGATGCGCCGTCCGAACGACGATGGGGTGCGATCGAAGCATCGGCGGCCGCGAACCGCGCCAATCACGGACGCCGTCAGCGGGCCGAGCAGACGGACGAGCGGGTGCTCGGGCAGCTCCAGACGCGAATCGCGCGACTCGAAAAGTTGCTCGCCACCGACCGGAAGCGGCTCGCGCTCATCGAGGCAGAACAACGTCACCGGACCGACAGCAGCGCTCGCGCACCCCAGCGCCGGAACGCACAGGTCACCGAGCAGCAGAACGACCCGGAACCGCCCATCTACGAGCATGAAGCACCGCCCATCTACGAGCAGGAACCACCGCCGCCCTACGACGAGGAACCGCCCTACGACGAGGAACACGATCGAGGCCCGGAGCTGTAGCTGAGCACTGAACATCCTCGCCGTTACCAGCGAGGGGGGAAACGAGGAGGAGAAGACGTGGCCGACATCGACCGAACCACCGACGAGTACCAGCAACGCATGGACGAGGAAGCCGATTGGGCCGAACGGAACTACGACGAGGAAGAGGTGACCGGGTACGAGGAGGAACTCGACCTCGACGCACCGCGACGCCTACTCGTACCGAGACGAACTCCCTCGGGAGAGTGGGAGTACCACGAGCAGGAGCCCGACGACCGCGAGGCCGGCATTCAACCGGTCCCCGGCCTATCCAACGAATCCGCGGCGGTCGACGCGGGCTCGCTCGAACCGCAAGAGCAACTCGACCTCGACCCGTCGTGGGCAACAGGCGAAGACGGTGAATGGGTAGCTGCCGACGATCCGGACCGGTCAGACGACTACGCACACTCGCCGGCACTCACCAAAGATCCCGCACCCACCCGCACCTCCATACGAGCGGTCGACGACGGAGTACGCGTCGACCCTGTGGCGGCGAGACCCCGCGACAACCAGACGAAACGGTCGAAGCAGCGCACCGCACCGCCGCCGAATCAGCGCGTGCACGACATCGCCGCGTTCCTGACCGACGTCGAGGGACGCCGTCGAACCGGCCAAAAGGTCGCCCGCCCCAAACCGATCCGTGAGGTGCTGGGCGTCTACCGCGGGGCACCGATCGACCAGACCCGAATCCAGGTCCTGGCCGCCGCAGCCGCGGCACGCCACCTCGAAGGCGCGGAGTCGGCCAACGCCCAACGCTTGAACAAGCTCGTCCAGGACAACGACGCACGGCTGCGCTCGCTGCGCGAGCACGACCGCCGAAACGCGGTCCTCTTCCACGCCGCCAACGAGACACCGAAAGAGGAAATCGATGCCGCCGACCAGGAGCGCATCGAGCGAGAGACGACCAACGATCGCCGCGTCTTCGACGCAGCATCTGCTGTCGCACTGGGATATGTCGCCGCGCGGGGTCTTCCCGCCTACGACCAGCTCGCCCAGCTTTCCGAAGCTCAGCTCGGTCCTGTGCCCGAATCTGCAGCGGAAGAATCGGGGGGAATTGCACGCGCCAACGGTGGCCAGTCGAAGGTCGACAAGACCAAGAGCGTGCTCGACTCGGTGGGACGAGGGCTCGCCCAAGCAGCCGGACCAGTGGCGGGCGACGACGACGTCGCCGCCAATCTGTCGCCGATCAATCTGACTCAGCTCAACGAAGAACTCGCGAACCTCGCCGCCAGCATTGCGCCCGCGATGAAGGCAGCCATGTCCAGCCATCCTCGATCCATCAAGGAACTCCTCAACGTCGAACAGCGGCCCGACGAAGAGAGCGAACTCGCCTTCGATCAGGAACCGGAACTCGACCGCGAACACCGCCGAAACACCGCGCACTCGGTCTAGAGCGGCCCGAATAGAGAAAGAGGTCGCCACCCCGCCGATCCGAGAACACTTCTCGGATCAGGGCGACAGGGAACCTTCCCCCGTCGACCATGGCAGTGGGTGGCGACCTCGTTCTCGTCGCTAGGCCAGTGTAGAACGTGCCTCCGACAAATCAGCACTGTCACAGTCGCTGCGTTGCCTTGCTGGTGACGGAGCCCGTCCCAGGCTGTGATCCGAAGCTCTGACCCGCGTAAGGCGCGCCAGCGGCGTCAACCACGCCCTACAGAAGAAATATCCAGTATGGAGAACCTGTCGTACGCGCCGGCTAGGACACTGAAAAGGTGACAAGTGCAGCAACAATAATAACGAGATTGGCTGCTGCATACGCGGCCGCTCCGTACCTGCCCGGAACTATCGGAAGACTTGAAACCGACGAAAATTCCCTTAACGAAATCCGAAGCCTCATCTTGTCCGCATCGAATCTGTCTTTTTCAGTCGACTCGTCCATAATCGACTTTTGAAAGTAATACTGCAAGTCATAGCTTAGTTCCTCAAACACCGCCTCTCCCCGCTTGCGTAACGAATCGAACCCGGCGATCTGAAACAATGCATAGAGAGTCACGGCGGCCGGGAAGATCCAGACTAGAACGAGTAGTCCGCGACTCTCCGAGAAAAGGGAGTAGCGGAAACTGTTGTAGACGATCATTGCCACTATTGATGCTCCTAAATTTAGGAGCGTGATTAAGACAACCTGGCGACCCCGCATCGCTAACCGCTCGGTCGAGTATTGAAGTCGATCGATTAGTTCATTGCGGACGTTGGATCGATGTTCTGTGGGTTCTGACGGTTCCATCGCTGGATCTACTGGTTCCATTGGTTTACCGAGTCGTCGCTGATCGGAGGAGTTCCCTCAGGAGATACTGTTGCAATTTGTACCTCGTATCATCGTCAAAGTTTCCCGATGTGGGTGCAATCCCGTAGAAGGGATGTCGAACAGACGAATAGCCAAATACTGACCGATTCCGAATTCCGAAATCGGTAAGAAGTGTCCCGTAATCTTCATCATTGTAGTAACGCAGGACTTTGTCCTTCTGAGGCCACCAGAGATCGGCCTTCGATACCACTGTAAAGAAGTATTCTGGCTTAGATCCCATCATAGGTCCCCATTCCTTTAGGGCCTCGATTTCAACTTTCCTGTGTTTTTCGAGCCAGGACTCCGAAGGTTGACCGTTTTCGACAGCCTCGTCCTCTCCATGCGTGTACTCGTGGTATCCCCAGCACGTAAGATTGATCACTCCAAGTTTCGGGGTTCCGAGCGCTCCAAGAATGGCCTGGCTGCGACGGGACTGGTGACCGATCTGGCCGGGGGTATCGATGAAGTGGAATACTTCCTTATCAATTTTGATTTTCTGTTGCTGGGCTGCGCTTGTGCGATTCAGCCGATCGATCGTCTCCGGAACGAGGCTCTGGAGTGACTCCAAGAAGTTGGTCTTGCCCACGCCTGTCGAGCCAAGTACAAGGACTGGTCTCTTTTCGGCGAAAGCATCCTTTAGTTTACCGAACCATCCTTGTTGCTGTGCAATCTGCACTATCTTGGCTGCTGCCGCGGCGGTGCTGAGTGGATCTGCCATTCTCGGGGCCCTCCTGGCTCTTTTTAGGAGAGCATTCCCAAAACGAAGTAGCCTCCGTCCGGCATCGAGCCTCCGTTCGAAGATCGTAACAAGCGGTTCGTTTCGACCCGATCAGACGATGGTCGGTGTTCTCGGGAGCGGGCCACTACGCCCACATCCAGCCGCCGTCGTCTCTGCTGTAGAGGATTTGCCCGCCTAGTGAGGCATCGACGCACGCGATGAGATTGCGATCGAGACCAGGATCCAATGCGCCGCAGTACAGCACGGTTGGCGCGAGCGCTAACTCTGAGGCCGCGTTGATCTCGATGTCGATGTCCAGGGAGGGTGTCTTTCCTGCGGCGTCGAGGATGCGGTAAGCGTCCGCGACTATCTGCCAGGTCAGATCCGTGGGGCCGTACCCATCGGGGCCGATGCTCACCGCCGGGCATCTCGGATTGTTCTCGAGGAGTGTCGGCCAGTCCACGGGGTCCCAGATCCGCGCCACCTGCAGGGTGGGTGCCTCCGGTGGACGGAGGAGTCCCGCGGTGACGTCGCGGAACCATTCAGGGACATTCGCTTCGTCGGTAAAGGTCCCGGTGGGACGGCGTCCGTCAGAGTTCCAGCAGATGTGCTGTCGAAGCTCGTTGTATTGGGCGCGTGCTTCGGCTGGCCACTGACTGGTCGTCATTGCAGCTCTACGTTCGACGCACCGGCGCCCGCACCCCCGGCATCAGGGATCCGGTCGAGTGAGCACCCGACCGAACATGTCGGAACCGGTGCAAAACCACGCAGCAGAGTGGCGAATAGGCCGGCGCTGAGCAAGACCCCGTATCCAGCTGGGTTGCCGGGAAGGACGTCGAGGAACACGAGTTCGATGACCGCCGGTATCGGGCCCACAGCACACAACACGGTGATGACCGTCGCCGCAGCCACCCGGAGCAGATTCGATCGGTCGCTGATGTAGGAGTTCCAGCCGAATTTGCGGATGTGGATGTACTCCGAAACAAGTGCGCAGAGGCCTATGAAGGCTCCGAGAGTGGCGGCCATGAGCGGCCACACAGGATCGAGCGCATGGAACAGGCTTTCGCTGGCGGTCATTCGAGACTCCTTTCGATCGAAAAGAGGCAGGTGCTCAGTCGGCTTGTTCGGCACGTAGACCGGGTGGCATGGGTTCGTATGGGAGGGCGGGCCAGCCCGAGAACGATCCGTCGGCCTTCGCATGGGACATGGGGCCGGAATCGCTGTCGAAGATCACCCGCAGATGCGGGTCGAGCTGGTGGATCCACCAGTTCGACATTGCCGACGCTTTGTCGGAGGCTCGGGCTTCTTCCCATCCAAACCAGAGGGATTTGAGTCGGCCGGCGACCTCGGGGTACAGCCACCATCTCGCGTCCCAGGCCAGACCGCTCTCGCCGCCACCGGGACCCATCTTCCGGCGGATGACCTGGGTGAACCATCCTTCGACCCATGCGTCGTAGCTGGGATACATCGGCTCGATCTCGGCGGTCTCGCCATCCTCTTCGTCGGCCTCGACGTCCTCGAGCTCATCGTCTTCGTCCTCGGCGATCTCTTCCGTGTCTTCGTCGGGGTCGAGGCTGGGATCGTCCCCGTCCACGGTGGGGTCGTTCTCGTCCACGGCGTTCGGGTCGTAGTCGTACGGGTTCTCGTACCCGGTCTCATCGTCGGTCTGCCACTCGTCCTCGGTTGCTGAGAGATTGACCATCACTGCCTTCCTTCCGCGAAGAATTCGGACTCGAAGATGTCGTCAACGGCATCAGGTGTTACGCCGAGGCCCGTGGTCGGCGTAACGACGTTGTGCTGAACGGGTACCTCGATCAGGTCCTTGTCGGCTGCGACAGCGATCCGTGGGATCGGGCCGGTGGGTTCCTCCGATGCCTCCCGATCGGAGAATCCGACCGGAAGCGCCTTCTGCTCGATGCGGTCGGTGCTGGCCTTGCACTCGGCGAGGGACCGCTTGATGTCCTCGGCGAATGGTGTGTTGCCCCAGAAGTTCTTGCGGACCAGCAGCGGCTTGCTGCCGCCCATCGTGACGATGGCCCGAGTTTGCGGAAGGGCCTTGAGGTCGTCGACGGTGAGGATCTTCTCCCGTTGGTGCGAGGTGCTGATTGTGGTTTGCCCACTGCCCAACATGCCGCCGCTTCGGCTGCGGTTCTCGACCTCGACGAAATGGTCGCCGATCTCGTCGGACAGCGAGGCCAGGAACCCTTTGTCGTTGACGTTGCCGCCGTACCAGATCATGTTGGCGGCATCGACCATGGCGTCGTAGTTGGTCTCACCCCACACCTTCTTCGCCTGCGACGGTGACTGCAAAATGGTGATGAGGATGCATCCGCGCGATCCGAAGTGCGAGTACCACTCGGGGAGTTGCTGCAGCTTGCAGATGTTCGCGGCTTCGTCGAGAACCATGACCGCCGGGATCGGGACCCGCCCGTCGCTCTGTTGGGCGCCGTACTCCTGCAATGCGTCCCCGATGGCGCCGACCAAGGCTGTGGTGAGCGCGGAGGCGGATCCGGCTCCCTTCTTGCTCATGGCGTAGACAGTGTCGGTACTGCGAATGACCTGGTCGATATCGAGTTCGGGCAGGTCGTGGACTTCACGGCCGGGGGTGACGAGGATTCGCCCGTCACTGTCCGTCCCGATCGTGATCCGGGTATTCGGCAGGATCGCCTCTTCGTAGCGAGGCTCGTCAAGAGGTGCGAGGAACCGGCGCGCCATGTCGTAGAAGCCGTCCCGCTGTTTGGCGTTGACGCTCTGCTTGCTCTGCATGGTGTTCGCGAGATCGGCGTACCCATTCTGGGCGAGCACCTTCACCGGGATCTGCGACTGTGTTTCGCGGAGCCAGTCCACCACGTGCCGAAGATCGCCGCCGGCGAGCGCGGCGGCGAGAAGGTAGGAGCCGAACAGGTCCCGGGCGGCACCGTCGAAGTAGGCGTCGACCCGGGCATTGTCGTCGGTGGCGGCGGAGATGAAGTAGTCGCACACCACCCGCGCCGACGGCAGGTCGTCGACGCGGCGCAACGGGTTGAACCAGAAGCTCGCCCTCTCACGCCGATTGCCGGTGGTCACACCTTCCAGGTCGAAGAGCCAGACCCTCCCCATCTGTTTACGCAGGTACAGGGTGTGGGTGTAGATGTCGGGCTTGTTGGACGTGCCAAGGCAGAATCCGGGGGCGTAGCAGATGGCCGGAATCGCCAGGGTCGCTGACTTTCCCATTCGGGAGCCGGCGATCGCGATGCATACCCACTCCCACGGCATCCGAAGTTCACGGTTCGATTTGACCGTGTTGCCCATGACGATGCCGCCGTGACCGGGATGAGTCTCGCTGATCGTCGGTGCAAGCCGCCTCGTCTCGTCGGCGGACGCGGCCGGGCTGGCCTGCTCGACGTCCCGCGGATCAGTCATGGAGTCGGCGTACTTGTCGATCCGCTTCTCCGCGCGTTTCTCCTGGATCTTCTCGAGCCGCCCCGTCTTCTTGAGCAGCCAGAACCCGCCCGCCACGAGCGCCGCGATGGCGACCACTTCTCCGATCAGTACAGCGGTCGCGCCACCCGGCCACGCCCGGTTTCCCATTCCCAGATCGAGGAACAGGCCGATCGGGTGCCACAGGATCTCCTCACCTCCACCGAGGTTGTAGGCGAATACCGGCAGGAAGGAGGCGGGGATCGCTACGGCGATGGCT
Organism: Rhodococcus sp. DK176; assembly: GCF_038447315.2. Taxonomy (NCBI): domain Bacteria; kingdom Bacillati; phylum Actinomycetota; class Actinomycetes; order Mycobacteriales; family Nocardiaceae; genus Rhodococcus; species Rhodococcus sp. DK176. Next base: position 16,985 of record NZ_CP118324.1, on the reverse strand, counting down.
TTGAGCACCGTCATCTCCTTGTTCCTGGTTACCCGGGGCCGGTCGCGACGCATTTCCGTCATGGTCGTTGTCCTTACTGGTAGCGGAAGTCGGTCAGACGCCAACCGTCGTCGGTGCGGGTGACGGTGGTGCGCCAGGTCTGTTCGGCGAGAGGGGTGCTCGATCCGGCGGTGTGAAGCACGGTCTGTCGGCAGCTGACGTCGATGACGACGGTCCGCATTCCCTCCGGAGCCGCTGGGGTGCTGTCGGCCTTGGTGCAGGAGGCGGTCAGTGCGTCACCGGCCTGCTGCCACGCCAACCACTCCCGATCAGGTCGAAGTCCAGTCGCTGCACCGTTGTCTTTGTCGACGGTGGTCGCCAGTTCCCCACCCAGCCAGGGGCGAGCGCGGTGCAACGCATCGGACTTGCTCTCGTCGACTGCGGGCTGCCACGAGAGGATTGCCTGCATCGCCGTGACGGCCGTGCCGTCCGCGTCGAGGTGCGCCGGGTCCAGGGGGTCGATGTGCACGTGATCGTCACTGCCCGAGGGCTCGTCATCGGTGCCGGATGAACCGCAACCGGCCAACACCATCGTTGTGGACAACACTCCCGTAAGCAGCAGTTTCGTCGAGAAGCGCATGGTCATACGTCCTTTCCTCTGTTCCGGGCTGCCTGCGCGGCGTCGAGCGGACGGCCAATCTGTTGCAGGACCACGAGCGCCACAAGAACAAGTGCCATGACGACTAACCCGACGCCGGCGCCGACAAAGAATTGCCAGGTTGGGATTCCGTCGCAATAGAAGTGGCCGGAGCCCTTCGGGAAGGGAACGCACCAAGTTCCGCGGTACGGGTCCGATGACCGCACCTCCCAGCCGTAGCGGAGGGCTGGCAGGCCGGCGACGCACATCATCAGCGCGAGAAATGCCGAGCGCTTCATCGGGTATTTCCGTTCTCGTGGGAGAGGATTGGGATGTTCGAACGAATGCGGAGGTGCATGCTGCATCACATAGATTCTACTTTAAGAGGTCTCTAAGTATAGAGCTGCCGTCGGATATTTGTTGATGGCGCGGTACTGCGCTTCGTTGGCGATGATCTTGTCGGCGTACGGGCGGGTCTGGACGATGTAGTCGGTGGACCCGGTCGGGAAGCCGCCGGAGCTCTGGACTGCGCCTTCACCGGCGTTGTAGCCGGCGAGGTACAGCTCGGTGCGGCCGTTGGTTGCCTTGACCGATCCGTCGGCGATCCAGCCGTCGATCGTCTTCGCGATGGTGCACATGTAGGTGCCCTGCGCCATGACCGCGTCACCGATGCTGTTGATGTCGACGCGGCCGTCACCGTCGTAGTCCTTGCCGTAGGTCGCCCACGTCCCCGGCATGAACTGTGCGGGACCACCGGCACCAGTGTTCGAGACCGGTGCATTGGCTCCGTACCGGAAGCCGTTCTCCGCGGCGAGCTGTGCCGCCAGAAGGGAAGGTCTGATCTGTGGGCACAGCGCCCCGGCTCGTTCGATCCATGGTGCGAACTCGGCGGGCACCGAACCGGCGGCGAGGGTATCGCCCAGGCCGTCACCGGAGATGGTGCAGTCGGTGGCCGACTTGGTGGCCTGACCGCTGCCGCCGGGCAGAGAGCCCCACTGCACGGTGGCTTCGTCGAATCCGCCGCCCTTGACGGTGATGTGAACGTGGTTGAAGTGGTTCTCGTTGTCGCTGCCCCGGTCCTCCATCTTGTTCGGCGTGCCACCGGCCGGGTAGTACGTCTGCCGCCAGATCGCGTAGTCGACGTGGAAGAAATCGGCGTTCGCCATCACGTAGTCCAAAACCGCGTCGCCGGTCGCGACACCGGTCCCGGAGTTGTAGTCCGGGATCATCGCGTCGACGGCCTGACCGCTCGGGTGGTCGTTGAAGCCGCCGCCATCTGCGCGCCATCCACCGAGGGTGTCGAGGCGGTCCCCGAATCTCAGGTGCAGGGCCCGGATGAGGCGTTTGGTGTTGACCTGCATGTTCTGTTCGGACCCGGCCGAGGCCGGCAGTGCTTGCGCCAGGTCGGCGCCACCGGGCGCCGAGGGGGCCGGGGTGGGCGGTCCGGAGGGGCTCGGTGTTGGTGCATCGGACTTTTCGCCCGGTGCCGGTGCGGCGTCGTACTGCGGCTTCGGGTCGACGGCCGCGCCGCCGGTACGGCCACCCGGCCACGTCTCGAAATGCAGGTGCGGGCCGGTCGATTCACCCCGGTTGCCGATGGTGGCGATCTGCTGGCCCGCGCGAACCTGCTGGCCAGCTTCGACGAGGTAGGTGTCGACGTGCCCGTAGACGGTGGAGAACAGCTGCCCGTTGATCACGTGGTCGAGAACAACCCACTGCCCGAAGCCGCTCGCTTCGCCTGCGTCGGCGACGGTGCCGTCGGCGGCCGCGTAGATCGGGGTCCCGATCGGACCGGCCAGGTCGATGCCCTCGTGCTGGGCACCATCGCGTTCACCGAATCCGGAGGTGAACGTCACCAGAGCCGGGTCGACCGGCTTGATGAACGATCCGGCGGGGGCGATCATGTCGCCACCGATCACGGATGTGCCGCTACCGCCGAGGCAGTCCGTCGAGGCCTGCTCTTCCTCGTCCTGGAACAGGATGGCCAGCAGAACGATCAGTGACGTCGGAATCCCGATCACCAGGGCGAGCACCACGATCAGCAGTGAGTTGTTCTTCGATTCCATTACTGGGCCGCGCCCATCCCGCAGTCGGCCGGGGCGTACCGATTCACCAGGCGGCGATTGAGTTCCGTGGCGGCCGCGAGATCGGCGCGCAGCCGACTCACGACCGTCCACGACGGCTGCGGCCGCTGGCCGGAGGCGTTGACCCAACTGCGCACCGCGGTCTCGGACACGTCGAGCTGCGCCGCCACCGCGGCGCAGGAGGCGGTGAACGAGTCACCGCCCTCGATGCACTTGATGGCGGTGGCCACCGCATCGGCCTTGGTCTGATCGTCGACCACGCGGTAGCGGCGGCGCGCGGCCGTCATGCGGCGAACCCCGTATGCTCCCGATCCTTGACGGCGGCATTCAAACGCTCGTCGGTGTTGTGGATACCCGACGCAAGTTCGGCCGGGGTCACCCACACCTTGAACGGCACACCGGGACGATCGCCCTCACCGAGTTTGAGAAGAAACTGCCCCGTACCGGCTGCAACAGGATTCGGGACCGGAGCCTGTTTCGCCACCGACACGATTCCGGCTTTCTCGGCCGCGAGACGGACCTTCTCCGCCGCCTGGCGCCGCCGCGCCGTCTTCTGGTCGATCGGGGAATTCAGATCTGCGGCATCCGACCAGTTCGTGAGCATGCGCTTCTCGATCTGCGAGAAGTGGATGACCTTCTCGAGACGCTCGATCTCCGCCGACGGAACCGGGCCGATGATGCGGGCGCGGCACCGTTCGATCAGGCCCAGAGCGCCGGCCTTCTCCAGCTCCTCGATCGAGTGGGTCACGAACGTGATCCCCACACCGACCACGCGCTGCAGACGCAGCAGTGCATCGATGCGCTCGGCCATCATCGGCAACGCGAGGACCTGCCAAAGCTCGTCCATGAGCACGTTGAATGCGAGGTTCGGTCCCAAGCCGGCATCTGCTCGTACGTGAGCGGCTTCGATCGTCGCGAACGCCTCATTCCACCCTGCGATCAGGACAGCGGCACGCATCATCTTGTCGTCCTGCGGGACGCTGGACATGTCCAGGCACATCGAGGGTGCCTCGACATCGAGGCGGACGGTCGACTGCCCGTTGAAGACCTCCCCGAAGCGGCCCTTCACCATCGAACGCAGCGTTCGACGCAACCCCTGGATCGCGGCCCGATACTCCTCGTCAGTCTCGGCGACCGCGTCGTCCTTGAGTTCCTGACTGTTCGACGTCAGCAGTGCGATCAAATCGTCGAGGATTGCGGGGTTCTCGGAGGTGAACCCCGCACCTCCCTGCGCTACCGGGGTGTAGAGCAGGCGAATCGCCGACGCGAGCAGCGTCTGCTCGAAGTCCTCGAGCCGCTTTCCGCGCACGATCTCACACAGCGCGGCGGTGATGTTCTCCTGCCGCGCATGCAGTGCGTATTGAGTCTGCTGACGTTGCAGTTCCAACTTCTGGCGCTCGAGCGTCAGCGCGTCCCGCAACGACGGGTCGGTCTCGAATTCGATGCGGTGGGCGAGTTCGGCGATCCGACCGGAGAGCAGGTTGATCGCCACCCCGATCAGACCGGGATCGAGCGGGTTGATCCGGCCGATCCCGCCGTACCCGACCTCGGTGCACTGACCACCCACGGCCTCGGTCAGTTTCCGCCCGTCCGGCTTGACGTCGCCCGGCCACACCACGCGCACACCAGCGGCGATGTCGCCCAGAGCGATCCGGCGTAGCAACGTCGACTTACCGAAGCCGTTGAGAGCGATGATCATGCAGGCAGGAGCGGTGATCGCCTTCGCTTCCTTCGCCGACAGCGGGTCGAAGCAAACCGGTGCATGCGGCGGTGCCAGGTGGTGGCCCAGTGGGGTTCCCAGCAGAGGGGCATTCGCTCCCACGACCCATGGGTTGATTCCCGCCACCTGAATGTTGGTGCCACGAAACTCGACTGGGGGCAGGATCGCGCCCATCCGGCCGCCGCCGGCACCGGAGAAGCCGCGCTCGTCCAGGGCATGAACGTCACGGTCGGACGAGTCGGAGCGGGCCCGCTCGTTCGCCGCGATGTTCGCCCGCCGGTCGTACTGCCGTTTGACCAGTATTGACAGCACTTTCTTGCGGAAGAGGCTGGTCGCCGCTGCTTCACGGGCTTCCAGGCGTGCGAGGTCCTCGTCGGAGAGAACCTTGATGTTCACCGCTTTGGGGGTCTTGGTCTTGGCCACTGTGTCCGCCTTAGTTGCTCAGGAACGAGGGAATGGTCGTGTGCTCGGGTGGAATCACGCCGACACCGAGCGATGACCAGAACGCAGCCGACTGCCAGCAAAATGACCGGCGTACCTGCAGCTGACTCTGGATGGACAAATCGCGCACCAGCGCGTCCACTCGGGGAACGTCTGCGCTGCCGACCGGCTGGGTGACGGTGATGAGGATCCCGAAACGGGTCAGGCCGTGACCGCGCGCGACCTCCATGCGGCTCTGTTCCGTCGCCGCCACTTCGAGCTTCGCCTTCGCCGACGCGATCCCGCGCCCCGATGTCACCGCAGCCATCGCGTCGCGGTGGTCACGGTTGACGATGTCCGTTGCGTCCGCGGCCGAGTGCGGCCGGTAGATGATCGCAACGCGCTTGATCGGCAATGCCGGGTTCGGGTCGAGCAGTCGTTTGAGGACGGTCTCGTGGACCGCGCTCTTCGGAGCTTCTCGCATCTCCCACGTCACCGAGATCGCTCCGTCGTGGATCAGGCGGTCCTTCTCCTCGATCTGGGTGCGTGGGCCACAGTCTGCCCACTCCAGACCGGTGCCTTCACCGGAGAACAGTGCCCGTTCGATGTTGCTCAGGGACGCCGGGTCGACGGATCTGCGTACCGTTCCCATGATTTCGTCGGCGCTCATCGGAGTGGCAGGCACCCCGGCACGGGCCGCGGCCTCGGTGATCCCCGGCAGCCGGCGAGCGATTTCCACCGCCTGCTCCGACGGGTCCTTCTTGCGGTCCGCGGTCTGAGCCTGGAACGTGATCGAAATCCGGGCGCCCAAGCGGACGCCGCCGGTGACCAGGCCGGTCGCCAACTGGTACATCGAGTCGCGGGCCAACTTCGGTGCGTCATGACGCACCCGCTGGGACACGGTCTCGTACAGCTCGATCCCGGTGTTGGGCAATGACTCGATCACCGCGACCAGGGCGACAATGTCCGAGGTCTCGCCCATCGCGGTCAACATCTGCGACCAATTGCCCACCGCCGCATCGAGTACGGATTGGTCGAAGTTCTCGCTGCCCTGCGGGTATGCGTCGAGAACGATCGTGTAGTTGTTCGCCTGGGGCATGTGGATCATCCCGAAGGGTCGGTTGTTTCCGTCGATGCCTTCGTAGATCTCGGTGTCCGCCAGCACACCCGGGGGCCGGTACCGGCCCCCGGGGATGCGGGAGAAGGTGCCCGAGCTGTAGATGTGTTCTCCGCGCTTGAACGCCCGCCGCCACTGCATCATCAGAAGTGCCCTCTCATATCCGCTACGCCCGTCCTTCTCGATCACCAACGGCACGAATGCAAGCGCCGTGAACAGCCCCAGAACCAGTGCGGGCACGAAGCCGATCACCAGGCTCGACAAGCCCAGGGCAACGACTGCGGCGATGCCGAGCATCGTGGTCCCGAACGTTGCCCCTGCCATGCCGGTCGACCTGGGCTTTCGCCAGTTGCCGTACATCCGGTACTCGGTCGTCATCTCGGTCCTCGTCATCCCTCAAAACCTCCATTGCGACTCGGCGGCATTGCTCCGGTCGGGCCGTCTCCGGATGTGCCTGGACCATCGGGCGCGCCCGGTGCGCCGTTGTGGTTGGTGGGTGTGCCGTCCACCCCGCCTTCGGCGTTCCCGCCGGATGGCGCTGACTGGTTGGATGGTGTGCCGTCCACGCCACCCGGGGCGTTTGCGCCCGGTGTGCCGCCGTCGACTCCGGAAGTGCCGAAGCTGGGGGGCGCACCAGAAGGTCCGGAAGGGCTGGTCGTGGTCGAACTCGCCGAGGTCATACCCCCAGCGGCGGCCCCGCCGGACGCTCCAGCCGACGCGCCTCCGGTCGCGACCATCCCGCCGACCTTGGCGCCGACCGCGGCTAGGCCCGCGGCTGCGGCAAGACCGCTGCCTCCGCCGCCGAGGGATCCGACTGCCGGGACGATCAACCGCATCAGGGACGGAAGGACCAAGGCCGCCGAGCACAACAGAAGCGCCCCGATCAGCGCCGTCATCGCTCCGCCGTTCTCATCGCGGGAGGGCGCAGACTGCATGAAAAGCATTGCCGCCACCCCGATCACGAACGATCCGACCGGCTTGAACAGCAAGAACGCGAGTGTCCAGGCGATCATCTTCTCGTAGGCCTGCGAGCCGATCTTCGTGCCGCCGGCCGCGCCGGCAATCGGAAGCGCTGCGGTGATGACGACGAGCAAACCCATCCTCATCAGCAGCAGGAACGCCATCACCAGGCCGCCGAGAATGCCGATGATCCCAATGACATACAGCAAGGACGTTCCACCAGGTGAGGCGTAGATTCCGATCTGAATCATCGCGTCCACGAGTGCGTCCGGATCCGAGCCGACAGTGCCGTCGATGAACCAGCGGGAGATGTTGTCCGAGAGCCGGGTGCCCAGTACGACGATGAACCCGAGCGAGCCCGCGAGCACCGTCGCCCGCGCGAGTTGCTGAACGCCTTCGGTGGAGACATCACGGATGGCACCGGATCGGGCCATCATCAGCCGAATTCCCAGGAACATCAGGGAGACCACCAGGAATGCGACCTGAATCCAGTACGTGTACTGCGTGACCTGGCCGAGCGTGGCCATGAAGGAGTTCTCGTCCTGGCCGGGAATGGTGATCCACCAGCCGAGCGCGAACTTCAACACCGCGGCACCTGCGTCACCGAAATCCAACCCCATCGTCTCGAACGCACCGGTCGCAACCTTCTTGACGTAGGCCTGCGGAGCCTCGGCGACGGTCTGCGCACCATTGGCGCAGCTGGGCATTTCAGTGCCAGTCGCTGCTCCCAGTGCGTCAAGGGCCAACTGCAGGCCGCCGCCACCGATCGGAACCGCGGCGCACATCGCCAGGTCCCCGGCAGTGTCGGCGGCGGACGGCCCGGGATCTTCTTGTGCGAGTGCCGGCGAGGCGGTGCCGACCAGTGCGGCGCATGCCACGAGGCAGACCAGGATGAACCGCTTCCACGCGGTCTGCGCCGTCACCACCACGACGTCCAACCGTCGGAGAAGTCGGCAACCGCTCGCGCACCGAACGGGTTGGTGCCTTGGACCTGCACGACCCAACCGGTTCCCTCACGCCAGACCAGGTCCAGCGAAATGTCGGCGTTCTGGGTGCGGCCGTCCTTGAGATTTGTCGTGGCGCCGATGTGGACTCGCGCCAGATCTTCGGTGAAGTTCACCTTGATCATCTGCATGACGCGACCGGGGAAGTTGTCCGGAGCGGCTCCTGGCTGATTCGAGGCGTTGAAGGCTTTCTGCTCGGCGAGCTGGTCCTGCGGATCGGCGACCAGGCCCGCATCCTGGAGCATCTGGATTCGGTTGTTGCCGGTGGCGAGGTAGTTCAGGTAGTGGACTGCCGCCAGGCCCGCACCTTGGGCAGTGCGGGCGAAGCCGGTCGCGACCCCGGTGTCACTGAACGCCGTCGGTCCGTCAGAGGTGGAGAACGGCAGGTACATGTTTCCGTGGACGCGTTGGAGCATGATCCCGGACGGCGCGGTCGTCGCGGAACGCCCGGTGGCCGGCGAGGACTGCGCCAGCAGCACTCCGTTGTCGTTGAGTGGGGCGTAGACGACGCGGCCCTGCTCGTCGAAGAACGGATCGGGTTCGAATTGGTCGGGCTGAGTCGCCGCGGTCGCACCTGATCCCTGGTCCCCGGCGGGAACCAGCGGCTCGTCCCCGCCGCGGAAGAAGATGACGATGCTCGTGATGATCGCGGCGACGACGATGACACCGAGGATCGATCCACCCATCAGCAGGCGGGTGGCGTTGTCGCGTCCGGATCCCGATTCGGGCTGTTCCGGGCGCGGGTCCGGTGTCGGGGTCTGGGTATCGGTAGGTTGCTCGCTCACTTGCGCGTTCCTTCCAGGTCGACCATGTTCTGCGGAAGTTCCGTCAGTGCGGTCGCCGCCACAGCGTTTTCCGGGGTGGAGAGGTTGAGCTTCCAGTCGGAGTCCGCCCAGATCACGTCGGTGCGTGTCGAGGCCAGAGACTCGTCCGGGAAGCGTTGAACGATGTCGACGGAGGCCGCGACGTCGGTGTAGTCCGCGAACACGTAGCCGACGATGGACGGGACGACCGCCGGGTCGACCGTGCCGGTCGAGGAAATCAGGGAACGGTTGACGGCGAAGGCATCGCGTCCCTCTCCACTCGCCGCGACAACGGACAGCACCTTCGACCAGGACTGATCTGCTGCTGTGGAGAGTTGGACGGATTGACCGATCGCGGCGAGCGCTGCGCCCTGCGGGGTGTGCGAGAACCCGGTCAGCGGCTCCCAGACCGCGCTCTTGGGCCCGTCGGTCTTCCCGAGCGGCACCATCACACCGTTCACACTCGACCAGCTCGCGATGGCCGGGGCGTTAGTGAGCGACACCGTGGGGCTTTCGATGCTGTCCTCGGACGAGCCACCGCACCCCGCTAGCGCCAGCGCTGCGACCGCGACTGTCGCACAAGCAAGTACACGCATTACTTCTCCTCTTCGAGCGGAGGGAACTTCTGTTGGATGTCAGTGACGAGGCTCGGGGGCTTGTCCGGCGCCGGAGCCGAGTTCTCGGGAATCCGGCCGGCCTCGATGAGAACGACGGCCATCGTGACGGCCGCACCGCTCGCGAGAATCCAACCGAACACCGCCGCGAGGAACTCTGCGGCCGTGGGCGATTCCAAGCCCGGCGTGTGCTTGTGGTCCCACGCCATCCGGCCGCCGACGAAGATGATCTTCGCGATGCACACGACCGCAGCAATGCCAGCGATCCAGCTCAGCGCAGTATTGATGTCCTGGGTGATGTAGTCGGGCAACTCCACCGCCGCGAGAACCACACCGCGATCGGTGCCCGTCACGGCTGTACCCACTCGATCGAACCCCGGCGGACGACGACGCCAAGCGCAAACGCGGTGCACATGATCACCGCCGACACGATCGACATCACCCCGGGCTCCAGCTCCGGGACCGGGATGAACGGGGTACTCAGTGGCGGGCTGCCGTCGGCGGGGATCATGGTGAACATCAGGCGCCGGCGGTGACTGCGTTGAGGATCGTGTTCGCAGAACCTGCCACGATCGCCCCGACGAGTGAACCGACGAGCATCGTCACACCGCCGGTCTGGCCCTGGCTCCACTTTTCCCACGCGAACTTGCCACCCGAGAAGACGAGCGCTGCGACGCAGGCGAGGAGAATGCCCCACAGGAGCCAGTTCACGAGACGCAGAAGCCCATTGGCTCCCGGCGGCAACTCGGGTGTGACGTTGAAGTCGATCGCGAGGATTGCGGTGTCGTGGATGGTGTGGATCATGGCTGTCCTTTCGGTGAGAGTGAGTTCAGTGCCCGGAGCGCAGATGCGGCAGTGAACGCTGGATTGCTGTGACGATGCCGACGCCGGCATCGATCACGTCCTTGGGAACCGCTGCACGGGTTCCCTTGGTCTGTTCGGGCACACCGTCGAGCGGGTCCCACCGGGGAAGCGCTGGCAGGGACGCTGCGGGGAGGAATTTGTGCCAGTCGATCCGCCAATGTGCGGCCGTTGCCGACTCCACTACCTCGCGGTACTGGCGCACGCTCTTGTCGAGGGCTGGTGAGTTCGCGACGGTGATCAGCCCGAGAAGCTCACAGTCGAGGTTCTCCTCGCGGTGCTGGATGAGCCGCTCGTGTGCCTTCTTCAACCCGTCGTCCGTCTCGCGAGCGACCATGACCACGTACGGGGACTCGTTCTCGATGTCATTGCCGCGCGGCCATTGCCGATCGCAGTCCCCGGTGAAACTGAGGTAGTGCGCCAGGGTGGAGACTCCTGCGCCACCGTGCGCGCCGAGCAACCACACAGCAGGTCCCGGACGATCCGCTGGAATCGGGGCGGTGTGGATAGTTGCTGCGGTCATGCCAGTTCACCGGCCTTTCCGTCGCGGCGGGCGTCGGATTGGGGCGAGAGAGTGCCGAGGACATCGAGGGCGTCGGTCCAGGCGTCGATCGTGGCGGTGGACAACCGGCGGTGGTCGATCACTCCCGGGCGGGCCAGGACGGGGTCGAACGGGACCTCGACGAAACCGGCGATCTGCGGTGCGAGTGCAGCCCGGATCGGTGCCAGTTCGACCGGGGACGTGGGCATCTGGTGGGAGACCACGACGATCGTCTCTCCCAGGGTGTCCGGGCCGAATGTCGACTTGAGCCAGTTCATGGCTTCGCGCATCCGGCTGAGCGGTTCCGCTCGCGCGGGGGCCACGACGACCAGGGCGGCTCCGGATTGGATCAGCGGGGCCAGGCGTGGTGAGCGAAGGGCGGTGCCGACGTCGTGGACGCGGGCACTCGCCCGGCCTTTGAGCAGTAGATCGACCATCATCGGATCGGCGCTGTGGCCGTGGTGGGAGCTGCCGACTACGACCGTCCCCGAGGTGGTCTCTGCCATCCGGGCGCTGAGACTGTCGATGGACCGGGCGGGATCGACGGCGCGGAATCGGGTGCGGGAGAGAAGGTTGCCTCCGTCGCTGGTCGAGTCGATCGCGGTGATGTCCTTGCCGGTGCCGAGCCGCAGGGCCGTGGCCAGGCCGAAGGTCGTGGTGGTGGTGGAGGCCCCGCCGGAACCGGCGACGACCATGGCGGACACCTTCTCTGGCTCGGCGACCTTGGGGGTGCGGCGGATGGGGACGACGTTGCTCATCGGATCTCCTCGAGGGTGGCGATTTTCAGACCTGCACCGGCTTCGGCGACTGTGATGCGCTGTGGGATTGTGCTCTCGGAACCGGAGTCGGTACGCAGCAGCAACTGGACGTCGAAGGCGTTCGGGTTGGGGGTGGCCGCGATGGTCAGGCAGTGCGCGGCGCCGGTGGCGGCGGCCGCATCGATCGAGGCCTGGATGGTGCCGACCGGGTTCGGGGTGAGCATCATCGAGGCGACCTTCGCGCCGTCACGCTCGACGTAGTACGCGTAGTCGAAGGCCTGGATCAGACCGGGACCGCTGGTGAGGTCACCGGGGCCGCGGCCGACGATCTTCCCTCCCCCGGTCGAGCTTTCGCACCAGGCAGGCTCGTTTGCCGCCACGGACGGGCCGGCGGCCCGGACCGAAGACGGCAGCGGGGGCACCGCGACGTCCGTGCTGTTGTCGGAGGAACCGAGCACCACGACGGTGCCGGCGACTACCGCCAGTGCCGCCGCACCTGCGCCGAAGAGGATCCATGGGTTCTTCTTGCCGCTGGCGGACTCGCGGGCAGGCTTGACCTTCGGTTTCTTCGGCGCTTTCGGTTCTTTCGGCGCGGGCGCCACCACGTCGTCGGGCACGTCGGCGTGCTCGACGGAAGCTCGGGCGGGGCGGCGCGGGAGGCGGACGGACAATCCACGCCGTGCCTGCTCCTGGGCGACGAGTGGACCGCGTGGGATATGAGCGCGGACCCAATCCGGTGCGTCCGCATACGGATCGGCGTCCACCTGGAGGAACTCGATTGCAGACTCTCCGGCGAGGTCGGCGGCGTCTGCCTGCGGGTTCTCGACTGTCGTGTCGTGGTCGTCGGCCTCGCTCCAGCCGTAGACAGGCAGGACCGTGGTCAGTTCGTCGGTCGGATCGTCGTCGTGTTCGGCGACGGGCGAAGGCGCGTCCGGGATCTCCGGTTCCATCTGCACCACTGGAAGCACGACGTCTTCGTACGGAGCCTCGTCGACGGCGGGTTGGTCGGTGTCGTAGTTTTCCTGCGGCACAGGAAAGTCCACGTCACCGCTCAAGTCGATGATGGCGTCCCCGTAATGCTCTGGAACGTCCGGAAACAGCTGATCCGTGCGATTGTCCGTCGCCATTTTTCCTCCAAGTTGATCGGCGAGGGCAGGATGCGTTCCTGCCCTCGCCAGGGGCTCACGCCGGGATGCCCGCGCCGATCGCGTCGGTGATCATTCCCATCGGCAATCCGGGGACTGCGGTGTTCGCCTGGAAATCGGTCACTGCCTGGTCGAATGCGGCGACAGCCTGCTCGCCCCCGGGAAGCGAAGACACCGCCTCGCGAGCCTGCTGGTCGACGATCGGGGCAGCCTCAACCACGTCGCGGACAGCGTCGGCGGCCGCGGAGCCGACCGGAGCGTTGGCGTCCCACTGTTCGAGGGTGGTTTCGGTCTGCGCCGTGATCGCCGCCTGGTCGATATCGGGGATCTCGACCTCGGTCGGTGCACCGACCTCACCGGCGCCGTAGGCCGTAGCCGCCGCCACGCCTGCCGCGCCGCCGATTGCCGCACCGACCGCAGCTGCGGGAACTCCGGCGAGTGCGCCGACGCCTGCGCCGATACCGGCACCGGCCGCCGTCCCGACGACACCGGCGGGGATGACACCGAGCGGCGTCAGAACCGGGGCGGCGAGGACGACCGCGCTGGTGCCGCCGATTGTGCCGCCGACAAGTCCGCCGGTCACGGCGCCGACTGCTGCGACAGGCACTCCGGCGGCAAAGGCACCGCCCACTGCTCCAGCTGCGCCGCCCGCGACCTGCGCGGCCGCCAGGCGCTCGGCCTCTTCGGTCTTGAGGCCGGTGGAGCGCCAGAAGTCGGTGACCTGGGCTTCGATGACGGCCGTCTGACCATTCGTGCGGTCCGCGGTGTCCTTGCTCATCCAGTTCGGGCGATCCCCGAGGTAACGACCCCAACGAACCTTGTCCTCCGGTGCCTGGATCGGCGCGGTGAACTCTTCGAGCTGCGTGGGCAAGTGCAGCTGCGAGTAGTCGATGGGCGCCACGTAGTTGCCCTGGTCGTAGGTGGGTGCGGCGTACTCGTTCGAGTCGTAGTCCCAGTTGTCCAAGGGCTTTGCGGGCTGCTGGTACTCCACCGGCACCGGAACCCAGGTCTGCACCGGCTCGGGTTCGGGGGCGGGAGCAGTGGTGACCCCGCCCTGTGTGGTCGGAGCGGGAGTGGTGACGCCGGACTGGGTCGACGGTGCTGTCGTCACGCCGCCCTGCGACGGTTCCGCGTGTGCGATACCGCCGCACGCTGTGACAATGACCGCGGCCGTGACAGCGGTTGTGCCCGCGGCCCTCACAATCCTGGCCTGGTTACGGTGCTTACCCATGTGTGCTGTTCCCTTCGGTGGATGAATCAGTGGTCAGGCCGTTCTGTGACAACGTCGAGTCCGCCGACGTGGCGACGGAGGTAGAGGACGTCGGCGTAGCTGTCGCCGTCGAAGACGAGGAGCTGACGGGCCGAGACGTTGTGGGCGCCAATGACGTGGCACTCGGTCGGGTCGTGGGGGAAGAGCTCGACGACGAGGACGTTTTGTTGCTGGTCGCGAGGTCGGCGGCCACTGCGGCGAACATCTTCGCCACGTATGCGGTCGGGGCCAGCCCGGTGGCGGTCGCCGCAGACGAGCCGTACGAGCCGTGGGCGGCCTGGATGTTCGAGTACTTGGTCAGCGCCGCCAGGTCGAAGAGGTCCTTGTTTGCACTGACCTCGCTCTTGACCAGGTCGAACGTCTGCTTGACCAGACGCTGCGTTGTGGCCGGCGGAACGAGATTGATGACCGCGTTGACCGTCTTCGCTGCGATGATCCCGAAAGCAGCAATGGGATTGGCCAGACCCACGGCCGCGACGGCGGCGATCGTCTCCGGCGTGATCACCTTCTTCGCGACCGTGACCACCGAGTTCACCGCCACGAGGCCAACCTTCATCAGCGCGGAGATTGCCTCTTGGCCGGTCGGCGGTGTCGCCCGAGGATCCGAGCCCTCAGCCAAACGCTGCGACAAGGTCTTCTTCGGTGCGATCGAAAGGTTCTCGAGGGAGTTCTTCGGGACCTGAATGTCTTCGTTGATCACGTCGACCCCGACGTTGAACGCCGTCGACGCGAGAGCGAGTCCGATCGTCTGCACTGCCACGAACGGATCCCCGCCGACCTCAGCCTGACCGGCGACGTTCGCCACAGCCCGCGCGATCGGGGCCTTCGGCGGGGCATCGCAGGCCAGGTCACCGGTCTGGCACCACATCGACACCCGCCCGGTCAGGGAGCCGAAGCTGGAGGCGGTGTCGGCGACCGGACCGATTCCCGCCCCGGTCGCTGTCGTGACCGTCACCGCGGGAAGGGCCTTCACCGCAGAACCCGAGGTCCCCGGGACCGGAGAAGGTGTGGTCTGGGAAGTGCCAGGGAAAACGCCCGAGCCTTCCGAGCGGGTCGGGGACCCGAACAGGGCCGCAGACGCGATGGACGACGCCGGAACCCCGGCGACCTTGCCGGCGCCCACCTCCGTGAGCCACTCCGAGGCAGCATGGGCGAACTGGCTGTAGGCGGCGATCGCGAGCTTCGTCGAGGGGCACGAATCCAGGACCTTCTCCGCCGCGGTCTGCAGGTTGTCCTTTGCCGTGGAGACCGAGGCGGCGTAGGACTCCTTGCCGCCTGGAACCGCACCACCGAACGCCGCTGGATACGGGACGTAGGCGCGGTCGACGTCCACGCCGAGCTGTCGCGCCTGGTCGAGCAGCGGCGACATGATGTTCGAGAGCATGCCCGTGTCGGCCTTCACCGGCGCATCCGGTGAAGACTCGCCCGTGCCCTGCCCGCCAAGAACGAACAACGCGGGGCAGTCCTGCACCAACTGATCGACCCAGTTGGTCGATGCGTGTGCGGGAACGGTATTCGCACCGACACTCACGGCCACAGTGACTGCGCCGACGATCGCCGAGACGGCGATCCTGCGGCGAACACCCGTCAGTCCTGAACTCTGAACCATCTCCATTCGGAACCCTTCAATCTCGTAGGGAAGCCGGGAGGGGCTGGTGGCACCTCCATCGGCCGGGACGAACGGTCAGGCAGGCCAGCCGGGGAAGACCCCACCTAGACCGGCGAGCAATGTAATGAGAAAGACGAGGAACATAGTGAAAACCCTTACGTAAGTACGTGACTGGGGCAGATGCTGAAGAGCTACACGACTGGCTGAATGCCAACCCAGGGCGACGAGTACGGCACCAGCGAGTGGCCTGCGGGACAGGTCGAAAACCCTGGAAGGTCGATGCTGTAGCAGGTGTAACCAGGCGTCCGACCAGCGCAATGCGCGACGACGCAGAGTGGTCGTCCACCCTCGTTCATCGAGATCGGAACGTGAGGAACGGACTCGCTAGAACTCGCCTGTAACGCAAACAGGGCGGAAGTAGGATTAGTACGCGGGTGGATCTGGGCACCCATAGACATCGGAGCCTCCAACTGGGTACAGAAATGGCCCGCGAGGATCCGAGATCCTGCGGCGTGGACGTTTACGTGCTGAAACGCTGTGGGGAGTAGAACCCCAGGTGCGGGCGAGGACGCCAATCATCTCCGCACCTGGGGCTTTCTCGTCTACGGGGCCGGCCCGCGAGTCCGGAAGCTGGGGAGCTCGACGTCGCGCAGAGGCATGGACCCGGTCATATGGGCGGTGACCGGGGACGAAACCGGCGGATGTGCGAGTCGCCGTATTGGGCGGGACGAGACGCAGTCCGGGGTTCGCGTTCTCGATGACGTCGAAACATGCTGAGCGCATGCGGAAGTCACGGGATGACCCCGCGACAGATACCGCAGACCACTTCGAGCGCAACGATTCAACCCATCTTGGATATGCCTGGGAAACGGTGCGTGCGTGAATGCACAACACCGCGCTACGTCTCGAACCTAAGTGGCCGGAGCCGGGCTCAAGGAAGACCTCATAGAGAGGTCGAGACAGGATGCTAGTCGGAAAATTACTCCGCGAGCAACATTTGTCCATCGTCAACATTCCGCTCGGTCGGTGATCAGCGGCGATTCTCTCGTCGGCTCTTGTATGAAAGTATGGCACGCAAGCATGGTTCGGAACAAGGGGAAATGTGAGCCGATGAGGAGTCAGAATGAGCGGACAGGATTGGATTCCAGCCGTAGGAGACGACATGCCGCCAAGTGGGGTGAGGGGCTTCAGCCCCACTGCTCTCGAGGCGGCAATGCGGCGCAAAGGTGCAGCTTCTGACGACCTAGCCGATGGGATTGGGGTGAGTCGGCAGTCGGTCTCGGCTTGGCTTTCCGGTAAGACGGTTCCGACGCCCGTCATGATCGGTAAGGCCGCAACGTGGTTGAACGTTCGGACTGCGGACCTGATCCCCATCCCGCCTGACAAGCTGCGGTTAGCCGACCTCCGAACGAGGGCTGGTCTCAACCAGCGCAACGCAGCCGAACTGATCGGCGTGTCCGCAT
>NZ_CP118322.2:0-401200 GCF_038447315.2 Rhodococcus sp. DK176 | reverse complement strand
CGCGGCGCTGCTCCCGGCGCTCCGCGCCGGGAGACGGGGCGAGTCGCTGCGCTCCCCGCCAGGGAGCCGCTGCGCGGCTCGCAGTGGGTCCATTCCCGTTGCCGACGATCGAGTCGCTTCGCTCCTCTGAGTTTCCAAGATTAGGCTCTCACCAAAGCTTTTCATCGGCACATTTGATCCGGTCCCCCACAGCCGAACGAGGCTGGGGAGACGGGGTGGTGCGCCCGACCCGCCGCCCACTCGCCTTCCTGTGCCGCTCCATGTCATACCCACAGCATACCACCCACCCCCACCCAACCCAAAACATCGAAAACCTCAAATCATCCAAATCTGTTGATCAACAACAACTTCTAAACCTTACAATCTGAGGTTTGTGCACAAAACACGTAAAGACCTACTCACCAACTAATTACCGAAACATGTTGCAAATCAACATCTTTCAAAAACGACTCAAAACCGGACGCAACAGACACCCGCGCGCCCGCCGGAACCCCGGCGCCGCCACTCCCCGAACAGGTCGCCGGCGACCCCCACATCACAAACCGGGGGCATGCCATCACACCAGGTCACAGCACTATTACGCCCACCGGTGCCGAGGTCGCATCGATCCCACCCCTAACCACCTACGCACCGCCCAGAATGGGCAGCAGGGAATTCAGCAGTAGTTCGCGTAGCTCGCGGCGACGCCTGGGAGGGAGCGCGTCATGGTGTTCGAGAGATTCTCCGATCAAGCCCGTCAAGTGGTCGTCCTCGCCGCCGGCGCCGCCCGCACCCACCACCAGAACTCCGTCGGCACCGAACACCTGCTGGTCGGGATCTTCGACGCTGGCGGCCCGGAGCGGCGGCGCTGACCTCGTGGGGTGTCACCGCGCCGGCCCTCGAGTGCAAGCTCGGCGGTGTTTCAGCGCACCGGCGGGCTCCGCTCCGGCGGTTGAGCACATCCCGTTCACCCCGAAGACGAAGAAGGTCCTCGAGGGCAGCCTGCGCCAGACTGCCCTGCTCGGGCACGAAGAGGATCGGCACCAACCACCTCCTCCTGGCCCTACTCGACGACCCCGCCTCCACCGGCGCTCACATCCTCACCGACCTCGCATCCCTACCCATCAGCGAAATGCGTAAGCACCTCAGACGCGAACTCGCCCACAGGCCCACCCCAGGCCCCGCCCACCGCATCCCCATCCGGCTCAACGCCGACGAATACACCCGCGCCCACGCCGCTGGCCAGAACCTCGAAACCTCCGGTCCACGAACACATCACCAACGCCCTCGAACAACCCGAATAACAGGTTCAGTCGGGGTGAAGAACAGTGCCATCGACACGAGGAACCACACCACCAACGGCACGAACGCGCACACCAACGGGCAGGGCGAAGTCCGCGCTCGGATCGGCCGCGGCGATGCGGCCCGTGACGGCGACGACCTACGGGGACATCTGTTCCCCGGTGACGAGGAAAATCACCCGGCGCCCGACCACGACGGCATGGTCACCGAAGCGCTCGTAGAAACGGCCCAGCAAGGTCACATCGACCGCGGCCGGGATGCTGCCGGTCCAGGCCGGATCCTCGATCAGAGTGAGCAGCCGTCGATGCAAGTCGTCGAGCTCGTCGTCGCGCCTACCGATCTCAGCGGCCAGTTCCGGATCATGCGTGCGCAGAACCCGTTCGGCGAGGCCGGCCAACTCGGCCGCCACCCGCCCCATCTCGGAGAGCAACTCCTCCGCCTCACCGGAAGCGACGTGCTCGGGATAGCGGCGGCGGACACTCTCGGCCACATGCTGCACCAACCCACCCATCCGGCTCAGATCCGCCACCAGGTGCACACCGGTGACCACCTGACGCAGATCACGCGCCACCGGGCCCTGCAACGCCAACAGCGCCATCGCCAGGTCCTCACACGGACCGCGCAACTCCTCGATCTGATCGTTCAGATCGAACACCCGCTCCGCCAAGGGCAGGTCAGCCAACACCAGGGCCTCGGTCGCCGCCTGCACCGCATCCCCGGCCAGCCGGCGCATCGACGCCAAACGGTCAGTCAGCTCGTCGAGCTGCTCATGAAACTTCATCCGCATAACCATCATCCTCGTGCACCTGCCGAAGACAGCACACCGGGACGTGTCACCTTCCCAGGTCAGAGCGCTCGCCCAGGCCGCGACTTCTCCCCGTCCATCCACGCGATCACATCGAACACGCGGAGCGCGGAGATCTCCGCGGGGAGGCCGGCCTCCTCCCGGATCGACAGCAACCGGTGATGCAACGCTCCGTCGTCGGCGCGGAGGGCCTCCCGGACCGGGTTCAGATGTGCGCGGGCGGCGCCCAGGACCTGACTGACGACGGAGCCCCAGATCGGGTAGAGCCGGGGCGTTTGCGGGCGATCAGCTTCGTCGCCTTCATCCCGCCCACGTCCCGCAGGCCGCGGAGGGCGGTTTCCAGGTCCCAGGCGGGCCACCCAGGGGTCAGCGGCTCCGGTTCGTCGACCAGTCCCAATCCGGGCCCACCGCCGCCAGAGGAGCGTTCGAGGCCTCCGCCTCGGCGTCCAGGATCACCCCGCACCGCCGTCGGGGGGACCTGCGATCTACGCCACGTCCGCGCCCGGTAGAGCGGCAGTCGACAAAGTGTCTCATTATCGTGTATTTCGTTGCTGCTGAGGAGCTCTCGCTTTCGGCTCCTGAACTAGCAGTTGCAACGCATCTCGTCCTCGTCTCCGGCGTTGCTCGGGCATCGACAGCCACGAGCGATGATCCGGATCGGCCAATGCCTCGGCCAGGGCTCGGACTCTGCCGCGATCGCTTCCCCTCATCCGTGCCCGATCGGCCATGGGGTTCTCGATGGCGCACGCCAACACCACGGCATCGTCGAGATGACGCCCCCGATCGCGGGGATCTTCGAGGTAGGCTGCGCCCTTGAGCACCAACGCCCCCAGGAGATCGGGCACACTCAACTTGGTTGACACCCCATCGATCTCGATCAGGCAGTCCACCGTCTTGCGCAACGCGGACGTGCCCGCAGGAACTGCGAACACCTCACGTCCAGACACCCTCGGCCGATACCGGGGTGCCAGGTGGTCGGCGACCATCACATCGACCTGCTCGACACCACCCGAACGTACGAAACGGTGCACCCGCCCCCTCACCGGCATCTGCAACTCGTATCCGAGCTGCTCGAGCCGGGCGCGGACACCGCCGAACGTCGCGGCACCGGTCTCGATATGCAGAATCATGTCGACATCGACGGTCGCCCGGGTCGGCGGCACACCCGCGCGCACCGCATGAAGCTGAACCATCAACCCGCCGATCAACGTCCACTGCTCGGACGGAATCATCTGGGCGATCTCGGCGGCCTGCGGCCACGGCGGCCCCCACCCGCCGACCGGTGCCTGCACCGTCCACTGCGGCCGCTCACCGGATGTCATCGAGCAACTCCCCCAGCACCCGCGCCCCGGCGCTGCGCTCCCGGGTGTCGAGCGACTCCATCAAATCGACCGCTATCGCCGCCGCCGGCAACGTCGTCGTTGTGAAAAACCGGTCCAGCGCAGTGACCACCCTCAACGTCACGTCCCCCTGACCGTCCGCCACCAAACCGAAGGTATCGATCACGCCGGCGAGGTCGTCGCCGACCACATACCCGTCCACAGCACCACCACCCCTTCCCGACAAACCGAATCGGCCCGCCACCCCCGGAACCTGGGTCAGCGCACTGACACCGGTGGCCGCCACGTACCCGCCGGTGACAAGAGTGTTCAGATCATCGCCCCATCCCCGCATCCGGTGCACCCGCGCGCGCCGGCGGGCAAGAAACGCCACCTCGGTCGCGCTCGCCCGGCGCAGCCGATGCCTCAGACGACTCGCCTGCGAAGGAGAAATCCAATCCACCCCCACCCCGGACAACATCGCCAACGCCGCCCACGCGACATCCCCGTTCCAGGGCCGGCCTCGATGGCGGTCCGTCTGCGCCACACGGTGCACCGACCCCGCATCCAACAGCAACGCCTTCCCCACCTCACGCGTGACCACCAGCTCCCCCGCCCGCGCGAGACGAGTGACCTGTCGGCCGGACACGCCCAGCTCGGCGGCCGCAGCCGCCACCGACATCTCACCCATACACATATGGTCGCACCTGCGACTATATAACGCAATAAATGCAGTTCAGCGAGCTTATTTAGCCGTTACCGACTGCGACCGGGCATTCCCGTCCGACACGTCCAGGACTGCGGCGTCATCGTCCATAGCCCAGGCCCGCCGCACGAGAGGCGACATCGATCCGCACCACGTCAGCCACGCCAGGTTCCGTCCAGGATCGTCCGGCGCAGCTGCTCGGCGGCCTCCGCCGCATCCGGGCCCGCGCTGGCGAGCACATCGCGCAACGCGATGATCGGATCGACCCGCACTGGGGGGACCGCGTCGACCGCGGCCGGATCGACCCGCGCCGTCGGTTGTGCCGCCGCGGCCGCGGTGCGCCACACAGTCGGGTCCTGCGGCACCGTCACCACCAGCGTGTACTCCGCATCGGTGGCCGGGGTGAAACCGGCCGCAGTGAAGTCCAACAGCCCACCGCTATACAGCCCGGCCACCGCCGGCAACCGCCACGGCGCGTACACATCCGCGGCCACATCCCCGGTCAGCACACACCCCACATTGCTTTCAGCGCACCAGGTTGCGGCCGCCTCCGCCTGCCGCACCACCGGATCGAGTCCATACCAGTACGTCGACACACCCCCCCGAACCCGGACCCCATCGAGGGCCTCGGCGCGCTGCCCGATCACCCACCCACGGTCGGTGCGCGACGCGAACCGATGACCCCGCCACACATGCGAGAGACCGACTGCTGCGTGACCTCCAACACCGCAGCCAACTCGACCTGCGTCACCGGCTGCTCGGCCAACAACAGCAACCGTTCGACCGCCCACCGCGTCCACGACCGACGACCACGCCGCAAACCCCGGTCCTCCGACCCGGCCTCGGTCGACGCCGCGGTGTGGTCGACACCCCCGATGACGACACGACCCTCCTCGACCGCGATCAAATCCACCACCCCCTCCGCCGCGAGATCCCCCAAGTACGACGTCGCACGCGGGGTGACAAGCAGGAACCGGTCCCCGCGATTCCCCCCACGTAGGCCCTCGACAATGCTCGGGGTCGGCGGCCTCCCAAACACCTTGACCCTCACCGCCACCGCGCCCCCGCCAGGGACAACCAGATCCAGATCAGTGGGCCCACCTGAGACGATCCGAACCTCGGCACGACGCAGCAACAGCAACGCACCCGACAACAACCGATCCGCCCGAGCCACACCCACCACCTCCGCCCCACCCACCCAAATGGGAATACAAACTAAAACACCATCGAGTACTTAAGTTTGTACAAGCGATTCTGCGTGTAGGCGTACACCCCGCGGCCATCGGCCACGAATCAACGCCGGCCCCCTCTGCGGTACCCATACCCACTCCTTCGCGCGGCCCCCAGCTGCGGCGCCTGAACTCGCCTCCGAGAGCCGTCGGCAACTACACAGCCCCCAGAGCTGTGACGTGAACCCGGATACCAGCCCGCGCAGCGCCTCCACGACTCGTCCAGATCCAGCACGCATGGCCTGGGCCCCTCCGCCGCAGGAGCACTGTCGCCCGGTCCGCCACGCGAAGCGGAAACTCGATGCGGGCAACGGCTACCGTGAGGACACGCTTTCGCACGTTTCCTGATCAAGGAGTCCGACATGGCCCTGCCGATTCCCTCCGGACGGCGTACCGGCAGCATTCTCGCTCTGGCCGCTGCAACGGTGCTGATCGGCTCCGCCCCCGCCGACGCCGACCCCGCCACCCCGGCAATTCCTCGCGGCTCCCAAGTGTTCGTCAACGACGTGCTCGGTCCGCAGGACCCCGGCTTCTGGAACCCCGACGTCCCGGGAACCCGCGTTCTGACTCCCGTCGAGCCCGGGGTGAGCGTGGTGTGCACCAGCGGCTTCGAACCGGTCCCCGGGTGCTCGACACTCGACATGCGCG
The DNA here is from genome assembly GCF_038447315.2 of Rhodococcus sp. DK176. NCBI lineage: Bacteria > Bacillati > Actinomycetota > Actinomycetes > Mycobacteriales > Nocardiaceae > Rhodococcus > Rhodococcus sp. DK176. The sequence continues at coordinate 395,212 of NZ_CP118322.2, read as the reverse complement.
ACTGGTCCTCGCCGCAGCGCTCCCTCGTATTCGTCGACGTACCCGTGATCGGGCGGCCACCACTGCGCGTGTGGATGGACATCCTCCCCCGCCTGGACGAGGGCGCCCTGGGACAACTGATGGAACACCTCTTCCCTCGTTGACACCGGGCCCTCTCAGGTGCGTGCGAAACGTCACCCTCAGTGGGCTACGAGGAGCCCTGTCAGCCAACCGATCGGCGCTCCAAAGAGAGGAAAAGCGACGACCAGACAGAGCCGCGGGTAGCCGCCAGGAGCAGCTGGCGGCTCGTGGCCGTGACATCGCGCGGCAGCCGCTCCCCGGCCGGTGGAGCCAGCAACGAGGCTGCGTGTCGGCGTCCCCGACGCGACCAGATTCACAGGCGAACAGTCTCCGAGGCTGTGGGGTGGACACCTCATTTCTGGAGACGCATCGCCGCCGGCAACAACCGCTGATACGCCGGCCCGAGCATCCTGGTCACCACATCAACCACCCGAGCATCCGGGCCCACCAATACCCGCGCCTTGCCCCGTTCCACGCCCCGCAGAATCACCCGTGCAGCCTCGCCGGGATCCGTTCTGGCGATACGTTCCTCGAACGACCGCGCAACCTCGTCACCATCGACACCCACCGCATGACCAGCCCTGCGAGCGATCGAGGTGCGGACACCACCTGGGACGACACACGTCACCTTCACCGGGTGCCCACCGACCTGCATCTCTTGGCGCAGCGACTCCGTGAACCCCCGCACCGCGAACTTCGCAGCGTTGTACGCCGAGTATCCCGGCGCCGCAATGAGACCGAACGCCGACGACGTGTTCACCACATGCCCACGATCGGACCGCATCACATACGGCAAAAATTGCCTTCGTCCCATACACCACTCCCCAGAAATCGACCGCCATCACCCGCTCGAAATCCGCGAACTCCGAATCCACGACATCACCCGCGAACAGGATCCCGGCGTTGTTGAACACCGCATCGACCCCGCCGAACCTGTCCCCGACCTCCGCAGCGTGCCCCAACACCGCGTTCCTGTCCGACACATCCACCGCGGCGGCGAAAACTGAACCCGACACCGCACCACACAGATCCACCGTGTCCTTCACCGCCGATCCGTCCAGATCCGAGAGAGCCAACCGCACCCCCGCCCTCGCGAGCTGCACAGCAAGCTCACGACCGATCCCGGCGCCGGCACCCGTCACCGCGACGACACGGCCCCCGAAGTAACCCAACCAACTTCCCCTCCCGCTCATGAACCCCGGTAACAATCCCCACGATCGACAGTAGAAGATGAGTATGGGGAAGGCTGTGCATGCACGTCCTCCGAGGTTCGTCCCGGACCGTTGCGCTCGACCCCGAAGGACACTGCGACCTTGGATGATTCGCACATTGCGGCCTCACCATGCTCGCGGGCCGATCTCACCCCACCACTAACCAGTGCGCCGGCAAGTGTTGACCACCGCATCGACGGACCGCGGCGAGTCGAACGCGTCCTCGACAGCGGAAGATATCGGTTCGCCCCTGCGGTACCGGGCAGGTTCGTGCCGATGGCTGCGCGAGTGCGTCACAATGCGGGCAGTTCGCCGATCACGCTGTCCAGCAGGTCCCTGTCGTGGCGATTCGAGCGCGACGGAGGCAGCACGGCCGTGTCGAGCTCGCTAGTGGTCCGTCTGCGAATTAGTCGAGCGTTTTATATAGTCGACGCATGGTTGCAGCGGCGTTGTCGGTCAGTGACGAACAGCGGGCGGAGTTGAGGCGGATGGCGGCCTCGACGACACTGCCGCACCGGAAGGTGGTCCAGGCGCGGGCCTTGCTGTGGGCAGGCGACGGGGTGGCCAATGCCGAGATAGCCAGACGTTGCCAGGTGACTCCGGAAGCGGTGCGGCGCTGGCGCTCTCGCTTCGCAGAAGAGGGAACTTCCGGGGTCGGGACGGTCGCGAAGGGGCGAGGCCGCAAACCGAGTTTGCCGGCGGGCACAGTCGAAGAAGTGCTGCGGTTGACCCATCAGGAGCGTCCGGCGGACGGCTCGACACACTGGAGCACCCGGACGATGGCCGCCCGCGTCGGGATCGGGAAGGACTCCGTCGCCAAGATCTGGGCTGATCACAATCTCAAGCCCTGGCGGGTCGCGACGTTCAAGATCAGCAACGATCCGCGATTCGAGGAGAAACTCGTCGATGTCGTTGGGCTGTACCTGAACCCGCCCGCGCGGGCGGTGGTGTTCTCGTTCGACGAGAAGACGCAATGCCAGGCGTTGGACCGCACCCAGCCGTCGCTGCCCATGAAGCCAGGACGCGCCGGGACGATGACCCACGACTACAAGCGCAACGGCACCATCGATCTGTTCGCGGCGATGAACGTCGGCACCGGGGAGGTCCTCACAGACCTCCGCAAGGGCCACGCCGGAGCCGATGTGCTGCGGTTCTTCAAGCAGATCGACGCCAGCGTCCCGCGCTCGCTCGACGTTCACGTCGTGCTCGACAACCTGTCCGCGCACTCGACCCCGGAAATCAAAGCGTGGCTGGCGCACAAGAACCGTCGCCGGTGGCACCTGCATTACACCCCAACGTCGAGTTCCTGGCTGAACCTGATCGAACGCTGGTTCAAAGAACTGACCGACAAGCGGCTGCGCCGCGGCGTCTTCACCAGCGTCACCGACCTTGCCGACGCGATCACCACGTGGGCACAACACTGGAACGAGGAACCCAAACCCTTCGTGTGGAAAGCGACCGCGGAAGACATCATCGCCAAAGTCCAACGCGGCCGCACCGCCCTCCACAAGATCAAATCGCAGACAGACCACTAGTCGTCCTCGGGGAGATGGTCCTCGACGTTCCGGCCACCGCCACCGCCCGGGTCCGGCAACTCTCCCGCGGCGGCCGGCGCAAGAACGACCGCATCGACGCCGCCGCGGCCGCGTGTGTGGCCGCCCTGCAGGGCGACGCCCGACCGGTCGTCCCCGAAGGCCCGACCGACGTCCTGGCCTTGCTCGACGAACGTCGAACAAACTTGTGCAACAATCGCACTCGCATCGCCAATCAGCTGCACGCGTTGTTACGACAGTTGCTGGCCGGCGGGGCGCCAACCTCCTTGACTGCCGCCTCGGCCACGGCACTGCTGCGGGGCTTCCGTGCCCGCAGCGAGGTGGACCGAACCCGCGTCGGGCTGTGTCGCGACCTGATCGCCGACCTCCGGCGCCTCGACGACCGGCTCGCGGTGAACGAGAAACAGATGACCCAGGCTCTCGACGAGCACGGCACCCGTCTGCGGGAGGTCGACGGGATCGGTCCGGTGACCGCCGCCCGCTTGATCGGCCGAACCGGGCGCGTCAGCCGGTTTCCGACCGCCGCGGCCTTCGCAAACTACAACGGCTCGGCACCGGTGCAGATCGCCAGCGCCGACACTGATCGCCACCGCCTGTCCCGGTACGGAGACCGGCAACTCAACAGTGCGCTCTACACGATCGCGATGGTCCAGATCCGGATGCCTGCCAGCACCGGCCGCGGCTACTACGACAAGAAGATCGCAGAGGGCAAGAGTGGCCGCGCAGCGAACCGCAGCCTCAAGCGGCACCTGTCCGATCACGTCTGGCGCATCATGCTCGCCGACGAAAAACGCAGCCACCGACAACGCGAGGAAGAATCCGAAAGGGCTGCTTGACAAATAGAGAGGCACCCCCGAACGGTGGACAAGGGGGTTACCTGCTTCAGGCGACTGCCGCCCGAAGTGACTTCTCGTAGCTGTCGGGGCTTTGCATTCCCACTGCTGAGTGTCGTCGGACAGTGTTGTAGAAGATGATCCAGCTGTCAACTGCGGCAACGAGATCAGACTTCCTCGCAAAGACGTGCCGATAGTATTCCTCGTGCTTGAAGGTCGACCAGAATGATTCGGAAGGACTATTGTCCCAGCAGATCCCGGTCGCACCCATCGACCGACGCAACCCGTGCCGAAAACAGGCGGCCGCGGTCAGGTGAGCCGTGTATTCACCAGGCTCAACCGGTGGAAGCAACACCTCGATAACGGAGGTGTGGGATGGGACGACCACCCGGGTGGGCGGCAGCGTTGACGGGGCGTGCGGTGATGCGGTCACCGGGACGTCCTCCGATACGCCGAGATCTAGAGCGGGCATTCTGGACGCGGATCGCCGAGGGTCTCACGAGCGACGACGCAGCGACCGCATGCGGCGTGTCGGGGCCGGTGGGGACACGGTGGTTCCGCCAGGCTGGTGGGATGCCACCGATCGAGTTGACCCCGGTCTCGGGGAGGTACCTGTCGTTCACCGAGCGTGAGGATATCGCGCTGCTGCGAGCCAAGGGTATGAATATGCGCGACATCGCTGACCGGATCGGACGGTCACCGTCGACGATCTCGCGAGAGTTGCGGCGGAACGCCGCCACCCGCAATGGCAAGCTCGAGTATCGCGCGTCGACCGCGCAGTGGAAGGCCGATCTCGCCGCGAGGCGCCCGAAGCCGGCGAAGCTCGCCGAACACGATCGGTTGCGAGAATATGTGCAGGACAAACTGTCCGGTGTGATTCGTGCCGACGATGGAACCGTGGTGTCCGGTCCGGATGCGGCTTGGATTGGCCGCAACAAGCCTCGGCGCGGTGATCGTCGGTGGGCGACGGCGTGGAGTCCGGAGCAGATCTCGAATCGCCTGCCGATCGACTATCCGGATGACCCGACGATGCGCATTTCACCTGAGGCGATCTACCAATCGCTCTACATCGAGGGTCGCGGCGGCTTGGAGCGGGAGCTCGTCGCCTGCTTGCGCACCGGCCGGGCGCTACGAAAGCCTCGTGCGCGAGCGCGCAAACAGCGCACCGGATTCATCACCGAGGAGGTGACCATCAGCGCCCGTCCTGACGAGGTCGAGAGCCGGAAGACCCCGGGGCACTGGGAGGGCGACCTCATCATCGGTCTGACCCGGTCCGCGATCGGCACGCTCGTCGAGCGCACCAGCAGATACACGACACTACTACACCTGCCGCGACTGAAAGGCTATGGAACAGCGGCGATGGTGAAGAACGGGCCGGCGCTGTCCGGATATGGTTCGGAGTCCGTTCGTGATGCTCTGGCCGCGACGCTGTCACCGCTCCCCGAGCATCTACGCAGATCCGTGACGTGGGATCGCGGAAAGGAACTCGCGCGTCATGCCGAGCTGACCGCCTCAACCGGTATCCGTGTCTACTTCTGTGATCCGTACAGTCCATGGCAGCGCGGAACGAATGAGAACACCAATGGGCTGCTGCGACAATATTTTCCGAAGGGAACTGATCTGTCCCGATACAAGTTCCGTGAGCCTCAGGCGGTCGCCGATGCGCTCAACAACCGTCCCCGAAAGGTCCACGGTTGGAGAACTCCAGCGGAAGTGTTTGCCGAACACGTACACTCGTCCTCACGGCACGGTGTTGCGACGACCGGTTGAATCCGCCTTCTCCACCCCGGTCCGAATGCAGGATCGTCTCACGACACCACCCACCGCGCGCAGCCACGGCCCGGTCGATGGCTGTCGTGACCATCTCCGCACCGATGTGATCAGCAATGCTGTATCCCAACACTTTCCGCGAATGGCCGTCCCGGATCGCACACAAGAACATGTCACCTTCACCGGAGGTGAGATAGGTGACGTCGGTGAGCCAGACGGCATCGAGTCTGCCCTGGTCGAAGTGCCGCTCGATCAGATCCGGCGGGAACGACGCCTGCGGATCGACCACCGTCGTCTTGACCTTGAACGTGCGCGGACTGATGCCCTCCATACCTATCGAGGCCATGATCTTGGCCACCGTCGTGTTGTTCACCACCTCACCCTGAGAACGCAACTCGGCCGTGACCCGCGGAGACCCGTAGGTTCCCTTCGAATCCTTGTGGATCTCGACGATCTTGACTTCGAGGTCGGCGCGACGCTGCTGCCTCGGCGTCAGTACCGTGGTGGCCCTACGTTTGATGTACTGGTAATAGCCAGATGTGGACACTGTCAACAGTCGCGCCATCCGCGTGATCGAAAAGCGCTCACCTTCGGGTGCGGCGGTACCGGCGGTCTCCGCAATGTCGTCGGGGCCGGCGTACTTCACCATCAGATCGAACCGGGTCGATTCTTCTGCATCGCAGCAAAGTACGCCGAGGCTTTTACCAGAAAAGCGTTGTCCTTCTCAAGCTCGCCGACCTGCCGTCGCAGTCGCAGTAACTCGGCGCGTTCGGCCGTGTCCAGAGGTTTTTCTCCATGGACCTCGGCGGCAGCGATCCTGCGGCGCTCGACTTTGACCCATTCACCCAACAGGCTCTCGTTCAGGCCCAGCTCCCGGGCCACTTCCGCGATGGTACGACCGGAATCGATCACACGATGGGCGGCCTCGACCTTGTACTCGGCCGTGAACGACCGACGCTTGCGAGGAGGCATACGGACATCCTTCCAGCGGGACTGGAGTCCCGCCAACTCGATGTCCACTTTTCAGGGGGAACCTCAGACGATCTCGACGATCACCGAACGGGTGATGGACGGCATGCTCGAGTGGCAGAACCGGCCGCTGGACCCGGGGCGGATTCCACTAGTCGTGGCGAATCATCGGGTAATCGTGCAGGGGCCACCATCGTCGCACAGCCTGGTTCGGAGTGAGGTCATTCAGGCATAGCCGCGGACGGTCGTTGAGTTCGGTGGCGACCTCGTCGAGCTGGTCTTGGGTCCAGCAGCTTAGGTCAGTTCCCTTCGGGAAATACTGCCGCAAAAGCCCATTTGTGTTTTCGTTTGATCCCCGCTGCCACGGCGAGTGGGGATCGGCGAAGTAGATCCTCAGGCCGGTGGCGTCCGCGATACGCTCGTGGTGAAACATCTCGTTGCCCTGATCCCAGGTAAGCGACCGACGCAGCGAGACGGGCATCTGCGCGAAGCGCTCGATGAGAGCATCCCCGACGACTTGCGCGGAGTGGCCACCACGGATCGCGACCAGGATGGTCAATCGCGTCTTGCGCTCGACGAGCGTCGCGATCGCCGATCTCTGGCCGGCGCCGATGATGAGGTCGCCCTCGATATGCCCGACCCGACGACGTGATTCCACGTGGGCTGGCCGTTGCGCGATGGGCGTCATATTCGTTGACTGCTTGAGCGAACCGTCCCGGGATCGTCCGCGGCCACGGCGCCGGCGATAAGTCCGGCCGGTGCGCAAAGACCCGCCCGTCGCAGCCAAGACCAGTCTGCGGTACACCGCCTCATAGATCGTCTCAACGCACACGTGCCACGCCGTGCGGCGTGGGTAACGTCGCCGCAGCCACCGGCTGATCTGTGCCGGCGACCAGCGCTTGCCGAGCTTAGCGGCGACGAGCCGACGCAGCGTGTCATCATGGGTGAACACACGCACTTTCGGGCGTCGTCGACGCTGGTGTGCCTGGTTGTGGGCGTACCACGGTTGGTAACGACCATCGGATTTTCGATTGCGTGCGATCTCCTTGTACACCGACTGGAAGCTTTTGCCGATGCGTTCCGCGATCGTCTTGACCGACTCCTCACGGGCCAGCCCGTCGGCGATCTCGATACGGTCGTCTTGGCTCAAGTAGCGGCTACTGATCGGACTCTCGACATAAGACACACTGCCAGCGTCGATGAACCACAACGATCCACAGCTCAGCGACACGCCGACCGTCGCTGCCGCCTTCGATCCTGAGTGGCCTTGTCTGATCAGCTCGAAGTAGCGGCGCTTGTCTTCCTGTGGTGACTTGTTCCACGCATACCTGGGCATCGTAATCCTCTCGGGGAAGGATTCGCTTCGATCAGTGGAATCCGCCCGGTGTATCCGGTGCTGTTCATCGACTGTATCCACGTCAAGATCCGCGACGGCAACGTGGCCAACCGGCCGATCTACGTCGTGATGGGGGTGACTGTGGACGGCACTCGCGACATCCTCGGATTATGGGCCGGCGAGCACGGCGACGGGGAAGGGGCGAAGTATTGGCTCCGGGTGTTGTCGGAGCTGAAAAATCGTGGTGTGCAGGATGTTCTGATCGTCGTGTGTGACGGTCTGAAGCATCTGCCCGATTCGATCGGACAGGTGTGGCCGCAGACTATCGTGCAGACCTGCGTGGTCCACCTCCTCCGCAATACCTACGCCTACGCCTCCCGCAAGGACTGGGCCGAGATCGCCAAGGACCTCAAACCGGTGTACACCGCGCCGTCGGAGCAGGCCGCGCTGGACCGGTTCGCCGAGTTCAGCGACAAATGGGAGAAACGTTATCCCGCGATCATCCGGATGTGGACCAACGCCTGGGCCGAGTTTGTGCCGTTCCTGCAGTTCGACCACGCGATAAGGCAGGTGATTTACACGACCAACGCGATCGAGAGTGTCAATGCCCGAATCCGCAGGGCTGTCAAGGCTCGCGGCCACTTCCCGACCGAGGCGGCGGCCCTGAAATGTGTGTTCCTGGCCATCATGAGCCTCGACCCCAAAGGCACCGCCCGCCAGCGCTGGTCCAACCGCTGGAAGGCAGCGCTGAATGCCTTCGAGATCACCTTCGACGGACGCCTGTCCGCCGGACGAAAGTAGCCACAGCTCAAACAGTTACACCGTTAACTTGACAGACCCGCACTGAGCGTAGTTCATGTTTGGCGTTGGACCGACGTCCGAATTGCAGAGAAACATGCCGGTGTTGGATGACAGGTGTCGGCGGTGGGCGTGGATCTGCGCCGGTATGCTCAGGTAGGACCTCTCGCCCGGGGCTTTCGTCTGGTCCGGCCCGGGGCGTTCGGATGTCGGTTGGGGGCAGCGGCTTTCTGACCGGTCCCGTCACGCGCGCGAGTGACGCGGTCAGGTCCGTGATCCAGTCGTGGATGTCCGCCATGACGGGTCCTCGTCGCGCGACGGTGGAGTGCACCCGCACTTCCTGGTAGTAGGGATGGTCGATGTCCAGAGCCGGGAGGTTGTCCTCGCGCAGCCGCACCACCGAGAATCCGGCCGCGAGCAGGTCTCGACTCTTGTGTTCGTCGACGAGCACCTTCGCCGGCGCGCAATGCCAGTACGGGCAGTCGAGGTGTTTTTGGGACTCAACTGGGCATTCGGGTACGCGGCAGGATTGAATGCTCTCGCGCAGATGCAGCAGTATCGACATGGAGCTGATGTCGCTCGTGAATGCGGTCATGCCTGGCCACATGAGCGTCAAACCTTGCGGAGTGTGCTGCCCGGATCGGAAGGGGGTCGCGATGACGCTGTTACTTGTGGGCGTCCTGTGTCTCGGCATCGCCTCGATCATTGGAGGCGCCACCGGCTTCGGAACCGCACTTATCGCGACTCCGGTCATGTTGATGGTCGGATTCGACGTACGCGAAGTGGTATTTGTCAATCTGGTCGCCGGCCTGGTCACCCGCGTAAACGTGGCGTACCAGCTATGGAGCCAGATCAATTGGTGTCGGGTTGCACTATTGGGCGGCGGCAGTTTGCCTGGAGCGTGGCTCGGTGCGGTCACTCTCAGTCTGTTGCCGGAGCAGTATTTGAAGCCGGCAGCGGGCGCGCTGGTGATGTTGTGCGGAATCGCCATGGCCCTTCCGGTCCGGACGGTATCGCCACGGCAGCCGTCTGCCGTTGCGCAAGTACTGACCGGCGGTGTCGGCGGTTACCTCGGGACCACGACGTCCCTCAACGGTCCGCCTCCTGTTCTGCTCCTGATGCGAGCCCGGTTGCCACCGCTGGCATTCATCGCCGATCTCGCAGGTTATTTCATCGTCGCGAATGTCATCGCACTCGGCACTCTCTTTATCCGCGACGAGATCACCGTTTCGATGGTCTGGCCGCGCCTTCCGGTCTTCGTCATCGCCGCGCTGGTCGGCAACCTCACTGGACTGTCGATTGCCCGCCGGATCACGCCGGGCATGTTTCGGTCCGCCGTCATCGTATTGGTGATCGCGTCCGGCGCCGTGACTCTCGTCGTCGGATAGGAATTCCGCGGAGACGCGCTCAGCGATCGATCCCCACGCGGCGCATGCGATGTGCCACGGCGTGGGGATCGAGATGACGGGGACGCCGCCCGGCTGCGCGCGGGATATCGCCCGTTCTCCTGAGCGCAAGCGCGCGACTGTGTTCCCACCTCGGTCTACTTCGACTGGCGGGGACGCCGGACCTCACCACCGCGCGGCGACGGAGGACGAGCGAGTTCGCCGCCAGATCCGGCACCCAGCGGGTGAGGCTCGAGTTCCTCACCCTTGTCCGGCCTACAACGCCCGAGCCCGCGGCGACGATGATGAAATCCTTCTCCACCCCGGCCGATCGTCACGGGCAGCGGTCGTCAGCGCCCCTCGATGCCGTGAAATATCAACGGTTCTGCCCTGAACTCAGACACTTCGACCCGAAACGTAGGTTGCTCCCACCCTCCCTCGGCATGTGGCGGCCTGCCAGGTGATGCACCGCCGTCTCTCACACCGTCTGAGTTGAGGCCTGCGCCCACAACCGCTTGGGAATGCGGCCCGCGTGACGTGCCTCGTACCCCGCCACCACGGCTCCACGCATCGCCGACGCCATGAGTGCCGGGTCCTTCGCCCTGGTCACAGCCGTGGCCAGCAGCACCGCGTCGCAGCCGAGTTCCATCGCGAGGGTCGCGTCGCTGGCGGTCCCGATGCCGGCGTCGAGGATGACGGGAACCCCCGCACCCTCCACGATCATCTGAATGTTGTGCGGGTTCGCGATACCGAGCCCGGTGCCGATCGGCGAACCCAGCGGCATCACGGCCACGCAGCCGACGTCCTCGAGCCTGCGGGCCAGCACCGGGTCGTCGGTGGTGTACGGCAGGACGACGAAACCGTCGTCGACCAGTTGCTCTGCAGCGCTGACCAACTCGATGGCGTCGGGCATCAGGGTGCGTTCGTCGGCGATGACCTCGAGCTTCACCCAATCGGTCTCGAGCGCCTCACGGGCGAGTTGCGCCGTCAGCACCGCCTCGGCCGCACCGCGACACCCGGCCGTGTTGGGCAGCGGCGCGATGTCGAGCCGGCGCAGCAGGTCCAGCACACCGGTGCCGCCTGCGGCGTCGACGCGGCGCATCGCGACCGTGGTCAGCTCGGTGCCGGACGCCACGAGCGCCTCTTCGAGCACCGTCAGGTTGGCGCCGCCGCCGGTACCCATGATCAACCGTGAACCGAACGTGCGGCCCGCGATCGTGAGGCCCTTCTGCACGCCGGGCGTCGCGTCAGCCACCCTGCACCGCCGTGAGCGTCTCGATCTCCCAGCCCCGGACCACGAGCTCGTCCCACCGGGCGCGCGGGAACACGGCGCCGTTCACTGCCACCGCGATGCCCTTGGTGGGCAGGTTCAGCACCTCCAGCAGCCCGGTGACGGTCAACGGTTCCGTGAACTCGTGGTCCTCGCCGTTGACGCTGAAGCCGATCGGCACCACTACTCGCTGCTCACTCATCTCCATGACTCCCGTCCGAAGCGGCCGACACGCTTGTGTACGAGCCCGCTGCGTGGCCTACGTCGAGGTGCTCACCGTTAGTGAGGTGCACACGTCGGACCGGCACCCGGACGTCGCCCGACCTTTGGTACTGCTCGGTGCTACCCTCGATCGGCACCGTGGTGACGGATCTGGGTCTAGATGCGTTTGTGCTCATCATTGATGCTCCCTACGCCGGCATTACCCGGACAGGTTCGACGGTCGACGACCCTAGCCGTCCTCTCAGCCCGCTGGTGCGAGCCCCCGTGATGTGTAGTTGTCCCACGAACTGTAACCGAGATCCTGTGAGCAATCGCCCCGAGAATGGACGACTGCCCGTGGACCCTAGTCGCCAACGCTACTTGGCCAAGTCTGGTGGGTGGCATGGCGTCAGCAAGAGATCGGGGACGCGAGAGACCGGGGACAGGTGCTCACCAAAGAACGAACCATCCCGGGCAATGCGCCGATCGCGTCCCCACCGATGGACACTGGTGGAGACCGACGTTTCTGTCCCGCACCTTCGCCCGTAAGTCCAACCGAAAACGGTGGCATCGCACCTTTGACAAACCCGAGGCGCCGACCACTACCCAGGCCCAGACGAGGCCAGCTAGCGATGAGTGACAAGCCAGCTACGTTCGAGGAGCGCAGATACCCCGCCAAGACGTCGATTGGGACTCACGATCCTGTTTCGGTCCTACAGTGCCAAGTCAGATCTCATAACCTGCTGGGAGCGAGGCAACGACCGCTCGCGCCACCTCCATCACGAGCGGCCCCAGTTCCGCGATCCGGTCGTCCGGCATTCGGATCTCCGGCCCCTGCACCGCCAGGGCAGCAGTCGCTACCCCACCCGAACCCAGGACCGGAGCAGCTACGCCGCACACCCCGGGAACGCGCTCACCTCTGTTGATGCTGAAGCCGCGTGACCGGATCTCCTCGAGATCGCGGAGTAGATCCCGAGGAGAGGTGATTGTTGCCGGGGTCAGCCGTTCGAGTTCCCCTAGCCGCGCCACCTCCGCGTTCAGATCGCCGGCGAAGGCGAGTAGCGCCTTGCCTGTGCTCGTGCAGTACAACGGGATCCGTGTTCCGGTAGGTTGGCTGAACCGTAGAGGTTGCTTGGATTCGACCCTTAGTATGACCAGGGCGTGATCCCCGTCGCGGACAACAAGATTGACCGACTCACCCGTTTCCTCCGCCAAGCCGTCGAGCAGGGGCATGGCCGCATCGAAGCCAAGGGTTTGCCCTGCAGCGCGGCCGAGTAGGAAAGCCTCCAGACCAAGTCGATAGCGCTCGGTCTCCTTGTTCTGCACCACGTAGCCGGCCACGACGAGCGCCCTCACGATGCGATGCGTCGTGCTGGAGTGCAAATCCAAGGCATGGGCCATCTCGGTGACCCCTACGTCACCTTCCGCGTCCCGCAGGACGCGCAGGACGGAAAGCGCTCTGGTGATTGTTTGTGTACCGGCTACCTGACGGTTCTGCGCCGACGGTGCCGGGTGTTCAGCTGTTCTCACGCCTTCGCCCCTTCCCACATAATGAAATACTCTACCAAGTGGGTCGATGCGTTCACGCAAGCGCGAGCGATTGCCGCCCCGATTCTCATCGATGTTGCCAGCGCCCAAGCCGTCCGCACCGAAGTGCAGGAGGTGGTTCCCGAGTGGTGGCTGGCTGGGCCGGTTCTCAGTGACGTCGAACGCTGCGTCTGGCACCGAGCTCGTTCCGGGGATATTGGCAAGAACGGGGAGCGGGACGTCCGCCACGGTTCAGGAAGCCGACCGGTCGGGACCTTGACTTCGGCGCTGTTTCCGTCCCCTCCACGACCGCGGTGCCGCCAATACCGTTTGGGCGTGCGCGAGCTCTTCCCGCTTGGTGTGTCGCCCCGCCGATCCTGCGGTGGAATCGGATACGGCGGGTCGACACGGCAGGTCAGAGGATCGCCCCGACCCGCCCCCCGGTCACACTTGCTGGGGATATTCCGTGCTGTTGCAGGGCGTCAGCAAGCTGGCTGGGGACGTCAATCACGGTCGCGCCCGCGTTGGTCAGTGCGGTGACTTTCGAGCCGCCGCTTCCCCGGTCGCCGGTGACGATGGCACCGGCGTGGCCCATCCGGCGATCCGGCGGCGCGCTGCGTCCAGCGATGAACGCGACCACAGGTTTCGACATACCAGCGATGTACTCTGCGGCGTCCTCTTCCATCGAGCCACCGATCTCACCGACCAGCACGACGGCCTCGGTGCGCGGGTCGTCGTCAAGCGTGCGGATTGCATCGAGGCTTGTGGTGCCGAGAACCGGGTCGCCGCCAATACCGATGAAGGCTGATTGCCCGTACCCGGCACTGACGAGGTTCAGTGCGATTAGTGTGCCGAGGCTGCCGCTGCGGGAGACCACTCCGATATTGCCTGGTTGGAAGATGTTCGCGGCAAACCCTGGCATGATGCCCACCGAGGCCTGCCCCGGCACCACTAGCCCTGCGGTGTTGGGGCCGAGAACTTGAGTGCCGTGATCGCGTGCCTCGGCAAGGATTTCCATCACGTCGTGGTAGGGAACGTGTTCGGTAAGGAATACCAGCTTGCGCACCCCGGCGTGGATGGCGTCCAGTGCCGCGTTTTTGGCCGCTAGGGGTGGCACGAACAGCACACTGACGTCGAGCATGTGGTGAGATGCTGCGGCGGTGACCGAGTCGTAGACCGGCACTCCGGCCACGGTGCGCCCTCCTCTGCCAGGGCTAGCTCCAGCAACTATGCGGGTGCCGCAATCGGCCATCCGTTCAGTCCAATACGAGCCTTGTTTTCCAGTGATGCCCTGAACGATCACCGTTTCGTCTGCGGTTACCAACATCAGTTTTTTACCTCCTCGCGCGCCGTGCATGCCGCTGACACCGCGGCCTTTACGGCGTCATCCATCTGGTCATAGGGTTCGGTTCCCAGCACCTCACGGACGATCTGGATAGCTTCCTCTTCGCCGGTACCGTGGATGGAGAAGAACACGGGAATGTTGGGGCGCAACGCTGTCAATGCGTCCACAACGCCGCGGGTCATCACGTCGGTGCGGGCGAATGCGCCGCAGAAGTTGACCAGGAGACTTCGTACATTCGGGTTATTCAGCAGCAATTGCAAGGCGGGTGTTGCCTTGGTGTAGGCGTCGCCGCCGATCTCGAGGAAGTTCGCGGGCTGCCCGCCATAGTGGTTGACCGCGTCGAGCGTGGTCATGGTCAGCCCGGCACCATTGGCCAATACCCCAACATCGCCGTCGAGTTCGATGAACTGTAAGCCGAGTTTGCGTCCTTCTCGTTCGAGCGGGGTTTCGCTAGCCGGTTGGCTACCGCCCAGGCTTGTCACTAGCTCCTCGTGGCGCACCAGGGCACCTGGGTCGAGAGAAATCTTGGCGTCGAGAGCGGCGATCACGGCGTCCTCGGTCAGAACCAATGGGTTTACCTCGACCAAATCGGCGTCGACACGTCGGTACACCTCGTACAGCCGAATTAAGGTGGCAGCGACCGTCGCCCGCGTCCTTGTGGGCAGGTCCGTGTCTGAGAGCAGAGTCACGACCTCCTCTTCGGACAATCCAGTCCGGATATCGATCTGATGCTGGAGTACCTTTTCCGGTGCAGTGGAATTGACTTCCTCGATGTCCATCCCGCCCTGGGTCGAGAACAACAGGAGGGGGCCCTTACTCGCGGGGTCGTTGAGGATCGCGGCGTAGAGTTCTCGTGCTATCGGGAGGGCCTGCTCGACGATTACCTCGGTGACGATGAATCCGTCCACCGACGACCCCAGCAAATCGTATGCCTCGTGCTGAGCCTGTGCCGCGGTTTCGGCGAACCGTATTGCCCCGGCCTTGCCTCGCTTGCCGGTCGGTACCTGCGCCTTGATGACGATCTTTCCGCCGAGGGTAGCGGCGATCGCGGCAGCCTCGCTCGCATTGGAGACTACTGCCCCGTCGGGAATGGTGATCCCCGACTCGGACAACAGTCGTTTGCCTTGGTATTCCAGCAGTTTCATGGTCTATCGCCCATACCTTTCGAAGTAGTTGCCCCACAGTTGTTCTTCCGTCGGAACCCGCGGGGGGATCACCTGCGCCAGTCGTGTGATGTTGAGGAAATGCCGGTACGAGAGGTTGTCGCTGATGCTGTTGCCAGCCCAGGTACCCGCCCCCATCGTCAGGGTGAAGCCGAGCCCGTTATCGAAGCCGCCGCCCGTACCGAAGCAATGCGCCTGATTGACCAGGACTCGGGCGACTCGCAGTCGCCGTGCCACCGTGTGGGCGTGTTCCACGTTGCGTGTATGGATTCCGCAAGAGTGCCCCGCACCTTGGAAGTCGAGCAATCGCTGGATGCGGTCCAGGGCGGAGTCGAGATCGTGATAGCGATAGACCGTGAGCACAACGGACAGTTTCTCGCCGGAGAAGGGGCGCTCTGGGCCGACACCATCTTCCTCGACCATGAAGAAGTCGGCCTCACGGGCCTCCAGTGAATCCAGTCCAGCGAGTGCAGCGATTTTTCCCGGGGGTTGTGCAGTGATGGCGGAGGACAGTTTGCCGTCCGGCCACATCACGGCCTGCAGCCGATCCTTTTCTGCTGGGGTCAGCAGGTATCCTCCTTGATTTCTCAGCGCCTCCAGTGCCTCGGTGTAGACCGTGTCCGTGATGTGCACGGAGTTTTCCGACGAGCAACTCGTTGAGTAGTCGAAAATCTTGCTCTGCTTGATCTTCGCGGCGGCATCCTCGACGTCTGCGTCGGCCTCGATGATCACCGGGGCGTTGCCGGCCCCGACGCCGAGGGCGGGAGTGCCACTGGAGTACGCCTGCCGGACGTTGCGTTGGGATCCGGTAACCACGACGAGATCGGCCTGGTTCATCAGCTCGTTGGTCAGCGGCTTGCTCGGTGCGGCGAGTGACTGCACCAGATCTCGAGGTGCACCGACCTTGTCCAATTCTGCATGCATGTAACGCACCAACATCGCGGCGGTCGAGGCACCCTTCGGCGACGGCGAAATGATCACGGCATTACGTCCTTTGAGCGCCATGAGGGTCTTGTTCGCCGGCGTCGCGGCCGGGTTGGTCGACGGGCAGACGGCCGCTACTACCCCCACAGGCTTGGCGTACTCGGTGATTCCGAGCTGTACGTCCTCGTGGATGATCCCGACCGACGGAGCCCCCGTTAGATCGCGCAGCGTGCCGAGTGTCTTGCGCTGGTTCTTCACGACCTTGTCTTCGACCCGTCCGAGGCCGGTGTCCTGGACCGCCAATTCGGCCAGGGCAAGGGCCCGCTCCGGTTCGTAGATGGCCCACGCCACGGCGGCGACCACGTCGTCGACCCGCTGTTGTGAGTAGGTCTCGAATGTTGCCTGCGCGGCGCGCGCCCGGGCCACGATTTCCGTGATCGATGCGACGGGATCTTCCGCGCACGTCGGGGGGGTTTGCTCGGGCATCGGTTGTCCTTTCCTGCGGCTGCCACGGCTTCCTCCGCACGTGGCAGTAATTCCATATTGTGGTGTTCTATTCCAAATCCTCTAGCACCGACACTCGTTCTGTCAACCGTTGCTGGGATGTCAGATGTGTTTATGGCCAATGCGTGTCGCAAAACGCGGTCAAACGACTCAGGCTGCTGTGTGAGCATTGACACATCGCCGATGCTGCCCTAGCGTCTCTATGGCATACGCTTCCACAATTTGGAACGAGCAAAATGGTGCATTTGTGTCCCACTCCCCCGCCCCAACGGGGTGACTCGGGCCCTGCCTACTCCAACGCGGCGAACCGTGTCTCACTACGGCCCGCACGTGCCCTGCTCCGCAAGTCCGGGCATACCGAGGGTTTCAACCCTGACAACGTCGTTCATCTGGCGGCACTGCGACTGGCTCACGGCCAGCCGATGCGACCTCGCCCCCTGGCATCATGAAGGTAGACCATTCAATGACGAATCAACCCAAGACGGTGTCCATACCCCCACTTCGCCCTCCCGCCACCGGTGCAACTCTGATGGAGTCGCTGCGCCACCGGGTACGTGGCAAAGTCCTGCTGCTGTTGTGCGGAATGTATTTCATTACGTACATGGACCGTGTCAGCATCTCCACCGCGGCCCCCTTCATCAAGCAGGATCTGGGGCTCACCTCCACACAACTCGGCCTTGCCCTGGCAGCATTCTCGATCCCGTACGCCTTCTTCCAGATCTTCGGTGGGGTCCTCAGCGACAAATTCGGTCCGCGGATAGTGCTCACCGTCGTAGGCGTCGTGTGGGCGCTCACAACCGTTTGCACCGGGCTGTCGGTCGGGTTGGTAACCCTATTCGCAGCGCGACTCGGCCTCGGGTTCGGTGAGGGTGCCGCGTTCCCCACCGCTACCAATGCGATGGCCAAATGGTTGCCGACTGATCGAAGGGCCTTCGGCCAGGGCATCACGCACGCCTTCGCCCGGATCGGAAATGCGATCGCCCCGTTGGTGGTAGCCGGCCTCATCGCCGTCTACAACTGGCGGCTCGCGTTCGTCGTGCTCGGCATCATCAGCTTGATGTGGGCGATTGTGTGGGCGTTCTACTATCGGGATCGGCCCGCCGACCATCCGAAAATCACCGACACAGAGTTGGCCGAGTTGACCCCCGACCAGCGCAGTGATGTCCGCCCCCCGGTGCCGTGGAAAGCACTGTTCGCCCGAATACTCCCCGTCACCTTTGTCGACTTCTGCTACGGCTGGATGCTGTGGGTCTACCTCACGTGGATCCCTTCATTTTTCCACGAAAGCTTCGGTCTGGACCTGGCCAAGTTCGCAGCGTTCTCTGCCCTCGTCTTAATCGCGGGAGTGTTTGGCGACATGGCTGGCGGCCTGATTTCAGATGCGCTCCTCCGCCGGACCGGCAGCCTCAAGATCGCACGCCGAGCGGTACTGGTCGCAGGCCTGCTCGGCTCGTTCGTTTTCATTGCACCGACCCTGTTCGTGCATAACCTCGTCCTGACAATTGTGTGCCTTGCCGCGGCGTTCTTTCTGCTCGAGCTCACCAATCCTGTCCTGTGGGCCATCCCGATGGATATCGCCCCGAACCATGCGGGCACCGCAGGTGGGCTGATGAATACCGGCTTCGGTATCGCTGGCATCGTCTCACCAATCGTGTTCGGCCTTCTCATCGACGTGAGCGGTGGCTGGGTGATGTCGTTCGCACTGTCCGCGGCGCTTCTTCTCGTCGGCGCGCTCGCCTCGTTGTTGATCAACCCTGCTAGACAAGTCCCCGACACCACACCTGCGGCCGCGTAGGCCCCCGCGGCTGCCGCCGTTCCGCCGCCAGCCATGGCTCCGCGACAGGTGAGTCACCAATCAGCCGTGCCGAGCCATCGTCCGGCAGAGGTGATCATTAGCGAAAGATGCTGTCGCAGTTCTTCATTAACTATCTATCAAGCACACAGAGAAGAGAAGTTGTTGACGACCCAGAGCACTCGGACACGTCACTGCACGGTCGGCGTCGTTCGGGAGTCGAACGACGGTGAGCGTCGGGTCGCGTTGGTGCCCAAAGTCGTGGCGTCGTTGATCGCCAAGGGCGTCGACGTGGTGGTCGAGTCGGGTGCCGGTTTGGGCGCGCTGATCCCGGACGAGTCGTACAAATTGGCAGGAGCCGCCATCGCCGATCCGTGGTCGGCGGACGTGATCGTGAAGGTCGCGCCGCCGTCGGACGAGGAGGTGGCCCGGTTGCATGCCGGGCAGACCCTGATCGGGTTCCTCGCCCCCCGCAACCAGGACAATCAGGTCGCCGCGCTGAAGGCGGCCGGGGTGCAGGCGTTCGCCGTCGAGGCGATCCCGCGGATTTCCCGTGCCCAGGTGATGGACGCGCTGTCGTCGCAGGCGAACGTGTCCGGGTACAAGTCGGTGCTGCTCGCGGCGTCGGAGTCGACCCGGTTCTTCCCGATGCTCACCACCGCCGCGGGCACCGTCAAGCCCGCCACGGTGCTGGTGCTCGGGGTCGGTGTCGCCGGCCTGCAGGCCCTGGCCACGGCGAAGCGTCTCGGTGGCAGGGCCACCGGCTACGACGTGCGCCCGGAGGTCGCCGACCAGGTCCGCTCGGTCGGTGCCCAGTGGCTCGATCTCGGGATCGACGCCGCCGGTGAGGGCGGGTACGCCCGCGAGCTGACCGAGGCGGAGCGGGCGCAGCAGCAGCAGGCGCTCGAGGACGCGATCAAGGGCTTCGACGTGGTCATCACCACCGCCCTGGTGCCCGGCCGTCCGGCCCCGCGCCTGGTGACCGCCGCCGCGGTGGAGGGCATGAAGCCCGGCTCCGTGGTGGTCGACCTGGCCGGGGAGACCGGCGGTAACTGCGAGCTCACCGAGCCCGGTCAGACCGTGGTCAAACACGGGGTGACGATCTGCTCGCCGCTGAACCTGCCCGCCAGCATGCCCGAGCACGCCTCGGAGCTGTACTCGAAGAACATCTCCGCGCTGCTGGAGCTGATGTTGGTCGAGGGCCGGCTGGCCCCCGATTTCTCGGACGAGGTCCTCGCCGCGTCCTGCGTCACCCGCGACACCAAGGAAATCTCATGATCACAACGCTTTTCAGAATGCTCGCGACGCCGCTGGCGGTGTTTCTCGACCATGTGATGGTCCTTCAGAGAACCCACGAGTTCGTCGACCTGTCCGAGCAACTCCGCGATGATACGGATGTTCATCGAGACACCAAGGCGGCCGTCTGATGTACACCGAATTGTTGGCGAACATCGCGATCCTGGTGCTGTCCGGGTTCGTGGGGTTCGCGGTGATCTCGAAGGTCCCGAACACGTTGCACACCCCGCTGATGTCGGGCACCAACGCCATCCACGGCATCGTCGTCCTCGGTGCGCTGGTGGTGCTCGGCAAGGTCGTGGGCCCGCCGTGGGGGTTGCAGGTGATCCTGTTCGTGGCCCTGGTCTTCGGCACGATCAACGTGGTCGGTGGTTTCGTGGTCACCGACCGGATGCTGGCGATGTTCAAGTCCAAGCCTATCCCCGCCGCCGCCGCCGCTGCTTCCGATGTCACTGCTGTTGAGAAGGGTGGGGACCGGTAATGGAATATGTGGTCAACGTGTTGTACATCGTGGCGTTCTCGATATTCATCTACGGTCTGATGGGTCTGACCGGCCCGAAGTCCGCGGTCCGCGGCAACCAGATCGCCGCCGCCGGCATGGGTGTCGCGGTGGTGGCGACCCTGATCGCGATCCGCGGCACCTCCAACTGGGTGCTGATCGTGTCCGGTCTGGTGATCGGTGTGGTGCTGGGGGTGCCGCCGGCGTTGCGGACGAAGATGACCGCGATGCCGCAGCTGGTGGCGTTGTTCAACGGGGTCGGCGGCGGCACCGTCGCGTTGATCGCGTACGCCGAATTTTTGGACTCGGACGGGTTCACCGCCTTCGCGCACGGTGAGTCGCCGACGGTGCACATCGTCATCGCGTCGCTGTTCGCGGCGATCATCGGGTCGATCTCCTTCTGGGGTTCGGTGATCGCGTTTTTGAAGCTGCAGGAAACGTTGCCGGGCCGGCCGATCGGCATCGGCCGGTTGCAGCAGCCGCTCAATGCGGTGCTGCTGATCGGGGCCGTCGCGCTCGCGGTGGCGATCGGGGTCAAGGCCATCGATCCGGCCGCACCGACCAGCCAGTGGTGGATCGTCGGGGTGCTGGTGCTGGCGGCGGTGCTCGGGTTGATGGTGGTGCTGCCGATCGGCGGCGCCGACATGCCCGTGGTGATCTCGCTGCTGAACGCGCTCACCGGGTTGTCCGCGGCGGCCGCCGGTCTGGCGCTCAATAATCAGGCGATGATCGTGGCCGGGATGATCGTCGGGGCGTCGGGTTCGATCCTGACCAATCTGATGGCGAAGGCGATGAACCGGTCCATCCCGGCGATCGTGGCCGGCGGGTTCGGTGGCGGCGGGGGTGCGGCGGCGGTCGGGGACACCGCCGTGAAGACGGCGAAGTCGACCTCGGCGGCGGACGCGGCGATCCAGATGGCGTACGCCAACCAGGTGATCGTGGTCCCCGGGTACGGGTTGGCGGTGGCGCAGGCCCAGCACGCGGTCAAGGACATGGCGAAGATGCTCGAGTCGAAGGGGGTGGAGGTCAAGTACGCCATCCACCCGGTGGCGGGCCGGATGCCCGGGCACATGAACGTGCTGCTCGCCGAGGCGGATGTGGAGTACGACGCGATGAAGGAGATGGACGACATCAACGACGAGTTCGCGCGCACCGATGTCACCCTGGTGATCGGGGCGAACGATGTCACCAACCCGGCCGCGCGCAATGATCCGTCGTCGCCGATTCACGGGATGCCGATCCTGAATGTGGATCAGTCGAAGTCGGTGATCGTGCTGAAGCGGTCGATGAATTCCGGGTTCGCCGGTATCGACAACCCGATGTTCTTCGCCGACACCACCTCGATGCTGTTCGGGGACGCGAAGAAGTCGGTCTCCGAGGTCACCGAGGAACTCAAAGCCCTCTAGCGGTTACGTCCCTAGACACCGCGACGTAATCGCACGGCACCTCCGGCGATTTCAGGATGGCACCACCCACCAGAACATCGGCCGCTCTCTGCACTCCGGCGAGCTCGATGGCGCGGACGATGAGATAAGGCGACGACCTGCACATCCACACCTGGTCGCTCGTGACCACGCCGTCGACGTCCCGACCGCACTCACCGAAACGGCGACCCATTGGCATCGAATACCAGATTTTCGAACGAAACGTACCGGTTTTTATAATCATGCGTTGACTAACGCCGTCAAACGGCCTACCGTCAACACCAATTCACGAAATCGGAACTCTACGTATCGGTATCCGAAATTCAAGCCAACACTCCCGCTGGTTCTAGCGCAGCCCAACCCTCGAAGGAGGAACGCGCATCATGAGTAAGAAGAAGAACGGTGCCGATCGCACCGCTGTCTCCGGTGTACAGAAGATGACGCCGTCGGAGGCGTTCGTCGAGACGATGGTCGCCAACGGCGTCACCGACATGTTCGGCATCATGGGATCCGCCTTCATGGATGCGATGGACATCTTCGCTCCCGCCGGGATTCGACTGGTCCCGGTCGTGCACGAGCAGGGCGCGGGACACATGGCCGACGGATATGCGCGGGTCAGCGGGCGGCACGGCATGGTGATCGGGCAGAACGGTCCGGGTATCAGCAACTGTGTCACCGCGATCGCTGCCGCGTTCTGGGCGCACAGCCCCGTCGTCATCGTCACCCCCGAGGCCGGCACCATGGGAACGGGCCTGGGCGGCTTCCAGGAAGCCAACCAGCTGCCGATGTTCCAGGAATTCACGAAGTACCAGGGGCACGTCAACAACCCGAAGCGCATGGCCGAGTTCACGGGCCGCTGTTTCGACCGCGCGATGTCCGAGATGGGCCCGACGCAGCTCAACATTCCGCGCGACTACTTCTACGGTGAGATCGAGACGGAGATCCCGCAGCCCACCCGCCTCGACCGTGGCCCCGGCGGGGAGACCAGCCTGAACGAGGCGGCTGAACTGCTGGCGCAGGCCGAGTTCCCGGTGATCGTGTCCGGCGGCGGCGTGGTGATGGCCGACGGTGTCGAGGAGTGCAAGGCACTCGCCGAGCGTCTCGGCGCCCCCGTCGTCAACAGCTACCTGCACAACGACTCGTTCCCCGCCAGCCACCCGCTGTGGACCGGACCGCTCGGCTACCAGGGTTCGAAGGCCGCGATGAAGCTGATCAGCCAGGCGGACGTGGTGCTCGCCCTCGGCACCCGCCTCGGCCCCTTCGGGACTCTGCCGCAGCACGGCATGGACTACTGGCCGAAGAATGCCAAGATCATCCAGATCGACGCGGACCACAAGATGCTCGGTCTGGTCAAGAAGATCTCCGTCGGGATCTGCGGTGACGCGAAGGCCGCTGCCGTCGCGCTCACCGAGCGGCTCGAGGGCAAGGCCCTCGTCTGCGATGCCAACCGTGCGGCACGCGGCGAGAAGATCGACGCCGAGAAGGCCGCGTGGGAGAAGGAACTCGACGAGTGGACGCACGAGCGCGATGCGTTCAGCCTCGACATGATCGCCGAACAGGAAGGCGAGGACGGCAACTGGCTGCACCCGCGTCAGGTGCTGCGGGAGCTGGAGAAGGCGATGCCGGAAGACGTGATGGTCTCCACCGACATCGGCAACATCAACTCCGTCGCCAACAGCTACCTCCGGTTCGAGAAGCCGCGCAGCTTCCTCGCCCCGATGAGCTTCGGCAACTGCGGTTACGCGCTGCCGACCATCATCGGCGCGAAGGCGGCGGCACCGGAACGGCCCGCCATCGCATACGCAGGCGACGGCGCCTGGGGAATGAGCCTGGGCGAGATCATGACGGCTGTCCGGCACGACATCCCGGTCACCGCCGTCGTCTTCCACAACCGGCAGTGGGGTGCGGAGAAGAAGAACCAGGTCGACTTCTACAACCGCCGCTTCGTCGCCGGTGAGCTCGAGAGCGAGTCCTTCGCCGGAATCGCACAGGCGATGGGCGCCGAGGGCATCGTGGTGGACAAGCTCGAAGAGGTCGGTCCCGCACTGCAGCGCGCGGTCGCCGCACAGATGAACGAGGGCAAGACGACGGTCATCGAGATCATGTGCACCCGCGAACTCGGCGACCCCTTCCGCCGCGACGCGCTGTCGAAGCCGGTTCGCCTGCTCGACAAGTACAAGGACTACGTGTAACCCACATGGGCGTCGTGTTCTGATCCACGCGGGCGGTCGTCGAGAGGTCGACGACCGCCCCGTCTTCGATGAGAGAGCCAGACAAGTGACCAATTCCGAACTCATGCTGAACCCGGAACGCGAAGTACCGACACCACATTCGGCATTGTCGAAACGATGGTTTGCCCAACTGAGTGGACGTAATCGAGTGATCGGATTCGCCGACGGTGAGGACGAACGCACCATCCGCGCCGCACACGCACTCAACCGCAGCGGTGTGGTGACGCCACGCTTGTACGGCAGGCGCGAGGCCATCCACGTCGCCGCCCGGGACGCGGGCAGTCTCGTTCCGGAAGAATGGATCGCCGATGTCGTCGAGGGCGTCGACGACGTCGTTCGCGAAGTCATCGCAGCGAGCTACGCGCAAGAGCCGCACCGCATCGCGGCTGCGCAGACCGACCCGATCCACATCGCGGCAGCGGCAACCCGCGCGGGCATCATCGACGGATGCGTCGCCGGGGCTACTCGCTCTACATCTGATGTGCTGCGGGCAGGCCTGCGAATCGTCCGACTGGAACCGGATACGATCACACTGTCAAGTTGCTTCTTGATGCTGCTACCCAACGGCCGAGCCGTGACTTTCGCCGACTGCGCAGTCGTGCCCGAACCGTCCGTCACCCAACTCGCCGACATCACCCTCGCTGCATGCGCCACGCACTCCGAGTTGACGGGACAATCCCCGGTCGCGGCCATGCTGTCGTTCAGCACCCAGGGAAGCGCTCAACACCCCCGCGTCGACCGCGTGCGCCAGGCGGCAGAACTGGTGCGCGAACGCGACTCTGAACTTCACGTCGACGGCGACCTGCAGTTCGACGCTGCTCTCGTCCAGGAGGTTGCAATCACGAAAGCACCAGGGTCTACGGTGGCGGGACGCGCGAACGTGTTCATCTTCCCCAACCTCGACGCCGGGAACATCGGCTACAAGATCGCCCAACGTCTCGGACGGGTAGTCGCATTGGGACCGATCCTGCAAGGCCTGAACGCACCGATCAACGATCTCTCGCGGGGGTGCAGCAGTTCCGACATCGAACTGATGGCCCTAGTCACCGCAATCCAGTCACTTGCCATCTGACGCTGTCCGGCCGAATTCTGAGTCGCACCGGATGTGCTGCAATCGGACATGCACCGAACCCATATATGTCTCCCTGGCTCAATCTGATCAAATGGCGGAACACCTGAATTGAGCCGAAACATCCAAACAGCCAGAAGGCTACCTTAGAACTAGGTGCTGAACTCGCTGCTTCGACGAACCGGTCGGTCGAGCGCGCAGCGCGATGTAGCACGCGAGTGACCGCCCCCTCCACATTTCAGGCCGAGTCATGAATCGCCTACGTCGCACTGCAGCGGGAAGCGCTTCGCCGGCACCGACAATGCACCGCTGTGCCACCCGGCGCGGCCTTGCCGGCGCGACGCCACCAGGTGCGCCTCGGAACGACTTCCTAGCCCAGACCACAAACGCTTTCAGAGAGTCATCGGCAGCCCCGCTCGCCAAGGAACCGATGGGTCGTTGGCGTCGCCTGACATCGGACATACAGACACCGTGATTCCCGGCAATCCACGCTTCACCGAGCGTGGACAACTCCGGTAGCCGCATTCTCCTGTCCGTCTCGACGCGCAAGACGTACGAGTTCACCGGCAGCACCGGCCAATTGCCGTGGCGGCCGCCACACGGCACGCAACGATCGATCGAGGTCAAGACCGTCTACGTCGATTACGCGCATGTCACCAGAGCGAACCTGATCGGCGACGGCGAGAGTGCTGAGCACCGCAGGGTCGACACCACCCAGCACGCTGGTGCGAATCGCTGCAGTGCTGCCGAGTTCCAGCAGCGGCACGGCTCGGGTGTACTCCTGGAGTGCCAGATCCAACGTGGTTCGAGTCCCGGACCCCAGGCCCCCGGGCCAACAGAGGTGTCGCGGCGAGTTCGGCGAATGACGCCCGCATCTGCACATCAAGCCCTCGCTGCTCCTGGTCACCACGCTGGCACTCGCAATGGCCGCCTGCGGTGACACTCTCACTGTGGGCGCCATTTCTGCTGTTCAGGGTGGATTATGTTGTTGGCCGCACTGTTCGGCGTCTCAGCGGCCGAGATCGCGGTCGTAGCGACTATGGATCCGTCGCGACAGACTTTCGCAGGCTTGGGGTCTTCACCGTCAGGTAGACATTGCACCCGCGATGATGCACCCGTGCACTAACATTTAGGAGACATGGCCCAAGTGGATCACCGAGGATGCCCTATGGCTCGGTCTGCCGGGCCGCCTCAGAAGTGCTTGCAGGGCCGCGGTGCCGCCGATTCCTCCGGCGAGCAACCCCAGCAGCAGTGCCACGTTGGTGTACATGTCAACCTCCCTTCGGGTGTGGTGATGGTCGGACAATGTTTCGGCGGGCTTGATCCCGTGCTCACGTACGCATAGTCAGATGACGGTCGGAGCCGTCTACTTCGCTGTGCCCGCTGTCGTCACGGATGCCTCTGCGAAAGTCTGCGGGCGCCGGCGCGACTTGGTTTCGCGAGCGTCGGCCTTGGCCCGCAGGGGGTTGCCTGTCTTGGCCACACGATGTCCGACAAGAGTCAGCATCGGTCGTGGAATCCCGACACCCTTCACCGGCATGCCTGTCACATAGCCTTCCTTGAAGAGATAGTTCGAGGCGTCGTACACCTCGTCGTCGCTGAGCGCCGACGCTGTCCACCCGACTTCTCCTCCGATGGCATCCGCGTCCAAGATCGGGCTGCGATAACCCTCCGTTGTCTTTGCAAGAAGCCAACGCAGAACAGCGTCACGAACCGCCCACTGACGATCGGTAGCTGCACTCACATTTCAGTCCTCCGGTAGATGCCGTTGATGCTTCCATGCACCATAGCAGTCGGCAAGGAATAGGCAGGTATCGAACTATTCTGCGCGTCTTGGGATTTCGGAGAACCTCCGGTTGATGCTGCAGGATGATCGGCGCGGGAGTGACTGAGGCGCAGGGTATCTCGCGCGGGAACAGACCGGTGACGACGTTCTGGCCGATCCCGTCGTCACCGTCGACGCACTCCGAGCCGGCCCTTTTGCGCGTGGCTCGGTAGACGTGCCGTTCCCCCGAATATGTCGCTGAACTGGACTTATTTCTTTTTTTGGGTATGGTCGAGGTCAGTTCGCGGTTGCCGATTCGGAAAGGACCGACAATGGCTGACAGGTCCGCCGTCAAGAGTTCAAAACAGTCTGCACGTGCTCTCAAGGAGCGCCGGGCGGAGAAGCGAGCGAAGGCCCTCGAATCGACTCAGTTCATTCGAAAGCGTAAGAGCTGAAGCCATCCTGGAGCATCGCCACCTCCCCGCCGTCCTCGTCACTGCCTGAGGGTTGGAATGTCGCACTCGACGCTCGGCCAAGAGAAAAGCCGACTCGCCCCATCACGGACTACCAAGTTTCGGGTTCCAGCTACTTGGGGTGAGGACCTCGCCGGCTTCCCTCCTTTCCGCTAAACACGGCGAATGTCATCGGCCTGCATCCGCGTGAAACCTAACGGGGGGCCAACTTCCGGCGCATTTTAGTGGTGGGTGCCGGATCGACTGAAACGAGTGGTGACGATGCGAGTGTTGAACGTGATGCAGCGACCGGTTCGAGTGGTGCGCCAATCCGACAGTATGCGCACGGCCGCAGTGCTGCTGGCCGAGTACGGGTTCGCGGCGGTGCCGGTGGTCGACGACCACGACCGGTTGGTTGGGATGTTGAACAGTGGAGACGTGTTGCGGGCCGGACAAACGTGCTCGGAGACGGTGGGCGAGGTGATGACTGCACCCGCCGTTGCGGCGCCGATGTATCACTATTTGGCCGATGTGAGCCAGATGCTGCTTCAGCAGGGACTACGCAGTCTACCGGTCGTGGATATCGACGGGCGGGTAGTGGGCATCCTCAGCCGCAGTGACGTGGTGCGGTTGATGCTCAAACCGGACGAGACGATCGCCGTGGGCGCGCAACGCCGCCTCGACGACTATACCGGGGACGGACGCTGGCGCGTGACGGTCGAGGAGGGCTGCGTCACCCTCGCAGGCCCGTTCGCAGACGAATCCGAACGCCGCATCGCGATCGCATTGAGCAAGACCGTACCGGGCACCCGCACAGTGTCCATTGCCACTGACGACTAGGTGGTGGTCGATCAGGCACAAGCTGTTGGCAACAGCGCGCCGCGGTGATCACTACACCGCCGCGACTCAGTGCGCGGTGAGGGTGTTTCGGCATCGCCCCGACGGCCTGAGTGCTCAGTCCGCGGCCACGCCGACCGGGCTGTGGCCGAAGGCACTCTGATCGCGGCGCCCGTCGTGACGCTGCGCCGCACGCACGGCCACCCTGCGCCGGTAGCGGCCCGGAGGCCGAGAAAGAGAGAACGAGGAATGAATCGATCGCGCACGCCCGCCGCGGCAATCCATCGATCCTTCGCCCACGGCGGATCGATGAGCACGCGCCAGATCAAGGCCCATCTCGAGGTGATGTTCGCCCCCGAGACCGATCACGGCGCCCCGGGAGGAAACGCCGGTTCAGTGCTCGCACACCGGCTCAGCGAGGCTGAGTAGAACACGGTTCCGCCTCTCGAGGACAGTGCCTGAGATCGCAGAGCGCCGGACACCCGCAGCACACGTGAGTACCGAACTCACCGACGGGCACGATCCCCCACCACGCCGACAGCACAATCGGGACAACATCGGCCTGGACGACCACAACAAGGACCCCGACACCGACCTACGAAAACGTCAGGAGCAACCATGACCCCCTCCCCCATCACCACCACCCTCGACGCCGAGCATCAACGAATCGCCGGCAAGGCACTGCAGGGCACCGTCGTCGACCTGATCGACCTGAGCCTGATCGCCAAACAGGCGCACTGGAATGTCATCGGACCCCACTTCCTGGCGGTACACCCCTCCCTCGACGAGCTGGCCACCGTCACACGCAAATTCACCGACGAGGCGGCCGAACGCGCCACCGCGATCGGTGTCAGCCCGGACGGCCGCGCGGCCACCGTGGCCGCGGACGCGGGCACCACGGGATTCGCCGAGGGCTGGACACCCGACGCCGAGGTGGTCGAGACGATCGCCGCGAACCTGGCCGCCGTCATCGAGCGGTTCCGGGCCCGCATCGAGTCCACCGAGAAGGCGGACCCGGTCACCCAGGACCTGCTGATCGGCATCACCGCCCGACTCGAGCAACTGCACTGGATGTGGCAGGCCCAGAGCGCACAACCATCTACCCACCGCCGTCGGCTCGGACAGCTGCTCGTCACCTAGCACCGCCAGACAGTGCCCGAACAAGGAGGCGGCCGCGCCAAACGATCGGCACCGGCGGTCTCGGCCATCAATGCCATAACGATCGCGTTTGCATGCCGCACTCCAATCGCCCCAGCACGCGAAGCCCGAGTGCGACGACAGTCCATGCCGCCCAATGATCGGTTGCGGGTCATTCCAGCGGCTGCGCCACAGTGCGTGTGAGAACTCGAACTGGCGCGCGCCGAGAATCGAAGAAAGTGGGCTCCTGATTGGGTCGGTGATCACCAGATCACCGCCCCAACAGGAGCCCACAATGTCATCATCGCCGATCTCATTGTGCCCGGGGGGACATGGTTGCGCGGTGTACTCGTCGCCGGTCACCGACGCAGCGTGGGCGCCCCTCGAATCGCGATTGCCTGCACCGGGTGGCACGGCAGGTCGCGGGAGGCGACCCGAGAAGAATTGCCGCCCTTCGTAGTTGATGCCACCCTATACATCGTGCGCGGTGGTACCGCGTGGCGGGAAACCGCCGGCGGAGTTCTGGTCAACCGGGACGGTGTACGCGGTCTTCGCCCGCAAATACCTGTGCACGAAACTCGCCCAGAAACGAGCGATCCATCGCACGCCTTTCGCCGAGCGGTCCCTGATTTGACAGTGTTCGTCGCAGTGGTCGACTCCTGCGCGCGGCACCCACTCCGAACGGTGCGATGCACCCCCCTGCCGGGTCGATCGGGACGCTCTCGACCCGAGGAAGGAACCTGAATGGGAGAGCCCGATCGGCTGATTCAGCCTCCGGCCGACAGATCTCAGCCGCGATAGCATGCACCACAGCCATCGACGACGAATGGGCAGCTGAGTCATCCTGCGTCTCTCATACTCTCAAGGTGAGCGCGCGGTGATGCACGAGGATCGAGGTTGATGTGGTCGAGGTTCCAGTGCGCATAGACATCGGGTGTGCGGCGGATCTGGTGCCCGTCGCGGCGAACATCCAGCGGGGCGTAGACCAGGTGTACCGCGCACACGAGGGTGCATCAGCCTCGACGGTGCGGGCAGCTCTCAAACGCAAGTTCGGGCAGGGCGATCGGGACAACCGCAATCGAGGACCTCGCCGGATGCATCTCGGACGGGAACACTCCGGTGATCACACCCTCGTCCCCGTAGCGATCGGGCCGGCAGACAGAAGGAGAACCCGAGCGATCCGAACGTCCTGGCCTCCATCACCGCCACTCACAGCTGCAGCCTGCACCGACGGTCACACGGGACGCCCCCCATGCGGCTGCATCCGGAAGACCAATCCAAGAGCGGACTGGCGCCGAGGGTAGTGATCAAACGGTCGTCGGCGACTGGCCACCGCCGAAAACTTCGGGCGCCGGCACGCTCGATATCGTCGCCATAGACGACGTCGCCGGGGATCGGCCTGATCGTGCACCTCGACGTCGTGCAGGGCCCTTTCGACACCACACGCCAATCTCCGCGCAAGCCGTGTTCGCCATCCTGGGGTGGGATCCTCAGTGCCGTGGGTCGACGAAGTCGGAAAGGCATCTGCCCGGACCCACACGCACCCGGCGGCACGGACCTGCAAATGAAAGTGAGCCGGCACGGGATGCGCGGCAGCGCCCGTATCAGACCCACCCCCATCGCAGGATCGCTCATCTCTGCCCTTCGTAGCCCCCGGCGGGCCTGGCGCCGAGAAGGATTGGTCAGCCGCTGACGTGGAACACTGCACGCCGGCCGCGGTCAGCGGCACGGCGCAACGCGGCCTGGATGGCGGCGGTGCCACCGATTCCGCCGGTGAGGACAAGTAACAGTAGGGCGACATTGAGGTTCACGGGACAGGTCCTCCTCGGGGCGGGCCAAATGTGGCGTTAGGTGGGGAACGTAATGTGGTGGGGCTCAGTTCACTCGCAGCCCGCGGAATCGGTACTGATCGACCCGGCACCGGCGAGGATCGACGGAATCCTGTGGTCGGGTCTCACACTCATGATGGACGCCACGAGAAGGCCGCGAAGTCATTGCCGACCGTTACACCCTCACCAGCGAACAACGTGCCCGCCGCCGCGCGAACGGCGACGGGCAGGCGAAACTGTAGGTCGCTCTGCGCACCTTGGCCGATCCTTCCAGCGCCCACGCTACGATCTTCGGAGCACCCTGTCATCCAGTAGGACCGCAATGAATTCTGCTATCCTTCCGGAGTTTTCGGTGATGCACCCTGGCCGCCCGGCGCCGACATACGGTCCAGGCCGTACCGATCGCTAACCAATGAAATAGTCGACCGATGGGTCGGTCCTTCGCGACGGAGTGTGCGTACGCGGATACGACACATACCTCGCGGCGCGACCGGACTGGGTAACCTCGTCGGTGCCGGCGTGGTCTGCGCCGACGACGGCGCGGACCGCACAGGTTCCGCGCTCAACCCCGTGCTCACGTACTCATCGTCGAGTGACCGGTCGAGTCATTCTCTCTTTCACTTCACTGCCGCCGTTGTCGCGGATGTCTCTGCGAGCGGTGCCGCCAGACGCCGGCGCACCTTCGCCTCGTGAGCGTCGACCTTGTACCTCAGCGGTTTGCCGGTCTTGGCCACCCGACGTCCCGCGACAGTCAGCATCGGTCGTGGAATCCCGATCCCCATTACCGGCACGCCTGTCACATAGTTCTCCTTGAACAGGAACATCGAGGCGTCGACGACTTCGTCGCGGGTGAGCGGCGAGGCCACCCACCCGACCTCTGCTCCGATGGCATCCGCGTCCAGAATCGGGCTGCGATAACCCTCCGTTGTCTTCGCAAGAAGCCAACGCAGAACAGCGTCACGAACCGCCCACTGACGATCGGTAGCTGCACTCACATTTCAGTCCTCCAAATAGATGCCACTAATGCTGCCCTGCACCATAGCCATCGGGAAGAAATAAGCAAGTCCGTGAAATTTCCTGCGCGCCTTGCACCTCGGAAACTCCCGGCGGACGTCGCACGCGACCGGATCGGACGCCACAGGGGGTGAGAGTACCTCGGATCGGGGAACAGCCCGCCGACGCACCAACCGACGCCGTCGTCACGGCCCGCGCATCATCGAACCGCCTCTAATCGGCCGCTGAACTGGACTTATTTCTTTTGTTGGGTATGGTCGAGGTCAGTTCGCGGTTGCCGATTCGGAAAGGACCGACAATGGCTGACAAGTCCGCCGTCAAGAGTTCGAAACAGTCCGCACGAGCCCTCAAGGAGCGCCGGGCGGAGAAGCGAGAGAAGGCGATCGCGTCCACTCTATTCACCCGAAAGCGGAAGAGCTGACGCGACACTGGCGTCAACACCGCACCCCGCCACCCTCCTCGCTGCCTGAGCGATCGATGATATTGCCCCGCGAACTCGGCTAACAGCCCAGACCCGCGCCCATATCAGACGTAGCAGCTTCGGAAGAGAACGGCTCGGAGCGTGGAAATATCAGCGACTGCACTCTCTTCCATTTTTCTACAGCGGTGACAGCGGCTCACAAAACCCTGCCGAGTTCAATGGAAGCACATCGCAGTCTTATTGGTCCGCCCCGCGTGTGACCACCCGATCGGGGGCCAACTTCCGGCCTCTGACACGCCCGTCCCGGCCCCTCCGCGGCCGGGACGACGTGTTTCCCAACGAGTTCAGGGTGAGCGAGACAGGGGCACTCCCACAACATCCGGTGAGATGACTGTCTCCCTGCCGACCCATGGGGTCGGCGCACGAGTACCGGATGTGTCGAGAATTGATGGAACAGAAATGAATCGTCCTGGACTCGTTCCCCGTCGGCCGAACCCGGCTTCGCTGTCGTCGCGGAGACGCCGGGCACTGTTGCGGGTCATCCTGCTGCCGTTGGATATCGTCGAAAGCGCCGACCCGGTCCCGGTACCCGCGGTCGACGAGGTCGAGCCCTTCCCGCCGGCTCGCATCAGCGCCCCCACCGCCACCGGAGACGATGGACCGCACGCACAGTTGCTGGCGTTCCGGCACATCGTCGATCGCAGCAGTCCCCCGGTTACCTTCGGCCTCGCACTCGATAACCAGCGCGCACCTGCCGGCCCACAACACCGCTACGTCGGCCCACCGGCCACGTGCCTGTCACTGTGGGAGGTTCCCGGCAACGGGCTGGTGCTGGCCTGCGAGGAACTCACCCCCGACCGCACCGGCAGCCTGATCGACCGGCACAATGACCCGCTCCGCGGCGGTGGTAGCCCCGAATTCTGGGCCGCCATCGAAGCCTTTCTTCGTCCCTTCGGGCTGACAGCCGAGGCGAGCCCGATCGACGTCTTCCCGCGGCTGGACACCCGACTGCCCAGATCTGAGGTCTACCGGCCGCTGCGCAGCCTGACAATCCGCGGCCCTCATTGGACCGATTCGGGAGCCCTCGAGGGCCTGATCATCGAGGTCCACACGGACGGGGTCGGTACGGTACGGCGACTGGTCGATGAATCGGGCACCACACCCAGCGCAGGGGCCGCGTCCCCCTCCTACCGTGGACTCTTGCGGTGGCACCGGGCCCCGCTGATCGACAGGGCGTCTCGTCTTGGGTCGGGGATCGCGATTCGCGAGGACGCCCGGGCCCTCGCCGTCGACCTCGGCGCCACCGCTACCGCTACCGGTCCCGGCCATCTCGGTCGGGGCAGCCGTGAGATGGTCTACTGCCTCATCGGCTGGGTCGCCCTCCGCGCACAGCACTCGGCGGACCACCGACGCGTACTGTCGCTCCTGCGCAACCGCCGCCACCTGAGCGAACGCGGCGCCCTCGCGGGCCTCGGCGACATCGCGGCGGCTCGCACACGGATGATCGAGACACGGCTTCTGCAAACACACCCCGCGGGTGCTCACCGGCCTCCGCGGATCCAATCGACACACCTTCGATCAACGCTGGCGAACCGCACCGCCGACGAGATCGCGTTTCTGCATACCGAACTCGGTAAGTTGTGTGATAGTGCTGAAAGCTGTCTGTTGCCCCACGCGCTCGCCTCCGCCCGAGACCGGCGGTCCACGCTCGTATCGGTCGCGGCCGCCGGTGCGCTGTTCGCCACCTCGCTCCACGCGGCCGTCGCGGCATCACCGGAGTACCTCCAGCGCTGGGGGTTCACCGTGGCGGTTACCACCGCGATCGGCGCTGTCGCCATACTCGAGGTTGTCGCACGTCGTCGCCCCTCCAGGACACTGACCGCACCGACACCGGTCTCGCCGCCACGGGTCTCGCCCGCCATGACACCTGTCAAGGACCTCGAACGTCGACGGCGGGAGTCGATCTTCCCATTCGAGACGCAGGTGTGGCGCACCGCTCCGAGTCGCCGCGGCAACACGCCCACGTTGCGAGAGTGCCTCGAGGCCAACAACCTTTCCGGCTTCGGACCTTCCAACCCACCGTTGGTGGCGGCAAGTTCGTCGTCCCATCCAGAAGCAGAATAGACCCGACCTTCAACAACACCGGCACGCTTGCGGGACCGTATGTTCCAGCGTGAAGGCCGCGGCCGTTCTTATTGTCCTATCGTCAAAGGAATATTCGCGCGATGTTAGTGACCTCGTACCCGTCCTGGTGGCAGATGTTGGCGGTGTTGTCGGTGGCCGTGGTGCTGTCCACGGCGGTGGGTATGGAGCGGCAACTGCGGCAGAAGTCCGCCGGGATGCGTACCCATACCCTCGTCGGTCTCGGCGCCGCATTGTTCATGATCGTCAGCAAGTACGGGTTCAGCGACGTCCTCGCCGAAGGCCTGGTCACGCTCGACCCCTCGCGGGTGGCCGGCCAAATCGTCTCCGGAATCGGCTTCATCGGCGCCGGGCTGGTCTTCGTCCGCCGCAACAAGGTGCGCGGACTGACCACCGCGGCGTCGATCTGGCTCACCGCCGCGATCGGGACCGCGTCCGGTGCCGGGCTGATCCTTCCGGCGGTGTTCGTCACCGGCTGCCACTTCGTCATCGCCTTCGCGTATCCGGTCGTCGTCCGTTCCACCCGGCTCGGTAAGCCCAGCCAGCACCTCCTACGAGTGCGGTACGCCGACGGCACCGGCGCACTCCGGCGCATCATTTCGGCCTGCACCGAGCACGGGCTCGCCGTTCAGGGTTTTACCACCCGACACCCCGATACCGACACCGGCGGCGTCCTCACCCGCCTGCGCGACAATCTGGACACGGTGCTGCCACTCACCAGCAGCGTCGAAGTCGAACTCGAACTGTATGGAACCACGAACATGAGCGAACTGGTGACACAACTATCGGTCCTCGACCACGTCGCCGGAGTCCATTGCGAAGACCCACCGGAATAGGGATGCTCCGCCGTCGACTCGGGCCAGGTAGCGGTGAGGGAAAGGAAATACGATGACCGGAAACACGGCAAAGGTGAATCGGATGATGCCCTTCGCGCTTCGCTGGTTCCCGCATGGCGGCGGCCCGGCGGAGGAGATCGTCGCTGTCTTCGGTATGGATACCTGCGAGTTCTTCCGCTGTCTGAACGCGCAGCTGCACCCGAACCCCCCGACTCCGCTCCGGCCGGAGATCGTGGAGAAGATGAAGGCCGTGGCACGGCGGCGTCTGTGGCTCGCGGGTTGAGACCCACGGACCGCGGAACGCTTGGGCGCGCACGATTGGATACCGGCAGCTGGCGCCATGGACTCGTCGGCTACGGCTACACCACCTGCACCGAAACTCCGGCCCGCTGGTTGGGCAACGTGAGTCTGAGCAGTTTCCCACGGGATGAGCGGGCTATCGGCTCACGGCCGTGCATCACGATTTTCGAGCGGCTTTCGGTGCCTCGTGCTGGTCGAGGACGCCACGCAACAGCTTGCGGGGCGATCATGGTCGACGGGGAAAGCCGTATCACTCACTCCGTCGGGGTCATTGATCCGTTGCCGCTGACAGCGGTGTGATGAGGAACGCGAGCCGGAATTTTCCGATTTTGATCTCGTCACCGTCGGCGAGCAGTGCGGTGTCGACCGGTGCCCGGTTGTGGTAGGTGCCATTGAGGCTGCCGACATCGGTCACCCGAAACGAGTCGTTGTCACGCCGGATCTGGGCGTGGCGGCGGCCGACGGTCGTGTCGTCGAGGTAGATGTCGCTGTCGATGTGGCGACCGATCGTGGTGACCGTCTGATCGAGCAGGAACCAGTCACCGCGGTTGGATCCCCGTGTGACCACGAGCAGTGCCGAACCAGACGGCAGTGCCTCGACCTCGGCACGGCCCCAAGGCGGGTCGCTGGCGGCCGGATGCCGTCGACGGCGGGCGGTGGGGAGGTTCATCCCGGCGTACGACTTCGCCGACAGTGGGCCATCGAGTGACAACTCGGTCACCAGTGCGGCTTTCGCCCGATACTCGCGGAGCAGACGGTCAGCGTCGTCTCGGATGGCCGAGCCGGCCCGAACACCGGAGCCGATTTTGGTGTCTGTGAGTTCGAATGATGCGGTCACGACGAGGTCCTCTCTCTGCGCGAGGAGAGCAAGCTAGCACTGCCTCATACAACAACTAATATTTACTATTAGAATAGTGCAAACTCGTCGTCCGCCGGAAGGCGAAACGCGTGTGACTAGCATCACTAAGGGTACTTGACCTGGCACGATCCGATGCTCGACCGCGCGCCGCCTCCTTCGCCGATACAGATGGTTTCTACTAATGGTCTCGGCTAAAGTAGGCAGTATGAGCGAGCAGACGTTGACCGACCCCACGCTGCCGACCGCGCTCGGCGAGACCCGGAACCGGGTGCTGGACCTGCTGTGCGCCGCGGCGGAACCGATGGGCGTACAGGACATCGCCGACCGGGTCGACCTGCATCCGAATACGGCCCGGTTTCATCTGGACGGATTGGTCGACGCGGGCCTGGCCGAGCGTCGCGCCGAGGACCGCCGCCGGCCGGGTCGGCCCCGGATGGTCTATGCCGCTACCACCTCGGATGCGTCCACCGGCCAGCGCAGTTATCGGTTGCTGGCGGAGATGCTGACCGGCCTTATCGTCGACACTCTGCCCGAGCCCGGCCGGGCTGCCGAGACGGCCGGGGAGGCGTGGGGTCGCTACCTGGCGGAGCGGCCGGCCCCGTCGCAGCGGGTGGACGCCGCCGACGGGGTCCGCCGGTTGTCGACGGTGCTGGCCGAGTCCGGCTTCGCCCCGGGCGCGGTGGAGAACCTCACTCGACCAGTGATCCCGTTGCGGCACTGCCCGTTCCGGGAGGTAGCCGAGCAACACAGGGACGTGGTGTGTTCGCTGCACCTGGGCTTGATCCGCGGGGCGCTGGCCGAGGTGCGGGCACCTCTCGCGGCCGATCGGCTCGAGCCGTTCGTCGAGCCGTCGCTCTGCCTGGCGTACCTGACCCCCACTCCTGATGAACCGTCATAGGAATCGGGCGAGAAGAACGGGTATTGAATCGAGCGTGGATGCACACTGAATAGATCGACTCACGAGAGAACGAGAAGAGCATGCCCGTGTTCGTCGTCGAATACACCTACAGCCCCGAAACATCCTCCGGTCGTGATGATCACCGAACCGACCACCGTGCGTGGCTCGCCGAATTGGTCCGCCGCAAAGTGGTGCTGTCATCGGGTCCCCTCGCGGACCATACCGGCACCCAGTTCATCGTCGACGGTGCCGACGAAGACACCGTCACACGTCTGTTCACGCACGATCCATTTGCTCGAGCAAACCTCGTATCGAAGGTTCTCATCAGCATATGGAACCCCGTGATTGGCGAAATCCGCGGCTAGGTGCTGATCCACGCCAGTGTCGGGATATGCCGATCGGGCATCGTCGGCGGAATTGACCGAACCGTGCACGGTACCTCTTGAGGCTCGATGACCTCTGGTACTCGACGGTTCTTGTCCAACGGTCGTGGTCACCCGCGGAATCGTTGCGCGATCAGCTCCCGCGGCAGCTGCTCGGGGCCCGGGTACGCGACGATGACACGAATGCCGTCCGGGTCGCAACCATCGACGAACGTCACCCCGCCGACCGTCTGCGTGTATGTGGCCGCGTCATATGTGCGTAGTCGCTCGGTGATCCGCTCCAACTCGTCCTCGGTGTCGGCGGCCCACATGACGTAGTGGACGCCGATAACGCTTACCCCGCGACGGGTCGATGCCCCCTTCTTCGCATACATGTAGATCTGAAAGTTGTCCGGCGTCACAAGGAGTGCTGCATCGGGCTCGCGCACAGCGACACGGCAGGCGAATACGTCGCAGTAGTACTTCACCGACCGATCCAACTCGGCCACTTGCATCACCGACGAGGCAACCTTGGCAGCGCACATCTCATCTCCTACGCCCGGGCGGTCCGTGATCTTCACCGTAACGCTCACGGCGCGGGGTGGACCCGTCGCTCAGATCGGAACGCACGCATCCAATATTGTCCTCCGACACCATCGCGCCGCGCAATGCGGCAAGCGAATCGGGCCGATGATTAATCGTTCCACACTGTCCTGCAGATCGCCCCACTCAGTCTGCACCGTTGAGCCACCGGATCGGTCGTGGAGGTGGGGACATTCGGCCCTGGCAATTTGATGCGGACGGGTTATGGTGGCAGGCAAGGTCCGCGCTGCTGCTGCGGTGTCTGTGCTACGGCTGGCAACGCTGAAACAGGAGGACAGCTGTATGCCCGAGTCGCTGTATCAGCCCACCACGCCGGAGATTTCGGAGCGCCGCAAGGCGCTCGCACCCGGGATTCACGACGCCTTCGAGAATTTCAGTCGCGCCGTCTTCGCCGACGGTGCGCTGCCGGAGAAGACGAAACAGCTGATCGCGGTCGCGGTCGCCCATGTGACGCAGTGCCCCTACTGCATCACCGGGCACACCAAGCTCGCCCGCCGCACGGGCGCCGAACCGGAGGAAATCATGGAAGCCATCTGGGTCGCGGCGGAAATGCGGGCCGGTGGTGCGTTCGCGCACTCCACGCTGGCCCTGAACGCCATGAACCATAGTGGCCACACCACTACCGGGGAGCCCGAACCGTGAGCGGCAACAGTTTCGGTGCGCGCTCCACACTGACGGTCGCAGACCAGACATACGGTATCTACCGGCTGGATGCGATCGAGACCGACGTCCAGCTTCCCTACAGTATGAAGGTGCTGTTGGAGAATCTGCTCCGCAACGAGGACGGCCGCCTGGTCACCCCCGGACAGGTCTCGGCCCTGGCCTCGTGGTCACCGCGCAATCCCGGCCACACCGAGATCCAATTCACCCCGGCCCGGGTGCTGATGCAGGACTTCACCGGCGTGCCGTGTGTGGTCGACCTGGTGGCGATGCGGGACGCGATGACGGCGCTGGGCGGCGACCCGCGAAAGATCAACCCGCTCATTCCCACCGAATTGGTCATCGATCACTCGGTGATCGCGGACGTCTTCGGCCGGCCCGACGCCTACCGGGTCAACGCCGACCTCGAGTTCTCCCGCAACAAGGAGCGCTACCAACTGTTGCGGTGGGCGCAGCATGCCTTCGACGATTTTCTGGTCGTGCCACCCGATACCGGCATCTGCCATCAGGTCAACCTCGAATACCTGGCCCGCGTGGTCTTCACACGTGACACACCGAACGGCCCCCTCGCCTACCCGGACACTCTCGTCGGCACCGACTCGCACACCCCGATGATCAACGGCCTCGGCGTGCTCGGTTGGGGAGTCGGCGGAATCGAGGCGGAGGCGGCCATGCTCGGCCAGCCGATGAGCATGCTCCTGCCGCAGGTCCTCGGGCTCAAACTCACCGGCGCCCTACCCGAGGGCACCACCGCCACCGACCTCGTCCTCACGATCGCCGAATTGCTCCGCAAGACCGGTGTCGTCGGCAAATTCGTGGAGTTCTACGGCCCTGGCGTCGCCAACGTCCCGTTGGCCAACCGGGCGACCCTGGGAAACATGAGCCCCGAATACGGTTCGACCTGCGCCATCTTCCCCATCGACGACGAGACCCTCCACTATCTGCGTCTGACCGGGCGACCCGAGCAGCAGATCCGACTCGTCGAGGCCTATGCCAAAGAACAAGGAATGTGGCACGACCCCGATCAGGAACCGGCCTACAGCCACACCGTTGAGCTCGACCTCGCCACCGTCGAGCCCTCCATCGCGGGTCCGAAACGACCCCAGGACCGCATCCCGCTGGCCAGCGCGCCGCACGCCGTCGGGTCCTTGCTGGCGGGCCAACCACTGCCGTCGGCGCTGGAAGCCGGCCTCGACGAGGCATCCGACGAGTCATTCCCCGCCAGCGATCCGATCGCGATCGACCACGACCGCGCCTCGGACGGGCCGGCGGCACCGTGCCGGTGCGGGAAGAGCCATGAATGGCCCTCCGACCCGGTGGAGGTGGTCCTCGACGGCGAGGTGCACAGTGTCGATCACGGGCACGTCGTCATCGCGGCGATCACCTCGTGCACCAACACCTCGAATCCGTCGGTGATGATCGGTGCGGGCCTGCTGGCGAAGAAGGCCGTGCAGGCGGGCCTGACCCGCAAACCGTGGGTGAAGACGTCGCTGGCCCCGGGATCGCGTGTGGTCACCGACTACTACGAACGGGCCGGTCTGTCCCCCTATCTGGAACGGCTCGGCTTCGGACTCGTTGGCTACGGCTGTACCACCTGCATCGGTAATTCCGGTCCGCTGATCCCCCAGGTCAGCGACGCGGTCACCGGACACGATCTGACCGCCTGCGCGGTGCTGTCCGGGAACCGTAACTTCGAGGGCCGCATCCACGCCGAGTGCAAGATGAACTTCCTCACCTCCCCGCCGCTGGTCATCACCTACGCACTCGCCGGGACCATGCTCGCCGATGTGCGCCGTGACCCGATCGGGACCGGGTCGGACGGGCAGCCGGTGTACTTGCGCGACATCTGGCCGAGCACCGAGGAGGTCAAGGCAGTCATCGACGAATGCCTGCAGTCGCAGATGTTCACCGACGGCTACTCGAATGTCTTCGCCGGTGACGACAACTGGCGCGGTCTCGATGTCGCCTCCGGCGAGATCTTCGAATGGCACGAGGACTCCACCTACGTGCGGCGGCCACCGTACTTCGACGGCATACAGCCCGAACCGCAACCGATCTCCGACATCACCGGCGCCCGGGTGTTGGTCATGTTGGGGGATTCGGTGACCACCGACCACATCTCACCCGCGGGCACGATCCGCCGCGACAGCCCGGCCGGTATCTACCTGCGAGAGCATGGTGTCGAACCGCCCGACTTCAATTCCTACGGATCCCGTCGCGGCAACCACGAGGTGATGATCCGCGGTACCTTCGCCAACATCCGGCTGCGGAATCTGCTGGCCCCGGGCACGGAGGGCGGCGTCACCCGCCACCTCCCCCGCGGGGAGGTGATGAGCATCTTCGACGCCGCGAACGCCTACGCCGCCGAGGGCACTGCGCTGATCATCCTCGCCGGCGCCGAATACGGATCTGGGTCCTCGCGCGACTGGGCGGCCAAGGGAACACTGCTGCTCGGGGTCAAAGCGGTCCTCGCGACGTCGTTCGAACGCATCCACCGCTCCAACCTGATCGGCATGGGGGTGCTGCCCCTGCAGTTCCCGCCCGGTCGCACCCGCGAAAGCCTCGGGCTGACCGGTGAAGAGGAATACTCGATCACCGGACTCGAAGGCGGCGACCCGGGCGCGGACTTCCCTACCGAGGTCACCGTCCGAGCCGACCACCATGGTCAAGTACAGGAATTTCCGGCGACGGTGCGGATCGATACCCCCGCGGAGGCGGGATACTTCCGGCACGGCGGGATACTGCAATATGTGCTGCGACAGCTCCTCGTCACCTGAGCGGCTCGCCATGCCCACCGGGGCAGCGACCGCCGGCCGGAACGGGAGTGGTGGCCCCGGTCCACTTCCTGCCCGGAGAGCACCCATGCGGAAACAGCGTCTCTCGAACAGCCCCCGCACCTCCGCCGTCACCCCCGGTGGAGTGAACAGTGCCAGGCCGCCCACGTGCATCGGATGCTCGCGGGACTCACCCAACAGCAACAGTGAGTCGGTCGGGGAAGCAACAGGGTGACACCTTTTCGTTCCCCGACCAGGGCCGGAGACCCCTGTTAAATGTTAAAGGCCTGGCGCGTCGACAGCACGCGCGCCTCGATGAACTGCAGAACTCGTGCGGGCTACCGCACTACTGCCTTGCGGTTGAACAGCAACGCGCGTTTGACTTCGGTGATCGCTTGCGTCACCTTGATTCCGCGCGGACAAGCGTCGGTGCAATTGAACGTGGTGCGGCAACGCCAGACGCCGTCGACGCCGTTGAGAATGTCCATCCGCTCCCCGGCGCCTTCGTCGCGGCTGTCGAAAATGAAGCGATGGGCGTTGACGATGGCGGCCGGCCCGAAATAGCTACCATCCGCCCAATACACCGGGCACGACTCGGTACAGCACGCGCACAGGATGCACTTGGTGGTGTCGTCGTACCGGGCACGATCGGCCTGGGACTGGATCCGCTCGCGGGTGGGCTCCTGACCCGATGTC
This sequence comes from Rhodococcus sp. DK176, assembly GCF_038447315.2. Classification (NCBI taxonomy): domain Bacteria; kingdom Bacillati; phylum Actinomycetota; class Actinomycetes; order Mycobacteriales; family Nocardiaceae; genus Rhodococcus; species Rhodococcus sp. DK176. The sequence continues at coordinate 352,467 of NZ_CP118322.2, read as the reverse complement.
ATCAGGAACGGTTTGGTCTGGCGGTACGCCGAGAAGAACGGCTCCATGTCGACGACGAGATCCTTCTCGACCGGGAGTCCCTTGAGGGGTGCGATCGTGACGGTGGTGTTCTTACCGTCTTTGTGCAGCATGTCGCGCATGAGCACCTTGCACGCGAGCCGGTTGACTCCGTTGATGACCATTGCATCCGATCCGCACACGCCGTGCGCGCACGAGCGGCGGAAGGTCAGGGTCCCGTCGAGATACCCCTTGACGTAGGTGATCAGGTTGAGCAACCGATCGGTGGGCAGGCACGGAACCTCGAAGCTGACCCATCCGGCCTTGCCCGGGTCCTCGGGGTTGAAACGGCGAATCTTCAACGTGACCATCACGGCGCCTTCGGGGACCGGCGGTAGCGCGACGGAACCCGGGCCCTCGTTGTTCATGGGGACAGACATGGTTATCGACTCCAACCTCGTCAATTACGTTTTCGGGGAGCGCGTCTCGGATTGTCCACAGGTTAGCTCAGTGGTCGGTTGTCGGATCGGAAAACCGGTCCGGACCCTCTCTCGCGCCGGGGGCGCCGCGTGATGTGCGGACGCGACACCCCTCCTAACGAGGGCCACGAGCACCGACAGTCCGTGCACGAGCATCCCGAGGGACATCGTGGCGTGGCCGGCGAAGGCGCCTGCCGGCACCGCGACACGGTTGCGGGCGCGACACCGATGTTCTGCCGCGGTTGACGGCCGTGGTGCGCTTGGCCAGGTGGATCGACTCGGGCAGCTTCAGCAGGTTCTCATCCATCAGTGCGGTGTCCGCGGTCTTCATCGCCACCGCCACAGTGCACCGCGGGTTTGTCATTCGTTGTGGGCACCGTCATTTCGTGTCATGATCGATCTATGGGCCCGATCGAGTTGGTGCGAGCCTATGACGCTCGCGGCACCAAGAAGACATCGCCAACCTTCTTGGTAGATCGACTGTGGCCACGGGGCATCGCGAAGGCGGACCTCGACTGCGACGCCTGGATCAGAGAGGTGGCGCCCAGCACGCAGCTGCGGACCTGGTTCGGCCACCAGGCGGATCGCTTTCCGGAGTTCCGCACCCGCTACCTTCAGGAACTCGACACCAATCGCGCTGCCGCCCAACCGATCGTCGAGGCGGCGCGTAACGGGACTGTGGTGCTGCTGTATTCGGCGAAGGACCTCGAGCACAACCAAGCCGTGGTCTTGCGCGAGTGGATCTCGAATCAGTTCTGACATCACCATGGGACGGGCTGAATACTCATCGCATCCATGAACCCTCGGCCTTGCACCTCGAGCCGTGCCGGTCGGCCGCGGTCAGAACGGGGCCGTGGTCCGCGGGGCAGTGGTGGGTCGGGCGCAGGTCAGTGCGGGCAGTCAGACCCCAAGGCCCGCAGGGCGACATCCTGGAAACCCGGAAGACGCGGGGTGACGGTCCTGTCCCCTACCGCGAGTCCCGTCACAATAGAGGTTACCGTGGTGTCGGGGTGAACCACCGCTCCCGATCCCGCCTGCGGCCCAGGACCCCCGAACGGAACCGGCGATCACCGCTCTGGAGCCTGAGGGGTCTATTGGCCCTATCCGAATCGTGATTGCTCGAGGGCGAATCCGCGGGCGTCGACGGATCTGTGTTGTGTGTGCCGGGTCGACGGTTCGTCGTTTACGTTGGCAGGCGTGGTCGTGGTTGTGGGTTCGGTTGTTCGCGTCGGAACATGGGCGGTGTGCGGTGTCGCTCGTTCCAGAAAGCGGAGCAACTCGACCGGGAACGGCAGCACGAGGGTCGAGTTCTTCTCGGCCGCGACTTCCACGACGGTTTGCAGGAGCCGCAGTTGCAGGGCGGCGGGATGTTCGGTCATGGTCTCGGCGGCCTGGGCCAGTTTCGCCGAGGCTTGCAGTTCGCCGTCGGCGGTGATGATGCGGGCCCGCCGTTCACGTTCGGCCTCGGCTTGGCGCGACATCGACCGCTTCATCGAATCGGGGAGGACCACATCCTTGATCTCCACCCGGTCGATCTGCACACCCCACCCCAGCGCGGGGCTGTCGATCATCAGCTCCAAGCCCTGGTTGAGGCCCTCCCGGTTGGACAGCAGGTCGTCGAGTTCGCTCTTGCCGATGATCGACCGCAGCGACGTCTGTGCGACCTGGCCGATCGCGGAGACGTAGTCCTGCACGTCCACGGCCACTCGCACCGGATCGGCGACGTTGAAATAGACGACCGCATCCACCCGGACGGTCACGTTGTCGCGGGTGATGCCGTCCTGGGCGGGCACCGGCATCGTGATGATCTGCATGTTCACCTTCTCGAGCCGGTCGGCGATCGGGATCAGCAACATCAGGCCCGGTGCGCGGACGGCGGGCTGGACGCGTCCGAACCGAAACACGACGCCGCGTTCGAACTGTTTGACGACGCGAATGCTCGAGCTCAGGCCGAGCAGGCCGAGTCCGACCAAGACGGCCACCGCATAGAGAATCATGGTGTTCTCCCATCCGCCCGTGGCCTCTACCGATACCCGGTCACCACGGGCTTGCTGCCAATCGATGAATTTACCTCACGTCCCCGCGTTGACGGCTCCTCGGAGCAGCGCCTCGACTCGTGGAGTCGCCCAAACCTGCGCGAGGCGTGGGGTTTCCGAGTTCGCCACTCAGTTCGGTGCCGGCACCTCGCGGGGCGGCCACGGTATGAGCACAGCACCGGACGCCGTCGACGGATCGAGGATCCGGACGGTGTCGGTATTGACCGGAATCGCGCTCGCGGAATGGGAACCGCCGACGGCCAGACGGTTGCGTGCTGGCACCGCCCGTGTTGTACGTGGCGTCGGTGAACTCTTCCGGACGGTGATCTCGGCTTCGTTGAAAACGCGGGGCCCCCGCAGTGCAAACATGCCGAACGTCACCGCGAGCACCAGCACTCTCAGCCGGACCCGCACACTGCGATCGTATGGTGGGCGCGGTGTGACGCCGTGAAACACTCGGACCAGCGTCGGGCTGCTTGCGAGTAGCCGTTGTTCGATCTCGCACAGAGCATTTCGTTCATCGTCGCTGAGCACAGCGCACCTCCCGGACTCCCCCGGCGAGGTCTTGGTGCCGGGACGACCACTTTTTATATCGTATCACGATAAAAATGTTTCGCCTGCAGCACGGGAAGGCGCGGCGTCGGCCACCCGGTTGACTGCGCTCCTCGTCGGTGGTTCGGTAGTGGACCTTCTTCGTGCGCGAAGGCACTCGCGCCCAACCACATATCCGGTCCCATCGCTCGATCCGTATGCGACTTTCGCGAAAATCACGGTCGACATCCGGCACCGCGGGAAGCCCGGCCCCTGCCGGACACGAAGGTGATTGCGCGCCAGTAAAGGTGGGAGTACCACCGCTACCCCCTTTTCTGGCGACGGTCGCCGATTGGTGCGGTCGGTGATGTCGCCGCATGGGCGCCGGTCCCGCACCGCGCGAATAGGGGTTGCGGTAGAACTCGCCGGGAATCGGGCGGATATGCCTGGGTGGGCTTTTCGAGCTGTACTTCTCGTTCAGTACCGGGAGTAGTGCTGGCCAGTCGCCGGTTCGCCAGCGCAGATGCACTTTCGGCCGAGGTTTCGGTCCGAGGTCGCGGCGCAAAACCGAATACCGAGCGCATCGTGGGAATCCGGGCGGTGCGGACATGCCGTGCAGGACGGCGTTGATTCCAGTGCCCGTTCAGGGTTCGACACATTGGTCGCGTTCGACGCCATGGCGGCGCTCCAGTTCTCGGCCCTGTGATCGGGCCGGTTCGGGCGCCGAGGACGACATGGCTTGACCGCGCATGTTCGGGCCCTCGGCACCCTCAAGGCTACACGTGCCCGCCGGCTCCTTTGGCTCCGCGGGTGACGACCCTCTCCCGGAACCTATTGCGGTGACGCGTCGAGGGTTCACAACGTCCCGACGACCCTTCCTCGGCCCTCGGCGATCCTGTCGCAATTGCACCCGAACGAGTCCTCGATGCTTTCGTTGCGGAATCGTCCGCCCGTACTCATCGCTCCGCTGCACGGGGCAGTGCGGGTGCTGATACATGATGTGTTCCTGTGCGTCCTTCTTCTGAGGGAATCGGAAATCGTCTGCGCTGGAATCACGACCGCGAATCGGCGATACTTTGTCGACATTGCCGAGTCGGTGGCCGATCGCACGGCGGGGCGTTACGCACTCGTCGCCGCGGCATCGACGTCGGCGCTGTCTTCAAGGACTCGTTGCACGATGTCGGGCAATGCCCCGTTCAGGCATGATGACCACGAGAACATCCCTGGTGTATCGTATGACGATATATAGTGCGGCGGTTCTGACGACTGAAGGGGCGAGGTGCCGTGACTGCAGAGGAGCACGTGGAGTCGGAGCCGTTGACGAAGCGGGATTTCGAGGCACTGGCACGTTTCCGCTTCGGTATCCGCCGCTATGTGCGCTTCAGTGAGGATACGGTCCGTGACCATGGCCTCACCCCGCAGCACTACCAGCTGCTGCTCGCACTCAAGGGATTTCCCGGCCGCGAATGGGCCACCATGCGAGAGCTGGCCGACCGCCTGCAGCTGCGTCATCACAGCGTGGTGGAGCTGGTCGACCGGGCGCAGAAGCAGGGTCTCGTGGAGCGCGCGCCGCACCCGTCCGACGCGCGGGCGGTACGGGTGGAGTTGACCGAGCACGGGCAGCTGATCCTGGCACGTCTGAGTGCGATGCACCGCGACGAACTGCTGCGCCTCGGACCCGCCCTCGAGTTACCCATCTGGGACGACCCTCCCCAGGATCGGTGACATCGCGTCCGTTCGTCGACCCGCCCGGGGCCGTGATCGGTCGCCCGCACATCAATCCCGGTTCCCATCAGCTGCCGGTCGGCGAAGAAACCATTGCCCGAGGGTCGGTAGGCGCCGGGCGAGGAGCTGGCGCAGGCGGATCCCGGACATCGGGGACGTCGCGCTCGTGGGCGCTGGTTCTGCGGTAGGTGGTGCGACGTAGCCGGCCTCGGCGGGACTCGGGCGAACACCACAGACTCCGGCGATGCCGTCAAAACCTAGACGAGTCGGCGTTCGTCCAGTCGCGGAGCCAACTCGTCGGGGGGTCCTCTGTGAGCAGGTCGCCGGGCTGCAGCCACTCGTGTAGGTCCGCGTAGGTCATCGTGCGGTGCCCCTGGATGCGCCGGTGGAGCATCGACGGATCGAGGTCGCAGAAGTCGTCCAGCCCCATCGATGCCAGGATTTGTTGGGCGCTCGCGACGGTGGATCTCTGGAGGTTGTACACCCGGGTGGTCTTGTCCGGAACATTCAGTGCGCGGGCCCGGCGGGCGTCCTGGGTGGTGACACCGACGGGGCACCGGTTGGTGTGGCAGCGTTGGGCCTGGATGCAGCCGACCGCGAACATCATCGCGCGGGCGGCGAGGGTGAAGTCCGCTCCCTGGATCAGGCGTTTGATGATGTCGATTCCGTTGGCGACCTTGCCCGAGGCGCCGATCTTGATCCGGTCCCGCAGTCCGGTGCCCACCAACGCGTTGTGCACCAGCATCAGGCCTTCGGTGAGCGGCATCCCGACGTGGTCCTCGAATTCGAGTGGGGCAGCCCCGGTTCCGCCCTCGGATCCGTCGACGATGATGAAGTCCGGGGTGATGCCGGTCTCGATCATGGCCTTGCAGATGGCGAGGAATTCCGTGCGGGAACCGACGCACAGTTTGAAGCCGATCGGCTTTCCGCCGGACAGTGCACGAAGTGTGGTGATGAAGTCGATGAGCTCGAGCGGTGTGCAGAACGCGCTGTGGGAGGGCGGCGAGATCACGCTCTGCCCGACCGGCACCCCCCGGGTTCGGGCGATCTCGGGGCTGACTTTCGCGGCGGGCAGTACGCCGCCGAGCCCTGGTTTCGCCCCCTGGGAGAGCTTGATGGAGATGCACTTGACCTGAGGAAGGGCGGCCTTGGCGGCGAACTCGCCGGGATCGAAGTGCCCATCGGGGTCGCGGCAGCCGAAGTAGCCGGAACCGATCTCCCAGATCAGGTCGCCGCCCTGCGCGAGGTGGTAAGGACTGATACCGCCCTCGCCGGTGTCGTGGGCGAACCCGCCGCGCGCCGCGCCCCCGTTGAGCGCCTCGATGGCGTTACCCGACAGGGCGCCGAAGCTCATCGCCGAGACGTTGTACAAGGCGATGTCGTACCCCATGGTGCACTGTGGACCGCCGATCCGGACATGTGGTGTGTCATCGGAGGCCGGATGCGCGCGCAACGAGTGGGTGACGAACTCGTATCCGGTGGCGGTGACGTCCCGTTCGGTTCCGAACGGTTCCACGTCCTTGGTGCCCTTGGCGCGTTCGTACACCGTGGTGCGGGTGTCGCGGTCGAACGGTGTTCCGTCCGTGGATCGTTCGATGAAGTATTGCTGGATCTCGGGGCGTATCCTCTCGAGCATGAACCGGGCGTGGCCGATCACCGGATAGTTCCGCAGCACACTGTGCCTACGCTGCAGCAGATCCCAGGCGCCGACCATGGCGATCGCCGCCACGATCACCGTGACGAGCAGCCACCACGCCGAGACGAAGAAGACCAGCAGCAGCGACGCCGACCCCAACACCCAGGCGCCCGCGATAACCAGCCACCGGATCATGGGAATCCCTCCCGGCGCGTGGTCGCGGACGCACCCACCCGCCGTGTCGGCCCCCGCGCACCCGATCGAGCAGGTCCGGCCGAACCGGAAGCGCCATCGGTGAATCCAGGAAACCCGGCCGAGTGCGAGCAGGGCCGACAGCACCACCACCACTGAGACGGGGGCGGTGTCTCGGGGGTTCGGGACCGTGCCTGCTGGGGCATGAGCGTCACCGCGCACCTCCCGGCACCCGATCGGCCAGGTACCTCAAGAGCTCGTCCGGGTCGGCCAGTTTCGCCGGGTCGACCCGCTCACCGGAGCGCACCAGCGCCTCGATGGCATCGGTGACCCCCCAGGTGTTGACGTTCATGCCGGCCAGCACCCGCCCGTCTCGCATCCAGAAGGCGATGAACTCGCCGGCGGCGACGTCGCCGCGGAACACGACCGAGTCGTAACTACCGTGCGGGACGTAGCCGGAATACTCCATCCCGCTGTCGTACTGATCGGAGAAGAAGTAGGGCACCTGGTCATAGGCGGTGACCCGGCCGCTCATGTTCTCCGCCGCCACCGGTCCCTGGTTGAGGGCGGCCGACCAGTGCTCGAGGCGCAGATGAGTCCCCAACAGCGGGTAATAGGTGTTGGCGACGTCCCCGGCGGCGAACACGTCGGGGTCGGTCGTGGCCAGGTGTTCGTCGACGACGATCCCGTTGTCGACCGCCAGCCCGGCCGTCTCGGCCAGTGCGGTGTTGGGCACGATGCCCACCCCCACGACGATCGCGTCCGCCTCGACCACCGTGCCATCGGTGAGGCGGATTCCGGTGGCCCGGTTGTCCTTACCGACGATCTCGCGCACCCCGGAGTTCAGTCGCAACTCCACACCGTGGTCGCGGTGCAGGGCGGCGTAGGTTTCGGCGACCTCGGCGCCGAGCACCGCCAGCAACGGCAACTTCGATCTCCCCACCATCGTGACTGCGCAGCCCGCCGCTCGGGCGGCGGCCGCGGTCTCCAAACCGATCCATCCCGCCCCGACGATCGCCACCCGGTCCGCCGCGGCGAACGCGGCCTTCATTGTCTCGCAGTCGGTGACCCGGCGCAGGTAGTGCACCCCGCCCAGATCGGCGCCGGACACCTGCAGCCGGCGGGGCGACGAACCGGTGGTCAACAGCAACTTGTCGTATCCGAGCCGCTCGACGCCGTCAATGACCACCTCGTGTTCGGTCCGGTTGAGGGCGGTGACCGGGGTCCCCACCCGCAACTCGATGTCGTGGTCGGTGTACCACCCGGCCGGGTGAAGGTAGATCTTCTCCCGCTCGGTGGTGCCTTGGAGGTAGGCCTTCGACAGTGGGGGTCGGTCGTAGGGGCGGTCGGTCTCGTCGCCGATGAGAACGATCCTTCCGTCGAACCCGCCGGTGCGCAGCGCCTCAGCGGCCTTCGCACCGGCCAGTCCGGCGCCCACGATGACGAATGTCTGCTCTGCAGTGGCCATGTCATGTCCTTCTCTGGTGCGAGGTGTTTCAGGTGCGAGGACCGATTTCATGCGCGCTGTGGTTCCTGTTCACCGCACCGCGCCGATATCTTGTAGTGCCGGGTCGCCTCGGCCGGCCGCCCGGGGGTCATCGTTGCGCCAGCTGGTGGGCTTTGGCGTGGAGTTCGGTGAGCAGATCGGCGAACGACTGGTGAAAGGCGGCGACACCCTGGTCTTCGAGGGTGCGGCCGACGTCGTCCATGTCGACGCCCACCGCGGCGAGCTCGCCGAGGACGGCGGCCGCGCCGGCGGGGTCGGTGTCGATGGAGCGCGTGAGGGTGCCGTGATCCTCGAATGCCGTGATGGTGGCCTCGGGCAGCGTGTTGACGGTGTCCGGGCCGATGAGACTGTCGACGTAGCGGGTGTCCGGGTAGTCGGGGTTCTTGGTCGAGGTCGATGCCCACAGTGGCCGTTGCACCCGGGCGCCGCGGGCGGCGAGTGCCTCCCACCGCGCTCCGGTGAAGCGGTCTCGGAAGATCCGGTAGGCGAGGCGGGCCTGGGCGATCGCCGCCCGACCCCGCAACCCTGGGGCCTCGGGGTCGCCGCTGTGCTCGAGTCGTCGATCGACCTCCGTGTCGACGCGGCTGACGAAGAACGATGCGACGCTGCGCACCGCGGCCGGTTCCCCGCCCCGTGCCGCCAGCGTCTCCAGACCCTGCAGGTACGCCTCGATCACCTGTTCGTAGCGGGCGAGGGAGAAGATCAAGGTGATGTTGATGCTGACGCCCTTGCCGATCATGTCCGCGATCGCCGGTATTCCCTCCGCGGTCGCGGGGATCTTCACGAACACGTTCGGTCGGGCGATCCGTTCGTGCAGTCGCCCGGCCGCGGCGATCGTGGCGTCGGTGTCCCGGGCGAGTTCCGGGGCGACCTCGATCGAGACGAACCCATCGGTGCCGCCCGAGGTGTCGTAGACGGGCCGCAATATCGCGGCTGCGTCGACGACATCGGCCGCGGCGAGCTCCCAATACGCGTCCTCGACCGCGAGTCCCTCGGCGATGAGCGCCGCGAACTGTGCGTCGTAGGCATCGGAGCCGGCGATGGCCCGCGCGAAGATGGTGGGGTTGGCCGTCACCCCCCGGATCCCGGCGGCCACGAACCCGGCGAGGGTGCCATCGCGCAGGTAGGGGCGGGTGAGGTTGTCCAACCAGGGGCTTTGTCCCTGCTCGCGGTACAGGCGATGCAACCGGCTCACCGCTGCCCCTACCGGTGGGGGTGGGAATCTGTTCATCGTCGTGCCTCTCGTCGTTCGGGCGTCTCATCCACGCCCACTTGGCTCCCCGCTCTTTCGGCGTGTGCACCGTGTCACTGTCGGTCGGTCGGTGGTTGTTCTCGTGTGGTGAGAAACTTCGATGGATCGCTGCCCGCCCGGGCCCCGGCGGTGAACCACGCCGCGAATCCCTGGGGATCGCGGCGCTCGATCTCGTCGAGGTACTGCTGGCGGATCCGGGCAAGTCGCAGTCGGTCGGTGACCGACCTGGCGTTCTGCAGCTCCGCGTAACTGGTGCGCCAGCCGCGGCACAACGCATCGCCGGACAATTCCGCACAGCTCGGCGGCGGCGCCGGCAGGGAACCCGGAGCGCTCGCCTCGTCCGGATCACACAGAGCCGAGGGCTGCGGGGAGAGAAACTGCGCCAACGGCGGCCAGCTTCGGAGCCGCCGCGCCACCGGCCGGGCGGTGACCGTCAGCACGAGCACCAGCGGCACGGCCGCAGCGCCGGACAGTGCGATCAGGCCGACAATGCCGATCAGGGCCGCGCCCGCGGTGGCGGCGTTGAGTGCGGCGGTCGGCAGCGATGAACGCGGCGTGGCGGTGGCGGACCTGTCGGCCACCATCGCGGTCAGGCCGCCGCCGGTCAGTGCCGCGGCGAACGCCGCGGACACGAGGACGTCGGGGTGGACGGTGAAGATCGCGACCGCGAAGCCGACCAACCCCAATGGCACGGTCACCACCCACCAGAGGATTCGATAGACACCCATGGATGTGATCCCTTGCAGAGATATGGCTTTGAGCGATGCGGACCGCCCTGGACCCACTGTGTCACCGAAAAGAGTGACGAACGGTGAGCTTCATGGGTCCCCGATTCGGGGGGTTTCCAGATGCGGTCCCGATGGTTCGCGGTGTGATGCGCGACGAGCGCTTCCTGGCATGCGGCGGGTGCATGGAGCGCGCCGCGGTCCGCGATGCGCCGGAATGCCGGTGGTCGGATGCGCGGGTCCTTCGATCGACGCGCGAGCCGATCCGGCGCCTCGCCCCTGCCGGTTCGTGTCCGTCAGGGACGGGCGGTGGTGCCCGGGGGCGAGTGTGCGTGTGCGGACGCTGCGTGGTGGACCACGACACAGCACCGGTCCGGTCGCGGGTCCAGTTCTGCGTGCGCGTCGTGTTGGGTGCTCCCGGCGATCGCGCCCTCGACGAGGCGTAAGTTCAACCCGCACACCACGTCCAGGTGGTCACGGGCGACATGGTGAAAGGGGCAGTTGCGTAGGTCGATACGGCCGTCGTCGTCGACCTGGGGCAGGTATCCGCAGCCGCGGAGCGCCGCCAGGAGATCTCCCCCGGTGTCGGCGGCGGCCCGCTTGCCGGCGTCGAGCGCGGCCTCGTTCACCGCCGCCCGCACGGTTCCGCTGGTGTCCTGTTCGACCGAGGAGACGAGCAACCGGGCGAGCAGTTCATAGTCCCGGGGCGGCACGCTGACGGTCATTTCCGTCGTGGCCCGGGTGTAGAGCTTCGCGGGACGGCCGGCGCCGGGTCCGCCGCGGCCGGCCGGCCGCTGGTAACTGACCGTCACCAGGTCGGCATCGGCCAGCTTGTCGAGGTGATAGGCCGCGAGGGTCCGGCCGACGTCGACGGCGGCGGCCGCCTGCTCCCGCGAGACCGGTGCGTCGCTTTCGGTCACGTAGTCATACAGCCTGCGCCGCAACGGATCATCGAGGTTGCTCAACGCCGCCAGCACCGCCGGCGCAGCGGATCGCGGAGTGGACATACCCCGACTGTAACACCAAAAAGTATTGACAAATAGGTGCGGAGGGAAGATTCTAAAAATGAGTCCTATTACTTTTACAAAGGGGTTTCTGATGACTACTCCCACGCCCGACTCGTCGGCGACCGCACCCACACCCGGCACAGCCCTGCAACGCGCTCGCAGTGACCCCGCCTACGGCGCGTTCCTGTTGCTGCGGATCGGATTCACCGTGCTCCCGATCGTGATGGGCATCGACAAGTTTACGAACGTGCTCACCACCTGGGAGGACTACCTGGCGCCGTGGATCGTCGACCTCAGCCCGTTCAGCGCGCACCAAACCATGCTGGTCGTCGGAGTGATCGAAATCGTCGCCGGCATCGCCGTCGCGATCAAACCACGCTATGCGGCCTACATCGTCGCCGCCTGGCTCGCCGGAATCGTGATCAACCTGCTGAGCTACCCCGGCTTCTACGACATCGCACTGCGTGACTTCGGACTGATGCTCGCCGCCCTCACCCTCGGCCGGTTGGCCTACGTGTACGACCCGGCCTGGCACCGGCGGACCGCACTCGCCCCGAAACTCAGTGCCGCCTAGCCGACACCGACGTGCGTCCCCTCGTTCCGGGGCGCGCGACGTCGACACCCTCATTCGTCCACCCGCCCGAGGCCGCTGCGCTTCGCCGGGTGGACGCCACACCACCACCACTGCGGAAGGAACCCGGCATGCCGTCGACCGCGACACTCCACGTTCTCCATCAGGCACCAGGACGAGACCTGGCTGCGGCCGAAGAGGCGGCAGCGGCGTTCCTGGAGGCACTCGGGATCGACCTGGACTCGGAAAGCCTGCGCGAGACGCCCCGCCGCATGGCCCACGGCTACGCCGAACTGTTCACCCCCCGCGCCTTCGATCTGACCACCTTCCCCAACGACGAGGACTACGACGAGCTCGTCCTGGTCCGCAACGTCCCGCTGCGATCGGTGTGTGAGCATCATCTGCTGCCGTTCGCCGGTACCGTGCACATCGGGTATCTGCCCGGCGAACGCATCATCGGATTGTCCAAGCTCGCCCGCGTGGCAGAGCATTTCGCCTGTCGCCCTCAAGTTCAGGAACGGCTCACCAAGCAGATCGCGGGCTGGCTCGACGAACACCTGCATCCTCGGGGTGTCGGGGTGGTCATCGAGGCCGAGCACAGTTGCATGACCCTGCGCGGGGTGCAATCGGTGGGATCGGCCACCGTCACCTCCGCTCTGTCGGGAGCGTTGCGCGATGATCCTCGTTCGCGCCAGGAATTCTTCGCCCTCGCCGGCGTCCACGCCTGACCGGGTGGGTGGACGACCCGCGGCCCGTCATTCCTTCGGCCGGAGGCACGCCGAACGCTGCGCCGCTCCGCGTTGCGGTCTCGGCCCGGTGCCGGGCCGGAGCGGACGTCGGGCACGAGTGCGGGCCACCGGGGCTGCCGATCAGGACCGCGCCCGGGGGCGGTCCCAGACCACCTGGCCGTCGGCCCGCACCCGAGCGCCCTCCGCCGGGAGGTGCGGGGTGCGCCGGCCGTCGTGCATGAGGTGCTCGACGCGCACCCCGCGCCGCAGGACTGCGACGTCGGCGACGAGCCGGCGGTGGCACCGCCACCACACGCTCTCACTGCACATCATCGCCGTTTTCTGCCGCGCCGCCCGATCCAACAGCTCGGTCAGTGCCGCGGCGAACTCGGTGGTGCGGGTGTGTGCGGCATAGGCGGCGAACTGATCGACCTGCCACCACGGGTCCTCACGCGGCTCGCCGGGCGGCAGGCGGCGGCGACCGCCCAGTCGCGGCTCCCAGCGATAGCCGATCCCGGCGTCCGGCAACCAGTGCGTCATCATCTCGCTGCCGACATCGGGGTTGCGGCGACTGCCGGGATACCGGCGAATGTCGACCACCGCGTCGACGCCGGCCGCGGTCAGCAGCGTGGTCAGCTCCTCCCGACCGAGCCGGCCGTGCCCGACGGACAGCAACATCGCCTCACCACCTCCCCCTGCCTGCACCGCCCCGGTGCGCGGTCGAGGTCGGCGCCGGGCATACCGGGCCGGCTAGCGTCGCGCCAGGTGGGCGACGCAGGTCTGGGGTGTTTCCCACGGGATGAGCCGATTGTCGGTTTCCGGTGCGCCGAGCCGGTCGAGGACGCCGCGCATCAGTCCGAGATGCAGCGCGCACACGACGTTCGGGCTCTGCCGGGCGACCGACTCGAACGGGCAGGCATGCAACCGGATTCGCATTTCCTCGGGTGTGGACTCGAGCTCGGGGTCGAATCCCATCTCCGCGAACAGGGTGGTGAGGGTGCTCGCGGCGTCCTCGATCGATCGGGGTGCCCCGGGGGTGCCGGTGAGGTCGTCGAGTGCCCACGCCCGCCCGGCCGCCTCCGCCCGGCCCACCGGGTCGTCCTCGGAGCTCGCCCAGTGCGCCGCCAGCACCCGAGCCAACCCCTGGTATCCGGAATCGGCGTGCCCCGGTTCGAGGGGGGCCAGCGCCCGGTAGAGCCGACGCGGGCGGCCGCGCGCCGGATTCCGTTCGGGTTCGGCCGAGACCAATCCGGCGCTGGTCAACGCGTCGAGGTGGAAGCGGACGGTGGTCACGTGCAGTTCGCACAGCGCCGCGAGTTCCCCGACGGTCATCGGTGTCGGACTGGCCCGCAAGGCGTCCAGCAGCTGGACCCGCCGGCGCGAGGCCAACACTGCGTGCGTCCCGGTGCGTCCGGCACCGGTTCCTTTTCGTATCGCCATACTGTATGACTTTAGAGGAAGGGATTCCTCTAAAAAAGGGTTAGCTTCCCGGAGGTGGCCATGACCTATGTGATCGCAGAGCCGTGCATCGATGTGATGGACCGGGCCTGCGTCGAGGAATGCCCGGTGGACTGCATCTACGAGGGCGGCCGGTCGCTGTACATCCACCCCGACGAATGCATCGACTGCGGCGCATGCGAGCCGGTCTGCCCGGTGGAGGCCATCTACTACGAGGCCGACCTGCCCGCCCGGTGGGAGGCGTTCACCGACGACAACGCCCGGTTCTTCCACAGCCCGCTCCCCGGCGCGAGTGCCGCACTGGGGATGCCGGGAGGGGCGGGCAAGCTCGGCCGGCTCGCCGCCGACACCGAATTGGTCAGTGGGCATCCACATTCGGACCCCGCCGCTACCGGCGAGGGGTCCCCCTGCGGCAGCGGTGCATCGTGACTCCCCTCACCGTGGACGTCGTCCCCGTCCGGCCGTACCCACAACGGCGCGGGATCAAGGGATCGTTCCTCTACCAGGCCGCCACCACCACCGACCCCAAGATGCTGGGTCTGATGTACATGGTCACCTCGTTCGTGTTCTTCATGGTCGGCGGGTTGATGGCCCTGCTGATCCGCACCGAACTCGCGGTCCCCGGTTTGCAGTTCCTGTCCAACGAGCAGTACAACCAGCTGTTCACGATGCACGGCACCATCATGCTGCTGCTGTACGCGACGCCGATCGTCTTCGGATTCGCGAACTACATTCTGCCGCTGCAGATCGGCGCCCCCGACGTGGCGTTCCCCCGGCTGAACGCGCTGAGCTACTGGCTGTACCTGTTCGGCGCGATCATCACCGTGTCCGGGTTCCTCACCCCGGGAGGGGCGGCGGACTTCGGCTGGACCGGGTATTCCCCCCTGACCAGTGCGGTGCATTCGCCGGGGGTGGGCGGCGACCTGTGGATCACGGGACTGGCGTTGGCCGGTGTGGGCACCATCCTCGGTGGCGTCAACATGATCACCACCGTGATCTGTTTGCGGGCGCCGGGGATGACGATGTTCCGGATGCCGATCTTCACCTGGAACATCTTCATCACGATGATCCTGGTCCTGATCGCCTTCCCGATTCTGGCCGCGGCACTGTTGGGGCTGCTCGTGGATCGGCACCTGGGGGCGCACCTGTTCGATCCGGCCACCGGCGGCGCGCTGCTCTGGCAGCACCTGTTCTGGTTCTTCGGTCACCCCGAGGTGTATATCGTCGCGATCCCCTTCTTCGGCATCGTCTCGGAGATCTTCCCGGTCTTCAGCCGCAAGCCGCTCTTCGGCTACACCGGCCTCGTCTACGCGACCATCGCCATCGCCGCACTGTCCACCGCGGTGTGGGCGCACCACATGTTCGCCACCGGCGCCGTTCTGCTGCCGTTCTTCTCGCTGATGAGCTTCTTCATCGCGGTGCCCACCGGGGTGAAATTCTTCAACTGGATCGGCACCATGTGGAAAGGGCAGCTCACCTTCGAAACCCCCATGCTGTTCTCGCTCGGTTTCGTGGTGACCTTTCTGTTCGGTGGCCTGTCCGGCGTGTTGCTCGCGAGCCCGCCGCTGGACTTCCACGTCACCGACTCCTACTTCCTCGTCGCGCATTTCCACTACGTGCTGTTCGGCACCATCGTGTTCGCCACCTACGCCGGCATCTACTTCTGGTTCCCGAAGATGACCGGAAGGCTGATGGATGAACGCCTCGGCAGATGGCACTTCTGGACCACGTTCATCGGTTTCCACACCACCTTCCTGGTCCAACACTGGCTCGGCGCCGAGGGCATGCCCCGCCGCTACGCCGACTACCTCCCCACAGACGGGTTCACCACCCTCAACACGGTCTCGACGATCGGCTCGTTCGTCCTCGGCGGCTCGGTGTTGCCGTTCGTGTGGAATGTTTTCAAGTCCTACCGGTACGGCCAGGTGGTCACCGTCGATGACCCCTGGGGTTACGGGAATTCGCTCGAGTGGGCCACCAGTTGTCCCCCGCCCCGGCACAACTTCACCGAGCTGCCCCGAATCCGTTCCGAGCGCCCCGCGTTCGAACTGCACTACCCCCACATGGTGCAACGGATGCGCGCCGAAACGTACGTCGGCCGACGGCCCAAGTCGGTGACGGTCACCGCGGGCACAGTCCGCGACCCGAGCGAGAAACGGGCCGGCGATGAGTGACACCGCCGATCGTTCCCACAGTTCACTCCGGTGTCCCGAAGCCGAGGCGGCCGCGATGCATGCACGGTCGTGGTCCGTGAGCGGCGGCGACCGGCCGACCCCGCGGCGACGACTACTGCTGCACCCGCCGACCGAACACCGTCCGTCGAACCCGAACCCGAACCCGAACCCGCCTCGCAAGGTGGGGTGGCCCATGACCGAGGTGGCGCGCTACACGCAGTTGCTCCTGCCGGTCTTCTGGCTCGGGATGGTGGTGGCGATTTCGTTTCTCGAGGCGCCGATCAAATTTCGGGCCCCGGGCGTGACCCTGGCCATCGGGCTCGGGATCGGCCGGAAGGTCTTCCTCGCACTCAATGCGGTGGAATTAGTTCTGGCACTGGCGCTGTTAGCGTCGTGCGTCGCCGCGCCACCGGACGCAACCGCGTTGACGTTGCTCGCGCTTGTCACGGTGGTGCTGGTGGTGCAGATCGCGGTGGTCCGCCCGCCCCTGAGTACACAATCGGACCGGATCCTCGCCGGCGAGAACCTGCCACGATCGAGGATGCACCTGGTGTACATCGGACTGGAAGTAGCGAAGGTCGCATTGCTGATCGCGTTGATCTTCCAGCTGTTTCGGGTGGTGGCCTCATGCCTTCACTGACACCAGACGAACCTACGCGCACGGATCTGGCCACTCGCACCGACATCGAGGACCTGCTCCGCCGGTTCTACGGGCGCGTGCTCGTCGACGACCTCCTCGCCGGCCCGTTCGCCGAGATCCGCGAGAGCGGGCTCGAATCACACCTGCCGATCATGTGCGACTTCTGGGAGACCGTCCTGTTCGGGGCCCGCCTCTACCAGGGCAGCGCCCTGCGGGTGCACCGGAGCGTCCACACCCGGCGTCGACTCGAGGCACGACACTTCCTACGATGGCTCACCCTCTGGTCCACCACGGTCGGGCAGATGTTTCAGGGTCCGATCGCCCAACACGCCACAGTCCACGCCACCAGGATCGCCCGGGCGATGCACCGTAACCTGACCGGCACCGACTCCGCCGAACTCGACGCCCTCACCTCCCGACTTCACCGTCGGGTCCGCGAGGACCACACGCCTGATCGCTCCCCCTGCGGGGTCCTCGATGACCGAACGGCATCGCATCGCCTGGAGCACGGTCAGGCCACGGATTCTACGGCAACCCACCCTAATTCGCGCCGAGCAGGTTAGACAGTGGCCCCCGGGGACACCAGCGTCGACCCGGATGCGTCCGCGACGGCAGACCACGAAAGGAAGTGCATCAACCGTGAACGAGAAGACATGGTCGGTGAACATCGTCATCGACGAACACAAATCGGCGGAGACCGGCGCCCAGACACGCGCGAGGGCCCGTCTGCGTACCAGCGGCCGGGCCGCCTTCGTGGGAACGGGACTTGCCCGGCGCAATCCGCGCCATACCGACGTCCCGGAGGTCAGCGATGACATGGCCGCTGCCCGCGCCCTGGCAGACCTGTCGCATCAACTGTACGAAGCGGCCGCGCAGCGGGAAGCGGTCACGCGCAGCGCGCTCACCTCCGCACGCGCCGCCGACTTCGGCCGTCGACGTTCGTCGGCCTGAACCAGCCGCGCACGAAACCCCCTGTCGACCCGTTGGCGCGGGGCGGCGCCCGACACCTGCATTCCCGCGGACATTCCTCCACAAGGACATCACGATGAGCGAACATCTCTTTCACATAGCCCTCGCCGACGACTGGGAAGGCGCCGCACGGTTCGGAGAATACGAGGCGTCCACCCGCGCCCACACACTCGATCAGGTGGGATTCATCCACGCCGCGACCGCGGAGCAACTCGAGCACGTCCTCGCCACCGTATATCGTGACGTCAATCTTCCCCTGGCGGTGATTGTGATCGACCAGGACGCACTCCGCGATGCCGGTGTCGACGTTCGATGGGACGAGATGGCGGGACCGTCGGGTACTCCCGGTCGGTGGGTTCCGCGGATCATGGGAGCGGTGCCGCTGGATCCGGACATCGTTGTGGCGACCATCCCGCTCGAGAAACACGGTGAGAATTGGGCCGTCCCCGACCTCTCCGGGTACAGCGTCGGCGAGGCGGCATCGTAGCTATCCCCCGCCCGTACACCCCGATCACCGCTGTCGGCACACGGCGGCCGACACGGAGGCCACCTGTGCAGATTCGCGCGCGGCCGCACCGGTAGCGGTGGCGCACAGTGTGGCTCGGGCGTGCGCGAGTGCCTCACATCACCAGATACGGTCGAAAGAAACCCGGAGCCGACAGATTGCGAGGTGTCGAACATCATCCACAGAGTCACTCTCGGAAACAACGTGTCACAGAGCGTTCCGGAGAACGATCGCCATAATCATCCCGGCATCGTCACCATCACCCCGACCCTGGCACCAGCAGCGCCGCGTTTCGGGCAACCTGACTCACCCCGCCACCAGCCTGGCCACACACAGTTCGGGTTCGACGAACGGCTCGAGGTGAGCCGAGAGGGCCGGTCGCTGCGGCTTTCGGTTTCCCTCGGTCGCTGACGTGTCCAGCAGACCCTGCAGCAACCCCCGATGCACTCCGCACACCACCTCGGGATGCGACCGGGCCAGATCCCGTACCGGGCAGGCGTGCAGGCGAATGATCCGTTCACGGTCGCCCGCGGGGCCGCCGCTGTCCGCCGACGGCGGCGTCGACGGGCCCGGCGCCGAGACCAGCTCGGGGCCGAAACCCATCCGCGCGAAAGCATCCGTGGTGCGCGCCGCTGCCTGATCGAGTACATCACCGGCATCCGGTTCCGGTGTGTGCCCGCCGTCACCGGTGCCTGCGCTGCGGGAAGCCGCCATTCGCGTGGCCCATTCGTGCCCGGCGTGCTCCGCGCGTCGAGCACGCGTCTGCACCGTCTGGCCCAGCTCCATCGCGAGGACGTCGGCGAGAGTCCGGTAGTCCACGCGTTCCTCGATCGCCAGATAGCCGGTTCGGGGCCGGCCGGCGCCCGGCCGGTTCATTCGGGTGCGTGTGATCGCGCCGTCGTCACACAGCGCGTCCAGATGGAACCGCACCGTGGTCACGTGCACACCGATCTGTGATGCCAGTTCGACGGCGTCCACCGCACCCTCGTGTTCACGCACCATCCGAAGAACACGTTCCCGTTGCCGGTCGCGCGGCAGGAAATTTCGCCGCGGCCCCCGGGTATCGCTCGCCTCGTCCACCTCGTCACCTTTCATTCCACCAATTTAGAGGATATACTTCCGTTAAATATTAACCGCTTCACAACAACAGAGGTAGGGGATGACGGTCGACACCATCTGCGATCCCGACTTATCGATGACGACGCAGTTCGAGCTCTTCGGTCCCGAATTCACCCAGTTCGTGTTGCCCTACCAATGCGCAATCGCGACGTTGACCACCAAAGTGCACATTCTGCGGAAGGGTTTCACGCACCTGGATCGACACTGCCCAATCGAGCATGTCTCATCACGGGTGAAATCCCCCGACAGCATCATGGCCAAAGCGCAGCGCCTGTCCTGCCCGCTCACGGTCGCCCGCATTCGTCAGAACATCCGCGATATCGCCGGAGTCCGCGTCACCTGCGGTCTCATCTCGGACACCTACCGAGTTGCGGACCTTATCGGCGGTCAGCCCGATGTCACCGTGCTCGAGGTCGAAGACTACATCGCGAAGCCGAAATCCAACGGCTACAAGAGTTTGCATATGGCAGTCGAGATCCCGGTGTTCTTGAGCGACCGGGTCGTCCAGGTGCCCGTCGAGTTGCAAATCCGGACAATCGCCATGGACTTCTGGGCCAGCCTCGAGCACAAGATCTACTACAAGTACCAGCGCTCCGTGCCCCGCCGATTGTTGCAGGAGCTGACCGAGGCCGCCGATGTCGCGCACCGACTCGACAGGAAGATGGAGCGTCTGCACAACGAAGTTACCGGTCTCGAGTCCGCGGTGGACTCCGACGACAGTCCATTGAGCCTCGAGGCCATCGAGCATGGCGATCGCTCACCGAACCGCTGCGGGAAACCACACAACTCGACCGTCGGGGCGCTCGTGCGATACCCACCGGCAGGTGGTGTGGATGTCTGCCGAAACACCACACATGTCACTGACGCAGTGGTGCAGGACAACACCCGAGGATAACCCAGCACGGCACCCACCGAATGCCGGCGAACCCGAATCCGTAAATTTCACGACAACAGTTTGAACAATCATCAACAGGCGGGAGGCCACTGATGTCCACACCAACTTTGCAGGTGGATGCCTCGAAGGCGACACCCTCACCCGGTCGAGGACTGCGATTGCGGCTCAAGCCCGCCCAGTCCTGTGGATTCGTGCAGGGCGCCTGGTGGCCGCGATCGCCTCACCTCACCGATGAACTTCCGGCCCTGCTCGCGGCCCTCTCGCGGCGGCTGGGTCACATCGACCGGATCGTCTACGACGAGAACGGTTGGGCGCCAGCACCGTCGTGTATCGACCACGCAGGCAACAAGGTGGCCCTGCGAAGCTCCAGCGACCAGTCGAGCAACACACTGGCGATCACCGGTGAGAAGTTCGGACGGCTGGTCCTGCTGGTGGTCCCTCCCTACACCGACCCGGTCTTCGCCTACACGGCCATAATGACTGCGGCGAGTCCGCGCGACGTCTCCACCGCAGACGAACTGCTGGCGATCGGTGCGCGCGAGGCCGAGGATCGCCGGTTGGCAATGCGCGCACAACACCGCTGGGAGTCCGAAGGCGGGGCGCTATGCCACCGTGAAGACAAGTCTGTGCGGCCGCGCAGCACTGGCGACAGCGGCGGGATGCGACGAGGCTGAGTGAGACCCGGGGGCGCACATCTTCCATCCACCGTTGTATCGCCACAGTGATATTCGACAATGGCGGTCAAGGTGACAGCACCCAGCGACCTCTTGGACAACGCCCGTCGACCGAAACGGTGTCCACCGGACGCGAAGTTCCGCATACGCTCAAAGTCGTGCGCGTGGCCATCACGTTCCACCATTCACCTGTTGAGAGACGACTCCACGGCACAGAAGCGTCCCTACCACTGAGTGAATTTGGGCACGTGCCCGCAGGAACGCAAGACGGTGGGGTCAGTGCCTCTTCATGTCCGCGGGTAGTTCGGCGCATGACCGACGGCCTCACCGAAGCTGGTGGAACCCAAAGTTCGACATGCACAGGATGACCCACCGTCTGGTGCTGGCGCTACCCCTCCAGCGCACCCCCCCGCCACCAACAGTCGTATAGCCGAGAGGCACTGTCGTTCCGGCCCACTCACACTACCGAGCACACAGGTGAGACAGACCGCTGGAGCAGGTGTTTGCTTGATACAATTGTCGTGCACACCACGGTACGGATACCAACGTCGTTTGCGTGCCGTGGGACGCGAAAAGTCCTCCTCCGATGGAATTCTCACATCGAGGTGCTGTCTCAGTGGAAGTATGACGAGTATGCGAAGACGCTGGCCGGCCGCACCCCCACCCGCGTGGCGCGGGGTAGGTATTGTTCACGGGCGTTCCGTTCTCGCAGCCGACCTCGGGATCACCGTCGAACTCATCGACCTTCTTCGCTACCCGGCAGGGGTGGAACTGCGCCTTGCCCTCACCGCCTACGGCCACGCGGCCCAGCAGGCACGCTATGAAACACGACCGCTGACCGACCCCGGGGACCCGTCGCCGCGGTGGTCGTTCCTCCGGACACACGTGCGCGCCGGGGATCTCACGGGCGAGGCCGACCCGTACCAGGCCCCGATCCTGTCGACCGGAACGACGAGCTTGATCGACTTCCGCACCACGCCGCGGTACTGGATAGGCGGAATCCACACGCCGGTGTCGCTCACGGTGACCGTGGAATGGGCCCGGATCGGCCTGGCGGCAACGTCGTCGACCATCGAGATCGGCCCCGTACCCCACGCACTCCCCTAATAGGACTGTGTCAGGAGGGTTGGTGGCACAGTGGGCAGGCGCCGATCCAACGAACAAGTGCGCGTTGAAGTTCGCGGACAGTGGCGCGGAGGGCCAGTCCTGCCCAACCGATCCTGGATGAGTCAGTCGCAGGGTGCTGAGGAAGAGATGGGCGGCGGTGACCTTCGGTGGCGTGGTGGTGCTCGCCGAGCCAGGAGGGCTCGTCGTAATGGTAAACCCGAGCCAGGTTTTCAGTTCCCGGTAGCCGTGCTCGATGCGCCAGCGGATCACACCTGGTGGCGTATCGCACCAGCCGGTCACCACGGGAGCGGGCAGTTCACCGCAAGAGCGCACTGAGCGCGGGTGGTGTCGACGTTCCGTCGAGGCACTCGTGGATGCGACGCAGGGTGGCCGCGCAGTCGGACCGCTCGGTGGGGTCGAGTTGGTCGAGGATGCGACGCAACTCGTCCTGCCGTCGAGCATTGACCTGCTCGACGACGGCGCGCCCCCGCGCCGTCGATTCCAGGGTGACGACGCTGCGATTCGATCGATCCGCGCCTCGTCTGAGGTGCCCGGAGGCGAGCAGACGATCCGCGAGGCGGGTGACCGTCGATGCGGCCACACCCAATGCTCGCGCCGCCTGCCTCGAACTCACTGTGCCCTCCTCGTTCAATACCATCAGCAGCCTCAGCTGCGGCAACGTGACCTCGACGTCGCCTCCCCCGATGCTGCGCAGCGCCACACCCACGAGATCTCGGATGGCGACTTCGAATGCTCGCAGATCCTCGGGACTCGTGCTCACCGACTCGTAGCCACCGTCGCGTTTGCGCATAGCTCAAGTATTGCAGAAGCTAAGCCTTGCATGATGCAAGAAGTTGCGTAGGTTGGTGGGTACTGGACCACCGCGCCGCGCCGAGCCTGTGACCTCATTAGTGATGTGCGAGCTTCGGACCGATACGGCCTCCGGCGCAGCAACAGCGAGTACCCAGCCCGGTTGAGACGAAATGAGGCCTCAGTGCACACAGATTCCTCGCAGAGTATGAACCCGGCGGCCGCATGGAAGATCTTGCGGCAGGGAAACGAGCGGTTCGTCAACGGAACCCCACTGCATCCCAACCAGGGAATCGCGGACCGCGCAACGCTCGTCGACGGTCAGCACCCCACAGCCGTATTGTTCGGATGCGGAGATTCGCGAGTCGCCGCCGAGATCATCTTCGATCAGGGCCTCGGGGATGTGTTCGTCGTGCGCACCGCAGGCCACGTCCTCGACGACGCCGTTCTCGGCTCGATCGAGTACGCCGTCGAACTCGTGAACGTTCCGCTGATCGTCGTGCTCGGCCACGACGGCTGTGGTGCCGTCCAGGCGACGGTCGACGCGCTCGACACCGGCACGGTGCCGAGCGGATTCATTCGCACGGTCGTCGAACGCGTGGCACCGACGGTCATGACGGGACGTCGCGAAGGCCTCCATACGGCAGACGAACTCGAAGCCCGCCACGTAGTGGAGACCGGCGCACTCCTCGCGCAGCGCTCACGCATCATCGCCGGACACGTCGCGGCCGGTACCTGCGCCATCGCCGGCGTCACCTACACGCTGTCCGACGGCCGAATACACCTGCGGGATGTGGTGGGAGATATCGGTGAACTCGGCGACTGACCCCAGACTCCCGTCCGTTCCGACACCCATCCTGCACGACCGGGAAACGAAGCGTGAGCGGGGCGCCGACGAGGCGGAGCCGCGCACACTGACCCGTCGAGCCCGAGCATCGGCAGTGTCGAACCGATCGGAGGTCCGCCTTGACCGTCGCGCTGTACTTCGTCGGAATCAGCCTCATCGGCATCGGCGGACTGAGCGACCTGCTCCGCGGATCGAGGCAGACCGCTCACCATGGCCTACACACGTGGTCGACATCTCTAGCCGTGGCCGGCACCCTATGCTGGATAGCCGGAGCCGTCCTGTCCGGTCAACCCCTCTGGTGGAAGATCGTCGCCTCCGTCTTCGTGATGACGATAGGTTTTCTCCTGACCATAAGATCGCGGTTCGTGCCCGACCGCCAGAGGAAGGAATCCGGAAACGAATGACGGGCTCATCCTTCCGCAGCCCGACGTCAGTGGAAGCGGGCAGAAGAAGGCGGCCAATAAGTGCCCATGGGACCGTTCGGACTGGCACCAGCAACGCCTCCTCGCCCAGCGGCAGTGACGAAGCCGGAACGACCGCAAAAACCACTGACCGCGTCCGGGTTTCGGGTGGATGCGCGATCGCGATATCGGCCAGTTGGGTCAACTCAGTCGGAATGAGCAGCGTCCGAGCCCGTCCTGCACCACCGGCGCCGCGAACGCGGTCATCGTCGCGGTCCTGACCTGGCCCTCCCGATTCTGTTCAGCACGCGAAAGACGAGCAGACCGATCTGGGTAAGCGCGCCGACGTACCGCTGCCCTGACCTCCTTGTCGTCGTCGGGACAGCCGATCTCGTGCGGTTCCGCCCAGGGCCGCACGAACGGCGAGGCCGGTGTCGACGGCTTACGCCGGAACGGCCGCCCAGCTGTCCGGGCCGAAGACTTCGTAGTGGATGTTGTCGGCCGCGACGTCCTTGTCGAGCAAGGCTTCGCGCATGCCGAGCATGAACAAGGGTGGCGTGCACTCGTATACGTCTGTCTCGATCAGCAGACCCCCGAAACTGGCGTACATGTGGTGCTGGAACGCCGCCTCACCCCACATCACACAGTCCGGGTCGATCTGGATCCACTCGCCACCCACAGGGAACGAAGCCGACGTCATCGCCGACACGCCCGCCACCCACCGGGCAGCGCGCCGCGTTCCCCGGGTCGATCCCGTGCGCCGCACCTCTCCGCCAACATTTCGGTGCCCACGTGACGAGTCGACCCGTTCGATCCATGGCCACCTGGCGTCCGCACTCGCATCGGTGACACGATCCTCGACCTCCTACCCCTGATCGCTCGGAGCAGCCGAAGCACCGCCGACCACCGGAGCTACCTGCGGCGACTCCGGTCGACGAGAGTGAGCACGAGCAACCAGCACTCCGCCGTGAGAACCCACAGTGGTCACCGCGAACCACGACCATCGCCGACACCAGCACGACCCTGACCACGATCACCCTCCCGCCGACGCACACGCTTCATCGATCCCCACACCACCAATCGGACGCTACGGCAGCCGGCGGAGCCCACCGCCCACTCTCGTTCTCGCCGCCGTGACCTCCGTCTGGACCCCGCCGACCACCGATGCCTGGGAATGGCGAGATGCACGGCGATCGTCGGCTACCGTGCACCCCACACCCAGCTGGGCGACGCGATGATCTACGTCTCCGCCGCCGTTCTCGTGGTCACCCTGGCCGTCACCGCGGTCCAATTCCGCGAGCGAAAGACGGAGCGCGCGGTTAACAAGTACGCACCGCAGACGTACGCTGAGGATTTCCGCCATCCACTTCAGGAAGGGCGCCTGGAGCATCCGAGACGTTGAATCGGAGGATCTCGAGTCCGTCGTGCGCATGGACAGCAGTTCCACCACCACGGACCAACCGCCCCTGTTCGCGCTTTCGGACGTGGTCGGAAGTCTGCTGAACCGTCACGCGGCGGTCGTCGCGACGAAGGACGGTCTCACCATCGGGACGGCGGTCGCTCGCGTCGATGAGGACCGCGCCTGGGTCATGCGCCTCTCCCTCGATCCCGAATGGCGTGCCCAAGGGCTCGGCAGCGCCCTGCTGTCGCAGCTCGAGCACCAACTCCTCGCCAGAGGAGTGCGGCGGGTGAGCGCACTCCTCCCCGAAGGTGAGACCGGTGCCACCGCGCTGAGCAATTCCGGATTCACCGCCCGCAGCGGAATCACGTACTACGAGAAGCTCGGAACGGTGTCGCCCCGTACGGCCGGGGTCCTGGCGACGCTCGGCGGCGCGGTACCGCCCGCCGGACTGTGGAAACAGGTCGCCGGCATGTCCCGGGAGAAGTCGCTGATCGAACGCAAGATCGTGCTCCCCCTGTCACGGCCCGCGCTGGCCGCCGACCACGGCGTGGCACCGCCGCGCGCCGTGGTCCTGTTCGGACCACCGGGAACCGGGAAGACGACGTTCGCGCGTGCCATCGCCAGCCGGCTCGGCTGGCCGTTCGTCGAACTGTTCCCGTCGCGGCTCGCGGCCGGCGAGAACGGTCTCGCTGCCGGTCTCGGAGAGGCGTTCACGTCGACGGGCGAACTCGAGCACGTCGTCGTCTTCATCGACGAGGTGGAGGAGGTGGCGACGCGGCGCAGGCCCGGATCGCAGTCAGTCGGGGTGGTGAACGAACTGCTGAAATCGATCGTCCACTTCCGTGAACGCGGCGGACGGTTGCTGGTGTGCGCCACCAATTCCGTTCGCGCACTGGATGATGCGTTCCTACGTCACGGACGTTTCGACTATGTGCTGCCGATCGGCGCGCCGGACGCGGAGGCCCGGCACGCACTGTGGGAGCGGTACCTCGGCAACGAGCAGGTCGACGTGTCCGCCCTCGTCGCCGCGACCGAGGGCTACACGCCCGCCGACGTCGCGCACGCGGCACGGACCGTTGCGCAGGCGACGTTCGAGTGCGGCGTCGACTCGGGGGGACGCTGCCATGCCGGTACCCAGGACTACCTGGACGTGATCGGCACGGTGCGTCCCACCCTCACCGCCGAGATGATGCAGGCGTTCACGGAGGACATCGCCGGTCACGCCCGCACCTGAGTTGAGACTGCGAGTGTTTAGTTTTAGTAACCACGGGCGGTGTGTTCGGTCACAGTGAGGGCCGCCGCAGCGATCGTCGCCGTCACCCTCACTGCCGGTGAATACCTGTGAACGGGCGTACTGGCCCTTGCCCCGTCGGCCAATCGCGGGTCGCACTGTGTACTGGCCGACGGGTCGAGGCCTCCGAAAATGGGAGCGAGCGGCGCTGACCACAATACGGTGGCAGGTCTTCGCCGTCCCCGGCTCGCACCGACGCTCGCGGCAGCGGACATGTATTACTCCCCGCGGCGAGGTGTGGCGCGTTCCCACCAGTCGATCGCCTCGCCGTCGGCCGCGAGCCGTTCCACCGCACGCGCGGTGAACTCGACCTGACCACGCCCACCGGGAACGGCGGCCCGCTCGCCGCGGCTACGTCGTCTGATCGGCCCGATGCGCGGGCCGCCGGTGCCGCTCGACCACCGACCGAGGTGCGTGATGTGATTCGGTCGACGGTACCGGCGATGTACGGCCCCGCCGGTACGGAAATGGAGGACAGAGATGACCGAAGTCGACTACATCGACGTGGTCGGGGCGCAGTCCGTGCTCGAGGTGGCCGAAGCGGTCGCCGCGGTGCTCGGCGCCCGGATGGAGATGGGCGGCGAACCCGGCCGCATCGTGGTCACCGGAGCCCCCGATCCCGATCTTCGGGTCGTCATCGGGCTGGCAATCAACGACCGCGGGATCCCCGAAAGGTGGACTAGGCGAATCACGATCACCCACGATCGCAGTGGCGACGAACGCCGCCGCTGGACGCAACACCTACACCGCGCCCTCACCGAACGCCGCGACTGGACCCTCACCCAAATCCCCGGCGACCCACCGAACCCACACACCCCACCCTGATCGAACGTGTTGAACGCCGTCCAGAGCACCTTCGGCGGGCGTCTGAACATCTCACCACCACAACGTCAGTCAGTCACACTGATAACCGACAGACCCATCGACCATCCGTCGACGCGACAGTGCCCTCCGGGTGTACAGGAGTTCGGCGAGGCGGTCACCGGTGACGGTAAAGCTCGGGGGCGCCGGCTGCCCGAAGAACTCCCCCTTGCGGGTGCGTAGCATGTCTTCTCCGTCGCGCTGCCAGGAGAAGCCGGGCCCTGCGCAGCAGGACCCGGAAGACCGGGTCGACGCCGCCGAGGTGGCGCCCGGCCAGTCGGCGCAGCGGCAGGGCCGAGACCGTATCGTCGTCGAGATATCCGCGGAGAACGGTGATGTGGGTGTGGTCGCCGGCCAACGCGGGATCGGCGAACATCGCATCCAGACGGCCGAAGTCGCGGTAATAGTTCAGGCCCTCGGTCTCGTCGTAGATCAACCCGACGGTGTCCGCGTCGAGGTATTCCTCGGGCAGTCGGCCCATCTCCTCGGCGGTGAGGGCGCCCGGCGCCACCGGGTGGGTGGGCGTACCGTCGGCCTCAACGGAGGCACCGACCTGAGCCAGGCGGCGCCGGTAGTGTTCGATCAGCCGTGCCCGGGCCGTGGTGGGCGGCAGAATCACCAGATCGGACCCGAACAGGTCGACGAATGCGGCACGGTCGTCGGCCTGCAACTGCCAGGCCCGCTCGTACAGATCGCGATTGCGGCGCAGCAACCCCGGGTCGGCGGCCACCACCTCCATCGCGGCCCCGGGCCAGCGGGCGGGCCGACGGAGGCCGGAAACGGAACCAGGTGACCGCTGATCAACCAGTGGCCGGTGGCGGGATGAACGGGCACGATCCGGCCGTACACGAACATCCCCGGCCGCACCGTGGCGAACACGTCGGGTCCGATGTTGGAGTGCACCCGATAACGCCGCAGGTCGTCGACGAGGTTGTGAAAGACGGCGGTGCCGATACCGTCGCCTGCCGGGTGGACCTCGAAGTAGCCCTCGACGACATCGCGCCGACCCAGCAGCATCTGGGACTCGTCCTCGGTCAGGCGTGGCCGCTGTTGCGCGACGAACCCTTCCACCACCGTGCCGCCGTCGCGGAGCCGGTACTCCAGGACGAAATGATCGAGGCTGCGGACGAGGATGCCCTCGTCCAGCGGGCCGAGATCAGCCGCGGCCCGAATCAGGGTGGTCAACTGCCTGCCGAAACGGGCATGCGGAGCGAAGTCCAGCAGCTCACCTTTCAGGTCCCCACTGCGGGCCACCAACTCGGTGACCGTCATCGGCGGCGAGGCAGCGGCCATCGCGTCGCCACCCGGCTTCTCTCCGGGCAGCTGCTACAGACGCGAATCCGGGTCGCTTTCCCTGCATCCTGTACCTCCGTCCCCTACCGCCGACCTCGAACATCGGACGCTCGAGGTAATGCTCAGGGTGCGACGAAACGATGAAACAGTCGAGCGAAGTGGGGTTCAGTCGAAAGAGCAGAGGTGAGTACCGATGGATCATTGGGTCTGGTACATGCCGATCCCGGACACGTGGAGGTACGCGATCATTGCGCGGCAGTCGCAGTGGTGGTCAGGGCCGGGCTGATTCGTCCGAAACAACCAAGAGTTCGGTGGGCCGGTTTGGCTGAGCATGGGTGTCCCAAGTACACCAACACTTCCCTGGTCACGGTGACCACCCGGATCGACGAACTGAGGCATCGGCCGCGGTGCTCGAGTCCCAGCAGCGGGTGTCGGCAAGACTGCCCTGCCATTGTTCGGCCCCGATCCGTGCCGCCGCGGCGGTTCCGAACTCGCTCTCGGCGGCTGTGCGTTGAGCGTCGACTTCACCACGCCTCCGGCTGCCGCCCCCGACCGTGGTTGTGTCCGGCTGCCGGCGGGGCGTTCACTGGAGTGAGTCGCAGATCCCCCGTGCCCCCGGGTCGGCACCGGTGCCGAGAGCCGCCCCGGTAGTCAGCACACGCTCAGGAGGCCGTCATGAAGCGGGCAACACCATCGACGAGATTGCGGACCTACGACGTGTTGCCGCACGAGGGCGATCCCGCGGAGCGCTGGGAGATGCACCAGCACGGCACCCGCCAGCACACCTACTTCGGTACCCAGCGGGAAGCGATCGCCGCCGCCCGCGAACAGGCGCGAACACACCACCCGGCGACGGTGGTGCTGCACGCCTCCGACGGTTTCGCCTACCGCGAGTTCACCTACTGACGCCGGCGTCCCGACCGGTGCCCGCGCCGGACCCGGAGGTCCCGGGCCGCACGCCGGCGAGGACCGGATGGACGCCGGTGAGACGGTTGGCCACCGCTGCGGCACCGGGCCTGTCGGCCGAGATGGATCCACCGGTGCTCGTCCGCGTCGTCACCGGCGCGGGCACCAGAGCCCACCGCTCTCAGGGTGACGACCCTTCCGGGTTCACACGCCATCGAGTTCGGCCAGGGTGAGGATCTGGTCCTGTAGCGCTCGCACCAGCAGTGTGGCCTTGTCCGGTGCCGGCCGCCCCGCCTGCGCGTACTTGTTCCGGATCCGGCTCAAATGGGTGTTGACGGTGCCCAAGCCGATTCCCAGCTTCGTCGCGGCCGCGGTCTTCGACTCACTGCGCACCCACCGATGCAGCACCTCGATTTCCCGCCGGGTCAGGGTCGGCCGGAGGTGCGTGGGAGCGGGAAATGATGCCATAACCCCCTCATTCGTGGGCGACCGTGTCGCCGTTACCGCGCGGGCAGTGATGTCCGCCACCATCCGATGGCCGGCGGTGGCGGGCGGTGGCGACAAACGCCTGGTAGAACCCCGCTTCGGGGAGTGCCACCGTGGGCGCGGACCGCTCACGGACGCGGTGGTATGCGCGGTTTCGCCGGCGCCGGTGCGCGGCGACCTCGCCGACCCGGTCCCCGGCGCACGCCGCGCGTGTGCCCCGAACGGGATGTGGCCGGAGATCCTGCGGACCGGGCGACCGGGTGCCGCGGCGGTGCGGGCCCCGGGATACCCTCCCGGAAACGGGGAGACCGGTATGTTATTTGCAACCTGACGTAACTGATACCCCGACGAACAGGAAGAACGGTTCCCGTGCCGGAACCGGTGTACGCGCCGGTCAAGGTTCGGGAGCGATAAAGGAGTCACCGTGTCACCCGCCCCAACCCCACTGTCCCCGCCCGACCAGGCGTCGCCCGGTCCGCAGTCCTGGCGCCAGCGCGCCGCGTGCCGCGGGACGGACCTGTCGGTGTTCTTCTCCCCGGACGCCGAACGCGGCCACGCCCGGGCCCGGCGGGAGGCGCGGGCACGGACGATCTGCGAAGGATGCCCGGTCCTCACGTCGTGCCGCGCGCACGCCCTGACCGCCGGCGAACCGTACGGCGTCTGGGGTGGACTGACCGAACACGACCGCCGCCACGCGGCCCGGCGCCGGGACACGCCCCGGCGAACGTTCGGTCATGGGCGACCGGGCCTCGCCGCGCAGAGCACGGGCGGTGATCGTCGTGGGTGACGGCCTGGACGTCGGAGCCCGGCCGGAGGTGGGTGCCCTGCTCGAAGCCCACGCGAATCTGCTCACCTTCCTGACCGGCCAGGACGCGGACCCCGATCGTGGCGTGTGGCGTTCCCAGCTGCAACGGCTCACCGCCCGGTACGTCCGCAGCGTCGCCGCCGTCCGCGACGCCGGGATGTCCGTCCACCTGGCCGGCGGCGACACCAGCCGGGACGGGATGCGGGTATTCGTCAGCGCCGGCGTGCGCTGACGACCACGGTCCTGTCACCCTCTTTCGTGTTCGACGACACCCTGCGCCGCCGGACCGCCGCCGCCCGACTCACCCTCGCCCGCCGGCGCCGCCGCCAACAGGACGAGGCCATCGCCTACATGCGCCACCGCGCCCGGTTCACCCGACACCGGCGCCGTCACCACCCGCACAGACCCAACCCCGCCTGACGAGCCACGGACGCCCCGCCCCCGCTGCGTCCCACCCGACGATCTCCCCGCTCTGCATCGGCCTCCGCGCCTACCCGTCGGAGGACAGGGCCATCGAGGTCGGGTAGATCCTTGTTGTGCTCGGGCATCCCTGCCGTGCGCGCCCCGAGCACGGCATCGAACAGTTCGCCGGTCAGCTGCCGTGATGTGTCATAGCAGGGGCCGGTGGATGAAAGTTGGTGCAACAACCCGGGTCCGACATCTTCTAGTCGAGCGTCATCGCGGCATACAGAATCAACACCAACGCGATCAGCCAGACCACGAAAGCCGTGCCGATCAGCAGCACGAGCCACCGGTCCGCAACAAGTGCCACCACGGCAGCGACTGCCTGAGATGCCTCGGCATCGGGGATCACCGCGCCCTTTTCCAGTCCCCAATTTCTTGACGAACAGCTGCAGCGCTGCACGCGCCTCATGGGCTTCCGCCTCCCGAACCCGGCCGAAATATCCGGTAGACACGACTCGGTAGACGTCTGCGGCGGAGTGCAGACAGCGATCGACCCCCAAGGTGCTGACCCGGGAGGCGCCAGCTGCAGCCGGGGGTCGATCAGTCATGTTCTGTCCGGAATGTGGCTATCCAAACGACCACCCGCCTCCGCGAATCGCGAATCTACCTCTACCCACACGATTTTATGCCCGCCGACCGACGTCAGGTAGAGCGCCGGGTCGACCCCGACGCACTACAGGCGATCCTGAGGCCCCAGGCGGGTCGACGATTGGGCGGTCACATACGGGCTCTCACCCGACCGGCGGCCGGTACCCGGGCAGGCTCAGCAGGTGCCGCACGTACCGCATCTCCGCCAGCGCGGTCACCTCGTCCACCTTGGCCACTTCAGCGGGCCGGCAGTCGCGACGTCGAGTCGCATCAACTCGGCGACCGAATCCCGGATCTGTTGATGGATCACGCGGATCACCACCTCTTCGGGACTCACTACCGCCGATTTTACTCACCCGACCGTCTTTCGTTACGTCGCCCGATCTCGGGCCTCACCGGCCCCGACGCCGACACCGGCCCAACGCGCTCGGCGACCCGATCGATCAGCGGGTACGCGAACCGGTAGAAGTCGATCTGTGAGGTGGCACCGTCGGGGGTGCGCCGCGTCGGCCGCGAGGAAGGTGCTCGGGATTCCCTGGGCGAGGTACACGGCCTTGACGGCTGCGTCTTGCAGGCTTGGGGTCGCGGACTTCGAGGCGCACCGGTCGCCCTCGCCGGCTTCCGGCGCGCGGTGCCGGGGGTCGCAGGCTCGACGACCCAGTACGGTGCCGGAGGCTGTCGCCGCCGTTCCTGCTCAAGACTGCGATTCTCCCCTGAAGCACCACGGACCCGGTGACGTCGAATTCCTGTGCACCCCATCACCATCACCGTTCGACGGCCCGGCCACGGGATCGGGTTCACCGATACACAACCGGTGACGCACCTCACCTTCGCGCCGCCATCTCCGGGCGCCGGTCGATGACCAACTAGATTCGGATCATCGGCCTGTGACTGAACCCGGCCACACCTCGGCCTCGCTCCCGTCCTGCTGGTAGCGGTCGATCCGGACGATGCCCGCCCGAGGAGATGCTGTGGGCCGGTGGGTCTCGTTGATCGCCTGAAAATCCGAGGCGAAGATTCTGTCACCCGAGGCTCCATTGCGCAGAGTCACCTTGCACTTCGGCATGGCCTGCAATGTGCCACCGCCGGCACGGTGGCGCAGCACTATCCGGGTCTGGTCCACGACAATCGTCGAGGTTCGCCGAAACGTCAACGGGCGAACGACTCGAGGCGACCAGCCTCGTCGTCGGCGGTGCGCCCGAGCCGATCCTCTTCTGTGTCGCGTCGGGCAGATGGTGCTACCTCGTGACGGCGAGGAACGCCGCGGTCACCTCGGCCGGGATCCGGCCCTTGTCCGAGACCGCGAGGCCCTGTGCCCGCGCCCACGCGCGCACCACGGCCGGGCGCGGCCGATCCTCTTCCGCGCCGATGGGCGCCGCGATTTCTGCGATGGGCCCGCGGCGGCGAGTTTCCAGCCCGCGGGTCGTGTCAGCGGTGTCGAGTTCGTGCAGGCAGGCCCCGAGCCACCGGTAGGTCCACTCCTGCGCCAACTGCCGGGTCTCACAGAACGTCACCGGCACGGTCGGGAACCGGGCCTGCAGCTCCGCCAATGCCTCGGCGACCGCGGCGCCGCGGACGTGCTCGAACTGGAACAGTCGGCGGTAGCGGTCCTCGACCACCACCGCCGCCCGCGGCAGCGTGGCCAGCTCCGCGACCGCGTAGGTCATCCGCCCGGACAGCAGGCTCGACGCCAGGTCCTCGACCGTTTTGCGTTCCACCGCCGCGACGACATCCCCGTGGAGTTGCACCGCGTAGTCACCCGCGGGGAGCCGGCGGCGGACGGTGCTGGCCTGCTGCTTGCCGAAGGTGTACGGGTACTTCTCCGCGGTGTCGACGACGATCTCGAGTACCCGGCCGTGCGCCCGCGCCGCCAGGACGCTCACCGCCGGGCGGGCCTGCTTCGCGGTGCGGGGCGACTGCCAGAAGATCATCTCCCGCCCACGGGCCCGGGTCAGCACCAGTTGGGACCGATTCTCCCGGGCCCGGGTCAGGACCAGGTCGATCGCCGCGCCGCGGCGGGTGCACGAGCGCACCGGCAGGCGGTCGAGGATCTGCGCGTCGGCGGGCCAGCCGTCGGCGCGGTGGCAGTACACCTTCGCCTCCCGCGGCCACGGCGATCTGGCCTTGACCACGATCCCGTCGTCCCCGAGCGGCACGCGGACCAGATACGGGAGGGACGAGCCCTCCTCCGGGTTGCGGGCGATGAGGAGGTCATCGGGCATGCGGTCAGGATAACGGCCGGAATACGAATGTCCCGGACAACTCCGCCCGGAGTTTCCCCGTCCTCCAGAGCGTGGGGCGGTGCGCATTCCCCACATCGGCGGACGACACGATTCCTCGAAGCGAGACCCCCGGTCTAGTGTCTTTCACACTCAGTTCGGCACCCCATTTCCGCCCCCCTCCCCACCTGGGAGGGCGAGGATAATCCTTCTGACCAGCTGTTTTCCGCCCACTCCCCCACTCCCCACACGGTGGCCGATTTCGGGCGAAAATCGGGTTCGGCCCCGCCTGTCGTGTCGGTTCTCAGCCGATCTGGCGCGTTTCTCACACAGGTGGCGCGCCGTTGGCGCAGTTTCTCACTTAGGTGGCGCATGATTCCTCGATGCTGGGAGAGACTGCGCAGTTGAGCCGAGCCGATGACGAGTTCGAGGCCGTGTTCCTCACCGGGCGCGGGGTGGAGCGTCGGGTGCCGTGGCGGTGGTTACCGGAGGTGGTCGACGAGCTGGAACGACCCGTGAGGTCGTTCCCGTCCTATCGCGGGCAGCGGAACTATCCGGGCTGGTACTGGGCTTGCACGGTGGGCCGGTTGATCGGGTTCGAGTCGTGGGTCGAGCGGGATCACCTGGTGGCGCTGGACTTCGACGCCTCGGTGGTGGGCATCGTGTCGCAACCGTTTTGGCTGCTGTGGACGTCAGCGGAAGGCAAGTCGCGCCGCTACGCTCCGGACTTTGTGGTGCGTTCGGCCGATGGCACGGTGGCGGTGCTGGACTCGCGGCAGCTGCATTCAATCAGTGAACGTGACCGGGAGGCGTTCGACGCAACCGGCCGTGCCTGCGCGACTGTGGGCTGGCGTTATGCGGTGTGGGACCGGATGGACGCGGTGGTCGTGGCCAATCAGCGGTGGCTGGCGGGATATCGGCATCCCCGCTGCTTCGACGAGACGGCGGCGACCCGACTGCTCGGGGTGTTCACCACGCCGAGACCGTTGATGGACGGCGCGGAGATGGCCGGAGACCCGTTGGGCACGTTGCCGGTCCTGTACCACCTGCTGTGGAAGCAGTTGTTGGTGGCGGATCTGGCGGTGGTGCTGTCGCATCGCACGATCGTGCGGACGGCCAGTACGGCGAATTCGGCGCAGGATCTGGTTGGCGGTGGTGTCCGGTGATCGGTCACGGTGTCGTGCGGATCGGTGACCGTGTGGTCTTCGCTGGCCAGTCGCACGCGGTGGTGGCGTTGTCGGGCACGATGATCCGGCTGCTGGCCGATTCCGGGCAGACCACGGTAGTTGCATTGGGGTATCTGTTGGCGGCCGAGGACTTCGAGCTAATCGGCACGATTCCGGCGCCACCGAAGGTTGATCCGGTCGGGTTGCTCGAGGTGATGCCCGATCACGTGGTGGCGGCGGCGCGGGAGTGGGAACGGCATGTGGTCGAGGTCGAGACCGGGCTGCCGACGGACGCGACGCCGAATGCGCGGCCGAGACCCGAGTACGACCCGCGCACGCAGGGAGTCCGGGCGCGGGAGAAGGCCAAGGCTGCGGAGCTGACCGCGGCTGGACGCAAGATTGGTGTGCGCACGGTGCAGCGGATGCGGGCACGTTACCGGGATCAGGGCCTGTGGGGGTTGGTGGATTCCCGCTATACGCGCACGTCCACCCCGCACGGCCGCGCTGATGAGCGGGTGGTGGAGGCGGCGCGGGTGGTGGTCGCGGCGCAGACCAATACATCGACGGGCACCCGGTCACGGGTGATCCGCCAAATTCGGGAGCGTCTGGATGCCGAACATGGGCCCGGTGAGGTCGAGTTGCCGTCGCAGGCGACGCTCTACCGGCTGCTGGATGCGTTGACGGCGGGGCGGCACACGTTCTCCTCGGCGGTGACGCGGCGGCAGACCGCGAACAAACCGGACCGCCCCTACACCGCGACCACCGCGGCGCGGCCCGGTGAGCAGGTGCAGCTCGATGCCACTCCGCTGGATGTCATGGCGGTGATGGACGACGGGGTAATCGGGCGCGCGGAGCTCGTTCTGTCGATCGATATCGCGACCCGCACCATCTGCGCGGGGGTGCTGCGGCCGGTCGGGGCGAAGGCGGTCGACGCCGCGCTGCTACTGGCGCGGTCCACGGTTCCGGAGCCGATGCGGCCGGGCTGGGATCAGTCGTTGGCGATGACAGCCTCCCGCATCCCGCATCAGCGTCTGGTCGCGTTGGACGCACGGATGGCGATGGCGGCGGCCAAGCCGGTGATCGTGCCGGACACGGTGGTGATCGACCACGGCAACGTGTTCTTGTCGGAGGTGTTCCTGCGGGCCGCGGACACCCTCGGCATCTCGGTGCAGCCGGCCCACCAGCAGACGGCCACCGACAAGGCGATCGTCGAGCGCACCTTCGCCTCGATCAATTCCCTGTTCTGCCAGCACGTCGCCGGCTACACCGGCCGAGACGTCACCCGCCGCGGTGCCGATGTCGCCGAGCGGGCCGTCTGGTCGCTGCCCGAACTGCAGGAGCTGTTCGACGAGTGGGTCATCTGCGGGTGGCAAACCCGTCCGCACGACGGCCTTCGCCACCCGTTCAACCCCGATCAGGCGACCTCGCCCAACGACGCCTACGCGGCACTGGTCGCGGCCGCCGGCTACGTCCCGGTCGCGTTGACCGGCGAGGACTACATCGAACTGCTCCCCGCGGACTGGCGGGCGATCACCGACACCGGCATCCAGATCGAGTACCGCACCTACAACAGCGCGGAGTTGCGGCGATGGGCCGGACAGAGCTCCGGTGTCACCGCCAAGGGCGGCCGATGGGAGGTCCACCACGACCCCTACGACGTCTCACGGGTCTGGGTCCGCAACCACCACGGCCACGGCTGGATCACCGCGCCGTGGACCCATCACATGGTGGTCGGCCAGCCGTTCGCCGACTTCACCTGGCGGGCCTCCCGCAAGATTGCCGCGCAGCGCGGTGTCGACGACACCAACGAGATGGCCGTCGCAGTGATCCTCGCGGCCCTGCTGCGCCGCGCGGACACCGGCCCCGGCGCCGATCGGGTGGTGGCGCGCACCCGAACTGCCCACGAGATGACCAACCACCTGCCCGCCGAACTGACTGTCCCGCCGTCGGCGGCTGCGGTCTCGGCGTTGCCCGCCGGGACCGCAGCCGATGACAGAGGCGACGGTGAGGAGTCCGGCGCGCTGGAGGCGGTGGTGGACGAGGTGGTGCCGTTTGGGATGTTCGACCCGTTCGCCGACGACTCGGGGGTCCGCCCGTGACCATCCCCCCGACCGAACCCGAGATCCGCCACCCGTTGTCGACCAAGCAGGGGTGGGCCTCGTTCGCGAGCCAACCCAACCCCGAGCCGCCGCGCCTGCTGCCCAGGGACGACTGGAAGCGCCTGGACGGGTTGGAGCGCCAGCTCTACAACGAGGCCCGCCAGGACTACCACTCGGCGTTGCTGCTGATCGCGACGCCGGACATCCGCAGAGTCATCCACTACGGATCGAAGCTGGTGGCCAACAACCGCGGCAAGCAGCTCGGCCGACGCGGGCTGCTGGTGTCAGGCGCCAGCGGTACCGGCAAGTCGACCTCGATCACCCAGTTGGGCAGGAAGTTCCAGATCGACCTGCAACGCCGCTATCCGCCTAACCCTGAGCGAATCCCGGTCGTCTACATCGTCGTCCCACCGGACGCGGACCCACGATCGTTGGCCCGGGAGATGGCAGCCTTCCTCGGGTTACCGATCGGCAGGTACGACAACCACCAGTCGATCGCCCACACCGTCGCCGAGGTGATGCGCCGGGTCGGCACCGGCATGGTTCTCGTCGACGAGATCCACCGGCTCGACCTGACTACCAGGAAAGGTAAGAATTCCTCCGACCAGCTGAAATACTTCTTCGACGCGATCTCGGCCACGTTCGTGTACTCGGGCCTGGACCTCGAGGAGTCCAACCTGCTGTCCGGGATGCGCGGCCGTCAGATCCTCGGCCGATTCGTCCCCATCAAGACAGGACCGTTTGCCTACCGCACCGACCAGGACAAACAGGACTGGGTCAAGCTCGTCGCCAGCATGGAGCAGACCCTGCGGCTGCACAAGCACCAAGCCGGAACTCTCATCGAGCGGGCCGACTATCTGCACGCCCGCACCGGCGGCATGATCGGCAGTCTCGACCAGCTCATCTACGAGGCCGCCAACGATGCCATCACCGACGGCACCGAAAAGATCACCAATATCCACCTCGACGCCGTGCTGCTCGACGGCGCAGCCGTCGCCCAGTTCCAGCAGCACCGGCCAGGGAGCGCCCGATGACGCTATGGCAGCAACCCGCCCAACTCCTGCCCGTCCGAGTCCGTCCGATCGGCGGGGAAACCCTGGTGTCCTACGTCTTCCGACTCGCTGCCGCGAACGCGCTGGCCCGGCCGACCACCCTGCTGCGCGCCCTCGGCGAACCCATCAACGGCACCCCCTCCGCGCCGATGATCCACAACCGCGACGTCACGCTCAACGCGCCCGCACTGGCCCGGCTCGAAACCTTCACCGGCCTGCCCGCCGATCAACTGCGCAAAGCACTACCCAGCCTGTCGAATCCCACAGCCGACCCACTGCCCCACACCGGCCCGACGATCCGCGTCTTCCGCAGCGCCGCCATCCGCGACCACTGCCACGCCTGCATCGCCCGAATCCCCGGCCGTCCGCAGGTCCGCGTTCACGACCGCGACGCACCGTCCATCTGCCGACGACACCGCCGCTGGATCGAAACCACTAGCTATCTCCCCGACCAGATCGACCTGTCGGAAAACATCGAGATCATCACCGCCCACCGCCGACTCGTCCGACTGCGCTCGACTGTCGGTGACCATGCCTGGGTTCGTGCACAACTCAGGCACGCGAGCTGGATCGTCCTGGACTGGCACCTCGCCCGCGCCCCTTTCAGCCCCAGCTACTACGCCTTCAGAAACCTGCACACCCGATGGGACAAACGGGCAGCCACCCTGCCCCGATCCCGGATCGCAACCACACTCGTGGTCATGCCCGAAATCGTCACGCTCGCCGAGATCCTTTGTGATCTCGAATGGAGACGCCATGTCGCCATGGCCGACGACGACCACGACGTGGCCCCGTTCTATCACCACGTCGGCCGACGCCTCGGACAACCTGAGCGATTCGGCGACCGGCTGTCCTACTCCACCTGGATCGAACCACTCAAGAGCTGGGTCATCAAGCATCGGACACTATTTCGAACAGTCCGCGCGAAGCATTGGAAACGAGTCAACAGCCACCGCCCTTACGACCCGCACTACAGCAACGCCATCCTCCCGACAATCCGCCACTTCAAGTGAGAAGCGATGACCAATGACAACACCACCCCCAACTGGCGCAAGCCAGGTCAAGCCCGGTCAGCCGCGCCAGATCAAACGAGAACCGACATACGGAACCGGATGTCGGTTCTCGGTCGATCTGGCGCGTTTCTCATATATGTGGCGCGGCGTTGGCGCAGTTTCTCGCCTGGGTGGCGCATGATGACTCGGCACTGGGAGAGATTGCGCAGTTGAGCCGTGCAGATGACGAGCCCGAGGCGGTGTTCCTCACCGGGTCAGGTGTCGGTTCTCGGCTGATCTGGCGGGAGTTCTCACACATGTGGCGAGGCTCCTCATCCGAAGTGGCCGAAGTGGCGGAACCGCAACTCCACATGTTGCAGTCGCGCCGATTCATGCTTCTGTCTCCAGAATGATAGAGCCCCGTGGGGTGGTGGGCTTTGAGGTCGAATCCTCGGTGCCTACTCGCCACGGTTGATCGCGGCGATGGTCCCAGTATCGCCGCTGGGATCTAGCAACGCCATCGACCCCTCGGAGAGGTAGCGGCGCTCGCCGGACTGCCACTCATCGTGCATGTCGGCCAGGACCGCACCGACGAGTCGGATCACGGCCGCCTCGTTCGGGAAGATGCCCACGACACGGGCTCTGCGCTTGATCTCCTTGTTTACCCGCTCCACGGATTGGTCGACCAGATCTTCGACCAATGTGCCCGCGGAAACGTGCTGAACGCCAAGACCTCCGCCTTCGCCTGGTCCATCAAGGGACCGATCTTGGGGAACCGGCCGGCCAACTGATCGCGGACCTCGTCCCACGTGGAGGCCGCGGTGGCGGGATCGGGCTGGGCGAAGATCGTGCGAAACACGGCGGCGACCATGTCGGAGTGCGACTTGGGGACGTGCGCCAACAGGTTTCGCGCGAAATGCACTCGACACCGCTGGTGCCCCGAGCCCTGGAACGAGCGCCGCAAGGCCGCGACCAGGCCGGCATGCTGATCGCTGATGACCAGTCGGACACCGGACAGGCCGCGTTTCTTCAGCGAAGCGAGGAAGCCGCGCCAGAACACCTCGTCCTCACTGTCCCCGACATCGAGGCCGAGGACCTCACGCGCACCCTCGGCGGTGATCCCCGTGGCGACCACGACCGCCATCGATGTCACCTGCGAAGAGGAGTTGCGTACGTGCAGGTAGGTCGCGTCGAGGTAGACGTAAGGAAACGCGGTGTGGTCGAGCGAGCGGGTGCGAAATGCGCCGACGACCTCGTCGAGGCCGGCGCAGATCCGCGACACCTCGGACTTGGAAATTCCCGAATCGATTCCCAGAGCCGCTACGAGGTCGTCCACGCTGCGGGTGGAAACTCCGTGTACGTAGGCCTCCATCACCACCGCGTACAGTGCCTGGTCGATCCGTCGGCGGGGTTCGAGGATCGAGGGGTAGAACGAGCCCTTGCGCAGTTTCGGGATCCGCAATTGGACGTCGCCGGCTTGGGTGGCCACCAGCCGGGACCGGGCTCCGTTGCGTTCGGTCGTGCGGGCCTCGGTGCGTTCATAGCGGCCGGCGCCGATCTGTTCGGTCGCTTCGGTTTCGATCAGTTCTTGCATAACCATCCGGACCGATTCACGGATCAGATTCACTCCGTCTCCGGTACGGAATGCGTCGAGTAGCTCGGACAGGGCAGACTGGGACAGGGCCATCGGTGGACCTCTTTCTTCGATGCGTGCTTGGCCGTACACACCGAAGATCCCGCCGATGGCCCTCTCTACGTCGGAGCCGCGCCGCTCAGCCCCAAACCCCACCACTCCACGGGACACCTACTCCAGAATCCGCCAGATCGCTCAAGAACCGACAACGGATCCACCGTTGTCGATGGCACCCGCAGCGGAAATCGGACCGCCCTATGGGCAGCTATAGCTATTTATAGGTATTTATGGACTCTGTCCTATAAGTGTCTATAGTTGTCGATATGGATCCCGCGTTGAACCCGTTCAAACCCGGCTCAGGTTTGCGACCCCCGGCTCTGGAGGGCCGGGACCGAGAGCGCGAGGAATTCGATCTGCTCGTCGCCCGCAGCAAGCAACGCAACTACGACCGCGGCATGGTGCTCTCCGGGCTCCGCGGGGTCGGAAAAACCACCCTGCTCAACACCCTGGCCGAGCACGCCGAGCGGCAGGGATGGTTGGCGATCAGCATCGAGGCCCGGCCGAACGAGGCCGGGATCGCCGCGGTCCGCGCCCGACTCGGCTACGAACTCGCGGTCGGCCTGCGCCGTTTCAGCCGCAAACATCAACGGCACAAGGTCATCGACGACCTCGTCTCCCTCGCGAGGGGTTTCACCCTCGGCGTCGGCCTCGGCCCGGCCAAGATCGAAGTCACCCTCGGTGGGCGGGCCGCCAGCGGCGACATCGACCTCGACCTCGAGGAGTTGGTCGAAGCAATCAGCGACGTCATGGGCAAGAAGGGTGCCGCGTTCGGACTGTTTATCGACGAAATGCAGGACCTAGACCCAGACCTGCTCGGTGCCCTGCTCGCGGTGCAGCACCGCGCTAGCCAACGTGAATGGCCGTTCTTCGTCATCGGAGCCGGTCTGCCCAGCCTGCCAGCGGTGCTCGCCGACAGCCGCTCCTACGCCGAACGGCAATTCTCCTACCGGACCATCGGACCGCTCTCCCCGGCCGATGCCGCCGATGCGCTTCGGGTCCCGGTCGAGGCGCACGGGGGTGCGTTCACCCCGGACGCGCTCGAGATCGTCGTCGAAGCCAGCGGCGGTTACCCGTATTTCCTGCAAGAGTTCGGCAAGGCGATCTGGCACACCGCCCCTACCTCCCTCTTTGATTCTGAGGACGCCCACCTCGCGGTCGAGGAGGGCCGTCGAGCGTTGGACGACGGGTTCTTTCCGTCTCGGTGGACCCGGGCCACCGATCGGGAGCGCCGGTACCTGCGCGCCATCGCCGAAACCGGGGAGCCCACTCCCCGGTCCGGGAAGGTCGCCGCAGCCATGGGGGTGGCGACGACCGCGGTCAGCGATGTCCGGGATTCCGCCATCAAGAAGGGCCTCATCTGGTCACCCGAACACGGTCGCATCGCGTTCACCGTCCCGGGAATGGCCGACTTCATTCGTCGCCAGCCCACCGCCTGAAACTCCTGCACTCACACGCCATCGGCTCTCGCGGCGCATGCCAGCACTCTGCAAAAGAAAAACAATGATCGCTGAGACTTCCACCCCGAGCCCGGCCGAAACGTCCTTCTACAGCAGTCACCCGCACTTCACGAGCGAGATGGTGGCCTTGCTTGTGCGCCGGGTCATCCGGGGCCGACCGGCCGAAGCGGTCATCCCCGCTACCCTTTTCGGGTATGGGAACCACCTTCCACGGGCCGAGCCCGTGGCCGTACATCACCCGCGCCATCCGAACGCGGGGACCTCGGCATGCCGCGATCGCCCACCTCGGCGAGGACGCACCCACCTTGCTGCCGCTGCGTGCCGGTGATGTCCTCGTCGTCAACGCCTCCCGCGCCGCGGTACGTGCACATGCGACCTCCCCGATCGCGCTCACGCACTATGTGGACGCCGGGGTGAGGGTGCTGTCCTCGCCGAACCTGCATGCGAACGTGATCGCCACTAGTAGGCGGGCGGTCATCGGCTCCGCCAACGCCTCGTACAGCTCCACCATCGCCGATGAGGCCGTGGTCATCACCGACGACCCCGACATTGTCGCCGCCGTGCGGAAGTTCATCGACGGCATCGACGAGATCACCGAGGTCGACCAGGTGTTCCTCGACAGCGCCACCGCCATCTGGCAGATCGGTCGGGCCGTCCCCCTGCCCGGAATCGGCGGCCGCAACCGTGCCGAGCCCGATTTCCTCCCCACCCCGGTAACCCGGATGTTCCTGTGGCACATCACCGACTACCAACCCGGCGCCGCGGAAGAACACGAGCGGGCGGCCCGCACCAGCCGCCGCCGTACGTCTGCGGGGCCGGCGGCGAAGTACCAGCTCGAATGGTTCCGCATCGACACCCCCGGCGGCCGCGGGCGGCTCCAGCGCGGCGACGT
Source organism: Rhodococcus sp. DK176 (assembly GCF_038447315.2). Lineage (NCBI taxonomy): Bacteria > Bacillati > Actinomycetota > Actinomycetes > Mycobacteriales > Nocardiaceae > Rhodococcus > Rhodococcus sp. DK176. The sequence goes on along the minus strand of NZ_CP118322.2, from coordinate 308,815 downwards.
CCTGCTCCAGGTCACCGCCGACAACGAATGGCTCTACTCGCCCGCGGTCGTGGACTCCGACCCGATCGCGATCCCGCACACCCGCCGAGCGGTGGCGTACCAACTGCGCACCCGAGTGGACCTGGAGCCGATCGCGGTGACCGACGCGGAAGTATGGCTCGCCGACGTCGGGCACCCCAATCCCCGGCTGCGCACCGACCACCGCATCGTCTCCGCCAGCCTGCGGGCCGCGCTGCTCCGACTCTGGAACCTCTGAACCGAGAACCGATCCGCACGTTTCCATCCTTGACCTGTGAATACGCCATGTCCCCGAGGGTGACGGCGTACCGACATCGCCGCGGCACAGGCTGGAGTGATATCAGGCCAACGCCAGGACGCGGGAGCGCGCTTCCCTGTACCGGGGGACCGGTCCAAGGACCTCGGTATTCCCGTAGGCGAGCGCGACGGGCCCTTCGCGCTGGCGCTCACCTGTGAGTTGCACTGGCTCTCACGAGCTGCGCACAAGTTGCACCCCATCGTGGGTCGACTTCCGTGACAGATCGTCAAATAGGTTGACATACTTGAGTTAGTGACTATCCGGGCAACGCTTGACAGCTTTCACAAAGGATGTGATTTCGATGCGAGCAAACCGGTCCTCGGCCTCACCTCTGCAGCTTTACGCTGCGTTTCGCCGCCATCATCCCCGAATCGTGGTGCCCGTCGATTATGTCACCGAATGCGGTTTTCGACTGGGACTGTGGCAGGACCGCCAGCGGGTTGCCCGTATGCTCGGCACCCTTCCGCCCCAACGCATTGCGCAACTCGATGCGATCGGGTTCGTGTGGAGTGATGACGATATTCCACTTCCTGCCGTGTCACCGGCCGATGGCAAGCGGCGACGGATGCTTTCTGAAATTGCCGCCTACCGCGAAGAGCACGGCGACGCACTCGTCCCCGCGAACTATGTCAGCGCCGACGGTGAACAGGTAGGCCAGTGGCTCTACCGGGCGGTGAAGAAGTGGCGAGCCAACGCATTGCCCGACGACGAGAGGCGTCCACTTGCTGCCCTCGGGGTCTCCCCCAGCCCACGTCCACGGGGCCCACGAATATCACCACAGCCTGTCGGATAGACATCCTCCGCCCTTGTCTACGGAGGACAATGGGCGCTCGCCCCTTCATCCGGCGGACAGTGGTAGTTGACCCACTTGGTGGGCAGACCCCTGTCCCGGCCGGCCACGCACACGTCGACGTGAGGGACACAGCGTCCCGAAATATCTAGCAGCCCTGTGGATTGCTTCGGCGCGGCCAGCCGAGGTACGTGGAGGACTCTTAGATCCAGTCGATATGGACGGAGTCGATGTGGTCGAAGTGGAATCCGAACTGGTCGCTGTACGTGTCGAAGCCTTTGTTTTCGGGGTAGTCGAGGGTGGCGTGCCGCTCGAGCAACGCGACGACGCGGGCGTGATCGTCGTTGGCCAGTGCGGCGGCGAGTTCGCGGGACTCTTCACTTGTGAACGGGGTGTCGGAGTTCGCGAAGTCCAGGGTGCGGATGCGGTAGTCGTAGCCCTCGTCGGCGCCGTTGCGGACCATGACGCCGCCCTTGACGCGGATGACCGCCTTTTTGGGTGTTCCGTCGGGGCGCAGTACGCCGGCGCGTTTCATGATGTCCTCGGCTTTGACGTTCTTGAGTTTCTTGCTGGCGTCGGCGCGCAGCTCGTTCGTTTCACCGGACCTGTATCGGGAGACGGCGGAGCGGGATCGGCCGATCTTGGTGGCCACAGCGTCGATGCCGCCGAGGCGTTCGATCGCGGCACGGCGTTGCGCTCGCTCGAGAACATCGGGGTGGGGGATGCGGCCCTGTTGCGCCCACCGGCGCAACGTGCGGGCGGACGGCGGTGTGCGGCCGGCATCGATTGCGGCCTGCCGCAGGCCCTCGTTGCCGAGTTCCTTACGCAACTGTTTCACCGAGACCTTGCTGGTTAAACCCGCGAGTCCCCCGCTTTTGACCTGCTTCGACTTCTCCACACCGCTGGTCGCGGCGCTGGCGACGGAAACCTTGAGGCCATCGAGACCGACCGCCTGCTGCGGCGGCTTCGTGGTGCGGGGCTTGGGAAGATGCAGGGCCATCAGTCCTCGTCTTCCTCGGCGAATGCCGCTTTGATCGTTAGTTTCACATCGTGCATGTCCTCCGCCGACGCCAGGTCCGCACGCCACAGCGGTTGGTGGTGGTGTTGCATCTGCTTGGCAGTCCACATGTCCGGGTTGACCATCCGCCCGATGTAGCCCTTGTAGCAGGAGCCGATGAAGCTCTTCATTGCGGCGTCCTCGGTGTCAACAGCGGTCTTGCGGGCCTCGCGGAGGATCTTCGCCCACTTGTCCAGTACGCGGCTCTGCTGCGGGTAGACCCAGGCCTCGGTGATGTCGAGGTCGCCCCGGTCGGCGCCGATCCCCCCATCCGCGACCGGTGAGCACAACCCGTCGAGGCTGACCGAGGTGACCCACGTCTGCACCGGCTGGTCCGCAAGCATGTGCGGGTGCGGCAACGGCAGCTTCTCGGGCAGCGACAGTGTCTGCCCGGGCGGCAGGGTGATCCGCCACAGCCCGAACGGGGCACCCTTGTCCCCCACCGCCGCCGCGGCCGCCGCACCGGTCAGATGTGTGGGTTGCCCGTACCCGAATTCGAGCATCCCGGCCGACGCCAGGTAGGCGGCCCGTTGGTCGATGGACACCAACCGGCTTACACCGTCGAGATCCTCCCCGTCGGGCACTCGGACCCAGCCGACCGCGGGTTCGAGCTCCTTGCGGGGAGCACCATCGAGCGGTGGTACCGGGCCGGCGGTCGCCACCACAATGCCCTTCCCCGATCGGGTGCGTTCGCGCTTGATCTTGTCGAGGATCGCGGCGCCGGTGCGCGCGGGGGTCGGCCCGGGCAGCACGCCGAGGTGTTTCGCGGACCACGCCAGCCGTCGGCCGAGTTCACGGGCGGCTGGTAGGTCGTCGTCGGGGAGATACGTTCCGGCGGTGGGTGAGCCGAGGATGCCCATCTCGCCGACCCGGTTGTTCCAGCCGAAGTCCTTGTTCCAGTATGTCCACACGTACGGCTCGATGACCACATCGACCATGGAGGTGAACTTGCCGATGCTGCGGGACAGGTGCACCACGTGTCCCGGATCGCCGCGCAACTCCCACCCAGCGCTGAGCATCGGGGTGAGGGCGGCTTGCAGGACCGCGGTCAGGTCGGCGGCGGCGCGGGTGCGCAGTGCCTCCATGTCGTCGAAGTCCTCTTCGTTGCCCGGGTCGATCACCCACCCCAACGCTTCACACGCGCCCTGTCCGACGATCCACACCTGCGGCGGCGCACCCAGCGGTTTCAGGGAGGCCCAGCGAACCAGTTTGTCGAGTTTCTCCACCGAATCGACCGGACCGGTCAACTCATGCCCGGACGGTGTGTACGTTCCCGCGGCGGTCACGATCAGCGCATGCTCATCCGCCTCGACACCTACCGGCAGGCTCTCCCATGGCGGTGGGTTGGTTGTGCCACGGTCGTCCTCGGGAGGTTGTGCGGTTGAGGCTTCTTCGGCGCCGTCCGACTGTTCGTCGGAGATGGATTCGGAGGGAACAGCATCTTCGTCCACTTTTGAAGTGGCATCATCGAATTCGAACAGCGCGTACTGGTCCTCACCCGTCATCGATCGCCCTCCCCGGTTCATCTATTCGACGATCTCACCGTTGGAGTCGATGTTGGGAACGCCGTGGCGCGCGAAGAGTTCCTGCAGCGCGACATCAACGACATTGGTAACCGTGTACTCGTAATGCTTGGTGAACCACTTCAGCCGCCGAGCAGTGCTCGCCGGCACGCGGGTATTCAAGGCCTCCTTGTCCTCTCGCGATAGGGGTTCCAGCGTGGCGACAACAGGAGGTGTCGTCGCCTTCCCGCCCGGACGAGAGTCTTCGGTGGCGGGCGACAGCACGGGTGGCATGAACGCGCCCTCAGGCCTCTGAGAACCACGGGGATTGGGCATCGCGAGTTGTCCTTTCCGCGTTGAGGTGTGCCGGCCAGACCGCTGGGTCATCGGCCTCGGTCGCTACAGAGCAACATCCGCTCAAGGCCATTAAACCACGTGCTCGCATCTTTGCTCGCAACAATGCACGCACAAATGCAAGCACCGTGCGGAGAGCCAACCTGTGGATCTACTTCCACATCCCCGAGACCTGGAAACGGCGAGAAGGGTTTCGGGTTCACCGCCCCCGACGGCGGCTTCTTCGTCCACTTCTCCGAGATCGCGGGCAGCGGGCTTCAAGACCCTGGACGAGGGACAACACATGGAATACGAGGTCGGCCAGGGACAGAAAGGCGTGCAGGCCGAGAACGTGCAGACCACCTAAGCACCGCACACCGACGGGCAGGAGCCGCCTCGTTGTCCGATGTGCGGCGCGCAGGGAAACATACAGCGGTAAGGCGGGGCCCGGGCGGCGACGAGGAGCGCAGGGGCAACCCGCCGCCCGCCATCCGGTGACGACCACGACGTTTCAGAGCCATTGAACCCGGATGCTGACGTTACGACCGCCACCGAGGTGCCCGGCCGAATAGCTAGTCTCCGGACCCCTCTACCCCTGCCCGCCCGGCAGCGGGGAACCCACCGTGAACGTCGCACCGAACGGATCGGTGACATCCGCGGTCCGCCCGTACGGCATGTCCGTCGGATCGTCCGCGGTACCCCCGTTCGCCCGCGCGGCGGCGACGACCGCGTCGGTATCGACGACCTGGAAGAGCGTGCCCCAGGAGGACGCGGAGGCGGCCGGGTCGCCCACGATGCCACCGATCTCGTGCCCGTCCGGTCTGCGCAGAAAGGTGAAGTCCACGCCGGGCAGGTCGTCGTTCCCGTCCAGGGTGAAGTCGAACACCGCCGCGTAGAATTCCCGTGCCGGGCCGGGATTCGGGGTCACTAAGTCGTTGCGTAACAACGTGTTTGGCTCGTTCACGAGCTCGCAGCCGACGTGTGCCCGCCCCTGCCACAGGCCGAACTGCGCCCCGGACGGATCCCGCACCATCGCCATCCGACCCTGGTCGGCGATGTCCATCGGCTCCATCAGCAGCGTGCCGCCCGCGGCGGCGGACCGAGCGACCGTCGCATCGAGATCGTCGGTCGCCAGGTAGACGTTCCACCAGAACTCGGTGGCGTTCTCGTCGGGATTCGGCATCAGCGCGGCGACCTTTTTGCCGCCGAGCAGACACATCGTGTACCGCCCGTACTCCTCGGGACCGACGTCGAATTCCCAACCGAAGACCGACCCGTAGAAGGTCATCGCCCGGTCGAGATCCAGGATGCCCAGGTCGATCCAGGTGGGGGTGCCGAGTGGTTGATTCGTCGTGACCGCGCTCATCGCTGCTCCTCAGCTGTCGGGTACCCACTCGACGCTAGCCCGCGGCACCGACATTCGACGGCAGAGCCATGGGATTCGCTGTCCGCTCCGCGAACCCGCTCTGCAATCGACAGGACGAAAGTCCGCAGGCGCAGCGCGGCAGATGCCTGGGTTCACCTCGCCAGGGTGTCCTTCCGGTCACCGAGAGCGGGGTACCGGGTAATCAGTCGGTCGGCCATCCGACGCGCCTCGAACGGTTGCCCCTGCTGCGCCGGAATATCCGCCCGAGAGACGTTCGGCCGGGACGTACTCAGCGTCGCCCGGTGCTTGTCTGCCGCGCGTTGCGGCGTCGGCGGTCAGCGTCTTCCGGTGCGCCACCCCCAACGTGTATGGCTGCTCGGCATGCTCACGCTGGGCATCGCACACGTGTCACCGGGCGGGGTCGACGTTCAGGCACAAGCGGGGCCAATGTGCGAGATCGGTGAGCATCTGCCGGTCATGGGTAGCCACAAGGACCGCGGCCGGGGTGTCCGACAGTGCGGCGGTGAGGTCGTCGACCAGGGACACCGACCGGTGGTTCGTGGGTTCGTCGCAGATGAGCAGCACGGGGCGGGAGGCGAACTACATGGCGAGATGGAGTCTACGCTGCTGCCCCTGTGAGAGCCTCCCACCGGGGTCTGTCGTGATTGCTTCTCCAGCAGGGCGGTCGCCGCCAAGGGTAGGGGTTTCACATTGTCGTGATGCTCGAGGCTTCCGATGTGGTGGTCGTAGCGCTCCTGCGCGGTCAGTCGGGATCCCACGCCGGGACTTCCTGCCCGACGAAGGCGACCCCGGCAGCGGCGGCACCATGGTCGATGCTGCCGGTGGAGGGGTCCAGGACACCGGCGAGGTCGTACCGATAGGCGGGCGCTGAACGCCTCACGGCAACCTGAGCGTTCGGGCGTGCACTGTTAGTTGAGTAGGCATAACACACCGTCTGGACTCCGATCCCGCGGATATACAAGTGCAGCCTTCGCGTTTGCCGCAAGAAAGTGAGCGTGTCGTACGCCACACTTTTGGGACATAGGTGGTCGGCGTCATACGATCTGTTCCGCACCGGCTGATCCCATGTGCAGGTTGTCGGTGTCCCGCCCGTCAGCTGGACCCTAGTAGCTGGTTGGGTTCGCATTGCGCAACCGATACTCGACTGCTGGTGTAGCGGCCCCGCCGTCCGCCAGCTCCGGCGGGGTTTCGCAGTCTTGTCCTCACCCTATGGCGATGCCAGCCCGGCTACTCGAAGTGGAGGGCGCTCAGCGAGCGACCAGGAACGGGCCCTGGTGGCGATGTGTGACAATAGCTTTGGGGCTCTATACGTTTGTGCACTGAAGACACCTATCGGTGCCGTGACTACGCCGCACTCATCACGAATCGGCTATCTCTAGTCCAGGGTGAGAGTACGCCCGGCGGTAGTAGGACTTGTCCTGCACCACAATCAGCCGTCTCAACGTGTGCAGGTTTCGTACTGCACAACGTTATCGACGCATCCCTTCGGGTTCGACACCTGTTACCAGCGGGTAACAACGAAAGCTGCTTGATGTATTGGCGATTCGTGAGTGTCTCGAATACTGATGAGTGATACCTGACCAATGGAATACACTCTCTGTCGCCGATCCGCGGCGGCCTCGAGGGCTGACACTTCCTCACCCTGCACTCAAGCGCGGGACAACCTCGAATCGTCACCCCTTTGAACATCACTCGGACAAAGCGCCGGAGTGAACCCATCTGCCACTGTCCCCCGCCGGTCGGGGATACCGGGTGGCCGATAGCCGACCATCTCGGTGACCACAGTAGGTACGCAACAGATCCGGCCAAACGTCATTTCGCCGCATTTCGCTGGCCGTGCGCATCAGATACCAAGGGTGCATGTTGTTCTCATCTTCCGCACGGATAGACCGAAGGGTTTCGAGCGCGCCGCCCCGCGCTGTGTCAGCTCCAATGTGACTCTGAAGCCTCGCGCTGACGAGCGAGAGCCAGCCTCCAACTACATCCACCAGTGGAACGACCCTCCTCTGATTGACGTAAGGCGTGCACCTACTCAAGGGGTGAGGCTCCCACGTGCCCGACCAATCTTGCTGGGGCAACATCGTGGGACGAGTTGCACCCCCAATGGCCACCCCCGCAATAACACTGACCCGGCGGTGCAGTTGGCCACCTATATCGCCGCCCGGCGCCCCGGACTTGGGTGATGCACGGTGCATCACCTACTTCCGGGTGATGCACCGTGCATCACCCTTCCCATTCCCCCTTCGATGCCGTTATTCTCATCGACGGTATGGGTCTCCCGCACGATCTCGCGAATGTCGTCAAAGCATGTGCGGCAGCCCGGCTCGCCCCCGTAGTGAGGCGGCATCCACCCTGACCCCAATTGGTCATCTCCGCTCGGGCATTGCCGAATCCTTATGCGGCCAGAGTTCGTCGGGTGGGTGCGCACAACGCCGCGGCTGCGGATAGTCCTCTTCGTGCCGATGATCTGGTGGCCGCCGGGCAGGCGGACAGGGCAGAACTCGGAATCCTCCAGCGCGCCGACTGATCACAGTACGGTGGTCGATCTCGGCGCGGACGAATCCTCTTGCTCCTCAGACGAAAGTGTCAGTTGCGTTTGCGCGCTCGGTGGGCCCCGAGATCCGGTACAGCACTGGCGACAGTCGCCGCACCGATTGCTCGCCGCCATCAATCCCACGTTCCCCAGACGCCGGCGTTGCAGACGACCTTGGTGCCGAGATCTCAGCCTCTCGGGATATGCGACACCGAGGCTCCGAAGCGGTGATCGCAATTGCTGGCTCCACCCTTGACCATCAACCATCGAGGGCAGCTTTTGCACCTCAATGTCCGCGAGTTGGAGCGGACCTCACCTTGCTACGACCTGTGGTGATGCACGGTGCATCACCGGTTTTCCGTGTGTGATGCACCGTGCATCACACGGCGCGGGTTACAGATTAGCGGGGCCATGAGGTAAGCGCTTCAGATCGTCGGCTCATGAAACGTCATGCCCGTGTGTGACATCTCCACTGCATCCGTTGCGTGTACACAAATGGGTCGATGCTCGCACGATTTAGCTACAGACTCATGAACCTTTTGGGTCTGAACGCGACATCAGACTTTCGGCAATGGCCGTTCCGCGCGACTACCTACTTACGTAGCGAGTGCTGTGAGTGTGAGATCCGGTGCTCGTACCATTATGAGGGGGGTGTGAGAGATTCCGGCAACGTGAACCTCTCGGTTTGCGAAGTGGAATCCATCAATCTCCGGGTCGTTGGCACGCGCGCCACCCTCCGGCCAATGACACCCCACATGTTCTCGCAGGCCTCCTGGGGCGGCACGGCCTCTCGGCGCCGCGTTGTGGCGTGTTCAACACCAACGCAGGGTTGATGGGGATGAAATTGGTCGGTCGCGGAGGTAGTCACGAGACCCTGAAGGCGATGTGCGGTGCTTCTCGAAATGCCGTCGGGCTCGGACGTTGAGAGGTTCCAGATCCGGTGCATCTCGTGTTCGGATTCCAGCAAACTTGTGAGCGTGGATTTGCCTGGCTTCGCCGTAGCTGGCGCAGCCCATGTAGTCCGGCGCAGATTCCGATTCATTTCGTTTTTCGATGGCGGCTCGATCGACGCGATTGGCAATTGGGGCGACTGCTTCCTTGATGTTGATCTTTGTGTCGACTTTTGTGCCCTCTTGGTATGCGCGGGAACCCTGAATGGTGACCGTGTGTATGACCAAAGACGGATATTGCTGGTCCCATCGGCATCCAGATACTCCGCTGGTCTCCGCAAAGTTCGGCTACAGACGCCGGCGAACCCTCTCGGGAGTCTTGTGGTGGCGGGTGAGATGTCGTTCTTTTGGAGTCGGTTCCCTCGCTGGTTGCTCCTGTCACGGCGGAGCGGAGGTGTTGGCTGTGCGCAATGCAGGTGGTCGTGCGCCCATTGCCCCAGGTGTATGAGGAACCCGCTCTTGCGGTCTGGGCGTCGGGGTCTCGGGTTCAGCCGGTCCGTCAACGTGCAGTCGCCGCCCTAGGGCTGTGCCGCAGAACTGAAGCCGATCAATGTTCTAGCGCGTCGGATGCTCCTGGACGCTTCGACCTGCAGTTTTCCGATATAGGTCAACTGTCATCTGGACTTTGCGATATCTGGCCGCAGTGCGGATGAACTTCCCTGAGGCATTGAATCCCTCCGATCGGCCCGGGTGCGGTCTTCTTGTGAAGCGACGCAGATGAGTGATCGGACAGGTCAGACAGAGGGGTCTCCGACGGGCTCGCTCTCTGATTGTGAAGCTTCTCCCCATCCCGCTTCTCGCGGTGTAACTCTATGTCTCACATAGATTTTGATTCATCACGTGACGTTTCTGGGGTGGTGTGATTGCCTACGCAGATTGCGTTTCGTTTGATCAAATATTTTTGCCGAATGCCGGCGGTCGTTCGCATACGATTCGGAGCCAGATTCGTGGCCGGAGGAGGCTCTCTGGGGCACTTTTCGAGTTTTATTTAACTCGGCGTGTCGCTGCGCGGTTTAGTTAAACCCAAAGAGCAGGATTTAAGGCATGACAACTCGGAAAAGTCGGGGCGGGCGCCCAGCCCGCGACGTCGCCGTTCGCCATATCGGGGTTGAGTTCCCCGCGGAGATCGCCGATCGGATTCTCGCACCGGTTGACGATGGTCGGGTCAAGACAATCACCGATCGAATGATCGCGCTTGTTCAGCTGGCACTCGAGAACGAGCCAGCGATTCCGGCGCAAGCCAGACAGGAAGAGTTGCCAATGACGGGCTGAACAGAGCCCAGAAAAGGCGAAACCCCCCTTCGCTCGCCAGCTCCGGGGGTTCCGCTCGTCGTACAAACCACCACGCAAGGGAGGAGGTCTGCCTTCTATGAGTATAGAACGCGCGATTCGTCGTGCGCACGCGACACGGCGTGATATTGGTGTTCGCGACCTCTCATTTTTACGCCAACGTGACGATTCCGTATGCGCTGACCTCATGTCGCCGGCTCTTCCGGCGTTCACGCATCCCGTGAGGAGGTGCCCACTCCACTAGCAAAAACGTCGGTGGGTCCCACCCTTTACGGATGAGACCCACCGAACATATCTGGCCGTTCCAACACGACCGCTCCTGTGATTGGCAGTCCCGCGAGCAGTTGTGTCGATACCGTGCGCTCTTGTCAGGGTAAGCCATGTCCCGCTGGTGATGCCAGCGACTCACGGCAACATCTTGGTGAAGGGCGCGTGAAAGGCGCGTCATGCACCCCGGATCCGCCGCGAATGCGGCCGAATTCTTAGACAACCATGTTCCGATTACCCCGGTCGGTGAGGTTTCTTCTACCGATGACACCGAGTGGGATGCTCTGGTTTCGGCCGCTGTCGAGCGAGTCAACCGTGTCGAACGGCTCAACGCCGAGAGCGACCAGCGAGGCCGTTCGTGGTCGTTACCCGTAGATCCTGGCCGGCAGGCTTCGACTCCAGCATGGACCGGGCGCGCTGCCTGGCAGCGCCAGGTCCGCGAAGTGTTGAACTCCCCCACCGGGCGAGGAGTGTGCCGATGGTTCAAGGTCAGCACTGAGTTCGTATTCGCCGTAGCTGTGACGATGGCCTCGTTCGCTGAGCGGTCAACGGGCCGTCGTGTGTGCGCCTCCAGAGAGACGATCGCACACCGCAGCGGAGTCAGTGTGTCGGTTGTGAAACGCGCGAGAAGGGCACTTCACACGCTCTCGGTAGCTCGCGAGATGGTGCGTGGGAGGTACTTGAGAGCTGAAGAATCACACGCTGCGGAATCCCACCATGGGCGGATTCAACGCCGTGCAGCGTCAGTGTGGGCGCTGACATCACCGAAATCCCTCGTCGTCGCGGCACAGGTGGCGACAAAGAAGCTGGCGAAGAAGGTTCGTCGCTCGAAGGATGATGCTCTCGCGAGTTATCCCCAGTTGCGTTCTCGTGGCCCCCTATCCCCTTCTAGGGGATTTAAGTTGTTATCTCTTGTTAGAGAGTTATCACCAACGCGCGCGCGAACGCGCACGGGCGAGCAATCGAAGAATTCGAAGACCCCGCCGCCGCAGCCTCGGGCAATCGAACTGCAACGCACCGCCGCTGAGCTGCTTGTTCATGCCCCGGTCTTCGCTTCAGCCGGGCATGTGGGGTTGATTTGCGAGACACTCGCAAATGCCGGCATTGATGCGAATCGGTGGCGTGGTCGTGACATCGCTGCTGAACTGACGCGTGATACTCAGCAGCGAGGCTGGACGTGGCCGACGCACATCGAGCGACCTGTCGGATTTCTCCGTTGGAGGCTGGCACACATCGATTGGACTCGACCCTCACCGACCGAGATGGCCGAAAAAGCGGCCCAGGAGGCCCGTCAGCGCATTATCGACCGCGATACGCGTCTCAGCCGCCGGGATGCCCTGATTGCGTCTGCAGAGCACCGTCAGCGGTGCCGACAAGCGCTTGCAGCAACACTGAACCACCGGCAGAAGGCTGACGCTGAGATGTGACCAGGTGCATGACGGTCGCTAACCCGGCACCAGCGTTACGAAGGGCGATGGGGCTCAACGGAGCTGGCTTCGACCATCGAGCGCCGCACGGTAGGTCACCCGGATGTCCTCGGTCATGAATCGAGCCCTACGGCTGGAGACGAAGACGTAAAAGAAATGTCCGCGATCGTGTCGGAGCAGTGGACCTCAACCCTCAATGTTGGTGCAGGCTAGCTTTGTTGCGGGTATAGGGCCGACATTTCGCTGAGCACCTGCTGGCGAAGCCGTCCGTGCACGGCCCGGCTCCGACGGTTTGCCGACGTGCGGCGACAGAGCAATCCTGTACGCGGTCGGGATCATGCCGTCATGCGAACGCGACCAGGGGCGCGTTCCCCAGCATGTCGACGAAGGGTGCAACTTTGCGGTACAAACTCGCTGCGGGATAGAGGTGTACGTCAGAATGCGTCCTACCAGGTGGCGAGGAGCGCGGCGGACCTTCCCGCGAATGAAACGGCAATGGTGCCGGCTAAGGGTGTGGCTGACCAGGTTTCAGTGGGTCGTCCGCGGGTGCCGTGTCGAGGCTTGCTAGGTGATTCGGCCCGGGGCAAGGAAATGTGGCTCGGGAGCCGCACGCGAGTGGTGTGCGACTCGATATTGCTGGCATCCTCCAACGGCCCAGTCCTAGCCGGTCGTGAGGTCGCACCATCGGGATAGGTGCTCGACTTCGGGATGCCGCGAAACTCACACCACCGTTTCTCCGACCGTCTCCGGGGTCTCGAGGATCCGGGCTCGTCCACAATCGTGTCGGTGATGGGCCGAAGGGGCAGGACGCTCCTGTCGACTCGACCTTCATTCCCACCCCATCAGTACATCGACCGATGCACCCAGGAAGGCGCCGACGGATCCACTCGCCGATCCATGCACCACTCCTGCACAAACTTGTCGCGTCGTGGGAGTCGCCGGTACGGCTCCGCGGGAAACTGATGACGCTTCCCGGGCAATTATTGGTATCTCCCCGATCTACCGGCGGACACGGTGTGAGGGAGATCCACGCCGATCGCCTAGGAACCCGCTGCCGATTCGGGGCACCTATCCGCACCACCAGTCATCTTCGCCGAAGTTGTCCATCTCACCAGTTTTCGGATCGGCCGTGGCATCGAATGCGCTGAGCCTTCCTGCGGTAGAGAGGCGACGAGGTCAGCTGGTCGTCGACCGCTTCCTCGAGCTCGAAGTTCGGCGTGTAGGTGCTTGACTGCCCGCTCCCATCCAGCTAGGCCTGTGGGTGATGCACGGTGCATCACCCACAGGGCGAAATCGATACCATGGAACGGCGGCAGCGTTTGAGCGCCGGCCTGGTAGCCGGCAAACGTGTACACGCCTGCGTCGCCTGCATGCAGTCCCAGGCATGGTCGGGCTGGCCGTGCAGGCGATCTGCATGTCGCCAGCCGAAGTCGCGGGAGGGCACAAACTCACTGGGGTGTTGTCATGCCAGGCAGTGCGCGTCCCTGCGCAGTTGGATCGACGTAAACGTCGATACCTCTCGGTCGACTGCCGCGCTCTTCCGTAGGTGTGCAGTAGGCGCTCGAAGGTGTTGCGCAACAGATGGAACATGCGCGAAGGACGGGACCCCAACCCCGACCCCCTTCGCGGTGACCACCTTCGGGGACGCCTGCATCGACCGCGTGCACCGATGTGCGTGTCGGGACACGCAGCAATACTTAGGTTCTGACGTTTTGCAACAAAGCGTGAATCACGCGCCGACCCGGCGCCGTCGTCATGAGCGGTCGCGGTTCGCTGGCCATGCTGCCTGATCGCGACGCGGGTTGGATGTTGGCGACCCGCCAAGCATGGACCTTGATGTCGAACGCGGCACAGTACGCACCAGCCTGTGTGGCAGCTCGTTGAATGCCCTGCGCTCACGTCAGGTGACCGATCCGGGCATAGGTTGTCCGCGGGTGATGCACGGTGCATCACCCACATTGTCACGCTGAGGTGATGCACCGTGCATCACCTCGGTGTTGCGTGGAGGTGTGTGTCCGCGAGGCTAAGGACCGTCCGCCTCGATGACGCTCGAATGAAGGTAAATCACTCAGGGTGATGCACCGTGCATCACCCGCGGACTCACCCCACGTGGTCATCCGTGCTGGGTCGGATCGGTGAATCACCCCCGTCGAGAGAGTGCGGGTTGCACTCGCGCATGAGCGCTGCGGGACTGTTGGTGGCGGCCTGGCCTGCCAGCGGTGGACATTGCACTTGCCCATGGGTGGAACCTTCCGGGTGATGCACGGTGCATCACCCGAACACGACACGCCGCTGGAGATGCCAAAGCAGGCAGTTCGTTCCCAGTACGCTCCTTCTGAATACATGCAAAGCATGCGTAGAGAATGGAGGATTATGAGCGCCGGAGTGACATCCGAAATGGTGGCCACCAGCTCATCGACCAGTCCGGCTGCGAGCAAGCGCAAGCCGGCCGCGCGTAAACCGGCGGGCAGGAAGACTGCTAGTCGGTTCCGAAAGTACGCTGGCGGCGAGGATAGCGAGGAACTTGCGGCTGCAGCCTCTTCTGGTGCAACTACGCAGACGATCGGCGACGCGAATACAGGCGGCATTACGGCAGCGCTTGCTGGATTAGCTGCCGCCGACGGCCAAACCGTTGTGCACGTTCCGGTACTTCAGACCGTACCGCACCCGTTCAACGACCCGGACAGGTCAAAGCCCCAGGCTGGTGACCCGAAGTGGGATGAGCTGGTCAACGGGGCCAGGGCAAACGGCATCAAGGTTCCGGGGTTGCTGGTAACTCGTGAGGGCTTCCTCGCGCAACGACCCGAGCTCGCCGACGCTCTTGGCGACGATGCCGAGTATGTAGTCATCTACGGCCACCGCCGCCGTGCGGCCGCCATTGCCGCCGGCTTGGCGACAATTCCGGCGGTAATTGATGACGCCGTGATGGACGATCACGGCGACCTCGACGCCATGACGTTGGAGAATCTCGGACGCCAGGACCTTTCAGAGATCGCCGAGGCCCGGATGTTCGCTCGGTACTCGGAGTTGGGGATGGGGCAGCGAGCGATCGCGGAGAAGCTAGGTGTCGATCAGGCGACCGTGTCCAGGCGGCTGTCGCTGTTGCTCCTTGCGCCGGAGGTTCAGGCCGCGATTGCGGAGGATGCGATTCGTAGCGCCGAGGGGGCCGCTTTGGCTGGCGCGCTCCCCTATGGTCCCGCGCGGAGCTGGCAGAAGAAGCCGGATCCGGCTCAGGGCACGGATGTTCGTCGTTCTGAGCAACTTGCGGCGTTCACGCTGATTGCTGAACGCGGAATGAGCCCGACACGTGCGGCTGAACGTGTGTTGACGGAGCGGAAGTCTCGGGAGCAGGCATCGGCTGCGGGGCTCGATGTCGTGGATCCTCGGGAGCGGTTCGGTGAGAGCTTTCATGAGCATCGACTTTTCGAGGTTTCCGATGTCGATCTCACGAGTGCCAACGTCGTCGGTGCGATCGACCCCGGCCAGGGAACGCTTGTCTACTATGCAGTCGACAAACCCTCGCGTGAAATCGACGATGCCGACGAGTTGGCCGCGAGACGAGAAGCGGAAGCGCGGTCGGCGGCAGCGAAAGCGCGTCGAGAAGCGGGCAAGAAGCTCGCGGCCTCTGTTCCGTCGCGAGAGAAGTTGGTGACCTTCTTAATCGACCAGTATGCCTTTGGCGTCTCCGCGCTGGCGACGAGCCAGGAGGGATGGAGGTTGGCGCAGGCATTTGTGCGGTTGGAAGGTCTCGACCCCACTGAGTTCCGTGTGAGCGCTGAGAACGGCGACGAGAAGCGCCGCAGTGAGATTGCCTGGGCGTGCGCGGTTGCAGGTTACGAACTTGCGGCGGCG
Source organism: Rhodococcus sp. DK176 (assembly GCF_038447315.2). Classification (NCBI taxonomy): domain Bacteria; kingdom Bacillati; phylum Actinomycetota; class Actinomycetes; order Mycobacteriales; family Nocardiaceae; genus Rhodococcus; species Rhodococcus sp. DK176. The sequence goes on along the minus strand of NZ_CP118322.2, from coordinate 293,111 downwards.
GATCCCTCACGGGAGTGGGGCCGTTCTGATCTCGTGTATTTGGACTTGCTGTCCGAGCGTGCCGGTTACAAGCCGACCGCGTGGGAGGAAGCCCGCCTCGACGTTGCGCGCCGCGCACTGTCTCTCGCCGATTGACGTCGGTGATGCACGGTGCATCACCCTCCCACGCCGCAGGGTGATGCACCGTGCATCACCCGGAAGCGGACATCAATTAATCCAGGACATTCAAACCGCAAGGAGTTCCCGTGGCTACCTACGCAGTAGCAACCCTGTCCGGCAGTGCCGGCAAAACGACGACGGTCACGTCGACCGCCACGTTGCTCGCCCAGGACGGATACCGCGTCCGTGTTCTCGACATGGACAGTCAGGCAAACGCAAGCACCTGGCTCGGATACCCGGAAGCCTCCGGAAAGACCGCGGCCGACGTCCTCCGGCGCAACGCTTCGATCAAGGAAGTCGAACGCCCAGCGCGGGTGCTGCGGGGGTACGACGAAGCCGACCAACCCGTGTACGAGGAGATCCCCAACCTCACAATCGTCCCCGCCGCTCGCGACACACTCGACAAGTTGATCGTGGAGCTGCCCGCAGTAACGGGTGGTGTCCTTCATCTGCGTGACGCGCTTGAGGAAGCGGATCCTGTCGACGTCACCTTGATTGACTCCCCCGGCTCCTTGAATGTTTTGGTGATCGCCGGCATCCTCGCGACAACTGTCGATGAGGAAGGGCCGTACGGATCGTGGGGCCTGATCACCTGCACGAAGCCATCCGGCAAGGAGAACGAAGGCATCCCGGCGTTGGAGCAGGAACTGCGGAAGATCAAGCGGACCTACCGCGTCGACGTTCCGCTGCTGTCTATCGTCCCCTGCGCAGTCCCCCCGATTGGCGACGTTTACCGTGAGCAGATGGATGATCTGCTCAGTGAATACGAGGACAGGGTGACGCCCCCGATCCGTCGTGCGAGCATCGTGGATGAGGCCTACACGAACTATGTTCCGGTACCGATCTACGGTTACAGGGCAAAGACGGTCACCAGCGACTACCGAGCTGCGCTGACTCACATGCAGAAGCTGGGGCTGTTCGGACAACGGGCAGTGGTCGCGTAGGGACTGGAGGCCACCTGTGGTGAACGATGTTGGGCGGCACATGCGGCCTTCACGTGGGACGAGCACAGTCAATGTGCCCCATGATCTGCACGCACTAGCCCGGGCGGCCGTACGCCTCGTACGCCGTAAGACCGGGCGGCCGTACTCGCTTATGCAGTTCACACAGGAGGCGTTCGCAGCGCAACTGAGAGTGATTGCGGAGACCTACAACGATGGTCGCGCGATTCAGCCCGACGCCGAGCCGCTGGAGCCTGGTAAGGCGGTGTGAGGCAGGGCGGGTGGCGTGGAGAGGCCCCGGGGCACCCGGAAGGGCTTGGGACAAGCCATCGATGCAATCGCCGGGCGGTGAGCCCTCTGCTGGATCGTCACAGGCTAGCGAGGGCTACCAAGCGAGTGTCACCAGCCGCGCATTGGTATGGAGCCAAGTCGGTGTGGTCGCCCGACGCGGCCCATCGTCACGTTTCATGCAGCTGGGCGGATCGATTTCGAGTTCATCGTGCCGTACCGGCCGGTGCCGTCAATCGCGTGATGGACGGCAGCAGCTCCACAGTCCGCGGCATGCGTACGCGGTTGCCGCACTGCCGCCGAAGATCAGAATGATCAGAAACAAGATCCCGGTAGTCGACGTGGCGCCATGGCCACTGACTCAATTCCAGCCCATCGAGAGACCGGGCACCAGTGCCGCGAGACCGACCATGAGAAGTACGACCAGACCCACGATCGTGTCTCGGGAGAACGTTGTTTCGGCCACCGCGTCACCATATCGGGGCAGGCGTCCGCAGCGCCGACCTTTTCCCGGAGGGTCTGCATTCGATGTGGTGTCCGACGGGCTGGGGACGCCACCGCCACTTTGCTGAGGTGACGACGGCCAGGGGCGCCGCGCACTCTCCACGACGGGACGCCCCTCCCCCGGTTCCCCGCCCCGTTCGATCATCGATTCGCGCGTGTCCAAGCGCGGTTGCCAGTCTCAGTCAGGTCTGACATCCAAATACAGGCGGAGTGCGTGCTCGACCAGCGCGCTACGGCTACCCGCGGACCACTCTTCGGCAAGAGCATCGAGTGTGGCGGTATCGGAGGCGATGATCCCGGCAAGAGGAACACGAGCCTGAATCTCGCTGTGCCGCCGGCGGCGCGGTTGCGCACCTGCCTCGCGCCGCTTGAACAGACCAGCGCTTGCTTGAGGTTCTGCGGTGCTCCAGTGGCGTTGAAGTTCGCCGGCGTGCCTCTCAACAGCGTCGAGGACCACTTGCCCGTAGGGGCGCGCCGTTGCGCGGTCACGCTGTCTTTCCTCGAGCGTGAGTTGGCGTAGGGCTGTGTACACCGCCGGGGGGAGATAGACCTCGGGAGGGGCGGTCCGGATCGGCACGGGGCTGCTGTCGCTGCGTGTTTTGGGCTTCCGGCGGGTCGCGACTATCGGCTTTGAGGCGTCGGACTGCGGTTGGGGGGCTTCAGGTTCAGCGTCCGTCAATTCTGGCGTCGCGTCGTCCGTCTCGGGAGGATCGGGCGAGGTTACGGGTGACGGTTCCGGTACGGTCTCCGCTTCCGCGCTTTGTTGGTCGTTCGATGATGGTGCGGGCTGCGGGGCTGGCGTCTCGTCGGCCGTTTCGGCGACAATGCTCAGCGTGGGGAGCAAATCGTCGAGGTCTCCGAGAGCTCCGGGATCGAATGCAGCCTTCCGGCGCCGTGCACTCACGCCACTCCCCCGGAGACTTCGTCCTTCTCCGCCGACGCCAACCGGCTGAGAACTTCTCGGGTAAGGGATTGGTAGTCGCTCGCGAGACCGGACGGGTCTCGGGACCATAAACGCTCACCGAGGCGCTTCTTGTCGCGCAGCCGCTGGATCCGATTCTTCAGCTGATCCTCGGCGGCGGCGACCAGTTCCGCCGGGGTCAGGTGACGGATCCGGAGATCAACAGCGGCTGCACGATCGGACCGAATAAAGGTCTCGAACGGCGCAGCACCACTACCTTCGAGCAGATCCTCAACCTGCTCGAAAACCTCACGGTTCCGCGCTGTCGCGCGTGGGTTCGCATCAAAGAGAACGACACCGAGAAGTTGAATGAGGGAACCGTTCTCACGCGCCCGAAGGTAGCGGGCAGCGAGGAGCTCCACACCCGACAGGCTTGCATCGTCATCCTTGGTCGGTACGAGGAGGTACCGCGCGGTGCCCAGCAGTGCGTCGAGCAATGGGGCGTCTCCGGGGCCCGAGTCGATCAGAATCAGGTCGTAGTGTTCGACTGACTGCAAATCGTTGAGGGTGGAGACGAGATTGCCCCGCAGATCCATTCCTGACTGGGCGGCGGTCGCTGCGATCGCGCCGATGACCGCGAGTGCCGGCCCTCCGGGGATGAGGTCGAGGTTCGGTCGGACTTCTCGGGTGGGTTCGAGCGGGTGCGCGTACTGAAGGGCCATGCTGAGGCCCTTCCCGCGGTCCCCCTCGACTCCGAGATCCGAGGAAGTGACGTTTGCCTGCTGGTCTGCGTCAACGACGAGCACCCGGCGTCCGGCCGCTGAGACCATGCCCGCGACAGCTGCGACGATCGAGCTTTTGCCGACACCGCCCTTTTGATTGGCGATAAGCACACTGCGCGGGGGCTGCGTTGGTGACATGCCTAGGAGGGTACGGCTGGCCGGTCGGCGAGATGGCCAACGACACGCCCTTGTCTAAGGGGGTGCAACAAGTCATGGGTATCGCCGTTGGTAGGGCGCCTTATCAGGCGTGTTCGACAGCCTTTACGACGGTGATGCAATAGGCCTTGTTCTAGGCCTTAGTAAGCGATGATGGCCCGGGTCTCATCGGCCATCGTGTCAAAGGTCGGGTCGATGATCATGCACACGGCCTATCGAAGGGTGATGCGCCAGGACATGGTTAAGGTTCTTGAGATGGTGATTTGATAGGTCGTTAACGCGGTTTGTATGACGATCCTGCCACACGCAGGTTCGACGGTGATGATTAAGGACGTAGACAAGGCCATAATTAAGGCCATAGAAATAAGGCCAGTTCAAAGGACATTTTTGACGCTCGACTAGGCGGCCCCGAACGTCGCAGTTTGTGGCAATTTCGAATCTCTTGTGGCCCTGAAATTGCGCGGTGGGGGAGCGGACTCTGCCCGCTTGGCATTGGTGTGCGGGGCTCGGTGAGTTGTTCTCCGACGCATTAGTGGCGAAGTACGTATCCAGTCGTGCGGACGGCAGGTTCGCGTGGTCAGGCGCGGGTTTGTGGAGAGCGGCCCGTGAACCCCCTGTTCAGAAGGGTCAGAAGGCTTTCGCTCCGGCCTGCTCGGACCGGGGGAGGGGGTTTGGGGCCGGCTGCGGCTTCCACTGTTGCGCCACCACGAGCGCGATCGGCGCGCGATCGGCGTCCGTGTTCACCTGCCCGACTTGGCGGCCACGAACACCTTACTTAAGGCCATATGCAAGGCCATATCACTGGCCGTGCGAATGATTGTTTATGGAAGCCTTCGGTTGGTCGGACATCAGTGAAGCGTGTCCCGAGAAATGTCGTGGAATCCGCTCCGATGCCCGGTGCGACGCCGGGATCCGACCCGCATTAGGCCAGCCGTACCCCCTCCTGGGTTACGTCACTTGACGAAATTCCGGAAGGGGCTCGTTCTTTTGCTTTCGAAACATTTGACCACGCAGGTGAGGTGAGACGGCCGCTTTCTAACGGGTATCGATGCGCCGAGCGAGAAGAGGAGTGTCAGGAAATTGGCAACGCGATAGTCAACGAGCGCAATGACGTGGGCATAGTGCCTCCACCGGTGATCGCGTTATGGCGGCAAAACGGGAAGCGCCGCACAGGTCGTGCGGGACCGCAGCCTCTGCGTCTGGTGACAACAAAACTGCAGGTCAAGTACGTTCGGGTGTGGCCTGGTGCAGCGGATCTACGTCCGTCTGCTCCTCAGTGAGCGACAAGCATCCTACGAAAACAGAGCCGAAAGGACGCTACGCCCAGTCGCTTCCGCAATCTGATATCAGACCCACGCTAAAAGGCACTCAGAACTCGATATGCGGAAGAGTCCCCAGGTCAGGACCCCTTCCAAGAGTATAGGTGCCACTCCAGCATTGGAAGTTGCGACCGAGGGGTTGCAGGGGGCTGTCCTGAGTTGACTCCACAGCAGGAGGAAGCGTCGGGGAGCGGTTGTGTGATGGTGGGGCGGGCACACTTCGGTCAGCCGCGTGTTCGTAGGTGATGCACCGTGCATCACCACACCCGGCACACGAGGCGGTCACGGCCGCAGCTAATGCCACCGCGGCACGGCGTAGCGTATCCACGAATTGACGACTATGCCTGGAATGATGGGCACGTGAGCAATCACGATGCGTCACGCCCTGCAAACCCGACGTCAGCGGAGACAATGCCTTCTGTTCCGTCGGGCGACGACACGTCGGTGTTGCTGCCGGGAGTTGACGATCGAATCGTCGCTGACCTCGAGCGGTTGCAATCCGCCAGTACCGCGAGAAACTACCGTCAGGACTGGATCAGGTTCGCAAGTTGGTGTGCGCCCCGTGAAGTTTCATTGATGCCCACCGATCCTCGTGCTGTCGCTGATTATGTGCGTGTGAACGCTGAGACGCGGTCCGAGGCGGGCGATCGGATGTACTCCATTGCGACATTGAGTCGGTGGGTGGCGTCCATCAACTATTGGCACCGCGCATCTGGATTGCCCCTGCCCGGTCGGTCGCCGTGCGTCAAAGATGCGCTCGCGCAGGCGCGTAAGGCATACAGGCAGAACGGCGACCGCCCAACTAAGCGGGCGCACCCACTTCGTATCGACGATGTCGAGGGAATTGTCGATACGAGTCGCCGGGACGCGACGACATGGGTTAAGCGAGCGCGGGAGCGCCGCGATAGCGCACTGTTGTTAATGGGTTTCGCGGGGGCATTCCGGCGCTGCGAGCTGTCAATGCTCACCATCGCTGACGTGGCGCAGGGCCGCGACGGCGATCTTCGTATCCAGCGTGTTGGGCGGCGCGGGGGTCTGGGCGAGAGCTTGATCAAGCATGTCCAGTCATCACGGGATCACACGATGTGCGCTTGTTGTGCCTACAGGCGCTGGCTCGAGGTGGTTTCGGCTGTCGACGGCTTCGGTCGTCCCGGTGTGATTCGGTTGCTCCACCAGCAGGAGGAGTTCGAAGGCCACATCTGCCTTTCCGCGGCGCCAGTTGTCCAGGATCCGGCGTTACCGGTATTCCGAGCTATCCGTGCGAACGGCAACATCAACGCGGTGGCGCTGTCGGGCGCCGCAATTCACGCCGCGATTCGGCGTCGCGCAGCTCTTGCAGGCCATTCCCACGAGTTTGTCGAAAGGGTCGGGGGAGAGTCGTTGCGGGCCGGCTCTGCTGCGGAGCGCCAGGACAACGACTCGCAGCGTGACCGATCTTTGCGCCGTGCGGGCTAGTCTCGCATGGTCTCGTGGGCGAGCGTAAGAATAGTTGGGCTCCGGGCCCGGTAACGCTAGCGAAGGTGACATGGGGCGGGCCTTTGGTGAGAGTGCGGTTGCATCTTCGTTCGTTCCGCGACTCGCCAAGGGACGATGCGAACGAATGTGCGGAGTGGGTACCTCTCCGACTCCGGAGCGAACTCTCGGGGCGACACATGGCTTTGGGTGCGTGATCGTCGGCATCGTATTGCATAGCCTCGTACTGTGATGATCGCGCAGACGGAAATTGAAGGCGTGCGGGATGTTTCCGCGCTGTTTTCCAGGCGCGGTCAGGGTGCGCAGTACCGATACGACTGGGCTCTGTTCGCTGATTGGTGTACTGCGCTCGCGGCATCGGCGCTGCCCGCTGATCCACTTGCCCTCGCGAGCTTCCTTGACGAGCACCCGGCGGTGCAGTCCACCCAGCGGCGGCGCGTTGCAGCGATCAATTGGGTGCACAACGCCAGCGGGTACCCCGCGCCTGGGTCTGCTCGAGTGATCCGCCAAGTTCTGTCAGCACGTGCAGGTAAGCGCGACGATCTCGCTCGCTCCGCACGCGGGGTGTTGTTGACGCTGCCCACTGTCGGTTGGCCACAAGGACTGTTTGGCCGAAGGGATGCGCTCATCCTGGTTCTCAACTGCATTGTCGGGATATCCGCGACTGAGGTGGGGAAACTTCAACGGAGCGACGTCACGTATGACGGGAAGATTGTGACCGTCGGTGGCGGACACGCTGTGGAGCTGCAGCCACTAGCGGACAACCCTCAGTGCTGCCCCGTAGCGATCTACCTGAGATGGGCACGCCTTCAGGCGTTCTTCGATCGCTACCCCTCGAACCGAGTGCTCGCTCGCAGTCTTGCGAGTGCTCACGAGATTGCCGATGACATGGTGGAGTCCTACGGGATGCTGCCGGGTCTGCGCGAGGGCCAAGACGGGCCCCTGCTGCCGAGCTTCGATCAGTGGGGACATTTCGCCGCACTCCGCCGTGATCGCCGAGGGGTGTCCGGCAAGTCGGTCACGGCGATCGTTACTGCGCATCTGACGGGAGCTGCCTCGGCGAGTCATACCCGCTCCGATCCGACAGGCAGGCTTGCCGATGTCGAGGTGGAAGAGGCGGTGGCCTCGCCGTGGTTCGACGGCTCCGAGGGCGGGGTGGACTGCGCATCGCCCGCCCCGGAAACTCTCATCGAGCAGTATGAGGCGGCTGTTGCTCGGAAGTATGCGGATGTCCGGGCATTGGGGGATCTGGCTGAGGCTTTCGAGGACATCGATCGGAAGGCGGACGCGATCCTGCGTCGCACTGAGGAGATACTCGAGCAGATGGGTCTGGCGTAGTCGCGGGCGGTGCGACGACTGGGAAGGATCAAGACCTGGGGTGGCCGCCTGTCCTAGTGAGAGTATGAGGAACGGGTCCTTCGCCGAGAAGATGGAATGCGGGTGTGGACTTCCCGCAGGCAATACGGCCGTACGTATTGCCTGCGGGGAATGTTCTACCGCCCGTGCCGGCGGATGGCTACGATTCCGGCGCCTGGACTTCCAAGGACCTCCTCGACGGGCAATTCATCAAAGACGCGGAGGCCGCTCTCCATCGCCTGGCGGAGATCCTGTTGGTCGGGAGCGGTTTCTACGCTGCGGTTCTTGGTCCGCGTGGGCGGGGGCCGGGCGTAACTCCGAGTGCGGCGAGTGGGCCACGCTCGTCGTCTGGTAGCGCGTCTGCTCGCCACTTCTTCACTGCCCGGTAGAGCCATTGGCCTACCTGCTCGCCTTCGGAGTTGACATAGTTCACGGGAACGAGTGCATTGCCGTGCTGCTCACGGTAAGCGGCGATCTCGGCCAGCATTCGACGTCGTTTGCTGTCTGTCCGGGTGACCGCGGGTAGTGGGGCGTCGTCTTCGCTCCATACGAAGCCGATTGAATCGAGTTGGTGAATGCGCTCCGCGGGAAGAGTGCCGAGCATTCGCGCGACGCGCTGGCGGTACTGCCAGCGACCGAGCTGGAAGCCACATTCAGTTACGTAGTTCTCGGGTATCGCTGTGTGAGGATGTTGTTGCCGGAATGCTGAGTACAGCTCCAGCGCCGAGGGTGCGGACCGGTGAGTACGCATCGAGATCAGTCCTTCTGTGGAATCCATATATTTGTAAAGTACATAGCTTCTTCTTCAGTGATGTCAACCACATTGGCTGCGTGTCATGAAAATCACCCAGACGGAGGTGAGGCGACCGCCGGGCCGGCGGCGGTGATCTGTTCACCTGATTGCCCGATCGTGTCCTATTTACAGTCGTCCTCAGTGAGACGGCCGAAGGCATTCCCGCCGTTCGCATCAGCGCGAACTGGAAGTATTCAGCCCTTCAGTTCGGGCTCCTGTTGAGCTGTGTGGAGATCCGAGGCCTCGCGATGGCCGCATGTTGTTGCTCCTCGCGGGTTCCGAGGCTCCGTGCTGGCCGAGAATATGACTTCTGGCTGCCGGTGATTCATTGTCGCGGTTGGTGTTCAGGCCGCGTAGGTCCAGGAGAATCAGCTGGCGGTGGGGCGTCATGGTTGCGCGTATGCCCGTGAACCAGAGGCCCTGCGGGATGTGGACTGCTTTGAACTTTTCGCGGCTCCAGTGCGATGCGAGTTGTGGGCCGTGACCTATGCCGAGTGGGTACTGATTGCGCCGCCCTGCTCAACGTTGGAATCAGCGGTGTCCTGTTCGAAACCTGTCACGGAGTGGCACGGGAACCTTACTTCGCAGTAGTGTTCCCCGGGTTATCGACGATGAAGGAGTGGAACAGTGGCGCGCAAGATTGTTGTCGAATGCGTCGACGACATCGACGGAACTCCGATCAAGAACGGTAACGGGGAGACCATTGCGTTCTCCGTCGACGGCGTCGACTACGAGATCGATCTGAAGGTCAAGAACGCCAGGGAATTCCAAAAGACTCTCGACTACTACATCGAGCACGCAACTCGGGTCGGCGGAAGGAAGCGTCGGTCGACTCCGTCAGTAGAAACGTCGCAGGGGCGCAAGCGGGCAAAGGAAATTCGGGAATGGGCTACCACGGAGGGTTATCAGCTGTCCGCGCGCGGACGTATTCCCGCTCAAATCGAGGAAGCGTACAGCGCCGCTCACTGAGTCCACGCCTTCGCGCGAGTTCGACAAACAGCCTCCAGCCATCTCACTTCGAGTTGGCCGGAGGCTGTGGCAGTTCCACGGTCAGGAGGCGGACGACGCTTCTATCAGTGCCTGGCGCTGGTTGGCTCCGAGTCCGCCGATACGACGGGTCTCGGCGATCGACAGTTCCTCGAGGAGCTTCGCGGCCTTCACGGATCCGACGCCGGGGAGAGCTTTGAGCAGCGCCGAGACCTTCGTCTTCTTCACGATTTCGTCTGTTTCGGCCTTCGTGAGCACCGCTTCGACGCTGAGGTCTCCAGCCTTCACTGCGGAGAGGAGTTCGCTACGCGCCTTGCGCGCTTCAGCGGCCTTCGCCAGTGCCTCGGCGCGTTGTTCCGGTGTTAAGACAGGCAGTGCCATGATGGTGCTCCTTGTTGCGTTGTTCGGCCAGATCGTCTGGCTGTCCCTTGCCATCGTGCCAGGTGGAAAGGACATGTCCGCCTCCTGAGCGGTTGGGACCGACCTCCGGATGGCTGTTCTTACGTCTACGGATGTGGCCGACGGTGTATTCGAAGAATACGTCGTCTGGGTGGTCATCGTCGCAAAGTCGCTTCTCGATACTTCGGCGGCATGAGCACGGGGGCGGCGTGCTATCCGGCGCGTCCACCGGCGCGACCTATCGGCCACATCCGTGCCGGCGCTAGATGGGGCAGTCGAAGGTTCCTCACTTTCGTGTGCTCGGCTGGATTGCGCAATGGTGTCGGTGGTGGCGTGTGTGTCGGTGCGGCATGATTCGCCATGGTCGGTCATAGTCGTCATATGAGGTAATGGTCGTGGAGGTGAGTGATGGATCCATTCGAGTTCGTTGCTCATATTCCCTGTCCGCACTGCCGCGTAGGCATTGGTGAACGGTGTGTCACCAAGGACGGGTACGTGCGGAAGATCCCCTGCCTTCACCGCGTGAAACTCGCTAAATGGCCTGACTCGGAGGAACTTCCAGATAGTAGGTCCGAGTCGGAGTGTGATGGTGGCGAGCTTGGGGGCTCCCGCGACGGGTGAAATGCGCCCCTCAATCCGACGCGGCGGCTGCTGCATAGGATCCCACGACCAGCATGCTCCGACCTTCTGGCTCCTGCCTAGTAGGGCCGCTGCAACAACGTCGTCCGTTACTGGCCGGGACCACCGCTCCGTTGGTGATGGTCAAACTACACCTACGACATCCTGCACGCGGACGTCCGCGAACTCGTCCCCACCGAGAATCGACTGGCGTCCGCCTCACCGATTGAAGGAGAAGTCGTTCATCGTCGGCGACGCGGCCGCCACGTAACCACGGTGCAGACTGCGCCGACATGCTGGTTACCCTACCCACGTACTTGTCCAACACGGTGTTGGACAAACATGGAACTGTCGGCACGCATGGTTGCGACAGCAGCTATCCGGGGATGGCGATGCTTTGCTGCCCATAGCGTCTTGACAAGTTGATGCTCGGAGCGATGGTCCAAATTTGGAACCCGGGGGTATGTCGGGCGCCGTCGTCTCTTTCAGTGAACGGAGGTGGGGTTCGGGTCCGCACCTGGTCGACCCGGTGACGCGATTCGCTAGGAGGGCACGAGGTAGGAGGACAGCCGACGAGCGGCGAACTGGGAGAAGTAGTCAACTTTCGCGTCGTCGACTAGCCCGGGCAGGAAAACCTTCCACGCGGTGGTCATACGCTCAGGCAGTTCCGTCAGTGTGTCGGTTGCCGATGCTAGTAGACGCGTGCCGAATGCCATCTCCAGCAGCAGACGGCCCGCCTCATCCGGATTTGTGTCAGCGCGGAAGTCGCCTTCTTCGACTGCCCTTGCCGCCAATGCCTGGTAGGTCGAGATCCATTGATCGAAGACCACGTTCCCGGTGCCCCGGAAGTCGCCCATCTCGTTGAGAAGGCGGAATGCGGCCAATACCAGGTCGTCGTTGTTGGACGGGTGGATCATCACATACGAGATCCCGATCAACGTTTCCAGAGCTGGTGTGCGGGAGTCGAATTGTTGAGAGCATGCCGATTCGAGGTTTGCGCAGCCCTCGTCGATAACTGCCCGTGCCAACTGCTCTTTCGAGCTGAAGTGGAAGTACAGTGAACCCTTCGTCACCCCGGATTCGGAGATGATCTCCTGTAGGCCCGCCTTCACGTAACCCAGGCGGTTAAACACCTCAGCCGCGGCGGCCACTACAGCCTGCCGCGTAGCGATTGCACGCTTCTGCAAGGCGTTCCCTTCTGCATTTCCCACTGGTTCATATCAAACCTACAGGTTGGTATTAGTTTGTAAAAACTGGACAAATGTCCTATTTGCGCTACGCATGGAGGTCTCCGGCAAAGCTGCCTCCGGTGCGCGGGTGGCGCCGACTCGCGGGGACGCCACCGGGCGACTCGGCTTCGTTGCCGAGAAGTCGGCAAGATGTCGGCACGGGCGATTTGATCAGTCGGCGTCCACCTGCCGTCGAACCCGGGAGAGAAGCGTGTCAGCGGGATTTGGTGGGGGAGGACGGCCACACAGGGAACCGACTTCCGTCCCTGTCGTAACGGTCGATCTGGGCGATGCCGCGCCGGGGTGAATGGGGCCGGTGCGTCTCGTTAATCGCGTGAAAGTCTGATTCGAATGTCTTCTCGCTCGATGTTCAATCATCGAGCGTTACCAGGTACCTGGGCATACTCAGAAATATGCCACTGTGGCTGGCGGTTCGGGCACATTCGTAGGATCCGTCGAAAAAACAGTCATGACCGACTTCGATTCAGAGACAGCATTTTCCATCCGCGGTGGCCAGCGGCCAGCCGGGCGGTGGAGGCGGTGACGGGGTGGAGTATTGGGTGGACCTCGGCCGCGTAGGTCCACTGGCAGATAGGGGCAATGTGAACTCTCACCGAATACACGGCGCGCCTCGCGTTAGGTTGTCGGCGCGAGTGTTAGACCAGATCTACTCTTTTGAGCGAGGTGGTCGTCATGTTCGTGCTGGTCGGGCGTGTTCGTGCACGCTGGAGACGCTCCTATAGACGAGGTTCCCCTGTCGGTGCTCGTCAGATCCGGCAGTAACGGGTACTCAGGGACAAGAGACCGGCCTCAAGGGTGTGGGGGACACCAGAGTGGCGGCGAAGAAGTTGCCCCAACAGGGCGTCGGCGGTGTCGCGCAAGTCGGCCGGATCGGTGGGTGTATCAGGTGGGTGTATCAAGGGAAGAGGGTGATCGACCTGATGACCTTCGCCGGTACTGATGGTTCCTGGTGCAGTGTCGCTGCCGAATTCTGATTGAGGAGGCGCAGTGTCCGAAAGTGGTGTGCCGTTGTTGATGGTGGATCGGTCCGAGGCCCTCGATCGTGATGATGCGTTCGCGGTGACCGAACTCGCCGACGGTTCGGGTTGGAAGCTGGAGGTCCACATCGCCGGGGTCGCGGACATCGTGGCCCTAGGTTCCGACGCCGATGCGACGGCATTCCTGCGCCGTGAATCGAAGTATCTGTCTCGTCGGACAGTACCGATGCTCGGCCGCGACACCGAGCAGGCGGCGACATTGACCGAGACAGCGGAGCGGTCCACGCTGCGGTTACTAGCTGATCTGTCCGCGGACGGGGTGGTGTCCGGGGTGAGCGTCGATCGCGGGCGGGTGCCGGCCGGCAGGTGCGTCGCGGTTGATCATGGGCAAATCACCGAAATCCTCGGGTCCGTTGACGACCCGCTACACGAGGGAGTGCGAGCCGCAAATGACGCCGCACAGGTGCTGCTTAAGGGACGTCGCAGGTCCGGTGTCTTCGCCCTCTACGATCTCGCGCACGGCTGGGGCTCCACCGAGGAAGGGGGAATCGCGCCGATCCCACTGGACGTGCGCACGGTGGGATATGTCATCGTGCAGGAGTTGATGATCGCAGCCAACGAGGCGATCGCCATGTGGTGTGTGCAAGAGGACCTTCCTGTCCTGTTCCGCAATCATCGCAGCGCGGTGACCGCGGGCAGCACCGAGGACCTCGCGGCGGAGGTCGCGGTGGCGATGACCGATCTAGTGCTGTTCGAGAAGCTGCGTTCGCGTCTGCAATCGTCGTATCGTGCTGCCACCTACGCCCCGACGGTGCACGGCCATCACGGGCTCCGGTTGGCGGCGTACACGCACGCAACGTCGCCGCTGCGCCGGGTGTCGGACCTGATCACCCAGCGGGTGATCTTCGCCCACCTCGACTCCGCTCCGGCCCCGTACACGAGCGAGCAACTCGGCAACCTCGCCGCCGATATCAACCGGCGTATCGCAGCGGACCGGGAAGAGAAGGCAGCGCACTTCAAGGCACGTGATCGAAAGGTGACCGCGCAGGTCGTCGCCGCCGGCGAACTCGAGGTACTCGACTCGAAGCGGTGGGCGAAGGTGCTCGCGGCTGCAACAGCACGTGACCCGATCGGTGACGTGGTCAACGAGTTGCGCCGCCGCGTGCAGTCCGACGACGTGACCGTGACCGCGATCGTGACGTTGCTCGAAGCCGGGGAGAATTGGGCGCCGATCCGACGTGAGGTCTTCGACTGGGCATCGCGGGCGCATCCGGAGTTCGGGCCGAGCGTGGTGTCGATGTGGCTGCAGGCCCATCCCGACCTGCCCCGGCCCGAGATCGACGGCGATCACCGCGGGCCCTCGCACACTCCGATGTTCGCGGCACGAGTCCGGGTGGGTCAGGTCTGTGGGCCGTGGGCCACCGCGGGCAGTAAGAAGCGAGCCGAGCAGGACGCAGCGTGGGGCCTGACGAAGGCCGTCGCGGCAGGGGAGAGCCATCCGGAGGTCGACTCCCCGCTGCGGGACGACCCGCAGCCGGTGCCCCCGAGCACCACGCATGCAGGGGTACGGGCGCGGCCGGCATCAGCGCGCAGCGGACCCATGGATTCGGATTCGGGCCAGGCATCGAGACGGCGGGAGCGAGCGCAGAAGAACCCGATCGCCTGGGTGATCAGCCACGCCGAACACCACGGCCATCCCTCCCCACAGTGGGCCGTGAGAATGGAGGGCGCCGCCCACGCGCCGGTGTTCACGTGCGAAGTCCGCTACCTCGACCACACAGCAACCGGCAGCGGGACAACAAAGAACCTCGCAAGAACCGCCGCGGCAGCGGACCTTGTCGATTCGCTACTTGATGAGACGTCCCCAGCCCGATCACACCGGTAAACCGAAGCTCACCCACCCGGTCAGTGTCCGTTTCGATAAAGACTTTATGGGCGCCGCCGTGGCCACGGGCGGGGGCGAGCTCTTGATCCCTCGGCGGCGAGCGGCCCTCCAGCCAGCGAAAGGGGAGCGCTGGTCGTTGGGCCTGGCTGCCACCGGGGCCGTCGAACCCGCTGCAGCGTAGGTCAGGAGTACCCGCGGAACAGCGAATTACGCCGCGCTTCGCCCCGGAGAAATCCGACCGCAAAGCGGTCCGTGGGCGAGCAGCATTCCACCTCGCCACATACGCGGCCGGCGCACTTGTGAACCCACATAGCCTGATCACAGATCGGCCGGTGGTTGTGAGTTCGTCTGGTGGGCGCGGATAGGTCACGCTTATGCTCCGAAGGGCAGCCGAAGAAAGGTGCAGTCCATGAGTGACGAGAGCGAGAAGAATTCGGCGTCACCTGATGCGATGCGCGTGGGCACCCGGGTGCTGGTGCGTAGGCAGCCTGAGGCAGCGACAGGCGTGATCGTCGAGGACTACGCCGAACTGACGGACACCGCTGGACGCGGCCACGATTGGGCACCTGTCCATAGGTGGGCGGTCGCCCTTGACGACGGGCGTCTGGTCTTCGCCGACACCGAGGATCTCACGGTCGATATCGGCACAGCAGACTCCGAATAGGTGGCAGCACCACTGACGAGTGGTCGGGAACGTTCGCATCGGCGAGTCGGCGCTGCTTCCCCAAGATCATCCCGAACAGCACCGAGCAAAACCTGGTCACAGTTGATGAGGTGTCGAATCTGAGCTGTGGCCCCGCACGGCGGCGACCAGGCGTCGCTACGTCCATTCTCGCATCAGCGACCGGGGTCAGCAGGGACACTAGCCACGCTCGGTGCGCTAGTGGCACGGTGACCGCGAGAATGTCACTTATGTTGTGGTCCAACGCCATACGACTGCCGGTCGGCCGGTAGCCTGCACGCGGACGCGCTCGTCGGTACGTTCGAGTCCCGGTATCGCCTTGAGCGTGCGATTGAGATTGCCTTGATCGGGCCGGCTGCCGGTGAGGGCAGAGGTGACCGTGACGGCGTGGGTGGCGGGAAATTCTGCGCCGAGGAGGGCCCGGGTGAATGTTGCGTCCCGCCAGAGGAGACTGGTGGCGAGGATGCGGCGTCCTGCCGCGACGATGCGGTCGTGGTCGAAGGCGAGGTCGCCGTGTTCGTCGAAGCCGCGCCACTGCGTCGCGGGGGCCGGGTCCGTGGTGATTTTGTCGGCGGTGATCACGGCCCACATGGCGATCGACAGGGTCGGCCCTCGCGGGTCGCGACTGGGTTCGTCGAACACCTCGAGTTGTCCCACGGCCAGGATCGCGTCGTCCGGGATACCGAGCTTAGTGGTGACGGCGCGACGGGCTGCCATCTCGAGGCGTTCACCGGCGCCGAGAAGGACACCGGGCAGGGCCGTCTGCCCGGTGTACGGCTCCCAGCGGCGGGGCGCGACGCCGTAGCGCAGCGAGCCGGGTTCGGGATTGCCGAACCGGAGAGCGACCACGTCGACGGAGACGGATGACTGTTCCATACGGTGATCATGCGACAGCAGGTTCTCGGACGCGACGAGCGGCCCGACGGGGACCGTCGGAGGTGAGCACCACCGGTGCGCCGACCAGCGATCCGAGGTGCGCCGCGACGTCTGCTGGATGTGTCGGCAACTCGACGGTGTCGGGCGTGAGTGCGGACAGGACGTCGGTGAGGTGTTGTTGATGCGTGAGGTCCTTCCACGGCCCGAGGGGCAGCAGGTCGCCGACGCCGGGGTACCGGCGTGCGCTACGGATGGGGATGCCGGCCGCTGCGGCACGGGTGACGGCGTCGAGGTGGGTGACGGCCAGACTGTCCACCCCGCCGCATACCTTTGTCGCGTACCGCAGCAGTACCTCGTCGAGGTCCCCGATCCGGAAGGTGCCCTGGTAGCTGCCGGTGTCGTTGTGCAGTTCGGGCAGGACCGCACCGAGTGTCGGGTTCTCGGTGGGCATCGGGCCTGCACCGTGCCGGGTGGTGTAGGTGCGGGTGACGCCGAGGACGTGGCTGTCGCGGCCTTGCTCGGCTGAGAGTGTGCGCGCGTTGCTCGGTTCCACGGTGGACCAGGTGGTGTGTGGGTGGAACCCGCGCCACTCGTCGAGTAGCACTCCTTGTGCGCCCTCGTAAACCAGGCGCCCTTGATTCGCGAGGGCGGCGAGGTCACCGTCGTCGGTGATCCGGACCGCGGCCGCGAATTCGGAGTACATGATGACTAGGTCGTCGAGGTCGGGCCACCGGTGCACGCTGGGGGAGACCAGGTGACGGTAGTGGTCGGCCATCGCGGCAAGTTTGGCACGCAGAACTGATGGGCGGTGGCAGTCCCCGACGGTGGGTGCGTCCGGGTGATCGAGGGCGTAGGCGGCGGTCTCACCGATGCCCTTGCCGCAGGAGCCGTGCCGGCCGTCGCTGCGGGCGTCCTCGCTGGCGCGGTTGGCGGCGACGTGGATCGGGGTTGTCAGTAGCGCGTGGGCGTCGATGTGCAGTAACTGGAGCGGATTCGGCACCCCCAGCGCGGCCAGGGCGCGGGCCTCGGCGGCGAGGGCGATCGGTTCGACGAGGACATGCTTCGACAGCACCGTGGGAACGCCGGAGAAGGTTCCGGATCCGAACTGGGAAAAGGTGTGGTGGCGACCGTCGACGACGACGTTGTGCGCGGCCTGTGCGCCGCCATTGAACCGGACGACGGCTGCGACGTCGAGGCTGGCGTCCGGTGCGCAGAGCCAGTCGACGGTGGCGCCTTTGCCGGCGTCGCCGAAGCCCAGGTCGACGACGATGATGTCGCGGTCACCGAATACCGTGGTCATGGGTCTCCTGTCGTGGAAGGGGGCGTCCGGGAGGTGGGGCTCGCACCCGAAGCGGGATCGAATGCCCCGCCTACCGAACGGGTGTCAGGTGAAGGACACGTCGTCGCTGCCGGCCGGATCGATGGGCAGTGGACTTACCGCGACGGGGGTCCGTGCCGCACTGAGGACGGCGAGCGCGTGACCGACGGTGTCCGCTTCGGCGGCGGATCCGACGTCACGCAGGTCCGCCAGACCCTCGCCGAGGTCGATGCGGTCCTCGCCCATGCCGACCGTCAGCGCGATCAGCTCGCACACCGCGCCCGGGTCGTCCAGCTTGAGGAACCGTTCCCCGAGTAGCTGCTGCCAGTGCGCCGCGATTTCGGGATCGTGGAAGTACGCCGACTGATTCGGCAGTACGAAGTAGACGTTCCACCGCCGTTCGAGTTCCCGGTACACCGACTCGACGGTGACATCGCGGTCGAGGTCGTCGCCGATCACCGTCCGCACGTTGCGGGCCGACAGTCGGGCCTTGTTCAGTTCGTCGCCGATGATGAACAGGTACCCCTTGTGGCCGCGTTTGTCCCACGCGTCCGTGGCGGTGTGACGGGCAATGAAATATGCGGCCAGTTCGTAGCTTTCGGACTTCTGCCCGCCGCCGTTGCCTTCGAGGAAGATGGTGCGGAGTTGCTCGTCCATGGCGTTGCCGGATTCGAATTGACCGACCTGCAAGGGCACTCGGTCGGAGTCGGCGTCCCCGATGCCGCCGAACAGGATCTGCGGGTCGTCGGCATACCCCTTGCGCTGCAGCAGTCCGTGCAGTTTGCCGAGCTTGTCCTGCATGATCCTCGGTACCGCGCCCATCGAACCGGTGACGTCGAAGAGCACGGCGATCGGTAGGGACTCGGGGTGCCCGGCCGAATCCCGGCATTCCCGCACGGTCACACCCAGCGGGTCCAGGGTCGGATCGGCCTTCCACTGGTCTCTCGGCCGTGCGTACATCGCGCTGGTGTAGCCGAAGTCGTCGACGCCGCGGGCGGCGCGGAACGTCTTGGCCGCGGTGTAGGTGTCGTCATCCCACTTGCCGTATCCCATGGTGGATCACTGTCCTTTCGTGGTGGGCATGGTGAACGGGCGGAAGCGTCGCCGCCCGTAGAGCGTGTCGAGCAGGTCGTCGAACTCGTCGAGCAGATCGACGGCGTCAGGGCGCAGACCAGGTTGTGGTTGCAGGCAGCCGCATGCGAACGCGCGCAGGCGGTCCGGGGCCGTGTCGGCGAGCATGGTCAGCATCAACCGGTGGGCCATGAACACATCCCAGGCCGGGGTTGCGGGGGAGCCGGTGGAACTTTCCGGTGGATAGTGATCACGCCGAGAGGGGATCGTCGCCAGCGGAACCGTTCCTGGGCGGGTGGCGAACGCCCACCCGGCCAGTAACACTCCATGCCGCTCAGGGTGAATGAGCACGTTGTCCGCGGTCACCGCGGTGTGCACCCAACCGGCGCGATGCGCGGCGGCAAGAGCCCGCAGTAGACGCCGGTGCATCCACACCCAATCCCGCGGATCGAGCCCGTCCGGGTACGCAGCCCGGACCTCGGCCAGGGTGACGAATCCAGTGGTCAGCGAGTCCAGCACGGTCACCTGCCGCCGGGCGCCGGTCACAGGGTCGGCGTGGGTGAGGTGGTCGATCAGCTGTGGGAAGTACGCGCGCAGCCAATCATTCCCGCCCTCGGCGGACGCCGCGATCCCAGTAAGCGCGGCCCATTCGGCATCAATCAGAGCGTTCGAGGAGACATTGCGGGGAACCTTGATCACCACGCCCGCCCCGCCGCTGTCGGCGGCATGGTGCAGGTCGGCGATCGAACCGCGGGCATGCCGGGGCCCGAGTCGATAGGAGCCGCGATTGCCGTCCAACACGATCGCCGTGGCCGTGGCCGTGGCCGTGGCCGTGGTCGAGGTCGTAGTGGTCGCATCGTGCTGCCAGCGGCGGTACAGGTCGGACGCGTGCGTGAATGCCGCTGCCGCGCGGGCTGCGTACACAGGATCAACCCGATCCGGGTGAATCAGAACCGACAAGCGGCGGAACCGCCGACGGGCAGCGCGCTGAGCCGCCGGATCGTGGGTGATTGGGCCGAACAGGTCGCTCGGCACGATTGCCGCACCGACGACGTCGAATGCCTCCGTCATCGCTTCCATGGTTTTAGTCTAAACGACTAAAACATGGGATTGCAATCCCCCCACTGGGATCAGCAAGAAGCAATGCCGATCGGCGCCACCCATGTCGGCGGAACCCACGAGTACGTCGCCGCGATCCCCGCCCACTCCTGGAGTCGCCGGTTGGCGGGAACGACCGGTCACGTGCGCCAGCGACACCATCAGTCCGCCACCACACGTCATTGGAAGTGCATCGACGACCGGTCGTAGATCGATGCGAATACGGTGCGCGGTCTTCGCGACTACACCGAGGATGGGAGGATCAGGTCATCGAGATCGGAACCTCGATGTGAGGGTCCGGATCGAGATTTAGGGAGTATCGGCATGGCGCAGGGCATTGTGAAGTGGTTCAACGGTGAGAAGGGCTTCGGTTTCATCGCACCCGACGACGGAACTCCGGACGTCTTCGTGCACTACTCGGAAATCTCGGGCAGCGGTTTCAAGTCGCTCGACGAGAACCAGCGTGTGGAGTTCGAGGTCGGTCAGGGGCAGAAGGGCCCGCAGGCCACGAACGTGCGCTCTGTCTGACCAGTGTCACGTGGGGACCGCATCCGGTGGGTGTGGTCCCCCTTATATAGGCGCTCCGACGACGTCGAGGTCGGATTCACAGTCGGTGGATCGAACGGCGTTGACGCGTACCCACGCCGGCGTGGTGGCGGTGGCTGCGGCGACGATGCGGCGTGCATCGGCTTTGTGCTGGGTGGGCACCGCGTCCCCGAGGTCGAGGATGACGGCGTCGGCGCCCGGGCCTGTCGGATTCCCGGGCGAGTGATCGGCGCCAGGCGGCGCTAGGCCACCCGCGGCTGCGTTCCACGGCCGACCCCGCGCCCTGTTCAGGCGCACGGTCGGTGGGGTACTTCGGGTCGGACAGGATCGACGGCGCCGTCGATCTCGGGCGGTCCTGACTACGCGAAGGCATTGGCAGAAATCGGATCGGCTAGAACAGCCTTCTCGCACTGTGTAGAGCATCATTCAAAGTCGCTGCACTCACCGATCTACTGCATGCCGACATGCATCAAGACACCGGGCAAGCTCAGCGAGTTGCGCGACGATGCAGATGTCACCCGTCAGCTCTGCCGATGGGCATACGGAGGAGTGGGCGCGGGCGAGGGTCGCGATCGACCTGTCGGTCGTACCGGACCTCTGCGCACCGTCGACTTGGTCGGCGGTGTCGGTATCGCGTCATCGCCCTGCAAGCTTGCGTCGGCGGACAATGGATCTTGACGCAATCGCGAGGCTTCACTCTTCCGAAGGAGCACCGATGACTGACACCGTTGTCGACGCCGTAGCAGCCCTCCATGTGACCGAGTACTGGGTGGTCGAAGTCGACCGCCACGACGGGACGTGTTGCACGTTCGGGCCGTTCACCGCCGACGCAGCCTGGGCCAGATTGGAACACCGGACCGCGCCTACCAGGTTCGCCGCCGTTGTTGGGAAGCGATGAGCACCAAGGACGGCGGCGAGGGCATCATCCGCATCATCTACCGACCGCCATCCCGACGTAATGAAGATGGTCTTATCCGCTGGTGGGGTCGCCAAATCTCGGTGAGGAGTCGTTGACCGTGGATACGGGTGCCGGAATTGAGGAGGAGCGGTTCCGGAATCTCCCCACTCGATCGGGGTGAGGTGGATCGATTTCTTTTCGAGATCTTCTCCCCTGCGTCGCCGGCGCAGCTTCACGATTTTTGTTGATAGCGCTGGTCAGAAGTGGTCGGATACTGGCGAGAGTCTGTGAAGAAGATCGAGGTTTTCCTTGAGGACAAGTGGTTCATTGGAAGGGCGGCGGGGATTGGTCGCGGTTGCTCCGAGACCGGGCATGCGCGTCGAATGGCAGGTCTGGGAGCAGAATTTAGTGCAGGAACTCTCGCCGATACGCCATCCGCGAATGCCGACTCTCCTTCAGCCTGCCATTCCATCCACCCGATCGCGGAGCTGAAATAGCAACGGCGCTCTTCTGGCGGTCGTCAGTGAGCAGCGTTGTACGCGTCCGCGATCTCGGTGGGAATTCGCCCGCGGACCCCGATGTCATAGCCCTGTTCCTGAGCCCATTCTCGTACTGCCCTCATATGGTCACGGTCCCGCCGCGCAGGTTTCCGCTTGACCTCACCACCCGATGTGAGTGTGCCTGCGGATCGATTCTTGCGGCCACCCACTTTCGTGGCGTGATCGATGTAGTGATCGAGTTTCTTGTGGAACTATTTCGCATTCTTCGCTGACAAGTCGATCTCGTAGTCGATTCCATTTACGGAGAAGCCGATCGTTTCGCCCTTTCCCTCCGCGATGGGGGTTCCGTCGATATCGTCGACGTGTTCGACAACTATTTGGCGCGCCATTGCAACTCCTTCGTCCCTTTCATGCACCCACTCTACGTCCATTGAACAATGCTCGCCTCAGCCAAATGCTGTGCTCGACACGCATGCATCGAAAATGACAAGTCGGACGGAAATTCTTGGCGGAAAGAACCTCCGTTGCAGTCGGCGGCACGGAGGGGAGAAGGACATGGCACGGGGTGACGAAACCTCACGATATGGATTTGCTGCTTGTTGTTCCCTCGACAGATCCCCGCATGGTGTTGTGTCTGGAGGTTGTGGACGGAGATGCAGCCGTCCGCGGCGGCAACATCGTGGTGCGCCCTTCCTCGACGGTTCTGTTCCGTCACGGCATTTTGTTCGATGCAGTGAAAAAGCTTTCAGGACTTCATGTTCGAATGTACGAGAGCTACCGCGGGGCGGACGCGCATGCGATCTTGGACGCCCTCGACAAGGAGTACCACCTCGATACCCCGTGGTTCACCCCGGCGCGGTGGCTGGAGGGCCACGGGGTCGACTTCTAGCTACGTGACCAGTCGGGGACAGGCGGCGGTACGAGCCGCCGCCGATCCGCTGGACCGACCGGACAACAAGGGTGCGTGTCCTGTCCTTTGCCCGGAATAGCCTCGCAGCGTGAACGAGCCACGAGACCGAGGTTGTCAGCCGTTGGCGTGGAAGGGGGCGCCCTGTCCGCGGCGCCGTGGGGTGGGGCGGCGGAGGAGGACCTCGAGGGCGGCGGTGCCGCCGAGCAGCAGCATGAGCAGTGCTTTGTGGGTGTTCACCGGATTCCTTCCTACCGGGCGGACATCGGTGCTGTGCCGGTGGTGCTGGTCGAGTGGCGGTCGGCGAATAGGGCCGCAATCCGGGTTTTGATCTCCTCGGTAGTGATCGAGGTGCTGTGGAGGCCGGGTCGTGGAGAGGTGGTAAAAGTATTCGGTGCGCTCATCGAAGGGTCGCACTTCCTTCCTGTACGGGAAAACTGTTGTCGAGTAGGGCTTTCGATCATTGCGGCCGCCCCTGCGATGGCCGTCACGGCGAGCCCAGGGGTGGTGTTACAGGCCGACGACGTGTTCGAGGGCGTCGAGTTCGGTGTCGAGGTGGTCGAGCATCGGGTGCAGGTTCGGGATGGTGCGCCGGCAGCCGGTCAACCCGAAGACGAGTTGGTCGTCGCTGCTGGTGCAGGTGATGTTCAGGGCTTGTCCGGTGACCGGGATCGACAGTGGGTAGAGGGAGTCGAGGCGGGCGCCGTTCCAATACAGCGGGGTGTCGGGTCCGGCGACGTTGGAGATCACCAGGTTGAACGGCGGCCGCTGCGGTCCCCGCCGGCCGAGGAGCATCTCGATGCCGAGGGGGGCGGCGCCGAGGGCGCTCATCGCCAGTACTTGGGCGGGGCTCATCGCGTGCAGGGCGTGTTTGCCTTCGCGCATGCAGGTGCGCACGGTGTCGAGGCGGTGGGCGGGGTCGGGTAGGTGGGTGGCGAGGTTGCACATCAGGACCCCGATCCGGTTCCCGCTCGGGGATTCCGGGTCGGTGTCGGAGATGTTGGGGCGCAGGGACACCGGGACCATCGCGATCAGAGGCTCGGCGGGCAACGCACCGAGATCGTGCAGGTAGCTGCGCAGTGCTCCGGCGGACATCGTCAGGATGATGTCGTTGACGGTGGCGTCGGCGTGCTTGGCGAGTAGCCGGATCCGTTCGAGCGGCCAGGTCCGGGCGGCGAAGTGCCGGGCGCCCCCGATTGCGACGTTGAACATCGTGTGCGGTGCCCGTGTCGACAGCGGTCCGCCCTCGGCGCGCAGGGCGCGGTCCACGGTGCCGGCAAGCGCCGGTGCCAGGCCGGCGACCTCCCCGGCCGCGCCGCGGGCGCCGCGCAGGACCTGGCCCGGTAGGCCTCGCAGGTTGGTCGGCGTCGATGGTGGTGGCGCTGTCCGGGCCTGGTCGGTCGTCGTCGCGGGTGCGGCGGGTTGCCAGGGGGCGGGCATATTTCTGCGGGTGGGGTCCGCGCTCATGCTGCGGCGCAGCAGGTTCATCGCGGAGGCTCCGTCGGCGAGGGCGTGGTGGATCTTGGTGTAGACCGCGTAGCGGCCGTCGGTGAGGCCTTCGATCAGGTGCATCTCCCACAGCGGGCGGCTGCGGTCGAGTGGGGTGCCGTGCAGCCTCGACACCAATGTCATCAGTTCGGGCATGCCGCCCGGGCGGGGGAGGGCGTTGCGGTGTACGTGATAGTCGACGTCGACGTTGGTCGCGGTGTCCCAACCCCACTGTCCCAGGGTGGTCACCGATCGGCGGGCCCGCTTGCGGAACAGCGGGGCCACCTCGTCCGAGGCAGCCGCCGTCTCGAACATCGCCCCCATTTCGGCCGCGTCGGCCCCGTCCGGTGGAGTGAAGATCGCCAGGCCGCCGACGTGCATCGGATGCGCACGGGATTCGCCGAGGAGGAACAGCGAATCGGTCGGCGACATCGGCAGCAGCATGGGAGGTGTCCTTCCGTCTGTCCGGATCGAGTATCCGCACTGCCACTGCGGGTACTTCCGGGGCTGAGCGTTCAGCTCCGGGTAATCGGGTCGTAAGATAACGGTTAGGTGTGGTTCATGTCACAAACCGGCATCCCTGTTTAGTTGTACAGGACGAGCGGGCGACCGCGCGAGGCCGAAAGTCCCGGATGGGATAAGTCGGACAATTCGCCGGTCAAGTTCGGCATCCGTCGACCGCATTGGTGTGTAGGAATCGGGCATTCCGCTAGGTGGTGCCTGCGCTGGCAATACGTAGGATCATCGCCGCTGTACCACTTCGCGCGGCGGGTCGAGCGTTGTTTGTGGCCGCGGATCACAGGGTGGCGGAGGTGTAGCGATGGCCACCGGCATCCGCTCTGAACCGTGCGAGAAGAAGCGTATCGTCCAGTGTGAACTAGATCACACTGCATTGTCTGGCGCCCGGGCGCAGAACCTGGCCGAGGAGACCGATCAGTGGTTTGGCCGTCCGCCAGGGCAGGGTTGCGTCCATGACAATGGTGTACGAGCCGGATCAGGACGTCACCGGCGTGTCCAAGCCGGAAAGTAGGCGGTCATCACGTGATTCTTCGAGAGAGCTACCAACACTCGACTCGACGAAAGAGCACGCGATGGCCACTACCCACGATATCGACCTGCACCAGTTCCTGTTCGGCGGCCTCCTCGGCGCAGCCGTCGGGGGTGGTCGCAGGCTCCGCGAGGTCGCCCACCGAATCACGCCCGAATGCGCGTCGAACGATCGCCTCACCGAGGCCAGCCCTGACCTGCTGCGGAGCTTGTTGTCCACCTTCATTGAGGCGCTCATGGGCGCCGAGGCCGACACCCTGTGCGGTGCCGCTACGGCGAACGCTCTTCAGGACCGCACCAACAGCCGCAACGGGTACCGACACCGCGACTTCGACACCCGCGCCGGCACTCTCGATATTGCGATCCCCAAGCTGCGTCAGGGTTCGTATTTCCCAGCGTGGTTGCTCCAGCGCCGCAAGCGTGCCGAGCGTGCGCTGACCTCGGTGGTGGCACCTGCTACCTGCTCGGCGCCTCCGCCCGCCGGATGGAGAAACTCGTCGATTCCCTCGGAATCACCTCGCTGTCGAAGTCGCAGGTCAGCGTGATGGCCAAGGACCTTGACGCCCAGGTCGAGGCATTCCGCAGCCGTTCAAATAGGCGAGGTTGAGCGTAGGGGAGGGAGGAGTACCCGGATCTCGGTCGCGTCGAGGGCCTCTCGCGCTCGCAAAACAGCTACTCGGGGGTCATCCGCATACGCACGAGCATGTCCGAACCGTGAATTCGAAGCGCGCAGTGTCTCCAACCTGGCACCAGCAGCGCGGTACAGCTCCACCTCGCGCACACCCTCGCGGAGCCGAGCCGCCTCGAGGCCGCTTATCGACTCGAGCGTGCAGTCCATCTCGCTTGACGCGAACCAGATTGCCTCGTACCTGGGTGGTCGCGTCGCCGCGTGGGCGAGCTCGGCGCGGAGCCCGTCGAGGAGATTCCGTTCGCCGAGGACCTGGCGGACGGTGTACTCGGTCAGGTTCACCGCAAGAGCGTCCTGGACCAGCTGGGGGATGCAATCGCCGGCGAGCCGGGTGTGTGTCTCGATGATCCGAGGCCCGTTCTCGGTCAGGACCAACTCGGTGTGGGTCGGGCCGAAGCCGATCTCCAGAGCCGACAGCACCGAGCGGACGTAGGTGCTGATCGCTGTTAGCTGGTCGGCACTCACCTCGGCTGGCAGCACGTGGCCTACCTCGACGTGGGTGAATGGGTCGGAGTACTTCTGGGTGACGCAAACGATTTCGTGCGTGCCTTCGTCGGAAAATGCCTCTACGCTGACTTGCACCCCGATGTGCAGCCGTTCGACCAGCACGCCTCCGCTGGTCCACTCGCCGGTGACGTCGGCTGCATCGAAGGCGGTCGCCAGATCGGCCTCGGTTTCTATCTGGCGGATTCCTATGCTCCCTGCGCCGACGGCGGGCTTGGCGATGCACGGGAATCCGTGGATCCGTGCAAACTCGCGCAGCTCGGCGACGGACTGGACGATGGCGTGCGGTGTGTCGTCCATGCCGAGCGCGGACAGCCGCTCCCGCATGCTTGCCTTGTGGTGCACCCAGTGAATGGTTTGCTTGGTGTGCATTGGAAGGCCGAGTTCCTCTGCGATCACGGCTGCCCGATCCTGATCCCGTTCGGCGAACGAAGCGATCTTGGTGAAGGGGTCGAGGCGATGGACCGCTGACGCAATCGCCAGCCACTCCTGGTCGCTCGCCTCCGCCCGCAGCCCCAATATGCGCTGATGCAAATGTTGCTCACGCAGTTTCGGCACGATGGCTAGCTGGCAGACGACCGACGTCCGCACATCGGTGCCCAAGGACCGCAACAGCCCCGGCATGGTCATGCCTCCACCGACGACAAGCACGTGATCTGACATCGTTCGCCTCATTTCGAAGCCGCTGGGTGAATGTCTTTGCCCCGAGAGGCAGTTGATATCGTCGTGAAGCCGGCGGTGGCCGCGGCAAAGACGACGGCCAGAACAAGCCAGCCGGTTGTGGGCAGCGCGAGAACCACACCGGTCATGAGCACCGGCCCAACGATTCGCTGGAGGCCGGAGCCGCTGTTGAATGCGCTGAGGTACTCGCTGCGGCGGGCATCCGGAGCCAGTTCGAAAGACACCTGCCACGCCGCGATGCTATGGAGGTTCTCACCGAGGGTGAGTAACGCAACTGCCGCCGCGCAGAGGGCAATTGCCGCTGATCCGGTGAGTCGTTCGGCGGTGAGACAGCAGAAACATGCGGCGACGAGGGCGCTGGCGGCGACGAACAACGTCGAGTTCGTCGCGGTCGTCAACCGCCGAATGCGGCCGAACCCCAGTTGCATCGCCACCGTGAGCCCGGTGTTCAGCGCGAGCATCAGTGAGACCCACAGTGGCGAGGCCCCCAGTCCCAACACCATCCACAGTGGCAGCAGTACAAACAAGACGGAGTCGTGTAGCAGCAGCAGACCGTTGAGCCCGGCCAGGCTGAGAAACGCTGGGTTGCGCAATGCTGGTCTCGAGCTTCCGCAGTCCTTCTCCTGCTGTTGGGCCGGTGGGATTGCACTGCGTCGAAGCGAGTGCACGACCCACGCAAGTATGAGAAACGAGGTCCCGTTTATTGCGAGGAGGGCTGCTACCAGCGGCTGCGAGTGCGTCGTCAATGCGGCGCCCGCGACGAGAGTCCCGGCGCCGAGTGCCACGTTGCGCGCGGCCCTGATCGAGGACATCACTCGGATTCGGGCATCACCGGCGAACAACTGCGCTACCAGCGACTGTTGTAGTGGCGGCGTCGCCGCCTCCAGTGCCATCAACGGAAGCGTCAACAAGAGGAAGGTGACGTACTGGGTGGCCAGGGCATAGGCGACGAATCCGATTCCGCGCAACGCGAGGGCAGTGCAGTAAACCCTGATCAGCCCGAAGCGGTCCGCCAGTCGTCCCACGAGGATGGGACTGAGGACACCGAAGATTGCGCCGGCCGACATTGCGGCGACGACCGAGTTGGCGGTGAAACCGACGATCGTGACGAAGTAGAGGATCGTGGCGGCAGCGCTGATTCCGGTGCCGAATGAGTCCACGGCAGCGCCTGCGACCAGGCGCTGCATGCTTCTCGGCTGCGAACGTGCCGGCGTTATCGGCTCATTTGCGACGTCGGGAACGCTCATGAGTTTCCCGTCGTGCCATTGCGAAGTGCCGCACGATCGACCTTGGCTCGCCTGTCCAACGGGAGTCGCGTGACTACGAGGATCTTATCCGGCAACTGGGCGGGGGCGAGCGTGTCGAGCAGCGCCATCCGAATAGCGCGAAGTGAGAGAGTGTCCGAACCTGCGGATACACCGCAGTACAACACGATCCGGTCGCCCTGCTGCACCACCGCGGCTGCGGCGTCGACGGCCGGGACAGCGACCGCCGCTGCCTCGATGGCCGGCAACGAGACCTTGACGCCGCGGCGCTTGACGACGTGGTCCAGTCGGCCTTCCACAACGACGCTGCCATCGGGCGCGAGTGAGGCGAGATCTCCGGTGCGCAGTCGACGTCGGCCCGCCGCATCACGCTCGAATCGGGTCGACCCGGTCACGGGCGTGAGGTAACCCAGTGCGAGGTCCTCACTGACGATACAAAGCTCCTGGGCATCGTCGAGGTCATCGACCGGCACGAATTCGACCGCGGTACCCGGTATCGGTGTGCCGACGGGCACGATCGCGGTATGTACCTCGGCGCCCGCCGGGAGCACGTGGCGAAGTTTGATCACGGTGGACTCGGTGGGTCCATACAGGTTGATGACGACCGGGTGAGGGGCGTGTGCTCGCCAACGTCTCAACAGCGGCTGCGGAAAAGGTTCTCCGGACACTAGGATTCGCCGTAGACGCCCGGTCGCCGAGCGGACCGTAGTCGGGTCGGCGCGGTCCATCGCAGTAACCAACCGGGCCAGCATCGACGGAAGGAGGCACACCATTGTGGGCCGATGCTCGGCGAGCCACGTCAATAACGTCGTGCCGCCGGCGAGCGCAGCAGGGGGTGTCACGGTGATCGTCGCGCCGGCGACCAGAGCGCCGAGTGTTTCCTTGAACGAGAAATCGAACCACGGATCCGCAGTGTTGGACACCACGTCGCTCGGGTCGAGGGCCAGCTCTGCCTGCTGCCACTGTAGGTAGCGAGCCAGCCCGCTACGCGAGCCGACGACGACTTTCGGTTCACCCGACGTGCCCGAGGTGGTCAGCAGGTATCCGCAACCTTCCGGTGTGTCGGGGAGGGTGGTCGGATCGATCGTGGAATCTGGAGTGACCGGTACGAACGGGCGTTCCGCCAGAATGCATCCCACCATTTCGGTGAGCGACTCCACGCCCCGAGGTTTGCTGATCAGAACCGGGCCCGTGCCAGAGGTGAGTTTCGCGGCGAGTTCCCTCGATTTCGTGTGCAACTCACCATAGGTCAGCACGGCATCGCCCTGCACCACTGCTGGGTGCATCGGGTCCGTCCCGCACAATCCGGACTCGATCACCCGACGCAGTGTGACGTCGATCGAGCCGGGGGCGGCGTCAGTGGCCGGTGACCGCATCGCTCGACCCGGTGGGATGGTCGGTGACGAGGATCCGCACGCCGGCAGGATCAGAGTCGCAATCAAACCGCAGCACCGTACCTCCCCGTCGTATCAGCACGTCGCCTCCGTGCATCGGAAGGCGTGTGCAGGCACCGTTTCCTCGAGCCTGACGCAACAACGCAACCCGGGATCCGTCGACATCGCCGTAAGCGAGCGTGACCTCTTCGGGCAACAGGGCGTCCGCCGCGGAGGCGCCGAGTTCGGCCAGGGCATCTGCGATGACGCCGAGGTCGAACCCGGCGGCCAAATTCGTGCGGTACTCGCCGAGGCGTCGATTCAGATGGTCGAGATAGCCGGCAAACTCACGCGGAGTCGGGGCCAGATAAAGATCTCTGAGTTCAACCGGCAATCCCGTGGATAGCGAAAGTTCGGAAACGATCGAGGCAGCGAGCAACGAGTTCCCCTCGAGGTCGAAGAAGAAATCGTCATCGGGCCGGACAGGAGCCCCGTCGAGTAGCCGACTCCATAGAGCTGCGATTGAAACGGCTTCCATAAGTGATTCCCTTCCAGCGGAACGTCCAGGATGAATTGCTCCATGAGACAGTCGTTTCGGAGGGTGATCACCCTCGATGGACACGGAGAATCATCGGTGCCTGGCACACGTAATGTAAATCCACCCTTGGTGTGGAAGGTCGGACCCCTTGTCGTGCAGGCGGGCCGTTCCGCGTCGCTCACCGCGTGCACACCAGTCGCGTTCGGGATTGCGCACGGTACCCCTGTGCACGCGGCGATCGGCCGCGGTGGGGCATGAAGGTTTCGCGCCCGAACGGGAGGCCTGTGGATGGGTCACTTTGCACCCAAGGGTGTCTATCGGTGACTGGGCGAGCCACCCATGATTCATCCCAGGCCGCCGAGGAGTCGGTCTCGAGATGAGGACGAACGACCTGCCACAATCGAACTCGCCGACGGTGTCTCCGTCGAAACCGGGTCCGATCTGTTGGTCGGGCGATCTTGCTCGGAAATGTGTCCAGCAGGCGCGTCGAATGGATCGGGGCAAGCTACATGAAGAACCGAATGCGAACCTTCCGCGGCGTGCAGCTGGCCGACCTTCCGCAGCTTGACCAGTTCACGGAGCAGGAACGGCACGAAATGCGCGTCGTCGCAAACCTATTGCCGTTCAGAGTCAACAACTATGTTCTGGATGAGTTGATCGATTGGTCGTCGGCTCCCGACGACCCAATCTTTCGGATGACTTTTCCGGCCCGAGAAATGGTGCCTCCACGCATATACGATCTGGTGTCGGACGCGCTCTCGAACGGCGTCGACCGGAAGCAGCTGCAAGCAATCGCCCAGAAGTGCCGCCAAGACCTCAACCCGCATCCCTCCGGTCAGCGTGAGCACAATGTGCCACTGCTCGACGGCGAGCCGGTTGCTGGGCTCCAGCACAAGTACCGACAAACGCTTCTGGTATTTCCATCCCAGGGTCAGACGTGTCACTCGTACTGCTCGTACTGCTTTCGTTGGGCACAATTCGTCGGTGATGCGGACCTGAAGTTCGCCGCACCTGGTCCAGGTCGGATGATCGATTACCTCCGTGGCCACCGGGAGGTCACCGACGTGCTGCTCACCGGCGGCGATCCACTGATCATGTCGACTCCGGTCCTGGCCCGGTGGGTCACGCCGCTTCTAGCGCCCGATCTGGAGCACGTGACGAACATCCGCATCGGCACCAAGGCTGTGGTGCAGTGGCCGTACCGCGTCACGTCCGGGCCTGACGCCGACGAGCTGCTGCGGCTGATCGAGGCGTGCACTGCCGCGGGAAAGAGCGTCGCGATCATGCTGCACGTCTCGCACCCACGCGAGCTCGAGAACGAGGCGGCAGCGGCCGCAGTAGCGAGGTTGCGTTCCGCGGGGGCCGTAGTCCGAGCGCAGGCGCCGATCATTCGCCACGTGAACGACTCACCTCAGGCGTGGGCAACCATGTGGCGGCACATGGTGCGGCTCGGTATCCAGCCGTACTACACCTTCGTCGAGCGCGATACCGGTGCGAGCTCGTTCTTCGAGGTTCCGCTGGCCCGTGCGCTGACCATTTACCAGGAGGCGCAGCGTGCGGTATCCGGGCTGGCGCGCACTGCTCGCGGCCCCGTCATGTCGGCGACCCCCGGCAAAATCGCTATCGATGGGGAAACGGTCGTGAACGGCGAACGTTTGTTCGTGCTGCGCCTGCTGCAGGCCCGTGACGACGCTCTTGCCGGCACGCTGTTCTTCGCCAGGCACAGCGACAGCGCAGTCTGGATCGACCATTTGACCCCTGCTCTGTCCACGTCATGGCCGTGGGAATCATCTCGCGATCGCATCCAATTCGAACCCATTGAAGGAGTTAGCCGATGACCACAGACTCGGTCACCCAGGGCGTCGCTCACAGTGTCAACGGAAGACTGCCGGAACTGGACTTCGAGAACAGGCCCTCGGGCGCGAAACTCGGAATCTTCGATCTGCCGAAGCTCGAGGTTTCGGTGGCGCCGTTCACGCTGGCACACATCCGTGTGCCCGGGGGCGTCACCACCGCCGAGGATCACCATGAGGTGCGCGAGATCTGGCTCGTCCAGTCCGGATCGGGGATTCTGACCCTGGACGGAGTCCGGTCGAGGGTGCGGGCCGGCGACACGCTGTACTACGAGAGCTATCGACGCCACCAACTGCACAACGACGGCGACTCTCCGGTCGAGATCGTGTCGATCTGGTGGCGTCCGTGAACGCCAGGCCGAGCTTGAGCGTGATGTTCTTCTCCGGTTCGGTGCCGGCGGACCGCACTGACCGCTACCGCCTGGTTCACGACGCCGCGGCGGTCGCCGACCGTCTCGGCTACGAGGCGATCTGGTTGCCCGAACGTCATTTCGACGTGTTCGGTGGGCTGTTCCCGAATCCGTCCGTTCTGGCCGCCGCACTTGCGGGCACGACGAAGCGGTGTCACTTGCGCGCCGGGAGCGTCGTTGCGCCGTTACATGATCCGATAAGGATCGCCGAGGAATGGTCGGTGGTGGACAATCTGTCCGGTGGTGGCCGCATCGGGCTGTCGATCGGTTCAGGATGGAATACGAACGACTTCGTATTGGCGCCTGATCGGTACGAGACCCGGGTGGCCCATTCGCGGGACTCCATAGATGAGCTTCGCGCGCTGTGGGCAGGAAGGCGGGTCGCACGGCGCAACGGTTCGGGCCGAACGGTCGAGGTGGCTATCCAACCGGAACCGCTTTCCGGTGAGTTGCCCCTGTGGATGACCGCGTCCGGAAATCCCGACACCTTCACTGCGGCAGGGCGATTGGGAACCAACCTACTTACGCACCTCTTGGGCCAGGACCTGGGCGAGCTGGCGTGCAAGATCAAACTCTACCGTGACGCACGAGCGACCGCGGGCCACGACCCCGACTCTGGCCGGGTCACCCTGATGCTGCATACGCTGGCAACGGCCGACGACGCGCATGCGTGGACGGCAGCTCGCGCACCGTTGCGGTCGTATCTGCGATCGGCGCTGGAGCTGGAGCTGCGGGCGTCAGCTGGTGGTGGCCGGGTGAGCGGCGGCAGACGAATTGCGGTGCCCGCGTTGTCCGAGGCGGTTGTGGAGGAATTGCTCGACGAACGCACGCGCCGCTTCTTCGACGATGCCAGCTTGCTGGGCGCCGTGCCCAAGTGTCTGGCGATGCTCGAGGCGGTCGCCGCCGCCGGAGTGGACGAGGTTGCGTGCCTCATCGACTTCGGTCCTTCGAGGCAGCTCGTTCTGGACGGCCTGAATCGTCTCGCACCGCTTCTCCACCCCGAAGTCGAGGGAGCTGTCAATGTTGGAACACCTTGATCTGGTTGGTATTGGTGCAGGTCCGTCCAATCTCAGCGTCGCAGCGCTTTCCGCGCCGGTCGGTCGGCTGCGGTGCAAGTTCTTGGACCGGCAACCGACACAACGTTGGTACCCCGGGCTGATGCTGTCCGCCGCGGTGCTGCAGGTTTCGCACCTGAAAGACCTCGTGACCTTGGTCGATCCGACGAGCCGGTACACCTTCCTGAACTTCCTCGCGCGCACGGGGCGGCTCCACCGCTTCGCCAGTTTGCATACCCCGCTGATCGCTCGCCGAGAATACGAGAGCTACCTGCGCTGGGTCAGCGACCAGTTGGATGAGGTGCAGTTCGGGTGTGCGGTCGAGGAAGTGACATTCGACGGGCAGGCGTTCAGGGTGGAATCCACCCGAGGTACGTATGCGACACAACACCTGTCGATCGGGGTCGGCCCGCGACCGTACGTGCCGGAGCTCGCCACAGGCACGCTCGGTGAGGATGTGTTCCACTCATCTGACTTCGGCTACCACACCGATTCACTCGCCGGCCGCGACGTCGTGGTAGTCGGGGGTGGGCAGAGCGGCGCCGAGGTAGTGGAACACCTTCTGCAGCGTTCGGGCCGGGATGCAGTCGGCTCGCTCACCTGGGCGAGCAGGCGGATCGGGTTCCAGCCGCTCGACGAGTCGCCGTTCACCAACGAGTGGTTCCATCCGGACTATGTTCGGTATTTCCACGGTCTGTCGCAGAGCCGTCGTAGCCAGTTGCTCGACGCCCAGCAGCTCGCCAGCGACGGCATTTCGAAGGGGCTGCTGGAATCGATCTACCGCAGGCTGTACCACAACGATTTCGTCGATTCGGACCGCATCCGGACAACCCTGCTGCCTGGTCGTGAACTGACCGGGCTCTGTCGCGGGCCGGGCGGCAAGGGCTGGCGGACAACCCTGACCCACATCGATACCGGAGAAATCGATTCGGTCGGTGCCGACATCGTGGTCCTCGCCACCGGATACCATTTCCCCCTTCCCGAGTTCCTCCATACCCTCGGGGGTCGCATCGCGCGTACCAATTGCGGCCTGCCCCAGCTTGCAGCCGACTACTCGGTTTCATGGGCGGGCCCAGCCGGAAACAAGATGTTCTTCCTCAACGCCGGAAAGCTCAGTCACGGCATCGCGGATCCCAATCTCAGTCTCGCCTCGTGGCGTGCGGCCACCGTCTTGAACACGA
Organism: Rhodococcus sp. DK176; assembly: GCF_038447315.2. NCBI lineage: Bacteria > Bacillati > Actinomycetota > Actinomycetes > Mycobacteriales > Nocardiaceae > Rhodococcus > Rhodococcus sp. DK176. The sequence continues at coordinate 258,344 of NZ_CP118322.2, read as the reverse complement.
TCACCGAGACCCCGTTATATCCCGACCTGCGTAGCTCGACGTGTTCGTGGGACGTCGCGGATCGTGCTGCCACCCATCCGCCGGTGGATTCCGGCGTCGACCTGCTCACGGAAAGTAGCCGACAATGACCCAGCACCTCATCGTGCCGAGCAATCCCACGCCGAACGGGGACCTGCACATCGGGCACATCGCTGGACCGTACATCGGTGCGGACGCACTACGGCGTGCGGCCATCGCCCGGGGTGAAGACGCCGCTGTCCTGCTCGGCACCGCCTGGCAGCAAACGCATGTGCTGTTGGCCGCCCGCCGGCAGGGTCGTGACGTCCTTGCCGTCGCGAGCGAGTTCGCCGCCCAGATCGAGGAGTCCTTCGCCGCAGCAGATATCGGGTACGACGTGATGCTTCGACACGAGGACATGCCGTCGATCGAACAGATGACCCGGCGCGCATGGTCGACGCTACGTGAGCTCGGCATGATCGCGGTGCGGGATTCCGTCGCACACTACTGCTCGCCATGCCGAGCGTGGCGCTTCCAGGGACTCGTTGCCGGTCGCTGCCCGCGTTGCGGGTCGTCTGACGCGTACGGCATCGACTGTGAACAGTGCGGTCTGTACCACGACGACGCCGAACTGCTCGACGCCGTGTGCACCGTGTGCCACGAGCCGACAGAACTTCGGTCCCTGCGCCGTGCGTTCCTCGAGCTGGAACCACAGCGTGCCTGGTTCGAGCAATACCTGGGCAGCATCACACTCGGCGACCCGGTCCGCGAATACGCCGAGTCCGTGATGTCGGAGGCGCTGCCGTCCGTTGCCGTCACGGTCCTCGGCGGACCGGGGATCCCGGCCTTGGACGAGGAGTTGCCAGGTCAGACCATCTACCCGGCATTCGAGTTGGCACCCCGCTATGTCGTCATGACCGCGCGACACAGCGCTGGCAGTGTCTACGAACCCGCACGCACCAGGACCAGCATGGTGTTCGGTGTCGACAACGCGTTCGAGCGAGTATTCCTTTTCCCCGCAGTACTGCGCGGGCTGACCGAAACACACGCTCCCTTTCCGGACGTCATGCACTTGACCTACTTCTACATGCTCGACGGGGCCAAATTCTCCACGTCCCGCCGCCACACCGTCGGCGTCGCAGAACTTGTCGGAGTGGCGGGCGCGGATGCGGCCCGCCTGTACCTCGCTGCGAACCGGCCCGAGCGTTCGCCGACCAACTTCACCCGATCGGCATTCGAGGGGTCGGCAGAGGTCTCCGCGGTACGTCGGCTGCGAGAGTGGGCGGATACCGGCGAGATTCCACGCGCGGAGGAGGACTCTTCCAGAGATCCCTGCATCGAGCTCGAGCACGCCACCTCCGAACTTGCTGATGCGCTGCAGCCCGAGCGCTTGTCCTGCCAGAACGCGGCGCGGGCGGTGCTCACCCTGACCGGGTTGGCCGGAGCATCCCACGGTGACAGGTTCCGGGACGCGGTCCTGAACGTCCTCGTCAATGGGGCAGTGCTTGTCCCGGACACCGCGGCCCGCTTGGCCAGCGCCTTCGCGGTGCCGCGAACACGTTTCGATGGTGCCGCACAGCGCACGAGTGGAGGCCGAGGATGAGCGATCCCGTCAGGTGCGCGCTGATCGGCTGTGGTCCGATGGGCGCCGCCACCGCCCGCGAGTTGGTGCTTTCCTGGCCCCACCATGGGGCGCCGCTGCAGCTGACTCTGGTCGACCGCGACGCGAGACGGCTCCATGCGCTCGCAGCGGCCCTACCGGCATCGGCCGGCGTTGCGGTCGAAGCGCACCACGGCGACGCGGCACACCATCGCACCCGGCAACTACTCGCCGAGCAAACGGTGTTGGCCACCGCCCTGTCGTGGGTCGACGCCGCACCGGCGCTCGATCTTACGCTGGAGCACGGACTTCGTCTGGTGGGTATCGGTCGCCCACCAGCAGATCCACGAACAGAACTGGCTAGTCGCGCATCGGTATCCGGTGCTTCGATCGTTGTCGGCGCCGGTCTCGAGCCCGGTTTGACCGAAATCCTGGCGCGGCGATTGGCACGTGACCTCGATGTGGGCGGAACCGTGCACTCATACTGTGGCGGGGTCCCACGGTCACCGCGACCGCCGATGCATCACGTGTCCTGGTACGGCACGCGCATGACGATCGACGCGCGACCGACCTACCGGCTTCGCGGCGGTGTGCTCCGCCAGGTCGAACGATTCAGTGGAGTCGAAATGGTCGACGTCCCCGGCCTCGGCTCGCTGGAAGCTTTCCACGACGGTCTGGCGCCCTACGTCGGCGCCGATGCCGTGCTCGGCTCGCTGGCCGACTACACGGCCAAAACGCTGCGGTGGCGGGGATATGCCGATCGTGTCCGGCTACTCGCAGAGATTGGCCTGCTGGGGGAGCTGCCGGTCCAGACCGTCGACGGCCCGGTCCGTCCCCGTGCGCTGCTCGACGCCGTACTCGCTCCGCACATTTCCGCTCAGCACGGGGACACCGACGTCACCGTGCTGGCCGTCCAGTCGAGCGGTACTTCGGGTGGAACGCCCTCGAACAGGTCGACCGTGACTATCGCCGAGACCGACCCCGTCACCGGCGTCACCGGTATGGGACGACTGACCGGGGCGGTGCACGCCGCTGCCATTCGGGCAGCATGCGGCCTGGGAGCCGGTGTTCACTACGCCCACGAAGTTCTGGCCGACGGGAAGGCGGATGCACTTCTCGAGCGTTTCCTCGCGACGGGGATATCGGTGACAGAACACTCAGACGCGTGGCTGACGCGATCGCAGCCGGGACACGGCGTCACGGAGGACCGCGATGAGTGAATCCGTCGGATCGCTTGCCGCGAAGTGGCCGCCCGGCAGGATGAGATGGGTATGAGAGGCCGAGGTGGCCGCCGACCACCGACGAACTGCGGCGGCATCGACCACTACATCGTCGATGTAGCTCAGCGCTGTGACCGGTGCGGACACCCGGACACCATCCCACGAGTAGCGTGCGCTGAGCTCGAAATCGGCGCGCAGCAACGGAATCAGCATGTCCTGAACCGAACGGTCGAGTGCGTGCGCGCCCCACGACTGGACCGTGGCCAGCAATTCTGCATCGGTCTGGTGGGTGAGTTCTCCTGCAATTCCAGCGCACTGCGGAGCCTGCCGGGCGGACACCACCAACTCGACGTCGACCGCGTCGTCGGCGAGCAGTCGGGCGGCCTCGAACGCCACCGTCGCCCCGATGCTGTGACCGAAAAGGACGACCTGGGGTTGCTCGAGGGCGAGAATCCTGCCTGCCACGTCCGCCGCGGCCGCGGTGAGCGACGTCGCAAGCGGTTCGTTCATGCGCTCCTCATGACCCGGCCGCGACAACGGCACCACGCGCGCCCCGTCCACAGCGCGCGGCCACCGGCGAAAGAACGACCGGCCGGCACCGGATGGCGGCACGCACACCACCACTGCCATGCACACTCCGAACAACGACAAGGGGACTAGCAATATGGTACGTCGAACGATCGTCTTCATGGGCACTCGGCGAGTCCCTCTGGAAGTGCAGGCGGCATTGCTCTCCGCACACGCTGCCGGGTATCGAGTTGCCCTGGTCACGGGGTCGGTTCCGTCGATGTGCAAGAACCTGGTCGACGATGTCGAAATCGTCGACATCTTCGACCGCCCAGCCGCCCTGCGGGCAGCCATGGCACTCGCGAGCCGCAGCGGGGCAGAGGGCGTCGTGTCCTGGACGGACATCGGTGTCGAGCTGGCCGCCGCGTTGGCAGAGCGATGCGGATGGCCGGGTCCTGGCACCGAGGCAGCGCACCGGGCTCGCAACAAACACTCGATGAGGTCCGCGATGGCCGATCAGCCGCAGTTCATTCCACGGTTCAGACATGTTTGTTCCCTGTCGGACCTGCAGTTGGCTTACGAGGAGATCGGCACACCTGCGGTGCTCAAGCCGGCGGGTGGCAGTGGCAGCAGGTCCATACTGCACGTCGAGGACGGCGCCGACCTCGCCGCGTTGTACGCGCACGCCTCCCGGCTGACCAGCACGGACATTTCTCCGTTGTTTGCCGACTACGACGGCGAATTCGTCTACGAGGAGCGGTTGGGCGGCACCGAGCACAGTGTCGAGGGCCTGGTCAGTGACGGGAAAGTGCACATCGCTGGGATCACGGACAAATGGGTGACCGAGCCGTACTACGTCGAGTACGAACAGGTGCACCCCACCGCTCTGCCGGCAGCCGTGCAGCGCAGCGTGCACGAACTCACCGAGGCCGTGGTCAAGGCGATCGGCCTGAACTGGTGCGCGTTCCATCTCGAATGTCGCGTCCTTCCCGACGGGAGTGCCAAGCTGCTCGAGGTCGCCGCCCGGCCGGCCGGTGGTTACATCACCTCCCACCTGATTCCGTTCGCCACCGGAATTTCCTTCCACGAAAACCTCGTTCGAGTGGCAACCGGGCAACAGCCTGACATGATTCCGACGCGGAATCGGTACGCGGGCAGCCGCGGCGTACTCAGCCCGGCACGGGGCCGATTCGCGGGCTTCGACGGTCTGGCCGATGTTCTCGACCTGTTTGGAATCGAGCACTTCGTCTTCGAGCGTGAAATCGGTGGGAACATCATGCTCCCGCCCGGCGACACATTGAGCGCCGTACTCGGTTACGCGATCGCCCGATCCGTCAGCTACGACGATGTCCGCGACGTTCTACGGCGCGCAGTGGCGCTGTCCCGGCCGCGAGTGGAGACCTAGATGCGCGCCAACGGATTACCGCCGGTCGAGCGGATCGAGCTCGGTGCCGGCTTGACCGGGCGGGTAGTCGCCACGGTCGACCTACTCGTGCAGGAGGGTTTGGCAGCGCTGAACGGGGAGGCGGCGTGGACCTCGCCTGAATGGTGGCGCTTTGTGGAGGCCGATCCCGACCACGAATCGCTGTACCTGGTCATCGACGGCGCGGACAACCGACCGGTCGCCGTAGCACCGGCGTTGATCATTCGGGACACCCGAGGTCTGCTGTTCTACAACGGTCCGCGGATCATCGGTGACCTGTCCGCGATCGGCTCGGCCTCCCATCTCGCGCCCGACGAACAGGAAGCGCTGCCCTGGTTGACCGCTGGGGTCGATGCGGCGCGGCCGGCCCTCTACCCGTCGCTGACGGTCGGCACATTCGGATCGAACCTCGGACTGCGACCCTTCGCACCCGATCGCACGACGCTCCCCGTTTCAAGCATCGTCCCGGCGCTGGCCAGACTGACAGAGGTCGTCGCCGAAATCCTCGGCTGCCGAAGTCATGCACTGCTGTATCTCGATCCGGAGGAGGACGCGGCTTTGGCGTCGGACGCCAGCGCCGCCGGCCTTTGCCGTTCGGTGTTCGGCGGTGAAGGCGTCCTCGACGTGCCAGACGGGCACTTCGATGACTACCTCTCGATGCTGCCCAGTTCGCGGCGGAGGACCATCCGTCGCGAAATCCGAGCATACGCCGAGTTCGGTGCCCGAACCGAAGTCGACTACGGCTCAGGGGCGCTCACCGACGACCATGTCCGATTGCGGTCGGCCTTGCGGGAAAAATATGGTCACACGGCCGGACGAACGTGGGCGCGTAAGGAATTCGACACCCTCCGCGACACCCTAGGCGAGAGGCTTGTCGTGTTCAGCGCCCGCGGGACCGAACAGATCCTCGGATACCTGATGGCCTTCCGATACGGCGATGTACTGTATACGCGTGCCGCCGGCTTCGACTACGAGGCATCTTCAGGTGCCTACTGCTACTTCAACGTTGTCTACTACGACGTCATCAAATGGGCCCAGCGCAATGGCGTGCGTCGAATACATTACGGACTCGGAACCACGGCTGCGAAGGCCTGGCGAGGATGCACGCTGCGGCCGCGCTGGGCCTACTTCGGCCTCGGGCCCGACGCTGCGCCAGACGCGAGCGAAATGATCGCAATCCAGAACGCAACAGCTTCACGGTTGCTTGCCAGCCTAGGGGCAGAGTTGGAGTACGGGAGCACTGCAGGCGTGAAGGCGGAATGAGACACTACTTTTCACGAATTCGGGTTGGGAAATGGCGGCGCCGATGATGTGAGGGGTTACCTCGACTCCGGGGGACAGCCGGGGCGCAGGTATCGGACGTTGCGGGTGCACGCGGTCAGTTCGGAGAGGGCCTGGTGTAGTTGGCCGGTGACGTCCCACACATCGGGGACGAGGTTTCGGCAGGTGATGATGCCGACGTCGAGGTGCCGGCCGTAGGACATGGCGGCGATGGTGATGCCGCCGGTCATGTCGCTGACGGCGGAGACGGGGAAGTTCCCGGTTACCTCGATGCCCGCGGTGTACAGCGGCCGAGCAGGGCCGGCGGCGTGGGAGATGATCAGGTTGACCGGTGGCGTGGGCAGGGTCAGTGCCCGCAGCGGTGTGCGTGAGATCGGGCCGCGCAGTGCTCGCGGCAGCGCGGCGCCGACGTCGCGGACGAGGGTGGCGGGTGCGGCGCGGAAACGTTGGGGTGCCGCCGTGAGCGAGGTGTGCACCTTGTGCAGGCGGCGGGCCGGGTCGGCTTCGTTGATCGGAAGGGCGATGGGCAGGAGGGAGAGTCGATGGTCGGCGGCCGCGAACTGTGCGTCGGTGCGCCGCGCGATCGGCATGGCCGCGGCCAGCGCCGTGTTTGGCGGGGCATCGTGGTCGATGAGCCAGCGACGCAGCACGGTGGTGCACAGCGCCGTCACCACGTCGTCGACGGTGAACCCCAGCGCGGTCCTGACCGCATCGACCTCGCCGAGTGGCAGCGAGGTGAACGCGAACCGTCGGCGCGCGGTGTCGGGGCCGGGGAATGGGGTGTCGGGGGGTGCCGGTGCCCCGGCCGTCGCCTCGTCGGCCGACCGCCGCCATGTGCGCGGGGTCAGCCTCCGGGCGAGTGTGCCCAGCAGGTCCGCGCCCGGGTGGGTGAGGGCGTCGGCGAGCTCGGGCAGGTGCGGTGCCAGCCGGAGCGAGGACCACATCAGCCGCGCGGGCAACAGTGCCAGATGCCAGGCACTGTTGCCGAGCATCCCCAGGGCGCCGGCCGCCTGGTACTGCTCGTCGCTGAGCCGGTGCGGCACCGTGCGGGGTTGCGGGGTGGTATCCATCAGCACCGCGAGAGCCTGCGCCGCGGTCAGGCCGTCGATCACCGCGGGGTGCACCTTGGTGTAGATCGCCTGCCGGCCACCGGTGAGCCCGTTCACCAGGTAGCACTCCCACAGGGGCCGGTCGCGGCTCAGTGGACGTGCCGCGAGACCGGAAATCTGCTCGGCGAGCTGTTCGTCGGTGCCGGGACCGGCCAGGGTGACCTCCCGGATGTGATAGCCGAGGTCGAGGAACTCGGAGTCCACCCAGTAGGGCCGGTCGAGCCCGAGAGGTACCTGCTGTAGCCGCCACCGCAGTGGCCCCACCAGGTGTAATCGGCCATCGGCGAGCGCCCGGAGGGCCTGCACCGTGAGCCCGCCACCCGGCGTGGTGGGGCCGAGGACACTCAGGATCCCGACATGGGTGCAGGTGGTGGATGTCTCGGCGTCGAGGAACTGCGCATCGAGTGAACTGAGCTGGTGCATAAGGTTTTACCTGGATTGGGTGAGCCAACGTGCTGGGCGAGCCCACAAGGCGTCACCCCAACGCTACGCCGCGGCGCGCCCCCCGTGGTGCCCGAGCAAGTCGTTCACCGAATCCGCGCTGAGCTTCGCTCGAAAATTTCGAATTGGCGCACAACGAGATTCGAATCGCGCCGCCGGTGCGGCCGCACGCGGGCAACAGCGAAGGTTCGTGCGGACATCCCGGTGTGTCCGGACACCAGAGAACTCGGCGATCGCACCGTGGATGCGCGATTCCGGCGACCCGGGGGTCCTGCGCGGCGGGCAGGACGGAGCGGTCCGACGTGGAGAAGTCGCTGGGGCCGCGCCTCGATTTGCCGGCTACGCTTCAGCGTCCCCGTGGCGGTCGAGGTCTGGCGCGCCACCGCGGCGTGGGGACAGTGGCGGCGCGCTGCTGGGGCCGCAGTTGATCAAGGTCGCGGGGTGTTTGTGCGCTGAAGTGCGTCGGCGGCGCGTTCATCCGGTCGCGGCGCTTCCCGGGTCCCAGGGGTGGGTCGTGCGGATGTCGGCATTGAAGTCCTCGATCCGGCGTCGCAGGTTCAATTCGGTGTAGCCGATGGCTTGGGCGGCGAAGGGTTCGAAGAGTCGACCGAGGGCCTTTCCGGTCAGCCCGGTGGGGAGTTGGTAGCTGAAGTCCACGGTCAGTCGGGTCTCGGTGATCCCGACGGCGGTGAAGCGCCAAGTCGAGGTGTTCTTGAAGCCCTCGATCGAGTCGAGGGCGATCAGTCGGTTTCTTTCCCAGGCAGTGATCGTGAGGATCGAGTGGAGGGTTTTGAAGCCGACCTGCATGGCGGCGTCGAACGTGGCGCCGAGGCCGTGGTCCAGGGTGCCCGTGGGATCGAATCGCGAGATGCCGAACACCCAGGTGGGGACGTTGCGGTAGTTGCCGATGAAGTCGAACGCGACGTCGATGGGCACGGTGGCGATCGCGCTGTGGTGGGTATGCATCATTTGTTCGCCTTTCGGTGTTGTTGCACCGAAACCGGGGCTCGTAGTGACCCGCGTATCGACTGTTCGATCGTTCGGCTGTCTCCTGAACGCCTCTTCCGGGCACAGCTCCACAAGGACCGTGGTCTACCCGATCGGCACCTCCAACGTCAGTGACTGTTCGCCGCATCGGTGGGCCCGCTGGAAACCGTTGCTCAGTCGTCGATGGGGGCGCTCGGGGCGGCACCGTTCGGTGTTCGCACATCCTTGGCCGACTCATGGCCTGGGCCGGCCCAACACCGCTCCGCGCCGTCGGGCTAACTTGTCAACCTCAAACATACTCAAGGTATGTTATAAGCGCAATAAAGGACTGTGGGTTTCTTGGCCCACCTGAGTCGCGGCCTGACCGCCAGGCAATATGCAGATGGATCCAGGGGCTGAGATCGGACTCCCGGTACAACCGGACCGCGCGCTCCCGCAGCTCCGGCGGATACTTTCCTCGTTCCCACAGTGACGTCCTTCCTCCATCTACCCAGGATCAAACCTGGTTCGGAAGTCTCCGGAGAAACGGGGGAGGCTCAGGGTTGCAACGAACGGCTGACCCGGCCGGGTGGCTACCACGATGCGTGGTGTGCGCACTGCCGGGTTGGTGGAAATCGTGATCATGTGGCGGAGGTGAACCTCGCCAAACGTGCATTGTTGGGGCGCGGCGCCGCCGTCCGCACCCGTGGCACGAAACCGGAGATCCGGAGGGTCGAGCATGCCCCGGTGCGCAAGTGCCGGGACAAGACCGGTCCCACCCGGCTCGGCCGCGGCATCGCCGTGTCCGCCGCAGTGTTCCTACCGCGACACCCCGGGGTGGGGGTGACACGATCAATTACCCGTCCTGCATCACAAGCGTCGGTGTGGGACACGGTCGAACCAGCAGCACCGCACGGTGTTACGGGTAGCCGTGAAGCACGTACATCTTCACCGCCTGCCACCCCGGTGGCAGAAAGTATGAGATTTACGTAGACGCTAGAGGGCGGTAAACAGTGGTAGAGAGCAGACGGTTCCTGTGGCAGGGGCGAAGGGAAACTGCGATCACCCGCGCATGTGGAAGCGCCAGAACCCACAAGGTCACCGAACGCGCCCCGCGCCGAGACCGTCAAGTGCGTCGTACCGGGACTTGCGCAACGCCGGCCATTTCGGCGCACCTGCCGTGCCCGGTGATTCGGTGGCCGCCCGGCGTTCCCGCAACGACACCGGTTCTGGCCGCAAGCCGGGCGTTTTCGGAGCCGGCGTCCTACGATGCGGGCATGCTCACCCGCCGTATCTTCCTCTGGACCCTCGCGTTCAGCGTGGCGGTAGTTGCCGGCTGCAGCACCGACACCAATCCGGGAGGGAGCGCGAACCTGCCCGACGCGGCCGGGCTGCTCGCCGAGTCGGCGTCCGCCCTCCGCGATATCAAGAGCGCACACTTCACGATGACCGTCAACGGCTCGATTCCCGGCATCAGCGTGCAGACCGCCGAGGGCGATCTGACCAGGGAGGGCGGTCCGGCCGGTGGCGCGAAGGGCACGGTGAAGCTGACCCTGGCCGGCCAGCTGATCGAAGGTGAATTCGTGCTGGTCGACGACTCGCTGTACCTGAGGGGCCCAACCGGCACCTTTCAGCGGTATCCGTCATCGCTCACCTCCGAGTACTACGACCCGACCGCCATTCTCGACCCGGACCGGGGCTTCGCGAAGGTGCTGACCAGCATCACGGATGCGAAGACCGAGGCGAGGGAAAAGGTTGACGGGACACCGGCGTACAAGATCACCGGACGGGCGGACAAGGACGCGGTGGGCAACATCGTTCCCGGGGTCGAGTCCGAGGTGGACATCACGGTGTGGCTTGACGAGGACGGCATGCACCTCCCGATCAGAGCGCTGGTCACGTTCCCGAAGCCGGCCGGCGCAGACGCCCCGACCGTCGACGTGGTGGTGTCCGAGCTGGACAAGCCCGTGACGGTGACACCCCCGCCGTGAGTGTCGAGCTGATCCCGGGGCGGAGCAGGACCGTCGCCATCGGCGCCGCGGCGCTCGCCGTGCTGCTCGGCGCGCTGGACACCTACGTCGTGGTGAGCATGATCCGGCAGATCATGGACGATCTGCTGATCCCGGTGAACCGACTGGAGCGGGTGACCCCGATCGTCACCGGGTACCTGCTCGGCTACATTGCCGCGATGCCGCTGCTCGGCCAGGCATCGGACCGGTTCGGCCGCAAGCTAGTGCTGCAGAGCTGCCTCGCCGGGTTCCTGGTCGGCTCGGTGGTCACCGCGCTCGCCGACGACCTGCCCATGCTCGTTGCCGGGCGGGTCGTTCAGGGTGTCGCAAGTGGAGCGTTGCTGCCAGTGACCATGGCGCTTGCCGCCGACCTGTGGGCAACCCACAAGCGGTCGAACGTGCTCGGCGCGGTGGGTGCCGTGCAGGAGCTGGGCAGCGTGCTGGGCCCGCTATACGGAGTGGCGATCGCAGGTCTTGCCGTGTGGTCAAGCGCGTTCGGCATTGCCGGCTGGCGCGGCGTGTTCTGGATGAACGTACCGCTCGGCGTGCTTGCTATGATCGCGGTGCAGGTTTCGGTGTCGCGCCGCGATCCGGCGCACGAACCCGTCCGGGTGGATGTGGTCGGGGGGCTGCTGCTCGCGGTCGCCCTTGGGCTGGCCGTCGTCGGCCTGTACAACCCGGACCCGCGCACCGCCGTGCTGCCACCGTGGGGCGGGCCGATGCTGGTCGGGGTCGGTGTCGCGACCGTCGCCTTCGTCGGCTGGGAGCTGCGTGCCAAGACCCGGCTGATCGACCCGGTCGACGTGCAGATGGGCGCGTTCCTCGCCGCGCTCGGGGTATCCGGTGCGGCAGGCGTCGCGCTGATGGTGACCCTGGTGGACGTCGACCTGTTCGCCCAGTCGCTGCTCGATCGGGACGACCGGGGAGCGGTCATACTGCTGCTGCGGTTCCTGGCCGCGCTCCCGGTCGGCGCGTTGCTCGGTGGGCTGCTGGCGGCACGGTTGGGCGACAGGGTGGTCGCGGCGGTCGGCATGCTGCTGGCCGCGGCGGGTTACTTCCGGATGGCCCGGTGGCCGATGGACGTGCTATCCGTGCCGTACCAGGTCGGGCCGATTGTGGTGCCCCGGCTGGACACCGACCTGGCCGTCGCTGGGCTAGGGCTCGGCCTGGTGATCGCGCCGCTCTCCGTTGCGGTGCTCCGCGCCGTGTCGCCCATCCAGTACGGGATCGCCTCTGCCGGTGTGGTGGTCGCGCGGATGGCCGGGATGCTCGTCGGGGTTGCCGCGTTATCCGCGTGGGGGCTGCACCGCTTCCACAGCCTGACTGCGAACCTGCAGGTGCCGTTCCCCGTCGGCAAACCTCCCGAGCAGGCGGCGAGGGAGCTGGCCGAGTATGCCGGGGCAGTCGACCGTGCTCTGGTTACCGAGTACACCGGGATATTTCTGATCACGTCGGTGGTGTGCGCGGCGGGAGCGCTGCTGGCATTGTTCCTCGGCCGCCACCCAGCCAAGGCTTCGGACTCCGCCGAGAACAGCATCACCAAGCGGAGTTGACCCCGTCGAATGGCGACCTGACCGAGTACAAGCACACTCCGTCCTCGGTCCTCACTACAGCCTGGCGCTCACGGTCGCCGCGTCCGCGTCCGGGATGGAGTCCGGGACCGGAAGACCGACGATGCGGGCGAGTTCCGCATTCGTCGGATTGCGCAGCACCTTCTCGCCGTGCCAGATCACGACGGGAGTGTCCTCGGGGGCGACGTCCAGGCTGCGCAGCAGCTGCTCCGCCCATTTGTCCCGCTGCGGGTCCTCACTCTCGGATTTTTCGATCCGGATGGGCGTCGGCCAGGGATCGCTGCGCAGCCCCGCACCGGTTGGTGGACGCGGTCGGTCCCGGGTCCGGATGAGTCGCTCGCCGGAGCGGCGGGGGATCGGCGGGCGGTGAGGGGATGCGGACCGCGGGGTGAATTTTCGTTCTCGAGCTCGCACCACGGTGGGGCGTCCCCTTGGATTGCGGAAGCATGTCGGGTTGCGTACAATTTCTTGTACGTAATGACTGGAGGTGTGCTCATGCGAACCATGACCTACTCGGAGTCTCGCGCGCGATACGCCGAGGTCCTCAACGCCGTCGTCGATGACCGGGAAGAAATCGTCATCACGCGGGCGGGTCACGAGCCGGTGGTGATGGTTTCGCTCGACGACTATGAGTCGTTGAAGGAAACGGCATACTTGCTCAGGAGTCCGGAGAACGCCCGCCGGCTGTTGGCGTCGATCGATCGGTTGGAGTCCGGCGGGGGAACTGTCCGGGATCTGGCTGAATGAAACTTGTCTGGGACGGGTCTGCGTGGGAGGACTACGTCTGGTGGCAGGCGCAGGATCGGAAGATCGTCAAGCGGATGAACACACTACTCAAGGATGTCGAACGCAACGGGAACGACGGAATCGGCAAGCCCGAGCCCCTCAAGCACGGTTTTCAGGGCTACTGGTTCCGGCGTATCACCGATGAGCACCGGCTGGTTTATAAAATTGTCGATGATCAGATCCGCATTGCTGCCTGCCGTTACCACTTCGGACACTGATAGCGCTCACCACGGCGGCTGGGCTTGTCGACAACGACTGCGGAATGGTTCTAGTCCACTGGGCATGACGCTCCGACTGTCCGCGTTTCGGGAGGGCGCGTAGTAGGCAGGATTGGTGGTTGAGGTGTGGCCAACCCGCCGAGTTGGGGAACGTCTACGTCTTGGTGGCTGGGCTGGACGCCTGACCGACCGCGGCCTGCTGGCCCGTCGAACCGATCGGCAGCGTCTGCTGACGATCGGCTTCGACGACCTTGGGGGAATCCTGCACCATGCGAATCGCTGCACGGGCCATCACCTCAGCCGGCGAACGGCCTTCCCGCACCGACGCTCTCGCTGCAGCCAGCTGATGCGCATGGACGGCGTGTTTCGGCCGGCGAGTGACAGGGTGCCCTTGACGGTCGTTTCCACGGTTCTGCCGATCACGGTCACCGCGATGCCCCGGAGAGCAATGTGTCACCGGCCGAGGAGGAACCGGCGACGAGCCGCGCCCTCGAACCCGGCGGCGCTCCACTCGCGGGTCCACTTCGTCCAATCCGATGCCGAGTGCGCGCCGGCCAGGATGAGCCCGGCGCCGCCTAGAATGGGGTGATACGGACGCCTTCGCTGGATCGGGCGAGGTGGTCCGCGGCGGGGCTGCTCGTGAGCCGACCCGTGGGAGGTGGCCATGCAACCGTCCGACCGGATGCGGGCGCTGCCGCGGCGGGCCCGGGTCATGATCATGGTGACGGTGGCGCTCATTGCGTTGCTGGTGATCGGGCCGCGTCTGGTCGTGGGGTATACCGATTGGCTGTGGTTCGGTGAGGTTGGTTACCGTCGCGTGTGGGGGACGGTCCTGGTCACCCGCCTGATCCTGTTCACGGCGGTGACGCTGCTGGTGGGTGCGGTGATCTTCGCGGCCGTGGTGTGGGCGTACCGGTCCCGCCCACTGTTCGCGGCCTCGGGCGCGAACACGGCGAAGGATCCGGTCGAGCGGTACCGGGAGGTGGTGTCGCGCCGTCCGCGGTCGTTCACGGTGGGGATCGCATTGCTGCTGGCGCTGCCGTTCGGGCTGCACGCGCAGGCGAGTTGGGAGACGGTGCAACTGTTCTTGCACGGCGGCGCGTTTGGCACCGTGGACGCGGAGTTCGGGTACGACATCGGCTTCTACGTCTTCGATCTGCCGTTCTACCGGCTGATCCTGGCGTGGCTGTTCATCGCCGTGTTCCTGGCGTTGTTGATTGGCCTGGGAACTCACTACCTGTTCGGCGGCATCCGGCTGGCACCGAGCAAGGACCACGTCATCGAGGTGTCCCGGCCGGCGCGCATCCAGCTTGCGGTGTTCGCGGGCACGTTCATCGCGCTGAAGGCGGCGTCCTACTGGCTCGACCGGTACTCCTTGTTGTGGAGCGGCCGGAAGGAGCCGACTTTCACCGGCGCCGGGTACACCGACATCAACGCGGTGCTGCCGGCCCGGTTGATCATGGTCGCGATCGCGGTGCTGTGCGCGGTGGCGTTCTTCGCCGCGATCGCGGTGCAGGACCTGCGGATCCCGGCGATGGCCACGGCACTGCTGGTGCTCTCGGCGATCCTGGTCGGCGGAATCTATCCGGCGCTGATCGAGCAGTTCTCGGTCCGCCCGAATGCCGCCGACCGGGAGAGTCCCTACATCGAACGCAACATCGCCGCGACCCGGCAGGCCTACGGAATCGGCCCGGACCGGGTCGACTACCTCGACTACCCAGGGGTGGGCACCCGGTCGCCCCGGGACATTCCCGCCGACGTCACCACGATCGCCAACGCCCGCCTGCTGGACCCGACCGTGCTCTCGCGCACCTTCACCCAGCAGCAACAGCTGAAGAACTTCTACGGCTTTCCCGAGCACCTCAACATCGACCGCTACACCATCGACGGACAACTCACCGACTACATCGTCGCGGCCCGCGAGCTCTCCCCGAACAGCCTCAGCGGCAACCAGACCCAGTGGATCAACCGGCACACCGTTTACACCCACGGCAACGGGTTCATCGCCGCTCCCGCCAATAGGGTCAACGCCGCCGTCCGCGATGTCGCCGGGCAGAGCGCGAGCAGTGACAGCGGGTATCCGATCTATGCGGTCAGCGATATCGCCTCCCAGGTGGGCGGCGACCAGGTGATCCCGGTCGAGCAACCGCGCATCTACTTCGGTGAGGTGATCGCGCAGGCGGACCCGGACTACGCCATCGTCGGCGGCCCGGAGGGTGCGCCGCCGCGCGAGTACGACACCGACACCGCCCAGTACACCTATACGGGCACCGGTGGGGTGCCGGTGGGCAGTTGGGTCAACCGGTTGGCGTTCGCCGCCCGGTACGGCGAGCGAAACATCTTGTTCTCCGGCGCCATCGGGTCCGAGTCGAAGATCATCTTCAACCGGGACCCGGCCGCCCGGGTTGAACACGTCGCCCCGTGGCTGACCACCGACTCCAACCCGTATCCGGCGGTGGTCGGCGGCCGGATCGTGTGGATTGTCGACGGCTACACCACCGCCGCGCACTACCCGTACTCGCAGGTCGGTTCACTCGCTGAGCCGGTCGTGAACGACACCGGCCGAACCCTGGCCCGCGAGGAGGTGTCCTATGTGAGGAATTCGGTGAAGGCGACCGTCGACGCCTACGACGGCACCGTCACCCTCTACCAGGTCGACGAGAACGACCCCGTCCTGGGGGCGTGGATGAAGGTGTTCCCCGGCACCGTGCAGCCGCCGACGGCGATCCCGACCGAGCTGCGCGCGCACTTCCGCTACCCCGAGGATTTGTTCCGCCTGCAGCGGGACCTGCTGGCGAAGTACCACGTCGATGATCCGCGGGAGTTCTTCACCACCAACGCGTTCTGGTCGGTGCCCAGCGATCCGACCGCCGACACCGGCGGGGAGCAGCCGCCGTACTACGTCCTTGTCGGCGACGCCGGCACCGCGGCCCCGTCCTTCCGGCTCACCAGCGCCATGGTCGGCTTCAACCGCGAATTCCTCTCCGCCTACCTCTCGGCGCACTCCGACCCCGAAAACTACGGCAGGATAGACATTCTGCGGTTGCCGACGGACACCCAGACCCAGGGCCCGCGGCAGACCCAGAACTCGATGATCTCCGACACCCGCGTCGCCTCCGAGCGCACCCTGCTCGAGCGGTCCAACCGGATCTACTACGCCAACCTGCTGACCCTGCCGATCGCCGACGGCGGCATCCTCTATGTCGAACCGGTCTTCACCGAACGTTTGACCAGCACGCCCAACAGTTCCACGTTCCCGCAGCTGGCCCGGGTCCTGGTCAGCTACCGCGAACCCGGCACCGGCGGGGTGCGGATCGGGTACGCCCCCACCCTCGCCGAGGCCCTCGACCAGGTCTTCGGCACCGGCACCGGCGCCGTTGCCACCGCACCCGGCGGCGACGCCACCACACCACCACCTACCGGCGGGCAACCGCCGGCGCCGCCCCCACCGGGCGCCCCGCCCGCCCCGCCGCCGGCGACATCGGACCAGCTGACCGCCGCGGTCCTCGAACTCAACAACGCCCTGGCCAACCTGCGCGAGGCGCAACACACCGGCGACTTCACCACCTACGGCGCGGCCCTGGACCGCCTGCAACAGGCCATCGACACCTACCTGGCCGCGGGCGGCACCCCGCACTGACCCATCCCCTCCACGCGATCCGCGCAATGACGTTGTCCCGTATGGAAAATTGCGGATTCGGGCTGTAGACCGGCCAGGACCACCCGCCAGCCGCGCACGCGTTCACCATCGCCGTCTCTCCCCACGAACTGATCAAGATCGACGGCGGCGAACTCTCTGCCGATCCTCGGTCTGGTTTCGCTCCCGCTCGTCGGGTAGCGACCCATCCTTGTGTCGTTACTCGGCGGCCCGCCGCCTACGCCCGCGTGTCCCGTATCCGCCAGAAGGACGTCCCGGTGTGACCAGCACCGTCCAAGACCACGAGTAGTGGGCGCATGCGCGGAGCCCCGATTTCACTTCCGGTACGAGGGTCAGTCCCGAACCGCGGGCCACGCTCGATGCGAACTGCCTCGTCAGGAGCGATTCTCCTGGTCAGTCGGATAAGGTATGGAGCGGGCTGAGCGGATCGGTACAGGCTGGGTGCTCGCGAATGGCGGCACAGCGTGATGCACGGTGCATCAGCGAGAGCGTTCATGCGGACGATCGTGTTGTACCTCCGCTGTCTGGGTGTCGTCGTCCTGGCAGCGTTCTAGGGGTGACGTGCGCTCGAGATGCGTGACTTGATTTCCGGGGTGGTGGTGCAGACCATGCTGAAGGCGGTCGACTGCCGCTACACCCTCGACCTCGTCCGCGCGCTGCGGCGTCCACAACGCCCATGTTGCTGATCTGGCCCGGAGCGGTTGGCCTCGGAGGTCCCCGGATACCACGCTGATCCGTATCCCGGATGCGGGGCACGTCCCCATCGAGAACGCGCCCGGCCTGATCGCCCGAACGCTCATCGACTTCTTCACGGCGTGGAGGTCGTCCCGTCCCGTCTCGGTCATCCGCATCGGTGCAAGAAGCGCGGCTGGCGCCAAGGTCCCGACGACAGTGAGGTGCCGTTGGACTTCAAGGCCGATCCCAGACCTGACGACTACCAGGAGATCTTGACACTCGCGAGTTCTGTTTCGCCCGCGCGATACCTCGTCCTGTTCGCGTCCCGTCATCGGCGCATTAGCCCTACGCGGGTTCTGCGTACGTGGCAGCCTATCTGCGTAGCGGGTGAACGCTGCATTATTCGCGGTGAGGCATCGTCGTGCGAACAGGGAGCGAGTAGCCATGAACTCACCTTCATTGCCGGTGCTCGCTGGGGTGGAGCACCGGTTCGTCGACGTAGGCGGCGGTGTGACGATTCACGTCGCCGATGCCGGGCCGGCCGACGGGTCGCCGGTCATGCTTGTTCACGGTTTCCCGCAGAATTGGTGGGCGTGGCACGAGTTGATCGGACCGCTCGCGGCCGATGGCTACCGCGTGCTGTGCCCGGATCTGCGCGGGGCTGGGTGGAGCTCAGCGCCCGATGGACGCTACTACAAGACCGATATGGCCGATGATCTCGCGGTTGTGCTCGACCGGCTCGGCGTCGCCCCGGTGCGGGTCGTGGCGCACGATTGGGGTGGTCCGATCGCGGCGCATCTGATGCTGCGACATCCGAAGAAGGTGTCCGGCTTCTTCGGCCTGAACACGGTAGGACCGTGGCTGACGTTCGATCTGACGGCAGTTCGACATTTGTGGCGGTTCTGGTATCAGATCCCGATTTCTCTTCCGGTGATCGGGCCGCGTCTTCTCAGCGACCCGAAGGGTCGCTTTATCAGGATGACGGGCCGTTGGGTCGGCGCCGGGTTCTACCTCGACGACGATGACTTCAGGCTCTATGTGCGTTGCATGCGCTTGCCCGGTCATTCGGTGGCCGGCTCGCGCTGGTATCGCACATTCCTGACGCGAGAATTGATCCGTGCCGGTGAATTCGCGAATACCTCCGTTGATGTTCCGATGCGGTTCCTGCACGGAGTGGGGGACCCGGTGATCACTCCGACGCTGCTGCGCGGGTATGCCGAGCACGCAGATGGTTTTCGGCTCGAGACGGTCGACGGCGTCGGTCACTGGGTTGTCGATCAACGACCCGAGTTGGTGCTCGAGCGACTTCGAGCGTTCCTGCACGACACCTGAGGTGTATCGCTGATTCGCTCGTGTTGGGCATTGACCGTGCGAGACACTGCAGAGGGCTCGCCATCCGGACTGGACGCACCCGCTATCCGGGTGCTGGTGATGCACGGTGCATCACGCTGGGCGTGTTGCAGACAATCGTTGTGAGGGCTCGGGTGCCCGCGTGGTGGACTCCCGCCTGTGGGTGGGGTGGACGTCCTGTTGCGATAGATCGAAGATCGTGTCGCTTCGGCCGGGGTTGGCACAGGCCTGGCGGATCTGTGCGAGTGCGGATTCCTGCTGTTCGTGGACGGCGTGCCGGGAGCGGGACGCCGGTGATGGGACCGAGGATGTGTGAGCAGCTTGCCGCTACTGTCGTGAACGTCTGACTCGGTTCGGGTGTCATCGCGCCTCGGTCTCGCAGGTTCACTGGGGGTGACGGGTGGTCAGGATGCGTGACTTGATTTCCGGGGTGGTGGTGCAGACCATGCTGAAGGTGGCTTCCCGGGCCATTCTCTCGGTGGGTTCGCCGTGTTGGACGGATCGGCTTCCTGCGGCGGTGGCGACGTAGTTGGCGGCGGTGACGGCGAATTGGCTGGCGCGGGCGCGGGCGTCGTAGATGTCTCCGTCGCCGGTGGCCGTGTTGTTGAGGGCCTCGCGGATTGTGGCGTGGGTTTCCCACAGTTGTGGGCAGGGGTGTCCGATGCGGTCGGCTTCGGTCAGGCAGGCTCGTGCCACGCCGCGGGCGAGGGAGCCGTTGATCCGGAGAATCGCCCGGTCCGCGATGCTGAGTCCGCCGCGAGGAGTCTTTCGGACGTGGATGACTGCGGTGTGGGGGATGTGGTGTCCGTTGAAGGTCAGTTCGACGGTGTGGGATGCGTTGGCCGCGGACAGCGGGATTCGGTTCGCGTGGACGTTTGGGCCGTCGGTCGCGTCCATGAGGAAGGTGACTGTTTTCTGTGCTCGGGTGTCGTATGCGGTGACACCGATGACGTCGACAAGACCCCATCCGGTGACGAACGGTGCCTGCCCGGTAATGGTGTATCCATCGTCTGTTTCGGTCGCGACGATAAAGGGGTTCTCCGGGTTCGCGTAGCCGCTGCCGGACACCCCGGATGTGACGGCGCCGCTCTGCAGGCCGGCGAGAAATTGTGCCTTGAGGGTGTCGTTTCTCGACATGACCATCCGGAGCAGGGTGCCGTGGTGCTGGGCCCAGACGAATGCGGTCGCCAGGCATCCGCTGACGAGGATTTCGCCGACGTCGGCGAGGGTGTTGACGGGATCCGTGGTGGCAAAGGCGAGGCCGTAGAAGCCCCGGCCGCGTAGTGCGGCGAAGTGCGATCGCGGGATCTTCCCCGACCTGTCGACCTCCGCCGCAGCGGGCCGCAGCACCTCGTCGGTGAGGTCCTGCGCTTGCTGCACCCAGTCAGTCATGGCTGACACCGTATCCACATTGAGCCGGACCCCGCCGACGCACTCCAACGGTGGGCGGACGCCGTGAGACTCGCCCAGCTTCCGAGAACTCGCACCACTGCGGCAGCGATCCACTGCCGCAACGCTGATCGAGATAGTCCAAAGATCGCCTCCGGTGTTGTTCCACAGCAGTAGCACTCGGCCGGTCACCCGAGGTGCGGCGGCTCGATGGCAGTGGAGGACTACCCGCGAAACTGGCGAACGTCCTTCTGGACGGCTCATCGGAGATCAACTCGGCGATGTGTGGTGTGACGCAGGGTCCGGCGGATCTGTGCGAGGGCGGCTTCCCGCTGCTCCGGGGTTGCTTGCATGGCGTTGCGATGGTGGATGGCGGTGCGGCGGGCGTGCTGTTCGCGGCGGCGCCGGGCGTCGGCTGCGGTGCGGTGCTGGCTGGGGGAGGGGCCGGTCCAGTCGATGTGGGTCAGTCGCCAGCGGAGGAGGGCGGCCGGTGAGCTGATCCGGTCTGCGGTGGGCCAGGTCCACCCGCGTTGGGTGGTGTCGCGGTCGAGGGTCTGTGCGATGTCGTGGCCGGTCCAGCGGGTGGTGTCGATGCCGGCGGCCGTGATGGTGTCGCAGATGGTGCCGATATGGCCGTGGGTGAGATCGGGGGAGCGGGCGATGAGGGTGGCGGCGGCTCGTTGGAGGTGGAGTGGTCGGGGTTGTGGGGTGGGTGTGGTGGGCCGCGCGTGTGCGCGTTGGTGAGTGCTTCGTAACGAAAGATTATGTGAAGGAACGTAAGTACCGGGGGATAGGGTGTCAGCGCCGGTGGCCTGGGGATGAGTGGTGCTGGCCGCGGTGGTCGGTTGTTGGGGCCGGGTGCGGTGGCGTGCGAGACGTCTGGCGGCGCGGGCGCGGCGCGGACGCGATGGTCGTTGTGGGGGTGGGGGTGTGGCGTCGACGATGTGTTTCGGTGAGCTGAGTGCCCACACGGAGGCGGCGTGGTGTTGTTGGCCGCCGTGGTGGAGTTCGGCGGCCAGGTATTCATGGGTGCGAAGGGTGCGGCCGCGTTCGAGTTCGACACCCATCTGGAGGGTTTTGAGGACGCGGCGGGCCCGGTTGATCACGGAGAGTGAGACACCGGCGTGGTGTGCGATGAGTTGCCGGGACGCGGTGACACCGCGGCCGGTGGTGGAATCCGCGAATCGGGCGTGGGCTGTGGCGACGGCCATTAGGCGTTCGATGCTGATGCGGTGGGCGGTGAGTGCGGCTTGGCCAGTGGCGGTGTGGGTGATGTGGTGGCGGAGTTGGCGTAGCCATTCGGTGCGGCCGGACCAGACGGGGATGGTGGCTTCGCGTCCGGGTGTGATCGGGAGGGTGAAGGATCGGCCGCGTTGCCCGGTGTCGCGGTTGTATTCGTGCAGTTTGTTGATGGCTTGGGTGGCTGCGTGGACGGAGGCTTCCCAGGTCTCGACTTCTGCCGACTGCGGAATGTGCGTACCGCCGTGCGTCGATGACGTGGTGTTGGTGGACGAAACGATTGGTGTTGAAGCTGATTCAGCGCATGCGTTAGCATCAGACGTACCTGGCACAGGTATGTCCCTTCGGGGAATGCAGAACGAGTGTCGGAAGCGGGTAACTTCCGGCACTCACCCTCAGAGAATGTGACGGCGCGGCAAGGCCTTCACCCTCTTGGTTGAGGAGGACCGGCAAGTCCTCCTCAACAACATGCCGGCGGAGCGGTTCGTGAATCTGAAACCACCCCCACCAAGGGGGTTTTCGTGTTTTCTGAGGGTCTGCGCTTTGAAATTTGGGTTATCGGGGTAGCGCGATGGTTACGGTTCAGGGGCATCGCCTCGCTTTGGGCGTGGGTGGATGCCGATCCACAAGCGCGGTCACCGCGAACTGTGGAGGTTCGCGCGTGTCCGCTGAAAGGGATCGGAGAAGGGTTGGTTTGGTCGCAGCCGTGCCAGTTACGCCGACCGCGGTGCCGGCTTCACACCGAGCAACAGGTGCGCCGCGGCGGCAACCTCACGGATCTGCTCAACCGTGGCTGTCTCGGGCTCCGATGCGACGAGGTCGACGACATCTACGAGCGCGTCGCGTGATCCCGGGCTGAGACGACACCTGTCCGGTGAGAGCCGGATTGGGCCATGCGTGTCGATGAGATCCGGAGCGGACATCACGGTCGGCGTCCTGGTGTCGGTGACGAGGAATGCGCAGATGACGCTCTCTATCGCGATGATTTCCCACGTTCGCCCGTGACGGTCGGTTGCGGTAAGACCCCTCATGCGACCGCCCCTCTCGCCGAGGGGCAGTGCAGCCGTGAATCCCAGGCCTCGATGGCCGCGGCGACGCACGCCTCGGCGACAGAGCCCGGTTTGGCGGCGAGGTGCGCCCAGAACGCGGCGGCGACAGCTTCCGCACCACTGAACTGATGGCCACCCAGGTAGTCGTGGGCGTCAACTGAGGAGTCGGCGACCGCGGACCAGGCATAGAGGGCAGCTGACTGAGCGCGGCTGGCGCCGATCGCAGCGAGCCGGTCAATCGCATCCCATCGAGCAGCGAGGGGGTCGACCGTGCCGGTCGGCATATCGCGGCACAACGTGGCGACGGTGTACCCCACGGGTACGGAGAAGCCCGGAATGGTGACCAGACCCCACATCGGGTGGGAGTGCAGGTCAGCGAGCCAGTTCCACCGCAGGGAAGGAAGCCCCTCGGTGCCGGGGCACTCGATCTCACCGGTCGCCATGAGGAGGACACGGTCGGAAAGACTGCTCATGCCGCCGACCCCCGCTCGATTGCCCGTTGCCCTACGACGCGGTTGTAGTACACCCGCAGCTCACGATCACTGGCGACGGCCGTTCCGTCGTGGCGATACGCGACACCGGCCCAGATCATCGACCGCGGCGGATCTCCCGCCGCGATCATCTTTGCGACTTCGGCGCGGCATGCGGCGAGCCGCGGACACCGGAAGCACTCCCGCTGCGCGTCGCGGCCGGCCTGGTACGAACCCTCATCGATGTCCCACGACTGCGGGTCAATCGAGCACGGCAGGACCGTCGGGGTTGATCGGCGAGCGGTCATGCGGCATCACCACCGGCAGCGACGTGGGTGGCAGGACCTCGGGGAGTCCTGGCACGCAGGACTGCATACGCCCGGAGCCGATCGGCGGGTACATGATTGCCGTAGTAATCGAACGCGGCGCCCGCGACGACCTGATCCTGCGGCGGTTCACCCCCAACGATTCGATCGCGAAGCGTGGCGCGGCACTGGGTGAGGATCGGGCATTCGTGGCACGAATTGATCGCACGCTGCCACGATGCCAAGTTCTGCCCCGTCAGTTCCCAGGAAGCGGACTTGCCCGCGCACGTGCCAACACCCGGCTCAGGTGCGGTCAACGGGATCATTCCGCGTGCCTCCAACTCGCGGCGGATACGCCGCAGCTGCGGGCAGTCCTGGCACTCGGGGGTGTAGACGAAGCCGCACCGGAAGCAACGCCCCTCAGGGGTTGGTCGGTGTGCGCTCGCCGAACGCAGCAACGCCGCGACCGAAAAGCGAATCGTTCTCGACGACGTGTCCGCGGTTCCATCGCGCCGCGCTAGCTCGCGGAGCGCGGCCGCAGCTCGGGGGCACAGAGGCTTAGCTGCCGTGACTATGGCGCCGCATTCCTCGCAACGCCCCTCGGCAGACACGTGTTGGGCAGTGATGCGCACCAGGTCGGCAGTGGCTAACGATCGCGCCACGGCTGGATGCCGCTCACCGCGCTCTCTTTGGGCGCCAGCTATCGTGTTCATTGCAGAGACTCCAATCTGCTGATGGTGCCTGAACGGACCGCTAATCCGTTGAGGCTTGAGCCCCCTGGCCGCCGCTAACGGTCAGGGGGCTTCTCGTTGCAATAGGGTTCGACTCTTAGCTCCACCCCCATGCGGCTCTCGTGCAATCATATAAAAGCGATCGTTTAAAACCGATCGTATGTGCGCATCGTAACGAGAGGGCGGCACAGTGTCTACCAGTGACCACATGTGCGGCAGGATTATTTCGGTGAGTCGGCGAGTTATGCGCGGGTTTACTCCGTCCGCCCTGGTTGGCGCGCGCCGCAACGCCGGCTGGTCGCAAGCCGATTTGGCACGGCTTTCCGACGTCGGCGTCGCCACGATTAGAAGGTGGGAGAAGGGCACTGCATCGCCCCAAGTTGACGTCCTGGCGAGGGTTGCCGCTGTTCTTGAAGTTCCCATCTCCGACTTTGTGAATATCCCAGTCTCGGAGCGCTTCCCGGGCGACTGGCGGGTTCTGCTGGGGCTGACCCAACCGCAACTCGGTGCGCGTGCCGGGGTCCGCACTGCCGTGGTTGGCAGCATCGAGCGTGGGGAGACGGCATTGTCCGACAACGTTGCTGAGCGCCTGTCGTCTGCGCTCGACATCTCCATTGCGGAGCTGCGGGATGCGCATCAACGGGCGCGGAGCCGGCCGCCGGGCATGCCCGCCTGACGTCCTCGTGCGCGGTGGCGTGCCCGAACTCCGTGACACCGGTGCCTCGCCTTCTGTCGGTCATGTGAATGATCTTGAGCCTACTTTACTACTGCAAACTTGCAACAGTAAACACTTCCGTAACTACTGCAATAAGGCGACGTCAACGACATCTATACTCATGTCCAACTACCGGCGAAGCTTGAAGTTTGGAGGATGTGCGGTGAGCGAGAGTTTCGCCGAAAGGCTGCGACATCTATTCGACACGGTCCATCCGAAGGGGCGAGGCCCCTACAGTCAAGCGGAGGTTGTCGAGGCCATCCGAGCCGCCGGCGGCAATATGACGCCGGGATACATGTCGCAGTTGCTGTCCGGCAAGCGATCTTCGCCGAGCTGGACCACGCTGCGAGACATATGTCGAGTCTTCGCAGTACCAATGGACTACTTCAATGACGACGATGTCTACGAGGAGATCAAGGGCTATATCGCCTACATCCAAGATCTCCGAGACGCCGAAGACCAGAATATTGCAGCACGAACATACTTCCCGTTCCGGCGTCCCGAATAGGACTAGGTGAACAGTGCGTACGTGCCTCCAGCGATGACGGCGCCCACGAATGCACCCACGATGACCTGACCAGTCGTGTGATCACCGAGCCGCACCCGCGACCAACCGATCGCGGGCGTGCACGCTAGTGCCAGAACCCAAATCGGTGAGA
This sequence comes from Rhodococcus sp. DK176, assembly GCF_038447315.2. Classification (NCBI taxonomy): domain Bacteria; kingdom Bacillati; phylum Actinomycetota; class Actinomycetes; order Mycobacteriales; family Nocardiaceae; genus Rhodococcus; species Rhodococcus sp. DK176. Next base: position 232,976 of record NZ_CP118322.2, on the reverse strand, counting down.
CAGCGAGCATGAGAATCACGGTGATGCCCGCTGAGACAGCAGTGTGCACACTGACCTTCCACCGAACGACGCTGGTAATTATCCCGATGGCCAGCAACGTCGCAAACCCTGCGGCCGTGAAGGCGATTAGTTCTGCGGGTGCATTGGCGCAGATCTGAATGACGAGACCCGCAAGCACGATTGCCAAGATAACGACAATCAGAAGGTGACGTTCGCGGTGCTCGGTCACATGGTGATCGCCGATCCGTGATCGCCAGATTTCGAACAGAATGAAGGCCATGGGGAGGCCGCCGGAAATCATGGCGACGAAGATCCCCCATGCCGTCGACTCAAGGTACACGCCCAGGAAGAGTGACGAGACAATGTTGAGAACCCAAGGAGCTCCCACCTCAGTCAATGCTCTGGCAAGGCGATCAACACGGTCGCCGCGGGTTTGATTCTCAGTCATCGCCATCTGCGGCCACCAACTTTTCCTGTCGTGCGGTGTTGAAAGCGACGCCGAGAGTGCGCACCCACTCGACGTCTGAGACGCCCTCCGGAGCGCCGAGAGCTTCCTGGGGCAACTCTTCCCGTGCGAAGCCGGTAAGGATCCACTCAACTATTGCAACTGGCGCTTCGTCCTCGGGAATCGGGGCGCCATGGGGGAGGCCTGCGGCTTGGGCGGCGATGCTAAGGGCGTCCATCACTTCCGTGGCGCGGTCGGCAACGCGATCCGTGGCGCTGCTACCTTTCCAGGAGGGTCGAACGACACCAGGCCAGCGCGCAGTGAGCACCTCATGGAGTTCGAAGAAATCTCGCAACGCCCGGCGTGCGGCCGTCCAGAGAGCCATCGTCGGCCACAGCACACCGATGGTGACCATGAGGACCCCGACGAGCGCAAGAACCTGAGTGATGTCGAAGACTCGGGGAGTCGGATCGATTGCACCGGTAGACGCGGCCAGTACGTATGTGATTCGCATGCCGGCGTAGGCGGTGAGCATGAAAACCCCAGGGCACAGCACCATCAAGCCACGACCCGTCGCGGTCCGCGTGTCGGCATGGCCGGCCGTCACGATGGTCACCACGATGCAGAGAAGGAACGGGTAGAGCATCGCGGTAATGCCGGCCTCCGCATATCCGGGAGTGTGGGCATACAGGTCGTCGAAGGTATATCCGTCGCGCTGTTCCGGCACTTCCGGGGCAGTCAAGAAGAAGGCCACCGACCCGCCTGCGGTGACCATTGACAGCAACGCATGAAGCCGGATGAGCTGTGCGCGACGTCGATCGGACGGAGCCATAAGGTCTGTCACGAGTATGGCTGCACCGAAGCAGATTCCGCTAAACAGGACCATTTTGACCGCGCCAGCACCATTTGAGTGACCAAGTGCGCCTCTCAATAAGCTCTCGAAGAGCGGCAGGTTGACTGTCATGTGGGCGGCCATGCAGGTGAAGACAGTCAGAACACCGACCAGGTTCCATGTGCGAGCCCACCACCACCTACGGAACCGACTGGCTGCGGCTATCCATAGAAGGACTGCGACCGCCGCTGTTGCCGTCACCTGATCGCCTCGTCGAGGCGAGCGCGCACACCGGGATTGCGGGATGCTTGGTTACTATTCACCCGCCCAAGGAGTCTGCTCGCGAACGCCTCAGCCTCAATTTCCTCAGCGTCGTGTCCGTCACTGCACTCGCGCCGAAGCATTATCTTCGCCAATCCATGAGCCGCTGCTGGAAGAAACTCTTCCGCGAACTCGCGGGCAGGTCGGCCCCGATGCCCGAGCAGGATGTGGCCGAGTTCGTGGGCAAGCGTGCGCTCGCGGGCGTGAACCCAGTCAGCGCAGGAAACCTCGTCCCGGTCGGGATGTTGAACCCATTGGCCGAAAACGCCTATCGGCAGGTTCTTGTTGGATTGAACGACGGTGATCGGGCGCTTCCGGTCCCGGGCTGCTGCCTCCATCAATCCTGCAAGCGTAGATGCTTCCCCTGAGGTCGCTACGCGAAACAGTCGATCGACAGCCTCTGAAACACGATTCGTCATTACCAACCTCCACCCGGGACCATTGGGGCGCATATGAATACACGTGTGCCACATCTTGACGCTGCATCTGAAGCCGCCCCGACGGGCTCCAGGGAACTCCCGGGCGGGAGCGCGGTGGCTAGATTATCAGCACCGCGGATAGCTGCAACCAGAAGGTCTCTGGGACCTCGGTACCAAGCTCTGCGCGCGTAATCGTAGTCGGCGGGAAGGTGGAGAAACCATCCTGAAGTCGTGTTTCGCTGCTGGAGAACAGAACTGCGGTACTCAAACATCGAACCTATCGGTAGCCGGGCGACTGTCAGGCAGAGTGACATAGCTACTCAGAGCTGGTGCCGGTTCGCCCGGCACGCGTGGTGCCCCCCAACTGCAATACGTGCCGACTCGCAATACGGGGTGTGGCAAATGTGAGAAATTGATGCTTCGGCGAGTCGAAATCTCCGTTACCCATTGCAGTTGAGATGCATGTAGATGTCGAGTTCGTCATACGGCGAGTTCACGATCCAGTGGGGCGGAGTGTCGTCGTCGACCTGAATTTCGACTTCTCCGACCGATGGCTTGTACCAGGTAATGCCGAGAGGAAATTGCTTGGTGCTGCCCTTCGGTCGTGTTTTGCTGACGGCCTCGATCGCTCCCGGGGATTCGGCGAAGTCGTGTGCTGGGTAGTTGAGGCTCTCGTTCTCGATCGTGACGGTTTGGGATCCGTGGGTGAGGGTAGCGTGCCACCCGTTCGGTGCGGCGATGTCGATGGTGAGGTTGTCGCCCTCGCCGTGGCACTCGACGTCGACCTGGTCCGGGGTAGGAAGGGTCACGAGGTCGATGCCTTTGCGGTTGCCGACGCCGATGGCGATGTTGCCGTCCCACCCGTCGGATCCGCCGGACGATTCGGCGGGCGTGACGCTGCCGGGCCGAGTGTCATCGCTCGACGAGCCTGAGCATGCGGCAAGGGTCGCGGCGATCATGGCGATGAGCGCGAGCCCGGCGAGTGCACGGCTGCTGGACATTTTGGTTCCCCTCCTGTTGCCGCATTACGGCTTTGTCGAACTCGATGCGGTGGTTACTGCGTTCAGTACCGGATGGTGTCGATGAGCCAGTTGCCCCCTGTCTTGGTAAGCGTGACCCAGACGATGGTGTTGGGGTTAACAGGGACGGCGTTGTCCCCGGTGATCGCGGTCTGGTGGATGGTGGCGACGCGGTGGATGAGGGTGTCGGTATCGGGAGGGCAGCCGGAGCAGCCGATCAGCACGTCGGCGACGACCTTTGCGTTCGTGGTGGCCCACTGTCCCCATTGCACGCCGGGACCGCGTTCGGGCGTGACTGGAATGGCCACTTGCGCTGCGAGCCTGTCGGTCAGCCACTGTCGGGCCCGCACGAAGCCGTCGTTGGGGGACTGGTCGGTGGCCGGGTACCAAGTGAACGCGACCGATAGGGCCTGGCGGGCGACGTCTTCCGCCACGTCGGCGTCCGGAGCTGGCGCCGCCGTGGTTGGTGGAGGTACGGGCGCAAAGGTCGTAAGTGGTGCTGTGGCTGCCGGTGGTGCCGCGGCCGCCGACAACGACGTTTCTAGAGGCGACGTCTGCGGGTCCTGTTGGGTCGGCCGGCACGCATATACGAGGATGGCGACCAGGGCACCCAGGATCACGACCACGGCCAGGAATCGGCGCACGCTCATCTCGGTCCTCCTTCAGTTGTAGGTTCTCGTCCTTCTTGTCGTCCTGGTTGTGGCCGGCCTGGGCGGATGGTGCGTTTTCTCATAGGTTTGTCGCTTTTGGTTTCTCACTGTTCTGTCGCTTTCTTGGCGTGTTGAGTTCGCGGAGGGCGGCGCGGCGCCCGTCTGGGGTGAGTCGGTAGTAGGTGCGGCGTCGTCCTGGTCCGCATCCGGGTGGGGCGCCCGCGAGCCAGTCGGCCTCGTCTTCGTCTCGGCTGGTGAGCCATCCGGCTTGTTCGAGGCTTCTCAGGAGTGGGTGAAGGGTGCTGTGGTGGATGCCTGTGCTTTGGTATAGGCCGTGGCCATAGACCTCCTCGGCATCGGTTGTGGTGAGGTGGCGTAGCAGGGTGAGCGTGGTGTGGGTCATCCGCAGCCGCTCGACTGCGATGTCACCGAAGGGATTGAGCGGTCTAGGTTTTCGTGGTGGTGTCATTGCTTCGCGCATCGCGTGTGCGAGGGTCTTCGCGGCGGGCATGGCTGGGGCGTTGCAGCCATGCAGGGCGGCGGTCATCAGTGGGTGAACGTGCTCGTTGTCGAGTTCGCGGAGCAGGGCGTGTCCGTGTGGGGTGGGCTGGTGCGGGGTGCCGCGGCGGGATCGGTGGAACAGGGGTGCTCCGACGTGACGTTCGAGGAGTCGGAGTTGGTGGACCAGGCTGTTCGACTTGATTCCGAGGTAGTCGGCGGCGGTGCCCAGGGAAGGGAACGCCATCGTGATCCGGAAGCGGTGCAGCCGGATCCAGCCGTGCAGGGTGCCCTCGACGGCTGCGCGGATGTTCGGTGGGAGGTGGTCGTAGGTGATGAGCATCTCGGTGCGGCTGGCGACGCCTTGCGGCCGGACCGGGATGCCGTGCCGGTGCAGGGCATTGTTGACGAGCATCTGTTCGGTGCCGAGTTCGACGGCGATGTCGGCGGTCGAACGAAGCTGGGTGCAGTATTGCTCGCGCAGCCAGGCCGGGTCGATGTGGAAGGGCGCGCGGGTCTTGCGCAGCGTGATCCCGGATTGTTTGGCGAATCGGGCGATGATGTGGCGTCCGATGCCGGTGTCGGCTGCGATGTCGTTCAGACTGCGTCCGGCTTGGATGTATTCGCGGTCGAAGAACTCGCGGGTGAACAATTGGGCGGCGTGTTGTTCACGCAACCATGCGGCGGGTGCCGCATGGGGCGCCCACTGCCGTTGTGGCTGGTCGAGACGTTCCATCGCGATGCGGACGTGTTCGGGGCGGACGCCGAGAACCTCGGCGGCCTCCCGCGAGGAACGGTGGTCCTCGACGACCAGGCGACTGACCTTGTCGGTATCGAGGTCGCCGGTATTGATGCCCGGCAGAGCGAGCCCGTCGGCGAGGTCAGGTGGTGGCGACCAGGTCAGCGGTTCGTCGATGCCGAGGTTAACCAGCAGGGATTCGGCGTGTTCGTGGAGGGCCTGGCGCAGCGGCGCTGCCATGGAGGTGGTGAACTCGACGAAGGTGCCGCGGTCATTGGGGCTGCGGAACGCCAGTGGGTGGCGGCGGTCGGCGAGGTCGGCGCCGGACAGCAGTTGATGCAGGTGTCGTTGGGCGTGCCGCAGCCGGCCTTGGCGATGCTTGCCGGGGTGCGCTCCGACCGAACAGGCGAGGTCACGCCACTGGGCCCAGGTGAGGGTTTCGGCGGGGATCTGCTCGCGTCGCCGCTGGTAGTCGATCGGTGTGCCGTGTTGGTCGAGGTGGTCGGTGATGCGGCAGAGCAGCGCGAGAACATCGGTCAGCGCCGATCCGGTGGGAAGTTTGGTGAATCCTTGCAGGGTGATGCTCAGGTTGGCGGCTGTGACGCGTGGGTTCAACAACCCGGCGTGGGTGTCCGTCCGCTGCGAGGGATCACCGGGGACGGTCAGCAGGACGCTGAGAGTTGCTCGGAACAGGTCGGTGTGGAAGCCGCCCGTGACGGGCAGCAGGCGGCCGGTCCAGTCGGGCCAGAACAGTTGCGGCAGCATCCGGATCCGCGCCGCTCCATTGGCGCGCGGTGGTGAGGCCGAGGGTGTGACGGTCCGCATGCGCAGCCTGACGGCTCCGGGTAGGTGGGCGTCGACGGCACGCAGGTAGCGGTTGGGGAACCGGCTGGGCATGGAGGCAAAGCGGCGATCGGTGAATTCCGGCGGCGGGATTCGTTGCGGACTTGGGGTTTTCGTGATCAGTGTGCGCAGCTCGTCGATCGCGGTGGCCTCGTCGTCGCCGAGAACAACTCGTGCGCGAGTCAGCAGTGCCGCGGTCAGTGCCGCATCGAGGTTGGGCGGGCTGCCGTTGCGTGGTGGCGGCGGAGTCGCGTGCCGACGCGGGTTGATCGCCCGGGCCGCAGCGATCGCGGCCGTGCCGTCCAGACGCAGCAACCAGGCCACCACCAGGTGCAAATCGGTCAGCGTCGCATGGGCGGGGTCGGGGCCCGGTGCGCGGGCCGCGGCCATCAGTTGATCGATCCAGGACTGGACATCGAGGACTTCGTCGGGGGCGGGTAGGTCCGCGGCGGTGAACAGCTCGGCGCCGCAGCGCAGCCGGGACCGGTCGATGAGACGGCTGCAGGTCCCCGCCGACGGTGGGGTGGCGCCGCCGACGATCTGCACTCGGGGTGCCGCGCGGCAGTTCGGTTCCGGGCAGGTGTCGTGCAGGAGCAGTCGGTGCCGCTTGCAGGTCGTCGCCCAACTCGACCGCCACGATAGTTGCCAGCGCCCGTCGGTCTCGGCCAAACAGCGCGGGCAGAACCGTGAAGAATTCATCGATATCCGTTCGATCCCGGGGGCGGCGGGGCCGGTCGCGGCGTCGAGATGATGGGGCGGCAGCCCGGTCGCGGCTTCGATGCGGCGCAGCTGCGTGGAATCAGTTTCATCGACCAGCTGGCGGATCGATTGACCGGGGTGATTGATGCCCAAGGCGCGCAGCACTTCCAGCGGGGAGGTGTCGTTGCGGCGGGCGAGTGCGTCGATCCAGGAATCGAGGCTCTCGCCGGCGGTGATCGGTGTCCGCAATGGCAGAGTGGTGATCGTGGTCATCGCCTCACCTGCTTGCGTTTCCCTCTCGTGCGGGTCGCGGCTTCGAGCCGGTGGCGGGCCTTTTCGGAGGCTTCGTCGATGCGGACGGTGTCGAGCAGCTCTTGTGACATCGCCTCGGCTCCGGTGCGGATCGCTTTGAAGCAGCCGCGGTTGATCAGCGTCATCAGCGACCCGATGTGCCCGCCGGTGCGGGCAAACAGGTAGTCGGCCAGGCCGGTGAGCTGTCCGGGCTGCCAGCAGGTGAGCACCAACTGTTTGTCGACCGCCTTGATCAGGGATTTCCAGTGACGGTCGTGGGCGAAGACGCCGACTTCGAGGCGGGTCCAGCGCCGGGCGCTCTGCGCCAGCGCGGCCGAGTGCCCGGAGAGGCCCTCCTCGAAGAACCGGCGTTCTCCGAGACCGACTCCGGCGTAGATGAATGTCACCGGTAGCTCGTTGGCCAGCCATTTCAGGTGATTGCTGACGGCGAGCCCGTCGCGGCTGTTCTGGTCGATGAAGTGGATGTCGTCGATGATCCCGACCCGCGAATCGCATGAGAGGACACAGTCCAGGGCGTAGCCGGCCAACTGGGCGGCGCTGCCGCGATCGGCGCCGGGATGCCCGTAGAACTGGCAGATCATCTTGTTCAACGTCCGCAGTGTGGTGTTCGAGGTCAGACCGACCCGGAACACCGGAATGTGCTCGTCACCGGACTCGGTGACCGGACCGCGGCGACGCAGCGCCTGGCGGTGATAGTCGCGGCCGAACAGGTTGACGATGGTCGTCTTGCCCAGACCGGGGAACCCGTCGATGACCGCCGCGCCCCGAACGCGATCGGGATCTTGACGATTCGAGGCGACGATCAGCTCCAGTTCGTCGCGGACCGCCTTGAGCTGCGGGGTGGCGATGGTGCCGAAGTTGGCGTGCCAGTCGTGGCGGGCGTCGTCGTAGTCCTCGCGGGCGTCGCTCCTCAAGGTGGACAACGCCGTAGCGGTGAGGGTGTCGGGTCGGGTGCGGGCCGGGGTGTCGACGAACCGGCGCCACCCGTCCTTGCGGGAGAGGCTGTAGGCGCTGCTCACTCGAGCACCTCCAGCGCGTCGGCGTAGAAGTCGTCGACGTCGTCGAGGATCTCGCTGTCGTCATCGTCGTCGCCGACCACCGGCGGGCCCGAGCTGGTGGCGGCCCTCAGCGCCGGAACAGGGTCGGCGGCCAGTTCGAGCTCGGCTGCCGCGGCCAGGCCGCTGCGCTCGGCCGCCAGCCGGGCGGCCATGCGCCGTTCGCGCCGGTCGAGAACCTCACCGGCATCCCACCGGCTCAGCAATGTGGCCAGCGTCTCGGCCGGGTCGGTGAAACGGTCGGTGCGGCGGGCGAGGATGCGGGCGTAGCGGGCGGCCTCGTCGGAGAACGGTGTGCCCAGCATCGGGGCGTGTTCCCAGTCGAGCTGATGCCACTGCCCATCGCCCGGGTCTTGAAAGTAGATGTGGCGGACATCGTCGTCGTTGACGCGGAACGGCCATTTCCCGGCGTCGAGGCCGCCGTAGGGGCTGGTCGCGTTGCGGTAGCCGTCCAGTGCTGGACCGTTGTAGCGGCGGCCGTCGATCTCGACGCCGTAATGCTGGATGGTGCGTTTGACCACCCGCAGGAACTCCAAGGCGAGCTCCGGGGCGGCCGGGATCCGCAACACCCCGGCCTTGGCGATGCCCAGGGCGAACATGTCGTTCGGCGACATCGCCAGATTCGGCCACTCGGCGACCGCGATCCCGTCATGGTCACTCGGGTGGTAGACCGTCACGATCCAGTCGCGGATCACGTCCTCGAGCTCGTGCAGGAACAAGAACGCCTGCTCCTCGAGACCTTCTCCGCGGCTGTGCAGGTCCGGGCCCTTGTAGGCCGGAAGATGTTGTATCAGGCCCTCTCTCAACGAACGAAAGTACCTCTCGACCGTGGGCTTGTCGGTTGGCTTGCGCGGTTGGGCCGGCTGGATCGAGATCCCCAATCGGGCGCAGACCCCGATCACATGGGCCGACAGGAACGCCTTGCCGTGATCGATCACCAGGGTCTCGGGCGGGCACCAGATCTCGGCGTCGGCGCCGGTGTTCTCCTCGGTGAACACCAGATGCTTCGGCAACCCGTGCACCGGCCCCAGCGCTGGGCGCCCCGCGCTGCGGCCTGTGACCGACTCGAACAACACACTCGCGACATCAACCGATTTCGTGGACACCGGGGTCACCTTCAACCCCAGGATCTGCCGGTCGAACAGATCCTGCGCGACTGTGAGCTGCGCCCGCACCCACCGACAGGTCACCGGCTCCATCGCGAACACGTCCAGATCCTGGGTATCCAGAATCAGATACTCACCCGGACGCGTGGCGCGCAGCCGGCCGTAAACGCCCTTCGGGCGTTGGGCGATCGAACGCCGCGCCTTCGCCGACCCGCTCACCGCGTTCGTGCCCTTAACCAGCTCCGCCAGCCGCCGATAGGCGGTCGCCTGCGACGGCAGCGCCACCACCCCGACCCCGTGCTCGCGCTCCAACCGCTCGGCCGCTCGCATCAGCACCGCCGAGCGGGTCGGTGTCGACGCCGACACCCCCGCCGCCAGTTCCGCAGCCACCGCCGCCTCCCAGCGCGGATCCACCGTCGAGCCGCGGCCACGGCGGCGCCGGTCATCGACCAGCCCCGCCTCACCGGCATCTCGGTAGGCGGCCACCCACCGCTCGACGGTGCGCGACGCCACCCCCAACTCCGCGGCCTTGGCCTCGCAGCGTGCCTTCAATCCCACCGCCGGCGCATAGTCAGGGCGGGGCTCACCTGTGCGCGCGGCCTCGACGTAACCGGACCTGTAGCCGGTCAACACCTCCCGGACATGCTCGCCCCGCGCTGCGGCCTGCTCCCGCTCGGCCGGTGACAGCCCCGCCAGCACCAGCCCCGGATCCAGGCCTTCCTCGACCGGCTCCAAACCGCGTGCCCGCGAGACGAACTCCGCCAAAGCGAAGCTTCCGTAGCGGCCGTCCGCGTACTCAACGACCACCTTACGGCCGTCGAACTCCACGACCCGCGCCGCGTCGCCGTCGACCATCAGCCCCGCCCCGACCGCGACCGTCACCGTGCGCGCGTTCACGCCACCACCTCCGCCGACACCAGCGTGTCGCCGCCGAGAACCCGCGACAGATCCGCCACAAGCCACGATCGCCACAACAGGTGCAGGATCACCGGTCGCACCAGCCACTGCGGCACCGACAGGCCCAGCCGCCGTTCCAAAGCGGAGATCGTCACCGGCATGACCGCCGCATCGATCACCGCCGGCACCAGTTCGGTCGCGATCGTGGCAGGCCGCCGATACCCGGCCAGAAAGCGCAAGTTCTCCACCAGCACCGCATCGGCGCCCGTCCATACCTCGAACCCGAAACCGTGTCGCTCACACACCGCCCTTGTCCACGCGAATTGAGCCGCAACCTTCGGATCGGCAACGCGGGCAGCTGCCTTCACGTCCACCACCGTCAGCGCTCCATCCTTGTGCGCCAGCAGCAGATCCGGCACATGCCGTCGTTTCCGATCGCCATCGACACCTTCGAGCAGGAACGGTTGCGCCGCGACCGCCACCACGGTCGGGTCCTGGTCCGCTAGAAGGATTCTCGCCAGCTCCAGACGGCTCTCGTAGACGACATGACCACCCGTGGTAGCCGACCAGTACCAGCCCGAATAGTGCCGCCGCCCCTGCCACGACCGGAACTCCCGCACCGGACGGCCCGCCAGCACCTCCTCCACCGGTAACCGCCGCAACGTCGTATCGACGAACGCTCCGTCGTCTCCCCGGAACCGCACGGCCACTTCCGACCCCGGCACAACTCCCGCCAAACCAGCCCACATCAGGCTGCCATCATCAGTCATGGCGGACACCCAACCGCCCAAGCCCAGGATCAGGCTGCAGACACGCCGAGAACGATTCTCACTACAATGTCGGAAGCGACATCTGGGCGACAGATCGATGAGAAAAGCGACATCAATCATGAGAACCTACATCAGTTGCGGGCAGTTCACTCATCACATCACCCTCCGTGCTTTCATCCCGCCCATCAGCGGCGCTTCCTTCACGACGTCGCCGGTGGTCGGGGCGTGGATCATGCGTCCGCCACCAAGGGCGATGCCGACGTGACCCGGCCCAGACCCGGCCCAGGATCCGAACACGAGATCACCCGGTTGGGCCTGATCGATGGGAATCTCGGTGCCAACGGTCCACTGCTGCTCCGAAGTGCGTGGCAGTGTGACCTTGCCGCCGCTGCCGGTGAAGATGGCGTAGCTGGTCAGGCCGGAACAATCGAAGCCCCCGCCGGACGGTCCGCCGGTGCTACCTCCACCCCAGACATACGGGGTGCCGAGGTACTGCCGGGCGGCCGCGACGACCTGGCCGCCGTCTTTCGATCCGTTCGGGACCAGGCGGCCGGTGGAACTCAGGGAGGTGTACTTGGCCTGGCCGAGGATGATCTTTGCGACGTAGTTCTGGGTCTCAGCGTATGGGGGGATGCCGCGGTGAGCCTGCACCGCACCGAAGCCTGCGTTGTACGCGGCCAGTGACAGCTCGACCGGGTCTCCCATGACGGTGCCGACCGCGAGCGCGGCGTTGACCTGGTTGTTGAGCGCGCACATGAAATGCCCCTGAGCCATGACGGCGTCGCCGATCGAATTGGGGTCGACCTTGCCATCGCCGTCGTAGTCCTTGCCCCAGGTCGCCCAGGTTCCGGGCATGAACTGTGCAGGTCCGAGAGCACCGGAGGGGGAGGTGGGGGCGTTGGCGCCGTGCCTGAACTGATTCTCGGCGTGGAGCTGCGAGGACAGGACCGGGGGCCGAATGCCGGGGCAGATGCTGCCGGCCTTGCGGATCCACGGATCGAATTCGGCCGGCACCGAGCCGGCGGCCAGCTCACCGCCGCCGACGGTCCCGAAGCCCGCGCAGTTGATCGGCGACGACAAGGAGGCCAGCCGCACGTCCGCGCCGTCCGGCGCGCCAGGAGGTGAGGCCGTGCTGCCCAGTTTGATCATCGGGTCCACGGCGGTGCCGCCTTGGAAACGGCCGCCTTCCCAGTACTCGAAATGCAGGTGGGCGCCGGTGCTTTGGCCGTCGTCGCCGATGGTGGCGATGTGGTCACCGGCCCTGACCTGTTGGCCTTCGCGGGCGATTAGCCCGTCGGTGAACATGTGTCCGTAGACGGTGGAGACCGGTGTGTCGCCGACGAGGGAGTCGATGACGATCCAGTGTCCGAATCCGGTGGCGGTGCCGGAACGGACGACGAGGCCGTCGAGGGCTGCATAGATCGGGGTGCCGATGGGACCGGCGAAGTCGACGCCCTGGTGTTCGGTACCCCACCGTGGCCCGAAGCCGGAGGTGAACGTGGTGGTCCCGGCCCTCGTCGGTGCAGTGATCGGTCCGGAGGCGCGCAGCTGACCACCGGCGGGCGTGCCCGGATCGCTATCGGTGGAGGTTGCCTCGCATCCATCGTGGGGGATGACCGGCTGGGGGGCGCAGGCCGTCGTGCTGACGACTGTGGTGGCTGCGGCCGCGAGTAGCAGCGCTGTCCCGCGCTGGCGAAGTGTCACAGGGCTCCCGGGATCGGGGTGTCGAGTTCGGGGATCGGGATAGGCCCGGGCTCTGGAACGGGCACCGGCACGGGTGTCGGTTCGGGCTCGGACATCGCTGGCGGTGCGGTGACAGATTCGGGGGCCGAGGTCGTCGTCGACGGTTTCGGCTGGCTGGTGATCGGCTGCGTTGCAGTCTGGGGCGTGGTCGAGTGCGAGGAGGTTGAGGGGACACTCACTAGGGTCGGCGCGGCGCCGAGTTTGCTGACCTCGTCGCGGTCGAGAGTGGGAAACGGGTTCTGGACCTGCCATTTCGCCCCGCTCGGGGACTCGGCCACCTGCCCGGACACGCGCAGGTCGCCGGCCTGAGTGGGGATGGTGACCTCTGCCCGCCGCGCGCCACCGGCGCCAGTGACGATCTCACTAGTCGTGGGCCCGGTGATCGCGACGGGCACCTGTGGACGTGCGACGACGATCGTGTCACCGGGGGTGTCGATGGTGTACCGGCCGAGTTTGGTTCTCCACTCGGTATTCGACTGTGTGATGTCCACGTAGCTGTGCGCATAAGCCATCGCTGTGGCGGGCGCGCTCTTCCCGGCCGCGGCCGTCGTTAGGCCTGCGATGGCCGACTCGGTCACCTCGATGAGGTCGTAGGTGACCTCGTTTCCTTGTGCAGGAGTCGTCGTCGGTGCACCGGTCACCGCCGCGGTACTCGGCGTATGGCTTGTAGGAGGGGATTCCCCGAATACGGTGCCCGCAACGAATAGAACGGCGAGAATGGCGGCCATGCTGATCATTAGGTTGGTGCGCGAGTACAGCACCCACCGGCGGATCGGGGCGAGGACCGGGTTGCCTGCGGGGCGGGCCATCAGGTGAAACTCTCGCTCGGGTGCGTGCGCACTTCGGGAGTCAGCGACGGCGCGTACAAGCGGGTATTCGACCGCGGCGGAGCTGAAATACTGGCGGGCGCGGACGCGGCGGGGACGTTCCCTGGTGAGGTGTCCTTGCGGGTCGGAGTGAAGACCCTCGTCGGTGCGATGGCAGAACCCGCTCCGCCGTCCCATGTCTCACTGACCCTCGGGGTGTCACCGCGGCGCGCTCCGCCACCCGAGCGGCTGGCTTCGAGCGCTTGCAGCGCCGTGCGTCGCCCGCGGCCGACGCGCGTGTTCGCGGTGTCCTGTTCGCGATGCTTGCCGCCCATGGCGAGGTTCATGTGGCGGGCGTCCTGAGATTCCTTGCGTGAGTCAGCCAGCCGTTGCAGGAGGTCCATCTTTCTGTGGGCGGCGATCCGAGTTTGGTCGGCCTCGTGCCGGCGACGCTGGTTAAGTTCGCGCCCCTCCGGGCGGGCTGGGGCTGCGAAGTTGATGTCGGAGTCTTCGTCGGTGAAGCCGTCCTTGGTTTTTTTGCGTAGCGCACCGACTCCTTCCTCGACCATCGCGCCGGCCGGGCCACCGATGACCGCGCTGGCGCCCTTGAAGACCTTCTGTTTCATCGAGGTCTGCGCGTGACGGGCCTTTCGGTTGAGGGCGCCGGCGCGGTTCTGGGTGAAGGTTTGAGAGACCCGTTTGAACGGGCGCATGATGAACCAGCACACCAGGGTCAAGATGACCATGAACCACAACCGCCATGACCCGTCGATTTGCCCGTTGTCGGTGACGTACAACTTCACCAGGGCCAGCAGGTAGAGGGCGACGATGACGGAACCCGCCACGCCCCACATGTAGGCGCTGGCGATCATCCGGCACACTCGCATCAGCGTTCCCGCGTGAGCGGCTGCGAGCGGTATCCATATCGGGGCGAACAGGATGGCCAGGCGGATGGCGAGCAGCGCGATGAGCTTCAGCACCGATGCACCGATCCACAGGAGCGACGGCATGCCGACCTTGACCATTGCCATGAATCCGATTCCGGTGCGGCCGGAGTCCTTGCCTTGGAACGTGTAATAGGACAGTCCGTAGTCATCGTTGAGTGGCTTGACGATGTCGTCGCGGAAGATGCCCTCCTTCTTCGCCTTCAGGTCGCTCTCGACACCCGAATCTGGTGCGTTCTCGATCTGCTGCTGTTCCTCGTAGGAGAATGCGAGCGCATCGCGCAGCTTGGGGCCGAGCTGGTTCTCGTTGTCGCGGTAGTTCGGACCGAACCAGCCCTTACGCCAGTCGTCGAGAAAGATGTCGTCGAGCAGTACGTCGCGAGGCCCTTTGCCGCTGCCGGAGACCGAGAGCATCTCGTTCTGGGTGTCGGTGATTACTGCCCCGAATGTGTCGTCGGCGAGCCGGATTGCCTGCTGGGGTGCGCCGATCAGCAGAGCGCCGAGGGCGAGAGCGGCTCCACCGACGGCCATGGATTTCGTGACGCCGGCAGCGTTTGACTTGAGTGCGTGCCAGAGCATGATCGAGGCAGCCGCGGTCAGTCCGATACCGAGCCAGAGGCCGTAGATGCCGAGCATGCCGTTCGAGATCGAGGAGACGACCTGGTCGAACTGTTCCATTGCGGGTGCGACCCCGGCGTCTTCGGCGGCCTGACCGGTCTTGGTTTGGTCGTCGAGCCAGAATGCGGCCGCGGCCAGGGACTTCCCGATCGTCAGGAATCTATTGCCCCAGTCGGTGTCGGTGACGGCGCCGGGGGCGCGCACCAGGTCCATGCCGCAACCGAGATCGTAGGTGTACCACTGCAGGCCGGCCCACCCGTAGGTGGTGTATCCGGTGACCCCGTTGTCGGGGCGGTTCTGGCTGGTCGCGTCGAAGACCCCGGGGAACGCCCCCTTGGGGTACTCCGGGGCGGGGACTTCGTCGCACGCGAAACCGCTGGCCGCCGCGACGGGGGAGAGCGGGTCGACGAGCAACGGGGCCAGCACCAGGGCGAGGACTGCCAGAAGACACCCCAGCCGACCCGTCAGGCGTCGATTCGGGCTCGCCTCGGGGTTGCCGGACCGATAAGTGCCTGCGGGCCGAAAATGCAGGTCGAGTCGCCGCAGGGTGGTGGTCATGCGGCACCTCCGAGGGCGTTCTTTGCGGTACTCGAGTTCAAAGCGGCGAACACGTGGGACAGGTGCACGTAGTGGACCCAGCTCGACCGGACCAGTTCGACGTCGTCGGCCATCCGGACCATCCACCGGCGGGCCTGATCCTGGTAGGAGGTGTCGGTGTCCTCGTCGAGGGTGTCCTCGCCGCCGCTGCCGAGTTCGGCGAGGAACTGCTCGAAACCCTGCCCGGCAGGGAGTTTGAGGAGCTTGAGGGCGCCGTCGATGGCGTGCGGGTCGCCGCCGACGTCGCCCACGAAAACCTCGTAGGTCAGGGCGGTCTTGTCGTCGGTGCCGTCGAGGCCGAGGAAGTCGTCGGGCAGCTGCGAGCACACCAGGGCGCGGACCTTGAACTTGCGTGAGTCGCGAGCGATCCGCAGGTTCAGGGTGCGGCCCGCACCGGTGGATTCGAGGTACTTGTTCTCGTCGAGGAACAACACCTTGCGGACGTGCCTCGGCTTTTCGTAGACGAGCCGGTTCGCCAGCCACGCGGCCATGTGCATCAACGGGGCGGTCATCCGCTGCTGCGGGGTCCACTGCGAGGAGGGAACACCCTCGGGTGGAAGCTGCAGGCCAGGCATCGTGAGAATGGTGAGCCGGATGTCTGCGTCGAAGTCGTCCATGCCACTGCCGACCGCTGCCGGCTTCTGGGAAGAGCACCCGGGCTTCGGCCAGTCGGGACATCAACTCCAGCTGCTGATACACACCACCGGCGCAGGTGCGCACGGCCTGATCGGGATCGGTCTCACCGATCGCCTTGATGGCGGCGAGCACTTCACCCAGATTGTGGTCGCGATCCCCACCGACCCGATTGGCGGCCAGGTGCAGCACCGATTCGGTGTGCTCGAGATGCAGATGCCGTTCGGTGAGCATCATCTTCAGCACCGACACCGCGACCTCGACCCGCTCGGCGGCCGCGGCGCGCATGTCCGCGTCGTACTTCGCCTGCGCCGCAGCGAACGGGTCCGCGGCCCGCGCGAAGTCCGCGTGGCCGGTGTCGTACTCGGGGTCATCGCGCCGCGGGTCGATGATCACCCGGTACGGGTTGAGCGCCCCGGGGCGTGAGTCGCGGCCGGTGAGCGCGTAGACCCGGGCGATGTCCCGGAACTCGGGCAGATTCGCCAGCTCCTTCAGCGGCCCCGAGGGATCGAGGACGACACCGTAGGCACCCGCGCGCACCGCCTGGTAGACGACCATCCCGGCCAGGAACGTCTTACCGGAGCCGGGCACAGCGACGATCGGGGTCAGCCCGGACTTGTGCTTGATCTCATGCGCGGCGAAGCAATCCCAAATCACAGGGCGCGGTGCGATCGACGACGTCTCCCCGAGCACCACCCCGCGGCGGTCACCGATCCGGTCACCGGCGGTGGCCATGCCCGCGGCAACTGCTTCGACGTCCATGTGCCGTTTGTTGGCGATGTTCGCGAGCGGCTCGCCGGGGATGAATTCGCGCAGCAGCTGGAACTGACCGTGCTCCTGCTCGAGGGCGATGTGCGGCTTGTACATCTCCCGCAGGCCGGCCGCCTTCTTGCGTGCTTCGTCGGGTGTCGCTCCGACGACGGCGACCCTGTACCAGCCTGAGGTGCGGGTGGATAGCCCGGAGTGGTCTTCCTCGACGTCGGAGATGACGTCCTGAACGCGGGCGTGCTGCTCGGCCAGCTCTTTCGGCGGGTCCTCGTCGTGTTCGACGGTGTAGTGGTCGAACTGGGACTTGATCTTTCCGGTGAGCGCACGCATTGTGCGGACGGTCTTTGCCTTGTCGTGCAGCTCGATCCGATCCGACCATTCGAGCGGCTCACCTGACGGGTCGCCGATGACCTGCCAGGGCAGCATCCGCTCCGGGATCGGTAGCGGTGCCATCCGTCCGACGGTCAGGACGATGACCGCGCCGGTGTAGCGACGGCCCTCGACGACCCCGGAGACGGTGGTGTAGCCATCCCCTGGGGTGAGGGACAGGTCAGTGAGGTCTTCGAGGGCGGCGACATCGTCCTTTTCCCAGTCGCCGGCACCGGCCGCTGCGCCGCCCGCAGCCAATGGCAGGCCGATGGTCGCCGACCGCCGCAGCAGGTAGTCGATCGCAGCCGGTGACGCTGGTGCGGCGTTAACGCCTCGGCCGGCCATGATCCGCTCCAGTTCGGCGAGATGATCGAGAAGCGCTGCCTCCTCGCGCGCGAAGGCGTCATCGGCCCAGCCGGTGATCATGGACGAGAGGGTGCCCACGAGTGGCCAGTTCGCGACGTAGCCGAGGGTGTGGGCAAGATAGTCGAGACCGATCCCGAGCACCGATCGCTGAGGCAGCTCGATGCCCCAGTAGCGGCCCTTGATCGTCGCGTTCGACCACAGCATCGCGTGCTGCTGGCCACGCAGGTACTCCGCCCACGACAATGCGTCTGGCACATCGTCGATCGGAGCAGCCCACTGGTCGTGGTCCTTTGCCCACTGCTCGACAGGAAACGGCGTGCGCACCAGACGTCGGTGCAGTCGCTCGACACCGGCCTGCTGCAGGTTGGTCAATACCATCGCCTCGTCCCGGATGAAGCGCCGCTGCTTGCCGGTAGTGCGGAAATTCCACGGCCCCTGCTTCTGCACAAACCATGCCATTGACGTGCGTGAGGTGCGGGTGATGTGTCCGGAGGTCCCGGTCAGTTGCAGTCGCACCGCCTTCCGGGCACTATCGGCGCGCTTCTTTGCCGCCGCCTTCTCGCGATCGGCGGGCGTCTTCCCGCGTCGTTTAAGGCGCTTGCGTCCCCGCTCCCGCTTGCGGGTGTCCTCGGCCAGGACGGCGGGGTCCTCTGCCTGTGGGTCGACCTCCTCGGACGCCTCGGCGACCGGGTATGGGGGGAATTGCACTTCAGACCACGCCCGCGGGCCCTGTTGTGAAGCCGGCGTCTGTTGTCCCGCAGCCCATGACGGCGGCAACGCTCCCGGCGGGATCACCGGCACCGGATCTTCGAGCTGAGGATCGAACAGCGATGCGATGTCGTTGTCGTACGTGGTCATCGGTGTGGGTCCTCACTGTCGATACGGGCAGTCGCGTCGTCAGGTCGCGTACCGGTGGTTAGTCGGTCGGGGAGGGTGACACTGATCGTCTCCCCGGGCTTCGGGGGACGCGGGGCGCCCAAGTCGTTGACAGCAGCCTTGAACACCGACCGCAGCGGCCGATCCGGAGTGACGTACTTCGCGATCCCCGTAGTGGCCCACACGGTCACGAGAACCATCACCAACAATGGCTTGAACCCGAGCGGCACGTGGAGGATGGCGCGGGCAATCAGAAACACCAGCACGAACACCGCGGCGCCCACCAAGCCTGCGGTGTACCGAATCCGCACCGGCAGGGTGTAGCCAGTCGGACCGAGATAGTGGCGGTCCACCCGATACAGCAGGTCATCGTTGTTGATCACCTAACGCTCCCTTCTCCGCGTAGGAACCGTCGCGGGTGTCAGGCGTTGATGCCGAAGAGGCCGAGAACCCAGTTCCCAAGGCCCTTGGCTGCGGATTCCGAGGTGGCGATACCGACGAACGCCAGACCCACTAACGTCAACCCGCCGACGGTGAACACCTTCGACAGATTCCCGCGAAGGCCACCGGTCAGGACGACACACGCGATGACGACCAAGATGGTGAAGACGATGTTGTCCTCGATCCACTTCCTGAGCCCGCCGGTACTGACCTCCGTTTGCTGGGCAACGATCGAGATGTCGGGGGCGGGGTGCGCAGCGCTCGCGAGGTCGACGACGGTGGAAGCGATTGCGGACATGGTGCCTCTCCAACAGGGTGCGTAACCGATATGGGCGAACGTGGTTGTGCGGGAACGTAGGAGACATACGCTGCGAGAATCAACGTGACCTGTGGATAACTTTCCGATCCGAGTCGAAGTGGGCCGGGGCGGTGTCGGGCGATCGTGGGGGGCGAGATGAGAGTAGGGCGGGAACCGGAAAGGGTCTGGGCACCCAGGTGTGTGCTGCTCGCGGCTCGGCTTCGGGCGTAAGCGCATCACGCGATCGGAAAACCGGCACACCAATTGATCGCGCGCCAATCCAGCAGTGGATCAACCGAGCCGGACGAATGCCGGGAAGCCTCCACGTTCGGGCGCATCGCCACGACCGATCGAACATGACACCCTCGACGTCTCGCATTGGAGACGCAGTTGAGCATCGCGAACCGGCTGCGAGAGACGGGTCAGGACATCGCCCGAACCGTAGAGCATTCCCACCGTGCCGCCAACCGTCCGGTCGGGGCGATGTCGGAATGGGTGGATTTCGGCGATCCGGCCGAGCGTGTCGAGAGGCGGGTGAAAACACCGTCCCCTTCGGGGGGTCACTCCCCGGCCCTTCGGGCCTAGGGGAGTGTACCTGGGAAAAATGCTTCGCGCCAATCGATTTCAAAGCGTGCTGTTCACACGCTATGGAGCGCGTTCGTCGGAACGCTTCGCGCAGCGCGGCAATGACCGCTCGGGTGTGGTCCCCGATCGCACTCGAGGAGCGAATGAAATCGCGTGTGGGGGCGGTCGGATCATCCGGTGTCGGGACCGCTCTGTCGCGCAATTATGGGGCGGCTCGACACGCTGCCTTTTGCGCTCAAGAAGCCACTCTGAGGGTTGTCGCATACCGATTCGCGAAGCCCCTCTTGACCTCCACCCTCGCTATCGCATGCGTGCTGGGGTCGTCGAGCATGGCGAAGCCGCTGTGTGCCCGACTCGCGTACGTCGTTGTGTGTTGCGGAAGTCGCCCGGGCGCAGGCCTTGCCGGACCGGTGACACGAGGTCCGGTTGATCTGAGCAAGCGCGCCTGCACCATCCGGCCGGGACACGGGTGCGCCGCATCGGCGGAGTGTCACGCACCGGCCGTGAGCAGCCCCCAAGCGAAGTTATCCACAGATCACGTTGAGCGCGATCACCCGACTCTGCCAGTGTGCGCATCCAACACGCCCGACCGCTGTCGGAGACGGGCGCAAGTCAACCGGAAAGGGGAGGGGCGATGGCACAGCGAGATCCGCTCAAGGACATCCTGATCGAACTGCTCGGCCCCGACCCCGGCACCCGCAACAAACGCAACGCTCAGTCGGCACCCGAGTCTGCCGTCCGCGCGTACCGGACCTTCGCCCCGATCACGGTCGCCTCCGCGGCCCTCGCGTTCTACGCACCCCAACTCGCCGACACAGCGCTCACAGACACTGTCGATCAAGCCGGTCAGTTCATCACGACGGTTCACGGCTACCGCTGGCCGCTCGCCGTCCTCGCCTCCGCGTGGAGCGTGCTCGACATTCTCCGCTGGCACGGCCACCGACAGCGCCGTGCGCTCGAATCGCAGCTACGGCAGACAACCCGGCACCTGCCAGTGAAGGTTACCGTCGCGTTCCCACCCGGAATCTGTTCGCTGCGCAGCGCCAAGATCCGACTCCCCAGGGGTGCGATCATCCGCCCCAAGGAGATGGACGAATTCACCACCGCCGTCCGCGGAGCGGCCGGCCGCACCGGCACATACACCCACACCGTTCGCCATCATGCGCACCGCGACCTGATCCTGATCGCCCGCACACCCGTCGAACCAGACACCCGCTCACCACGCCATAAGGCCCTACAAACCGCGTTGTCCGCCGGCACCATCTTCAAAGAACCCGCCGTCACGGTCGCCTCCCGCGACGAGGACGGAGTCGAGACCGGCTACAAGATCACGTTCACCCCCTCGCTGAACAGCGGCGCCCGCGGCTTCCAGACCAAGGTCGACGAAGCCCTCGCCGCGCTCGCCGGCCACCACGAATCCGGCCGCACCTGGGCCACCGAATGGACCCCCTCCGAGGGATACCTGGTGATGTACCTGCGGGCACCGCTGCCCACCCGCGTCGACCACCCCCTCGCCTTGGTCGACGAGAACCTCCGCCACCTGCCCTACGCCACCGGCGCAGCGAACCTGAGCCTGTACTGGGACGTCTCGACCAAATCGAACAAACCGCACTGCCTGATCGTCGGTCCCACCGGCGGCGGCAAGACCTCGGTAATCCGCACCCTGCTCACCGAGGCCTCGCGCCGCGGAATCCCCTTCCTCGGAGTCGACCCGAAGATGATCGAACTCGACGGACTCGAGGGCTACCCCGGATGCGCGGCCATCGTCTACGACGCCGTCCGCTCCGCGATGCTCGTACGCGCCCTGCACGCGGAAATGATGGCCCGCAACCACTACGTGCACGTGAAGAAGATCGAACCCTCGCAACTGCCGCTGCTGATCGCCGTGCTCGACGAGTTCTTCATCCTCTCCGGAAAATGGCAGCGCCTGGCCAAAGACGAGGACGAGGAGATCCGCGCGCAGATCAAACAACTCGACCCGCTGGGGGCGTGGGCCGACCTCGCGGTCCTGGCCCGCTCGGCCGGCATCCGCCTGCTGCTCGGGGTGCAACGCCCGGACGCCTCCTTGTTCGGGTCGAGCTCGGGCAATGCCCGAGACAACTTCGGCACCCGGATCTCGCTCGGCAACCTGTCGCAGGACGGCGCGCTGATGATGTGGGGCGATGCCCACGTCGGCCGCGAAGTGGACACCTCCATCCCCGGCCGCGGGGTGGTCACCGCCCTCGACGGTTCCCCGGTGGATGCGCAGATGTGGTGGACCCCGAATGTCGATCCGCACCCCAACAAATGGAACCAACTCTCGAAGGAGGAGAAGGCGATCGTGCACGGCCTGACACCGACCGAGTCGCCCACATTCGAGTTCTTCTCCACGGAGCTGCGGGAATTCGTCGAATCCGAGCGCGCGCTGGCCAGGCGGGCACGCGAGTACGGCGACGCCCCTGAACCGTCCGTCCTCACCGACTTCGCCACCGACCACGACACGGTCGGCGCCGACGATTTCGCCGACGCCATCCCGGCCTCGGCGGTCACCGAGGGAATGGTCATCCTGCTCGACGACGACGACGGCGACCAGGTGCCCGTCACCGTCGACACGGTCACGGTCATGCGGGACAAGGACACCGGCGACGTCCTCGAAACCGTCCTGTCCATCAACACCGGCGGACGGGTGAAAACCACCGTCCACTTCGACGCCACCGAGGTCGTGATGCTCCCCGAACCCGACACCGTCCTCACCACCGTGTGAGAACCACGCCCCTGGCAGCACAAGGAACCCGCACGCCGCCGCACGCCCTCTGACCACCCACGTCGCCGCACCCACCCATCGAGAGGACCCCGACCCATGAGCCGCCGCATCTCCCAGTCGATCACCCCCACCACGGACGACGTCACGGTGCTGCGTGAACCGTTCGCGGCCAAGGGCGCCAACGATCCCGTCATCGCCGAACTGCGCCGCGTCCTCAAGGCGGTCGTCCCGACATGGCTGGCGAAGCTGACCGAGGAGCAGGAACTCACGTCGGGACGCCTCGAGGAAATCAAGGCCGCCGTGGCGATGCGACGTCAGATCATCGAGGCCCTCCCCGAAGGCAAGGCACGCTCCGACGCCCTCGACGCCCTCGCCAAGGCCGAGAAGACCGTGGCCGACATGGATACGGAACTCTCGTCCGTCGGCGCCTTCGGCGGGTGAGCCGCATGCACGAGTTCACCATCGAGATCGTCTCCGACAGAGTTGCGCGTGTCGCCGGCACCGGCGACGAGCTGGTCGCCCCGGTTGGGAAGTCGATCCAGGACAGCATCTACGAATACAGCCAGAAGCGTGCCGTCGACGCCGGGGCGCCCGTCGAGGTCGCCGTCCACCGGTCCGGCCGCTGCACCCAGGTCACCGTGGCACCCGACGGAACCGCGTCCCGGTCCGCCCCAACAGGCCCCATCCCGACGAGCGCCGACCAGGGTGAGGAACCAGCAAACGCCGACATGATCGCGGAGGAACCGGTCAGCATCACGTTGGACGCACTCGGCGACACCGCTCACTCGGCACCCGATGACGCCGGGCAGGGGAGTGCGCCCCACCCCGAATACGATGCTCGCCGCCAACCGGTCTCTGTCCTGGCGGCGCCCGGAATCATCCCGGGAGCAACGGAACCGGCACGCACGGGGATACGGGGGCGACTCAACGCCGTCTTGGGGCTGAGCCTGTCCCCGAAACCATCCTCGACCGAGATGCGACTGCGCGTCGCGGCCGCGACGATTGCCGGCCCGATCCCCGAGTTCTCCACGATCACGGTGGCCAACACCAAAGGCGGGGTCGGCAAAACCCCGATCGCAGTCGGTCTTGCGCAGACATTGGCCACGCACCGCGGCGGCGCGACCGTGGTCTGCGCCGACCTGGCCGAGAGCGGCGGCAGCCTCGCCGACCGGGTCAGCGTCCCACCCCCCGGCGAGCAGAACATCTTTGGGCTCCTCGCGGCCGACCAGGCCGCCACCGGGCACCTGCGGCCCTCGGCCCTCGGCCGGCATCTGACCCGGCAACCCTCCGGCGAGGACATCGTCGCCGGCCACCACGACCTCACTGCAACACGACACGTGGGTCTAAGTGGGGACGACGCCGCGGCACTGGCCTCGATCCTCGCCCACCACCGCGAGATCCTGGTCGCCGACACTGGGAACAACCCACTCGCTGGCAGCTGGCAGTGGGCCGTCTCGGAGGCTGGCGCCCTCGTCGTGCCCGTGCCTCTGCGCCGCGATGCCGCCACCACAGCGCACCGCATGCTCCTCGACCTCGCCACCACACATCCCGGCCGACTGGACCGGACCGTGGTCATCATCACCGATGGCCCCGGGGACACCCCGATGGTCGAATCCGACACCGTTGACGCATTCATTGCCCTAGGAGTGCAGGTACTCCGCATGCCCTACGAGCCGCTGTTCACCGGAGGGGAACGCATCGTCCCAAGCCGCCTGCGGTGTACCACCACCGACTCTTTGACCGTGATCGCCGCGACCGTCGTCGACCTGATCACCAGCACCGGCTGACCTAAACCGTGCCTCCGCCAACCCATAACCGTTCACTTACGGAAGCCGCACACACCCAGTCACGAAAGGGAAGAACTATGACCGCCCCGAAGACTCACACCAGGAACCGAGCACACCACACCGGGCGCCACCGCCAGGCCGTGCGCCAGAGCACCACCGCCGCCCTCGTGGCCGCGTGCATCGCGGCAGGGATCTCTCTCGCCCCCAACGCGGCAGCGGCACCGGGACAGGCCGGCATCAACGACAACACCGGCCAAGCCGGCATCACCGGCGACCGTGGCCAGGCCGGCGTCACCACCCCCACCCCGGAGCCGTCCCAGACCCCACAGCAAAGCTCCGAAGACGCTGGCACAACCGCGGACTGGGACACCTACATCCCGATCCCCACCGAGTACCAGAACGTGCCCACCCGCCAAGCACCCACGCACACCGAGCCCACCTACTACAACGACACCCCGTCACCGACAGGGGAGCAGCAGCAAGTCCCCGAGCCCGAGCAGCCGCCCGAGATTGCCCCGGGACACGGCGCTCCGGTCGCACCGATCCAAGCCCCTGAAGACACCTACCGCTTCGGCTACCTCACCGGACCCCGCCCGGACTGGCTGCCCAAGACCGAGGCCGACAAACTCAACAACACCAGCGCCATCCTCGAAGCTCAGGGCGCGACATTCTTCAACTCCCTCGGCGTCCCCACCACCCGCTCGGACCGCATGGCCGCCGCCGCCACAGCAGGTGCCGTCACCGCCGGTGTGGTCGGTGCGACCGCAGCTGGGGTCACCGCCGGTGCTGTGGGAGCCGCCGGCGGCGCACTGATCGGCCTCGCCGCCGGCGCCGCCATCGGCGGGCCAGTCCTCGCGGGTCCGGGCGCTGGTACCGGCGCGATCATCGGAGGCTTCGCACTCGGCGCGCCGGCGGCCGTCACCGTCGGGGCGCTTTCCGCGGCAGGAGGTGCACTCGCGGGCGCCGCCTACGGGGCGGGTGAGAACCTTGGCGAGGCGTCCGAACCCGCACCCGTGCCGGCTCCCGAATCTGCGCCGGTCGTCGATCTGCAGCCCGCCGCCCAGTTCGTCGAACAGGCCACCCCCGCGGCGGCACAGGCCGTCGACACCGCCGCCACGACAACCACCGGTTCCGCCGCGATCGAGTGGGCTGACAACACCGCATCCGCCGTCCCCGAGGCCATCGGCCAACCGGTGATCGATCAGGCCGTCGACGCCGGAACGCAGACAGCAGCATGGGTGGCCGAACAGCCTGGCGGGAACCAACTGCTCCAGGCCGGCGCAGACCTACGCACCGCGATGCCCGCAGAGGTCGGCGCGCTCCTGTCGGCCGTCGAAACCGCGGCACGCTGAAACCGGAAGGGACCGCAGGTGAGGAAATGCAGGCGGAACAGCGGAGCGCGGAAACCGACCCGGCATCCGGCAGTGATCGACACCCTCGGACCAGCGCCCACTGCCACCACCCCGTCGGGCCGACGCGACACCACCGCGTCGTCCGGCGGGCGCGTCGCCACGAGCACACCGGCCCGACCACTCCCGCCGCCGAAATCAGAGAAGCCCGGGCAGCGGCGAGTCGGCACCAGGACCGCCATCGGCGCCGTGATGGTTCTTGCTGCGGCAGGCATCGTCGGCTGGACCGCACTGCGGGTCGGCGAGCCCGAAAACACCACCCCAGGCGCCCCGGAGACAACCCAACAACCCGAAACGGTCACAACTACCCTCGCGGCGAACTCCGATCCCGCAGAAAGCCTCTCAGCCGTACCCCGCGGTGACGAGAACCAGTGCCAGAGCGACCGCGGCGACCAGAAGACCGGAACTGGGGTCATCGCCGCATTCGAACACGCCTACTACGTGCTCCGATCCGGCCAAGCCGCACGCGCCCTCGCCGCACCAAGCTCACCGCTCCCGACGGCCGACAAGATCCAAGCAGGCATCGACACCGTCCCACTCGGCACCAACTACTGCCTCCGCACCATCGAAACCAACGACAACCACTACACGCTCGTGCTCACCGAGATGCGACCCGGCGAACCCGCCACGCAATTCACCCAGACGATCACCACCACCCATGTCGCCGGGCGCTGGCTGATCGACGTGGTCGCGTGAACACGGACACCCGGCATTGCATACCCGCCGGAGGCGCCAACTTCGCCGCAGCCGCTCCGGCCCATTGCGCACTTCGCCGACCGTCGTTGCAACGAGTCCATCCCCGTGCGCCTCGAGTTGCACCGACGTGCAACTCGAGGCGCGCAATACGGCGCAACGCGGGCAACCGCCACCGTGTCCTAGGCACAGAATTGCGACCGACGGCACACCACGCAAGCAGCAACGCTTATCCGTTTTTGCACGCCGAGCTCGATCCCGCCAACGTGCACTCGTCCCGCGCAATCGGGAGAACGCCTTGCGCAACCACCACCTCACGACCCGAAACCCACGAAAGGCCGAACCGATCAATTGCGCCCTTCGACTCGGCCGGGGAAGAAAGCAGGATGCAACCGCAACCGGATGGCGCACACCCCAAGACACACATTTCGCCCGCACCGCCGGCCGCAACAGGTACGCAAGGGCGTTCGACCCGACCGCGCCCGCACACGTACACCAGGCGCAACGCCGCGACTACCAACGCTCCGTTGCGGCAACCCGTGAACGCCACCTTGCCGCAACCCGCAACATCCTCAATCCACATATGCGCAATGCCCCCCCGACCAATGGGCTTGAGTGCAAGCTTTCGCATTGGGTCCGCAACGCCACTGCAACGCAACGGCATGCACCACGGTGTCCGTGCACGCTCGCGAGATCCGCAATCTGACAGCGACCGGCGCGGCGCGGCCGCGCGCAACGACCATCCCGGAACCGGAAGGACTAACCGAACATGACCGACCTCAACCTCCGCGCCGCACGAATTCAGCTCCACGCCCTCATCGCCGCATTGCTCATTGCGATCATCATTGCGGTGGGCATCACCATCGGTGCGTTCGTGCTGTCCTTCGCGGTGCAACGAGACCTCGCGCAACAGGCGGGCATTCCACACTGGCTCGCGTGGATATTCCCGGCCATAGTGGATGGCGCAATTCTCGGTGCCACGATTGCGGTCGTTGCATTGAGCAAGATCAGCGGCGGTGCGGCCGGGAAGAAATTCTTCCTGTCCCTTGCCGTCGTCGTTGTGCTCATCAGTGTGTTCGGCAACGCCTATCACGCACATCAGGCCGGTCTCCGAGCTGCTCGCGCTGTCGCAGCCGGTATTGACCTCGGCTACACACCACTCTCGCCGACGGGTGCCTCACTCATTGCGATCATCCCGCCCTTGCTCGTCCTCGCCTTCACGCACGGCGTCGGAGTCCTCATCAAGGCGATTGGGTCCGCGTACGCCGAGTTCAATACGCTCACACAGTCGCTTGCCTTCGGCAGCGGCGATGCAACGCTGGTCAACAACGCCGACCGGGGCGTTGCCGGGGACGATCGCGCGGAGGCGAGCGTTGCAGTTGGCAACGTTGACGCAAGCACGGGTGCCGCAGACGGCGAGGTCGCGCAACATGTTGCTGCCACCGCAATGACCGAGGTACTCGATGAAAGTGGGATGCGGGCGGCAGTGCCGACTACCGCGCAACTGCTGGCGTTCATCGAGGAGAGCAGTCTCGATCCGCTGGTGAAGAAGACGGCTCGAATCAAGATCACCGAACCGGCCACGACCTGGGGTCAGCTCGCCGATGCCACCGAGGCAAAAGCCCCGAGCACCGCGCTTCGCCGGTACAACAAGGCCGTCGCAGCCGCGGTCAATGCAGGATTCGCGATCCCACCGCTCCCTGCCTTCGACCGACATGATGACCTCACTAACTCCCCGGGTTCCCGGGAACGCAACGGGTCCCTGATCAGCTTGCGCAACCGGATGGCCAGTGCGCACTGCTGATCCCACCACGGCGTGAGATGCGGCGCTCCACGGGCAGGCAGGCACAGGACGAGGTCGGCCGCAGCCCACAGATTGCATGCGGCTGACGCAACGCCAGCGGTGCCTCCGAAAGCCGTTGCGCAACGCCCACCGAGAATGCCGTGGACATTAGCGCCCGACACAATCGAGGCATTGCAACAGCCGCGACGAAGCCGGATAACCCGATAGCGGCACAACATCGTTTTCGCAGGGGTTCAGGGCCGCACTCATGGACTTTCATAAACCGGACGCCACATCGACGGGGCGCCCAGTGCAGCGGTGACCACCTCGGCGAAATCCGATACAACGTGGAGTTATCCACAGGTCACGTTGATCTCACCGTACTAACCGGCCACTGTGGGCACTCAACGCGACGCGAGCGCAACCGGCTGGGGCACTGTTGTGCTCACCGAGCGGTGATCCACCCAGTCCGCCAGGTAGATGAGGTGCCAATGCCCGACACACGTCCGACCGCCCAACGCGCACTCGCCGCACTGGTCACCGCGACGGTCGCCACCGGAACCGCAGCGGTGACCGTCCCGGCGATGGCGCACGCGGACCCGGCCAGATGCGCATCGACATTCAACCTCTTCATCCCCGGAACCTGGGAAACCAACGAGCACGCCGACCCCTCCGTTGCGGTCGGCATCCTCAAACCGATCGCAGACACCATCACAGCCACCCACGGTGACCGCGCGGAGGTCTACACCCTGCCGTATATGGCCCGCGCGTTCGACAACGGAAAGACCTACGCCGACAGCAAGTCCGACGCACGCACCAAAGCAGCCAATGTGCTGACCGACGTGGCAAGCAAGTGCACGCGAACGAAGTTTACGATCACCGGATACTCCCAGGGCGCTGACGCGGCCGGCGACCTCGCCTCCGACATCGGTAACGGCAAAGGCCCCATTCGACCCGACCGGGTCCTGGCGGTCGGCCTGCTGGCGGACCCCGGCTCGGGCACCCAGGGTGAAGCCGTCGTCGGCCCCCGCGCCGCAGGAACCGGCATCGCCGACCCCCGCCCGCAGGGAATGGGCCAGCTCTCCGGCCGGGTCGCCTCCATCTGCTACACCGGCAAGGACCTGTACTGCTCCATCCAGAAGGGGACAAGCCCGCTCCTCGGGTCGCTCGGCTCCATCCTCAGCAAGACGCCCAGTGCCGAACCCGGGGCGTCCACTGGCGACGGAAGTGATGGTATTGCAACGGCATTGACCTCGGACTTCTCCAAAGCTGATCTACCAGCACTCGGCGCAAACGCCACCACGCTGGCGCAGCAAAGCAACGCAGACACGATCGACATCGCCCAGCTCGCGAACTCCGCGACGTCGCTGATGCACACCCTCACGCCGATCGCGGATCTGATCGCGACCGGCGCAGCGAACTCCGCCGCGACCACCCACCTGACCACCGCGACACCGGGAACCGCCGAGCACGCCGCCGGACAGTTCCTGACCGCCGCGTCCCAGGCCGACCTGTCGAATGCGGTGACCACAGCATCCAAGCTTGCCGACACCGCTTCGGCATTGGTCCAGTCCGGCACTGCCACCGTGCCGGCCGCGTCTCCGGAGGCGACCGCACTGTCCACCGCAGCAGGAACACTGAGCGCCCAGGTCGCGCCGCTGGCCGCCACACCCGCCGACGCACTCACGACCGCATCGAGCGTGCTGTCGGTCCTCAAGCCGAGCGTCGTCGTTGGTCAAGTGCTCAACGTGGTGACCGGCGTTGCTGCACTCGATTTTCCCGGGATCCTCCACAACCTGACCGTCCTCCCGCAGAAGGTCGCCGCTCTTGACGCACACGGGGCGCACCAGATCTCGGGGGAGTTGAACAACCAGTTTGCGCCGTTGGTCAAACTCGCCGCGGGCGTCGACCTTCGGTGGGTCTCACAAATTCTCTCGGTCATCCCGGACCCCTCCGGGTTCACCCAGATCGCCGCCCTGGTGACCTCGATCCTCGCCAATGTCGATGTCATCCGGCTCGCCAACCTGATCGGCCAGATCCAGGAAATCGCCTGGGCAGCCGTGGAGAAACTCCTCCCACCACCCGGGCAGGCGCCCGACCCACTCGGCGCCGGAGCCGCCATGACCGGACTGCTGCCCGTCGGCCTCGACATCGCCTCGGTCGCGGTGAACATGCTCACCGGCAAGGCCACCAAAACCGACCCGGCCCTCCTCGGCAAACAAGCCCACACTGCTCCAACCCCGATCAACGCCCAAGCGCAGAATCTCGACCTGAACGGGCAGAATCTCGACCTGAACGGACTGACCGGATCGCTGACCACGATGGCCAACTCCCAAGGTGCCGACGATCTCACCGCCCTGGTCGCCGAGGGGTTGAAAGCCGCATCATTCTTCGCCTCCGGCGCCCACACCGACTACAACCACCTCGTCGTCGACAACGCCGGCCGCACCGCCATCCAATGGCTCACCGACTGGCTCAACCTCCAGATCGACCGGGCCGCGTAACCGCCTTCTACCAATGATCCTGCACGTGAAGAGAGGCGAAACGCCATGGCCCCATCACGATCACACAATCCCGCTGCCCGGTGGATCTGGTGCAGGCGCTGCAAACTCCGAAGCTACCTCGCCCGATCAGACGCCAAGAGCGTCCGCAGACGCCATCACGGATCGAAAGGACTCTCGGTGTTCCCCTGCCCCCACAATCCCGGCCAGTACCACGTCGGACACCGCCCCACCGCCCTCACCCACGGAGCCATCGACCGCCGCAGACTACGTAACCAAGCACTCAAAGACCCCGAGTCGGTCACCGACCGGGACCCACCACCAACGCGTTAGCACAGCAACAGCCTGCACCCACCGAAGACTTCGACACATGCGCCTCGAAGAAGGAGATCCTATGCAAGGCACCGAGGAGGAAGACTCACCGATCAGTCGACCCTGCAGCAAATCAGAAGACACGGGCGACCTCGCGCAACGCTTGGTGAAACTGAACTCAACAAGGAAACTAATATGACCTCCTGCCACATTCAGGCCGGCCACGCGGATTCGCCGGTCATCTTGCACGTCCCGCATGCCTCCCGCTCCATCCCCGACACGGTCCGTGCCGGAATACTCCTGAGCAATGACGAGTTGCAGCTAGAGCTGGACGAATCAACCGACACTGCAACAGATCACATCGCCATACGTGCTGCGGAACTCCTCGCATCCGGGCGCCCGCGACCCTGGCTGGCCATCAACCAAATTTCCCGCCTCGTCATCGACCCAGAAAGATTCCCCGGCGACGACGAGCCCATGAACGCCGTCGGCAGGGGAGCCGTATACACCCGGACCTGCAACCGCGCGCTGCTCCGGCTCGAACCCGCCGCGGACGCGCAACGACTGATGGACTCCTATTACCAGCCCTACACCGCCGCACTCACCGGCCTGGTCGACGACAGGATCGCCACTACCGGCGCAGCCGTCATCATCGACGTCCACTCCTACCCGCGACACCCTTCCCGATTCGAGAACCCCAACAAGCCCCGCCCCGCGCTCTGCCTCGGCACCGACGACTTCCACACCCCCGGCTGGCTCCGCGAACAGGCCCTTGACGCCTTCGCGCCGCTCGGGTGCTATGTCCCCCTCAACCGCTACCAGCACGACCCGCGGGTGACCGCCGTGATGATCGAACTTCGCCGCGACCAGTACCTCGCAACGCCGAGCGCCGCGAACCCGGCCAAGGTGGACGCACTCGCCAGCATGCTCGCAACCCTCGTCGCCCACTGCACTCCGAAAGTGGCCGCCGACTGATGTGCCAACCCAAACCCGGGCCACGCTGCTCCCCGCACATGCGCATCCGACTCATCCGCGCCCGCACCAAACTGAACGATGCACTCCACGCACTTGCTGAAGATCCCGACAACAACACCCTCAAGCACCGCGTTCGTCGAGCCGAAGCCGCCGTCGCAGAACATGCCGCACTGTACGACTCCACCCCAGTCGGCCAGAACGAACTTCGCGAAGCAATCGCACACGAGAACAACGACACTGCTCGCAACCTGCTCAACCAACGAATGGCCGCCGCTGAAGCGTTGCGCGCACAACAGATACACGCGATGCACAATGGTCAGCAGGACCCAACTGCAAAGGACAATCACTATGAGCAACGAACCAATGCTGACCCAGGAACAACGGGAATCGTTCTGGCGTCTACACGGGTGGCGCCCGAACCTGCCGGACAGCAAGCGCCGGGAGATCGAGCAGTACTGGACCGACCCGGAGATCGTGGAGGCCGAAGCCCTCGGATTCTGATCTCCGGCCGCGAGATCACTCCCGTCGCCGAACACACTCTCTCATCGCCCATATGCGAGCGGCTGGCCGCAAAAGGTGTCAGCACACCAACGCTGTACGAACTCGACCAACGCGACGCAGACCTGTATCGAGAGCAGATGCTCGCACTCCGAAACAACAATCCCTACGCGGCCTCTGTCTACGTCTACGACACTCACGAGTACCGCGGAATGCGGATGCTCGTCACCGACGACGGGAAGGCCGGCGTCGCAGTCAACGGCGATGAGGTTGTCTCCGTCTTCGCGCACAACGATTGTGCTCATCCAAGGGCGGCATACGCGCTGCTCTCTCAGGCAACCGAAATCGGCGGGCACCGACTGGATTGCTTCGACACAGTGCTTCCCAAGATCTACGCGCAATCGGGATTCGTCCCGGTCGCCCGCCTCGCCTGGAACGACGACTACGCACCCGATGGCTGGAACTACAGCACATACCGGAACTTCAACAACGGACGGCCCGACGTCGTCTTCATGGCCTACGACCCAGCAGCAATCGGTTCGAAGTACACCAATACGGCCGCCAACTATGTCGACAACTACGACACGGGGATCGAGTCTGCCCGGAACTACTCGTCTCGCAGGACCTCTGCACCTAGTCCGGCAGAGCGGTAACCACCGAAGCGGACGCGGGCGTACCGGCTAGAACTCTGCTCGCACGACCATGCACGGCCGTGCATGGTCGTTTGCCACCAAGCTGTCCCCTCGCCTCCCCATCCTGGCGGTGATGACGGCGGGACGGGTCGCACATGCCTATGGCGCAGATTTCGATCAGGGCGGTGTCCTGCACAATTGCAACCACCGGGGACTCGACCCGCAGCATCTGGCCCACCGGGGCGGTGGGGCATCATGCGTGTCTACTCGCATGCGGAAGAGGTCCACGACGACGAGATCCGGGCCGGAATACTGCGAGTTGTGAGTGCGGGCGGAATCCGAGAGCGATCCCGCTGCCCTCGCTGCCGAGCTGAACCGGGCCCACCTGCTCTGACCTGCACGAACCATCGACAGTCCACACAGAAGGAGGGGTTCTGACCCCGTCTGAACTGCTCCTGCTTGACGCATACCCATATCGGCATATGATGCTCTCATGGCACGAGCAGCGACGACATCGGACGTCTTCAACGCGATCGCTGAGCCGCAGCGCCGGGAGATCCTGGCACTGCTGCGGGCGGGTGAGCGGCCGGTGACCGAGTTGGCCCAGGAGCTGGGGTTGACCCAGCCGGGGGCGTCCAAACACCTGCGGGTGCTCCGGGAGGTCGGGCTGGTGCGGGACCGCAAGGCAGGCAAGCAGCGCCTGTACGGCCTTGACGCCCGCGGGCTGCGACCGGTCCACGAGTGGACCGGCGGGTTCGAGCAGTTCTGGAACGAGAGGTTCGACCGGCTGGACGCGTACGTGCACGACCTCAAACAGGCAAGGCAGGAGGAGTGACCGATGGCAACAGGATGGGGCTCCGGCGCAGTCAGCGACCACCGCACGACGGCTCCGCCGGAGCAACGCAACACAGCACACCCCAGATCAAGCACCACACGAAAAGTCACACGAAGGGAAACCCGGATGCGTTCGGTACGAGGAGCAACCGTGGGCGACGGCACGGCCGACCGCGAGATCGTGATCACCCGGGTCATCAGTGCCCCACAGGAGCTGGTGTTCAAGGCGTTCACCGAAGTCCGGCACCTGTCGCGGTGGTGGGGCCTGGATGGATTCACCACCACCACGCGAGCGTTCGAGTTCCGCGTCGGCGGAGAGTGGAACTTCGTGATGCACGGACCGGACGGTACGGACTACCAGGAGTGGATCTCCTGGACAGAGATCGCCCCACCGGAGCGGATCGCGTTGCTACATGGTGAGTCCCGCGGCGACCCGAACGCTTTCGAGTCGGTCTTGACATTCGAGTCCGACGGCGCCGCGGCACCCGGATCGAGATGCACACCCTGTTCCCCACCAAGGAGCTGCGCGACGAGGCGATCGAGAAGTACCACGCGATCGAGGGCGGCCAGCAGACCCTGAGCAACCTGGCTGCCTACGTCGCCGAGATCGTTCGGAAGGAAGTGGAGGGCTGATGGCCGGGAAACTGTTCTTCAGCGTGTCGATGTCGCTCGATGGATTCATCGCGCCCGAGTCCCTCGGAGACTTGATGGGATAGCAGTGGATGGAGCTGCAGCAGTGGATATTCCCGCAGCGGTTCTTCAGGGAGAACCCGAAGCTCGGCGAGGGCGGCGAGGAAGGGGGCGACAACGACATCGTGCAGGAGACGTTCGAGCGCACCGGCGCGAGCGTGATGGGCAAGCGCATGTTCGACGCGGGCGAGCAGGCGTGGCCGGAGGAGGCGCCGTTTCACACGCAGGTCTTCGTCGTGACGCACGAGAAGCGTGACCCGTGGGAGCGCCCGGGTGGGACCACCTTCCACTTCGTCAACGACGGCATCGAGCCCGCACTCGACCAGGCCCGCGAGGCCGCCGGGAACCGGGACGTCCGCATAGCGGGCGGCGGCGCGACGATCCTGGAGTACGTGAACGCCGGCCCGATCGACGAGTTCTCGATCGCGTTGTCACCCGTACTGTTCGGCTCCGGAATTCGCCTGTTCGACGGCGTGGACGCGGGCCGCGTGGCCCTGGAGCAGGTCCGCGCGGAGCCGACGCGGCGGGTGACCCATCTGACTTACGCAGTCCGGGAACGGTAACTGTCTCGAACTCGGCGCTCCGCCGGTGTCCTCGGTGATCCCGGGCATGACCATGACGCCGGAGGGGCCGATCTCCGCCTCGACACGAGGTTCTCCTGGAGCCACGTCGAATACGGCACCGCGAGTGTCCTCACGGCGCTGAGTGGTTACCTGGATCGGTCCCTGGACACCCGCTCGTTGTGGCCGGCGATCATGACGCACGGCATCTACGACCTGTTCGTCTTTTGGGTGATGATTCGGATGTGACGGCTGGGGCCCTGGTCTGCGTGGTCCACCACTCTCGGACGGGTTGTGCCATGCTGTGGGCACAGTGTCGAAGTCGCGGGGGTGACATGACTGTTCATACGTTGGTGCGATCCACAGGCAGGCGCGGCTGGACGGTGCGATGTGATCTGTGCGAGCGCACCTTCGCCGCTCCGTTGGCAGGCCGGCCCGAGGCGGTGGCGTTCGCCGAGACGAATGGGTGGATCGTCGGCGAGCGCACGTGGTGCCCGATGTGTGCGGCGGCCCACACCTCTCGCCGCACAGCCTGAAATCGCCGGTCCACAGCCCTGACCCGGAACTCGGGGGCGGTTGCCGGGCTGTGAGGATGGGCTCGAAGGTTTCGTCTTGCGTTGAAGGGAACGGGTGTGATGGGGGAGCTGGCCGCGGCGACGGTCTCGCCAACCACCAGCTCGGCCAGATCCTCACCCGTGCAGCAGGTATGGACCAGGTGGATCTCGCCGATCCGCAGTCGATCGACCGGGCGCTGAGGATCGCGGTCGCCGATTCTACGGTGCTGGCCGAGCTGGACCAGTGGTGGCAGATGGTCGAAACCCGCAGGGCCGGCAACGGCACCCGCAACCCGGGTCTGGGTCTGGATCAGTCGATTCGGTACCTCACCGATCGGCTCGATGCCGCCGCCGTCACTCCGGAGGTGCTCGGCGAGTGCCGCCGGCAGGTCGCCGCGGTCGATCAGGCGATCATCGGCGCGAAGGACCTTCCCGAACTCGCGCACCCGGATGCGGAGATGCTGGATCTTCTCGGCCGCTACCTGGAGGCGCGTTCCCGAGTGCTGGCCCTGGCGTGACCCCACTCGGGTGAGCCGGTGCCAGGCGCGGGCCCACAGGGTTGGACCGGCGAACCGCCACCGGAGGAAGCGACCTGCCAGCATTGCCGGTGGGGCCGGTGGTGTCCGCGATGAGGCGGCTCGCCGATCAGATGGGACGTGTCGTTCCCACTGGTGAAGGCGGATAAATCTCTGGACGATTCAGAGGTTCCAGAGTTGGAGCAGAGCGGTCCGCAGGCTGGCGGAGGCGATCCGGTGATCGGCCCGTAGCCGGGGATTGGGGTGTCCGAGGTCGGCGAGGGTTTGTTCCGCGTCCGGCACCGGGAGGGGCGAGAGGTCGGTGCGGCTGCGCAGCAAGTGACCGATGGCGCCAGGCGTGCGGGGGATCGCGATCGCCTCGGAATCCACCACCGCGGGCGGGTAGATCCATTCGTTGTCGGCGGTGACGAAGACCAGGACGTCACCTTGCTTCAAGCGGGTGTCGGACTTGTCGTGGTGGAACCATTCGAGCTGGTATTTCGCGGCCGGCCCGGCAGGGGCGCGGTGGTGGCGGGCCTGGGTGGTCCAGGTGTGGTGTTCGGTGGGGCTGGGTTCATATTCGACGATGTGCCGCAAAAACATTCGGGTGATCTTGGCGGGCAGGAACCCGGGGTCGACTTGTCCGCGGCCGCTGACGCCGGGGATCGGCACTGCTCGCCCGATCTGCCATTGCGCGGTGGCGTTGTCGAGGAACGCCTGATCGACCTCGGTGATCTCCTCGATGCCGTCGATGAACTTCCGGACGGCAGCGACAACCTGGGGGTCGTCGGTGATGACCACGGCCTCGTCGGCGATGGTGGAGCTGTGGGAGGCGTTGGCGGAGCCGATGACCGCCTGCCGGTCGGTGACGATGACATTGGCGTGCAGGTTCGGCGACGACAGCACCCGAACTCCGGCGTCCAGGTAGTAGGCGAGTGCTATCGGGGAGGTCAGGTGTGCGCGTACCGCGGCGCGGGAGGCGTTGACGACGAGGACGTCTCCGGCACGTAGCGGCAGCAGGGTGGGTGCGTCTTGGCCGAGGTGGGCGATCGCGGCACGGCGGGGCCCGCGCGTGCGGACGGCGCGGGTGATGGGCGGCCACGGGCTCGGTCCGTGGAAGGTGGTCCCCATATCCGGAAACGGTAGCGGGTGCGAAGACCCGAGTGGGTGGATCCGGGATCAGTGGCGGCATGTTCAACGCCTGGATGCAGGCAACCGAGCTGCGAAGATGGCACGTCCCCTCCTCCTCACGGGACTGATTCGCCGAGCCCTCCATTGGTGGGAAGTGGACGTCGTCACGGGCACCCCTCGGTTGTGATTTCGAGGCCGTCCTGCTCTGTTTAGCTGGGTTCCTATACGTGCCACCTATCTCGCATAGCTGGGATGGATACCGTGCCGCTGCCCGGCACCACTCGCGCGTGCCGAGGCCGGCCATGAGAAACGCCCACATCGTCAGTACTTACGAATAGGCGACGCCCGCAGCATGCGCAAGTGCGGCGGCGGTCGGCAACATGACGAGTTGCGTCAGCTGAGTGTGCTCAATTCGCTCCAGTACCGCCGAGTATGTTCGGATTGATGGCGCACGGTTCATTCAGTTGGGGGCTGACCTGCGCTGTGATCCTGGCGCATCGCCGGCGGTATGAGCGCCCGGGGGGTCCGCCGACCCCGAGCAATTGCCGATGAATGGCAGGCTGCCCGGTCTGGCCCGTCAGCACTATTGAAACCACCATCTCGGTGGTCCCCGTACGCCTCCCAAGCGTTGGCCCAGGCCAGCGGATGGCCGCTCGTAGCCGGCGATCGTAGAACACCGGTGTCACACGCAGTGAAGCGCTGATCACCCTGCACGAAGGGAAGTATCGGCCGGTCGTGTCGGGTTTCGGCTGTCGACTGGTCGTCGAGGTCAGGCGAACTCCCGGCGCGACATCCGAAAACCGACACGGAAATGGGGATGTCGGTTGCCATTCGACCTGAGGCCTGAGCGCGCAGGCCGGACCTGCGGTGCAGACGGGTCGCCGCCGCCGCTGAACACCGGCACGAACTCCTGCCAGTCGAACTCGGGGGCGTGTGCATATTCGCCATCGTCGTGGTCGGGATGTCGGACGTATGATCGACGGACCGTCGGGGGCGCCCACGCGGAAGGGATGTCCAATGGACAATTGGTGGCTGTACTACAGCCCGTTTCCCCAACCTGTCCGCGAGTGGCTGTGGCTGATTGTGCAGCAGATCTGGTAGCGCGCTGACGGTCCTGGACTCCACCTCCTGCGGTCCTCTTGGCGAGTCTGCGCCCCATATCAGTTGTTGGTGACGACGAAGCCCTTCCCGACGGGGTTGGGTTGGGCGTTGATGCCGTCGAGGACGGCAGCGAATTTGATGTACTCGAACGCGAACAGCGCTGTGTCGAATCCGCGGACCATGCCTACGATCTCGGTGTTGTTCTGCAGTACGGGACCACCGGAGTCACCACCACCTGATTGGGCGTTGCTGTAGAAGCGTGTCGTGTTCTGCGCGGTGATCGACCCGCAATGGACGCCGGTACCGGCCCCGTCCTTGCAATGGGGACCGACCGGGTTGGAGGCGCCGATTCCGTCGACCCGGGCACTGGGACCATTCGATGTGAGTACCGCGTCAGCGTTGAGGTAGAGGACCACCCAGTCGACGCCGGTCCCGCCGCCGGGACTGCGGTAGGCGATGTTCCCGATGTGTTCCCGCGGTCCGGTCGGCGCGTAGCGGTAGACGGGTGCACCGTCGGGTGTGCCGTCGACACAGTGGGCGGCGGAGATGCCGATCTTGTTGCCGAACAAGTCGGTACCGACGACGCCCATCGTGCAGAACTCGATGATGCCGGGCGGGTGCGGTACCGGGTTCAGGTCGTCGGTCCACGCGATGCCGTTGGACACGACACCGGTGGCTGATGCCGCCGGCGCGTTGACAAGGAATGCGCCGAGGGTGACGGCGAGACACGCAACATACCCGTAAAGCCTTCTCAATTGGGTTCTCTCTTCTTGGCGGCGTCGACGGGCTGTCTGTAGGCCGCTTGTTCTTGGTGGCCGAGCTGGCTAGGCGTGATGATTTCTTCACGGCTGACCTGTCGGGGTCCGGAAGTAGCGGGACTCTGTCTGCCGGTCGCTGGTGGCGTCAGGCTCGCCTTTCGGGAAGGCCGTCAGGGCACGGGCATGGTGCGGAAGAACGGCGCGGTCGGCGGCAGTCCACACGGTTCGGTGGTCGGACTGGCGATGACGAGACCCGCACCAACAGCGGATCCGACTCGCCCGGAATCATCCGGTCATAGCGGACGCGGATCTTGCCCCGGGCACCCTGCGCGAGGGAGTCGTCGACCCAGGCGTATGCCCGACGGTCCGATCGTCGTCCGCGACGATCGTGCCCGTGACGGGGGTGATGTCGGTGCCCGTCCAACGGGGCGACAGCTCGATGACCGTCCACGACATGATCGTGTCGTTCCCGACGAGGGAATCTTGCCCGGTTCGGTGCTGCGGCACGACGACCATATGGGCGCGTCGGCGGCGGGCATGGTGTGGCACTGATCGCAGCAGCGGATGGTGAAGGCTCGCGTGCGACGAGAGGGGAGCGGGGGAGCTGATCGCGGTGGAACTGATCGTGCATCGGGGGCCTCGACTTGCAGGGTTCGGGGGTTGTGCGACTCCCACACTCCTCGCGTAATGTCCGTCCGACGACGGCAGAACGACCGGTAGACATACCTGTTTTCGTGCCCGGGGCCGTCCATAGGGTCGAGATCCGCATGGCCTGGGTCGGGGGTGTGACCGGGTTCGGGCTCCCGGAGCAACGCGGGGCATGGCACGTCCACGTGCGACCCCTCGGGGTATTTGCACACTCGTCGGTGGATCGCCGAGATCCTCGCCGCGAACCCGGATGTCGATGGCGTGCACCATCGGCCGAGAACACCCTCGCCTGGATGTTGGCCGATGACCCGGCCGCACACACCCACCCCGCCGTCACCGTCGCCGGAGTACGAATCGGAAACGTCTGCCCAATTCGTGTGAAGGGGCGCCGAGAATGGGCGCATGGAACTACGCGAACGAGACTTGGGCAAGGGGTGACTCGCTCGGAGGGTGATATGTTTGAGCCGAGGGGCGCCGCGTCACAAGGTGCGAACAGCGGCGGTGACACGGTTGATGTGTTGTGGCGCAGCCAAGCGCAGCCCCTGCCAACGATGTAGATCAGCTGGCAGGGGCGCTACACGGACAATCTGCACGTAGTAACGAGCAGCGTACAATTGATGTTCGTGAGCCGGCGCAGGGAAGTCCAGGGAGTGTGATCCATGCCATTGCAGTATTTTTCGCATCTCCGGATTACCGACCAGTAAGTGTGATTTCGGCGAGGCGTGCTGCGGTGCGTGCACGATCCGGATGGAGTTTCCGAGGGCGATCTGCGTGATCCAGCGACACGGTGCGCTACCGGACCCATTTTGTTCTGCTTCGCCGCAGCAGTGCCGGCGGGCTTCGACAGCGAGAGGTTAGGTGGGCAGTTCCGTTTCATTTACCGATTGTTCTGTGCTGCAGCGTGTCCAGTCGTGATGAGCAGCTGTTCTGCGCAATCGAGTATCTGCGGCGAGCCGCTCACCGACAGTTGTCGCCGACGACCAACGACCCAGCCGGATCACTGCCGGCGGGCGGGCAGGCAACCCCGCATAAACTGTGCTTGCGACGCGAAATGCTTGGGCGACACAGCTCAGGCACCAAGACTGTGATGTAGAACACAGCTGAATATGTGGG
Source organism: Rhodococcus sp. DK176 (assembly GCF_038447315.2). Taxonomy (NCBI): domain Bacteria; kingdom Bacillati; phylum Actinomycetota; class Actinomycetes; order Mycobacteriales; family Nocardiaceae; genus Rhodococcus; species Rhodococcus sp. DK176. The sequence continues at coordinate 192,090 of NZ_CP118322.2, read as the reverse complement.
CGAAGCCTGGCGCTCGGGGATGTTCGGTTGCAACCCTGAGCTGAGACCCAAACCTCCAGACCCGAACACGGGTATGGGTGTAGGTAGTTCGGCCAATGTGCAGGTGTCGAAGTCGGTCCAAGGTAGCTGGTACGCCGCCATTCGACGTGGCAGCCGAAAATTATCTGCCCGTGAGAGAAGAGTTGTCATGGCACGGATTACCGAGAACCTGGGCGCCAGTCTGCTGAATACGTTGCGGGTCGGTGTGGTTGGCACTGTTCTGTACGCCGGACTGATCATGGGCGTAGTTGTGGTGGCGGTGTGGAAGTTCCCGATGCCCGGCGTGTAGGCCCGCACCGACCCATGGCCCTGCGCCGATGGCGGCCAGTGAAACACTCGGTGGCAGTTCGGCGATAGAGCTGACAGGGGCGTGGTTGTGCCCGTGGCTCCGCGTGGCCGTTAATCAACACGCGATACCCGTGACGGGCCCTGTTTGCTGTGGAAGGGACGATGATGTTCGGGACCGGCGTAAGCCTCATGGTTGCTCTGCTGGTGGTGATGCTTCTGGTGGTTCCCGTCTCGTTGGGTGTGGCGGCACGAGCGGACGCGAGGGTCCGCCGCCTTGCGGAGTCCCGGGCGTCCCATCCGAATCCGGTGGGTTCGGTCGGCGTCGCGGGTGTGGACGAGCGGTGTGATCGGTGGCGGCAGTTGGCGACGCGGGCGTGGTTGATCTGCGGCGGCGCCTCGCTGGTCGCAGTAGCGGTCGTGGGGGTCCTGATCTGTGTCGGGTGAAGGCGACTACATTGCGGGAGTGCGTGTGGTGGCTCGTGGCCGTCGGTGCGGGGCGGGCTGAGCCCTCAACCTGCGAACCCACAGCTGACAGTTCAACGAAGATGAAATCACGTTGGCCGCTGTGATATACGCGCTACAGAATTCCCTTGATGCGGTCACGCCCAAGTTGGGCCGAAGCGGCCCGGTCGGAGTGTAGTCCGCTCCGGCCGGGCCTCGCCGGGACATACAACAGGTACCCGCCGCGTGAGCCCTGACCGCGCTCCTCATGCACTGCGCGTCGCGAAGGGGTGGGACGCGCTCCAGTCGAGAAGCGCGGTTCCGCGTTGGTGTACCTGGGTGGTCGGCGTCGCTGATGTCTCCTCGGATGTGCTGCGTGTGAAAATATCGACCGGACCGACGGAATTAGGCGCGGTATGTGCACCAATCGCTGCTAGCCAGTACAGGTTCGGCTTGCGCCGTGTTGCGTTATCGACCTGCTTCTTCGTGTTCCGGTGCGAGGAAATGGTAGACCCGACGCCCGCCCCAATCGCTGCAATGTGATCCACGCCACATGATTTTCTGGGTGGGCGATACTTGCGGCTGGCGGCCGTCGGTGCAAGCACGTCCGCGTTGGCATCACGCATTCGAGTGCGAGTGTTGTTTCTGGCCGGGCGGATTCGGCGCCTGACCGGTCGGCTCGCCTGCTACCAATTCTCCCGTACCCCGCTCGTCCGGGCGCAGCGAGGTCGTCGGCGTGTGGTGTACAGCGCGCGGTGTGGCGGGTATTCGAGGACGGACTTCCCGGTCTGCTTCTCGTGTCAGTGTGGTGTGGTGCGGTTGAATGGGTGACATGGCGTCGTCGGCGGGTGAGCAGCTGTGGCAGACCTTGTCGGATTCCGGGTTGGCATTGGTATGTGTTCGCGGGCCGCAGCGCCGATGGGCGGATCTGCTCCTGCCCGGGAATGAATCGGTGGGGGAGCTGACCTGGCTGGCCCGGCACACCGACGAGGTCGCCGAGCAGTACCGCGACCACCGATAGTGACACACGGCGGAGCCGCGATGGCGCTGGCGCGGACCGGCGGCGCCCACCGAAGAAGCGGCACGCTGGTCTGTTTTTCGTGTGAGCGGGTATCGGTGCACATGCAGGTGGACGCCGGTCTTTTCCGGAGGTGAGGCGCACCGGTGCCGGTGGTAGCGTCGCGCAGGCTGCAGGGGTGCGATCGAAAGTCCCCGGGGCGACGTCGCTCCCAATCTTGACCAAGGGCTGCAGCGGCGAAGGGCACGGAAGGTGCGGTAGATGGTGCAACAGCAACGGGCGGCGGTGACCCGGGCGCAGATCGTCCGCGGGGCAGCGGAAATGTTCGACAAGTCCGGGTTCGAGGGTGCCAGTCTCGTCGAGATCCTCGAGGCGGCGGGCATGACGAAGGGGGCCTTGTACTTTCATTTCCGGTCGAAGGAGGATTTGGCCCGGCACATCATCGCCGAGCAGCACCGGATCTCCATCTCCGCGGTGCAGGCGATCGCCGCGCAGGAGGCGTCGGCGATCGAGCAGATCGTGATGCTCTGCCACGAGATGGCCCGGCAGATCGTGCAGGACCCGATCGTGCGGGCCGGGATCCGCATCACCCTCGAGCTCAGCGCCGACGACCGTGGCCCCGCGGGCCCATACCTGGATTGGATCGCCGCCTGTCAAACGTTGGCGGCCCGCGCGGTCGCCGAGGGCGACCTTGTCGACACCATCGACCCACCGACGTTCGCGCGGTACGTCATTGGCGCGTTCACCGGAGTCCAGACCGTGTCCCAGGTCCTGACCCATCGCGCGGACCTCGAGCAGCGGGTCGACGAGATGTGGGGGTTCCTGCTGCCGGGGATCATGCCGACCACCCGGCACCCCGCCATGATGCGGATCCGGGCGGCCCGCACCGACGTTCCCGTCACCGGATCGCCCGACCGTCAGGATTAGTCCGCTCAGCCTGCCAACACGACCTGTGAATGCTCCCCGCAGACCGATAAGTGCGCCTTCCGGACGTCGCCGTCGACCGCAAGGTCACGACGGCGGATGAGTGCGGCCGGCTGACCGGATCTGCTTCAAGCGCACCGGTGCGGGTGCGTGAGCCCCGGTGTCGTCGGGGTCAAAATGGCCGATGCCGGGCAGCGTCCGGGTGTCGTTCCCGCCAGGAGGCTGCTGCGCCGCGGCGACGGGGTGGAGTCGGTCTCGATGAGCGCGCCGCCGCGGCTGGCGTAGATCGGCCGTGGGGTGTGGGGCCCGCAGAACTGCGTGCTTGCATACGTACCGCGGGATGTGCCATTGCTCCAGGTGTGTGCCGGGAAGACTGCTGCGTCACCGACCTGAGCGTGAGAGGAGGCTGATCTGCCGGAGTACGCCGCGGTATGGAACTCCACCATTTCGATCGTGTGTCCGGGTGCACCTCGTTCACCGGGTCAGCGGATCGGGTATTCGAGCTCTGGTCCGAAGTGACTACGTCCCGGGGTGCCGGGTTCGCCCCTGTCTGCGCTTCCGGGGGGCGGATGCCACTCGTTGCTGGTTGGCCGCAATGTGTCGTTGCGGAATTGTTATCGGGCCGGTATAAATATTCACATCGTGTGCCGTGTGTCACGATTCTCTGAACAATCGAACTGGAGTTACAAATGGACCTCGCTTTCTTGGCGGACTTCTTCTCGAACGTCTCCACCCTTCTCGGCGCCCTCGACTTCTTCTCGGGTTCTGCTGGGTCGCTCAGCGGCTAGTAGCGCTGCCAGAGGCTTGAATTGGCTCTTTGGTGGCGGAAATGGGGTTAGTAGGTCACCTGCGGACCTCTTTTCGCTGTACCCGATCTTCCGATCGTGTCTCCGCCGCGTCGCTTCCTCGCGGGAAATTCCATGAATGTCATTCTTTCGCGTGGATGAGCCGACCATTCAAGATCATTTACGGTCTGGATGCTGACCTATCGCGATTCGGTAACTCGACTCGCGATCCGAATTACGTGTGTCGTCGAGTTTGGAAAGACAAGGGCAGCCCTCAGTGAGAGGTGCATGTCGCCGCAAGGCTGCTTCCTCACGCCCCACACAGCGGCCCGCGCCCTCATGGCCGCTGAGGCACTCGCGGTCACGGTCGACGAGCTCGCCGAACTCGGCCGCGCCTCGCAGGCAGCCAGTGCCTACGTCCGGCGCCCACGCGATGCACATCGGCACCCGCACCCAGGAATGCTCGTGTGGTCCGCCCGTGCCGTCGCCGGAGATTCGGCGGCACTGCTTCGGCGGACCCGCGGCGATCATCTCGTCCGCCCGGCCGCTGCGCCCGTCCAGGTGAACACGTCGTCGCCCCGGCCGTGGCCAGCATGTACGACGCATCTCGTTTCCTTGAGCCAGACCCGCAGGGAATTCATCGGCCCGTAGGCCTCGTCCACGGTGAGCCACGCGAACCGCACCTTCGCGTCGCGCGCGTTCGATCATGTTCTGCGCCAACACGGGTCTGGGTCGCGAGCTCGGCATCGTCACCGATGCGGACGGCGCGGCACCGGTCCCGATCGGCGGTCCACGATTCGGGAGATAGAGCTCCCGGTCGAGTCCTGAATGCGGTGCTGGTGTCTGGTCGTGGGCGCCGCGGTGCTTGTGGTGTGGCCGTTCGCGTCGCGACCGGACTCGCCCGAGCCGCCGCGCCCGCTGCCCGATATCCGGTCATGGTCTACGGCCGACCGGTGACGTGCAGTGAACTCTTCGGGCAGCGAAGTGAATTCGGGTTTACAGTCCGCCTGCAACCGGTGGGGGACAGGCCTGCCCTCCATTCGTCAATTCCGGGTCCTGGGCCCGTACGCCGAGTGGATCGGTTCGTGGCATCGGCACAATTCTGATCGCCGCCCGCTCGTGGCAGGATGAGACCGTGAGCGCGCGGACTGCAGCCGACCTCGAGCGTGAACTCGCATGCTCGCCATCGTTCGTGTTCGTCTCCGGGCGTCGGAAGGCGAGGATGTCCGTCTCCCGACCACCGCTGTCGATCAGGTTCTCGACGAGCTGAACAGCCTCGCACGATTGCCGCGGGTCCCGAACTGATCGTGTGCGGTATGCGGGCCGAGACGGCACGTCATCCCGCTGGTGCCTCGAACGCAATGGCGTTCGACCATCGCCGGCACAATTACCGCCGGATGATGTGGGCGGTCCGCCCGACGGGGGATGGAGTACGTGACGTCGCTCGAGGCTATCTCGTCTGTGGGCGAGTGCCGTCAATAAGAGGACGGTGCCGGCGGTGAGTGCCAGACCCCGCAGGCGGCAGCCACCACGACCACCGTGTTCTCTCGGCTGTCGGGAATGGGGCCGGTGAGGTTGCCGTCCGCGTCGACGCTGATGGTGATGGTCTGGCCGGCCTTCGCGGGCGTGTCGGTCGATGTCGGTGAATAGGGCCGTCACACGGTCACCGATTGTCGGTGTGCTGTCCTCGTCGCACAGGATGCGCCCTGGAATGACCTGCCCGGCAGCGAGTTCGATCAACGCAACCGTCTACGGGACGGCGTCCTTCAACTCAGGATGCAATGCGCGCTCGTACACGGTGTAGCTCCAGATGGTCCCCGTGGGTTCTACATCACGCCAGACAGCGTTTCGGGACCAGCATTCCGAGCATAGTTCGCTTGCCGGGTATCTCGTATACGAGCACTGGCTGCAGTGCTGCATGACCGGCCGTCCGAACGTCGTCCTGTGGAACCCCGCCGCCGACTCGTTCCCCGCCGACCTCGAGTTCACTCGACCACTCGATCACCCGAGGGTGCGGCCGATCCTCCGTACCGCCGCACGCACTATCGGATACGCATCGACGGTGTAACTCTGTCCCAGCGCGAACCGATCGGATTCAGCTGGATCGTCGTCACCGCGTGTGGGGCGGATCGGCACCAACCCGCGCGCTACCTCACCCCGCCGACCGTCGCCCAGCAGGCCACGGTCGTCGCCTGTGGCAACGGCTTCGCCGGGTTCCGTGCGCTGGTAGTGACCGGCAGGAGGCAGGTCACGCGTGGTCACCGGGTCTCGAATGGGCCGTGGTGGTTCTCCTCGTCCGGTGGTGGACGATTCGATCTGTCCGCGCCGCGGGGCACGTGCTATGTCGCATTCGATGAGGCGACGGCGATCCGGGAGACGGTGGGGAGGCGTTGGCCTCGCTCGGGGTGATCGCCCACGACTTCGCGGCCGAGCGGATGCTGTCGACGCTGCGGGTACCGGGCACCCATGACCTCGCGGACACCTGCGCCGACGCGGCCGCCGGGTTCGGGCTGACCCGGGAGTTGTGTTCGATGACACCGTACGACGTTCCCCGGGCGTGGGCGGCGGCGTTCGATGTTGAGTTCGACGGCATCCGGTACCAGACGCGGTTCACCACGGGCCAGGCCGCGAATGCGGCCGCGGTATTCGGTCCGGCCGGTGAGGTGTCCTGGCCGGTGGACCCGCGTCCGGAGTCTTTAGTGTCGGCGGCGAGGCGTTGCGGTCTTGCGGTACAGCCGCTTCCGCGGTCGGTCCGGGTCCTTCATCCGCCGACCTGACGATCGCCACCGGCGCTCGGTTGGTCGAGCTGCTTCGGTATCGCGCATGTCAGATGGCCGTTGATCTTGATTCGCGTCCGACCTCTGTTGTGGCGAGTGTCCGTCGCAGGGCCGATGTTATTGAGTCCGCGGCTGATTGGGACGATGTAGCGGGGTGGTGTGTCGGCGGCGGTGTGTTCGGCGCCGAGGTGGTGATGCTGGCGAGGCGGCGGGTGCGTTCGGATCCGCGGTGGCCGGCGAGGTGACCGGATTGTTCGAGGACGGCGACCATGGCCGGGTTGTGGGGTGCGCGCCGCCGCGGATCAGGCGGGTGGTGAGGCGGCACGCTCAGCGACGGAAAACTCGCATCTGATTCATCCGCCGTTTCGTCGTCCACGCGCTCGCGAATCGCGGGGATCTGCGCCCCGGTGAGGGACAATCTCCGCATGCCGAAAGTGCGGTGGCGCGAGGCGCCCGAGGAACATGATTACCCGGCGGCTGCCGCGTACCTGGATCTGCTCACCTCCCGAGGTACCGTCGAACGTATCGTGGCGGGTTTGAGGACGGCTCCGGTCACACTCCACAAGGCCAAGGACATCCTGCGCGCCTCGCGGCTGCGGTTGCTGCCTCCGGACAACGCGCATGTGGCCGCCGACCTGCGGAAGATCGCAGACGGCACACCCCTTTCACCCATCCTGCTCGTGCGTGGCGATCTCGCGGCAGGCACCGCGCTCGAAGTGGCAGATGGGTATCACCGCGTGTGCGCGAGCTATCACACCGATGAGAACACGCAGATTCCGTGCCGGCTGACGAGCTTGCCGCCGACGAGCTGAGGTCCACCGATGTCGTTCGAGATCCTCGCCCTGATCTCGGCAGCCGCCCTAGCCGGTCCCTTGCTCGCGGTTCGTCGGGGGTGGCACCTGCCGGTGATGCTCGGTGAGTTGCTCGTAGGGATTCTTCTGGGCACGACGGGCCTCCGATGGATCCACCCGGAAGATCCCACCTTCACCTTTCTCGCGGACATCGGATTCGCGCTGATCATGTTCGTTGCCGGCACCCATGTACCCGTCCGCGATGCGACCATCCGGCCGGCTCTCGCAAAGGGCACCGCGCGGGCCGCAATCGTCGGGGTCCTCGCGGCGGCAGCCGGGTTCGGGATCGCCCGGGCATTCGGCACCGGCCATGCGGCCCTGTACGCGGTCCTCATCGCGTCGTCGTCGGCCGCCCTGGTACTTCCGCTGATCGACTCGTTGCGGCTCGAGGGCACCCCGGTAGTGCAGACCATGGCCCAGGTCGCGGTCGCAGACACCGCGTGCATCATCGCTCTTCCACTCGTGATCAACCCCGCCCAGGCCCCCCGCGCCGCGATAGGTGCTGCCGCCGTCGCGGCATCGGCGGCACTGTTCTACACGTTCCTGAAGTATGCGGACGGCCGCGGCTGGCTGCACAGTCTGCACCAGGAATCGAAGGACCGCCGCTTCGCGCTGGAGCTGCGGATCAACCTCGGCGTGCTGTTCGCCCTCGCGGCGCTGGCCGTTCACACCCACGTATCGATCATGCTCGCCGGTTTCGCGCTCGGGCTGGCCGTCGCGGGCGTGGGCGAACCGCGGCGCCTGGCCAAGCAGCTGTTCTCGATTACCGAAGGGTTCCTCGGTCCCCTGTTCTTCGTGTGGCTGGGCGCCTCGCTGAACCTGCGCGACCTCCGCGCGCACCCGTCGCTGATCCTGCTCGGCGTCGCGCTCGGACTCGCAGCGGTGACCGTTCACTGCGCGATACGCCTTCTCGGGCAGCCACTGGCCCTTGCCGCATTGGCCTCGGCTCAGCTGGGTGTCCCGGTCGCGGCGGCGACAATCGGAGAGCAAACGCATATCCTGCAGCCCGGTGAACCCTCGGCGCTGATCCTCGGTGCCCTCCTCACCATCGGCAGCACCACATTCGCGGGCGCAATGGCGGCACGCCAAGGTTTCGCTTCGCCCTCCGCTGCGAAACCGGGCCACGGACCAGAGCGCCGGTGATCACCATGGGTCGAGACACACCACCGTTCGAATTGTCGCAGCCATCGCCCCAGTTGCAATCACCACCGCGATCGCCGGTGGTGTCGCCGCCGCCCCACAGCGGGCAACGGCGATAATTCGGCGCCCGTGAATAGTGCGAGGTGCACCTCATTGCCCGACAACCGATTGCACCTCGCGGGCCTCCCCAATCAGATCACCTCGAACAGTGCGGATCTGCGGTTCAGGGCGCTGTCTGCTGCTCAGGCCGGTGAGCTACCTCGCTTTGTGGGTGCTCCCCAGGGTGACCGACGGCGCGGATTGACGGACGAAAGCGCACGGACAAGGTGTGGGTCGCAGTGCGCATCCAGGACTGCCGCCCATAGCCTGTCGACGAACTGGTGCTCGGTGATTCCGAAAGTCTGGAAGACCAGCTCTGCAGGAACTCCGCCGTAGGGAATCCACATCCGAGCGAGGGTGATGAGTTCGCGCGCTTCGCGGGGTACGTCCTGACCGTAACTCATCGCGCGTCTCCCGTTGCGTATCCGCCGCCGTCTCTCATGTCGATACTGTCAGGGGCATGGACGGGTCTGCTGGGCTCAGGTGAGGACGCCGGACTCGTCATCTCACCCCAGAACTCGAAACTCCCGCGCGGGCACGCTGGGGCGTGCGCGTCGGCCGGTGCGGGCGATACGGTCGATGCGGCCCTGGCCAAATACTGGGCCGATCAGGAGATCACCGACCTCTGGGAGGCTCGGGAGCGGGTGGTCGTCGCGGTCACCGGTGGCCCGGAATCGGAGACCCTGGTTCGGCGGGCCAGCCGGATCGCGTCGAAGGCTAGCGCGGAATTGCTGGTGGTGCACGTGGTCCGCGGGGACGGGTTGGCCGGGGTGTCCGCGGCCACCATGGCCACGATCCGCCGACTCGCGACCGATCTCGGGGCGAGTGTGCACACCATAGTCGGTGACGACGTGCCCGACGCGCTGCTCGAATTCGCCCGCTCGGTCAACGCCACCCAGCTGGTGCTCGGAACCTCCCGCCACTCGCGGCTGGCCCGGATATTCGAGGAGGGCATCGGCGCCACCGTGGTCCGCGAATCGGGTCCCATCGACGTACACATGGTCACCCACCCGCACGCGAACCGGCGGTGGCGGGTGCCGGTGGGCCGCGGATCGCCGCGAGCTGGCTGGCCGCGGTCGCCCTGCCAGCGGCCGCGTCGGCGCTGATGTCGCTGCCCGGGGATCGGCTCGGCACCTCCGGGGTGAGCGCCCTGTTCTTCGTGGTGGCGCTGCTCGGCGGGGTGGCGCCGGCGGCCCTGTCGGCGATCGTGTCCGGGCTGCTGCTGAACTACTTCTTCATCCCGCCGGTGCACACCTTCACCATCGCCGAACCGGACAACTTGCTCACCCTGGTGGTGTTGCTGCTGGTGGCGGTGGCGGTGGCGGCACTAGTGGACGCCGCTGCCCGGCGGACCCGGCAGGCGCGCCGCGCCTCCCGCGAGGCGGAGCTGCTCAACCTGTTCGCCGGGTCGGTGCTCCATGGCAGCGACCTTGCGGCTCTGCTCGACCGGGTTCGGGAAACCTACGGCCGACGCGGGGTGACCGTCCTGCACCGCGGAGACCCGGTGTGCTCGGTGGGCGCCGCCCCGGTGACCGAGGCGGCGGCGGACACGGTCTGCGAGGCCGCTGATGGGGAATACGCGCTGGTGCTGACCGGCCGGGAGCTGCCTGGGCACGACCGCCGGGTGTTGTCCGCGGTCGCCAATCAGGCGGTGATGTTGCTGCGGCAGCAGCAACTGGCCGACGAGGCTGGCGAGGCCCGGGCGTTGGCCGCGGCGGACCGGCTGCGCCGCTCCCTCCTGTCCGCGGTCAGCCACGACCTGCGCACCCCACTGGCCGCGATCAAGTTCGCCGTCTCCAGCCTGCGAAGCCAGGACGTGGAATTCTCCCGAGGACACCGCCGAACTCCTGGCCACCGCCGACGAGTCTGCCGACCAGCTGACCGATCTGGTCGGCAACCTACTCGACTCCTCCCGCCTGGCGGCCGGGGCTATCCGCCCGGTCCTGAAACCGGTGTATGTCGACGAGATCGTGCATCGGGCGTTGGTCGGGGTCGGGCGCGGTACCCCCGGATACGGGCGTGCCGGCCCCGACCGGATTCACGTCGACGTGGGTGCTGTGTCGGTGCTCGCCGACCCGGGACTGCTCGAACGAGTTATGGCGAACCTGGCCGACAATGCGTTGGGCTACGCCGACGACTGCCCGGTCCGGATCGGGGCGGCCCGGTCCGGGACGCGCGCCACTATTACCGTCGCCGACCGCGGCCCGGGGATCCCCCGCGACGCCGAGGACGCCGTCTTCGCACCGTTTCAACGGCTCGGTGACCGGGACAACATCACCGGGATCGGCCTGGGCCTGTCGGTGGTTCGCGGGTTCGTCGAGGCCATGGGCGGAACGATCACCGCCACCGACACCCCCGGTGGGGGCCTGACCATGGTCGTCGACCTGCCCTCCGGTGAGGAGAACGGCGACGCCCCCACCGAGGGCGCATCCGGGGATCCCCGGTACCCCCTCCATTACAGCTAGGAACACCCTGATAACCCTTGTGCCGCAGTCGGTGACGAACGGGGCGACCGGGATCGCACGGTGCCCCCTCCCGACACGACATCACCAGAGGTACCGGACGGATCACCGGTGGGGGGAGTCGGCGGCCCGGCCGGTCCCGGATGAGCCCGCAGTCGGCACGCGAGCTGGCCCGGGCCGGGCAGGCCGGGTGTTGAGGTACCGGATCATCGGTGCGGCTCCGACGAAGGAACCGACCATCACGACGGTGACCACGAGATCGCCCACCAGAGAGCATCCTTTCCCGCACGAGAAACCAACAGGTACAGATCAGCGTCGGCCTGCGGCGGCAGAACGGGAAGAAGGGGTACGGGTTATTCGCGAAATCGATTGGCGCACAGCTTCCCGAGGTGATGCGGTCATGGCATCGGGATGGGATCGGTGACTGGTCGACTACAGCCTGGCGCGGATAGTCGGCAGGTCGCGTCGCCCACCGGCGCGCGAAGCGAAATATCTTAGCGAAATCCTTACGCCCCGGCAGCCGAGCGCAGTCCCGAACCGCGTCTAGGCTTCGGCGGTGTCCAAAGCCGTACATGCGGCGCGGCGCCTGATTCTGGGGCGTGCGCTGCGCAGTGAGCATCTCGGTGACCAGTTGCTGTCCAAGCGGCTGGCGCTGCCGATCTTCGCCTCCGACCCCCTCTCGTCGGTGGCCTACGCCACCCAGGAAATTCTGCTGGTCCTCTCCCTGGGCGGGCTGGCGTACCTGTACCTCACCCCCTATCTGGCGGCCGGGGTGGTGGTGCTGCTGGCGGTGGTGGTGCTGTCCTACCGGCAGGTGGTCTTCGCCTACCCCAGCGGCGGCGGATCCTACGAGGTCGCGAACCGTAACCTGGGGCCGTCCGCCGGGTTGACGGTCGCCGCTGCCCTGCTCGTCGACTACGTGATGACCGTGGCGGTGTCGGTGGCCGCCGGAGTGGACAACCTCATCTCCGCGCTACCCTCACTCAATCCGCATCGGGTCGAACTGGCGGTCGGCTTCGTGATCCTGTTGACCGCGATGAACCTGCGCGGGGTCCGCGAATCCGGCAAAACCTTCGCCGTCCCGACCTACGGATTCATCGCCGGCGTCCTCGTCCTGATCGTCACCGGCCTGATCCGGGTGCTACTCGGGGACGCACCGGTCGCCGAGAGCGCCGCCTACTCGATCACCCCGGAACACTCCGGGTTCACCGGGCTGGCGCTGGTGTTCTTCGCCCTGCGCGCCTTCTCCTCCGGCTGCACCGCGCTGACCGGGGTCGAGGCCATCTCCAACGGGGTCCCCGCCTTCCGGAAACCCAAGAGCGCCAATGCCGCCAAGACCCTTGTCGCGATGGGGGCTACCGCGATCGTGATGTTCGCCGGCATCACCGCACTGGCCATCATCAGCAAGGTTCGCATCGCGGAACACACCTGTGACCTGATTGGTTTCACCGGAAACTGTGACACCGATCCGCAGCGCACCGTGATCGCGCAGATCGCGGCCGCGGTGTTCGGGGGGACCACCAACGTCGGGTTCTTCTACATCCAGGCCGCCACCGTGCTGATCCTGATCCTGGCCGCGAACACCGCCTACAACGGGTTCCCGCTGCTCGCCTCGATCCTGGCCCGCGACCGCTACCTACCCCGCCAGCTCAACACCCGCGGCGACCGGCTCGCGTTCAGCAACGGCATCATCCTGCTGGCCTTGGCCGCCGGCATCCTGATCGTCGTCTTCGACGCCTCGGTCACCCACCTGATCCAGCTCTACATCCTCGGGGTGTTCACCTCCTTCACCCTCAGCCAGGCCGGGATGGTGCGGCACTGGAACCGGCTGCTGCGCGCCGAACCGGACCGGGCCGAGCGGCACCGCATCCGGGTGCGGCGCACCGTCAACGGTGTCGGCTGCGCCCTCACCGGGTTGGTGCTGATCATCGTGACCGCCACCAAGTTCACTCAGGGCGCCTACCTGGTGGTGATCGCGATGCCGATCCTCTTCGTGATGATGAAGGCCATCCGCCGGCACTACGACCGGGTGGCCGCCGCGCTCGTCCTCGACGAGGACAGCTTCGACCTGCCCTCCCGGGTGCACGCCATCGTCCTGATCTCCCAGCTGCACAAACCGGCCGCCCGCGCCCTCGCCTATGCCCGCGCCACCCGGCCCTCGATCCTCGAGGCCGTCACCGTGCAGAGCGACGACACCCCCCGACTGCAGAAGGAGTGGGACAAGCAGAGTATGCCGGTGCCGCTGAAGGTGCTCGCGTCCCCCTACCGGGAGGTGACCCGGCCGATCATCAACTATGTCAAAACCATCCGCCGGGACAACCCCCGCGAGGTGATCACCATCTACATCCCCGAGTACGTCGTCGGGCACTGGTGGGAACACCTGCTGCACAACCAGAGCGCCCTGCGCCTGAAGGGCCGGTTGCTGTACACCCCCGGGGTGATGGTCACCAGCGTGCCCTGGCTGCTGGACTCCGCCGAACACGTCACCCATCCCGCCGCGAGGCCCGCCCCCGGCGACATCCGCCGCGGTGGTCTCGCGGCCGGCACACCGGGCCCGCTCACTCCGGCACCGTGAGGAGACCACCCCTGGCCGCGCAGCACGGGATCTACCGCAACGCCGACTCGGGCGTTCTGGTCCGGTGGTGCCGGGATCGACTGCAGCGATGGGACATGCCGCACTCGCTCACCCGGCTCGCCACCCCGCTGGGGTTGACGACCGTCCTGAACGCCGGCACGGGCCCCTTGTGGAGTCGTTCAGTGGTGTACGCGGCGACCGGTGACGGCCTTGACGATGAACAACAGGATCACCGCGCCGAGGAGACAGGTCAGGAAGCTGAAGATCAGCCCGCCGCCTTCAACGTCGACTCCGAGCAGTTTGAGGAGGAATCCACCGAGCAGTCCGCCGGCGATGCCGACGACGATGTTGAGGAGGATGCCCATCTGAGCATCGGTCTTCATGATCTTGCTGCCGATCCAGCCGGCTAGTCCGCCGATGATGATCCAGCCGATGATTCCCAGTCCGAGCATCGTGGGGTCCTTTCCTGGGGCACCCGCGAGGTGGTCTTGGGTGCCGTGGCCGTCGAGCGGGGTGTCGACAACTCTCGGTGGAGTGGATACCCCGATGAGGTCCTCGAGAAGCAGCGCTGGTGGTGTGCACGTCTGCGTCGTGATCACTCACGGTGGTGTGGGATCAGGGATTCGGAGCCTGTTCGAGGAGGGCGGGACGGCCGCCGGTTCCGTCGGGAATCGGGTAGTAGGTGTGGTGGGTGTTCGGGTCGAGTACCGCGACGTGTGCGCCGTCGGCGAGGTGACCGGATCCGAGTTCGGTGAGGTGTCCGCCCTGTTGGTCGAGCACTGTGACGGTGCCGCTCTCGGAGGCAACGTAAAGGCGTTGCGCTCCTTGGTCGTAGGCGAGGACATCGGGGTGTTTGCCGACGTCGATGGTGCCGGCGGTCTGCCAGGTCGCCAGGTCGACGGTGAGCAGGGTGGCATTGTCCTCGCAGGCGACGAACGCCAGCCGCGCCTGCGGGTCGAGGGCGAGGCCGTGGCCGCCGCGGCAGCCGGGCAACGGGAGCCGGCGAATGACGGTCAGAGCCTGTGGGTCGATGGCGGCGAGATCGCCCTTCCCTTGCACGGCGACCAGCATCTGGTCGGCGACCGGGTCGTAGGCGACGTTGCCGACGTCGCCGCCGAGGTCGACGGTGCCGCGTACCTGGGCGGTGACTGCGTCGATGACCGTTTCCGAGCCGCCGGATTCGTTGGTGGTCCACACCGCGCCGCGTTTCGGGTCATGGGCGATCCCGTCCGGATAATCACCGGTGGGGGCCTGCCCGAGCACGGCGGCGGTGTCTTCGTCGAGGATGACCAGCCGGTTGTCGCCGGTGGCGGTGACGTAGACCCGGCGCAGTTCGGGAACGACTAGGACACCGTGCGCCTGGGACAGGTTCGGGATCGTCCGCACGACCTGCCGGGTGTGGACGTCGACTTCGATGACCTCGCTGGCGCCGAGGTGGGCAATGAACAACAGTCCCCGATCAGAGTCGAGACTTCCGTAGTCGAAGCGTGAATTGTCGCCGGGGAGGGCAATTTCCGCGACCGGCTGCAGCGGCAGCGACCCATCCTCCGGCGGTGACGATCCGGACGAGCACGCGCCGACCCACATCGCCCCGATCATCAGCGCGGGCACCAGGTGCCGTGCTGCTCGGGCGCCGCGGCCGGTCATGGGCATCGTTCCCATTGTCGTCTCCTCGCCGTTCATCGCCTGCGTTGTCGAGCGCCGAGGCCCGGTCAGTTCCCGGCTGTGATGTTGGTGGTGTCGACGGCGATCCGCAGGGTGGCGGCGAGGGCGGGGGCGTCGCCGACGGCCCAGAAGTGCAGGTAGAACAGGCCCGGTTGTTCGTCGAGGGAGTGGTTGTGGACCTCGACGACGTCGATGCCGCCGGCGCGGAGCGCCTCGATCACGTTCTGCACCTCGGGTGCGGTCATCACGATGTCCCCGTTGACTGCGGCCCGGCCGCCGCCGACCGGTTGGAAGTTCAGTGCGGTGGTGACGCCGAAGGTGGGCGGCAGCAGATGGCCGTTGTCCTCGATGGTGTCGCGGCGGCCGATGGTGAGTTTGTAGATGCCGCCGTCCGCGGTGCCGTGCCGTCCGAGGGCGGTGTCGAGGTCGACCGGCGGCTGCTGGGCCGGGGGCGGGGTCGGCGGGGCGATGGCGGTGACGTCGAGTGCGGCCCGGATCCCGCGGGCGAGGTCGGCCGGATCGCCCATGGCGTGGACGCGGGTCCACCACACCGGCGGGGTCTGTTCGAGCAGGTGATTGTGGATGGCGGTCTGGGCGATGCCGTGTGCCTCCAGCGCGTCGGTGACCTGGGGGAGCTCGTCCTCGGTGACGACCAGGTCGCCCATCACCAATGTGTCGTCGTCGTACCAGGCGAAGGCGACGTAGCCGCCGAGCGACAGACCCGGCTTCACGGTCACCTCGCGGGTAACCACGGTCAGGTCCGTGGGCAGCGCGACCCGGTACACGCCGCCTTGTCGCCGAGCTTGCCGGTGCGGCCGAGGATGGTGGACACCGAGGAGCCGTACGCGTCGGTGGTCTGCCCCGGCGTCTGCTCCGCCGGGGTCGCCGGACCGTCCGCGGAAGTGGTGGTGTCACCGCACGAGATCACCGCGAATGCCAGCGCGGTGACCAGGAGCAGGGATCGAAGGGCCGTGACCTGCGCAATCCGAGACATCGGTGCACCTTCTTCTGCTGTCGTCGGACCTCGCCGGGAGATCCACATCAACGGTATCCAATTGCGGACGTTCGGGTATCCGAGCAGCTCGGTGAGCGCGAATTAGGTGTGTGAGGAGGAGCGTTCGCCGATGCGGCAGTACGCGATGACCGGATGGTCGGCGGTGATGCGGCGCGGGCCATCACGACCAGCTCGCGATCTGGTGAACCTGCCCCGCGAGAGGCGATTACGCCGGGCCCTTTGCCTCGTTTCTCGCGGCAGGCGTGCCGCGCCAGCTCTCGGCTATTTCGGGCTCGGAACATCTCGTCGAGCATTCGGATCTCGATGGGGGTGGGGAACCGGAGGCGTTTTGCGGCGACGTACACCCAGCGCTCCTGCCGGGTGTGGCCCGAGTCGGTCGGGGAGGGCGTCCAGGTGGGCGAGGAGTTCGTTGTCGAGCGCGACGTCGATCCGGGCGGTCAGCGCGTCGGGCCTCGTGTCATGCAGTGCGGGATGGTACGCAGGTCGACGCCAGGTCGTCGCCGCGACACATTCTGTCGGAACAACCCCACCGTCCATCCGGCGTTGGCTTCCAACCGGTGTCCTGTTTGACGGATCGTCAAACAGGACAGGCCGATACGGTGTGACGTGGCGGGGTCGGCCACCGGCATCGTGGGTATTGCGCGCTTCTCATTGACGTTGCCTGGTGCGGCACTGGCCGAGGCTAGTGTCCTGAGTCTTTAATTCTGGCGCAGTAGTGTGCGATGGAGTCGAGGATCTGGTCGGCGGTCTTGACCCAGACGTAAGGTCTGGGGTTGTCGTTCCAGGTCTCGATCCATGCTCGGATGTCTTTGTTGAGCTGTTGGACCGAAGTATGCGTGGAGCGTTGGAGCTTCTTGGTGGTCAGTTCGGCGAACCAGCGTTCGACGAGGTTCATCCACGATGAGCTGGTCGGTGTGAAGTGGATGACGAAGCGCGGGTGCGCGAGAAGCCATCGTTTGACCGCGGGAGTCTTGTGCGTCGATGCATTGTCCATCACGAGGTGGACATCGAGATCGTCGGGAACCTCTGCGTCGATCTTGCGGAGAAATGCGATGAATTCTTGTGCGCGGTGGCGTGAATGGAGTGATCCGATCACCTTCCCCGAGGCGATGTCGAGAGCGGCGTACAGGCTCGAGGTGCCATTGCGGACGTAGTCGTGACTGGCGCGTTGCGGGGTGGTGGGAAGCATCGGGAATATCGGTTGGGTCCGGTCCAGTGCTTGGATCTGAGTTTTTTCGTCGACGCAGAGCACCAGAGCCCGCTCGGGCGGGTTCATGTACAGGCCGACGACGTCACGGACTTTCTCCGTGAACAGTGGATCCTTCGACAGTTTCCATGAGTCCTGTTTGTGCGGGGCCAAACCGAACGCGCGCCACACCCTCGAGACCGTCGATTGCGAGATATCGAGATGCTCGGCCATCGATCGTGTGGACCAGTGTGTGGCATTCTTCGGTGTCGTTTCGAGGGTCGAGGTAATCAGATCCTTGATCTTGTCGTCGTCGATTGTCCGGGGACGGCCGGGGCGTGGTTCGTCGAGCAACCCGTCGCATCGGTCCTCGACGAACCTGTCGCGCCACCGCCGCACCGTTCCTCGGTTCAACCCCAGCCTCTGCGCCACTTCGGTATTCGATCCACCACCGGCAGCAGCGAGAATGATTCGCGACCGTACCGCCAAACCTGCAGCGGTCTTGCGTCGCCGCGACCACCCCTCGAGTTCTGCGCGTTCGGTCTCGGTCAGCACAATGTCCGTCGGTCGCGGACCGCGAGTTGCCATGACCAATCTTAACAACCGATGGCTTATTTATGACTCAGGACACTAGCTGTCCGCGCGCAGTGCCGGCGGGGTCCAGGACGGCCAGGTCGGGTCGTCGATCGGGTTGCCGTTGGTGAAGCTTGCGACTAGGCGGAACGGGTGGGCTGTGGTGGTGTTGTCGTATACGTAGGCTTGGTCGGCGGCGGCGATCGCGGCCCGCAGTAGACTCCACAACCGCCCAAACCGCGCCCGGATCTTCTCCTCGGGCACATGGTGACCTCCGTTCGCTACACGGTCGACCACGCGCGCGACGGCCAACTCCTCCGGGATCAGGACCACGTGCAAGGTCAAGTGGAATCCTGCCTGGTGGGCGTCGCGGAGCAGGTCGAGTTTCGACTCGTGGGAGAACACGGTCTCGGTGACGAACGATCGGCGTTGGGCGATCCGCTGTGCTCGTTGTTCGGCGGCGAGGGAGGCCGCTTCGTAGGCGTGGGTTGCCGCCTCGTGCGGCCAGCGTGCGGCGGCGATGACGTCTGCGTTGACGAAGTCCAGGTGCGTGACGGGACCGAGTATGTGTTCGTAGAACGTGGTCTTGCCGGCACCGTTCGGTCCGGCGATGGCGTGCAGGACGGGATCGGGGCTCAAGCGTCGGCCGGCCCGCCGTCTTGGGCGGGGTGCCGAACGATGTTCCCGTGTTGGTCCAGCTCGACGTAGGAACGGCCGGAGTGGGCGAACTGTTCTGCCAGGTTCAGTCCTTCTCGGCGCTCGGTGATGCGCTCGGTCCATTCGGCGCGGACGACCGCCTGTTCGCGGTCGGTGAGCTCGTCGTAGTCGCGTCGGCCGTCCAGCACGTCGGCGACGTCGCGGTAGGAAACGCTGTGGGAGGCCTCCAGTTCGCGGCCGATCCGCGCCCAGTGCGCGATCTGTTGCGCGGCGCTGCGACTCATCCGTCCACCGACCAGTTTCGCCGATGCGTAGAGCTCGTTGTCGATTCGAGTCGGGGATGTAGCTGCCATGTCGTGCACCTTCCTCTCGACACCACTGTAGCAGTCTGCAACAGCCCAGGTGGGTGTGGTGCTGTGGGTCACTTCCGAAGCGTTTCCGAGCAGGCCTGCTGCGGGCATTTTCCTGCTATCGGCGAGTGGATCGGTCGGCACCGGCAGCGGCGGTCATGGGCGTTCTTGCAACCGTGCGGTGTGCCGCTTCGCCACGTCGAGGTCGGCGTCGGCGATTCCGAGTGTGTCCTGGGCGGCGCGGAGGGCGTCGACGGCGCTCTCCAACGCTTCCGGTGCGGTGGTCGGGTCGCCGAGTTCGTTCACGTCGAGCGTGTGCGCGTCGAGGGCTGCGTAGGTGCGCTCGAGGTCGAGGAGGGTACGGCGTAGGGCGTGCAGCGCATCCCGGACCTTGGTGACCTGCTCGTCGAGGTCGACGGGGGTGCTCACACGATCACGTCCATGTCGGCGGGGATATCCAGCTGCTCGTGCACGGCGGTGGATTGGTCGAGGTCGGTCATGCGATCACTCCGTCTGTTGTGAATCACTTGGGCAGGTCGTGGAGGCGGTCCGCTCGAGAGCACTCGGGTAAGGGCCGAGGTCGTGGTGTGGCACGCTCTGCCTGGCAAAGGCTCAGATTGATGGGGTTGCAATACCCGGCCCGGTGCGCGGCGCCATCGATCGTGCGCCGAAAAGCTCCGCGACCGTAACCGCAACGAGAGGATAGCTACGCTAGCTGGCATCGCGGTTGGCTGCTCGTTCGACGTTTCGTTTGAGTACGGCCAACATCCGTGCCTGCATGATCCAGACCACCGGGGGAAAGAGCCAGTAGAAGACGAAACGCCCGAGCCAGCGTGGGCGGAAGGCTTGGTAACCGGCGATCACCAGACGGGTGCGCCCGCCGGGCAACTCGTTCAACAGGAAGCCCCAGAGTCCTTCGGTGTAGGCCGACGGCCGTGGCCGGTGGGGATCGAGAAGGCGGCCTCGAAGATCGCTCAACCCGCGCAGTCCCAGGAACCGATTCGGTTCCAGCGCTGCGACCTCCCAGGCGTCCACGGGGCCGTGGCGGCGTGTCCAGTACTTCACGTAGTCGCCGAGGGCGAGGTCCTGCCACTCGGGGTGGACTCTGTGGGCACTGGGGCGGCCGGCGTTGTCCAGGTGGTCCCAGGAGTACCATCCCCCACGATCGCCGCCCAGCTGTACCAGCCACGGCCAGACCTGATCTGGCGGGGCGTCGATCGTGACGGCCATCGCCCCGCCTCTGTCACCGTCGGGAACCAGGTCGGCACCGGGATACGGCCCGGCGACTTCCTCCTCCGTCGCGCCCCAGCGCACGAGCCGAGGGCGTACCCAGGCTCCGTAGAGGACAGCTGCTGTCCCGGCGGCACCGACGATCGTGCGTCCGAACGTCATACGACAAGCATTAGAGGCCTTGCACCGCCTCGCAAGGGACCAACGTCACGGGGTTGTGCGGGGCCCCCTTCGGGGGCCCGGTCGCAGTCCGACAGGAAGTGGGGACACGAGCGGCGTAGATCGGTGCTGCTGGGGTGGGCGAGCGGCGGGAATCGCACGTGTCCGGGCATGCGGTACGCAGTGTTCCCTCGGCGCCGGTGGTGTCCGGTCAGGGATCCGCTGACGCGACAGCGGCCGGGGCCGGGGATTCCGACACGTTCGGGACAATCACCCGCCGCCACGACGTTGAGAACCTGCAGGGTGCGGCTGTTCGGGTCAGGGGGCGAGGGCGTAGCCGCTGCCGGTGGCTTTGGCGTGGTACATGGCGGCGTCTGCGCGTCGGATGAGCGTCTGCCGGGTTTCCTGCGGTCCGGCGAGTGCGATGCCGACGCTGGCGGTGAACCGAAGTGGGCGCCCGGCGGAATCGGCCCCGACTTGCAGGTCGGTGATCCGGGTGGCGAGGGCGATGGCCTCCTCGACCGAGGCGGTGCCGGGGCACACGATGAGGAATTCGTCGCCACCGATCCGGGCCACCGTGTCGGCGGGCCGCACCACCGACCGCAGCTGTTCGGCCAACCGGATGAGGGCGTCATCCCCAACCGCGTGGCCGAGCCGGTCGTTGAGGCTCTTGAACTCGTCGACGTCGATCAGCAACGCCGCGACCCGGTGTTCGCTCCCTGCTGCCGCGTCCAGGGCGGCATCGATCTGCTGATGCACCAGGGCACGGTTCGGTAGCCCGGTCAGCTGATCGTGCAGGCTCTGATACCGCAGCGCCTCCTCGGCCTCGATGCGCCGGATCGCCGCCGTCAGCACCGCGGTCACCGAGCGCAGGAACATCACCTCCCGGTCGGAGTAGTCACGGGGGCGGGCACTGTGTGCGGTCAACACACCCCACACCGGCTCGGCACCGATGGGAACGCACACCCCGGACCGCAGCCCCCGGGCGTTCATGGCTTCGGTGGAGAACCGGCGCTCCCCGTACCGGTCGGGGCAGATGATGATCTCCTCGGTGGCGGCCGCGTAGCCGGGTTGGGACTCGGTACCGGGGGTGAAGGTGTCCGGGGCGGGTGGTTGACCGCGGTAGGCGAGTACCCGCAACACCCCGCCCGGCTTTTCGGCCCGGGCCACCGAGGCGCAGTTGACCCCCATCAACGCGACGGCGGCCTCGTCGGTCAGTCCCATCAGGTGCATTCCGGCGGGGTTGAGATGGAGCAGACGACCGGTGTCGTAGTCGGCGATGGCGACCAGGTTCTGGGCATGCTCGATCACCGACAGCAATATGCGGGCTTCCGCCGCATCCGGTTTCATCCCGGTCGTCCTTCCCCTGCGTCGATGACGGGCGCCTCCATTGTGTCGAGCAGTTCGGGTCGAGCCTTCGTAGTGCTTGTGATTCGAGTGAACACCGACGGGTTCGATCAGTCGATGGGCGATGCGCCCAGATCCTGGGTCATCCGGCTGGAGGATCGACTCCCCACGAGGGGTGCGTCCTGCGGAAGGAGCCTCTCCCGGGCGTGCAGTCGTCTCCAGTTTTGATCATCACCAACCACCCCCCTTGACAGGTTGCCTAGCCTTAAGCACCACACCCCCGAGCCGGATCGGCCAGATCGCGAACCTAGGCCAGCCAGTACCGGTTGCGCGTGATCGACGCGGAGCTGATCGCGTCGGTCGGTCACGAGATGCTCGACGTCACCATGCCGTATCTGAGTGCGTACCTGCGCGAGCACGCCGCAGCGCTGGGGCGACCGAGGCATTCCTGGTCTCCCGGTGGTGCATCGACGACGGTTGTCCGCATCGCCGATGCGGCCGGCGCACACGGATTCGAAGACGCCGGGGCATCTTCGCAGACAACGGCAACGGCGGTTTCGTCGGCCAGAACTCGGCGGTGGGCCTGCTGATTCCGCCGGCGACTCCGGTCGTGATTCGGGGCAGCGACGAGCCGAACCCGAGCGTTCTCCACCGCTGGGAGCCCCGCCGTCAGCCGATACCCCTCGGGCCGCGGCGGTGTGTCCGTCTCGTCGAGGACGGGATGTCAGCGAGACTTTCGGCAACGATCCACCGTCAGCAAAGGAGGGTATGGTGGCCAGCCTCATTTTCAACGGTGTCACCTATGACATCAGCCAGACCAGATTCGAGGCTACCCGCGAGCTGCTCGCCCGGTTCGCCGAGGGACACACCAGGGGAGTGGCCATGTCCCTCACCCATGGCGGCGCTCGACACCACCTGTACATCACGCCCGGGGTGCCCATCACGCTGGTGGAGTGACGAGTTCGGCTGGATACCCCGGCGGGATCGCCGTCTTCGCGCCGCGGCGGCGCTGCGAGATCATGGATCGGCGCGACGGCCACCCATCGGAACCGTCCGCAACACACTCGGCACCGCACACTGCGGCAACTGTGCGAGCAAATTTGCATGCGAAGATACGCGCAAGAAGGCACGTAGTGGGTAGGGTGATCTCCGCGGAAGTACACCGGCAGTACGCGGAACACGAGTGGGTGGGTATGGCGAACGTGCGAAAGTCCGAAGGCGGCACCCGCCGCCCGAGCGGGGGCGGACGCAGAGGCGCCGCGGGGCCGGGGGAACGCGGTCCAGGTGCGGAAGGCTTCCCCGACGCGGGCACGCCGAGCCCGGAGTTGACGGCCAAGCTGGAACCGCGGAAGGGACCGACCAAGGTTCCGCTCAATACCCGGGTACTGGCCTCGACGGAGGCCCGGCTGAACTGGCTGGTGAACAATCGCCAATCCACCGTGACCAACGTCGTGGACGTGGCCCTGCAGGAGTTCTTCGACCGCTACCGCGTCCCTCCGGCAGATCTCGACGGCCGGATCGCCGAGCAGGACGCATGAGCGGGCCGTGGGAGCAGATTCCTCTGTTCGGACTGCCCGAGGCGACCCCGCCGACCTCTCCCGATTCCGCCGTTGCGGTGCAACACTCACCCGTTGCGGACGCAACAGAAGCCGACGATGCACCCCAGGAACTCGACGATGAAACAGCATCGGACTATGGCGCAACGGAGACCAGCGTTGCCGACGATGCCGCCGAGTCGGTCGCAACGCCGACGCCGGTGTGGGAGACGTTGCCGGTGGGGGAGGACGCCGACGGGCATGCCCTGATCGTGACCGCCGCGGGAACGTACACGCCGTCCGGTCGTGAGTTGACCGGTCCGGTCGATTCGGTGGAGAAGCTCGACAAACTGGTTCGCTGGGCTGCCTTGACGCCGTTGGGTGCCCCACCTCAGGTGTGGATCGTGGGGCAGGGCGCGTGTGAGGCGTTGGGGTGGGTGATCGACCCGGGCAGTGAAGACGACTTCGACGACATGGAGGCGCTGCGCACCCGCGCCGCCGCCGACCTGACCGGGGTCCTGCAGGCGACGTTGACGCCGATGCTGAGCGCGGGGTGGGAGCTGCGCGGCGATCCGGGGCATGTGGTGCACCTGTCCCGCAGCATCGGCAAGTTCACCTCCATGGTCGATGTGGTGATCGAGCCGTACGTGTGGACGTACTGGAACAAGGACTTCGGCTGGAACAACCGGGTCGGCGAGATGGGCATCCTCGGCTCACCCACCGCGGGAACGTATCTCCCCGACGACGACCTGCGGGCCGCGCGTGAGTTGGGTCGACGGTTGGCGTGGTCCGCGAAACACCTCGGGGTGCTCCCGGGGCCGACGCCGGCGCGCACCGGCGCTGCGATCGTCGACAAGATCAAGCGCGAACGCACCCGATCCGGCAAGGGCATTGTGGTGGCGACCGCCGGCCCGGTGCCACCGCTGGACGGCGCCCCGCGCGGAGACCTCGAACCCGCGGTCGGCTGGACCCGGGTCCCCGACGAACAGGACCTCGAGGGGACGAGCCGGTTGGTGTCCATCGACCAACGCGCCGCCTACCTGGCCTCGGCCGGGATGCTCGAATTCGGGTACGGGCAACCCCAACATCTGACCGGTCAGGCGGCGGCCGTGGCGGCGGTGGGGGACAAGGGTGCCCCGTTCGGGCTGTGGCGGATCACCCTCCCACCCGGGCAGACACTGTCGCTGCCCGAGAAACTCCCGTTGCCGCACCCCCACATGCTCGCGGACCAACCGGTCCAGACGTGGGTGAGCACGGTCAGCCTCGACGGGCTGTGCTCACCGGTGGCGGACGGCGGGATCGGCGCCGAACTCGACGACCTGGACATCACCGAGGCCTGGGTGTACCCACAGCAGGGGCGGGTGTTGGACAAGTGGGCGAAGATCCTGCGCGAGGCCCGGAAGGCCTCGGTGGACACCGACGACGAAGCGACGAAACGGTTCATCGGCTCCTGCTACAAGGGCTATATCGGGCGAATGGTCAACCCGGACATGTGGACCGCGACCCGGATGCAACATCACCACCAACCGCTCTGGCGCGCGTCGATCATCGCGCACTGCCGGTGGCGCGGCCGCCGGGTGGCGATGCGGATCGCCCGCGAACACGGCCGCTGGCCGGTCCGCACCGTCACCGACTCCTGGATGTACCTCCTCGCTGACAGCGAGGACATCGCCGACGCGAGCGAGGCGCTGGGCAAGATGTCGGTGGAGAAGGACGTGGTCCTCACCAACACACTCCGGTCCGCCTTCACCTCGGCGCAGGACGTGCACGACGTGAACCTCGCGATCAAGGCGGCGTTCGCCGAGGAAGAAGACGACTGATGGCCCTGCATCTCCCGAAGCCGCGCACCAAGAAGCCCGCGCAGGAGGCGGTCGGTCTCGACGGCCTCAAGGTCTCCGTCGCCAACGCCGCGACCAGCGGTGTCGAGAAGTCGAAGCAGGTCAAGTCCGGGGGTCTGGCGGGGCTGACCAGCAAGGTCTCGGTCAAACAACTGCGCAAGGAACTCGGCAACGAGGGGTTGCGGCAGGCCGCGATCGATGCCGGCCGCACACCCCCCTCCGCACGCACACTGCGCCGGTGGGCGCAGCAGGGCCGCATCCCGCACCCGGATGTTCTCGAGCGTGCCCAGCGGCGTGCAGCGATCGAACGCCTCGGCGGCATCGAGGCGGTGGCAGCCAAGATCGGGCGATCCCGCTCCGCAGTCTCCCGGTACCGGTCCGGGGAAACGAACGAGTTACGGGCGGACGCCAGCAAGAAACTCAAAAACGTGAAGGCCCAGGACATCATGAAACGCGCCGGAGTGTTACGGCCCGACGGAACCCCGAAGAAGGCCGTCATCCGGGTCAAAGGTGGTGTCATGGTCCGCAACGGCGCCGACGAGGGCTACGACTACCGGGTCCGGACACTCGATTTCGCGAACTCGGATACCCCGTTCACAAGTGAAGAGTCCCGCGAACTGGCCGCCGCGTTGGCGAATGACGATCACGCCCGGGTCGTGGCGTTGCTCGAGCGGCACGCCACCCTCGATTACCCGGAGAACAAGGGCTTCGACAAGTACAGCGACCAGTTCGGATTCCACTTCGACCACATCGATTCGGTCCACATCGACTGGATCTAAAACGCTGGGAACAACGCCCCGGCAGCCCGCCGCGGGTCGGGTCGGGTGGCCCTTGTTGCATCGCATGTGAAAACCCCCGATTCTGGCCCGTTCTCGCCGGTCAGCGCCCAAAAGAGGAGCGGGGGCACCCCGACACCCCGTTGAGGGGAAACACCGAAATGGGTGAAGGTAGGCATCAGTGTCCCTTCCGGTAATCGAGGTGCCAATGCCCGCCAGACGTTCGAGAACCCGTCGCACGGTCGCACTGACCGCCACTGCGACCGTCGTCGTCGGCGTCGCTCTTACCGCACCCGCGATCGCCAACGCCCCGGTGGGCTGCGCGGCGACGTTTAACCTGCTCATCCCCGGCACGTGGGAGACCAACGAGAACGCCGACCCGAACCAGCCCGTAGGCATGCTCGCCCCGGTCGCGGCGGCAATCGAGGCACAGAACGGTGCCCGCGCGCAGATTTACACGCTGCCGTACATGGCGTCCGCGTTCGATAATGGCCACACCTACGCCGACAGCAAGACCGACGCCCTCACCAAGGCGACAGCGGTCCTTACCGACGTCTCGCGCAAGTGCACGAACACGAAGTTCACGATCACCGGATACTCCCAGGGTGCAGACGCTGCAGGCGATCTCGCGTCGGCGATCGGTAACGATCAAGGGCCGGTCGAGGCGGACCAGGTCCTCGGTGTGGCGCTGATCGCCGACCCGAGTGCCGGCACGAAGGGCGCCGCACCGGTGGGGCCGAAGACCTCCGGGGAGGGGATCGCCGGTCCCCGGTCGCAGGGCATGGGCACACTGTCGGGGCGGGTCGCCTCGATCTGCGATCCGAAAGACCTGTACTGCTCGATCCGCAAGGGCGCCAACCCGTTCCTCGGATCGCTCGGGTCGATCCTGTCGAAGACCCCCGGCACCACCGGTGCCGATCAGGGTGGGGGTGGTAATGCGGCGGTCGCCGCCGCGCTGACTTCGGATTTCACCGACGCCGACCTGCCCGGTCTCGGATCGAATGTCGACGCGCTCGGAAAACAACTCTCCGGCACCGGCGGCTCGGTTGATGTGCACCAGGTCGTCGACATTGCGACCTCGCTGAGTAAGGCGCTCAGCCCACTGGCCGACCTGTTGCAGTCCGGCGCCGGGAACGCCGCCGTCACCAGCACCTTGGCCGGAGCCCCGGTGGGTTGTAATGGTCCTGGTGTAGCCATCTCATTGCGGTGGGATTGGAAGTGAGCTGCAGGATTACTCGCCGGACGACGAGGCCTGTGGCTCGCGTCGCGTCGGCTCGGATCGCCCGGGTGGGCCCCGTCTTCGGCTGGCCCACGGTCGCGGTTGCATCGACAGATCCGGCACCGACATAATTCGGGTGCCCGACGCAGTAGCCGAGGGAAGTGTTCGTGTAGGAGGTCTCCGGGGCGTAAGCACCCCTGTAGGCAGCCCCACCCCGCGGTTTCCAGCCTTGCGTGCCCAAATACGACGAATGCCCGTCGGCGCTGAGGGTTCTCGTGGTGCAGACCCGGTTCCGGCGCAATCCGGGGCGCCATCGCCCGCGCACACGCTGCCGCCGCGGCGCGGCGGTGGCTGACCGCCGTCCCACCCGGGGATCGAAGTGCCCGTTCAGGAGGCGAGCAGCGGACCGTACTTCTGGCGGGCTGCTTCCCCGGACGTGCCGACCTCGGCGCCGATCGTAGACCAGGGCAGGCCGTGCTTTCGGGCCGCGACGATGTGGTCGACGAGCTGACGCTCGGCTTCGGCGCGGGCGACTACGGCGGCGCGAAGCTCGGCGAGCGCGGCCGGGTCCCGGCGGTCCCCCTCTCGGGTTTCGTAGTCCTCGAACCGCTTCGCGAGTTCGTCGGCGTGCGCGAGGATGTCCTTCGTTGTGCGTGGCATAGTCATCACCTCAGGTAGCTTGGTCGGGCCTTCATGGCGTGGACGATCACGTGGGCGTGACGTAACCGATCCCCAGCAACGTCGCGTCGAGCGCTGGTCCGACGAGCATTATGAACCCCTCGCCGAGATCGAACGCGGTGATCGCATTGTTGAATGCATGCACCATGTCTGCGGAGTCGATCCCGTGCTTGTAGGCGCTCTCGGCGATGACCGGCTCCGACTGCATTATTCCAAGTTACTTTGCCGCTCGACGGACTGCAAGCTAACTTGCCGTCTTGATGCTGACTGCACCCGGCGCCTCGCCCTGCCTCGGTACCCAGATCCACGAGTCCTTCGCCGGATAGCCGACAGGCCTTCAGCCGGTCGTGGGGATCCGGAGCGGGGCTGCCTCAGGTTCGTCGTGGTGTGCCGGTCAGTCACCAGAGGGTGAGGGGCAATCCCGCCGCTTTGGCGCTTCTGATCCGCTGTTCGATGCCGTCCGCATTGTCGCCGCTGGCAAGGCCTGTCCGGATCGCGGTGGCGATGGCATGGGTGCGCCCGGCCTGGCCGCGGACGTCGGCGAGGGGACTGGCGAGGTTACGCCGCCGCAGGTGGTATTCACTGCGGTTGACGGCGTTGGTGCCCAGGCGCATGTGATGTAGGTTGACGCAGCCGGCGAAGTCGCACTGATGACACAGCACGGCGTCGTCGGCGCCGGACCACCCCAGCCGGGGGATGACGCCGTAATCGAGTTGGTAGGCGAACAGGTGCGCGGGAACGGTGCCGCGGCGGGACGGGCCGGGCAGGCTGGCGGCCCGGAAGACTGGTGGGGTGCGATATTCGAAAGGTGTCGGATTCCATCCCCCACCGCAGCGGCGCCGGTTCCCGTCTCACGCGTGGTCCGGGCATAGCAGATCAGGCGTGACGGTCCATCCGGCTGCGGTGAGCCATCGCTGGACCGGCTTGGTCAGATCTCCCTGTTCGGCCAGCTCAGCGAGTCTGCCGGCAAGGATGGGGCCGTCGCCGCAGATGCTGCAGGCGATGTCGAATGCTGGCTGGCCGGGTTCACAATGAGGGCAGTGCTGGCGACCGATCAGCGTTCCGCGGTGATCGGGGTCCGGTTGGAGCCACATCACTGCGAGGTCAGCATCGGATTCGGCGAGCTCGAACCCGACGCCGGCCTACGTGCCCGGTTCGACCACTGGGTGCTCACCGTCTACCACCGCGCCCCGCAGCCGAAGTAGGCGACGGTCCCGCGCGCTGCGTAGTCAACCTGGGTGGGGGTCTTTCAGCTGTGGAGCTGCACTGCTCCGACGATCAGCACCGCGCCGACCACGATGGCGTATCCGCCGACCGCCGTCACGATGCCCAAGATGCCGGCACCCGGGGCGAGCAACAGGAAAACGCCGCACAGGACGGCGAGAAGGCAGGCCGCGAGCATCCACCGTCGACCGGTAAGAGTGCGGACCTCGAGCGCGCCGACAGCTCCGAACAGCCCGGAAACGATGGCGTAGCAGGCGATCACGTAGAGCAACACGAGCGCGGTGATGCCGGGCCAGGCCAGGGCCATCGCACCGGCCACGACGGCGGCCACGCCACCGGCAACCCACCATGTCCACGGCCCGTCACGGCGGCACTTCATCGCCGAGACGACGGAGGTCACCCCGTCGGTGATCGCGTAGATGCCGAAGACCATGGTCAGGCCCCACACGGTGATGCCGGGCCAGACCAGCGCGCCGGCGCCGAACAGGACCGCCAGGATTCCGCGCGGCAACGTCATCCACCGGATGGTGCTGGCGAGGTCGGCGGGCAGGGTGTCAGTAACCACGATGTTCCTTCAGTGCTGTCGTTGCCGGAATGCTGATGTCGGGTGAGACGGCGCCCACCGGAGGCGGTCCCGGGAACACAGGATCGACTCCTCACCGACAACGGCGAGGAGTCGATCGCGGCGCCCTCGGATCAGAGTCCGACGCCCCCGTTGAGGCCGAACATGACGCTGAGCCAGTGCAAAAACGCACCGAACGCCACGTTGAAGTCGATTCCGGCGGAACCCATTGACACTCACCTCTTCATCATTTGATGTCCCGACCTATTCTCTTTATCGGCCGCAACCGAAAATATGTTTCACTGATCCGCCGACGTCGAGAAAATCGACCCACCTACCGGGATCGGCGAGACCCGGGGGTCAAATGAACAAATGACCAGTTCAGGGCACGTTTGTGGACGCATGTCCATGAATCTTTCGTACGATCCACATGAGGAATGAGCTCCGACTGAAAATTGATCATCCACATCCGCGGAGATGTTTTCTAAACCAAACTCGCCGAGAGATATTTGTCCCAAATGTGAATACTGCGCCGTAATTGGTACGTGGGTCCGAAGTCCCCCGTCCATCAAAAGAGTTGCCCTCCAGGACCTGCCGCGACGGGTGTAGACGTCTTCTCGCCACCGATGCGGCCGCGCTGCGCGCCGCCTATGGTGGCCAGCCGGGTTGCGGCACAGCAGAACCACAATCGAGGGAACTTGTCCTACCACCAGGCGCAGCCTGGCGTGCCGCGTGTCCCACATAGTGGTGTCGGAGGCCCGCCACTTACCGACGACGGTCACAAGATCCGCCCGTTCAGATCGAGTGTCGGATAACCATCGATTCTCAACACCCCCGCTCTAGGAGATGCGGTGGGTGTGGGTCGTGTGGTTGGGTTCATCGTCGGTACCGCCGCGGAGTGCGATGAGCCTTGAGTGTCGGTTCGAATATGCAATTTAGGGCCGGTTTCAACTGCCGGAGGGCTTCGTCGCGACTCCAGTTCCGCACGAGACCAAGTCGATGCGGCGAGTCCCGGGTCGGTAAGCGGCGACAGCCTCTGCCGAAGATCACCGCCGCCGCCTCCAGTCGCCGGTGATCTATGGGTTCAACTGTTCGCCGGCAACGAGGAAGATCACCCGGCGCCCGACCACGACGGTGTGGTCGCCGAAGCGTTCGTAGAAGCGGCCGAGCAAGGTCACATCGACAGCGGCCGGGATGCTGCCGGTCCAGGCCGGGTCCTGGATCAGGGTGAGCAGTCGTCGGTGCAGTTCATCGAGCTCGTCGTCGCGCCTGCCGAGCTCGGCGGCCAGCTCGGGATCATGCTTGCGGAGGACCTGTTCGGCGACTGTGGCCAACTCGCCCGCCACCCGCCCCATCCGGGCGAGCAGTTCCTTCGCCTCCCCGGAGGTGACGTGGTCGGGGTGCCGGCGGCGCAGGCTCTCGGCCATGCTGCGCAAGCCCACCCATCCGGCTCAGATCCGTCACCAGATGCACACCGGTGACGACCTGCCGCAGGTCCCGGGCCACCGGTGCCTGCAACGCCAACAGCGCCAGCGCCTGCTCCTCGCACGGGCCCCGCGCCCCCTCGATTTGCTCATTGAGGTCGAACACCCGCTCCGCCAGCGGCAGGTCGGCCTGGACGAGGGCATCTGTGGCAACTCCTATGGCCTCACCGGCCAAGTGGCACATCAGCGCCAATCGGTCTGTTAGCGCGTCGAGTTGGTCGTGAAACTTCGTCCGCATGCGCATCATCATCGTGCACTCCGCCGGGCGCCGGGGTTTCAGGCTCCTCCCGAGCGCTTCGCGTCGGGCCTGACCGCGTTCCCCGTCCGCTGGCAGGTAGTGAGCTGGTGCTCGAGCGAGCAATGGGAACCGACGTTGGCCGAGGCGCAACCACCGGAGCCCGGTCGGATCGTTGTCGATCGCTAGGCACTGGCGGCGTCGAGCATGAGGTTTCGTCGGCGAGGTGCTTACGATCCGGGGGTAGGCCGAGCGGAAGGCGCAGACCGATGCCCGAGAAGAAGGATCACAGTCCGAGACCCGAACCCGGTCCACTCGGCGCGGGCGCGCGGGTGCTGGTGCACCGGCCGTCCGAACCGGCGCAGACCGGTCGGATCATCGAGGACTACGCAGAGCTGACCGACACCGAGGAGCGCGGGCACGCCTGGGCGCCGGTGCACCGGTGGGCTGTCGCCCTCGACGACGGGCGTCTGGTCTTCGCCGACACCGACGACCTCACCGCCGACCCGAGCACGGAAGGATCCACCGGGTAGACCGGACCTGGCCGGTGGAAGAACCAGTCAGAGACCGTGCCCCCGGCGACCGGACCGAGCTGGGTTACGTCACCGCCACGCTGCCGGTGAAGAAGAACGGCGCCGCGGCGCCGAAGCAGAAGACGGTCGCGTTTCCCTTCGCGAAACCGCTGAGCTTTCCCGCAACCCCCGGTCCGAACGCACCGGTCTTGAAGTTGAAGCCCGAGTCGAATCCGAAGCGGTCCAGTTCTCGCCCGCGGGTACCGTCACCACCACATTGCCGGACGCCCCGGCGCTCAGTGCCGGTACCGCGGCGGCGGTACCGCCCGCGAAGATCATCGCGGGCGCGATGACTGGCCGACGCGATGGCGGTGCGGAACGCAACACAAATGGTGGCGGGACGGTGCCGACCACCTCACCGGCGGGACCCGTATCGTCAACTCGATCTGACCGGCGGCACTCAGGCTCGACTGACCTCCCTGACCTGTGATGTCCTGCAATCCCGCCGCAGGGCATCGCAGGTCAAGCCCCATCCCTTCCGGACATGCGCTATAGCCGGTGGCTCTCATTCCCGCGCGGGAGATGATGCGCCGGCTGTCCCGGGCCGGCTCTCGGGCACGAGTACGACTGAGCCGAGGACGCGGCACAGGGCCAGCGCGAGTTGCGTGTCGAGTGGCTTGTCGGCGACGCCGCGGCCCAGTTGCAGCGAGGCTTTCTCCAGCCGGTAGCGGATCGAGTTGCGGTGGAGCATGAGCTGCGACGCCGTCGCTGAGTAGCTGAACGCGGACTCGAGGAACACGCGTACGGTGTCACGCTGACGAGCGGCGGCGTCGGAGTCGACCGCCAACTCCCCCAGCACATCGTGAACCCAGGCGCGGGTGGCGGGGAGGTCGTCGATGAGTCGGGAGATCACCGGGATCCCCTCGTCCGCATAGGAGGTCACGCGCGCGGTCGGGTCACTTGCGACGTGCGCGATCCGCGACGCCTGGTGCGCCTGGGACCGGCTTGCGCGGAATCCGTCCGGTCCGAACCCAGGTGAACCGAATGCGAGGCGGGACCCACCTGCAGAAGCTACCACCGAGTCAAAAGCACGGGTGTCGACGCGGTGCACGCCACCAAACCACACGTCCGCCTCGCGCCGACCGGTCACTACCACGAGTGGATCGTCGCGACCTCCAAGCATCGCGCGGACCTGGTCGATGAGAGGGGCGAGCGCGGGGGTATGCGCGGGCTGGTCGGCGCGATCGTCGACCCACACTCGGCATGCCACGTGTACCTGGTCGAGCCGGTATTTGGTGGCAGCGGAGAACTCTCTAGGGGACACGTCCTCGGCCTCGAGGACACGATTGACCCAGGTGAAAGTGGTGCGCGCAGCCCGCTCGTGGGAGGACCGCTGCTCCTCCTGATATGTGGCAATCACCTGGCGCGTGATCGCGTCGATGTATTGGTACAGCCAGCCCGCCAGGTGACGGTAGAGCGGCGGCTGCTCGTGAGGCGGACAGTCAATCTCCTGCACCTGGTCGAAGATGCGAGCCAGCAAGTAGTGGGATCCCACGTGATAGGCACGACGCAATGAAGACTCGGGAACGTCCTGCCGCGCGAGCTCCTCGGCGTACCGGTGCGCATGCGGCAACGAAGGCAGGTCGGACACCGCTTTGGAGTGCGCAAGCTGATCGATCATGACCTCGACATTGTCCGTGACGCTGGAGTGGAGAGCGTCACGCATCGCCCGGTCGTCGAGCTCACCGACCGCAGCCGCGATCTCGGCGGTCATCCCGTGACTGATCGCATCGGTCTCTCGCTGGAGGCGCTCCCCGATCTTCCTGGTGAGTTCACGGAGCCGCTCGAGATTCTGCGGATCCACGCTGAGCTTGCCTGGAAGGCTCCAAGACTCAGTCATCGCGCCAGGTCTGCCAGCGCGGCGCGGGCGGCGTTCCAGCCGGCCATGCCGTGCGCGCCTGCTCCGGGTGGGGCGGCGGCCGAGCAGAGGTAGGCGCCGGGGACGCCGGTGGCATACGGCTGCAGAGTCACGCGCGGACGGAACACCAACTGCCGGGCCGTATTCGCACCGGTGATAATGTCGCCGCCCACGTAGTTGGGATTGGCTTGCTCGATCTGCGCCACCGACCGCGAACGCGTCGACAGGATCCGCGCTCGGAAGCCCGGAGCGTACCGCTCGATCTGCGCGGTGATGATCTCGGTGGCGTCGCCGCTCCAACCCGACGGCACATGGGCGTAGACGTCGACGGGATGCACCCCGTCCGATGCACGCCCAGTGTCCGCGACGGACTGCTGCCCCACCAACACGAATGGCCGATCGGGCATCACGCCGCGCACCACGTCGCGTTCGGCGGCGGCGATCTCTTCGAAGTTCCCGCCCACGTGCACGGTCCCCGCACGCCGGGAGGGTTCGTACTCCCATGGGATGCCGCCCTCGACGGCATACGACACCTGGAACGCGCCGGGCCCGTGCCGGAACCGGCTGTAGGCGCGGGCGATCCGCGGGGGCTGCGCAGAGCCCAACACCGATGCAGCTGCGGCGGGCGCGGTGTTGAGCATGAGGATGTCGGGCCGGCCCAGCTCGCGGTGGTCGCGCACCAGGGCTCCGGTCTCCACCCGTCCGCCGTACGACTCGAGCGCCGAGACCATCGCCCGCGAGATCGCAGCCGAGCCCCCGCGCGCGACCGGCCAACCGTAGCGGTGCGCCGCGGTCCCCAGCGCCACGCCGATCGCCGACGACATCACCGAACCGAACGGCCGAAACGCGTGCGCTGCCACCCCGCCGAACAGGGCCCGCGCCCCATCGGTCCGCCAGCGCCGCGCGAGCACGGTGGCCGGCAACGCTGCATGCACACCGAACCAGCCCAGGGCGAAGGGGTGGCGGGGCACGTGCACCATCGGTTGGAGGAATTCGCCCACGATGTCGTGGAAATGCGCGGAGAGGGGGCCGAACATCCGGCGGTACGAGGAACCGTCACCGCCGAGCCCCGCGGCGGTCTCTTCGACGGACCGCACCACCGCGGCCCCCCGCCCGCCGTGGAGCGGGTGCGCGTACTGGACCTCGGGCCACAGCCACTCGAGACCGTGCGCGGCGAGGTCGAACTGTCGGCTGAATCCGGTATCCAACGCGAGCGGGTGGAAGCCGGAGCAGTGGTCGTGGAGGAGTCCGGGCAACGTCACCTCGCCGGACCGGGTGCCGCCGCCGGGGGAGTCGGACGCTTCCAGAACGGTCACGTCCACTCCCTCGGCGGCGAGTGTCAGGGCGGCGGCTAGGCCGTTGGGCCCGCTACCGACGACGACGGCGGTGGTCATCAGTTCAGCCTGCCACCTCTGGTATGGGATCCCTACTGGCCCCTGCGGGAACATAGTCGGGACTGGCCCCTGCGGGAACATAGTCGGGACTGGCCCCTGCGGGAACATAGTCGGGATCGCGCCAGGTGACGGTGTAGTTGATCGGCCCGTTGGGCAGCCACGGCTGCTCTGCGAGCGCGTCCTTCACCACGTAGTAGCCGGTCTCGACCACACCGAGCGCCGCGTCGATCACCTTGTACTCGAGGGTTTTCTTGTGCAGTGGCTGCGACTCGGTCCAGACGGTGATGAACTCGCCGGGCTCGAAGTGGCACCGCTTCTGGATGGCGGCGATGGTGAAGGGGTTGAACAGGTGCCCGTCGCCGAACTGCCAGCCCACGAAGAACGTGCACATCATCTCGCCCTCGCGAAACCGGTAATTGTCCAGGTCGTCGAGGTGATCCATCATCAGCGACATATGGCCCCGTCCTTGAGAATTCAAGAGCCGGAAGGCGGCGGTCTTCTGGAGGAAGATCTCGGCGGCTTCAGGCCCGAACAGGCTGGACAGCTGGTGCTTGTGCGAGGTGATCTCGGTGATGAAGTCGGGGCTGTCCAGCTTGGCCTCGCAGCCGTTGTTCCGGAACGCCATGGTGGCGGACGACCAGTTGCCGGCGTACTGACGCATGGACAGCAGGAACGAGATCAGGTCGGGTCGGAAGTTGCCTACGATCGGCAGGGTGAGGGTCAAGACCGCGGCCGCCACCACGATCCAGGGATTGCTCGCGTCCCACACGGCGTAGCCGTCGCCGGCGAAGAAGCCGAGGAACACGAACGGGGAGAGGAAGCCGAAGTAGAGGTTCCATTCCTGCGGCATGGCCACGGCGAACATCGAGTAGATGAAGGCGTGGAAGCACGTCATGAACGCTGCGGCGAGCACTGCCACCACCCAGTTGGTGGTGAAGAGCAGGACTATCGGCACCAGGAACTCGACGACCGTGCCGAGGACGTGTGCGCAGAACCAGGCGAGACGGGAGGGCAGCAGGTCCTCGGGCACGTTGCGGTAGAGCGCGCGTCGCAGGGTCTTGGACTTGTTGATCGGCGAATTGGTGAGCATAGTCTGCACGGTGGGCGTGAAGTGATGCCCGATCTTGGACAGGAACGCGCCCCACCAGACGGCGAAGATCGCGATCTTGGCTACCACGATCATGTCCACGTGCCCGGCGGCGTAGTTGGTCAGGACACCAAAGGCGAGCAGCATCACGGAGTACTGCTCGGGGCGGGAGGCCAGGAAGGCGACCTTGTCCCGCAGTCCCATGACCAGCTGAAAGGCGATAAAGGCGATGAAGGGCCACATCGGCAGGAGGCCGGGCTCACTGTAGGCGGCGGCGGTCTGCTGGCCGGGCAACACCAGGCCCGCGACGAGGGAGGCGAGCATCCCGAGGTACAGCCACACGTCGATGGCCTTGCGCTCGTCACCGCCGGTCAGCGGGATCTTGCCGGGCCAGGGCGGGAGCCGCAGGGTACCGGTGCGGATCCAGTAGCGGTACCCGGCAGTGTTGGGTGTGAACTTGAACGCCAGCGGGCCCCACGATTCGTTGAAGCCGGTGGCAGACCAGAGCACCACCCACAGCATGGACTTCTGTAGGACGATCATCTCGCCCCACCAGGCGCCCAGGTCGAGCAGCGGCAAGCCGGGAGTGGTGAGGCCGATGAGAAGCCAGCCGGCGATGATGAAGAACAGGCCCTTGACCAGGTACAACGAGTGCATGATCTTGGGGGCGCCGAAGCCATAGTCCACCCAGTGCAGGCAGAGCAGCTTCATCCGCTCCATGGTCGGTATCTTTTCGAATTCTGCCGGGTCCACGTCGGGAACGTCGGCTTGGCGAAAACCCATGACTCCTCCTGGGGCGAGTTGAGTGGTGCGTTTGGGCACGAAGAAACGAAAATCGACGATCGTCGACTGTCGATATGAGAAAAGAAGGGACGGAAGGGACACGGGGAGGTCGTACGACGACGGAGTGGCCTCGCCCTCGCGCGAGGTCAGCCGACGAGCGCCTTGCGCAGTCCGGGCTTGTCGATCTTCCCCACGGGGTTCTTGGGGAGTTCGGTCACGATGTCCACGGCGACGGGCACCTTGACCCGTGTGAGCAGGTTGCGACAGTGCTCGATCACGGTCTCGGGAGTCAGTGAGGCGTCCGGGTACGGGACCACAAACGCGACAGGCACTTCTCCCATCACGTCGTCAGGTCTGCCGATCACGGCCACTTCGAGCACACCGGGCAGACTGCCGATCGCGTTCTCGATCTCCTTGGGGTAGAGGTTCTCTCCCCCGCGGATGATCATGTCCTTGATGCGGTCCACCAGGGTCAGGTAGCCGTCGGAGTCGAGCACGCCCACGTCGCCGGTGCGGACCCAGCCGTCGACGATGGTCTTCTCGGTAGCCTCGGGGTTCCCGAGGTAGCCGGCCATCACGACGGGTCCGGTGATCAGCACCTCGCCGGTCTCGCCGGTGGGCACGTCGCGCAGCTCGTCGTCGACCACCCGGATGCTTTGACCGGGAAGGGATGGGCCGACCGTGCCGATCTTGCGGAGGCCGACGAGGGGGTTGATGGCGGACGCGCAGGTGGCTTCGGTGAGGCCGTAGCCCTCCAGCAGCGGGGCTCCGAGCATCTCCTCGGAGGCCTGGAGCAGTTCGCGGGTGGCGGGGGCGGCGCCGCAGATGGCGAAGCGCAGCGAGGACAGGTCGGTGTCGCGTTCGGCGGCCTTGGTCACCAGGAGCGCGAAGATGGTGGGGACGCCCGAGAAGTAGGAGGGGCGGTGCTTCTCGACGGCGTGGAAGAAGGTGTCTGGAGAAAACTTGCCCACCACGGTCAGTTGGGCGCCCACGCGCAGGGACGCGAGGAGGCTCACCATGAGCGCATTTGCGTGGAACAGCGGGAGGATGAGAAGGCAGTGGTCACTGGTGGTGAGCGCCATCACCTCGACGATCGAAGCCGTCATGGCGTCGGCGTTGCCATGTGTGATCATGACGCCCTTGGGTCGGCCGGTGGAGCCGCTCGTGTAGATCACCAGGGCCATGTCGCTGTCTGCGAGTACGACCGGTGCAGGCACCTCCCCGGTGGAATGTTCGGCGAGGTCGTCCACGGCGATTGTTGGCTTGCCGCCGGTGGGGGCGCCGGGACCGGCGTTCACGACCAGCGTGGCGCCGGCATCGGCGATCTGATGGGTGGCCTCCTGTTCGGTGAAATTTGGGTTGACCGGAGTCACGGCGGCGCCAAGGCGCCAGGCGGCAAAGATGGCGACGACAAGCTCGCTGCGGTTGGGCAGCATCACGGCCACAACGTCGCCACGACCCACATCTCGTCCGGCGAACTGGGCGGCAACGGCGGCCACCCTCGCGTCGAGTTGCTCGAATGAGAACTCGCGGAGGTCGTCTCGGATCGCGGGTGCAGACCCGAACGGCTCAGCCAGCAGCCAAGGGAGGTAAGCCGGTGCCATGTGCACTCCTGTGCAGTAGATGGATGTATGTGACTTGGAACACTACGGCGGGCTACTGCGCAATACATTGGCTGCGATGACGAACTTCATAGGAGCAGTAGTGCACGGTGCACAATTAAGGCGAGACCCCCGAACGCCTCCGCCCCGCCGGTGTGCACCTGTGGTCGCGATAGCAGCCATTACTGCCCTGGCGGCTCGCCGGCATCCATAGTTCGTCGCAACCACGGCGAACCTCGTCGCACTCAGCGCGAAAAAGCCGGCCCCGCGCCGCAGTATCTACGACGAACTCCTAGGTCCGAAGGGGGGCGTTTGCAGGTTGCGGGTCGTTTTGCAGGTTTGCAGGGTGCCTGCAAGGGCGGGTGTGGAGGTGGTGGGCGTCCCGTCGGCTGGGTGCGTCAGGACCGTGCCGGGTCCGGGGGTGCTGCAAACACGTCTTTTCGTTTGCGACCCCGGGGTCGGGGCGGTAGCTCCCTGCGGTTGTCGACCGGGACGGGTGCCGCCGGGTCGGTCTTCCCTATCGGGGTGGTCGTTGCGCCGGTTGTGGTCGATCCTGGAGGCTGCCTGGGGTGTGTGGGAGAGCGAAACGAGTACGACCTGGACCTCGTGTCCCAACTCGACGTCGCAAAGACCTCTACCACGCAGCAGGAACTCAAAAACAGGGTAGGCGCACTGCTTGACGACTACCGCAAGGATCATGACGGTCAGGCGTGCGAGAGCCCCGGCAAAGTCTCCGAAGGCCGACGCTCCTGGTGCCTGCACTACGACAACTTCCACATGGACGTGCTTCCCGCCATTCCGGATGCCGATTCCCCATCGGCGACCGCGATCGAGCTCACGGACCGCAACCTACGGAACTGGCAGAAATCCAACCCGCTGGCCTACGTCGAGTGGTTCCGCACCCAGTGCGCCAAGCAGTTCGAGGAAGAACGCGCCATACTGGCCAGTTCGTACGGCTCGGTCGACGCGGTGCCCAATCACCGCGTACGCACCCCACTCCACCGCGTCGTACAAATCCTCAAGCGACACAGAGACATCTACTTCGCCAACGACCTCGACGACCGCCCCCCGTCCAGCCTCATCACGACCCTCGCCGGCAAGGGATACGAGGGCGAAACGGACCTCGTCGACGCGACCATGAGCGCAGTACAGCGAATGCCCGAGCACATCGAAAAGCGCAGCGGGCGGTACTGGGTGGAAAACCCCGCCTGTGACGGTGAAAACTTCGCCGACAAGTGGAACGAGTACGAGACTCGACGCCTGAAGTTCGAAGACTGGCGAGCGACTGTCGAGCGCGATCTCAACGAATTCCTCCTGGAGACCAAGAGAGTCGTCGCGCTCCACCAGCGGATCGCGAAGGCTTTCGGCAACGCCCCGGTCGAAGAGGCCCTGAAAACGCTCGGCGCACGGACCAACACCGCCCGGGAAAACGGGAACGTCCACTTCTCAACCGGGGGGCTCCTCACGACAGCATCGACGGCAACCGCCGTCCCGGCACATAGGTTCTTTGGTGGCGAAACCGCACGGTAGGCAGCTGAGCATCACTCAACAGCTATTCGTCTACGGCAGCAGTTTCCCGACGAGCCTGCACCTGCCGTGAAGTCCGGGACTCTGGTCTGGCCAGTCACTCTGCAACCAACGCCGATGAGCGTGCACTACACAATAGGGATTCGGTACAAGCATCGGCAGCGCAGCGCCGAACGTAGGCGTCGAACGGCCGCGAGGTGTCGTCGGGAACGGTCACCGACCACGGCAGGTGGGTCGTGGACAGCATCTGCTCCCACCGCTGCACCCTCTCGCCTGCGGCTTCGTGGTCCGCCAGTTCAGGAGCCGGTATTCGTCGTCTCGTGCTGTCATCGTCTTCTCCATTCCGCGGGCCGCATTGCCCACCCGGGATCAGGTGATCCACGGTACTGCCCTGCCGTCGCGGTCTGCGATCTGCTGAGCGCTGCTGTCACACTCTCTGCCCGGCGGTGCGGCCTCTCTGCCCGGCGGTGCGGCGAAACTAGAACCAGCGGGACAGGTTTATGAAGATTCACGACACCCTCGGTCGTGATCGTCGACTTCCGGCGTCGAGACATCGGATGTCTGGACCGATGAGCCTGCGCCGAGGAGGTCACAGGTGAATGCCGAAGGTGTCGATCTTTCGATAGAGCGACGACCGGGCGATCCCCAGTGATTTCGCGGCTGCCACGCGGTTGCCGCCGCATTCGCGGAGCGCCACCACGATGGCATCGCGTTCGGCGCTCTCCATCGCCGTCATCGTTCGCCGAGGCGCCGAACTGAGTGCGGGTGGCAGGTCGACTGCGGTGATCACCCCCGCCGGCTTGGCGCGCAGAGCGTGCTTGAGCGTGTCCACGAGTTCGGTGATGTTGCCCGGCCAGTGGTATTTCTTCAGCACCCGTAACACGTCGTCGGGGATGTCGGCGTCGCGGTGAGGTGCGAGCTGCCCCAAGCACATTCGAATGATTGCCGGTACGTCGCCGGGATGGTGTCGCAACGCGGGGACATCGATTGTCGTGGTGAAGTTGCGAGCAAGGGCGGAGTGCAGGAGCCGATCTCCGTCGGTGGACGAGGTGGCAACGATCCACCGTGCCGGATAGCTGCGCTGATCGGCGGACACCACATCGGAGACGGCCCGGTCCAGGCGTGCGTCGAGCAGGTCGATATCGCGGAGAACGACGGTGGTGGCGGCGGAATCCAGCGCGCTTCTCAGGCGTTCCTCGACGGATTCCGTGGGGTTACAGTCCACGACGGCAATCGGTGCTTGGGGGTTCTTGTACAGATGTGCCCCGCGCGCAAGGGTGAGCCTGCCGCTTCCACCTTCTCCCCGCAGGATCGTGTTGGCATCGGTGGATGCCAGGGAGATCAGCTCCCTGCTGCACCGGGTCCATTGCGGTGAGGATCCGGTCGATCCGGGCAGCGCAGGAAGGCTGCGGTGGTGCGTGGTCGAGGACCTGGGGTGCGGAGGCCGTTCGACTTCGAGGATCACTCCCGCGACCTCGGCACCGTCCTCGATGATGTTGCGCTTGACCGTGATGGTGCCGCCCGAGGGGAGGTGAAGGGCGAGCTGGGTGATCCGCGAGGGGCCGAGCAGCGAATGTGCTTCCTCGCGGAGGAACGCCTCGTCGATCGGATCGAGCAGGCGAGAACCGATGGTGTTCGACATGAAGACGCCGCAGCTCAGTGAGTACACCGCGACCTGTCGACGTCGACAGGCTGCGAGGAACTCTCCCAGCACGAGCTGTTGTTTCGCCGATCCTGTCGAACGCAGTGCCGACTCGACGTCCCGTGCAGCCCCGAGCGCGAGTTGACGCATCAGCGGGTTCGCCTCTCGGGCGAGACCGCTGATATCGATCAATCCTTCGACACGTCCGAGGATCGGATTGTGGATGGGCGCGCCGGCGCAGGTGAAATCGTGGATTGCCTCGTGAAAGTGCTCGCGGCCGTCGACGTAGACGGCCAT
The DNA here is from genome assembly GCF_038447315.2 of Rhodococcus sp. DK176. Classification (NCBI taxonomy): domain Bacteria; kingdom Bacillati; phylum Actinomycetota; class Actinomycetes; order Mycobacteriales; family Nocardiaceae; genus Rhodococcus; species Rhodococcus sp. DK176. The sequence goes on along the minus strand of NZ_CP118322.2, from coordinate 150,197 downwards.
GCCGGTCTCGAGGGCGGTGCCGACGCCATTGGTGCCGATGAGTTCCTCGGAGTAGTTGAACCCGGGCGCGAAATAGACGCTGTCGAGCTTGGCGGCAAGGACAGGATCATTGTCGCGCCGCAGCATGACTTGGGCATGCTCGTCGGTCAGCGCGACGCTGAGTGACATTCCGGACAGGTCGTCGTGCAGGCGATCGAGGATCGGTGAGGCGCATTGCACCAGCCGGCGACGCAGGTCGAGGTCTTCGACGAACTGGAGACGAGGAGGGCTCGAACCGTCCGGCACCACGCCCGCCTGACGAGATCGCTGCCACGACTGGGCGATGAAGCTGGAGACCTCGTCCGTTGCGGACAGGGATGAAGCGGGGCGACGATCGGTAGTCACTCGCCGCCGCCTAGGGTCGCTGTCCATCAAATCTCCGTCCTGGTGTCTCCGGCTCACCCCACTACTGTGTCGCAGGTCACTTTCCCTGAGTGTCCCAGAATAGGACATCGGAAACCTGCGTCGACCCGCGACCGACCGTCCGGGCGGATGCCGGCACTGCGGATTCGCAGCGCCGAGCTATTCGCCGCGGAGCGCCGGTCTCAGCGCGTCGAGCACCGCAGGGTCCTCGATGGTGGAGGGGACCGGCTCGTCGTGGCCGTCGGCGATGGCCCGCATCGACTTGCGGAGGATCTTGCCCGATCGCGTTTTCGGCAGTGGCTCCACGATGGTCACCTGCCGGAAGGCTGCCGCGGCGCCGATGTCTCGACGCGTCGCGGCGATCAACTCGCCCTGCAGCGTGTCGTGATCGATGTCGATTCCATCTTTGAGCACCACGAACCCGCGCGGCAGTTGACCCTTCAACCGGTCGGCCACGCCGATCACCGCGCACTCGGCCACTGCCGGGTGCGCCGCCAGCACCGCCTTCATCAACCCAGGGGAGAGCCGGTGCCCGGCGACGTTGATCACGTCGTCGGTACGTCCCATCACGAACAGGTAGCCGTCCTCATCGAGGTATCCGCCGTCACCGGTGAGGTAGTAGCCAGGGAACCGCGTCAGGTAGGACGCGACATACCCGTTCGTCGGCGCCCCACAGGGTGGGCAAGGTGCCCGGCGGCATCGGCAGCTTCAGGCAGACCGCGCCTTCCTGACCGGGCCCCATCTCGGTGCCGTCCTCGTCCAGAATCCGCACGTCGTACCCGGGCACCGGCACCGACGGCGAACCGGCCTGATCGGCATCGGTGCCAACCCGCGCAGGTTCGCCGCGATCGGCCATCCGGTCTCGGTCTGCCACCAGGGGTCGACCACCGGTACACCCAACTTGGCCTGCTCCCACCGGTAGGTCTCCGGGTCCAGCCGCTCACCGGCCAGGAACAACGACCGGAACTTCGACAGATCGTAGTGCGCCACCTCGGCCGCCTCGGGATCCACCTTTCTGACCGCGCGCAGCGCGGTAGGGCGGTGAACAGGGCTTTCGCTCCGTATTCGGAAATGACCCGCCAGAGAGCGGACATTGCGTGTGACGGGTGGTTGGCGGAGCCACCGAACGGCGCATCCCGGACCGCGGGGCGTTCACGGTCCGGGATGTGCGCGGCCTCAGGTCAGGCGGAGGGGATGAAGTCGTCGGTGACGAACAGGGTGGCTCCGCCGGTGGCGAAGTTTCCGATGTCGGCGGCGGCGGCCTGCCCTTCGGGTGAGGCGAGTCCGTCGTCGAGTGCCTGCCGGGAGTCGAAGCTCAAGACGGCAACGAGGTGGTAGGGCGCCTGCGACTGGTCGAGGGCGCTGACCTTGCCGGCGTGCCAGGTGCGAACACCGGGGATCTTGTCGGCCAGTGGGCGATGGGTGGTGCTGTAGTACTGGTCGAAGGACGCGGGTTCGTCCGGGTGGCCGTAACAGACGATCAGATGATGCATCGATTTTCTCCGAAAGGGTTGTCAGACAGCAGGATTATTGGACTCGGGCGACCGGGTGGTTCGCGGCGGATGAGCTGGCTGTGTCGATCAAGCTCGACGCCGCGCCCGGCCCGGCTTCAGACCTCGATGTCGAGGAGGTCCCCGAGGTGCCGGTCGATCTGGGGCATGTAGGTCGGTGAAACACCGAACAGACCCAAGTGACCAAGGGTGTCCTCGACGACCCGCAGTTCGCTGTTCTTGATCAATTCCTGCTCCGGGACACAGTCCCGGACCGGGAACAGTTGATCCTCGTCGATGGGCATGACGAAGGTCTTGGCGGTGATGCGGCCGAGTGCTGCCGCCAGGTCACCGCCGGTATGGCGGGCGACGTCACCGCGCTGCCACGCCCACGACTGCGTGAGGAGCGCGTTGGGGTCCATCGCAGTGAAGTAGGGCTCGAGGAATCCGCTCAGGAACGCCTCCTTGGAGTCGAACTCCATCGCCCGCCACACCTCATGCTTCCAGAACTCGGTGGAGAATCCGACGATGGCCCAGATGTGGGCCTGCCGGATGAGCCCGTCGACGACCTGTTCGTTGGAGGTGTATTCCCCGCCGTTCCAGCCCGGACTCGACTGGATCGCTTCGCGCATCGCCTCGGCGATGAGGAAGTCGCCCGGCGTGTTCTGTGCTGTGCCCGCAATCGGCGCGGCGCGCAGCACCTTGTCGGGGAAGCGCACCGCCCACTCGTAGGTCTGCTGGGCGCCCATCGACCCGCCGGTCACCAGGGCGAGGCGTTCGATGCCGAAGTGCTCACGCAGCAGTCGCTCCTGCGCGACCACGTTGTCGCCGATGCGGACGTGCGGGAACTTCGACATCGCAATACCGGCGTTGGCGCCGGCGGCATTATGTGGGGAGACCGACAGCCCGCTGCCGATCTGGTCGATGCAGACGATGAAGTATTTCTCCGGGTTGAGCGCGTGGTCGGGGCCGATGTAGACATCCCGCCAGATCTGGTGTGTACCCGAATACCACGTCGGGATGAGGATCGCGTTGTCCTTGGCCTCGTTCAATACGCCGAAGGTTGCCACCGCCAACTGGCAGTCGGGGATGGAACCGCCTTCCTCCAAGTCGAGCTGTCCGATGCCGATCAGTTCGTAATCGCCATGAAATTCGTTTGTGTAGTACGGGTTCTCGATCATTGTCGTCCTCCTTTGGGCCGATGAAATGGATGTCGGATCAGCTCAGTTGAAAACCCTTGTACCCGGCGGCCGCTGCGGCGAGGGTCTTCTCCCGATAGGTGCCGACTCCGCCGATGTAGGACAACACTCGCCGAGGCTTGCCCGGGACGTTGGCGCCGTTGTACCAAGAGTCGGTTTTCGAGACCAGCGTGGCATTCGCGGTCTCGTCGTGATGGGCAACCCACTCGTCTTCACCGGCCCGCGTCGGCTCGATGACGGTGTGGTCGTGCGCCCGCATGTACCGGATGCATTCGGCGATCCACTCGGTCTGTTGCTGCAGGCAGGTGGTCATATTGCACAGTGCCGCGGAAGGCGCCAGAGGGGCACCGGTCGTGAGCATGTTGGGGTAGCCGTGCACCATCAAGCCCATGGTCGTGCGGATGTCGCGATTCCAGTCGTCCTTCAGTGCCCGGCCGCCGCGCCCGCGGATGTCGATCCGCGTCAAAGATCCGGTGCCGGCGTCGAAGCCCGTGGCCATCACGATGACATCGACCTCGTGCAGCGTTCCGTCGGCCAGGACCAAGCCCTGGGGCACGATCCGGGTGATCGGGTTGTCGCGGACTCCGATGGCCTCGACGTTCGGGCGGTGATAGGTCTCGAGGTAGTTCGTTTCCAACGGCACACGATGTGTTCCGAAGCCGTAGTCGGTGGGGATGAGCAGGTCGCACAGGTGGGGATCCTGGAGCCGTGCGCGCATCTTGCGCCGAACGAACTCCGAGATCTCTTCGCTGATCTCCTCGTCGTAGAACATCTCACCGAACGAGGCGAGCCACAGCTTCAACGAGCCGTTCTCGTAGATCTCCTCGAGTACATCGTTGCGCTGCTCCGGTGTCAGATCCGCCCACACGTGCTCGAAGTCGTACTCGAAGCCGCTGAACGTATTCGGCAATGTTTCTTTCAGCTCGGCGAACCGGCTCTTGTACGCCGCCACGTCCGACTCGTCGAAGGTGGGGTTCTTCATCGGGAGGGCGTACTGAGGTGTGCGGATGAAGACCTTCAGATGTTCGACCTTGTCGGCCACGGTCTGGATCACCTGGATGCCGGTGGCACCGACGCCGATGACGGCGACACGTTTGCCGTCGAGATCGGCGCCCTCTTTCGGCCAGCGGGAGGTGTGGAAGATCGGCCCGCTGAATTCTTCCTGGCCCTCGAACACGTACGACATCGGAGCCGAGAGCATTCCGCTGCAGGTGACCAGGAACCGGGTGGTGATCGTCTCGCCGCGATCGGTCCGCACGATCCACTTGTCGGCCCGCTCGTCGTAGTGCGCACTGGTGATCATGGTGGACAGTTGGATGTCGCGGCGAAGGTCGAGGGTGTCTGCGACGTAATGCATCCAGCGCTCGATCTCCGGTTGGCCGGGGAAACGCTGGCTCCAACTCCAGTTCTTGTACAGCTCTTCCGAGAACAGGTACTGGTAGATGTACGCCTCGGAATCGAAGCGCGCACCGGGATAGCGGTTCCAGTACCACGTGCCGCCGACGTCGCCGGCGGTGTCGTAGGCCCGCACTCGCAGACCCTGTTCGCGGAGCTGGTGCAGCTGGTACAGACCGGCAACCCCCGCGCCGATGATCAGCGCATCCAGTTCGAGCGATTCCGTTGCCGAAGTTTCCGTGGGCGCAGAAGCCGTAGTCGACATCTCATACCTTTCTGTGGTTCAGGTCACTGAGAAGTCATTTTTGTGACAACCGCCACCGCCAACTGTCCCAGCTTCGGACAGTTCGGTAGGCCCGTGTTCGGAAGCTACTGCCTATGCCGGTGAACGCCCCTTTCCGGGACGGTGCCCCGGTAGGCGTTCCTTGGGTTCGTGCGGTGATCGCAACACCACTGATCAAAGGGTGTTGCACATGGCGAAATATTCTCATCGGATGGTTCCGGAGATCTTTCAGACGTTCTGGGCCGGGATGGCTGCGGGTGAGTTCATCACGGACGCGGCCGAGGCGGCCGGCTCGTATCGCAAGCAGGGTGCTCGGTGGCTTGCGGCATGCGGTGGGGTGCGTCCCCGGCGTGGCCGCAACCTCAAGGGCCGGTGTTTGACGTTCGCGGAACGGGAAGAGATCGCCATCGGCATCGCCGCAGGTCACACGCTTCGTGACATTGCGAAAACCCTGAACCGGAGTCCCTCGACGATCTCACGCGAGATCGCCCGCAATCGTGAGCCGTCCGGGCGGTACCGAGCCAGATCGGCTCACGCAGCCGCCTACCATCGGGCCTCGCGGCCCAAGCCGTCCAAGCTCGCCACCAATCCGTCGCTACGTGAGACGGTGGAGAAATCCCTGACCGAGCGCCATTCACCCGAGCAGATCGCGGGCCGCCTCCGACTCGATTTCCCCGACGATCCACAGATGCGGGTGAGCACCGAGACCATCTACCAATCGCTCTACCAACCCGCCCGCGGCGGACTCGAACACACCCTCACCCGATCGCTGCGGACCGGACGTGGGCTGCGCCGGCCCAGTCGGAAGGCCGGCCAGCGCAAGAATCGGATCCCCGACATGGCCAACATCGCGGACCGCCCCAAAGACGTGAAAAACCGTGCAGTACCGGGACATTGGGAGGGTGATCTCATTGTCGGCAAACGGAATCTGAGCGCGATCGGCACACTCGTCGAACGTTCGACCGGCACCGTCATGCTCGTTCATCTGCCCGACGGATACAAGCCCGAGCAGACCGCGCCCGCGTTGACCGAACAGCTCGAGACGCTGCCCACGAGCCTGCGCCGGACCTTGACGTGGGACCAGGGTTCGGAGATGCGGGACTGGAAGAGCGTCAGCGCGGCCACCGGGATCGACATCTACTTCTGTGATCCACACGCACCCTGGCAGCGCGGGACCAACCAGAATACGAACGGCATTCTCCGTCAGTACTTCCCCAAAGGTTCGGACCTGAGTGTGCACTCGAAAGCGGACCTGGAGTGGGTCTCACGGCAACTCAATGAGCGTCCCCGGAAACGGTTAGAATTTCGCACACCCATCGAAGAGATGGAACGACTGCTGTTGTGATGACCGCCAGAATCCGCCGTTCCGCTACCGGGAACCGATCGCCCCAACGTTCGGTCGGTGCTACGCGGCTCGGTGGAGGAGTGAAACCGGCTGGCTATACCGTTTCGTCGGTGTAAGAGTGCATCTGAAAACTCTGGCTCGGGTCACGCTGTGCGGGCGAGTCGGCGTGACATGGTCGCGATCATGGCGATGTAGACGATGGCTTCGTGGTGGTCGGGTCGAGTCTCGTAGTCGCGGACGCATCGGCGGTGTTTGCAGATCCAGGCGAAGGTCCGCTCGACCACCCACCGACGGGGAAGAACCCTGAACCCTTTGACATCGTCGGTGCGCTTGACGACCTGAACCGTCAGTGACACAACTCGTTTCGACCAGTCGATCAGCCGTCCGGCATAGCCACCGTCCGCCCAGACCAGGCTGATTGTCGAGAACTGGGCGCGCAACGCAGCCAGCAGCCGGAACGCGCCGTCACGGTCCTGAATCCCGGCCATCGTCACCACGACCGCCAGCAGCAGCCCGTTCGAGTCCACAGCGATGTGCCGTTTACGGCCGTTCGTCTTCTTTCCCGCATCGTATCCACGACTCGACCGGGGCACGGTGTCGGCGCCCTGCACCGATTGGGCGTCGACGATCGCCGCGGACGGCAACGGGTGGCCGCCGCCCTGGACCCGCACTCGATCGCGCAGCGCGTCGTGGATCCGCTGCCATACTCCCGCGCGGACCCAGCGGACGAAGATCGCGTACACCGTGGTCGCGGGAGGAAACTCCGCCGGCAACTGCCGCCAGGCGATCCCACCTCGAACGACATAGAAGATCGCATCGAGTAGCAGACGGCGGCAGTGCTTTTCGGGACGACCACCGCTGCCGGTGGTGTTGCCGGGTGGAGGAAGCAGTGGTTCGAGAATCGCCCATTGAGCATCGGTCACCGAGGATGACGAGTAGACCGCGCACCGATGCCCGATCCCCGGATCCGGGGTAGGCATGACGGACACAGTGCGATGAGCGATGATGGCAAGTGAACTCCTGGTCGGGTCGTGGCGTAAGCACCTACTGACCTACCAGGAGTTCACCCATTCCTCACCAGTCACACGCCGATCACCCCGAGTTTTCAGATGCGCTCTAAAACACGTCAGTCAGGTCCGCGTGGGTCAAAGTTGCCTTGAGCAGGTCCGCGCCGGACAGGTCTGCAGATGGTAGGTCTGCAGATGACAAGTCGAATCGGCAACCCGCCCAGCGATTTTGGTCTCCCCGAGGGCGCTTCCGGATCGCACTCAATATTGCAATGCGCGCTTTTTGCTCTTGTGGATCTGGCTTCGGTGGTTGCGCGGGTGTCAACCAGAGCCGGGGCAGTCCCATTGGCAGTTCAGAAGGCGATGCTCGATGACACCTACGGATGGTCCAATGCTCGTGGCAACGAGGTGGTCCCATCACCCTGGCAAGCGACATACGAGGGGGAGGCGAATGTACCGGTGGTTCCCGGACGCGTCGCTGACGGTAGTGCAGGCGCTGCTCAAGACCCGCTCGGGCAAGATCCTGCGCAAGACGATGCGGCAGATCGCCGACCACGAGGAATACCGTGCCCTCCACCATCGAGGACGTCGCCGTCCTCGACGCGCTGAAGCGACCGTCACGTGTGCGCCGGCGACGGGGATCGGGCGGCGCTGACGTCCCACCACCTTGCCCGCCGCCTTGGCCACATCGATCGCAGCAACCCGATCGATCACCAACTCGTGATCATCGTCGGGAATCTCTTCCAGTTCCGGCTCCACTTTGTTTGTCCTCCAGTCGCGTCGGAACTCTCCACGGGCGGGCCGCCTGGGGGCCTCGGTCGAGGGAATCCGAAATTCTGACCGGCGTGCTCGAAGCAACAGTGCGTGACCCTTCCAAGGTCGGGCCCCGGCGCCAGGCTTATTTACGGGCTTACACTCCCAAGAAAACGTCGGCGTCGGCGGGCGACCCGACCCCATTTTCAGGCCTGCGAGGCGTCCCGGGAACGGAACTGGGTGCTCATTTGACTTGACGAACTGCGGGTTCCATGGAGTTCGTCCGCCGACTCCACTTTTTCAAAAGGTTGACGTCTTGTACTTTTGCGATGACCCACCAGAACTCGGGCCGTCGAGGGCCTGGAACAGCGCCGGGTGCCGTCCAGGCCGGGCGGCCGAACAGTTTGCAGATCTTCGCCCTTGGGGTGTGGCGGTGAACGCGAAATCCGAGGTTCGACGCCGAGGCCGGGTCTTTGGGTTTCGGCCCAGAATGTCCTCGGTATCCACGGTACCGCCGTCCCACGGTTCGGCGAGCTCGGTCTCGGACTGGACGGCCGCGAGATCACGAAGGGGGTGACATCGCCCAGGCGGGGTGGCAGCGCGTTGCCTGTGCACCGCGGTCGTGGTAGCCGACCCAGCTGGAGATCGCAGGCCTTGAGATCACCCGGCCGGTGTTGCCGATCCACACTACTTGCGGGCGAGCGAATGACTTTCTGCCGACTTGCGATCGGGGTGATTGTCGCTTCGGACCCAGCGGCCGAGGAGGAAGACCGCAGCTCCGGCGACGAGCATGGGGACTGACATTGCGTAGAAGACTGCACTGGCGGACCAGCCCATGCCGAGTGCCGCTCCGACCGCGATCGGCCCGACGATGCCGCCGAGGCGGCCAACACCCAACGCCCATCCAACCCCGGTGGACCGCATCGGTGTCGGATAGAACACCGCGGACAGCGCGATGAGGCTCTTCTGTCCACCGCTGATGCAGACCCCCGCAAAAAAATTGGCCGTCAATAGGACCCACAACGGCGCCGTAAAGGCGACACCGGTCAGCGCAACGAATGCGAATCCGACGACATAAACGGTTCCGAGGGTGACGTACGCGCCGAGTCGGTCCATACAGGGCCCGGTGACAAATGCAGCGGCGATGCCGCCGACAGTCGTGAGGGTGGTGGCGGTGACCACGGTACCCATGTTGTAGTCCAGGCTCGTCATGATCGACGGTAGCCAGCTCTGCAGCGCGTAAAACTCGCCGAGGTTGATGACGAAGACCAGCCACAGCAGCAGGGTTCCCAAGACCCGGTCACGGGTGAACAGGCTCCTCAGTGCAGTGCGTTGTCCGTCGGTCCGCTTCTCGGCCTCGTAGGTGATGTCGGGGCCGACGGCGAGGGCGGGATCCATTTTGCGGAAGATCGCCTGGATTCTGTTGGGCTCCGCGCCTCGGTTGATCATTGAGGTGAGTGAGTCCGGCAGGTAGCGCAGCAACGCCGGGAGCAGGAGCAGCGGTGCTACTGCGCCGACGACGAGTACCGACCGCCAGCCGAGGATCGGGATCAGCCAACCGGAGACCAGCCCTGCCGCGACGAATCCGAGGGAGAAGCCGCAATAGATCACCAGGACGAAGGTTGCTCGAAGACGCTTGGGGCTGAATTCGCCCGTCAGTGCGATGGCACTCGGCGCGGCGGCACCGAGCCCCATTCCGGTGATGAAGCGCAACGCCATCAGTTCGGTGACGTTCTGTGACCAGGCCGCCGCCAACGTGCCGAGCGCGAAGATGACCGTGCTCGTGAGGATCATCCGGCGGTGGCCGAACCGCTCGGACAGCGGCGAGAGCGCCAGATAGCCGACCATGAGACCGGCGAGAGCGGCGGAGAAGATGGGCCCGAGCACCTGTTTCGACAGGCCCCACTCCTCGGCGATGTGGGGCGCCATGTAGCTGATGCTCTGGGTGTCGAAGCCGTCGATGAACATGACCACCCCACACAGGGCGATCACGATGTACTGGTATCGACTCACTGGCCGCGAATCGATGAAATCCGGCAGTGTCACGCGCGATGGTGCTAAGGACATGATTGCCTCACAATATCTGATGCCCGGTTGCCCGGATGATGTGGTCGTGGTAGCGGATCACGCGGTGACAACGGGCTCGCCCGACGGTACGAAGGCGTCGCAATAGAAATTGTCTGGCGCCAAACCGGCCTCGTGGACAAAATCCTCGCGTGCCGCCGAGGTCATTGCGGGGCTTCCGCATGCATAGACCTCGTGGTCGCTGAGGTTCGCGTAGTCCTCGAGCACCGCTCGATGAACGAGCCCGGTGCGTCCGGTCCAGTCCTCCGCGGGATGTGACAGGACGGGAGTGAAGGAGACACGACCCGGATCCGAGGCCCACTTCGCGGGCAACTCGGGTAGGTAGATGTCGCCCTGTCCTCGTGCGCCCCAGTAGAGGTGCACGGACCGTTCTCCACCACGTTTGAGGTGGTCCTCGATGATCGATTTGACCGGGGCGAAGCCGGTGCCGCTGGCGACGAAGATGACCGGCCTGTCCGAGTCGGGGTTCAGTGAGAACTCGCCGTAGGGCAGCTCGATCCTCAGTCTGGTTCCCCTTTCGAGCCCGCCGAGCATCTCATCGGAGAAGCGTCCACCCTGCACCCGACGAATGTGCAGCTGCACTCCGTCGTTCTCGTGCGGCGGATTCGCCATCGAATAGCTCCGGCTGTCACCGTCGTCGAGAAAGACTTTCAGGTACTGCCCGGCAGCGAACTTCGCACGCACCCCGGTGGGGAGACGCAGCTGCACCACCGTGACATCGGGCGCCGGACGGGTGATCCGATGGACCTTTGCGGTCAGGGTCTTGCGTATCACCGTGTCCTGCTTGGTGATCCGCTTGGGCGTGATCGAGGTGTCGGTGCTCGGCCGGGCCTGGCAGAACAGCACTCCACTCTGAGGGCCTTGCGACATCCCCCAGCCGCGCACATCGAGGCGGCCGGCATCGAGTGCGCCTTCGCAACTCGAGCACACGCCTTTGCGGCACGAGTACGGGATCGCGTATCCGGAACGTTCCGCCGCGTCGAGCACGCTCTCATCGGGCTCGCACGGAAAGCTGATGTCCGTTCCGGTGACAGTTACTGTGTAGGTCACGAGGTAGCTCCAAAGGGGCCGGGTGCGGACATATGGGTTTCGGCGGCGCCGACGAGTCGCAACGCCCCGACTACCGCATCCGGGTCGGCTGTGCCCTTGCCGGCAATGTCGAACCCCGCGCCGTGGCCGACACTGGAGAACCGCACTCCGGCGCCGATCGTCATCGCGGCTGCGCTGCGCCCAGCGAGGAGTTTGACGGGAATATGGCCCTGATCGTGGTACATGGCGACGAACGCGTCGAAGCCGGGGTCTGCCAGCATGAGGTCGGCCCCGACCGGTCCCGAGGCGTCGATCCCTGCGGCGCGCAGCCGCTCCACCGCTGGCGTTGTCACCCGCAGGTCCTCGTCACCGAACAAACCGCCCTCGCCGGCGTGTGGATTGATGCCGAAGACGCCGATGCGCGGGGACGGGATGCCCTGCGCCTGTAACGTCTCCACCGCGGCATGTGCCGCCCCGTGCACCAGCTCGGGCGTGAGGCGCCGAAGCGCATCCCGCAGCGATTCGTGCAACGTTGCGTGCACGATGCGCAAACCGGCACCGATCAACATCAAGAACACCTGATCGGGCCGCGCGCCGACGAGTTCGGCCAGCAAGCTCGGATATCCGTCGAAGGAGATGCCGGCGGCGTTGACCGCGGTTTCCGAGTGTGGGCACGCGACGATGCCGCGGGCTCCGCCGCCCTGCAGGCAGCGCACGGCCCGTTCCAGGTACGCCACCGTCGCCTTCCCGGCTTCGGCTGTCACCCGGCCCGGGGCGAAGGCCCCGGCGGGCAGCGAGGGCACCGGAAGCAGGTCGACGACATCGGCCATGGGCGTGGCCAAGCCGTCGGCTGTCTCGCGGACCGTCATGCCTGCCCGGTGGGCGAGCGGCTCGACGACACATCGATCGCCCACCAGGACCGGATTGAATGCGGGATGCTCCTGCGCTGCCATGACGGCCTTCACCGCGAGCTCGGGGCCGATTCCATTCGGATCGCCGATCGTGAGCAGGACCCGTGGGGGGGACCCACTCATAGCGGGAGCGCCAACAGGGTATCGATGTTGGTGCTGTCGCACACCACGACTCGTTCGGCAATCTTCAACTGATCGTCCACGTCGACATACCGGTCGACATACCGCCCGCTGGCGAAGATGTCGGATTGGCCGTCGCGCATCACCCGTACCACCAGGAAGCTGGTCTCGGCATGGATACCGTCACCGTTCTCTTCCAGGACCGAGGGCTGGCCCAGGATGTGACGGTAGGTGTGTTGCTCGTAGATGTTGGCTTCACGCAGCGCCGATACGCGGTCGACCAGCATCCGGCGAGTGTTGGCCCACACCAGTCCGGCGGGCAGGCCTTCGCTGTAGTTCTGTGCGGTGGTGATCCGGTACATGCAGTTTTCGACGAAGAAGTCCGGCCACTGCTCGAGCGGCCCCTCGTCGATGCAGCGGGAGTAGTCGGCCTGCACGCGGCCGATTCGCTGGAAGTCGTTCACGCTCATGCCTCTTCCTGTCGGTTCATCGCGGCCCGGTATGCCTTCCAGAAGCCGCGGACCGATGCTTCGGTGACACGGCTTTCGCTGGATTCGGCGAGACTGCCTCCCATTTCGAGCACGGCAGATTGGCTTGCCGCACCTGCGATTCCGCGTTGCACGAACCCTCCGACACAGCCGTCCTCCATCGAGATGTAGCCTGCGGGGCCCACGAGGTTGGCCTGCTTGAGTCGTACTTCCCGCTGCTCGGGCGTGTCTTCTTCGAAGCCGAGGTACGTCCAGTTCAGCCGTGTTCGTTCGACCCCGGTCGGCAGGATCTGGCGCACAGCCACGGAGTTCTGGATCTGCTGCAACACGAAGCCCGGGAAGACGGAGAGGATCTGCAGCGTCGTATCGTCACCGACCTCGCTGAACCCCTCGAGCAAGGTTGGATCGGCCAGTGTGTAGGCGCTTTCGGACCGGATGTTCTGATCCGAGTACGCGACGTCCTTCTCGGCGTCTCGGTCGATCGCTGAGTAACTGACGTGGTGACCGCCGCTCTCGTCGACGATGATCCCACCGCGCTGCGACAGTCGGTTGAGCTCGAAGGTCGTGAAGAACAGGTGCAGGATGCTGGCGTGGTAGGAGTCCTTGACGTTCTCTACGTACAGCTTCCAGTTGTTGGGAAGGATTTGTGTGAAGCGTCCGATGATCTCGGGTGTGCGTCCCGCGAGGACACGGGCGATCCGACTCGTGATCTCTTCGCCGAGATAGTCCTCGATGTCAGGCACGTCATCGGAGAAACTACCGAAAACCAGGCCGTGAAGTACGGCGATGCGCATCTTGCGCGGTCCGTGGTCCTCCATACAGAACGAATCAGGCATTCCGCCTTTGCCTTTGACTCCGTCCTGGAATGCTACTCCGGTCAGATCGCCCTGCAGGTTGTAGCTCCACGCGTGGTAGACGCACGTAAAGTCCTTCGTGTTTCCGCGGTCGTCCAGGGCGAGTAGGGCGCCGCGATGGGCGCACCGGTTCTCGAAGCCGTAGAGCTCACCGTCTCGGTCGCGCGCCACGATCACCGGTGTCTCGCCGACGAAGGTGGAGCAGTAGTCTCCCGGGCCGGCTACCTCGGCTTCCAAGCACAGGTAGCTCCAGTACGGGCCGTGGAACAACTTGGTCTGCTCGGCCGCGTAGACGTCTTCGCCCTGGAACACCCGATACGGCACCCGGGTGAGGTCGTCGGTCCAATCCGCCGGGGTCTCGCGGACCGTGTCGACAACGCTGCTTTCCATAATTTCTCCTCAGTCTGGACAACCAGTCGGGACATCAGAGAACTCGCTCGGCGGGACTTGACAAGCCCCGCGGCTGTTCGTATAACGAACATATGAGCAATTCTCGAACAATTAAGCCGGACGATGAGGGAAGTGTCAAGGGTGCCGCCCGCGCTCCCGAGGGAATGGCCGGACTGGCGAAGGGCCTGGCGGTCATCGAGGCCTTCGGCATCCGCCACCCGCAACTGACCGTCACCGACGCCGCTCAGCGGACGAACACCTCCCGCGCCGCGGCGCGCCGCTGCCTGCTCACTCTCGTCGAGCTCGGTTACCTGACCCACGACAACGGAAACTTCCGACCGACACCCAGGATGCTTCGGCTCGGCGGCGCCTATCTGGACACCGCGCCACTGCCGCAACTTGCCCAGCCGCAGTTGGTCGAGGCCCGCGATGCGCTGGGCGAGTCGGTGTCGCTCGCGGTTCTCGAAGACGGGTGGTCCCTGTTCGTCGCCCGCGCCGAGGCCGCACGGATCGTCGCGACCGGAGTCCGGGTCGGCGCCAAACTGCCCGCCCACAGCTCCGCGACCGGTCGAGTACTGCTGGCCGGACTGCCCGATACGCAACTCGACGACTACCTCCGAGAATGCCACCCGCAGCCGCGCACACCCAAGACACTGACCGATGTCGATGCCATCAGCGAGCGAATCCTGACCGCGAGGGAGAGCGGCGTGGCCTGCACCGACGAAGAAATCGAACTCGGCATGCTGTCGATAGCCGTACCGGTGCGGACTGCCCGGGGCGAAACCGTGGCGGCAATGAGTGTCAGTGCGTCCACAGCCAGAACCACCCTGCACGACATCCGTGAGGCAGCCGTGCCCGTACTGAACAAGTACGCAGCAAGACTCGGCCGGCTTCTGTGAGATCCCACCCCGACGGCAACTCACACCCCCGCGTTACGGAGAAGGATGCGACGCTCCCAGCGTGTCTGTGTCGACGCATGCGGGGCTCCCCTGCGGGAGGTGACTTCGGTTGTGCTGGAGTCATTGTCTGTCGTGGCTGATGACGTCATGAGGGCGGCGAAACCGACGCGGGCAACAGCGACGCGGCCATGAGCGCGCACAGGAGGGCCGAGCCTTTCAGGACCTATGCGGGTACGGAGGCGACATGACGGAGCCGAGTGCGATGATCGACGGCGATCGGAACCGGGAGACCGAGCAGCGCCAGGACCCCACGTGCTTCGGATGTTCGCGGGACTTGCCGATCGGGTACATCGAGTCGGCCGACGCCGTCACGAACACCACGGTCAGCCTTTCCGCCACCAGACCTCGGGGATGGAGCCGTGACCCGTTGGGTCTGGCTGGGAACGGGGCTGTGTCGCAGGGGCGGACTTCTGCTCAATCATCGTGAAAGCGCGAGGTTCTGCGCACCCACGGTGCAGTGTGGAATTTAGGGACACCCGCAACACTGTCTCTCTGCAGACCAGAGTTAGCTTCTGTACAACAGTCGCGTGATGTGCTTCACTTTCGGGGCCAGGTGTGACGGGACTACAGAAGGAATCGGGTCGATATGGGCAGTAGTTCGCTGAGTCGGCGGGATTTCATGAGAGTGACGGCGGCTCTGGGGGGTCTCCTCGCTGTGGGAGCCGGTGCCGGGTGTGCTACCCAGTCGCGAGGTAGGGACGGCGTCTATCGAGGTGACGTCGCCATCACCGGGTTGGCGAGCCTGATCCATTCGGCCCCGTTTCTGATCGCAGCGTCCGAGGGCTACTACGAAGAAGAGATGCTGGCGCTGGAGAACGTTCAGTTCCCGGGTGGGCTGGACACCGTGCGTGGAATCGGCTCCGGGATCGGGTTCGGCACTTCGGCGACGATTCCGGTGTTCATCGCCGTGGAGCGCGGACTCGATGTCAAGGCGTTCGGGAACGTCTACACCGCGGCATCTGTGGACTTCATCGCCCCCGCTGACTCCCCGATCAACACGATCGAAGATGTTCGGGGCCGCACCATCGGTGTGAGCAGCCCGGGATCGAACTCGACCGACTTCGCCGAGAAGACGCTTCGATTGGCGGGTTTGACACCCGGCGTCGACGTCGAGCTGCTCAGCGTCGGATCCGCGAGCGATTCGTGGACCGTCGCCTCCCAGGGCGTTGTCGATGTCGCCTGGACTGCGTCCCCGCTGTCCGAGCGCATCATCGCCGAAACCGGCGCGAAGGTGATCTGGCGATCCCGGGACTACGTCCAGGACTGGTCGGACACCTGCCTATGTGCCACCACCCCGTTCATCGAAAAGAATCGGGACGTCTTGGCGGGGTGGATGCGTGCCGTGGGTCGCGGTATCGAGATGATCGATACGGATCTCGAGCGGGCGGCCGAAATCTATGGCCGCGCAATCAAGTACAAGCCCGAGATCGCCCTGGCGGCGTTGGAGAATTCGCGAGGCTTCTTCAGTCTCGACTTCGCGCGCCCGCAACTCGAAGCGGTCGTGGCCTCGGGCGTCGAGGCCGGACGACTCGGCGGCAAGGTCGATATTGACTCAGTTGTAGTCGAACTATAAGGCGGGAAGAGAACATGACCACTACACAAGTCGAATCGAAGAACGTCTCTTTCGACGGTATCGGTATGACTTTCGATTCCGACACCGGGCGGACCGAGGCCGTGCGTAACGTCACGGCATCGATCGCGGAGGGCCAGTTCGTATCGGTCATCGGTCCGAGTGGATGCGGAAAGAGCACCTTGCTGGACATGGCCTGTGGCTTACTTGTTCCCTCACGTGGACGGGTGACCATCGATGGGGAGATTGTCACAGGGCCCCGTAAGGACACCGCCATGGTGTTTCAGGAAGATTCGACGCTGCACTGGCGGAGTGTTCTCGACAATGTGGCTTTCGGGTTGGAGATCAAGCACGTCGACAAGGACGAGCGCCTGGAAAAAGCGCGTGCGATGATCGAACTGGTCGGGTTGAAGGGTTTCGAGAAGCACCGGCCCGGGCAGCTTTCCGGAGGTATGCGTCAACGCGTGGCGATTGCCCGTGCACTCGCCACGGATCCTCGAATTCTGTTGATGGACGAACCGTTCGGCGCTCTGGATCAGCAGACGCGACAGTTCATCGGGCGCGAGCTCTTGAAGATCTGGGAGCAGACCCACAATCGGGTGCTCTTCGTTACCCACGACATCCAAGAGGCGATCTATCTGTCGGATCAGATCTGGGTGATGTCGGCACGTCCATCGGTGGTCCGAGAGGTGATCGACGTCGGGCTCCCTCGTCCACGCCCGAGCGGCACACACGCCATGGCCAGATTCAAGGAACTCGAGGATCACCTGTGGTCGATCATCAAGGAAGAGGCCGCTAAGACACTGGGGCACGGGACGGATGCCGCATGACTGTGACCTCGCCGCAGGCGGCCCTCCACGAAACGCCAAGGTCGGGATTCCGACGAGCGAAACATCGGGCACGCGTCGTACGTTGGACTTTGCTGGTTGCTCTGGTGTTGTTGCTCGAGGCGGCAACGCGAACCGGCTGGATCGACCGCAATCAGATGGTCGCGCCGTCCGAGATACTCGCCCACGTCGCGGCAATCATCCCGAGCACCCACTTCGTCACCGATCTGACGCGGACGAGCATGACCATACTGGCGGCGTTCGCACTGGGCGTGCTCGGCGGGGTGCCCCTGGGGGTATTGCTCTGGAGGGTCCGGGTCATCGGCCGAGTCCTCGAGCCATTCATCGTCACCGGGTACGCGATGCCGACATTGCTGTTCTACCCGATTCTGGTCGCGGTGCTCGGACTCAACGCGGGACCAATCATCGTCATCGCGAGCACGATGGCCCTCATTCCAATAGCGCTGACCACGATGGTGGCGCTCGGAGACGTCAAACCGGTGCTGCACAAGCTGGCGCGATCGGTCGATGCCTCGCGCCGGCAGCAATATTTCAAGGTGCTGTTCCCGGCCGCCACGCCGCTCATTTTTCCCGGGATCAAGCTCGGATTCATCTATGCAGTCATCGGCACCATCGCGATGGAGTTCATTCTGGCCTCGAAAGGCCTGGGGTTTCGTGCGGGCTTTATGTACCGCGAACTCTACGTCGCGGACATGTGGGCCTACATCGCCATTGTCGTGGTCTTCAGCATCGCAGTGAACAGTGCACTCGGCCTGGCTGAACGAGCCATTCGAAGGGACATGTTGTGAACGCCACCACGCTCAGCGCCGGATCCGAAGTCGAAGCAGGCAAACAGAATACGGAACAGCGGTTCCGCCTGTCACAGCGGTGGACTGACAACCTCCTGCGAATACTCATCGTCATCGGGTTGATCGGTGTCTGGGCGCTTATTGCAGCGACCAGCGAACTTGTGCCGTCCCCGGGCGCGTCGATGTCGGCGGTATGGGGACTGTTCGCAGACGGTTTCATCTACAGGAATCTCAATGCCACGATGAGTGCTGTCGGACTCGGATTCGTCATCGCAACAGCGGTGGGTTTCCCGACTGGATACATCATCGGGCGAAGCAAGTTTCTCGGTGATGTGTTCGATCCGATCATCGCGGGTGCCTTCGCCATACCGCGCGTAATCTTCTTTCCGATCCTGCTGCAGATCTTCGGCCTGGGACTCGGAGCACAGTCGGCAATGGCCGCATTGGCGGCGGTGTTCCCCATCATCGTCTCGACGGCGGCGGGAGTGCGCGCCATCAACCCCATCCTGCTGAAACTCGGCCGGGCCACCGGTGCAAGTCCGCTTCAGACAATGAGCAAGATCGTGGTGCCCGCGATGGCGCCCTCTCTCATGGTCGGTATCCGAATCGGCTTCAGCATTGCCTTCATCAATGTACTGATCGCCGAGTTCTTCGCCACCAGAGCAGGATTGGGGCAGATGGCGATGCTTGCGTACGGCAAGTTGGATCTACCGACGATGTACGGAGTGATCATGCTGCTGGTCTCGATGGCGCTGATGGGCAACATCGCCCTGTGGGCCATCGAACGGAAGATCACCGACGCGGTCAACTGATCGCCGCACGCAACTATCCGAATCGACAGTGGGCCTTTCCGGCCCATACCCACACCCATTTTCCGGAGGACACTGATGAGCGCCCTGACTGCCGCAGCAGAGGAATACCAGCGGTTGCGCACCGAATTCCGGGAGAAAGGTCTGGGCGGCCGCATCGGCTTCGGCGTGCGGCCGGCAGTGGTGGTGGTCGACTTGATCACGGGCTTCACCGATCGCCGTTCACCGCTCGCAGGTGACCTCGATACCCAAGTCGACGCAACGAAGATTCTCCTCGCGCTCGCGCGAAAGGCCCAGGTGCCGATCATCTTCTCCACAGTGGCCTACGACGCGGAACTCCAAGAGGCCGGCGCCTGGATCGGCAAGATCCCCTCGAACAAGTATCTGGTCGAGGGCAGTCAATGGGTCGAGATCGATGAGCGGCTCGAACAACAGCCAGGTGAGACGACATTGGTGAAGAAGTACGCATCGTGCTTCTTCGGCACCGACCTGGCCGCTCGGTTGATCAGCCGCCGGATCGACACCGTGATCATCGTGGGCTGCACCACGAGCGGATGTGTTCGTGCCACCGCGGTAGACGCCTGCTCGTACGGGTTCCACACCATAGTGGTCGAGGACGCAGTGGGGGACCGGGCGGCACTACCGCACACTGCCAGCCTCTTCGATATCGACGCCAAATACGGTGACGTCGTCGGACTCGACGAGGCCAGCGCCTACCTCGAGAGCGTTCGGTCGTCGAGCTGACGGTCACAGTGCCCGCGAGAACGTACCTCGCCGGGTGGACCGGACACTCACCCGAGCGCTGCCGCTAGCTGATCAGCCGCGTCCGTCAGGGCGCGGCCGATGCTGCGTACCTGTGCCGGGCGCAGGCGGTGCTTGGGCGCTGAAACATTCATTGCCAGGCGCATGCCGGGGGCGTTCGTCGGGACCGAGACGGCCACGGAGGCAACGCCTTCCTCGGATTCCTCCCGGTTGACCGCGTACCCTTTCCTTCTGACCTCTTCCAGTTGGGCTTCGAGCTCGGTCCGCGTGCTGATGGACTGGGGAGTCACCTGTTCCAGTTCCTCGGTCGGGTACAGCTGATGCAGTTCGTCGAGGGAAAGTTCCGCCAGCATGGCCTTCCCGGTGGACGTGCAGTGCGCTGGCATGACCTTGCCCAACCGGGACGCAACCCGGACTGCCGATGGGCTCTCCAGGGCGGCGATGAAGCGCACGGTTCGACCGTCGAGTGCCCCGATATGGACAGTTTCACGCAGTTCCTCGCTGAGGGTGCGCAGGATCGGTGCCGCCGTCTGAGGAATGTCGAGCCTGGCAAAAATCGCAAACGCGACCCCCGTCAGCGCTGGGCCCGGACGATAGGCCTTGCTGGTCGGATCCTGCCGAATGAAGCCCCGGTACTGGAGCATCGCCAGAAGTCGGTGAGCCGTCGACGACGCAACTCCGAGGTACTGGCTCGCCTCGGTCAGCCGAATTTCGGTCTGTTCACCGAGCAGCAACAGCAGACGAAGTGCGTTGTCGACGGATTCGATCGGGTACTGCGGTGGTGTCGCCTCCGGCGCCTGTTGCCGTGGACCGTGGTTCTGCATAGCAGAGAGCATACGTGTCAGGTCGGGTGTGCGGTCGACCTGCCAGCGGGTGGAATCCGCGTACGCGCAGGGGGTTGACTCGTCGGGCTGAAGAGAGCAACATCTAGCTAACAGAAGGCGCTTCTGCATAGCAGAGAGACCGCCATCGTCGATCGAAGAGGAATGAACCTTGGAACCCCGGACGACCCACCACACACAAGCGATGGAAGACATTCGCCGCGGCATGATCCCGGCGCACATCTACAACGACAAAGAGATTTTCGAGCGTGAGAAGGTGACCGTCTTCAGTCGATCGTGGTTGTTCGTCGCGCACGAATCCGAGGTACCGCAGGCGGGGGACTACGTTGTCCGCCGGGTGCTCGAGGATTCGTTCATCATCTCCCGCGACTCCAAAGGGGGGATTCGGGCGATGTTCAACATGTGTCTGCACCGCGGGATGCAGGTGTGTCGCGCGGAAATGGGAAACGCGTCGAACTTTCGCTGCCCCTATCACGGTTGGTCGTACCGAAACGACGGCCGCATCATCGGACTGCCGTTCCACGAGGAGGCGTACGGGAGCGAGGAGGGCTTCAAGAAGAAGGGCCAGACACTCCTCCCTGCACCCAATCTCGACAGCTACAACGGAATGATCTTCATCAATATGGATCCGAACGCGGATTCGCTGTCGGACTATCTGGGTGACTTCAAGTTCTACCTCGACTACTACACCAAGCAGAGCGAGTCGGGGCTCGAGGTACGGGGCCCGCAGCGTTGGAGGGTCAAAGCGAACTGGAAGATCGGAGCCGAGAATTTCGCGGGCGACATGTACCACACGCCGCAGACACACACCTCGGTCGTCGAGATCGGCCTGTTCCGCGAACCCAAAGCGGAGAAGCGCAAGGACGGAGCAACCTACTGGGCAGGACCAGGTGGGGGAACGACGTACAAGTTGCCCGACGGCACCTTCGACGAGCGCATGCAGTACGTGGGATACACCGCGGAGATGACCGACCGGGCCAAGGAGGTGTGGTCGGACGAGCAGCAGCGAGTAATCGGCGCAGACGGCTTCATGATCTCGGCAGCATCGGTGTTTCCGAACCTGAGCTTCGTGCACAACTGGCCGAAGGTCGAGGACGGCGACGACGTTCTGCCGTTCATCTCCATTCGACTCTGGCAACCGATCAGTGAGAACGAGACCGAGGTGTTGTCCTTCTTCGCGGTCGACCGGAGCGCGCCGGAAGAATTCAAGAAGAAGTCGTACAAGGCATACCTGATGTGCTTCGGATCCACCGGCATGTTCGAACAGGACGATGTCGAGAACTGGGTATCGCTGACGAACACCTCCGCAGGATCGATGGCGCGGCGCCTGCTACTCAACAGTCGCATGGGTCTGCTCGAGGACGGGACACGCGTCTCCGATGAGCTCACCGCCGACGAGTTCCACGGCCCCGGGACGGCGCAGGTCGGATACAACGAGGCCAATCAGCGCAAACTTCTCGAAATGTGGGCGGACTACCTCGAAAAGCCGGCACTGGAGGTGGGGCCGACATCGGTGGGAACCGACAATCCCGACGGAATCAGGCCGCTGACTCCGACGAACGGCAGCTGCGACCACGCCGCCGGCACCCACAGCAAGGACGCGACTGTCAACGGGGCGGTGCTGGCATGACCACCTCTGTGCGCGCTACCAATACCGGTTACAGCCGCGTCGGTGAAGGCTCGACCTATTCGGAACAAGCCGTGCTGGGCGACCATGCATCGCGCGTCACGCGCACCGGAACTCCGCTGCGATTCGACGATCGACGGCACCTGGACGCGCACCAATTCTTGATCGACGAGGCATATCTGCTCGACGCACAGGAATACCAAACCTGGCTCGACAACATCACCGACGATATCCACTACCTCATGCCGGTTCGGGTAACCACGGCGCTCAACTCGGGATTCGACACCTCACCAGGAATGGCACATTTCGATGAGAACAAGTATTCGCTCAGCCGGCGGGTCGCGCGGTTCGTCACCGAGCACGCGTGGACCGAGGATCCCCCGTCACGACTGCGCCACTACATCACCAACATCCGGACCTTCCTCACCGACGCCGAGGACCACCTCGTCGTCGAAAGCGCCGAATTGCTGTTCCGCAGCAGAGGCGATGTCAATGAGTCGGCACTCGTCTCGTGTGGACGCGAGGATCTGCTCAGGCGCGTCGGTGACGAATGGAAGCTCGCACGACGCACCATCTTTGTCGACGAGTCCGTGATGCGGATGCAGAATCTCGCGGTGTTCCTATGAGCTTGCAGTGGGAAGGCGAGGAGCAGGACGCACGCGCCGCGCGCCGTGCCACAGACGAGTTCGCGCAGCTCCTGGCTGGTGCCGTCGGTGATCCGCTGACCATCGCCAACGAATTCGCCGAGGTCAACGTGCACAAGGTGGCGACCCGCAACGGCGTACGTCTGCTGGTGCACGCCCCGAAGTCCGGACAGTGGGTCTGTGTGGACCCGCTGGAACTCGAGGCGCTGACCTGGCAGAACCCGGCCACCTTCGCCGCGATGGTGGGAAACATGTTTGCTCCGTTGATCGCAGAGGGAGACAACGAATGACTGGCTGGCTCGACGGCAAGCGGGCACTCGTCGTTGGCGGGGGATCGGGGATCGGGCGAGCAGTCGTCGATGCGTTCCTCGCCGAAGGCGCGTGCGTCGCGGTACTCGAGCGTGACCCGAACAAGTGTCGAGTGCTGCGCGAACACCTACCCCAGGTACCGGTCATCGAAGGTGACGCCACACGCGCGGCGGACAACGACGCTGCCGTCGCGGCTGCGGTCGCCGAGTTCGGAGGGCTCGACACACTGGTCAACTGTGTCGGGATCTTCGACTTCTACCAGGGCATAGAGGACATCCCCACGGACACACTCGACGTGGCGTTCGACGAGATCTTCCGAACCAACGTGCTCAGCCACATGCACTCGGTCAAGGCCGCCGTACCGGAGCTCCGCAAGCACCGCGGATCGTCGATCGTGCTGGCGGAGTCGGCCTCGTCGTTCTATCCCGGACGAGGCGGAGTGCTCTACGTGTCATCCAAATTTGCCGTACGCGGGCTGGTCACCACCCTGGCCTACGAGCTCGCCCCAGATATTCGCGTCAACGGAGTCGCCCCAGGCGGCACGTTGAACACCGACCTGCGCGGGTTGGCGAGCCTGGGCCGCGACGCCGATCGACTCGACGACAATCCGAATCGTGCACGCGAGTTGGCGGCGCGGACACCGCTCAACGTGGCCCTCTCAGGTGAGGACCACGCGTGGAGCTTCGTCTTCTTCGCTTCCGACAGATCCCGAGGAATCACCGCAGGCGCGACGCATCCCGACGGCGGCTTCGGAATCGGAGCCCCCAAACCTTCGACCCGCTGATACGAGTTCGACCAGTTCGGAAAGAGAGGAAACCGCGATGGCTGTCGTCAAAGCGAATCTTGGTGCATGTCAGGGATATGCCAATTGCGTCGTCGCTGCCGACGACTACTTCGACATCGACGACGACGGTGTCGTCGAACTGTTGAGTGTGGAGGTCCCCGAATCGGAACGGGGACGCGTCGACAGTGCTGCCCGCTCCTGCCCGGTCTCCGCGCTCTGGATCGAAGACTGATGCCGGAATCGACCACGGTCATCGTCGGCGCATCGATCGGTGGTGTCCGAACTGCACAGGCACTGCGGTCGGAAGGGTATCCGGGCGCCATCGTTCTCATCGGTGCCGAAGGCGAACTGCCCTATGACAAGCCGCCATTGTCGAAGTCGATCCTGGCAGGTGACTCTACGATGGCCGAGATTACGTTGTTGACCACCGAACAGGCTCGGGAACTCGATCTCGAGCTTCGGTTGGGCCAACCAGCCATACGGCTGAGCACGGCAAACCAGGATGTCGAACTCGCAGACGGTACGAGGGTCGCATTCGACAACCTGGTGCTCGCCACCGGCGCTCGCGCCCGACCGTCACCATGGGGAACGCCGAACGGCCTACACGTGATACGAACAGCCGCGGACGCCCGCGCACTACGACGCCATCTCGGCACCACCGACCACCTCGTCATTATCGGCGGCGGCTTCATCGGCGCGGAGACCGCGGCAACCGCGGTCGAACTCGGGATACGCGTGACGCTGGTGGATCCAGAACCCGTGCCCATGGCACGCGTGATGGGTGCGGAGATCGGCGAGCTGTTCATCGACCTCCATCGGTGTCGCGGCGTCGACACCAGATTCGGGGTCGGTGTCGAGTCCGTGCACGGTGAGCACAGGTCCTTCGCGATCGGCTTGTCCGACGGGTCGACGCTCGCCGCCGACACGGTGGTCGTCGGAATCGGGGCGATACCGAACGACGACTGGCTCGAGTCCTCCGGTCTCGAGGTGAGCAATGGTGTGGTGTGTGACGTGTACTGCCGTGCAATCGGTCACGACAACATCTACGCAGTCGGCGACGTGTGCCGGTTCGACAACACCCGACGCGGCGGCTCGACCCGGCTCGAGCACTGGACGAACGCGGTGGAGCAAGCCGTCGTGGTCGCCCGGAACATCGCTCGCCCGGACGAGAAGATACGCCACGAACCGGTCGAATACGTCTGGAGTGATCAGTACGACTGGAAGATACAGACGGTCGGACTGGCGGGCTCGTCGACGCACACTGTCATCGGCGAGGTGACGAACAAGGCTCGATTCGCGGTCTGCTACCCCGACGAGAACGGCAAACTGACCGGGGTCGTCGTCGTCAACTGGCCGAAAGCGCTTGTCACCGCCCGCAAAGCGATCGCACTCGGGGTCGAATATGCCGAGTTTGCGGCACGTCTCGAGGCAATGACGGTATCAGCCCGCACCACGGTCAAGGAAACCACGTGAACGAGAAAGATATCGAGGGTGCACGGGTCGTCGTAGCCGAGGCGTGCAGGGTTGCCGCTGCCCGGGGTTTGATGGAGGGCATCCTGGGCCACATCAGCTTCAGAGTCTCCCCTGACCTTCTGCTCATCAGGTGTCGCAGTGCAGACGACACCGGCGTGGCCTATACACGCCCGTCCGACATTCGACTCGTACGGTTCGACGGAACAGCCGGCGCTCCAGGTGAACTCGACAACGGCTATCAGGTACCCAAGGAGTTGCCCGTTCACGTCGAATCGATGCGGGCCTCGCCGGACATCCGAGCTGTAGCGCACCTGCACCCCCCGTCGATTGTTGCAGCCGACCTAGCGGGTATCTCGCTGCGGCCCATCTACGGGGCCTACGACATCCCCGGTGCAGTTCTCGCGCGGGGTGGGGTGCCGGTGTACCGCCGCGCAGTGTTGATTCATAGCACCCAACTCGGCAAGGAAATGGTGACGGCGATGGGCGATCGACCCGTCGTCATCTGCCGCGGACATGGCATCACCTCCGTCGCGTCGTCGGTGCAACAGTCGGTTCTGCAGGCCGCCAGCCTGGAAGAGCTGGCGCGCATGTCCTTGGCTGTCGTGAGCGCGGGTGGCACGCTCGTCGACATCGACGACGCCGATTGGGAGGATCTTCCCGACCTGGGCGCCAACTTCAACACCGGCGCAGTCTGGCGACACGAGGTCGCACGCGCAGCGACGGTATAGGCCAATCGTGGGTACCGACGGTAATTGTCAACCTACTTGAGACACGTGCGTGTTGATTCCCTACGAGTGCGGCGTCTAAACACGGGGGCGTCGAACCACCGACCAGGATCACCTCGTCGATGTCGTTGGCGGTGACCTTGGCGTCACTCATCGCCTGCTTCACGGGGTCGAGGCAGCGTTCCACCAGATCCGCCGTCAGATCCTCGAACTTCGTCGCATGATCGTGGTGGTGAGGTGCTTGGACCGTTCGCGTCAGCGGTGACGAAGGGCAAGTTGACCTGGGCCTGTGTCACCGAGGACAACTCGACCTTGGCTTTCTCCGCGGCCTCGAAGAGGCGCTGCAACGCCCGCGCATCCTTGCGCAGATCGATATTCTCCGCACGCTGGAATTCGTCGGCGAGGTAGTCCACCAGGCGTCGGTCGAAGTCGTCGCCGCCGAGGTGGGAGTCGCCGGCCGTGGAACGGACCTCGACCACTCCCTCGCCGACGTCGAGCAGGCCCACATCGAAGGTGCCGCCGCCGAGGTCGAAGACCAGTACGGGTTGATGGGTCTGCTGACACTGCGGGCCCCACGCCCCCGAGACCGGTTATCGCGCTCGCGACACTCAGCCTCGGGGGTGACCACAGTTACTCGACCCGACCCACGGAGAAGTCAGTAAAAGGGGCGCACGGGCGGCGAAGCCGCCTACGTGGAAGTCGGTGACAACCGCTCCTGTCCCGCGGCTTCGTCGTTGTCGGACAGATCTTGCTGGTAGGTCTCCCGCATGGCGATCACGCAGACGACGGAGATGGCGCACATTGCGACCATGAACAGCGCGACGGCGCCGTAGGATCCGGTGCGATCCAGCAGGTACGTGGCGACGATTGGCGCGGGAGCGCTCGAGGCAAGGGTGCCGATCGTGTATCCGAAGGAGATTCCGGTGTAGCGGATGCGGGTGTCGAAGGCTTCGGCGAAGAAGGCTGCGAGCGGGCCGTAGGAGGTCGAGAAGGCGAGACAGAACGACACGAACCCGACCATCGCCAGCAGGAAGGATCCGCTGTTCACCAGCCAGAACCACGGAAAGGTGAACAGCAGCATTGCGACGACTCCTGCCAGGAACACCGGCTTCCTGCCGTAGGAGTCAGACAGTTTGCCGAAGAACGGCAGCGCGACGAACGTGACCGCCATGGCGACGAGGACGAGTGTCAGCATCTGGTTCCGCGTGTAGCCGACCTGCGCGACGCCGTAGCTGAGACCGAATACCGTGGTGCCGTAGAAGGTGACCCCGATGGCGAAGTAAGCACCACAGGTCAGGAGGACCTGCTTGGGGTAGTGGCGAAGGACCACCCCGATGGGCAGCTTCTCCAACTTTGCGTTCTTCTTGACGCGATCGAAGTTCGGGCTTTCGCCGACGTGCAGTCGGACGAAGAGGCCGATCGCGACGAACGCACCCCCGATCAGGAAGGGAATTCGCCAACCCCAGGATTCGAACGCTTCGGGGGAAAGTCCGGCCATAAACAGGAAGACTGTGTTGCCCAACATCAATCCCGCCGGCACCCCCATCTGCACCCAGCTGCCGTAGTAGCCGCGTTTGCCGGCGGGCGCGTGTTCGACGGCCATGAGAATCGCCCCGCCGATCTCGCCACCGAGCGCGAGGCCCTGCACGAAGCGCAGGGTCACGAGAATGATCGGCGCGGCGACGCCGATGGACTGGTAGCTCGGGAGCAGCCCGACTCCGAGGGTGGTGAAGCCCATGATGGTCAGGGTGATGACGAGCATCGACTTCCGTCCGATCCGGTCACCGAAGTGGCCGAACACCACTCCGCCGATCGGACGCGCAACGAAGGCGGCGGAGAACGTGGCGAAGGCGAGCAAAGTGCCGATCAGGGAGTCGAACTCGGGGAAGAAGATCTTGTTGAACACGAGTCCGGCCGCGGTGCCGTAGATGAAGAAGTCGTACCATTCGACTGTCGTACCGACACCGCTGGCAAATCCGACTTTCGAGGTTTGGGACATTGTGAACATGTATGGCCTCCGTTGCCACGATTGCGGAATGATTCCTGTGGCTCGAATGTATGGGTGATCCAGGACACACAACATCTCCAGGTGGAGAGGTGGGGATATGTTGCCTGGTGAACGAATTACGTTCAGAGCAAGCGAAGTTCGTGGGCACGCGCAATGGCTTCGACGCGATTGCGCGCGTTCAGTTTCTGCATGGCGCTCTGCAAATAGGTTTTTACGGTGTTCCGCGCAAGGGACAGTTCCTGAGCGATTTCGGGGTTGCTGTTACCCATTGCCGCGAAACGCAGCACCTCGTACTCGCGGCGAGTCAGGCCGGCCCGGTACAGAGCTTCGGATGTCACGACTCTTCGCGATCCGGCCAGTCTTGGGTCGACAACCCGGATTCCGCCGGACACGCGGTGAATGGCCGTGGCGAAGTCCTGCCCGCTGATGTCCTTGACGAGGCATCCGTCCGCACCCGCCTCCATCAACAGATCGATGGCGCCGTGATCGGCGAATGCGGTGAACAGCAGTATCCGCGCGTGCGGCGCGACCCGCCGTAGTCGCGGAATGAGTTCGGGTGCAGGGATATCGGGAAGTCGCAGATCGAGGAGGATGACGTCGACGGGGAGGGTGCGGGCCAGCTCGACCGCCGCGGCGCCGGTCAGTGCACCTCCTACGACTTCGAGGTTCTCGTCCTCTCGCGCGAGAAGTTCGACCCCCCCGCGCACGATCGGATGATCGTCGACGACGAGGATGCGGATCGTCTTCGACGGCTCGGTCATGCACCCGACCCGTCGATTGCGTCTACCCAGCCGCGCACGGTGGTGCCGTTTTCGTCGTCGCTGACTACGGACATGCCGCCACCGAGCCGCTCGAGCCGTCCTGCGGCCAGCCCGAGCCCCAATTGGCTTCCTCTCGCCGGGTCGTCGGCCCCGTCCACGCCCCGGCCGTCGTCGCTGATGACGACCGTCACTCTGCCCGACCGAACCGACAGGCTGACCACCACGGTGGATGCGTCGGCGTGCTTTTCGACGTTGACGAGCGCCTCCCGGACCAGTCGCTGGAGGGCCTCGACGCGGCTCGCGTCGAGATCCGGAGATTCGGTCAGCGGTACGAAACGGGCCGGGATACCGGTCCGAAGCGCGAACGACTGGCAGTCCTCCTCGATGCCGACTGGGAGTTCCCGCTCGGGGGGTCGCGCGCTGAGGTCGGTCAGCGACCTGCGAATCGACGCATTGACGGCGTGTACCTGATCAGTGATCTCCTGCAGCCGATCGTGGATCGCCTGAGCGTCGCCCAGTGCACGCAGACTCTGCAGTTCGGCACCGATCCGGAAGAGGACCGGGCTCACGGAATCGTGCAGGGATTCGGCAAGCCGATTCCGTTCGGCCTCGATCGCGAGCTCCGTCTGGGCTGCGGCCCTCTGCGCGCTGACGAGAGTGACGGCGGCAGTCGCGGCGGTCGATTGGATCTCCGCGATGACTCGATCACCGAATGACGAATATTCGCGGGTGCCGACGTACACGGCACCGAGGACACGACCTTCGTACACCATGGGCACTGCGAGCATTCCTCGCAGTGACTCCTGCGCCACGAGCGCGTCGAAGTCGTGAGTGATTCCGGCGTCGGACAGGTAGTCCCGGACCCAAACAGGTTTCTGCAGCATGATGCTCTTTCCGCCGAGTCCGACCCCCTCCGGCACCACCAGTCGGTGCAGAGCGTTGCTCTGCGTCCCCTGCCAACTGCGGTGAACCATCGCGCCGTCGACCTCGATGCGCCCGACGAGCGACATGTCGAAGGCGTCGATCTCCCGGATGCGCTGACCTGCCGTGGTCATGGCCGATGCTTCGTCGGTCAGGACGAGCAGTTCGGCACGCGAGAGCGCGAGGTCGTCGAGGATGGACGTCCTGACGTCCGAGTGTTTGAACTCGTGAGCTGCGGTATGCGTACTTTCCGACACCGGCTTTCCTCGATCTTTCTTCCCCCCGGCGTTGGACAACCCGTTCATGTCGGCTGGGTCACAGTGTCAGAGTATCGGACCGGCCGTCCAGGCTGATCAGGCACTCGAGCAGGAAGTAGTCGCCCCAGATCAACTCGTTCCGGGTAGCGAAGTCCCGGCGTTTGTCGAAGCAACCGTCCATGAGGATCCCTGCCAGTCTGCTGTCGTGCGGTCCGGTCGGGGTGAGGTGGTCGAGGAGCGCATTCACGTGGGCGACGGCCCTGTCCCGGAAGTCGGTCCGGTCGGGAACCAGTCGGGCGAGCTTGAGCAGCGCGGCAGCGGCGATGGCAGTGGCGGACGTGTCGATCGGGACGTGCGGTCCGGTGCCGGCGTCGAAGTCCCATGACACGATTCCGGCAGTCGGCGTGCGGTCCAGCCACCAGTCGGCCAGCCGGACGGCGGTCGGCAGGAAGGACGGCGACGCCCACTGCGCGGCCTGGGCGTACGCCACCATCGCCCACGCCTGCGCCCGACCCCAGGTGGTGTCGTCGTTCATGCCCTTGTGGGTGTAGCGGCGCAAGAGTGCACCGTTGGTCGTGTCGAACAGTGCCGACTGACAGACCGAACCATCCGCCCGGATGCAGAGCTCGATGTGCCGCTCCGCGTGGCGGATCGCGGCGTCGAGGAACCGCGGGTCGCTGGTCTGCGCCGACGCCCACGACAGCAGGGCGACGGTGCCCGGGACGGCGTCGATGTTCGCGGCGCCCTCGCCGACCGCTTCCGCTTCCTCCGCTTCCGCGCCGAGCGGGATCACGCCCGCTCGATCGTTGAAGCTGGCGAGCAGCCCGCGGGCACCCGCCAGCGCGATCTCGGATGCGCTCGCGCTTCCGGTGACGAGGTGGTTGACCGCCGCGCCATACCAGAAGAGGAAGCCGCGGAAGGCGGTATCGGAGCTCTCCCGGGGCAGGACCTGCTCGGTGATCTCGTCGGCGAGTCGCGACAGGCGGTCCTCACCGGACGCCACGAAGCCGAGTGCGGCCAGTCCGCCCCAGAATCCGCCCGTCCAGTTTCCATCGGCAGTGGTGGTCCATTCGCCGGATTCAGGGTCACCGTAGTGCGGGAACTTGCCGCTGCTCTGCTTGGCGGTCGAGTCGATACGCTCGAGCATCGATTCGATGGCGGCGGTGTACCGGGAGCCGGTCACGACTGACCTCCGGTCACCAGAACCGACTTGAGCGAGCGCCCGTCCCGCATGTCACCCATAGCCTCTTCCGCCTTCCCGAGCGGGTACTCGGTGACCATCGAGGCGAGGTCGAACCGTGCTGCGAGTCGGGGTAGCGATTCGACGTATTCGAGGTGGTTGTGCGGGGAGAACGCCCAGCTTCCCAGCACCTGCAGCTGCTTCTTCGTGATGTAGTGGGGGTTGATCGGCGTGGTGCCGTGGTCCGTGTACTGGCCGACGACGAGGTACTTGCCGCCGCGCCGGGCGATGTCGATTCCCTCGGACACCGCCGTCGGTACACCGGCGGCCTCGATGACGACGTCGGCACCGCGCCCGCCCGTCGTTTCCGCGAGAATTCGATCCAGGCGGGCCGCTCGATCCGTCTCAGCGAAGATGTCGATGTGGATGTCGCCGATGCCGGCCGTCCGCGCGACCTCCAGACGGTTGGCCGGTCCGCCGACGATGATCACCTTCGCCGCCCCGGCGAGCGTGGCGTACATGGCGCACGCCAGTCCGACCGGTCCGCTGCCCTGTACCACGACGACATTGCCTGCGTCAGGCTTGGCGATCCTGTTCACCGCGTGGACGGCAGTCGGTCCGGCACAGCCGAGAGCGATCACCTGCTGCGGTGTCACCGAGGACGGGATGCGGACGATCGTCGAGCCGGGCTGGAGGTAGATCTGCTCGGACCACCCACCCGACAGGTGGGGCCAGTCAGCCGAAGACTGATTGATGCCGTACACCTTGCGGGTCTCACACAGTGACGGTTCCTGCTGATCCTCGCAGTAGTAGCAGTGCCCGCACGGGATGTTGGATGCCCACGACACCGCATCTCCGACGCGAAGCTCCTCGCCACGCGCGTCCGTCGTGACACCCTCGCCGAGGGCGTGCACTCGACCGACCGCCTCGTGCCCCAGGATGACCGGCACCGGAATGGCCAGGCGACCCTGTTGCAGGTGGATGTCCGTTCCACAGATTCCCGCGTGCGTCACGTCGACGACGACCGCGCCGGCGTCGGGATCCACGCGTGGGAACGTCCTCGGCGCCATGGCCCGCCCGAACCCTTCGAGCACCATCGCTGTGGCCGTGCCGGTGGTCCGGCTCGCCGGGTCCGTCTGCGTCGCATTACTCATCGGATCACTTCCTTGCTGCGCAATGTCTGGACACGTGACTCGGATACCCCGAGCTCGCGAAGGATTTCGTCGGAATGTTCACCCACCGAGGGCACCCCTCGGCGTACCTGTGCGGGCGTACGGGACAAAGTGACGGGACTGCCGATCAGGCGGGTCGTCCGCACACCCTCGACCTCGACGTCGACGAGCGTGCCGTTGTGGCGCGTCTGGGGATGATCGAGCGCCTCCTGCAGGGTGAGCAGCGGTGCGCACAGCAGGTCGACCCCGTCGAACTGTTCCGCCGCCCCGGTGGTGCTCAGCCGCGCGATCAGTGGACGCAGGACCGCGTTGGCGGCCTCCTTGTTCTCAGCCTGGAGCTGTGGCGACGCGAAGGACGGCTGGACGGACAGATCGTCGATGCCGAGTGCTTTGCACGCCAGCTGCAGGGGGTTGTCGCGGAACAGGCCGAGCACCAGCAGCAGACCATCCGTCGTCTCGAAGATGCCGCTGTACCAATCCGTCACCCAGTTGGTCTCACGCCGGTCCATGAGCAGCGAGGCACTTTCGAGGGTCTGCAGCGACAGTGCCGTATCGAAGAGGTTGACGCTGACCTTCTGGCCACGGCCGGAACGCTCGCGTTCGAACAGTGCGGCCAAAATCCCTTGCGCCAGAGCCATACCCGATGCATAATCGACCGTCGGTACCGGATGCACGTACGCCGAGATCGACGGGTCGCCGCACGACCTCGCCATCCCGCTGAGCGCCTGCGCGAGCATGTCCTGGCCGGCCTTGTGGGCATACGGTCCGGTTTCCCCGAATCCGGTCGCGGTACCGTAGACAAGCCTGGGGTAACGCTCCTGCAGGTCGTCGTATGTCAACCCGAGCCGTTCGACCGCCGCGGTCCGGTAGCTGTGGATGAGAACATCCGTCTCCGCGAGCAGCTGATGCAGAATATCTTTCCCCTCAGCAGATTTCAGATTGAGTGCGATGCTGCGCTTGTTGCGGTTGACCGCGGCGAAGTAGGCGCCTGGGCGACCTGCCTCGAGTGAATCGCGATCCAGGCCCCTCAGCATGTCTCCATTGACACCTCGCTCGACCTTGATCACTTCGGCGCCAAGGTCGCCGAGAACCTGTGCCGCAATGGGGGCCTGCATGATCTCGCCGAGATCGAGTACTCGGATGCCGCTCAGCGCTTGCTGTTGAATGTGTTGCACGACGCCCTACTTTCCGTAAACCGATTTGGCGATGAGAAGTCGCTGAATCTGATTGGTGCCCTCATAGATCTGAGTGATCTTGGCGTCGCGCATCATCCGCTCCACCGGATAGTCACGAACATAGCCGTAGCCGCCGTGCAGTTGTAGCGCATCGGTGGCCACCGACATGGCATTGTCGCTGCACAGCAGCTTCGCCATGGCCACCTTCGCACGCGCCGCCGGATCCCCGTCCTGAATGAGATGGACCGCGTCGTAAAGCAGCGAACGAGCCGACTCGATCTTGACGGCCATATCGGCGACCATGCCCCGCAGAAGCTGGAAGCGCGAAATGGGCTGGCCGAACTGGTCGCGGTTCGTCGTGTACGAGACGGCGGCATCGAAAGCGCCTTGCGCAATTCCGAGGGCCTGCGCCGCGATGAGTGCGCGGCTGACGTTCAGTTCCGCGGAGATGTACCGGAACCCCCTATAGGGATCATTGACGACACGAACGGCGGGGAGCCGACATCCGTCGAGGACGACATCGGCCGTCGGACTGCCGCGCATTCCCATCTTCTTCTCGGGCGCACCGAAGCTGACGCCGTCATCGTCCTTGTGCACGATGAAGACACCGAGCGACTTGTCGCCGGTCTTCGCCAGGACCGCGTACCAGTCGGCCCACGGCGCATTACTGATAAATCGCTTCTGCCCATTCAGAATCCAGTCGGAACCATCCTGTACTGCGGTCGTCGCGATGGCCGACAGGTCCGAACCCACGCGCGGCTCGGTCATGCACCACGCAGCGCCGGCGGAGCCCGACGCGACACCCGGTACCACCAGTTGCTTCAACTCGTTGGAGCCCTGACTCAGCACTGTGGACGTGCCCGCCCAGTTGACCAGCATCACCAGCGCCGAGCTTGCGCAGGATGCTGCGACTTCCTCCACTGCGATGACCTGGGAGAGGAGATCGGCTCCACTCCCACCGAGGCTCTCGGGATGTGCAAGTCCGGGAAGGTCGTTGCTGCACAGGGCCGCCCACGATTCCGACGGGAATCGCTCCTTGTCATCCACGTCGGCGGCATGCGGTGCGATCTTGGTCTGCGCGAGTTTGCGGACGCTCGCGCGGAACTCGCGGTGTTCGATACTCATGAATTGCTCCTGGTTTCTGCGGGGAATGTGATGATTCGGGGGTCGGCGGTCACAGTGGTGGCCAGCTCAGACCCGTCACGGAGGGTGGGACGCCGTCCGCGGCGGCACGGCCGGCGACATCTTCGGGAAGTCCGGCGCGGCGCAGGACTTCTTCGGTCTTGATGCGGGTGTCGGTGATGCGCCGTTTCGGTCCGCCGGAGAACACTGGGACCACCGGGACCGAATCCAGTGCGAATCCCGGATCCCTGGCCACGATCTGGTCGAACGTGGACAGCTCGTGCGGTTCGAGCACCGGTGTTACGCACGCATCCACGTCGGCGAACACCGCGGTCCACTCCACCATCGTCTTCTTCTCGAACTCGGCGGTCAGCGACTTCTCGATGAGGTCCCAGGTGGACTCGTCGAAATGATTCGGTACGGCTCCGAGGTTGAGGGTGGTCCACAACCGCTCGAAAAATGCCACCTCCAGGGCGCCGACCGCGACGTATCGACCGTCGGAACAGCGATAGCACCGATAGAACGGCATCGACCCGACCAGTACGCCACGTCCACGGCCGGGCAGCGTCGGCGTCTGCCAATCGACGAAGTTCATTCCCATCATCGACAGGACGCCGTCGACCATGGCGGAATCGATATACCGGCCCTTACCTGTTCGAGTCCTGTCGTACAACGCGCCCAGAATGCCGAAAGCCGACAGCAACCCACCCCCCGCGAAGTCGGCGACCAGGTTCAAAGGCGGGACCGGCGGCTGATCCGATGGGCCGAAGACCCCGAGGGCGCCTCCGATCGCGAGGTAGTTGATGTCGTGACCGGCGCGTTGCGCCATCGGTCCGCCCTGGCCGTAGCCCGTTACGCTGCAGTAGACGAGTCCCGGATTGAGGGCCGACAGTTCCGCGTAGCCGGCGCCCAGCCTGTCCGCAACACCGGGCCGGAATCCCTCCATGAAAACGTCAGCTTCCGAGACGAGCGTTCGCAGGGCCTGGCGGCCGTCCTCGGTCTTGAGATCCAGCGATATGAATTCCTTGCCTCGGGACAGTGCCGGCACCGGAAGCCCGGAACGACCACCACCGATCGCGATCACGTCTGCACCGAGATCCGCGAGCAGCATGCTCGCGTACGGTCCGGGTGCCAGACGTGTCATGTCCAGTACCCGAACCCCCGCAAGTGGGCCCGTCGTTGCGGTCATCGTCGTCCTCCAAAGTCATTCGGTACCTCGTGTGATGTCAATCCTGGCGTCGTGACTGCACTCACACCATCTCCATGTGGAGGTATGGCGTCACACCCGTTCTCCCGCACACTGAAGCCCACATCCTCAGCACGGGACGCTCCGAACTCGACAGGAATAGCAATGGAA
This sequence comes from Rhodococcus sp. DK176, assembly GCF_038447315.2. Lineage (NCBI taxonomy): Bacteria > Bacillati > Actinomycetota > Actinomycetes > Mycobacteriales > Nocardiaceae > Rhodococcus > Rhodococcus sp. DK176. Next base: position 114,353 of record NZ_CP118322.2, on the reverse strand, counting down.
ACCACTGCGATAGAGACCCTTCCAGACACCACCACAGAGGATTACGAGCGGATTCTCTCGGCCGCGGAGACCGCCGCGACGTCACTCGCCCGAACGGACCCGAGCCGACGGGCACAGATTCTGCGGTCGATGGCCGACACACTCGACGCAAACGGCGCGGAATTGGTGCCGCTGGCGGCCGCCGACAGTTCGCTCCCCGAGGCTCGCCTTCGCGGCGAAGTCTCGCGAACCACGATGCAGCTTCGAATGTTCGCCGATGTCGTCGAAGAGGGCTCCTGGCTGGAGGCCATCATCGACACAGCCGATCCGGACGCGCATCCCGCTCCGCGCCCCGATCTGCGGCGGATGCTTGTACCCACCGGACCCGCCGCGGTGTTCGGTGCGAGTAACTTTCCGTTCGCGTTCGGGCTCGGGGGCGGAGATACCGCGTCCGCATTGGCCGCCGGCTGTCCCGTCGTCGCGAAAGCGCATCCCGCTCAGCCGCGATTGACCGCCGCCTACGCGCGGGCGATCGACGAGGGACTTCGTGCGGGCGGCGCCCCGGACGGCACGTTCGGGGTAGTGCAGGGCGCGGACGTCGGACGTCTGCTCGTTCAGGATCCGCGCATCACGGCCGTCGGATTCACCGGTTCGACATCGGGTGGCCGGGCTCTTGCAGACCTGGCAGCCGGTCGGCCGTACCCTATCCCGTTTTACGGCGAGCTCGGCAGTATCAACCCGGTGTTCGTGACACCTGCTGCGGCTGCGGAACGGTCGGGAAAGATTGCGGGCCAATTCCTCGAATCATTACTCCTCGGCGCCGGTCAGTTCTGTACCAAACCGGGGATTCTGTTCGTCCCCGACCAGAGTTCGATCGAGTGGCTCGTCCGAACTGCGGTCGCGGACGATTCTTTCCGTCTGCTGCACAGAGGAATTCGCCAATCGTTCCTCGATGTGTCCCGGGAGATCCTCGAGCACCCGGACGTCCGGCCGGTGTCATCGCCCGAGCAGAGCGATCTGGACGATCTGTCGGTCCGCCCGGTGATCGGCGTGACCGACGCTCGGGCGTTGCATCGAAACTCACAGGCCCTGATCAAAGAGTGCTTCGGTCCATTCGGATTGATCGTGACTTACACATCGGTCGCGGAACTTCACGCGACGATGGCTGTCCTGCCGGGCACGCTGACGGCGACCGTCCACGGCACCGACGATGACCACGATGCCGCAGCACTGCTCGACGCGCTTGCGCGCTACGCGGGGCGCGTCATCTGGAACGGATGGCCCACCGGTGTCGCCGTCAGTTGGGCCCAGCACCACGGTGGTCCGTACCCCGCCACCAACTCTGTTCACACGTCAGTCGGAGCTACCGCAATTCGGAGGTTCCTGCGGCCGGTCGCATACCAATCGGTGCACGAAGCGCATCTGCCTCCCGCACTCGTCGACGCGAACCCGTGGGGTATCCCACGCCGGGTGAACGGCCATCTGTCGTAGGGCCCACGGCCCGTGCATTTTCTGGGTGCACCAAGCTGCCCCCAAGAGAGAGCTCTGCCGATTCACCGCTGCCATCTGACGGCCCGGCCACGGCGAGGAAGCCCCTTCCGGAATGCGAGGATGCAGCGGCGGGGTGGTCAGGTCCGGGCGCGATGTCGGTGAGCCGCTGCTGGGGGACATGTCGTTCCCACTGCTCAACACGGGTAATGGTTGCAGTATTTCGAAGGTTCCAAAGTTGGAGCAGTGCGGCGCGCAGCTGGCGGAGACGATTTCGTGATCGGTGGTGACTCGGGGATTGGGGTGCGCGAGGTCGGCGAGCTGGTGCTCGGCGTCCGCAACGAAATCGGCTGTATGTCTGTTCGGGCTAGCCGGAGGTGGCCGAAGGTTCTGTGGGTATGGGGGATCGCGATGGCGTCTGAGTCCACGTCTGCCGGCGGGTAGACCCACGTTGTCGGCGGCGGTGTCAGGATCATCGGTGATGACCACGGCCTCATCGGCGATGGTCGAGCCGTGGGAAGCATTCGCGGAGCCGATGACCGACCGCTTACTGGTGGCGATCACGTCTGTGTGCAGGTTCGGCGACGATAGGACCCGGACACCGGCCTAGACATAGTACGCGAGCGCAATCGGCGAGGTCACGTGCGCGCACCGCGTCGCGGAAGGTGTACACGACGAGGGTGTCACCTGCACGCCTCGGCAGCAGAGTGGGTGCATCCTCGCCAGGTAGGTGATCGCGGCGTTCGGCCGTGGACCGCGGGTGCGTTGGCGCATCGTCGAGGCTTGCCGCAGCAGGGTCGCATTCCACACGCTGACGTCGTCCGGCATGCGCAGCGAGGTGCGGCGATCGAACGCATGGGCGGTGTCGATGTCGTTGCTGCCAGGATCGGGCGGTCCCGCTCCGCTGCGTCCCGATACCGGTCCGGGGAGACGAACGAGTTGGGGGCCGAAGCCAGCAAGAAGCTCGAGAACGTCACGGCCCAGGACATCATGAAGCGCGCGGGCGTGCTGCGTCCGGACGGAACACCGAAGACAGCGGTCGTCCGGGACTTGGGCGGAGTCATGTTCCGCAACACGCCGACGAGGGATATGACTACTGGGTCCGCACCTTGGATTTCGCGAAACTCGGACACACCGTCACCAGCGACGAGTCCCGCGAACTTGCCGCCGCGCTGGCTAACGACGATCACGCCCGAGTGCGCTGCAACCAACAATACGACGGCCTCCCTCGGGAGTCCTTCGTGTCGTTGGGAAGTGGGTATCAGTGTGTGGTGGTGTCGGGAGGTTCCGGTGCCGGGTCGGCGACCGTGATCCTTCCGCCGTCCTCGTCGACGAAGTACAGGACGACTGCGCCGATCATCGGTCCGACGGCGAGGGCGGAGAACGCCGCCAGGAACGAGCCGGTGGCGGAGAAGACCGCGCCGATCGCGAGAGGGACGAGAGTGCTGGCGATCTGCCAGAAGGCGTTGGAGGCGCCGGCGGCGGTACCGTGACCCCGCTCGAAACCAGACGCGGAATCATCGCGACGATCAGCGGCAGGTATCCGTATCCGACCAGGCCGAGGACGGGTGCCGCAATCAGGAGCGCCGGGACGTTGTCCAGGGTGCCGAAGAAGATCAGGATCACGGCGAACAGCGCGAGGATGACGATTGCGGGCTTTCGGGCGCTGCCGACTTTGTCGCCGAGCATTCCGATGAGGGGCTTGCTGAACACCGCCACGCCCGCGAAGATGGCCACGATGAATCCGGCGGTGGTGCTGGAGACTCCATGTCCTTTGATGAGGAGGGCGTCAGACCAGGTGACGAATCCGTATGTGCCCCAGAAGCCGCCGAACCCCGCGAGTGAGAGCAGCATCAGGTCACGGTTGGTGGTCAGTGTCTTCCAGGCGGAGGGGCGTTTGCCGTCACGGTTCGTGGCGCGTTGGTTGACGACCGGTCCCGGTCGGATGATTACATAGCAGGCGACTGCGGTCACGACCGAGATGGCACCGAAAAGATGGTAGGAGGCGTGCCAGCTGTAGTGGTTGATCATCCATGGGACGACGGTGTTGGCGATGACGGTGCCGAGTGAGGTGGCGGAGGTGAACAGTCCCATGACTTTGCCGAGTTATTTGGGCTTGAACCAACTTGCAAAATTGCCTGCTGACAGCGACCTCGCGCGGTCGATCGCGGTCCTCGCGCGCGCCGCCCAGGATGCGATCTGGCGGCGAACCAAGGCCACGCAGGAGCTGCGGGCACTCCTGCGCGAGTACTACCCGGGCTTCCTGGCGGCATTCGCCGGCAGCGGGCACACCAACCTCGCAACGCCCGACGCCCGCGCGATACTCGCCATCACACCGACCCCGGCGCAGGGCGCACGGTTGACCAAGGCCCGCATCGTCACCGCGCTGCGTCGGGCGGGCCGACGCCGTCGGCTCGACGACACCGCCACCCGCATCCTTCGGCGCGCTCCGCCGCCCGCAGTTGCGGCAACCGGCACTGGTCGAGCAGGCACTCGGCCGGCAGGCTCGGGCCCTGCTCGGCACCTTGAATACTGAATGCGCGAACGCCGACGACCTCAATGGGGCGGCGTCCGAGGCGTTTCGGCAAGAGCCGGACCACCGGGTCAGCACCAGCTTCCCGGGACTGGGGGAGGCGACCGGCGCCCGGGTACTGGCCGAGATCGGTGACGACCGCGGCCGGTTCGCCGATGCCCGTGGGCTCAAGGCCTTCGCCGGCTCTGCACCGGTGACCAGGGCGTCTGGGCGCAGCATCTGCGTGATTCACCGGCACGTGAAGAACAACAGGCTCGCTGCCGTGGGCTTCGTATGGGCTTTCGCTGCGATCCCGCGACCAGGCCCGATCAACGACCATTACGACCGACGCCGAACGCAGGGCGATCGGCACGCCGCCGCACTGCGCAATCTCTTCAACCGACTTCTGGGCCAGCTCTACCACTGTCTTCGAACCGGCCAAACTTACGAGGAATCGAAGGCGTTCCCCGGCTCGGCCCACCCAGTCGAACCCACCGCCGCTTGACTCCTACGCTGATCGGATCCCTATCAGCGGTCCATCGACGCCACCAGGTTCGGCGACACCACCCCCGGATCATTCGAGAGACAGGGGCAAGAAGTCATACGGAACATGGCGACCGCAGTCCCGCGGAACGGGACCACGAAGACGGTAACGGGTCGGACGTCCTCGGCGACGTCTGGTGGCAGTGTGCAGCCCCGGTGTACGAGGTCGGCGGTGTTCTCGACGAGCCGGACCGTTCGCATGAGGAGCGGTTTCGGCAGCCGGACGGTGGGGAGGTCGCCGTCGTGGTCTCGGGTCAGGACATCGAGGGTGGAGAACAGTGCCATCGCTGGTGCCGGCTTGTCGGGACCGTTGTTGGTGCCGGCGAGGGCGGCGATCGTCGCACCGAGGTGGGCAGGGGCATGGCGATGGTGCGGGGCAGGGTCAGCAGGTCGGCGCCGGGTGCCTCTTCCTTGATGCACAGGGCCAGTTCGCGGGCGAGGGTGCGCAGTGCGTGAGGATCGAAGTACCGGCGGGCGGTGCGTTCGGTGATGTGCATCTGCTCGGCTACGGCGGCGGCGACTCGGTCGGTGAGCAGGTCCTCGAGTCGGTCGGTGGGGACGGTCAGACCGATGCGTGCCAGCTCCTCACCGAGGGCGGAGGCCGTCGTCCTCACCCATGATGATGGTCGTGGCATCGGGGTCTCCTGATCCGAGCGTTCCGCCACACCTGGTTTTTCTACCTGGGCCCTCGGTGTGGCGGCGGCAGGCGGCTGGAAATGTCACGACCCGGAGCCGGGCACGCACATATCGTCCTGGATTTACGGGGGCGCCGTTGCAAGTGCCGCCAGTATCGAGCCTCATGTTCAGTTTCCGGCCTGAGCGTGTTCCGGCCTGAGCGTGCGCGCGACGGGCCGCCTCGATCAGAGCTTCTGCGGCACGCTCAGCGCGCTTCGATTCGGTACGGCTCGTCGGCGCGTATCGGCGTAACCGGATCGGGTCTTGAGCCCGCGCAGTGTCAGCACACTGAGGTGCTTCGCCGTGGCAACAGATGACCTCCGATGCTGCGATGCCCGCGTGCACCCATAACGTCACGATCGCATCATCCCCACCGTCCGGCTGGCCAGTGTGGGGTGTTCACGGGACTGGGGCATCGACCCATTCCCGGTAGAACGGCGGCATCTCGGATGCCTTTCCACGGAAGCTGGGTGGGCGCTTGTCGAGGAAGGCGCGCACGCCGTCGGCCCCGTCGGCGATGCTGGTGTAGAACATGGCCAGGGAATCGACGCGATGAGCTTCTACCGGGTGCGGCGCTGCGGAATTGCGCAGCATCATCTGGCGCATGAGTGCCACCGACACCGGCGACCGGTCGCGTGTCCACGCGTCCGCCAGCGCTCGTGCCGCACCGAGCAGCGCATCGGGTTCGTAAACGGCCTGCGCCAGCCCGACTGCGTGTGCGGCGTCGGCGTCGAGGATGTCGGCCCGGTACACCAGATCGAGTGCCGCGGGCATGCCGACGAGCCGGGGCAGAAACCACGTCGAGCACGCTTCCGGCACGATCCCGAGTTTGCCGAACACCAGCCCGAACCGCGCCCTGTTCGACAACAGGCGCGCGTCCATCGCCAACGTCATGGTCGCTCCGATCCCGACGGCCGCACCGTTGATCGCGGCGATCACCGGTTTCCGGCAGGCGTGGATCGCAAGAGTGACACGGCCACCGGTATCGCGGATTCGGTGCAGCCCCGGGTCGCCGAGATCGTGCATGTCGGCGAGGGACGGCGTCTTCGACTCGTCGAGACCGAACACGTTTCCTTCGCTCGACAGGTCCATGCCGGCGCAGAACGCGCGTCCCTCCCCGGTGACAATCACCGCTCGGACCTCGTCGTTATCGTTCACCGACACGAAGGTGTGCTCGAGTTCGTCGGCCATCTCGACGGTGAATGCGTTGAGGTGGTCGGAACGGTCGAGCACGACAGTGAGGATGCCGTCCTCGATCTCGTGGCGGATGGTGGTGTATTCCATGATTGTTCCTTGCCTACATGTCAGGTGAGGTCGGCGGCGATCCTGCGGATGGCGGCTTCGGCGTCGCTCACGATGTCCGAGATGATCGTCTTACAGGGCAGGACGGTCTCGATGAGGCCCTGGGACTGGCCAGCCCACCACATTCCGCCGTCCATGTCGCCGTTCTGCAACACCTCGGTGCGTCCGCGTACCCCGGATGCGAGGTGCGCGACATCGGCGAATTCTGCGCCCGGCCGGGCCGAAAGGGTTGCGATCTCCTCGGAAATCGAATTCCGGGCCACACGAGCGGTGTTGCGGAACTCCCGGAACACGAGGATGGTCTGGCGTTCGTCGTTGGCGACGATCTGGGCCTTGACGTTCGGATGCACGGGCGCTTCGTCGCTCGCGACGAACCGGGTGCCCATATTGATCGCGGAAGCCCCGAGGGCGAGTGCTGCTACGAGCCCGTCCCCGGTGGCGAACCCGCCGCTGGCGATGATCGGGATGTCGAGGACGCGGGCCGCGGCGGGGATGAGGATGAGCCCCGGGATGTCCTCGTTGCCGGGGTGGCCGGCGCACTCGAACCCGTCGATGCTCACCGCGTCGGCGCCCATTGATTGGGCCTTCACGGCGTGCCGAACTGCCACCGCCTTGTGGATGACCTTGATTCCTGCGGCCTTGAACGCGGCGACGTGCTCCTGGGGATTGCTGCCGGCGGTCTCGACGATAGTTATGCCGCTGTCGATAATTGCAGCGCGGTACTCGTCGTAGGGGACGGGATTGACCGTCGGGAGAAGAGTGAGGTTGACGCCGAACGACTTGTCGGTCATCTCGCGGCACCGGGCGATCTCGGCGGTGAGTGCTTCGGGTGTGGGTTGGGTCAATGCGGTGAGGAACCCGAGTCCGCCGGCCTCGGCGACGGCGGAGATCAGCTCCGCGGTGCCCACGCCGGTCATACCCCCGCACACAACGGGGTGTTCGACACCGAAAATCTCGGTGAAACGTGTATTCAGCATGGTCACGGCCTTCCTGCGTGCGGAACGTCGACGGTCGTCGAGAAGACCTTGGCCTCCCGTGCGGCACTGCGCTTGGCCTCGTCGAAATCCGGTGCGACGGAGAGGAACAGGGTTCGTCCGTCGTCTCCGCCGAGGGCGACCGCGAACACGCCGAGCGGTGCGGTGCTCACCTCGTCGAGGACGACTCCGCCCTCACCCAATCGGACCGCGCGTTGGTTGACGCAGTCGGCGATCCAGATAGCGCCCTCGGCGTCGAGGGCCTGGCCGTCGGGGGCGATCGTGCATGCCGCGAGCCGCTTCTCGACGTTCGGTTCGTCGCCGAGGTCTCCGAAGGAGGCGAAATCTTCTCGGTGGCCGAGTGTTCCGCCACTTGCGATGTCGAACCTGGAGATGCGGTTGCCGAACAGTTCGTTGACGTAGAGCGTCTTTCCGTCCGGGGAGATGCACATGCCGTTCGGGAAGGACAGCCCGTCGGCGGCCACGCGGGAGGTGCCGTCGGTGTCGACGAGGACGACGACGCCGTGCTCGTGGTCGGCGCCGCCCATGAGGTCGAACCCGAATTCGCCGACGTATGCCTGTCCGTTCGCGGCGACCACCATGTCGTTGGCGTAGCCGCGGCAGTGGACGGAGATGTCGGCGTGTTCGACGAGCGAGCCGTCGGGTTCTCTGCGGAGGATTTTGCGGTCCTTCATCGAGACGACGAGCATGCGTCCGTCGGGGAGCCAGCCGAGACCGGAGGGCTGGTGGTCGACGGTACAGACCCGTTCGATGGATCCGTCGGCGTTCACGACGTTGACCGAGTGGGTGTAGAAGTCCACGAACCACAGCCGGCCCTCATGCCAGCGGGGTCCCTCGGTGTAGGTGAAGCCCGCCGCGATCTCGGTGAGCTGAGGATCGGACATGTCGGTACCTCTTTCCTGGGTTCTGCTCGTGCCACGTGCCGTGCCATCCGTCGAAGGTCGATTGACACGTACGGGTGGTGTGAGCCCAGTCTCGCGACGTGCGCTGTGGTGTGGGTGTCCCACAACGCAACAGTGCGTTGCAGAGCGGCGTGTGGATCCGGGTGCTGTCGCGAATTCGGACGGTCTGCAGGGCGGTTCGGCATGGACGCTGGTCGCACGCTCACCCACCGGATCCGGAGGAATACCGCCATGCTCGCCACGATGATGGATCGTCCACTGCTGATCAGCTCGCTGCTGTGGCACGCCGAGAACGTCTTCGCCGACCGGGTCGGGGTTTCATGCGACGCCGGCCGCGGCGACCGGGAGTTCACCTACCGCGATCTCGGCGCGGCCACCCGCCGGTTCGCCGGTGCGTTCGACGACCTGGGAATCGGGTTCGGGACGAGGGTTGCGACGCTGGCGTGGAACACCTTCGGACACCTGGTTGCCTACTATGCCGTTCCGGCGTCCGGGGCGATCCTGCACACTGTCAACCACCGGGTGTCGCCCGACCACATCGCCTATACGATGGACAAGGCCGAGGACGAGGTGGTCCTGATCGACGCCGACCTGCTGCCGGTGCTCACCGAAGTCCTCCCGCGCCTGCCGCGCATCCGGCACGTGGTCGTTTTCGGCACTCTCGACGGCATCGATCGCGCACTGTCTGCGACGGTGACGTGGTGGTCGTTTGATCGGCTCCTGCACGATGCCGAACCGATCGAGGAGTTTCCGGAGTTCGACGAGACCACCGCTGCGTCGATCTGCTTCACTTCCGGTACCACCGGGTTGCCCAAGGGAGTGGTGTACAGCCACCGCAGCACCGTGCTGCATGCCCTGGCGATCAGTGCGTCCGGTGGTGTCGCGATCGAGGGGTCACGCTCGTATCTGCTGGCCACGCAGATGTCCCACGTCCACAGCTGGGGTGTTCCACACGCGGGGGTGCTGCAGGGCGCCCGTCTCGTCCTTCCCGGGCCGCACCCCTCGCCGGCCGAGCTGCTGCGGATCACGACGGAGCAGACCCCGGACGTGGTCGTCGGTGCACCGGCCGTTGCCGCGCTCATGCGCGAGCGGTTCGACGCCGAGCCCGCCCGCTACGACCTCGGGAGCGTGCACACCCTGTGGCTGGGCGGTCAGGTACCGCCGTCGGGGCTGGTGAACTGGTGGGCCGCGCACGGAGTCTCGACCGTCAACGGGTGGGGTATGACCGAGACCTCGCCGATGGGGACCTTCAGTCACGTCCCGGCGAGCCAGGGGCGGCCCCTGCCGCTGTTCCAGGTGCGCATCGTCGACGAGGACGGGCGAAGTCTACCGTGGAACGGGTTCACCACCGGTGAGCTCGAAGCTCGCTCACCGTGGGTGACCGGCACGTACCTCGACGACGACCGTACCGGCGACGCGTTCGACGACGGTTGGTTGCGGACCGGCGACGTCGCGGTGATCCACCCCGACGGTCAGGTCGAGATCCGCGATCGGGTCAAGGACCTCATCAAGAGCGGCGGGGAGTGGATCTCCTCCGTCGAGTTGGAGAACACGCTGCTGCTGCACCCGGCCGTGCTCGAGGCCGCTGTCATCGCGGTGCCGCACGAGACGTGGCAGGAACGCCCCGTCGCGTGGGTCCGGCTGACCGACGACGTCTCCGACGACGGACTGCGGGCGCATCTGGCGGCGACCCTGCCGAAATTCTGGCTTCCGGACACGTTCGTGCGGGTGGACGAGGTCCCCAAGACGTCGGTGGGCAAGCTCGACAAGGCGCGGATGCGGCAGCGGTGGCGCGCGGGCGTCGAGGTGTAGCGTTCTGGGACACTCACAGCTGATGTGACCTCGGTTACATAATGGGGGTACTGGCTGCGATGTGTTCCGAGATGGTGATGTGTGGTGACCGACTGGATCCGCGCGCTGGTGGATGATCGTGACATCGACGCGCACGAGGGTGCTCCATTGGGGTTGCGGCCGGAGATCGAGCAGTCGTGGCGCCGGTGCCGTGCGATCGGGGCGGCGGCGGACGGCTCTCGGTTGCGGTTCGTCGACGACACGCGCACCGACTCGAAGCTCGTCCGTGCTGCACGCCCCGTGGTGGATCGGTTGGCCGAGCAGCTCGCGGATGTGCCGGTGACGATTCTGTTGGCCGATCAGGACGCCACCATCGTCGACCGGCGCACGGGGGGTGAGATCCCTGCTCGGGCGTCTCGACCGCGCCCAGGTCGCGCCGGGTTTCATGTTCTCCGAACAGTACGCGGGTACCAACGGCATCGGCACCGCGCTCGAGGAACGCAAAGCCTTCCGGGTGCGCGGCGACGAGCACATGCTCGAGTCCCTGCAGTCGCTAGTGTGCGTCGGCTCGCCGATCGTCGACCCGGTCTCACGCATGGTAACGGGCATCCTCGACATCACGTGCAACATCGACCAGGTCAGCGACCTGATGGCCCCGCTGATCCTCTCCGCTGTCCGGGACGTCGAAGAGCGGCTCTTCGCTCAGTCCGCGAGAAGCGAGCAGGTTCTGCTGCGCGAATACATGCGCAGCAAGCGCCGCGGCAACGCCGCGGTGGTGGCGATGGCCGCGACACCGTGATCGCGACTCCGACGGCGTCGCGGCTGATGAACTCGACCGACCAGATGATGATCTGGGACTGGATCAGCAGCCACCTGGGCACCAGGCAGGAATGGGAGGGCCCACTGCGCTTCGCTGAGGGCATCGACGTGCGGGTTCATGCCCGTCGGGTAGGCGAATCGGGAGATTCGCTCAGTGCGATTCTCGAACTGCGTCCGATGGCTTCCTCCGCGCACTTCCGCCCTCGGACGGCCGTAGCTCCCGCGTCGCATCGGGGTCCTTCCGTCGAGCCCGTGGGGCGGATCGTCGGCCGTAGTCTGGCCACGTACCGGCTGCAAAGCCGCATCGGCGAGATCGCGGGCACGGTGGGTCCGGTCCTGGTGACCGGCGAGTCCGGGGTCGGCAAGTCGCATGTCGCCCGGCACATCCAGCAGCGGTAGGGGCGCGGTGGCGATGTCTTCGTGATCGACGGTTCCACGTTGACTCCGACCGCTGTCGCGGACCTGCGCGCACGCCTGTCAAACAATGCCCCGTGGATCGTCGAGCACGTGGACGAGGTATCGGGCGACGCGGTCGCTCCCACGCGCCGGCTGCTGGACGCCGCCGCCGAGATGGCCGCGCCGCTGGTCGCGACTGCGACCGCGACCGCACCGGGCGGTGGCCACCAGCTCGACACCCACGTGCGCCGGAGCGTGTCCGTGCTGCCATTGCGGCAGCGGATCGAGGACCTCGACGACCTCGCGCGGGAGCTCCTCACCGCCCAGCTCCCAGAGCGTCCCACGCCGCAACTGCAGCCGGCCGCGCATCGAGCGCTGATCGCCCACCACTGGCCGGGCAACGTCCGCGAGCTCGATGCCGTGCTGTCGACGGCTGTCTCGAGGTCGATGGGGTTCGACATCAGACTCGAGCACCTCCCTGACGACTATCGCGCACTCGGGTCGGGTCGACAGCTCACCTCCCTCGAACGCAGCGAGCGGGAAACGATCGTGCGTGCCCTCGACGAAGCCGACGGCAACAAGTCCCTCGCCGCAGATCGGCTCGGGGTCGCGCGGTCGACGCTGTACCGCGAGATTCGCGCGCTCGGTCTGGAGAACGAACGCTTCGGATCCTGACCTCGGGAGCCCCTGTCGCATATCGGGACATCCCAGTCCGGCTCGGAGCGGACACGATGGGCGCAGGACGGGCGACCCTCGGTTACCCGGCTCCTCGCGCCACCTCATCAGGCGGTGACGTCGGACCGACCCGAAGGGATGATCAACGATGAAACGCACAGTCTACGGCGACGACCACGAGGCCTACCGGGACTCCGTCCGTCAGTTCCTGGTGCGGTATTTCGAACCGCGCGCCGAGCACATCCGGGCCGATAAAGCGCTGCCCCGGGACTTCTGGCTCGAAGCCGGCAAACACGATCTGCTCGGTCTCGAAGTCCCGGCCGAGTACACAGGTGGCGACGCGGGCGACTACCGCTTCAACGCGGTGCTCATCGAGGAGTTGGCCAAGGTCAACGCAGCTCTGGCGTCGAGTGTCAGTATCCACTGTGACGTCGTGGCGCCATATCTGGTGCAGCTGACCACCGACGAGCAGAAGGTTCGGTGGCTGCCGGGAGTGTGCTCGGGTGAGGTGCTCACTGCAATCGGCATGACCGAGCCCGCCGGAGGTTCGGACCTGGCTGCGCTCAAGACCACTGCAGTTCGCGACGGCGACGGCTGGTTGCTGTCGGGTGCGAAGACGTTCATCACCAATGGGTATTCGGCGGATCTGGTGGTGATCGCGGCGCGGACCTCGCCGGAGAAGAAGGCCAAGGGCATCACTCTCTTCGGCGTTGAGACGTCCCTGCCCGGATTCGAGCGTGGCCGTAAACTCGACAAGGTCGGCCAGGACGAAGCGGACACCGCAGAATTGTTCCTCGACAACGTGCGGGTCACCGACGCCCACGTGATCGGTGAGCTCGATCGCGGGTTCATTCACATGATGTCGTTCCTACCCCAGGAACGATTGGGATGTGCCGTCTCCAACCTCGCACATGCTGCGCAGATCCTCGTCGAGACCGTCGACTACTGCCGGGAGAGAACGGCGTTCGGCCAATCGATTGGAACCTTCCAGCACAACAAGTTCCTGATCGCCGACCTGGTGACGCAGATCGAGGTCACGCAGGCGTATGTCGATCAGTGCGTCGCGGCGCACGCGGCCGGTGAGCTCACCTCCGTCGATGCGGCGAAGGCGAAGTGGTGGACCGCCGACGTGCAGAACCGGGTGATTGACCACTGCGTGCAGCTGCACGGTGGCTATGGCTACATGAATGAGTACCGGGTGGCGCGGGCGTGGCGGGATGCGCGCGTCTCGAGGATCTGGGCGGGTTCGAACGAGATCATGAAGGAACTGATCGGCCGCGATCTCGGATTCTGAACCCGGATAACGTTCTGGCACTGAATATGTGGATGCAACCTGGCGTGTGTCCGTGATTCGATTTCGGACACTTCACATCACACGATCGCTTCTAACGTCTTAAGTGTCCGGGCGGGAATACACGTCCCGGGAAATCTCGAGGAGGAACGACATGACGGCATCCCAGGCCGACACGGCCACCCGCACCGGCAAACACTCGAACAACGACGTGCTCGACGTCCTGATCATCGGTGGAGGCTTCTCCGGCCTGTATGCGCTGGACCGGATTCGCGACCTCGGCTTCACCGCCAAGGTCTGGGACGCCGCTGGCGGACTCGGCGGAATCTGGTGGTGGAACTGCTATCCCGGCGCGCGCACCGACAGCACAGGGCAGATCTACCAGTTCTCGCACAAAGACCTGTGGAAGAAGTACGACTTCGCTGAACTGTATCCAGGGCACGACGGAGTCCGAAATTACTTCGAATATGTCGACTCACAACTGGATCTCACCCGCGACGTCGTGTTCGACACCTTCGCCGAGTCCTGCACATGGGACGAGGAGACCCGGCAGTGGACCGCGCGGTCCGCGGACGGCAAGGTGCAGAATGCGCGTCAGGTGATCGTCGCGACCGGATTCGGTGCCAAGCCGCTGTATCCGAACCTCGAGGGGCTCGACTTGTTCGCCGGCGACTGCTACCACACCGCTCGCTGGCCGCAGGAAGGCGTCGACATGACGGGCCGCAAGGTCGTCGTCATGGGCACCGGGTCCAGCGGCGTGCAGGTCGTCCAGGAAGCCGGTCACGTCGCCGAACACGTCACGGTGTTCCAACGCACCCCGAACCTGGCGATTCCTATGCAACAACGTGCACTCACGCACGACGACAACGAACAGTTCCGGAAGGGACTGCCCGAGCGGTTCGAGGCACGTTACAAGGCCTTTGCTGGATTCGACTTCGACTTTCTGCCGCAGAACGCCGCCGACCTGAGCATGGAGGAACGCGACGCGATCTACGAGAAGATGTGGGCGGAGGGTGGTTTCGAGATGTGGCTCGGAAACTTCCAGGACATCCTCGTCGACGAGGACGCCAACCGCACGTTCTACGACTTCTGGCGCAACAAGGTCCTCGAGCGGGTCACCGATCCGAAGAAGGCCGCGATCGTGGCGCCCGAGACACCGCCGCACCCCTACGGCGTCAAGCGCCCCTCCCTCGAGCAGGACTACTTCGACGTCATCAACCAGAGCAACGTCGAGGTAATCGACTCCAACCTGACCCCGATCCGCCGGGTGCTGCCCCACGGGATCGAGACCGACGACGGCGTCATCGAATGCGACCTGCTCGTACTGGCCACGGGCTTCGACAACAACAGCGGCGGCATCATGGCCATCGACATCACCGGCGTCGACGGATTGAGTATCCAGGACAAGTGGAAGTCCGGCGTCGACACCTGCATGGGCCTGTCCACCCGCGGGTTCCCGAACATGATGTTCCTCTACGGCCCCCAGAGTCCATCCGGCTTCTGCAACGGCCCGACCTCCGCCGAGTACCAAGGTGAGATCGTCGTCGAGTTCCTCCAGCACCTGCGCGACAACGGCATTACACGATTCGAGAACACCGAAGAATCGGAGAAGCAGTGGCGTGCACACGTCGACGAACTGTTCGTCAACTCGATGTTCACGAAAGCCCGCTCGTGGTACTGGGGCGCGAATGTGCCCGGTAAGCCTGCGCAGATGCTCAACTACTCGGGCGGTGTTCCCCAGTACTTCGCGCGGTGGGACAAGATCAAGGCCAACGGCTACGCCGCCTTCGAGACGAACTGACCGAAGTGTGGGCGCGTGGGTCACGGTGCATCTCCGTGGCTCACGCGGCGTCGTCCCGACCGTGCGTTGGGAGCGGCGGGTCGACGAGGATCGCCGCGGCCTCTGCCGGGTGTCGGACCGATGCCGAACCGGTCCGCTCCGGAAGATTCTGGGGATTGTCCCCGAAGGCGACCACACGATAGTCGAGCTGCCGGCCGTCGCGGACGGACGTGACCACGAGTCGACGATGGGGGACCGCCCTTGTCCACGGCGAGTAGGTAATGCGCATCGGAAGCGAGGGAGGTTGTCCAGGGCTCGGAAATCCAGGCCTGTTCTTCACCTTCGACGATGTCGAAGAACAGTTCGGCGATGTCGTGGAAGCGATCCAATTCCACTAGTTTGCCGGCAGGCCGGTTCGGGATGTAGCCGACCACATGCGGGACCCGGCGTGCCTTCCCAGTAGGACTTTGTTAGACGGTGGTGTGCCACAGGAATATCCGAGTGATCGCGGTGGGGAGAAAATCGGGTCAATGCGAACGCGGCCACTGACCCCGCGTCGGGTGGCGCGGACCAGTGCGCGAGGTCCGGTCTGCGGTTGCCGTGGCTGCGTTCGGTGGCGGTCAGGCCGCATTTCAGACGAAGCTTCCTGCCGCAGCACCCTTCATGGCAGGCCTACCGTGGGCAGCCTCCGGGTGAGGAATTGTCGGAAGTAGTCGACTTTCGGGGTGGTCACCAGCACCGGGAGCAGCAGATCCCACGCCATCGCCGTCCGCGTCGGCAGGGCGGCGGGGTTGTCGGTGGCCGTCGCCAGCAGGCGTGCCCCGGGCGAAGAGTTCCACCAGGAGCTGACCGACAGCGTCCGGATCAGTGTCCTCGCGCAGGTCACCCTCGTCGATTGCTCGGCGGGCCAGGAGTTGGTAGGTGGATATCCAGGTCGCGAAGGTGTCCGTCTCGGAACTGCGGTAGTCGCCCATTTCGGTGATGAGGCGGAAGGTTGCCCCCATCACCGCGTCGTTGAGGGCGGCGTCGACCGTGACGAAGGAGATCCCGAGCATGGCCTCGAATGCCGGCGTGGCGGAGTCGAGATACGGGGTGCACACGGCAGTGAACCGCCTCGTGCCTTCCTCGATGACGGCGCGGGCCAGTTCTTCCTTGGAGGCGTAGTGAAAGTACAGCGCCCCCTTGGTGGCCACGGCCTGGGTGAGGATCTCGCTCAGCTTCGTGTCTGCGTAGCCGTGGCGGGTGAACACCTCGGCCGCGGCGTACAGCAATGCGCGACGAGTGACTTCCGCCCGCTTCTGGGTGGCCATTCGCCTGCCCTTCGAGTACCGAGATCATCGACGGGACGGCTGTCGTGAACCGTCCTGAATGGGATTGAACGACGCCCTGCATATGCATACCCGATGTGGAGGTTCGTCGCATGATGTTCGGCGTGGCCCCCTCTGAGGCCGACTGGCCCCAGGACGTCGTCCCCAGCGCACCCCAGGAACGGGGGATTCAGGCGCAAGGTGTCGGCGCCCCGACATCGGAGGGCTCACCGATGACCCGCCCCGCTAGTTCCGGGAGACGCGAGGGCCGGGAGTGGGACTTCATCACACTGCTCGCCGACTACGACGAACACGACACCCTCGCCTTGACAGAGTTTGAGCAGTGGTCGCCCGACTCCCGATGGATTGATGAACGGGACTTCAGGTCTCGGCCGTTGCTGAGGGGTGGTTGTCAGTCGGCCCAACTGAAAACCGTTGTGTGCTCGGCGGGCGTGACAGTTCGACAGACCGCGCGCGTGTCCCGTACCCGTTCGAGCGCACAGGCCTGGTCGGCGTTCATCGACGGCGCGGCAACTGCTCCTGCGCGTTTCCGACGGCCGACATGAGGTCGCGACCCAGGCGCTGATAGGTGCGCAGCCACGCTGCGTCGACCGGCTCGTGTTGGAGGTGCGCCATCAGCGTTTCGCTGTTGTTGTCGGTTTCCAACCATCGGCGCATCTCGGTGGTGCGGTCCTGTACGGCGTGCAGCAACTGGTCTGGAACGGTCGAGTTCGTCATCGGGTTCCGTCCTCCCTTGCCGTTCACCTCAACGTTTTTCGTCGCTCATTGTGGGTGGGTGTGTTGGCTATCAGGCGTTCCATCGTCGGTTGTCGCCACCGTCAGGCGTATTCGAGTGAGTCGGCCTCGTCGAGCGAGTCCCAGGCGATCTCGTAGCGCTTGCGGGTCATGTCGTCGGCGTCGGTGAGGAGCGCCTCGAACAGCGACCGGGGGTCGGCGTGCCATGACCGGGCCAGGGCCTCGATCTCCTGCGGGGAGAAGAGGCCGGACTGGGCGGTGGCGGAAATCCAGTCGTCGAATTCGCGCTCTCGGATCCGTTCGACTGCGTCGAGGTCGACCTTCCCGTCGTCGAGGTCGAACGAGAACATTGCCGCGACAACGTCTCGGGGCGACTGGCTGGCGATATCGGCGGTGACCCGGCCCGTGACGATGGGGTTGCGGACCAGCTGTTCTGTGGTCATGGCGACCGCACCTCATCGAGTGGGCGCGGGTTCCGACTCACTCTGTGTGTCGATTCTTGGGGAAGCCTTATGGGGTGTGTGTTTCTCAGCAGGGTAAGGCATCTCCGCAACGCTAGCTGTGGCATACGTCACATTACTGGGCGGTAGTGATCGAACCCGCAGGATGGCCTCGTCGGATGCGCCAATGGTTGCACTGTTGGAGTGTTCCCGGATGGCATGCGACCCAGCGTAACTGGACGGTTGACCTAATAGCGTTTGCGCTCAATGTATTCCACACTGTCCCCGGAGCCGACCCGGTTCCGGGGTGCTCGGGTAGTGGTGTCGGCACGAATGTTCGGGCCGTGGAGGCAGGGCAGGGAGCGGCAGGATGCGGGCATATCGACAGATGAGGTGGGCGGCCGCGGGTGTCTCGGGTTGGCCGCGGGCCTTCTTTGGGCGCCGGTCGCGGCGGCGGAGGAGGTTCCGGACCTACCCGGGGCGAGCTCGGTATGGCAGGTCCCGGACCGAGCCGGTCCCGCCCAGAGCGAGCATCCCGATGCCGCCCGGTACGCGCGGCAGCACCCGGGATCGGTGCCGCCCGGCGTCAACGACTTCACCTGTATCCCCACCGACGACCATCCGAGGCCGGTGGTGCTGGTGCACGGCACGGACTCGAACGCGTACTCGGACTGGGCAGCTCTCGGTCCGCGACTGGCCGCCGCGGGGTACTGCGTGTTCGCGCTCAATTACGGCGGCGAGCCCGGGGGCGACAACTACGGAACCGAGGACATGACGGTCAGCGCCGGCCAGCTGGCACAGTTCGTGGCTGCCGTCCGCGCCGCGACCGCCGCCGCCGAGGTCAATATCGTCGGCTACTCGCAAGGAGCGACGGTGGCCCGCTATTACGTCAACCGGCTCGGTGGTGCAGCCATAGTCGATCAGTGGATCGGTCTCGCCTCACCGACATACGGGGGCACCCTGTTCGGTCTCGTTCCGGTCCTCGAGCAGACGCCCGGCGGCATGCAGTGGGCGAGAAGGGCAATCCCCCCGGACTTGGTGTCGCCCGCGTTGGAGCAGCAGGCCCAGGGATCATCGTTCCTGGCCGACCTCAACGGCGGGGGTGACACCGTGCCGGGGACCCGGTACACGACGATCGGCTCGCGGCTCGACGAGGTCATTCAGCCGGCGACCAATATCGCGTTGCGCGACGGGTCGGCGACGAACCTGATGATCGGGGACCTGTGCCCGTCCAATCAGTCCGGGCATTTCCGGATGCCCTACGACGAGTACACCCTGCAACTGGTGATGGGTGTGCTCGATCCCGCACAGGCGGCGACACCGCCGCCCTGCACCGTGGTCCCGGCGGGCACGGGGGTATTGGAGATGATCCTCACCGAGAAGTTCTGATGGGGACGGTGTCAGGGCTGACGGGTCGCCGCACCACGGCGACGCGGCTGGTGAGCGTTGGCATGAAGCGGGATGCGGAAACCTGCACGCGGGTGTTCGCTAGGCCCTGTCGCTGAGGTCGCCGCGGATCGAGCCGGTAACGGTGCGGGTGCCCGCGCGGATACAGTCACCGTGTCCTGACGAGGGGGCGCAGAGGGAGCAGGACGTGGTGCGGCGAGGTTTCAGGGTCTTGATGGCGGCGGTGCTCGGTGTCCTCTTCCTCGCAATGATGGTTCCGGTGCCGGCGAGCGCGGAACCGCTGTATCCGTGGCCGGACCCGGATCCGTTCTACCTCGCTCCCGCCGATCTCGGGGCCACGGCGCCGGGTGATGTGGTGCGGACGCGGCGGATCGACACCTGGATGTACGCCAACTCCGACGGGTGGCAGGTCGCGTTCCGGTCGACGAACTCGGCCGGCAACCCGATTCTGGCGGTCACCACGGTGCTCCTGCCCCGGGGTGTGGCGAATCCGCCGTTGGTGTCGTATCAGGCGATCGTGAACTCGTTGGGAACCAAGTGCGCGCCCTCGCGGGCGCTGTTCAACCTGGAGATGCAGGAATCGCCGGGAATGTTGCTGGGTCTGCAGCGGGGGTGGGCGGTCTCGGTGCCCGATCACCTCGGCCCGACCGGTGCGTACGGTGCCGCCAAGCTCGGCGGCATGATCACCCTGGACAGTGTCCGTGCGGTGCAGCGGGTGACCGAACTGGGCCTGACGAACAGTCCCGTCGCCCTGGCGGGTTACTCGGGTGGGGGAATGGCCAGTGCCTGGGCGGCGGCGCTCGCCCCGACCTACGCGCCGGAGCTGACGCTGGCGGCGGTGGTGCAGGGCGGAGTTCCGGCCGATCTCGAGCAGATGGCCGAGAGGCTGGGGTTCAACCCGCACCCGGGGTTCGGGCTGGCCTTCGCGGCGGCGATCGGCCTCGAGCGGGAGTACCCGGATCGGTTGCCGGTGTCCTCGCAACTCAACGAGACCGGTCTGTGGTTGCGGGACTGGATGAGCAACGAGTGCCGGCGGTTCCTGCTGTTCCACGGCGCGTTCCGCAACGCCGGGCAGTTGGCCGCGTCGAGGAGTCTGATGGCGAGTTCGGCGGCGCGTCAGGTGTTGCGGGAGAACAGCCTCCGCTATTTCGAGGGGGTGCCCACGGCGCCGGTGTACATGTGGCACGGCACGCTCGATGGGCTCACCCCGTTCGATTCGGTGGCGGAGGTGGCGCACCGGTACTGCGCGGCGGGTGCGAGGCTGACGTTCGTGCCGTACGACATCTCCGAGCACATGACCACCGCGGTGGTCGGTTTCCCGGATGCGTACGAGTTCATCGCGGCACGATTCCGGGGTGAGCCCGCCCCGACACGGTGCTGACCCCGATCCCGGCGCGGCCGAGTCCCCCTGTGAACGAATGTCGCTAGCAGCAAGGCGATTCCAGGTCTGATCCGGACCGTTCAGGTGAGGACCTCGTCGACGTCGATGCCCGCCTTCTCACACAGTGCCCGGAGTAGTTTGTTGTTCTGCTCGGCCAGGGCGTGAGTGGACAGGATGTGGCCGAACTGATCGTCCTTGCGGTCCGCCGGCACCGGGCGGCCTTCGAGACCGAGGTTGGTGACCTCCTTCCATAAGATCTCGGCGATGGCCTCTCGCAGATCGAGCTTGCGGCCGGATCCGTCGTAGAGGGCGACCGGGTGGTCGTCCCGGAACGCGGCGGCGACTTCGCGTGCACTCATGTGTTCGTCCTCCTCGATCGGTACTGCGGGTTGTACCTGTACCCGAAACTGCATGGCCCGGTACGGCCATCCGGATTCGGCCCATTCGGACACGATGATGTGAAAGTTGTCGAATGTGCTGTCCGGGTGCACGTATCCGCCGTACAGGCGGGCCACGACGTCCGGGCCGCCATTCCCCGACGGTCCCCTCACCGGCCGGAACGTGGGAGCGGTGTGCCAGTTGTCGGTGATCTGCCCGACGACGCGGATGGTGATGTTGTATTCGGCTTCATTGAAGTAGCTGAGCACCCAGTTGTTCTGCATTCGGCGCAGGCACAGCTCCCCGACCTTGGAGCCGACCGGCAGGATCGGGGTGGGTGGATTGCCCCATGCCCAGGCACCGTTGCGAAATCCCCAGGGCTCGTAGAAGTCTCGGTTCAGCAGCTGGTCCTCGGGGCAGCGGAATAGCAGCACGTTCTTGTCACGTTCGAGGCCGCCGGTGGTCATTACGTAGACGAACCCGTCCCCGCCGCGTTCCCAGGTCAGCATCCGGCGGTGACCGCCGAATTCCCATCCTTCCCACCGGGCCTTGGGTCCGCCGTGGGTCCAGGTCTCGCCGTTGTCGTCGGAGTATTGGATCTCGGTCCACCGCGTGTCGGGCAGGCCCCGGACCACGAGGACGTGCAGGTAGATCCGGGTGCCGATCACGATCGCGTCGGTGGGGAGCACGGTGCTGAACTCCGGGTTGTTGTGCGGGTAGTCCCAGAGCTGTTTCGCGGGGTTGCCCCCGGCGGCGCGGTGAAACCGCACCCCGTCATCGAGGTCGTGGGTGTGGCTGTAGAGCAGTACCGGGCTGCGCCAGCCGGGGCCGCCGACCCGGTTCTCGGCGAAGGTGTCACCGAAAAAGAATCCGATCTCTCCCGTGGGCACCCGGACCGGGATGCCCAGGTCGGTCCCGCCGACACCGAACTGCGGCACCGGAGTGAGATCCCTGATTTTCATGACCGCACCAGTGTCATCGGCCGAGAACCTCCCCGGCGATGTAGTCCCACAGCGCCGCGTCGTCGATCGGGAACGGTTCCGGAACCGAAGGCGGGGGCGGGGGGCTTTGCCCCAGGCCGAGCATCGCGTCGAGTTCGTCGGTACTCAGGTGGGTGTAGTTGAGGTCGCAGCGGCCGAACGGTGGGCACGGGCCGTTGTCGGTGTACTGGTGCGCGAAATAGCCGTCCGGCTTGATCTTCGGCGATCCGGGCTCCCGGCCGTAGCTGGGGGTGACCAACCGGAGACCTGGTGGGCGGGTGCGCCACAGGTCCGCGTTCGACACCGGGTTCCAGTAGCCGATCACCCGCCGCTCGCCGAGCCATTCGCGTGCCCGCCGGATCTCGTCGTTGACCTCCGCCGACTGGTCCCCGGTGATCGCCCCGGCCGCGTCCTCGACGTCGGCCATGACGACCATCCGCGGATGCGGCCCGCCCTGCTCGGTGACCATCTGCATCAGCAAGTCGATGTTCGCCTGACCGGGCCGGAAGAACCAGTACACGATGAAGAACCGCAGCCGGCCGTCCTGACACGCACGCACCGCCCAGTCGTGGTTCGCCGCGAACTTCGTATCCCGCATGTTCCCGCTGTTGGACCGGAAACAGAAGATGTCGTACGGGTACGCGTCGGTGACCGGGGTGATCTGATACTGCGACACATCCGCCCAGGTCTTGCCGCGCACCACCGGCGGTGTCGGCGGGGTGACCGGTCCGCCGAGATCCGGGCGTTGCCCGTGGCGGATCACGACATTCCATTCGCCCTCGAACACATAGCCGGTCACCGGCCATCCGTTCGCGATCTGCAGCGCCGTTGCCGCGCGGGCGGTGCCGGTGTCCCAGATTCCGGTTTCCGGTATGCCGCAGGTTTTCTGCCAGCGCCTGAGGCCGTCCTTCCAGGATTGCGGGTCGGTGGGGAACAGGCCGCTGATCGATTCGGCGGGTCCGTCGAGCGGGCCGTAGTAGTACCCCGCCGGGAGGGGGAACGCGTCCAGGTCGGGTGGCCCATACACCCAGAGGTAGCCGTTTTCGAGCCGGGTCGCGAAGGCATCCAGGCGGGTGTCACCCTCGGGGAGGTTGATCTGGGTGTGCATCGGGTCCTTGGTGGCCCAGTCCTCACCCCAAAATACCGTGCCCTCGAACTCGGTGAGCATCTGCCGGACCGCGGCGATCTTGTCGGCCGGCATGTTCACCGACGCCCGCACCTTCCAGGGCAACCGGGTGGCGTTGAGATCCACGGCCGTCCCGCTCAGGTGGTTGCTGTTGGCTATATCGTTGTCCCAGCTGAATCCCCAGTAGTCGCGGGGCCGGTAGCTGTCGATTCGCCAGACCCGCCGGTGCCAGAGCGCCGCCCAGGCAATCAGGATCGTCGCCGCCGCGCCCCGGCGCACCTCCGGCCGCACGTTGTCGGTGCCGGGCACCAGCGGCTTGACGATTTCGCCGGTATCGCAGATGCGCCAGCCGTTCTCGGAGATTGTGTTCCCCTTGTAGCTGCGAAATCCCATCGCGCTCACCCTCCGTCGCTACCACGGTCCTGGCTGCACTGCTTCCGCTTCCGCCGCGGCTGTGTGTCGCTTCGTGCATCCCGGACGATAGGACCACATACCGACACCAACGCCTCGCCCGGTTCTGCCGAGTTTCAGTGTGACGCCCGAGCCGGGAAAATTTGGCGAGGCGTGCCGTACGCGTTCCCCGGGGCCCGGTCGGAGTCGGTCGGCGCGTTGCCCCGGCGGGCCGAGCCGGATGACCGCGGTGCTGTGGAACGCCTCTGAGGGTCGGCGTAGCAGTGAGCAGGGGGGATCGAGATCGATGGGGACGGGACCCCGGCGCGGGGCTGCTCCGTGTTCCCCAATCGGTTACGACGGGGGATTGCGCGAGGAGAAGTAGTAGCCGATCGCGCTGCCGGTCAGGCCCACCATCGCGGTGAAGACCACCTGGAATGGGCTGCTGGCGCGATCCCACTTGTCGGCGCCGGCCCACAGCGGCACCAGCAGGTAGATCAGGCCGACGAGGAAGGTGGCCACGGACAGGCCGATCGCCAGGGCCTTACGGGTGTCCTCCTGGCGTTCGTCGAGGCGCCGGATGGTGACCTCGGGCTGTTCGGTCACCTGGGGGTCGGTGCTGCCGACGTTGACCTCGTCGACGGTCGTGGCGTCCCGGGCGGTGACATCGTCCTCAGCGGGCACGGTGGGCCCGTCGGGTTCGGTCACTTGAAGACGACCTCCCGTTTGGTGCCGTCGGGCTCTTCGATGAAGACCTTGGCACCGTTGGCGGCGGCCTCGTCGATGTAGGCGGTGGTGCGGATGGCCCGGACCAGGGCGCTGGTCTTGGTCGAGGCGTGCCGCTTGGCGATCTCGTCGAGCGTCTTGATGTCGTCGTTGGGCAGGTTCGCGGTGACCTTGGAAACGTCGTCCTTACTCATGATGTCCTCCTGAGGGTGATCTCGGCCCGTTCAGTCTACCTCGAAAGCCGTACCAGGTACGGCTCAGATACGCATCGGTCTCCGGGTAGGGCTGAGAACCGGTCAGGACGGGCGGCAACACGTCCGCACCCTCGATGCCGACTGCGATGGCCCGCGCTCCGGACCGGCCGAGCCGCTGCGCGACCGGTAATCAGCGATGTACATCAGGTATGCACGAGTGTCCACCGATCACCAAGGCCTGACCGCACAGCACGCTCAGCTCGGGCTCGAGCTCGGGGTGTCACCGGAACGGATCTGCGTTGATCACGGCTGACCGGTACCGATCGTCAGCGGCCCGGTCTGCTGAACCCCTTGCAGCGTGCCGGAACTGGCGAATGGGCGTGAGATCAGGGTAAGGATGGTCCATCGTGGTCGTGGCCGGTCCCTGGCCTGGAAGCGTCGCGACACCGCCGTACGCCGGTTCGTCACCAGCCGTGCCGATACAGGGGGCACAGTTCCTCACGCGCACGGTTCCAGAACGGGAACAGTTCCGGACTGCCGGCGTCGGGGTGGGCGGGTTGGCTGACGTCGACGAATTCGAGGAACGTTCTTCCGGAGGTCCGAGCCAGCACACAGGCCCGCAGGGAGAGCTTCGCCGAGGCGGCGACTCCGATCCGGTCGGCGTACGGGCCCAAGTCCGCGGTGTGCACGAAACCCTCGAGTCGCCCGCCGACGTCGTTGTAGACGGTCTGGAGGTCGAAACCGCAGGCCTGGCCACCAGCCGACTGCAGGTGGTCATCGGCGCCCGATGACGAACACTCGGTCCTTGACGGGGCGGGGCGCCGACTCGGACGGGGTGTCGCGGGGAGGGGGAGTCGTTCGTCCTCGAGGTCCGCACGGGCGCCGGGCAGGTCGTCGATGCCCGACAGTTGCCTGCGCGGCAAAGCCGGGTGGCGCGGTCGGTGCTTCCCTGCTGGCCGGTGATCCCGGCGCCGCCCGGGGTGCACCTGAGTGCCCGCCGAACGTGAACCTGACTCCGAGGTGCGGGTCACCGCCCTCATCGAGGCGCTGACCTGGCCCAACTCGTTGGTCGACGCTCCCACCCCGGAGTTCCCCGATCCGCGACCGGAATAGGGTCCCCGATCCGTCATGGACTCGGGTTCGGGGTCGGGCTCTCGGGTATTCCGTTCAGTGGCTCTCTGATGTGTACAGCTTTTGAGTGAGACAGAGGGTTTCGGCGATGCCGCACAGCCTGCCCAACGTGGTTCCCTGTTCGCCACCCCGGTCCAGGCAGCGGTCCTGCTCATGGGTGCGGTGTTCCTGATGGTCGGGGTGCTCGGGTTCATCCCCGCGGTGACCACCGACCAGGACAGCTGCGCGAATTTTGTGCCGGTCAACACTGCGGACAACTGGCTGCACTTCGCCCTCGGGCTGGGGATGGTTGTCCTCGGCCTCCTGCTGCCGCGGCTGCGGGACGGGCCAGGAGCCGGGTCGAATCCGGTGGCCTTCTCGGCCTTCTCGTAGGCGCGCAGGGCGTCGATGGCCCTCTGGTCGAGCCGGGACACCGCCTCGTCGTCGGTGGGGATGACGACTTCGCCCCCGATGCCGGCGAAGGAGGCGGGACGCAGCACCGTGCCGCATTCTCGGGGAGGACTATTCGACCGACCGGCGCCTACCGCGGGCGAACGGCATGACACGGAAGGCACCTCGACCCGTGACCGGATCGGGGTGCCCTTTGGATGCGAAGGCGGTGTGCAACCGCTGTACGGTTCTGCTGATTCGGTTAGGGGATCGGCGCGCGTTCAGGGCACTGCCAGGGCGTGGTCACGATGTCGGTGTGGGCTTCGGCGATGTCCTTGAAATCGGTCGACCGGGACAGGCTGACGAGCGAGGAGTCGGCGGGAAGAATCACCGCGTATCCGTTGTCAGTTGACCACTTTGCTGGAACAAGGACCCACAGATCGCTTCGTGCAACGAGAGTTCGGAAACACTCATACCGGAAGAGAGGTGGTTGCCCTGGCGGGGTCTCGACCAGAGTCTCCGCGATCAGATTCGCTGGCACATCCAAGCGTTCTGCTCTGACGACGGAGACCACGGATTCCTTCGCCCAGAGGTTGTGGGCGATGGTCTGCGCGTCGTTGTCGCCGAGCCAGGACGCGAAGGAGTGCATGACGGAGAAGAGTGCCAGCACTATCACCGAAATCACGAGGACTTGGCTGACTCGTGCGGTCGGAGTGGTGTCGTGCGTGCTCGGTGTGGTGGTGGAGATGGTCAGTGCCCAGTAACCTCCCACCGCGAGAAGACCACCCACCCCGAGCGCGATCGGCGAGAACACCCAGGAGATGAGTGCGAGAGAGGCCGTGTACCCGGCCGCCACGACGCCGACGATCCCGGTGAGCATGAAAGCTGTCCCGACGGCGAGTGCGGTTCGTCCGATGGTGCGAACAAGGTGCGGCCGCTGTCCGGTTCTGATCGAGCGGCGCGCGTAGTCCCCGACCCAGACCGCCGCGAACCACCCGACGAGGAGAAAAAGGAGCGGCGCGTACAGCACAGTGACGCTGCCTCGCACGTAATCGCTGGAGGTGAATCCGAGAGCATCGCAGTCGACGCCGAAGAAGGCGAGCTTCTTGCGGGTGTAGATGTATCCGAAGTAGTAGCACAGCGCCGTGATCAGGGTGGTCGGGGCGAGAATCGTGGTGACGACACCGATCCAGGTGTGGATCGGTGTCGTTGGCGTCGAGTTCTCACTCGTCGGGCGGTGTGCCGCCGTCGGTGGGCGGCGCGGTCGTCGGGACCGGAGGCGACGGTACGGGAGTATCGGTATCCGGGTTGGTACCGGGTGGTGGGCCGGGCAGCGTCGGTTGTGTTGGTGCGCTCGGAACACCGAGCTTGTTCTCCGGTGTCGTCGGTTGGGTCCCTACCGGCCGGGTGCGGTGCTGTTCGACGGTAGGGAAGAACATGCTCGTCGGGGCCGACGCAGTGGGTGTTGGAGCGGGCGCCGCAGGTGGGGCCGGTTGGCTCGGCGGGTGTGCGGGGTCGGATCTGCAGGCGCCGAGTGTTGCCACCGCCACGGCGAGCGCCGCGGCGATCGCAGCGAACGGAATCGGCCTTGCGGTTCCTGCCGGAACGTGACTTGTCGCTCGCATCGGAACTCCCAACCCCGGAACTCTCCGCTCATGTATCGCTCTTGTATTCCGACGCTGCCGCCGACGAGTCCCTCGATCACGCGTAGGCCACTACCTGTCTTCGGTTGTCGCGCTGTCTGTTGGCTCGCCCTTGCCGAGCACGTCGGGGCTCGGTCGGACCTCGCGCCGCGGCCCGATGGCCCGCTCGGCCTGAGCCCTGGAACCGCACGCGGTGCCCGCCGCTCGTAGTGAGGAATCGGCCGCGGTACGCCGGTGTCGGATTCCGAGGCTGCGGGTGCTTCGGATTCGCGGCCAAGGACACACCATGTCGGTGCGCCAGCTTCTGGGAGATGTCGTGACACGGGCGTGGGTCAGCGCGATCGGAGTACGTCGCGCAGGGCTTGTGCGACGGCGTGGTTGGCGACGTCGCCGTGGTCGGTGATCGTCGCGTCGGCCTTCAGGTTGAAGACCTTGCCGGGCACGAACGTGTACTGGTGGGTGGGGGTCACCTTCCGCAGGAGTTGTTCGGTGGGGTCGGTTTCGGGTGTGTGTTGGGCGCCGTTGCGGCCCATGCCGCCGTAGGGGTCGTTGTGGTCGCCGAGCGCGGCGGCGTTGTCGTGGGCGATGCGGGAGGCGAGGGGGTAGGCGACGCCGACGGCGAGGTCGTTCTTGGTGTGTGTGACGAGGACGGGCCCGTTGACGTGGTGTTCGGCGAGGACGGCACGGAACGCGCCGTCGTGTTGTCCGTCGAATCGTTGGGCGAGTCCGTTGTGGGAGAAGGCGGCCTGCAACAGGGCGAGGCTGAGAAGGTGTTTTGAAAGTGTCACGCTGCGCGGGTCGACTGCCAGGGTCGTCGTCCGCGTGCGGGGGCGACTCGTCGGGTCATCAATCCGATCATTGCCCATTTGATCATCGCTTCCGAGTGCGCCGGGAGGCGTTCGTAGTCGTGGTCGAGTCGACGGCAACGCACGATCCACGCCAGGGTCCGTTCGATCAGCCAGCGGTGTGGAAGTACACTGAATCCTTGTTGCCCCTTCGGTTTCCGAACGATATCGAGCGTCATCCGGCAATGCTCCGCGACCCACGCGACGAGGCGTCCGGCGTAGCCGCCGTCTGCCCACACCATCACCATCGACGGCATTTCTGTCTTCGCCCGGGACAACGCCAGGCGCCCGCCGTCGCGGTCTTGCACGCTCGCCGCGGTGACCAGCACGACCACCAACAGGCCCAGCGAGTCCGTGACCACGTGTCGCTTCCTGCCGTTGACCCGTTTCGCGCCGTCCCATCCGCGGGTTTCTGTGCCGACCGTGTCGGCGCCCTTGACCGCCTGCGCGTCGACCATCCCCGCTGACGCCATCGGATCCCGGCCGCTGCGGTCACGGAGCTTTGCCCGCAGCGCGTCGTGGATGCGGTCGGTTACCCCGGACTCGTTCCATCGTTGGAAGTACCCGAAAACGGTCTGCCAGGGCGGGAAGTCGTGCGGGAGCTGCCGCCACGAGCAACCGGTGCGGTTGACGTAGAGGATCGCTTCCACGATCCGCCGGCGATCGTGGATCGCCGGGCGACCGCCCGGCAGCGCCGTGGGCACCATCGGTGCGACCAACTCCCATTGGGCGTCGGTCAGATCGGATTGATATGGCGTCGGCTTGCGACGTTTCTTGCGAGCAACCACAAACCCATCATGCCGCCACCGGCCGGTCCGCCGCACCCGAATCGAACACTTTCAAAACACTCTCTCAGCTTGACTTTTAACCTTTGCCGTCGCGTGGGGCAGTTGGTGATGATGTTGTTCGGCGTGTCGCCGCGGCATGGGGCGACGACCGCCTGATCATCTTGAGGTTCCTCTCACAGAACTTTCGAGACAAAGGCAAGCGGTGGTCGTGAGTGTCAGTGTGCCCTACACGCAGGTGGTCGGGGAAGGGTCGTACGCGGATGACCGGGTCGAGCTGGTGTCGTTCCGCGAAGAGTTCTACCGGTGTTTGTCGGCGCGCAGCGATGCGGTGTTCGAGCTGACCGATGCGTTGCTGTGTTCCGGGGACCCGGTCACCACACTGGTCGACTTGTCGCTGACCCCTGAGCATCGGCGCGGTCACGGCGCCTTGTACGACGGATTGAACTGCGGCCGGGTTGATATCGATCGACTGCGACGCGCAGTCGGAGCACTTCCCCTGCCGCGAAGCGGCGATGGCCGGATCGTCCTGGCCATCGATATCAGCCCGTGGCTGCGCCCGGATGCGCCAACCAGCTCCCAGCGAGCGTTCTGTCACGTCTACGGTCGCGGTAGGAATCAAGCACAGTTGATCCCCGGGTGGCCGTATTCCTTCGTCGCCGCGCTGGAGGTGGGACGCACGTCGTGGACGGCGGTACTCGATGCGGTGCGCCTGCGGCCCGACGACGACGAAACTACGGTCACCACGACACAAGTCCGCGAAGTAGTCGGGCGATTGCAATCGGCCGGGCACTGGAGAGACGGCGACCCGGACATCGTGCTCGTCTTCGATGCCGGGTACGAACTGGCACGGGTGGCGTTCCTACTCGCTGATCTACCGGTTCAGGTGTTGGGTCGGATGCGTTCGGATCGGGTGCTGCACTTCCCCGCGCCGCCGCCGGGTCGAACCGGGCGCCCGCCCCGGCACGGTGCCGAATTCAAATTCGCCGACCCCCTGACCTGGCCCGAACCCGACAGCGCCGCCGATACCGACACCGACCGCTACGGAACAGCCGTCACTGCGGCGTGGAATCGGTTGCACCCGAGGATCACTCACCGTGGATCGTGGGCGGACCACCCGGGTCCGCCGCCGATCGTCGAAGGCACGGTGATCCGACTGACGGTCGATCACCTGCCCGGCAACCGGCACCCCAAACCGGTGTGGCTCTGGTACTCGGACCCGGACGTCGGCGCCGACGACGTCGACCGATTGTGGCAGATGTTTCTGCGGCGCTTCGACATCGAGCACACGTTCCGGCTCTTCAAGCAGACGTTGGGTTGGACCGCCCCGAAGATCCGCAACCCCGAGGCGGCCGACCGATGGACGTGGATCGTCCTGATTGCGCACACCCAACTCCGACTCGCCCGGCCGCTCGCCGAAGACCTACGCCGACCGTGGGAACGACCCGCCCCACCGCGACGGTTGACGCCGGCCCGGGTCCGTCGGGGGTTTCGGCGCATCCGCGCGACCATGCCCAATCCGGCCGGCGCACCGAAACCCGTTCGACCCGGTCCCGGACGCCCACCCGGCACGAGGAACCGCCGCCCCGCCCAGCACCATCACGTCGGGAAACGCACCAAAATCGACATGACGGAGCCAGAAAGTGAAACCCAACCAGGTTAAACAACAAGCTCAGATGCTGGACATATCCCGCCCGACACTGATGAAGCTGATCGGCGAGGGGGAGATCCTCGCCTACAAAGTCGGCACCCACACCCGTTTGAAGAGTAGTGATGTGATTGTGTACCAAGAGCGGCTGCGTGCCGAACAGCGAGCAGCGTTCGACGACCTTCGCGCTTTCGAAGACGCAGAAGGCATGACGTACCGACCGGTGCTCGGAGTCCACAAGGACCCTGCGTCTTTCCTCGTCGGGTGAGCGCAGGGGTTCTGACGGACGCAAACATCCTCTATTCGAGGACACTTCGAGACTGGATATGCCTACTCGCCTTGCAGAAAGCGCACGGACTTCAGATTCCGGTGCCGCGCCGTAAGTCCGTGCCGACCGCGCCATGCTCGAGCCGCTGTCGGCGCCACAGTGGCGCCTGCCCGCGACCGGTTACCGTGCGGGCGTGGAACCTACCCCAGGTACCGGGCAGGTGTTGTGCCCGGCGTCGGTCACCTGAGCCCGAATCAGGTGGCGCTGCGTTCGGCGGATCCCACCGCATCGAGCACGGCGGCACGCGCCGAAGCGTCGGGGGTGAGGGCCTTCTCGACGGTTCCGATGTTGAGCAGTTGCCGCCAGCGGGCCTCGTTGAACGGCGATGGGCGCGTAGCGGACAGGAACTTCTCGACGGTGTGGACAAAGCGCATGGGGTCGTCCCGGAAGGGGAAGTGACCGGCGCCCTCGAAGATCTCCAGCCGCGAATCCGGCATTGCCGCGTGCGCGGTGTGGGCGTGGCTGACGGGGATGACCGTATCCCGATCTCCCCAGATGAGTTGAACAGGGAGACTTGCCGTCAGATAGCAGCGGTCGAGCATGGTCACCGTCTGTCCGCGCCAGTCGACCACCGCCCGCAGGGTGCGTAGGTAGGCCTCGTACGCGGTGGGCTCGGGAAGTTCGGTCAAGATCCGCACCAGATCCGGTGTGTCGTGCAGCGCCGCACCGGGGCGCAGGGCGGTGCCGTGCAGCCGAGTCAACACCGTTCCCACCCAGCGCACCGCGGGCACCGCTCCGGGCAGGCGCAGCAATTTCAGTGCCTCGTTGACGCTCGGTGTCGCCGCGAGGCGCAGGAGTGGGTGAACGTCGGTGGTGATACCGCCGGCGGAAACCAGGATGAGCCGATCCACCATCTGCGGGAACTGGTAGGCGAACTGCATCGCGATGCCGCCGCCGAGCGAATGTCCGATCACGGTGGCGTGGTCGATTCCCAGGGTCGAGAGTAGATCGCGCATGCCGTTGGCGTAGGCGGCGACGGAATAGTCGGCACGGGGTTTGTCGGAGCGACCGTGGCCGAGTAGATCGGGTGCGATCACCGTGTAGTTCTCGGCGAGGTGCGGGATGATCTCGGTCCATGTCGACGAGTTGTCGCCGATGCCGTGCAACAGCAGCAGCGCGGGGCCGTCACCGGCCATGCGGAAGGCGCGCCGGTACCCGTGGATGGTGCGAAACATCATCTGCGGCTCGGCGTCGGGCACCGGCCTGAGTTTGCGCATGCGACTGGGGTTCATCGCACCCTCCTCGACTGTCGCGTTCCTCGTCGATTCTTCGCTGCGCACCGTCGACACACGTGGCGACACGCCCCACCCGAGGGTGTCGACATCTGGAGGGTTGTTGCCTCCTCCCGTGCCCCGTAGTAGGTTGTTGTCCGTCGCTGAACGTGCCGATGATGGCGTCACTGTCGATGCCGATGATGCGGATATGAGAAGGGCCCTTCCCGCGGTTGCGGGGAGGGCCTTCGTCGGACTGTTGACGGCATCGTCGGCGTGGTGACGTCGCGCGATCAGTGACTCAGTCGTGGCCACTTTCGGTGACGGCCACCCGTGCGGACTTCTCGTCGACGATGGACACTTTCGCGGCGAACGCCGCCGTCAATGCCTGTACCGCCAGGTTGTTCACCGCCCGCGGATACCCCCGCGCCGCATTGTGAATCAGGGTGACCGCATCATCGGAGAACAACGGATCCGTCCGGCCGGCGATCTTGCAGTGATGGGTGATGTAGTCCGCCGAATCCGGCGGACTCATCCCGGCCAGCGCGTAACGCACCGCGATCCGCTGATCCAACGCGGCGAGCACTCCGAGCCGCAGTCGGTGCCGCAACGTCGGCTGCCCGACCAAAAGTGCCGCGAACGGCGACCCCGAATCCATGTCGTGGTTGGTCAGCATCCGGATCGCTTCCATCTGTGCATTGTCGAGCAGATGCGCCTCGTCGATCACCACGACCGGGGTGCGACCTCGCTCGGCGTATTCGGCGGCCAGCGCTTCGGCGGCTTGCGGCGCCAATGTCGCGGTGTAGAAACTCGGCACCCGGCCCAGCGCGGTGACGATGTGATGCAACATTCCACGCACTCCGACCGAGGGGTTCGGCAGGTAGATCACCACGTGCCGGGCCGGGTCCAACGCGGAGGTCGCGGCGCGGATGGCGACGGTTTTCCCGGCGCCGACCTCGCCGGTGATCACCCCGAGCGCGTGCTGGTCCACGCACCAGGAGATCCGGGCGACGGCTTCGGCGTGGCCGGGGTGCCGGTGCAACATCGACGGTGCCAGACCGCGACCGAACGGCATCTTCGTGAACCCGTAGTACGACTGCAGACGTTGGATACTCATGCCGGCCGCCCGCGGTGATCGGTGCACCCGTCGATGATGTCGTCGATGCTCAGCTGCCCGGGAACCTGCCCATCACCGTCGTCGTCGGTGGGTCCGTAGAGGGCGTGATACCCGATCCGCCGATCGCTGCGCACCTGCTCATGGTGCAGGTGCGCGGTCAATGCCAGATAGTCGATACCGGTCGCAACCGGCGTCGGCGGCGCCGGTGTTTCGGGCCGGGCTTTCGGGTGCACGTGCCGGGTGATGGTGTGCGGCACCGCCCGCCCGTGCGAGGCGTCGCGGTAGCGGACCTCGACGGTCTCCATGTCGAACGGGGAGAACACCAACTCCACCTTCCTCCCTGCCAGGGCCTGATCGACCTGGTAGGTGTTGCCGTGCAACGACACCGTCGCCGTCTTGGTCACCGTCCGATACTCCGACCACAGGAACGCCTCGGTCAGATCGGCGGCCGTCGGCATCGCCGGTGTCCGCCCCAGCCGGGACCAGCCGGCCTCCCACCGATCGAGTGGACGCTGCCCGGTTTCCGAGTGCGCCCGCCGGTGGTATTCGGTCTCGATCCATCCCGTCAGCAACCGGTTGAGCTCCAACAATGCGGCACGGTGATCGAGACCCGCGGCGGTGAGGTCCTCGGCGGTGGAGTCGGCGACCTCGACGAGGAACTGCTCCCGCACCGTGCGGAAGAACCGTTCGATCTTCCCGCGGCCCTGCGGGCGGTGCGGGGTCGAATGCACCAGCCGGATACCGAGTTTCGCGCAGGCCCGCAGCAGCCACGCATCGACGAACGCCGAACCGTTGTCGACGTAGACCGATCCCGGGACACCGCGCGCCGCCAGCGCCGGCTCCAACGCGACCCCGAGACGGACGGTGTCCTCGGAGAACCCGAACCGGTAGCCGGTGATCAACCGGGAATGATCATCCAAGAAGGCGAACAGATACGTTTTGCGGCCACCGATCCTCGGCCCGTGCAGGGCGTCCCCGGTCCACCGATCGTTCGGGTTTTCCGCTTCGAAGCGCCCGAACACCGTCGGGGCGTCCCCGGCGGCGGGGCCGATCAACTCCAGCCGGTGAAAGTGGCGCAGCAGCGTCGACTCCGACGGCGCCCAGCCGGACGAGGCCCGCATAATCCGCCCGACCTGGGCGGCGGTGCGGGCCGGGTTCTCGCGTTTCAGTGCGGCCGCCAACTCGAGGGTCGCGGTGTCGGTCCGCGGTGACCGCGCCCGCGGGGAGGGAATCAGCTCTTCGAACCCGCCGGCCCGGTAGCGGCGGATCCAGCGGTCGAACGTGTCCCGCGAATACCGCACCCGCGCCCCGAACGGGTCGGTGTGTTCGCGGCTCGCGATCTCGCGCACCAGCCGGCCCCGGGCCTTCGTCGACAACCCGGCATCGAGCGCCGGGCAGATCAGTTGGTAGCGGAACAACCCGACCGCCTGGCTTCGCTCACGTCGTTTCTCATCGTCGGTAGGCAACGAGTTTCTCCCCTTCGTCCGGTGCTCGCGCTGCCCGAACCTGTTGCCGGGCAGTCACACCCGCGACGATGACGCATTACCCTCTTCGGCGGCAGGGTCAACTGGTGTTGCAGAATCCGAACTCGAGGCCGGCGGCCATCCCGGTGAGAGAAGCAGACCAGCACTGGCCGCGACCGCGACCTGCGCGGCCGTCACCGCGCCGAGGACCGCGGCACTCCCGAAGCGCCCGGTGATCGCGGTCCGTGCCGCGTCCACCGCGGCGAGGACGTCGCCCCACACCGACTCCGCTGCCCTCGGCACCATGACATCGACACCCGCCGTGACCGCGACCGTGAGGAACCAGCTGCGCACCGCATCCGCGCGGGCCGCCGCCGCCCGCAACCAGCCGCGCACCGTCGACCCCGGGATGCCCAACCGCTGCGCGATCGGGCGATGCCCGCTCCCGCGGGCCTTCGCCGCCAACGCCGCCCAGATCACCTCCGCCAGATACGCCCTGCGCAGCAACAACGTCACCGGCAGCAGCACGTGCGTCACCGCACACCCCCGGCAACGGGCCCGTCGCGGGCGCACCGGAGCGACCAGGCCCGCCACCGGGCGGGACCGGGCGAAACCCCACCCCGCCAACACCCCGTCCGAGCACGACGGGCAGGACATCTCTCCGCTCGACAGCCGGGACTCGACGCACGCAGGATCGACCTCTACCGTGACCATCAGTGCCTTCCGCACTACGCACGGTGCCCCCGTGAGCTCCGCCAAGAATTCAGCGGGGGCGCCGTGCACCCGTCAGTTCCTCGTCACACTGACGGTGCAGACCACCAATATCAACCCCACACTGACGCCGACAACCCGATCGGCAACCTCACTGACGAACACCCACCCGCTGCTCGGCACCCCGAGCGACGCTCAACAGGACAACGCCCTCGACGGCCATGCCGAAGGCCTCGTCCTGTTCCCCGGAATCGGGGACAAGCTGACCGACGACGTGTCGATCGCCGAGGTCGCGCTCTATCCTCCGAACGGATCGAAAACCCCACTTGCTCGCTGGACGTTGCCCGAACCGGTCGCTGTGCCCGACCTCCCGCGTTCCGAATAGTCGGCGAGCCGCACCACGCGGCGGCTCATCGAGGTAGGTGGAGTTGCCGCATTCGGGTCGGGTGCATGTACGGCGGCCGCAGACCGGCCAACCCGAAGCCGGCCGATTCCGGTTCGAGTAGATCGGGCAGACAGGCCGGTGGTGTGGTGCGCCCGAGAGTGCCGTCGCTATGCAGGTGCGCCGACGCCCACCGGTCGGCGGCGGGGCAGTGTTCGAACTCCCACCGCAGGACCCTGCCCTCACCATGGGCCCGCTTCTTACCGATGACATCCAGGCCACCCAGGATCGTGGCGACGGCGTCGAGATCTCCAACTCCGCGCCAGGTGACCGTGCGAGTGCTGGTGATCATCAGGGGCATGTAACGAGCCCGGTAGCGGCCCTGCCGATCCGAGATCACCGCCGGCAGCGTGTGACTGAGTTGCTCGAGCCCGCGGTGATCGGCCCGCGACGCCCAGTGCCGCACCACGGGATCACCGGCCGGGTCCTCGGGGAACGAGCACGTCGCACACCAATGCCAGTCCTCGCCGGCGAGCTCGCATCGCGCCAGTGGCAGCTTGAGATCCGGCGGGGCGCTCCCGGGTGTCAGCGCCGGCACATACTCGCCTCGGCCCCATGCCGCGGCTTTGTGATCGGCCCACAGTTCGGCGGCGAGGATCCCGTCGAGACTGATTCCCCACGGCGTCGCGTGCGCCAGTCCCGACGACAGGTGCGCCCGCACCAGGAACGGTGCCATCTCCTCGGTGCCCGTCATGTCAGCCAGCACAATGCTTCGATGACCTCATCGCGCAGTGGCGTCAGCTCGACACGCCAGTCCACTGACCGCGGGTCCGGACCGGCCAACACCACCCGATCCGATTCGGCGCGAACCCGCCCGTGACCTATCGCGCTGCGCCCTCCAAGGAATCCGTCACGCGCGAATCTGCCCCACACATCGGTGAAGAACGAGATTTCGAGTTCGGTGGCCCGGTCCAGCCGCAAGAAGGTTTCGAAACGGGTTCCCGCAGGGAGTGTTTCGACCTCGAATCGCATCAGCATCGACGAGCCGACATCCTTGCCGGCTCCGCCCCCCGCGGAGGATTCGGGGAACGCCCGGGTGTCGGTGTCGTCGAACCGGCTGTAGCTCTCCAGGGAGACCAACTCGAACTGACTCATCAGCCGGCCGTCATACGCCCGGGTCATGATCGTCTCGGTCTCACGCACCCGCGGGACCACCTTGCCCACCTTCAGGCAGCCATCGATCGGTGGCTGACCTCCGCCGTTGCCGCCGAACACCCCGATCGGGGGAACCAGCTCCCGCAGTCGCTGCCGCCGACGACCGGTCAGACCGTCGCCGGTGACCTTCGTCAGAGAGCCACCGTTGCGTAGCGCGTGCGCCGCCGAGAGCGGGATCTGCTGTTCGTAGCCGATGACATCGCGGAACAGCTCCTCGGCGATCCTGCGCAACCCGCCGCGCAGGGAGTTCCCGGACACGATCGGCACCAGCACCGGCTTGCCATCCGGCTGGATCACCGGCTCGCGCCGGAACAGTGTCGTCGTCGTTCCGGAGTCCTCCCCCTTCTGGGAGATCGAGGACAGCGCGGTCAGCTCGACATCCCAGCGCACCGTCGACCTCATCATTTCTTCCTTCCCGAAGTGCGAGCGGCGGCCACGGCTTCGGCGACGATCCGTGTGCGCAGCACGTACGACGTTGGACGCTCTCGCAGCAACGTCAGCACCGGCTCGGACTCCTCACGCAGCAACGTCGCCAGCTCCAGCCGTTGGTCGGTGTTCGTCGGTTCCGATTCGAGGGACCGTGAGACCACCGACCACCACCGGTCGAGATCGCCGCCACCGATATAGGTGGCAACCCGAACACGGTTCGGCAGGTGCTGGGTCCAGTACGTTTCCCGTCGCCGGCCGACCCATCCCGAATCCCAGTCGATCCCGTAGTGCAGCAACAGCAGCAGGCGTTCTGCTGTTGCCGCCGGCCCCTTGAGCGGCGGCAGCCCCGCCGGTGCGGCCGCGAGCCATCGATCGGTCGGGCTGGTCATTTCGTTCCTTTCGCACTCGCCGACACGGTGGCTCGCAGTGCGAGCTCCCACCACTGCCCGATCTGGCGGTACGGGGCGAGACGGTCCCAGTCCGCGAAGACCGCCGGCCACCGCCTGGGGGCGATCGTGGTGAGCACCGGATACGGGGCCGCAGGCTCGGCGAGCATGCGGGCACCGAACCCCAGCGCCCGCAGTCGGCGCATCGCTGTCACCGCCACGACATCACGCGACGTCCAGGGCAGGCACATGTCCTCGACCGCAATCCCGCCCCACCGCGCATGCGGCAGGATGTGCTTTCGGCCGGGCCGCAAGGGCACCACCACGGCGGTATCCGGCTCGAGCGGCCGCGACAAGATCCGTTCGAGATCCGCCGCGGTCACTGCCCTCATTGCTGATCGTGTGGTGACCACATGCATGCTTCTGCGCAGATCCGGGTGCCGGTAGGCCCACGCGCAGGACGTGCACAGCCCACCCTCCGCGGGCGCTTTCCACGAATCGAAACCCGTGAACGTTCGGGAGACCACCTTGGTCACCGCCTCCACCGGAACCGGGAACGCCGCGCATCTCGCACACCGGCCCACCCTCGCCACCTCGACTACCTCACGCGTCTTCGTCGACGCGAATGCCGCCGCGACGACGTCCTGCCGGCCCGCCACCTCGCACAGTTTCCCCACACCACACTCCTCACACGCCCAGGCGACTTCAAACGCCCTACGCCTGGAGGAAGATCCACCGGGCGAACACTGTGTGACAGAAACTGCGAGATCTCGATACCGACCGGACACCGCGAAGGAGGACGTGTGGCGGGCAAGCCCGAACCCGACGGCCTGGACCTGAACACTCTCCGGGCACTGCGCCGGCCCCGCCGCGACCTCAGGGCCCTCACCGGGCGCATCGAGCAGCACCTCGACGACCACGACGGATACCTCGCCTTCTCCGGCGGCAAGGACTCACTCGTCGCACTGCACCTCACCTTGCAGGTCGAACCGAACATCCCCGTCGTGTTCTTCGACTCCGGCCTCGAGTACCCCGAGACCTACACCTACATCACCGCACTCGCCGACACCTGGAACCTCAACCTCGAACCCCACCGAGCCGACCCACCACTGCTGACCGTCCTCGCCCAGTCCGGCGAATGGGACCACCAACAGCCCACCCGAGCCACCGGCCAGAAGCTGCGCGACATCCTCATCGGTGCACCCTCCCGCGCGGCGCACGCAGCCCACGGGCCGGGAGAAATCTGGGGCGTACGCGCCGACGAATCACCGAAGGGCACCGGACGCTGGTCGCTGTACTACAACGCACTCAGCAGCCACGTCACACGCGACTGCGACGGCTGCTGCACCAACACCACCGAGCAACGCCGACACCACGGCGGCCTCATCGACCGAGCCGACGGAACACATGTCTTCGGGCCCATGTGGGACTGGAGCGTCGATGAGATCTGGGCCTACATCGCCCACCACCAGCTACCGGTGAACCCCGTCTACGACACACTCCGCCGACTCGGCACCCCCGAGGGGCACCTGCGGGTCTCGCACATGCTCGACGGTGCCTTCCTCGAACACGGCCGCATCACCCGCCTGCGCCGTGGATGGCCGGCACTGTTCGAAGAACTCGCCCACGTCCTCCCCCGGATCCGCGAATTCGTCTGATGGCGAGCGGGTATCACGGGACCGCGACAAGAGAGAGAAGTTAGCGCGGTGTCACGTCGCTGTGGACCTCCGCCGACCCAGCCACAACCGGTGTCGCGACTGTGGTTTCCACCGCGACGCTGCGGAGAATCTCGTGATCCCACAGCGGCCGGACTCACGTGTCGTCCCATTCGAGTCCGAGCAGACGCATCGCCCCGGCAAGGTCACCGTCGTCGGGTGCCACCGGCATCTGATCCAGTGCGGTGACGTGGGGGCTGACCACCGGGTCACCCGGTCGCTCGTAGACTGCCCACAACCGCAGCCCGTCACCGTGCCGCGAGTCGAACTCGACTCCGGTGATCGGATATCCGTCCGGACCGCCAAGGGTATTGATCCACTTGGAGATTGCCTGCGTCAACGCCCGCGGGCGGCCGTCCCGAATCGCGGCGCCGTCGAGATCATCGAGTCCGTGCCGGATCGCGGCCGACCGAAACCCGACACGCAGCGTGGCCAGCGTCTCGGGATGCCCGGGGACCGCAAACCACCCCGTCAGCGCGCCGTGGGCGGCCATGCGAGGCACGCACCACGACCGCGGCACCCGGCCGGGTTCGACAGTGGGGAATGCGGCGGCATCCTCGTCGTCGACGACGATCTCGTCCAGATCCGCGATCACCTGCGCGCTCGGCCGGGCGTAGGCGAGGACCTCCAGGTAGCAGGCCAATCGGCTGGCACCCACATAGAGGGTGCGCCACACACCGTCCGGGTCGTCCCACCGGCCGGTGAACCGGCCGTCGGTGGCGTACACCCACGGTGTCCATTCCCACGGCGACGGCGCGAACCCGACCCGATAGACCTCG
This sequence comes from Rhodococcus sp. DK176, assembly GCF_038447315.2. Lineage (NCBI taxonomy): Bacteria > Bacillati > Actinomycetota > Actinomycetes > Mycobacteriales > Nocardiaceae > Rhodococcus > Rhodococcus sp. DK176. Next base: position 73,963 of record NZ_CP118322.2, on the reverse strand, counting down.
CACCCATATCGGTGGGCGCACCACATCGACCCTTGCGCCGTGGCGACGAGGGCATGGTCGACCTGGGTCATCCGACGGCGGCGAACTGCCGGGCCGCGGCGAGGACCTGCGGCCCGACATCGGCGAGTTCCCCCTCGCGCAGCAACAAGGCGGGGGCGCGGTCGTCGAGGATCGGATTCAAACCCTGAAACCAGGCCTGCGCCACCGCCGGGGTGTCGCGGGCGGTGATCAGCCGTGCCGCCCGGTACGCGATCCGCAGCCGTTCCACATCCGAGTCGCTACCGATCGTCCGTGTGCCCTCTGCCCACTGGCGCACTGCACGGGTCTCCTTGACCCGCCCCAGATAGGCGACCAGCTTCGCGCCCAGCAGCTCCCGCAACGCGGTGACCAGCTCGGGCTGGGACATACGGGCGGCCTGGTTGTACGCCTCCAGATCCGGCCGGGGATGTGCTGCGGTCATCACGAACCACCTCCAGATCCCAGGGTAAATCACAATCATGATCCCAGCAAGGACACCAGCCGAGAGAGCAGACCCACAAGGAGACTGCTACCGGACCCGCCTCGAGATGTGCGGCACGGTGGACTACGCCGGCAAGTGGGAGGTAGTGGCGGGGTCCACGGTGGTGGATGCCGCCGAGGCGCCCTCCGCGATGCCGAGCAGGACGGTGCGGGCGGCCGCAGCGTCGCTGCGGGCTCGGTGTCCGCCATCGAGCCGAATGCTCTTCTCGGTGCCCTCGGCCTGCGATCGCATCCGCATGATGCATCCCCACATCTCGGAGTCGGCGAGGTGCGCAGGGTCGAGACCGTGCCGAGCACAATCATGGAGAACGCGACCCTTGTCGAACTCACTGTGGTAGCTGAGCGTCACTCGCCCAGTGGTCACCGCAATCAGAGCCTGGTGGACAGTAGACCAGCCAGGTGCGCCGATCAGATCGGCCGGGGCAATTCCATGCACGGCATACGCGTCCGGGTGGATCGGAACCTCGCCCGGATCGACCAGGGTATCGAGCAGTGGATCCCCGGTCGCGGCGTCCAAAACGCAGATTTCGATGATGCTGCCGTCCAAATTGGTCGATTCAACGTCCAGAACCACTGCCCGGCCGGGGACGAGCATGCCCCGTGCCCACTGCTGCGGAGACGTCTGTGTACTGGTCATGCCACCTCCTTCTCGTGATCATCGTGACGGCACCCTCTGACATGTGGCTCTGACTCCGGCCCCCATGCCAGCCCGGCGAAGTTCCTGGTAGCCCTCGGGGCCACACCACCGGGCTTCCTAGCTGTAGGAATGCTCAGGTTCGCGCTCGCTGGAGATCTGCCCGTCGGTGCTCGGCGGCTGATCGCCTCCCTGCGGTGCAGCAGCATCTGCGACGTCGGTCGTCTCAGTCGCGTCCTTGCCGGCGCCACCACGCACGGCCTTACCGGATGTGCTCTTCCGCTTCTTCGGGGCGGTGTAACCCATGGCTGCGAGCTCTTTGGCCGTCCATCCGCCTTCGATCGCGTTCTCGTGGGCCGTCCTGATTGCATCTACAGCTGCCTCGCGTGCGGAATCGAGCGCGGCAAGCTCTTCCACCGCTTCCCCGATGGCTCCGACAAGCGCGACTCGTGTTTCGATTGCCTTCTGCGCCAGTGCTTCCGCATTCTTTCGTGCGGCCTCGATTGCCTTCTTGTGGGCTGCTGGCGTAATCGTCATGTGTCACTGTCTCCTTCTTCTCTGCGGTCGTGCCGCACGTCGCGACACGACCTGTTGCCGGTCTGGGTCTATAGTGGCGATCGTATTGTTCCGCTTCGGGATCAAGCGCAGGGCACCATCCCTGATGGTGCCGACTGGGGTCACAGGAAGCGGGCGGGCACCATGTCCGGACGGACGGCGCTGATCTGGACGAGCTGCCCGGTCTGCGGTGCCTCGAGCATTTTTCCGCCACCGAGGTAGATCGCGACGTGGTTGGCCCCGTCTGCCTGCCAGTTCCCGAACAGCAGGTCACCGGGCTGGGCTTGGTCCATGCTGATCTGCTGGCCTGCCCGGAACTGTTCCTGTGAGGTTCGCGGCAAGACCTTCGTGCCGCCGGTACCGATGTAGTAGGCGAAGCGCGTGAGCCCGGAGCAGTCGTAGCCGGCGGTAGCTCCTCCGGTGCCGTCGCCCATCGACGGTCCGGTGAGAAGGCCTCCGCCCCATTGGTAGGGCAATCCGATCGCACGCATCGCCGCGTCGATGACCGCACGCGCGAACTCGAGGTTGCGGGGAAAGCGGGGATCGAAGGTCAGCTCGCTGACTGCGGTCGGGGCGAGCATTCCTGTCAGGGAGGGGATGCCGGCCGCAGTGGTGGGTGCTCCGCTGACGACAGGAGGCAGAACTACCGGCTTCGTCTCCTGCTGCGGATCCGATGACGATGCCGGAGCTGCGGGGCCTGCCGGGTGGGTGACACCGCCGGCGGGCCGGAGTTCCGGACTGGGGGCGGGCAGGACCACCTCGGGAATCAGGCCCTGCGCCTCGGGCGGGAGCTGTTCCCTGGCGCCTGCAGCGGCATCCTGGACTTCCGGTGGAATGGCGTCCTCGATCTCGGCTTGCCACTCGGCGGGCAACTGCTCCTGCGCCTGCTGCACTGCCCGGGCCGCGTCGTCGAGATAGGGCTGCGGGTCCGGGACATACTGGGCGAGAGCGGGCGGTAGTTCCTGTGCGACCGACGTGACGCTGTCGGTGATCGCGGGGTCCACTCCGCCGCCCTGGGCAGCTGATGCGCCGGCCACTGCGACGCCGACGATGATCGATGCGAAATCCATGATTTCTCCTTTGCCGTTGGTGTGGCGGCCAAGGGCGGAAGTACTGTCTCGATGACCGCGAGGGTGTCGTGCGATCACCGACAGTAGAGAGAGACCTGTACAACTCGACCGAACTCACAACCGGGGCAACCCAGTCGGGCATCCACATCGACCAACAGGGCGTGGAGAATTGGACCGGATGCGGAAGATCAAATAGGGTGTGGGTACTGAGAATGCACCGGGTGAGTCGGAGGCACACCATCTTGTAGGTGGCCTCCGACTTTTCTTTCTGCTCACAGCCCCTTGCCATCTCGTCGTCCGGTATAAGCGTCGGCGCCGGAGCCCTCCTTCCCTTGCGTTGTGTCCGCGGCCGGAACCGCATCGTCGTGTGGCGCGGCTTTCACCACTCTGAATTGCGCGGGCGCAGCGAAGATATCGGGATGAAAGGTCAGGTCGGGGCGCCGGTGGCGCAGCTTGTCCGCAGTCATGACTGTGTGATCCTTCCGGTGATTTGAATCTGTCTCGAACGCCCCGCCTCGACTCGTCATGGCGTCTCGTGATCGACAAGTTGGACGACCAGGCGCTCCCCCGGCGGCTGTCCGGGCCGCTCGTACGGCACAAAATGAGCCCCCACCACCCGGAGTTGCATTCCTCGTGGCAGCAGATGGTGTGAGTTGACTACGCGGGAAGATTGCCCGTAGTACATGCCCCGGTCGGTCTGGATCTCAAAGACGACATCGGAGGGCCGGGCGGTCAAGTCCAGCTCGTGCAGCGAATGGGTTGCCGCAGTGAACCGGTCGAAGGACAGGACCGTCCCCGGCGATAGCGTCGAGGGCAGATCTGACGGGTTCACGACCGCGTTGGGGATGCTCACCGAGGTGTACACCAAATGCCCTCGTCCGGATTCGCGTTCGTATCGTTGGATTGCCCTGTCCACTCGTTGGACCTGCTTGCGGCGAGCATCGTCGAGCTCGACAGCGTCGCCGGCCACCGCGGAGAGGGCGTTGTTCGTCTCCCGCCAGGTCTTCGGGTCCGACGTCAACGCCGCCAGCGCCGTGTACTGGGCTTTCGGCATAGCGTCGAGGACGCGGCGCTTCGCCGCGGATCGGGTGTTCCGTTGCCGTGCCGAGAGTGTGCGACGGAGTTCGATCGCTGGTGGCAGCCGGGGGCGTAGCCGAGAGTTTCCGATTGCCGCCGGCGTGGGCCGTGGATAGGCACGGTTGAGGTCCCGCTGCGCCCGGGTCAATCCGGGTAGGTTCTCGGTGGCGGTGTCGAGTTCTCGTGCTCCGCTGCGGAGATCGGCGCGGGTGTCGTAGGCGTGCTGCGAGATCAGGGCGCCTTCCTTGCGGGTGGCGACGTCGCTGTCGCCCCGGTCGGGATCGAAAACACCGTTGCCGCGGTCTGGGCTGATCCGGTCATGGCTGCGTCCCATCAGATCTCACGCCCGACGAGGGTGTATTTGGATCTGCGGGTGGTGGCCTGTTCGCGGCGCCCCACCGCGCGGCCGAGCAGTCGATCGAGACTCTCGCTCACCACGGCAGGGCGCTCGAGGCCGACCATGTGTCGCGCTCCGCTCACCGGGATGAGTTCGGCGAGTGGAAGAGCCGCTGCGAGTCGCTGTGAGTGTCCGATCGGGGTTACCCTGTCCCGGGTTCCACAGATGATCGACGCCGGCACCCGCGCGAGCACGTCGAGCGCCGGGGAAGCGTCGTATATCCGCGGATCACGCAGGAAGGCGGCCACAGTGGCGATCGGCGTCGCGTGAACCATCCCGTAGGACGTGGCGGCGGCACGGACACTTGCACTCGGAGCAAGCGGGCAAGTTGCGCCGACCACCGGCGACAAGATGCGACGTGAGAGATCCCAGCTGCGGCCAACGAGCCCTGGGGCGTGAGCTGATGCCGTCCGCAGCAACGTCACCGCCGGCGTTCTCAGAGCGCGCCCGATGCCGGCGCCGGCGACATTGTCGACGGCGGTCGAGATCAACCCGACCCCGATGATTTGCGCGGCCGCGGCCTCTTGGTGATGGGCGACGTAGGACATCACGGCCATCCCGCCCATCGAATGCCCGACGAGGACAATCGGCCCCTTTGGCGCCACCGTGCGAATCACCACATCCAGATCCCGTCCAAGCTGGACAATCGTGTAACTGCCGACGTCCGCCCCGCCAGATCTGCCATGGCCGCGGTGATCGAAGAAGACCAACCGGGCACGCCCCCACCAGACCTCGGCCAGGTAGGCCCGTTGCGGTGCCCATGCGTCCATGTGGAGACAGAATCCGTGCGCAAAGATCACAGTGACCGGCGCCGTCCGGGATCCGACCTCACTCACAGCCAAGGAGGTGCCATCAGCGGTGCGGATGAAATGCGTGTGGGTGTGGTCACCTGAGTAGGCCCCAGTACGGCCACTGATCGTCACGAATTCCGGCCCCGGCTGAGGTGGCTGGTGGTCGCGAACGGGTGGTGCGGCGTGTCGGCACGAATCTTGGCCCCACCCGGGTTCGGATTCTCCTCGTTGGACATGTTTCAGCGAGGGAGGACCGGTGAAGAGATCGGGTTCGCGGATGGAATTGTTCGAGCAGATCCGCCGTGATCGGCGGGATTCGAAATTGTCGATTCGGGAGTTGGCCCAGCGGCACGGGGTGCATCGACGCACGGTGCGGCAGGCGTTGGCCTCGGCGGTGCCACCGCCGCGCAAACCGTATCGCCGACGGGTGCGACCGGCGATCGACGACTGGTCCGAGCTGATCGATTCCTGGCTGATCGCCGACCAGCAGGCACCGCGTAAGCAGCGGCATACCGCGCGGAGGGTGTGGCAGCGGTTGGTCGCCGAGCACGGGGCGACGATGTCGGAAGCGACGGTGACCCGGTATGTGCGCCGCCGCCGCGCCGAGCTGGGGCTGGTCGAGATCGAGGTGACGGTGCCGCAGACCCATCTGCCGGCCGCCGAGGCGGAGGTCGATTTCGGGGAGGTCTACGCGGTCGTCGCCGGGGAGATGACCAAGTGCTGGATGTTCGTGATGCGCCTATCGCACTCCGGACGAGGCTGCCACGTGGTGTTCGGCACCCAGGCACAGGAGGCGTTCTTCGAGGGACACGTGCGGGCCTTCGAGTGGTTCGGCGGGGTGCCGCACCGCATCCGCTACGATAACCTCAAACCTGCTGTGGTGCGGGTACTTCGGGGTCGTGACCGAGTCGAGTCGGACCGATTCGTCGCCCTGCGCAGCCACTACGGCTTCGATTCGTTTTTCTGCATTCCCGGACAGAAGGGCGCGCACGAGAAGGGCGGCGTCGAAGGCGAGATCGGCCGGTTCCGGCGTCGGCACATGGTGCCGGTGCCGAAGGTGGCGTCGTTGACCGAACTCAACGAGAAGGTCGCCGCCGCGGACCTTCTCGACGACACCCGGGTCATCGGGGGCCGTCCTGTGACGGTGGCGGCCGCGTTCGCCGGCGAGCAACCGGAGTTGCTTGGGCTGCCTGCCGAGCGGTTCGACTGCGCGCGACTGTTGTATGCGCGGGTCGACACCCATGCGCGGGTGTCGATGCGGCAGAACTTCTACTCCGTGCCCGCCCGCTACGCGGGCCGACGGCTGCCGGTGCGGCTGAGCGCGGGCCGGGTCGAGGTGCTCGACGGGTCTCGGATGGTCGCGGTACACGATCGGGCTTTCGGCCGGTTCGCCGAGGTCCTGACCCTCGATCACTACCTCGAGGTGCTGGTCCGCAAACCCGGCGCCTTCCCCGGGGCGACCGCGTTGGCGCAGGCCAAGGCGGCCGGGGCGTTCACCGCCAGCCACCAGCGGTACTGGGACAGCGCCCGCAACCTGCTCGGGGACCGCGCCGGCACCCGCGCGCTGATCGAGGTGCTGCTCGCGCACCGCAGCCTGGCGCCCGATGTTCTCCGCCAGGCTCTCGACCGGTCCATCGAGACCGGGTGCGTCGATCCCCAGCTCGTCCTCATCGATGCCCGTCGGCTGGCCCGCACCGATTCCACCCCCGCGGTCCCGATCGGGGTGCTCACCCGCTACGACCGTCCTGTTCCGTCGTTGACCGCCTACGACACCCTGCTCACCGGAAGCTGAGGTCTCACATGGTCTCCTCCGACGCCGCAGCCCAGGCCGCGATCGGCGCGGCCACCCGCGAGCTGCATCTGCCGACCATCCGAACCGAAGCGGTCCGGATCGCCGAAATCGCTGTCCGAGAACAACAATCACATCTGGCGTTTCTCGCCGAAGTGCTCGCCGCCGAGGTCGACGACCGCACCGAGCGACGCCGGGCGCGCCGGCTCAACGACGCGAAGTTCCCGCGCATCAAACGGCTCGCCGACTTCGACGTCGAGGCCGTGCCCGGGATCTCTGCGGGCACACTCGGGCATCTCGCGGTCGGCGGCTATCTCGACGCCGGCGAACCGGTGGTGCTGCTCGGTGATTCCGGCACCGGCAAATCGCACCTGCTGATCGGGCTTGGCATGGCGGCCTGTGAACAAGGCCGCCGAGTTCGCTACATCACCTGCGCCCAATTGGTCAACGAACTCGTCGAGGCCGCCGACGAACGGATCCTCTCCCGCGTCGTCGCCCGCTACGGGCGCCTGGATCTGCTGCTGCTCGACGAACTCGGCTACGTCCAGATCGATCCCCGTGGAGCGGAAATGCTGTTCCAGATCATCACTGAGCGGGAGGAACGGGCGAGTATTGGGATCGCATCGAATTTGCCGTTTTCGGAGTGGGGCACCGTCTTTCCCGATCCCCGGCTGGTCGCCGCGATCGTCGATCGCATCACCTTCAACGCGCACATTCTCGAAACCGGCACCCAATCCTATCGCCTGCGCACCAGCAAGACCCACCACCGAAAACGTGCCTGACCCCCACCAGTGGGGCCGCAATTCATGCGGCGGATTCCAGTGAACGTCGCAACACCCGACGCTAATCGGAGGTTGCGATGCACGACTCGACACAGCCCAACAGTGGGCACCCCGGTGTTGCTCTGACGGAGAAGCGCGAACAGTTCACTCGGCTGATCCGGCAAGGGGTTGGTAACTCCGAGGCGTGCCGCCGTGTCGGAATCAACCGCCGGACCGGGACACGATGGCGGTTCGGGCGCACAATCACCAACACGGCCGGCGAGCCGGTGCACTATCCGCCAGTGACTTCTGACGTTCGCACGCGGCCTCGCTCGCCCCGCTACCTGTCCCTGGACGAACGGATCATGATCGCAGATCTCCGCCGGGCCGGCTGCGGTGTCCGCGCGATCGCATCCGAGCTGAACCGATCACCGTCGACGATCAGCCGGGAGCTACGCAACAACGCCACCGACAATGAGTACCGTCCGCACGCTGCCCAGCGGCTGGCCGTGCACCGGATCGGGCGCCCTCGCGCCCGCCGCCTCGATACCGACGCCGTCCTGGGCGCGCACGTCGCACAGTTGCTCAGCGACCTGAAGTTCAGCCCGGAACAAGTCGCGCATCAGCTCCGCGTCGATTTCCCCGGCCAACGAAACCGGCATCTGTGCCCGGAGAGCATCTACCAGGCGATTTATGACCAACGGTGCGGCCTGACACGGCCCGCGAAACGGTCCTTGCGGACCGGCCGATACCGGCGTCGCCGCCGCCTGTCGGGCTTGGAACGTCGCGGCCGGTTGACGAATATGACGATGATCGACCAACGACCCGACGAGGCAGCCGACCGCAGCGTGCCCGGGCATTGGGAAGGTGATTGCATCATGGGAGCGGGGAACAAGACGGCGATCGGCACGCTGGTCGAACGACGAAGCCGATACTGCATGCTGATTCACCTTCCCGGCCGAAACCGTGCCCAGGAACTTCGTGACGGCATCGCGGCGGCGATGGCAGCACTGCCGCCGCAGCTTCGGAAGACCCTGACCTGGGATCAGGGCAAGGAGATGGCATTGCACCAGCAGATCTCCGCCGAGACCGGCCTGGACGTGTTCTTCTGTGACGCCCACTCGCCGTGGCAGCGCGGCAGCAATGAGAACCTCAACGGGCTTCTGCGTCAATACTTTCCCAAGAGCAGCGACCTCGGCATCTATACGCCGGAGCGTCTGGTCGAGGTTGCCTCCCAGTTGAATAGTCGACCCCGCAAGACCCTGGAGTGGGCAACTCCGGCTTCGCTCCTCACTGAGATACCGTCAAACCACGACAGGCCCAACTGTTGCGACGTTCGCTAGATTCTGCCTGCCGATCACTGGGGCCAGATCACTTGACGAAACTCAATGCGTGCGACCGGTGGGGACACTCATCGTCGACCCCCCAACTGGCGGATCATCTTTGCTTCCATCGGGTGGATGCGGCGAACTTCGACATTCATCGGTACCACTCCTCAGTCCTGACACAGCAATTGCGAGGACCATAAGTTCGGACCTGGACTGCCCCGCCTGAACTACGAGCGTTCCCCAGCTTCGCTGCATCACGTACGCCTCCCGTCCGGAGCAATCGGCACTCCCTCTCATTTGGAGGAAGATCCACTCCACCGGAGTTGTGTGACATTGCTTGAACAGCACCTCTTGGGTTAACCCCAATGCCGCGCAGTTAGGGCGGCGGGTCTGTTGTCAAGTGTGCTGGTATGAGGATGCTGATGCTGATCTCGGCGTGGTAGTTGGTGCGGTCGATGTCGCCCTTGGCTCGGTGTTTGGAGATTGCGCGCTTCACTACGCGGGGGCTGACTCGTGTTCTGCGCGTGGGCATTATATCGGTGAGTACGGCGCGGCCGATGGCGCCGACCAGGTCGATGACGGTACCGGCGATGACGCCGGCGGCGTGGATGAGCTGGTCGCGGGCGGCGTGGAGAGCGACGGTGAAGCTGGCCCGGTCGGGGCTGGCGGTCGGGTCGGTGGCGGTGGCGTCGGCGATGGCCAGACGGAGGGCTTGGTAGGTGGTCAGCAGGGCGTAGACCTCCTGCTCGATGCCGGCGGGGGTGCGTGCGCGCAGCACCCGTCCGCCGAGGATGCTGGACTTCAGCTCCAGGTAGGAGGTTTCGATCTCCCAGCGTTGGTGGTAGAGCTCGACGATCGCCGATGCCGGAAACGCCTGGTGGTCGGTCAATGTGGTGATGAGCCGGTAGCGGCCGACTCGACGTTTGCGCTGGTGATCGCCGGTGCCGGTGATGGCGATCTCGGCGTCGATGACTCGAAGTGTCACTCCGGCGATCACCGTCAGGTAGGACCGGTCCGGGCAGCGCCCGATCCGCGGGAGTTTGCGGTTGTCCTTGCAGCGAATGAGCAGGTCAGCACCTGTGTCGGCGATGCCGGCGATGATGTTCTGTGCGGCGAAGTTGCGGTCGGCCAGTAGCAGCATGCCCGGCCGTAGGCAACCGAACAGGCGTGGTGCGTAGGTGGTTTCGCCGATGAGGGTAGAGCCGAACACGGCGTCGATGACGGTGCGGGTGCCGCACGCGACGATGGTCAACATCCGCATCAGCGGGTATCCGGAACCGCCGTGGGTGCCGCTTTGGCGACTGAAGCAGCGCAGGTTCGCCGCGCTGTCGGGCACCGACATCGTGGTGCCGTCGACCGCGCAGACCAGCAGCCCACGCCAACGCGTCGCCCCCGCCGCCGGCCCGGCGAGCAGCTCGAACAGCGCCCGCAACGGTTTGGCCCCGACCCTGCGGCGAGCCTGGGCGAGCGCGGAACTGCCCGGCCGGGCCGGCGTCAGCGCGTCCAGTCCGGCGGTCAGCCGTGCCCACACCTGCTGGTAGCCGCCCTCGGCGAACAGTCCGGCCGCGAGCAGCAGGTACACCACCACCCGCGAGGGCAGATCGCGCACCCGTTTCTGCACACTCGACGTCGACGCGAGCGCGTCGTCGACCATCTCGAACGGCACGATCTGGGTCAACTCGCCGAGGTGACCGGGCGCGAACCGGCCTACGGCAACCTCGACGGGGCGGCGGATGACAGACTGTGTGGACAGCGGAACTCCCAAGGTAAAGGGTTGTCTTGCGAGGACAAGCCCTCGATACCGGGAGTTCCGCTGTCCCACACGCACCGACACGCCCTTTCCTCACGTGTGTCCCATTTGACCCAACAGTCACACGCCTAATGGGAGTCGATCGGCGAGCCTTCGACAGGTGACTGCCCGTCCACGACAAGCTGATCACTGAGCCGCCGGCCGGTGAGCACTGCTCTCGCCTGGAGTGAGGGTTGACTCCTAGAGTTAGATTGTGCCCCGGCCGGTCGGTGAGGTCGCCTATAGCGCTGATGGGATGTCGTGCCGTATGAGCACTGATCCATTAGGTCGATGCCGGGTGCCTCTGGGCTCGAACAGGTTTCATCAAGAATAGGAGACCAAAGGAGGCGATCGATGATCTTCGTCGGAGACGACTGGGCCGAACAACATCACGATGTCCATTTGATGGACGACACGGGCAGGCGACTGTCGTCGCGTCGGCTGCCGGAAGGACTCGCCGGCATCCGCACATTGCACGAACTGATAGCCGGCCACGCCGACGAGCCGGGTCAGGTCGTGATCGGCATCGAAACCGACCGCGGTCTGTGGGTACAGGCGCTGACCGCCGCCGGCTATCAGGTGTACCCGGTCAACCCCCTCGCGGTCGCCCGCTACCGCGACCGTCACCACGTCTCGGGCGCGAAGTCCGACGCCGGTGACGCCAAACTGCTCGCGGACCTGGTACGCACGGACCGGCACAATCATCGCCCGATCGCCGGCGACAGCCCGGACGTGGAGGCGATCAAGGTCCTCGCCCGCGGACACCAGAACCTGATCTGGGCCCGGACCCGGCAAACCAACGCGCTGCGCTCGGCGCTGCGCGAGTACTACCCGGCCGCGTTGGAGGTGTTCGACGACCTGCACGACCGCGACACCCTCGCCGTACTCGGTCGCGCCCCGACTCCCGCCGAGGCCGCGCACCTGACCCTGCCGGCGATCCGATCCGCGCTCAAAAGGGCTGGTCGGCAACGAAATCTCGATACCCGGGCCCGCGAAATCCGGGCCGGGTTGCGGGTCGAGCAGCTCGCCGCGCCGGCGCCGGTCGTCGCCGCGTTCGCCGCCACCACCCGCGCGGCGGTCGGTCTCATCGTCGAGTTGAACCGGCAGATCATCGAACTTGAGTCCACACTGGCCGACCATTTTGAGTCACACCCGGACGCCGACATCTACCGTTCCCTGCCAGGACTTGGTGTTGTGCTCGGCGCCCGGGTGCTCGGTGAGTTCGGGGACGACCCCGACCGCTACACCACCAGCAAGTCTCGCAGAAACTACGCCGGCACCTCCCCGCTGACGATCGCGTCCGGCAAGAAACGTGCGGTACTCGCCCGCCACGTCCGCAACCGGCGTCTCTACGACGCTATCGACCAGTGGGCGTTCTGCGCTTTATTGTCCAGTCCCGGTGCCCGGGAGTTCTACGACCAGCGACGCGACGCCGGCGATCTGCACCACCAAGCGCTCCGCGCCCTCGGCAACCGCCTCGTCGGCCTCCTCCACGGCTGCCTCCGCCACCACACCCACTACGACGAACACATCGCCTGGGATCACCGCACCATCCGGGCGGCTTGACGTCCTACGGCCCTGGGATGTCTAACTGCGCGGCATTGGGGTTAACCCATCGAGAACTCACAATCGCGGTCTCTTGGCGTGATCTGCTTCGGCATGAAGCTGCCGCGACGGAAAGGCCAAACCCAGCTGGGAGTGTCGGCCACGCCCCGCGTTGCGCGTTGGTGAAGATATCGTCATGCCGACAACGCGCCCGCTGACGAAGACCGAGCAGCAGATACTGGATGATCTTGTTACCGGGGTCGCCACAGACTGCCGCGCTTCTGACGGTTCGCGGAGGCGGGTGTCCGGACAGTTTATCCGTGATGTGCTCCGCGGGGTCGTCGATCCCGACTTGATTCCAGATCCCCACGGGTTACGTCTGGTAGGTGCGGAGATCTGCGGCGAGTTGGACCTTTGCTATCTGGTGACACAAATCCCTCTGTCACTGGAGGATTGCACGTCGTCCGATTCGATATCAGCGGAGGACGCGAACCTGACCTCGCTGACCCTGAAGAATTGCCACTGGACCACAGTCGACGGCAGCGCGCTCAACGCCAACGGACTCCAGGTCACCCATGATGCTTGCTTCGAAGGGTTCGAAGCCACCAGCACCGGCGCGGACGCGGTGCAATTGGTTGGGGCTAGCATTGGCGGACAACTGAACTTCCGAGGAGCGCACCTGGTTAGCGACACCTGTACAGCCCTACAGGCCGACGGCCTGAGCGCCGCCGGCGTGTTCTGTGATGAGGGATTCACGGCCACCAGCACCGGGGGTGATGCGGTGCGGCTGCCTGGGGCTACCGTCGGCGGCCCAATGACCTTTGGGGGTGCGCACCTGGAAAGCAAGATGGGTACGGCTCTCCACGCCGACGGCCTGAGCGTAACAGCCGACATGCTTTGTAACGAGGGATTCAAAGCCACCAGCACCGAGAAGGATGCGGTGTCGCTATCTGGTGCGAGTATCGGCGCCCAACTGAACTTCGAAGGTGCCCACTTGGACAGCAAAGCCGGCACAGCCCTTGATGGCGACGGCCTGAGGGTCACCGCCGGCATGTTCTGTAACGAGGGATTCAAAGCCACTAGCACCAAGAAGGATGCGGTGCGGCTACCTGGAGCTACCGTCGGCAGCGAACTGAACTTCAAAGGTGCGCACGTGGACAGCAAAGCCGGCACAGCCCTACAGGCCCACGGCCTGAGGGTCACCGCCGGCATGTTCTGTAACGAAGGATTCAAAGCCACCAGCACCAAGAAGGATGCGGTGTCGCTACTCGGGGCGAACATCGGCGGCCAACTGAACTTCAAAGGTGCCCACCTGGAAAGCAAAGCCGGCACAGCCCTACAGGCCGATAGCCTAAGCGTGGCAGCCGACATGTTCTGCGACGAGCAATTCACAGCCACTAGCACCGACGCTGACGCGGTGCGGCTGATCGGGGCGAACATCGGCGGCCAGCTCATATGCGGAGCCGGAGCAAATGGAAAACCTTGTGTCAGCAGTTTGAATCTCCGGGATGCATCAGTCAATTCCCTGCTGCTTCCGACTGGTTTTGGGCCCGGCTCGGGCCTATGGCTCAATGTAGATGGATTGACGTATCCGCACGTTCCACAGGACATGTCCGCTGACGAATGGATCGAATGCCTCCAGCGGCACACCGCGGAATACGCGATGCAACCGTGGCGGCAGCTCGCCTCGACGTACACCGCCTCGGGTCACGACCAGGAAGCTCGGAAAGTTCTCATCGCCCAACAGACGTATCACCGTCAATGGCTCAAGACGCAGGGCACGGGTGACAAGGCCGGTATCGCTTTTCGCCGGGCACTGTCATGGGTCACGGGTAAAACGACCGGCTATGGGTACCAAACATGGAGGGCAGCACTGGGACTGTTCATTGTGGTAATTCTGTCGATGGGGCTCGGCTGGGCCTCCGGAAATATTCACGCGGACACGCCAGGACCCGGTGTCTACGTCGCTCAGCATTCGCGTCTGACCAGTAACGAAGGACAACCGTGCACCAAGACTGAGCGCCTAGCACTCGGAATTCAAATCGGATTGCCGCTGATCAAACTACCCGCCAGTGACCGCTGCAAATTAGATACAACAGCCGCAACGGGCCAGGTCATCACGGTTCTCAGCTGGATACTCCAACTACTGGGATGGGCATTCGCCACCCTTGTCATAGCGGGATACACCGGTCTGATCAGACGCCTATGACGTGCCGCAGAACACCATTTCACCCCGCGACATCTTATCGACCGATCATGGGCCACACTTGGTCGACAGTCCTCCCCAGGGGGACCTCGGCACACACGATGTCCTCGACCGAGTAGGCGATCGCCCCGCATCGAGGGCACTGCCCGGGTAGCTGTTGGTGTCGGATCATTGCCCAGTGCTCGTCACACAGCAGGTAGTCCACCCGAGCATCGAAGTGACAGCAGTCCTTGACCACCGCCGCCCAGCGGGCCGCACGCACGAAGCCGACGGGGTCACCCGGGAAGTACTGGGGATGACCCGCGCAGAACTCACACGGCAACTCCGTTTGAACGATCGACGGCATCGGAGCGGAGTGAGCCACCTCGTCCATACGAATACACCTCGCCGCTCTCTGGAGACCAGTATGCAACCGATCCTAGACACCTTCCCGTCGAAGGCGTTCAGATCCAGACGATCCACCACAGCGGCGGGACGGCCATTGCCAGGGCGGTTCCGGCGATGAGGAACGGTGCGAAACCGAACTCTCCCAGGTCTTTCTGACGCCGGATCGACTTCACCCCCGCCATCACCAAGAGCGCCAGGACGTTCGGTAGCAACATGCCCGCGAGCACATTCATCCAGCCGACCCACCCCAGGGCTGCACCGAGGATGAAGCTCAGCCGCACGTCGGCGAGCCCGGGATAGCCGCGCGTGATGATCGCGAAGGCAAGGTTGAATGTGAAGACCAACGCTCCGGCGAGAAGTGCGCGCCCGCCTGCCGCAGGATCTTGATCCATCGCCACCGCGAACGCCCCCAACATCAGGCCCACTGCGGTGGTCAGCCGGATCAAGGTCAGCGGAAACCGCAGCGTGAAGTGATCGATCCACGCCGTCCACACGCACAGCAGGCTCAGTGCTAGCCAGGCAGGCAAGATCGCGTCGCCGCCGACGAACAGCACGGCGCCGAACCACATTCCTGCGGTCAGAGCCGCGGGACCGAACCGCCGGGAGCAGCCCTCTGTCGGGATCTCGACGGCAGCACACAGCCTGGCCATCATCGGTGCCGTCGCCACGCTCAACGCCGCGCCAGCCGCGGCACTGGTGACGGCCGGCCACCACAGCCCGGCGGTGCCGTACTCGGCATCAATCCACCGCGCCGCGAACCACACCACCACACTCGCGACGACGACAAGCCCAGCAGGCGCATACACCGCCGCCGACAGCTGGTCACTTCGTTGCCCTGCCGCAGTTCCAGCACCGACGGCCGGCGATTGTGGCTCCTCACTTGAACCACTGCCCGCAAGCTCGGAAGTCGGTTCGGTCATCGTGGGCACTCCTCCGCAACTGTGCGACAGACATCAGGGACGGATCGACACTAGCCGTCCACCTGGACAGTCTCAGCACCACCGAGCTGGGAGGGCCTTCGAGAAGCCGCAGCCTGACGCGCTAGTGCGGCGGTGGTCTCGGCGGGCGTCGTTCTGTCCAGGTCATCACATATCACTGGGCTCGACATTGCGTCCTCCCTGTCGGACTGGAATAGAAGCGAGTACTCATGAATCGACGAACCACCAGCGAAATTGCTGCACTGTCCCTCATCACGGCCGCCATCCTCACCGGGTGCAGTAGCACACAAGCCGAGACCGCATCCCCGTCAGCCGAACCAACTGCTGCTACCACACGCGTCGAGTGGTCGGCGAACCCCACCGCCGTGGGTCAAGGTCAGCCAGGAGTGACAGACGCTCAGACCCGGCTATCCGAGACACAGCCGGCGACGACTGCCACGCAGGCCACCACTACCGCAGAATCGCCGCCCACAAGCGCTCAGTGCGGAACCGTCACGAACAACCTGAACGGTGCGACTGCACCTGTGAGCATCATCGCCGGAACTCCGAGCTGCCCAGCAGCACTGAGCATCAGTGATCGCTACCTCAACGACCGCACGATCGCAGCACAAGGACAAGGGCGATTCGCTGTCATCGACGGTTGGAACTGCAACTGGCCCTACCTTCCGGACCGATCACACGCCGACTCCTATCTGCAATGCGTCGACCCGACCGGGAATGCCGTCAAGATCGGCGACTGACACAGAACACCGAGCCACACCGAACCTCGTGTAGCCCACGCGCGACGCGCCGGACATCGACGATCGCACGAACGACACCAGACGAAGGCATTATTGATTCATGGGGGCACCAGTGAAGAAATCCACGCGCAACTCACGCCGGCCGGATCGTGGCCGCTCCGCATCGCCCGTCCGCAGCTATGCGGAATACACCAAGCGCCTTACCGCTGGAGCGAAAAGCGTCGTCATCGACGCCGACCCGGAGAACTGGCTGGACCTCGGTCACATCCCCAGCCAAGTCGAGGTCAAAATTATCGGACAAACCTGCGCGGGAATCGCCGGCGGCTCCATCGCAGCCGCCGGCCGATGCTTCGTCCAAGCGTCCAACCACGCCAGGGTCACCGCCTACGAACATGCTCACATCGAAGCGTTCGACGACAGCACCGTCGATGCCCGCGGCAAGAGTTGCGTTGTCGGCACCGACAACGCCAGAATCCGCGCAGAAGACACCGCCATCGTCTTCGCGCACAGCCACTGCCACGTCCAAGCCAACGGACAAACTCTTATCGCCGCCACTGACACCACCACCGTCCGCATCGACGGCGAGGCCCACGTCCGAGTGAGCCCAAGCGTGCACACCACCGGGCCCGGTCAACCCGCGAATATCGAAACCCATCCGATCAGCCGCCTCGCACGCCACCTGAACTTCTGAGCGAAAACGATTCCAGCAGTGTGCACGCCAGTCAGTTCGGCGTTACGAGCACCTGTAGCTCGCCGATCCTTTGCTGGTACGTAGAGGTCAGAGGTACAGGAACAACACCTCCCGCAGCTCCTCCCGGCCATGCGGCGGTCCAATTCACGAGCCACGCAGAGGTCGCTGAAACCTTGAATGTCCCGCCGGGCTCTGTGATCGAAGTTTTCTCGATGTGATGACCACACGTCGGGGATGGCATTCCACTCGGCGGCGTCACTGGGCTGGCGTCGACAATGTCGGTATATGGGGTGAACGGCAGTAGAGCACCAGGGCAAATCACAGGTGGGCTTCCGTCTCCGTAATTTATGGTCACACTGGTGTTTACGGCCGTCGCGGTGACCACCACCCCGCCTGGACCAGGAACTACCCGTGTAACCGGACCGATATTCGTCTCCCTAATCTGGTCGGGGCAGAGCCAAGCCCATGAAAATTTGCCGACTAATCCGGTTCTCCCACCTGGGAAATCAGCAGGTTCGGGAGTCCAGCACATCGGCGGTTCCTCGAGTTGCATGCCGGTCACGGCCGTACCCACAACGTTCATGACCTGGGCCATACTCACTGGGGTGGCCGGCATACCCACGTCCGGGCTCAGCGGAACGCAGTCTGTGAATCGGCCGCACGCCTTCAGCTGCTCCCTAACCGGAGGTCCTGTGGGGGCTGCTACGACGTCACTGCCACCACCGCTGTATCCAGACCCGCCGCCGCCCGTCCCCGCTGCACTCGCCCCTGGGGAGCCTCCGGAGCCAGGTGACGCCGAAGGTACCTGGACGTAGCTGCCTTGAACGACAATGTTCGCACCCAGATTTCCGGAACCGGGAGCGACGTCGATTCCGCCAGAACCGAAGCCGGGTTGTCCAAGCGCTGAGTGTGGCGACGCAACCAGGCTCCCCAGAACGAGCGCGCCGATCACGGTCACATGAAAACGACGACGATTTGGCATGTGTTCTCCTTGGTTATGGTGCATCGCACGGTGCGTATCGGCCTGCTGCATCGCTGGTGACTCGCCAGCCGTTTGCATCGGGCCAATCCGCATTCCGGACGGTCAACTGAGCGAGCACAAACTGCGGACGGTTGACGTCGTAGGCGGGACTACCGTCTGACTTCGTCCAGGTCATACCGGAGATGTCGGTGCAGGCGCGCACGTGGACCCAGGCAGGCCCGGATATAGCCTTGCCGTCGTCGCCTACCGGTATGCCGGCGTCGGTGATCTTCGCATCGACAACCTTGACGTCGCCCGCTCCGACCACGTTCTGCGATCGACGCAGGGTGATATCTCCCCGCCAGCTATCCAGCACGGGACCACCGGCAACGGTGTCGAGCTGCTCAATCGGCGCAGCGGCATCGCCATCAAGCATGCCTACGACAGCGTAGAAATCGTTGACCTTCGCAAGCGCCTGTTCCCGTGCCAACTCGTCAGGAGTCTTCTTCGACGTGTCCACCCCGTCGGGACCCTCGAACGCCGGGTCACCGGTGACAGTGAGCCCTACCGCCGGATCCGCCGCGTCGGTGTCGGAGCAGGCGGTCACGCCGACCAATAGGGTCGTGGCGGCCAAGGCAGCGACGGCGGTTCGGCGGATGGTGGTGTGTGCCATAGTCGTATCTCCTAGAAAAGTCCGGCATTGCAGGGCGTACCGGGCAGTGTGTAGTCTGCTGTGACTCTCCATCCTGCTGGGTCGGGCCAAGCGGTGTTCGTCAGGATCGGCTTTCCGAGCTCGAGAACGTCGGTAGCGTGGGCGAGGCAGACGTCCATCTCGATGGTCGCGGTGCCGGGCGTAGGGACGCCGTTTTCGTCGATCGGGATGTTGTGGCGGGTGATGGTGTTCTTGAGAACCTTGACCTCGCCTGCGTTCGCCTCGATGCGATGCGCGGTGATGTCCCGCTTCGTCGATTGAAGGAAGTTGCCGGCCGCGACATTGTCGAGATCTGCGGGATTAGCGGCGGGATCGGCACTTAGTCGCGCGAGCACCGTGTAGTACTCGTTGACCTTCACCAGTGCGGCTTCACCGGCCTGTTGCTCGGGGGACTTTCCGGAGCCGGGCGGTCCGGTGAACGTGGGTCCGGTGCTGGTTTCGAGGGTGACCGGTTCTGGGGTCAGGATGCTGCAGCTGGCTGTCAGGTACATCGCGGCAGTGAGTGTCGCCAGTGCGGCGATGTGGCGCGTCATGATGCTGCTCCGATCCGGTAGTGGCTCCCGTAGGTGGAGTCGAGCTGACTCAAGAGCATCTTGGTTTCGTGCTCGGGCTCTTCTTCGAGTGCGTCGAGCTCGGCGATCATGCGATCGACCAACCTTTGGGTGGTCTCGGTGTCACCCGAGAAGTGGGTGGCGATGATCGCCGCACGCCAGCACCCTTCGTGGACAATGTCGACCTTGAGGCCTGTCTCCGCGGCGGCGTGTGCAGCCGCGAGGTCCTGGGGGACTTGTTGGCCGCGGATGTAGCGGGTGGCGAGCTCCTCGGCGACGTCGGTGACGTCGGAGATCATGTCTTGTTTGGTGTGGTCGGCCCACCCGTAAGCGGTGGGGTCATCGCTACTGAAGGGTTGACCGGTGACCAGGGCTAGTGCGGCGGATAGCCGGGCGGTGACGACGTCAGCGGGATGGGCGTTGACGAGTTCTTGCCAGTAGTCCCAGTCGGTCGTGACGGCGTCGTGGAGTCGTTGGGGGGTCCGGCCGGTTCGATCTCCGGACTTGATGAGGGCGGGTTCACCGGTCTCGGTGTCACCGAGCCACTTACGCAGGCGAGAGAGCGCTTCGTTGCGGCGCCGGCGGAGCCGGGCCTTCGCTTCTTTCTCCTGCTCGGCTGTGCCGGTTCTGGCGGCTTCGACGTCATGGGGCCAGATTTTGCTGTCGATGTCCGCGGCGAGGACTCCGCCGTCAGTGGTGATGAGAAGTGCGGCGATTTCGGTCAGGCTCTTCTCTCGGCCTTCGGCCGGCCCTGGTGACGGGGGTGTGACGGCGGGTTCGCCGAGCAGCCTGATCCAGATGTGATCCGCCTCCGGCAGCTCGCCTTCTGCGGTGATCTCATCCGAATCGGACGGCTCTGGGCGGTCGACGGCGTGGTCGAGGTCATCGTTCCCGACCACGCCGAAGGTGGCGGGATCGGAGCTGGTGATGAACTCATCGGTCGAGATGTCATTGTCGAGACGGGCTGCTTCCCATCGAATGTCAGGGTTATCGCCCGTGTGGGCGATGCGAGGTTCGCGTGAGGTGGTGGTCAGGAGGTCTAGGACGGACGCGTAGCTCTCCTCGTCGAGGGTGGTCACTGTGATGCCGGCCGACGCGATTCCTGGACGAGCAAGGACTGCCGAGCCGTTGTCGTCGACCTCGAGGGTCCATGTGGCGTTGGTATGTGCGCTCTCGGTGGTCACTGCGGCGAACGCGATTCGGGGTGCGTGTCGTGCGATGCCGGCGAGTAGCTCGGCCTGTGCCTCGATCACCGGATCGGCGATCAGAACGATCTCCGGTGCGGTCAGCTCGCTGGTGGTGTACGACGTGCGTGCCTGCGCGATTGACTCGAAGTCGTTGTCCGCGAGGATTTCGGAGTCGAGTTCGAGGTGATTGGCGAGTGTCGTCAGTACCGTGTCGGCGTACTCGGAGTGGGTGATGCGGCCGTTGTCGATTGCCTCCGGCAGGTCGGCGCAGTATCCGACGAGGTTGAGGTGGAGGCTGTCGGCGATGGGCGAGACTGCGAGCTCGACGGCGAGCGCACGCAGCACCCCGGCTGTTGCGGTCGGGGTGCCGCTGATGGCGAGGTGGCCGATCTGTTCGAGGTTGAGCATGAGGTCGCGACCGTCGTCGCTGGTTCCGACTGCCGTCAGCGCCGGGTACGGACTGATCTCGGCCTCGGGAACGCTGCGCGGGAACGCTCTCGGGTCTACTGACCAGGTGGTGTCGTCGATCTGTGTCCAAGGTGCGGGGAGTGAGACCTGTTCGACGAGTCCGAGCTCGATGTCGTTGTCACCGACGAATACCGCCAGCAGGCCCGGCAGAGCGATACTCGTGGACCTGCAGTGGTGCGCGAGGTGCCGCAATGCGATGTCGACGTGGGTGGTGGTGAGCGGATCAGCGGCGGCCGTGAGTGCTTGCTCCGTCTGGATCGCGGTTTCGGCGGGAAGGGCGATGCGCTCGCCGCGGCGGCGGCGGTGTTGTTGCTTGCGGCGACGAAGTGCGAGATGCCCGGTGAGTCCAGCTGCAGCAACCGCTGAGATTCCGAGACCGATGAACACGACGTCGGATGATCCGTCCTCGGTATCGGTCTCTGCCGGCGCGTCATTGGTGAGGAGGTCGGCAGGCATTTGGGGCTCGACGGGGTCGAGTTGCCAGTTGGGGGCGTCATCCACAGGCGCGGGCGCGGGCGCCGGAGCGGGAGCCGGAACAGCTTCCGAAGCCGGAGCCGGAGCCGGAGCGGGAGCCGGAGCCGCATCGGCCGGCGGCACCAAGGCCGGCGCCGGCGTAGCGTCAGCCGTCGCGGAGGCGGCGGTGGGCATGATCAATTGCTGGCCGACCGTGATCAGCTCGCCGGCCGGGGCACCGTCGGGAGTCGTGATCTCCGTGAAACGCAGAGGATCGCCGAGCTCTCGCTCGGCGATATCCCACAGGGTGTCGCCCTGTTTGACCGTATAGGCTCCGCGTATCACCTCGGGCTGGGATGCGGGCAGCTGCAGGGTCAACCCTTCGACCAGAAACCCTGGCTCGGGGACAGCGGTCCGGTTGAGGTCCAGGATCTCGGCGTAGCGGCGGCCCTCGCCGAGATGCTGCTGGGCCAATCCCCACAGAGTGTCTCCCCGCACGGTCGTCACTGTCGGCCCCGCCGGTTGTACCGCCACCCGGGTAGCCCGCGGATCCACCTGCGTCTGCGGTGACGCGCTCGGATCTTCCTGCTGCGAGTGCGGCGCGTACGGAGAGGTGCTTCCCCCGTCCGCAGGCTGGGTCAGGACGGGTGCGGCGGTGGCGGTTCCGGCGGTCAGGAGCAAGAGAGCGCCGCTGACGAGGAACGTCGCCGTCCGCTGTTGTGAGCGAAGAAGGCGCAGCTTCGGCGCTTTGACGCCACGCAGTGTCGCCGCGAGTTCGAGCAGAATCGGGACGGTGAAGGTGGCCCAGGCCGCCCAGCCCACAAGGGGAAGAAGGGCGATGAGAAGACTGCCGTCATCTGGACTCGCGAGCAAACCTTCGAAATCCGACCACGGTATGTCGAGCGGATTGCCGCGCAGCGCCCAGAGCGCGGCCGGGATCCCGGCGACAAGCATCACCAGGATCAGGAGGTAGCCGAGTCCGGCAAGGCGGGACCTCGCGGCGTTTGCGCTCACGGTATGTACACCTCCCCGGCGTTGGTGCGATTGAGATTCACCGCAGCCGTACCGACGAGCAGTTTCGTTCTGGGGTATGGCAGAAGTTTCGAGTTGTAGACGATGCGGGTCGTGATCAGGAGGGTGCGCGGGCCGGTGGGGATCACGTCGCCGTCGACGCCGGCCTCGAACAGGTATCTCTTGGCGGCTGCCGTCGCGCGGACCGGGTCGACGACCGTGTCGATGCCGCGGGCGCTCACCGATCCAATGATCTGCTGACCGGCTGCTCGGGCAGCATCCTCGGCGACGTTGTCGGCTCGCTGGTCGGCGGTGAGCATGCCGCCACCGTCGACGATCAGTCCCCAGACGAAAAAGATCAGGACAGGGGCGAAGACCACCGTCATCAGGGTGACGGCACCCTTGTCGCGGTGCTCCTCCGGCAGTCGGGAGGCGAGTCGCTTACGCAGGGCGTTGGTCATCGTGTGCGCTCCCGGTAGGTATCGATCGGCGAGATTGCGGTAGCGGTGACGGTGCGGGCACCATTGACTCCGGGCCATCCAAGAGCGTCGAAGGAGACCTGGCAGGTCACGGTGACCTCGACCGTGGCGGGGACACCAGGTCTGGTGCGGAATCCGCTGGTATCGGCGTTGACGTTCATGGTGGCGCACTTGAGACCTTGTCCGTCCATGCTGCCGGCCGCTGCTTGGTACGCCAGCGGAGTGGCCGTGGCGATGGTGCGGGCGAGTGAGGCTGCACGGGCACCCTCGGTGGCGGCGTGTTCAACCTTCTGGTGCGCCTGTCGGTTGACGCCGTACGCATACATCCAGCCCAGGAGCAAGATCAGGATGACGGTTGCGAGGCACAGCTCGATCGTGACGTCGCCCCGGTCATCTCGGCGGGCGCGGGATAGCCATCGGGTGAGTCTCATCCGATTCCTCCCGGGTTGGTGACGCGTTCAGTCGGTTTGGTGTGGTTGACGACGATGGGGAATTCGAGACCCGGGACGAGGGAAGGGGCCTTTCCGGTGATGTTGACGGTTGTTTCACGGATGTTCTTGCTGACGAGGACAACCGGGATCTGCAGGTCACCGGTGCCTGCCTGGGCGATGCAGGCATAAGCGGCAGCTGTTCCTAGCGCTTGGTTGCCGTACTGGGATCTCGTGTTCTGGAGTGCCTTTTCGGCGCAGCTGTTGGCGACGTCGCGGCCGTGGAAGAACAGAGCGGTTTGCAGCAGGACCGAAAAGATCAGAAGGAATGCGACCATCGCGATGACCGTCACGAGCGTCGCCGGGCCTCGGTCGTCGCGGCGCCATCGGTCGATCAACTGTTCCAGTGTGACCATGGTCTGCCTTCCGATAGTTGTTGGACGGCTGGCTTTTCAGGACGGAATAGGGATATACGGCCACGGCCAGGAATCGATTCCGAGCTGCACAAGCACCGCGGCGACCGCCACCATCGCAGCGGCCTGGAAGACCCTCACGAGGTATGTCACGTACTCACCGTCTCTCCAATCGATGCAGCGCTGTCTGATTTCAGTCGGGGATCGCGTTTGCGCGGGACATGATCTTGCGGACGACGATCGCACCGGCTGCGGCGGCGGCGCCGACGACCAGGACGGCGAGGAAGACGTACTCGAGGGTGGAGGGTCCGCGGTCTGAGTCTTTGCCGCCGGCGCGGTGGAGGAGGGTGCCGGCCAGTGCGGCGACGAACATCATTGTGAGGGTGATGTAGGTGGTCACGGCCTCGCGGGCGGTGCGCCGGGTGGCGGTAGCGACGGTGGTGATGCTCATGGTGGGCTCCTTGTGTTTGGTCGATGTGTAGCAGGTGAGCTGGACTGGATGATCGTGACCGGCCAGGCTCGGCGGTCTGGGGTTCTCGCTCCTTTCGCGGCGCTGGCGGCGCACCGTCGAATCGGATTAGCCGGTGATGATGGTCAGTGCCGGGATGAGCAGCAGCATGATGAACAAGCCGGCGAGTCCGGCCAGCGGCATGGCCAGCTTTTCGGTGGCCTCGGCGGCTGCTCCTTGTTCTGCGCTGGCCTGAGCGGATCGCAGGCCCGCGGCCTTTGCTCGCAGTGATGCGTAGACGGATGCGCCTTTGTCTCCGGTCATGTTCATGATGTCGGCCAGGTCGCCCAGTTCGGTCAGGCCGAGCTCTTGGGAGACGCGTGTCAGGGCATTCCACGGGGCTTCGCCGGAGCGCCCGGCTTCGTACAGTTCCTCGTCGAGGCGCAGGAACACCCATGAATCTCCCACCTGCGCAGCGCGCTCGAGGCTCTGGGTGGTGCCGATTCCACCGCGTCGGCACAGGGCGACGAGATCGATGTAGGAGCTCAGTGCCTGCGCGAATTCGGCTCGTGCCGCGGTTGCCCGGCGTCGGATTTCGATGTCGGGGATGAGGAAGAGCAGGAAGGCGGTCGCAATCGACAGGATGGCCGGGATGGACCATCCCAGGCCGACCCCGAATGCAGTCAGGACGAGGTTGAGGAGGGGGAAGATGAGCAGTCCGAGCAGTGCTGCGACGAGCTTTTCCCCGAGTACGTGGGCGGGATCTCGGTGCAGCAGGGCGAGATCGGCGTTGGGGAGCGTGAAGAATTTGCTGTCCTGCAGGTAGGGGTGGACCCGGATGCCGAGTTTGTTCGCCATCCCGTCGATCAGGGAGGTTCCGGCTGTCGACGTGCGCTCCGGGGCCGGTCCGGACAGGCGCGACATGGCATCGCTGAGTGCGGGTTGTGCGCGCATGAAGTAGAGGGCGACCAGGTAGATGCCGATTGTTCCGACGCTCGTGTAGAGGATGACCGTCATCTGAATGCTCATCGCTGCGCTCCTACGAGGTCGGTGCGGTTGACGCGATCATTGGTGCCGATAAAGCGGGGGTAGGTCGGCGGTTTGGTGGCCTGCTTCATCCAGTACAGGTCGGCCGCGAACAGGGTCAGCAGGATCAGTAGCACGATCTGCATTCCGCCCGACTTGTACGGTTCCATGAAGTTGGTGAACAGGAAGGCTGCCGCGAGTGTTGTGATCGCGATGATGGTGACCCATTTAGCTTGTGTACGGCTGGATTTGCGGTCGGCCTCGGTGCGGCGTCGGCGCGCGACCATGTCACCGACGTCTTCGGCGAGGCCTTCGAGTACGGCTGCAAGTCCCACGCCCCGCAGTTGCATGCTCAGTAGCAAGGCTCCGCAGATCTTGTCGCCGACGCTGTCGTTGAGGTCCGAAGCGAAACGTGTGATTGCATCCACCGGAGGGACGTTGTTGCGCAGGCGGCTGATGAACGCTGTGATCTCCTCCCGTAGCGCCTCCGGGATCGGAGTGGAGATGATGGTGTGCTCGATTCCCGAACCAGCCTTCATGCTGCTGGAGAGGTTGCGGGCCCACTCGTCCATGGCCGCCAGCCGACTGATCTGCTGTTCTGCTTCGGGACGGCCGAGCAGGTACGGCAAGCCGACCAGCAGCGCCGGGACTAGAAAGAGGGTGAAGAGCCAACCCGAGAGGGACGACACGACGATGCCGGCGGCGAAGCCCACGACGAGCAGGATCTGGGTGCTACGCGGGATCTTCGATGAGCTGCGGCGCCGGCGCTGACGCGTGGGCGCGGTGCGATCGCGGCGGTCTTTCCATCCCATGACGATGCAGGCGACCCCGGCGCACAGCAGTAGTACCAGGAAGATGCCGATTTGCTGATACATCACGCCACCTCTTCATCGTCGTAGAGGTCGCGTTCTTCGTCGAAGTGGCGAAGGCTGTCGCTGGGGAGGTTGATTCGCTTGAATCCGCCGGCGAGCAGCTTGCGGAGCAGCGGTTGTGGAATGGATCCGAATTCTCCTGTGCCGTCCGAGTATCCCCGGTAGATGGTGGAGAAGGACGGCTTCTTGTCGTCGCCGGGTTCGACGTAGACGACTTCGTCGACGTAGCGGACCGAGGTGCGTGACCCTTCGCCGTCGACGCGGACCTTCGTGCCGAGTTGGACGATCAGGTCGATGTGCTCTGCGAGCTGGCGTTCGACGTAGTCCACCGTCGCGTTCATCGGGGGTTCGGTCGCCAGGTTCACCAGACGGTCGACTACGCCGCGAGCGGTGTAAGCGTGCGTCGTGGATAGTCCTCCTCTGGCCGTCTGCAGTGCCTTGAGAAGAGCGAGGATCTCGTGACCGGCGACCTCACCGACGATCATGTAGTCGAGCTGCTGTCGCACGAACTCGTACAGGATGTCGGAGAGGGTGTAGCTGCCGGCGAGCTCGCCGTCTGCACCGCGTTCTCCGCCGCCCAGGATTGTCTCGGCGTCGACCACGAAATCCTCGCGGCCTGGCAGTTCGTCGATGAAGAGTTCCCGTTCGGTTTCCGCGATTCCGATTCGCGTCTGCAGAGGAAGCGCATTGGCCAGTGCACGCGTGAAGGTCGTTTTTCCGAAGCCCATTCCGCCGCCGGTGACCACCGAGGCACCGCCTCGGACCGCGCACGAGAGGATGGTCGCGAGCTCGATCGGCATCATCCGATGTTCGGCGGCGAGCTGATCGAGGGCGATGTTCTTGAGGCGGTGGATGCGGATTGCCACCGAGGGCCGTTTGACTGAGTAGCCCATGACCGACAGTCGGTGGCCTCCGCGCATTGTCAGGCGCAGTGACGGATTGAGCCGGGAGAAGGGCCGGCCGCCGTTGTCGGCGCGTGAGGCCAGCAGTCCCATCCACTCGAGGAGTTCCTCGGGGGTGTCGACGACTGGGTCGCGGTGTTCGTAGTGTCCGTCGGGGAACTTGACGTAGACGGCCGCGCCGTTGAGGAAGATGTCGGTGACGTGCGGCTCTTCGACGAGTTCCTGCAGCGGGCCCAGGTTGAACTGCGCGTCGAAGATGGCCTTGATCAGGGCTTCTTCTTCGACGATTGTGAAGGCTTCGCCGCCGGAGTTGATGGTCTTCTGGACGTGGTTCTTGACCAGGCCGGTGATCGTCTCACGGCCGAACTCGCGTTCTTCCTCCTCGGTGAACGGGGCGAAGTATTTGCCGGCGTTCTTCGGGTCGTGGCGCTCGCGGTCACGCGCTGACCGGTAGTCACGCAACAGTTCCGCAGCTTCTTTCTGCAGAGCGCGGACCAGGGCGCGATCGACCTTGACCTTCGCGGCCGGCGGCACAGGCCGTGGCGCAGTGCCGCTGTGCCCATTGGTGCTGGCCGGTGGCAGTTCGTGTAGGCGAAGCGATCGAAACGGATCGGTGTCGGGGAGCGTGATTTCCGATACCGAACTGCGGCCCCCACCTGCGAGGTCGGCGTCCGGGATCGAGGCTGAGAAGAAGGGAAGCTCCGTGATCTTGTTCTGCGGAGGCTGGGTCGCGTCGTCGGAGTTCATCGGCGTTCTCCTGTCAGTGTCGGCAGCGCAGCATTGAGCGCGGGACCGGACTTCCAGTCCGCCTGATGGCTCACCGCGAATTTGGTGATCTTCGGCCAGGTACTGCGGTGGAGGGTGTGCAGGTAGATCGAACGGCGACGGCGCCATTTGCTGATGGACAACCCGTCCGAGAAGACCTTGGCGTCACCGGAGTCGGGCAGGACCGCGATCACGTCAAGACCGGTGACTTTCGTGACTTCCTCTGCGTTATAGGGGGACTCACCGATCAGGATCAACCCCAGACTTGCCCGAGATTGCACCGCGGAGAGCTGCTGTCGCAGGGCGTTCTGCGAGGCGCGCAGCGCTGCGATTGCCGTTCGCTCAGTGCGGGTGACGATTGCGATCGTTGTCGCGTTGACGATCAGTTCGACCGGAGCGCCTCGTTGCCCGATCCGGCCGGCATCGACGATCACGTTGGTGTCGTCGACGCTCAATCCGGCCAGGTGGACACCCAGCGGCCCCCAGACGGGCCGCATCGCATCTGCCTGGGCGGAGTGGACCAGTCCCGGGAGCAATGACACCGACGACTGCGGGATCTGGATGAGTTGCTCGGTCAACGCAGTCTTGAGGCGCCCGTGACGATTCGCGTCGACGAGATTGATCAGGGAACGATCGTGATAGTGGTTTCCGAGCATGTATCCGGCCAGGACCGGCGAGGACCCGATGGCATCCGCTTCTACGAGCAGAGTCCGGTCGGTCGGTGAGTTCAGGGCCAGGGCGAGCGCCGTGGTGCTCACACCGGGTGAGCGTGAGGCGGATGTCAGTGCGAGAAACATCGCCAATCACCGCACTCGGTTGTCGAGGACGATCGCGACACGCTTGGTTGCGCCGCGGGCGGCGACCCAGTTGGCCTCTGCCTCGGGCACGAGCAGGTTGAGCGTTGTCTCGCCGGCTTCGGGGATCTCCTTGGTGGAGTACACCTGCGCCTTCGTGTTGATCGGGCCCTGGACGGGCGGGTCGTCCTGGTCGCGTGGTGTGTCCACGACACGGACCATGTCACCGGGGACGATCGGCTCGGAGGGGAGGTGGCTGTAGCTCACCGTGATGCCGACCATCGTGAGGCCTTCCCCGGGAACAACCTGATCGGTGATCGCGGACGGGAGCAGGACGGTGCCGGCCGGCAACCGGGTGCTGGCACTCATTCCTACGACGCGGCCGCGTTCGCTGGCGGGCAGCGCCCCGAGATCGGCATCGACGTTGACCGACTTGGCGGCCAAGTCCTTGGACTCGATGGTCTCGCCTTGCTGCACCTCGTTCGTCAGGACGAGCACATCGGTGGTTGCGCGCATCGCGTTGACCGCGGTGAGCATGCCGATCACTGCCACCACGACGAGTGCGACACCGATCGCCAGGTAAATGGGGCGTCGACGGACGCGCGCGCGGGTATTCAGATCGGGTGGCTCGTCCTGATCTGCGCCGTTGTGCGCCAGGGGCAGGTCATCCCCGGACGAGCGGAGCTTGTCGATTTTCTTGGTCAGCAGGGATGCCATGTGGTGGTCCTTCACAGTGGACGTGTGGACATATCGGACACTTTCGTACGGCGAACAGTAGAGAGCGACCTGGACAAGTTCGCTGCGACCACGTCACCTGCAAAGCTCCGACGGACTGGCGACGCCATCCGGTGCGACTGGTCCGGTGCGTGTGAGGGCGCCGCTGGGCGCGTGAACCAGCTGCGTTGGATGGCGGATTCCGTTGGGGCGGCGACCGTGTTGCTCGCCATGGCAGTAGTGCACGCCGCTACGTTTTCGCGGGTATGCACATGAAAACCAGTGCGTCCAGCGACATCCCGACCTCGGGTGCCGGAAACGACGGTTCCAACCATCCGGCGTTGGGCAAACTGCGCGGCATGCCGTTGACCGACTACTTCTATTGCCCCGTATGGACAGTCGGGTTCGAAATGGTCCTTGTAAACATTCCTGCGGCCCGTTTCGGGAGTCGCTGCTTGGGCCGACCATCGCCTCAGCACGACTAGCGATCCGTGCCGTGCCACGTCGAGCACGAGGAGCCGAACGCCGAGCACCGTCCCCGTCGATCGCACACGCGAACCCCATTGTGCTGCACGTGGCATAAACGCTTTCCCCTCCGCAACCCGCCTGGGCCCTCCCCCTCGGCGCGACTGTCGACCCGCACTCGTCTGCCTGCCACGCAGCTGTGAGCCTTCTGGGAAAACATTCCATCAGGTCGGGAACTGCGTTGTCCAGCAGGGGGGTAACACTCAAGAGTGTTACCTACAAGGCTTGACATTCCCCGGGAGTAGGGTAATGCCGCTGTATTCGCTATCGGAAAGGCCAACCAATGGACTCGATCAGTCCGCCGAGTCTCGGTGATTTCATCCGTGCTCGGCGCACCCGGGCAACGCCGACGCACCCGGATGGAATGACTCGGGCCCAACTGGGCGAAGAAATCTATTTGAGTGTCAGCTACATCGCGCGGCTGGAAGGAAACGTTAAGGACGCGAGTCCTTCTCCACAGGTTCTCGACGCCACCGCCAACGCACTCTGTCTCGATGATGCAGAACGTCGGCACCTATTCAATCTGGCACGGCGAACACAGACCGAGCGTGAGGACACCACGACACCCTGGACGATCGCCGACTATCGAACACTGATCACACCCGACATGAAGACCGCCATCGCGGCGCTGAACCCGCACCTGGTGGCATACCTCGACGAGCGCTGGAATGTCATCGACTGTAACTCGGCGTACGACAAGGCGTTCCCTGGACTGGTCGACGAGGGAAACGTGTTGCGCTGGTTCTTCTCGACTCCGGCATCAATGAAGGTCATGGTGGAGTGGGAGGCGGAAGCCGCCTTGACCGTCAGCTGGTTCCGAGCGTTGATGGGTCGCTACTACAACCCCGACTGGGCGGTGGAAACCCTCGAAGAGTTGAGCGCGTTCCCTCTCTTCCGCGAACTGTGGTCACGCGAAGAAGTCCGGTTCGGCCGGCACCAGCCGTTCATGCACCTCCGCGACACCGAGACTGGTGAGCAATACAGCGTGCACGTACAGGTCCACGCGGAGATGCGGGGCAAGTATCCGCTGCATGTACCTCGGAGTGCGCCTCCCCGCCTCCTGAATTAGCGGAGCGCCTTGACGAACGCAGTGATCGCCGCGTTGACCGGCTCGGGGTGTGTCCAGTTTGCGGCATGGCCGGCCACCGGGATCGTGACAACTGGCGCAGCACCGGGAAGACCTGCTTTGAGCTCGTCCGCCTTCTCTGCGGGCGCTGACAGGTCATTTTCCCCACGGATGATCAACGCCGGAACGTCAATGTCGGAGAGTCGGTCCACGACGTCGTCGCGTTCGATAAGGCACTCCGCGGCCGGCCGGACAGCCATGCGATCGCTGCTGTTCCATTTGCTGATCCACGACGTCCAATCCGCAGGTTCTCCACCGATCAGTTGGGGGGCAAGTGCGCTGGTGAGCGGTTCGAGTGGCTCTGTGCTGCACCACTGATTGAACAGGACGCGGTATCCGGACTTCTGCTCGGGTGTACAGGCTGAGGCTTCCGTGTCGAGCAAGATCAGAGCCGTCGTGCGCTCCGGTGCGAGGAGTGCTGTGCGCAGCGCGGTATAGCCGCCCTGGGACATGCCCCCGATGATTGCCTTCTCGACACCGATGTCGTCGAGAACGGCGAGGGCGTCGCGCGCA
Organism: Rhodococcus sp. DK176; assembly: GCF_038447315.2. Lineage (NCBI taxonomy): Bacteria > Bacillati > Actinomycetota > Actinomycetes > Mycobacteriales > Nocardiaceae > Rhodococcus > Rhodococcus sp. DK176. The sequence continues at coordinate 42,398 of NZ_CP118322.2, read as the reverse complement.
AGGTCCCAGTATGTGAACGGCATACCCGTATCGGTGGTCTTTCCGTGGCGGCGCGCATCCCAGGTCACAACCCGAAGGTCCGGGGATAGATCGCGCACCTGGGGCGTGAACATGGATGAGTCCATGAAGAACCCGTGCCCGAGTAGAAGTACGGGCCCCTCTCCCCCACTGTCGGTGTAAAAAATGTCGGCGTCGGGCGTTGTCACTGTCGGCACGTAGCCGATCCTAGGGTGAGGTGACTATCCCCGGTCCAGGCGAGTCTCAAGGAGCGCTGTTGCCAGTGCCCCTTTCAGAGGTTGCCGCTCACTCTCAACAAGACCCTCTCGCCACAACCTGCGGAGACTATCGACGCGTTCTGCCGAGTGTCCGTGATCGGTGGGGCATCTCCCGTTCGAGGGCCGCCCGCGACTGGGTGCGTTCGGTTCGTCCATTCGGTCAGAGCGCGGGCGATCCAGCATCGCGCTACCGCGGAGTCCGCCGCACAGGCGGCGAGGGACTCGAATGCCAGCGCTATCGCGACTGTGAACTCGGGGTGCGTTTCGTCGAGGCATTCGAGTGCGATGTCGTTCGCCGCCGAAAGTGCCAGATAGGTGGCCTCTGAACTGGTTACGGCCGAGCCGTGGGCCAATCTCTCCGTGGCCTCGTACGCCGCCCGCCGCGCGTCGGGGCTGAGCGCCTTCGTTTCCGATGTTCGGCACATACCGGCGACGCGCTCAAGTTCGTGAGTGCATCGTCGCCGGCGGCCGGGAGCCTGCCGGTCAAGCCCCAGTCTGAGTCGAGCACGTCGGCGAACCAGCACCAGCGAGCGAACTCCGGCGCGTCGTCGAGCGCGAGTTCAACGGTTCCGGACGCCAGCTGCATCACCGCATCGGCGACCGACATCTCGTTGAGAGCGGAAGAAAATGACTCATGCATGGTCGTTTCCCGTCTCCGTGTCCCGTAAGGGACGTGAGGGTCAAGCGCAGGGTTGAAACTTGTTGTGGTAATTGCCAAACTCCGCACTGCGGAGCGTGCACGACCGGGGTCAAAGCGTTGTCAACCAGCACTCGACGGCGCGCTTGGCAGCGTCGGTTGGATCGGCGAGGTCGACCGCAGTGGTGGCATCGACCCCCTCAGTGCGCTCCCAGCTGCCGTCGTCTCGTTGGTGGTCGACGATGGACCAGATTTCGACCGTGGCTTCATGCTCACCGCGGGTGATGAGCCGAAGAGCCGGGACGAATCCGGGGCAGAGGTTGCTGAGGGCGATGTATGTGCGGTCCTCGTCAACGGCGAGGTCAAGGTCGTTGTGATCGTTCGCGTCGTGGGCGGCCGCAATGAACGCCGTGTGGAAGTCCTCGGGGATTTCTATGAGGGCCATCGGGTCTGGTCTCCTTCAAAAGGGTCGTGATCTGGGGTGCACAGCAATGCCTCACACGGTCGCCGGCGTCAACAGGTATCAGCGAACTGGAACAAGGCCTGCCTGGTCGACCGGGTCGGGGTGCCGATGCCTGATCGGCGAGGCGATGCCATCGTTGACGCGAAGGGGTGCCACCCCGACGACAGCCGCCATCGCTCATCTGAGTCAGGCCAATTCTGCTCGGCACCTACGGCTCTCGTTGAACCCGACCGGCAGGCCGGCCGCCATAGTTTCGAGCGCCGGGCTATCGGCCAGCTCCCTGGCACCCCGCCTTCCGGCGCTGAACGAGCACAGTCGATCGTTGCATCGTGGAACTGTGCGCTTGCCGTGAAGGCGCCGGTCCAGCGGCGCCTGTTCGCACTCACTCGGTTGGCGGAAGCCCGCGCCGGCGCGTTCACCCTGGAGCCGGCGGGCGACTGTGACTCGGCGGCATCCGACGTCGCTGCTGCTTCTCGCGGAGAGTCAGAACCGGGTGCGTCTGTCAGATCGGCCGCGGCAGCGTCTGCGGCAGTCTCGCCCTTTCCACGCTCCCTCGCAGGCGCGTCGGTCGGGGTCGACGTCTCCGCCGTGGAATCGGAACCGGCGACGTCCGTCTGGACGAGAGCTCGGCGGTACCGGCTCAGCTCCGTCACGGCCGAGTCGTACTTGATGGCGAGCTTGTCCGCGAGGAGGCTCGGTGACCAGCGCTGCTCGTAGGCCATCCGAATGATTTCTCGTCGTTCGCAGTTGCGCATGGGGACTTGTTCGCCGCTCAGGCGACGAACGATGACGACCTCGTCGGCCGCGACCGCTCCCGTGGCCCGCTCGCGCTCGTGACTACGCGCCTTAGGATTGTCGATCTCGTCGTCGTCCCATCCGAGAGGCGGCACCAGTCCTTCTGCGCGTGCTTGTTCACGGAGGTCGGCGTCGGGTCCGGGGCGCATGGAAAGCTCGTCGTAGATCTCGTCGACCGCTTCCCACAGCTCGCTCGGGATGAGACCTTTTTCCGGCATCGAGGTGACAACGTCGACCTCGACGTTCAACCGGTGAGCGAGGCTCGGATCGCCGTAGCCCATGGCGTTGAGTGCACGCAGTCGGCGGCGAGCCCCCACTGCTGGGGTCAGATCACGCCCACGGCTGGGGTGAAAAGTGATCGAGAGGATCGCGTCCGCGATGGCGGAGGTGGTGGTGCGAGTCGAAGTGCTCCTCAGCGACCGGATTGTCGCGACCGGCACAGAGGCCAGGTCAGCGATCAGAGCGGTCGTCATGCCGGCGCACATCAGGGCGTTGATGCGGTAGCGCACATCAACCGTGTCGACAGATGTATCGACGTGACGGGCAGGTGTCCAAGCCTGCCCGTCACGTCCCCCTAAACCCGACTGTCGCGATGTCTGGAACCACCCGTCGTCGCGACTGGGCAAAGCAGACCGGGCGGGGAATCCGGCTGCATTCAGTCTAGCTAGCTGAGCGGCGCATACGGACGAGCGTGCGTCGCGTCGATGCGCAGAAGTCTGGGACAAGGGTGGGGCAGCTGAAACGGTAGTCGTCATCGGATGCTCTTTTCCGTTTAGCGGCTGGTCAGGCCGCATGTACGTGGGAACTGTTCGTACTCGAGCGCACCGGGTTCGAGTTCAGCGAGTGATCGTCAGCGCTGCACCGCATCGCATTTACCACTGGAATTTAAACCCGGTATGCAACGATGGTATCTACATCTTCAATAGGATGTCCAGCGATGAACGGAAAATCGCAGTGAGAGCGCCCCTGAACGGCTTCCAGCCCCAGGCCCTCGAGGACGCGCGCACTACTGCCGGAATCACGCGCGGCGACCTTTCCCGCGCAATAGGCGTCGACCCGACCACCATCCACAACTGGGAAACCTCGCGAACGCACCCTCAGCCCGACCACCTCGCCCGGGCCGCCGAGAAGCTGGGAATACCCCTCGACCGCCTCGTCGTCGTCCCGGAAGACAGTCGGACCATCGCCGACCTGCGGAATCTTGCGGGATTGACGCAGAAACACGTCGCAAACCGAACCGGACTCAGCACCACCACCATCGGCCGAATCGAGCGAGGCGAAGGAAGCCTGTCCGATCGCCATGCCACAGCACTCGCTGAGGCTCTGCGCCTGGAAGAACGGACAATCCGCGACGCATTCATCCGCGCACGGAATCGACCGCTTCCTTCTCGATAGCTCGGCAACAATCACCACCGCGTTCATGCACTATCCCCGCGGCGCAACCGCTGCTGCCGACGACGATCGATGGAGCGCCGTGCTCCGCTGAGAGCCAGAGTCGCAGCGAGCACCAGAACTGCCGCGACGATGATCAGCCGGCGGAGGTCGAGACCGGCACCTTCCGTGCCAGGGATAGTCACCAGCGGTGATGCCGAGGCCGCAACGATGAGATCGTGAGCGAGCAGCCACGCAGTTGCCTTGGTCGACATCTCTGGAAGAGCCGCGACAAGGAGGCCCAGAATCAATGGGGCCGCCATCAACAGAGATAGTTGGTCCTCGTCGGACAGGCCTGTTGCATTCTGCGCGGGTTGAATGGGCCGCTGAGGTTGACTGGGGTGCATGGGATCTCCCTCCTAAACTGGCTTCTATCTGGAGGAAGATCCGGTGCAGCGGGCTTGTGTGACAGACGGCGGCGTTCTTTTTCACAGCCCAGCGAAAGCCGTATAGCTCACGCCCGAGGCAGGCTGCATATCTCGAAGGAGCCGCGGGCCGCGCCGAGAGCTGTGCAAGCGGAGACCAGCGAACTTTCGCAGCGCTGAAGACCTAATCGAATCGCCCCCGCTCTCCTTGAGGGCGGGGGCGATTCTTCACGCAGGCACGTCAATCGACGATCTTGAACCCTGCTGTAGCGAAGGCTTCATCGAACTCGGAGACTCCCTCGAAGTGGTCGACGAGCCGCGCAAAATCGTACTCCCAGCTGCTGGTGACAACGTCGCCCTCGTCGGGGCCCGAGAACTGCTCGTGTGCCCAGGGCAGGAGGACGCGACCTCCGTCAACGACCACGAGGAGCACTCGATCGACGAGAGAGCCGCGGTAGAAGATGTCGCCTATTGAGATCCAGACGTCCTCGTTGTGGAAGTTCTTCGCCCAGTCGAAGCTTCGAGGTGGCCCTGCTGCCGGCGTCGCGCAATCCCCTGAAGTCGAGATCGAGTCCCCAAGCAATCGAGATGTCGAGGTCGTCTCTCAAGATGGCGACGTTGCCGTGGCTCTCGACCTCGTTCTCGATCGCGTCGGTCTTGCCGACCAACGCCGTGACCGTCCTGTCGCGGTAGCTTGGCCCGGCGCCACCACCCCAGCAGTGGATGTGATTCCAATCCTCAGTTGTTGTTTCGCGGATCATCTTCCGCAGCTCGTCCAGCTTCATTGGCTCCCCCTCGTTGGTGTGGGAACGGGATCTGTTTGATCCGGATATTGTAATAGATCAATAGTTACACTAACTGGGGAATTGAGTACTTGCAGTGCCAGCCACGGCTAACCGTAGGGTTCTGACCCACTTAGCAGACTGATCGGCGTTAAACTCGTGCTGCTTTTCGGGGCCATACCGAAGGGGAGACGCAGTTTCCGAAAAGAGCAGGTTCCTAATCTTATCGGTCTCAGAATTCGCAAGTGTCAAGAAGAGCTTCGACACCTGATCCATAGCCCTTACAATAAGGTCTGTACCGGCACCGATACTAAAGGTCGTATAGAAATCATCGAGCGGCGTTCGCCTGTGATCGCATAGGGAGGAAAGGACAGAGTCCACATCTTCGTGTAGCCACGATAGGTTCTTCTCCATCCGCCGAATACGCACCTGCTCATCGATTAATTTCCATTTGTTCGTTATAGAAATCCACTTAACTCGATAGTCGGCCGAATCTGGAATCATAGGCTTGGCAGCGAAGAGCATCTCTTTTATATCCTCGCCAGCAACACGCAGACAGTTGCTTAGACTCTCGTCGTCGCCTTCATCCAAGTGCTGCCGGGCAGAGGTCAACGTAGCTCGATAGAGTTCGATCATCGGCGGCGTTCTAACAATCAGTACTTCTTCGAGATCGTCATCGCACAGGTTCAGCGCCGCATCTCGAAACCCCGTCCAAGCCTCGGCCGTCAGGGTGTTAATTGCTTCTGCTTCGATCAGGTCGGCACGCTGTTCGACGACTGTTGCGATAATGAAGAATGCGACAGGAACGCCGATACAGAACCCAATCAGTGCAGTCAGCACGTTGAGGGTGAAGGCCAAACCGGTCCACACGTCGTGCAGATCACCGACTACGCCCGCAGCGACTCCGCACCATCCAGCAACGAACATGATGCCGAGAATCCATCGGACTGACAGTGGCGTGTGCTTGAACGCCGCCTTGAAGTTCATAGGCATATGCTGCCCGGTCCAGGTGTCGAGGAATCGACCCGACTCGACGTTAGCGGGAATCCCCATCTGATAGAGAGTTCGATCCTGAGCCGAATCCCCCGACCAGAACGACCATCGAGGCGGTCTGGGAAGCCAGCCTCTATGTCTCAACTGGCGTAGTCCCTGCTCAGCGCCATAGCCACCGTTCGAAAGGAACCTCTGGAGGGACGGTCAGCTCGCCGCAGAACAAGCTGTCGGACGCCCTTCCCGGACCGGCCGTTTCTGGACACCGGATCCCTGGATGATCGCCCGCGCCGATACCCTTCGCACTGTCAACGACAGGAAGGACGTGATGGTGGCTCGCAAAGGACGTGCTCAGAAGGGCGAATCAGACGTCGAGCTGCTTGCCCACCGCATGGTCGAACACAACTCTTCTGTGTGGCTGGACCCGTATGACGACGGTAGCGAGAACGGAATGGTCGACTACCGGGTCTTCGACAAACCCGAGATCGACGAGTGTCGGCGGTGCATCGGAGTCCTGGAAGTGGGTTCGATTACCAACTCCGACTACCGCAGCTCTGTTGGCCAATACCGGCAGCGGTTCAGGGGGTTCGACGATTCCACTCTGTCTTGTTGTTGGGCTGTCATGTGTGAGTTCGGCGTGACTTTTCGGGGCTTACAGGAGCGATTGAGTCCACTGCTCCGCAAGCTGGAGGACAAGGGCGTAGATGCCCTTGTCCGAGGCAGGCGAGATACCAGCACGGTGGAGCTCGAACGCGAACTCAACGCCATCGCAGGAGTTGTCCAGATAGTGAGGGTCCGCGAAGGCGAGCGGTCAACGCGAGTGGCCATAGACTTCATGTCGCACGCCACAGGGACCACGACTCCCGACAGCACGGTCGAGGTCGTCGAGGCGTTCCTGGCCAGTGACAATAAGGACCCAGCCGGTATCCGCAAAAAGGTCATGTCGGAACCGGAGCTCCCCTATCACGGCGTGTACCTCCACCTCGACGGTGCTCCAGAGCCCGTGCAGGACTCGCAGTTCGGCGAGCACCGTCACTTCGCGGCGCCGCTCCAGTTCGACAAGATGCCCAGCCGTTCACCCAAACTGCCCGAGGGGTTCACGGACCTGTGGCTCATTGGGAGGTTCGGACAAGGCTGGCACTGGGATCGCGAGTCGGGATGGACCTTCGTCGCAGCTCCCCCGTTCGGCCCGCAAGAGCAGCCCTGATCCTTCGGACGCCGGACAGCGTGCGCTCGGGGTGACCTGGTCAGAAGACGGTCAGGTCCACGCGGTACACACCGCCGTCGGGATTGATCGACTCGAATCGATCCGCTATGGAGAGCCGTCCCGTTGCCAGCTCAGCCAGATACATGGATGGGTTTGCGAATCGATACGTAGGAACTATCAGGTAAGGCGAGGTCGCCGAACTCATCGGTGTCGCTTCGCCAGGTCAGTGACAGCAATGAGTCTTCGATGATGTCCGGTTCGGGATCGGTGTCTACGACGACCCATTCGTCGATGTCCTCCATCAGCAACAGGTCCCCGAGTGCTACATCGGCAGCGCGAACATCGCGGACCGGCCCGTACTGGTCCTCGTAGGTGTCAGGTGAATCCTCCGGTATTCCGAAGACCTCGGCTCCGCCGTCCGCCGGAATCTCTGGTTCGGTTGCTGCTGTCTCTTTGACCAGGGCTAGTCGAGCGCGTGAGGACTCCCCCCGAGCGGCGGAGGATTCACCGAGTTGTGGAGCAGAGAGCTGATCGAGGAACGAGGCGGCGTCAGTGGCGCCGTTCTTGACGGCCGTCGGGGTGCGGTAGTCGTCGAGCTCTACCGCCGCTTCGTTGGTGGGCTCGGCGCGGCCCCCGAGCAGCCCGAGAAGCGCCGTCGGTGACGCGAGACGCCGATCGGTTTCGTGGGTCATCTTCGCTCTTCTGAGTACCGGATCGAGGTCGGGCCGGTCGCTGGCCAGTACCCATTCGGCCTCGATGTAGTCGAAGTACGTCAGCGGTGTTGGATCGGACATGTCGTCGGTGGCGTCGATGTCCGGAAGTTCGTCCGGTGGGACGATCAGCAATCGCGGATGGCGTGTTATCGGCGGTCGGAGGGTGTCGAGCAGATCGGACTCGAAGGTGCCGGCGCGCGTCTTGCGGGGGTCGGGTACGCGGTAGCACTGGATCTCGATGGGCTGATAGTTGTCGGTGACGGTGGTGCCGCGGCCGCGGCACTTGCGGGGCACGCTGGTACCGATCGTCGGTGATTGCCACATCATGAGCGCCCCTTGTGGTGAGAGCCGGCCCATGGAGATGCGCATGGCGAAGTTGTCACGCATGTCGCCGAGGAAGTACTGCGCGTCGGGACGCTGAGTTCCAAAGACTAGATGCACTCGCGAGGTTCGGGCCTTGCGTGCCATCGACGCCAGCATGTTGAGCACCGGTGGCTGTCGGGTGCCGCCTTTCGGCTTGACCCTGGAGTACCAATCTTCGACGTTGCCGCGGAACTCGGCCCATTCGTCGAGAAAGACCAGTACTGGTTCGAAGTCCGCTTCGGTCGCCTCACCGGTAACGATCTTCTGGTAGCGGAACTCCATGAGATCGCGGGCGCGGTGGACCAACGCCACTTGCTGCTCGATGGTCGTAGCGACGACTTGTACGTTGGGCCAGTCCTGGAATCCCAGGAATTCGACGTACTTGCCGTCGAGGACCCAGATCGGCCATCCACGTCGCGAGAAGTTGACCAACAGATTGTGGGCGGTCACGGTCTTACCGCTTCCGGGTGGGCCGATCAGCATCAGGTTCGGGTCGATCGCCGGCCTCCACACAACCTCGTTGCCGTCTTCGTCGATTCCGTACGGAATTTCCACCGAGTCGTAACTGGCCAAGAGATCGGCCCCGGGGTCGAGGTCCGGTGCCGGCAACCAGACGCTGTCCGGGAATGCTGTGCGTTGCTCGAATCGAACCCAATCCGTTTCAAGGTTCCACCGTGCTCTCCAGCGACCGGGCAACGTCGCGCTCATTCCTCGTTCGACGCGGGTCCGGTAGCCATCCGATTCCAGTTTCGGACCAAGTTCATGACGTACTTCCATTGAGGTCACTTCGCCGGTTTCGGCGGCGACGTCGATTGCGGTTACGGTCGCGGTCGGGCCCAACAGCTGGGCGATGATCCGCTTCGCGCGCACAACCTGGTCGCTGTCGGAGACTTCTCGTTCCGGCTCGGCAGCGGGCGTGAAGATCAGGCGCCGGCGGGCGGGGTCGTGCTTGTCGAGTTCGAAGAAACCCCACCCTTGATCTTCGAAGACCCCGCAGATATCAGCGAGCCACGTCTCGTCATTCAGTGCCTGTGTCGAGTCGTAGTGCACGGTGAGTTTCCCCGGAAGTCCCGGCCATCCACGACTCCATTTCGACGTCGACAGCACCGCCCGGGTGGCCTCCGGCAGCCCCACGATCGGGCACAGCCTTTCGATCACCTCGTCGACGTCGACATCGCGAAGCTGCTTACGTTTGCCGGCTACTCCGGCGTAGACGGCAGCGATCGACAAGCCCGCCGCGGCGGGCATCGCGAGGGCGCTGTATCCGAACAGAGGAGCGGCGGCGCTGGCACCGACCGCGGTGGTACCCAAGCAGAAACTGTCGCGAAGCCAGGTGTGCGGCCGCGGCGGCAAGGAACTGATTCGGGGAGAGCGTGCAAACCGCGCACCACTTTGCTGCGGAGGTGTGGTTGTCATCGCCAGGCCTCGCCTTCACCAGTCGGCGAGGAGATCACGAGCGTGCCGGCACCGCGATTGCCTTCCGCTCGCCGATTCGTACTTCCTGACTCGGCGTATCCAACTGTCGATCCGTGCCGCGGCCACCTTGCGTTCGCAGTTCGCTGATCAGTTCGCATTTCCACGCTGCTCCCTCCTGCGCGAGCGAGCACACCACCTCGCCGCTGATTGATCTCTCCTACTCGGAGGAAGATCCCGGTAAGGGAGCTTGTGTGACACGCGCTGGCCAAGTTTTCTGATCCGCGCTCGCTCCACATCTGGAGGCGGTGCGCTCATCGCCTCATGGTGGAGTCCTCTGGGAGGCATCCCATCCTCATCCCATTGACCCGACCTTGCGACACCGCCATGCCGGTACGGCAATCCCCTGTCCTGGCTCAGTGAATCTGATGCCGCCGACCTGCGGTGCGTCAGATTGTCTGAGCCGCAATGTTCGACTTCGCCTCACTGAATCTGATGCGCGTGGAATTTGTTGGCGTGCCGCCCGACCGATTGCACATGGCCTGAGTCCCGACGCACGAGGACGTCGACCGCGACCAGGGGACCCGGCATCAGATTCACCGAGTCAGGCATCAGATCGACCGTCGGCCGCATCTGATCTGCTGAGTCGGCATCAGATGCACTGAGCCGGGACATCCCCGATTTGCACCACCACCCCCTTGACACGTGGGTTACGCTCCGAACAGCGCAACGAAGACAGCATGGACGGAGCGAATCCCCCGCGTAGGGATATATTTCCGCTCAGGCAACAACCCATCTCACGCGTGTTGATCCGTTCCTTGACCCTCGCGTGCGTACCTGTCCTTGGTGCCATGCCACTGATCTCGCTGGTCTCGCACAACGATCGCGAACCCGTCCCAACGCCGTCCCGCCACCGCCGGCATCCGTAACGGGTTCAACCGGCAGGGCTCCTCTGAACGAACAGTTCGGCGTTGCCGCTCGCTCGCGGCAGGGGCGGAAGAAATGGTTGCTCCTCCCGTCCGAGTAACGCTGCCGGCCGGGCAGCAGTCAGTTACCCTGGGCCTGGGTTTGCAGTACGAGTTTCACGAGTTTCGAATGCGCCAACTTTCGACCTCACCTCAGAAAAGTGACGGCCCGGCCAAGGCCATAAGCGGAGGACCTGCCAAGTCCTCCTCGCGAAAACACCCCCGCCAGGGGGTTTTTCGTGTCGCTGAAGATCTGCGCTGATGTCCCGAGGCGGGACCGCTTACCCCTTATTGCCAAGGGGTCGGACTTCACCCGGGACGGGCATGAATTCGCCTCACCCTGCCCGAGTGCGCACTTTCCACTACCGAGCGGTGGGTGGCCGGCCTTAGTGCCGGGCGCCGATCTTCGGTGTGGCAATAACGTCCGAGCGAGTGTCAGGCCGACAACTTCTTCATGTGCTCACGCACGGCCGGCACGTATGCCTGAGTCTGGCCGAATGGCGGAATCCCGCCGTAGGTGACGACGGCACCCTCCCCGCCGTTGTAGGCGGCGATGATCAGATCGGTGAAGTCGCCGTTGACGGCTCCACTGTCGTGATGCGGTCGAAGGTAGTCGGCGATGTGGCAGAGATAGTGCCCTTCCGAGGCGATCGCGTCGTACGGATTGAACGGGTCGGCAGCGTTCGGTGGTTCCGCTTTTCCGTTTCGATCTAGACCGGAATCCGTACCGAAAGCCTTCCAGGTCTCCGGCATGAACTGACTCATTCCTTCGGCGCCGCCCTGGTTTACGCCATCGCCCTTGCTGACGGCCTTTTCGTTGAACCCGGACTCTTGTTGAACGATGCCGGCAATCAGAACCGGGCTCACCTCTGGGCACAGAGACCCAGCAGCCGAGACTGCGTTGGTGTATTGCGGCGGGATGCTGCCAGGGGCGAACTTGGTCTGATCACCGCCCTCTGGCGGGCACGGCTCCGTGGTGGTCGTACCGCCCGGAGCGCTGCCGTAGTGGGAGTCGACGGTCGGCATCCCGCCGCCCTCGAGTGTGACGTGTACGTGGTCGAAGTGGTTTGCGGTGTAGCCGTGACGGTCCTCCATCAGTGACCAGTCACCGGTGCCATCCCAGTAGCGCTGTTGCCAGATCAAGTACTCGACGTTGAGGGCCACTTTGTTCTGTTGGAGGTACAGGGCGATCTTGTCGCCGAGCGCCTTCCCTTGGGCGCTCGCGGAGTCGGGAATCATGATGTCGACCGCGCGGCCGTCGGGGTGGTCCTGGGCGACGTCGCCGGTGGGGCGCCATCCGCCGATGGTGGCGATCTCGGGGAAGGCCGCCGCGATTGTGCGCATGACGCGGATGGAGTCGACCTGCATGTGCGCTTCGCTGCCTTTGTCGGCGGGCAGCGGTGGTAGATCGCCACCGGTGGAATGTGCGACCAGCTCTGCTGGTCCTCCATTGGGCGATATGGTTCCTTGTTGTTTGAGCCACGGAATGGGATCTACTCCGCCGCCCAGTGACCAGCCTCCGGGGTAGATGCCGAAGTGAAGATGCGGTCCACTCGACTGTCCTTCGCTGCCCACCTTGCCGATCAGTTGGCCCGCTTTGACCTTGTCTCCGGTGTGGACGAGGACCCCGGACGCCTGCATGTGCCCGTATAGGGATTCGACGATCTGGCCCTCGATGGTGTGCCGGATCCGAATCCAGTGTCCGTAGCCGGCGGCGGGCTCTGCGGCGATGACTTCGCCGTCACCGGCGGCGTAGAACGGGGTGTCCAGTGGTGCTGCGTAGTCCTGGCCGTCGTGCATGCCTCCCTCGCGCATACCGAAGGGTGAGCTGATTGTGTAGGTGCCTTCGGCCATCGGGACCGCGAGGGATCCGGGCTTGATTCCCATGAGGCTGCCGCCGCCGGCGTCTGGCACAGGTTGACCGCAGTTCGTGTCACTACCGGTCGTCGCGAGGATGACCAGTATCGGAGCCATCATGATGACCATGGCGAAGGCGGGTATTCCGGCGAGCAGCCACCACCACTTTTTCGAGCTGCCTTCCTGTGTGTCCGGGGTCGACGGTGGTGTGTCGAGGAGCGTCATCAGCGAGCTCGGTGGGCCAGTGCGCTCGGCTTGACTACCGGCGCGGATCCGGACTGCGCTGCGGCAGCGAGCAGCTGAGCAGTCTTCGACGCTGAACCGTTGGGGATCCCTGTTTCAGGAGAGGCGGGTCTGGCTGGTCGCGGGGTGCGGCTCGGTGTAGTCGGCAACATCACCGGCGCCCCAGACGTGGTGGTGAATTCGCGGAATCGGCGACCGTCAGGGCTACTGGTCGTCGTGGCCGAGGCGCGGACCTGGCCAGGATTGGCGACCGGCAATGACGGGGCGACCCCGATGGGGTGCTTGATGCCGGCCTTGTCCGACACCGCCGTTTTCGACAGTCGACTCCGGACAGCGTCGGCAGCAGCGTTCGTAGCGGCGGTTCCACGACTGGTCTGGGCACCGACCGTGCCTGAGGTGGACTTCGGGTAGCTGTCGGGATCGGCGATCGAGTCGACCTTGTTCTTCGCTCGCTTCGCCGTCGAGGAGAGGACCCGTCCGGCAACCAGCACTGCAGCTGCCCCGCCGGTTGCTGCGGTCGACGTGGCTCCGGCTGCGACTTTTCCGGTCGTTGCCGCGGCAGTGCCGGACTTCTTCGCTAGTGCTCCTGCCCCCTTCACCGCGGCCTTTCCGCCCTGGTACAGGTGGCGTCCGTTGGCGGCCATCGCAGCGATGTCGCGCGCTGTGGTGGGCGTTGAGCGACTAATGGCGGTCGGTGCGGCGTTGGGCCGTTTAGCCAGAATTGTTGCCAGGTTGTCCGACAGTCGCTTCATTCCCTTGACCGCTCGGCGGAAGAGGAGAAGTGCGGTGACCAGGAAGATGTCGACGAAGAACACCGTGCGGATCAGGTTCGATTCGTCTGCAGCGAAGAGATCCTCGACGACCATGACGTATCCCACGAGGAAGACGATGGCGAAGATCATCTGCAGCAACGCCATTGCGACGTTGGCAATGGTCCGCCAGAACTGCCCGCGCATCGAGGGTGCGATGGCGAGGACGACTCCTGGTATCGATTTGATGGCATTGCCGATCGAGACACCTGCGGCGATGATCAATCGGCCGGCGAGGTAGATCGCGAAGGCCATGAGGAGTGCGCCGGCGAAGATCAGGAAAAACAGGCCCATTGCTTGTCCGGGACCGGGGTTGTCGGCATAGGCCTTCATCGGCCCGTCCTCCCCCTCACATTTGGCGATGGCATCTTTGACGCGGTCTTCCGGTTTCGCGTCGGGATTGATCAGGTCAAGGGCTACGCCTGCCCCAGGGGCGATCTCGGAGACGACGTCCTGCGCTTTGTCCGCGAGTCCAGGCTCCTTGGGCTTCACGAGGTACGCGGCGTCGAACTCTTTGACGCATTTCCCGTTGTTTTCCGGGGCATCGAGAACGACTCCGAAGTTGATCAGTTGCGTTGGTTGGCGGATGAACGTGTCGACGAGTTTCGATTCGATCGTCTCGATCTCGGTCTGCGGGTTTCCGCTGGTATCACCACCGTTCGCCAGCCCTGAGGCGACTTCCAGGCCCGCATCTCGCGCCGACAGCACCAGCCCGTCGTCCCCGAGGACGCGATCAACCGGGTTCGAGAGAACGCCCACGGCCGCGGCCGCGATGACGCAGGACATGAGGAGCTCGTAGATTCCGGTGGAGAATCGGCCGCGGATGATCCAGATGGCGACGCTGAGTCCGGCGACTGTGAGCATCAGCGGGGTCAGCGCGAACTGGTCGGTGATGGAGGTGACCGAGTCGGCGATGGTGCGCACGGGTGTGAGGATCAGCTCGAGCCATTCGAACGAGAGCACCCAGGTGATGAACCAGATGGCCGTTGCCATCAGGAAGCGGAAGACCTCGTATTCGAGGGTGATGATGTACGCCCAGATCATGCGCCAGCCGCCGCCCACCGAGGCGTTGCCTTTGTCGATGGACAGGAAGTAGCCCCACGCGTCGATGCCGTGCGAATCTTTCAGATTCATCCAGGCGAAGAACGGGCTCGCACCGCCGCCGCCGGCGGGATCGGCGAGAGCCGGGGTGGCCACGACCATCAAGAGGGCGCCGGCCGCGTGCCAGCCGGCGATGAGACGGATGAGGAGCCGGCTCCACCAGCGTGCCCACAGCCAGCGGGTTACTGGACGGGTCAGGTGTATCAGTGCGGTCAGCCAGGATTGCGGAATCCATGCGGTGACAAGCCACAGCAGTGAGCGTTTGGCCGCGGCGCGGACACTGAAATACTCCCGGGGTTCGGGGGCGCCGACCACCTCCCGTTCACGGGAGGACGCCGCGGCCGCGGTCATGCTTTCACCAGCTTGTTGTCCTTCGGAGTGGTCGACACTGCACTTCGGCGAGACTCGGTTGCCGGCAGCAGCGTCTTGATACGACCGACGTTTCCGCTGCCATCGCGCATGTAACCTTCACCGCGGCGGTGCGGTTCGACGTACTTGTCTTTTCCGGTTACCGGAGCTGTCTGCTCCATGTATTGCTTGACCAGTCCGTAGTCGTCCGGGTCGAGGCCGAGCCATTCAATGGCGCGCTTGGCGAGGGTTTCGTCTGTATGCCGGTGCGCGATGCGGGTCTTGATCAGTCCGCGCAGCTTCGGGGTGCCGAACGCGCAGTCCTGGTCGCCGAGTCCCACGGCGGCAGAGGACTTGCGGCCCTGCAGCACGAAGTCCTCGACGATGTCGACTCCGTCGTCGGCGCCCAGGAGGTGGTGTGCCTCGTCGACGAGGAACAACGCCATCTGGTCGGGGTCGGCGAAGCACTGTCCGCGGGCGACCTTCGCGATCAGGGTGTACACCGCGTGACCGAACCGCTTCTCCAGCGGCAGGTTCTCATAGAGGTGCTGCTTCTCGGTCTGCAGCTGGGTCGGCAAGTCGACCTTGTGGGTGCGGAAAATGATGCCGGGAGCAGTAATGGGCAGCGGGGGTAGATCTTTGCCGAACAGTACCGCGGCGTAGGTGCGGCGGGCGTAGACGTTCATCGCTTCGCCGAGATCTTGGGCGTGGGCGATCGGGCAAGCCCCGGACAGGAGGTGTTCGGTCAGCTCGCCCAAACCTTGGTAGGGGTGCTCTGCGCGGTACTCGGGCTCGAGCACCTTCGCCAATGCGATGCCCAGGTCTGAGGAAGGCTGGATCCGGAGCAGTGTCAACAACACGGACTGGGCCATTTCTGCTGCGACCCCGGCCTCGAAGATCCTCAGTGGATCCATGCTGTATTCGGGTTCGACGAGGTCGACCACGACTGCCTCGGTGACGGCCTTGGCCCAATTGGCGTACTCGCCGAGATCGCTTTGGTCGATACCGATGACCTGCCCCCCGCAGTCGACGACCTGGCCGGCGATCACCTTCATGGTGACCGACTTGCCCGATCCGAGCTCACCGGTGACCGCGAAGGATCCGGACTGGTCGCGCAGGGACTTTCCGGCGACGTCGTGGTGAACCACACCGATCCGAGAAGTGGTGATGTTCAGTGCCAACAGCGGACCGCTGCCATCGCCGAGATCGTTGCGAATGAACGGCATGTACGCCGCGAAATGCGTCGATGTGGTGATCTGCGCGAACTCGCGGACGATCTTCGAGGTGGGAACGCCAGGCAACATCGCCCACCACAGGTCTTCCTGGTAGCCGACCGGCGCGACCACCTTGTATTCCTGCTGTTCGAACGCTTTCACCAATGCCTTCGCATCAGCGAGTGCACGCTCCTCGGAATCAGCTCCTACCGCGAACAACGCCGTCCAGGCAACCTCGACCTCATCGCGGTTCGTCTCGAGCAACGAGGTGTATTCGGTCAACGCGGCGGCAGCGAGGTCGAGAACACCTTGGCCGCCGGCCAACTCTCCTTCCCGCTGTTCGTACTGCTCCTTCAGGTTCTCGAGCGCGCGCTTGTTCGCTCGCATGACATCGGCACCGGCGGTGACCTTGAGCCGTACGGCAAAGTCGACATCGATATCGCCGAAGTCGTCAGCGAGGGTGAAGAACTCCGAGCCGGGGAAATAGACGCCACCGGCGGGGGTGTCAGCGAGCGCGAGGAGCACTTGGTAGGAGGCAGGGTGGTCGACGAATTCGTATGGCTGGTCGACTTTCAGGACCCGACTGAACGTCGGGACCTTGCCTCGCCAACCCGAAGCCTTCTCTCGATCCGATTGGGCGCCCTCGTCGATCCGGCATGCGGACAGGGCGGCACCTGACTTTGCTCCTGGCGTCACGGCTGCGTCGGGCAGGTCAGGGTCGACATGCAGTCCGCGCGTCATCGCGTGCTGCCACAGCCACACCATCTGAGCGGGAGTGGCAGGTTGCGCATCGAAGACACCGGGGATGTCGGCCATGATCCGGTTGGCCTGCCGGACACGGGCCCGGATCTCGTCATCATCAATTGCGGTCCGCGGCAGCCCGATGTAGTCGGAGAGTGTGGTCCAGGCCGAATGAGCCGCGGCCTTGACCTGATCGACGACCTTGGGTGTGGTCAGCGGAATGCTCAGCCAGTAGATCCTCTGCCCCGGGCGGTATAGCTCGATCGAGTCGAGAGTCGCTTCGCATTCGGTTGCCCAGTCCGGGTGTGCATCGAGATCGACGCCTTCGGTCATTCGGGAAACGACGGCTTCGGCGCTCAACGATGCTGCGATGCCCATCAACAGTGACTCGCCCGGCAGGGCGCGGACGAGCATCGTGTGCAGGGTACGAGCAGTGCGCTTGTCCACGTCGGGGCGGTAACCGTAGTCGATGCCCGTGAGCACGTAGTCCGCCCAGACAACGCCGGACTTCGTCCACCGGATGTTCGCGGCCATTGACAGTGTCGGCTGTTCCATAGTGGCGGTGCTTTCTACTCGGAGGTGCCTGCAGCAGCCAGAGCGAGGAGTTCCTTGACGCTCGATCGGCCGGCGCGATGGGTGGGCCCGCTTGCCGGTGTGGGCACCGGCGCGGAGGTCTGCGGTCGTGGTGCGACAGGTTCCGCCGATGCGGTTTCGGTGACCTCGGCGGCGGCGATGTGCACGGCCTGCGGGACGACCGTGGCGCTGAGTTCGGCGGCCGTGGGGTCGGCAGTGATGTAGCCACTCGGACGCACGAGGTGGGGTGGCCGGATGGTCACCCGGCGGCCGTTGATCTGGATCTTGGCACCGGCCGGCGCGAAGGCTGCGGCGCAGATTCCCTGTGCCACTGAGGCGGGGCTCCGGCCGGCAAACCGGAGTTTGCCAACGACAAAGACGGTGCCCAGTGACCAGAAGGCGAAGAATCCGACGTTCCAGGAAATGCTGTCCCGAAGCCACAGTGGATGCAGGAGCCACAGGAGCCCACCGACGATTGCGCCGCTGACGGCCTGCGGAACGGTATAGGGACCGAACGGCAGCTTCTTTCCGTCGGGTGTACGCCCGATCAGCTGCGGCACCTTGCGAGCGCGGGTGAAGTTCTTGATGACTTCCCCGGTGGTGCGCTCGTCGCTCATCGCAGCACCGGCCCACTCGTGACTTCATGCCGGCGAAGCCGCGAACCCGCTTCCGCAGTGCTAGCTACATCGAACACTGGAGCCTCCCTTGTAGAGGTCGGTCGCGCAATGAGGTCATTGCAGACAAGCGTCTTTCAACCGGTGCGAACGAGCGGAGATCACACGGGAAGGTCTAAGCCGGAACTCGGCTCGGCCACGAGGTGCACCGCGGCGGGAGCGCTCTCCAACTCCTCACCTGTCGAGTCCTTCAGGACGTCCATGTTGAAGACGACCCACAGTGCTGCACCACCGATGAGCGCTGATGTGATGAGTCGCGCAACTGTGAATGAGGCCATCAGATTCTTGAGAAGGAAGAACAAAACGAGGCAGCCGGCGGCCGACTGGAGGAGCAGCTTGCCGTCGCTGGTGAACTCCTGCGCCTTGTCGAAAAGCCCTACAGCGAGGACCGCGTTGTTGGGATCGGTGGCGGCGAGCGCAATGGACATGATGGGTTACCTTCCGGATGAATGAGGATCGGTTCCTGACGGGGAAAACAACGGCACGTCGCCGGCAGCCGGCACTGAAAGTGCGGGGGTCTGCCCTGATTCAGACGATGCGGGAACCTGACCTGAATCAGACGATGCGGATTCCGGGGCACCCGCACTCGGTGTGGTCGAGCTCGGTGCGGTCGTTGACGAGGATGGTGTTCGGGGTGCCGCCGGCGGGTACAACGGCGTTGCGTCAATTGCGCTGACCTCCCACCGGCCGCCGCGGGAGGTCATCGTCAGCGCGTACTGCCCACTGACCGAACCGACCTCTGTGACGTTCTGCGCTGCCGTCACCAGGAGGCGCACAACATCACCGTCAGGCAGCGGTGCCGATGCACTGGCAGCACTCAGGTCTTCCGACGAATAGACATCGGTGATTGCCACGCTGCGATACGGCGCCGGAACAATCGGTGCGATCGAAACCCCCGGCGTGAGATAGCGCGCTACTTCCCCGTTGCCGGTCAACATCGCGGACAGGAACTCGTGAGCGGACGTGGCGATGGGATGGTTGGCGACCCGGTACTTGTAGCCGAGTCTGACGTCGATCGAGGTCGACGGGCCAGCTACTGCGGCGGGGAGTGCGGCGGCCCTCACGCCCGCTTCGGTGACCACAACCGGCACCTGAAAGTAGCGACGAACAGTGGGCGCATTCGCATCAGTGGCGGCTCGAACTGACACCGAGACCGTCACCGCGTACGTCCGTGACTTCTGCTCGTAGTCGATCGACGCGACGGCCGGATCAGTCGCAGCAAACAACGGCGCGCTCGGAAGGCTCGGTTTTCCCGAGACGAAATGATCGAGTTCTTGTTCATCCCCACGCGTCGCCTGGAGCCAGGCAACGACGAACTGCCGAGCAAGATCTTCGGCTTTCGCCTGACCGACTGTGTCGACGTCTGTGGTGTCCTTGGTGGCGTTGTCGGTGAGGCTCCGGGTGGGCGAGGATCCGAAGACGACGAGGATCAGGGCAACTATTCCGGCGCCGAGCGCGGCGACGATTCCTGCCTTGAGAAGTCGGGTGGTCCACACCTGCCGAAGGCCCCACTGTGCACGCTCCGCGCGCGCCAACTCCTCGGCTTCGTCGACAACGGAGTCGACGACATTTTCAGACGCGGGATCGGTCTTGCTCATGGGGCTGCGGCCGAAGTTGTTGATTTTCGCGAGGTCGATTTTCATCGGATGCCGGCTTCTGTCGTCGGGTCGGACGTTGCGCAATCGGGGACGGAAACTGTGACGTCGAGTGCGGACGCCCGCGACAGCGCGGCGCGCGCGGCCGGGGCTTCGACGAACACCAACAGCCACAGCGAAGTGCTCGCCTCTTCATCGAGAGGGTTCACCGCCAGGGCTGCCGCGACTCGGCGGATCTCCTCGGTGACGGCGTGCACGTAGCCGAGATCGTGCAGCTGGGCTTGCAGCGAGTTGTCGAGCTCATGCATCCGGTCCTCCTGGCGACTGGGGTCTGGAAGAGCGCCACACAGAAAAAGTGGGCCTCTACTTGGAGGAAGATCCGGGTCCGGGGGCTTGAGTGACATCGCTCGCGAAACTTTTTTGAAGTTTTCTCTGCAGTCACCAAGGGGTTATTGCCTCCAGCCGAAAGAGCGCACGTGAGGGACACTTCCTGCCCACCGCCGCACAGCCGGAACCTTCACGGCAACAACGCCCTGGCAATAACGACAACCCCTCCGGCAACAACAAACACGCAGGTCAGAGGCAATATCCGGTTGCTGTACTGGGCGCGAGACCACCTCGCCCGCGCCCAAAGGAGACCGATCGTGGAAACGTCCACCCACGCACCCACCGCCACCACAGCTTCATCGGCAACGCCGGTCCGCAGCACCGCGCAGAGCAATCTGTACAGCCGCTTGAACACCGAGTGGATGTACCTCTGCACTCGCCCCGCAGCCGCCGCCGAAGTCTTGACGTGGTCGGTGAGCCAGGACGCGCTCCGCGAGGTCGCGGACCTCAACGATCTCGCCGCGGCGCACCGCCGAGATCGTGATGGTGTGCTTCTGGCGCTGCTGACACTGCATCAGGAAGGAAGCTCCCTTGCCGGGCGAGCGCTACTGCAGCTGATGCTCGGCAAGCTCATCTCCCTGACGCGCCACGCACGGGTCAGTGGGCACGATCGGTATCACGCGTGCGATGAGAGA
Source organism: Rhodococcus sp. DK176 (assembly GCF_038447315.2). Lineage (NCBI taxonomy): Bacteria > Bacillati > Actinomycetota > Actinomycetes > Mycobacteriales > Nocardiaceae > Rhodococcus > Rhodococcus sp. DK176. The sequence goes on along the minus strand of NZ_CP118322.2, from coordinate 21,822 downwards.
GCTGCCTCCACTGTGGCCACGTTCATGTCACTGATCGCCACCTACAGGCCCTCCGGTGAGAACGTCTACGCGGCGCTCTTCCTGCACACGCTGAAGAAGATCACGCGCGAGGAAACCTTCGCCCAGGAGATCCCCGCCTCCGATGTCATGGACGAGTCCGACAGTGCTGAGAACGAACCGGAAGCGAACATCTCTGCTCCGGCGCTGCTCTCCTGGGCGGTCGAAAAGAAGGTCATCAACGACCTCGATCGCACCCTGATTCAGCGGGCATACCTCGAGCAGACCGATTGCGACCTGGCAGTGATTGCCGCGGAGATTGGGATGACTCCGGCAGCGCTTCGCCAGCGGCTCTACCGCGCGGTCACACGCATTCGTAAAAGTGTCGTCGCCTCCAACCCGCCGACTCCTCGACCCCGGTTTGCACGTGGTCGTCGTCGGGCTGCAACGACTACTGCGGCGATCTGATGACCCGTAGTCTCGCGCCTCTGTTCACCGTCATGGTCTTCATCGCGGCGGCGTTTCTTCTGACCGAAACGTCCTTGCTCCTCGAAGCGACGCGAGGATTCGATGCTGCACTCACCCACCCCACAATCGCTCGTCCCGGACTGCTCGCCGAGTCCTCGCATGTGATGAGCAGAGTCGCTCTCACTGTCGCTGACTTTCTCCCCCGCGACATCACCACTCATATCGACAGCGGTCGGGTCCTCGTGCCGGCGCTGTATCGCTGACGAAAAGAGAACACTCATGACGAACCTTCACACACCAACACCTGAGGCCGGTCACGCCAACTACAGCGCCCGGGTGCCCCTGCTCGTCGCCTCCCTGCTCGCTGCACTCCTCGCCTCCCTCATCGCGGTTGTGTCGCCAAGTCAGGCCGAGGCGGCGCCGGCATCATCGGGCTGCCCGGCAGTGGAAGTGGTGATGATGCCGGGAACGTTCGAAACGGACTCGACCGCTAATCCTGACGTCGCGAAGGGTCTACTCAAGCAGGTAACCGATCCTCTTTCCCAGCTGTTCGGCAGCTCCATCAAGATCACCTATCCGGCGTACGAAGCGTCCGCCTTCAACAAGGGCAAGACCTATGGCACCAGTAAGGCATCTGGCATCGCGGCCGGCGCGCGCGTGATGCAGACCCGTGCAACGCAATGCCCGAACACTCTGTTCGCACTCGGCGGCTACAGCCAGGGTGCGGACGTGGCCGGCGACTTGGCATGGTTGATCGGACACGACAAGGGACCGATCCCGGCAGAGAAGTTGATCGCCGTCGGTCTTGTTGCCGACCCACGGCAGAGTTCGAATGGCGACAACACTCTCGTCGGTCCTCCCATCGACGGAGTCGGGATCGCGGGGGCCAGGCCGGGCGGGTTCGGAAAGACAGCTGCAGTCACGCGTTCGTACTGCGCCCCCGACGACCTCTACTGCTCGACCAACGCCGGCAAGGATGGATTGCTCGCAGGACTTGGGCGAGTGCTTGCCCAGCCTCCGACTGCTTCCGCTCCGCAGCAGAGCGATGGATCTCAAACCACCACCGCGGGTCTGCAGAACGCCTTGGTGTCCGACTACTCGACGGTCAATCTTCCGGGATTGGCCGGCAACATCGAGACCCTGCAGCAGCAGCTGCAGTCCGGCGCTCCGGACCTGGAGAGCATGGAATCGGCGGCGACAGATGTTGCCAACACCCTTGTTCCGCTGGCCGATACGACTAGCTGGGTAACCCAGAATCCGGCCGTGGAACAGACGCTCATGACCGCGGACGCTTCGACTCCCGAATACGCCGCCGGCCAGATCGTCGACAAGGTCAAAGGCATCGACCTGAGGAGTGCATTTCAGGCCGCGGACACCATCGCGCGGACGGCTCAGAATGCCTCCACGCCGGATCAGGTGCAGCAGCTGCAGACATCGGTGGACACCTTGTCCAACCAGGTCTCCCCCCTGGCCGCCACTCCGGCTGATGGTCTGTCACTCGCGGCGGACGCCCTCTCGATCATCAAGCCGAGCGTGCTCATCAACCAGGTCACGCACATCGGGACGAACGCATTCGACCTCGCCAACAACATCCCTACAGTCCTCGACATCTTGTTCAACCGGATCCCGCACATTGTTCTCGATCCCGGTCTCGATCCGATGGCCAAGGTCAAGGCTGTCCACGCCGAGTTCGACCGCATCAACGTCCTATTCGAGCCACTCATCAAGCTCGCCGCCGGACTCGACTACAAGACCGCGGCGGCCCTGATCGCGATGATGCCCGACCCATCCGGCGCCGCACAGATCATCTCGATGATCGTCGGCCTCGTCGGGAACCTCGACATCATCGGTCTGGCCAACACCGCCGGCGAACTCCAAAAGCAGCTCTGGCACGCCATCGAGACCGGCGACATCATCGGAGCCGGCCTCGGCGCACTCCCCCACATCCTCGACTTCGCGAAGATCGCGGTGGGCACACTCAGCGGTGGCCAGAAGACCGAGGCGTCCAAGCTCGGTTCAGTGTCTGCGGCCACGACGACTGGACAGCAGATCACCCAGCAGTCACAGGCTGGGGACCTTGGAGGGCTCGCCTCGAGCCTCACCGCCTTGGCGGGCTCTGACGGTGCAGACGCCCTCTCCCAGATCGGTGCTGAAGGGCTCAAGTTCGCCTCATTCATCGGGTCCGGAACTCACCAAAACTACGGGGAGCTTGTCGTCGATGCATCAGGCACAACGGCCCTGCAGGACATGACCAACCACTTCCGTGATCCGATCGCCAAGGCCGTGGCGTAATCAGTCGTACCGAATCCGACCAACAGATCCACAAGCGCGGCGTCGCGACGAACCCTGCGCCATGGACCGACCGGCAACTAGGACTGCTCTCACTAGCATCGCGGGGTTTCGGCAGCCTCTGCCACACCGCCAGCGGATCCGCCCGGCTACGCTCAGCTCGACGCCTTGCAGGAGGTGGAACCATGTTCCGAACCGCTTCGATGCCCCGCAGCATGACTACTCTCGCTGGGATTGCACTCGCAGCATTGTTGCTAGCCGCCCCGACCGTGAGCGCAGCCCCGTCCGACACGGTCCTGCCGATCCCCTTCGCGGGACTGACCAACGGACCGACTGGATTGACTAACCAGCCGTCCAGCACGTTCATCACTGTCAGGACCAACCCAGACGAGCCGGGGATCACTCGAGTCCGCTGCGGCGCATACCCCTACTGCGATCTTGTTGTCCACTGGCGCAACCTATCGACCGGCGCGAGTGGCGCTGCGGACCTCTTTTACGGATCGAGCGCCCCGGGGGTCGTCCAGACCGGATCCGGGACGGTGGTCGCTGCCTTCACAGCGGGCGGTATGCCCGGTTACCTGGGCACCCCCACCGCGCTGCTACCGGGAGCTGGCGTTTGGACAGTGCCTTAGCTGTTCGCTGGTTGGGTGTGCAACGTCCATTGTGTGCCGTCGTGCCACCGGACAAGGCTCGCGTCTTGCTGGTCCGGGTACCAACCAGCAGTGAGACCCGGCGCCGGCGCGACGACAACGTGCACGGGGGTAGGACGTCTGTCGCCGAGTCTGACGAGAGCGCGGACCACGAGAACTGCGAGTGCGGCGATGCCGAGCACGAAGCCCCAGAAGATGACCTGAATTCCGGAGACGTCAACGCCGACTCCGGATGCCAAGAGGATGATGGCGGCAATACTGCCCAGGAACCATAGAATCCCGCGCATACGTCTGCCTTGTGCATCGGTCATGGTTTGCCGTCTGGGTCCGCCGATGCTCGGCGCCGCTTCCGGACTCGCAATCTGGCTGGCCGACGGGATGGCACGAGTTTGCGCCGTCCACTCGGTGCCGTTGTACCAGCGGACGAGCCGTGGGTTCGCCGGATCCGGATACCAGCCTGGCGAAGTGGTAGTCGTCACCCGCGCATCACATCAGACGAAATGGTGGACTGCTTCGCGTGACAAGTGCGGCCCGGGGGCGTACCAAATATTGCCGGGCTCACGCGCCTTCAGCTGGCCCCCTGTGCACAACGAGAAGTTCGTTGGCTCCGATGATAGAACCGAGCGCAGCTCAAGCGAGTTCTTCGCACCGGCGAATACATTCGCGCAATGGATACCACACAAGCGCAGCTACCCTGCACGCCATGGCTCCCCTTCACCGTTTGAATACCGTGGCGATCTGTTCGTCGCACACGTGACGACGTCAGGAAGCGGTGACGGTATTCCCCAGGTGAAGGACATCGCTGCCATCAACATGAGCACCGGAGGGTACTGGAACATCACCTTTCCGAGTCACGGCGAGCTCACAGACGACGCCACTGCGATACTCGGTCTCGGACTCTCGCGAGGAGCATAGAGGGGCACATCGCCGGCGGATTCCACCCCGACGCACATATGCGATTGCTCACTCAACTGTTCGGCGAAGTCAACCTCTCCCCCACCTGGCATCAGAGCGCTGATATCAGGCAATTGACAGCTGGCGCTTTAGGGATCCCACCGACTCACACACCCACTGCGGAACAGACGTGCAACCTCTGGGGCATTTCGGTCAGGAACGCCCGCCACAGCGCCGCTCAGATGGCAAAGGCGGCCGCCGCTTGCTTTGACGCGCTCGAACATTTCGCAGCTGCAGGCCGGACTGCCAGTGTCGATCCGATGACGAACTGAGTGACAGATGCTCCGACGCGATCTCCAGATCCCACCGCGAATCCTCGGAATCCTCCGGCGCCTTCGCGGTCGTCACATTGCAGGGTTGTGGTTTCTTGCGGCCCTTCTCGTCAGTGCGATCGATGGTTTCGCCGCGACCGGGACGACCGTCCACTCACTTCTGGCCGTCCCCGTCGCTGTTGCTCCGATGATTGTTCTCGCGGTCTGGGTAGTCGCGAACAAGAAGTAGGGCTCGTCGGCGCTACTCTGCGGCCTGTGTGCGTTCGTCGTCCCCGAAGAAGTACCCCGTCAGGGCCGCTGTGATCAGATGCGACCGGGACTTCGCGGCAAGATCGATGACAAGTTGATCGATGACGTCAAAGTCGGCCTTGAATAGGCGGTATGTCACCTGCGTCTCGGCATCGTCACGTGACGTTTTGGCGCGAATGCCACGGGGTGCGAACAGTCCTCCCCCGATTCGGCCACCGGGATACAGCAACTCGGGCAGACGGTCGTGTGTGGCCTCGATCGCGACAATGAAGATCTGACCGTTGGTCATTCCTGTCTGCTCGCGAAGCTGCTCGAGTTTCGCGTGGCACTTTGCCGGCACTCGAACGCTGGACGACTTCCCGCCGCTGTCCGGATCCGTCACCACGGGCCCTCGTTCGGGTGGCGCTTCTCGAGACGGCTCGTCAACTCCCGAATCCTCCCCACCCTCAATGAACTGGGATGCGATGTGTTCGACCGATCGAGCAGCCGGTGACCGAAAGGTCGAAGCTAACGGACGGTGTCCCCCGGTGGCTTGAGGTTGACCATGTTCCTGCGTCACGACGATGTACTCCGATGCTGAACAGGGAGCGAGGCGCGCTCGCTCGAACCCAAATGATCTTGATGTGCTTTATACAGCCCGCCCTGGACTACTTCGACCAACAGTGCATACGACCACCAGTGCATGAAGGGCGCACTTTCAACGTTAAACGTGATGTTGTAAGAAGAACATAGACCAACACTGACATACGCCGAAGACAGTAGCGCAACTTCGCGTGAGCGGTATCGACAGATGCTTTGCGATCGACCTCAATAGCGTCCCAGTCGCGTCCCATAACCCTCCCAGTTGTGTTATTCATCGGATTTGCTAGATCTATGAGACGAGTTCCAGTCATGTTGACTTGTACTAATAGTCGATTGTGGGACGCCATTGGGAGGCTGTTTGGACGGTAAAGGGAGAGACACGTAGCACTATTTGCACGTTTTCTAGAGGCTTTGATTGTCATGCTCGATATCTATGTGTTGTGCGCTAGAGCTACGCCTTAGAAACGTTTGGGACGATTGCATAACTATGGATGACACACCTATCGCCCGATGTCATCATGTTCGTATGACGGTGCCAAACGGTGAGGGCCTTGAGCTTGGCCGCCCGTGGATCGAAGATCTGCGCTGGCACCGCGATCAATACAGACAGTCTCGCTTTCAATGGAGTGGCAGTGAGGCGCTCCTCGCGGCTACAGAATTCACCCACGGGCGTCAGGACTTCACCTCACTGATGGATCTGCGCGAGCTGAATCTGGGCCGGCGTGCTGCCACTGAGTACGCCGCAGTCTGCCAACGCGCGTTCGGAGAGGCTGTAAGGCAGGCGCGTCGGTCCATCTGCCCAACTTCCTGGGTCGCTGTCGCCATCGAACTGGACTCGACAGTCGACGACTGTTCGGCCAGCTCTCACTTCGCGACCTGGTCGAGCCCTGCAGATAGGACAAACACCCAGGTGGATCGGGTTCAACGGATTGTCGACGGCCTCTACTTCTCGAACCCTTTGATCCGGGCCTGGGAGCTCAAGCAGCTCTGGGACCTGTACACGGCCGCCGAGAACATTCTCGAGGACACCTTGGTCGATCTCGTTGTCGAGCTCGACGGACATCGTCGAGCTCAGGACATTGCCGATGCGATCGGCGTCTTCACTGTGGCGGGCCTCAGTCATCGGGTAGACCTCCAACGAAGCCAGCGCGGCGTCGTCGGTGATCCCCGCAGAACACCGCATCAGTACAGGTAGAGGCCCTCTTCACGCAGGTGTTCACGCAAAGGATTCCCCATACGTTCACGCGCGTAGACCATCCCGACGGGGCATTTGCCCTGTGCCGCACTCGACGTTCGATCCGCAGAGTTTTCCGCTCGGGTGCCAGTGCGCTCTCACGCACTGTGCCTAGCAGCGAATTACGGCACCCTGTCACGCATCTGATTCGGTGCACCCCCTCGCGCTCGAACCAGCAGCGGCGCACGTAACTGCTCACGTCTTACAACCAGTGGTGTTGCCCGCATTGACGACATGTTCAAGTTCACGCGCACGTACCGGCATTGCCTCCCGTGTCTGATCACTCACTCCAACACGCGTTGTTACCGGCATGGAGTCACGTGCAATCCGTCGCGGTTAATCACGCCCACTTCCACGTAGGTTGTCCCGCTTCGCATCCTGCGTGACATCATGCGTGGCTTCACGCAGCTCTTCACGCAAGTTGTCCCGTTGCTATTCTTGCGGCTTCATACGCGTTATCCACTGCATACCGTCACGTAGTGTCTTCCGCTTGTCTCCAGGCGAATTCACACGCGTGAAGACCCGTGTTTCTATATGCAGTTAGGTCCGCATGTTTTCCCACTTGACTACACGCCTGGCGCTACGCCAGTTCACATGCTTGTTCTCACGCTGATTGCCATGCCTGTTTACGCGCTTGTTTTCACACCGGTAGCCATGCGTGTTAACACACCTACGAGCACGCCAGTCATCACGCTTAACTCCACGCTTGACCACCCGCCTTGCCTCATACGGTTGACCCCGTCGCATCTCACGCGTTTGCTCACGCAGATCTACCTACGGTTCACCCCGCGTGGCATACAGCAAGTTGTCCAGGAATCCTGCTAGCTTCACTGGGAACCACTCGTCACAACCAAAGTCCAATGGGAGAACTGCCATGTCCATGCATGTCGTCGAGACCTCAACTGCGGAGCAGCAGGAACTGCCGGTGTCGTTCGGATTCTTCAACGGCAAGGGGGGAGTGGGAAAGACAAGCTGTGCCGCCAACTGCGGCGGACTCCTTGCCGCCGCCGGATACCGAGTTCTGATCGGTGACTTCGACCCCCAGGGGAACCTGTGCCGCGATCTGGGCTACGACAAGCGAGACGGATCTGAACTGTTCACCGCGCTCCTGCAAGGGTCCGCGCCTCCGATCGTCCACAATGTCGGGGGCCGCGAGAATCTCGATGTGGTGCCGGGTGGTCCCGCGATGTTCGACCTGGCGGCCGTCATGGTTTCCCGGCAGCAGCGTCAGGGTGGTAAGCGGCTCGGACAGCTCGTTCGCGCCATGCTCCTGCAGGTTGCGCACAACTATGACGTGATCATCTTCGACACTCCGCCCGGTGATTTGACCATCATGGAGGCACTGATGGAGGTCGTCCAGGCTGTGGTCATCCCGGTCAGGGCGGACGACGCAAGCCTCGACGGGTTGGAAACTATTGCCGGCCAGTTCTCGGCGACACGGGATGGTGATCCAGACCGTAATCTGCCGGCTGTCAACCCGCGGCTGCAGTTGGCAGGTATTTGCTTGTTCGGTGTGGGCTCGCGTTCAACCAAGCTCACGGCGAAGATCCGTCAATCCGTCAACGAGATGATCGGGGATGCCGCCCCGATCTTCGAATCCCGGATCCGGACGATGGAATCTACTGCCTATGATGCCCGCCGGGAGGGCTTGTTGGTCCATGAGCTGGAACAGCAGACCGAAGTCGCCAAAGTCGCACGTTTCGCCGCTTTGAAGAAGGGCGCCAAACCGACGGATCAGATACTTTCGCGCAATGCGTCCGGGTTGGCCGAGGACTACGCAGAACTGACACGCGAAATCCTCGTGCGCCTGTCGACCATCAGCGAGGAGGTGGCTTCGGCATGACCGAAACCAGCACTCCTCGTCGCAAGAGCCTTGCCAGTGCTTTCGCTCCGAAAGGTAACCGAGCGGAGGGTTTGGCCGGCCTCCTTCCGACTGCTGGCAGCCCCACCCAGCCGCGGCGCTCTACCCCGGTCACCGAGGTAGAACCAGCCGCGGAGGAGTCTCGGCCTGTCGAGAAGGCGCCTGCAGCGCAGGAGCCGCCACAAGCTCAGGCCGAATCACCCGCGCCTACTACTACGGTGCCCGTGCCCGTTCGCTCCGAGCCGGTCAGTAAGCCAGAACCAACCCCACCACCCGCACCCACACCCACCGAGAAGCAGGCTCCCATTTATGAGCCGGCCCCGGACCCGACCCCGGTCACCGACGATGATGTCGAACCTCCGACGGAAATTGGGAAGGTGACCGTGACGGCTTACCTGGATCGCGCCACGCGTGATGCACTGCAAAGCCGCGCGGCCGAGCGTAGATGTGATCACGCTGATGTCGTTATCGAGGCCTTCGATTCTGTGGGGATCGCGGGACTTCGTAGCCTGTTCCAGCCGGTGGCCGGGCGATCCGCAGCCGGGATCCCCGTGCATCAGGAGCCATTTGCGGTCAAGGGTCCCGTTGAGACGTGGTTCCGGTTCACGACGGCTCAGCGGGACTGGCTTGACGCTCAGGTGAAGGTGGTCGGGTCGAAGTCCAGGAGCCGGCTTCTTGCTGGTGTCTTGTCGCTACATCTTCGGACGGTGTCTCGCTAGTGACGATGGGGTAGGGCGACGGGGGAGTAGAACCTCGCCGCCTACCTCTCAGTCGATTCCCGACAGCTCATCGGTGGTGCACGCGAAGGCACTTCGGGTGTCTTTGAACCCACTCCCCACCCCACTCCCCACCCCACTCCCCACCGCCGTGGGGAGTGGGTTTTACCGTTTGATCAGGTATTTCTTCCCACTCCCCCCACTCCCCACCGATTGGCCCCGCAGGTCACACGTAGGGGTAGTTGTTCATCTGAAACCGCGGTCGGGCGAGTTTGGTGAAACAGTCCATGCTCCGCGGCATGATGCGGCGACGAAGATCTTGTTTCCCATCTGTCACACAGCGTTGGGCCGAAGGATCTTCCTCTAACCAGAAGCGGATTTTTGGTGAAGGTGAGGGGATGCACGATGAACGGCGACACACCGACAACACGACCTTCGACGTTTCCGAAGCAGTTTCTGTTTAGGCTCATCGCATGGGACGGCCACACAAGGGAACGCGCAAGTGCATATCAGTTCGTGCACCCCTTCAACAGCACAGCTTCTACGAAGCACGCGCCGAAGAGCTCGGACTTGAGCTCGGCGACTACGCCCTGCTCGTCATGGCCCGTGCGTACAACCTGGATGTCCCCGACTACATCCTTAAGAAGTTGGACCCGGAAAAACTACGGGCCCACGACGAGCGCTATGCGGTCTGCGATTCGTCCGACAACGAACTTTCAATCTCGGCATGACCTGGCCATAAATAGCGAAAGACCCCCACTGCTTGGCGGCCTGCGGGGGTCCTTCGATCCGTTGATTACGAACTGAGTCCTGGAGGGGACCTAGTTCATAAATACGAGTCCTGGAGGGGACCTGTGCCCATACTAACCCGGGCCGCACCGCGCCTGCCAGATCTCCTGGCGCGTGTGTCTGAGGCGGCTTCGTGACTGCTATCACTGCTGGAGCTATTGAGAACGGCCGGATGTCGTCATTCGACCGGGTTCGTGCTGCTGCCGAACGCAATGGCGGGGTGACCGAACGCGGCTCTACCCAACTGATGGCACGGTGCCCGATACATGGCGACCGTCACGCGTCAATGTCAGTGACCTGGGTCGATGGGCATCGGGGAGGAATGGTGCTGCTTCACTGCCACGGCTGTGAAGCTCCCGTCTCGAAGATCGCCGACGGCCTGGGGTTGTCGATGACCGATCTCTTCGACGAACCGCTGTTTGGTCGCGACGCGCTCACACGCGTAGGCCGATCTCCGCACCAACGTGGTGCTGGGCGGCGTAGGCCGAAGGGAGGACGACTGCCCGCCCGAATCGCGTTTCCAGACGTAACACCGGACGCGCAACACCGGTGGGATCGGGTCAAGGTCTACCCGTACGTATCAGCCGACGGTGCCTTGGTGCAGGAAGTGATCCGAGAGGAATGCACGAGCTGTGAAGCTGGCCGGCACAAGCAGTTCCGACAGGTTTTCGTGGATGCCGCAGGGACCCGGCGCAAGCGTAAGCCGGAGGGTTTTGAACCGGTCTTGTATCGACTACCGGAACTGCTGTCGGCAATCTCGAGCCATTCGCCTGTGTGGTTACTCGAGGGGGAGAAGGATGTCGAGACAGCCGAGTCGCTTGGACTGGTTGCCACGACCAATGCTCAAGGCGGACTGAACTTCCCTCTCTCGTGTGCTGACCTTTTCGAAGGCGCTGAGGTTCGCGTAGTGCTTGATCGCGACTCCGTCGGATGGAAGCGGGGTATCGAACTCGCATCTCTATTGGGTGGCAGTGGTGCCCAGGTCCAGCTCTTGCTGTCCGCACCGGCGGCACCTAAATCTGATTTCACTGACCACGTCGATGGCGGCCAATGGTTGACCGACTCGACGTGGGGTGGTCTCATCCCTGTTCGGCCTGGGGAGGTCGCTGCCCACGGCTTTGCTGCCGACGTAATCGAGAAGCAAGCACTAATCGAACTTGCGCTGGCAGAGGCGACCGCCAGAGCTGATCGTGCAGATGGGCGGGACGGAGACGAAGAGTTCCGACGCGCACAACGTTGGGCGCTCGAATCGGAGCGACGTTTCGAAGATCTGACTGAACTTCTGGACAAAGTTCGACAGCAGGCCGCGGCTGAAGGCACCGATTGGGCGGGAGAAGCGGTCGAGAATGCCATGACCGCATGGCGTGCTGCGCGTGTTGCAGCGCGAGCGGCACACGATGTCGCGCGAGTTCCCATTCCGCCGATTCTGCAAGATCCCGAGCTTGAGCCCGTACCGGGTGCGGTTCAGGACTCGCTCAGCCCAGTTGATTCACAGTCGGTCCGGTCTGGCTCGGAAAGCCTCGTTACGCCGCTGAACACGATCCGGGGGCGCAATGTTATCGCTCCGGTGTATCGGATCATTGACGGGAACTTGGTCGAAATCGTCACGACCAAGAGCGGTGATCAACAGGCGAAACTCGTACTGGACCTCGATGCCCGGATCGTTGAGATGGAGTATCTCGAAATTGCCGAAGCGGGTATTGACGTCGACGAGCCGGAGTTGATGGGCCGAGCGGCGATGGCCGGTCAGAGTGAAGTCAACCCCGCCGCACCTCAAGAACTCACCGCAGTGGTTATCGGCTACACCCATCCGGAGAGCCGAGAGTTTCTGCGGATTCGGATCCCGGCGAAGGAGTACCGGGATTGCGGCTGGGTCGATACCTTGCCAGGTCCGCCTGCCTACGACTCTCGCCCCAGCGGAGTGGCGAAGCTGCGAGATGCACTCAAGGGCGCAGGTGGGCGCGAAATCCAACGGGTGGTGCGTTACCGCTCCACCGGGTGGCGCCGCGATGATCAGGGAAAGTGGTTCTTCGTTCATGCTGGGGGAGCCATCGACGAGAACGGCGGACGGGTAGCCCCCGTTCTGCTGACCGGCCCCCTGAAGATGTATGACCTTCCCGCACCGACGCCCGACCCAATAAGGATCCGAGAAGCATTCCTTCTTCATTCCGGCTCGATGCTCGAACGCACCCCGACGCGGGTTTCGGCCGCTCTACTTGGGCAGGTATTCAGGTCCGCATTGGGTCCGAACCCGTGGGTTCTTACGTTGGTCGGATCGCCTAACAGCTACAAGACATCACTCGCGTCATTGGCGATGCACCACTGGGGAGAGAAATGGGATCGCCGGCGACCGGCGACATCGATGTCGGGCAACGGCGACACATTGAATGCATTGCGTATCAAGCTTAACGCCGCAAAAGATGCTCTGTACTGGGCGGACGATGTCGCACCAACCCGAGACTTCGGGACTGCGCAGAAGGCGCTCGAAGAGTTCGCTCGCATGGTGCACAACGGTGAGCAACGCTCGAGAAGCACACGTGATGGTCTCGGTGTTCTGGACGGAACCCCACCCCGCGCGTCTGCTTTGGTCACCTCCGAGATCATGCCGCGGCCAGGATCTGCAGCTCAGCGGATGCTCGTGGTGCCGTTGCAGGCGCGGGAAATCGAACTGAACGTTTTGAAGGAACTCGATACTCCGCATTCCCGTCATGGCCGTGCCTTGTTGATGGCCACGTACCTGCAGTGGTTATGTCCTCGGTTGGACAGTGTCCGCGCTGAGGCGTTTGCCGAAGGTGAGCGGTATAGCGAGCGTTTGCGCACGAGTGGCGAGAGTGTTCGTCAGGCAGACGCTTTGGGGTCTCTGTGGGCGGGCTGGCATGCGATGTCACGTTTCCTTGTTGATGTCGGGGCGTTAACAGAGAACGAAGTCGCGCAGGTCGGGGACCTGGTCACGATGGGCTTGTCTGATGCCGCTGCTGCGGCGACTGACCCAGATCTGCCCATGCGGACCGGTGCGCGAGTACGGGAGTTGTTGGTACACGCACTGAGAAATGGTCACGCCTACGTGGAAGACGTCGACACCGGGCAAGCTCCAGCGGATTGGTCGATGGCTGCATGTCTTGGATGGCGGCGCAGTGTGGTGGGTGAAACATCCGACGGCACCCCTCGATGGCGTGCGGAAGGTCGAGGCGTTCGGTTGGGATATGTCGTCGCCAACCCGCGGCCGTGCGATGGTCAACCACAAGTCTTGTTGGACCCGATGGCCCTCGAACAGGTGTTGAAGGCCACTGGTCAGACGATGACCGATACCTTGCAGATCGATCGTGGTACCGCCTTGAGGGCTCTCTATGACGAGGGCGTGCTGATCGCGGAGGAACGGAAAGGCCGGATGCCGCGGTACACGGTGCAACGGATGGTCAAGTGCGAAAACCGCAGGCAGCGCATGGTTGCACTGCGGCTACACAAGTTACTCGGTAGCGATGATCCGGAAGACCAAGTAACCAGCGATGCAGGATCAAGTGACCCGACACCCGGCGGCGATTCCAGCGACTCTTCCACGCCTGATATACCCGGTGGTCCGGCTCTGTTCGACGGTTGGCTCGCCGATCTGAACAGTCCAGGGCCCGGCGTAGCTTCGGGTGATTCGTCCAACGAAGTCATGAGCCTGACCAGCTCTCATTCCGAACAGGAGCCTGAGATGGCTATCGAGACCGATGCCGAGGGGCATTCCGCTGATGGAGTGCAGATTTCACCGGTTTCCACCTGCGCCCTGTGCGGCGGCGAGGACGCCGGATGGCAGATCGACGGCTTGGTGATGCACCTTCCCTGCTGGTGGCAGAGCACCGCCGCCACCCGATCTGCAGCTGCAGCAACCGGCGACACAGTCGGACAGCCTTCGCCAATGGTTGTGGACGAGCTGGAGTCGGCTCCCGTCGAAACGACGTCTCCTGACACTGCTGCAGCAACGCCGGCCATCGTCGCGACAGCGGAGACCACGCAGCAGCCGACCACGACGACCCCGGCGCCGAATCCTGCAGCAGGAGAAGCACCGACCACCTTCACCGCACCCGCGGCAGTACTCGACGTCGATGGCGCATGGCTTCCCGATGGCACCCGTCACGACCTTGCCGCGCCGATCACCCATGTCGGCGATGTCGCGGAGCTCGTAGCGACGTTGAACCTCGGCACGTGGACGTCAGACAAATGGTCGGTGCCTGGGCAGATCTGGATCACCGACGCGATGGCGCAGCACGTGGGAATCGACACCAGCAGTTTGGGCAAGCGCAATCGAAACGACCGGATCAAGGAACTGACCGCACAATCTCCGTTCGTCACAGAGGCTCTCTCCGAGGGCTGGCAGCTCGGCGGCAAGGAGGGGGACCGGCTCGGCACTTGGACCCGCGTGTGGAAGGGCGAGACGCGTGGTGTCTGGGTGGCACTAGTCTCCGGCATGAGCCAAGACCCCAAGGAGATGCCCATTCTTGGCGACTCGCCGGCACCCGCCACTCTGGCGCGGCGCCTGTCACTGCTTGCAGGTGCTCTGCGGTTCCCCTGGGCTGTGAGCCCGGCATCGACGGGCATCGACCTGATGATCGCCGCCCGGCCGAAGGAGTGGAAGCGCGTATTCGCATCGTCGGACGCGGAGTTCGCGAAGAAGTTCCAGATCTTCGAAGCGGATATCAACTGGTCACGGACCTTGACTGACGAGGAAGCGAAGTGCCGTTACGTCCATGCCTTCGACCGTGGCGGTTCGTACGCGGCAGGAATCGCCGGTCTCGAACTTCCGATCGGCGAACCTGTGCATCATTCGAACGGACTGCCGTTCGATCGCAAGCTCCCCGGGTACTGGCTCGTGGAGATTCCCGAGTGCGCGGACTGGCGGCTTCCGAATCCTCTCAACCCGATGGGTTTGTCGATTTCTGAGCCGAAGTGGGTGACTACACCCACCCTCGAACGTGCCAGCAGTCTCGGGTACGAACCAGAGATTCTGGAGGCCTACGTGTGGCCTGATCACGGACGGGTCCTCGTCCCGTGGTACGAACGGATCCGGGATGCGCGCACCGCTTTGGATGTCAAGGACGATCTCGACGCGCAGTTGGCTCGCGAACAGAACAAAGTCATCTATACGCACACCATCGGCATTCTCAATTCCGATTTGCACTTGGCAGGACGGCCAGGATATTCACCGGAGCGTCACCACCACATCGTCGCCAAGTCGCGGGCCAACATCATGTACCGAATTGCTCAGATCGGCGAAGACACCGGACAATGGCCCGTCGCAGTCACCAAGGACACCGTGCTCTACGTGTCGGATGAATCCGATCCCCAGCTGGCGTGGCCTGGAGGACCGAAGCAATTCGGACGTGGTTTCGGCCAGTATAAGCCGGAAGGATCCGCACTCCTCGCTGAACATCAGCAGTACCTGGACGGCAAGGGCTACCGGGGCAAGTCGGATCTGATCGCACCGGCTGAGTCGATGTCCGCCGATATCAGCGAGGGAAGTGATTCGTGATGGCACGGAAGCCCCTCAGCCGCACTGCCTATTCGCGGATCGCCGACAGTCTGGCGGACTACGGCTCTGTGGTGGACAACCAGATCAATGTCGTAAGAGCCGCCAAGGAACTTCGTGTTGCCCAGACAGTGGTGCGTGAAGTGCTGCGCGCTGAGCGCGGAAAGATGCAATCAGAATTCTTCGGCAAGCTGACTGGACGCCGAGGCGCCGACACTTCCGGTCGACCTGGATCCGCCAACCTCAAGGCTCAGCTACTTGCCGCTTACGGGCCCGGCAAACGGAGCGAGATCAACACTGCCGCCGCAGCACGCGATCTTGGGGTCTCTCGACGCACCGTGGAACGCTGGCTGGCCCCGGAAGGTCGGCAGCGAATCGCTAAACCACGAGCAGAGACCCTCAAAGCCCTAGCCCACAAGGCCAAACGCGCGGCATCTACGCAGAGCGCACGTCGCGCGGCGATGTCGACTATGCGAAGCAGCAAGCAAGGTAAGGCGCTGGCCAAATACGGCGGCAAGATCAGAATCGATGCTGTTCAGGGTCCGGGACCGCGCGAGTATGCCCGCGATCGGCTGATCACCTTGGCGCTGACGCCCGACCAGGTCGAGGCGATGTGGAGTGCGTATGAACGCGGTGGCGACAAGGGAATGACCGACTGGATGAACACGCGAGCGCAGGACTACGTCGGTGGGTGGGAGTTCTTTCAAATTAACAGCTTCGACGTGGAACGGTAGTTGTGGTCGACCATCGAGGGCCTCGCTGGACACGCAAACGTCTCGAGGCGATGCTCCGGACCTGTTACGGCGAAACTGCGCGTGGAAGTGTTGACGTGCAGGCGGTCGCGGACGCTATGCATGTCTCGTCGCGCACGGTTAGGCGATGGTTGGCCGGCTCCAACCGACAGTTGGCGGCCGTCCCACATCGTCGACTCGAGCAGCTGCGTCTGCCGGCCGCCGAGTCTGAGTTGCGGGGCCGGCAGCAGGCCGACTACGCCCGCGAGGCGATCGCCCAGATCGCTCTCCCGAAGGACAAAGGAATTTTGCCTGTTTGGCGTGAGCGGGGTTGGCTCGAGCCACACGTCGTGGCGATTCTTGACATCACTGGCAAGCCCTGGAAGCAGATTGTGATCAGCAACGGTTCGGGCCGCTCGATGAACGAGTGCCGGCGCCGGGGCTCCATTGTCGATGTCACGACGGTGCCGACGCGTTTCCATGGTGTCGTGCTTGCTCAGGAAGTGCTCGATGAGATCGAGCCGTGGAGGTTGCACCCGCTACCGGAGTTGCTTCCTGTTGGTCGTACGCATGTGTGGTCGAACGACGCGCCGGCAGTCGATCTGTCGGTGTTAGCTGTGTCGAAGGAGTTGAGATGACAAACGAGAAGGGTATGAACATGGACAACGAAGCCAGCTCTGTCGAGAAACGAGCCAAGGCGCTGCTTTCGGAGATCGTGCTCGATGACAACGCTGAGGGGGCGCACCGTCGTAAGGTCGATCTTTCGTGGTCATCGTCGGGCCGCTCACTGCCGTGATCGATTCGGTGGGGCCGCGCCCATGGTTGCGCGTAAAAGATCCGCAGCCGTTGCCCGAGGCATCGAAGCCAGCACTCTTGGCGCGTCAGCTGCGTGAGCTGGACGAGAACAGCCTCGGCCGGCTGATACGCGATCACCTTGTGCCGCTCAGTTCGGACCGCAGTTACCGCACGCGGTGGAACGGATTCTGGTCATCTCTCGGGTTCGACCCGGTGCTGCGTGACCGCGCGACGGGGATTATCAATGAATTTCTCGATCTTGCTGAGGGAGCGCTCGAAGCCAACGATCAGGATGACAATCAGACTAAGCGCACTGAGAAGTTCTTCGACCGGTGTGAGGGTGCGCTCGATCGGATCCTGAAGCGCGAGGACGAGCCACTCGCCTGGGCGGGTGCGGCAGCCATGACGTTCAATCCGCCGGCTCGGGCAGTGATTGACCAGCTCGTGTCTGCCATCGAGAAGCACCGAAGCGATCTGGACAACGAAGCGCTGTGGGCGACACTCGACAGCGTCCGGAAGCAGTCCCTGGGCGGATCTGGACCGCGGAAACGCCGATCTCAACGCTGAGGATAGTCAGTCGGTTACAACGTCAGTCAGTCGCTAGACACAAACGTCCCCGGCACCGGGTGTGCCGGGGACGTTTTCACTGTTCAAGGACTGTTTTTGACGGTGCGTAGGGGTAGATTCGGTGTTGTCCTGTTGAAGGGCGGACTGACCATCTGCCCCCTTGTTTTGGGAGTTGTTCTGGCATGGTGACGATTTCACATAGTGCGGCCGAAGGGACCTTGATAGAGGGGACGTCGCGCGGCGATGGTACGAACGAGGCGTTGAAAGCACTGGGGTGGCGGTGGTTTCGTTCGCTCGGGACCTGGGGTATCCGCGGGAGCCGGGATCGGGCGCCGATGTTGCACTTGATCGAGAGCACTGCGGCGGCGTTGCGCGCTGCTGGGTTCGAGGTACAGATTGAGATCGATGCCACCGCGCGGCCAACTGCCGAGGTCGAGGCCGATCGGATTGAGCGTCAGGCCGGCCGCGTCGCTGCACTCGAAGACAAGGCACAGCGACGAGCCGATCAGGCCGACCAAGCATGGGAGGCTGACCGGCGCGCACACGATGCGCTTCCGGAGGGTGGCGAGCCGATTCACGTGGGGCACCATTCGGAGAGGCGACACCGGAGGGCTATCGAGACCGCGCATCGCACGCTCGAGCAGGCCGTGGCTGCCGAGGAGGATGCGAAGGCGGCTCGGCGGCGGGCTGAGTCGGCGGCGGTGACGACGTCGGCTCGGTACAACCCGGAGACGGTCAAGAATCGTATCGACGCGCTGCAGGCGAGCCAGCGTGCAGATCAGCGGCTTTGGGACGGGCACGAACGGACATTGTTCGTCGTGCGGGGAGTCAAGCAGGTCGAGAAGACTGCGCCGGTCGAGGGTGCTTACCGGGAATCGGTTATTGCTCGGATGGAGGAACGCGCAGATCAGATCTCGTATTGGGAGGGAGTTCGCGCGGAGCAGATCGCATCGGGGCAAGCAACGAACTACGGGCCCGATGACATCGCGAAGGGTGATCAGGTTCAGCGTCGCGGCCAGTGGTACAGGGTCGTTCGTGCGAACAGGAAGACCGTGAGCATCCCCTCGATCGTGGGTGGGGGCTGGACGGACAAGGTTGCGTATCACGAGCTCAGCGGCCATATCCGCGCCGAGGCTCAGAAAGAGCCGGCGGAGACCTTTGTCGACGTGGAGGACGCCCGGTCATGAATCAGTTCCGATCCGAGATCCACAGTGGCGAGTTTCGGTGCTCACGGCACTACCCGGTTTCGCGACGGGTGGAAGATGCCGCAGCACAGGCCTTTATGGAGTGCATGCCTGGGTCGGAGTGGCCTCCGGTGAACACTCAGTTCGCCGATGTCTTCCGTCTGGCGGCCTGGCGCCTTCTGGTGCCGATCGAGACGGTCGCGGCGCTGGACTGCTCGACGCTGACCGGGCGGGACTGGTCAGCGCTGGCGCCGGACGCGCAATCGGAGTGGATCAATCGGACGCGCGCGAGCACTGCTCGGCTCACGCGCATGCCGCACTGGAAAAAGCTCAGCTGCACAGCCTGATTGAGCGTGACTCGATGGTGTCCAGCCTGTAGCCGCGGCCGGCCGCTGGGCGCCGCCGAGTCAGTATCTGCCGGCGTCCCCGGCACCGGGTGCCGGGGACGTTTTCGCTGTTCCGGGGGTGTTTTTGCCGGTGGGTTCGGCTAGTTTTCGATGTGCAGTAAGTCCAAATTTCAGCGGGTGAGTCTGACCAGCTCACCCACCGACCCAAAGGGGTTTGTGTGATGGAACCGATTCGTATCAGTTCGGCAGTGGATGCGGCCGCGTTGGCGGTGAGTTTGGCGGGGCATTTGCCTACGTCGGAGGTTGTGGTGGCTCCGCTCGATGAGAAGGCGTTCGGGACGGTGTTGCTTGCCCAGCTTCCCGAGGTTGTTTCGGAGGCCGATCGTGAGGAGTGGGTCGAGGTCGCACGCGAGCGTGTCGGTGACATCGAGGCGCTTCTGGTGGTGGTGTTCGGCTCACCGGCCCACGCCGAGCTGGTGGTGCAGGCGCTGCGCGAGGCTGCGCCCGATCGGACGTTTCACACGTCTTCGCCTACTTCCAGGGCCAGGCTCGGCGGTTTCATCCGCTGCCGGGGGAGTGGGAATCCGGCGACCTGGCGTCGCATCCGGTCGTGACGCTTGCCTTGACGGAGGGCAAGGTACGGCTGCAGACGCGTGGGGAGATCCGTGCAGGGTTTGCACCGGCTCAGCTCGGCGAGGAGCAAGCACAGGCGGTCACCGAGGCCGGCACAGCGGAAGTGACCCGACTGGGCCGCGAGGACGCGTTCAGGGCGGAGGAGCTCTCCCTTGATGTCATCGCCCGGTATCTCGAGGAGTACGAGACTCGTGGGGTGTGCGTCAGCGATGAGCACGCGGCGCGGTTGGTGGCGGCGGCCTGGCATACGCCGGTGCGGGATGCGCTGCTGTCGGGCATCACTGTCGAGCATGGCCGGGCGCTGGGCGAGATGTGGCGGCAGGTTGCGGCCGTGACGATGCGGTATCCGGCGGCTGCCCCGCTGATCTTGGCCGGGGCCAGCTTCTGGGTCGGTCGGGACGCGGTAGCGGCCAGGGAGGCGATCTCTGCCGGACTCGAGGCGTTCCCGGATCACCCCTTCGGTCAGGTGATGGAGCAGATGCTCGACGCCGGATTGAACCCGTCGATGTGGGACCAGTTGTGCGCGGCCGTACGTGTGGCCAAGGGTGCAGCCGACCAGTAGTCCAGTGCTGTTGTGAGCGGTGGCCGGCGCCCGACCGGCGACCGCTCACAGCTGTGTGCGCCTATGTCCCCGGCACCGGGTGTGCCGGGGACATAGGCGCAGTTCAATGCGGGTTTTTGTCGGATGCTTCGGCTAGGTTCTGAGGTGTTCGTAAGTCCAATCCACGGGTGAGTCTGACCAGCTCACCCACCCGACCCAAAGGGGTTTGCTGTGAGTGTTTTTCGTATGTCTTCGCCGTCCGATGTTGTTGCCGGTGCGGTCGCGTTGGGCGGTCATCTTCCGGTCGACGAGGTGGCGGTGATGAGCCTTGACCGCCACCCGGCGGCGGTGATGCTGGTCCAGTTGGGTGACGATGCGGAGCGGGAGTCGGGGCGCATCTTGGACGCCCTCGAGAGCGCCGCACCGTTGGAGGAGAGCCAGTCGATGCTGGCGGTGGTGTTCGGCCCGGCCGAGCGGGGTGATGTGGTGGGCGCGATCCTCGAGCGGCTTCGCCCCGATGCGGTGACCCCGGTGTTCGTGTTCACCGATGGTCTGGTGCGTCAGTGGCACGGGGCCGGGTCCTTGATCGGGCAGCCGGGCATGCCGGTCGATCTGGCGGCGCACCCGATCATCGCCGAGGCACTAGTGGTCGGCTCCACCACCCTCATGACCCGCGCCGAGATGCGAGCGAGTTTCGCACCGGCCCAGCATGGTCCAGACCGCGCCGCTATGGTGGCCGCTGGTTTTGGGCGCGAGCGCGTGATTCTGGCCGCTAGGGACCCGCAGAACGCCGCCGACCGTGCCTACGATTTCGCGTTGGCACCGTACGTGGGGGGAACCGCTGGAGCGGGGGAGCGGGGCATCAGCGTCACGGACGAGCACGCCGCGATCATCGCGGCCGCGATGCACGATGTGCCGGTGCGCGATCTGCTGTTCGCCCGGGTCGACGCACACAATGCCGATGCCGCCGCCGAGGTAATGCGCCAGGTCGGGGCCGTACTGCCCCATGATCTCGCCGGTGCGGTGATCATTCTTGCCGGAGTGTTTCATTGGGTGAGCCGTCACGCCGCGCTGGCACGTGAGGCGGTGAACGTGGGCCGTGCGCTCGATCCTGCGCACTCCTTCGGGAAGCTGTTCGAGCAGTTTCTCAACTACGGGATGAACCCGGCACTGTGGGAGCAGCTGCGTGCGGCGGCGGTGCGCGCCCATCAGGACCAGTAGGTAACGAAACAGCGGTGCGGTGATCGAACGGGACGGTTCCGCACCGCTGGATTCGGCCAATTCCGTTGGTAATGAACACTTCCGAAGTGATCATTTTGCTTTTTCCGGATTCCGTTATGCAGCAAGCTAACCCGTGACCCTGCGCGCAGCGCGTTGGGTGAATTCCGTTATTGGGCGGCTTGCCGCCCAGTCGGTTCAGGCCCCGGGCGCAGCCCGGGGTACCCTCCCCGACG
>NZ_CP118323.2:0-398884 GCF_038447315.2 Rhodococcus sp. DK176 | reverse complement strand
CGGCGCTGCTCCCGGCGCTCCGCGCCGGGAGACGGGGCGAGTCGCTGCGCTCCCCGCCAGGGAGCCGCTGCGCGGCTCGCAGTGGGTCCATTCCCGTTGCCGTCGATCGAGTCGCTTCGCTCCTCTGAGTTTCCGAGATTAGGCTCTCACCTGAGCTTTTCATCGGCACGTTTGATCCGGTCCCCCACACCCGAACGAGGCTGGGGAGACGGTGTGGTGCGCACGACCCGCCGCTCCATGTCATACCCACAGCATACCACCCACCCTACTACGAAACCCCAAACAGTCGAAAATCTCGAAACATCCAAACTTATTGATGTACAACATATTACGAACCTTAAAATCTGATGTTTGTGCACAACTCACGTAAATACCTACTAATCAACAGATTATCCAAACATATTGTTAATCAACAACTTTCAAATCTGGCTCCAAATTGGGCGAAACAGACACCCGCGCGCCGCCGGCACTCCCCGGCATGTCGCCGGCACCTCCACATCACAAACCGGGGACATGTCATCACACCAGGTCACAGCACCATTACGCCCAGGGCTGCCGAGGTCGCATCGATCCCACCCATAACCACCGACACACCGCCCAGAATGGGCAGCAGAGATTCAGCAGCCGGTTCGCGTCGCTCGCGGCGACGCCTGGGGGAGGGAGTGCGTCATGGTGTTCGAGAGATTCTCCGATCAAGCCCGTCAAGTGGTCGTCCTCGCCGCCGGCGCCGCCCGCACCCACCACCAGAACTCCGTCGGCACCGACCACCTACTCGTCGGGATCTTCGACGCCGGCGGCCCCGGAACGGCAGCACTGACCTCATGGGGCGTCACCGCGCCGGCCCTCGACAGCAAGCTCGCGGGTACCAGCTCACCGACGGGCACCGCACCGGCCGCCGGGCACATCCCATTCACCCCGAACACGAAGAAGGTCCTCGAGGGCAGCCTGCGCCAGACCGCCCTGCTCGGGCACGAAGAGATCGGCACCCACCACCTCCTCCTGGCCCTGCTCGACGACCCCGCCTCCACCGGCGCTCAAATCCTCACCGACCTCGCACACCTCAGCATCAGCGAGATGCGTGAGCACCTCAAACGCGAACTCGCCCACAGGCCCACACCAGGCCCCGCCCACCGCATCCCCATCCGACTCAGCAACGACGAATACACCCGCGCCCACGCCGCCGCCCGCACCGCCGGCCAGAACCTCGAAACATGGATCCACGAACGCATCACCGACGCCCTCGATACCGAACAACCCGAATAGCAAGTTCAGTCGGGGGTGAAGAACAGACTGATCCGCCGCCGGTCGAGTCCTGGGTGAGCTGGGCGGCACCAGCCCGTGGTGGCGTGCGGGTTGAGCAGCAGACCCGCTCAGACACCCAGTGAAATCCGCCAAACCCGCCGGTGCCACCTCGCCCCACGGCGTGGGCGGGCGATCAGCTTCGTTGCCTTCCTCCGCCCGATCCCCGGCAGCGCCCAGAGGGCGGTTTCCAGGTCCCAGGCGGGCCACCCAGGGGCCA
This sequence comes from Rhodococcus sp. DK176, assembly GCF_038447315.2. Classification (NCBI taxonomy): domain Bacteria; kingdom Bacillati; phylum Actinomycetota; class Actinomycetes; order Mycobacteriales; family Nocardiaceae; genus Rhodococcus; species Rhodococcus sp. DK176. The sequence continues at coordinate 397,365 of NZ_CP118323.2, read as the reverse complement.
GCGGGTCTGGTTCATCACCCAAATCCCGATCCGGGCCCGCCGCCCTCAGAAGGGCGTTCAGCGCCTCCGCATCGGTATACAGGATCGCGCGGGCCGCGTTGGGGGAAATCTGCACGGACAGGAACGTCACTGCAACCAGATCATCCGCGGTGAACCGATCCGCCTCACCCGCCCGATTGCCGGTGCTCGACCACGAGACCGGCCGACCACTCGCCTCAACCCCTAGCGCCTAGCTATGCCGGGGGTCGGTCTTCTCGCCCTCGACGCTGACCCAACCGGCCGGACCGTAGGTAATCACGACTCCGCTGGTCTCAGTGAAGTCGCTGACACCCTCCTTCCAGGTGGCGCCGTCGAGATGGCGCCGCCACACACGCAGCACGCCGTTCTCGTTCACGTTGTACCAGAAGTCCTCGCGGTCCAGGGTTTCCCCGCGGCCATCTTTCCTATCGACGTACTCCTTGGACGTGCCGTCGTGGAGAACAATCTGGACGGTCATAGATAGTGCCTCTCGGCTCGGTGTGTTTGCTGTTCCTTCGGGCTCTCGTGTGCCGCAACTATCGCATGCCATCCGGACAGGGATTACGCCGTCCGGTTAAGCGAGCTCGCCGACGACCTCACCGTCACCGCACGTCTGCTAGACGAGAACGGTGCATTATGCCTGTGCTCCCCGACGCCCTACCTCCGGCCTCGGCGACCTATCCTCGTTGGTCGGGTAGGCCGCCAGATGCGGTGCTGCCGAACGCCACGGGCTCGCCCTCTAAGACAACGTCGCGGGCCAAATCCGCGCCCAGCGCCTCGCGCGCAGCCTCTTCGATCATCTTCGTAGTTTTGAGCACTACCTTCTGCCCCACCGCCGAGCGGAGCGTCTCAAGCTCATCACGCCGGCGGGCGACATGTGCTGCCACCTGATCGGTGCCCTCGTGGGGGGTAGGAGCCAGTTCCTGCAGGCCGTGAAGGTAGGCCGAATGATGATCTTGCATCGACGCGACAACGCGTACGTGCGCGCGTTATCCGGATCTCTCGTGAGTCTGGCCCTAACACCCATACCGCTTGTGCGGCACCGACCAGCGCTGTGCGGCACAGCGTCTGATGCGCTGACGGGAATAGCTTGATTGGGTGCCCTTTCGGAGGATCGAGGTGCGCCCGTACGGCCTGCATATGCTCGACCGCGACCGCGAGCCCGAGGTAGGCGATTTGAGACAGGGGAAACCACGGCCAATCTCGATCATCCTCCTTCAGCTCACTTCCCGACCCCGGCACGAACGGGCTCGGTGTGCGCTGCCAGTCGTCGAGTTGCCGGAAAGTTCCCTCGATCGCCTCTCGTGCATGTTTCTCTGTGGAGGATGTCACGTCGTCATTCCCGTGCTGGATCGGTCTCTCCGCGATCCCCGCTCTGTCGTCATGTAGAGGCGCCTCAGGCCCTTCACGCCATCAGCTCCGGACAGTGTTGAGCCAGTAGGACTCTGGTGAGCTGTTCCCCTCGGATGGTGATGGCATCGAGATCTGCTCGGCGCATCCTACGCAGATTGGTGGGGTAATCAATCACTGCGCCACGAGGTACGAGATCAGCTAAGTATGACGGCAGATTAGCGTCTCTCATGCCCAGATAGCTGTGGACGAAGCCGCGGAGTTGCCCCGTGCGTCCTGCTTCATGGATGCGTGTTCGGCCAGCGTCCTGTGTCTTCTCGTAGGTGATGTCGAAACTTCGCGGGAGCCTTCGGACCATGTATCCGGACGAAGACTTGACTGTCCGTCCACGTCCGGCATCGGATGAGATCAAATAGTCCAAGTCGTATACGTGGTCGGTGTAGTACACCGACCTCCCGGGGAACAGGGGCGACAACTCGAGGTTTTCGTAGACACCGCCGTCGGTGAGCACGACCCGCTGCCGATGATTCTCGCCGCCTCGACCCGCGAATGTGAAGGTCCGCGAAATCGGGGGGAAGGCGAGAGGGAATGCCGCTGACGCGGAGACGGCGTCAGCGACCGTGATGGGGTCGGTGATCCGGCCGTACTTAGAACATGAGCTGACTGCGCTGCCAAAACGGACGGCGTTCGTGGTCTCGAGGTCGGTGGCAGAGATGACGGTGGCCAGGCCCGGGTGTGTGACTTCTTCGATCCGTTTGCGGCCGAAATCTCTCGCTTCGAGGGCCGCGAGCAGGCTGTTGGTCCGGGTGTAGTGCCGCGGACGCCACGTGGCAAGAGAACGCGTGGTGCTTGCTGCGCTCCGGGCCAGGCTGATGGGATTTCCCGCTCGCCGGGCGAGTTCCCACTGCAGTCCTTGGTGGAGCAGTTCGGTGACGGAGTCGTCGAACTCGGCGAACGATTCGGGGCCGTAGGCCCACATTGCGGCAAGCAGACTTCCACCACTGATCCCGGAGACCACACGGACGTGGCGGAGGAGGTCGCGGTCGTGCAGGGCGCGCAGGCACCCGAGTCCGAATGCCGTGGCTCGGAAGCCCCTCCGGACAGGGCCAGTCCGATGCGTGGATTTGTCCCGGAGGTCATCGACGACGTCCCAGCAGTCGGTACAAAACACGTTGGGACGGATCTGGTGCCGGCATACCGTAGCCCCCTGGAAAGTAGTGTGCCTCCGGTGGAAGCGGGGTTACCGCAGCGTGACCATCACCGGCGGGACGGCGGTGGACGATGCGGGCGTAGATACGTGGCGGGGTTCCGCGGTCGCGCCACTCGAGCCACGTAGGTTCGTCACCTCCGAGGATCAGCATCAGGGCGCGTCGTCCTGTGCCATCCGGGGCTACGAGGGAGGCCATGCCGGCTTCGTCCGTGGCACTCGGGCGGGCCGGACCGAAGGGGTGGGTGTGCCACATGCCGGCGAAGCCGACGCGGTTAGTGGTCGCCGCGCGGTGCAGGTCGATGATGGCCTGGCTCCCTTCGGTTCCGTGGTCGAAGTGCAGTGCTGACAATCTGCTGTCGGGGGTCGGTCCGGTCGCCACATCGATGGAGAGCGTGCCGGTCGCGTCGTCGAAGAATCCGAGCAACATGCCGCCCGTTTCGATGTGGTCCCCGCGGAGCCGGGCACCTCGACGTACCTCGGCACGCATCTCGGCCAGGGCGCGCTGCGAGATCCGCACCTCGACGCCGTCCTCGACCTCGGTGACGATCTGATCGTCGGACCAGGTCAGTCGATCGACGGTGTTCCTCCCCGTCGCCACACTTGGCAATCTGACGACGCTGGCGGTCATGGGACGCCGATCGGACCCGTCGCGGTGATCGGCGAGGATGGTCAGAGCTTCGACGAATAGCATGGACGCGAGCGCCACCACCTGCACTGACGACCCGATAAACGTCGGTGCCGAACATCCCGGCTCCGGGAAGAACATCTCCGTGCGCGGTGGATTGGGGAAGAAGTCCGCTGCCACATCCGACCACGCCCCCGCGGCCGACCCGAGGACCTCGATTGCCGTGCGACGAAGGATGTCATGGCCGGCACCGGTCGCACCCGGCATTGCGACGGTGACCAGCCCACGGTTGGCATCGTGGCCGAACAGTGCGGTGACCACTGGTGGCCAGCCGTTGCGCTGGCGGGCGCGGACATGTTCGAGTGCCGCTCGGACGCCGCCGTCGGCGGTTGCATCGACGACTAGGTCAAACGGGGGCAGAGCCGCCTCACCGCTCAGGTAGGTCGTCACGACGTCATCATTGGTGTACTGCACCGACAGGTCATCTCGGATTTCACTGAGTCGGTTGGCCAGTACATATGATTTGGCATAACCGATGTCGGCGTCGGTGTAGGGCTGGCGGACCAGGATGCCCGGCGACACGGCACTCTTGTCGGCGACCGTGAGAGCGGATACGCCGGCGCGTACGCAGTGCTCGGCAATCGGCGCACCGAGTGCGCCGCAACCGAGGACAAGGACCCGTTTCCCATGCAACCAGGTCGCCGCGGTGTCTGTGTCACGCCGGCGGGTGACCTCGGGGCGGTCTTCGAAAACAACCATCCACGTCGCCTTTGCGAAGCCGAGCCAGCTGGTCGCGAGATCGGCGACCTTGCCTTTCAGGGGCTCGGATGAGAGGAGTTCGACGTCGCCGAGCAGTTCGGTGATGTTGGTTCCGAGCTCGTCGAATTTCCACGCCACCAGATGCGCCAGTCGCCCGGTGCCCTCGACCCGCCGGGCCGGGGTGCCGAGGATCAGCACGGCTGGCGCCTTGTGATCCGATCCGGCGCGATTCGCAACATGAGCGGTGATGAGGCCTGCGATGGTGATCGCGTGAAGCAACTCTTCTCGACTGATTCCGGCCCCGTCGAGGTGCTCGGCGAGAGCTGCTGCCTTGGTCGGGTACTCGAAGCCCAGCTCGTCGCTGATCAAGAACGCCGGTGTCACAAAGTACGGGCGCCCCGACGCGTCGACGGCCTCGAGGTCGTCGGCGAGGACACGATCACGCACCTGGCCAAGGGTCAGCCATTCCACGACATCGATCCGTTTACCGTGACGGCCGCACCACGCGTACAGGGTGCTGGTGCGCTCCGAACCTTCGGCCGCCCACGGGACGCGGGCGCCGAGATCAGGGTGGATCACAATCCACCCATTGTCGTAGCTCGAGTACGCCACCGGGGGATGCAGCGGCTGACCGTCGGGGTCGAGCGTTCCCTCCGCAGCTCGTTGCAGCCACAGCATCAGTCGAGCGATGAGCCCGCGCATCCCGTCGGCCGGATTCCATTCCACCGACGGTGCGGCGTAGATGCAGAGCTGCGAACTCCATTGGACGTGCGGGGTGCCTGCCCAGCGGGTGTGGGGAACCCGCACGGTGGGGGGCTTGTACGGAAAGGTGTCCGGCACGACGAACTCGAACCGCTCACGCGCGCGAATTCGTATCTGCCCGTTGCTGGTCTCGATGCCGTGGGTGTCCAGGGAGACGGTGAACGTCGTCGCACGGGAGCCACGGGACTGGCCGATCAATTCGATCGCACCGTCACTTGCGGCAGCGAGGGCCCTCAGCTGCGTCGCGGCGAGATCGCTCAACGACCGAATCCAACGGGAGCGTCGGGGGCACTAGCGCCACCCCGGTCGGCAGCGATCGCATCCTGGACTCGTTCCGGCCCAGTCGGCTGCGTCGCCGCGCTGGCCGTTTCCGGTAGTGCCTGCGCCACGGCCACCGCGGCAGCGGTCACAGCGCCCAGACGGCGTCGGCTGGCACTGTCGGCGGACTTGGCGAACCCGGCGCTGGCTGAGAGTGCGGAGACCGACTCCCGCACAATTCGGGCTCCGGACGCGTCGACACCAAATACGACGGGCGACGGGGCTTGCTCGTCGCCCCAGGACATCGTGCAGATAAACTCGGCGATCTCCTGGTACCGGTCGCGGGCCTTCCGGTGCGGCGGGTTCATCCCCGGCTCGTCCTTGGGACGGAACGTGTCGCTGCTGCTGACGATCACGACGTCGTCGTGACGGGCGTTGGCCGAGAAGGCGTCCAGCACATCCTCCTGCAGGACATCCTCGCCGTCGACCGGGATGTACATGACCTTCTTCGAGCAGTGGTGCGGCGCGAGCAGCAGATCCCACTCCACTTTCTCCCGGCGGTCGTGGTCGACGCTGTATTTGAAAATCTTCATGATCGTGTCGTGCGCGAGGTCGCCGAACAGCAGCATCTTGCCGTCGACACCGCTGTCGTCGATGAGGGTGATCTGCATCGCCAGCGACGTCTCATTCCGCTCGGCAGCGCAGTCGTCGACGAACGGGGCGTGGAAGAACACCTCGAATCGGTCGGAGCAGTCGTGTTCGTCGAGAGTGCTCACCGACTTCCCTGGCCCGGACAGGTACTTGTCCGGCAGTTCGGAGTAGGCATGCGAGTCGTGGTCGGTGTCGTAGCCGATGACGAGGATCCGATCACCACTGACCGGTTCTTTACCAGCATCGACGGCCTTCTTCGTAGCGGCGACTCGACGCTCCGACTCCTCCTGGAACGCCTTCGCGTCGGTGCACGGGTTCGGAGCATCCTTGTCGGCGAACTCCCGCCACATCCGCGGTGTTGCCCAGAGTTCACCGATGCGGACACGTGAGAGCAGTTCTTCGAATCCGAGGCAGTGATCCATATCGGCGTGGGTCAGCGCGAACACTGCAAGGTAGGGGGTGCCGTCAATGACGGGCAGCGCTTCGACGAGCCGGTCGACGACCGGTACGTGCGGGGTGTCCTCATCCTGGGCCATCGCGAGGGCGTGCAGGTCGACCTGCATAACGATCTCGTCGTCGAGCACGATCGTGCTGCTGTCCCCGGTACCAACAGGCCAGAACACCGCACCGCGGTCCGGCAACTCATTGTTCGCCACTGCTCCTCCTTCACCGGCGACGGCCGGCTGGTTCGCCTGGCGTTTGCCCGGCCTGGAGAACGATAACCGGTCCGACCGACAGCGAACGGCGGCGCAAACCCGCTGCCATCACTGATCCGCGTCCGCCCGCACAGCACACGATCGAAGCGGGGGTGGCGAGCTGGAAGCCACACGTTCACTTGCCGGGGGATGGCCGAGCCGCCGGCACACTTCCCCGCATCCATCAGCTGACGTGACACGACCGCTGGAGGAGTAGTGGGGCGGTGACCTCGATAAATGACATGTCCCCCGGCAGTCTTGACGCCGGGACAAACTCGGGATCAGACCGCTTTACTGGGCTGGGGTCTTCCGGATCGGCCACAGGTCGGACCTCGCGCACAACCAAAGGTCCGTAACTGGCTACGGCCAGGTAGGGACGAGCCCGCGCGGTCCGCCGTCCCAAGTTGCCGCGCACGTGACCGAGGGCGTGCGAAGTTCTGTCGTACTCCCGCTGGCTGATCTGCCTCCGCGGGACAGTCCCGATCGTCGTCCCTTCCTCCGGCGGAAAGTGCCCACATCTAGGTCTCACCGGTAGTCGAACGCCGACCGTCCGGCGCTCAAGCGGCCAAGTATGAATCACATATGTGTGACACAACATGTAGAGGTTGGTTGCACGGTCGCCCACTAGGTGTAGGGTTTGAAAGCACCGAAAGCCCCGGTCCTAATCCGGGAGCCGGAACAGGAGCGGAGCTAGTCGGCGGAACTTGGTCGGTTCATTGCCAACGTAGTTCCTACCCCTTGCGCTGCGCAAAAGATCACGCAGCGCAAGTTCGGCGAACAGCCTCGGTAGGAGTACGCCGCATGTACCAGATCGATTTCTTGCCGGTCGAAAGCGAGAGCGGAACCGGCAGTAAGAGCGGCGATGCAATCGCCGCACAGATCACCCTCGACGACGGCCGCGACGTGGTCCTGGTCATCGACGGCGGATATGGCGCGACCGGGGAAAGCCTCGTCGAGCACATCCGGACCCACTACGGCACCGATCACGTCGATATCGTCGTATCCACCCATCCCGACGCCGATCACATCAATGGCCTGAAGTACGTGGTCGAGACGCTGTCCGTGGGTGAACTGCTAATTCATCGCCCCCGCAATCACGCCGCGAACGTGGCGGACTTCAGCAATCTCGAAGCAGTCAACGATCTAATCAAGACCGCCGAAACCCGGGGCGTCACAATCAGCGAGCCCTTCACCGGTCTTGAGCGGTGGGCGGGCCAGCTGCAGATCCTCGGCCCGACCAAAGACTATTACCGCGAGCTGCTCGCGCAGCACCTGCAAGAAGAGAAGACCGGCGTCGCTGCAGGTCGCCGCTCGCTGGCCGCCTCGTTGATGACCAAGGGCCGCGACTTACTCGCGTGGGCGCTGCCCTCCCTCCCCATCGAGACCCTCGGCGAGGACGGTGAGACCGCTCCACGGAACAACACCTCCGCGATCGTCCTACTCACCGTGGATGGTCACCGCATCCTGTTCACCGGAGATGCCGGCATCCCTGCACTCTCCGCAGCCGCTGATCGATACGAAGTCGCGGTGGGCCCCTTCTCGTCGTATCCCCTCAACACGCTGCAGGCACCGCACCACGGCAGCCGCCGCAATCTCTCACCTTCCCTGCTGAACCGTATCCTCGGCGCGCCGGGCGGTACATACTCGGAATCGTTCCTTGCCCCCATCAGCTCGGCGAAGGCATCGCCGAAGCATCCCTCCCCCAAGGTGGTCAACGCACTTACCCGCCGGGGCGGGTACGTGGTCGCCACCGAGGGCCAGACCATTTGCCTGTTGAACGAGGTCGCCCGTCCCGGTTGGTCGACGGTAGCTGCGATGCCACCGCTCGTCGAGGACGACGACTAGTCCACGCCGGCCTCCTGGGAAGGGACACACCAATGTCATTCGACACCTTCGACTTCCGCGCCCGCACTCTCCCCATGATCGTCGTGTGGTTCCCCGTCATCCTGACCACGACGATGATCGCTAGTGCGTCCCCTGCGGCCCATCGGGTGTGGACACTGCTGCCGCTGCCGCTCATCCTCGTTCTCACCGTGCTCGCCGCCCACCTCGGCAGAGACGCAGGGAAGAAAGTCGAGGGTCGGCTATGGGCATCGTGGGGTGGGCCGCCGGCCACGTCCCGCCTCCGGTGGTCGGCGGCACCGAACCCGATCCTGCACCAGAGCTTGCACGCCAACGTCCAAGCTCTCATCGGGGGCCAGCTCCGCCTCCCCACCAAGGAGGAAGAGGCCGCCGACCCGATCCATGCCGATCAGGTCTACGAGACCGCTGTGCGCACCCTGATCGCCCGCACGAGCAGCCAGGACACCTACCCCAAGCTGAAGAACGATCTCGTTTGGTACAGCTTTCGCCGCAACCTGTACGGGCTTCGTAAGGTCGGGTACATCCTCGACGCCCTCTTGGCCCTCGCATCCACCGCCGCTATCGTGACCATCATTCGTACCCCGATCGAGTACAACCTCGCAGTTCCCATCGTCGGTATCCTCGCGGCAATCGTCGCGGCAGTGTTCTTCTACTGCGTCATCACTCCCGACTGGGTTCGATACAGCGCTGACGCCTACGCGGACGAGCTGGTCAAGCACGCACACATCGTCGCCAGCACCACTGCCGAATAGCGTGCGTGGCGCAGCGAACCCTGCTTGACTGGCTCCTCTTGCACCGGTCCGTCGTCTCCGGCTCCTCGAGTCGGCCGCGGCGAACGGGTTGAGGGCGCGGGGCGGTAGCCGCAGCACACGCGGCCACACGAGCTGGTCAGAGCTCTATGGGGCACTTTCGCCGGATCTCAATGACCGTACTCATGCCAGCGCACCAGTCCCGGACCTCGGGGCTGATCGCGGCGAGGAGGCGAAGCGCGTCGTTGTGCCGGGCAGTGATATTCACGCCGAGCAGAGGCTCCATGTGCGAGACCCGGTTACGCAGACCATGCAGACGACCGGCCCGGTCGGCGACGATGTAACCGTTGGGATCATTCGTGTTGTGGGGGAAGGCGTGACGCAGCGCCTGCTGCCACAGGATTCGCCGGGCGCGGTAGCTGGTGTCGGTGGTGATCTTCGTGGGAAGCAGTTTCGGCCACACGCCAAAGGTGATCTGCGCGAGGATGTCGTCGTGCGTAACCGGCGCACCCTTCCGCGGGTGCGCGGAATCCCTGGTGCCGTCGGCTGCCGTGGCATGGTTCGTTGCCGTCCTCCGCGAGTCCCGGGTCAACGAGTTGAGAGGACGAGCCGGATCGAGGAGCCAATCCTGGCCATGGGTGCCACCCGGCGGGCTGTGGCGCGGCTGGCCGGCGTTCCAAATGCGCAACTGCTCGTCGATAGAGTTACGCAGTGCCACCTCGGTCACCGCGAGGACCTGCTGGAAGGCCGCCGACAGCTGCAAATTCCACTTGTACAGCTCCAGCGCCAGATACGGGTCATTGCCGCACCGCGAGGTGTACGTGGCCAGGCGGACCGGATGCAGATGCTTGTTGACAGCGAGAATCGTCGCGTGCTTTGGCATCCGTTCAGCCCTCCGCTATCATAGATTCCAGATACGAGGACAAGGTCCCTCGTAAACACATGGAGTTCCCCCCACGGCAGCTAGGCCGTGGGGGTTCTTCGTTTCAGAAGCACCCTATCTACTTCCCGGGTTCACCTTCCCCACCAGGCCCTCCCGTACCATCCGTCCCGTTTGTTATAGAAGCGACACCTGTGACAGGTGATGCTTCTGTGATCTAGTCGTTAAGTTGCTGAGAAGCGTCGGACCCGCCGCTGACCGAAGTCCCCTCATAGGAACGGGATGTCAGATGGCCATAACCAGCATGGACCGGGATCACCCACGCCCGAAACGAGATTCACTGCGGAATAGCCTCCTCACTGCCGCGCTGATCGCCACTATGATCGCAACGGGCGGTGGTATTGCCGCTGCGCAACCGACCACTACTCCCACGCCAGTACCGAGCACCAGCACCACCACGACGAATGCGCCGCCCACAACCACCCCGCCTCCCGCTCGTCGGGTCGCACCGAGCACGATGCCAGCCGAAACGCCGGCGTCCTCTGAGGCGCGTTCGTCGGCAGCGCCGCCGCCTACTCCTACGACGGAAGTGGCACCCGCTAACCCCAATGCCGCGCAGTTAGGCGTGTGACTGTTGGGTCAAATGGGACACACGCGAGTAAAGGGCGTGTCGGTGCGTGTGGGACAGCGGAACTCACGGTATCGAGGGCTTGTCCTCGCAAGACAACCCTTTACCTTGGGAGTTCCGCTGTCCACACAGTCTGTCATCCGCCGCCCCGTCGAGGTTGCCGTAGGCCGGTTCGCGCCCGGTCACCTCGGCGAGTTGACCCAGATCGTGCCGTTCGAGATGGTCGACGACGCGCTCGCGTCGACGTCGAGTGTGCAGAAACGGGTGCGCGATCTGCCCTCGCGGGTGGTGGTGTACCTGCTGCTCGCGGCCGGACTGTTCGCCGAGGGCGGCTACCAGCAGGTGTGGGCACGGCTGACCGCCGGACTGGACGCGCTGACGCCGGCCCGGCCGGGCAGTTCCGCGCTCGCCCAGGCTCGCCGCAGGGTTGGGGCCAAACCGTTGCGGGCGCTGTGGGCGAGCTCGCGGGTCGCGGCAGCCGTACCGCGCGCCGCCACCTGCTGAAGCTCTCGTCGTGCGCGACTTCGTATTCGACGGTCACCGGGTCCCAGCCCATGCCGCCGCGCTCGCCCAGGCTCGCCGCAGGGTTGGGGCCAAACCGTTGCGGGCGCTGTGGGCGAGCTCGCGGGTCGCGGCAGCCGTACCGCGCGCCGCCACCTGCTGAAGCTCTCGTCGTGCGCGACTTCGTATTCGACGGTCACCGGGTCCCAGCCCATGCCGCCGCGCCCGCCCGGGGCAAGCGGATCCGGTGCCAGGCGTGTCCACAGGACGACACCGTCCGGTGTGGGATCGCCCGATGCCACACCGAGTGCGAACGGGTCATCTGCCCGCCACCGCGGCGCTGGGAACCGGGCGCTGCTCACCGCCGACGTACCCACCAGCACCGCAGCCGATCCGGCCACACCTGCTCGCAACACCGGCGGGAGAGGGGCATACACCACGGTATATGGCTGCGATCGGCGAGTCCGAGCGGGGCTGATGGGACGACCCGGACGGGGTATGGCCATTCTCTCCACCCTGAGTCCGAGAGCACCCGCGACGGCGGCGGTACGGGCCTCCGGTAAGCGCACGTCGCGCACTTCAGAGTGTTCTGAAGGCGCTGTGCTCGCCGGCTGCGGAAGGGACTGCCCCGGATCTGGTCGACCTGACCTGTGAGGGATCCGCCCTCACGGTGGAAGGATGCTCGACATGCCCGAACCGCTTGCGGGACGCGGGCTGCCGTCCCGGCCTGCCGCGCCTCGCATCGTTTGGAACTGACTACCGCCGGGGCGAGTTCTAGTCGGCTCCCCAGGTCGCCGAGACGCCGCGGTCGCGCAGCCACTGGCTCGGGTTGAGCCGGTTGCCGCCTGCGTCCGACACCTCGAAGTGCAGGTGTGGACCGGTCGACTGACCACGGTTGCCGACGGTGGCTATCTGCTGACCCGCCGCGACCCGCTGGCCGACGTTGACGATGAACTCGTTGATGTGGCCGTAGACGCTGACTGCGCCGTCGTCGTGGCGCACTCGCACCCACAACCCGAAACCGGACGCCGGGCCCGCGGAGATGACCTCACCGTCGGCCGCGGACTGGATCGGGGTGCCGATCGGGGCCGCGATATCGATGCCGCCGTGGTGCGCGCCCCAACGGGGGCCGTAGCCGGAGGACAGTGTGCCGGACACCGGCTGCACGGTGCGGGCCTTGAGCGGAGCGGGGGTGCCCGGGTTGACCGGCCCGGGCATGCCGGGTGCGGGAGGGGCGGCCGGGATGTCGGGCAGCTCGATCGCGGGCAGCTGAACACCGGCGGGCAGTAGGCCCGGCGGGATCTCGAGCGGGCGGGCTGCCGCGGACGCGGCGCCGAACTGCGCGCCGCCGATCAGGATGGCACCGGTCGTCGCGGCGACGGTCGCGATCTTCAGGCGGCCAGTGATGGAATGAGAACGATGTGCCGTCCTGCGGTGTTTCGCCACGGTGTCTTACCTCGTCTTTGTTGGCTAGGCCCGCGCTCTTGAGATTCGCGGCCTCGGACCCCCGTCGAGAAGGAAAGTAACAAAACGATATCGACTGCACAATCGTTACCTAATCGATATTTCAAGAATGATCTTGGTCGAATACGCCCACGTCAGAGATCTAGAACTTCTACATCACCATCACGAGCAGATAACGACACTGGGATCACACCCCGTCGAGCGACACCGCGCAAGGCCGAGAAGCCTGCGGCGGCCTCGACATTCGCGGGCCCGGCAACAACAGCGGGGCCGGTGCGACGACATCCCCCGACGCGACGCGGACTACTCCACAGCACGCCGCAAGCGAACACGCCGCCGACGCGACAGATGTGACGAACACCACAAAACAGGTCCGGTCCAGCGGGACACTCGGACGGGAGAGGGCCTGGCGCGGCCATCCGGTCACCACGGCACCGGCGCACATCGCCGCGTCACATCGCTCTCGTCATCGATCGACTCTCAGCACCACCGCCCTCGGCCGGATCGAGCGCGGCGAAAGGCCCCTGCCGACTGCCATGCCTGCACTTCCCGATGCCCAGTACCTGGAAGAACGAACGATCCGTGCCGCACATCCCCCGCAACCGACCGCTTCCTCAGTCGCGGTAGCCCCGAAAGCCCTCACCGGCGGCAGCACGCCCGGCGGACGGTCGTTCGGGCCCACACCGGGTTTTCGTCAGGCGCCTGAGGAACACCACCGGGGGGTATGAGTCCGGCTGGAGCAGGTGAGGCCACTCCTCCGTTGCATACCTTAGGGGGGTATGGTAAATCTGTAGATGGGTCACGACGACTCGATCGAAACTCCGCACGAACCGAAGAAAGAAGGACATGCGATGAGCACCACCACCGTCACCGTCACCGGAATGACCTGCGGCCACTGCGTCTCCTCGGTCCGCGAGGAGATCGGCAGCATCCCCGGCGTCACCGGCGTGGATGTCGACCTCGCGAGCGGTCGGGTCGATATCGATTCCGCCGCCCCGATCGAGCAGGCGGCGCTCGCCCGGGCCGTCGACGAGGCCGGCTACCAGCTCGCCGGCTGACCGGCAGACACCCGAGACCCGGACAGGAGATTCCCCACGATGAACGCATCGTCGAAGTTCGCCGGATTCACCGTCGGCCTGGCCGCGGTCTTCGCCCTCGCCCTCGGGGCCGGGGCCGCCTTCGGTCCCGAGGACACCGCACCGGCCGACACCCACGACACTCAAACGCATGACGCCGAACCCGGTTCCACCGCGGGCGCACCGGTCGCCGAACAGAGCACTGGAGGACTGATGGTTACCGACAGCGGATACACCCTGGCCTTGGACACGGCGCAGGTGTCGGCGGGCGCGGGCGTGCCACTGCGGTTTCGCATCCTGGGTGCCGACGGAACACCGGTGACCCGGTACGTCGACAGCCACGACAAGGCACTGCACCTGATCGCGGTGCGCCGCGACATGGCCGGATTCCAGCATGTGCACCCGGTACTCGATGCCGCCGGAACGTGGAGCGTTCCGCTCGATCTGACCCGCGCCGGGGCGTACCGGGTGTTCGCCGACTTCACCCCGGCAGGCGGTGACGGTCTGACCCTCGGCGCCGACCTGCAGGTCGCCGGGTCCTACGATCCGCAGCCCCTGCCCCCGGCGGCCGCCTCGGCCGTGGTCGACGGGTACACCGTCACCCTCGACGGCGCCCTCACCCCAGGTCAGGCGTCGAAGGTGACGCTGGCGGTGGCCCGCGGCGGGCAGCCCGTCACGGATCTGCAGCCCTATCTCGGGGCGTACGGGCACCTGGTGGCCCTGCGGGCCGCCGACCTCGGCTACCTGCACGTGCACCCGGACGGCCATCCCGGTGACGGGGTCACCCCGCCCGGGCCGGGCATCGACTTTGTTGTCACCACCCCGAGCGCCGGGGACTACCGCCTGTTCCTCGACTTCCAGCACGATGGAGTGGTGCGCACCGCCGAATTCACCCTGACGGCCGGGAACGTCCCCCGCGCCGCGGCGCCCGCCGCCGAGCCGATGCCCGCCGGGCACGGACACTGACGTACCACCACGCCCCGAGAGGAGGAACGATGAATCCCGTCACCCAGCACCCGACCGACAGCGGCCAGGTCGAACTCGACATTGGTGGCATGACCTGCGCCTCGTGCGCGAACCGGATCGAGCGCAAGCTCAACAAGCTCGACGGCGTCACCGCCACGGTGAACTACGCCACCGAGAAGGCGCGCGTCAACTACGTCGGCGATGTGTCCACCGGCGATCTCGTGGCCACCGTCGAGCAGGCCGGCTACACCGCCACGGTCCCGGCGCCCGCCGCGTCGTCCACCGACGCCGCCGTCCCCGCCGCCGAGCAGGACCCGACCGCCTCGCTGCGTCAACGCCTGCTCGTGTCGCTGGTGCTCAGTGTTCCGGTGATCGCGATGGCCATGGTGCCGGCGCTGCAGTTCACCAACTGGCAGTGGCTCGCGCTCACCCTCGCGGCCCCGGTGGTGGTGTGGGGGGCGTGGCCGTTCCACAAGGCCGCCTTCACCAACCTGCGGCACGGCACCTCCACCATGGACACCCTCATCTCGATGGGCACCCTCGCCGCCCTGGGGTGGTCGCTGTACGCCCTGTTCTGGGGCACCGCCGGCATGCCGGGCATGACCCACCCGTTCGAGCTGACCATCTCCCGCTCCGACGGCGCCGGCAACATCTACCTCGAGGCCGCCGCCGGAGTGACCACCTTCATCCTCGCCGGCCGCTTCTTCGAGGCACGCTCCAAGCGGCGCGCCGGCGCCGCCCTACGCGCCCTGCTCGAGCTCGGCGCCAAGGAAGTCTCGGTCCTACGCGGCGGTGTCGAGCAGCGCATCCCCACCGATCAACTGGCCGTCGGTGACGCGTTCGTCGTCCGCCCCGGGGAGAAGATCGCCACCGACGGTGTCGTCGTCGAGGGCTCCTCGGCGGTGGACGCGGCGATGCTGACCGGGGAATCCGTGCCCGTCGAGGTCGGCCCCGACGACCAGGTCGTCGGCGCCACCGTCAACGTCGGCGGACGAATCGTGGTCCGCGCCACCCGAATCGGGTCGGACACCCAGCTCGCGCAGATGGCGAAACTCGTCGAGGACGCGCAGACCGGGAAAGCGCAGGCCCAGCGTCTGGCCGACAAGATCTCCGGCGTCTTCGTCCCCATCGTCATCGCCCTGGCGGCGGCGACCCTCGGGTTCTGGATCGGCACCGGCGGCGGCATCGCGGCCGCGTTCACCGCCGCCGTCGCGGTGCTGATCATCGCCTGCCCCTGCGCCCTCGGCCTCGCCACCCCGACCGCACTGATGGTCGGCACCGGCCGCGGCGCCCAGCTCGGCATCCTGATCAAGGGACCCGAGGTCCTCGAATCGACCCGCCGCGTCGACACCGTGGTGCTCGACAAGACCGGCACCGTCACCACCGGCAAGATGACCCTGCTCGACGTGATCACCGCCGACGGCGAAGACACCGCGCAGGTGCTGCGCCTGGCCGGCGCGCTCGAGGACTCCTCCGAGCACCCCATCGCCCAGGCCATCGCCAAGGGCGCCCGCGACAAGGTCGGGACCCTGCCGAAGGTGGAGCAGTTCGCCAACATCGAAGGCCTCGGGGTGCAGGGCATGATCGACGACCATGCGGTGATCGTCGGACGGGCCCGCCTGCTCGCCGACTGGGCGCAGCACCTGCCCCAGGATCTCGAAGCGGCCATGAGCGCAGCCGAATCCGAAGGCAAGACCGCCGTCGCGGTCGGCTGGGATGGCAAAGCCCGCGCCGTGCTCGTCGTCGCCGACGCGGTCAAGGCCACCTCGGCCGAGGCAATCGGTCAGCTGCGGAATCTGGGTCTGACCCCGATCATGCTCACCGGCGACAACGCCGCGGCCGCCCGGGCGATCGCCGACCAGGTCGGTATCGACGAGGTGATCGCCGAGGTGCTGCCCCCCGGCAAGGTCGACGTCGTCAAGCGGTTGCAGGATCAGGGCAAGGTCGTCGCGATGGTCGGCGACGGCGTCAACGACGCCGCCGCTCTGGCGCAGGCCGACCTCGGTCTGGCGATGGGCACCGGCACCGACGTCGCGATCGAGGCCAGTGATCTGACCCTGGTGCGCGGTGACCTCCGCGCGGCGGCGGATGCGATCCGGTTGGCCCGCAAGACGTTGGGCACCATCAAGGGCAACCTGTTCTGGGCCTTCGCCTACAACGTGGCCGCCCTCCCCCTGGCCGCCGCCGGGCTGCTCAACCCGATGCTGGCCGGTGCGGCGATGGCGTTCTCCTCGGTGTTCGTGGTCAGCAACAGCCTGCGGCTGCGCCGGTTCCGGTCCCTCGCCGGATAGCCGCAGTCAGGAAACCGCCCCGCGGGTGTGGGGTGGGCGGGGCGTGCAGGCGCCGCCCACCCCACATCCTTTTACCCTATGCAGTCCCGGAAGGAGAGGACGATGTCCTCGGTGACAACGACCTTGGTGCAGATCACCCGGCATCCCGCGACCCGGGCGGCGTTCAAGTGTGCGGTGCTGTGTGCCGCGGCGGCGGTCGGCCGCCGTCTCGACGGCCCACACCCCGTCCCGGATACCCCGGGCGGGCATAATCGGGGGTGCTCGGCATGACTTTCGGATTCCAGGAGGACACCATGGCCACCCCCACCCCCGCGGCCACGCAGGCACCTGCCGAGAACGACGGTCATGACCACGCCGCGCACGGCTACATCACCGAAAAGGACGCCTACCTCAAGCGCCTCAAGCGCATCGAGGGCCAGGCGCGGGGTTTGCAGCGGATGGTCGAGGAGGACAAGTACTGCATCGACATCCTCACCCAGGTCTCGGCGATGACCAAGGCCTTGCAGGCGGTGGCCATGGGGCTGCTCGAAGACCACCTCAGCCACTGCGTGGTCGACGCCGCCGTCGCCGGCGGCCCCGAGGCAGAGGCGAAGATCAAAGAGGCCACCGACGCGATCGCCCGCCTCGTCCGCTCCTGAGGCGAGCCGAGATCACCCGGTGTAGTCCAGCCGGGTCACCATGTCCGGTTTTTGATGATATCCGTTGTGGTAGTGAATCATCGGGTGCTGGGCGTCCGCGGCCGGTCCCAGTGCACGAGAGCGCATCGGCCGGACGATGACGGTGTCCGTGCCAGTGCATGGGATGCCCATCATGGTCAAGTTCGTGAAGGTCAGGCGGGCCCGTCGACCTTCACGGATCGTCAAGTGATCGTAGGAGCGATCGTTGATGGTCCGGGCGTACGAGTTCGGCCGCCAAGATGTCCTCCTGTGACGCCCCCGTTCGTGTCCACCCATGACCACCCACTAAGAGCGTGTCTCATATGGGGAGCTTCTTGAAGCAGGTGAGTGCGGCGGCGAGGTGGAGGAATCCGGCGAAGTGTTCGCCGTGGCGTTCGTAGCGGATGGTCATGCGTCGGTAGCCGGTGAGCCAGGCAGATGGGTCGGCCGCGCGGCGAGGTGTCTGATGAGGCAGATCCTTTTCCGCGCGGCCTCCCGCCGAACCGGACTTGATGGTTTCCCGATCATCCGGCTCTCCGGTGACTATTGCGTGGGCGGTGCGGCCGACTGCCCCGTGTGGATGTGGTCATGGCAGGTGGTGCAGACCACGAGGGTCTTGCGCCGCCGTTTCGCCATGGCCTCAGCCCATTTGGGGCGTAGGGGGCCGGGTATGCCGAGATCTGCGAGCGCGCGGACGTGGTGGACCTCCACGCTGCCCGTCTGCCGACAGATCTCGCAGGTATCCGCCAGGAGCCGTGTGATCAGTTCCTTGTGCGGATAGTCGACCCGGGTCGGCTGGCGGTCGACGACCGTCGCCGACTTCTGCCGGTGGAGTGGGATGCCCCCGAACCGTGCGACCAGTGGCTGTCTGCCGTCGCGTTCGATACGCGCTTCGAAGCAGGTGCGTGGCCCGTGCGGTGTCTGGATAGTGGCTTTGTGCTTGGCTGCCATCTTCGACACCGATGAGCGGTGCTTACCCGCCAGGGTCTTGAGCATCGAGGTCTCCATGACCCAGCGCAATCGATGCAGCCGGTGGACGTCTCCGGCCGGCAGGTAGTACTGGACGATGCCCCGGTAGATGGCCCCGAACGTGGAGACGATGGTGTAGTCGTCGCCGTTGGTCAGGGCTGCCTGCTTGGCGGGTTTGCCGCGTTGCAGGTACGGGGCGCATTTGGCCTTGATCACCTCCAGCGGCACACGCAGCGCGACCTGCCCGTTGACCGCACGGCGGCGCCGGGTGAACTTGCTGCTGTTGTGCTGAACGGTGATCTCGTAACCGAGGAATCGGGCCGCGCCTGTGCGGGCGTGGGTGATCAGCGTCTTGTCGTGGGACAGTTCCAGTTTGAGTTCGTCACGCAGGAACTGCGCCAACCGCTGTTTGATCTCCTCGGCTTCTGCCTTCGGTCCGGCGAACCCGAGCAGATGATCATCTGCGTATCTGCAGTAGCGCAGCCGCCGATATCCCGGGTCATCCGGATCGGAGCTGGGCAAGCGAACCATTTCCCGCCGCAGCATCCGGGCCTCGGCCCGGTCACCGCGTCGACGGGCTTTGGCCAGCCGGTTCTGCAGTTCCAGGTAGGCAGGGTTGCGCGCCCTGCGTTCCCCTCGGGTGTACTCCGGGATGAGGACCGTCTCGACGAACTCGTCCAGTTTGTGCAGGTAGATCGAGGACAGGATTGGGGAGGCCACTCCGCCTTGGGGAGCACCCGAGAGCGTGGCACCCCAGGTCCAATCCTCGAGGTATCCGGCCTCGAGCATGTTGCGCACCAGCCGCAGGAACCGGTTGTCGTGGATCTTCTCCGACAGGGTCTCGATCATCATGTCGTGGTCGAGTGACCCGAAGCAGTCGGCGATGTCTCCCTCGATAAACCAGGCCGTCCCGGTCCAGGTGTGGGCGATCTCCCGCAAGGCGGTGTGACAGCCCCGACCGGGACGGAATCCGTGTGAACGATCGGAGAACGTCGGCTCGTAGTACGCCTCCAAAAGGAGCCGTATCACTTCACCGACGAGCTTGTCCGACCAGGTCGGCAATCCCAGCGGGCGCGTAGTCCCGTTCTTCTTCGGGATGCGCACCCTGCGGACCGGCCGGAATCGGTAGCGCTCGTGGCGCATCGCACCGATGATGCGACCGATCTTTGCCTGGGACATGCCGTCCACGGTTTCCTGTGTGACCCCGGGCGTCATCGCACCCTGGTTGGCGTAGATACGCCCGTAGGCCAGCAGATACAGCTGCGGATTGAACAGTTGCCGATACAGCTCATCGCACGGCAGCCCGCGTCTGCCGCGCTCACACAGGACACTCAGCACCGTTTCGGCGCTCTGCATTACGCATACCTCCCGATCTGGTCGTGTCCACATCACCTGGCCTCCTTCGCCCTTGTGGTCGGCTTTCCCGACCTCCTCGGCCGGTCGTGACTCCGGCGACTACTACGAGGCCTCCGTCGCCATGGGGCTCGCGCCCGGTAGGCGATCCCGCGTTCGTCTCTGTCGTACGTAGCAGCGTGACGTAGGCGGCCCATTCATCTCCTTGAACACCCTCGCTGGGCGTCGCTCCGCGCTCCGGAGGTTGTGTCGGTCACCATCGACTCCGACACAGAGCACGGCACCGGTTTCAGCGGTCCTTCCGGTGGATGGGAACTTGCATCAACTGGAGATTGGGCTTCAGGCAATCCAGCTTTCGCCCTATCACGCGGGTCCTCCCCGATGCGTCGCCCCGACCACTGGGCCCGACCACCGGGTTTCCTGGCATGCTCTTGTCCCCTTCACCTTTCGGATCCAGGTCAGCCACCCGACCCAAGAACCTCCCTCCAAGTCCTTCCCGGCTGAACCGGGGATACGACAGAGCGCCTCGCGGCGCACATGGTGCGTTCGATCTTCCATCGGTACCGGCCGAGGCGATCGTTTCGCTCGATGCCGCGGCGGGCGATCCTCGGGACGATGCCTCGTTCGCGCAGCCACCGTCGGTGAATGTCATAGTCGTAGCCCTTGTCGCCGCGAAGCTTTCCCGGCTTGCGTCGGCGCGGTCCACGCCGAGACTTCACCGCCGGAATCGCTGCCACCATTGGTTGCAGCATCGTGCTGTCATGGGTGTTCGCCCCGGTCACGCCCACGACCAGTGGTATTCCATTTGCTTCGGACAGGACGTGGATCTTCGATCCCTTCTTGCCGCGGTCGACGGGACTGGGGCCGGTCAGAGAGCCCCCCTTTTCGCCCGCACGCTTGCCGCGTCCAGGATTGCTGCCGTCCAGTCGAGTTCACCCGCGCTGCCGAGTTGATCGAGCACCTCGAGATGCAGTTTCTCGAACACTCCGTCCCGCACCCAGGCACTGAACCGTCGGTGTGCCGTCGGAACCGTGACTCCGAAGGAGGGCGGCAGGTGCCGCCACGCACATCCGCTGGTGAGCACGTACACGATCGCGGTGAACACCGCCCGGTCACCGGCCGGCGCACTGCCACCTCCCTGCGGCCGGGCGACAAAACGCGGAATCGACGGTTCGACTATCTCCCACAACGCATCCGGAACCAACCTCAGTGACAACTCATCTACCACGCATCACATTATGTCCCACACATCACTTCATCCACATGAGACACGCTCTAACTCTGCTGGGGATCCCGGGGACTTGCATGCTGGGCGTGGGGCGTGGCGGCCGCATGTGGGCTGAGGTCGCGCACCGTATCACCGTCGCGAAGCTCTGAGACCCGACGAAGACCCCCTCCGAATGGGAGGGGCCGTTCGTGGGTTGGTGGGCGTGCAGGGCTGGAAACCGCTTGGTAGGGCTTCCCGGGGGTCCTCACGCCCCGGAAACCCTTCCTACACGACCCTGCTTCCCTCGCTACTGCCTCGGCTACATACGCCTGACCTGCGCCTCTCACAGGCTGTTCCGCGCCGAGACGGCTCGCGAGATGGCGCGGGTGACGGACGTGCTGTTCTAGCCGAGTATCGCGTCACATGGGCGGCATTATGCCCATCATGCGCATACACATCATCATCATGTCCATCATGGTCATTCCCATTCTTCTCACCTCCTTCTCGGATCCGGTGGTGGTGTTGTGGCTGCCACGGGAAGGCGCTAGACGTTCGGTGGGTCTCGTCGAGGGATCAGTGCGGGGCCGATGACTGGTCACCGCCTCAACTGTCGTAGTCGAGGCGGGTCATCATTCCTGCTTCCTGGTGGTAGGCGTTGTGGCAGTGCAGCATCCAGTCGCCGGGATTGTCGGCGACCAGGTCCACCGCGAGCGAACGCATGGGCAGCACGATGGCGGTGTCCTTGCGCGGGCCGGGGGTCCCGTCGGGTTTGACGATCTGGAAGGTGTGCCCGTGCAGGTGCATGGGATGCCACATCATGGTCATGTTCGTGAAGGTCAGCCGGGCACGTTGACCTTCACGGATCGTCAACGGCTGGGTCTGGTCGTAGGGGCGGCCGTTGATGGTCCAGTCGTAGCGCATCATGCCCCCGCCGAGATCCGCGGCCAGGTTTACCTCCGGGCGTCCCCCGGGCAGCAGGACGGTGTCGGCGGCGACGAAGGTGTCCACGGTGCCGACCCGGCCGCCGAGTTCGCGGGGCGCGAATGCCGGGTCGGGAGCGGATCCGGCGCCGGTGCGCAGCAAGGCCCGGGCGCGGGCGTTCTTGCCCTCGGCCGCCGCGACGAGGGGAAAGATCCCGTCCCCGGTGGTGACGATCACGTCGTAGCGTTCACCCATGCCGAGCAGGAGGGCGTCGACGTCGACCGGGGTGATCGGGTAGCCGTCTGTGTGGGTGACGGTCATGGTGTGCTCGGCGAGGGCGACGCGGAAGGCGGTGTCGGCGCCGGCGTTGATGATGCGGATCCGCACACGCTGACCGGGTGTGGCCGTGAACGTCGACGGTGCGGTCGGGATCCGCCCGTTGATCAGGTAGTACGGGTAGGTGATGTCGCCGGCGTCGCCGCCCAGGAAGCTGCTGGTGCCCACCCCGGTCGACGTCACACTCGAGGTGGGGGCGCCGGATCGATCCGAGCCGCCGCCCATTCCCATGCCGGGCATCTTCCCCATGCCGCCCATGCCGCCTGGTCCGCCCATCGATCCCATCCCGCCCGATTGCAGGTTCGAGAAGATCTGCCGGGGGCCGGGGCCGATACCGTCGGTCCAGTCGTCGAGGACCACGATCCACTCGGCGTCGTAGTCGCCGGGTTCGTTCGGGTCGTCGACGATCACGGGCAGGTAGAGCTCGTAGTCAGTGTCGAGGCCGACATGCGGGTGCGCCCAGTAGGTGCCCGCATGCGGCACCGAGAAACGGTAGGTGAAGCTCTGACCCGGTCCGATGTCGGGGCTGGCGGGGCTGGCCCCGTCCATGTCGTTGCGCAGCGCAATGCCGTGCCAGTGCACCGAGGTGTCGTGGTCGAGGCCGTTGGTGAGGGCGACAGCGATCTCGTCGCCGACGTTGGCCCGAATCATCTTCCCGGGAACGGTGTTGCCATAGGCGAAGGTGCGCACTTGTATCCCGCCGAGGTCGATGTCGGTGGTCTGCGGGGCCAGGGCGGCGTCGACGGTGCGGCCGGTGTGGAGACGGGCTGCCTCGGCGGCCGACACGGCGTTCGCATCGACCGGGTGAGGTCCGGAAAACGGTGATTCGCGGGTACAGGCAGACACTGCGAGGCCGCCCAGTCCTGCGGCGGCGGCGGCGAGGAAGGTGCGCCGACTCAGTCCGGCACCGTACTCAGGCACGTCCGCCCCCAATCCTTTCCAGGCCCTGCAGCGCGCGTGAGGATGTTACTGGCTGCCCGCCAACCGGCCATCGACACGGCAGATCGCTCACGTGTCACTGCCGGGCACGCAATTCGTGCCTGCGGAGGCGATATTCTTCGGCGTCGATCTCACCTCGAGCGAATCGTTCGTCGAGAATTTCCCGGGCCCGAGCGTCGAGGCCGAAGGGCGCGGTGCGGTCCGTTCGCATGCTGCGGAACAGTGCAAAAACCCCGGCAACAACCAACCCCCAGAACGCGACCATCACCACGGCCATCAGTACCCAGCCGCCCCAGCCCATTCCGTACCCCATACCGTCGTTCCACCACATCATGGCTGTTCACCCTTCGTTTCTCTCCAGCGTGATGTCGGATCGCGGTGAATCGATGAGGGTTCTGTGTAGTTTCCCTGAAGATATGGCCGGTTCGGGGTGACCCGCACCGGACCGGGAGGACACCGGCGACGATGGAGACCATGAACCACACGCCACACCTGCCGCCCGACAGCGCCGCCGGATATCGGGCCTTGGTGGTCGACGACGAGCGCCCACTGACCGCGGTCGTCGCCAGCTACCTCGAACGGGAGAACTTCGAGGTAGCCGTCGCCTACAACGGCGTCGATGCGCTCGCTCGCGCCCGGGAAATCGACCCCGACGTCGTGGTCCTCGACCTCGGGCTGCCGGGCATGGACGGAATCGAGGTGTGCCGGGCACTGCGGACGTTCTCCGACGCCTACGTGGTGATGCTGACCGCCCGCAACGCCGAAATGGACACCATCATCGGATTGTCCGTCGGCGCCGACGACTACGTCACAAAACCGTTCAGCCCGCGGGAGTTGGTGGCCCGCATCCGGGCCATGTTGCGCCGGCCCCGGAAGGCACCGGCATACGAGACGCCGCCCACCGGGCCGGGCGGGAATGAGGCTCCCCCGCGGGTATTCGGGGCGATGAGGATCGACGTCGCGGGCCGGGAGGTCCATCTCGGCGATCGCCCGGTGGTATTGACCCGCACCGAGTTCGACGTGTTGGCGGCGTTGTCGTCCCGGCCGGGTATGGCATTTAGCCGCCGGCAGTTGATCGAGGCCGTGTGGGGAGAGTCCTGGGTCGGTAACGAGCACCTCGTGGATGTGCATGTCGGCCACCTGCGCCGCAAATTGGGAGACGACCCGGCCGCTCCCCGGTACGTCACCACCGTCCGCGGCATCGGGTATCGGATGGGGACCGGGCAATGACCCCCCTTCAGGGCCGGCCGTTCACCCTCGGCCTCGGTCCGGTGCTCAGCCGAGGCCCCGGCCTCGGCGTGCGGCTGCTGCTGGCGCAATCGCTGGTGCTGGTTGCGGGCGCCGCAACCTGTTGGGTGGTCGCGGTGTTCGCCGGCCCCCCGCTGTTCCGCGAGCACCTGCACCGCGCCGGGGTACCGGCCTCATCCGACGAGCAGTTCCACGCCGAGCAGGCGTACCGCTCCGCCACAGCCATTTCCCTGGCGGTCGCCCTCGGGGTGGCCTCCCTGGCCGCGTTGGTGGTGACCTGGTATTTCAGTCGGCGCCTGCAACGATCGTTGACCGAGGTGTCGTCCGCGGCGACCGCGGTGGCCGACGGACGCTACGACATTCGGGTCACTCCCCCGCACCTGGGGGACGACTTCGACGCACTCGCCGAGGCGTTCAACCGGATGGCCGCCGGGCTCGAATCGGTCGAGACCACCCGCCGCCAACTTCTCGCTGACCTCGCCCACGAGATCCGCACCCCGGTGTCGGTACTCGAGGCGTACATGGAGGCACTCGAGGACGGGGTCGAGACGCTCGATGCCGACACAATCACGATGCTCCGCGACCAGACCCGCAGGCTGGTCCGTTTCTCGGACGATGTCCGCAGCCTCTCCCATGCGGAAGAGAGCCGGACCTCGATCGAGCCCACCTGGGTGGACCCCGCCGCCCTTATCTCCACCACCCTGACCGCCGCGGCGGACCGCTACGCAGCGAAGGAGGTGGCACTGACCTCTCATGTTCCCGCGCACCTTCCCCGGCTGTGGGCCGACCCGGAGCGGCTCGGGCAGGTGCTGGGCAACGTGCTCGACAACGCCTTGCGTCACACCCCGCGGGGCGGGCGGGTGGAGGTGACCGCGGGCCAGCGGAGCGAGCTGCTGGTGATCGAGGTGACCGACACCGGCGACGGGATCTCCGCCGAGCACCTCCCGCACCTGTTCGAACGGTTCTACCGAGTCGACGCGGCCCGCGACCGCGAACACGGCGGAGCCGGGATCGGACTGGCGATCGCCAAGGCCCTCGTCGAGGCGCACGGCGGCCATATCACCGCCCGCAGTGACGGCCCCGGAACCGGCAGTACCTTCACCATTACCTTTCCGCTGCGCCGGGATCAGCGGTGAGGAAGTATTCGGTGACGGCGATTGCCCGGCACCGGCTTGCGCACAGCCCGCAGCGTGCCGAGCGGACGGAGCGCGGACACCGTCTACGGTGGTCACGAGCACCTGGCTGCGCCAGACTCTCATCGCGCTCACCCCGGGCCAAGGCGATTAGCCGATGTTCCCATTCACGGCGTACATCATGTGCGGTCGGGTCCGGCTGACCGGCGGTGACAGCCATCCTCCCCGGGTCGAGGGCGGTGACCCGAGTCCGTCCTCGTGCTCACCGTCGCGAAACCTTCTGATGCCCCGGGCAGGGCGCGCTGAGGGTGGATCACGCCGGCGGGTCGGTCAGCGAGTATCCGGCCTCGTCGACGGCGTGACGTACCTGCTCGAGCGGCAGTGGCCGGCTGCTGGTGACCCTCACCCGAGAATCCCCGCCGGGAACCAGGTCGATGTCGACGCTCGTCACTGCATCGAGCCGGTCGAGTTCCTCGGTGACCGCCTTCACACAATGCGCGCAGGTCATGCCGGAGACGTGGTAGCCGGCGGTGGTGCCTGTGTTCTCCTCGGGCGCGGTCATCGGCGGGTGTTCGAATCCCCGAAGCCGGATGTCACAGCGAGGCCAGGATGTTCTGCATCGTGGCGATCTCCTGCTGTTGGGTGTCGGCGATGGAGCGTGCCATCGCGACTGCATCGGGATACTGACCGGAATCGATTTCGTTCTGCGCCATGGCGATCGCGCCCTGGTGATGGGTGATCATCTGCGTAAGGAAAAGCCTGCTGGCATCCACGCCCTGAGCATTCTGCAGTGCGGTCATGTCCTCGGCGGACATCATTCCGCTCATTCCCATCCCGCTATCGCCTGGCATCTCCATGCCCGGCATCGACATCGGCATGCTCTGACCCGGAGTCATCATCCCGGACGTGGCCATCGGCATGCTCTGACCCGGAGTCATCATCCCGGACGTGGCCATCGGCATGCTCTGACCCGGAGTCATCATCCCGGACGTGGCCATCGGCATGCTGGACTGTCCCCACTCGGTCAACCAGCCCTGCAGCCGCTCGATCTCCGGGCCCTGTGCTGCCTTGATCTGGTTGGCCAGATCGATCACCCGCGGGTCGATACCGTCCTTGGCGAGCACGACATCGCTCATCTCGATCGCCTGCGCGTGATGCGGAATCATCTGCTGCGCGAACGTCACGTCCGCCTGGTTGTGGGTATCGGCGGAGGCCGACGTGGCGGTGACGCTCGCCGCGGTATTGCTCTGCGTGGCCTGATCGTTGTTGGAGTTGCTACAGGCGGTCAACGCGACCAGAGCAGCAACCGCGGCTGCGCCGGCGGCTAGGGACTTCTTCTTCATGACAGGGGAATTCCTTTCTCACAGTGCACACACGTGCTGATCACGCAAGAGGTCGGGCAGTTGTGCAGTGGGGGCCAAGCGTTCACGCCCGCACCCGCCGGAGATCACGCGAGGCCGTCCAACTCCATCACCTTGGCGGCCTGACAGATTCCAAGCACCTGGGCGCGCTCCCGCTTTCGGCTCGGCGGGCTGTCAGGGCCCCATTCGGCGCCATGCCCTTCGATGACAGATTTGCAGTCAGGACCGCACGAGACGTGCGATGGCGTTGGATGCCTCTGCGATCTTCACGTCGGCCTCGACGCGATCGCCGGCCGCGGCGGCATTGACCACGCAGTGGCTGATGTGCTCCTCGAGCAGGCCCAGCGCCACGGCCTGGAGGGCCTTGGTCATCGCGGAGATCTGGGTGAGGATGTCGATGCAATACTTCTCTTCGTCGACCATCCGTTGAAGGCCGCGGGCCTGCCCTTCGATGCGCCGCAGGCGCGCGAGGTAGGCGCCCTTGGACTGGATGTGGCGATGGCTGGCCTCGGGGGGTTCGGTGCTCACTGCCGACTCCTCTCGCCAGGCCGCGTTCTCCACCTCTCAATATACCCTCCTCCGGTATGATCGGCGATTGCGGACGCCGGGGACGATTCAGCGGCCGAGTCGCCGGTGGTGGATCCGCACGTCGCGGGCACACAATCCCGGTCGGTGTTCGTCTGTACTGCGACACATCCACTCCTTGTCCCTTATCCCACCTCGATCAACCCGACGGCGCCCTGCGCCCGTCTCTCGTTCAAGACTGTCAGTTCATTGCCGGTTCAAGCCGAGGATTTCTGTGAAGATTCGCTGAAGAAGCTTTACCTTCATGGCGGGTGGTGGCGCGGCGACGCGCAAATACGAGCGGCTGGGCACGGACCGTCACGTCGTTAGGCGCGAGGATTGGCACCTCACCTCGGACAATTCACGCGAACGATGTTCGGCGACCAGCTCATCCGCCTGGCGGCAGATAACTGCGACGGGCAGATTCCTGCGGCCGACGTCATGTCGGTGGCCGTTCGGTATCAGAACTCGCTGACACCGAGGGTGAGTAAGCAGAAGCCCGGCCGTGCTGGATCGGTACGGCCGTGGCACGGAGATTCGGTGCCAGTGAACGCGACCGCGGCAGCATCACCCGGTCATCCCTGCCGCCGACGACCCCCGGTAATCACCAGCAATCACCGGAATCGGCGGTTCGAATCTTCCTCGGTGAGCAAACGATAGATGACGTACAGCGAGAACCACGTGATGAGCAAGGCAGCGAAAACCAACAAAACCTCGTAGAAGAGGACCACGATCCCATCCTAGAACGTGGCCACGGGCGACGAAATCGGCTGGCGCGTGCCTCCCGGATTGAAGTGCAGATGACCAGACCTCCAGGCCGGGGCGGGCCAATCCTGCCCAATTCGATCGAGGAAGCGGTAGTGGTTTCGTCGATTTCACCAACACTCGATGACCCACACTGGTGAGGTGGTGCGCGAACGAGCCCGGTTGGGCGGTGAGTTCGGGCGCGCAAGCTCGCCGCGCTTTCCTCGGCGACGCAGTTACAGTGTCACCATGACAGCAGCGGCATGTGCCGTCCCTGCGAACGGCTCGGCTACCGGCTGTGACGGAGGTGTCTCGCGGTGCGTCCGGTCTCGGCTGGCCCGAACCCGGCATCGAGGTTGTGATGCTCACGGGTGACAACGACGCCACCGCGCGACGAATCCCCGGGAAGCCGGCCGAGACGGCCATCGACCAAGCACAGAGCGGCGGATCCTGGTGTGGAGGGGCGCGGCCGACCCCGCCGGGGGCTGGAATCTGGTCCATGACCGGTTCGACCTTGCCCAGGAAGCAACCCGAGAGGCGCTGTGCACGCTGGGGAACGGGTATTGGGCCACCCGTGGCGCGGTGCCCGGAAGCACCGCCGACGCAGTCCACTACCCGGGCACCTATCTGGCCGGAATCTATAATCGGCTCACCACCGCCCTCGATGGGAACACCGTTGAGACCGAACATTTGGTCAATGCCCCGGACTGGACCTTCCTGACCGTCCGCGACGGAGACGGTCCGGTGCTGTGTCCGGGATCGCCGGAGATGCTCAGCTACCGCCAGGATCTTGATCTGCGTACCGGTGTGCTGACTCGCACCCACCGGTACCGCGACGCCGAGGGCCGCACGACCCGGCTCACCTCCCGGCAGTTCCAGTCTCTGACCGAAACCCATCTGGCCGCACTGGAGCTCACCGTCGAAGCCGAAGACTGGTCCGGTGAGATGACCGTCGAGTCCGCCGTGAACGGAGCGGTGGCAAACCGCAACGTGGCAGCGGACCGTGCGCTGGCCCACGAACATCTGGTCCCGGTCCGCTCCGTGGAACTGGACGGTGAAACGGTGCTGTACGAGGCGGTGACCAACCAGTCCCGGATCAGCATCGCGACTGCGGCACGGACCCATGTGGGCGCCGCAGACACCGTCGTCGACCGCCGGCTGATCGCCGAACAGGCCCGCGCAGGGCACACCATTACGCTCAGCGTCGGGCGCGGCATCCCGATGACGGTGGAAAAGATTGTCGCCGTGGCGACTTCCCGGGATCGCGCCACCTCCACGGCCGCCCTGGACGCCGGCAACCGGATCGGCCGGGCACCCGGATTCGGGGAGCTGCTCGGCTCCCAGGAAAGCGCCTGGGCTGCACTGTGGGAGCGGTTCGGGATAGACCTTGAGACGGGTGCACGGCAGTCGCTGGCGCTGAATCTGCACATCTTTCACGTGCTGCAAACCGTCGCGGCAGCTGACACAGACCTCGATGCGGGCCTGCCCGCGCGGGGACTGCACGGTGAGGGCTACCGCGGCCACATCTTCTGGGATGAACTCTTCGTCTATCCCATGTTGACCTTGCGCCGACCCGAACTGACGCGCTCCTTCCTGCTCTACCGGTACCGGCGCCTGGACGCGGCCCGCGCGGCCGCCCGCGCCGATGGCCTGGACGGTGCAATGTTTCCCTGGCAGTCCGGCAGCGACGGCCGGGAGGAAACCCCCGCCGAGCTCTTCAACGTCCGCAACGGGGTGTGGATGGCGGACAACTCCCGCAGGCAGCGGCACGTCGGGTTGGCCGTGGCCTACAGTGTGTGGCAGTACTATCAGGCCACGGCCGACACCGGGTTCCTCGCCGAGTACGGGGCCGAAATCCTCGTGGAGGTCGCCCGACTTTTCACCAGCCTGGCCGTTCACAATCCCGCGGATGACCACTTCGACATCAGCGGCGTGATGGGACCGGACGAGTACCACGACGGGTACCCGGACGCACCGGGTCAGGGTCTGCGCAACAACGCCTACACCAACGTGCTGGCCGCCTGGGTGCTCGCCCGGGCCGAGGACGCGGTGGACCTGCTGGCCTGTCGCGACTGCGACCCGCTCTGGCGCCGGTTGCACCTCAAGCCCGAGGAGCCCGCACGCTGGGACCGGATCAGCAGGCGGCTGCGCGTACCCTTCCACGACGGTGTCATCAGCCAGTTCGAGGGCTACGAGGCGCTGGAGGAATTTGACTGGAACGCCTACCGGGCGCGCTACGGCAATATCGGCCGACTGGATCTGATCCTGCAGGCCGAAGACGACACCACCAACAGGTACCGGCTCTCCAAACAGGCCGATGTTCTGATGCTTTTCTACCTGTTCTCCGCCGAAGAACTCCGCACCGTGTTCGAACGCCTCGGGTACACGCTGCCGCCGGAACTCATCCCCCGTACGGTCCAGTACTATCTCGCGCGCACCAGCCACGGCTCGACCTTGAGCAGACTGACCCACGGCTGGGTTCTGGCCCGGACCGACAGGCCACGGTCGTGGTCGCTGTTCGAGCAGGCTCTGGAGGCGGATCTGGCCGACACTCAGGGCGGGACCACTCATGAAGGTGTCCACCTCGGAGCCATGGCTGGAACCGCCGATATGGTGATCCGTTGTTACGGCGGGGTGGAAACCCGGCAGGACGTCCTCTGGCTTCATCCGGTCCTGCCCGCCGAACTGACCGAGGCGAGGTTCCGGTTCAGTTATCGGGGACAACCGATCAGCATCGGCCTGACCCAGGACCGGGCGCGGATCCGACTGTATCCCTGCTCGGCCCGACCGGTCCGGCTCTGCGTCGAAGGAATCGAGAAGACGCTGACCCCCGGCGAGGTCTGGGAAGTGGACCTGCCGTCGGCGGCGGCCGCCCACGCACTGCCCGAACCTGGCGCCGACCCTACCGCTCCGATGTTGCGGGACTAACTGAGCCCACCCATGCCGCACCGGCTACCTCCCCCGCCCTGGCCGTCACCATGGCGGTCCGGGAGCGTCGGGATTCGAGGGCGGATGCCCGGTTGTGTCCGGGGCGGACGAATGGATCGGCTCGGCGAGCAGGGTGAGCAGCATATCGATCACCATGGCGGTCATCGAGCCGAGGCCAGTCAGCTCCGGACTCGGCGGGTCCGGTATACCGTCTCGGTCATGACCTGGATGCGCCGGCTCGGACCGGGTGGCGAGCTGTTGCAGCGGCACGTGATGGACCGAGGTGACTTCGGCGAGGTTGACCGGTCGGGTGTACTCCGGGCGGGCGGACCAACCGAGCACGGGGGTGACCAGAAACCTGGTCTCGGGCTCGGCGAGTGCGGGCAGCACGCCGAGGATCTGCACGCTGCCCGGGTCCAGTCCGACCTCCTCGCCGGCTTCCCGCAAGGCGGTGGCCACCGGGCCGTCATCCTGCGGGTCCCGGGCGCCGCCGGGAAACACGCGCCGGCCGGGGTAGTCCCGCAGGTCCGGAGCACGCTCGGTGAGCAGTATCCGCGGGCCGGTAGGTCCGTCGGTGAGCAGCACGAGCACCGCAGCGGGGCGGAGCGTGATCGGCTTCGGCGGCGGTGGCTCGTACTGGCGGTAGCGGCGGATTGCTGCCGTAAGCCGGGCGGCCCACTCCGGGAGGGTCTGCGGGGATGACGGTTGGTCACCGGGTGGCTGGCCGGGCGAGTCCTGGCTGTCGGCGCTGGTCCAGCCGATCAGCCCGGACCGCACGTTGAGCGTCGCGACACCGGGAGCGGTGTCCGGCGAGGCGACCAGCCGGGTCTGCTGCCCCAGACCGGGGTGACCGAACAGGGCGCGGGCCGAGCGGTGCGGGGCGGGGTCGCCTCTTCGGGCCCAGTCGGCGGGGTTGTTCGCCAGGGCGATGATGGCCTGTCCCGAGCCGACCAGGTGCGCGACCTGACCGGTGAAGGGCGCCAGGCTCTCGCTCATCGCCGGCACCAGCACCAGGTTGGCTCCGGTCTCGGCGAGGGTGTGCACCGCCTGTGGATTGAGCAGGTCCCGGCAGATTGCGATCACGAGGTGCCATCCGTCGGCGGTGACGTACACGCGCAATTCCGGCCAACCCTGCGGTTGAATGTCCTCCAGGATCGGCTGCTCGGCGGGCGAATGTTTGTCGTGTGTCAACGGCTGGTCGTGCCCGCGGACCCAGGCGATGGCGGTATTGCGCCGCCGAGGCGGCGAACCATCGACGTGATGGTAGCTGCCGGCGACCAGGAGCCGGGGGCCATCCTCGCGGCGGACCCAGTCCTGCAGGTGTCGGGCCAGCGACTCGGTGACGCACAGTTCGGGCAGCACGATGATGGAGGCACCAGCGGCGGCGGCCCGGCCGATGAGCTGATCGAGGTGGCGGCGCTGCCGATCGAGGTCCGTCGGCTGCACCGGGAAGGTCGGCTGCGTCGAGTCGCGGGGCAGAGTGAATTCGGTCAGGGCTCGGTTGGGGTGGCAGGTGGCAACGATGGTGTCGGCGGTGACCAGACCGGGCAGGGCGTCGAAGAGGCTGTAGTCGAACACGATCCGAAACTGTGTCACCCACCCTCCGGCCAGCCGGACCCGGCGAGTCTCATCCAGCCGGTTCGCCAGCCGCCAGGGTGGCGAGGTGGGCTGCATGTCCATCACCGCGCGGATGTCGGGGCCGCCCAGAGGAACTGGATCACCTATCCCGGGCTGGTAGGGGCTGCGTCTGCGGAACGAGTCGGTGAAGAACTGCCCGTAGTGGTCGTCGAGGACCTGCGCGAGCGTGTGAGCGATCACTACCGGCGCCGTCCCGTCGACTGGGCGCAGCGCTTCGGCCAGGGCTTGGCGAACCGGCGCGTCCAGGGTCGCCGCAGCCGGGTGGGACCCGACCACCGTGTGGAACGGAGCGAGCACGTTTGCGACCGTTGCCCGGATGCCCGGATCGGCGGCCTGTTCCCACAGCACGCGATGCTCATCACGGCACAGGTGTAGCAGGTGGGTCAACGTCACCAGCGGATCGGGCTCATGTTGGACCGCCGCGCGTAGGGCAGTCAGCCGCTCGGCCGGGGAGTACAACTGAGCCACGCACGGCGCGCACGGCTCATCACCTGGGTCGAATCCGTTTCCGGTCTCCGCCGGTGTGGATCCGGCCGTGCTGGAATGATCGCTGCGCGTCATGCCGAAACATCCCACCCACGTATCGCGCACCCCGAACGCCGGGCCGTCGTGTCAGCCGGCCCGGCAGTGCCGCTCGAGAGCCGCGGCCGCCGAGCGGCCAACGCGCGCGGAACGGTCACCGGCGCCGTAAGCGGACTGATGGGTGTCGTCGATGTGTGGTCCATCATCACCTTCCTGATCGGTGTAGCCGAGGCCCGTTCAGCCCCACAGGAAACATCCGCCGCGACCGCGCGGATCACGACGAAGTCGCGGGCGTCCGTGCGAAGGGGCCGATATTCATGGTGCGCCGGGCCACCGGGATGTGCGCCGTGATCCGCAGGACTCAAACTGGACCCTCCGATGCTCGTCAACGCAGATCCCAGCCGGGTCATGGCCCGCCGTACCAGAACATCACCACGGTCTTCTCCTCCACCGACCCGGGCTACTCAGAGGGTGAGCGAATCACAGTCCCGCGCAGGGGCGCAGCCGAACTGCGCGGGCAGCGCACGGCACGATCTGGCTTTCGTCGGTTTGGTGTTCGCGCTCTCCCCTATTTCGCGTGGAGCAATCCGTCGCTGCTTCCGAGGAACTGGATCTTTCAGGGAATTGTCAGCGGTATCACCGGCGTGACCGGTTACGGTGTGGCCTCGTGCTCGAGTTCCCGGTGCGCCGGTGGATAGAGCCGCAGTTCTCGTGGTGGGCGCTGCAACGCCGGGTCGAGCTGACGGTGGAGATCATCGCCGCGTGACCCTGATCGGCACGTCGTGGTGGCGGCGAACTGGCAAAGCGATATCGACGCCGCTCATGGGGATGGCGCCGACGGTCACGGTAACGTCACTCAGAACCGAGGAAAGGCGCAGCGCGTGAGCAGCAACGACATATTTCAGGTCGTGGTGGGCGTGGACGGGTCGGCCCAGTCGTTGACGGCCCTCGAGTGGGCGGTGACCGAAGCCCGTCTGCGCCGCGGGCAGGTACGGGTGGTGACCGGGTGGCAGTATCCGACCGCGGCGACCGGCATGGACGGACTGATCTGGGAGCACGAATCGTTCGAGCGCGTCGCACACCAGACCCAGAGCGAAGCGTTGAAAGGTGTTCCCACCGAGGGCGTCCACATCAGCGGAGAGGTCGTCCAGGGGCCTCCCGCCTCCGTTCTGCTCGAGGCCGCCCAGGATGCGGACCTGCTTGTCGTCGGCTCCCGCGGCCGGGGAGGGTTCACCGGACTGCTCCTCGGGTCGGTGTCCACCCAGATCGTCCACCACGCCACCTGCCCGGTACTGGTCGTCCGACCGGGACGGGAAACGCCTGCAGCCGAGTAGAAGTCCGCCCCCGGCGCCCACCACGAAGGCCAAGAGGTTCCCGGGGCCCGAGCAGCGGCTCGATGTGTGCCGGCGCGGGTCCGCGCCGACCACGCTGATCCGCACCCGCAGAGGCTGCCAGATAGCCCGTCCCCGGGCGTGGTGATTACCTGCGAGTGCGCGTGCGCAGAATCTTCGTCACCTGATCGAACAGACTGTTCGGCTCCCTCTCGTCCACTACGGATGTGTTTCCGTCAACGGTCGATCCCTCCCGTCATCTCACTGCTCGGCGGGTGAGACCACTTCGGGGTCCGCCGGGGCCCATTGCCAGCGGGTGATCTCGGGCATGTCCTCCCCGTGGGTGCGGATGTACTGGCGATGTTCGATCAGTTTGTTCTTCAGGTGCTCACGCGGGTGCGCCGAGATGCGGTGGAGACGGGGGACGCGGTCGATGACGTCCATCGCCAGATCGAAGCGGTCGATCTGGTTGAGCACGCACATGTCGAACGGTGTCGTCGTGGTCCCCTCCTCCTTGTAGCCGCGCACATGGAAGTTGTGATGGTTGGTGCGGCGGTAGGTCAGTCGGTGGATCAACCACGGATACCCGTGGTAGGCGAAGATCACCGGCCTGTCCACGGTGAACAGCGCGTCGAAGTCCGCGTCCGTCAGCCCGTGCGGGTGCTCCCGATGGTCCTGCAGCCGCATCAGATCGACCACATTGACCACCCGGATCCTCAGGTCGGGGAACCACTCCAGCAGGATTTGGACGGCGGCGAGCGTCTCCATCGTGGGCACGTCCCCGGCGCACCCGAGCACCACATCCGGTGCCACACCGCTGTCGGTGCTGGCCCAGTCCCAGATCCCGATGCCTTTGGTGCAGTGGGTAATCGCCGCGGCCATGTCGAGGTACTGCAGCTGCGGCTGTTTCCCGGCGACGATGACGTTGACGTATTGCCGGCTGCGCAGGCAGTGGTCGGCCACCGACAGCAGCGTGTTGGCGTCGGGCGGGAGATATACCCGGATCACGTCGGCCTTCTTGTTCACCACGTGATCGATGAATCCGGGATCCTGGTGTGAGAACCCGTTGTGGTCCTGGCGCCACACGTGCGAGGTGAGCAGGTAGTTCAGCGAGGGAATGGGCCGGCGCCAGGCGATGCCGTTGGTGGTGCGCAGCCACTTGGTGTGCTGGTTGAACATCGAGTCGACGATATGGATGAACGCCTCGTAGCAGGAGAACACGCCGTGCCGGCCGGTGAGGAGATACCCTTCGAGCCATCCCTGGCAGGTGTGCTCGGACAGGATTTCCATCACGCGTCCGTCGTGGGCGAGGTGATCGTCATCGGGTTGGGTGCGCGCGTTCCAGGTGCGGTCGGTGACCTCGAGCACGGCACCGAGTCGATTCGAATTGGTTTCGTCCGGTGCGAACATCCGGAAGGTGGACATGTTCTCACGCATCACATCTCGCAGGAAGGTGCCCAGGATCCGGGTGGACTCGACGTTGCCGGTGCCCGGCGCTTCGACCGGGACCGCGTAGTCCCGGAAATCGGGCATCGCGAGGTCGCGGATCAGGGGCCCGCCGTTGGCATGCGGGTTGGCGCTCATGCGTCGAGTGCCGAGCGGGTGCAGGTCCCGGATGTGGGCTGCGGGGGCGCCGGAGGTGTCGAACAGTTCCTCGGGCCGGTAGCTGCGTAGCCACTGCTCGAGGATCTTGCGGTGGCCGTCGTCGCCGCGGGCGTTGGTGAACGGGACCTGGTGTGCGCGCCAGTAGCCCTCGACCTCGAGTCCGTCGACTTCCTTCGGGCCGGTCCATCCCTTGGGGGAGCGGAGCACGATCATTGGCCAGCGGGGGCGTTCGGTGTGGCCGCCGCGTCGGGCGCGCCGCTGGATCTCGGCGATCTCGTCGAGGCTGCGGTCCAGCGCCGCCGCGAATGCCTGGTGCATGTACTCGGGTTCGGTGCCTTCCACGAGGATCGGTGTGTGCCCGTATCCGCGGAGCAGTTGGTCGAGTTCGTCGCGGTCGATCCGGTCGAGCACGGTGGGGTTGGCGATCTTGTACCCGTTCAGATGCAGGATCGGCATTACCGCGCCGTCGCGGCGCGGATCGACGAACTTGGTGGAATGCCAGCTGGTGGCGAGCGGACCGGTCTCCGCCTCGCCGTCCCCGACCACCGCGGCGACGATCAGGTCCGGATTGTCGAACGCCGCCCCGTAGGCGTGCGAGAGGGAGTATCCGAGTTCGCCGCCCTCGTGAATCGATCCCGGGGTTTCCGGTGCGACGTGGCTGGGAATGCCGCCGGGGAAGGAGAACTGGGTGAACAGCCTTTTCATCCCGTCCTCGTCCTGCGTGATGTCGGGGTAGATCTCGCTGTAGGTGCCCTCGAGCCACGCGGCGGCCACCGGTCCCGGGCCGCCATGACCGGGTCCCATGACGTACATCATGTTCAGATCGCGTGCGGTTATTGCCCGGTTGAGGTGGGCGTAGATGAAGTTCAGTCCCGGCGTGGTGCCCCAGTGGCCGAGAAGCCGGGGCTTGATGTGCTCGGGACGGAGCGGTGCGTGGAGAAGGGGGTTGCCCATCAGGTAGATCTGACCCACCGACAGGTAGTTCGCCGCCCGCCACCACGCGTCGAGGTCGCCGAGTTCCTGATCGGTCAATGAGTCTGCCGGAGATGTTGATTCGGGTATGACGTGCATTGTGCTCCTCGTCGTTGACGAATAGTTCGCTCGAGTCACCGCTCACCGCGGACCTGTTGGTGTGGGTTCGGGCGCCGGTCGGGGCGCGGCGGGGTGTGGTTCGGGCGGGGTGGGCAGCTTGAGTCGTTTGAGCATCAGGGCGTTGACCGCGACGATGAGGCTGGAGCCGGACATCGACAGGGCGGCGATCTCCGGGCGCAGCACCAGCCCCAGTGAGGGTTCGAAGACCCCGGCGGCGATCGGCAGGGCGATGACGTTGTAGCCGACCGCCCATCCGAGGTTCTGCCGCATCTTGCGGAGGGTGCCCCGCCCGATCCGCAGCGCGATCGGCACGTCGAGCGGGTCCGAGCGCATCAGCACCAGGTCGGCGGTTTCGATCGCGACGTCGGTGCCGGCGCCGATCGCGATGCCCAGGTCCGCCTGGGCCAGGGCGGGGGCGTCATTGACGCCGTCACCGACCATGGCGACCTTCTTGCCGGCACGCTGCAGCTCGGCGATCTTGGCGGCCTTGTCACCGGGCAGCACCTCGGCGATGACGGTGTCGATGCCCAGCTGTCCGGCGATGCGCGCGGCGGTGGCCTCGTTGTCGCCGCTGAGCATGACCACCTCGATGCCCAGGTCGTGGAGTGCGGACACCGCGTCGGCGGAGGTTTCCCGGGCGGCATCGGCCAGCGCGATCACCCCGACCCCCCGGCCGTCGACGGCTACCAGCACCGCGGTACGCCCGGTCGAGGCCAGCTCGTCCCGCCGATCCATCAGGGCACCGAAATCGACCTGTTCGGCGACCATGAGCTTGCGGTTGCCGACCGCGACCCGGCGGCCCTGCACCGCGGCGGTGGCACCGTGCCCGGGCACGCTCGAGAACTCGGCCAGCGGCAGTTGCGGGATCGCGCGTTCGGCGGTGTAACGGACGATCGCGCCGGCCAGCGGGTGCTCGGATTCGCGTTCGACCGCGGCGACGAGGGCGAGGAGTTCGTCCTCGCCGATACCGTCGGCGACCACGTCGGTGACCTCCGGTTCGCCCTTGGTCAGGGTGCCGGTCTTGTCCATCACCACGGTGTCGATGCGCGCCGAGGTTTCCAGTGCGGTGGCGTTCTTGAACAGCACCCCCCGCTGCGCTCCGAGGCCGGTGCCGACCATGATCGCCGTCGGGGTGGCCAGGCCCAGCGCGTCGGGACAGGTGATGACCACGACGGTGATCGCGAACAGCAGCGCCATCTGCACGCTCTCACCCGCCAGGAGCCACACCACGAACGTGCCGGTGCCGCCGATCAGCGCGACCAGGACCAGCCAGAAGGCGGCCCGGTCGGCGAGTCGCTGCCCGGGCGCCTTGGAGTTCTGGGCCTCCTGGACCAGGGCGACGATCTGGGCGAGAACGGTGTCGGAGCCGACCTTGATAGCGCGGACCCGCAGGGTGCCGGTGGTGTTGATCGAAGCGCCGATCACCTGCGATCCGGGTGTCTTGGTCACCGGCAGACTCTCGCCGGTGACCATGGACTCGTCGACCTCCGAGCTTCCCTCCTCGACCGTGCCGTCGACCGGGATCTTCGCGCCCGGGCGGATGAGCAGCAGATCCCCGACCACGACCTCGGCGGTGGGGATCTCGACCGGTTCCCCGTCGCGCAGCACCAGCGCCATCGGCGGGGCCAGTTCGAGCAGGGTACGGATCGCGTCGTTCGCGCCGCCGCGGGCGCGCATCTCGAACCAGTGCCCGAGCAGCACGAACGCGGTCAGCACCGTGGCGGCCTCGTAGAACACCTCACCGCCGCCGGTGACGGTGATGGCGGCGCTGTAGAGCCATCCGGTGCCGACGGCCACCGCGACCAGGACCATCATGTCCAGCGTCCGTGCCCTCAATGCGCGGTAGGCGCCGTCGAAGAAGATCCAGGCCGAGTAGAAAATCACCGGGATCGACAGGATGAAGGAGAAGACGTCGTCGCGCAGACCGAACGGTGCGGCCACCGTGAATCCGAGGACGTCGCGGCCGATCGGGGACCACAGCAAGATCGGGATCGACAGCACCGCGGCAACCAGGAAGCGGTTGCGCATGTCCCGGACCATGTCATCCATCGACATCCCGGCATGACCACCGCCGTGGCCCATCATCTCCTGCGGCGACCGTCCATGTGCCTCATGTGCCTCATGTGCTGCCGGTGCGGCGGGCGCACCGGGCGGCGGGGCGTGGTGGAGGTGTTCGGCCACGGCGGCCGGCTCGGACATCGGGTCGCATACGTGATCGGGCACCGAACGTCCGGCGCAGTGATAGCCGCAGTCACGCACCCACTTCGACAGTTCGACCACCGACGTCTTCGCCGGGTCGTAGGTGACGGTGGCGGTCTGGTTTACAGCGTTCGCCGCGACGGAGGCGACTCCCGGGCGACGGCGCAGGGTGGCCTCGACGGACGCCGTCGAGCTCGCCCAGTGCAGTCCACCCACTTCGAGCACGGTGGTTCGGTTCATTCGCTGTGGCACCTTTCGTTGTCGCGGCACCGAGCCGGCATCGCCCCGCTCGAGCAGCACCGACTTCAGCTGGTCATGGTGTTGATCACCGACCCA
Organism: Rhodococcus sp. DK176; assembly: GCF_038447315.2. Taxonomy (NCBI): domain Bacteria; kingdom Bacillati; phylum Actinomycetota; class Actinomycetes; order Mycobacteriales; family Nocardiaceae; genus Rhodococcus; species Rhodococcus sp. DK176. Next base: position 357,537 of record NZ_CP118323.2, on the reverse strand, counting down.
CTGGGTTGATGGGGGGCGGGGCGTCAATGCCGGTGTTCTCCGCCCATCGAAAACATCATCGCCGCCATCATTCCCACGCACGCCAGCGCGAACACGATGCCGCCGATTCCCACCGTTCCGGTGGCGATCAGTGCGACGGCGATGACCACCATCGGGATGCAGCAGGCGATCATCATCCAGCGGTGACGACTGTGCCCACCGGCACCCGGATGCTCGGCATGGTCGTCGTGGCCGCTGTTGTCGCCGATAGAGGGCTCCCGCCGATCATCCTCGGTCATGACGTTCCGCCCTTCAACGATGCCGGGACATGGCCCAGCTTCTGGTACAGCGGGCAATGGCCGGTCGCCCCGGTCACCACCAGATCCAGTCCGGCCAGGATCAACAGCACCGCCAATGCCATGATCACGGCCGTTGCCCCGCCCGTGATCAGGTAAACCCCGCCGACCACGCCGACCCCGCCGACGAGGATCCGGGCGATCCGCTCGGCCGGGGTGACGTTGACACTCCATTTCTGCGTCATCACTGCTCCTCGATGTCTGATCAAAACGTTTGTTGAAACTCGGAATACGCCTGCCAGTCACTGGTCGATCACGTCCGAGCCTGCCCCCACCCGGTATGGCTTGGCTGGTTGTTTGGTGAAGATTCGATGAAGAAGTCAGCGCAGAGACTCGAGCCGAGGCCGCTGTCGACATGGACCGACATCAGGTTTCTCGTCGATGCGACAGAACATCCATTTACCTATACGCCCTAGGGGTATATACTTCACTGCACGGGACGCGCATCGACGCGTCCGAGAAGGGTGAAGATCGATGACCACCACATACACAGTCCAGGGGATGACCTGCGGGCACTGCGTGTCGACGGTGAAGGCTGCAGTGGGTTCCGTTCCCGGCGTGACCGGGGTACGCGTGGACCTGCAGACGGGCACCGTGACCACGGTCGGCGCGCCGACCCCGTCCGCTGTCGCGGAGGCCATCTCGGCGGCGGGGTACGAAGTCGTCTCGACGGAACGCACGGTGGCCGCCGGTCGCGCCCTGCCGATGGCGGGCAATGCCGCTGGCTGCTGCTGCGGCTGACGCACGACGCCGGCGGATGGAGGAACCCGCCCGCCGGTACTCGGCTCAACCGCCGTGGTGTTCACCGTGTTCGGTCGAAGGGGGCGTCCGCGTGGGCGCCGGGTTGTCGGGGGCGGTGTCACCGGTGATCGCAGGGCCGATCACGAACACGGACAACGAGAACATCACAGGGGTAGCGGTATTCGAGTTGGGAAGGAATTGGCATGACGACCCGGATCACGAAGTCCGGTGATCGACAGCACGATGTCGTGCTGTCGATCGGGGGAATGACGTGCGCGTCGTGTGCGGCGCGGATCGAGAAGAAACTCAACCGGATGGACGGGGTCACCGCCACCGTCAATTACGCCACCGAGAAGGCCAAGGTCACCTTCGCCGACCGGGTGGCCCCCGAAGACCTCGTCGCGACGGTCGAGACGACCGGATACACCGCCACCCTCTCCGCTTCCCCCGCGGACGCCGCCGGGGCGACGACGGCCGTACCCACAGAACCGGACGAGGCCGCCGAGTGGCGGCAGCGGCTGATCGTCTCGACGGTGCTGACCGTGCCGGTCGTGCTGTTGTCGATGATCCCGGCGCTGCAGTTCGACAACTGGCAGTGGCTGACCCTGACCCTCGCCTCCCCCGTGGTGGTGTGGGGCGCGCTGCCGTTCCACCGCGCCGCCTGGGCGAACCTGCGGCACGGCGCCGCCACGATGGACACCCTCATCTCCGTCGGCGTGACCGCCGCCTACCTGTGGTCGCTGTGGGCGCTGTTCTTCACCCACGCCGGCATGACCGGCATGCGGATGAACTTCGACCTGCTGACCACCGGCAGCACCGAACCGCACATCTACCTCGAGGTCGCCTCGGCGGTGACCACCTTCATCCTCGCCGGCCGCTACTTCGAGGCCCGCGCGAAACGGCAGTCCGGGGCCGCGCTGCGCGCCCTGCTGGACATGGGAGCCAAGGACGTCGCCGTGCTCCGCGGGGGATCCGAGATCTGCATCCCGATCGGCCAACTCGCCGTCGGCGATGTGTTCGTCGTCCGGCCCGGGGAGAAGATCGCCACCGACGGGATCGTCACCGCCGGCACTTCCGCGGTCGACGCATCGATGCTCACCGGCGAACCGGTCCCCGTCGAGGTCGGGCCCGGCGACAGCGTCGTCGGTGCCACCGTCAACGCCGGTGGGCGAATCGTCGTCCGCGCCACCCGGGTCGGCGCCGACACCCAACTCGCGCAGATGGCGCGGCTGGTGATCGAGGCGCAGAACGGGAAAGCGCAGGTCCAGCGCCTCGCCGACCGGGTCTCGGCGGTGTTCGTGCCCATCGTCATCGGGCTCGCGCTGCTGACCCTCGCGGTATGGCTGCTCACCGGGAACACGGTGACGGCGGCGTTCACCGCCGCGGTCGCGGTGCTGATCATTGCGTGCCCGTGCGCGCTGGGGTTGGCGACGCCGACCGCGCTGCTCGTAGGCACCGGCCGCGGCGCCCAGCTCGGCATCTTGATCAAGGGCCCGCAGATCCTCGAATCGACCCGCCGCGTCGACACGATCGTCCTGGACAAGACCGGCACCATCACCACCGGCCGGATGGCCGTCGTCTCGGTGCACGTCACCGACGGGGTGTCCGACGCCGAAGTCCTGCGGCTGGCGGGTGCGCTCGAGCATGCCTCCGAACACCCCATCGCCCAGGCGGTCGCCGCACACGCCGCCGAGGTAGGCCCGTTGCCGGCGGTCGAGGGTTTCGAAAACCACGGCGGCCGTGGGGTGTCCGGTGTCGTCGAGGGCCATGCCATGCTCGCCGGCCGGAACAGCTGGCTGCGCGAGCAGTGGGCGCTGACTGCCCCCGACGAGCTGCAGCTCGTCGTCGACGAGGCCGAAACACAGGGCCGCACCCCGGTGTGGATTGCGTGGGACGGGGCGATCCGCGCGGTGATCGTCATCTCCGACACCGTCAAGGACACCTCCGCCGCAGCGATCAGTGAACTGCGCGAGCTCGGCCTCTCCCCCGTGCTGCTCACCGGGGACAATCACCGCGCCGCGCGGAGCGTCGCGAACCAGGTCGGGATCGACGATGTGATCTCCGAGGTCCTGCCCAGCGACAAGGTCGACGTCATCAAGAACCTGCAGGACCAGGGGCGGGTGGTGGCGATGGTCGGCGACGGCGTCAACGACGCGGCCGCCCTCGCCCAGGCCGACCTGGGTCTGGCGATGGGCACCGGCACCGACGTCGCGATCGAGGCCTCGGACCTGACGCTGGTGCGCGGTGACCTGCGGGCCGCCCCGGACGCAATCCGTCTGGCACGGGCCACCCTACGCACGATCAAGGGCAATCTGTTCTGGGCGTTCGCCTACAACGTGGCGGCCCTGCCGCTGGCGGCCCTGGGCCTACTCAACCCGCTGATCGCCGGCGCCGCAATGGCCTTCAGCTCGGCGTTCGTGGTGAGCAACAGCCTGCGACTGCGCCGGTTCACCCCCAACCAGTAACAGCACCCACCACCCCGCTGCCCGAGGGCACCGGGGTGGTGGGTTCGCCGCCGATCACATCCCCAACCGGGGACGCACGGGAGTGGCGGGGGTGCGGTGGAACAGCCACCCGGCCAGCGCGGTGAGCGCGAACACCCACGCCAACGCCGCCAGCAGCGGCCCGGCTTCGTCGAACCGTGCGGTCAACCCGCCATCGAGCAACACCCGCATCGCCCCAAATCCCGGGAGGGCGTGTGCCCAGGTCGCCGGTTCCGGCCGCAGCATCGGACTCTGGCCGATCCCGATATCGAGAAACGGCACCAGAAAGGCGATGAACACCCCACCCACGCGCCCGAAGATCGGCCCCAGACAGAAACCGAGCAGCCCGTAGGTCACAGCCATGAGCAGATTCCCGGCTCCGTAGACGCCCCACTGCCGGGCATCGAACACCGTGGCGGTCACCATCAACGACGAGAGGGTCACCAGGGCTGCGGCGCATCCGATCATCGTCAACCGCACCGCCAGCAGCCGGGGGAAGGGAAAGCCGGCCAGGGTCAGTCGTCGATCGCCCGCCCGGGCATCGAGCCCGACGAACAGTCCGGCCAACGCCGCCAGCGAGGAGATCGCGATCGGGGTCATCGTCCCGGCATGCACATCCGGCAACCAGAACACCTCCATCACCGTCCGACCACCCTCCACCAGCGAGAACACACCGGACTCCTGCGCGGTCATCGCCTTGGCCAGCACAATGAACACGATCGGTACCACCACCAGCAGCACCCACAGCACCGGGTTGCGGCGGTAGTCGCGCAGACCCATCCGCAGTCCGGCCGAAAGCTGACCCCGCCCGGATCCAGCTGGGGGGCGCCGCCGCGGCCGCCGGGACACACCGACGGTCGCGGTGATGACGACGGTGCTGACGATCAGCGCCGCGAACATCCACACCAGTGCCCAGCCGAGGTCCCCGATCCGGCCGCCGTGCCGGGACGGAATGTCCACCATCCACAACGTCACGAAATGCGTCGGGAACCACCGGGTTTCGATGCGATCGGGGGATCCGACGGCGGGTCCGAAGAACACGTCCAGAATCCAGACGAACAAGATGAGGACGGTGCCGTTGACCGGGTTGCGCACCAGCGCCCCCACCAGTGCGCCGATCGCCAGATAGATCACCGCGAACATCAGCGTGCCGGCGATCGCCCGGCCGAGGTCGCCGATGCCGGTGCGCGCGGCCAAGGCGAGCAGGGCCGCCGCCGCGACCAACGCTCCCAGCACCAGGCCGGTCCCGAGCCGGGCTGCGACCAACCGAATCGGCGCAAGGCCCGCCGAGACCAGTCGCCGATCGGCCGCACGGGCGGCGCCGATCTGGAAGAACATGGCGATACCGGCGAGGAATCCCGCCGCCCAGCCGGCGGTCGCGGTTTCCACCGCGGGCCCGCCCGCGCCGCCGAGCAGTTTCGCGGCATCGGCCATCGACCCGGCCGCAACGATCACGAACACCACCGGGACCAGCACCAGCACCAGTATGTTGACCGGATTGCGGGCGTAGTCGGCCAGGAATCGGTGGACGAGTAGCGCGACCTCGCCCGGCGCCCCCGGCAGGTGATCCTCGCTTCTCATCTCGCCGCCGCCCTCCCGTTGCGCAGGTCGACGATGCGGTCGAATCGGTGCTCGTCGGTGACGAAGTGGCTGATGATCAGCACCGAGCGGCCGGTTTCCCGGCGCTGTGCCACCAGTTCCCAGAACCGTAGGTAGGTGTCCCAGTCGAATCCGGAGTACGGCTCGTCGAGCAGCAGTACCTCCGGGTCGGCCAGCATCGCCAACCCGAGGTTGAGTTTCGCGAGGGTACCGCCGGACAGCCGGTCGGCGCGGGTGTCCGCGTACCGCTCGAAGCCGAGCGCCGCATACAGTCCCCGGCGGGACCGTCGCTCCTCGTTCGGGGTCATCCGGTAGGCGCAGCCGAACAGCTCGAAGTGTTCCTCGCAGGTCAACCTCTCGTAGACCACCGGCTGCTGCGGGCAGTATCCCAGCCGCCCCGACCGGGTCACGGTGCCGGCGTCCGGCCGGTACTCGCCGACGAGGATCTTCATCAACGTCGACTTCCCCGACCCGTTCTCCCCGGTCAGCCCGACCACCTCGCCCGGCTGCAGCACGAGATCCACGCCCCGCAGTACCGGGAAATCGCGGCGGGCCGGCCACCATCCCTGCCGGAAGCTCTTCTCGATTCCTTCAGCGGTCAGCACCGCGTTCACCGGCGCCGACTCCGCGGACCCCGAACTGTTCATCTCGCTCCTCGGAACACTTGCGGTGGTCATCGGGACGTCAGCGCCACTGCGTCAGGCGGGTGCACCACCGGCGGCCGGCACCGGAAAGCGGCGGTGGGGGTGTCGAATCGGACGCCGTGATGGCGAGGTCGATGTGCCACCCCTTTCCCACCGCACTACATCAACCCGAACGAGTGCCGCGTGATCGGTGCACTCTCCTCGGGTTGTGACCCGCCGATTCCTCAACTCAATACCGTGGCAGCGCCGGGCGCAGTCGACCGGTCCGCTTCTTCAACGAATCTTCACAAAACCCTCACCGATTTGCGGGGGTTCGCCGCCGACACTCGGCAACGAACCGACGCATAAACGGGTCAGGCCCGCGGAAGGGCTGCGGCCGACGCTGACTGCGCAAGACCTTTCGAGTCCCCGCGCGCAGGGCATCGAGGGGGTCCACCAGGGATCGAGCTTGCAGGAAAGGAACGCAATGAGCCTGGGTAAACGTCTCGCGCTGATCTTCAAGGCAAAGGCCAGTAAGGCTCTCGACCGTGCCGAGGATCCGCGGGAAACGCTGGATTATTCGTATCAGAAGCAACTCGAGATGTTGCAGCAGGTGCGCCGTGGGCTGGCGGATGTGGCGACCAGCCGCAAGCGCCTGGACCTGCAGGCCCACCAATTGGAGGCGAGGGTCGGCACCTTGCAGCAGCAGGCGACGGCAGCGGTCGCGGCGGGCCGCGATGATCTGGCCCGGGAGGCTCTGACTCGCCGGTCGGCGGCGCAGCAGCAGCTGGCCGAGCTCGCCCCGCAGCAGGCGGCGCTGCAGGCCGAACAGGACAAACTCACCGCGGCCTCACAGCGTCTGCAGGCGAAGGTGGAAGCGTTCCGCATCCGCAAGGAGACGATCAAGGCCAGTTACACCGCGGCCGAAGCCCAAACGAAGATCGGTGAAGCGGTCTCGGGGATCAGCGAAGAGATGAGCGACGTCGGGCTGGCCATGCAACGCGCGGAGGACAAGACCGCCGAGCTGCAGGCCCGCGCCGGCGCCATCGACGAACTCCTCGCCTCCGGGGCACTCGAAGACGCCACCGGCACGACCAAGGACGACATCCAGGCCGAACTGGAGAAGATGTCCTCCCAGTCCGACGTCGAAGCGGAACTGGCCCACCTCAAACGCGCGCTCCCCTCGGGAAATCGAGCCGCGCTACCGGGCACCAGTCAAGAGGCCTCGTCGCCCACCCCCCTGGACGCCGGGCCCGGATCACCGAAGGAGGACCGGTCGTGATCGTACGCATCCTGGGCGAGGGCCAGCTCGACATCGCCGAAGAACACCTCGACGAATTGAACGAGCTCGACTCTGCCGTGGCCGAAGCGGTAACCGCCGGCGACGAACAACGATTCCAGCACGCCCTGAACACCCTGCTGGACCGGGTGAGAGCCGTCGGCACGCCCCTCGCCGACGACTCGCTGTCCGTCTCCGATGTCATCCTCCCCGCCCAGGAAAGCAGCCTGGACGAAGTACGCGCCCTGCTCGGCGAGGAAGGCCTGATTCCCGGGTGAGACGATGAAGAGCCGCTTCCGGCCCGATCGCGGGCTGACCCGCCGCATGCTCTGGACCACATTCCTGCTGGGTCTGATCTATGTCGTATTCACCGCCGTGCTCATCGTTCTGCTGAAGAGTGCGATCGTGGCGGTCGTCATCGCCGGTGGACTGTTGTTCGCGCAATTCTGGTTCTCCGACCGCATCGCGCTCTACGCAATGCGCGGCAAGATCGTCACCCCCGATCAGGCGCCCGAACTCCATGGGGTCATCGACAGGTTGTGTTCGCTGGCGGACATGCCCAAACCGGCGGTGGCGATCGCCGAGGTCGATGTGCCCAACGCGTTCGCCACCGGGCGCAGCCCCACCCGGGCGGTGGTCTGCGTGACCACGGGCATCCTGCGTCGCCTCGACACCGAGGAACTGGAAGGGGTGCTCGCACATGAACTCTCCCACGTCGCCCACCGTGACGTGGCGGTGATGACGATCGCCTCCTTCCTGGGCGTGCTGGCCGGGCTGATCACCCGGTTCACCCTGTACGCTGGCTTCTTCGGCGGGTTCGGTGGCGGCCGTGGACGCAACGACGGAGAAGGCGGCAGCACCGCCGTCGTTTTGATGGCAGTCGTGGTGGTCTCCGCGGTCGTCTACGCCGTCTCGTTCCTGCTCACCCGGGCGTTGTCCCGATATCGGGAACTGTCGGCGGACCGATCCGGCGCGCTGCTCACCGGCCAGCCGTCCGCGTTGGCGTCGGCCCTGACCAAGGTCAGCGGCGAGATGGCACGCATCCCCACCCGGGACCTGCGCCAGGCCGAGGCCTTCAACGCCTTCTTCTTCGCCCCCGCCCTCGCCGAGGGGTTCAGCCTCTCCTCGCTCTTCGCCACCCACCCGCCGCTCGATCGCCGGCTCGCGCAGCTCGGCGACATCGCCCGCCAACTCGGATAGGAGTTCTAGACCCCATGGGCTTCCTCGATGCGCTCCTCGGCCGCTCCGCACCGGTGCCGCCCAATCTTGACCAACTCTTCGCACTGCCCGCCGCCGCGGTCACCCTTCAGGTCAGCACCCGGTTCCACCCCACCGGCACCGGCGCGGTCTGCTTCAAAGCCGCCGAAGGCGGTGGCTTTGCCCAACTACGGGAGGAGGTCGACGGACTACTCGCCCTCGACGGAGGCAAATACAGCGAGCAGACCGACACCTACGGATTCTCCTGGCTCATCCGCCGCACCGACCCCGACGATCTCGAAGGCCTGGTGACCGATCTGCACACCGTCAACAGCGCCCTCGTCGACGCCGGGTTCGGGTCGGCACTGCTGTGTACCGTCATCGCGTTCACCGACGGCACCCGCCCGCTCGGGCTCGTCTACCTCTACAAGCGGGGCAGCTGGTACCCCTTCGCCCCCGCAGGGACCGATCGACGCGACAACAGCCTCGAGCTACAGATCACGTCGGCCATCGAGACCGATCTGCGGGTGGAGAAGGATCTCACTCGCTGGTTCCCGCTCTACAACGCGCCCGGACTCTGACCCGGCACGTCCTGGCACAGACCATGGAGCACATGGCATCGATCCCCGCTGTCCGCGCCTATCCCACCGAGTGTCGCCGGGGCATACAACGCTTCCATCCAAGTAAATGAGGAGAAGTCATCGTGATGTATTGGTACGGCAGTGATCCCGGCGGCTGGGGCTATGCGCTGATGATCATCGGAATGGTGCTGTTCTGGGGGCTACTGATCACCGGCGTCGTGATGCTGGTCCGATATGTCGGGCGCGAGGCATCGTCGCCCACGCACCTGCCGGTGCTCCACACAGCGGAGCAGTTGCTCGCCGAACGATTCGCCCGCGGTGAACTCGACGAGACCGAGTACCGCAGCCGATTGGCGACGCTGCGCGGACAGGCACCGCAATGACCGCAACCACGTCTAGCGGTGCTGTGTGTGCTCTCATGAGCTCTTTGACGAGTCCGAGCCGGTGCTCACTTTCTGCCGCCCAGGGTCACCGTTCCCGTTAGCAACGAGGTGTCGGCGCCGACCGAGCGCCTGCCGAACCGGTGCGAGCAGAACTCAATCCATGGCATTCGCCGGAGATCGTCATACCGGCCAGCCAGATACAGGACTCGTTCTATGCACCGACGGTGATGGACGTTCATGAAGGTTTCGAATCAGGCAAGACGGTGAGGAGGCAGGCGGTGAAGGCACAGGCTTGCATTCCAGGTCTCCCTCAGCAGTTCCAGGGTTCGGTGCTGGTTCGTCATGATCGGGCCGATTTCCACGTGCAGTGGCCACGATGACCGCCGGCACCGGTTCAGCGGGCGTCGCGGAGCTTCGGCGTGCGCCGAAGCCGTGGCGACTGTTGTGGATCACCGCCTCGTGGGGAGCCTGTTTCGTGGCTATTCGCTGGGGGCTTCGGGACTCGTCGCTGTTGTGGTTCGCCGCCCTGCGCGCCTTGGTGGCAGGGGTGTGTCTGGTTTTGGTCGCCGAAGTTCAGAGTCGGCCCAGGCCGCGTGGATTCCACGCCTGGTTACTGATCACGGTGTTGGGCCTGGTCAACGTGGCGGTCGCGTTCGCCGCAATGTTCGCCGGAGTGTCAGGACTGGCGACCGGCACCGCAGCGGTGCTCGCCAACGCCCAACCATTGCTGATCTTGTTGCCGGCGTGGTGGTTGTACGGCGAAGCAGTGACCGTCCAGACCGCAGCGGCGTTAGCGGTCGGGTTCTCTGGCCTGTTGGTGGTGGCGGTGCCAGGGGGCGGTGGCAGCGGAGCGCTGTTGTCACTGCTGGCCGCGGCCGCGATCACGGGCGGCACGCTGCTGTCGCGGCGCCTTGCGGGTTTGGACGTGCTCGCGGCCAGCGGTTGGCATTTCGTGATCGGCGGAGTTGCGTTGGCGGTTTGGGCGGGAATGGTCGAGGGCCCCCCTGCAATCGACTGGACCCCACGATTCGTTGCGGTATTGGCGTTTCTGTCGTTGGTGGGTACGGCCGCCGCGTTCGTGGCCTGGTTCACCGAAACCAGGCACTGCCGGCTGGACGCGCTGAGCGCGTGGACATTCTTGGCACCGGTTGTCGGAATTATCTTGGGATCCTTACTCTTTGGAGAATGGCCTACGGGATGGTCCGCGGCGGGTTTGCTCGCCGTACTGGCGTCGATGTGGATCGTTTTACGGCCACGTCCGGAGCGTTCGGGAACGTGACAGGTTCGCCTCGAGTCAGTAAGTTTCCGTCAGCGCATCGCCGGTACGCGCATGTTCGGTCTCGGACGGTCACCGGACGAGCAGGCTTTCGCACGGACCGAGCCCTTACGCTCGTGGCACCTGACCCCGACATCTGTATATCTGAACAGGTAAGCAGGTGCCGATCGATCCGGCATGATTTTCGGTGTTCGAGCATTACGAGGCCACCATGACGGAACAGCCGCCAAAATGATGACCAGGCCGGTCGCGGTGTGGCGTCAGCTCGATCATGAACAGCGCCAGCATCGTCGGGATGGCGGTCACCGCTGTAGTGCTCAACCTGATCGGCTGGGGCGTGCTGGTGGTGCCCGGCAACCACGGTCCGGGCCGGCATCTGTCCGCCCCCGCCGCGGTGGTGCACTCGGTGATCGGCGCCGACAGTGGCGGGTTCTCGCCGGGCGCGCGGATCGGGCCGATCCCGCTGTGACGATGCCGCCGAGGGCGCGCACCCTGGCGCGATGTGTGCACATCGGGGCCTCGGCGGGGTGGCTCGGCGCCGTCATCACCTATCTCGTGGTGGCCGCGGCCACGTTGGTCGGGGCCGATCCGGAACACGTGCGCGGGGGTTACCGGGTGATGGCGATGCTCGCCGACGCGGTGCTGCTGCCGTTGGCGGTGGCCTCGCTGGTCACCGGGTTGATCTGCTCGCTCGGCACTTGGGGTCTGCTGCGCCACTACTGGGTGCTGTTCAAGCTGGTGCTGAATCTGGTCGCCACCGTCGTGTTGGTGCTCTACACCCGTTCGATCGAGTACGCCGCGACCGTCGCGGCGCAGCCGAGCTGGTCGCCGGCCGACCGGGCCGTCCTGGCGGACCCGACCCATCTGGTGCATGCCACCGCCGCGCTGGTCGTGGTGCTCGCCGCGCTGGTGCTGGCGGTGTACAAGCCGCGCGGGCTGACCGCGTACGGGCACCGGAAGGCGCTGCGGAACCGGGCGGCGGCCAGTATGCCGACATAAGGTCGCGGCCGGATCAGACCGGGTGGCGGTTACTCTGCGCGGGTTTCCAGTAATGCCTTGAGGTTCCGCAGGTTGCCGGCGAAGTCTCTGCGCAGGCTTGCGGCGACCACCCGGTCAGCGAGGGCGAACAGTCCCTTCTGCTCCATCCGCATGTGGCAGCTGAGCCGGGTTCCCTCGGTGGTCTCCTCGGTCCGGTACGTCACCTCGAAGCGGCTCGGGCCGGATGCACCGGTGAAGGTGATCTCCGCGTTCGGCTCGAACCGGGCGTATTCGTTGATCAGGTCCAGCTTTCGACCCAGAAACTTGCGGACGACAACATGTTTGGTGCCCACCCCGGGTGGTCCGTCGGTGATCCGGCGGACCTGCTCGAGTCCGTTCTGCCAGCGGGGCGCGTTGGTCTGGTCGGCGACGAAGTCGAAGACCTCGCCGATGGGGCGTTCGATGACGATGCTGTCCTCGACGTCGATCATCACCGACCACCCTCCCTTTCCGCCGCTGCTGCGTCGCTGCACGAGCTCTGCCGCCGATTGTCCGTCCGGTTGCGGAGAAGGACAGCGGTCAGCTCAGTCGAGTCCGATGATGGAGGCGCCGCGCTTGGCCAGCCATTTGACGGGGTCCACGATTTCCCCGTCCGGGTCTTCGATTTCGAAGTGCAGGTGCGGGCCGGTGGAATTGCCGCGGTTGCCGACGGTCGCGATCTGCTGCCCGGCCTTGACCCGCTCCCCCACCTCGACCAGGTTGTCGTTGTTGTGCCCGTACGTGGTGATGGTGCCGTCGTCGTGCCGGATCCGCACCCACAGCCCGAAACCTTGGGCGGGGCCGGCGTCGATGACCTCGCCGTCGGCGACGGCGACGATCGGCGCGCCGAGGGTGTTGGCGATATCGATGCCCTCGTGTCCACGCCCATCCCCCATGGTGGCGGTGACGGTGCCCGCGCTGGGTGCCACGAATTCTTTGGTACCGGGGCGATTCCAGGTGCGGGGCTGCTGCGGAGCCGCCGCGCCGGCCTCGGTCTCTGCACCGGTCTCGTCACCGGTCGCGTCGCCGGCGGCCCCCTCGGTGTCGGTGCCGTCGTGGGTGTGGGATCCGTCGGCGTCGCCGCCGGTGTCCGCCTCGGGTGAGGGGGCCTCGGTGTCCTCGGGGTGGTCGGTGTGCTTGCTCTGCGGATCGGCCGCGGCCTCGGCCTCACCGGTTTCGGCATCGGTGCCGGCGGTCTGCTCCTCGTCCGGGTTCGGAGCGGTGGCCTCGGCGAGCTCCGAGTCGGGTGCCGCCGCAGCCTCGGCCGGGTCGGTGGCGTGGTCGAAGACGCCGGGGCCGGAGGATTCGGAGACGTCGCCGAGTTCGAGTGCGGCGAGCAACCTCGGCGCGATGCCGCCGTCGACGGCGCCGAGTTCGTCGGCGCAGGCGCCGAGCACCTCGGCGGCGGTGGAGCCGGTGGCGAATCCGCTCAGGCATCCGGCGAGCAGGTGCTGGGCCTCGAACGTGTCGGCGAGCGAGCCGCCCGCCTCGGCGTTCCGCAGACTGGCGGCCGCGATGTTCGCGACGGTCTGCCAGCGGCTCGGATCGACCACCACCACGTCCGGCTGCGCCGCGTCGGCGACCATGGTCACCGCGTCGGCCAGCGCCGCGGCCAGCGCGGACGGTGAATCCGCGTGGCCGGGATGGTCGGCCGCGGCGGGTGGGGCCGTAAGGACCACCACCACCGCCGCCGAGGCACCCAGCGCCAGGGTGGTGGGCAGCCGTCTCGTGCAGGCGGTCAGCGCCGCTGAGGTGATACCGCGCATCGCAGGTCCCTTCCGAGCAGTCACGCCGGGGGTTCGGCGGTGAAGCACACACACGGACCGGCGCGACAAGTCAAGACGACACGCCGTAACGCTAATACACTTTCTTCACTTCTGTGCCGATATTCACTTGTTTCCCACGGCTCCCACCGGGTCAGATGGGGAGGACGACGGCGGTGACGAACTCGTCCCGGATCCAGGCAACGAACACATCCCACGCGCCGGTGAGCAACGCGAGCCCGACCACGACGAGGGTCAGCCCCCCGACGATCTGGAGGATGCGCGAGTGCCGCCGCAGCCAGCCGACACCGCGCACGGCCGCGGTGGAGCCGAAGGCGAGCAGGATGAACGGCAGGCCCAGACCCAGGCAGTAGGCGACGATCAGGGTGACCCCGCGGGCGGCGGTGGTGCCCTCGGTGCCGGCGGCCACCGACAGCACCCCGGCCAGGGTGGGTCCCAGGCAGGGGGTCCAGCCCAGCCCGAACACGGCCCCGAGCAGTGGGGCGCCGGCGAGGTGGGAGATCCGCCGCGGATGCGGGCGGGTGTCCTTCTGCAGGGCCGGAATCGCGCCGAGGAAGGCCAGTCCCATCACGATGGTGACCACGCCGCCGATCCGCCCGAGCAGTTCCCGGTTCAGTTGCAGCACGCTGATCGCCCCGAACACCGATGCGGTGGCGAGGACGAAGACGACGGTGAATCCGGCGACGAACAGGACCGCGGCGCCGGTGACCCGCCAGCGGGTGGCCGTGCGCACCCCGGCCCCACCGACGGGGGTGGACTCGGTTTCCGCGCCGGTGATCCCGGCCAGATACGACAGATAGCCGGGGACGAGGGGGATGCAGCACGGGGAGGCGAACGAGATCAGCCCGGCCAGGGCCGCGGCGCCGAGGGCCAGCAGCATCGGTCCGGTGGCGGCGGCGGTCTGGAAGCTCGATCCGAGTTCCTGGGCGAGCACGGTCATCTCGGATCTCTCGGCTCGGCCGCCGCCCGTTCGATGACCGGTTGGAGGTCCTCGGTGAGCAGGGCGCGCAGGAATACCGCGGCGACCCGGTGGTGGCGGTCGAGGACGAGGGTGGAGGGGATGACGCTGGTGGGATAGCTGCCGCCGAGGGCGAGCAGGGTGCGCATGGGTGGGTCGTAGATCGAGGGGTAGGTGACGGCGTTGTCGATGACGAAGTCCTGCGCCTTGTCGCGCCCCGGGTCGCGGACGTTGATGCCGAGGAACGCCACCCCGAGGTTCGCGGTGGCGGTGTAGGCGCTTTCGAGGTCGTCGGCCTCGCTGCGGCAGGGGGCGCACCATTGGCCCCACAGGTTGATCACCACCACCTGCCCGGGGTAGTCGGCCAGCGACACCGGTCGGTCGGTCATCAGATCCGCTCCGGTGAGGGCGCCGATCGTGCCCCGGTTCTGGGGTGGGTCGTAGAAGATGGCGGTCTGCCCGCCGGGGGCAACGAAGTCGAAGGTGCCGCCCTGGGCGACGGCGTCCGCACCGGTGGCACATGCTGTCGCGGTGAGCAGGGCCGCGCAGACGGCGGCGAGGGCGGCTCTGCGGCGAACCCGCCGCTGAGGCGTCGGTGTGGTCATGAGGTCAGTTCGCTGACAGCTCGGTGGATTTGGGCGGGTTCGGCGAAGACCGCAGGCTCGGTGATGCGCGCAATCGTGCCGTCCGAGCGTAGGAGGAAGCTCAGCGGCAGCACCGGCGGCGCCCCGAGGGCGCCGCGCAGGGCGCCGGCGTCGGTGTCACCGAAGGACGGATAGTGCGCGCCCAATTCGGTGAGCAGGGCGAGCGCGGCGGTGGAACTGTCGTCGACATCGACGCCGACGACGCGGATGGCATCGGGGGTGTGCGCGTATTCCTCGAGGACGGGGATCTCCTCCCGGCACGGGCCACACCAGGAGGCCCACACGTTGATCAGGGTCGTCTCCCCACCGAGGGCGGCACCGAGATCGACGTCGGCAGCCGCGCCCAGGCAGCGGGCGCGGATGCCGCCGAGCGGTCCGCTGGACGCCTCGGTGTCCGGCACCGCCTTCGCGGTCGGGCACGGCTGTAGCGCCGCCGTCGCGGCGAGCCGGTCCAGTTCGGCCTGATTACTTCCGCGGCCGGTCTCGGTGACGGGAGAGGACGGCCCGGTCGAGAAGTCCTGGTCCGCTTGTCGTGGCCAGAGGGCGACGATCAGCACGACGATCACGGCCAAGACCGGCACCAGCCAGCGAACACCGACCGGCATGGGACGACTCATGTCTTGGTTCTCGGAATCGAAAACGCTGCTACGAGGGCATCATCATCGAGCACATCTCACACATCTGGCACATCTGCCCGTTCATCATCATCATCTGGCAGTCCCACCATGCTTGCAGGTTGCCCAACATCTCCAGCATCGCTTCCACTCCCATTCGTCGATCGATGACGGTTCCCGACACCAAAATACGTAGTACGTACGTAGATAGTAGATCAGGGGTGTAGGCGTCCCGTGGAGTGGTGGGGTTTGGGGCTGAGCGGCGCGGCTCCGACGTAGAGAGGGCCATCGGCGGGATCTTCGGTGTGTACGGCCAAGCACGCATCGAAGAAAGAGGTCCACCGATGGCCCTGTCCCAGTCTGCCCTGTCCGAGCTACTCGACGCATTCCGTACCGGAGATGGAGTGAATCTGATCCGTGAATCGGTCCGGATGGTTATGCAAGAACTGATCGAAACCGAAGCGACCGAACAGATCGGCGCCGGCCGCTATGAACGCACCGAGGCCCGCACGACCGAACGCAACGGAGCCCGGTCCCGGCTGGTGGCCACCCAAGCCGGCGACGTCCAATTGCGGATCCCGAAACTGCGCAAGGGCTCGTTCTACCCCTCGATCCTCGAGCCCCGCCGACGGATCGACCAGGCACTGTACGCGGTGGTGATGGAGGCCTACGTGCACGGAGTTTCCACCCGCAGCGTGGACGACCTGGTAGCGGCTCTGGGAATCGATTCGGGAATTTCCAAGTCCGAGGTGTCGCGGATCTGCGCCGGCCTCGACGAGGTCGTCGGCGCATTTCGCACCCGCTCGCTCGACCACACCGCGTTTCCTTACGTCTACCTCGACGCGACCTACCTGCACGTACGCAACTCCTCTTCGCAGGTGACATCGATGGCGGTCGTGGTCGCCACGGGGATCACCGCCGAGGGTGCGCGTGAGGTCCTCGGCCTCGATGTCGGGGACAGTGAGGACGAGGTGTTCTGGCGCGGCTTCCTCGCTTCGCTGAAGAAACGCGGCCTGTCCGGTGTCCGACTGGTCATCAGCGATCAGCATGCCGGCCTGGTCGCGGCCTTGCGGCGCTCGTTCCAGGGCTCGGGGCACCAGCGGTGTCGGGTGCATTTCGCGCGAAACCTGTTGGCGCACGTCCCCAAGTCGCACTCCGACATGGTCGCCGCCGTGTTTCGCACGATCTTCGCCCAGCCCGATCCCGCGACCGCGGCCTCCACGTGGGACGAGGTCCGCGATCAGTTGGCCGGCCGGTTCCCCAAGATCGGTCCCTTGATGGACCAGGCGAAGGCGGAGGTCTTGGCGTTCAGCACGTTTCCGCGGGCACATTGGTCGAAGATCTGGTCGACCAATCCGTTGGAGCGGGTAAACAAGGAGATCAAGCGCAGAGCCCGTGTCGTGGGCATCTTCCCGAACGAGGCGGCCGTGATCCGACTCGTCGGTGCGGTCCTGGCCGACATGCACGATGA
Organism: Rhodococcus sp. DK176; assembly: GCF_038447315.2. Lineage (NCBI taxonomy): Bacteria > Bacillati > Actinomycetota > Actinomycetes > Mycobacteriales > Nocardiaceae > Rhodococcus > Rhodococcus sp. DK176. The sequence continues at coordinate 340,552 of NZ_CP118323.2, read as the reverse complement.
GTGGCAGTCCGGCGAGCGCCGCTACCTCTCCGAGGGGTCGATGGCGTTGCTAGATCCCAGCGGCGATACTGGGACCATCGCCGCGATCAACCGTGGCGAGTAGGCACCGAGGATTCGACCTCAAAGCCCACCACCCCACGGGGCTCTATCTCAGGGGTTGGTTCGGCCCGTTGCCTCAGGTGGGCGGACGCCGAGCCGACGCACCGGCACGGGGTCGGCGTCGTACCCTGGGACGACGAAGACGGCGGGAGAGAAGCAATGCGGGTGCGCGGGTTCGGGGAACTCGAAGCGGTGGTGATGGAGCGGCTGTGGGATCGGGAAGGGCCGACCACGGTCCGTGAGGTGTTCGACGACATGGCTACCAGCCGGGAGATCGCGTACACCACGGTGATGTCGACGATGGACAACCTGCACCGCAAGGGATGGCTCGAGCGCGAACGCAGCGGCAAGGCATTCCGGTACTGGCCCACCCTGACGCGGGAGGAGCACAGCGCCCGGCTGATGCGCGAGGCGTTCCATTCCGGCGGCAGGTCCGATGTGGTCTTGACCCACTTCTTCGAGCAGATGAGCGAGGAGGAGGCCGCCGGCCTTCGGGTGGCCTTGCAACGGATGGCCGCCGATGAGGACGCCGCCCCATGATGAGCGCGGCGGCGTGTTTCCTCCTGTTCAGCGGGCTCGTTGCCGTTCTCGGTCCCCCGGTGCTGCGGCGCCTCACCCATGACGGCCTCGCCCCGCGGCTGGGCGTGATCGCCTGGACGGCGGCGATCGCCAGCGTGGTGCTGTCGTGGGCGATGGCCGCCCTGCTGCTCGTGATCGGTCTTGTGCGGTATCGCGGTCGGCCCGGCGAGTCGATGATCGGCGCCTGCCTGGCCCGGGTGCAGGAGATGGTCGGCGCCGCCGACACCGCGTTCGCGATGACCGGGGTCGCCGCGGCGGTCGGGGTCGTGTCGGTCACCGCCTGGATCGTCGGCCGCCTCACGGTGGGCCTGCTCCGGTTGCGTACCCGAACCCATGGTCACGCCCGTCGGGCCCGCCTCATCGGCCGCCGGGTCCACGGAGTGGATGCCGTGGTCATCGACAATCCCGAGCGCGCCGCCTACTGCGCCGCCGGTCGCCCGCACGCCGTGGTGATCACCACCGCCGCACTCGCTGCCCTCGATGACCGGCAGGTCCAGGCCGTCCTCGCCCACGAACGCGCCCATCTGGCCGGCCACCACGCGCAGATACTCGCCGTCCTCCGTGTGCTGGCCGCCTCCCTGCCCGGCATGACACTGTTCGCCGCCGGGGTGACCGAGGTGGGCCGCCTGTTGGAGATGTGCGCGGACGACTCCGCCGCCCGCGTGCACGGCCCGCGAACCCTGCTCTCGGGGCTGATCGCGTTGTGCGCTCCGGCTCAGGTTCCCGATGGTGCCCTCGGCGCCGGCAACATTGCCCTACTGGATCGGGCCGGACGACTGGCGTCCCCGCCGCCCCGGTCGGCGAAGGTGCGGGTGCGGGTGTTGTCGGCGGCCGTGGCTGCCGCGGTGACCGTCGCCCCGATCGCGCTGGCCGTGCTCGAGGTGACCGGAACCATGTGGTGCCTGCCGATGGCCTGGTGACCTGCGGGGATCGACGCCGCACCCCCACGCACCCCCCGGTTATCTGGACCGACGCCCAGGTCACGGCTGCTACAGTCGGGAAATTGTGACGGCCCTTGCGATACGCCCCCCGCGTATGCGGACGGTAGTTGCGGTCGCCGCTGTCCTGTATTTGCTCGCGTACACGGTCGCCCAGTGCGGCATCTTCCTGGCGCACGGTCACGAGGGCGAGGACGTCCACGTCTCCTCCTCGTCGGCCCTTCCGGCCGAGGAACTGAATCCCGGGCACGCGCACATCGACGACGGATCGGCCCACCTGGCGCACGAGGCGCACACCGTCGTCGCCATGCCCCGATCCGATAATCCGCTCCGCCCGTTGACCGTCGCCGCGGTCATCGCGATGGCCCTGGCGGTGGTGCTGGTGGTGATGTCGGCGCCCCGCACGCCGCGGGCCCCGCCGGATCTGCCCGTTCCCATCCGGCATGGCCGGACCGTCTTGAACGAACTCTGTATCAACAGGTGCTGATCGGCAGCCCGCAGGCCATCTGAGGACTTTCCCTCGTGGCCCAGCTCGTGCTGCCCATCACTCACTTACTGCGCCGTCGCAGTCAGATACAGGGATTACTCATCATGAACAGTGCTGTTCCCTCCACCCTCGTTCCGCCGCCGGCCGCCGCCCACCTGCCGAGCACCGCCAACCGTTGCCCGCAGCCGAGCACCATGGTCGGCAACACCCCGGTTTTGTGGATCGGTGAACCGTTCGCCGATTCCGGCCGCGGCTTCTGGGCGAAACTCGAAGGCAGCAATCCCGGCGGGATGAAAGACCGCCCCGCGCTGCACATGGTCGAGAAGGCGAAGGCCCGCGGCGACCTCGCTCCCGGGGCGATGATCATCGAATCCACCAGCGGGACCCTGGGCCTGGGTCTGGCCTTGGCCGGGATCACCCATCACCATCCCGTCACGCTGGTCACCGACCCCGGTCTGGAACCGATCGTGCACCGGATGCTCGCCGCCTACGGCGCCCACGTCGAGTTGGTCACCGCACCGCACCCCACCGGCGGCTGGCAGCAGGCCCGGCGCGAGAAGGTCGGTGAACTCCTCGGTGCCCATCCGGGGTCGTGGTGCCCGGATCAATACACCAACCCGGACAACGTCGAGGCGTACGAGTCGCTCGCTCATGAACTCCTCGCCCAGCTCGGCCGCGTCGACACCCTGGTGTGCTCGGTGGGCACGGGCGGGCACTCCGCCGGTGTGGCGCGGGTGCTGCGCCGGTTCTGCCCCGACCTGACACTGGTCGGCGTCGACACCGTCGGGTCCACGATCTTCGGACAACCCGCCAGTACCCGGCTGATGCGCGGACTGGGCTCGAGCATCTACCCCGACAACATCGACTACCCGGCCTTCGACGAAGTGCACTGGGTGGCACCGCACGAAGCGGTCTGGTCCTGCCGCACCCTGGCCGCCACCCACCACGCCAGCGGCGGCTGGAGCGTCGGCGCCGTCGCCCTGACCGCCGGCTGGATCGCCCGCACCAGCCCCCCGGAGACCCGCGTCGCGGCGATCTTCCCCGACGGCCCGCAGCGCTACTTCGACACCATCTACAACGACGACTACTGCGCCGAACACGGCCTGCTCGAGGTGAACCCGCCCACCGAGCCGGCGACCATCGACCACCCGACCGACCAGATCGTGAAGTCCTGGACCCGGTGCGCCACCGTGGTCGATCCCACAGAGAGCATGTCATGAAGAACCTTCTGACCCAGTTCCGCAGCTTCGACCGGCCCGCCCAGGTGCTGATGGTCAACCAGTTCTCCATCAACGTGGGCTTCTACATGCTGATGCCGTATCTGGCCGGGTACCTGGCCGGGCCCCTGGGGCTGGCGGCGTGGGCCGTCGGGCTGGTCCTGGGCATGCGGAACTTCTCCCAGCAGGGGATGTTCCTGCTCGGCGGCACCCTCGCCGACCGCCTCGGCTACAAACCCCTGATCGTCGCCGGCTGCCTGCTGCGGGTCGCCGGTTTCGTGCTGCTCGCGGCCGTGGAATCGCTGCCGGCGATCCTGCTCGCCTCGGTCGCCACCGGATTCGCCGGTGCGCTGTTCAACCCGGCGGTGCGGGCATATCTGGCCGCCGACTCCGGGCCGCGGCGGGTCGAGGCGTTCGCGGTGTTCAACGTGTTCTATCAGGCCGGGATTCTGCTGGGCCCGTTGATCGGTCTCGCCCTGACCACCCTCGATTTCCGGGTCACCTCGCTGGCGGCGGCCGCGGTCTTCGCCGTGCTGACGATCGTGCAGATCTGGGCGCTACCCGCGCACCGAGCCGAGCCGGCCGCGGCCAAGACGTCGGTACTCGAGGACTGGCGGATGGTGGTGGCCAACCGGCCCTTCGTGCTGTTCGCGCTGGCGATGATCGGGTCCTACGTGCTCTCGTTCCAGATCTATCTGGCGCTGCCCCTGCAGGCAGCGGTGGTCGTCGGTGACGACCGGTCCGACACCGCCCTGGTGACCTCGCTGTTCGTGGTGTCCGGGGTGGTGGCGATCGCTGGACAGTTGCGGATCACGTCCTGGTTCTCCCGCAGGTGGGGTTCGGGACGAAGCGTGGTCGTCGGCATGGCCATCATGGCGCTGGCGTTCCTGCCGCTGATCGCGCTGCCCAGCCCGGCCACCCTCGGCGGGTGGGCCGCCGCCGGCGCCCTGGTGCTCACCGCCGCGCTGTTGGCGGTCGGCACCGCCGCGGTGTTTCCGTTCGAGATGGACACCGTCGTCGCCCTCTCGGGCGGCAGGCTCGTGGCCACCCACTACGGCTTCTACAACACCGTCGTCGGGGTCGGCATCCTGCTCGGCAACCTGGGCACCGGCGCCGTCTTCGGGTTACTGCGCGACGCGGATCTGGGTGCGCTGATCTGGGTGGCGTTGACCGTCGTCGGGGCGGTGTGTGTGACCGCCCTGTATCTGCTCGACCGGTCCGCCCGACTCTCCCCGCCGCCGGCGCCGAGCGCCGCGCCCGAGGGCGACGAGGTACCGGCCGCCCGCTAGGTCGACGAAGTCAACGCGCTGGTCAGACCCCCGTCCCCACCCATCTACTATGCAACTACGTAGATTGGGTGGGGTTCTCGGCGGCCCCGCGCCGTCCGCGCTCGAACAGGAGTTGTGCATGATCGAACAGTTTCCCGGCGCCGCCCGCCTGTCGCGTCGGAACTTTCTGGCGCTGGCCGGCCTGGGTGCGGTGGCGACGGCGGCCGCGTGCAGCAGGGGCGGCGGCGCCGGGCCGGCGGCCACCGCCGTCGGTCCCGATTCGGCAGCCGTGAGGACGGCCGAACAGGTCCGGCGAGCCAATATCGGGACCGGGAACACGGTCACCGCCTCCCTGAACGCCGGCCCGACCCGCATCGACCTGGGCGGTGTCCAGGTCGACACCTGGGCCTACAACGGCCGGATTCCCGGCCGGGAGATCCGGCTGCGCCGCGGGGATCTGCTGCGCGCCGAACTGACCAACGACCTGCCGGCCGAGTCCACCATCCACTGGCACGGCATCGCGCTGCGCAACGACATGGACGGAGTGCCCGGGCTGACCCAGCCCGCCATCGCCCCGAACAGCCCGTTCACCTACGAATTCCTCGTCCCCGACGCCGGCACCCACTGGCTCCATCCCCATGTCGGGATGCAGTTCGACCGGGGTCTGTACGCCCCGGTCATCGTCGAGGATCCCGCCGACGGCGCCGACTACGACCTCGAGGCGATCCTGGTCCTCGACGACTGGCTCGACGGGGTGGCCGGACGCACCCCCGAACTCCAGCTGGAGGCCCTGCGCCGGGGCGGGATGCCGATGAGCAGAATGGGCATGGACCACGGCGGCATGAACGGCATGGGGATGGGTGCCCAGGCCGATCCCGCGAACCCGCTGGGCGCCGACACCGGGGACGTGGACTACCCCTACTACCTGATCAACGGCACCCTCGGCGCCGACCCGTTCTCGGTGCGGGCCCGCCCCGGCCAACGCGTGCGGTTGCGGATCATCAACGCCGGCGCGGACACCGCGTTCCGGCTCGCGGTCGGCGGCCATCAGCTGACCGTCACCCACAGCGACGGGTATCCGGTGCAGCCCGTCACCGGATCCTCGCTGCTGATCGGCATGGGCGAACGCTTCGATGCGATCGTCACCCTCGGCGACGGGGTCTTCCCCCTCGTCGCCTCCGCCGAGGGCAAGCAGGGACAGGGTTTCGCCGTGATCCGCACCGGGGCGGGCGGTCGACTCGACCCGGCCATCCGGCCCGCCGAGCTCGACGCACCCCCGATCACCGGCCTGGCGCTGCGCTCGCGTGAGGAGGTGCGGCTCGGCCTCCGGGGCCCGGACCGGGTGCACGATCTGCTGCTGGGCATGGACATGTCCGGGTACCGGTGGACGATCAACGGCACCGTCTTCGACGAGCACACCCCACTCGAGATCACCGAGGGGCAGCGGGTGCGGCTGCGGTTCGTCAACCAGACCATGATGTTTCACCCCATGCACCTGCACGGGCACACCTTCCAGGTCGTCGGCGACCACGGCGCCGGCGCTCGCAAGGACACCACCCTGGTGCTGCCGAACCAGACGGTCGAGGTGGACCTCGACGCGGACAACCCCGGCCAGTGGCTGGTGCACTGCCACAACCTGTACCACGGCGAGGCCGGGATGATGACCACCCTGTCCTACACCGAATAACCACCGCCGCAACGTCTTCCGACCCACCATCCGGGACGGCATGCTTCGCTGCGGGCCTTCCCATTCTCATCCCACCGAGCACAGAACGAGACCCCTATGCCTGCCAATCGGATCGCCCGCACCCTGCTGCCCACCGGGATCGCCGCCCTGCTCGTGCTGGCCGGCTGTACCTCCCAAGCCGACGACACGACGACACCGGACGCGGCCGTGCCGACGGTGGAGTTCAGCTCGGAGCTGTCCCATCTGCACGGACTGCACGTGGGCGCCGACGGCACCGTGGTGGCCAGCACCCACACGGGGCTGTTCGCCATCGACACCTCCGGCGCGACGTCCCGCGTCGGCGCCTCCGACGACGACTTCATGGGACTGACCGGCGTACCGAACACCGACACCGTCTTCGCGTCCGGGCACCCCGGCGCGTCCAGTTTCGCCGCCAACCCGCTGGGGCTGCGCAGCAGTACCGACGGCGGCACCAGCTGGGTGGACCGGTCCCTGGCGGGGCAGGTCGACTTCCATGTCTTGAGCACCGACGGCCGGGTGCTGGTCGGGTTCGACGGCAAGGACGGGCTGCTCGTCTCGACCGACGGCGGCACCACCTGGACCCCGGGCGCCACCCTGGTCGCCGCCGCACTGGCGGTCAACGGCAGCGGGGTGTGGGCGGTGACCCCGGCAGGTCTGGAACACAGCACCACCGCGGCCCGCTCGTTCTCGCCGGTGCCCGGTGCCCCGCGCCTGGTGATGATCGCCGGCGCCGGGGATGCGCTGTGGGGAATCGACGAGGACGGGTATGCCTGGCGCAGCCGCGAAGGGCAGGACTGGCAGAAACGCTCCCGGGTCGGCACCGTCGAAGCGATGACCGCAGCCAACTACGACACCGCCTACGCCGCCACCTCCCAGGCGCTCTACACCCTGAACTGACCGAGATGCCCACCCGCGCCCGCCCGCTGATCCGTAGCACGGCGGTGGATGACCCACCGGGCCCGGCCGATTGTCTCGGGTCACCGCCCCGCGCGAGCGGAGGATGCGGGAGCGCCGATCCCCCGCCGACACGGCCCTTCAGCTCTTCTCACCGGTGCCGGGTCAGTAACATCATGGCTGTGAAACCGCTGGGTGCGACGCCGACGATGCAGCAATTGCTGCGGGTGGCCGCTGTCGTGGCGGTGCTGTTCGGTGTCCTACTCATGCATTCCTCCCCACTCCTCGACCACACCGGCGGACACGCCACCGAATCGGCGCACGATTCCGGTGGCCACGGCCACTCCCACGACGCGGCTGCGGAGCCGATGGCCCTCGATGATCTTCCGGTTGCACTGGCCGGGACGGGATGTGAGGGCGGCGACTGCAACGACCATTCCGGCCTGCATCTGTGCATGGCCGTGGTGACGATCGCCGCAGCGCTGGTCCTTGCCCGGTGGTACGCCACTGCCGCCGCCGGCGAGGCCGCAGTGCACGGTCTGCGGGCGCCGCTACCAATCCAGGCCGGCCGGGCGCCGCCGTGGACCACTCCGACCCTCGCGCAATTGTCGGTGTTGCGGGTGTGACAGGTGACCCACTTCAGGTGGGTCACCTTCGCAGGCGTGTGTTTTCCACGCCTGCTTCACCTTTCACACACCAACCTTTCGAGGAGCCCTATCCATGTGGTCTTTGCGTTCCCCCCGAGCCACCTTCGCCCTGTCCGCCGCGGCCGTGTCCGGAGTCCTGGTTCTCGCCGGCTGTAGCGACAACAGCGGCGGCGGCCATGACATGTCCCAGATGTCGAACAACACCTCGGGCACCACGTCGAGCTCGTCCACCACGGTGGAGACGGTTGCCTTCAACATCGCCGACGTGACGTTCCTGCAGATGATGTACCCCCACCACGCCCAGGCCGTCGAGATGGCGAACCTGGTCGAGGGCCGCAGCACCAACCCGCAGGTCCTCGACCTGGCCAAAAACATTGCGGCAGCCCAGGGACCGGAAATGGAGCAGATGAGCGCGCTGCTCGAAAAGTGGGGCAAGGCCGTCCCGTCGACGGACGCCGCCGGCGGCATGAGCGGAATGAACCACGGCGGCATGAGCGGCATGACCGACGGCGGCGGCATGAGCGGGATGATGACCGCCGAGCAGATGACCGACCTGGCCGGCAAGAGCGGCGCCGACTTCGACACCGCCTGGCTGAACATGATGATCGAACACCACACCGGTGCCATCGAGATGGCTCAGACCGAGCTGGCGGACGGCGACAACGCCGACGCCAAGCAACTGGCCACCGCCATCGTCGGTGCCCAGCAGGCGGAAATCACCACCATGACAACACTGCTGCCACAGGGCTGATCCCCGGAGGGTGGGACCGTCTCCTCTCGCGGTCCCACCCTCCTCCCCCGCGCCACACATGGCGTGCATCTCAACTTTCTTCTCGGCCACCAGCTTCGCTTTCGCCCCGTCGGTATGGAGGAACCCATGCACACTCACCCACCCCGCCGGACTCCGATCCTGTTCGCCCTGGCGATCCTGATCGCGATGCTGGCCGCGTGCGCCCCGTCCGGTACCGGGCCTTCCCCGTCGAGCGGCTGAGGCGGGGCCGTCCGCCGCCGCTGATCCCGGCCCCACGATCACCGTGACCCCCGCCGACCGAGCGGACACCGTCAACCCCGCGGATCCGGTGTCGGTGGACACCACCGGCGGCACCCTCGAATCGGTCACGATGACCAACAACGAGGGCAAAGTCATCGAGGGCATCTTCACCCCCGACCGCATCGCCTGGAAACCCGGTGCCGCGCTGGGATACGGCAAGACGTACACCATCGCGGCCACCGCAATTCACGACGGCGGCACCCGCGCGGAGCGGACCAGCACCTTCTCCACCGTCAAACCGGGCAACCTCACCAAACCGACCTTCGTCACCTCCGGCGGCAATCTCCTCACCGACGGCGGCACCTTCGGCATCGGAATCGTCGTCGTCACCCACTTCGACGAGCCGATCACCGACCGCCCCGCCGCCGAAAAGGCGTTGACCGTCGAGACCACACCCCCGGCGGCGGGATCCTGGTACTGGGCCGACGATCAGAACGTGCACTGGCGCCCGCAGAACTACTACACACCCGGCACGACAGTGACCGCCCGTGCGAACATCTACGGCGTCAACCTCGGCGGCGGACTGTTCGGCCAGGAGGACGCCGCCACCTCATTCACCATCGGCGACGCCCACATCTCCGTCGCCGACGACACCACCAAACAGATCACCGTCACCAACAACGGCGAAGTCGTACGGACCATGCCCACCTCGATGGGCATGGGCGGCAGCGAAACCATCAACGGGCAAACCCTCACGTTCTGGACCCAGCGCGGCATCTACACCGTCATCGACAAGGCCAACCCCGTGATCATGGATTCCTCCACCTACGGGCTCCCGGTCAATTCCCGGCTCGGCTACAAGGAAACGATCAACTACGCCACCCGCATCAGCAACGACGGCATCTACCTCCACGAACTCGCCGACACCATCTGGGCACAGGGAAACACCAACGTCTCCCACGGGTGCCTGAACCTCAGCCCCGACAACGCCCGGTGGTTCTACGACTTCTCCGTCCCCGGAGACATCGTCGAGGTTCGCAACACCGGCGGGGAGCCGCTCGAGCAGTGGCAGAACGGGGACTGGAGCGTGCCCTGGGATCAGTGGCTGGCCGGAAGCGCGCTGGCGTGAAGCCCCACACCCGTCGCGCATGGGCTCGACCGCTTTGCGTCCGAGCGCTCCCGCACCAGCAGCAGTGCCAGCACGGCACTGACCGTGGTGGCGGCGATGATGATGACTTATGCCGGTGAGTGGACCGAGAGCAGTCCGGCGCTGAGGGTGAACACCGTTCGTGGACTTCTCCTGTTGACTTTGATACCAGCACGCCAGCCCAGCACCCAACCGAACCGGGTGAGACCCGGTTCCACCGCGGCCGACCATCTGGTCTGGTTTCGCGGTAGAAGTGCGCATTCCTGGGTATTCCCTGTGCGCGTGTTCATCGCCACTCCGGTCGAGGAACACGTCTGGCATGTGTCGCACTGCGGCGCGAGTCGACGGTTCCTTTGAGGAGAACGAGGGCAGTCGCTTTCGAAGGTGGGATGTGATGCAGAAGCGGGCGGAAATCACTCGTGAGGCGTTGCTACTCGCGGCGGCGGCGGTGTTCACCCGTGTCGGCTACGCAGACGCCCGGCTGAACACGATCACCACCCGCGCTCAGGTCAGCAAGGGCGCGTTGTACGACCACTTCAGTTCCAAGGAAGAACTTGCCCGCGCGGTCATCGAAGCGGGCAGTACGCGATTCCAGATCGCGTGCAGGCCGTTTCTCACCTCCCGAATTCCCGCGTTCAAGGCGCTGATCGGCATCTCGTGCCTCCTGGTCGATCCTGCCGTCAACGACACCATGGTTCGGGCGACGTTCCGCCTGCTCACCGAAATTCCCGACCGCCCCGGTGCAGAAACGACCCTTCTCCCGACCTGGCTCTCGCACTACCGAGAACTCGCCCGCCGAGCCCTCACGGAAGGCGATCTTCGCGACGAAGACCCCGACGCTGTCGCTCTACTCCTGGTGGACACCCTCGCCGGAGCCCGAATCCTGGCCGCGGCCACCGGCCACCTCGACGATCTGCCCGTCCGCGTGGCCGCGACCTGGGACCTTCTTCTGCCCGGCCTGGTCGACGCAACGAAACTCGACCACTTCCGTGAACTCGTGACACGACAGGTGGCTCGAGTTGGTGACCGCGGCACGCCACCACAACCGTTGACGGCGTGAGCAACAACAGTCGAACAGTGGCGAAGCCGTCTCCGCGGACCGCAACGGAAGGGCGTGGGGCGAGCCGCCGTCAACCGTTCTCTACGCAGCCCGCGGTTAACGTTCAGTGGTCACAGCGACATCAGATCGATTAACCCGGCTGACTGATCGTTGCCGGCGCTGACGCGGGCTCATCGACGGACCCGCTCACAAGGACCCCGGTTCCACTGTGAGGCAGAAGAATTGACACCGTGCGCACGACGTACCGCCTACCATCGAATGTCATGGGAGTCGCAGCCGCAGCATGAGCGCTCGGCCGCCTCGAGTACCGGCTCGCGCGTGTTCCCTTTCAACTGTTCGACGACACGGTGATGCCGTTGCTCCTCGACGACGGAGCCCCGGCCCGGCTGGCGTACGAGTGGGTGCTGATCGAGTGCGACAAGGCCGCAGCAGGTTTGTTCGACGACGACTCCGCGGCCGCCCGCGCACAGATGTTGCGACAGCGCAGTGCCGCCGTGCGATACGCCATCGCCCGCCGGCAACGGCAGATCCTCCGCGATACGGACGCCGTCGTCCTCGAGCGGCACCGCGCCCGTTTCCGCGAGCGGCACCGGCAGCACGCCAGGGACACCGTTCAGCGTCTGCGGTCGAGGAGTCGAGTGCTCACTTGCGCAAAGCCCTCGGAGCCCAAACCCGGGACCTCGGCATCCACGATCCCAAACACCCGACAACGGGGAACCGCATCCCGCACAATGGCTACCGGTAGAACGCGGAGCGTTACCGACGGCAGTCGCGGCGACCTCGACGACCCGTCCTCGGGCCTCGGCACGAAGTCATCGAGCACACGTCGGTTTTACTGCGATGTGGTCTCGGGTGGCACCGACCGTATGGAAGTAGCCGAGGGTCAGCGGGCTTTGGTGGTGAGGATCGCCGCGAGGTCGTCGAGGGCGGTGAGGGCGGCGTCGCTGTCCCGGTCGACAAGCCAGCGCAGCACCAACCCGTTCATGCACGCCAGCGCGAACCGTGCGACCTGATCGACCGGGGTGATCCAGGCGACGTCCGCTCTACTCGCGCACAGGGTGAGGAACGCGACGGCTTCGGCGTCCATGGTGCGATATTGCCGCTGCGCGATCGCCCCGGCCGACGGGTTGCCGGCGGCGCGTTGGCGGAGCGCGTGGGCGGTGATCTCGTAGGTCAGCAGCTGACGGTTGGGGGTGGACTCGATGATCGGCCACAGTCCGCGGATTCCGGCGCGCAGCAGGTCTTCGAGGGCCGGAATTCCGGTCAACCCGGCGGGATCGGTGTAGTGCCCGAACGCCAGCCGCATCCCGTCGTTGACCTGCAGGATCTGGGTCTCACCGAGCTGGGTGAGGAGGGTGTCCTTGTCGTGGAAGTGGTAGTGCACGATCCCCAGAGAAGTCCCGGCGGCGGCGGCGAGGGGGCGCATGGTCAGCGCGTCGACGCCCTGCTCGGCCGCGATCGTCAACGCCGCCTCGAGAAGTTGGGCGCGGCGCTCATCGGCGGGGAGCTTCTTCGCCATCTGCCGAGCGTAAGCGCTCGACGGCCGGCCGGTCGCGGTAATCACTGAGCGCAAACCCAAGGGCGGCGTAGTGGTGCCGTCACCCGAGCGAGTGTGAATGCCCACAGAGGACATCGCATGTTCGCCGCCCGTTCGCTGCATGCGCACAAGTTGTCGGCCGGCGTCGGCAGACGAGGGTTTATCCCACGAGGATCAGCACTCCAACGGCCGCGACCGCGAGAGCAGATGCGGTGACGCAGATCGCCCACGCCCGTATCGCGACCCGGTGCCAGTCCCGATCGCGGCGTACAACTTCGACGGTCAGCACCGGCGACTCCGAGGGTGACGCCGCAGTCTCGGCCCGGTCCGGCACCCGCTCACGAGAGCGCCCGGACACCGCATCCGCGGTCACCGCCGCGGCGAACGACACCGCAATCACGCACAGCATGGCCACCAGAACCTCGACCATCCAGAACATATTCATACCGGCAACTCGAACTTCCTTGTTTCTCGGGCGTCCACCGCAGTCGGCGATCGGCAAACCCATCGGTCCCACCCCCGTCGTGTATCGCCACGAGGGCTCACCATGTTGCGCGGATCGACTCACGAATATTTTTCACCATTCTGATCAGTCGTCCAATTCTTATTTTGATCACACGTCCAATTGAAATGGGCTTTCGTTCAGCTTGAGGGGCGAAACTTTTTTTTTCGTGTTACGTGAAACATCGGAGGCGCCCGCGGTCGATATAGGAGTAAGCGGGTTCGGTACCCGTGGAAAACAAACAGAAAGAGGAGTGAAGGGTTCATGGGTTCTGCAGGTGTTGACTTTGCCGTCGCCTTCGAGGCGTTCCTGAAGTGGTTGAGTATCACGTTCGGAGGCGGTATCGGAATCGGCTGATCGACCGCATATGGCCTGGAAATCGGTGGCTCGACTCGCCAGGTGGGAGTCGAGTCACCCGACTGCGCAGCGGCTTGCCTGGGCGATGACCGTCCGTCGTGCCGACGTCCTTCTCTTCCGGCCGCAGTGAAACGGAAATGGGGTGCATTGCCGGCGAAAGGCGGATTCAACTAATGGACGTTATCGTCATTTTGCAACACATTCGCACGACTCGTAATAGCGGCTCAACTCTACGATCGTCCCGCGAATTTCGACCGAGACGGTTATGCGCCTATGATTCTGAGTGTGTTACTGGGTATAACTCTGGGACTGGGGAATCCGGCAATGACGCCGTATACAGTCGGATGAATGGAGAAGCCAATCCGAGCGGACCATGGGCCGCCGTCCGGAGACTCTGATGTCCCCGGTGCCGTCTCCGGTGGCGCCCAGACCGATGATCTCCTCACCCGGGCGATGACCGAGGCTCTCGCGGCGGGCATGTCGTGGGCGCAGATCGGCGCGCGGCTCGGTGTACCACCGCCGGCCGCCCGCGACCACGGCGTCGTCACCGATCGGGACTGGCAGGAGGCAATAGTCGCTCACGAGAACGCCCGGGCAGCCCGCCGCAACGACCAGACCTGAACCGGCCGATCAAACGACACACCGTGAGAGACCGCGTGCCCGCGGGCATGGGCGAGGGCGAGCCTCGATGTGCAAGTACAGCGTCCAGCAGCTTTTTCCGTGGACAGCCCACGGTCAACGACCTCCAGCGGATACCAGCCCCACGAACACCTACGAGTACTGATACCGAGCGGCCGAACAGCCGGGACCGCTCGATCGCAGAGGCACGCGTCCCACGACAAAGGGCACGTCGGCGATCTGGGGACGGAGGTTGATCCGGTGCGGATCGTCGCTTGAAGTGTGACGATGAGGTATGGCCCTTCATGTGCTGCTTGCCAAGGCCGCGTCCACCGTCGTGACCGGTGCCGTCGGTGTCGCCGCGTACAACGCGGTCCGCACGGTGATCGCGAGGGCGCCGCTGCACGAGGCGGCCGTCACCGCGACCGCGTGGGGACTGCGTGGGGCGCGTAAGGCGGAGGAGGGTGCCGAGTCGGCACGCCTGAAGGTCGGCGATGTGGTCGCCGAGGCCAGGGGGCGGATCGGCGAGGAGGTGCCCCCGCCGGCGGAGCCGGACACCGGTCACGGCCACAGTCACTGACATGCCCGACGCGCCGGCCCCGCACATCCCGACCGATGTCGTCGTCTCGGATGCGGCGGGCCGGATCCGCGTGCATCTGTCGTGGTTGCGGGCGAGCCCGGGGCGGGCGGTGGCGATCGAGGACGCTGTCGCCAAGATTTCCGGGGTGCGGGCGGTGCACGCGTACCCGCGGACGGCGTCGGTGGTGGTGTGGTATTCGCCGAGGCGGCTCGACCGCGCCGAGCTGCTGGAGGCGATCGCGGCCGGCGAGCAGACCCCGTGGTCGCGGGTGCCGGACCGGTCGCCGCGTTCGGCCGAGGTCGGTAACGCCGACATCGTGCGGATGGCCGTCGGCGGCGCCGCCCTGATTCTGCTCGGTGTCCGCCGGTACGGTCTGCGCCGGGCGCCGCTGCTGGGCCCGTCGAGTCGTCTGTTCGCCACCGGCGCCACCATCTTCACCGGCTACCCGTTCCTGAAGGGGGCGCTGCGGACGCTGACCGGCAACCGGTCGGCGGGCACCGATGCCCTCGTCTCCGCCGCGACCGTGGCCAGCCTGGTGCTGCGGGAGAATGTGGTGGCTCTGACCGTGCTCTGGTTACTTAACATCGGTGAGTACCTCCAGGAGCTCACGCTGCGCCGCACCCGGCGCGCGATCTCCGATCTCCTCAAAGGAACCCAGGACACGGCCTGGATCCGTCTTGCCGATGCCAGTGAGATCTCGGTGGATATCGACTCCCTGCAGGTCGGTGACGAGATCGTGGTCCACGACCACGTCGCGATCCCGGTGGACGGGGTGGTGGTCGATGGGGAGGCGATCGTGGATCAGTCCGCGATCACCGGTGAGACGCTGCCGATCGCCACCTCCGTCGATCACCTCGTCCACGCCGGTTCGGTGGTGCTGCGCGGACGCCTGGTCGTCCGGGCCACCGCCGTGGGCAACGAGACCACCATCGGCCGGATCATCTCCCAGGTCGAGCAGGCGCAGGACCACCGCGCCCCGATCCAGACGGTGGGCGAGAACTTCTCCCGGCGGTTCGTGCCGGCGTCGTTCGCGCTGGCCGCGCTCACCCTCGTCCTCACCCGCGATGTGCGCCGCGCCATGACCATGCTGCTGATCGCCTGCCCCTGCGCGGTCGGGTTGTCGACACCCACCGCGATCAGCGCCGCCATCGGCAACGGGGCTCGCCGCGGCATTTTGATCAAGGGTGGCTCCCACCTCGAGCAGGCCGGGCGCGTCGACGCCATGGTCTTCGACAAGACCGGCACCCTCACGATCGGCCGTCCGATTGTCACCAATGTGATTGCCTTCGCCAAGGATTGGGAACCTCAGCAGGTTCTCGCCTATGCGGCGAGCTCGGAAATCCACTCGCGGCACCCGCTGGCGGAGGCGGTCATCCGGTCCACCGAGGAACGGCACATCGTGATCCCACCGCACGAGGAGTGCGAGGTGTTGGTCGGGCTCGGCATGCGCACCTGGGCGGACGGGCGGACACTGCTGCTGGGCAGCGACGGGTTGCTGCGCGAGGAGAAGGTGCGGGTGTCGAAGAAGGTGGCCGACTGGGTGGGCAAGCTCCAGCAGCGGGCCGAAACCCCGTTGCTGCTGGCCGTCGACGGCAAGCTGGTCGGGTTGATCAGTCTCCGCGACGAGGTGAGACCCGAGGCCCTCGAGGTGTTGTCGCGGCTGCGGGCCGACGGCATCCGGCGAATCGTGATGCTCACCGGCGATCATCCGATGACCGCGGCGGCGGTGGCCGCGGAGCTGGGTATCGACGAGTGGCAGGCCGAGGTGATGCCGGAGGACAAGCTCGACATGGTCCGCCGACTGCAGGAGGACGGGTACACGGTCGCGATGGTCGGTGACGGCACCAACGACGCGCCGGCGCTCGCTGCCGCGGACATCGGCATCGCGATGGGCCTGGCCGGGACGGACGTTGCCGTCGAGACCGCGGACGTGGCCCTCTCCAGCGATGATCTGCGGCGGCTGCTCGATGTGCGCGACCTCGGGGCACACGCGGTCGCGTTGATCCAGCAGAACTATGCGATGGCGATCGCGGTGAACGCGATCGGACTGCTCGTCAGTGCCGGCGGCGCCCTGTCCCCGGTCCTGGCAGCGATCCTGCACAACGCCTCTTCCGTCGCGGTCGTCGCGAACAGCTCGCGCCTGATCACCTACCAGCTGCAACAACCGCGGCGCTCGGATCGGCAGACCGAACCGACGTCGTCATAGCCGCACTGGACGGTTGCGCCTCAGCCACGGCAGCGAGCAGATCCCCGGGTTGCCGGGATGACATCGGCGACGAGTCCGCTGAGTCACGCGGTGTCACTCCGCGCGGCCGCGCCGCGCAACCCGGTGCACATCACGCCGCTTCCGACTCTGAGCTGCCGCGCGCCGTCGCTCCTTCTCCGTCGTGCCGCCCCACACGCCATACGTCTCGCCCGCAGTGAGCGCATAGTTCCGACACGCGTCAATGACCGGGCACTGTGCACACAGCGTCTTCGCGGCATTCTCGCGACGATCCCGCGCCTTGCGGCCTTCGCCGGTGGGCGAGAAGAACATTCCGGTATCGGCGCCGAGGCACCACGCGCGGGTCATCCACCCGCCGGGGTCACCCGGCGGGTGCGTTCTCGGGGATGGCGACGCGACCACAAACGGTGGTGACAGTGAAGTTGGGGGTGCGGCACTCATCCACTAATGGTAACCATTGCCAATAGTGCCGCTGTGGCCCGTCCTCGTCGGTACCCATTCCGGCCTTCGTGATCCGGTGCTGAAGGTACGACGGATCGTCCTCGAAAAGCGCTCTCCGGCCGTGCACGGCGTCGTCCGTGTCTACTCTCCTCTTCGTGACTTCTCGCACCGGCCCGGGACGCTTGACCGCCGCGAGGGAATGCCCGTAGTCCGCCCTCTGCGGGAGCAGGACATCGGCAGTACGGAACACCGGCCTGTGTGCCTCATTGATCGCCTGAAAGTTTGCGGGTCGCCGGAGACACGGTGCGTTCATAAGCCGGCGCAGGCGATTCGGGGGCATCGGCCGGATGCGAGGCTGGATCCGGGGCTGCCCAGTGGTCGTACTCGGGCGGGCAGGTTTCGGCGGTGCGTTCGGCGACCGTGCGGACGACGTCGGCGAGGGTGCCGGTGTGCAGGGCGCGTCGCTGGTGGACGGCGCCGTTGCCGTGGGCCAGGACCCCCGCCACCGCCGCCCGGGTACACGCATAGTCGCCGGTGTCCTCGAGGGCGGTGCGGACGTGCGCGAGAAGGCGGCCCAGCAGCCGGGCTGCCGGCACCAGGTGTTGCGAGGTCGGGTCGATTCCGTGTCCGGTCAGACCGTCGTGGGCGGCGCGCCAGCACGCCGCCCGCAGCAGGTCGTCGCCGACGGGGCAGGCGAGACGCCCGCGGTCGAGTGCGGAAACTGCGGTTGCGACCAAGGCCCGGACCAGGACGGCGAGCAGCACGGTCTCGTGCACGGTGGCGGGGACGTCGCTGATGCGAATCTCGATAGTGGGCAGATGAGCCGACAGCCGCACATCCCAGTAGACCATCGCCGGATCGAGGATGCTGCCGCAGTCCAGCATCGTCGCCACCGCGGCGTCGTAGTCTCGCGCCGACCGGAAATACGGTGGCGGTCCCGCGCTCGGCCACCGCGCCCACAGGATGTGCCGCCAGCTGGCATATCCGGTGTCCGTGCCGGCGGAGATCGGCGAGTTCGCCGTCAGCGGCAACAACGCGGGCAGCCAGGGGCGCAGGTGATTGCTGACCTGCACCGCCGTGTCCCGGTCGGGAACGCAGACATGGACGTGGCAGCCGCAGATCACCTGCTCAGCCAGTGCGCCGAACCCGTCGGCCATCCGCCGATACCGCGGGGTGTCGGTGATCGCCCGCGGCAACGGCCCGAGCACGGGAACCCCGGTGGCGAGCAATCGGGTCCCGGACCGGGCGGCCGCGGCGGCGGCGAGGGATCGGGCCCTGCGCAGCTCCCGATCCAGGTCCGATATCCGCGCGCAGACCGGGGTGGAAGTTTCGATCTGGCACTGCGAGAGTTCGAGTTGCAGATCGATGCCGAGCGCCGTGCCGGCCGCCGCGACCGCGGCGTTGCGGACGTGCGGTGCGCCGGTGTGGGAATCGACCAGGATGAACTCCTCCTCGACCCCGATCGTGGGAGGGACACCCGACGCAGTGTATTCGGCGGAACCCGCGGGAAGAACGGATGCCCTCGACGTCTGCGACTCGGCCTTTCGCGGAACTACCTCCATAGAGTCAGCGTTCCACGCCTGTGCGGGTGTGACCAGGGCAAAGGAGAGCGCCGCCCGGAACACCGTCGACGTGCCGGCCGCGATCACCCAGGGGGCGAACGTCTTCGGGTGCGCTGACGCGGGGAAGGTCACCGGACACGCCCCAGACAGGGGTTCGGCCGGGAATGCTGACACATTCTCGGCCGGATCTCTGCTTCTCAAGTCCTTCATCGTTGCCGAAGACGATCTCGATCCGCGAATCCCAATGTACGCGCGCCCGGCGGCCCACCGCAATGCCGCGACGAGACTCACGAAAACTGCCCGCGAAACCCCTCTCCGTGCCTCACGTAGGAATGCCCGCGAAACGGTGAGTGTGGTGGGGCATGAGGAATGGGTTGTCGATGCAGTCTCGTGCCGAGGTCACCAGCAGGTACGCGAAGGCGTATGTGAAGGCCAGCAAGACGGACAAGGGCCGAGTCCTCGACGAGGTGATGTCGGTGACCGGCTGGTCGCGGGACAACGCCCGACGTCGGCTGGTCGCGGCCGCGAAACGGCCACCGGGAACTGGCCGGCGGGTCGTCGAGCCGCCGAGGAAGCAACGGGCACCGAAGTACTCCTACGACGCCGTGAAGGTGCTGCAGCGGGTGTGGGCTGCCTCGGGTGGACAGTGCGGGAAGTACCTCGCCGCGTCGATGACAATCCAGCTCGATGGGCTCGAACGCCACGGCGAACTCGTCGACGGCCTCGACCGGTACAGCCGGACGGTCCGGGAGGAACTGCTGTCGATGTCGCCGGCATCGATCGACCGGTACCTCAAACCGGCCAAGGCCACCGACCGGATCAGGGGAATCTCGACGACTAAACCCTCACCGCTGCTGCGTAGTTCGATCAAGATCCGCAAGTCCGGTGACGAGGTTGAAGCCGAGCCGGGGTTCTTCGAAGGCGACACCGTCGCGCACTGCGGGCCGACGTTGAAGGGCGAGTTCGCCCGCACCTTGAACCTGACCGACGTGCACACCGGCTGGGTGTTCACGTCCACCGTGCGCAACAACGCCCACGTCCACATCCTGGGTGCACTCAAAGCAGGCGTCGATGAGGTCCCGTTCGAGGTGACCGGCCTGGACTTCGACAATGGCAGCGAGTTCCTGAACAAGGCCGTGATCAAGTGGGCCGGCGAACGGGAGATCTTCTTCACCCGATCGAGGCCCTACAAGAAGAACGATCAGGCCACCATCGAGTCGAAGAACAACCACCTGGTACGCAAGTACGGCTTCTACTACCGCTACGACACAGTCGAGGAACGGGCCGCGCTGAACCGTCTCTGGCGGCTGGTCAACGACCGGCTCAACTACCTGACCCCGACCAAGAAACCGGTCGGGTTCGGGACCGACCGCAACGGACGACGTACCCGGCTCTACGACAAGCCGAAGACGCCGCTGGACCGGCTGCTCGCAGCACGGGTGCTCACCTCGACCCAGCAGGTAGAGCTGGTCGCCTACCGAGACTCGCTCAACCCCGCGGCCATCGGCCGCCAGATCGCCGACCTGCAGGCCGTTTTGCTCAAACTCGCCAAGGACAAGACCGAACAGCTCTACCTCGATTCGATTCCCACGGCCCTACCCGACGTCCGCAAAGGCATCCGGATCAAGGTCTCCTGACCCACCCGCTTGGCGGGCATTTCTAGTTGAGGCACCACTCCGCTTTCGCGGGCATCTTGACTTGAGGCACTACGTGCCGCGACGAGACTCACGAAAACTGCCCGCGAAACCCCTCTCCGTGCCTCACGTAGGAATGCCCGCGAAACGGTGAGTGTGGTGGGGCATGAGGAATGGGTTGTCGATGCAGTCTCGTGCCGAGGTCACCAGCAGGTACGCGAAGGCGTATGTGAAGGCCAGCAAGACGGACAAGGGCCGAGTCCTCGACGAGGTGATGTCGGTGACCGGCTGGTCGCGGGACAACGCCCGACGTCGGCTGGTCGCGGCCGCGAAACGGCCACCGGGAACTGGCCGGCGGGTCGTCGAGCCGCCGAGGAAGCAACGGGCACCGAAGTACTCCTACGACGCCGTGAAGGTGCTGCAGCGGGTGTGGGCTGCCTCGGGTGGACAGTGCGGGAAGTACCTCGCCGCGTCGATGACAATCCAGCTCGATGGGCTCGAACGCCACGGCGAACTCGTCGACGGCCTCGACCGGTACAGCCGGACGGTCCGGGAGGAACTGCTGTCGATGTCGCCGGCATCGATCGACCGGTACCTCAAACCGGCCAAGGCCACCGACCGGATCAGGGGAATCTCGACGACTAAACCCTCACCGCTGCTGCGTAGTTCGATCAAGATCCGCAAGTCCGGTGACGAGGTTGAAGCCGAGCCGGGGTTCTTCGAAGGCGACACCGTCGCGCACTGCGGGCCGACGTTGAAGGGCGAGTTCGCCCGCACCTTGAACCTGACCGACGTGCACACCGGCTGGGTGTTCACGTCCACCGTGCGCAACAACGCCCACGTCCACATCCTGGGTGCACTCAAAGCAGGCGTCGATGAGGTCCCGTTCGAGGTGACCGGCCTGGACTTCGACAATGGCAGCGAGTTCCTGAACAAGGCCGTGATCAAGTGGGCCGGCGAACGGGAGATCTTCTTCACCCGATCGAGGCCCTACAAGAAGAACGATCAGGCCACCATCGAGTCGAAGAACAACCACCTGGTACGCAAGTACGGCTTCTACTACCGCTACGACACAGTCGAGGAACGGGCCGCGCTGAACCGTCTCTGGCGGCTGGTCAACGACCGGCTCAACTACCTGACCCCGACCAAGAAACCGGTCGGGTTCGGGACCGACCGCAACGGACGACGTACCCGGCTCTACGACAAGCCGAAGACGCCGCTGGACCGGCTGCTCGCAGCACGGGTGCTCACCTCGACCCAGCAGGTAGAGCTGGTCGCCTACCGAGACTCGCTCAACCCCGCGGCCATCGGCCGCCAGATCGCCGACCTGCAGGCCGTTTTGCTCAAACTCGCCAAGGACAAGACCGAACAGCTCTACCTCGATTCGATTCCCACGGCCCTACCCGACGTCCGCAAAGGCATCCGGATCAAGGTCTCCTGACCCACCCGCTTGGCGGGCATTTCTAGTTGAGGCACCACTCCGCTTTCGCGGGCATCTTGACTTGAGGCACTACGTGCCGCGCATCTGCGCGACGCGAAGTCGCGCAACAGGATGTCAGACCGGTCACCCGCTAAGACGCCGCCACCGAAGGCTGATCATGTCACCGCCGACGGCATCATCCCCTCGCCGCAACCGCCGCGGCCTCTTCCCCTGCGCCGGGAACCCTCGACAACATCCGCGCTCGAACCCAACGGCGGTTGGACCCACGGTGTGACTGCCACCCGCACAAGCCCTGCCGCTGATGGACCCGGCCGGTGGCTGCACCCTGCACCCTTTCCGGCTATTATCTGCGTATGAATGCAGATAAGGGTGTTTGTCGGCGGCGGCTACCCGACGACCAGGCAGATCTGGTGGTCGAGGTGTTCCGCATGCTGGCCGATGCGACGCGGGTGCAGGTGCTGTGGGCGTTGGTCGATCGGGAGTGCTCGGTCAACGAGTTGGCCGAACACGTAGGTAAACCCGCCCCCTCGGTGTCCCAGCACCTGGCGAAGCTGCGGATGGCCCGGCTGGTCCGAACCCGCCGGGAGGGCACTTCGGTGTTCTACCGGCTCGAGAACGACCATGTGCGCCAGTTGGTGTCCGACGCGGTGTTCAATGCCGAACACGCCGGCCCAGGCGTGCCGGGGCATCACCGCGACGACAGCGAGCTGCGCGTCCTCCATCCCGGTCCCGCTCCAACACCCATCCTCGGCGAGATCGGCGGTCCGGCATGACCCACGAATCCAAGGACCACGGACATGGTCACGGCCACGGCCACGGCCACGGCCAGGGCCAGGGCCAGGGCCACGGCCAGGGTGGCGGGTTTCGGGCGGCGGTACGAGAGGTGTTCGCCCCGCACAGCCACGACGCGGCGGACAGTGTCGATGATGCGCTCGAATCGAGTGCGATCGGTATCCGCGCGGTCAAGATCAGCCTGGTGGCCCTGGGGATCACCGCCCTCGCCCAGGTGGCGATCGTGGCCATCTCGGGTTCGGTGGCCCTGCTCGCCGATACGATCCACAACTTCTCCGACGCCCTGACGGCGATCCCGTTGTGGATCGCGTTCGCGTTGGGGCGGCGCGCAGCGACTCGCCGCTACACCTACGGTTTCGGGCGGGCGGAGGATCTGGCCGGGTTGTTCGTGGTCGCGATGATCTTCCTGTCCGCGGTGATCGCCGGGGTCGAGGCGGTGCGCCGGCTGATCAATCCCGTCCCGATCGAGCACCTCGGTTGGGTCGCCGCGGCTGGGCTCATCGGATTCCTCGGCAACGAACTCGTCGCCCTCTACCGCATCCGGGTCGGCCGCCAGATCGGCTCCGCCGCCTTGGTCGCCGACGGACTGCATGCCCGCACGGACGGTTTCACCTCACTGGCGGTGTTGTTCGGCGCCGGCGGGGTGGCCCTCGGCTTCCCTCTCGCGGACCCGATCGTCGGACTGATCATCACCGTGGCGATCGTCGCGGTCCTGCGCACCGCGGTGCGGGATGTGTTCCGGCGGTTGATGGACGGTGTCGATCCGGAACTCGTCGATGCCGCCGAGGGTTCGCTGGCCGCCGAGCCCGGGGTGCGCAATGTGCGCAGTGTGCGGATGCGGTGGATCGGGCACCGGTTGCACGCCGACGTCGAACTCGACATCGACCCGGACACCAGCCTCGACGACGCGCACCGGTTGGCGCACGAGGCCGAACACACCCTCACCCATGCGGTGCCGAAACTGTCCACCGCGCTCGTCCACGCCTACCCGGCGCACAGCCCCGTCGCCGCCGGCCGGCACTGACCGACACCTCGTGGATGTACCGGAAGTGTGTGGCGCGCCGGCAGTGGAACCGCGGCGGCGGATGTGGCCGCTGTACGCGGCGGGTTTCACCACCGCCTTCGGTGCACACGGGATCGCGGCGAATCTGGGTTCGGAGACCGGGGATCTAGCTGGTTCGTTGCTGTATCTGGGTGTGTTGCTGGCCCTCTACGACGGCGCCGAGGTCGTGCTCAAGCCCGTGTTCGGGTCGATCGCGGACCGGGTCGGCGCCCGCCCGGTACTGATCGGCGGCCTGATCGCGTTTGCCCTCGCGTCCGGGGTGTTCGTGGTGGTCGATGATCCGGGCTGGCTGTGGCTGGCCCGGCTCGGGCAGGGGGCGGGGGCGTCCGCGTTCTCGCCCGCGGCCAGTGCGCTGGTCGCCCGGATGAACCCGAGATCGCAGCAGGGCAGCGCTTTTGGCAGCTACGGGTTCTACAAGAGCCTCGGCTACACCCTGGGTCCGCTGCTCGGCGGCGTGGTCGTGTGGGTGGGAGGGCTGCCGCTGCTCTTCGCGGTCATGGCGGTTCTCGCGGCGGTGGTCGGGATGTGGGCGGGGTTTGCGGTGCCGCCGGTTCCGCCGCTGCCGCGGTCCCGGCAAACCGTGGTGGACCTGGTCCGCCGCCTGTCGGAGGGATCGTTCCTGCGGCCGACCGCCGCGCTGGCCGCGGCGACCGCCGCCCTGTCGGTGGGGGTGGGTTTTCTGCCGGTGTCCGGGGCCGCGGCCGGGCTCGGTCCGGTCGTGACCGGCGCCGCGGTCTCGGTCCTCGCGGCGTGCGCTGCGCTGGTGCAGCCCCGCGCGGGACGGGCATTGGACGCGGGCCGACTCTCGACCGGCACAGGTATCACCGCCGGCCTCCTCATTACCGGCGCAGGGCTGGGCTGCGCGATGCTGCCGGGCCTGACAGGGGTGCTGCTTGCCGCGATCGGGATCGGGATCGGTACCGGCCTGATCACCACGCTGGCCTTTGCGACTCTGGGCACCTCGACGCCGGCGGAGCGGATGGGGCAGACGATGGGGGCCGCGGAGCTCGGCCGGGAACTCGGTGACGCGGGGGGACCGTTGCTGGTCGCCGGGGCGGCCACGGCCGCCACTCTCACCGCCGGCTATGCGGTGCTGGCCGTGCTGATCGTGGCGTCCCCGTCAGTGTTGACCTGCCGCGGCCGTGGCCAGAACGCCGATCCCGCATTTGACTGAGCTTCTCCGGTCGCGTTGCCCCCAACGGGTCTCATGCCCGCAGGTGCGGATTCTGGGTCTTGTGCCCGCAGGTGCGGATTCGCGGTGGCGCCTAACGAAAGCGACGACGAGAGCGGCCACTGACCTGGGTAAACTTCAGTACAAGCGAGGTGGCGGTGATGCGGGCAGCGTCCAAGCTCGACGTCGAAGATCTGCGGTGGGCGTGGGTCGCCACCTCCGCCGCCGTCGGACTCCTTGGTGTTCGCGTCGTACCCGCGCTCTACCTTCTCTTCATCGCGTCACTGATCGGATTCACCGGCTTGATCATGTTCGGTATCGACAACCACCGCACCACGGGCGCGAGGCTGGCGTCCATCAGCTTCGGTCTGCTGATTCCGGTCTGCACAACATTGGTCCTGCAGGGCGTCAACTCTCTGTGACGCCGCTCCGGCGTGGCGGTGGCGGGATGACTGGTCATCTCTGACATCCAGTGTGCGTAAGCGAAGACCTACCGTTCGTAGACACTTACCAAGCTGGAGACGAATGGGGCGCGCTCGCCGATCGCACGAGGCGCACGATCCTCGAGCGTCTGGCCGAGGGCCCGTGCGCGGTCGGTGAACTCGCCCGCGAGCTGCCGATCAGCCGACCGGCGGTCTCGCAGCACCTGAAGGTGCTCAAAGACGCTGGGCTGGTCCGCGACCGGGCGGTCGGCACCCGCCGCATCTATCACCTCGACCCGGCCGGTATCGGCGTGCTGCGCACGCAGCTCGACCGGTTCTGGGCCCAGGCCCTGACCGCCTACAAGGACGCGGTCGAACAACCCGCAGGAGAGGTCATGACACAGACACACACCGAGCCGGTGCAGCAGCAGATCGTGGTGAACGCAGGTCTGGAGCGCGCATTCGCGCTGTTCATCGAGCGATTCGATGCCATCAAGCCGCGTGAGCACAACATCATGGCGGTCCCGATCGCCGAGACCGTGTTCGAACCGAGGGTGGGCGGCCACATCTACGACCGCGGGGAGGACGGCACGCGATGCCGGTGGGCGCGGGTGCTGGCCTACGAGCCGCCGCACCGGGTGGTGTTCAGTTGGGACATCAACGGGCACTGGCAGATCGAGACCGACCCGGCCAAGACCAGCGAGGTGGAGGTCCGGTTCATCGCCGAATCCGCCGACCGCACCCGGGTCGAGCTCGAGCATCGCCACCTGCAGCGCCACGGGCAGGGGTGGGAAGCGGTCCGCGACGGGGTCGGCCACGACGCCGGGTGGCCGCTCTACCTGCAGCGCTACCTCGACGTCGTCGACAAGGAGCAGTCCTGATGGCACCGATCACCACCAGCATCGACGTCGACCGCCCGCCCGCGCAGGTGTTCGCCTACGTCACCGACCCGACCCGCTTCGCCCAGTGGCAGAAGGGTGTCGTCAGCGGCCACATGGACGGCGACGCGGCCCCGCGGGTCGGCGAGAAATGCCTCACCACCCGCCGTATCGGGTTCGCCGAACGCCCGGTCACGTCCGAACTGACGCATATCGATCCGCCCAGTACCTGGGGTGTGCACGGCGTCGACGGGCCGATCCGTGCGGTCGTGGAGGTGACCGTCGACCCGCTCGACTCCGGAGCCCGCTCCCGGGTGACGATCGCGGTGGACTTCGAAGGCCACGGGATCGGGAAAGTGCTCGTGCCCTTGGCGGTGCGCCCCCAGGCCCGCAAGGAGATGCCGGGCAACCTGGCCACGCTCAAGCAGCGCCTGGAAGCGTCACCGGCACAGCCGAACTAGGCGGAGTACATCCTCCCCACTAGTGGGGCTCATCCTTTCGGGGCCCGCTGCGTGCTCGTGCGGAGGGGTGTGGGGTGGGTTTCGTACATGCGGACCGCGACGGCCAGGGCGGAGGCGGCGCTGACCGCGGCGGCGCCCCACACCGCGGCGTGCAGTCCCATCAGGTCGGCGACGATGCCGCCGAGGATCGCGCCGACGGCGTAGCCGCTGTCGCGCCAGACCCGGTAGATCCCCACGGCGCGGCCGCGCCAGGCGGGGTGGGCGACGTCCCCGATCACGGCGAGCAGGGTGGGGTAGACCATGGCGGTCCCGGCCCCGAGCAGCACCGTCCCGGTAGCCCATCCGGTGAGGCCGTGGGAGGCGGCGATCAGCGCCAACGCTGCCGCTTGCAGGCTCATTCCGGTGGTGATCAGGTGTTTGCGCCCGATCCGGTCCGACAGGGCGCCGGTGACCAATTGTCCGGCGCCCCAGACGCCGGGATAGAGGGCGAAGAGCACACCGATCTGCCCGGGACTGAGGTCGGCGGTGGCGAACAGCAGGGGGAACAGGCCCCAGGAGAGCCCGAAGTTGAGGTTGTTGACCAGCCCGGCCTGGCTCGCCGAGGACAGGGCGGGCTCGGTGAAACTGGTGGCCGCGGCGATCTGCCGGTTGGTCAGATCCGCGTGCAGATGATCGTGCATTCCGTCGGCACGCGGGGTGTGCTGGGTGGCTTCCAGGCGCGCGTAGTCGCGGGTCTCGCGGATGAACACCCCGGACAGCGCCAGGGCGAGTGCGGTGTAGGCGATTCCGAGCAGGAACGGGGCGGGCCGTAGCCCGTACTGGTCGGCGAGGTAGCCGGCCATCAGGGAGCTGACGGCGACGGCGCCGTAGCCGGCGGCCTCGTTCAGTCCCATCGCCAGGCCGCGGCGGGCGGGGCCGACCAGGTCGATCTTCATCACCACGGTGGTCGACCAGGTCAGGCCCTGGTTGATGCCCAACAGCACGTTGGCGGCCACGACCCACCACCAGTTGGGGGCGGCGATGAGCATCAGTGGGACGGGGATGGCGAACAGCCAGCCCACCAGCAGCACCGGTTTGCGGCCGAAGCGATCGGAGAAGGTTCCGGCGACGTAGTTGGCGGCGGCCTTGGTGATTCCGAACGCGGCCACGTAGGTGAAGATGAAGGTGTAGCCGGTCAGCCCGAATTCGTTCTCGGCGAGCAGCGGCAGCACGGTCTGTTGCTGGCCGACCATGCCGCCGACGAGGGCGTTGACCGCGACGAGCAGGCTGAACTGGGCGAGGTTGGGGCCCAGGCCGAGTCGGATCGGCCGGGGCTTGGTGGTGTTCGGCCGGTCTCTGCTCATGCGCCGGTCTCGAGGGTGCGCCCGGTGGCGGCGGCCCAGTCGCCGGGGCCGCCCTCGAGCACCGTCAGCTGACGGTGGCCGGCGCGTTCGAGGAGGCTGGCGGCGCCCATCGCGCGTTCCCCGTGCCCGCACATCACCACGGTCGGCTCGCGGGGCAGGTCGTCGACCCGGCCCGGGAGGGCGCCGAGTTCGATGTGGACGGCGCCGGGCAGGTGCCCGGCCAAATATTCGGGGCGTTGCCGGATGTCGAGAACCCGAACGCCGGTGCCGACGGCGTCGGGGCCGGTCAGCGCCGTGGCGGTTACCTCGAGGTCGGCGGCGGTCCAGGCGCCCACGCCGCCGTCGAGTTCGCCGATCAGGTTGTCGTACCCGATCTTGGCTGCCTGCCAGACGATCTCGCCGGCGTCCTGGTCTGGGTCGCGGACGATGATCAGGGGCCGGTCGGTCGAGGCGAGCCAGCCGAGCCAGCTGGCGAACACCGGGCGCAGCGGGATCGAGAGCGCACCGGGGATGTGCGCGGCCGCGAACCGGGCCAGTGGGCGCACGTCGATCAGGGCGGCGCCCTCGGCCAACCGGTCGCGGACGGTGTCGACGGTCAGGGCCGGCAGCACCGGATCCCGGTCGAGCAGCGGTGGGCCGAGCCGGTTGATCTCCCCGAGCCGGCGGAAGTACGGCGGATAGCTGCCCAACGACCCCAACATCTGGTACACGAACGCGTCCTCGTCGGCGGCGGCGAGCAGCGGGTTGGTGGCGCGCTCGCGGGCGATGGTGCTGGTGCGCTCCGTGCCGGGCGGGGCCGAGCAGAACGAGCCCGCCCCGTGCGTGGGCCAGACCGCGACCTCGCCGGGCAGTGCGGCGATCCGGCGCAGGGAGGCGTACTGGGCGCGGGTGAGGGCCTCGGTGCGCTCCGGCGAGATCAGGTCCGTGCGGGCGGCCGAACCCACGATCAAAGATCCGCCGGTGAACACCCCGACCTCGGTGTCGCCGTCAAGGAGCAGGAACGACAGGTGTTCGTGGGTGTGCCCGGGCGTCATCAACGCCCGCAGCCGCAGCCCGCCGAGGTCCACCTCGTCGCCGTCGCGCAGCCCGGTGTGCGGGAACTCCCGGTCCCCGGCCGCCGAGGCCAGCACCCGCGTCCCAAAGGTGGCGGCGAGTTGGTGGGCGCCGGAGAGGAAGTCGGCGTGCAGGTGGGTGTCGGCGGCGAACGCGACGGTCAACCCGCGGCGGGCGGCCGCGGCGTGCACCGCCCGCAGGTCCCGGCTGACGTCGACCACCAACGCCCGCCCGTCCCCCAGATCCACCAGATACGCGGAGTTGCCGAGCCCCTCGTCGACGAGCGGCACCAGATCGATCCCGGCCATGGCCTTCTCCCTGCCTCGGCGTGCGTGGGCATTCCGGGCGGAACACCCGATCCATGTTCTACACTATTCCAAAGATGATTGGAGAATGCCATGGGTGATCGGATCGCGAAGACGGAACTGTTCGACCAGTTCGCCCGCGTCGGCAAGGCGCTCGGCAGCGGCAAGCGGCTCGAACTGCTCGATTTGCTCGCCCAGGGCGAACGCTCCGTCGACGGGCTCGCCCGCGCCTGCGAGCTGGGGCTGACCACCGCGTCCGCGCACCTGCAGACCCTCAAGCAGGCCAACCTGGTCGCCACCCGGCGCGCGGGCACCAAGGTGTTCTACCGGCTCGCCGGCGCCGATGTGGCGCAGCTGTTCGCGCTGGTCCGCACGGTCGCCAACGAACACCTGCCCGACGTCGAGGCCGCCCGCGCCGCGTATCTCGGCCCGGCCGACACCGAACACGTCAGCAAGGACCAGCTGCTCGAGCGGGCCCGGTCCGGGAAGGTGACGGTGCTCGACGTGCGCCCCCGCGAGGAATACCAGGCCGGGCACATCCCCGGGGCGGTGTCGATTCCGTTGGACGAGTTGGCCGATCACCTCGCCGACCTACCCGAAGATCAGGAGATCGTCGCCTACTGCCGCGGCGCCTACTGCGTGCTCGCCCACGACGCGGTCCGGCTGCTGACCGACCACGGCCGCCGTGCAGCGCGGCTGGCCGACGGCATGCTCGAGTGGCGGCTGGCTGCCCTGCCGGTCGACTCCCTGACCTGAGCCGAAAACCCGGCCGCGTCTGTGCGGGCCCCGTCCCCGAAACCTCCGAGGTGATCGATGAGTTCGCAGCAGATCCCGCAGCAGCGCGCACGCTGGCGGTCCTGGTCGGTCACTCGACAATGGGCGGTCGCCGCCATCGCCGCTGAACTGTCCCCCGCGCCTAGCGCCCTCGACCACCAATCGGCCCGTCGAGAATCGGTTTTCCGACACCCGCCCTGAACTTCGACCGGGTGCGTCGAGAACCGTGTCGAGAAACTATGTCGAAAGCCAATCAGCCGGTGCGACGATGGCTCACCGCCGCCGGATGGGCGAGATCTCCTCTGTCCGGGCCACACATGAGGTGCCACGGAGCGAGCCGATCTCCACTGCGACCAGTGGTAATGGTTCGGGCCCAACGGAACGATGCAACAGTACCTACGCGGTGCTGATGATGTCGGTGTCCTTTGCGTTGTCGTAGTCGTCGTTGATCAGCACGGTGGTGCGTTCGGGTCGGTCGATCATCGAGGCGGCGATGGAGGCGCGGTAGCCGGAGGCGCAGTGCACCCAGATCTCGCCGTCGGGGAGTGTGTCGAGGCGGTCGGCGAGTTCGTGGAGCGCGATGTTGATCGCCCCGTCGATGTGGCTCTCGGCGTATTCGTGGCGTTGGCGGACGTCGAGGACGGTGATGCCCTTCTCGCGCAGCACCTCCCCGAGGGCGGCGAAGTCGGCGACCCGGTAGGACCGCAGTTCGGTGCCGGCGACGAGGGTGTGGATTTCGCCGACCGCGGCGCCGTCGAGGACGTCGATGCCGATACGGACCAGTTCGCGGCGGGCATCGGCGACCTGGTCCTCGTTCTCGCCGATCAGGGTCAGCGGCGCACCCCACTGGTAGAGCCAGCCGAGGTAGGTCACGAACGAGTCCGACAGCTCGAAGCCGAGGGTGCCGCCGAGGTGGCCGGCGGCGAAGGCGGTGCGCTCACGCAGGTCCACGACCCATTCCCCGTCCTCGATGCGGCGGCGGAGCTCGTCCGGGTCGACGGGTCTGGGCAGTGACAAGTCGACCGGGGCCGGCCCCTGGGTGTTGATTACGCCCATGTGGGCGTAGTAGGCCGGGTAGGCGGACAGACCGGCGATCAGTTCGTCGACGTAGCTCTGCTCGTCCTGGGTCAGCGCGGGGTTGGTGCTGCGTTGTTCACCGACGGTAGAGGAGTCGCCGGTGGCCGGGGTGGCGGCGCAGAAGCTGCCGAACCCGTGGGTGGGGTAGACCTTGGTGTCGGCGGGGAGCGCGTCGGCCAGGCGCCGCACCGAATGATATTGGGCGTGCGTCAGTTCCTGGGTGTGCTCGTCCCCGAGGAGATCGGTGCGGCCGGTGGTGCCGAAGAGCATCGAGCCACCGGTGAAAACTGCGTAGGGGGTGCCGGCGGTGTCACGGAGTACGTAACTGACGTGGTGGTGGGTGTGCCCGGGGGTGTGCATGACCTGCAGCCGGATGGGGCCGGCGTCGATGACGTCGCCGTCCCCGACGGCGCGCCGCTGGTAGCCCACGTCGTCGCCGGTGGGGACGACGTATTCGGCGCCGACGGTGCGGGCCAGTTCGAGGCCGCCGGTGACGTAGTCGTTGTGGATGTGGGTCTCGAGGACGTGGGTGATCCGCACGTCCCGGTCGCGGGCGAGGGCCAGCACCCGGTCGATGTCGCGTTGCGGGTCGACGACGACGGCCACGCCGGCGTCGCTGACCAGGTAACTGCGATCGCCCAGACTGGAGGTCTCGATGATCGACACGTCCATGACTCGTACCTTCCTCACATGTTCTCAATTGGTTCGCATACCCGGGAGGGCATTCTTAAGCAGTACTGCGGTCTGGTCGGCCGCCGCGTCAGCGGAGAATGATCGTGTCGACCAGCACGTACGCGGCGACGACGAAGACGAGATAGGCGAACCACCGCTGCAGCCGATCGGTGTCGACCTTCGTGCCGAAATGACCGGCGATCAGCGACCCGACGACCGCGGTGCCCGCGAACGCGGCGGTGATCGCCCAGTCGATGCTCGCGCCACTCAAGTGCGAGATCAGACCAGCCGCCGAGTTCGCGACGATGATGACCAGCGAAGTACCGACCGCGACCGACATCTCCAGGCCGAGCATCAGCACCAGGGCCGGGATGATCAAGAAACCGCCGCCGACACCGAACAGGCCGGTCAGAAAGCCCACCGCGACCCCGGCGGGGACGGATCGGGGGGCGCAGCGGCGCCAGTCGATCCCCGAGTCCCCGACCTCGCAGGCGGTGCCGGTCTCACCCCGGTCCATCAGCATCCGGATCCCGGCGACGACCATCACGGCCGCGAAGCCGATCATGACCACCGATTGCGGCAGCAGGCGCCCGACCGCGCTGCCCGCGAAGGTGGCGGGAATACCGCAGGCGGCGAAGACCCCGACCATGCGCCAGTTCACTTGGTGCTCGCGCATTTTCGGGATGGCGCCGACGAGGGAAGCGATACCGATCACCAGCAGGGAGATCGGGATGGCCTGTTCGAGGTCGAGACCGAGGCCGAAGACCAGGGCGGGGACGGCCAGGATTGATCCGCCGCCGCCGAGGAGTCCGAGGAGGACACCGATGATCGCCCCGAGCGCGAGTGCGACCGTGATGTCCACATAACTCCTTTCGCTTCCAACCCGTGTGCGGGGTCGGGTCTGGTTACCGGTCGCCGGTGTCTCGGGAGAGGGTTTCGATGGCGGCCTGCAACGCGGCGGTGGCGTCGTCGGCGACCGCTCCGAGCCCGGGTTGGTCGGCGACCTGGACCATCACCTGCGGGTTCATCGCGTCGATCACCACCGTGCCCGGATCGGCGGGGTCGGCGCGCACGACGACGTTGCACGGCAGCAGCAGCCCGATCTGGCGGTCCACGGTGACCGCGCGGTGCGCGAGCGGCGGATTGCAGGCCCCGAGGATCAGATAGTCCTCCATGTCCTCACCGAGTTTCGCCTTGAGGGTGGCCTTCATGTCGATCTCGGTGAGCACGCCGAAACCCTGATCGGCCAGGGCTTTACGGGTGCGGTCCACCGCGTCGGCGAACGAGGTGTGCAGGGTGGTCGACAGTGCGAGTGTCATGAGCGTGTTCTACCTTTCTGTCGAGCAATCGAGTGTGATCGGTGACGGTCTGCACCGGTCATCACCCCAATGGGGACGGAGCACGGCCCGTCATCGCCCCGTGTGGGCGGGACACGGCGCGGCGAGGCGCGGTACGCCGAGGCGGTGCAGGAGCAGGCTTGCCGGGCACCATCCCACCGCGCTGAACAGCAGCAGGTTGGCGCCGACGAAGCCGGTGAGCAGCAGCCACCACGACGAGAACGCCAGGGTGAGCGCGATGCTCGCGAGCACCATGATTCCGGCCAGTAGCGGGACCGCCCGCTCGATCGTCCAGCTGCGAGCGTGGAGT
This sequence comes from Rhodococcus sp. DK176, assembly GCF_038447315.2. NCBI lineage: Bacteria > Bacillati > Actinomycetota > Actinomycetes > Mycobacteriales > Nocardiaceae > Rhodococcus > Rhodococcus sp. DK176. The sequence goes on along the minus strand of NZ_CP118323.2, from coordinate 306,963 downwards.
GTGTCGGCCATGGTCGCCTTTCTGCGAGCAGGTCGGGGGCGAGGCTCAGGCGAGGGCGAGGAAGAGCTTCTCGAGTTCGGCCTCGGTCATCGGCTCCTTACCTTCCTCGGTCTCCCCGGTGAGGCATTCGCGCAGGCCGGTGGCGACGATCTTGAACCCGGCGCGATCCAGGGCCCGGGAGACGGCGGCGAGTTGGGTGACGACGTCCTTGCAGTCGCGGCCCTGCTCGATCATCGAGATCACTCCGGCGAGTTGTCCGTGGGCACGGCGGAGCCGGTTGAGTACCAATGCAATGCTGTCTTCGTCGCCGACCATGGCGGTTTCCTTTCCTAGACCTCCCACCACTGTACCCCCGGGGGTATTGCACGCGTGTGGCGCTGGGCGCACCGGGCCACCTCTCGGCCGGCCTCAGTGCGAGAAGCTGATCTTCGGCAGGACCTTGCGCAGCCAGGCCGGTGACCACCAGGCGGCGTGTCCGGTCAGCCGGAGCAGCACCGGCAGCAGCACGAGCCGGATCAGCACCGCGTCGAGGAGCACGGCGACACCGAGGATGATGCCCATCTCCTTTGGGGGCAGCGGGTCGGCGAGGGCGAAGGTGAAGAACACCGCCACCATCACCGCCGCGGCGGCGAAGATCACCCGCCCCGAGTGGGCGAGACCGTCGATGTGGGCGACCTCCGGATCCCCGGATCGTTCGTAGTGCTCCTTGGCCGTGGCGAGGAGGAAGACGGTGTAGTCCATGGCGATTGCGAAGATCATCGCGAAGAAGAACACCGGTCCCCACCCGTCGAGGAAGCCTTGCGGGGTGAAGCCGAGCAGGCCCGCGCCGTGGCCGTCCTGGAAGATCAGCTTCGCGACCCCGAACGCGGCGGCGGTGGAGAGCAGGCTGACCACGGTGCCGAGGACGGCGATCAGCGGGGCCTGCAAAGCCACCAGCAACAGCAGGAACCCCAGGGCGAGGATGATGCCGACGATCAGCGGGAAATAGTCGTTCAGGGCCTGCTGCAGGTCCAGGTTCTCCGCGGGTGCCCCGCCGACCAACGCGCCGTCGGGTAGGTCGGCGCGCAGGGTGTCGAGGATCGTGCCCATCTGCCCGTCGGAGGGGTCGACGGTCGGCATGGCCTGGAGCATCACGTAGTCGCTGCCGTCGGGGGCGGGCTGTTGCGGGGTGACCATGGCGACGCCGTCCGTGGCCGCGGCCGCTGCGGCGGTCTCCGCGCCCTCCGCGGTGGGGACGATGATCTGCAGCATCCCCGGTGCCCCCTCCCCCATCTGGTCCTGGACGAGTTCGTAGCCCTGTCGGACCGGGGCGTCGGTGGGGACGACTTCGATCGAGGGCATCGCGACCTTGAGACCGAGCACCGGGATCGACAGGGCGATCAGCAGCAGGAGGGAACCGATCGCGAACGGCCACGGGTGGCGATGCAGCAGTGCGCCCCAGGCGGCGAACCGCGGCGAGCGGTGCACTTGCCGCTTGGCGTAGGGCAGGGAGCCGGCGTTGATCTTGCCGCCGAGCGTGCCCAGCACAGCGGGCAGAAGCGTCATCGACGCAAGGAGCACGAAGAACACGGCGAGCATGATCCCGACGGCCATCGTCCGCACGGCCGGCGCGGGCACGAGGAGAACGGCGGACAGGCTGACCAGCACCGTGATTCCGGACAGGACCACGGCCTTGCCCGCGGTCGCCATGGTTTCGGCCACGGCGGCACGCGGGGAGGAGGCGTGGAGTATCGCGTCGCGGAAGCGGGCGACGATGAACAGGGCGTAGTCGATTCCCAGGGCGAGGGCGAACATCATCGCGAAGTTCATCGCCCACACCGAGATCGGGGTGATCTCGTTGAGCAGCACCAGGCCTCCGGCCGAGGCGACGAGCCCGGCCAGGGTCAGCAGCAGCGGTAGTCCGGCGGCGACGAGGGACCCGAATGCGAGCACCATGATCGCCAATGTCACCGGCCAGGAGAATAATTCGGCCTGAATCATCGCGTCGTGGTTGGCCTTGTTGAAGTCGCTCCAGAGCGCGGATGCGCCGGTCGGGTATACCTCGATCCCGTCCCCGGACAGGGCGGTCAGCTCGTCTTTGTGTTCGTCGACGGCCTTGACCATGTCGTCGGCGCTTGCGTTGGCGCCCGCGATCAGGATGCCGGTGTGCCCGTCCGGGCTGATCGACATCCCCGGCTGCGGCGCGATCACCGCACCGAAACGCGAGTCACCCCCGAAGACCGTGCCGACCTCGCGGATGGTCCGCTGCATCTGCGAGCTGTCCACGGTCTGGGTGTCCGAGTGCACGACCACCTGCACCGCAGCCGAGGAATTGCCGCCGAAGTGATCCTGCGCGAGTTCGCGGACCTGCACCGATTCCGAGCCGTTGGCCTGCCACCCGGCGCCGGCGAGGGAGCTGAACACCGAGGGCGCCGCGGCACCGAGGGCGACCAGCACGATCAACCAGATGCCGAACACCCAGCTGGCGTGGCCGGCCATGGCCGCACCCATGCGTCCGAGCACACCTCTGTTAGAGTGCATCTGAAAACTCTGGCTCGGGTCACGCCGTGCGGGCGAGTCGGCGTGACATGGTCGCGATCATGGCGATGTAGACCATCGCTTCGTGATGATCGGGCCTCGTCTCGTAGTCGCGGACGCAACGCCGGTGTTTACAGATCCACGCGGATGGGTCGGCCGCGCGGCGAGGTGTCTGATGAGGCAGATCCTTTTCCGCGCGGCCTCCCGCCGAACCGGACTTGATGGTTTCCCGATCATCCGGCTCTCCGGTGACTATTGCGTGGGCGGTGCGGCCGACTGCCCCGTGTGGATGTGGTCATGGCAGGTGGTGCAGACCACGAGGGTCTTGCGCCGCCGTTTCGCCATGGCCTCAGCCCATTTGGGGCGTAGGGGGCCGGGTATGCCGAGATCTGCGAGCGCGCGGACGTGGTGGACCTCCACGCTGCCCGTCTGCCGACAGATCTCGCAGGTATCCGCCAGGAGCCGTGTGATCAGTTCCTTGTGCGGATAGTCGACCCGGGTCGGCTGGCGGTCGACGACCGTCGCCGACTTCTGCCGGTGGAGTGGGATGCCCCCGAACCGTGCGACCAGTGGCTGTCTGCCGTCGCGTTCGATACGCGCTTCGAAGCAGGTGCGTGGCCCGTGCGGTGTCTGGATAGTGGCTTTGTGCTTGGCTGCCATCTTCGACACCGATGAGCGGTGCTTACCCGCCAGGGTCTTGAGCATCGAGGTCTCCATGACCCAGCGCAATCGATGCAGCCGGTGGACGTCTCCGGCCGGCAGGTAGTACTGGACGATGCCCCGGTAGATGGCCCCGAACGTGGAGACGATGGTGTAGTCGTCGCCGTTGGTCAGGGCTGCCTGCTTGGCGGGTTTGCCGCGTTGCAGGTACGGGGCGCATTTGGCCTTGATCACCTCCAGCGGCACACGCAGCGCGACCTGCCCGTTGACCGCACGGCGGCGCCGGGTGAACTTGCTGCTGTTGTGCTGAACGGTGATCTCGTAACCGAGGAATCGGGCCGCGCCTGTGCGGGCGTGGGTGATCAGCGTCTTGTCGTGGGACAGTTCCAGTTTGAGTTCGTCACGCAGGAACTGCGCCAACCGCTGTTTGATCTCCTCGGCTTCTGCCTTCGGTCCGGCGAACCCGAGCAGATGATCATCTGCGTATCTGCAGTAGCGCAGCCGCCGATATCCCGGGTCATCCGGATCGGAGCTGGGCAAGCGAACCATTTCCCGCCGCAGCATCCGGGCCTCGGCCCGGTCACCGCGTCGACGGGCTTTGGCCAGCCGGTTCTGCAGTTCCAGGTAGGCAGGGTTGCGCGCCCTGCGTTCCCCTCGGGTGTACTCCGGGATGAGGACCGTCTCGACGAACTCGTCCAGTTTGTGCAGGTAGATCGAGGACAGGATTGGGGAGGCCACTCCGCCTTGGGGAGCACCCGAGAGCGTGGCACCCCAGGTCCAATCCTCGAGGTATCCGGCCTCGAGCATGTTGCGCACCAGCCGCAGGAACCGGTTGTCGTGGATCTTCTCCGACAGGGTCTCGATCATCATGTCGTGGTCGAGTGACCCGAAGCAGTCGGCGATGTCTCCCTCGATAAACCAGGCCGTCCCGGTCCAGGTGTGGGCGATCTCCCGCAAGGCGGTGTGACAGCCCCGACCGGGACGGAATCCGTGTGAACGATCGGAGAACGTCGGCTCGTAGTACGCCTCCAAAAGGAGCCGTATCACTTCACCGACGAGCTTGTCCGACCAGGTCGGCAATCCCAGCGGGCGCGTAGTCCCGTTCTTCTTCGGGATGCGCACCCTGCGGACCGGCCGGAATCGGTAGCGCTCGTGGCGCATCGCACCGATGATGCGACCGATCTTTGCCTGGGACATGCCGTCCACGGTTTCCTGTGTGACCCCGGGCGTCATCGCACCCTGGTTGGCGTAGATACGCCCGTAGGCCAGCAGATACAGCTGCGGATTGAACAGTTGCCGATACAGCTCATCGCACGGCAGCCCGCGTCTGCCGCGCTCACACAGGACACTCAGCACCGTTTCGGCGCTCTGCATTACGCATACCTCCCGATCTGGTCGTGTCCACATCACCTGGCCTCCTTCGCCCTTGTGGTCGGCTTTCCCGACCTCCTCGGCCGGTCGTGACTCCGGCGACTACTACGAGGCCTCCGTCGCCATGGGGCTCGCGCCCGGTAGGCGATCCCGCGTTCGTCTCTGTCGTACGTAGCAGCGTGACGTAGGCGGCCCATTCATCTCCTTGAACACCCTCGCTGGGCGTCGCTCCGCGCTCCGGAGGTTGTGTCGGTCACCATCGACTCCGACACAGAGCACGGCACCGGTTTCAGCGGTCCTTCCGGTGGATGGGAACTTGCATCAACTGGAGATTGGGCTTCAGGCAATCCAGCTTTCGCCCTATCACGCGGGTCCTCCCCGATGCGTCGCCCCGACCACTGGGCCCGACCACCGGGTTTCCTGGCATGCTCTTGTCCCCTTCACCTTTCGGATCCAGGTCAGCCACCCGACCCAAGAACCTCCCTCCAAGTCCTTCCCGGCTGAACCGGGGATACGACAGAGCGCCTCGCGGCGCACAAGGTCCGCTCGACCACCCACCGACGGGGAAGAACCCTGAATCCTTTGACGTCGTCGGTGCGCTTGACGACCTGAACCATCAGTGACACAACTCGTTTCGACCAGTCGATCAGCCGTCCGGCATAGCCGCCGTCCGCCCAGACCAGGCTGATCGTCGAGAACTGGGCGCGCAGCGCAGCCAGCAGCCGGAACGCGCCATCGCGGTCCTGAATCCCGGCCATCGTCACCACGACCGCCAACAACAGCCCGCTCGAATCCACAGCGATGTGCCGTTTACGACCGTTCGTCTTCTTCCCCGCATCGTATCCACGACTCGACCCGGGCACGGTGTCGGAACCCTGCACCGATTGGGAGTCGACGATCGCCGCGGACGGCAGCGGGTGGCGGCCGCCCTGGACCCGCACCCGATCGCGCAGCGCGTCGTGAATCCGCTGCCACACTCCTGCCCGGACCCAGCGGACGAAGATCGCGTACACCGTGGTCGCGGGCGGGAACTCCGCCGGCAACTGCCGCCAGGCGATCCCACCTCGAACGACATAGAAGATCGCATCAAGTACCAGACGGCGGCAGTGCTTTTCGGGACGACCACCACTGCCCGTGGTGTTGCCGGGTGGAGGAAGCAGTGGTTCAAGAATCGCCCATTGAGCGTCGGTCACCGAGGATGACGAGTACACCGCGCACCGATGCCCGATCCCCTGATCCGGGGTAGGGCATGACGGACACAGTGCGATGAGCGATGATGGCAAGTGAACTCCTGGTCGGGTCGTGGCGTAAGCACCTACTGACCTACCAGGAGTTCACCCATTCCTCACCAGTCACACGCCGATCACCCCGAGTTTTCAGATGCGCTCTTAGCTTGTTGTTTAACCTGGTTGGGTTTCACTTTCTGGCTCCGTCATGTCGATTTTCGTGCGTTTCCCGACGTGATGGTGCTGGGCGGGGCGACGGTTCCTCGAGCCGGGTGGGCGTCCGGGACCGGGTCGAACGGGTTTCGGTGCGCCGGCCGGATTGGGCATGGTCGCGCGGATGCGCCGAAACCCCCGACGGACCCGGGCCGGCGTCAACCGTCGCGGTGGCGCGGGTCGTTCCCACGGACGGCGTAGGTCTTCGGCGAGCGGCCGGGCGAGCCGGAGTTGGGTGTGCGCAACCAGGACGATCCACGTCCATCGGTCGGCCGCCTCGGGGTTGCGGATCTTCGGGGCGGTCCAACCCAACGTCTGCTTGAACAACAGGAACGTGTGCTCGATATCGAAGCGCCGCAGAAACATCTGCCACAATCGGCCGACGTCGTCGGCGCCGACGTCCGGGTCCGAGCACCACAGCCACACCGGTTTGGGATGCCGGTCGCCGGGCAGGTGATCGACCGTCAGCCGGATCACCGTGCCTTCGACGATCGGCGGCGGACCCGGGTGGTCCGCCCACGATCCACGGTGAGTGATCCTCGGGTGCAACCGATTCCAAGCCGCAGTGACGGCTGTTCCGTAGCGGTCGGTGTCGGTATCGGTGTTGCTGTCGGGTTCGGGCCAGGTCAGGGGGTCGGCGAATTTGAATTCGGCACCGTGCCGGGGTGGGCGCCCGGTCCGACCCGGCGGCGGCGCGGGGAAGTGCAGCACCCGATCCGAACGCATCCGACCCAACACCTGAACCGGTAGATCGGCGAGTAGGAACGCCACCCGTGCCAGTTCGTACCCGGCATCGAAGACGAGCACGATGTCCGGGTCGCCGTCTCTCCAGTGCCCGGCCGATTGCAATCGCCCGACTACTTCACGGACTTGTGCCGTGGTGACCGAAGTTTCGTCGTCGTCGGGCCGCAGGCGCACCGCATCGAGTACCGCCGTCCACGACGTGCGGCCCACCTCCAACGCGGCGACGAAGGAATACGGCCACCCGGGAATCAACTGTGCTTGATTCTTACCGCGACCGTAGACGTGACAGAACGCTCGCTGGGAGCTGGTTGGCGCATCCGGGCGCAGCCACGGGCTGATATCGATGGCCAGGACGATCCGGCCATCGCCGCTTCGCGGCAGGGGAAGTGCTCCGACTGCGCGTCGCAGTCGACCGATATCAACCCGGCCGCAGTTTAATCCGTCGTACAAGGCGCCGTGACCGCGCCTATGCTCAGGGGTCAGCGACAAGTCGACCAACGTCGTGACCGGGTCCCCGGAACACAGCAGCGCATCGGTCAGCTCGAACACCGCATCGCTGCGCGCCGACAAACACCGGTAGAACTCTTCGCGGAACGACACCAGCTCGACCCGGTCATCCGCGCACGACCCTTCCCCGACCACCTGCGTGTAGGGCACACTGACACTCACGACCACCGCTTGCCTTTGTCTCGAAAGTTCTGTGAGAGGAACCTCAAGATGATCAGGCGGTGGTCGCCCCATGCGGCGGCGACACGCCGAACAACATCATCACCAACTGCCCCACGCGAGGGCAAAGGTTAAAAGTCAAGCTTAGCGATCGTCGTGGCGGGTGGCGCGTCGCGGCCCACTTCTGTACTGCGGGTCATACAGGTTCTCCTCGAGATTGTGACGGTACGAAAACAGTGGTGAAACCGGTTCGTGGGTCTGTCCGGCGGGCATTCACGACATGCCGGTATCGAGCGGGCACCCGCGCGCGGCCCACCCGAGGGTCCCCCCGCAACCGTTGGAGTATCCAGTTGGATTACACAGGGAAACTGCAGATTCCAGCTGGATGACGCCGATGACGCCCCAGGCAGCGTGGGCGTGGGTACGCAATTCCGCCGACTCGAGATCGTGCCCCTCAGGCCGCCCGCACGTACGACGCGAGCCCACCGGGAACTCCGACGATCGTCACCTGCCCGGGGCCGAGATCGACTGCACCGCCCCCGCTGCAGCGACAGTCAACCCGCCGCCGGTCCACCATCCAGCCCCAGCGAGGACATCGGACACACGCACGCCTCGCCACTCCAGGTGGCACCCCAGGCCTTTTCGGGGCAAATCAATTGGTCAGCTCGTCGAAGGTCAGGGTCAAGATGCGGCTGACCACCGGGATGAGCACGCTACCCCCAGGTCCGACCGAGAGGGTTCGGCGTTGAATGGCGATACGTCGTGCACGATGACGCGCTCGCGTTACCCCACATCCAGCCGCCCCCTCCTCGACGCCGTCGTTCAACACAAGTACCCGGCCGCCGGCGGGTACACCGGCAGCCGCAGGTGAGTCAGCGCCCGAACAGTGTGCGGAAGAGCCCGGATTTCGTCTGCGTGGCGGATTCGTCGGCGCAGGTGCACCGGTTGCCGGCGGGCACGGACCGCATCACGCTGTCGGCGTGCCGACCGCAACCGCCCCAGGTCGTCTTCCGGCAGTGCGCGCAGGTGGTGGGATAACACATGGTTGTTCCTTCTTTCGGTGTGTGACTTCCGGTTCCCAGCAGCCGCCCCTGCGAACTGCCGGGAAGGGTGGTGTGTGCGACGGGAGTGAAGCTTCCGTCGATCAGGTCCATCATGGTCGTCCGCAGTGGTCAGGCGACGAGCTGGTGCGTCGCCCACTCGGTGTACCCGCCCACGAGGTCGCTGACCTGCTCGATGCCCCGGGCCCGCAGCAGTGAGGCAGCGACGCTGGACCGCCATCCACCCGCGCAATGCACGACGATCGGACGATCGATAGGCAACTCCCCGACACGGGAGCGAAGCTGGGCCAAGGGAATCGGCACGGCACCGGGAATGACCCCGACCTCCCGCTCGCCGGGATTGCGGATGTCGATCAAGGTGATCGCATCCTCGGCGAGGAGACGGTCGAGTTCGGCGACCGTAGTCCTGGGCGCCACCTCGATCAGGTCGACCAGCTCGGCGCCGAAGTCGCCGTCCGTGTCGACGGTGAAAAACCCGCTCGCTCCGTCGGACCCGATGCGAGCCAAACGCATCGCCGCGTCCTGCTCCTGGCCGGGGTAGGTGATCAGGATGATTTTCTCCCCGATATCAGCGACCATGCCGCCCGTTTCGGCGAACCGGCCGTCGAATCCGACGTTGACCGAACCCCTCACATGCCCGGCGGCGAAGTCGTCCGGGGTGCGGGCGTCGAGCACCCGAGTTCCGGAATCGAGTTCGGTGTGTAGTTGCGCCGCGGTCACCGCGGGGATGCGTCGGTGCTGGTCGAGTAGGGGGTGGCTGCACTTGTTCAACGCGACGTCAGCCGAGAAGTACGCGGGCACCGCCGGTTGCCCGTCGGTGATCAGGGCCACGAACGCGTCCTCGCTCATCGGTTGCACGGACGGGTTGGTGCGGCGTTGCTCTCCGATCGTGGACGTCAGCTCCGCCGACAGGTTCTTCCCGCAGGACGAGCCGGCGCCGTGCGCGGGCATCACCGTCACTGAATCGGGCAGGGTCAGCAGCGTCTGGTGGATGGTGCGGTACATGGCCCGCGCGAGATCGGTGCTGTTGCCGTCACCGAGGTTGGCCAGGTCGGGGCGGCCGACGTCGCCGATGAACAGCGAATCTCCGGTGAGCACCGCGGTCGGGGACGCATCCGGTCGCTCGCGGACCAGCAGGCTGATCGATTCCCACGTGTGACCTGGAGTGGACAAGACCTCGAGGTCGACCTCGCCGAGGCCGATGCGCTCGCCGCGTCGAAGTCGGCGGATCGGGTAATCGGTCTCCGCGACCTCCCCGAACCCGATCCACGCGCCGGTCGCGTCCACCAGTTCGAGGTGCCCGGACACGAAATCCGCGTGAAAGTGGGTGTTGATCACACCCTCGATGGTCAGCCCGCGGTGGCGGGCTTCGGCCAGGTATTCGGTGACGTCACGCCGCGGATCGACCACGACGGCCCGGCCCGTGCTCTCGTCTGCGATCAGATACGACGCATGCGACAAGCACTCGATGTAGTACTGCTCGAGAATCATCCGGCTACCTCCAACGGGGAATCTCTTCCGTGTACCACCCAGGGTGGCACATACCCCTAGGGGTATGCAAGTACCCCTAGGGGTATATCTTACGATCGGGTTGAAGGGCCTGGCCGGCTCATACGGCGACGAGGTCGGCCCGAACCCCACCGAAACCGGCGCCACCCGGTTCGAACACGACGAGCGTGGCCGCATTACCAAAGGCCGTCCAGCACGACCTCGTCGACGACGGCAGGCGTGATCTCGCCCAGATGACCATCGCGAAAGTCATGGAGCACAATGTCGCTGACACCAAGCGCTCGCGGGCGGCGGTCGGCTCGTGACGGCGCACCGCCGGAAGGTCCGCGGCGGCTCCGAGTGCGCTCTCCTCACGGTAGGTCAGGCACAGCACACGCATGTCGGTTCCGGATGCGGTCAGCGCAGCGAGTACGGCGCCCAACCCGAAGCTTTCATCATCGGGGTGAGCCGGCACCGCCAACGCCGGCCCGCCGCCGGTGCCAGCACCGTACACCCGCGGCGCCAGACACCCCGACCGTCTCGGCTGTGACATCGGCGCCCAGATGCGCAGTGAGGCGTGCAATCAGTCAGCGCCGCAGCCTCCTCACGCTATTCAGCGGTGAACTTACGGTATTCGGCCTCGTGGACCTCTCTCATCGGAGGTATTCACCCTTCCCCGCCCGCTGTCCGTAGCAACCACACCCCCACCGGAGCATCAGCGCCGTGCAATTACCCTCTCGCGGAACGCGTTTCGTGCCACCGCCCGCACTGAGGCTGGTTACGGTCCGGCTGGGTGGTTCTCGTTGCTGGAGCGCTGTTCAGCGTGGAAGTCGTTGAACGCGGCGAAGGCGCGGGCCCGTACTCGGTGGCCGGCCCACCTGTCATCATGATCGCGACGTCGATTGCCTCAGCCGCTTCCTGCGGTGTGCTGCCCCTGCTCGGCGGCACCGCGGGCGTGTGTGGCAATGCAGCCGTCACGGTGCTTGCTCACGGCGATCGCCAAGCCGATCAGTTCCTTGGTCTTGGCGTCCAGTGCCCCGGTGGCCAAGGAAGCCGCGTGCAGCTGTCCGTAGCTCTCGTAGCTCTCGTAGATCTGCGGGATCGCGTGGCGCAGCGCCCGGGCGGGTGCGCGGAGTTCCTGTTGGACTGCTTTGCCGTAGCCCATGCTGCGCCTCCGGTTGCTCGTGGTAGGCGCCTGGTTGTGGTCAATGCAGGGTGCCGTCAGTGCTGGGGTTATCGGGTGCTGGGGTCAAGCATTGCGGGGGTAGCGGGAACCAGCGCAGCGCTTCGAAGTGCGCTGGGAGCCCGGTAGGTCCGTCGGGGACCTTCTCGGGGCGGCCTTCGAGCAGGGCGCGGGCCTCGCGCAGGTGGTCGGCCAGCGCGGACTCGTCGAGGGTCTCGCGTTTCGTCGGGTAGTGGAGGGTGCCCGCGTTGTCGTAGAACAGGTCGGTCAGGCGCAAGGGGGGCCGGCTGGTTCCTCCGCGGTGGTTCCACAGGCCGGTGTCCGGGCTGAAGGTGTAGTCGGTGAGGAGACGGTGGCCGTACCGGGCCAGTAGTTCCACGGCCTCGATCAGGTAGTCCCGCACGGTGTCGGAAATGAAGTAGTTGAAGTTGATGCGAGTCCAGCCGGGTTTGATGCCCTCACAACCCAACTCGACTTCGTCTCGGAAGGCACGCGAATGCTGCCGGTCAATGGCCAGGAGTCGATGCCCGTAAGGGGCGGCGCAGGAGCAGCCACCGCGGGCTTGGACCCCGAATAGGTCGTTGAGCAGCGCCACGACGTAGTTGTGATGCAGGTAGCGATTCGCGCCTGACCGGACGCGGAAAGACACGATGGAAATTCGTCGAGCATCAGGGTGGCCGAGAATGTCGATGTTCGGGTGGTTTTGCCACCGGTCCAAGGCATGGCACCACAGACGCTGTTCTCGTTGTCCGATGAGGTCGGTACCCACGGCGTTCTTGAGCGCGAAGACAAGCCCAGCGCGGATCGACTCGATGATCGCCGGGGTGCCGCCCTCCTCCCGGGCGACGGGATCATCGAGGTAGCGGTGCCCGATCGGATCCACGAACGCCACCGTGCCTCCGCCCGGCACGGTGGGAACGGTGTTGCGCACCAGCTCGCGGCGGACCACCAGGACCCCAGGGGTTTGGGGCCCGCCGACGAACTTATGCGGCGAGAGGAAGATCGCATCCTTGTGATCACCGCGACCGGGAACGCTGTCCCGCATCCGGATCGGGACGTAGGGTCCGGCGGCAGCGTAGTCCCAGAAGGACAACGCGCCGCGCTCGTGCAGCAGGGTGGCGATCCGGTCGGTATCCGACAAGACGCCGGTGACGTTGGAGGCGGCCGAGAAGCTGCCGATACGAAGTGGTCGTTGCGCGTACTGGATCAGTCGCTGCTCGAGCTGCTTCAAATCGATATGCCCGTCAGCGTCTTCGTCGATCACCACCAGGTCCGCGATGGACTCGCGCCACGGCAACTCGTTGGAGTGGTGTTCGTAGGGGCCGACGAACACCACCGGTCGTTGCGAATCGGGGATCTGTTCATCCCAGCGGTAGCGGGCGGCCAGCCCGGACGGGACCCGGAGTTCGAGGATATCGACCAGTTTGTTCACCGCCGCCGTCGCCCCGGACCCGCAAAAGATCACCAGATCGGTCTCGGTGCCGCCGACGGCGGCGTGGATGAGTTGGCGTGCGTCCTGCCGCAGGAGCGAGGTCTGCAGTCCGGTGCCCGAGCTTTCGGTGTGCGTGTTGGCGTAGCGCGGTAGCACCTGCCGGCGGATGAAGTCCTCGATGAAATCCAGCGACCGGCCCGAGGTGGTGTAGTCGGCGTAGGTTATCCGGCGCCGACCATAGGGACCATCCAGTACCTCGCCCTCACCGATAACCCCACGTCGGATCCGCTCGAGCAGAGCCGAGGTGGGGACCGACTCCGCCGAGAAATTCACACTCCCACTCAGGCTCGTCACAGCCGCTCCTTCCTACCGGCAAGGCACCAGACCCCGCCGTGGCCAGCGTGCTCCCGGACCGCTGGGCCGCGCTAGGGCCGTTGGCCCTCGGAGCGAGCAGGGAGAGGCGCAGCACGGAAAGACTCTCGGCGGAAGGCCATCGAATCTGCGGTGCGGATACGCGCGAGGAGCGTCGGTGGCCATCAGTAGGGTGAGCACCTCGAGCTGCCCCCAGAAGGCCGTGTGCGGCCAACCAGGACGCCGCGCCCGGCATCCACGGCGACAAAGCTGACGAGAAACGGCGCCGAGATAGTCAGACTGTTTTCAGTCTTCTCAGCGAACAAGATGCTTTACCTGGGGTGTGTGGAAACCTCGCCCGATCGGACTGCCTCTCCGAATCCCGATAACCCCGAAACGCCAAGGGATTCCGCGGGGGAAGACTTCAAGACCTCTCCTACGACCGGAGACGGCCACGGCAGCTCCTCGACCTGATGAAGGACTCCTTCGTCAATTTCGGATTCGACGAGTTCGAAGAAGTCGACCACCCCACAGATCAACTCGGGATCTACGTCAAGGAGAAACCGCGCGGGCCGGGGTACGTCACCGACATCGTCTACGTCAGCCGTGACCTACCGGTGACCGTGTACGCAGTCCTCATTGACCGCGGCCATGGCCTCGAAGTCGCCGAGCTCGAGCTCTTCCGCGACTACTGGGGCTGCGACGACGGGTTCGGCAACTACCTGCACCCCGACGACCAGCATGACGCCGACATTCACGAGGACGATGGCGACGACTTCGGAATCCCGTTTGACGGCGAAGATCCGGGCAAGGGGCCCAGACCACTGATCACCAGCGACCTACTACGCCGCATTCCCCTGGGCGCCATCATTGCCCGCACCGAGGCTCGGCTCGCCAACATGTCATGGCGCGAGGACGGCGTCAAAACTCTCATGGGCACCGACAAACCAGTCGACGATCTTACCGAGAGCGAGCAACGCGCCCTGACCACAGCATCCTCGGTCCGCGCGGACGTCCGACGCTGAGCGACCACCATCTCCGGGAGGTGGCCCGCGCCTATCTCGACGAAGCCACCCGCGGCACCGGACTCACCCGCCGGCTCGCGACGCGGTTCGACCGGCCGGAAGCAACCATCCGCGACTGGATCGGCGCCGCGCGCCGACGAGGATTTCTCAGCGCCGCGTCGCCCGGGCGCCGGGGCGCATCTGCCGGCCCCCACCTGAACGCACCGTAGAAACCGAAGAAAGTACAAAACCCCGGTGACATGCACGAAGTGCAGAGGCCGATCCGGGGTCTTCGCGATCAACCGTACACGACCCGGAGTGAGATGACGAACCGCCCGACAACCCTTGTGATCAGCCTGCAAACCGGGCTGACCAGCGAAAGGCTGGCTCCCTACCTGCGCGCTGCGGGCGGCAGCATCGATCGCGCTCTCGACCTGTACGAATGGAACACCCAGGTCAGCGCCGCACTCTTTGCGGACTTCAGCTACTTCGAAGTCATCCTGCGCAACGCCTGCCACCACCAGCTCCAACAGGGGGCGGCCAGGCAGAACTCGACCGCCCCCTGGTACCGGCAACCCGCCCTGACCATACGGTCGGCAGAAGACTTCACCAAAGTCCGCACCCGAGCAACACGAGGACGGCGGCAAGAAACCGAGGGCCGCGTCGTCGCCGAAGCTGATGTTCGGATTCTGGCGGTTCCTCCACTCGAGGTCCTATGAGGCCACACTGTGGACACCGAGCCTGCGGCACGCCTACCCATACCAAACGCCACGCCGGCGCAGCGACGTCTACACCCGCCTCGATCACCTCAACACCCTGCGCAACCGCATCGCCCACCACGAACCTATCCATGGACCCGCAATCGGAGACACCGGCAAAGACATCGCCGCCCTCCACGACGAACTCCTCACCATCCTCAAGTGGATCGACCCGACAATCGAAGCTTGGCTCCGCGCACGCAGCACTGTCGCCCACACCCTGCAACAGCGGCCCTGACTGACCCGACGGCATACAGCGGATCAAACACCCACTGAGAGCCGTACACACGAGGGTGGCCTGTCGGGCGGCGTGCGTATCGCCTGCCGGACACCATCTCGACACGAGCATTGGACACATCACATGGCAGAGAGCCGATTCCATCGAATTCACGACGCCCGCTGGCGCTGATCTGTGGCATCGATTGGTCGGAACGCGCACACGATGTCGCCGTCGTAGACCAGCACTGAAACGTTGTCGCCAAAACGTCGTCGGCGACGACGCAGCCGGACTCGCAGATTTGCCGACGATGCTCGCCGACCTCGGCGACCACGATCCCGCGTTCGGGTGACGATCGAGACTCCTCGCATCCACGAAGAGAATTCGATTACCTCCAGCTATCGATAGAGCCCGACGGTGCTTAGTTAACGAGGTCAGCCGTGATTTCCACGCTTCCGAAACCCAGGTACTGCACCCGAAGGCCAGTCCGCCGCAGTTCCGCTGTTGTGTCCTGCACTCGGGATGTGAGGCGCTGGAGTCGAGCATTTCGCCATTCGGGTGTGTCCGGGTCGTCGCTGTCGAGTAGGAACGCGAATAACTCGTCCAGTGCCCGACGAAATTCGCGCACATCATGCCGGTCGGCGAAATGTTCGTCCACGTCTCACCTCTCGCGATGTGTCGGCCTGAGATCCTGCAGGCCGGTTGTGGGCATCGGGGGTCGGCAGCCACCACGCGGCGGAGACTCGATGTCGTGCAGGAGACCGAGGTCACGCAGCGTCGTCGGTTCGTGCGTATCTTGATCAACCCAGTCACCAGCCGCGGCGACGCGGCTGCGACCCGACCAGCTGCCCCTTGGAGGGGGCCTCCCGACTGCGGTAGACCACGTACGGCCGGAACAGGTACCCGATGGGGGCACTGAACGCATGCACCAGACGGGTGAAGGGCCACAGGGCGAACAGGACGAGCGCGATCAGCGCATGAAGTTGGAATGAGAGCGGCGCTTGCACCATGAGGTCGCCGCGCGGCTGAAGGATCCAGATCGAGCGGAACCAGGGAGAGACGGTCTCCCGGTAATTGTGTTCCTCCCCCACCACACCCGAGCCCATCAGTGTGGTGGCCAGGCCCGCGACGATCGCGGCGACGAGCACGAGGTACATGAGCTTGTCGTTGGCGGTCGTTGCCATGAACACCGGGCCGGTGGTGCGCCTGCGGTAGATCAGCAGGCTGATCCCGACGAGGGTGGCGACGCCGGCGACAGTGCCGAGGGTGATCGCTTGCACATGGTAGGCGTGCTGACTCAAGCCGACTGCGTCTGTCCACGATTGGGGGATGATCAGACCGATGACGTGGCCGACGATCACCACGAGGATGCCGAAGTGGAACATCGGGCTGCCGATCCGCAGTAGCCGGCTTTCGTACAGTTGTGACGAGCGGGTGGTCCAGCCGAATTTGTCGTATCGGTAGCGCCACCACGTGCCGACCACCACCACGGCGAGGGTCACGTAGGGCACGACGTCCCAGAAGATTTCGCCCGCTCCCATCTCAGCGGTCTCCTTCCCGTCCGTGTGGCTGGTCGTTTCGTGGCGGCACGGTAAGCGTGAAGGGCTGCAGCCCGATCGCCTCGGCCGGCGGGCCGGTCGCTGCGAGGGCCGCGGCGTGGCGCTGGTCCAGGTCGGTCACCGGCGGCAAGGTCGCGCACACGGCGGCGACGGTGGGCGCATAGGGCGAGCCCCGTTCGACCAGTGCCGTCCGCAGCACGTCGATCGGGACCCGGTGCGCGGTCAGCAGCCGCTCCCCCGCGGCCGGGTCGACGGTGGCGGCGAACTCGAGCACGACGGGCAGATGGTCCGGTCCCTCACCGGCGGGGGGTGCCGTTCCGGCGTCGCGGTAGGCGCTGGCGAACGCGTGGATCTCGGCGCCCCGGTTGCGGGTGTCACCGGCTGTCCAATAGGTGAGGTACATCGTGGAACGGCGCCGCAGGTCGAAGGTCTCGACGTAGTCCGCGGCCGCGGTGAGCGGGTCGGCGCGGCGCACGTAGTCGAGGGTGTGACCCAACTGTTCCCGCGACGAGCCGGTGATGTGGCCGATTAGTTGGCCGACCGTGTCCAGCCGGTCGGGCATCTGCTCGTCGGGGTAGGCCAGCAGCAAGGACGCCGCCTGCCGGACGAGGCGGTGCTGCAGTGCGCGTTCCTGCGCGGGCCCGCCGGTGGTGCGTCGCAGCAACTTCACGATCCAGTCTCCTTGTCACGTTTTCGTGGCGGTGCGGGGAACATGCCGGCGGGCGCGCCCTTGCCGTCCCAATTGAGCAGGTTCACCCGGGAGGGCCGGCTCGCGTTCGCCGCGAGCTCCTCCGTGGTCTGGCGCTCGCGCAGGGCGTGGAAGGTCTCCACCGCCACGGGCACCGGGCCGCCGCTGGCCTCCCCGAACGGGCCGGAGTCATACATGCCCGGGCCGCCCTCGTACGACAGGGAACATTCGGTGGCCGTTTCCTCGAGTCGGTGCCCCTCGGCCGCGTACGCCGACGGGATCACATACCGTTCGTCGTACTTGGCGAGGGCGAGCAGCCGGTACATCTGGTACATCTGTTCCTCCGTCATGCCGACGGAGGAGGGAATGTGCGGCTGCGTTTCCCGGCCGAGGTTGATGTCGCGCATGTACGACCGCATCGCGGCCAGACGTCGCAGCACCTGCGCCACCGGCTCGGTGTCGCCGGCGGTGAACAGCTCGGCGAGGTATTGCAGGGGGATGCGCAGTGCGTCGAGCGCGCCGAACAGGTTGCCGAGGTCCTCGCCGTCGTGGCCGTCGCGGCTGACCGCGTCGACCACCGGCGAGAGCGGGGGCACGTACCAGACCATCGGCATGGTTCGGTATTCCGGGTGCAGGGGCAGCGCAACCTGGTAGGTGTTGATCAGGGCGTAGACCGGAGACCGCTGGGCGGCCTCGATCCACTCGTCGGAGATGCCCTCGGCGCGGGCGCCCGCGATCACCTGCGGGTCGCGGGGATCGAGCAGAACCTGCCGGTGCGCCTCGTACAGGTCGGCGTCGTCCTCCACCGAGGCCGCCTCGAGCACACGGTCGACGTCGTAGAGCACGAGTCCGATGTAACGCAGCCGGCCCACACAGGTCTCGGCGCACACCGTCGGCAGGCCCACCTCCACCCGTGGATAGCAGAACGTGCACTTCTCGGCCTTGCCGGTCTTGTGGTTGAAGTACACCTTCTTGTAGGGGCATCCGGACACGCACATCCGCCAGCCGCGGCACCTGTCCTGGTCGACGAGCACGATGCCGTCCTCGGTCCGCTTGTACATCGCCCCCGACGGGCAGGACGCCACACACGACGGGTTGAGGCAGTGCTCGCAGATCCGTGGGAGGTAGAACATGAAGGTCTGTTCGAGCTCGAGCCGGACCTGTTCGTTCACCTTCGCCAGGATCGGGTCGCCGGCGAGGAGCTCCGGGGAGCCGGCGAGGTTGTCGTCCCAGTTGGCCGACCACTCCACCTTCATCGGTTTGCCGCTGATCAGGCTGCGGGGCGGGGCCACGGGCATCTGCTCGCCGAGCGGTGCGGTGGTGAGGTTGTCGTAGTCGTAGGTCCAGGGTTCGTAGTAGTCGTCGATGGACGGCATCTTCGGGTTGGAGAAAATCCGGGAGAGCTTCTTCAGCCGGCCGCCGTCGCGCAGCCGTAACCTTCCCTTGGAATCGCGGATCCAGCCGCCGCGCCACTTCTCCTGGTCCTCGTAGGTGCGCGGGTAGCCCTGTCCGGGGCGGGTTTCGACGTTGTTGAACCACACGTACTCGGTGCCGGACCGGTTGGTCCACGCCTGTTTGCAGGTCACCGAGCAGGTGTGGCAGCCGATGCACTTGTCGAGGTTCATCACCATCGCCAGCTGAGCCATCACGCGCATCAGTACGTCACCTCCTGCGACCGGCGACGCACGACCGTCACCTCGTCGCGTTGGTTTCCGGTGGGACCGAGATAATTGAAGGCGTACGCCATCTGGGCGTACCCGCCCGCGAGATGCGAGGGTTTGATCAGCAGCCGGGTCAGCGAGTTGTGGATGCCGCCGCGGTTGCCGGTGGTCTCGGTGAGCGGGACGTCGATTGTGCGTTCCTGCGCGTGGTGGACGTACACCACCCCGTCCGGCATGCGGTGCGAGACGATCGCCCGGCACACCACCACACCGTTGCGGTTGACCGCCTCGACCCAGTCGTTGTCACGGACAGCGATCTTCGCCGCATCGGCCGGACTCATCCACATGGTCGGCCCACCCCGGGAGAGCGAGAGCATGAACAGGTTGTCCTGGTACTCCGAGTGGATCGACCATTTCGAGTGCGGGGTCAGGTACCGCACGGTCAGCCCGATACCGGCGCCCGCGGAGTTCTGTTCCGTCGTGTTCGTCCCGATCGGCGGCTCGCCGAACAGCCGGGCCATGTCCAGCGGCGGCCGATAGACCGGCAACTGCTCACCGAGTTCCTCGATCCAGTCGTGGTCGAGGTAGAAGTGCATCCGGCCGGTGAGGGTGTGGAACGGCTTGAGGTTCTCGATGTTCACCGTGAACGGGGCGTAGCGGCGACCGCCAGTCTCGCTGCCCGACCATTCCGGGCTGGTGATCACCGGAACGGGTCTTGCCTGGGTGTCGGCGTAGGTGATGCGCCGTTCCTCGCTGCCTTCCGCGAGGTGCACCAGGGGCCGGCCGGTGCGTTTCTCGAGTTCACGGAATCCCTCGACGGCGAGCCGGCCGTTGGAGGTGCCGGACAACGCGAGGATCACGTCCACCATGCGTTCGGCGGTGGTGATCGCCGGGCGGCCCTCGCCAGCACCGGAATCCATCACGCCGAACCGGGCACCGAGCTCGGCCACCTCGGAGGTGGGCCGGGTCGTCACACCCTTCGTGGTCAGACCGAGGGTGTCGACCAGCGGACCGAGAGTGGCCCACTTGTCGGCGATCGCGGCGTAGTCCCGCTCGACCACCGCCAGCGGGCCCATGGTGACGCCGGGCACCGGCCGCTCCCCCGTCTTGCGCCAATCCTTCTCGACACCGCCGGGGTAGGCCATCGCACCGGGGGTGTCGTGCTGCAGTGTCCCGAGGACCACATCGGTGCGGGTGCCGAGATGATCGGCGGCCAGCAAGCTGAACGACCTCGCGATCGCGCCGAATGCCTCGTAGTCCGAGCGGGTCTCCCACGGCGGGTCGATGGCCGGGCTGAAGGCATTCAGGTACGGGTGCATGTCGGTGCTGGACAGGTCGGCCTTCTCATACCAGGTGGCCGCCGGCAACACCACGTCCGAGAGCAGCGTCGTCGAGGTCATCCGGAAGTCGATCGACATCAGCAGGTCGAGCTTCCCCTCGGGAATCTCCCCATCCCAGGTGGTCTCGTGTGGGCGCAGCGCCTCCGGAGTTTCTTCGGCGCGCAGGTTCGCGGTGGTACCCAGCAGGTGCTTGAGGAAGTACTCGTTGCCCTTACTGGAGGACCCGAGCAGGTTGGCGCGCCAGATGCTCAGCACCCGCGGCCAATTCCGCGGATTGTCCGGATCGGTCACCGCGAGTGTGAGCCGGCCGTCGGCGAGTTGCTCGGTGACGTGGGCGGCGACGTCCTTCCCGGCCGCGCGGGCCTCGTCGGCGACATCGAGACTGGACCGGTCGAACTGCGGGTAGAACGGCGTCCAACCCATGGCCACCGCCGAGGCCATCACGTCCATGGTGTGTTTGTCCCGGAAACGGCCCCGCCCGAGCGGGCTGGCCAGGATGTCGGCCCGGTAGCCGTCGTAGCGCCACTGGTCGGTGTGGACATACCAGTAGGAGGTACCCGCCATCTGCCGCGGCGGCCGGGACCAGTCCGTTCCCATCGCCATCGCGGCCCACCCGGTGACCGGGCGGCATTTCTCCTGCCCGACGTAGTGCGCCCAGCCGCCGCCGTTGCGTCCCATCGCCCCGGTGAGCATCAACATCGCGAGGATCGCCCGGTAGGTGGCATCCCCGTGGAACCACTGGCAGATGCCGGCACCCATGATGATCATCGACCGACCACCGGATTCCTCGGCGTTGCGGGCGAATTCCCGGGCGATCCGGATCGCCTGCGCGGCGGACACCCCGGTGATCGGTTCCTGCCAGGCCGGTGTGTACGGCGCGGACGGGTCGTCGTACCCGGTCGGCCAGTGTCCGGGCAGACCGGGCCGTCCGACACCGTACTGGGCGAGCATCAGATCGAACACCGTGCACACCAGGTGCTCGCCCACCCGCCGCACCGGGACACCGCGCTCGACGGCGTCGCCGTGACCGTCGACGGTGTCGAAGCTGGGCAAGTGGACGAGCGCGGACTCGTCCGTGCCGGGATCGTGGTGGGCGACGGTCAGCGCCGGGACCACCTCACCGAGGTCGAGGTTCCACTTACCGACGCCGTCCTCGCCGTACCGGAAGCCCAGCGAGCCGTGGGGCACCGCCACGGCGGCGGTGGCGCCGTCGAGCAGGACCGGCTTGAACGCGGCATTCGGCTCGTCCCGGCCGAGGTCGGCGGCGGTGAGGTTCTTGCCCGGCACCAACCTGCCGTCCCGCTCCTCGAGCCGGATCAGAAACGGCAGGTCGGTATAGCGGCGCACATAGTCGACGAAGAACGGAACCCGGTTGCGCACGAAGCACTCCGAGAGGATCACGTGCCCCATCGCCATCGCCAGCGCCCCGTCGGTGCCCGCCGCGCAGGGCATCCATTCATCGGCGAACTTGGTGTTGTCGGCGTAATCGGGGCTGACAGAGACCACCTTGGTGCCGCGGTAGCGGACCTCCGCCATCCAATGCGCGTCCGGGGTGCGGGTCACCGGAACGTTCGAGCCCCACATCATCAGATACGACGCATCCCACCAGTCGCCGGACTCGGGGACGTCGGTCTGATCCCCGAACACCTGGGGGGAGGCGACCGGCAGGTCGGCATACCAGTCGTAGAACGAGGTCATCACGCCGCCGAGCAGTTCGACGAACCGAGACCCCGCGGCAAACGACACCATCGACATCGCCGGGATCGGCGAGAAGCCGGCGACCCGGTCGGGACCGTACTCTTTGATGGTGTGCACGTGGGCCGCGGCGATCATCTCGGTGGCCTCGGCCCAGGTCACCCGCACGAGCCCGCCCTTCCCCCTGGCCTGCTGATATTTCCGGCGTCGCGCGGGATCGGCCTGGATGTCGGCCCACGCGTCCACCGGATCACCGAGACGCGCGCGGGCCTCCCGGTACATTTCGACGAGGACCCCGCGCGCGTAGGGATACCGCACCCGCGTCGGCGAGTACGTGTACCAGGAGAACGCCGCACCCCGGGGGCAGCCGCGGGGTTCGTACTCGGGGCGGTCGGGACCCACCGACGGGTAGTCGGTCTCCTGGGTCTCCCACGTGATGATCCCGTCCTTGACGTAGATCTTCCACGAACACGATCCGGTGCAGTTGACGCCATGAGTGGAGCGGACCACCTTGTCGTGACTCCAGCGGTCGCGGTAGAAGACGTCCCCCTCGCGGCCGCCGCGATGGCTGACGGTGCGCGCATCCTCGGACACTTCACCGCGGGTGAAGAACCGGGCGCTGCGCTGCAGGAGTTCCTCGACCGGTCCACCGATGTGTTGGGCGTTCACGTCATCTTCCTTCCGAAGCAGGTCGCCTAGGTTGCAGTGGCCGACGCCGGCTCTCTGGCGTGCAGTTTCAGGGCGGTGTAGAGCAGCGCGAGTAGCGCCGTCGCGACCAGGAGCAGGAGCCCGACGGTGTAGTCGTTGTCGGCGGAGTCGTAGGTCGCTCCCATCACCAACGGTGGGAAGTAACCGCCGAGGCCGCCGGCGGCGGCGACGATGCCGGTGATCGACCCGACGGACTTCGCCGGCGAGCGGCGAGAGACCCAGGCGAACACACCGCCGGTTCCCACGCCGAGGAACAAGGCGAGCAGGATGAACGTCGTCGCGGACCACACGTCCGGCGGCGGCTGGAACACGGCGACGAACGCCATCACCGCGGTGCCGGCAAACGCGATCATCACCACGTACTTCGGCGCGATCCGGTCCGCCAGTGCCCCGCCGATCGGGCGGGCGATCACCGCGGCCAACGCGAACGCGGCGGTCCGGGCCCCCGCGTCAACCGCCGAGAACCCGTAGATCGTCTTGATGTAGGTGGGGAGGTAGTTGCTGAACGCGACGAAGCCACCGAACACGACGGCGTACAGGAACGCCATTTCCCAGGTAACCCGGAGTTTCGCGGCAGCTCTCAGTTTCGGCGCCACCGGGTCGGTGTTCGGGGTGAACGCTGGTGAGTTCCGCATGACCAGCGCACACACACCGGCAGTGAGGGCAAGCGCGGCGGCCACGAGCGCATGGGTCGGGAACAGGCCGAACCAGTTCACGAACCGTGGGGTGAAGAACGCCGAGAGGGCGGTGCCGACCATGCCGGCACCGAAGACGCCGGTCGCGAAGCCCCGACGGCTCGGTTCGTACCAGTTGTTCGCGAAGGGGATGCCGACGGCAAAGATGGTGCCGGCGACACCGAGAAAGAACCCGAAGACGAGCAGGAGTGGGTAGGAGCCGATTGTTCCGGCGAAACCAACCGCCAGTACCGGAACGATCGCAGACAGCGAGATCGTGATGAACATGGCACGTCCGCCGAAGCGATCGGTGAGCGCACCGATCACGATCCGGCCCAGCGAGCCGACCAAGATCGGTGTGGCCACCAGCATCGACGTCTCGGAACTGCTCAGCGACAGATCGCTGGCGTAGGTGGTCGACAAGGGACCGATCATGTTCCAGGCCCAGAAGTTGATGGCGGACACCCAGGTAGCCAGCGCCAGGTTCAGGCTCCGTCGCGCACCGGTATCAGTAACGGAAACTGTCACCAGCCCAGCGAACCACGCCTGATCGGCTTTTGCAGGCATTCCACATCAGTACTACCCATCGTTGGACGCTACCTGCCGGCCGGCACGGCGATCATGACCGTGCAGCAGTCTGACGAATACCGTGGGATGGGGCAGAGACTTGCCGGATCGCACCGGAAATCGCAGCATGACGCCTCGAGCAGGCGCAGCCGGTTCGAGTAGGGGTACAGGGAGGATGCCCAGCCATCGCCACCGCCCGGAAAGCGGGCGCATCGATACATCTGATGCGAGATGAGTCCGCCCACACGCGCGGTCATTTCCGCGTACCAGCCGATCGAAGGGCAACTCCTCGAGAGTCATGGCCAGGAACGTCACCCCCCAGAGCCATCGCCACCATCGCCGAATCACGAAACCCGAGACGTTGCCGGGTACCTGAACATCCGGCGACGACGTGCCGAAACCACCTACACCGCTTTCACTTCCACCAGAACCCCGGCCACCGCCAGGTTGACCGTGCACCGCCCACGAGACGCCCGCCTCCCGGCGTGCCGTCGACCGACGATCCACAGCACCCTGGGCTGCGGGCGACCCAACTTCATACCGGCCAGAAACAGTCGACGTGGGAGCATGACGTCCCCACAGACAAGCCAACGATGACAACCGGCCCGTTGCGTGACAGTCACGTCGGCGGCTGGTCCGCATCCTTCGGATTCTGATCGTTGTCCTCGGCGCCAAACCCCTTGCGGTCCTCATCTGCTTGCGTAAGCCGAGCAATCACGTCCATCGTCACCTCTGCGGCCAGGGAGAAGGGCTCGAGCACAAGTTCGGCTCCCGCGTACCGTAGTTGGTCCGCATCGTGCGGGGTATGCGCTGTGACCACGATGAGGCCTTGATACCCATGATGGCGGAGGCCGTGCAGCAGGGCCTTGTTGGTGTCGATCAGGGGAATGGTGCTGATGACGCACCTGGCCCGCGCCAGTGGCAGTGTCTCTAGAAAGTGCAGATCCTCGGCACTGCCGAATATCGCAGTGATCCCATCGCGTTTGTTCGCGGCAAGCCGATGGGGGTCGAAGTCAACTGCAAGTACCCGGTGGCCCGCCACGCTGAGTTCATCGGCAACGTGGCGGCCGAATCGCCCGAGTCCGTACAGGATGGCGTACACATCATCGTCCGTCTCCGCCAACTCCGTGCGGCGGCTGTTGGTCCATTCGAAGACCCGAAGCCACCGCTCCAGTCGCCGATAAATCCTGTGCCAATACAGAATCAGGTACGTCGACCCGCCAATTGTGATGAGCCCGACAACAGTGATCAGACTGACGGTGGAGCTTGTGATATGACCGAGACTCAGTCCCAGCGCCGCAAGGATGAGGGAGAATTCGGAGATCTGCGCAAGAGGGAGTCCGGTTGCGAAACCGACCCGTACCGGGTATCGCATCACGGACATGATCACAATGACGATCAGCGGTTTGCCGACGAAGACGAACAGCGAGAAGACCAACACTTCTGTGATCTGACCGACCGTGGCAGCGAAGTCCAGCCCGGCGCCCAGATCGAGGAAGAAGAACAGCAGCAAGAAGTCCCGCAGGCTCACCAGTCGAGCCCCGAGGGCATCACGGTAGGGAGTGGCAGCGAGCGAGACCCCCGCCAGAAACGCCCCCACTTCCGAACTGAATCCTAGCGCCTCGGTCACGGCCGCGACCGAAACCGCATAAGCAACGCCGAACAGCACCAGCAGTTCCTGCGACCGGGCAACCTGATGTAGCAGCCACGGCAACACAAACTTCATCAGGATGGCAACGCCCGCCAGCAGACCGAAGCCCTTGACCACGACCAACATGATGCTGGCAGCCACCGTATCGTCGGCGCTTTGACCGAGCGCGTTGACCACGATCATCACCAGCACGACGACGATGTCCTGAACAATCAGTAGCCCAAGTGCGATGCGGCCATGGAGATGCTCAATCTCCCGAGTGTCGGAGAGCAGTTTCACAATGATGATTGTCGACGAAAAGGTAAGGGCTAAAGCGACATACAGTGCTGCAATGGTGTCCATTCCGAAGCCGACGGCGAGGAAGTAGCCGATGACGCCGGTGACCACGACCTGTCCGAGGCCGGCAGCCAGAGCGACCGGGCCTGTGGTGCGGATCAAGTGCACGTCGAGCCGCAATCCTACGAGGAAGAGCAGGATCGCAATACCCATCCGCGCAAGTAATTCGATTGTGCTGTCGGCGACAACCCAGCCAGTACCGGCCGGCCCGACCAAAATCCCTACGCCGATGAACGCGACGATCATCGGCTGCCGAAGCCGGGTCGCCAGCAACCCGGCGACAGCAGCGATGGCGAGGACTGCCGCAATCAGCGCGAATTCGTGTAAGTCCACCACGTCTGACTCCTTCGCGAGTGAGCGGAGGTTCGACCAACTCGGTGACGGTTACCGGCGAAGGAGCAATTTACCCGTTCCATCCCATCCTAGGATCCCAAGGTCGTCCCGACGGGACTCTGCTCGCCCACGCTGTCAGGACAGGCGCAGATCCATACCGCGGGCAGCCCCGCGATATGCCAGCGATGCCCATCGATTGTCGCCGAAGTCGGCGTGGACTATCTGGAGGAGCTGGTGAAACGTTCACGTTGCCGTCTTTATGACCGGCGGGCCACCTGATCGCCAGGTTGGTGGCAGGTTCACCATCTACAAACGGCGGTGGTGCCACCCTCTGCTGGTCCTGCTCCCTTGCCTTGCTTCCTCGACGCGCGCTGGAAAGGTGAGGACCTTCTCCCCTACGGTGTCGGCGGCGGGTGCGGCGACGATGGTGGGGTCGGGATCATCCGAGCGATTCGAGGAGACCACCATGACCGCCCACCGTCCGATCGTTGTCGGGATTGACGACTCGCCGTCATCCTTGGAGGCCGTCTCCTGGGCTGCGCGAGAATCCGCACTTCGGAACGTACCGCTGACGTTGGTCACCACCATGTTCGTTCCGGGTGTGGCCGGCGTCCCCATGGGTATTCCCGACACTTTCTTCGAGGCAGAGGAACGCGACGCCAAGAAGCGTCTGACCCGAGCGGAGGACGTTGCGATCGAGGTCGCCGATGGTACCCCGATCGACGTTGATACCGCGTTCTGTACCGGCAGCCCGGTCGCGGAACTGCTCGAACGCTCGAAGACCGCACGGCTGGTAGTAGTCGGCGCGAACCGGCGCGGACTAATCGAACGTGCGATCGTGGGTTCGGTCAGCGCGGCGGTTGTCACCCACGCCCAATGCCCCGTGGCTGTCGTCCGGGGCCTGCCGCACATCGAGATCAACAGGGTGGAAGGGCCCGTCGTCGTCGGCATCGATGGGACAAACCACAGCGAACCTGCGATCACAATGGCGTTCGAGGAGGCCGCCCTGCGGCAGGTCGATCTCGTCGCGGTGCATGCCTGGTCCGATGTCGATCTGTTTGCCCCCTTCCCCAGCGACTACGACTGGTCACAGGTCGAGAGCAACGAGCGAGCGTTACTGTCGGAGAGCCTGGCCGGGCGCGCCGAAGAGTTCCCGGATGTAAAGGTGCGGCCAGTGGTGGTCATGGACCAGCCTGCACGGTATCTGCGAGAACTGTCCGAGCATGCACAGCTTCTCGTAGTAGGTAGCCGCGGCCGCGGCGGATTCACCAGCATGTTGCTCGGTTCGACGAGCCGGGCGCTGATGCACTCCGTCACATGCCCAATCTTGGTGACCCGTTAGGGCGGTGCCGCGATAAACCCGAATCCTAGAACGTTCCCATCAAGCTTCACAACTCGCCACTCGGAACGTGTATTCATCCCTACCGATCGCCTGGCATGCCCATCGGGTTTCGCCGACAGCGTCGTTCCCCGTCGTCATGTGAAGCCCCCGGCCAACCGCTTGACCGCTTTGTCGGCCTGCCATCGGCAGTCCTGGCTCCCGGTGGCGGCATCGCAGTGCCGCCACCGAAACCGACAAGTTGGCGACGCGCACGAAGTCGCTATCAGGAACTTTCGTCCTCGGCGCCCGGGTTTCGGTTTGCGACCGTACGCGCCGTGACTTCGTCGGGAGAAGGCAGGAAACGTCCGGTGATGATGCCTAGCACGGCTCCGGCGGCCACTCCGGTCGCGGTTCCCAATGCCGTTACCGACGGTGTCGACCAGGTGCTGTCAGGTGTGGTTGCACCCATGAAGATCACTGCCATCGTCGGCGGCCACGCCAGTGCGTTGCCCAACACCCACCGTCCCGGTCTGCGAACAAGGCTGCGAAGGGTGGTCGCTTGTGCGGCACCGAGAAACACACCCATCGTCGCCCCGAGTACAAGCGCACCTGCGAGTACGAGAGGTAGTGCCGGTTGCGGACCGGTCTGGTTCGGGTTGAGCACGTTGGGCGCAGACGCCGCAGCCCATCCCAGTCCGGCGACGGCGGCCGTGAGGTACAGCCAGCGTCGGGTGTTTAACCGGGGAACGCTCCGTCGCAGCCCGCCGGCCTGCAGGGCGCCCAGCACGCTTCCTTCGATGAGTCCGCCGGCCACGACCAGGGTGAGTGCCGTGGCGGTGGCCGGCACCTGCGGATCGTCCCCGAGCAGGCGCTGGGAGAGTTTCGCGGCGAGTGCAGCGGCGGTCATGCCGATGGCTTCGGCGCAGGCGCACAGAGCAATCCACCGTCTGAGCGAGAGCCCGCAGACGTCGGCAGACAATCGGCGCGTTGCATCGAAGGGCTCGGATCCGGACCGGGTCATCGTCGCCTCCTGCTGATTTCGGTTGTGCATCACGGCCATCCACTTGTCGCCGCCGGTCCAGCGGGTCCGCGGCATCGTGTCCGCCCATCAGCTCGAACACGTTCGGTCGAACCCTGGCCACGCGCTGGGCGCGATTGCCCCCCGCGAAGACGCGGTGATCCCCATCCCGCACGTCCGCCGGCGATCGTAGGGGCTGTATGGCTGCGGGTTCGGGGCATCCGGCGCAGGTACCGTGCCAGCCGCGGTGAGAGGAGGGAGCTTGTCGTTCCCACCGAGGACACTGAGTACGGCCACAGCACGCGGGCCGGTGAGGTGCGGGACGAGGCGTTCGACCGCGTCGTGGGCCTCAGTGAGCTGTGGATCACACTGCCGACGGCGATGGATTCGTCACCCACCGAGTTGATCGCAGCCAGTCGCCGGACGTCCACGACGTAACCGTTGTGGTCGCGGCCTGACGCGATGTGTTCGGCGGTCCCGCGGGTGGATCCCTCCACAGTCGCGTGTGCCACCGGTGTCTTCATGGGGTGGTCCTCTCGGGGGTGCCTGTCGTGGGAGGTTTGGTACCGAGACCTTCCGCTTGATCGAGGCTGAGGGGTGTTCAGCTGACAGCCCGCCGGTCGGAGTGCTCCACTTCAGTGTGGAGGCCGAGCCGGTGAGAGGGTGAGGGCCTAAGGTCACCACCCTCCGCTCCCGTGGCCGCCCCCGATGGGATCGTCCACGCCGGCGAACAATCTTCGATACCCGGCGATCCTTCCCAGTGCTCCGTTGCAGAGGACGCCACCGGCACCACGCCGCCCCCTTATCACCCCTCACCAGACCAGTCGGTACGCTTCAGGAAGGTCATCAGCCTGCCGAGGGGAGCCGAACGCCCGGGTGGGGCGCTGATTATCGTGCAGCATCAGGGCGTTCGGCGCAGGCCCTCCCCGCGAGCCTCCGGACCACGGCGAGGACATTTCGGGCTTGCGCCGCGGGTCCGGTCACCGGGTGCGGACGGATCTCCCGCTCCGGGGACGTCGACCGACCCGACGGCCGTCGGGAATGGCAGGATCAGGGTATCGAGATCGGGACGTCGACCTGGGGTCCGGCTCGGGAGTTGCAGGGAGTGTTACCGGCATGGCACAGGGCATCGTGAAGTGGTTCAACGGCGAGAAGGGCTTCGGGTTCATCAAACCCGATGACGGTGGTGCCGACCTGTTCGTCCACTACTCGGAGATCGCGGGCAGCGGATTCAAGTCGCTCGAGGAGAACCAACGGGTGGAATTCGAGGTCGGGCAGGGGCAAAAGGGCCCGCAAGCCCAGAATGTGCGGCCCATCTAGCCGACATCTGATATGGACGCAGATTTGTCAAGAGGGCAGCAGGAGGCGGACGTCCAGGACCGTCGTCGTGGACGTCCGCCTCGGTGGCCCCGGATGAATCTGGTGGTTGGTGGCGAGCGTGTCGGTTATCGACGCGTTGTCGAAGTCTGATATGCGCGGGTTGGCTACCGCAAAGACAGTTGTTCGGCTGGAGTGGATCGCTGGTCTAACCTCGAGCGTGATCCCAACGTGCAGTTGAGGATTGCTCATAGTTGTCTCGCGGGTCACTCCTAGGCGCTGTTGTCACCAACCGTGTGATCATCCGGGACGTTCGTGGGGTCCTGCCGGCCCCCGGTCAGTGCCTCATCGGTCGTCGCCGAGGAGCGGGGGCGAGGTGGAGTCCCCGCAGCGCAAGCGAGGAGAACCGACCTTGCCGCCCGACGAGCAACGACCAGAATGGCCGCGGCGGGGGAAGGCCCCGTGGGTCAGTTGTCGAGCACGGCCAACGACCAGCACCACCCGGCGAGCTCGCGGGCGATGGCGGTGTTCGCCAGCACGGGACGCTTGCGGCGGGCGTCGAACCCGGCCCAGCGCTCGTGCAGGCGCCGGTTGCCCCGTTGCCCGCGGGCTCGGGCCGCCGGTGAGGCCTTGTCCCAGCGGCGCCGCAGATCCACCCCGGCACGATAGGGCTGCCGGTGATGCCAGGCGGCCTCGATCAGCAACCGGCGCGCGTGCCCGTTGCCGGTCTTGGTGATCGCCCCCTGCGAGCGGGAGGCGCCTGAGGACGACTCGGTGGGCACCAGTCCCAGGTAGGCGCCGATCGAGCGGCCGGTCAGGCGGTGCCAGTCCCCGATCTCGACCGCCAGCCCGAAGGCGGTCAAGGTGGACACCCCGCGCAGGCACCCGAGCCGGGTCACCACCGGGGTGTAGGCGCTGTCGGCGGCCATCCGGGTGATCGCGGCATCCAAACGGTCGCGCCGGCCGAGGGCGGCGAGCATGGTGTCGTACGCGGTCTCGTAGGCCAGTTGCAGCCCGGGCTCATCGAAATGCTGGCTGCGCAGCCAGGTGTCGTGCACCTGCGTCCACGCGTGCCCGCCGTAGTAGACGATTCCCTGCCGCAGGAGAAGTTTCGACAGCCGGTGCCGAGCCGCCATCAGATCCCGGCGCACGTCCTCACGGGCGCGCACCAGATCCCGGGCCGCCTCCTGCGCCACGCTCGGCACCGTGACCGAGGTGATCTGATCGAGGTGCAGCAATCTCGCCAGATGTCGCGCATCTCGCGCGTCGGTCTTGACCCGATCACCGGACGGGCGCTGCAGCTTCGAGGGCGCGGCCACCAGACACTCGATGCCGACAGTGTCCAGGAAACGGGCCAACCCGAACCCGGTGGGCCCGGCCTCGTACGTCGCCTTCACCGGATCCGGCAACGACCGGATCCACTCGAGTATGTCGCGATGATCGGGCGTCAATCGGCGCTCGAACAGCTCACCGGTCCGCCCGTCGAGGCCGCACGCGACGACCGATCGTGCGTGCACATCCAATCCGACGCTCGTACGCTGATTCATTGCTGGGGCCTCCCACATCTTGTGGCTCTACCGGCCAGGACCCGTTTCCTGTCGGCAACCCACGTTCACATGTGGAGTGGGCCCCAGCCCATACCCTCATACTGTCTAACCGATCACCACGGGGCCGGTATCCAGAACCGACCCCATCTCGGCCGGCCCTACACGCCGGCGGCGGACTTGCCCTACGCGCGGAACCGTCCGCACCGAAACCGGGGCGGCGCTGGGTTCTCGAGGGCCAGTACACCACCACGCCACCGAAGGTCACCGCCGCCCACCTGTTCCTCACCACCCAGCGGCTGGCCGACCCAAAAACGACTGGGCAGGACTAACCCTCTACGGAATCGTGCGCGAACTCCAACGCGCCCTTGCCCGTTGGATCGGTACCTGCCCGCTCTGCCACCACAGATCTACCACTTACAAAGTGCTACTCGACCAGTGAGCGATCCTCGCCACCGCTGACGATGAGGTCATCGAGATCCAGATCATCATGGAAAGTACGGCAGTGAGCACGGCCCCGCCCACCGCCGCACCTCGACGAGGCAGTGCGGGGCGATCCATCGAGCTGGGCATCGTACGAATCCCAGCAGTTGCGCCGATGCGCGCCGCTCGCGCATCGTCCGGGCATCGCCCCTAGGTCAACCATCTCCACGCGGTACCCCGGACTACACCGCTCAGCGGGCGGATGTTGGAGGATCGAAGGGCACTTCACAACTCGTTCTGGAAGGGTGTGCCAGTGTCCGAATTGCTGGTCTTCGACGATGAGCCCGAACCGCGGACTGCGCTCTGGCATGCCTGCGCACGGGTTCCGACTGCCGCGCCGGGTGATTCGGTGGCGACTGTACTCGGCGACATGGTTGCTCAGCGATACGACTGTGCTTGCGTCGTCGCTGTCCTGGACGGTGGCCGGCTCGTGGGTATCGCACCGATTGAGCGCATGTTCGGCGCCCCGAACGGAGCCACGCTACGCGAGGTGATGGATTCGAATCCTCCGGTGGTCAGGCCCGATACTCACCAGGAACGGGCCGCGTGGCAGGCGGTCCAGCACGGGGAGCCGGGGCTGGCGGTGGTCGATTCCGATGGTCGGTTCCGTGGAGTCATCGCACCGCAGCAACTTCTCGCGGTGCTGCTCCAGGAGCATGAGGAGGACCTTTCACGCCTCGGCGGCTTCCTTCATTCGGTGGAGACCACCCGCGAGACGAGCGTGGAGAGTGTGCGGCGCAGATTGTGGCACCGGGTTCCGTGGCTCCTCGTCGGATTGTTGGGTGCCATGGTCTCGGCCGTGTTCATGGCGGCATTCGAAGTCACCCTCGAAGCGAACGTTGCCGTGGCCTATTTCGTACCTGGAATCGTCTATCTCGCGGACGCTGTCGGGACACAGACCGAGACCCTGGCGATCCGCGGCTTGTCGGTGGGGGTAGGAATTCGACGTATCGTGCGAAGGGAGGCGCTCACCGGTCTGTCGGTGGGTGCTCTCCTCGCAGTGGTGATGCTCCCCGTCGTCAGCCTGATGACCGGTGACATGATGCTCGCGGTCGCGGTGGCCATCGCGGTTCTCGCGGCCAGTGCGATCGCCACTTTCGTGGCGATGGTATTGCCGTGGCTCCTCCAGCGGCTCGGGAAGGACCCCGCCTTCGGTTCCGGTCCGCTTGCCACTGTCGTTCAGGACCTGCTGTCAATCTTGATCTATCTCGCGGCCGTCACCAGCCTCGTCACCTAGATCCGCTGCCCCGACCGTCATATGATCCCGAGCACGGACCGTGCGCCGCGGACGTTTCGACGCGATTGCGTCGCGAGCAAGGCAGCCAGCATCCGCCGTCCGAACGGCGTCGAACGCCGGATCGCGACGAGCTGCAGCGTCCACCTCGGTCTCAGTATGTGGCAGTTGTTGTAGCCATATTCGTGCACGGCCAAACCGCATCGTGCTGTGGCGCTGCCATTTCGGGCACACCCACTCCGACGCTGAGTGTACGGGAACATGCTTGTCCGGATTCACCCCCACCCGCGGGAACACGATTGGCAGATAGTCTGCGTCGTTTCGATCACAGCGGAAATCCTCATCGCCCGGTTCCCACCATCGGGCAGGGCCGCCTGCAGCACGCCGTAGTCTGCGTCCACGCCGCGACCCCGCAGGCGAGTGGTACGTTGCCGCGGTGGCCGGCGGGGGATCGCAGCGCTCAGCCAGCGAGGGCCTTGAAGACCTCGTAGACCATCCAGGCCGGCCACAGTAGCCCTTGGACGATCGCGAGGACGTACTCCCAGAATGCGTCCGCCTGCTGCCAGAACCATACCCAGGCTCCGAAGATGCCCAGGGCGTATATCGCTCCGCCACCCGCGGCGCCGGTGTTGCTGTCGCTCATCGTCAGATTCCTTCCCCACGGCGGATCCGCTGGTGACCGCCGACCGGTCGCGAAAGGTTCCCGCCCGATGTCGTTCGGGGAGCATGACCTTGTGCCCCCGCAGCACCGGAAATCGGGCCATGCACCCCGAGCAGTAGGACGTCGTCGGGGCAACGCGGGCCGACATCCGGGATGCGGATGCCGAGGGGTTCGATCGCATCCATCGTCTCAGTGTCATCACCGCCGGTGTCCAGATGCCAGAGTCCTTGGTCACCTCACGCCGCTGTGCTGAAGCAACATTGGGTCAACGGCCGCCGGGGTGCGCGAGAGTCCGGCACATCCAGGCTGTGCTGCGCTCCGAGCACCCGGCACTGTACGCCCCCGGTGGGCGGTGGATGTGGGCTGGACGAAGTTCACGTCTGCGGACTTCGCCCGTCGTCAGCCATCCGTTTCGAGGCGCTCGGTCCTTGGTCCGTGGGCTGGTGACCTTCTCCCCTACGGGTGCCACACGCGGGCCGCAACGATGAAGGTCAAGGCAGAAACTGGCGCCAGCAACCCGTAGGAGTGCACCATGTCCGGCCACCGCCCGATCGTTGTGGGAATCGACGGCTCACCATCATCATTGCAGGCTGTGTCGTGGGCGGCCAGGGAAGCCGCGCTCCGCAACACGCCCCTGTCACTGATCACGACGGCGTTCGTTCCCGGAATGTACGGCGTCCCGATCGGTATGCCCTCCAGCTTCTTTGATGACGAGGAACGCGACGGCAACGACAGGTTGGACCGTGCGGCGCAGACCGCCCGTGACGCGGTGACCGGACACACCATTGAGATCGTCACCACCGTCTGCACCGGGACGCCGGCCGGTGAACTTCTTGCGCGGTCCGCGAGGGCTTCGATGCTCGTGGTCGGCGCGAACAGACGGGGAATCATCGAACGTGCCGTCCTGGGATCGGTCAGTTCGGCGGTTGCTGCCCACGCCCGGTGCCCGGTGGCCGTGATCCGTGGAGTACCCGATCGCGACATCAATGACATTCCCGGACCGGTTGTCGTCGGCGTCGACGGAACTCAACACAGTGCACCTGCCATCGCGATGGCCTTCGAGGAAGCAGCCCTGCGGCAGTCGGAACTCGTCGCCGTTCACGCATGGGCCGACATTGTTCTGGAACTGTCCTTGGACGGGGGCACCGAGGCCGAGTGGAAGCGGGATGCGGCCGACGAAACCGCCTTGCTGTCCGAGAATCTCGCCGGCCGCGCGGAGAATTATCCGGACGTGAAGGTGCGCACCATCGTGGTCAGGGATCGGCCCACCCGACACCTGCGGGAGCAAGCCGAGGGCGCGCAGCTTCTCGTGGTGGGGAGTCGGGGGCGGGGAGGGTTTTCCAGCATGCTGCTGGGGTCGACCAGCAGGGCGTTGATGCATTCGGTCGTCTGCCCCCTCCTCATCGTGCGCTAGCGGCGCTAGCGGCGCCAGCGGGACGGGCGGGGTGTGATTCGGCCGATCTGGAGGAATGGCAATGCGATCCGACCCGCTGAGGGCGCTCAGGAGGAGATGTATCGTGCACGACCCCGGTCGCAGATCGAGCCTGATCGAAGCCCAGCTGCCGATTTATGAGCAACGCATTCTTCGCACGCAGGTCGTATGTGCGTCTGCGCCGGAGATCTTCGCAGCCCTTCGCCGCGTCGACTTCTTCCGGTCGCCAGTGGTCGCGCTGCCGAACCTGGCCCGAATTGCGATCGACGCCCTCCGCGCACGTCGGTGTGCACATATCCAGCGGAGTGGGTCCGAATTCCGTTTCGACCAGCTGCTGGAACCCGACGGCGGGTTCCAGCTTCTCGCGGAGGAGCCCGACCACGCGCTGGTGCTCGGGTTCATCGGGCGCTGGTGGGAGCAGGGCTACGGCCGCGTCGAGTGGGCCCCCGCGGACTTCGGCCAGTTCTCCCGTCCCGGATATGGCCTCGGCGCCTGGGGTTTCGCGGTTCTCGCCTACGACGCGCGTACCTCCATCCTGGTCGCCGAGGTCCGCGTCCACGGCACCGATGAGAGGGCGCGGCGGATGTTTCGCAGGTATTGGACGGTGGTGGGTCCGTTCGTCAAGGCGATGAGCGGGCCGATACTGCGACTGATCCGTGACGAGGCGGAGTCTCGCCCTCGCTTCCCGCGGCCGGACGGTGCGGAAGAATCGAGATGACCAACTGGGCTTGCTGAGGACGTTCGGAAGCCGACCCCGTCGAGCGTGGTTCGCGGCTGACCCCGCGTTGCGGCGAACACGCGGTCCTGTCCGTCATGCGATGGCCGCCCGGAGTTGTTCGTGCAGAGCCGCGGCGAGGGCGTGGATCTCCGGTACGACGTCGGGGTCGACGATGATCGTGACCGTCAGGGTGCCTGCGTAGGACAGCGCCGCGAACGCGACGCCGACGTTCCCCGCGGTGGCGGTGATCGGCGTGATGCCGGTGATCGGGGCTCCGGCGACGGCGAGTTGTCCGGGTGGGCCGGGCAGGTCGGTCAGGAACGAGTTGACGAGTCGCTGACGGTCGACGAACCACCGCAACAACCGCACGGCGGCCAGGAACCGAAGGACGGGGCCGATCAGTGCCGAGGAGGTACCTCGGGTTCGGGTTTTCTGGGCGCGGGTAACGCCCGACACGGTGGTGAGCCGCTGTGTGAACGTTCCGGCGAGCGGTACACGAACCGGCATCACACCGACCTGGTTTCCCAGGTGCCCACTCGTGGTCGATCGCCGGGCCGAGACGGGCACCGAGACCACCAACTCCGGGGGGAACTCGTCCCGTTCACGCAACAGTGCGGCCAAAGCCCCGGTGGCGGCGACCAACAGGACATCGTTGACGGTGGCCCCCACCCTGTGGCCCGCCGCGCGCACACCGTCGAGGTCGACCTCCACGGACACCGCCGCGCGGCGGGAGCCGGTGGCGACATTCAGGGAACACCGGGCTGCCCGCCGGCCGCGACCGCCACCGAGTTCGGTCCAGCCGCCCCGCATTCGTGCGAGGACGTGCGGAAGCCGGCGCAGCGTGGAAAGGCGTTCGGCAACGCAGTCGGACAGGAGATCACTCGGGCGGGGCGCCGGGGACGGGGCTGCAGTGTCGGCTGCCGGCTCCGTCGCGTCCATGCCGTCGACGAGGCGCGCGAGGACGGCGAGGCCACCGATTCCGTCGGCCAGGACATGGTGCATCACCATCACCAGACCGACCTGACCGTCGACGAGGTCGGTGATGATCGCCGCCCGCCACAGTGGCCGTGACCACGGCAGCGGCCTGGTCACCGCGTCCACAGCGGATGCGAGGGCAGCGTCACGGTCCCCCGGACTCGGGCACTGCACCCGGGACACATGGGCCCCGGCGTCGAACCTGTCGTCGTCGACCCAGTACGGCCGACCCAGGCCGCACGGTGCCCTGACCAGACGCTGCCGCAAGCGCCGAACCCCTGCGATCCGGTGCCTGAACGTGGCGTCGACGGTCGACGCGTCCACGCCGCTCTCAGCGGCAACGAACAGTATGGCGCCGATATTCAGAGGTACCGGTCCGACATCCGAGACGAGCTCGATCACATCGCCGGGGCCGATGCGGTCTACACCGCCATGCCGGCGAGAGAGGGGATCTCCATATTCGACCATCATTGGGAGGCCGCGTCCGCCGCGTCCGCCGCGCGCGCCGCGGCGAGGAGGGTCAGGACACCGCGTTCGATCGAGTCGGCAAGGTCGGTGAGGTCCGGGGTTGTGTCGTAGTCCCCGGTGAGACCGAAGGCGAGATGGTCGCTGTAGCTGAGGATCGCGACCCCGATCCGCAGCCGCAGCGCGATGGGCACGTACGGGAAGATCTCCAGGATCGTCCGTCCCAGCACGTGTCGGGTGGCCTTCGGTCCGGGCACGTTCGTGGCGACGGCGACGACACTGTGCTGAGGGAACCGGGTCGCGAGCCGAACGGCCCAGGCCATGGGCATGAACGGCCCGTACTGGGCCACCGCGGTGAACGCCTTGCCCCCTTCGGCTTCCTTACTCGTCTTGTGTGCCGTCAGCCGGTCGTGGACAGCGACCAATTGCTCGACCGGGTCGTCGATGTCGACGGGCAGGAAGGGCAGCATCAGCGAGACCTGATTGTGGGTCCCATCTTCCTCGGCTGCGGAGCGGACGGACACGGGAACGAGCGTACGGGCCGTGTGCGGTTCGGGGCGCTCGCCGCGCTGCAGGAGCAATTGCCGCAGTCCGCTGGTGATCGCGGCGAGTGCGACGTCGTTCACCGTGACCCGGTACCTGGTGCAGATTTCGCGGACGTCGTGCATCCGGACTCGCGCGGCACAGTAGCGGCGCTGGCGCCCGATCGGTCCGATCAGCGAGGTGTCCGTAGACGAGGTCAGCATCTCGGACAGCAGGTGGGTGAGGCCGGTTACGACGCCGATACCGGCGGCCGTGAGCCGGCGTGGAACGGCCAGAGCCGCCGAGACGAGCCGGAGTTGCCGGATCGGGGAGAGGAACTCCATCATCGAGCGGACCAGGTTCTCGTCGCTCTCGAGGCGTGTGCCGCCGGTCGGCACCGGATCGGCGTTGGTGTCGGTGTCGGTGTCGGTGTCGGTGTCGGTGTCGGTGTCGGTGTCGGTGTCGGTGTCGGACTGTGCAGTCCTCGACGTTTCGGCCACGACTTGGTCGCACATAGCCTCGAACAGTTTCGTTCCGGTGATCCCGTCCGCCATACAGTGATGAATCTTGGTCAGCACCGCCCAGCTGTCGTCGGTCAGGCCTTCGACGACCCAGCACTCCCACAAGGGGCGGTCGCGGTCGAGCCGGTGCGCCATCACCCGGGCGACGAACCCGAACAGGGCCTCCTCCTCCCCTGGCTCCGGGAGCGCGACCCTCCGCAGGTGATGACCGAGGTCGAAACGCGGATCCGGTGACCAGGTAGGTGCGCTGAAGTCCAGCGGGACGGTGTGAACCCTGTCGCGGGCGTGCGGGAGCTCCGCGAAACGGGCGACCACGGTGTCACGAAACTCGTCCTGCCCGGGAACGGGGCCCTCCAAGATGGCGAGAGCACCGATCGTCAGGCTCGCGTGTGGGTCGGAGTCCTCCGTTTCCAGGAAACCCGCGTCCAGGAAACTCAAGTTGTTGTCATCCACTGGCTCTGGCCTCACAAATCGTCGTCATCTTCACTGTCCGACATCAGCCCGGTGGGCACCCACACGTGCTCTCACGCCCTGACGCCGTGCCTTCGACCTGCTGCCGCCGTGTCGTGGTGTCTTCGTCAGCTGACCGGCCACCCTGGGGCCTTTCCGATGTTCCTCCACTCCTGCTCCCACTGCGACATCCGGTACCTCGCCGCTGCCCAGCGAATTCCCATCCACACCATGAGGCAGAACGACGCACCCATCGTCCACACCGCGAGTGCGGCGGCCACGGCCTCGGACGCGTTCTCGGTGCCGGTCTTCGGCGCATCGACGACGTGGCGGGCTGGGTCGATCCAGATGCTGATCGTTTGTCCCGCTTTCGCTTCCGGCTCGGTCTGCACCTGGCGGGTATGTGTGGTGCCATCCGCGGTCCACTGGGCCGGTGCCTGCCCCGTGGTACTCGTTGCCGGGGTGGTATCCGCCAGGTTCACAGTGGCGTCCTCGAGGAGCACTGCCGTGATCTGATGCCGGGTTTCGCGGTCGGCGCGGGACTGGTCATTGAGGCGTGTGTGGGTGGCGGTGCCGAAGGCTGCGGCGAAGGGCACCAGGATCAGGACCAGGGCGATGACGAGCAGGAGGACCGAGGATTCGAGGCGGTCGCTACCGCGCATCAGTCGGTTCCCGCTCCACGGCCCCAATCGCCAGATCCTCACCACCAGTGTCTGTTCCCCGATCATGGCGACCTCCTGCGATTGCTCCTTCGAGTGTCGCGCCGCAGCGGGGTGCCGATGTAGGGCCCAAGGTCATCGCCCTGTTCGGATCTTCGCGGACGTCGGTTGCTCGTCCGGTTTTCGGCGGTCGAATCGTCCTCGCCCCTACGTCCCCCGGCGCGGTCTGGCAATCAGGAGGGGACAGGGGGTGATGTGCAGTAAGGCTGCGCTGGTCGAGCCGAGGGTCATCCCGGGGAAGCCGCCCCGCCCGTGGCTGCCGACGACGATCATCTGGGCTTCGTCGGCCATCTCGAGGAGATGGCGCACGGGACGGTCCCGAACGAGGCTCTGCCGCACCGGGACGTCGGGGAACCGTGCACACCATTCGGCCACGCTGTCCGCGAGCACCGACCGCTCCGAGGTCTGGTCCGCACCGACCGGGAGTGTCGACAGGTCTTGGTCGGACCACGCGTGCAGCGCGATCAGTTCCGCGCCGTGGAGGGAACATTCCTCGAACGCCAGGCCGATGGCCCGTGCACTGTTCGGGGATCCGTCGACGCCGACGACGACGGGCCCGGTGCCGCCGGCGACTGTCGACCAGCCGTCGATCACGGCGACCGGGCACTGCGCATGGCGCGCCACGGCCGAGGTCACGGAGCCGATCAGTCCGTCGGTGAACTCGCCGAGTCCGCGGCGGCCGAGCACGACCATGTGCGCCCCAGCGGATCGGTCGACGAGTGATCCCGGGGCGTTCTGGTGGGACACCTCGGCCCGGATGTCGATGTCTACGTCAGCGGACCCGGCGCGGGCGATCTCGAGGGCTTCGGCAAGGTCCCGCTCGGCTCGGGCGTGGAGCGTGTCCGCGAGTCGAGGCCCGTCTGCGGTCCCGCGATACGTGATGCAGGACAACAACAGTAGCGGCGCCCTGCGCACCCTCGCCTCACGTGCGGCCCACCGCACCGCGTCGAGCGACGACGGGGATCCGTCCACTCCCACAACGATCGCCGGATCGACCATGGTGACCTCCTCATCGATTCCGCGCGCTGCCCGAGCCACCATCGTGTCATCGATCTTCCGTCGCGTGGCTGAAAGATCGCCGTGTGCCGGGGGCCCTTCCCCTACGCACCGGGCGGGTCGCCCGGAGCCGGCCTTTCTCGAACCAGGACTTCCGACAAGGGGCGCCTGGGGGTGGTCGACGGTTCCCCAGCTCCGGCGCCCGCGCCCACCCTGATCAGGACCTGCGGCAAGCCTTCCCCGGCGGACAGCTCTCGCAGCAGTGTCCGTGTCGCGGCGCGTTCGGTCAGATGGGTAACAGGGCAGGTGGCGAGCCCGCGGTCCGTGCATGCGAGCAGTACTGCGGAGAGTGCTTCGCCGCTCCGCAGCCAATCACGTGTCGAATCGCTGGAGGTGGAGAGCAGCAGGATCGCGGATCGGTCGTCCGAGGGGTGGTCGCCGGGTGTGGACATGCGGCGGCCGGGGGGAAACTCTCGCGAGAGGTGCACCGCGTGTTGCTGCCTGGCCGCCGGACGCGCCTGCTCCGGCACACCCTCGGGGAACAGTCCCCGCCCCGACCACCATCGCAATTCGGCTTGGTAGGTGGGGTCGTCGTGTCGTAAACCGGTCATGCGGCGTGAGGCGTCCTCGAGTGCGCGGCGGCTTCGCTCGCCCAGGTCTTCGAGTTCGACGCCTGTTCCCGCGGTGATTCGCAGCAGCTGTTCGAGTGTCTCGCCCCAGACGGGGGGTGCGTCCAGGGGCAATCGTTCGGTTCGTCGTCGTTCGATCGCCGCCGCCATTCGGGCGACGAAATCTGTCGGGTTCGGGGCCGGGGCGAAGCCGATCGTCGACAGAAGTTGCCGGTCGGTCGAGCGCGGCAACCGTTCGATCAGAGTACGCCAGTGCTGTGCCGCGAAGGCGTACTCGAGATGATTCAACACTGCACCGCAGGAGATCACCATCTGCCGACCGAACCCATCGGTGGCGGGCAACAGCCGGTCGGGATCGCTGTACAACCGCAGCTCAGCTGCGCCCATCACCCAATGCCACGGCTGGCTGTTGTGCAGCGACGGCGCCCGGCACGCCCGCGCCACAGCTGATTCGACGACACGACGGTCAGGTACCGTCGGGGCCGCTCGCGTATTCACCGCGTGTCCGTGAGTGTGGTGGGCGCTCCGCCGATCATCGTGTGTCTCCTGCGTTGTCGTAGCTTCGAGTGTTCCGTCCGCGGACCCGGTGACTCTAGGGCCGTAGGTCATCGACACCGGGCGGACGACCGCCCGGGCGGAACCGGCGCATCCGCGGGATGATCACCGGACGAGCATGACCCACACGGTCACAGCCGTGACAGCGACCGGTGGGACCAGCCACGCCGCCAACGTCATTGCGAACCGGAACGAACCGGCAACCGCGGCGAGGACCAGTTTGGTGAGCAGGTTCGTTCCGACGGCGACAACTGCGGCCACCGTCGCGGTGTCGACGGTGATCTCGGCGCCTGCCGCGGACGCCGCGGCGAGCGAGGACGAATGGGCATCGGCCAATCCGCCGACGGCCGACGCGGCGATGACACCGCCGCCACCGAAGAGGTCCGCGGCGCCCTTCGTCATGATGAGCAGGACGAGCAGGATCCCTGCCAGGGAGAGGGTGGCCGGCACCGAGATCGGGCGGTCGAGCACACCCGTGGCCGGCTGCGCCCCCTGGCCGTCGCTGCCCGACGATCTCTCGTGCGATCCCCGGAGCACCAGAACGGCGGTCTCCGCGACAACGAGTGCGGCGGCCCCGCCGAATATCAGTGCCAGCTGCGCCGAGACCTCGGAACTGACGACCCAGGTGATCCCGACCACGAGCACGATGGTGGACAGGTTCACAATCA
Source organism: Rhodococcus sp. DK176 (assembly GCF_038447315.2). Classification (NCBI taxonomy): domain Bacteria; kingdom Bacillati; phylum Actinomycetota; class Actinomycetes; order Mycobacteriales; family Nocardiaceae; genus Rhodococcus; species Rhodococcus sp. DK176. The sequence continues at coordinate 264,632 of NZ_CP118323.2, read as the reverse complement.
GTGCCGCAGGGAGGGCATCGGGCGAATCCTGTTCTCGGCGCGCCGTCCGCGCCATCACCGCGGTGGTCGCCGCACCGGAGACGAAACCGCCGCCGAAACCGACGATCAGCAGCCCCCACCGTGGGCCGAGGATCCGGGTAGCGATGTAGCCCATCCAGCCGATCAGGCTCAGCATCAACACCAGTCGGCCGATCGTCGCGGGGTTCAACGCGCCGTAGGGTCCGACGTCACGGTCCGGAAGGAGGGGCAGGACGAGGAAGCCGATCGCGAGCAGCACGCAGAAGTCGGTGATGTCGCGCTCGTCGATCATGTGCTCCGCGAACTCGTGCATGGGGTACTTGACGGAGAGCAGGACGAGCACGATCACGCCGAGCCCGACGGCAAGCGACGGATAATGCCAGGCGAGGGCGCCGAGCAGGAACGCCACCAGGGCGGCGAACGCGGTGGTGGTCCCGACATCCGGTCGCGGCGGGATGTGGGTGCGTACCCAATACCACCCCACGGTGAGGGCCGCGATCCCCACGAACGCCGTGGTGACGACGGCGGTGCCGAGATGCGCCGCGATGGCGCCGGCGAGGGCGATGAGCGGAAAGGTGCGTGCGCCGGGCAATTCCCCCGTTCCCGGGTCCGCACCGTCGGGTGGGGTTCGTGCCGCGTGTTCCCGCTCGATTCCCAGCCCCAGCCCGATCAGCAGGGCGGCGGCGTAGCCGTAGGCGTGGAACTCAGCGACGTCCACGGTTTACCCGAACTCCACTGCCCGGTCATGCACCGTTGGCGGTGTCACGGTCAGATCTTGCTGATCATGACCGGACACCTGGCCCGGTGAAGCATGTCCTGACTCGTCGACCCGAGGACCGCACGGCCGAGCGCGCCGTGCCCGTGGCTGCCGACAACCAGAAGCTGCGCGTCCGCACACCAGCGAAGCAACACCTCGCCTGTGCCACCGCACTCGACGATCTCTCGCACGCTCACGTCGGGATATCGCTCACCCCAACCGGCCAGGCTTTCCGCCAGAACGGCCCGTTCCCGTTGCCGTGCCGAGACCTCGTCGGCATCGTTCTTGGCGACGTGCGGAACATCCGACCCCCACGAGTGCACGGCCACCAACGGCGCATCGAAGCATCCCGCGAAGTCGAAGGCGTCGGCCACGGCGGCGACACTGCACCGGCTACCGTCCACACCGACGACGACCGTGCGGCGGTCGGGAATCACATGCTCGTCGGGTCCCCGCCACACCACCACCGGGCATCGGGAGTGATGAGCAAGTCGCAGCGCCGTCGCATTCAGATACCCCTGCACCGGCCCGTGTGCCGTCGACCCGATCACCACCATCGACGCCGCATTCGCCAACGGCAACAAGACGTCGGCCGCCGTCGACCCGGTCAGCAGGGAACACTCCACGGCGAGGACAGCCCGGTCGGCCCTGATGCTGCGCAACGCACCGGACAGGAACGTTTCCCCGGCGAAGTGATCTTCGTCGTCCGCCGGCAGCAGACGGGGTTCGGCGTAGAAGAGCGGTGGTGGGGGGAGTACGTGAACCAGGTGCAGCGTCGTTCCCCGCTGCTCCGCGACCGCGGCGGCCCAGCGCGCCGCCGCTCGCGCTGCCGTCGACCCGTCGACTCCGACGACAACCGGCTCGAGAGAAGGCGTCCTCGCGTCAGTCACGGCGACCTCACCACGTCGTAGAGTGCCAATTGACTGGGGACATCGCCGATCAGACGATGAACCGCGGGCGCCGACGACCATGCGTTGAGGTCGAACACGTGCGCCGCGCCCGCGGTCGGACGCAGCAGACCCGCGAGTAGGCGCGGCGTGGTCGACGTTCCGGTGCCGTTGGGGTCGAGATAGCCGAAGACCCCATCTTCGACCATGTTCAGGTCCACCGAGTCCGGGGCCGGCACGGCGCCGAACCGCGGCGTGCGGCCGACCGTGTGAATGGCGATGGCGCTGAACATGTTCTCAGGCTTGCAGCGCGCTGTTGCCGCCAGTAGGGCCTTCCGACCTGAATCGTCGCCGGTTGTCCGGCGGTGACCATCGGCCCTAACCTCGGGCCGGTGGACGGAGAACACTGTGGTGTACGCACCGTACGTTCCGCCCCGGGGCGGGACGGTGTGCGAGTCACCGAGGAGGCAATCGTGGACAGCACCACTCCCGACGAGAACGTCGTGCGCATTGCCGTGGACCTCGCCTGCCGGGCGCCATCGGTACACAACAGTCAGCCGTGGCAGTGGACGTACGCCGACGGGCAACTCGACCTCTACACCGAACGCGGCCGGCTATTGACGTCGGCCGACCCCTCGGGCCGGCAATTGGTCATCAGTTGCGGTGCGGCGCTGAATCATTTCCAGACGGCGTTGACCGGACTCAAATGGTCCGCGGACATCCGGCGCGTCCCCGAGGGACCGCACTCGGCGCATCTGGCGACGATCCGGTTCCGCCACGATGCCCGGCCGCAATCGCACGACTTCGACCTGCTCGCGGCGATCCGACACCGACACTCCGACCGCAGACCGTTCGACCCGGTGAGCATGAAGACCCCGCTGCCCACGACACTGCCCGACGTGGCGCGGCGCACGGACGTCCACCTGACGGTGCTGGGACAGGACGCTCGTCCAACGCTTGCGAAGGCCACCGAGCTGACCGCGGCGGCACGGAAATACGACTCCGCCTATCAGACCGAGCTGCATTGGTGGGCCGGTCATTCCATTCCGCAGGGTGGAATACCGGCGGATGCGCTCGCGACCGCCGAGAACCGTGACCGGGTCGACATCGGGCGCCGCTTCCCCCCCGGGCTCGACAACAGTTCGACCACGGAGATCGACCGCTCGACGGTGCTGGTGTTGAGCACCGACTCCGACGGCCGCGCCGCGTGGTTGCGGGTCGGTGAGGCCCTGTCCGCGGTGCTGCTGGAGGCCACGGTCGCCGGCCTGTCGACGTGTCCGCTGACGCACATGACCGAGCTCCGTCAGGGCCGGGAGATGATCCGCGAACTGCTCCCCGACCGCGGCGTCCCGCAGGCCCTGATCCGGGTCGGTACGACTGCCAAGAAGATTCCGCCACGGCAGACTCCGCGACGCCCCGTCGAATCGGTGTTCTCGATCGGCCGCCGCCACTCCACTCGTTGACGATCCCGGTAACGCCTACCCACGGTCACGACCTTCGCTCCGACGGCTCCCCGATCTCCGCCAGCACCGCCGAGGTGGCCGTGTCGACAGCGCGACGCACTGCCGGTGACAGCCCGCGGCCATCACCCAGATCAGTGACCTCCACGGCCAGGATGACCATCCTGGCCGGTAGCCGATCCAGTACGGCGCCGAGCCCAATGGTGTCGTCGAGCGAGATTCCGTGCGTGCTGAACGTCCCCGCCCGCACGTCGCCGAGCTCGTCCGGAGCGAGCCGGTACACGGTGCCGGGTCGCGGTGAGTCGCAGACGACGGCGTCCACGACGACGGCCAACTGCGCACCGGTCCACGCGTCGAGCAGAGTGGCCGGGTCCCCATTGGACACGGACACGCACACGTCCGGGACGCCGTGGCCGGCCACTTGCCGGGCAACCGCCGGACCGATCCCGTCGTCGCGGCGAAGATCGTTTCCCAGCCCGATCACCACGACGGTCATCGGCGGTCCACCGTGAGCGTCAGAAAGTGGGTGGCGCAGGAGATACACGGATCGTAGTTGCGGATGGTGCGTTCGCACAGCGTCGTCAGCTCGTCATCGGCCAGCATCAGGTTCGCGTCCACCGCGCACCGTAGGTCGTGTTCGATGGCGGCCTGATTCTGCGAGGTCGGGGGAATGATGGTGGCGGCGCGGATCAACCCGGTCGGATCGACTTCGTAGCGGTAATACAGCAGTCCCCGGGGCGCCTCGCTGACACCGTGCCCGACCGCCCGTATCGGGGCGCCCGGAGTGAACGGCTGCGCAGGCCGCTCGTATCGGTCGATGACCCGCAACGCTTCCTCTACCGCGTAGACAACCTCGACGGCGCGGACAATGATGCTGCGGTACGGGTTCCGGCACTGCGCACCCAGCCCGGCGTCCGCGGCGGTCCGCGCCGCCACGCCGCCGAGCTGGGACGAATTGAGCGAGTACCGGGCCAGCGGCCCGGTGAGGTACCGGCGACCGTCCAGCTCGGCGTGCAGCGCGGTCGAGTGCGGCACCTGACGCTCGACCACGTGTGTCGGAAATTCGTCCGCGGTGCACCGCAATCCGGTCGACGACCAGATCTCGCCGTCCTCGATGGCGTAGCGGGAGTCGTCGTGCAGTGCAAGGAGGACGTGGTCGAGTTCGACGTCGGGGAAGTCGAAGCGCGACACCCATTCCACGGTTGCCACGGCGTGCTCGAGTGCCGTGCGCAGTTGCTCGGCCAGGGGAATGAGTTCGGCTGTGGTCGGCACCCGGTGGAACCCGCCGATGCGGACGTTGACCGGGTGGATCGGTCTGCCACCGATCGCCTCGAGGATCGCGTTTCCGGCCTTCTTCAACACCAGGCCCCGCTCGACGGCCTCCCGATCGCGGCGGGCGAGGGCAATCGAATCCGGGAGCCCCAGAAAGTCGGGGGCGTGCAGGAAGTAGATGTGCAGCACATGACTCGCGATCCACTCGCCGCAGTACAGAAGTCGCCGCAGATCCAGCACCGCGTCGTCGAGGTCGAGTTCGCATGCCTGCTCGATGGCGTTGCACGCGCTCACCTGATAGGCGACCGGGCAGATACCGCAGATACGCGAGGTGATGTCCGGGGGCTCGAGAAAGTGCCGGCCCCGGAGGAAGGATTCGAAGAAACGGGGCGGCTCGTAGATGTTGAGCGCGACGCGTTCGGCTCTCCCCTCCCGCACGGTCACGTCGACGCGGCCCTCACCCTCGACCCGGGCGAGGGTGCGCACGGTCAACTCCCTACTCCGCGGCGTCATGGGCGTGCCCTTTCGATCTGTAGGCGGCCACGTTGAACGTGGCGAAGATGCGACCGATGGCGTCGTCGTTCATCCCGCAGGTGCGCAGCCACCCGCTCATCGCGGCGAGATTCGGGTCGGTGGTGGGGCCGAAACAGCCGTAACACCCGCGCGAGACCGCCGGGCACAGGGCGCCGCACCCGGAGTGGGTCACCGGTCCAAGGCACGGGGTGCCGTCGGCGACCATCACACACGTCAGACCGCGCCGCTTGCACTCGGTGCACACGCTGGTGTCCGGGATGTTCGGTCGCCGGCCCGCCAGGTACGCGGTGATCACCTCGAGGAGCTGACGGCGGTCGATCGGGCACCCCCGCAGCTCGAAGTCGACGGGGACGTGCGCCGAGATCGCCGTCGAGGTGGCCAGGGTGTCGATGTAGTCGGGGCGGGCGTAGACCACCGACAGGAAGTCGTCGATGTCGGCGAAGTTGCGTAACGCCTGGATGCCGCCGGCCGTCGCGCAGGCCCCGATCGTGACCAGGTATCGGGACTGCGCCCGCACCGCGCGGATGCGGTCCCGGTCGGCGGCCGTGGTGATCGACCCCTCGACCAGCGACAGATCGTACGGGCCCGCGGTGATCGTGTTCGACAGCTCCAGGAAGTGCGAGATCTCCACGGCCTCGGACAGGGCGAGCAGCTCGTCCTCGCAGTCGAGCAACGTCAGCTGACAGCCGTCGCAGGAGGCGAACTTCCACACGGCGAGTTTCGGTGTGGTGGTCGGTGGTGCGCTCATCACAGCTCCGGGATCCGTAGGAGTGGTTCGGCGACGGCGTAGTCGACGACGGGGCCGTCCCGGCACAGCAGCAGTTCGCCGAGCTGGCAGTGCCCGCAGAGGCCGGCGCCGCACTGCATGTTCCGTTCCACGGACACCTGGATGTCGCGCGGATCCACCCCTCGGTCGGTCAGTGCCCGGGCGCAGAACCGCATCATCGGCTCCGGCCCACACAACAGGGCGGTGGTGCGTTCGGGGTCGACGTCTATCCGGTGCAGGGATTCGGTGACGAATCCGACGCCGCCCGTCCATCCCGCGACCGGCTGGTCGATCGTCAATTCCACGGCAAGGTCTGCGCGGGCCTGCCATGTTTCGAGTTCGGTGCGGTAGAGGATGTCCGCCGGGCTGCGCGCGCCGACGACGAGGGTGACTCGGCGGAAGCACTCCGGTGCGGCCAGCGCGGCGAGGACCACCGGGCGCAGTGGCGCCAATCCCACTCCCCCGGCGACGATCACGAGGTCGCGGTCCGTGCTGGCGGGCAGGTTCCAGCCCCGCCCGAAGGGGCCGCGGACGCCGATGATCGTGCCGAGCGGGGCGTCGTGCAGGGCCCGGCTCACGGCTCCGACATCGCGGATCGTGTGGACCAGGGTGCCGTCCTTCACGGAGGGGTCTCCGGACACCGAGATGGCGACCTCGCCGACCCCGTGGGCATACAACATCATGAACTGGCCGGGGGCGAACTGGCTTTCGGGAACACCGGCGATCGGCTGGAGCGTCAGAGTCGCGGTGTCCTGCGTTTCGATCGCACGGGAGACGACGCGGTAGCCCAGTGGAAGCGTCCTTTCCTGCGACACGGTGTCACTCCTCGCGACGGCCGGCGTAGAGGTCGAGCAATCGCGCCCGGGTGGAGTGGAGGCGGGCGATGAGCACCTCCGACAGCGCGCGAGTGACCGCGTACGTGAAGGCCGGTTCGTCGGCGGCCGTCGCCTGCAGGGCGATCACGTCCAGTTCGGTGGCGTCGGTGGCTTCGGTGGCGTGCGCCGTGAATTGCCAGCGTGGATTCGCGCCGAGCCAGGACCAGCCCAGGATGTCACCCCCGTGGAGTGTTTCGAGGCTGATGGTGCCGCGACCGGGCACCACCGTCGTCAGGGACACACTGCCGGTGTGCAGCAGCCAGCACCGGGTCGCCGGATCGTTCTCCCGGAAGACGAGGTCTCCGGGAGCGAACCGGGCCGCGGTGGTGAAATCTGCGAGCCGGACACGATGCTTCTCGGCGAGTGCTGCGAGCGCGGCCGGAAGGACTTGTTCGTCAGCGTTCACCGGCCCTCCCGCCCCCAGGCCGGCAGGAGCTGCGACAGCCGCCCCGCTTCCTCGGTGATGTCGATGCCGACCGGGCACCAGTCGATGCATCGTCCGCATCCCACGCACCCGGAGCTGCCGAACTGGTCGAACCAGGTTCCGAGTTTGTGGGACATCCACTGCCGGTATCGGCTCTCCCCCGACGTCCGGACGTTCCCGCCGTGCACATAGCTGAAGTCGGGTTCGAAACACGACGACCAGTGCTGCCAGCGCTCGGCGTGCTCCCCGGTCAGATCGGTGAGGTCCTCACTGGTGGTGCAGAAACAGGTGGGGCACACCATGGTGCAGTTTCCGCAGGTCAGACACCGGCTGGCGACGTCCGCCCAGACGTCGGCATCGCGGGCGTCGCGGAGCAATGCATGAAGATCCACCTCGGGCATGGCCCTCCCCATCCGGCCGGCCGCGGCGCTCACGGCCTGCCGGGCGTCGTCGACCTCAGCGGTCGCGGTGGCGCGGTGAGCCACCTCGGCGAGGACGTCGGCCCCGGCGTCGGTGCCGACCTCGACGACGAAGCGGTGCCCAAGGTCGTCGATGCGTTCGGTCAGTGCCAGGTCGTACCCGGGGCCGGCCGCCGGTCCGGTCCCCATCGAGGCGCAGAAACACACACCGCCCGGTTCGGTGCAGTGGGCGGCCACGATGAACAGTCGCCGGAACCTGCGGGCGGTGGTGCTGTCGGAATCGGGATCCGGGCACAGCACCCGGCGCAGGACCGCGATCGCCGCGAGATCACAGCCTCGGACCCCCACGAATGCGTAGGGCCGCTCGTCATGTGCCGGTCCGGTGAAGGCACCGTCTCGGTCGACGGACCACTGCTGCTGCCGCGGCGGGTGGAGGAACCGTTTCCACGACTGCGGGCCTGCCGAGTGGCCGAAGACCGCGGCATCGTCTCGCCGCCGCAGCCGATACGTCCCGGGTCCGGTCGTCACACCCCAACCGGACGGCAGCTGCGCACCGGATTCGAGTTCGGCGAGAACGATCGCCGAGTCCTCGACGGTGGGTCCGACGACGAGGTAGCCGCGGGCCCGGAGGACCTCGATCAGGTGGTCGAGACCGCGGCGATCGAGAACACTCGCCTCGGTGTGCGCTGCAGGTTGCCCATCCATGCGCTCACTCCTTAGCCGACCCGGCGGGTGTAGGGCCCTTCGTCCATTGAGCCAGGCACTTGACCCCGGAGCCAGGGCCGTTCGGCCTTTCCTCGGTTCATATAGACGCGCACGCCGGGGGTCCGGTATGTCGGTGGTCCGGTTATTCGGTGAGGTGGACGCGGCTGTGGCTGTGCGTGGCCGCTTCCACGTCGGCGGCGGTGAGTTCGATCAATTGGTGGGCAAGGTCGGCCAGGGCGCGGGCCGTGGCGAGTTCGTCCCCGATCTCGGGGATTTCGGTATCCGCGGGATTTCGGCGTGCGAGTCCGACCCCGACCAGGGTGTGGGTGTCGCGGGTTCGGAGTCGGGCCTGGGCCCGGGTCCTGGACCCGTTTTCGTCGGCGTCGTGTTCGTCGATGACGATCTCCACGGACCATTTCTTCTCGTTCATGTTCATCGGCCTCCGTTCGGTGTTGGGCGCGGCTCTCGCGTCCTCGATGCGTGTCGGGTGCGTGGGTGTGCCGCGATCACGAGGCCACGACCACTCTCGTATCGGTTGTCGTCGCGCACAGCCCGAGGACGCCGCGGAACCCGTCCGCTATCGAATCGGTCAGGGCTGCCAGATCCGGGACGGCGTCGGTGTCGGCGTTGATCCCGACACAGCATCGCGTGGTGTAGGACATCAGGGTGACGTTGAATGCCGATCCGAGTGTCGGGCTGAAGGCGTAGTAGTGCAGGATCTCCGACCCCGCAACGAACAGGGGTACCGGGGATCCGACGACGTTCGAGGCGACGAAGTCGACGTGTTTGAGCATGTTTCCCAGCGTCGCGGCCGGAAGCAGGTTCAAGGCGCCGGCGATCATCGGTGACAGCGCAATCGCGGGCTCACGGCGCCAAGTCTCGACGGTGGCGTGCACCCGGCGTATCAGGTCGGCGGGGTCGCCGACGTCAGTGGGTAGTGCAAAACGTGCCAGGGTGATGCGGTTGCCGCCCACCGGGTCCGCCTCGGTGCGCAGGCTGATCGGCAGCGTCATCCGCAGTGCGCTGATCTCGGCGCCGTGACGTCGGTGATACTGCGCCATGCCCAGCAGCACTGCAGCCAGAAACGCGTCGTTGATCGAACCAGCCCCCGCCGCGGCCGCCTGAGCGAGCGCTTCGACCGGGACGTCGAGCACCGCACAGTGACGCCGGGTGCTGCGTTTGGTCATCACGGGGGGATAGCGTGGAGACCACGGGACGTGTCAGGCGCAGTATGGAGCCGGTCAGCACGGTTGCGTCGTGCCAGGTGGCCCTCGGAGCCCGAACCAGTCGAACACTGCTGCGGCCCAGGGCATTCGATGCCCGGCGGGCCAGGTCCGTGGCAGTGTTCCGGTACCAGGACAGGCGGCCCGGCGGAGTAGTCGAGTCACCGTTCGGCGAGGCCGTCCGGTTGTCCGTTCGGTCCGGCCGTGGAGCGCCCTCGCGGGTGAAATCCACGATCTCCCGGGCAATCTGCATTCCACTGACACCGTCGGTGAGGGCGTGATGCACCTTCATCACGAGGGCGGCCTTGCCGCCGGGCAGGCCGTAGAACCGTGAACTCCCAGAGCGGACGGCGGGTGTCGAACGCGGTCATCTCCGCCGCCCGGGTGAAGTCGAGAACCCCGTCCCAGGTTCCGGGTTCGGTGAGGCTGTAGCGGCGCAGATGCCAGCTCAGATCGAAATCCTCATCGCCTGACCACCTCGGCGGGGCAAGGCCCAGCGGATCCTCGATCACCTTCTGTCGGAAGAGGGGCACCAATTCGACCGCCCTGCCCATCATGTCGACGAATCGGGTCTGATCCGGACTACGGTCGAGCACCGCGACCGCCACGATGGTTGAGCGCAGGATCGGATCCTCCTCCATCCGCCACGACATGAAATCCGTCTGGGTCATGTATCGCTGATTCGTCGCGCTCACGTCGGTCAACTCGCTCGTCGATGGGGTCTTCGGTCGGTCTGCTAGCTGATGGTGTTCGGTGTGGTCGCCGGAGAGGCCGATCCCCCGCGGGTTCCCCGGGCCACGCGTCACATCGGCATCATGTGCATGGGTGGCAGAACACCCATGCTGTGCAGCCACATCATGAACATGTGGAACATCGGCATCGCATCCATCACGGGTCACCTCCTTTGATTGGCGCCGGAGTCACGGTGTCGTCCCGGCGCGCAGAATGCTCAGGCGACTGCGATATTCCTGCTCGTCGATCTCGCCGCGCGCGAACCGCTCGGCAAGGACCGCTTCGGCACTGCGAAGCGGCGGCGACCCACCGTGCGGTGCAGGGAACGGGTGACTCACATAACGGATCAGCAGGATGATTCCCACGATCAGCAGCCCCCAGAACAGCGCCATGCCGATGAACATCAGGGCATACCCCCAACCGCCGGAATAGTCGTCGTACATCACGGTGCGGCCCTCCTACTGTCAGCCCGGCGGTGTTCATCCGGAGTGGGTCCGCCGTGCTTCTCCCTCCAGTGTCCGACTACCCGAGGTGGTGTTCACAGGGTCTTTCGGCCGTTTCGAGAGTTTCACGAAGGAATGAACACCCTGTATACGGTGTTTATATACACACGATGGTGGTGGCGCCAGGCGACCACCGGCAGGTAGAAGACGTGCATTATGACCAGCCCTCATGAACCAGCGATGAGGAATCCGCCGGCGACCAACAATGCGGTGGCCCGGGCGCAGTTGCCCGCGCCCCGCATGATGCTCGTCGACCCTCGCTTCGGTGGGCTGGCCAGGCAGTTCTTCCGGCTCTTCGGGCACCCCACCGACGGAGGCGGCGCCCTTGCGATCTACCTGCACGGTGAGCCCGTGGTCGACATCTGGTCGGGATGGGCAACCCGGGATAGCCGCTGGCAAGCCGACACCGTGTCGGTGTCCTTCTCCACCGGAAAGGGCGTTGCAAGCACGGTACTCCACCGTGTCGTGGACCGCGGACTGATCACCTACGACGCGCCCGTCGCCGAGTATTGGCCCGAATTCGCGAATGCAGGCAAGGAGTCGGTCACGGTACGGGAGCTGTTGACGCACCGGGCCGGCCTGCACCGTGTGCGCGGACTGGTACCGGGGCCCTCGGCTCTGTTCGATCACGACAGCATCGTCGGCGCACTCGCATCCGCACAACCGACCGTCGCCGAGCCATCATGCCGGGCTATCACGCAGTCACCTTCGGATCACTGGTCGCGGAACTCACCACTCGCGCAACCGGATCGTCGTTCACCGACCTCGTCCGCACCGAAATCGCCGAACCCCTCGGAATCGGAGAATTCTGGTTCCAAGTCCCTGCGGAGGAACGTCACCGGATCGCGAAGCTGTTCCCGCGCATCAATCCGTTCGGGGTCCCCTGGGAAACGGCGTCCTTCGCGCTGTCCTGTCTGCCCGTGCTCCGGAACATCGCCAACGCAGGCATGCCCGAGGGATTCGACGAACTGGTCCGCAATCCCGCCGTTCATGACTACGTGATGCCCGGATGGAACGGCGTCTTCAGCGCCCGCGCCCTCGCCCGGATGTATGCGGCGATCGCGAACCGGGGCATGGTAGGTGGCAGGAGATTCCTCAGCGAGGAGACTCTCGCGCAAGTCGGTGAGGTGCAGACTACGGCTCGCGACTACGTACTCGGCATCCGAATGAACTGGCGACTGGGCTATCACTCGGCGTTCGTCGCCAGCCGCAACCAGCCTACACACGCGTTCGGCCACTACGGGCTCGGAGGGTCCGGGACGTTCGCCGATCCGGAAACCGGACTGTCGGTGGCGTTCGTGACGAACCGGATGGGGGGTGCACTGACCCCGCTCGCCGACCTGCGGCTGGCGAAACTCGGCGCGCAGGCGGAATCGATCGCTCGGCGACTGTGAATGCGGTGCGGCCACCGCGAGCACCTTCCCGTGGGCTCGTCGAAACCGCGAGCCTCAATTCCCTCGGCGGCAGATCATCAGCGGGCAGAGAACGTGATGGAGCAGGTTCTGGCTCGTTGAGCCCAGGACAGCACCGGCCAGTCGATTGTGGCCGTGGCTACCGACGACGACGAGCTGCGCGTCGCGGGCGGATTCGAGGATCAGCTCGGCCGGATTGGCCTGCTCGATGACGGTGCTCAGTTGCAGATCCGGGTACTTCTCCCGCCACCCGGCGAGATTTTCCGCCATGAGAACGGCCTGTTCTTCTTCGACGACGGCCCAATTCACCCTTGTCAAGGCGGTCTGGCGCCCTGCGAGTTCGCCGGTGCCCCAGCCGTGCACCGCGAGCAGAGGTACCTCGAGAAGCGTTGCGAACTCGACGGCCGTGGTGATGGCGAGTGAGCTCAGTTCACTTCCGTCGACCCCGACGACGACAGGACGGCGGTCGGGCACCGGCAACGCCGATCGGAACACGGTGACGGGACAGTGCGCACGGTTGACCACCTGCATGACCGTGGAGCCGGTGACGAGCGATTCCAGCGCTCCCGCACCGGTGGATCCCACCACGACCATCTCTGCGTGCGTGCTCAATCCGGCAAGCGCCGGGCCCGCGGGCCCGGGATGGGAGCTGGCGGACACGGTGACGTCGGGGAACGCGCTCTTCACGTGCCGTTCGGCCCGGTCCAGGATCTCGTGGGCAGATTTCTCGACCTCCTGGGCGAACTGGTCCTGGAAGAGAAGAGCGGCTTCGCTGTAGTGGTATCCCGGACTCGGCAGGACGTGAGCCAGTTGTAGTGGCACAGATTTCCGGTGGGCGATCGCCGCTGCCCATACAGCGGCTCTCATCGCTCGTTCCGAACCGTCGACACCGACAACGATGGACTGGTGTTGCGCGAGAACGCTCATTCTTCTCAACTCCTGTACTCGGGCGGACGATCGCGTGGAGCGAAGGTCCTCGTCCGGTTGCCGGCGGCGGTCAGGCCCCACCACCGTCACGATCGCATCGGTGGGAATGAAGTCGATAGGGGCATAGGTCATCGCCCGCCGCGACACAGGACCGGGAAGTGACGGTAGACCCTACTCGGTGGCCGGCATCGTTGGTTGAATCCGAAGGAACACGACACCTGGAGTTCGCCATGAATCCCACACCCCACCGTCGTCGACGGGAACGTCCGTCGACGACGAGGGTCCGATCAGAAACGCCGACGAACGACGCCCCGACATGGGTGTGCAGCACATGTCGCGGCCTGCGCCGATCACCGATGACGACCGAATCGATTGGCCCGATCCGAGCCCGCTCACCGACTGGTGGACACGCGTGATGTTCGGGCCACACTTGTCGCGGCACCATCATTGACCGGAACCTGCTCGCGCACCCCACTTTACGCCCTCCAACAGCACACCAACCATCAAAGGAGTCAACATGCGAACACTCGTGGTCTACGAGTCGATGTTCGGAAATACCCGACACGTGGCTGAGGCGATCGCTCGGGGTCTCAGGTCGGCGGGAACCGTGACAACGGTCCCGGTGGCCCGGGCCGGCGACGAGGACTTGTCCAGCTACGACCTGGTGATGGTCGGCGGCCCAACACATGTTCACGGGATGAGTCGCGAGTCGACCCGGCACGGGGCGGCCGTAACCGCGCACAAGCCGGACAGCACGGTGACATTGGAACCTGATGCGGAAAGCGAAGGACTCCGCGAGTGGCTCGACGGGCTCCCACCATCGCACGGGAAAGCGGTGGCGTTCGACACCCGCGCCCACGGTCCCGCCCTCCTGACCGGCAGAGCGTCGAAGGGTATCTGCCGGAAGCTGCGGCTGCGCGGGTTCGATCTCGTCGCCGAGTCCGAGAGTTTCCTCGTCGACAAGGAGTCTCGGCTCGACGAAGGGGAGGAGACGCGTGCCGAGCAATGGGGCCTCACGCTCGCCCAGCAGGCCAGTTCCCCTCGACCGTAACGAATCCGGCGCAACCCCCCAGCCTCGAGGTGGCTCGTTCTCGTCGTCATCGGCACAGTGGATGCGACCGGATCCACAACTCTCGTGCCGGCGGCAACCTCGTTCGATCCGTACCTGTGGTCGCCGCCGTCGGCGACCAGCACGACCTGCGGGATCCGCCACGACGAAGCGCGCGTGCCCGGTAATCTGGGGCTCACACGCGTCTCTCAACCGGAGGTTGACCCCATGTCGACGCCTGCGATCGACCTGCGCCGACATGATGCGGTGATCTTCGACCTCGACGACGTGGTGACCGCCACCGGGACGACGAACGACACCCTGTCGCCGGACGTGTGCGGCGGCGTCCGGCGCGAGAACCCGGACCGCACAGACCTGTTCCACCAGAACATCGCACCTGGCGGCGAGATGCCCGTGGGCTCCACCGTGATTCTGCTCCGCCACCTGCGGGGCCTCGGGGTGGCGACAGCGGTGTTCTCGACGCATCGACGCGTAGGGCCGGTGCTCGATGCCGCAGGGATCGCCGACCTGTTTGCCGTTCGGGTCGACGACGCGTCACCCGTCGACGCCGCCGCTCGGCTGGGTACGCGTCCGGACGGTGCGGTCGTCGTCACTGCATCAGCAGCAACCACCACCGCGGCCAGCGGTGGGGGGTTCGCGCGTGTCATCGGGGTCGGTCGCGGCCGCCGCGCCGACGAGCTGAGAGAATGCGGGGCAGACATCGTCGTGGCCGACACCTCCGAGATACAGGTCCGTGCAGGCGATCTCCGCCTGTCCGAGATTCCTGACGCGTTGACGTCTCGGCACGAGCTGACCGCCCTACTCCGCGTGCGCCGCCCCGCGGTGTTTCTCGACTTCGACGGCACCCTCGCGGAGATCGTGTCCGATCCGTCGGAGGCCGTTCTGATCGACGGGGTGGCCGCCGAGTTGGCCAGGTTGACACGCGAATGCCCGGTGGCCGTGATCAGCGGACGCGACCTCGCGGACGTCCAGGCACGGGTCGGTATGGCGGAGATCTGGTACGCGGGCAGCCACGGCTTCGAGTTGGCCGGACCACAGGGCCAGCACTACCAGAACCCTGACGCACTCGCCGCGGCACCGGCGCTGGCGCGTGCGACCCGCGCGCTCGCCGACCGCCTCGGTGACGTGCCGGGTGTGGTGGTCGAGCCCAAGAAGTTCACCGTCGCCGTGCACTACCGCAACGTGGCTGCCGACCGGATAGACGAGGTCGTCGCCACTGCCGGCGACGTCGCCACGTCCGGGGCGGTCCACCTGCGGGTCACCGGTGGCCGCAAGGTCGTCGAACTCCGTCCCGACGTCGAGTGGGACAAGGGACGCGCACTGAACTGGGTCCTCGAGCACATCGACGACGCAAGGTCCCTGCTTCCGATCTACATCGGCGACGACCTCACCGACGAGGACGCCTTCGACGCCGTCACGGAGACCGGGGTGGGGATCGTCGTCCGCAGCCGGGAGAGCGGGGATCGGCGGTCGGCGGCACGATTCGCCGTGAACGATCCAGTTCAGGTCTGTGAACTGTTGCAGCGGCTGGCGGATCGTCTCGGCCGCGACCCCGAGACCGCGGCCGCGGCCGATGCATGGATGTTGTTCTTCGATGGCTATGACCCGGCGACCGAGAAGCTGCGGGAGGCGATCTGCACGTTGGGGAACGGCTACTTCGCCACTCGCGGCTGCGCCCCCGAAGCATCCGCCGGCACCGTCCACTACCCGGGCACGTATCTCGCCGGTGTGTACAACCGCTTGCGCGACGAGCGGGCCGGGATGGCGATTGTGAACGAGAGCATGGTGAATGCGCCGAATTGGCTGGCGACGACCTTTCGTATCGAGGGCGGGCAGTGGTTCGACGTCGATGCCGTCGACCTGCTCGAGTACCGCCAGTACCTCGATCTGCGGCGCGCCGTGCTAACCCGCCGGTTTCGGTACCGCGACGACGCCGGGCGAACGACCTCGGTCCTCCAAAGACGATTCGTCGCCATGCATCGTCCCCACGTCTGCGCGCTGCAGACGACGATCATCGCGGAAGACTGGTCCGGCTCTTTCGAATTGCGTTCGGCCCTCGATGGTTCGGTCCACAACACGCTCGTCGAGCGGTACCGGGATCTCGCCGCCGATCATCTCGCACTACTGCATTCCCGCGCGCTGTCGGCGGACTCGGTCCTGCTGGCGATGCAGACCACTCAATCGCGCATCCCGGTGGCCATGGCGGCACGCACCACGCTGTCGCCCCGCGACCGACACCGTGAGCCCACCTACCGTCTGCTCGACCGCGACGGCCGCATCGGCCACGACATCACGGTCGACCTCACCGCGGGTGAGTCCGTGACGTTCGAGAAGATGGTGACAGTGTTCACGGGGCGCGATCACGCGCTGTCCGAGCCGGCCGAGGAAGCGGCCCGTTGGGTGCCGTCGATCGGTGGGTTCGAGGAAGTGCTGGACGGTCACGTGCTGGCCTGGGAGCACCTGTGGGACCGTGTCGGGATCGCCCTCGACGATTACCAGGACGCGCTGCGCATCGCCCGGCTCCATCAGATGCAACTCCTGCAGACCGTGTCGCCGAATACCGCCGACCTCGACGTCGGTGTGCCGGCCCGGGGACTGCATGGCGAGGCCTATCGGGGGCACGTCTTCTGGGACGAGTTGTTCGTCTTCCCGGTCCTGAACCTGCGGGTGCCGACCCTGACCCGGTCGTTGCTGCGCTACCGGTACCGTCGGCTGCCGGAGGCCCGCCGGGCCGCGCGGGCGGCCGGTTATCGCGGTGCGATGTTCCCGTGGCAGTCGGGTAGCGACGGCCGGGAGGAAAGCCAGCAAGTGCATCTCAATCCGCGGTCCGGTCGCTGGCTGCCGGACCCGAGCTGGCGCCTGCACCACATCGGCATCGCGATCGCCTACAACGTGTGGCACTACTACCAGGTCACCGGGGACCTCGAGTTTCTCAGCGATTTCGGCGCCGAGATGCTGGTGGAGATCGCCCGATTCTTCGCCGGCCTCGCCTCCTACGACCGGACCCGGGGGCGCTACACGATCCGCGGAGTGATGGGCCCGGACGAGTTTCATTCCGGCTACCCCGAGGCCCCGCACGAGGGAGTCGACAACAACGCCTATACCAATGTCATGGCCGTGTGGGTGATCCTGCGGGCGATCGAGGCGCTCGATACGATTGCGGCCCCGAACCGGTCCGAGCTCGTCGACTCGCTGAGCGTGGACGCCCACGAGATGGCGCGGTGGGCGGACGTGAGCCGCCGCATGTTCGTTCCCTTCCACGATCGGGTCATCAGTCAATTCGAGGGGTACGAGGCGTTGGCGGAACTGGACTGGGCCGGCTACCGAGAGCGGTACGCCGACATTCAACGGCTCGACCGCATCCTCGAGGCGGAGGGGGACGACGTCAACCGGTACCGCGCCTCGAAGCAGGCCGACGTGTTGATGCTGTTCTATCTGCTGTCCGCCGACGAATTGCGAGATCTGTTCGAGCGACTCGGCTATCAGCTCGAACCGGAGGCGATACCGCGCACCATCGACTACTACATCGCCCGGACCTCGCACGGATCCACGCTCAGCGCGGTCGTGCATTCCTGGGTACTCGCCCGCGCCAATCGCGGCAAGGCCATGGAATTCTTCGACAGGGTGCTCGCGTCCGACATCACCGACATCCAAGGAGGCACGACCTCCGAAGGGATCCACCTGGCGGCCATGGCGGGAAGCATCGACCTGCTTCAGCGCTGTTTCACCGGACTCGAAACCCGTGGTGATCGCCTCGTTTTCAGCCCGGAATGGCCGGAAACGCTCGGTAAGCTCGAATTCCCGATCGTCTATCGCGGGTACCAGCTGTGGCTGACGATCAGCGGTCGACGCGTACGGGTCAGCGCGGGGGCCGGAAATCAACGCGCCATCGAAATCTCGTGCCGCGACCAGGTAGCCCGACTGGAACCAGGGTGCACGGTCAGTCTGGGCTAGATACGTCCGATCCGTGCGCCACCACCGCCCACGACCGGACCGTCGCGCCGTCACACCAAGTCAGCACATCAGCTGACCGGCCATCCCGGTTTTCGCCCGACATCGTTCCATTCTCGATCCCACTGGCGCATCCGGCTTCGTCCGTTCACCCACCGCACCCCCCAGTACAGCAGCAGGGCGCACACCGCCGCGACCGCCCAAACCGACACTGCCGCACTCACGGCGATCACCGCGTTCTCCACGCCCGACCGGGGCTCGTCGACCACGTTGCCGTTCGTGTCCACCCACACCGTGACGGTGTCACCCCGGTGCGTTCCGGATCGGGTTTCCACGACGGCCGAGCGCAGGGCGCCATCCGGTGCAGTCCACTGAGCCGTCGCACGGTCCTGCGTTTCCGGAGATCGACTGGCCGCGTCGGGAACCACCACGTGTCGCGGATCATCGATGAGCACAGCAGACTGCGCATGCCTGGTCTCGAGTTCGGCGGCAGACCGTTCGTTCAGGCCGGTGTTCGTCACGGTTCCGAACGCCGCTGCGAACGGGATCACCATCAGGATGAAGGCGATCAGCACGGCCGCGACCACGGCGTCGAAACGGTCCGTCGCCCGCATGAGCGGATTTCGGCTCCAAGGCACCAGACGCCACCAGCGCAGGGCCTGATCGATGGTCATCACACGCCTCCTCGGACCGTCCTTCTGTTTCAGAGTGATCTGTTCCGCGCCTTCTGTTTCAGAGTCTTCCGCGCACGAGGTGGGCAGCCTAGGGCACAAGGTCATTGGCAGTGGTGACCAGCGAGGTCTTTGGTCATTGCCGTCGGAAGGGATTCCCCGCGCGCAGAAGGCTCGGCCTCCACCTACGGATCGCTCGTCGATCGGGCTCCCGACTACGTGATGGCCGTATGGCCTACAGTCCTTGTTCCGAGCCGAGTCCTTGTGCCGAGTCGGCGCCGAAACGCTCGATGAGCGTTTCACCCACGGATCAGGCGGCCGCACCGTCAGTCGCCGGGCCCGGGCCCGGGAACGAACCTGGAGATCCGTGGATGATCGTCTCCAGCCCTGCGTCGAGCATCACGTTGGTGATCAGTTCCCCGAAGGCGTGGGGGTCGTCTATGAGCCAGGCATGACCGCCGGGCACAACGATCGTGCGGGGGTCACCGAGCGCAGCCCGCATCGACAGCGACGTCGATTCGGGGATGACCGTGTCGCGTGTACTCCACACCACGAATACGGGAAGCCGCCGTGCCGCGAGGGCAGCGAGTTCGTGTGCGAGGTTCGCGGTCCGGGCGAGGTGGGCAACGTGCCACACCGCGGCCGGGTTGCGCAGAACGTTGGGCACCGCGTCGCGCAGGACGACCGGCAGGACGCGGGTCAGGGAGTAGATCGGCCGGCAGATGCAGTCCCCAGTCCCACAACGGGCGGTCGCGCAGTGCCCGTAGGACTCCGCGACCGTCAACCCAGGACGAGCCACCGATGGAGTTCACCAGCACCAATCGCTCGGCAAGAGTCGGCAATTCAAACACGGCTGCAGTCGCGACACCACCGCCGAAGGAGTGCCCGACCACCGTCACCGGGGAGATCAATGGCGTCAGCGAAGCGTCCGATCCACCGGGCGTATCCGACGAGGGTTCGGTGCTCGGCGGGGAGGCTGGCGATGCCGCCGAATCCGGGAAGCGCCGGGGCGTACACGCGAAACCCGGCGTCGATCAGCTCCTGGAGGGGACGCGCGTACGCCTGGCCTCCGAGACCCCACCCGTGCAGGAACAACACCGGCGGGCCGCTGCCGCCGCCCGCGTACCGAGCTGCCCGGCCGTCGACCCGGATCGACCGCCACCACATCCGACGGGATCGCAGGTGCGAGACGCCTCTGCCGTTCATACCTTCCATCGAAGCGCTGCGAAGACGCAGCGCCGAGGGCCACCGGACCTCGAATCGGTGGCCTAACGTCACAGATGCCGCGCCGTCGTACCGCGGGATCCCGAGAAAAGTGACCTTTGACCCTGGAATCGCGCGCGCCGTTACCGCACCGTTGTGGATGAGGCCGACCCGTCACACCGGATACACCCGTCGGCGAAGCAACGAGAGGGCATCATGTTCGACCGCCACGCCACCGCAACGGGGCAGCGCGAGGACCGTCACCAGCGGCACGACGACCCGGGCGAGTTCCTGCATCTCCACCCCGCAGGGCTGGTGCTCGCGGTGCTATCAGGTGCGGCGGCCGCGGGTCTGGTCGTCCTGCTGGGGGCGTGGCTCGCAACTCTGCTCGTCGGAGTCGGCGCTGCCGCGACCCTCGTCGCCACCGTCGGCTTGGCCGCGGTGATGTTGATGCCGCACCGGCCACGCTGGCATCGACCGCGCCCGGCCCGTCCGGCTTCTCGATGACCACCGGCAGTACCGTGCAGCGAGAAGCGCCCGATGCTTCCTGGGGTCGGCGTAATCTGGGTTTCCGCGGTCACACAGCCAGACTGGAGGTTGCCCCATGATCACGGTGTTTCTGGTGGACGATCACGAGGTCGTGCGGCGCGGGATCGCGGATCTGCTCACCTCCGATCCGGATCTGACGGTGGTCGGTGAGGCCGCCTCGTATGCGCAGGCGATGGCGCGGGTGCCGGCGTTGACACCGGATGTCGCCGTCCTCGACGTGCGCCTGCCCGACGGCAACGGCATCGAGCTGTGCCGCGAGCTGCACTCGTTGATGCCGGAGCTGCATTGCCTCATCCTGACCTCGTTCACGGACGATCAGGCGATGCTCGACGCGATTCTCGCCGGGGCCAGCGGGTACGTCGTGAAAGACATCCGGGGGATGGAATTGGCCGAGGCGGTCCACGCGGTGGGGGCCGGCAAGTCGCTGCTCGACAGCCGCGCCGCAGCCGCCCTGATGGCCAAGATCCGTGCGGATGCCACTGAGAAGGACGGCATTTTCGGGCACCTGACCAATCAGGAGCGGACGTTGCTCGCCCTGCTCGGCGAGGGGTTGACCAACCGTCAGATCGCCGCACGGATGTTCCTGGCGGAGAAAACCGTCAAGAACTATGTGTCGCGGCTGCTGACCAAACTGGGGGTGGAGCGCAGGACGCAGGCAGCGGTACTCGCCACGAAGCTGCCGTCGAGCCCGTCCGGCACCTGACGGGGCACCGGTTCCGACTCCTGGCGAGGCCGCTACATGGGAGAATGCGACGTGTGACCCGTCAACCGGATGAGCCCGATCGAGGTCCGTTGCTCGGTACCCTGTCCGAACTTCGGCTCCGTGAGCTGCTGACCGAGGTGCAGGAACGCATCGCGCAGATCGTCGATGCCCGAGATCATGTCGACGGGCTGCTCGAGGCGATGCTCTCGGTCACCTCCGGACTCGACCTCGACCGAACGCTCCGCACCATCGTCCACGCCGCGATCAAGCTGGTCGATGCCCGCTACGGCGCCCTGGGGGTCCTCGCCCCCGGAGAGGGAGAGGGCCTGAGCGAGTTCGTGTTCGAGGGCATCGACGAGGAGACACGCGAGCGGATCGGCGACCTGCCCCGTGGCCGCGGGGTCCTCGGGTTCCTGATCACCGATCCCAAGCCGCTCCGGCTGAAGGACCTGTCCCGGCACTCCGCCTCGGTGGGATTCCCGGCCGACCATCCGCCGATGAAAACCTTTCTGGGAGTTCCCATTCAGATCCGGGACGAGGTGTTCGGGAATCTGTATCTCACCGAGAAGGCCAACGGTGCACAGTTCACCGAGGACGACGAGATACTTCTGCGCGCCCTCGCGGCCGCCGCCGGGATCGCGATCGAGAACGCCCGCCTGTACGAGGAGTCGAGGGCGCGGCAGGCCTGGCTCGAGGCGACCCGGGAGATCGCGACCGAACTACTCGCCGGCAGCGACACCGCCGAGGTGCTGCGGGTGATCGCCGACGACGCGCTGGCCCTCACCGGCGCCCACAGTGCCTTCCTCGCGGTGCCGGACGATCCCGACATCCCGTCGGACGAGGTCACCGAGCTGGTGGTGACGGCGTCGGCCGGGACGGTGTCGGATCGCATCATCGGCCGGACGATTCCACTCGAAGGATCGACGTCCGGTGAGGCGTTCCGGGAGCGGACACCGCTGCGCGTCACCGCGCTGGCCTTCGACCCCGGGTTCGAGACGGGAACCCGGTTCGGTCCGGCACTGGTACTGCCGCTGCGGGCGGCGCAATCGGTGGCCGGGGTGCTGGTGACGCTCCGCACCGTCGACGCGCCGCCGTTCACCGACGACCAGCTGGCGTTGATGTCGGGGTTCGCGGATCAGGCGGCCGTCGCGCTGCAGCTCGCCAACAGTCAACGCCGAATGCACGAAATGGACGTCCTGTCCGATCGCGATCGGATCGCCCGCGACCTCCACGACCACGTCATCCAGCGCCTCTTCGCGGTCGGGCTGTCGCTGCAGAGCACCCTGCAGCGGGCGAAGGCGCCGATCGTCAAGCAGCGGCTCGAACAGTCGATCGACGACCTGCACGACATCGTGCGGGACATCCGCACGGCGATCTTCGACCTGCACGGCGGCTCGGCTGGCATGACCGAGTTCCGGCGGCGGCTGCACGACATCGTCGCCGAGACGACCGCGGATTCCGGGCTCCGCACGACCGTGCACCTGTCCGGGCCGCTGTCCGTCATCGACGCCGCGCTCGCCGAACATGCCGAGGCTGTCCTGCGTGAGGCGTTGAGCAACGCGGTCCGACACGCAGGCGCCGACACGGTCACGGTCAGCATCTCCGTCTACGACGATCTGGTCATCGAGGTCGCGGACGACGGCAAAGGGTTTCTGGAGGACGTCTCCCGCAGCGGCTTGGAGAATCTGGCTTCCCGGGCGCGGGACGTCAACGGGCACTTCACCATCGACACGACACCCGGCGGCGGAACCACCCTCCGCTGGTCGGCTCCGCTGCCCTGAGCCGGGCTCGGTCGCGCCCCGCCCGCGAAGGTGGGGACCTTCTCCCCTACGCCGGTGCCGTGCACACCGCGACGATGGAAGGCATGCCCGGCAATTTCGCCGCCACGCCTCGAGGAGAACACCATGACCGCCCGCCGCCCGATCGTTGTCGGAACAGATGGTTCACCGTCGTCCCTCCAGGCGGTCGCGTGGGCCGCACAGGCGGCGGCGCTGCGACATTCCCCGCTGTCGGTGATCACGACCACGTTCGTGCCCGGCGCCTACGGCTTCCCGATCGCCATGCCCACGAGCTACTTCGACGACGAGGAACGCCACGGGAAGAACCGGCTGGCTGCCGCCGCGGAGGCCGCCACCCACGCCGCACCAGGGCACTCCCTCGACATTCACACCACCCTCTGCACCGGAACCCCGGCCGGTGAGCTCCTCGAGCGAGCGAAAACTGCGGCGATGGTCGTGGTCGGCTCGAACCGGCAAGGAATCATCGAACGCGGCTTCCTGGGATCGGTCAGCGCCGCGGTCGCCACCCACGCCCGGTGTCCGGCCGCGATCATCCGCGCCGTTCCCGATTCCGACGTCGCCGAACTCGAGGGGTCTGTCGTCGTCGGAGTGGACGGGACGGCACACAGCGAGCCCGCCATTTCGATGGCCTTCGCCGAGGCCGCCCTGCGGCAGTGCGAACTGGTGGCCGTTCACGCCTGGTCCGACATCGACCTGCCCGTGCACTTCGCAGGCGGTAGCGTGTCCGGGTGGAAGCAGATCGTCACCCAGGAAACGGCGCTGCTGTCGGAGAGCCTCGCCGGCCGCGCCCAAGATTTCCCGGACGTCAAGGTTCGGACGATGGTCGTCATGGATCGACCGGTACGTAACCTGCGCGAACAAGCCGACAACGCAAGGCTTCTCGTCGTGGGGAGCCGCGGACGCGGCGGGTTCACCAGCATGCTGCTGGGATCGACGAGCCGGGCCTTGATGCACTCCGTCCGCTGCCCGCTCCTCATCGTTCGGTAGCGCCGACGGCGGTCAGAGTTCGTCCTCGGCTCTCGGGGCGAGAGCGAAGTAGTCCTCTTCCTCCTGCGCGAAATGCAAACGCAGCACCGCATACAGCCCGTACAGACACGCGAGAAGGTCGTCACGCTGATCCGGGCGGACCCCGCCGTGCGCCTCTATCGTGCCGAGGTGAGTGTCCAACCGTCGGCTGAGTCGATCGATCTCCGCATGGGCACGGCTCATAGGGGCAGTGGCTTCGACCGTCCCGAAGGCATCCGCCAGCGCGGGATACAGTTGACTCTCTTCGGCGCGTTCGTGGGGCAGGACACGCTCCACCAGGGCGGTGTGTGCCCGGCGCACCGCTGCCAGTGTTGCGGGTCCGGGGTCGGCGCTCACCTGCTCGGCCGCGTCACGGATCACAGCCAGCGCGCCCCGCAGATCGTCGTGCTCACGATCGAATCGCTGCAACAGCAGCCCGGTTTCCCGGGTGACCGTCAGTTCGGGGGAGCGTCCGCCTCGAACGGACCGTAGCGCGTTGAGGATGACCGCCACATCGATCCCCTCCTGCAGCAGGGCGCCGGGCGCGGGAGCGATTAGGCCGAACGCCGCGCAAACCATCGCCAGCAGCGACAGCGTCATACCGATGCCGGCACTCTGGATCGCGATCCGCCTCGACCGTCGGGCGATCTCCATGGCGTCCGCCAACCGGGCGAGGTGATCGGTCGTCAGCACGATATCGGCGGCCTCGGAACTGGCCGTGGCCCCCCGCGCCCCCATCGCCACGCCGACCGACGCCGCCAGGGCGGGCGCATCGTTGATCCCGTCCCCCACCATGATCGTGACCGCGTTGCGCTTCTCGTCCTGGACTGCCGCCACCTTGTCCGCCGGGGTTTGCTCCGCGAGCACGGCGTCGAGCCCGACGATGGACCCAATTTCGAGTGCCGGTGCCCGGCGGTCGCCGGTCAGCATGATCAGACGATTCAGTCCGGCCGCCCGCAACCGCCGCAACGTGCGGGGCGCGTCTCGGCGAAGAGGATCCCGCAGCAGGATCGCCCCCACCAGGGTGTCGTCGACGTGTACCCAGGCCACCGCCGCGCCGTCCAGGGCCGACCGCGTCGAGACGGCCTCCGCCCAGTCCGGCAACACACCGTGATCCGAACCGACCTTCACCGCACGACCGTTCACCATGCCGGTGACCCCGGTTCCCGCCTGCTCGCTGACATCGGTGGGAAGCGGCAGCGCACAGCCCCTCTCCCTCGCGAAATGCACGATCGACTCGGCCAGAACATGGGGCGAGAGTTGGTCGACGGCAGCGGCGAGTTGGAGTACCTCGTCGGGATTCTGGCCGGGGGCGGTGGCGACGTCGAGGCCGGATGGCCGGCCGGTCGTCAGAGTTCCGGTCTTGTCCAGCACCAACGTCCGAGCTCGACCGAGTGTTTCCAGTGCCCCACCGCCGCGGATGACGACACCGATCCGTGAGGCGCGAGAGAGCCCCGACACGATGGCAACTGGGGCGGCGAGCAGCAAGGGGCACGGGGTCGCGACGACCAGGACGGCGACCGCGCGCACGGCGGAACCACTCACCCACCATGCGACACCCGCCACCACGAGGGTCAGGGGAAGGAACCAGGTGGCGAGACGGTCTGCGATCCGCACGATCGGTGCCTTGTCCGCGGCCGCCTCCTGCGCCAGTCGGACGATGCCCCGAATAGGTGCTGTCCGCGGCGCTGGCGGTGGCGCGCAACTCGATCGCTGATCCGACGTTGACAACCCCGCTGCGGACCGAGTCCCCCACCCGCCGTTCGACGTGCAGCGACTCCCCGGTGAGCGCGGACTCGTCGAGGACTGCGGGCCTGTCGGCGACGACGCCGTCGACGGGAACAACCTCTCCCGAGGCGACGACCAGCAGATCGGTCGGTTCGACGGCGTCGAGGGGTACGAGGACGACGTCGTCGTCGCCGACCCGCTTGTGCGCTCGACGTGGCGCACGTTCGAGAAGGGCACGCAGATCGCGTGACGCGCGCCGCTCCGCCGCCGATTCGAGCGTGCGCCCCGTCGCGAGCATGAACCCGATGAGTGCACCTGACAGATATTCGCCGACCGCGAGTGTTCCCACCAGAGAGAGCACGGCGATGAGATCGACACCAGCTCTGCGATGAAGCAGTGACACGACAACCCAGCCCACAGCGGGTGCCAGGGACACCACCGTGCCGATCGCCCAACACGCGTCCGCAACGCCGGGCCGACCGAGAGAAATGGCCACCACACCGGAGACAAGCGCCACCGAGGTGACTGCCAGCAGGGTGGGTGCCAACAGCCTCGTCAGGCGCGCATACCTGGTTTCGCGGGTTCGTGTGTCGTGCATATGTCTTCCCTCGTCGAGGGCCGACGCGTAATAGCGCGTGTCTCCATCGTTGCAGCCCGCCCCTTGTTCTGCCCGTGTGCGACGGCAAGAGAGGACCAAGGTCCCTTTCCTCGCGACTAGCGGTGGCGCACCGTCGGAGAAGGAACCCCGCCAGCCCCGTCCCCTGTCATCCGTGCTGGACCGGCCGACGACCAGGAGCGCGATGGTGACGGCGACCAAGACAGCTCAGATGGACCCTCAGGATTCGACCGACTGGCTACTGAGTGAGCTCCGCACCCGACGAGATGGCTTGTCACGGAGGGCAGCGGAGCGGCGAACACTCGTCTACGGGACCAATGAACTGATACGGCATCGCGGTCGTACCGGGCCCCGACAGTTACTGCGTCGTTCACGCATCCCCTCGCCCTGCTCCTGTGGGATGGCTGCCGTCCTGGCCGTGATCAGCGGTTCAGCGCCGCAGGGTGTCGCGATCGCCATCGTGATCCTGCTCCACGCCGCCTTCGCGTTCGTGCAGCAATGACACGCGGAGCAGGCGGTCGAAGCGGTGGCGGCGTTTCTGCCGGACAGGGCGCGCGTCGCCCGTCAGGGAACGACGTGGCTCCTTCCCTACCGTTCCTCGTCTGGGGCTGCGACGAAGTCTGGCACCGGCGACGAACACTGCCGAGCACTGCGGCCCGGTCGCGCGCAGTGGTCCAGCAGTAATCGTGTCGTCGCTCAGGTGTGTGTATGCGAGGCAAGGTAGTTGACGATGTCCTCCACGGTCACCAGTGTCGCGTAGTCGGATTCCGGAATGTCGACGCCGAAGACAGCATGCAGGCGCACGAGGAAGTTCAGCCAGTCCATCGAATCGAGATCGACCTGGTCGCGTAGCGGCACATCCGTGGACAGTTCCTGGTCCTCGATCTCCGGTGCGATCTCCCGCAATGCGCGGATGACTCTCGACTCGATCGTCTCGCCGTTCATCTGTCGTCCTCACCACTTGTCAGGCTGTTGGAGCAGTTCGCTGATTCTGCTCAGGAATTGTGCGCCCCGTGTTCCGTCGCTGGCTCGGTGATCGGCGGCGAGGGTGGCGGTCACGACCGTCGCGACCTGCAGTTCCCCGTCGGCCGCCCAGGGGCGTTCACGGGGTCTGCCGAAACCGACCAACGCCACCTGGGGTGGATAGATCACACCGAAAACGGCGGCAACCCCGCGTTCGCCGAGGTTCGTCACGGTCAACGTCGGGTCCGCCATTTCCGAGCTGCGGAGCGAACCGGCACGCGCACGCGAGACCAGATCGCTCAGTTCCGCCATCAGCTGTGGGAGCGGTTTGTCGGCGGTGTCGTGGATTGCGGGGGCGACCAGCCCGCCGTCTCGCAGAGAGATCGCCACGCCGATGTGCGGGTGAGGGGCGGGCGTGAACTCCTCGTCTCGCCAGAACCCGTTCAGGTCCGGGAACTGCCGGGCGGCGAGCGCCACGGCCTTGATCTGCAGGGCGGCCAGGAGCACACGTTCGGTGATCGGACGGGCGGCATTCTCCGTGCGCAGCCATCTCGTCGCGGCCCGGAGCGGGATCTCGTCCATCAGGTAGTAGTGCGGGATTTCCCGTTTGGAGCGGCTCATGGACGCGGCTATCGCGCGCCGCATGTCGCGGGCCTTGGTCTCGGCTGGTCCGCGCTCGATGGAGTCGGCTGCTGCGCGCTGCACGTCGTCGAGCGTGACCGCAGCGTCGGGGCCGGTCCCGGTGACGCCGGCGAGATCGATTCCTGCTCGTTCCGCTTCCCGGCGGGCCCTGGGCGAGATCTTGCGCCGTGGTGCCGGTTCCACCGCGGGGGCGGCCATGGTGGTGCCGGCCGTCGGCTCCGCGGACGGTTGTTGCGGGGGTGGTGGTGATTCTCCCGGGCTCAGCATTGTTGCCAGTGC
This sequence comes from Rhodococcus sp. DK176, assembly GCF_038447315.2. Lineage (NCBI taxonomy): Bacteria > Bacillati > Actinomycetota > Actinomycetes > Mycobacteriales > Nocardiaceae > Rhodococcus > Rhodococcus sp. DK176. Next base: position 236,540 of record NZ_CP118323.2, on the reverse strand, counting down.
GGTCCCGACCGACACGGTCGTTCCGGGCTCGACGAGGAGGCGGTGAACGGTGCCGTTCTGCCAGATTTCCACGTCCACAGCCGCTTTGACGGTGTCGACGGTCGCTATCGCTTGACCGCGCTGGACGTTGTCCCCGGTTTTGACCAACCAGTCCGTCAGTGTTCCTTCGTCCATGTCGGCACCCAGGGACGGCAGCGTGAAATCGAACATGGCTGTGCCTCGTTCCTACTGATCGCCGATCACAGTTCGCGCCGTGGTCACAATGGTCTCGACCTGAGGGAGGGTCGCGTATTCGAGATGCTTGGCGTAGGGCCCCGGGACCTCGGCGCTGCACACGCGGCGAGGTGGCGCGTCGAGTTCGTAGAATTCGCGCTCGACGATCTGCGCCATGACCTCCGCCGCGAGACTGCCGGTGCGCCAGCCCTCATCGACCACCACTACGCGGTGTGTCTTCCGGACCGACGCAGCGACGGTGTCGGTGTCGAGCGGGCGCAGCACCCGGAGGTCGATGACCTCGGCGGCGATTCCCTTCTCCGCCAGGACGTCGGCGGCGGCGAGGGCCTTGGGCAGCGAACCGCCGTAGGTGATCAGGCTGATGTGGCTTCCCTCCCGGCGCACGGCGGCTGCGTCGATGTCCACCGGGACGGGCTCATCGAGGTCTTCCGACGAGCTGTACAGCTGGGTGTGTTCGAAGATGATCACCGGGTCGGGGTCGGCGAGCGCCGGTCGGAGCATTCCGCGTGCGTCCGCCACGGTCGCGGGCGCCAGGACCCGGATTCCGGGGATGCGGGCATACCAGTTTTCGAGGCTGTGCGAATGCTGTGCGGCGAGTTGCCGGCCGGCTCCGGTCGCCATGCGCACCACCACGGGGACCGAGAACTGCCCGCCCGACATGTGCCGGAGTGAGGCCGCGGTGTTCACGATCTGGTCGAGGGCGAGCAGGCTGAAGTTGACGGTCATCACCTCGATGATCGGGCGCATCCCGCCCACGGCCGCGCCGATCCCCACTCCGACGAAACCCAACTCCGAGAGCGGGGTGTCGCGGATCCTCTCCTCCCCGAATTCGGCGAGCAGGCCCTTGGACACCGCGTACGTGCCGCCGTAGCGGCCCACGTCCTCCCCCATCAGGAACACCCGCGGATCCGAGTGCAGGGCCTCCCGGATCGCTTCCCGTATCGCATCTCGGTAGGTGATTTTCACGTCGCCTCCTCGGTGTGCGCCGGCGTGAGGACGTCGCGCAGGAGATCGCCGGGGGCCTCCCAGGTGCCGGCTTCGGCGAAGGTCACCGCGGCATCGACCTCCGACATGACGCGGTCGTCGATACGGAGAAATTCCTCCTCCGAGAACAGCCCAAGCGCTTTGAGCCGTGCCGAGAAGGTGTGAATCGGGCCCCGTTCCTTCCAGGACTCCACTTCCGCCTTGTCGCGGTACAGTTCCGGGTCGAACATCGAATGGGCGCGAAACCTGTAGGTCTGGAATTCGATGAAGAAGGGGCCGCCGGTGGTGCGGACGTGCGTGGCACCGGAGCGCGCCGCGTGCAAGGAGGCGATCACGTCCATGCCGTCCGCTGTGAGGGTCGGGACGTCGAACGATGCGGCTTTGACGCACAAGTCTGTTTGCGATTCCGAGCGGGACAACGCTGTTCCCATGGCGTACAGGTTGTTTTCGCAGCAGAACAGCACCGGGAGCTGCCAGAGCGATGCGAGATTCATGGTCTCGTGGAAAGCGCCCTCGGCCATGGCGCCTTCCCCGAAGAAGCAGGCCGTCACCCGGCGTCTGCCCTGCATCTTGTCGGCCATCGCTAGGCCGGCCGCGAGGGGCAGCCCGCCGGCGACGATCGCGTTGCCCCCGTAGAACCGGGTGGCGGCATCGAACAGATGCATCGATCCGCCCCGGCCCCTCGAACAGCCTTCGTGTTTCCCGAACATCTCGGCCATGATCGCGTTCATGGAGACCCCGTGCACCAGCGCGTGCCCGTGCTCGCGGTAGGTCGCGACCACCGCGTCGCCCGCAGACAACGCGTGCAACGCCCCGACCGCGACCGCTTCCTCCCCCACATACAGGTGCAGGAATCCGCGGATCTTCTGGGCACCGTACAGTTCCGCGGCCTTCTCCTCGAAGCGCCGGATGCGCAGCATGTCGGTCAGCAACTCGACCGCGAATGCCTTGTCGTAGGGGAAGTCCGGGCCGGTCATCCGCCCACCTCCAAAGTCGAAGTGTCGCCCTCGGGCAGGCCGAGTTCGCGTGCTTTGAGCAGCCTGCGCATGATCTTGCCGCTCCGTGTGTGCGGGAGGACGTCCACGAACTCGATCTCCTTGGGAGCGACCGAGGCGCCGAGCTTCTTGCGGGAGTACCCGAGAAGTTCCCGGCGCAGGGCGTCGTCGGCGTTCCAGCCAGTCTTCACCGACACGAATGCCTTCACCACGGCCCCCACGATCGGGTCCGGCTTACCGATGACTCCGGCCTCGGCGACCGCGGGATGTTCCATGAGGACGTTCTCCACCTCGAAGGGGCCGATGAGGTGGCCCGCCGATTTGATGACGTCGTCCGCCCGGCCCACGAACCAGTAGTAGCCGTCCGCGTCGCGCTTGGCCAGGTCGCCGGTCAGGTACCAGTCGCCGGCGAATGCACGCCGGTACCGGTCGTCGTTGTTCAGGTAACCGCGGAACATCGACGGCCAGCCTCGCCGTATCGCGAGTTCCCCCTCCACGTCCGGCGTTTCGACGGGTGCGATCCCGCCGTCCTCTGTGCGCCGGACGATGGCGGCGTCGATACCCGGAAGGGGTCGTCCCATCGAGCCGGGTTTGATGGTGAAACCGGGTGTGTTGGCGATCATGATGCCGCCGGTCTCGGTTTGCCACCAGTTGTCGTGGATGGGCCGTCCGAGCACGTCCCGTCCCCACAGAACGGCGTCGGGGTTGAGTGGTTCGCCGACACTCGCGATGAACCTCAGGTGCGGGTAGGAGTACTTGTGCGCCAACGCCGGACCGGACTTCATCAGCATGCGGATCGCGGTCGGCGCGGTGTACCAGACCGTGACGGCCTGCTCGCCCAGGATGCGGTACCACCGTTCGGCATCGAAGTCGGTGCCATCGACGATCGAGGTCACTGCGTGCAGCAGCGGTGTGATCACCCCGTACGAGGTACCGGTGACCCAGCCGGGGTCCGCCGTGCACCAGAACACGTCCGAGGGATGCAGGTCCAGTGCGTACAGTCCGGTCGCATAGTGTGTGGCGACGGCGTCGTGGACGTGGATCGCGCCCTTAGGGGTACCGGTCGTTCCACTCGTGAAGTGCAGCAGGGCACCATCGTCGGCGGAGGTCGGGGTAATGTCGCCGTCCCCGTCGGCTTCCGCCATCATCGTGTGGAAACCGAGGGTGCCCGGAATGTCGGTGATCGAACCGGAATCCCCCACCAACAGAACGTGGCGCAGATAGGGCAACGCACCGCGGATCTTCGCCACCCGCCGCCGATACAGCTGCTCGGTGGTCACCAGGACCTCTGCGCCGCCGAGCCGAAGTCTCGTGGCCAGCGGCTCGGGGCCGAAGGCGGAGAACAACGGCGACACGACATTTCCGTTGCGCAGTGCCCCGAGAATGCTGACGTACAGCTCCGGGATGCGGCCGGTGAACACGAAAACCGGGTCGCCCTTTCCGACGCCGAGTCCGCGCAGCACCTCGGTGAACTTGCGGACGTGGAGTGCGAATTCCCCGAAGGTCACCTCGGTGACGGGGAGCTCGCCGGCACCGCTGGTAGTCGGACCTACGAATCGGAACGCGACCTTGTCCCGGTGCGGCCCGCAGGCGTGGCGGTCGACTGCGTAGTAGGCGATGTTGCAGCCACCGGGAGCCGGACCGAGCTGACGCTCGACGCCGGACCACGAGAACCGGGTGCGTTCACCGTCGTAGTCGGTGAAATTCGGTGACACCCCGCTGGGGGACGGCGAGGGGGGAATGATGGTCATGGCCGCTGATCACAGTCCACGGCCGGCCTGGGCGGTCCCGGGTTTGTGCCCGTCCCGCACGCAGCCGCGTCCTGTGTGGCGGCCAGCTCGAACAATTGGTGCGCCAGGTCGGTCAGGGCACGCGCGGCGGCCATCTGTCGACTGACCTGCACGGTGTCGGCGTGTCGGGGGCGGCAACCGGCCTCACCGTGTCCTTCGAGGGTTCGGTCGCGGGTGCGCAGACGGGCGGTGGCCCGCGAACACATCTGCTCCGCGTCGGGTTCTCGTACCTCGATTTCCACGGGCCATGTCGTCGCGGGCAGCGGTCTGTTCACCGCAGCTCTCGACCCCTGTGCGTGCGACTGCTCCGTCATGGCCCCTCGTATTCGATTGCTGTGTGGTCGCGCTCGGTAACCGGGTCCAGTCCCCCGGCCCGGCCGGACATTCCGCCCCCGGTGGAAGCGACCATCACTCGGTTGTTCGGTGTGGGCTCACCACGCTCGAACGACGCCCATTCCGGCTGCAGTTCCAGTGCTGTGAAGAGCCGTTGCCGGGCAACCCGCTCGGCCAGTTCCGGCAGGTCTGCGATCGGCACCCCCGCGAGGTCCGCAATGCTGCCCGCAACTGTCCGGGCAATCATGTCCCGGGTGAAATTCGCCCCGAACTCGCGGGTCAGCCGCTCGACCGCGGAGAGTTGCGCGTGCGGCATCGACGTGGCGTCCGTATCACTGTTCGTGCTGGTCATGGTGTTCTGAGGTTCCTTCGATGCCAGTTGTGCGTCGGTGGTTTCCTTCAGCATCGCCAACCCCACGACATCGGTAATAGAGGCGAAGGACCGTAGTCGAGGACCAAAGGCTCTGACGGTGCGGCCGGCCCCGCGATTGACTGAGTTCCAACGGCCGACGACGGAGGTGACGGTGCATGAAAGCCGGCAGGCCACACGCGGTCACAACGGGCGTCGTCGTGCGCTCCCTTCGACCCACCGACAGAGACGATGTGCGGGATCTGCACGAGCGGATGGACCGGCGTGACGCCTACCTGAGGTTCTTCGGGGCGCGTCCGAAGCAGTTCGAGGATCTGGCCGAGTCACTGTGCCGGCAAGACCCGCGGCATTGCGCGCTGGGTGCCTTCATCGGCGACACCCTGGTCGGAGTCGCGAACTACGTGAGTCCGGCTGAGCAGGCAGGCAGCGTCTCCCCGTGGGTCGAATTCGCATTGGTGGTCGATCACGAGTACCAATCGCACGGCATCGGAACGATGCTGCTGACTCGGCTCGTCGACGCAGCGCGTGCGCACGGCATCGGGCGGATGACGGCCGAGGTGCTGACGGAGAACACCTTGATGCTCGAGGTGATCCGAGACCTTGGGTGGGCCCACGCGCTGCGCCGCCACGGGACCACCCTTCACCTCGACCTCGACCTCAATGCCGACGAGCCCAAGACCGCGGGTCCGACGGCACTTCGCCGATAGAGTGGCGGAGTCTCATGTCGGCGTCCGAGAGAGTCTCGAGGGATTCACCGACGCGGGCCGTCGGCGAGCTCGACGTCCACGTCGTCGAAACGCACACGGCCTCCGTCGTTATGATCGGTGATGTCGTCTTCAAGTCGAAAAAGCCGATCCGGACAGCGTTCGCCGACTTCGGCACCGCCGCGAGGCGGCGGGCGGCCTGTGAGCGTGAAGTGGCATTGAACCGCAGGCTGTGCCCCGACGTGTATCTCGGTGTCGCCGAATTGACGGACCCGGCGGGAGGACCGACCGAAGCGCTGGTCAAGATGCGCCGGATGCCGTCGGACCGACGACTGGCCCGGCTGGTCGGCGGGGGCGGCGACGATACCACCGCGCAGGTGGATGCGATCGCCGCCGTCGTCGCCCGATTCCACGCCGGGGCGGAGCAGTCTGCGGAGATCGATTGTGACGCCACGCCCGGAGCGGTGGCCGCACGGTGGCGAGCCAACGTCTCCGAAGTGACGAGTTACCGGTGCGATGTCCTCCCGGCGGCGGACGTCCACGAGGTGCAGGCGCGGGCCCTCAGGTATCTGAAGGGGCGGAAACGGCTGTTCGAGTACCGCGTTCGGGAAGGCCGGATAGTCGATGGTCACGGCGATCTTCTGGCGGACGACATCTTCTGCCTCGCAGACGGGCCGCGCATTCTCGACTGCCTCGACTTCGACGACCACCTACGCCACGTCGACTGTATCGACGACGCGGCATGCCTCGCCATGGATCTCGAGTACCTGGGACGCGAAGACCTGGGGTTGCGGTTTCTCGATCGGTATTGCGCCGCGGCACGCGATGAGCCGCCGGCATCATTGCAGCATCACTACATCGCCTATCGGGCGTTCGTCCGCGCGAAGGTGGCCTGCCTGCGGTACACGCAGGGTTCCCGCGCGGCCGGCGAGGATGCGCGGGCGCACTGCAACCTCGCATTGAAGCATCTGCGCGCCGGAACCGTGCGAATGGCACTGGTCGGCGGGCTACCCGGCACCGGAAAATCCACACTCGCGCGCGGATTGGCTGACATCACCGGCTCCGTCGTCATCTCCAGCGACCGCGTCCGCAAGGAACTCGCCGGCGTCGAGCCGCATTCCCGGCAGGTGACCGGATTCGGGGAGGGCTTGTACCGCCCCGCCATGACCGACCGCACCTACGCCGAGGTGCTGCGGCGCGCCCGCGACCACCTCACAGCGGGACGATCGGTCGTTCTGGATGCGTCGTGGACACAACCGATGCACCGGGAGCGCGCAGCGCTCGCCGCGTCCGGCACCCACAGCGATCTCGTCGAAATCGAATGCAGGGCACCACGTGCCGTGGCGATCGCGAGAATCGACAGCCGCCCCTCCGGCGACTCGGATGCCACCCCCGCGGTGTACGACGCGATGGCCGCGAGTGCCGCGGCGTGGACGTCGGCCACCCCGGTCGACACCGACACCGCCGCCGGGGACAGCGTGCAGGCGGCGGAGCAGATGTGGCAGTCCACCTCGGGGTGGCGAGATGACTAGTCACAGAAGCCGGTTCGCCGGAAACGGCCCGGACGGCCCGACGACAGGAGAGCCCATGCCCGAAATCGTGACGTTGACGATGAATCCCGCGCTCGACATCACCACGAGCACCAACCGGGTGGCCCCCACCGACAAGGTGCGCTGCGGCGCGCCTCGCCGCGATCCCGGCGGCGGCGGCCTGAACGTCGCCCGAGTCCTGCACGTTCTCGGCACCCCCGCGACGGCGGTGTTTCCTTCCGGCGGCCACACCGGCCGCGCCCTCGAGGACCTCGTAGCCACCGAAGGCGTTCCCATCCGCAGCCGGACGATCCGCGGCTCCACCCGGGAGAGCCTGACGATCAACGAAAACGAGACCGGTCTTCAGTACCGATTCGTCCTGCCAGGACCGATAGTGACCGCGCGGGAGCAGATGGAGTGCCTCGACCTGGTCACCGAGGTCGCGTCGGGCGCTGACTATGTGGTGGTGAGCGGGAGTCTGCCGCCGGGCGTGCCCGCCGACTTCTACCAGCAGGTGGCGGACGTCGTCGGTGACCTCGGTGCGCGAGTGATCGTGGATACCTCCGGTCCGGCCCTGCGACTACTTCGGGGCGGTGTCTTTCTCGTCAAACCCAGCATCCGCGAACTCCGGGACTGGACGGGGCGGGAATTATCGGTGATCGACGACCAGGTGGCCGCGACTCGGGAAATCATCGACCGGGGGGTCTGCGAGGTGATCGTCCTCTCGCTCGGCGCCGACGGGGCACTGCTGGTCACCCGGGACCGCGACGAATATTTCCCGTCAGTCGACGTCGCCGTGGTCAGCGGTGTCGGAGCGGGCGACAGTATGGTCGCCGGCGTGATCTGCGGTCTGGCGCGCGGTCGGTCGTTGAGCGACTCGGTCCGGTACGGGATCGCCGCGGGGGCGGCCATGCTGCAGACACCGGGCACCGCCCTGTGCCGGCGAGCCGACGTCGAGCGATTCTATGCACTGCTCACCGACGGATCCGCGGCCGGCACCACCGTCGGATAGTCACCCGTGCGCGAGAGGGAGACCGGCGCGCGCACAATTCGGCGTAGTCCGGATCAGATCGTGAACCGTCCAGCGCGAGTTGAGAATAGACGACGCCGTACGCCCGGGGCGAGCTGCGCCCGGGCGCCGTCCGCGACGGTGAGCGGATCCCCCTCCCTCACCACGACCCCGCGTGACGTGCGTCGGGCAGCTGTAACACGGCCACAGGCAGCACAGTGTCGATGCCCACAGAAGTCAGCGGTGCTGCTTGATCGGTGTCGCGACGGGTTCGCTTATTCGGTTCCTCCGCGCCGGTCGCCCTCCGCGGACGTTCGCAGATCAGATCGCGCTCGGTCGAGCAGGATCCTGCGTTCGGCGGCCGAGACATTGTGGCGGGTCGCGGCGAGGGCATCCGGTGCCACGGACACCGAGGTAATGCCCTTGCGTACGAGGTGTTCCGCCAGAGCGGGATTGGTCGACACCGCCTGCCCGCACAGGGAAGTGGTGAGCCCGGCACGGGTGGCCCGCTCGATGATGACGTCGATGGCGTCGAGTACCGCGGGATCCATGGTGTCGAACAGGTCCCGGCAGATTTCGGAATCCCGATCGACTCCGAGTACCAGTTGGGTGAGGTCGTTGGTCCCGATGGAGACACCATCGATGCCCAGGGCCGCGTACTCCGGAATCCAGTACGCGACGGACGGCACCTCCGCCATGATCCATCGGCGCATGCGGCGATCCGCGCCCAGCGGATGGGAGTCCAGGTCGGCCAGGCACTGTGCGAGCTCCCACCGGGTACGGACGAACGGGATCATCAGATGCACGTTCGGGTAGCGCTTCCGGACGGTGAACAGCACGTCCAGGTCGAGGCGGAACAGTTCGGGTTCGCGCACGTAGCGGAAGCAGCCGCGGTAGCCGATCATCGGGTTGTCTTCGTGAGGCTCCACGTCGCCACCGGCCAGGTCGGCGAATTCGTTGGTGCGTAGATCGATGGCCCGGTAGATGACCGGACGCGGGGAGAATGCGGCGGCGATGCGTTCGACCGCCGCCGCCATCTTGGCCACGTACTCGTCCCGGCGGCCTTGCGCGATCATCGCGGCCGGGTGTGTCCCGCCCAGCGCGTCCATGATCATGAACTCGGCGCGCAGCAGGCCGACTCCGTCGACGTCGGCGGCGGCCACCCGGTCGGCGGCGTCCGGGGTGGCGAGGTTGACGTACACGGAGGTGGCCGTCACCTCCGGTGCCGCTCCCCCACCGGCCCGATCGGTCGCCGGTCGCAGTGAAGGAACGGCACCCGTCGCCGACGACTCCGGTGCAGGACCGGATACCGCGCCGTCGTAGACCACCCCCGAATCGCCGTCGACGGTGACGATCGCCCCGTCCACCAGTTCGCTGGTCGCGGTCCGGGTACCTACGACCACGGGACGTCCCAGCTCGCGCCCGACGATGGCCGCATGACAGGTGATCCCGCCGCCGTCCGTTACGATCGCCGCCGCACGCCGCAGCACCGGAAGCCAGTCGGGGCGTGTCATGGGTGCGACGAGGATCTCTCCGTCGGACAGCCGGTGAGCATCGGAGACGGACCGCAGGATGCGGACCCGGCCGGACGCGGTTCCGGGACCGGCGCCGAGCCCGTGGACAAGGACCGTGCCCGTCGACGCACGGGTTTCCTCCTCCGGACGAGTCCGGGACTGTCCCAGCGTCGTGATGGGGCGTGTCTGGACGATCCACAACCGATCGGCGGCGAAGACGAATTCGAGGTCCTGGGGAACGTGATAGTGGTCTTCGACCGCGGCGGCGAGCAACGCCAATCGTTCGAGCTGTTGGTCGGTGAGAACGCGCCGGCCTCGTGCCTCAGCGGGAATCTCCACCGCATGCTCCCCATCCGAATCCGCGGTGAGGGAGAACGACTGTGACCCGATGTGGGCGTCGATCACCGCGAATCCCGACTTCGCCACCACATAGGTGTCCGGCTCCACCTGGCCGCCCACCACCACCTCACCCAGTCCGGTCGCCGCTTCGACGACGATGCGGTCGCGTGCGCCTGTTCTGGGATCTGCGGTGAAGACCACGCCCGACTGGTCGGCGTCGACCATCAATTGCACGACGACCGCGATCGACGGTTCCTCGGTCACTCCCTGGACACTGCGATAGGTGAGTGCGCGTTCGGACCACAGCGACGCCCAGCACTTGGTGATCGCCTCGATGAGCCTGTCGGCACCGGATATGCCGATGAAGCTGTCGTGGATACCTGCGAACGAGGTGTCGGCGGCGTCTTCGGCGGGTGCGGACGAGCGCACCGCGACCCTCGGCGACCCGTCGCCGAGTCCGCGGTACGCACCGAGAATTTCCGCGCGCAGGGCAGCGGGCACCGGAGCGCCGAGAACGGTCGCCTGCAACTCGTGCGACGCTGCGGTCAAGACGCTGTCGTCGGCTCCGGCGGGTGGCAACGCGTGTTCTCGCAGGGTGTCGCGCACTCCCGCCTCGTCCATCGCCTGCAGGTAGCCTTCCGCGGTGACGGCAAATCCTGCGGGGACCGGATAACGTGCTCGCGTCAGCTCACCGAGATTTGCCGCCTTGCCCCCGACCGATGGCGCGTCGGACAAGCCGAGTTGATCGATCGGCGTGACCCAACGGTGTTCGACCACCGCCTGTTGCGGATTCATGAGGTCTCCTCGTCGTCAGGGTCCAGCGAACACCGTCGACATCGGACCGCACAGGGTCCAAAGTCACCGCCACGTGCGCGCGGGGCCGTAATACTCTGTCCATTCCTGGTCTCCCGGCTTGATGATGGGACGTACCTCGACCGAACGGAGCCGCGAGATGAGAATTCTGGTCACCACGGCAAGCGAACACGGGGCCACCACCGAACTCGCCGGCCGTGCCGGAGCAGGTCACCGGGGGCGGGGACCGACCGCCGAGGCAGCCGAACCCGACAACAATCGGAGTCGCGATTCCGCCACCGCCCGCGTCGATACCCGGCGACCCGGACAGGAGACAGGGCGGTGACGCGTGTCACGCTCATCTGGCAGTCCATCGGCGGCGCGGTGTTGATTGCGGTGCACGTGATCCTGACGAAACCGCTACGCCGGTGGCGCACGACGTGGGGTGCGACCGCAACGGAGGCCGCGGCAGCGCTACCTGGAGACGACCTGATCGAGAACCCCACATGGGGTTACACACACGCCGTCACGGTCGACGCGCCACCGGAAGCGGTGTGGCCCTGGATCGTCCAGATGGGTCAGGGCCGCGGCGGCTTCTACAGTTACGTCGGACTCGAGAACCTCATCGGCTGCCGCATGCGTAATACCGACAAGGTACTTCGCGACTGCCAGAACCTGGACACCGGCGACGAGGTGCGGCTGCACCCGAAGGCGCCCCCGCTGACCGTCGCATCGGTCGAACCGAATGCACGCCTGGTCCTCCACGCACGCGACCCTCGCACCGGCGACGCCTTCATCTGGGCGTTTCATCTCCTTCGCGACCGTACTGGGTGCACCCGGTTGCTCGAGCGGGGCTGCAGCTTCTGCGGACCCGGGCTCGTCAGCCGACTGTCCTTCGGGCCATTACTCATGGAGCCGATCGGTTTCGTCATGAGCCGGAAGATGCTCCTCACCATCCGCGCTCTCGCATCGGCCTCCGGAACCGAAGCCGCGCGACCAGACTGAAGCGGAACCACACCTGTTCGGAGAAGTACGGCTGCAAGTATCGGGGTGGGGTTCGCCCACCAACACCGTGCCGAACGCGCCACTGCGGCATTACATCCACGCATGCGGCGCGCGATTCTCCGCGACGGCGCCCCGAGCCGGGTGGACGTCATCACCTGGGTGCCGGGCGACGTGGTGCGACTCTGGCGGGCGAAGTCGTCCCCACCCATCTGCGGCTACTGCAGGCGGTACGCGGCAACAGGACGACCCGCCGAGCGCCTTCTCCGACTGCGCGTTCTTGGAAACCATCGCACATGCTGGGACGAGCACGAGGATTGTCATCATCACCGATGCCAAGCCGACTTTCACTTGTCCACAGTTGGTTTCGATCGCAGTGGGCCTCGGCGAACTCAACCCAAGGGTCGGCCTCCGCCGGTGGCCGAGAATCCAGTTGCCTGCCGGGCTCAGGGTTGTTCGCTGTAGAGGGCGGCACCGGCGGTGACCCCTGCACCCACGGCGATGATCAGGACTCGGTTCCCGGCCGGGATTCCGCCGGTCCGGCGGTCCAGGGCTGCCACGAGGGACGCGGTATGCATCCGTTCGTCGTCCGCGACCGCAATCCGCGGCACGGGGACACCCAGATGTTCGGCGAGTGCCGTGCGGAACTTCCGCCGGGCGGGAGCGGCCACGATCAGATCGACGTCGGCGAGCCCGAGGGAGGATGCCTTCAGGCATTCCCGTGCCGCCTGCGCTCCGGCGGCCGCGAATCGCTCGTCCCTCGACTCCGACTCCCGGAACCGAAGTACGTTCCGGGAATCCTCGAGTCCGACGGTGGCACAGAAGCTTTCACCGGCGTCGGGGCAGTTCACCCAGCGGACGGGCCCGAGGCCGAATTCGTCGTCGGTCCACCGGCAGAGGATGGCCCCGCCCGTCGGCGCGAACGGAAAGTGCTCGCTCATCCCACGGCCGGGATCGGCGTCACTGGCGACCACCAGCGCCCAGTCGATGGTGTGTGACCGCAGGAATCCGTCGACGATCTGCAGTCCGGTGAGAGCCCCGCAGGATCCGTTGGCGACGTCGAACGAGAAGGTCCCGTGTGTGTCGTCGTGGGGGTCCTCCGGGTGGGCTCCGATGTCTTGCTGGATGAGTGCAGCGAGGGCGGGCTCGCCCAGATTCCGGTCCCGGTACATCCCGACGTTGACAAGCAGGTCCAGGTCGTCGGCGTGTCGGCCGGCCCGTTCGAGGCAGGTCTGGGCAGCGGAGACCGCGAGATGCAATGCACTGTGCCGGGTACGCCAGCCGCCGCGGGTGACGTCGAGCCGATCAATGACGGTGCCCATAGCGTGCCACCAATTCCTCGTCCAGGGTCAACAGAACGACGCCGATCTCCAAGCCCGAGGCGAGGGCGATCAACGCCACGGTCTCCCCCGCTCGGATGCGGCCGGCTTCGAGTTCCTCGACGAGCGCGACGGTGTGGGTCGTCGAGGCCGTGTTCCCGTATCGGTCGACGGTGATCACGGCGTCGTGCCGCGGAGCATCGCCGAGGGTGGCGGTCACCTCGGCCATCCCTTTGCGGATCGCCCGCGCCGAGGTTTGGTGCGTGATCACGTGATCGATGTCGTGCAGGGAGATCCCAGCGGCGTCGAGCACCTCGTGCAACAACAGCGGGGTGTCCGCGATCGCCGCCCGCTGGATGCCCCGAGAATTGGTGAACATCCGGGCGCCGGGGTCGCCGCCCTTCGGGTAGGCGAGACAGAGCCGGCTGTAGTCGGCGACGGTGGTGAAACCGGCCAGGCCGATCCCGGCCGATCCGACGGGGGCACGTTCGAGGAGCAGCGCGGCCCCGGCGTCGCCGAGGGTCAGGCAGGCAAGTTCCTTGCTCATGATGTTCCGGATGTGCTGGGCAGCATTCTGTCCGAGCTGCGAAATGTATTCACCACTGACCACGAGCGCCCGTTCGACGATGCCCTGACGGATCCAGTTGTTCATCACCGTCACCCCGGTCAACATTCCGGCGCACGCGTTCGAGAGGTCGAAGGTCATCGCCGTTCCCGCGCCGATCGCCTGGGCTACTGCACTGCTCATCGTCGGTTCCACCCATTGGGTGAGACCGCCGTGAAACTTGGTGATGCTGCAACTGACCACCACATCGATCGACCCGGCGTCCCGGTTCGCCCGTTCCAGGCAATCCAGTGCCGCCGAGATCGCGAGCGTGTAGGAGTCTTCGTCCCCGACCGACACCCGCCGCTCGCGGATCCCGGTGAGGCGTTCGAGGTCGATGTGGGTCGAGTGCCGGGTGGTCGACATCAGGTCCGTGGTCGTGAGATGGGTGGCGGGCAGATGCCGGCCGGCCCCGGCGAGACGGGACGCGAACGGCATTCGCAGGCCGTCGTTCTCGGTCTCCATGACCAGCCAACGCTTGACCATCCCGTCCACCTCCGTGCTCACTTCACGATCGCGCACCGGGGATCTCGTCACCAGGGCATTTGGTCCCTTCCGGGGACCTTCGAAGTCTTCTCCGAGGAACTCGACGAGGTGAGGTCCTAGGACCCTTGTCCCGGGGCCGCGGCGCGCCGACGCTGAGGACAACGAGAGGAGTCGTCATGCAGGCACGACACGTCATGAGCAGCCCGGTCACCACGGTGGACAAATCCACCTCGGTGGACGAATGCCTCCAGCTGGTCGGCAAGTCCGGCTTCACGGTCCTCCCGGTCGTCGACGAGCGAAAGCATCTCGTGGGCATCGTGTCCGAGGGCGATCTCCTGCGTGCCCGATTCCGTGAGCTGGGCGGGGTCGACCCGGTGGCGACGCAGGACGAGGTGACCGCAGGAGACGTGATGTCCAGCCCTGTCGTGGCGATGACGGCCGACGCCGAGGTCAGCGAACTCGCATCCGCCATGCTTCGATCGCGGCTGCGCGGCATCCCCATCGTCCACGATCACGACATCCTCGGGATCGTCACCCGACCCGATCTCATCGCCATCCTCACCACCGACGACGCCCAGATCGCCAAGGAAGTGCAACACCGCCTCGACGTCTACGGCGGAGCCGGCCGATGGCGCGTCGACGTCGCCCACGGCTCCGCCACGATCTTCGGTGCCACACCGCAGGACCCGGAACGTAATGTCATCGCCGCACTGGCCGACACCGTGCCAGGGATCACCGAGGTGCACTTCCCGCCCGAGTAGCCACCCACGAGCCGTCATGCGACACCGGTCCTCGACCTTCCCCGGCAGGAGGCAGCAATGCAGGCACGGTATCTCGACGCCCGAGACCTGCGTTGGCCGTGGGTTGCCGCCGCCACCATCGTGGGATTTGTCGCGTTGTCGGTGACAACTCCGCTCACTATCCTCGGGGGCGCATCCGGGATCGTCTTCATCGGACTCGGTGTCTTCCGCAGTCCACACCACCGTGTCGCCGGGGCCGCGATCGTGTCCGTCGGTGTCGGACTGATGGTTCCGGGATTGCCGACCCTACTTCTGCAGGGCGTGAACTCGCTGTGAGCTCCCGCTCGGCGATCCGGAGCTGGCTGTGCGCCCGATCGAGACGGTCACGCGGCGGCGCATTCTCGACTCGGCCGGGGTGAACGAACAGAGACGAGGAATCGACGTGACGACAGATTCACCGATCGTCGTGGGTGTGGATGGATCGGCGCAATCGCTCGACGCCGTGCGCTGGGCGACGGCCGCGGCCGTCCTCCACCGGGCCCCGCTGCTTCTGGTGTCTTCCCTGCTGACGGCGCCCGGTACGTTCGGCGACGCTGTCAACCTGTCCGCGGGCGCCTTCACCGGTGTGGAATATGTGGGTGCCGAGCGGCTCGCCGCCGCGGCGGAACTCGCCCGGCGCAGTGTGCGCGGCACTAACCTCCCCCTCCGGACGGTGCTGCTTCACGGCTCGGCCGTGCCTGCCCTGCTCGACGCCGCGAAGTCGGCTCGGATGCTGGTTGTCGGTTCCCGCGGGCTCGGAGAGCTCACCGGCGGCCTGCTGGGATCGGTCAGCTCCGCGGTAGCCAGTCATGCGGCCTGCCCGGTGGCGGTGATCCGCTCAATGCCCGACATGGACGGGCCGCCGTTGGACGGTCCGGTGGTGGTCGGGGTTGACGGCTCACCGAACAGCGAACCGGCCATCGCGGCCGCGTTCGAGGAAGCCTGCCTGCGCGACGTCGATCTGGTCGCGGTGCACGCGTGGAGTGACTTCAGCATGTTGAGGCTTGCCCCTGCCGATCCCAGCGTCACCGCATCGGCCTGGTCGGCAATCGAAACCGCGGAACAGGCCGTCCTGTCGGAGAGCCTCGCCGGCTGGACGGACAAGTATCCGGACGTGTCCGTCCGCAAGGTGGTCGTCCGGGATCGACCGGTTCACCACCTGCTCCAGCAATCGCAGGAAGCGCAATTGGTGGTGACCGGCAGTCGTGGGCGCGGCGGCTTCACCTCGCCGTTGCTCGGCTCGACCAGCCGGGCACTCCTCCACACCATCACCTGCCCGCTGCTGATCGTGCGCCGGTGACATCAGCACACCTGCTTCGGCTGGTCCGGTCCGGTCCGAAACGAGACGGCGCAGGGCGCCATCTCTTCGGGGTACTGACCAGGACGCGAAGGGGATTGCGTGACACCGCCACTCCGTGCTTCGCCGTCATCCCCGCTCGCGGCGGCGCCGCCCTGGGATGTGGTCTGTGAACAGGTGACCGGAGACCCTACCCAGGCCCGGTGGATACCGCGTCCAATGGAGGAGCCGGATTTTCCGACCGAGGCATCCACGAAAGGCCCACCCACCTGCCGCCCATCGGCACCGCCCGTGACACGGTTCTCGAAAGGAAAGTGCCGTCATGCACGCTCGACACATCATGAGCAGCCCGGTCACCACCGTGACTCCGTCGACCCCGGTCGACGAATGCCTCCGCATCCTCGCCAGCTCGGGATTCACCGTCCTACCCGTCGTCGACGAGTCGCATCACTTGGCGGGCATCGTCTCCGAGGGCGATCTGCTCCGCGCGAAGTTCCACACACTCCCCCGTCCCGACTTGCCGGCGGCCGAGACGATGACCACCCCGGTCGTCACCATGACACCGGACACCGACGTCAGTGACCTCGCGTCGGCGATGCTGCGCGCGGGCCTGCGCGGGATTCCCATCGTCCACGAACACGATGTCATCGGAATCGTCACCCGGCGTGATCTTCTCGCGCTCCTGACAGTGGACGACACCCTCATCGCGAAGGAAGTACAACACCGTCTCGACGTCTACGCAGGATCACGGCGGTGGACGGTGCAGATCACAGACGGCAAGGTCACGATTACCGGGCTCGCGCTCGACGATCCGGAACGAGAGGTGGTGACGGGCCTGGCCGAGACCGTACCGGGCGTCGCAGACGTTCAGTTCACCCTGTCCTGAGACACCTCAGGCACCCTTGCGGCCGGTTCGGAGAGTGCGCTGTTGGAGGTGCGGTTTTCGGGCAATAGCGTCTTGTAGCGCGGAAATGCGTCGCCGTTCGTGACTGTCTTGCTCGTCCTTCTCGGCGGCTGTCACCACGTGCGCGTCTGGGCCGGGGAACACGAGCGCCTCGTGCCCGTCCCGCATCCATCTGACAAGGTACGGCGGTTCGCCGTCGGTGCGGCGAACCTCGACGATGTGCCCGACCTCGTCCGGGCTGTCGACGACCGTGCCTTTCACCACCAGCCAGTCCCCTGGTTCTGCGTGCATGTCGATCTCCATCCGTTGCCAACCTGACACGGGCGAGGTGCGCGTGTGTCGCGGTTCATTGATGCTGGTCCGTGCGATGGCTGTGAAAGTCGGTTTCGAGGCGAGTGAGGTTGTGGTTGCTGACCCTTCTCAGTCCACCCGTCATCGGGGGAAGACGATAGGGCCGAGGGTCATCAGTACGAAGACTCACCACAGCGACCGGACGGGAAGCCCCCAGCCTGGTTGACACACGGGTGTGCGGTTTCACGCCGCATGCTCGTTCTTCGGATTGGGTCTGCGGGACCGTGTGCGGGATCTCCGAGCGAGGGCCCAATCGAGGAGCGCGGAGCTGTGGTGATCGTCGGGCGGTCATCCGCGTCCTGCCTACCTCAAGGGCGTCAGGGAGGAATGGCTTCCCGGGCCCCGACGGGGCCGGCGGTCACCATTTCGCCGGGGTAGCCGCGAACGACGATCGGGGCGATGATCGGCTGACCCGAATGGGTGACTTTGTGCCCTGTGCAGTAGCGACCTCCGCGCGGAATTCTTGGGTGGGTAGCGGAGCACCGTGTTCCCGATGGTCATGAGGGCCGGTGGCCCGCCCGTCCACGCGTCGATCTGAAAGATGCCGTCCCGACGATGAGCAGTATCCGACTACCGCACTTGCGGCGCCGCCCGACGGCCGACACGACCGCCGGGCGACCGACACCGGCATCGGGAGTGACGGTCGCCATCACGGTGTGCGCTGCGGCGGGCGCGGGGGTTGCGGCAGGGGTGGGGACCGGATCGACCGCGGTGGCGGCCATCGCCGCTGTGCTCATGCTGGGCTGCGTCTCGCTGGCCGCAGTGCTGATGTGACCCCGCTTCACCCACAGGCGGGCCGTGCCGTGAACCCGCCCCGATTGGAGGACCGCGATGAGCAACCAGCAGATGCACCGGCCCGACCAACTTCTGCCCCCGCTCCGATCGCTCAGTACCGAGGAAATTAAGAGCCGCATCGATGCCATGCTCGCTGCCAGTTCCGGGCGGAAACGTGTCTCCGGCACACCACGACGCTCGGCGCCGTGGAACGACAGGCGACGCCCTGATCCGGAAACCGCGGTGGGCTATCTCGAGCAGCTTCCCGCCCTCGTGTTATTGCAGCGGCTACCAGTGCCCACCCTCGCCGCCGACAGCCATGGTGTGATCTTGCATGCGAATCCGGCGCTGGAGCGGATGCTGGGTTACGTCGAGGGCGACCTTCGGGGTAGTTGTGTGGCGGCGTTCGTCGACCCGCGGTCGTCGCCGAACGGTGCCGAGGCGGTGGCCCGACTGCACGATTTCGCCGGGAAGGTGATCGAACTCGGGCACCAGGACGGTTTCGTCGTTCGTGCCCTGGTGAGCAGGTCGATACTGCTCCGGCACGACGATCCGATCACGCTCGTGTGCTTCGAGGACGTCACCGAACAACTGTGGGACGGTGGCCGGGCCCCGAATTCGATTGATGTTCGCGCCGCGCCACGACGTCGCCTCCGGGTCAGCCCAATTGGCCATCCGGAGGCGGTTCCAGACCTTCCATTGCCCGAGAACGTCACGGCCGGCGCCGCCGGCGGCTCTTCGGTAGGCGGGGTCGGCGACGATGGCCCGGTGGATTGCCGGGCCCCTCCACACCATGGGGGTCAGTGGCTGGGAAGGACTTTCGGGGCGCAGATCGCTTCGACGAACGAACCGACGGAGTGTTCGGGAAGATGGCGGGCGATGTCGGCTTCGCTGATCATGCCGACCAGACGATGATCGTCGAGAACGGGCAGGCGGCGAATCTGGTGCTCCTCCATCACGGTGATGACCTCTTCGACGCTCGCTCCGGCATCGACGTGGTAGGGGCTGCCCTGCGCGAGATCTCCGGCCGTCATCGTGGTCGGGTCCTGCCCGGCGGCCACGCATTTGAGGACGATGTCGCGGTCGGTGATGATGCCGTGGAGGCGGTCGTCGTCCCCACAGATCGGCAGGGCCCCGACATCCAACTCCCGCATGCGTTGTGCGGCGGTGGTGAGGGTGTCGTGTTCGCCGATGCAGGTTGCCCCGGTGTGCATGATGTCACTTGCTGTGGTCATGATTGGTGATCTCCAAAGCAGTTGTTCGGTTATGGGATTCCGGTGGTGGCGTCTGACGCGGTCAACGGTGCCCGGTTCCGGGTCCGGTTACCGCAGACGCCAGCAGGTAGGTGCCCAGCACGAGGGCGGCCAGCACGGCGAGTGCGAAGGCGATGGTGCTCCAGGCGCCGATCGCCGCCAGTGCGAGCCACACGGCGGCGATGACCGGGATGATCGTCTTGGGCATGCTGTCCTCGATCGGGAGGGAGTCTCGCGTGGGCGGGGGTGCCCGGTGTTCCGCGGTGGGCCGCAGCGTCCCGGTCTGTCGCCGGGGCGCTGATCCTCATCACGTTCGAACCCGGGCACATCTGCGCCGGTCAGTCGGTTTTGCCGCCGCTGGGGGTGGTCTTGATTTCGACGTGCTTCTCCGGTGTCGGGGATTCGGTGACCGGCATCGTCACAGTCAGGATGCCGTCGGTGTAGGTGGCGTCGATGTCGTCTTCCTTCGCACCGGCCGGCAGCGGCATGGACCGGTAGAAGCTGCCGTAGTGGAACTCCGAGCGGGTGCCTTCCTTCTGTTGTTCGGTGCGCTCGGCCTTGATCGTCAGCTGTCCGTCGCGGATGCTGATGTCGACGTCTTTTTCCGGGTCGATCCCGGGGAGTTCGGCGCGCAGGGTGTAGCGGCCTTTGTCGAGGTGTTCCTCGACGCGGATCATGTGGCCTTCGAGGGAGGTCCACGGGGGCATCGCCTCGAACCTGGCCATCAGATCGGACCAGTCCGGAAGTGACGGCCACGCCGGGAGCAATGCCTGGGACGGGCGGCGGGGCGACAGAATACTCATAGCTGACTCCAGAAATGAGAGGTGATTACCTACCTCTCCGAGTCCACTCCTCATCAGGTAAGGGCAGTAGGGCCAACAGTCCCCAGTTCGAGGACTCCCGTCACCGGCAGCACCTGTCATACCGCGAACCCCGGATCACGCCGTCATGAACGGTCCACCCGAAAACGGAATGCGCAGAATCGAATCGACGCCAGTCCGCGCGGATTCGGGTCCTATTGTTGCGTGCTGCGGCGCCGGGGTTTCAGCGTTGACGGGAGATAGGTGGTGAACCACTCGCGGGCCAGCACTGCAGCCTGTTCGAGGGTGCCGGGTTCCTCGAACAGGTGCGTGGCGCCGGGGACGATCTCGATCCGGCTCTCGGCGGGGATCGCGGCCTGCGCGCGGCGGTTGAACTCGAGGACGACATCGTCGCGGGAACCGACGATCAACAGGGTGGGGGTGCGGATTTCGGTCAGATTCGCACCAGCGAGATCAGGGCGGCCCCCACGGGAGACGATCGCCCCGATATCGACGCGGGAGTCGGTGGCGGCACACAGCGCTGCCGCGGCGCCGGTGCTGGCCCCGAAATATCCGACCGGCAGATCGGCGGTCTCGGGGTGCGTCTTCAGCCACAGGGTGGCCACGACGAGCCGTTCCGCAAGGAGGTCGATGTCGAATACCAGGGCACGGTCGCCGTCTTCGGCGGCGGTCAGGAGGTCGAACAGCAGGGTCGCAAGTCCGGCCCGGTGCAGGATCTCGGCGACGTAGCGGTTGCGCGGACTGTGTCGGCTGCTGCCGCTGCCATGGGCGAACACGACTATCCCGATGGGGTTCTGCGGGATGGTGAGATGCCCCAGGCAACGGACCCGGCCCGCCGTGACCTCCACGTCATCGTCACGGATCGGTGAATCGTCGCCGATGTGCGGTGCCGTTGCGGCGGGTTCGCGAAAGCCCCTGCGTGCACGATGCAATAGTGCGGCCACCTCTTCGTCAGTGGTCTGGGAAAAGACGTAGTAGCCCTGACCTACCGCAGAGAGTCCTCTCGGGGTGTGCATGCACACGACCTCATCGGCGTCCCCGGCGAGGTCGTCGATTTCGCGTGGTGACCCGATCGGGACCGCGACCACCACCCGCGCGGCGCCCTGCGCGCGGGCGACCTGGCACGCGGCCCGGGCGGTCGCGCCGGTCGCCACACCGTCGTCGACGATCAACGCGATCCGTCCCCTGAGCGGAATCCGGTCGAACGTGCCTCGCACTCGTTGCACGCGGTGGTCAAGCTCCGCCAATTGGGCGCGTTCGACGGCGGCGATGTCGGTGACAGTCAGTCCGACCCGCGAGACGACATCGGGATTGATCACCCGTATGCCGCCTTCGCCGATGGCGCCGAAGGCCAGTTCGGGTTGGTACGGCACACCGAGCTTGCGGACCGTGATCACGTCGAGAGGGGCGTGGAGCGCCTTGGCGACTTCGAATGCGACCGGCACTCCGCCTCTGGGTAGCCCCAGCACCACGACGTCCCGTCCTCGGAACGCGTGCAGGCGTCTGGCCAGCCGTCTTCCGGCATCAGCGCGATCGACGAATCCCATCAGAACCTCCTCGGGCCGGAACAATCTCCGGCCTGTTCCGAACCTACGTCGGTCCGGCGCGGGCATTCCAGGGCCATTGGTCGCCAACTCGGGACATTTGCCCCGATGGTTCCGGCGCACTCGGGCGGCACACCGCCCAAGTGAAAACTGCTGTCCGTCAGTCCGTTCCTGTCTTGCATCCGAGCGGGTGCGGGCCGGAAATGTCCGTCACGGCGAGCGCGGCGGTGACGCCCCCGACCAGTGCGAGCCACTGGGCGGCCCCCGGCGTGCCGGAGCCGCTCCGAAACCCGACATACCCGTCCGGGCGGACGATCACGATCCCGGTTGCCGGCCCGCTGCGAATCCGGTGGACCCGTAGCCGCCCGTCGGGAGTAAGCGGCACTCCCCAATGCATGTCCCGATGCACGAGCTACCGCCGGCGACGCGCTCGGGTCGTGCAGACGTTGCTGTGCGCCGTCGACGGTCATCTCCTCGTCGGGGATCCGCTCACCGGCCGGGGCGGCGACGTCGGGACCGCTGGACCCCTCGACCGACAGTGTGCCGTTCCCATAGTGCCGGCCGAGCAGGGCGAGCACCCGCTCTGCGTGCGCTGCGAGCCGACGCCGCCGCCGCAGCAACAGCAGCGGGACCAGCGGCGCCCTGCGGACGAGAAGGCACGGCGTAGCAGCGGGGCACCGGACCGCGGCCGGCCTCGGCCCAGAACGAATCAACTTCGGTGAAAGCCTCAACTAGTGACTGTCGACCCTACTGTCATGCCTGCCAGTCGCCTTCGATATAGACGTACCACTTCCTCGACGTCGGAGCCGTCATGTCTGCCGCGATCATTCTCGCCGTGGTTGTCTCGCTCGGACTTCTCGCTGCCCTCTCGATACGTGTTGTGAACCCGTACGAGCGCGGTGTTCATTTCCGCCTCGGCAAGATCATCGGGGTGCGCGAGCCCGGTTTGACGCTGATAGTCCCGATCGTCGATCGACTCACCACGGTGTCCATGCGGATCGTGACGATGCCGGTCCAGTCTCGAGGAATCATCACCCGCGACAACCTCAGCGTCGATATTGCAGCGGTCGCCTATTTCCGCATCGTCGACGCGAGAAAATCGGTGGGCGTGATCGAGAATGTCGGCAGCGCCATCAATCAGTTGGCCCACACCATCCTCCGCAACGTCGTCGGACAGCATTCTCTCGAGGTGGCCCTCTCCCACCCCGCTGCCATCAATGGGAGCATTCGGCGGATACTCGACACGACCACCCTCGAGTGGGGTGTCGAGGCCTCCCTGGTGGAACTCAAAGATATTCAGCGTCCCGACAGCATGATGCGGGCGATTGCCCGGGAGACAGACGCAGAGGCAGGGGCAGGGGCGGAGCGGGAGAAGCGAGCCAAGGTCATTGCGGCAGAGGGGGAAGCGGAGGCTGCCGCCGCGCTGGGCAATGCCTCCGTCACAATGATCGCCCACCCACCCGCACTGCAGCAACGCAACGTGCAGGCACTCGCCGAGCTGGGCATCGAGAAGAACACCACAGTCGTCTTCCCCGCCCCGTTGACGAGTGCTCTCGGTGAGCTCGGGTCTTTTCCCGCCCGCGAAAGCGCAGCCGCAGCCTCGGCGCGGCCGCCGGCACCGAACCCTGAATCCCGCGGAAGGACGACGCCCACACCCCCTCGCCCATGCCGGCATGAGTTCGCTCCAACCCGATCACGGAGAACGGACTAGTGCAGCGTCGCCTCCGGTCATCGTCACATCGTCGTCGGAATCGACGGTTCCCGCGGTGCGCTGAACGCCGCCGCGTGGGCAACGGAAGTCGCCGCCCTTCATCGTGTTCCACTGCGACTGCTTCACGTACACGATCCCTCCGAAGGCGAGCGACAAGACGAGCCGCACCACGGGGAGCACGAACGCCGGCGGGCACAGGACGCGCGCATGCACCTTGCCGAGGCCGCAGACGTCGCCCGCCGCATTGCCGCCTCGGCACCCACTCGACCCGGGACCACCGAAATCAGAGTGGAGATGCGGGCGGGTACGTCCTTCACCACACTCCTCGAGGCCGCAGATGCGGCCGACCTGCTGGTGCTCGGCGCCAGGAACGGCTCGTCTTCCGCCGACTCATCGCTCGTGACGACCGCGGCGCTGATCGCACGCTCAGCCCGTCCAGTTGCGGTGGTCCGGCCCGGGTTTCGCCGGACGGAGGGCCGGTCGTGACAGGTGTTCGATCAGGCCACGAACCGGAGGTCCTCCGCTACGCATTTCGGCACGCACACCGGCGCGGGACCTCGCTGCGTGCTGTGCATTCCATCGCGGTCGGACCGCATTCGTCACCCCCGGAGACGGAGCCCGCCGCGAGTTCGGAAGAGGCGCGCGATCTTCTCGAGGCATGGTTGGAGCCGGAAAGAGCACGCTTCCCCGAGGTCGTGGTGGAATCGATCACCACCGAGGCACCGGCAGATGAAGTGTTGGTCCGCTACTCGTCGTCGGCGGAGTTGGTGATCGTCGGGCGCGGCGCCCCAGGTTCGCCGCGCGGAAATTTGGGCCGGACGGCCGCGGGCGTCCTCCTGCACGCGAGGTGTCCCGTCATCTTTGTCGGTCCGCACCGCCGCCTTCGGTACGCAGGCGAGTGACCGTGGCACCCCACGGCGGACCGGCGGGGAGGACCGTGATGAGTCCCCTCCTGAGGATCGGCCGCGCACTGGGGGCCTTCGGGTTCGTTGTCGTTGCAGGGACGCTCGGGTATGTCGTCCTGGGCTTCGGCTTTCTGGATGCGCTGTACCAAACCGTGACGACGATCAGCACGGTCGGGTTTCGTGAAGTTCACCCACTCGATGCGGTCGGTCAGTGGTTCACGATCCTGCTCATACTGGCGGGTGCCGGTACGGCGCTGTATACCTTCGGGGTCATCCTCGAGGCACTCATCGAAGGCCATCTACGTCAGCACATGGAGCGTCGGCGAATGGACAGACACATCAGCCGGATGACCGGGCACGTGATCATCTGTGGTTTCGGCCGGGTCGGACGCGCCGGTGTGCAGCACCTGACCTCCCTCGGGATGCCGGTCGTCGTCGTCGATCGGGATCCGGAGCGCCTCGCCGGCCTCGACGTCCCGGCAGTGGTCGGGGATGTCACCGACGACCTGGTTCTCGAAGCGGCGGGAATCGGCCGTGCCCACGCTCTGATCACGGCGCTCGACACCGACGCGGACAATGTCTACGTCACCCTCTCGAGCCGTGCATTGCGGCCGGATCTGGTCATCATTGCCCGCGCCCGCAACGACGGGTCGACGTCCAAGCTGATTCGGGCGGGAGCGAACCGCGTCGTCAACCCACAGCTGATCGGGGGGCGCCGGATGGGTGCCTTCGCGCTCCAGCCGCATGTCGCGGAGTTCTTGGACGTCGTGATGCACGACGAGGCACTGGACTACCGGATCGAAGAGGTCGAGGTGTCGGCTGGTTCGCCGCTGGCGGGGCGGACGCTGGCGGAAGCGGCCCTCGCGGCGTCTACCGGCTCGCTGTTGATGGCGTTGCGGTCACCGACGGGGCAGTTCGTCGCCAATCCTCCGCCGGAGCGACGTCTGAACCCGGGCACCATTCTCATTGCGCTGGGAACTGCGCCGCAGCTCGATGCGCTTCGCCGCGAGGTCAAGCAGAGTGAGGGAGTCGACTCGCCCTGAACGATTCTCGCGCCGTCGCCGTGCCTATTCCGGGGTGCGGCGAGCCCACCGGAAATATGCGATCGGTCCGATGAAGTTCACGGCGATCACGGCGGCCCATGTCGTTTTGCTCCCTGTGATCTCACGTGGATCACGCTTTGCGAGATCCGCCCAGGCGGCCACGGCCAGCCCCAGTTGCACCGCTGCCGCCACGACCAGCGCGGCGCGCTGCAGTGTTGTCAGACTCGACCACGTCACCCGCCTCTTCCATGGACTCATCGATGCTCTTCCGATCTCACCTCACCGGCCCGGCACCGCGAGAGTAGTGCCTCCTCGGCGCCGACCACTGGATCTAGGTCCGTCTTTTCGTGTCCCGGGTCGATTCGGCGGCGATGGTGCCTGCCCACGCGCACACGTCCGACCAGTCCCGGGCGTCGCCGTAGTGCCCACCCATGAGCGTGAAGACGACTCGTCCGAATCCCGGCCAGTCGCCCGGGGCGATCGCCCCGGCGAAGAATCGGTGGTCGCGCACCTCGGCCGCATCCCGCAGCATCTGCACTGCTCGAGGCTCCGGTGTGATGCGACGCAGTAAGCGCGCCAGCCGTTTCGACAGGGTGGTGCTGGTGACGCCCACCGACGACACCGAGAACGCCCACACTCGCCTTCCCTCGAAGTGGGACCGTAGGCGCTCGACCGCGTCGGAGGCCTCGACGAGCCACTGCCCGTCGTGGATCGCGCTCCCGAGAACGATCACGTCGTAGGAGTGCACGTGTGACACGTCCGCGGCCGGCCGGACATCGACCGACTGGCCGAAACCTTCGATACACGACCCGAGTCGCTCCGCTATCCCGCGGGTCGAGCCCTTCGCGGTCGCGTACGCCACCAGTACCGTCATGTGCGGGGCCTTTCCGGAGAGGTGTCGGCACCGGAATCGTCTCCGCCCGGGTGCGGCCTGGGCTCATCTGGCTCGAATGGTCCCTGATCGAGGCGGTACGGTGGGTACTCGTCCCGCATCAGGGTCGCGTACGCCGCGACGCGGAACGCCCAGCGGTTGATTCCCATCACGAAGTCGAACAGACCGTGTGGGTACCGTCCGGTGAAGAGAAGCGCAATCGCCGAGAACGTCACCGCGAGACCGAGCAGAGAACCGAGGAGCCACGGCTGCCCGTAGTGCGCACCGTCGATGACGGTCACTCCGGCACGCCAGCTCCCGAACCACCCTCCCGCGAGTAGCGCCAGGATCAGGTAGTGCGGGAGCGCCAACAGCCACCACTTCACGAGGACCAGTCCGCGGGACAGCCGCACGGGGTAATCGACGTCGAAGTCCGCCGGATAGTCGGTACGTTTCAGGGTGAACGGTGGGTAGCGGTCGGTGGCCAGGGCCGAGTAGGTGTAGAACTGCACGCGCCACACCCACCGGAGAACGCCGACGTCGAAGTCGAAGAGGGCTCGCGGGTACCGCGCGGTGAACAGGATCGCGAATCCGGACACCAGGGTGGTGACGACGAACGCGATTCCGAGGAAGAAGAGCACGAAGTAGTGCGGGATCGCCAGGAGCCATTTCACCAGCCACAGCCATCGCGACAGCGGGGCGTCGAGTTCACCCACGAGGCGAGCGGGATAGACGGTCCACGTAATCTGTGGGTGGGTGGCGTCTCCGGCGATCGTGCCGTCGGCTGCGTCCTGTGCGACGGGATGCGGTTGTGGCGGGCCGTGCCGGCCCAGCCCGATTGCCCCGGCCACGATCAACAGGATTCCGATGATCAAGAGGACGACTGCGCCGATCAGGACGCTCAGAGCGAGTGGTCCGAGGAAAGTGAGGCGTGCTCCGGCCTGAATGTCGACGGACACCCCTGGGGCCGCGTCGGCATTCATGACGACAGCCGTCCAGGACCCCTGCTGCAGCCCCCAGCGCACTTCCTGCGTGCCGGGCCCCGATGAGGACACCGACCAAAACGAATGTGCCCCTGGTGCTTCCGCGGGTCGGGTTCCGGGAAACTGCCGATAGGTCGGACGGAACGGATCGAACTGCACGTCCGTCACCTCGGTGCGAGCAACGTCGGTGAAGTACTTGTCGACCTCGTCACGAGGACCGATCCCGATGAAGATCTCTTGGTCGGGATCGGTCCCGGTGGCGCGCAGCAGTACCCGGCCGAGGTCATCGGTACTGAATCCTTCGGGCAGGTCCGCACCGGCGAAGAGGTCGATCTTCTCCGACACGAGCGCGCTCGCACTCGTCTCGTAACGCTCGCTCGGGGAGGTGAAATGCCCACCGTCGCGTTGCATGAAGTAGGCCCACCCGAGAAACACCGCGGCGGTGAGCAGTGCAAACCCGGCCAGGGCGCTCAGGCAGCCCAAGACGAGAACAGCTACTCTGCCGGTTCGCACAGGCACTTCCTCCCGATCCGGTGTCCCCGAAGACTCAGTGTGAGTCCTGGCTTCGGGTGCGCGTCAGGGTCGTTGGTCACTACCTCGAGCACGTCTGTGCTGATCAGTCCCGGTGCAGTGACGCCTCGAGCGACCGCAGCGTCTCCGCCATTCCCCGGGCAACCACGTCGACCTCGGGACATACGGCACGGTCACCGACGACCGCTATCGTGAACTGCCCCGCATACGAGAACGCGCCGACGCCCACCCCGATATTTCCCATCAGCGCCACCACCGGGATGACCTCGCGCACGGCCGCCCCGCAGAGGTGGAGCCGGACGGGCGGGCCGGGCACATCGGCGACATACGTGTTCATCATCCGTTGCCGAGCCAGCATCGTCAGCGCACACCACCGGACGATCCGGCCGCTGATCACCGCTCCGTGGCGCGGGCGAACACCCCGCTTGCGGATGCGGGTGTCGGCGGAAATCGACGCAAGCCTGCGGACGGGATCGTCTCCCCCGAGCGGGAGCCGCACGATCATCTGGCCGAGCAGATTCTCGCGCACCGGCCCCGGCTGTTCCTGATGCAGCGACACGGGCACGACCGCACGCAACTCGAGGTTGCCGATCGGCTCCCCTCGGCTGCGCAGTAGCTCACGCAGGCCACCGGCGAAGGCGGCGAGCAGCACATCGTTGACTGTGACGCCGTACCGGTCGGAGATCCTCCGCATTGTTTCGAGTTCGGTGTGTAACACGGCGAACTCACGTGCAGCACCGATCGGCCGGTTCAGAGTGCTGCGCGGCGCCCGTCCTCCGGCGGCCACATCCCGCATCGATGCCCATGCCGCGCGGGCACGGCGCACGATTGTCGCCGGATGCGCGCACGATGCACACACACGAATCGCCGCGACCCGGCGCTGCCGGAGGTGGTCGATGATCAGCTCGCGTGCCGTAGGCACCGGCGCCGGCTTCCACGGTACGACCCGAGGCACCGGACGGTCGGGAGCGGAATCAAACAATGCAGCGAGCATCGCGACCCCGGCCGGGCCGTCGGCGAGCACGTGGTGGACTCGGAGATAGACCGCGAGCCTGCCGGCCGACAGGCCGGGTAGGAACCACATCTCCCACATTGGCCGGGAACGGTCGAGCGGACGGCGACGCAACTCCTCGACCACCTCGAGAAGTTGCGCCTCGTCAACCCAATCGGTCGGCGGGAGCGCACCCACGTGGTCGCGAAGATCGAAGGCGGCAGCATCTACCCGCAGTGGGCGACCCAGACCCCACCGAGGCACGTACACCACTTGTCGCAGGCGCGGCACCAACGGCAACCGCGCCTCGAGCGCCGTGGACGCCCTCGAGCAGGAACCGGCCGCCCGGGTCGACGAGACCACCGGCATCGAGCAGGGCCACCAGACCGATGTCCTGCGGCCATCCGGCCTCGTCCGGCCACAAGGTCATCATGTCCTGCGCGGTCAACCGCTCCATGTTTCTCACCCAACCCGTGCCGGACCTCCCGGAAACGACTCCGGACCCGCCTGCCGTCCCACCCCCGCGAAGCAAGTCACCCGCCAGGCTCGACCAGGCTCGCCGGGACCTGCCGGATGGTGGAAATTCAGCATGAGCGGCGCGCCGCCAGCCTCATTCGCCCGGCGGCGCCCTGTTCGCGGATGCGTTGCCCACCAACAGGTTAATCGGTCAATGTCAGGGGGAGATGTTGCAGTTCTACTCCGAAGGCGAATGTCGCACGTTCGAGAAAGGAGTGCGCCAAGCGGTCGGGTCGACAACCGGAAACCGGCGGCCGGTCACCAGGGTGGGGACGAGCCTGATGAAGAGATTCTTCTTCCCTGCCTGCCACGGAAAGAGCGGCAGATCCACGGTGTCCATCAACTCATCGATCTCACGGATCCCCTCGGCACGCCCCTTGATTACCACGCTCCACGCTTCGCGTGACTGGGCCTCGTAGCCGTCGACTTCCAGTGCAACCGGGGCCTCGGACAGCGCAGCGGACACCTTGGTGCCCCTCCCGGACCTGAACACGATGGTTCCATGATCGACCGCGTAATTGAGGGGGAAGATGTCCGGGTGGTCGTCGACCCACACGGCGAGGCGGCCAATGCTCTCGGTACGGAGCAGCGCCCAGCATTCGTTGGCAGCGAGTTCCTTGACACTTGGGGTGTCGCTTCCCATCGCCTTCGCCTCCTGTCGTGGCATCAGACTGGTGCCGTCCATCATCCAGCGTGGCTGTCCGCCTACCGAGAATCATCGTCGCTGTCTCGGCTTTGCGCGACGTATCCGCCCTATCCACTGCCTGACAATCAGGGTTGCGGTGCCTACGCCATCGACCACTGGCGTCGGCGGTGAGTTTCCGCCAAGCGCAACGAGAATCTACGCGTACCTGCATTATACGGTCTCGCCGCCGATGCCATTCCGTGAAGCGGCGACCTGCGAGCAATCACGTGCCTTTCGGTATGGCCACCGCCAGATGCGTCAACCTCCCTAGCATTTCTTCAGCCGACCACACAACGCGTGCGGCCATTGCCCTGGCCGCGCCGTGTCGTGTCGTGTTCCAACGAACGGGACACCCGGGCTACCCAGATGTGCAAGCGTTGCACAGCCGGTCTGGGCGCAACTGTGTGCGATCTGCTGAAGCTTTGATCAGAGCCACTGTTCGCAGGATTCGCTGTTTCTTCCGAGCGCGAAGTCGGCAGCCAAACCCACTGCCGCTGTGGAGGATCACCACGCTCGTCACCATCACGGGCGGGCGTCGCCATCTGGATCACCGCCGGAGTTCGGTCGCGAGCTAATGATGGTCCCGGTCCGGCGACGCTCCCCATCGGGGTGATCGGTACGTTCGGCGGTGTCCTCGACCGCGGTGACCGTCTGCCGGTGCCCGCCGGGGGTGATGTGCGCTTCGGCCCGCATGCGCTCGATCATGTGCGGGTAGTGCAGTTCGAATGCCGGTCGCTCGGATCGGATGCGGGGCAGCTCGGTGAAGTTGTGTCGCGGCGGCGGGCAGGTGGTGGCCCACTCCAGGGAGTTCCCGTATCCCCAGGGGTCGTCCGCGGTGACGACCTCCCCGTATCGGTAGCTCTTGAACACATTCCACCGGAACGGGATCGTGGAGGCGCCGAGGACGAACGCGAAGATCGTGGAGATGGTGTTGTAGGTGGTGAATCCGTCGGTGGGTAGGTAGTCAGCGTAGCGGCGGGGCATGCCCGAGTTCCCGAGCCAGTGCTGGATGAGGAAGGTGCCGTGGAAGCCGATGAACGTGGTCCAGAAGTGCCATTTGCCGAGTCGCTCGTCGAGGAACCGGCCGGTCATCTTCGGGAACCAGAAGTAGATGCCGGCGTAGGTGGCGAAGACGATGGTGCCGAACAGCACGTAGTGGAAGTGCGCAACCACAAAGTATGTGTCGTGGACGTGGAAGTCCAAGGGCGGGCTCGCCAGCAGGACTCCGGTCAACCCTCCGAACAGGAACGTCACGATGAAGCCGATCGCGAACAGCATCGGAGTCTCGAACGTCAATTGTCCCTTCCACATGGTGCCGATCCAGTTGAAGAATTTCACCCCGGTCGGCACCGCGATCAGGAAGGTCATGAACGAGAAGTACGGCAACAGGACCGCGCCGGTAGCGAACATGTGATGCGCCCAGACCGCCATCGACAATCCGCCGATCGCGATGGTGGCGAAGACCAGCCCGCTGTAGCCGAAGATCGGCTTGCGGCTGAAGACGGGGAAGATCTCCGTCACGATCCCGAAGAACGGTAGCGCGATGACGTAGACCTCGGGGTGGCCGAAGAACCAGAACAGGTGCTGCCAGAGGATCACGCCACCGGTGGCCGGGTCGAACAGGTGGGCCCCGAGGTGCCGGTCGACGAACACCCCGAGCAGGGCGGCGGTCAGCAGCGGGAAGATCAGCAGGATCAGGATGCTGGTGATGAAGATGTTCCACGTGAAGATCGGCATCCGGAACATGACCATGCCGGGGCACCGGAGACAGATCACGGTGGTGATCATGTTGACCGCCCCCAGAATGGTGCCGAGACCACCGAGCGCCAGGCCCATGATTCACAGATCCGTGCCCAACCCGGGCGAGTGCACCATGCCGGTCAGCGGCGAGTAGGCGGTCCACCCGAAGTCTGCCGCACCCCCGGGGGTGATGAACCCGGCCAGCGCGATGGTTCCTCCGAACAGGAACGCCCAGTACGAGAAGGCGTTGAGGCGGGGGAACGCCACATCGGGGCACCGATCTACAGCGGCAGGATGTAGTTGGCGAATCCGAATACCACGGGCGTCGCGTACAGCAGCAACATGATCGTGCCGTGCATCGTGAACAGCTGGTTGTACTGCTCGTTGGACAGGAACTGCAACCCGGGTACGGCCAGCTCGGCGCGGATCAGCATCGCCATCAGACCACCGGCCATGAAGAATGCGAAGGTGGTGACCAGATACATCTCGCCGAGGGTCTTCGGGTCTGTCGTGGTGAGCAGCCGGTAGAGGGTGGCTCCCTTGCGGCGATACCGCGCAGGGTAGGGCCTCCGCGCGTGGAGCGGGCGCACACCTGTGGTCGTCATCGCGAACTCCCGATTCGACACCTGACACGACTCTCCCGGACAAGGGGGTAGACCCGCGGCACCGCGCGCACAGCGGGACGCGCAGATCGACACCGAACGCCCGTACCGTCGGGGGCAATGAGGAATGGGCTGGCCCAACGTGCTGACAATGACGGCATTCGGGTGCCATCATCAGACATGGGCTATGGCACGGATGAGGCAGCCGAGCAACCGATCACCGAGCTGACCTCGGAGGAGAGCTGGCAGTTGCTCGGCTCGGGCGCATTGGGGCGGCTGGCCTTGAGCGTGTCCGGGAGAGTCGACATCTTTCCCGTCAACTACGTCGTCCACGACGGCAAGGTGTACTTCAGGACCGCGGAGGGATCCAAGCTCGTCGAACTCACCATCCACCGGGACGTCGCCTTCGAGGTCGACGAGATAGCCGAGAAATCGGGGTGGAGCGTCATCGTCCACGGCACCGCGCGGCGGCTTCAGAAGCTCAGCGAGGTCGCCGCGGCCGACGAGTTGCCTTTGCGGTCATGGCTGGCCACCCCCAAGTTCAATTACGTCGAGATCACGCCCACCGAAATCACCGGCCGCCGCCTCGTCTTCAGCGACGGACCGGACCGCTGAACCCCGGAGCTGCCTCGGCTCTCCTCCGCACTGCCACCCCGAACGATCATCCTGCGGTGGCGACCGCGGTGCCACGGTACGCGGCTGCGAGCGCGATGAGCCAATGGGTCCGGCGCCAGGTACCTCTGCATGCGGCGGCGGGAAGTTGGTTTGAGATCGGGCCGCGCGATCCCTCGATACCCAGTCCGAGACCGATGAGCAGTGCGGCGGCGTGACCGCGGTTCGGTGATGTCTACGGCGTCCGGCAATCGGCGCAGCCTATCCGAGCAAGCGCGGCGCCGGGCCCCTGGTGGCGGTGCATGCCGTGGAGCGACTTCCACCCCGCCACCGTCTTCACGAGGGATCTTGACGCCCGCGATCTGGGCTGGCCCACGATCGCCGACGCGGGAAAGGCCGTTCTCTCCGAGCCTGGCAGGCTGGTGCGACACCCACCCCGGTGGGCCGTTCGACGGTCGTGGTCCGGGATCGACCGGTGCACCACCTCGTCGAGCAGTCACGGCACGCGCAATTGGTTGTCACCGACGGCCGGGGACGTGGCGGATTCGCCGCCCCGCTTGGCACCATAATCGGGCCGGGCGCCACCCTTTCGCAGTGCCCGGTCATGATCGCCCGAACCCGATGAACCGCCGCTGTCCTGTACTTTCGGGCAGCAGTTGTCTCGCTGCCGCCGAGACCGCGACCACCATCGAGAGCGCTGGCAGCGGACCAGTGCAGTCGACCGTCGAGCACTGGCTCCATCGTTTGCGCGGATCGCCGGGAGGCGCCTACACGCCAAGGAAAAGGATCCCGGTCGTTAGGAGCGCGAGGACCTTCACTGTTTCCAACCCGACATAGACATGATGCGCGCGTGAACGGGGGACATCTTCGCCGGCCAGGACCCGGTTGGACCGACGTGTCAGCCGGGGACGGACAACGGCTACTTGCACGACGAGCACCGTCACCGCGGTCATCGCGGCAGCTACCGCCCCGGCCCGTGGACCGCCAACGATGACTGTGACGACCAGTATTGCCGCCCACACGATCTCGATGCGGTTCAGGGCGCGGAAGACGAGGCGACCGATTCCTAGTCCAACCCGCACCGTCACTTCGGGTGCGCGGAATTTGAGCGGCGCCTCCAGGAACGAGATGGCCAACACCATTCCCAGCCATACGAAGGTCACAGCGATCGCGACGGCCTGCACGGTTGTCATCTGGGGTCCTTCCCGTTCTGCGCGCCGAGTCGGTGAGGGTGCTCACGAACGCGTTGGCGCGGTCATTTAGGGATGGTTCTCCGTAGCACCCCCGATTCAGACGGCGCCGGGGGTGGTACGCGGCGCGCGGCTTACGCCGGGGCGGCCGACCAGCTGTCCGGGCCGAAGACCTCGTAGTGGATGTTCTCAGCCGGCACCTGCTTCGCGAGTAGCGCCTCACGCATGCCGAGCATGAACGGCAGCGGACCGCACAGGTAGGCCCGGGTACCCGGTGCGATGGTGACCTCACCGAGATCGGCGCGGCCTTCCCGAAGGTGGCCTTCGGGGCGGCGGGCGCCGAGGTCTTCGTACCAACGGTGCATGACCGCGAACGGCAGACGTTCCACCAGTTCGGTCAACTCGGCACGGTGCGCGTGGTTGCTCGGCGAGCGGTCGGCATGCAGCACCGAGATCGGACGGGAGTCCTCGGTGTCGGCGAGGTGACTGAGCATCCCCATCATCGGCGTGCAGCCGATGCCGGCGGACACAAGGAGCAGCGGAGCGTCGTCGTCCTGGAGCACCAGGTCACCGAACGGCGTGGTCACGTTCAGCAGGTCACCTTCGAACACGTTGTGGAACAGGAAGTTCGACACCTCCCCAGCCGGTATGACTCCGTCCGGCAGGCTCTGGGCGTCGACGCGCTTGACGGTGATGCGCCAGTCGTCGCTCGACGGTGCAGAGGAGAGGCTGTACTGGCGGATCTGCCGCGCCCCGTCCGGGAGATGGACACCCACCGACAGATACTGCCCCGGAGCGAAGGAAGGCAGCGCCGCGCCGTCCGCCGAGGTGAGCACGAAGGAGACCGCGTCGGCCGACTCGTGGCGCCGGTCGCGCACGCGCACCTGGCGCCACACATCGCCCACCGCGACACCCGCAGCCTGATAGAGACCGGCTTCCATCGAGATCAGCGTCTCGGCCATCAGCCAATACACCTCGTCCCAGGCGGCAGCGACCTCGGCGGTGACGGCGTCACCGAGCACCTCGACGATGGCCGCGAACAGGTACGTGTGCACGATCGCGTACTGAGCGGGCTCGATTCCCAGCGAGGCGTGCTTGTTCGCGATCCTCGACAGGATGAGATCGACACGGGCCTGATCGGGCTCCAATTGAAGAGCAGCAAACGCGGCGATGGCGCCGGCGAGTGCCTTCTGCTGGCCGCCCTGCTTCTGGTTTCCGCGGTTGAACAGGTCACGTTCGAGTTCGGGGTGCGCAGCGAACATCTTGCGGTAGAACAGCGTCGTGATGTCTTCGATGGCAGCACCGACCGCGGGCAGGGTGGCGCGGATCATTTCGGTCGAGGCGGGCGAGAGCATGTCATTCTCCGATCATGGAAGAAATTTCGGGATCTGGGCCGACTCGCCAGGGCAGGGCGAGCAGAACGGTTCGGGTGGGAGACTGGGTGAGGTCTTCGATGGTGAGAGTGTCCAGTGACTCGAAGAAGGCTTCCTGGGCGCGGCGCAGCGCCGACCGCAGCAGGCAACCCGACCGCAGAGGGCACGGATTGGCGCCGTCGCAGTCGACCACTTCTGCCTCACCTTCGAGGCGACGCGCGAGCCATCCCACCGAGGCGGTGCGGCCGAGTTCGGTGATGGCCAGGCCACCTCCGCGTCCGCGTCGTGCATCGACGATGCCGAGCTCGGCGAGCCGGGTGATCACCTTCGCCGCGTGTGCGTACGACACCGACAATTCGTCGGCGATATTCCGGCTTCCGGGACGATCACCGTCCGCGGCAACGGCGAGCCGCATGACGACCCGCAGTCCGAGGTCGGTGAACCGGGTGAGCTGCATGACCTGACCGTACTTTAATTCTCATCCTTGATACCAATTATGTGACCGGTGTTACCCAGGCCGGTGTGCGAGCAGGTCGATACGGTCTTGCTCCTTGCGTGGCCGAGCCACGGCCCGCTTCGCGGGAACCGGCGTCAGGCGGGGCAACACGGGTCAGCGGCGGGTCTCTGTCCCACGACCGCCTGACCGGGCACCGGGGCCACCACCCGGACGGGTGCGGTCGTCAATGAGCGGCGTGGAAGGCGTGCTCCAGCGTTCAGTTCAGGACTATCGGGTGTGCACCGTGGCCGGGGCGACGACTGCCGGGTGGGCACCACGCGATGGAGGGCAAGAACGTGGGCACCTCCGCCCACGCAGGGGCCTGTGCCGAAATAAGCTGCGCAACAATTGAGTTGATGTCGAAAAGCCCTCACAGTAACAGCCCGAGATCAAGCGTTCGAGCACGAAAAACGCCACCCACCCATCCTGTGCTGGGGCACCAGGTTAGGGCGATCTGGTCGCGTTCCCGGAGCTGTCCGTGAGGTGGCCGGACCGGGAGGGGAGCCGCAGCAGCTCCCCTCCCCGTCGGGCCAGCGCGAGGTGGGCCGCCCGTAGTGGCGTCTGGTCAGCGTTTGGTGAGGATGTACCCGAGCGAGTCCGCCAACAGGTGCAGCAGATCACCCGCCGTGGGCAAAGCGGCCCGGTCCATCCGAGCCCGGATCGCGTTGCATTCGGTCTGGTCCTCGCACATGCACTCGCTGTTGCGGGCACCGTTCTCGAGGCCCGAGTCCAGCCCGTGCCCGTCCACCGTCACCGGGTCGAGCACCCACCGATCGGTGCCGCCCCAGTCGCGCATCAGGTAGACCCAGATCGATTCCTCGATGTAGTGGCTGCCGCGTTCGAGCGCGCGCTCTGCCTGCGACATGTACACCTGCGGGGTCGGAATGCTGTCGTTCATGCTGGTCGCGGTTGTCATCGCGGGGGTTCCTTCCTCGCTCATCGGATCACCCTCGGCCGGTAAAACGCGCCCGCCAGCAGGGCATCCTTCAGATCGTCAGGAAGCCCCACAGTCGCGCCTTCCCCGTCGTGGGAGGTGAACACCGCGACCCCGCAGAACGGCTGCCGGATCGCCCCGTGCGCCCGCGCAATTGTCGTCGCCGTGACGTTGATCTGTGCATCCGCCAGCGTCGCGCCCTCGTCGTCGACCAGATCCGGTCCAAGCCGCACCACGTCGAACCAGCGGCACCCGATCGCCGACCGGATCGCCGCACCCGTGCTCGCCGCTGCCGACAGGTCGATCACCTCCGCGCGCCCGTCCAGATCGATCCGCGCCGCCGTCATCATGTGCTTGCTCATGCCGCTCAGTCCTCCGTCACGTTCTGCACGGTGAAGTCGTCAACGGTGAAGTCCTCATGCTCGGAGAACCTGTGTCGCAACGCCTCCTCCACGTCGTACCTGTCGACCTTGTCCTCCGCGTTGGATTCACCCGAAGCGGAGATCGTCAGGGTCACCGGCAGCGTGATGGACACCGACACGTCCACCGTGAAGTCACGGTAGCGACCCTGCAGACCGTGCTCCTCCATGAACCGATCGAACTGACCGCACAGGCTGTTGTCGTCCGCCCACTCCCGAGCATCCGAGGCCAGCGATTCGATCCACTCCGTGTGCCCGGTCTGCGTCGTCGTCAACTGCTCCCGCAGCGCCCGCGTCTCCCGACGCTCCGCCAACACCTGCGCCAACGGTCCCGCTACCCGGTCCCACCACACCGGCACCGGACGCTGCAACGGCGCCACCACCACCTGATCCGAGCGCACCCGACCACACCACGGCGGCGCATCCGGCAACATCGGCACCAACGCCACCGACACCCACCGCTCCACCGCCGCATCAGCGGCACGCGCCGCCGACAACGCCGCCACCTCCGTACGGTCCGCGACCAACCACCCCGCCATCCAGCCCCCGCCCTCGCGGATTTCGACGAACACCCCATCCACCGGGAACACCCCACCAGCCGGGGCAACAGCACCCGCCCCGCTCGTCACGTTTCCGGCAACCGCAATGTCCACAGACATCACCACTCCAAACCCCCGGGCACAACCCGGGACTCGATGGGGCGGAGAGGCGGTCAACCCCTCCGCCCCACATCAACTGGGGAACACCGAAAACATAGCGCACACCACCGACACGTACAAGCCGAACAATGCTGCACAACAACAGAATTAGAGGCGGAACATGCCCACAAACCCACCCCGGAATCAAGCCTTACAAGGCACCAAAACGCCACCTCCACATCCCGTGCCGGGGCACGGGATGGGAACAACAGCCAGCCAAGAGAGTCGCGGGCATATCGTGACGCCGTGACCGCAATCAACGTTGCGCTCACGGCACCGCCCGCACTGCGAAAGTTGTCGGGGACGTCTGCCAGGATCTGGCGATGACATCAGCTCGGAGACCTGCCCCTGTTCGTAGACCGAATCGGGCGCACCAAGTACCCACACAGAATGGCCGCGCTCGGCCAGCAGCGGCCCAAGCTGTCCATCGTCCGGATCCGCACCCGCACCGAGGTCTGACGGTGGATCACCAGTCCACTCGCCGGTGCCGCCCCAGCCGTAGACGTTCCGTCGTCGTTCTCGTTGACACCATGATCGAAGCGGTAATCCCGGTATCATCGCGTGCCGTCGAGTGGACATGGCAGAACGGGGGATCTGGTGTCGGGTAAGCGTCGCGGTGACGGGCATGTCGACGATTCACGCTCCTGGTCGGTGACCAGGGCAGCAAGGGAGGCCGCGGACCTACGTGCCGAGGTCGTCGAGATCATCCCCAACAGCCGGCTACTGCTCGAAAGTACGATCCTGTCGTCAAAACAGCTCTACGAGAGCCGATTCAAAACATTCACTGCACAGGGTCACCCTGCCGCCGCCCACGCGGGCGCGCTCGAGTCGATTAACCTCTTCCAACTGGATCCGCAGGTGCTCAACAATGCGCAACCGGCGGACGCCAACGCCCAGATGCAACTCATGCGCGATCACACGACGATGCGTGCTGCGGACCTGTTCGTGGTCTCGCCCGTCATGCACGCCATGGCCATCGCGGCAGCGTCGACCCTCGACGACGAAGACCTGCGCCTATGGCGAGAGGAAGACCTCCCCTCCCACCACGGTTTCGTGCTGTTCCCCTCACCAGTGGTCTTCCAGCAGAGCACCGGGCTTCTCCCCGACGAGATCGCTGGGCTGTCCTGGCGCCTCGGCACCGTCTACATCGGCGGCGACAAAGGCCCGAGAACACAGCACCAGGCCGCGATGATCACAGCCTGGTACGACGGCGCCGGCGAGATCAAACGCCAGCACTACCTGCACGACGTCGCGATCGCCCGTCGGCGCGGGGAACGGTACCCGAGCATCGTCCCGTTCCATCACTGCTACGCCGCCCTTGCCACCACCGACACCACCCCCATGCCCACCTTCGAGCAAGTCGACGCCTCCGTCCCCTCCGCCGAAGTGATCGGGGAATACTCCGGTGACGCCGTCACCGGCCACATTCTCGGCGTGTGGATGCCCAAGTACCTGCTCGCGCTGACCCGGCTCCTCCAACAGCCCAAACAGGCCACAGAGCGGCCGTACCGCGAGGGAATCGACGCCCGCGCCCGGTGGCGACCCCACCACGACGTACGCGTCGTCCAAGCCCGCGCCGTCACGCCCGCCGACACACTCTCCGACGACCCCAACATCCCACGCAAGTACCGGCACCGCTGGACCGTCCGCATGCACAAGGTCAACCAGTACTACCCGAAAGAAGGCGTGCACCGCATCATCTGGCGCGGCCCCTACATCAAAGGCCCCACCGACGCCCCGATGCTCCAGGGCGAAAAGGTCAACGCGGTCACCGAATAGACCCGAGACGTCGGCCGCAACCGGCCGGAATGCTCCACCCGACTACCGATAGGAGCCCAGTGGGCACGAAGCTTTCGCGGCGGCAACGGTCGAGGCGACCGCCGGACAAGAGTGTGCGGCGACGCCCACCACCGGCCCACTCAACACCTCGACCACAGCACCCTCACACTTGATCCCGGGTGATCCGCAGATTGCGGACCTGTCCTCGCCGCACCGCCATAGAGCTGCGGTGAAGCTGTTCCAGCAGCACATCGGCGGGATTCACGGAACCATCGACGGGCTGGGCGTCGCGCACAAATACCGCCAGATCGTTCCGAGGTACGTCGAGCTTTGGAATGGGATCTACGACGGTCCTGAACTCGTCGCAGCGAGTCACGTAGCTCCGGACTGGGCATACATCACCGAATTTGGGAATCTTCCGCGACAAGATCGACCCGACTGCTGTGGGTCAGAAACTTCATGCTTCGGTGCCCGCTCATCCAGGAGATCGCGGTCGCTTCCAGTCACCGCGGCCGCGGACTTGGCCGAGCCCTGATCGAAGACGCTGGACGGACCGCCTTCAGCAAGGGCGCGAAATCTCTGCACGGGTTCGTGCCCGACGACGAGGGCCCAGGAACAATCGACTTCTATCGTGGCTGCGGATACACCGTCGGAGTTCGGAACGAACCAGTACCGACTGAGTACATCAACGGAATGCACATGGGCCACGATCCGCTCATCGCAGGAAACGGAAACTGGTTCTACAACATCTGGCCGAGACCTGACCAGTCAAGTTGCCGGAAGCAGCACCCGCGCTCGCCTATTCGGATGCATGTACGGCGGCCGCAACCCCATCGGCCCCACACCGCCGGTCGGCACTTCCCTGGCTCCGTCCAGGCACTCTGTCGGTGCGGTGCGTCCGAGACTGTTGTCGGGATACAGATGCGCGAACTCCCATCCGTCCGCCTCCGGAGCTTCGTCGACGGTCCAGGACAGCACATGGCCGTGGCCGGCTCCGCGCTTCTTCCCGATCGACACTATGGGCGCGAGCAGCTCCGCGACAGCCGCCGGGTCCCCGACCGCCCGCCACACCAGATGCCGACACACCGTGAGCGGCAACGGCATCACCCGCGAGCGGTAGCGGCCCTGCCGTTCGGACACCAACGCCGGCAACTTATCTGACATCTGGTCGAGTGCCTGCTGATCCGGGCGAGCGGACCAGTACTGCACATCCTCGCTTGTGTATGCCTGGTCAGTGACCGGAGTGCTGTACGGTGCTACCGGTGTTATCCCGACGGGCCTGGTCGGTCCACTTCACTTCGAGGGATTTGCCGCACCCCTCGCCTCGTTCCTGGCACGCCGCGAACACGGATGAGGATTGGGAGCTATGGCTCGACGAGATGGGCATTCCGGACGGGACGCCATTCATTCTCGGGCCGGATTTCTCCTACGACACCGATCTGAACTCTCATTTCCATAGGGTGAACTTCTTGGCGGGACCGATCAATAGCCAGCGGAACAGGGCGACCGCATTGTGCGCGTTCCTCAACTTCCTGCATCGAACCCGGGGAGCCAATTGGCGAGATGCGACTGAAAGCGATCACGACGCCTTCCTCTATTGGCGTCGGCATGACCTCCGGGGGCCGCGGATTGGCGGCGACACGTGGAGTCAGGACGTATCCCACCTGTTTCAGTTCTATAAGTACGCCAGCCAGAAGTCTTGGGTCGCGGAGATTCCTATTCCGCAAAGGGAGAGTCGAGCAGGCCGTCACAGTTCTCCAGGAGCGCAGGGGCGGGGACACCGTGACGCGGGGGCAGAGAAGGTTCCGGCAAGCTACGCCCACGACGGCGGGAAGCACACCATCGAGTGGTTTCCTCCCGCCTCCTACCGGCAGTGGCGGGACGTCGGTGTGCTCGGCTACGACCGT
The DNA here is from genome assembly GCF_038447315.2 of Rhodococcus sp. DK176. Taxonomy (NCBI): domain Bacteria; kingdom Bacillati; phylum Actinomycetota; class Actinomycetes; order Mycobacteriales; family Nocardiaceae; genus Rhodococcus; species Rhodococcus sp. DK176. The sequence continues at coordinate 194,827 of NZ_CP118323.2, read as the reverse complement.
GATGGGTTGCAGCGCACTAACTTCCGTGGCAGGTGGGCCTCTCGCAACGCTGCGTTCTGCGATCTCATGGTCCGCACCGGAATGAGGCTGGACGAGCAGGCGAGTCTCTTGGTTCTCGAGGTGCCGACCGGCCCCGGACCTGCTGGATACAGCCGCTTCTGGCTGCCGGAAGCCATCGCCAAAGGTGGGTCCGCCCGTTGGATCTACGTGTCGGCCTCGGTGCGGCGAGATCTGACGTCCTATGTGATCGAGGACCGCCGCGCTGTCGTCGAAGAGGCCCGCGCCACCGGCAAGTACCAGGGGATCCGCCGACCGTTCGTCATCACCGACCCCAGCACTCCCCACCAGGCGGTATGCACGAGCGGCATTCAACGCCGCACGAAGGTAGACGTCCGAGACCTGAACCCCGTCGAGCGCCGGCGCCTCGTGGTGGACACCGAGGATGGTCTCGAATCGGCGATGCTGTGGTTGGGCGAGAGTGGTATGCCCCTGAGCCTGTCTACCTGGAAGGACATGTTCCGAGATGCGAATATCCGTTGCTCCGAGCAGGGCGTTGACCTGGCCGGACACGCCCATCTCCTACGCCACACCTTTTCGGTGGTAACTCTCGAGCAGTTGCAGCGCGGGCACATCGCCGCACTCGCCGAGATGAATTCGGACCAGCGGCTGCACTATCAGCGGATCTTCGGTGATCCGCTGGACTGGGTTCGCCGTCGACTTGGACACCGATCGGTCACCACCACCATGATCTACCTGCACGCCCTACAGGAACTGGAGATGGAGACCCGGATGGCGTTGGTGCCCAGTCAGTGGGAGGACCCGCGTGACACCTCGACGGACCTGCTGGGCACCGAGGAGCCCCCGACCGACCTGGTCCAGGCGGAGGAGTGACACGTCGGGGCCGAGGCAGTACAGGGCATTACCGCCCCTCGGCGCTGCCCGAGGAGGGTTACGAAGCGCCGGCGCCGGTTCGGCACGCGGCATCGGGAGGACTCGTCGTCGACTTTCACGGCGAGGACGGTAGACGGGGCTCGTTCGACGTCGGGAAGCTGCCGATGCCCGGCTGGCACCCGTTTCTCGCCGAGGCGTTCGCACTGCGCACCGGCCCTGGTGGGGGCATCCGCACATTGGCTGGGGCACAAAGCAAATGGTTGTCAGTCGGCCGGTGGACCCAGTTCCTGGCCGGAATCGACCCGCTGCCCGCGGTGCCTGCGCAGCTCGCTCGCCATCACGTCAACGTCTTCCACACCCGCACCGATTCCGCGGCGGGCACACGCCACATGGACATGGCCGAACTTCAGCTGCTGTTCGGCCACGAGAAGGTCCGAGACCAGATCCCAGCCGACGCCCGGGACGCGCTGGCACGCCGTTTGGTCAAGCCGAACAGCGAAGCGGTCGGAGGCTACTCGACCGGCGAGATGCGCAGACTGACCGCTGCCGCGAGAGCGGACACAGCCCGCATCGCCCGCCGCATCCGCTCCAACGAGAACCTGATCCGCCAATGGCGGGAGGGCCCCGACGGTGTTCCGCCGCAGCAGCGCGGGCGGGCGCAGATCCTCACCGATCTCGCGGCCACCGGCGCTGTTCCGCCTGGGACAGGATTCAGGCAGTGGGCACAGCGCCGAGAACTCGCTTCTCAACTGTTCTTGACCTGGGGCGACCTTGCTCCGCTTCTGATCCTGATGGCGATCGTGACCGAACGGAACGGGGAGACGCTCAAGGAACTTCCCGCCGAGCATCGACTGCTGGAGGGCCGCGCTGTCGAGGTCGACCTGACCAAACGCCGCCGCGGCGCCAACCGCTGGTTCGACAAGGCGACCTGGGAGATCGGCCCGAAAACACGCGAACTACACACCCCGGGCGGCCTCTACCTGCTGCTGCTGGAACTCACCGCCCGAAGCCGCAACATCTGTGGATCGTCGGCCGCAATCTGTCTATGGCGCAACGGCCAGCGCACGAACATCACAGGGACCCACCACGAGCATTACGCGCCGTTCGCCACAGACCTGCGGGCAAGCGGGCAACTGAAGCTCACGCAGTGGGCGCAAACCCGACCTCAGCCGGTGCTGTCCGATCCCATCGCCGGTGCTGAGCGCGAGACAGCGGAAGGTCCGGAGACTGCACCATTGGCTGCGCCACTCCGGATCAGCTTCAAGACCACCGTCGACGCCCGACGCACCCGACAGCTCGGCGGGCACCTGCCCTCGGCGGCGAAAACCAACACCGCGCAAGTCCTCTACGCCAACTATCTCAAGCCCGACGCGGGAACCCGGGACTGGACCGAGGGCGTCATCGCCGGCGCCCTCGCCGATGCTGAAGAGGCGGCGCGGGCCGCACATGCCAGGGTCACCGCCCGCCGCGGCAGTCCGACCGTTCTTCCCGGCGCCGATGGGCCGGACCGGGCGGGCCTGGAACCAGGCGCCGCACGCGACCTCGCAGAAGGCCGACTCGACACGGCATGGAGCGCATGCGCGGACTTCGCACATCACCCCGAAACCGGCAAGACATGCGGCGACTCGTTCCTGCTCTGCTTCCACTGCGGCAACTGCCTGATCACCCGCGCTCACCTGCCCCGTCTGCTGTCCCTGCTCGACGCCCTGAACCGGCTGCGGCGTCATCTGAGCGAGGAACAGTGGTGGAAGCGCTACGGATCCACCTGGGTCGCTGTCCGCCGTGACATCCTCGGCAAGTTCGGCGAAGCCGAAGTCGCCCGCGCACGACAGCAACAGGTTCCCGACGCCCTGCTCGATCTCGTCGAAAATCCGTGGGAGACAACATGAGTACTGTTGCCAGCGGGCCGCTCGCCTCCGCCCCGTTGCCCACGGCCTTCGTTCTTGCCGGACGCTCCCTGCGGCCCGGTGTCCAGCTGGCGGACACCTCGCGCTTCAGCGACGACGTCTGGCGCCTGAAGCCGGCCATCGTCCAGGTTCAGGAACGAACCGTGGTGATCGACTTTCTCACGCTGCCGGAACGATTCCGGCCGGCGGCCCGGCGCCTGTTCTACAGCCTGCTCTGCCAGGACCTGGAGCCGCCGATCGGCGAGAAACACGGCGCGATTGCGTCTGTCCGGTCCGCGTTCGGGGAAATCAAACGCTTCCTGATCTGGCTCGATGCGAGATGGCCCGCACACTTGCACGAGCTGTCCGCCATCTCACCAACCGACCTGGATGCCTACAACCGTCACCTGCTGAAGATCTTCCCCCGCCGCAGGGGCGCCCGCGAAGCCGCGCGAGCTGCGGTCCGCCTTCTCTGGCGTTGGCGAGGCCACCTGGGACCCGACCGGCTCCAGTTCGATCCCCTACACCTCGACGGATGGGGTGAGGACCGACCACGCCGCGACCGGGAGAACACAACAGATCGGCTGCCCGAAGACGTTCTCGGCCCCCTCCTGGTCTGGGCACTGCGATTCATCGACGACTTCTCCGCGGATATTCTTGCAGCAGACCGTCTCTGGCGTTCCGAACGCACCGGCAACCCCCGCCCGGTGTCTCACCATGGTGTTGACCATCGTCTCCAGGAGCTGCTGGACCGTCACGTCGCAGAACGGCGGCCGCTGCCGGGCTATCAAGGTCAACCGAACGTGACCCGCCTTGCCGCACTGATCGGCTGCCACCGACGAGACATCTCCAGTCGGAGCGAGATAATCGACGCCGCGGCCGCCGCCGTCGGCATAGCGGACGCCGCATTCATCGACACCGATGCCATCACCGGTACTCTCGACGGCAAGCCCTGGGTTACCGCGATCAACACCTCACACGCCCTGCCCACGAGCCTGGCCGCGCTCGCCCGCCACCTGCAGATCGCCTGCTACATCACAACAGCTTTCCTCAGCGGTATGAGGGACGTCGAGATCAAACACATCAAACGCGGCTGCGTCGAGGTCAAACGCGACGAAGACGGGCGACCCTACCGCTGGAAAATTCACAGCCGAGCCTTCAAAGGCGAAAACGACGTCACCGGGGTGGACGCCACCTGGACCGTCTGCGATCCTGTCACCCGCGCCGTCCGCGTCCTCGAACAACTCCAAGAGCCTGGCCAGGACTACCTTCTGGGCGCACTTCCACACGTCCCCGGGCAAGCAAAGGGAGACCGGAAAGATCGAGCCATCGGCGTCGCTGCCACCAACAACAACCTCAACCTGTTCGTCGACTTCGTCAACAGCCTCTGCCAGCAACACGGCCGCACCGACACGATCGCCGCCGGGAGCGGCGCCCTGCGTCTGAAAACCCGGATTTTTCGGCGCACCCTTGCTTGGTTTATTGCGAGACACCCCGGCGGCGTCGTTGCTGGAGCACTCCACTACCGCCACCACAGCATCCAGATGTTCGAGGGCTACGCCGGCACCAGCGACTCCGGCTTCCGAGCCGAGGTCGACAGCGAGCAGGCCATCGCGCGAGGCGAGGTCTACATGGAGATGATCGACTCCCATCAACACGTGAACCTGGCAGGCCCGTCCTCGGCCGAGGCCGCACGCCGCCTGACCGAATTCGGCCACCACGCCCAGTTCGAGGGACAGGTCGTCCTCGACGCGCATCGACTCAAGAGGATCATGAAGCGACACGACCCCGCGATCTATCCCGGCATCTACATCACCTGCGTGAACGATCCGGCCAAAGCGCTCTGCGAAAAGGCCCGCAGAGGCAACAGCGAAGACCTCCCAGCCCACGGAGGATGCCAGCCCCTGGCCTGCCAGAACGTCGCACTGACAGCAGAGAACATCCGCGTCTGGCGCACCGAGATCACCCGGATCGATGAGCATCTCGGCCAAGTTCCCCTACTTGCCCCGCGCCTCCAGACCCTCCTTACCCGGCGACGGCAGAAGATCGTCGATTTCCTCAAAGCCAACGGACAGGAACACTCGCCAGAATGACGCGCAACGGCCCCGACGTCTCCGACGCTCTGGTCAGGAAACGATTCCAGGAATTGACCATTGCCTGCAAGGAACGCGGCAAGACCCCCAGCGTCCTGGAATTAGCCCGCCTACTCGGCCTCCCGAACTCGACGTTCCGCCGTCGTTACCCCGACATTGCGCAAGAAATTGCCGACCGCCGAACGACTCCGATAGTCAAGGCCGCCAGGCAAACCGAAGAAGTCAGGCTCGCGGCGCGGAATGCGAAGCTGAAGAGAGAGAACCATCAGCTGAAACAACAGCTCCAATTGGCCGTGGCACAGATCCAACGGTTGAGCCTTCACAATGCCCAACTTGAAGAAACTCAAACTGCAGCGAACGTTACTCACATCGGACGAAGGAGGCACCGCTGAGCTGAGCCGCGCCACCCCCCGGTTCGGTCAACGGTCAGCATTGAAGGGTGTCTACAACCTTGCCTGGCATATCGCACGACGCCCGAACGGCCTTGTCGCGCTGGCTATTCAGTATGGGCATCTTCGCACGGCCGTATCGGGAAATTATGCGGCTCGTAGTCGGGGCGGGATCCAGGACCTGATCGACATCGAGACCGCCCGTGTGGTCGCCGACACCGTCGCCAACCTCCACGACAGCCTGGGGTCCGGTGAGGGCGTGTCTGGTCCGGCCGCCCGGCGCGCAATCAATGCCGCCGCGACCGCACCTCGCTTCGTCGGCACAGTCATCACCGCCACCACCGCCCGGCGGCTGATCGCGAACGAGGACGCCATGATCTACGACAACCCGCACGCACTGCTGCTCTGCCACTACAAGCGGGCCACCGCCCTCTGCCACCGCGACGGGGTCAAGGACACACCCAGCCTGGACCACTGCGTCCCCGGCTGCGGCAACATTATCCGAACCGATCAGCACGCTATCCAGCTCCGCGAGCGCGCTACTGTCATGGACACCCGAGCCGCCCGGGTTCCCGGTCCGCTGGGTGACCGGCTGCGCACCAACGCCGACAAGCTTCGAGATTATGCCGACACTCATGACCGCACCCGCATCACCTTGACCGAGGACGCAGGATGAACACCGACGAGCGCGACCAGATCCGCGTCGCCATGGACCGCATCCTGTCCGGCACCGCCGAGCGATCCAACGGTGCGCTCACGATCGTCGCCCTCGCCCTGGAGGCAGATGTCCCTAGAAACGCTCTGCCACAACGCCATACAGACTTAAAGAACGAGTTCTACGCGCGGGTGACCGAGCGCGGGGCGCCATCGGAAGTCGAGACCCGACTCCGGGCCACCATTGCCGCACTGAAGAAGACGATCGCGAACAAGAACGCCGAACTCGTCCAACTTCGGGCCGACGTCCCCGCGCTTGTCCGGGCGGTGAATCAACTCACGCTGGAGAACCAGGTGCTGCGGGAGGCGCTGGCGAACCCCAGCGCTGCGGTCATCCCGATTCGGCGACGGCAGCCACACCACACAGAAGAATGATCGCGCCGGCACGCGGCCGAAGCACACCTCCGACAACTCTGCCCCGTGCCCACATACCAATCTTCGGGGAGCTTCATCTGCCCGAGAAACAACACCACGCTGGCTGCCGCGTGTTGGTCAGGTGGATGGCTTCAGGATCTCAACACGCAGACTTGACAGGGAAGAGCATCGCCTCGAACACCGCGGATTCCGGACCCGAATGCGCGACATTGGAAGCGAGCACAAGGTGTGCGGCACCGTGAAGAGCCCCCTCGTGCGTCATGATGCATACAATGCAACATCGATGAAGCGTCGGCAACCAGCTTGAGCGGTGTCGTCGTCGCCGGACGCACAAGCCTGCGGCCGCTCTTTGGGCGCGAGATCTTGCGCACCGTCGACGCCGAATCCCCACTTGAAGACACGTTTCCAGGTGCAGCAGTTCTGTCGGTGGCCGCCGGTGGAGTCCGCGATTGCGAAAATCGAGCATACCGCCGGGATACGCGTCGCCACACCGGAGGTAACTCGCACTGTTGAGTGGGGGTTGGCGCCGGAGCTGACCGGCGACGCTGCCGCCCGGATCGCCGGCGTGGCGTCCTCGTCGCGGGCGCCGGACACCCGCCGCAGCGACACGTCGGCGTGGCGCCGATTCAACTGAGGTGCACTGCGTACGGCCACGTCGCGTTGCTGGCGCACCCCGGAGACCGTGGCCCCGTACCTCGTCGACCGACGCAGACACGAACGGCACTGTGGGGAGCAGGCCTACTCCCCCGTCCACTCTGGGCCCGTTGGGCGGCCGCCATCGGACGCCAAGGGCGAGTTGCTCAACCATGGTGGTATGAGTGTGTGACGGCATCCAGGGAAGCGGCCGGGCACTGCCTGTGACGGCTGCCAATAGCTGCCTCCTCGGCCCTATTCATGCCGCTACGGTTCCGGAGGGCGGAAGCCGGACTCCCAGTCTCTCTCTGGTAGGCGATCCGCAGCAATGAGGCCACCATCGCACCTCCCAACGACCCAGAGCCATAGCTGAGCTCACCCATAAGGCTTTGGATGAGCTTCTGTCAGGGCACTATTTCCCTGGATTCGGCGCATACATCCCGGACAAACCAACAGCGTCACGTTCTACCTCGGCAGGTTCGCGAAGTACCGCCAGAAGCTGGCGGATCTGTCGAGCAACAGCTTTGACGGCTTAGAGCCGCGTAACGGCACTCGTGCCACGGTCCTGGGCTTTACAAACCAGAACGACAGCTTCGGTCGGAGCCAGTCCACGACGGAACCGTGCGCCGGGCAGGCTGCAGTCGTTCAGCGCCCCGGGCGGCAAAGATGCGTCGTCGATGTGTTTCATTTTGGGACAGGACGCATCAGGGATGTATGTCACGCTGCGACTAGGAAGACTTTCGTCCGCGTGGAGGGGATCAAAAGTGGGTGTATCTGAAAAAGGCGGGAGTCCCGTCCGCGAGTCGGTGGTTCGGTGCACCACACCACCGCTTCGCGGGCACCCTCTGCGGCCAACCCGGGTGAAAGGTCCTGCCTGCGCGAGTCAGGCGCGAGATGGAAGTTGCGGGATCGCGCACCCGGTGGAGGACACGGCCTTGAGTCAGGAGCAGATTATCTGATGCTCCAGTCATATTTGCCCGGGTCGTTGGAGCGCAGAGAATCACCTAGCTCAGGAGGAGCACTCCGATAGCTGGGCGGAGTCGCCGAGAGGTTTATGGGGTTGCGAGCGAGCCGGACAGCCGTTCCGTCCGGCCGCGGCACCTCCACGATCGGTGCCAGTCCCAACGAATCGGCGAGAGAATATGCATCCGCGATACTGTTGATGACTCCTGCAGGCACCCCAACCGCCGAGCAACGTTCTACCCAGTCGTGTGCAGGCAGCTTTCGAAACTCAGCAGCTAAGTAATTGTGTAGTTCATCCCGATTGTCGTTGCGATGGGAATTCGTCGCGAACCGGGTGTCTTCGGCGAGCGCCTCGAGCCCGACCACAGTGCACAGTCCGCGGAACTGCCGGTCATTACCAACCGCAATAACCAGGTGCTCGTCCGCGGCCGCAAAAGGCTCGTATGGCGCGACGCTGGGGTGCCAGTTGCCGAGGCGACGGGGAACTACCCCCGCGCTGGTGTAGGCGGTCGCTTGATTGACCAGTCCACTCAACAGTGAAGTAAGGAGATTCACCTCAACATGCTGGCCTTCGCCAGTGGCATCTCGGTGCCGTAGCGCCGCAAGTATACCCACGGTCGCGAACAAACCAGCAAGTACATCTACTATCGCCACACCCGCCTTCTGTGGTTCGGCGTCGGGAGGGCCTGTGATACTCATCAATCCACCGAGTGCTTGGATAAGTAAGTCGTGGCCGGGGGTCTCTAGGGGATACCCAGCGCCGGAGATCGAACAGTAGACCAAGCCCGGGTTAGCCTGCAGTGATTGATATCCCAGATCAGCTCCATCGAGCACTGCAGGCTCTAAGTCACTCACGATAACGTCGGCAGAGAGAGCCAACTGGCGAGCAATTTCTTGATCGTGAGCGTCGTTGAGATCGAGCACCAGGCTTGCTTTATTGCGGTTGACGGACTGGAAGTAGGTTGACATTCCTCGGACATCGACTGGGGGGCACCGGCCGCGCGTGTCGTCGCCCGTCTCAGGCTGCTCGATTTTGATGACTTCAGCCCCGAGGTCGGCCACCATCATCGTCGCAAAAGGCCCAGCAAGGTGACGCGACAAATCAAGGACTCGGAGCGGGGTCAGCGCGCCAACAGAAGAATCGACCATCGTCAACTTCCAATCATTCGTGAAGTACAGATCATGTCTGTAACCGTTTCTGCATTGATCGCTGAGCGGAAACTGCCAGGCGAAACGGCTGCCAAGCGGATTCACTGTGGTACCCGCCACTGATACCTGATACGATTCTACATGCTTTCACGTGCGGTCTCCTGGCTCCGAGGGATCTTGCAGCGCTGATCGCCTTGTCGCTACTGGCAAGCACATAGTCGCATCGGGACAGAGCACTGTCGACCAGTTAGGAGAACGTCGCAGATGACCTTGACGATTGTCCCCACGGCTGTTCCGCTGCCGCAGACGGCAGAACCACTACGGGAGGAAATCCGGAATTTTCTGGCCGCCGAAGGAACCGCGGGCAACTTTGTCCCGAGAGTGGACAACTGGCTGCAGGGCTGGGATCCGGATTTCACCCGCAAGTTAGCCGCACGGGGCTGGGTTGGTATGACCATTCCGACGGAGTATGGCGGAGGTGGCCAGTCACCGTTACACCGATACGTGGTGATAGAGGAGTTACTCGCCCGCGGTGCACCTATCGCCGCGCACTGGATCGCTGATCGGCAGATTGCGCCTTCATTGCTGCGCTACGGTTCCGACTACCAAAAACAACGCTACCTTCCAGGCATTGCCCGCGGTGAAATTTACTTTGCCATCGGAATGAGCGAGCCCGACGCTGGGTCAGATCTTGCTTCGGTCCGCACGCGGGCGACACAGGTGGACGGTGGATGGCGAATCTCGGGTACTAAGGTCTGGACCTCGGGGGCGCACAATGCGCATGCCTTCTTTGTGCTTGCCCGCACCGAACCACTCGATACCGCCAATCGTCATGCAGGACTGTCCCAGTTCATCGTCGAACTCCGCCAGCCGCAGATTGAGGTCCGGCCGATCCGCTTGCTCAGTGGAGAGGAACACTTCAATGAAGTCATCATTGATGATCTCTTCGTGCCAGATGCGCTGGTACTCGGCGAGATTGGCAGTGGCTGGAAGCAGGTCACTTCAGAGCTAAGTTACGAGCGCAGTGGACCGGAACGGATTCTGTCAACGTTCCCACTTCTCGCGGCGGCTATTGGGGAACTCCGTCGGACTGACGCTGCCACATCGGAACGAGCACGTTGGGGTTCGTTGGTTGGTCGACTTTGGACGCTGCGTCAACTGTCGATTTCCATAGCTGGGGCGTTGTCTCGCGGTGAGCAAGCTGATACGTCGGCAGCGGTAGTGAAGGAACTCGGGACGAGACTCGAGGGTGACATCGTCGAAGCCGTAGCGGAGTCGTTCTCTACTGAACCCGACCCGGACGGCGAAGGTATTCCGCGAATGCTAGCCGAAGCGATCCTTCAGATGCCTGGATTCACGCTACGGGGTGGTACCAACGAAATCTTGCAGGGCGTCATCGCCCGAGCGATCGGATTAAGGTGAACTTGATGAACGACGAACTAAACGATCTGCGCGATCTTGCAGACGATGTGTTCGGCAAGCAGTCGGTGCCTGATCTTGAACTCACCAGATTTGATCTTGATGCGCCATTGTGGAACACACTGGCGGAACTCGGTCTCACCTCGCTAAGCATCCCGGAGTCACAGGGTGGCGGCGGTGCCACCTTGGTTGAATCGGGGGTTGTGCTTGCCGCCAGCGGCAAGTTCGGCGCCTCTGTCCCTATAGCCGAGAACGAGTGGTTAGCGGGTTGGCTCTGGTCGATGTCGGGCGGATCGGTGGATGATGCCGCATTGTCGATTGCAACCGGAGACCTGTCGGCAGTGGCCGCCGGTGATGAGTACAGGATCGTCGGTACGGCCGCCCGGGTCCCTTATGCCGGTGATGTTTCGGCCCTCATCGTTCTCGTCGGCTCAGCCGAGGGCGATCTGGTGGGCTACGTGCCGCGTCCCGACTACGTCGCGGAACCGGGTTGGAATCTCGCCGGCGAGCGACGTGACACGGTAACTTTCGACGTTCGCCTTTCGAAGGAATGCCTGCGACCCGCGCCCGGGGGCGTCCGTCAGGAGTTGTGGCTGCGTGGTGCACTCGCGCGATCTGCCCAGAGCATCGGAGCCGCCGAACGGGCCGTCGAACTGACGATCGATTACACATCCCAGCGGAAGCAGTTCGGGCGAACGTTGTCCAAATTCCAGATCGTTCAACAGGCTGTCGCCGCACAAGCCAGCGGGCTGGCCGCCGCGCGGGTAGCAGTCGATGTCGCTATGCGAACCGCCGCGGATCACGGATTTGCGACTCCTGCAACTACTCTCGCTGTAGCGGTCGCGAAATCTCGCACCGCAGCGATCGGTAGCACCGTCGCCAGATCAGCGCATCAACTACACGGCGCGATCGGATTCACCATGGAGCATCAGTTGAGGTTGTCAACGACACGGCTCTGGTCATGGCGGGCGGAATACGGTAGTCAAGCTCACTGGGACTCCGCAGTCGCCGATATAGCCGTTGACGCGGGGGCAGAGAACCTGTGGGCTGCGCTGACGGCTCCGTAACAGCGGCCCACACCCCGGCGCGCGCGCCGGAGGGGCTCGCTAATTATAGAAACCATTCTTTAGCGAGTCTGCCCTAGCATGACGCCCGGGACCCCTGGCCCGGCCAGCGAACAGTGCTGTACTGCAAGGTTTAACGCATCTTTCCTTAAGTATCGTCCCGGGGCCGGCCGAGCAACATTCGTAGAATAGAAACGTTACTACTATTGCCGTCTTGTACCTCTCCAGTTATCGTTATCCCACAGCGCGGGTGAGGAGCGTCACGTCTCCTCAAACCCGCAACGCTTTACATGACGGACTTCGATAGTCCCCGAGATTGAGGTGAGATGGGCGTGCAGACGCATCCGAGGCAAGAGGTTCCGGCAGTCGACGGTGGGAGCCGGCTCCATGTGTTCGACATGGATGGGACGCTGCTGATGGGGGCTGCCACGGTGGAGCTTTCCCGATACTTGGGGTGCTTTGATGCGGCCTTTGCCCTTGAGGAGGCCTGGCTGCGTGGGGAAATCAGCGAGGTCTCTTTCTGGCATAAGGCTCTTGAGCTATGGGCAGGAGCGAGCGAAGACGAGATTGACGGGGCCTTCGAAGCCGCCGTGTGGCTCAAGGGCATCCCTGAGGTCTTCGCCGACATTGCCGAACGTGATGAACGGTGCATTGTGATTTCGCAGTCGCCCTACTTCTTCGTTCGACGTTTGGAACGGTGGGGGGCACATGCAACGTTTGGGTCGCGAATAGAACTGGGAGGGGAAGTCACTGAGCACTCCACGTTGACCGTCGAAGACAAAGTTCTCATCACCAAGCGAATCCTCGACGACTGGGGACTGGCTGTCACTGAGTGCGTTGCGTACGGTGATTCGACTTCTGATATCTCCCTCTTTGAATGGCTCCCGAACACGGTTGGCGTCAACGCCAAGGATCCCATTCGCAGCCTCGCAGCCGAACTCTACGACGGCGACGACCTTCGACACGCCTACACCATCGGACGTCGTCTCATCGCCGGACCCACAAACACTCTCACCGGAAGTAGCAGCGGATAGCGCACCCACCACCCCTTCCCTGTACGTAGGTGGAAGCCTCATTGATTGTCAGAGTTCTGCCGCTGGGCATCGTCCAGCGTTCCGATACGACTGTGTGCCACAAGCGGACTCCACACCGATTCGCGAATCAAGGTAGCAACCCAGAGAGGAACACTCATGCCCAACCCGCGCACGTCCACCACGAAATCAGTGGGCGCCGAAATTCGAGCCTCATTTCCGTCCCGCCCTCAACGATTTCCAAAAGTAATCAATTTCAAGGACATTGAGAGCATGCCACGTCTGCCCTTTTCCAAGGGCTGCGCGAGTGGAGTTTTCATCTCCCGCGAACGTGAGGACTCTCGTTACTACACACAAGGATACTGCTTCCACGATTCAGACATGGAAGACTTTGTTTGGGATGAGACCGCATGGGATGAGGCCTTCTACTGTGTGAAGGGCCAGCTGCGATTGCACGCTGTCGACGCCGACGGGGCCGAGGCCGATTACGTCGTCGACGAAGGTGACCACTTCTGGGCCCCAGCGGGCTTCAAATACACCTTCAGAGCCTCGGGCGTGGACTCAATCAACTTCTGGACGATGGCACCGGTCCAACAATCCGGATGGAAATACACAGGCGACGATCCGTCCTACAGCGACGCACTGATCGCGATGCGCGACAACCCTGAACTCTGAGGAGACTAGGTCATGGCAGTTTCACTGAACGAATTTGTTCCCCTCGATGGCATCGGACGACGGGCATACCTACAACGTGCCCGAAAGGTTCGGTTGGCTTCCTCCGATGATTCCGGAGCAATTCACGTAAGCGCCGAGTGGTTCGTGGCCGACGAGGAAACCCTTTACATTCCCCTCGATGGTGCGATTGGCGACCCAGGAGCCACTACGACACCGGCGAATATTCACATCAACAACATCAGTAGGAACAACGTAGTTTCCGGCGTCATCGACGAAGGCGACGAGATCACCGAGTTCAGGTCAGTCCACTTCCGCGGAATTGCTCATCTCACAGAGGGCGACTTTGTCGAAACACTGCTCGACATTTCCGCCGAGAAGTACTTCTATCATGCTCACCCCCACCTTGAGTTCTATTTCAGCGACGGCGCTGTGAAGAACCGACGTTGGTATCGAATCGACGTCGACGAGATGAGCGGCTGGGATGCACGACTGCTCGCACAACCGCCTATCAATGAACGAAGACTACTTCCCAAGTAAGTCGATTCCACCTCACAACCCATTTTTAGGTGTATGGAAAGGCATATCGATGTCAGACGTTGATCCACAGGCTCAGAACGCTCGTCGTTATCCTCGAGCAATAGCTGAAGAAGAAATTGAGTCCCTCCCGCAGATGAACTGGAACAACGGAATTGGGACCAAGATCTTTCTCACGCAAGAACGAGATGATGCAAGGTACTTCCGGCACGGAATGATGTACGTAGAGCCCCAGCACGGGGAAGTACATTGGTTTCAAGCGAACTTTGACGAAACCCAGTATTGCATCTCAGGCATGATGCGGGTTCGTGCGCAGGACCGCGGAGGCCGCGAAGTCGTGTTGGAAATTGGCCCCGGCGAAGTCCTATACCTGCCGGCAGGATTCAACTACACCATGGAGCCGACAGGCCAGGAGAGTCGTCTCTTGTTCACCAGTGGACCATCACCAAGGCCTGGAATCGTCGAGCAAAAAGCTTACAGCAAACAGTTGCGCAGTCTGCGGGGACAGGGGATGGAAAAATGAGTGAAGACGTGCCAGCCGTTACCGCCAGTGTGGCGGCGCCACTGCGAGGACAGAAGAGGTGGGCCTATCTAGCCCGTCAGCCAATGATCCGACTGGCTACCTCTAACGAAGACGGGACGATCTACTTGTCGTCGTTGTGGTACGTAGTCGATGACGAGAAGATCTACCTTCCCATTGACGCCGCCGGGCGTCACGCAGCGAATGTGAGGGCCGGCCGCGCACTGTCCGCACTGGTAGACAGCGGTGACGAGTACGCCACCGTCGCGGGCGTACGGATCCTCGGCTCTGCCGTTCCGATAGAGAACGATCCCGAGCGTGTGGCTCACCTCGAACAGCTGGTTTACGACAAGTACTTCTACACAGGGCATCCCTTTGCAGAGCCGTACTTTCTGTTCGGCAAAGTCGCTGGAAGAACCTATTTTGAGCTGCGGCCGGAGAAGATGATCGGCTGGGACACACGGGAGACGACCACCCCGCAGGTCACAGAAGTACACGAACTTCCGGATTTTCTCAAAGATCGCAGGATCTCAACAACGGATTGATTTTCCGTGACCCCTGAGGACGTTTGGTCCACCTCGTTGGGCGCTTCCACAGTGCACTAGGTGCATCTGATCGAATTCTTGCCTCCCCCCATTTCCGTAGGAGCATTATATGTCCACCAGAACTGGCTTCACTAACCTGCTGACCAATACCGACAACTATAAGCACACGCAGTTTTTCCAGTATCCGCCCGGCACCGAGTATGTGTCGAGCTACATTGAGTCCCGAGGCGGCGCCTTCCCCGCCACACTTTTTTTCGGCCTACAGGCCTTCCTCCGGGAGTATCTCAGCAAGCCTTTCACCGTCGAAGACATTGATGAGGCCGAAGCAATAATTCGGGGTACTAATGTTGAGTTTAATCGACAGATCTGGCTGGACCTCTTAGAAGACCATGGGGGCTATTTGCCGATCGAGATCGAAGCCGTTCCCGAAGGGACAGTAGTTCCGACAAGGAACGTAATGCTGCAGGTCATCAATACCGATCCAAAGTACTTCTGGGTGCCCAGCTTCTTTGAAACCGCACTTTTGCGGGCCGTTTGGTATCCGACTTCCGTAGGCTCCCTGAGCTGGATGTTGAAGAAGATTATCTGGAACGCCCTGGAACGCACCTCGGATAATCCTGACCTAGCAGGCCACTACCTGGCCGACTTCGGCGCTCGCGGTGTGAGTTCATTGGAGTCTGCAGCGTTGGGCGGGATGGCGCATCTGGTGAACTTTGACCAGAGCGAGACTGTACCCGCAACAGTGGCCGCTAAAAAATACTACGACGCGTCAACTCCCGCTTTTTCGGGTGTCCACATGGAGCACGCGAGCATTTCTTCATGGGGCCCCGATGGGGAAGCCGAACAAATGCGACGAATGCTCGAAAGAAAATCGCCTATTGTCAGTTTGTTGACTGACACTTTCAACCACGAAAACACCGTTCGGAATATCGTCGGCGTAAAGCTGAAGGAGTTGGTAGAGGAATATCCTGGGCTCGTCGGCATCCGTATCGACTCGGGCGACGTGGTGCAGGTCACTTCCGACACGGTCGAGTGGCTGATGGAGGCGTTTGGGCACGAGGTCAATAGCAAGGGGTTCAAGGTCCTCCCGCCCTACATTCGCGCGCTGCAGGGTGACGGATTGACGATCGAAAGTTTGCGTCAGGTTTATGACGAGCTCGAGCGTCGAGGTCTCTCGGCGGAGAACGCGCTGTGCGGTATGGGTGGCGGGCTGCTGCAGCAGATCAACCGCGACACGTTCAATTTCGGCCAGAAGGCAAACGCCATCTGTATCAATGGTGAGTGGAAGGACATTGCCAAGAGGCCGACCGGAAACCTGATGAAGCACTCCAAGGCTGGACGATTGGCGTTGCGCAAGGTCGACGGTGACTACAAGACTGTTCCACGAGCGCAGGTCTCGCCTGAAGAGAATCTGTTGGTTCCAGTCTTCAGGAATGGGAAGATTCTGCGGACGTGGTCATGGAACGAAGTCCTCGAAAACAGCAACCGTGAAGTTCCCGCCTACTACTATGACGAGGTGCTCTCGTAGAAATACCTCGGCTTTCGGAAGCAGCAATTTTGCGCGGCCGATAGCACCGGGTTTGGGCGCTACGGCCCTCGGTAGCCAAGCCTCCGAGGAGTTCGTCAGGAGAGCGGTCAACTTGACGATCGGCAGATCTGTACCGCCAGGTCAATATTGTCGTACAGCAGATGTTCCGGTGTACAGCCTCATACCGGTCCACGTACTATCTCAAATGTAGGTGCTCGGCGAGTCCTGTTGCACTCACCCGCGACAAAGTGCCACCCTTCGAATCGTCAACCGCCACAGATGACGAACCCGAAGGGTGGCCGTGGCCATCATCTCGATGGAGAGCGTTGGACGTACATACGCCGTTTCAAATGGCTGCCAGCGTCCGTGATGAGCTTGGTGCGGTCGAACCGGGCACGGCAGGTGCCGCAATAGAATTTGACCCTGGTAGGTGACAGTGATGGATCCTTCACTTTCGAGACGTTCGTGAATAGCCGAGGCCGTGAAGGTGATGTCCGACGAGAACGTGGCTTCGATTGCGATACCACCCGCCGTGACGTCGCGAAGTCATGCGCATGTCGGACACCGACAGATCACGTCGCGCACCAGCCGACATGTGAGGTTGGGCAGCCGACATGTGAGGTTGGGCAGCCGATTTGGACCACAAGGGCATGTCCGCCGCGGCGGTTCGTCGCCTGCGCTACCGACGAGCGTGCCGCCACCACGAGGGCGGGTCTGATGTCCCCATAGAGGTGGGATGGAGTTTGCCAGTGGTGTCGGCTGCGCCACTGAGCTTTTGAATTGGCGGCGAAGCGTGGAGGTCTCGGTCCGAGCTGTCGTAGGCGGCGGTCCATGCGGACGGGAGTCGCCGTTTGGCGTGACGCTTGGGATTCCCTGACTCGCTGGGTGCTCGGGTCGATTGCCGCGTCGGAGTTGTGGGTGCGCTCAACCGTGGTTGCGGGTCTCCCGCCCTCAAACTTATACAACACCTTGGGGTTGATCAATTCGCCACCTAACGGGCCGATACTGTGCGTCCGGGCGACCGAATGTCTGAGTGCCCCGAGGTAGGACACCTTGAAGCGGGCGTGCTCAGAGTTCGATTAATGCATCAGCGTGGTCTGCCTGCGGGCGGGGCTCCGGCGGCTGAGCTGCGTAGCCTATTGCGACGGCTCCCAGAGGTCGCCACTCTGCCGGGAGGTCGAGCTGTGCGCGCACTACGTCTGGAGCGAAGATGGTGGAGCCGATCCAGCAGCTGCCAACCCCCTGAGTAGCCAACGAGACCAGTAGGCCGTGAACGGCCGCGCCAACTGACACGGTGAACATCGTCGCCTCCGCCTGCCGTCGGTTCACGTCGGGATAATCATGAGCGCCGTCCGGTACACAAAACGGAACGATCATTTCGGGCGCATTGAATAGGATGCTGCCGCGTTCCATACGTCGGTCCACCAGCTCTGGCGGTAATGCATCGCTGACAAGATCTGTGCGCCACTGCTCACGCATGGCTGTGAGTAGTCGATTGCGCTTGACATCGGACCGCAGCCAAACGAACCGGACGGGACGGGCGTGATGCGGCGCAGGAGCCGTAAGAGCTTCGGCGACTGCCGTCCGGATCAGTTGCGGTTCTACCGCTGTGTCGGTGAAGGAACGAACCGAGCGCCGAAGCAACAATGCCTCGCGGCGCCCTCGTCTCACCGCCTCGGAGGTGCCGAGCCAGAACATGTCGTCCGGTCCGGGTCGGAGCACATCACGCGCGCTGGTGCCGTCATCTTGCAACGTAAGCCCGCGCACAACAGCAACCGGATTCCCCGACAGCTTTCCCTTCACCAGGTCCGCGGCGGCGGCGACTTCATCGACGACTGCCACTTCGGTGACCTGCAACTCGTTGCCCTGCGAGTCTGTGGTGCCGGCGTACCCGTGCAACACTGCAATCCCGGCGCTGCCGATCGCCGCGTCGATTTGCCCTTTTCTCCAGGCTCGACCCATCGTATCGGTGATCACCACTGCCACTGTGACTCCGAGCCGTTCCTTCAGCCCGTTTTGAATCGAGTGTGCGCTAGCATCTGGGTCATTCGGAAGTAAAGCCAGCTCGTCAGAAAAGACATTGGATGCGTCTATTCCCGAGGCAGCTTGAATGATGCCGATCCGGTTCTCAGTAATCAGGGTGTGGCCCCTTCGGGCTACGATTCGCACCGCCTCTTGCTCGATGAGCCGACCCCTGAAGGCCTCCCGCTCGTCGGTGTCGCCCGGTACAGCGACTATCCGCCCTTCCGACTTGGAGACGATCTTGCTCGTAATCACGACAATATCGTTGTCGACCAGCCAAGACGCTCGTTGAGCAATGTGTTCCACGAGGTCGTCCCCCGGCCGGAACTCTGGTAGGCCCGTCACGGGTATGACCTGCAGTCCGTTCATCGCCCCGTGGTCGTTCGCCTTTGCACGGGTCATAGCCGGGCACTCCCTATGTCGATGGCAGCGTACAGCCAACTCATCCGTACCAACTTGCTTCGGGTTGGCGGATGGACCGGTACGTCACCTTGTTGCTGGCTCAATCCGGCAGAATATGCGGCGCAGGAAGGCAGCATCACACTCAGCTGTTGAGTCCCGCAAGAGGTCACGCTCACGATCGGACCTCAGTACGTGACGAGCAGTGCGAATGGTTCACCGTAGCTGCACGCATCGTCATCTCGTAGCTCGCCCTCTGTATTTCTGCCAAAGTTCAACTTCCTCCGCGATACGCCCGTATGCCAGCCGAAGCATCGATTCGCGACGAATGGTGCTCAGCTTGGGGGTGACATCCGGCGAGAGCAACTCGATGAGTCGCTCGAAATATGCACGAGGGGTGATACCGAACTCGACAAAGATCTCTTCGTCGCTTCCACCACCGAACGGCGTCCACTGCCGCGCGAAGCGAAGCATCGCGACTTCGTGTTTGTCCAGCATCATCAGCTCGTGGTTCGACTGGCAAGCGGCGATGCGGGCTGCCGTGCACTTGCCAACTCCCAAATCGCGCACCGTCCGGAGATCAGACGCCGTATCCACGTCCGATCTGAGCGAAGGCCAGTGGCCAGCCAACAGGATCGCTCCGGAGGAAAGGTGTGCACGTGCCGACCTATTGCCGAACCGAGGCTGGAGGCTCTCCCCCCGAGCGGAGAGCAGCAATGTCGTCCCGGTTTCCGCCCGATCGACACAAATCGACCGTCGACCTGCTGCAGCAAAGATGAAGGAGGAGAGTTCACGGGGACGCAACGCTGGGAGATCAGCAAGCATTGCGCCAACTATTCGACCTGGCTTTCCGGCGTGCAGTGCCTTTGCCCCATGGTCGAGGGCAGCGTTGAGGCCCCCTCCAGGTTCAGTCTGCAAGACGGCGGCGCCCAGCCGCTGAACACTCTTGGCCACGTCGGGATCGCGAGTAACAACCAAGACGTGGCGAACCGCGGGCGTTTGGAGAGCGGCGGTCACTGTATCGTTCACCATGGCAAGAACAAGACTCTTGTGCCAGGTGGCGCCGCCTTTCCCTCCGTCTGCTGCACCAAGAAGACGGGTTTTGGCTTCACTCAGCGCTTTTACCGGAATGACCAAGTCAACCTGCAAATCTTCTGCAGGGCGAGGTTGCACAGATTCAGCTGTCAGCACAGCCGCCTCGTCACGGTGCTGTTTCGTCGTAACTGGGCAGCAGGCCCGCGGCGCCGGCGTCCAGGAACACCCGGGTTGCGCTCGATCCCTGCGCCCCCGCTGCTGGAAGCTGCTGAGGCGTCAGCCCCTGCTCCATCAGTGCCGCGACTGCAGACGCCTTGGCGTCGCCGGTAGTCATCAGCCACACTTCGCGGGAGCGCGTGATCGCCGACAGGGTCAGCGAAATCCGGGTGCTCGGCGGCTTCGGGCAGTTGTACACCGCCACCACTTCACGTTGCTTCTCCAGCACTGCCGGTGAGTCCGGGAAGATCGAGGCGACGTGACCTTCCTCGCCCATCCCGAGGAGGCAGATGTCGAACAGAGGCGTCCTGTCCAGGCGACCGTACGCGCACAGTAGCGCCTGGTAGGCGTTTGCCACTGCGGTGGCGTCGTTGCCGAAGCCGCCGTCGGAGGGCGCCATGACGTGGACACGGCCCGGGTCCACGGGCAGGTGGTCCAGTAGGGCCTCGCGCGCCTGCTTCTCGTTACGGTCGGGGTGGTGTCGGGATACGAAGCGTTCGTCGCCCCAGAAGAAGTTCACTCGATGCCAGTTGACGATGTCGCGATTCGGGGCGGTGCGTAGTCTCTCGAGCACCGCTGTCCCGGTTCGTCCTCCGGTGAGCACCAGCGACGCGTAGGCGCGCTCTTTCTGTGCCTGGGCAAGTTTCGAAAGCAACCTCGACGCGACGTCACCGGCGAGCTGTTCGCTGTCGTCGTAGATATAGGGGATCGGCTTGGTGGGAGCGGAAGTGGTTCTTGTTGTTGTCATCTGAGGATCACCTCTGGTGAGTGTGTGGGCGCACCGTGCAGATCGAGCTGGTGGGTGGGAGGCGTCAGGTAGTTGGTCGTGCGCCGTCGCAGTCGGCGGCCGATTCCCTGCACCACCGCGTCCAGGTCTGTCTCGTCGAGTTGCTGGCCGTGGGCTGCGCCGGCGGCGCGGCTGATGTTCTCGTCCATCAACGTCCCGCCGACGTCGTTCACTCCGGCTTGGAGCAGTTGACGGACCCCGTCGAGTCCGAGCTTGACCCACGACGCCTGCACGTTGTCGATGAGCCCGTCGTAGACGATTCGCGCAATCGCGTGGACCAGCACTACTTCTCGCCAGGTCGGACCGCGGCGCGCACCTCGCTTGAGGTAGATCGGAGCCGCCATGTGTACGAACGGAAGACCGACGAACTCGGTGAACCCTCCGGTCTCACGCTGGAGTTCTCGGGTGCGGAGGAAGTGGCGCGCCCAGTGCACGGGCTCCTCGACGGTTCCGAACATCATCGTCACGTTCGACGTCAGGCCCATCGAGTGGGCGACGCGGTGACATTCGAGCCACTCCTCGGTGTCGATCTTGTCCGGGCAGAGGATCGCCCGGACGTCGTCGTCGAGGATTTCGGCGGCGGTGCCCGGTAGCGACTTCAGTCCTGCGTCGACCAATCGCTGTAGGTACTTCTCGAGCGGCTCCCCGAGCCGCTTGGCTCCTTCGGTGACCTCGAGGGCCGTGAAGCCGTGCACGTGGATGTCGGGGGCTGCTTCCTTCGCCGCGCGGCAGACGTCGATGTAGTAGTCGCCGTCGAAGGACGGATGGATGCCGCCCTGCAGGCAGACCTCGGTGCACCCGAGATCCCACGCCTCCCGGACACGGGCGGCGACTTCCTGAAGGGTCAGCAGGTACGGCTTGCCGCGCAGGTTCAGCGACAACGGTCCCTTGGAGAACCCACAGAAGGTGCACTTGAAGGTGCAGACATTGGTGTAGTTGATGTTTCGGTTCCGCACGAATGTCACGTCGTCACCGACCGCCCTGGAGCGGAGGTTATCGGCGAACTCGGCGACCTCGGCGACCTCTCCCCCACGAGCTCCGAACAGGGTGACGATCTCGTCCACTCCCGGTTCCTGCCCCGAGGCGATACCGTCGAGGACGCCACGGACGGGGCCGTCGAACCCTCGCCTGCGGCTCGGCACCAGATCGGTGGGCGCGAACTCCGACCCGGAGCTCCACACTGTCGAGCGTCGACCGATCTGGACGACTTCCGCCCCGGTGCCGACGTTCTTCGCGTCGGCGTGGCTCTCGGGGAACATCGCACCCGGGTCGTCGCGGCCGAGCGACTCGGCGTCCGACCTGTCCATGATCGCAAAGCGCAGACCGGGGTCGATCCATTGTTCGGGGCGGCGCGCGAACTCGGGGTACACGGTGAGGCGGGGTGCGAGGAATTTGCCGTGGCGTTCGGTCACCTCGCGGAGCCGGTCGAGCGAGGGCCACGGCCGTTCCGGGTTGACGTGGTCGACCGTCACCGGGGACACACCACCGAAGTCGTCGATCCCCGCGTCGAGCAGCGGACCGAAGTCTTCCGACAGGTTGGGGGGTGCCTGCAGGTGCACATCCGGCGGCAGGATCAACCTCGCCATCGCGATCGTGCGGAGGAACTCGTCCTGCGGGCAGGCGGGTTCGTTGCGCATCACGGTGTCCGGTTTGGGCATGAAGTTCTGCACGATCACTTCTTGGATGTGCCCGTAGCGTCTGTGCAGCTCGGCGATGGCTCGCAGCGCCGTGACACGGTCCTGCGGGGACTCTCCGATGCCGACGAGGATCCCGGTCGTGAAGGGAATTGCGAGTTCGCCCGCGGCTTCCAGCGTGGCCAGTCGGCGTTCCGGTGTCTTGTCGGGCGCACCGCGGTGGGCCATCAGCGTCGGGTTCAACGACTCGATCATCATGCCCTGGCCGGGGCTGACCGTCCGCAGCAGCGACAGCGCATCCGGTGCGAGGGCTCCGGCGTTGGAGTGCGCCAGCAATCCCGTCTCCGCGGTCACGAGCCGGCACATTGCGGCCAGGTACTCGACGGTGGAGCTATAGCCGTGATCGGCCAGCCATTGGGCCGCGACGTCGTATCGGTCTTCGGGCTCTTCCCCCAGTGTGAACAGCGCCTCGTGGCATCCCGCCTGGGCCCCCTGCATGGCGATCGCGAGCACCTGATCGGGCGTGAGGTAGGGCGCCTCCGCGCGTGCGGGTGAGCGGGAGAAGGTGCAGTAGCCACACCCGTCGCGGCACAGTGTGGTCAACGGGATGAAGACCTTCGGCGAGTACGTCGCCCTCGTGCCGAAGAGTGCGTCGCGTAGTGCGGCTGCCCGTTCCATCAGCTCCGGAAGGGGACGGGTGAGGACGGTCGCGTCATCGACGGACAGTGCGTCGAGGGCGCTCCTCGTGGTGCCGAGCTGGTGAATTGTTGACTTCGTACCTATATCGAGACTCATGGTGGGATGCTCTCTACGCCTCTACCGGTGTGATGGAAACCCCTCCGAGCGCGGCTCGGCGGCTCCCACTTCTATCGATCAGAACAACTGGTACTCACTGCCGAACACTTCGCTGACGGATCCGCCTCGGAAGACCTGGCTGATCGAGTCGGCGAGGACGCCGGCGCAGGACAGCACGCGGACATTGGCCGGTGCCTGGGGCGACAGCGCGATCGTGTCGGTCACGACGATCTCGTCGAACGGCGATGCGGCGAGGTTGTCGTAGGCCTGGCCGCTGAACACCGGGTGGGTCGCTGCGGCGAACACCCTCGACGCTCCTGCCCTCATCACCATCTCCCCCGCAGCACGGAGCGTGCCGGCGGTATCGATCATGTCGTCGACGATGATCGCGGTCTTGCCCCGAACATCTCCGATCACGTGACCTATCTCGGCGACCTGATGTCTCGGGCGTTCCTTGTCGAGAATCGCGAGATCGGCGCCGACGCACTTGGCGAAACTCTTGTTCAGCTTCACCCGGCCGGCGTCGGGTGCCACCACCACGAGGTCCTCCATCTCGAGATCGATGAAATACTGAGCGAGCAGCCTCATTGCCGTCATGTGGTCCACCGGGATCTTGAACATGCCCTGGAGCTGTCCGGCATGCAGATCCATCGCCAGGAGTCGGTCTGCTCCCGCCGATTCGAGCATCCGGGCGACCATCCGCGCGGAAATCGGCTCACGCGGGGCGCTCTGCTTGTCCTGCCGCGAGTACCCGTACCACGGCGTGACGGCGATGACGCGGTGTGCACTGGCAGCCACTGCGGCGTCGATCATCACCATCAGCTCCATCAGTGCGTCGTTGGTGGTGACCCCGGTATCGGCATTGGTACAGGTCGGCTGAACAATGAAGACGTCGGCGTCGCGGATCGACTCCTCGAACCGGCAGTACACCTCCCCGTTCGAGAAGGTCTTCAGCACGACCGGACTCAGCCCCACGCCCAGCTCAGCACCGATCGCTTTCGCGATGTCGGGGTTGGCCCGACCGGAAAACAGTTTCAACCGCTTGCCGTAACTCATCGGCATGCTCGTTGCGGAACCCACGGACGTAGCGCTGTCCGCACCACTACTTGTCGGGATGCTTCTCAAGGCGGCCACCGTTCAAGGACCTCACTGTCTCATTGGTGGAAGGTAGTACTGATGTGCCTGTCTTCGACGTGCGGCGGCGCCGGTCAGAACAGTCCATGGCCGACGAGGTACGCATCTTTCAGATCCGGACCTTCGTCCCCCGTATTCCGCACCCGGATCCGTCGGACCGTAGTTGGCGAGTACATCGCCGGAGACTGAAACCGTGCCCTCTGCGTTTAGAACGCTAACCCGATCCAAATTCGACCTTTCAGCACCGCTTCTGTCGATACGTCAATCCGACCCACCCTCGTCAAACTCACACCGAAACGCCGGGGAGGATTGACTGGGACTGGGAAGGTCCGCGGTCATCGATCGCAAAACCGAAAGGGAGCGGAACCGATTCTACAATGCCCCTTCCGATTTCGGTAGACCATTCATCGCACCGCGTCCTCCCTACCGAAACTTGCAGCTTAGATCAGCTTGGCGTGGAATCCTGCCTTAACCCGAGTGGCACGGCCGTTCAATGCGTCGCAGCGGTAACGCGGGCCATCAATCCCCGGATAGTGGCGACTCAAGCTCGATGACGCCACGGCGCGAAACTCTCTATAGATCGTTTCCATCCTGTCAGATGTTGACCTAAGGAAGGCGCGAATATCGACCGTCAACTGTTAGACGAGTGATACCAGGCATCTCTTTGCCCCACTTCGGATAACCCTGCGAAGCGCGCCTCCGCGTCTCGCTCGGCGAACGATCTCCGAATGGTATCGTTTCTACTCTGCGTAGCGCAAGAAGGCGCGCGCTGCCGTGGCCAGCTCCGCAAGCTCCGCGAAAGAAGGCAAGCGATGCCCCGCCCAAGACCGCTCATCATTGACACAGACCCGGGAATAGACGATGCATTGGCAATAGCAATGGCACTCGCAAGCAGCGAAGTCAGAGTGGTTGGACTGACCAGCGTGGCGGGCAACTCGCCGCTGGACGTCACCAACGCCAACGCCGTGGCGTTGCTTGCCGCGTTTGATCGCAGCGACGTCCCCGTCGCGGCAGGAGCAGCGCATCCCCTGGTCGGCACTTACAAGCGCGTCAAAGATTCACCGCACGGCGACAATGGTCTAGGCGGAATAGAGCTCGAAGCCCCGGGGCTGCAACGTCGATCGATGCACGCGATGGACCTTATCGCCGACATCTTGCGGGATGCCGAACCTCGGTCTGTGGATATCGCTGCCCTCGGACCCCTGACCAACATCGCGATGTTCCTCGCCAAACACCCAGATCTCACAGACCGGATCGCGCGCATCACGGTGATGGGTGGCGGGACGGGGCCAGGAAACATTACCGACCATGCCGAGTTCAACATTTGGCACGATCCCGAAGCGGCCGCCCTTGTGTTCGCTGATGCTGGAGGCGCCGAGATTGTCGTGGTCGGATTGGATGTAACCCGCCGCGCGACTCTCGATGTGGACGATCTCGAATGTTTGCGGCGCAAGTCGCCAAGAGGGGCGTTACTCGCCCGAATGATCAACGCATACGGCGACCTTCACGAGGGCGGATGGCCAATGCACGACGCGCTTGTCCTGGCGAGCATCGTCCACCCACCAGTTATCAGCACAAGACCTGCATCGATTGAAGTCGTTACCGCCGCAGGAGAACGCCGGGGCCAGACCTTGGTTCAGTTCACAGACGAAGCCCGTTCCCCGTCCTCGGCTCGACAGATCCAGTTCGCAACCGATGTCGACGTTCCACTCTTTCGGGACCTAGTGCACACGAATGTAACTTGCTGACGGTCGCTTCCTGCAAACCAGCCGCGGCGGCTGAGGATGCGTGATATTTACAGCCTCAGATGGCGTCGTGGACATCGCCAGGACGCCTGCCGAATTCACCGAGCGATGGGCGGTCGGTGCTTGACGGCATACCTCTACCACATTTAGGATGATGTAATCGTTTCTAGCGGAAGGTTCCTGTACGACATGGCGGCTGCTCTGGAAAATCTGCACATCGTCGATTTCTCTCGGATCTTGGCGGGCCCATTCGCCACGATGCTGCTAGGCGACTTGGGAGCTACCGTCACCAAGATCGAGCGGCCTGGGGTCGGTGACGACACCAGGTCGTGGGGTCCGCCGTACGATGATTCGAACGAGGCCACCTATTTTCAGTCCATTAATCGGAATAAGACGAGCGTTACGATCGATCTCGCCAGTTCGGACGGCATCGAGATGGCGCTGAAGATGGCCACGCACGCGGACGTAGTGGTGGAGAACTTTCGGCCTGGGGTCATGGACAAGCTAGGGCTGGGCTACGAGGTCCTACGCGAGCTCAATCCCGGACTCGTCTATTGCTCGATCACCGGTTTCGGCCGTGACGGTGGATCGCACCTTCGAGGATATGACCTGCTGCTGCAAGCGGTCGGCGGGCTCATGAGCATCACTGGACAGGCCGGCGGCGAGCCCCAGAAGGTGGGGGTTGCTCTGGTTGATGTGCTGGCTGGCCTCTACTCCACGGTAGGCATCCTGTCGGCTGTGCGATTCAGGGAGGCTAGCGGACTGGGTCAGCGTGTCGAGGTTGATCTCTTATCGTCACTACTTGGCTCCCTGGTGAATGAAGGCGCGGCCTTTACAAGCGGTGGGGTGATACCGACTCGAAAGGGTAATGCCCATCCCGGTATCGCTCCGTGCGACCTGATACCCACCGCTGACCGCGAACTCGCTGTTGCCGTGGCCACGGATTCACAGTTCGCCGCCTTGTGTGAATCAGTGCGTGCCCAAGAGTTGGTAGATGACCCGCGGTTCGAGACGAACAGCGCACGGGTCGACAATCGTCTTTTGCTACGAAATATCTTGATCGACAAGCTCCGCGATAGAACCGCGACCGAGTGGGCGGACGATCTCGCCACCGCGGGCGTACCTGCAGCTGCCGTCAACAACATCCCCGCAGCGTTCGATACGGCCGAACAACTCGGTCTTGCGCCCATTGTCCAGGTGGCGCGCTCGGACGGAACGGTGGTCAATCTGCCACGTAATCCGATCAGTCTATCCAAGACACCACCGACGTACCGGATGGCACCGCCGTCGTTGCAGCCCGAACAACATCCGCTTTCCATTAGTTAGGACCCTTTATGGCGAACTTAGCGGGCGTCCCTACGTCAGGCGGAGCCACGCTCCTCGTGAATGGCATGTGGACTAGCTCCAATCGCACCTTCAAACGATTCGATCCCGCCAACCTCAAAGAGGAGACAGGAACGTTCGCGGAGGGGGAGGCGCATCATGTCCAGGAGGCATACACCGCTGCGGCTGCAGCAGCTCCTGGTTGGGCGGCGGTGCCGCCCGGTCAACGAGGCGCAATACTCGCCCGAGCTGCGGAGTTGCTCGAAGCCCGAGTCGAGGAGGCTGCGCGACGACTTACCGCCGACATGGGCAAAGCCATTCGCGATGCCCGAGGTGAAGTTCGGCGCAGCGTCGCAGTCCTTCGCTACTTTGCCAACGAGGTCTCACAACCTATGGGCGAGACCTACCCCGGTTCAAGCGTCGATACGTTTTTGATGACCGTGGAGGAGCCGGCGGGGGTTGTATGTGTAATCACTCCCTGGAATTTCCCGTCAGCAATTCCCGCGTTCAAGCTGTCTCCCGCACTGGCTTTCGGGAACACTGTAGTGTGGAAGCCTGCAGAGGCTGCGTCTGGCAGCGCAGTGCTGTTGACCGAAATATTGATGGAGGCTGGGGTTCCTCCCGGCGTATTGAACATGATTACCGGCAACGGACGGGCGTTGTCTCCCGCCCTCACCGGTGACCCGCGGCTGTCTGCCCTGACATTCACCGGCTCCAATTCGGTCGGACTCCGCTTGCGGCAAGCGGTTGCCGACCGCAACGTGAAGGTCCAGCTCGAACTAGGCGGCAAGAACCCCGCCATTGTTCTTTCTGATGCGGACGTCGACGATGCTGCGACCCAAATATCGAGGGGGGCAATGCTCTCCACTGGCCAGCGGTGTACCGCGACTAGCCGTGTGTATGTTCAGCGGGACGTGGCTCAGAGTTTCTGCCGTCGTCTCGTCGAAGAAGTTGAGCGTCTCACGGTAGGCGATCCATATCAGGAAACTACGGACATCGGTCCACTCGCATCCGTCGAACAGTGTGACACGGTCGGCGGATACCTCAAGCTCGCCCACGACGAAGGGGCCACGTTGCTCACCGGCCGTGCGCGATACGAAGATAGGGACGGCGACGGGAGTTGTCTCGTCACCCCCACCGTCCTCACCGGGGTCTCTTCAGACAGCCGATTGATGCGGGAAGAGATTTTCGGCCCAGTGGTGGTTGTTACCGCGGTCGATGATTACGAGGATGCGCTCACAGCGGCGAACGACACCGTATTCGGTCTCTCGGCTGCGATATTCACGTCCCACATCGGCACGGCAATGGATTTTATCCGGCGCAGCAGATCCGGCCTGGTTCATATCAACCGGGAAACGGCGGGGATCGAGCCGCATGTGCCCTTTGGTGGTTTGAAGGCCTCCAGCAGCATGAGCCGTGAATTGGGGAAATCCGCACGCCAGTTCTTCACCAATAGCAAGACCGTCTACCTGAGATCTCCCGCTGAATAAGGTTCGAATCCTCGTCAACTATGCGACAGCACCAGCCGAGTAGAGAACAGACGAACCAACGCACCCAAACGAAGGAAGTACCATGGAGAATTGCAAGAAGTTTTACATCAATGGAGCGTGGGTGGCCCCTGCCAGCGCTGAAACCCTCGACGTCATCAACCCCGCCACCGAAAAGCCCGTCGCCACCATCGCCCTGGGCACAGCCGAGGACGTTGATCGTGCCGTAGCTGCAGCCAGAGCGGCGTTTGACGCCTACTCCATTACGACCCGCGAAGAGCGGATCGAACTGCTGGAGAACATCATCGCCGGATACAAGAGGCGCGCCGACGACCTCGCCGGGGTGCTCAGCGATGAGATGGGCGCACCAGCCGGCCTGGCTCAGGCGGCGCAGGTTCCGTTTGGCCTCGGCCACTTCATCACCACACTCGAAGTCCTCAAGAACTTCGAGTTCGAGGAGAAGATCGGCACTACCACCGTCGTGCGCGAACCTGTCGGCGTGTGCGGTCTGATCACTCCCTGGAACTGGCCCTTGAACCAGATTGCGGCTAAGACCGCCCCCGCACTGGCTGCTGGTTGCACGATGGTGCTCAAGCCGTCTGAGATCGCTCCGCTTAACGCGCTTATCTTGACCGAGATCTTCCATGAGGCGGGGGTGCCGGCAGGCGTCTTCAACCTCGTGAACGGCGCGGGCCCCGCGGTCGGCTCAGCGCTCTCATCGCACCCCGACGTCGATATGGTCTCCTTCACAGGTTCGACCCGCGCAGGAATCGACGTGGCCCGTAATGCGGCCCCGACCGTAAAGCGTGTCGCTCAGGAACTGGGTGGCAAGTCGGCGAACATTGTGCTCGACGATGCGGACCTCGAAGAAGTTATCACCCGCGATGTCAATGGCATGGTTCTCAACTCGGGCCAGTCATGTAATGCCAGTTCTCGTATCCTCGTGTCAGAGTCACAGATCGACCATGCGATTGCCATCGCCAAGGCGGCGGCGGACGGTATCGTCGTGGGGCCGCCCACGGCGGATGGAACAACGATCGGTCCAGTGGTTTCACAGGCACAGTTCGACAAGATCCAGGGACTGATCCAGAAGGCAATCGACGAGGGCGCAACCCTGGTGACCGGCGGACTCGGACGCCCCGAGCACCTGACTGCCGGCTACTACGTCAAGCCAACAGTCTTCGCTGACGTAACAAACGACATGACCATCGCCCAGGAAGAGATCTTCGGTCCCGTAATGACCCTCATTACATACCAGGATGAAGACGACGCAGTGCGAATCGCGAACGATTCCTGTTACGGGCTTGCCGGCATGGTGTCTTCCAGCGATCACGAGCGCGCGCGACGAGTTGCACGCCGTATGCGTACCGGGATGGTCCATATCAACGGCGCACCCCTTCTTGCAGATGTTCCTTTTGGCGGCTATAAGCAGTCGGGCAACGGCCGAGAGTTCGCTAAGTTCGGACTCCACGACTTCCTTGAGCTGAAGTCGGTTTATGGCGACAATGACGCCTGATCGATAGCACGCAAGACGGGGATTGCCAGGCTAAATATCAAGCCCGGCAATCCCTGTCTTGACAATGTTTAAACGTGTCCCAAGACATTTTGATTGCACCGGTTTACCGGGACGGGACCACCGTTAGAGAAGCCAGTGACAATCGTCTCTATCCACAGCCACGGGCATCAGTGCGATTTTTGAATTACCGCATGAGCCACGCTTAATTATGCTGTGACAACTCAACCCAAGAGGCCCGCCTCGGTACAGCTTTACGCGACCTATTCATCTGTACGATCATCGAGAGAAAATGCATTTCAAGTTCCGATGGTCTGCGAGCGCAGTTTGCCAATGTAGGAGGTTACTCAGGATGCGAGCAATCGGATCAGCCGGGCAAAGCACCCGGAGGCCAATCGGTGTCTGACGAGCTGGTAGCAGTCGAGCACTCGGGCGGTGTTGCGACGGTTACGTTACGGAGGCCCAACAGTCGGAATGTGCTCTCAGCTGCACTCGTGCATGCCATCGGCGACACCTACGACAAGTTGGAATCAGACCCTCGAGTTCGCGCGGTAGTTTTGACGGGCGAAGGTAGTGCCTTCTGTGCTGGCGCGGAACTTTCTACGCTCGAGGCCTCGGCTTCCGGCGACTTCGACTCGGTCAAGGAGATCTACGAGGGGTTCTTGCGCGTACTTCATTCTCCCCTCGTCACCATTGGAGCGATCAACGGGCCAGCAGTTGGGGCAGGCTTCAATCTTGCGTTGGCCTGCGACGTGCGGCTAGCGGGCGAATCCGCGCGATTCGATACCCGGTTTGCTGCGCTGCATCTCCATCCCGGTGGAGGACACACTTGGTTGCTGGCCAAGGCTGTCGGACAACAGCAGGCCACATTGGCGTGCCTCTTTGGTGAAGTATGGGATGCACAAACAGCGCGCAAACACGGACTGGTCGCGGAGGTCTATCCCGACAATGCGCTACTCCCGGCCGCCACCTCGCTTGCGCGTCGCCTGGACGACCAGAACCCCGACTTCACCCGTCTAGTAACCGCCAGCATCCGGGGCGCTCTTACTACACCATCACATCAGCAGGCATTGGAAAGCGAAGCGCGCGCACAACAATGGTCTGCCAAACAGCCTGAGTTCTTGAGCGGACTTCGTGTAATTCAGGACCAGATCGCTGCTCGACGACGAGGCTGATACAGCTACCGTGCCGATCATTGCCAAAACGAACAGGGCACCAAGCTGAACTCGAAGAGCTGGTCCGAGGCGACCACAGTAGTATAGGTGACACAGTCGGAGCCTCGCAGAGTCGGCAGAACTAGGCGGACCGCTTGGCGTGTTCAACACGCCAAGCGGTTCAATGTATCAACCCTTGCTGGCCCCAGCGTGTTTGGCGTGCAATTCGGCATCGGAATGCCGCGGGATCTGCTCGAGTACTGTGGTGAGGGGCGCAGCGAACACATTGGTCGGGCAAGCGCGTCGGCTGCAACCCACCGTTCTTGTTCCGCCCTCCAGGTACTCGGCCTTGCGTCTCCGCGGACCGCTGGCCACGACGGAGCAGACCACTACCTTCCCCGCCGCGTCGCCGATCCAAACGCGCAGTGACGCACCGAACGCATGTCCGCGGCCCTGGCTCCGCGGTGTGGCTATCCCACCAAAAGGGGTGGTCACCACAGGTCCCGTCGCCAGACTGCACCTTCTCCTGTGCCGCCACGTTGACATATCCGCCGCGGCGGTTCGTCGCCGACGCCGCCGACGAAAATGCATAATCGACTTCAGAGTAGTTCGCACGATAATGACATCATCACCGACAGAGCGTACTGGCAGAGATGTCGCTGATGATGCTTGATGAAACACACTCCGAATCACGGAAAGTCGGGTTCGCCTCGTTCCGTACACCGTAGTGAATACACGGGGCGTCGATGGCACGTTACATATTTTGGTCGACGAACCTCGAGGTCGAAAGCGAGTGTCTCCGCGAAGCTATGGCCGTGGTCAGAGGCCACAATATCGAGGAAGCCATTGCAGACGCACGACATGAAACCGAACACTAAGTGAGCGAGGCGATCTCGTCGAATTCCGAGATCCGCGCAGACATCAATGCAAAGACTCAGCGAGCGTCTCGCCGCCTTGGTTCCTCACTGTAGGTCGAATTGATCTCCGAACCAGGCGTCCTGAGTTCCGAGCTGCGCATGCGCGACTCTGTCCATGCCCAGGCAATAATGCGGGCGATTGCGGCAATACCCATGGTAGAAAGGATACTACTTTCCCAAGGTTGGCGCTGCAGTTTTGATCAACTCGGGACATTGGTCGCAACCTGGGCGGGGTTACCAAAAGCAAGGAAATCTGGTGATGAGATCTATTAAATTGCTACTGCACAACTCTTTTGGAACAACCAAGGTAGCCGAGAACCTAGCCAACTGTGCCGACATCGGGAGGGCGGAAGCTCACACGCAGCGCTCCTGTGAATCGTTTCTCTATTTTACGTTATAGAGAAGTAGCGGCGCCTTTCATGCAGCACTGGGCAATACACACCGATCTACGACCAGTGCAGGAAGAACACCAGCGGGCTAGTGCCATCCGCGGACGGCGTAGTCACCGCGCGGGGCTGGTCATACGGCGAGAGGCTCAGTGCCGCACCTATCCGAGTCGCGGTGTGCCAGAGGGGCTCGCCACTCCCGCGGCATTCCACTGGGACCTTACAAACATTTGGCCCAATCCTGGACTTGCGCCCGGAGATGCACCCTGCTCTCGGATCCCCACCGATACCACCAATGACCTACTCAAGGATCTCGCCGCTTCTGCCGAGGAAGTAGTCAGCTACTGTGAACTGGTATAGGTGGCAACCCGGCGATTACACAGAGACCCCGAAAAGAGCCGGCCTATGCATCACCGTGCCCGACGGGCTTTGCTCAACTCACGCCGATCATCGACGCGTAGGCGACCGATTGGACAGCCCTGCACGAAAGGTACGGGCAGCACGGGCAGAACAGACTCAACAGCCTCGTTCAAGTCGGTGGCTAAGGCACTGGTGACCATTCCGAACGAACACCCGGTACAGGCACCGCCATCATGGCGTCTATTCAATGCGCCGGACGATGTCAAGAGAGGCATGCGAACCCGGATAGCTGTTCCGACCACTGATCTTCCGGGAGGGTGGTTAGGCCTTGATGCCAACTTCGATCTCCGTGGCACGAGGCATCCCTGCGCGGGCACCGACGAACGCAACCGACATCGCAGCAGCAACATTCGCGGCTCGGACGGCATCGTCGAATTCGTCTCCCACAGCTAGCCGGGTGATCAGAACGCCATTGAAGGTATCCCCGGCACCGGTGGTATCGCGTGCCACGGCCGGCCGTGGCCGAACGTGGGCGACGTTCCCGTCGGGCGTGAGTACCAGGGCACCGTCACCTCCCAGGGTGACGACGACCGGGGCTCCGGTGCGTGCCATAATCGCGCCGGCGGCCTCGCGGGCATGGGTGTGGCCGTCACCCAGCATCTTGGAGAGTTCGAGACACTCACCCGCATTGGGCGTCAGGATCGGCCCGTACCCGAGGAGATCGGCAACCCCGGGAATGGGAGGGGCCGGATTCAGGACACAGCGTGCACCCGCCGAGGCGGCAGCGACCACCGCGGCCGCCACCGCGGCGTCGGGGATCTCTGTGCTGACCAGCACTGAATCCGAGGGTCTCAGGTCGGAGGTGAGGGCGCGCGTCACGTGTTCGGCGCTCAGTGCGGCATTGGCACCCGCGCCGACGGCGATCTGGTTCTCGGCGCCCGGGTCGACGACGATCAACGCGACCCCGGTGGCTTCGTGCTCGAGGACGGTGACACCGTCCACCCAGATGCCCTCGGCGGTGAGTTCGTCCAGCGCTTCGGTGCCGTTGGCGTCCGCGCCTACCGCTCCGACGAGATGCACTTCCGCGCCTGCCCGCGCAGCCGCCACTGCGGCGTTGGCGCCTTTGCCGCCGCCGTACCGTTCGACGCGGGTTCCCACGACGGTCTCGCCCGGACCGGGCAGCCTCTCAGCGGCAACGACCAGGTCGACGTTGATCGCTCCGACGACGAACACTCGCCCCCGGGTGGTACCCGCGTCCAGCGCCGTACTCATGAACTACCTAAGGGTGTGGCCACGGAATCTCTTATCTGTAGCAGCGCGGGGAAGGGTTCTGTAGTTTCGACTTCGTCTTTGCCATCGATCAGGTCGAATAGGACACCTGCGGCTCGCTCACCCATGTCCCGAGCCGGTTGGCGGACGGTGGTCAATCTCGGCGTGAGGAGCGAGACCAGCGGTAGGTCGTCGAAGCCGACGACGCTGAGTTCTTCGGGCACTCGGATGCCCTCGGCGCGGCAGTATTCGAGCACGCCGATGGCCATCAGGTCGTTCGCGCACAACAACGCTGTCGGGCGCTCCGACGGCGGCCCGGACAATGCCTTCGCCGCGAGTTCCGTACCCGACTCCTGCCGGTAGTTACCACCGAAGACCGGAACGGTGTCGGGTTCGATTCCGGCGGCTGCCAACGCTTCCCGATAGCCGGCGAGTCGCTGTTGGGCCGTCCACAGGCCGTCGGGACCGCCGATGACGGCGATCTTGCGATGGCCTGCTTCGAGCACATGTTGAGCAACTTCCCGGGCACCGCGGCGGTTGTCCGACACGATGGCGTGCAGGTCGAATCCGGGGACCTGCTCGTCCACCAGAACGATCGGACCGAGCCGTGTGAGTTCGAGAAGCGATGTCGGCGACGTCGACGCCCCCGACAGGTAGATGATACCGTTCAGCCTCTGACTTCGCAGCAGCCGCCCATTGAGCGACTCTCCGCCGTCGGTGGCTTCGGGGGCACACAACACGACGAGCACTCCACGAGCAGCTGCGGCCTGCTCGACGCCTTCCGCGAGGAGCGCGAAGAACTGGTTCGACAGTTCGGGGACCACGAGTCCGATCGTGGGCGCCGAACGTCTCTTCAACCCCCGCGCAGCCTCGTTGGGTGCGTAGTTGAGGACCCGCACAGCATCGAGCACGCGGGCTCGACGTGCGGGCGCAACCGGTCCGCTGTCGTTCAAGACATAGCTGACCGTGCTCACGGACACGCCCGCGTGCCGGGCCACATCTTTCATCGTCGGGGGCTGACCATTGCTCATAAAATTCTCAATCTACCGCAGCGATTGCGTGCACCGGCGACACAAGGCTCGTGTCGAGGCCCGCAGCCCAGTTCACGATCGACGTCCACAGCGCCTGATAATGCTGCCACTGCACGAATTCCGGCGGCGCCCAATGTGGCGCCAGATCGGACGCGAAGGCCACCGTGCGGCCGACGCCGGCGGTACCGACGACCAGCAGCGGGTCCTCGCCGAAGCGCGCGACAACCGTCGCGTCGGACTTGGCGATGACCC
This sequence comes from Rhodococcus sp. DK176, assembly GCF_038447315.2. Classification (NCBI taxonomy): domain Bacteria; kingdom Bacillati; phylum Actinomycetota; class Actinomycetes; order Mycobacteriales; family Nocardiaceae; genus Rhodococcus; species Rhodococcus sp. DK176. The sequence goes on along the minus strand of NZ_CP118323.2, from coordinate 158,959 downwards.
GGTTGTAGCCGAGAAGCATCGGCCATTCCGCGGGGGTCCCGCCGAGGATCTCGTGGTTCGGCTCGTCGAACGTGGCGTCGAGGCCTTCGGGAACTTCGATGCGGTCGTCGTAGTCGAGCATGGTGACCGGCAGCACCGGTGCCAGCGGGCTCATCCCGTAACGGGCCTTGCCGTCGATCCCGGTGAACGACATGTAGCCGCCCACCATGATCAGGCCTCCGCCGGCTTCGGTGAAGTCCGCCAGCAGCGACAACCGGTTGACGCTGCGTTCGGATCGCAGGAACGTCTCGTCGGCCAACAGGAAGGAGTTCGCACCGATGTCGCTGAGGACCACGACGTCGAACTGCTGCAACTCTTCCAGCGTCTTCGGGAACCGCCCCGAGATCTCGTGGGCGCGCATGTACGTCACGTCGAGCCCGGAAGCCTCCAGCGAGTCCAGGAAGACGCCGCCGCCTTCCTCGTACTCGACTGTGCGGAACTCGTCGAAGCCCTTGATGTGCACCGTGTGCTTGATCCACGACTCACCGACCACGAGCACTCGAACGGCGCCGTCCTTAGTCGAACTCATACCTACTCCAGTTCCAAAAAATGTTCGTAACTAGCCTGGATGCCATTGCCCCGGACCAGTGAGCTTGGTTGAGCGCTATTCGCAAGAATCTAAAATGTTCACTAACGCCGATTCTGCGCTCTCAACTTGCTTCGAGCCGGCACTCCCCTAACTGATGGTGGCGTGGGGCGATGCGCCGGCCGTGTAGGAGCCAAGAATCGATTCGATATCTGGCCTTTGTTCTCCGTAAACTGCATCTATCCCAGCTTTTCGATTCGTTTCTAATTTACAAGAGCGACTTCGGGCCGTCAAGCGTGAAGCACGGTCTGTGGCATTGCGGAGGACCCCAAACCCGACGCCCGAGCCAGTGAGAGCGACTAGCGCCCACGCGAGAACGGAGCTTGTCCGCCCCCGCTGCGTCCAACCAATCTCAGGGCGCCACGTCAGGTCAAGCGAGGCGCAGCGGGGATGCACAATGGCATGGTCGTCGGTGGCTGTTGACACAGCCCCGGCCTACTCAATCTCGCATCCTGAATCGAGGCACCTCGTCAGTCAGATGACTGCGCGTCTCACCCGCTTTGGCCCGACGGTACTGGGATATCAACGAATTCGTGGAACTGTCGTGTTCCAACGGATCGGAGTTACCCGAGTCGAGTTCGTCGATGATTCGGGCAGCGAGGGACTTACCTAGTTCGACGCCCCATTGATCGAATGAGTTAATTCCCCACAGAACACCCTGAGTGAATACCTTGTGCTCGTAAAGAGCTACCAGTTGCCCGAGCGTGAACGGGTCCAACTGGAAGGCCAGCAGAGTATTTGTAGGCCTGTTCCCATCGAAGCTGCGGTGCGGGACTAGTTCAGCACTCACTCCGGCGGCTCCTACTTCTTGTGCAGTGCGTCCGAACGCGAGGGCTTCCGTTTGCGCAAAGAAGTTCGCCATGAGCAGATCATGGTGTTCCTCGGGTCCGTCCACAGGCCGAAGGAACCCAATGAAGTCGCAGGGTACAAAGTGCGTGCCCTGATGAAGCAGTTGGAAGAACGCATGCTGACCATTCGTCCCCGGTTCACCCCACACGATCGGGCCTGTTCGGATCTGAACTGGCCGACCGTCGACACCCACCGACTTGCCGTTGCTCTCCATATCGAGTTGCTGCAGGTACGCCGGAAACCGTCCGAGGTACTTGCTGTAGGGCAGCACGGCGTGGGTTTGAGCATTGAAGAAATTGTTGTACCAAATTCCCGTCACGGCCAGAAGCACTGGCATGTTGCGCTCAAAAGGGGCTTCGCGGAAATGATCATCCATCGCCCGGAAACCGTCGAGCATGGTTCTAAAGTTTTCCGGGCCGATCGCGATCATCAACGCCAGGCCGACAGCAGAATCGAGCGAGTACCGGCCACCTACCCAGTCCCAGAAGCCAAACATGTTGTCGGGGTCGATGCCGAATCTGCGTACTTGCTCGGCATTGGTTGAGACGGCTACGAAATGTCGGCGGACAGCTTCGTCGTCGCCGAGTGCATCGATCAGGAAACGGCGGGCGGTACGCGCGTTTGTCAGCGTCTCTTTGGTTGTAAAGGACTTGGACACAATGACGTAGAGGGTTTCGCTCTGGTCGAGTCCTTGGACAGCCGAAACGATGTCGGATCCATCGATATTGGAGACAAAGCGCACGTTGAGCCGACGATCCGAGTATGCGGAGAGTGCCTCGTACGCCATGACTGGGCCGAGGTCGGACCCGCCGATCCCGATGTTTACCACGTTCTTGATCGGCTTGCCTGTGTGCCCAAGCCACGAACCTGAACGTACCCGGTTCGCAAAGTCCGCCATTGCTTCAAGGACCTGGTGAACCGCGCCGACGACGTCCGTGCCGTCGATGTCAATGCGTGCACCTTTCGCAGCCCGCAGCGCTGTGTGCGCTACTGCACGATCCTCCGTCGTATTGATTCGTGTGCCGGTGAACATTTCCTCGATCCGCTTGCCGAGCCCCGCGGCGCCGGCAAGCTCGATCAGTACCCGAAGCACCTCGGAGTCGATCAGGTTTTTCGAGAAATCTAGTAGCAGTCCGTCGACGCAGAGGGAGAACACCTCTGCGCGTCCTGGATCGCCCGCGAACAGCTCGCGCAATGTTGTTCCATGGAGGCGGTCACGATGCTCGCCCAAGGTGGCCCACTGGGGCTGTTGGTGAGCCGGGATTGGATCAGTTCCCCCCATCACTCACTCCTCGCTATCCGATGGGCGATGAGGGAAAGGCTGTCAGGGCGCAGAGCATGATCTCGTAACTCGACGAGACCACGGCCCTCGCTGCGCAGCTGCCATGCGACGGTGGACGTGGGCTCCGTCCTGGCCTTCCAACCGACGAAGTCGCTCCGACGAAATGTCTGCACGGACTCGTTTCCCATCAGGTCTCCTTGACCGTTGCGGCATCGACACTTTATTGTCATGTAATCGATTCTATGTAGAAGGTATCCCATCACATGTTGAACGGTCTTGACAACTTCCCGGAGATCGTCCGGGCACCGAGTTTTCTGACCTCCGGGAGATGCTACTGGGGCCCGCGCTGAAGCAGGAGGAGGAGGCAGTCCGCGAATGGGACCAGAACCGACCATGAGGCGAGCTCCTTCCGCACGCAACCGATGACCCTACCTAGTTCACTTACTTCCCGCGATCAACTTCCACCACGACACAGGTCAGGTGCTGCCGCAATGTTATGTCTCCCTACCTCATCGGCCACGCTCACTGACGGTGCAACTCTCCTCATCGACGGGGAGTGGAGTAGCGCAGACCACACTTTTAATCGATTCGATCCATCTGTCGCTCACAAGATTGTGGGTACCTTCGCCTCAGCAACCCCAGGTCATGTGAGCAGGGCCTACGAGGCTGCTGCCGGCGCACAGATCGGTTGGTCGCACGCACCGGCCGTCCAGCGCGCGAATATTCTTCGTCATGCAGCAGATTTGCTTGAAATGCGGATCGAGAAAGGGGCTCGCCGGCTCACCGCGGACACGGGGAAGGCGATCCGTGCGGCCCGTGCCGAAATTCTGTACAGCGCAGCCCTTTTGCGCTATTTCGCGGGCGAACTGTTGCAGCCCTCCGGTGAGTTCTATCCGAGCGCGGACACGCGGACGGCAGTGCTGACTGTAGAAGTACCGGTCGGAATCGCCTGCGTCGTTACACCGTGGAGCTTTCCTTTCGCCCTACCTACGTCGAAATTGGCTCCAGCAATAGGTTTCGGTAACACAGTTGTTTGGAAGCCTGCTCAGGCGGCCTCGGGGAGTGCTGTGTTCCTGACTGAGACTCTCATAGAAGCCGGGTTGCCGAGTGGAGTGCTAAACCTCGTCACCGGAGACGGTCGTTCGCTTTCCACCTCGTTGACCGGCGACGTTCGTTTGGCGGCCTTGTCATTTGCCGGGTCGAGAGATGTTGGTCTAGGGCTGCGCAAGGGCGTAGCGGACCGAAATATAAGAGTCGAGGTGGGGGGCGGCGAGAAGAGTCCCGCAGTCGTTCTCGCTGATGCCGATCTCGAGGACGCGGCTGCGCAGATCGTCCGTGGAGCAATGCTGACGTCGGGGACACGGTGCGCTACTGTCAGTCACGTCTACGTGCAACACAGCGTTATGGCCGAATTCAGTAGCCTCTTGCGTGAGCGGGTAAGCCGACTTGTGGTGGGCGACCCCTACGACGAAACCACGGACACAGGTCCGATTTCAGTTGATCAACGCGCTACAGTTGCGGAAGACCTCGAGCATGCGCACGATGAGGGCGCACACGTGATTTTCGGCGGGATGGACAACCAAGGTGGTTGTTCTATGAAGCCGACCGTAACGACCGGGGTCGCAGCGAGTCGCCACCTCTTACGGGAGGAAATCTTCGGCCCCGTTTTCGTTCTCACTGAAGTCGAGGACTTCGAGGCCGCATTGGCAGGGACGAACGGTACAAGGTTCGGCCCCGGTGCGGGGTTGTTTACTTCCGACATCGCCATCGCTATGAAGTTTGCGCGGAGAAGTAATTCTGGAGTCGTCCACATCAATCACGGGGCGGCGAGTGACGAGCCAGACGCGCCCCTCGACGCTTTCGAAGCCCTAGGCAGTATGTGCCGCGGGCAAGGTAAATCAGCTCGGGCGTTCTTCACCACAGCGAAGACAGTCTATCTGAGGACGCCTAACTGACGTCTCAGTCGCAGGTGAGAGACAAAAATTTGGCCACGCCCTAAACGCGTCGAATATGCGGAGGAACGATGAAACGCTGGCATCTTCCCTACAAGAAAAGTAAGCGAGACCATCCCATTAGTTCAGCGCCCCTCGAGACCACACCCCTGGCAACGGAAGAGCCGATCGCTGGGGGAAATGAGAAGAATTCTCCTCAGGCGCTCACCACAGCGCACTATCTACGACGGACTGTGCATCGACGCCCCCGGTCGTCAGATATTGAGACGTGCGCGGCGCCGCCCTTCTAGACCTAGACGATTGGGCTGCCGGAGCGACTCGTTCTTGTTCCTGATGGATGGACCCGCTCGAAGCCAAAGGCGATTCAACAATTACGAAATTTGAGACACCTGCGTGGTCGAGCGCCGTGTGCATTGCGGTCTCGGCTGAGCGGATAGTCCTCTGTCGATTGGGAAAGGCTCCACGCTATGCAGATCGGGCTTATCGGGCTGGGAAAGATGGGCTTCAACATGCGCGAACGGCTCCGCCGTTCGGGCACCGAAGTTCTCGGTTACGACCCGCACGTCAACAGCTCCGACGTCTCGTCCATCGACGCGCTCGTCGAGGCACTTCCCCCACCGCGCATCGTCTGGGTGATGGTTCCGGCGGGTGCGCCGACGCAGGAGACGATCACGCACCTGTCACAGGCGCTTTCTCCGGGCGACCTCGTCATCGAAGGAGGCAACTCCCGCTTCAGCGAGGACATCCACCACGCGAAGACGCTCGACGCGCGAGGGATCGGGTACCTCGACTGCGGTGTGTCCGGTGGAATCTGGGGTCTCGAGAACGGCTACGCGTTGATGGTGGGCGGATCCGAGGAACACGTCGACAGGGCGATGCCGGTCTTCGACGTCCTCCGCCCGGAAGGCCCGCGTAGCGAAGGATTTGTACACGCGGGACCCATTGGAGCAGGCCATTATTCAAAGATGGTGCACAACGGGATCGAGTACGGCCTCATGCAGGCGTACGCGGAGGGCTTCGAGCTGCTCGAGGCCACGGAACTCGTCGAGAACGTCCCGGCAGTGATCGAGGCCTGGAGCCGTGGCACCGTGGTGCGATCGTGGCTCCTCGACCTCCTCGTGCGCGCCCTCAAAGACGATCCCGAGCTGTCCGGGATCGCCGGCTGGACCCAAGACTCCGGAGAAGGCCGGTGGACCGTCGAAGAGGCCATCCGCAATGCCGTTCCGGTACCGGTCATCTCGGCTGCACTTTTCGCCCGGTTCGCCAGCAGGCAAGAGACCTCACCGTCGATGAAGGCGGTCTCCGCCCTGCGGAATCAGTTCGGTGGACACTCCACGAGCAGCGCAGACGCTGCACTCGATCAGGTGAAGGCAGCGGCCCGATGACCGTGAGCCGCCGGGAGAAGCCGGACCGCAATCTCGCCCTCGAACTGGTTCGCGTTACGGAAGCAGCCGCGATGGCCGCTGGACGCTGGGTGGGACGGGGCGACAAGATCGGCGGCGACGGTGCCGCGGTCGACGCAATCCGGCAGCTCATCAATTCCGTGACCATGCGCGGAGTCGTCGTGATCGGCGAAGGCGAGAAAGACAACGCCCCCATGCTCTACAACGGCGAGTGCGTCGGCACCGGTGACGGTCCCGAGTGCGATGTCGCGGTCGACCCGGTGGACGGAACGACGATGATGTCCAAGGGAATGTCCAATGCCATCGCCGTGCTCGCGGTATCCGAGCGCGGAACGATGTTCGATCCGTCTGCGGTGTTCTACATGGAGAAGATCGCAGTCGGTCCCGATGCCGCCGACGTCATCGACATCACTGCGCCGGTCCACGAGAACATCCGACGTGTGGCACGATCGAAGAAGTCATCGGTCTCGGACGTGACAGTGGCCGTACTCGACCGGCTCCGCCACGGCGACCTCATCAATACCGTGCGAGACGCCGGAGCCAGGGTCCAACTGCTGGCTGACGGAGACGTCGCCGGCGCCATCGCAGCCGCGGATCCACGTTCGGCACCGGACATGCTGCTGGGGATCGGCGGCACCCCCGAGAGCGTGATCGCAGCAGCGGCACTGCGATGCATGGGAGGCGCGATCCAGGGCCGGCTCGCCCCCACCAACGATGCCGAACGCCGGCGAGCGATCGACGCGGGCCACGACCTCGACCGGGTGCTTCACACAGAGGATCTCGTTTCCGGAGACAACGTATTCTTCTGCGCGACGGGTGTCACCGACGGTGACCTGCTCCGCGGGGTGCGATACGCCGCCGGCGGAGCCACCACCCAGTCGATCGTCATGCGATCCAAGTCCGGCACGGTCCGGATGATCGACGGACGACACAGTCTGAACAAACTCCGCGAGTACTCCGCGGTGAACTTCCACGGCTGACGACCCACTTCGTACACACACAGAAAAGCAGGAAACGCACATGACCGCAGAACTCAAGCTCGGGTACAAGGCGTCGGCGGAACAGTTCGGCCCACGCGAACTGGTCGAACTCTCGGTGCTCGCGGAAAGTCATGGACTCGACAGCGCCATGGTGAGCGACCACTTCCAGCCGTGGCGGCACAAGGGTGGCCACGCCCCGTTCTCCCTGGCGTGGATGACGGCCGTCGGTGAGCGGACCACAAGGATCCAGCTCGGCACTTCGGTTCTGACACCGACATTCCGGTACAACCCCGCAGTCATCGCTCAGGCATTCGCCACGATGGGACTGCTCTATCCCGGACGGGTGATGCTCGGGGTCGGCACCGGTGAGGCGCTCAACGAAATCGCGACCGGATTCGAAGGCGATTGGCCCGATTTCAAGGAACGCTTTGCCCGCCTGCGCGAATCCGTGCAACTCATGCGCGAACTGTGGAAGGGCGGCCGAGTCGACTTCGAAGGTCAGTACTACCGCACCACCGGCGCCTCGATCTATGACGTTCCCGTAGAGGGCATTCCGGTGTACATCGCGGCAGGTGGTCCGGTCGTCGCGCGCTACGCCGGCCGTGCAGGTGACGGATTCATCTGCACCTCCGGTAAAGGCATGGAGCTCTACAACGACAAGCTGATGCCGGCAGTCGCCGAGGGTGCGCAGAAGGCCGAACGGAAGGTCGAGGACATCGATCGTCTGATCGAGATCAAGATTTCCTACGACACCGATCCCGCACAGGCACTGGAGAACACCCGTTTCTGGGCGCCGCTGTCCCTGACACCCGAGCAGAAACATGACATCACCGACCCGATCGAGATGGAGGCCGCCGCGGATGCGCTCCCCATCGAGCAGGTCGCGAAGCGGTGGATCGTGGGCGCCGACCCGGACGAAGTGGTCGAGGCGATCAAGCCCTACATCGACGCAGGGCTGAACCACCTGGTTTTCCACGCTCCCGGTCACGATCAGAAGCGCTTCCTCGAGTTGTTCGAGCGTGACCTGGCACCCCGGCTTCGCAGGCTCGGCTAACTCACCCCAGCCCGTCACCGCACCGTCCAGCCAGACACCGCGGTGACTGTCACCGCACACGTCCAGCCATAGGCAGTGTGGTGACCGTCGGCGGCGCACCAGGTGTTCGGCCCCAGGAGTGGTTGGAAATTGCTTCCCAACCATTCACCTGGGCCGTACGTCGCCAAGGCCTGGTGCGCCGCTGTACGACTTCTTCACCGACACCCATACCTTTGCGCCAGAGCCGATCCAGCCGCTCGACCAGCCTGAACACCAAGGAGATCACGTGAAGAGAGTGGGCGTCATCGGCGGCGGGACAATGGGGGCAGGGATAGCGGAAGTAGCTGCACGAGCGGGCGATTCACTGACCATCCTCGAGCGCGACACCACCTCGGCCAATGCCGCAACGGACCGTATCCAGTCGTCCCTCGCCCGTGCGGTCAAGTCGGGACGACTCGACAACCATGCCTCGGCGGACATCTTCGCGAGAATCGACGTCACACTCGGTATCGAAGACTTCGCAGACCGCAACCTCGTGATCGAAGCCGCTCCGAGATCGAAGCCGTGAAGCTCGACCTCTTCCGCACCCTCGACGACATCGTCGGTCCATCGGCAATTCTGGCAACGAATACCTCCGCCATTCCGGTCCTCCGGCTCGCAAACGCCACCCGAAACCCCGGGCGGGTGATCGGCGTCCACTTCTTCAACCCGATGCCCGTTCTGCCGCTCGTCGAGATCGTCGTCAGTCTCACCACCGCAGAACACGTGGTCGACCACGTCACTACCTACGTACGAGAGCCGCTGGGGAAGAGGACCATCCGCTCGGGGGGACCGGGCAGGTTTCGTGGTCAATGCCCTGCTGATTCCGTACCTGGTCAATTCGATCAGGATGCTCGAATCCGGATTCGCCAGCCGGGAGGATATCGACGAAGGCATGATCAGTGGCTGTGCCCATCCCCTCGGACCTCTGACACTGTGCGACAGAATCGGCCTCGACCTCATACTCGCGATCACCGAATCGCTGCACGCCGAGTTCCGGGAGCAACAGCACACCCGCCGCCGTTGTTACAGCGCATGGTCGATGCCGGTCGTCTGAGTAAGGAACCGGCCAGGGTTTCTACTCCTACACGTAGTCCAGACCACCCGTCGAGAAATGGACGGCCAGAATCAGTCCCGGCACCGGCAGCGATCGAGTGCCCATATTTCCCACCCCGCAATAGGAGACTTCTGCCCGTGTCGATCACAGACGACATCCACGTCCTCACGCAACCGGTTCACCCCGCCGACTGGACCGACCTGGACACCAAGGCCGTCGACACCATCCGGGTGCTCGCCGCGGACGCGGTGCAGAAGGTCGGGAACGGCCACCCCGGCACGGCCATGAGCCTCGCGCCCCTCGCCTACACCCTCTTCCAGCGCGTCATGCGCCACGACCCCACCGACGCCGACTGGATCGGCCGCGACCGGTTCGTGCTGTCCTGCGGGCACTCCAGCCTCACCCTCTACATCCAGCTGTACCTCGCCGGCTACGGTCTCGAACTCGACGACCTGGAGGCGCTGCGCACCTGGGGCTCGAAGACCCCCGGCCACCCCGAACACGGCCACACCCGCGGCGTCGAGATCACCACCGGACCGCTCGGTCAGGGCCTCGCCTCCGCCGTGGGCATGGCCATGGCCGCCCGCCGTGAGCGCGGCCTCTTCGACCCCGAGCCCGCGCTCGGCGACAGCCCGTTCGACCACCACATCTACGTCATCGCCTCCGACGGGGACATCGAGGAGGGCGTCACCTCCGAGGCCTCCTCCATCGCCGGCGTCCAGCAGCTCGGCAACCTGACGCTGATCTACGACGACAACAAGATCTCCATCGAGGACGACACCGCGATCGCGCTGTCCGAGGACACCGCCGCCCGCTACGAGGCGTACGGCTGGCACGTGCAGATCGTCGAGGGCGGCGAGAACGTCGTCGCCATCGAAGAGGCCCTGAACAAGGCCCGCGAGGTCACCGACAAGCCGTCGCTGATCCTGCTCCGCACCATCATCGGCTTCCCCGCACCGACCAAGATGAACACGGGCGCGGCGCACGGCGCCGCCCTCGGTGCCGACGAGGTCGCGGCCGTGAAGAAGGCTCTCGGCTTCGATCCGGACAAGACGTTCGAGGTCGCCGACGAGGTCATCGCCCACACCCGCAAGGTCGTCGAGCGCGGCGCGCAGGCACACAAGCAATGGCAGGCCCAGTACGACGAGTGGACGCAGCGCGCCCCCGAGGGCAAGAAGCTCCTCGACCGTCTGATCGGCCGCGACCTTCCCGCCGGCTGGGCCGACGTCCTCCCCACCTGGGAGCCGGATCCCAAGGGCGTCGCGACCCGCAAGGCATCCGCCGCCGTTCTCAACGCCGTCGGGCCGGTGCTCCCCGAACTGTGGGGCGGCTCCGCCGACCTCGCCGAGAGCAACAACACCACCATCAAGGGCGCCGACTCGTTCGGTCCCGAAGCCATCTCCACCCGGATGTGGACGGCCCAGCCCTACGGCCGCACCCTGCACTTCGGGGTCCGCGAACACGCCATGGGCTCTATCCTCAACGGCATTGCGCTGCACGGACCGACCCGCCCCTACGGTGGCACCTTCCTCGTCTTCAGCGACTACATGCGTCCCGCCGTGCGGCTCGCCGCGATCATGAAGACCCCGGTCACCTACGTGTGGACGCACGACTCCATCGGACTCGGTGAGGACGGGCCCACCCACCAACCGATCGAACACCTCGCCGCGCTGCGCGCGATCCCCGGCCTGTACGTCGTGCGGCCCGGCGACGCCAACGAGACCGCCCACGCCTGGCGCGCCGTCCTCGAGAAGGGCGCCGACGAGGCCACCCGCGCTCCCGCCGGCCTCGCCCTGACCCGCCAGGACCTGCCCGTCCTCGAGGGCACCAGCTACGAGGGTGTCTCCCGCGGCGGCTACGTCCTCGCCGACGCCTCCACCGGCGCACCGGAGGTCGTGCTCATCGGCACCGGGTCCGAGCTGCAGCTCGCCGTGGCCGCCCGCGAGACCCTCGAGGCCGACGGCATCCCCACCCGGGTCGTGTCCATGCCCTGCGTCGAATGGTTCGACGCCCAGGACCAGGCCTACCGCGACGGCGTCCTCCCCCCGACGGTCAAGGCGCGGGTCTCCGTCGAAGCCGGCATCTCCATGCCCTGGTACCGCTTCGTCGGCGACGCGGGCGAAATCGTGTCCATCGAGCACTTCGGCGCGTCCGCCGACTACAAGACCCTGTTCCGCGAGTTCGGTTTCACCGCCGAAGCCGTCACCGCCGCCGCACAGCGCTCGCTCGCACGCGTGAAGGGATAGACCGCCATGACTCAGAACCCCAACCTCCAGAAGCTCTCCGAAGCAGGCGTGTCGGTGTGGCTCGACGACCTCTCCCGTGACCGCATCGAGTCCGGCAACCTCGCCGAGCTCATCGCGACCAAGAGCGTCGTCGGTGTCACCACCAACCCGTCGATCTTCCAGGCCGCACTCAGCAAGGGCCACGTCTACGACGCACAGGTCCGGGAGCTCGCCGAGCGCGGTGCCGACGTCGAGGCCACCATCCGCACGGTGACCACCGACGACGTGCGCGCCGCCTGCGACGTCCTCGCCCCGCAGTTCGAGGCGAGCCACGGCGTCGACGGCCGGGTGTCCATCGAGGTCGACCCGCGCCTCGCGCACGACGCCGACAAGACGGTCGCGCAGGCCGTCGAACTGTGGAAGATCGTCGACCGCCCCAACCTGTTCATCAAGATCCCGGCCACCGAGGCCGGTATCCCGGCCATCGCCAAGGTGCTCGGTGAGGGCATCAGCGTCAACGTCACGCTGATCTTCTCCGTGGAGCGCTACGAGCTCGTCATGGGCGCCTACCTGGACGGCCTCGAGGCCGCGAAGGCGGCCGGTCACGACCTGTCCCGCATCCACTCGGTGGCCTCGTTCTTCGTCTCCCGCGTCGACACGGAGATCGACAAGCGGCTCGACAAGATCGGCACCCCTGAGGCGCTTGCGCTGCGCGGCAAGGCGGCGCTCGCCAACGCCCGCCTCGCGTACGCCGCGTACCAGCAGATCTTCGAGGTGCAGCCGCGGTTCCAGGGTCTGCTGCCGGACGGTGCGCGCCCGCAGCGCGCGCTCTGGGCGTCGACCGGAGTCAAGAACCCCGACTACCCCGACACCCTGTACGTCACCAAGCTGGTGGCTCCGAACACAGTGAACACGATGCCCGAGAAGACTCTCGACGCGTTCGCCGATCACGGTGAGGTCGCCGGCGACACCGTCTCCGGCACCGCGGTCGAGTCCCAGCAGGTGTTCGACAAGCTCAGCGCCGTCGGCATCGATCTCACCGACGTGTTCAAGGTCCTCGAGGACGAGGGCGTCGACAAGTTCGAGGTGTCCTGGACCGAGCTCCTAGAGGCCACCGCGGAGCAGCTGCGCGCAGCAGGGCAGAAGAGCTGATACGAACGTAATTGGAGTTGGCCATGTCTAACCATGGGGTCAGCGTCCCGGCCCTGCGGACCCTATACACAAGTTTGGAGAGGCGTACCCAGACCCATTGGTGCTGATCGGGTGTCGGATCCGCGCTGATGTCGATTCGGCGAGGGTGGGCAATCTCCTCGAAACTCAGCCCAGCGGCAACCAGGGAAGGATGAGACCGTCGCGGTGGCCGAACAATCCCGTCGGCCACCCACTTACGGGATACGCACGATCCGCTCCGCAGCGACCGCTGCAACCCGACCAATGCGGTCCGCTCGCGCAGCGTCAGGAGTTGGCGGATCGCCTCGCTGCGTCCGGGCACCGGGTGCTTGGTGCCTATGTGAATGGCGTTGATCACGGTGGCCTGCCGCCGCTGGTTGACACCCACCGTCGGATGGTCGGCGAGGAATCCTGCCAGCACCCTCGGTGCGCTGAGAGAGCACGATGCTCGCAGGCGTCGCACCAGTCGACGGAGACCACCCAGTCCGTGAGCGTACCGGCGAGCGGCCATCGGCTGTTGCCCCGACTCCGGTGAGATCTCGTGGTCGATGCTCATCGGGGTCAGAGGCCGATCTCGGTGACGCATTGCCGATCAGCGGGGCGTTCTCCCGCGCATAGATTTCCACGGTGGCCCGGTGGCTGTGGCCTGTCTGGCGCATGATGGCGTGCGCGTCGGCACCGTTGCGGAAGGCCTGGGTGACGAAACCCGCTCGGAGAGAATGCACGCCGAGTTGGGCTACGATTGCCGTCGTGCCCGCAGCCTGGGCGGGCGGCGGACCGCCGCCTGCACCGACGCACCGGACAGCGCTGTCTCGGAGAGGTTGCCGTTCTTACGTCGTTAAAACAGCGGCGCCCGAGCCCGCACCCGCGGCAACGCACCCCGACAGACATGACCACCGAACGGCTCAGTGGTGCGCAGAAACCGGATGACACCAGGACGGCCGGCGGTATCGCATGCAGAAACGACCTGCGCCCACCGAAAGTACGCGCACGGCGGACAACTGGCGCGGGAGGTGGTGAACGGCAATGGGCGAACGGCCCGTTCGCCTTCCTGTCGGTCTTCGACCGCCGCAGCCGCACGTGCACCCTTCCAACCGGTACTTGAGAACGTCCCCGTTGTTCAGATCGACGAGGTCGTTCCGCCGAAACGCCCCCGGCGAATCCCATCAACAACAGCGCGGAATCACGGCGCTCGTATACCTCGGCCGCCCACCCGGTAAACAGCCTTCCGGGCAGATTGGACGACCGTGACGATGTCCTCGACCAAGAGTGGCACCCGCGGGGCACGGGGCCGGTACCCATTCGTGGCGTAGTCCCGACAGATCCCCGACAACGTCGAGGTGACCAGCGCCTCCCGCGCCGGAGTCGGCAAGCTCGCGGTCCGATGATAGTGCCCGACCACCCGACACCGAGCGGTTCAGGGTTGAGGGCGAGTAGGACCGCTCCCATCCCCCGTCCAGTGTGTCGGCTGCGTCGACCAGGTACGCGGCAACTGTGACCGGGTGCGCCGGCGAGGCAGTGTGTCCCCGAATGTCGCACCAGGTCCGGAAGCGCCGCCAATCGGAGGCATAGACGCGGCGGGTGCCCGGCGCTCAAGCCGAGCGACGGCACCGGAGATCCGCGCGGCCGTCGCCACCGGCAAATCCGGCGCCAGCCCGCACCCACCGACCGGCACCACTTCTACCGCGCTGCTGTCGGTTTCGGCCCACGTGTTCGATCGTCACAAACCCGCACACTACAGGCGGCCACCGATAGAATTGCTGCAACATGAAACGTTTCGCGACGTGCGGCTTCCGCAGAGATGCTGGGGACTGCCCCGGACACGGTAGGCACCGTACGTACTGCGCCAGCAGCGAGGACCGACCCTTGCACGACAACGAGAGCAACACCGCTTCGCCTACTCCAGATCGAACACACCCGGGTTCGCACACGCCCTGACGCCTGCTCAGCCGGTCGGGCGAGCCCCCCGCCCAGATTGCCCCGCACCGGGATCAACGGTGAGGTCCGCGGTGTCGGCAAAGACCAGACGCCCGTCGTCGAGGGCAACCGCCCACCGATGCACCGGCGCCCAATCGTGCCCGCGTTCCTCGGAGTCGGTCACGACCGCGAAATCCTCGACAATCGCACCGGTCGCCGCCGCCTCGGACTGCCTGCGTACCAGCACCCGGGCGCCCACGGCCAACGCCCCAAGGGGCACCGGTTTCATCTCGCTCATCTCCGACATGCGTCTCAACCTTCTACTCGGCTGCTACACCGGAGCATAAGCATGACACCTCGGCGCACCTCACCTGTGTGTCACGATCGTTCCGAAGTCGTGAGCCTTCAGGTCCACCGAGGTGTCTGTCGGGGGGCGCTGGCCGCGCACCGCGCGCCTCATCGCTGTTCCCTCGCCTATGGCGAACGCGCCTGGGACCGCTATAGCCATCGACATCAGGGCGATACCTGCATCGATACCCAGCCGTATTACCCCAGCAGCACAGGCCACCGTTTCTCGGAACCACATAAGCAGTCGCCTTCCCCATTTGGCCACAAATCGGTCATTTGCGACACCGAACGCTTTGCTGGGACATTACTGAAGAAAGTTACGTTTTACAATTACTACACTGTTGTCTAGAGCCCCTACTCGCGCATAGTGTTGCCATTGGGATATGTTGATGCCGTCACCTCCCCCGAAGTTGGTGGCAAACACAGGGACCCCACCGAAGGACCCCAGCCTACTCGGTGGGGTCCCTGTCCTGACTGGGCTGGAGCCGTAGATCGGGAGCAAACTTCTAGACACGACAGGGCGAGTTCGCCATGCGTTGGAGACGAACGCTGGCACGGTGGCCGACTCGGTGTGGCCGCGAACGCGCTGCGTCGGCACCCCAAGCGTCGACGAATTGGAGATCGTCGTCCTGCGTATGCGGTCTTAACACAGGCACGGTCACCCACGAGGAAGACACAGTAGGCCTGCCAACGAGCGCCCCTATTCCGCCGACCGATTCTCCACGACGGAAGCTGCCATGCGCTGGAACTCACATGGCAGCGAGGATCGCCCAGTGAAGTGGCCCCGGTCTAGCGCATGATCCTTGCGCGTCGGCGCCGTAGCGGAACGCCTGGGTGACGCCCCCGGCCCGCAGCAAATGCCTGCCGAACTGGGCGACCGAGCTCTCTCGTAGCCGGCTTGCTGTGCACGGCGACGGATCCCAACATTGCCTCAGCGCCGACAGGGCGGCGTCGGAGAGGTTTCCGTTTCTTCCGGATCGGCCGAAGAAACCGTGCCCGACAATGCATCCGCGGCCCCGTCCGCCCGTCGAAGTCGGACACGGTGCGCAGCAACCGAATGACCACTGGACGGTCGGCGGTGTCGAATACGCGGACACCCTGAGCCCAGCGTAGGTAGGCGACGGTTGGGCAATTGGCATGGAATGTGGTGAACGATCTTCCGCATCGTCTTCCGACTATCCCTCAAGACACTGGACTCACAGTCCGTCCGTATTCGAATTATCAGCTGGACCACTCCCCGTTCGGATCGTTCCAGTTTACGGATCAGGCGCTTCGAGCGTTCGGATGTCCAGGCTAATCCAATTGAGTGCGCTAACAATTGGAGTGGTTCCATGAGCGTGCCGATCGATGGAGACAGCTTGATGACTTCAAAATCTGAATTGGTGACATCGCACCTACACATACATATAGTCAAGGTAATGGCGGCCGCTCCTCAGCCGCCCCTCGCACAGTGACCTTTCCTCCGGCCTTCCGGCCGCTCTACCCAATCGGAGATATCTCGATGACCACAGCCGAAACCACCGGCCTCACACTCGACACCGTTCTGGCCAAAGCACAGCAGTATCGAAACTGGGGTCGATGGGGCGCGGACGACGAGCTCGGGTCTCTGAACTACCTCACCCCCGACAAAGTCATTGCATCAGCCGGGCTGGTCAAGAAGGGCAAAGTCTTCTCACTTGCACTCCCCCTAGACGACGACGGTCCGATGAACGGCTTTCTCGGCAGACACAACCCCTCGCATCACATGCTATGGGATGGAGGCGACATCGCCGCGGGTGCACAGGACCACCTTGCACAGCTCCGATTCACCGATGACGCCGCATACATGGTCCTCCAGTCCTCGACCCAGTGGGACGCATTGGCGCACATCTACCACAACGGACAAATGTACAACGGACATGGAACGGACATGGTGACAAGCAGGGGAGCCATCAAGAACAGCATCACCAACGTCAAAGACAAAGCTGTCGGCCGCGGCGTGCTCCTGGACGTCCCACGATTCAAGAACCTCCCCTGGCTGGAACCAGGTGAACCGATTACTGATACCGACTTACTCGCTACTGCACAGGCACAGAATGTCGAAGTCGGTGAAGGGGACTTCGTACTTGTGCGCACCGGACAGATCGCACAGCGGAGACACATCGGAACATGGGGCGATTACGCGGGCGGCTCAGCCCCTGGGTTGGCCATCAGTGCGTCAGACTTCTTCTGTCCCCGCAGGGTGGCTGCAGTAGCGACCGATACCTGGGGAGCGGAGGTACTACCCAACGAAGGCGCTGACGTGTATCAGCCCTTGCATATCATCATGCTCGTCAACGCCGGCATCCTCCTCGGCGAAATGTGGGACATGGATGACTTGGCGGACGACTGCGCTGACGACGGTGTCTACGAATTCCAACTAGTCGCGCCCCCACTCACTTTCACCGGTGCGGTAGGATCACCAGTCAATCCCCAAGCAATCAAATAGTGTCCGCAAAAGGCCGGCAATTTCGGCGCGTGCACGAGTGGGCGCGACCATCGGGGCGCCTCTCTATGCCGAGTAATCATCAACTTTCACACCCGACCAGGTGACTTTCCCTAACGACGAAGGGCGCGCTCAACGGCCCGTCGATCATGCCCGGTGACGGGTCCTTTCATCCGGGGTGAGGAACCACGCTGCGTCAATGGTTGCCGCCGCTGCAGTCGCGGCTCTGACACGTGACGAGAGGTTACTGCTCAGCAGAAGTGCAGGACCCGAATCATCGCGTCCTTCTCCGCCCGGGTCACCCACAGTCGGTAGAGGGCTTTCACGTCGAGACGTAGACGCACGGATATCCCTTGCTCGGCGGCAGCCAGGACGGGGCATCGGAATCGGACCTTTCGAAATGGTGGGCCTGTCGACGGCCTGCAAGTTGCGCGGGTCGTTGGCTAGTACTGCAACGGCACTTACTTGACAGGTAAGCGATACTGCTTGGGTGGTCGTCGATCTGGTTGCTGCCGAGCTGGAAGCGTTGCATGAGCGGATCTCCGGTCGGTTCGTCCGGTCGGAGCCGCGGACACGGGTGCGGGAGTATGTGGCGGGTCTGGTTGCGGGTCTGGAACGCAAGAACGGGTGGACCCTCGCCGAGCGGGCCGGCGAGATGAGCCCGGACGGGATGCAACGGTTGCTGCGGCGGCGGACTGGGACGTCGACGGGGTGCGCGACGATGTCCGCGATTACGTAGTCGAACGCCTCGGCGATCCGGCCGGAGTGTTGATCGTCGACGACACCGGATTCCTCAAGAAGGGCACCCGCTCGGCCGGGGTGCAACGCCAGTACTCGGGCACCGCCGGACGGGTGGAGAATTGCCAGATCGGGGTGTTCCTCGCCTACGCCTCCGGTACCGGGCACGCGCTCATCGACCGGGAGCTCTACCTCCCCGAATCGTGGACCTCCGACCGCGACCGGTGCCGCGCCGCCGACACCGGAGACGAGGTCGAGTTCGCGACCAAACCCGTGCTGGCACAGCATATGATCGAGCGCGCGCTCGACGCGAATGTCCCGTTCTCCTGGCTCACCGCCGACGAGGCCTACGGTCAGGTGAAGTACCTGCGGGTGTGGCTCGAGGAACGCGACGTGTCCTATGTGCTGGCCACCCGCCGCAACGACGACGTCTTTAACCTGGACGGGCGCGCCGGCCGGGCCGACGAGATGATCGCCGCCGTTCCGCCGAAGCAGTGGCGCCGCATCTCCGCCGGCGACGGCGCCCACGGGCCGCGGGAGTACTCCTGGGTGCGGGTACCGATCCGGATCGCCTGGGCGCCCGGGCGTGGGCACTGGCTGCTCGCCCGCCGATCGCTGTCGGACCCGACCGAGATCGCGTACTACATCTGCGCCGGCCCCCGTCGTACCACGCTCACCGAACTCGCCGCCGTCGCCGGATCGCGGTGGCGGGTCGAGGAATGTTTTCAGCAGGCCAAGAACGAGGCCGGCCTGGACCAGTATCAGGTGCGTACCTACCGGCCTGGTACGCCCACACCACCCTGTCGATGCTCGCCCTCGCCTGGCTGGCCGGGACGACAACCGAAGCGGTAAAGGGGGAATCGGGATAAACGATCAGGGCATGATCGGCTACACGGTACCCGAAATCCGGCGGCTGCTCGTGCATCTGATCCTGCGACACGCCCGCCCCGACGAACACGTCTGGTCCTGGTCACACTGGCGGAGACGCCGACAGCACCAAGCCCGCACCTGCCATTGCCGAACCCGCGGACACGTCCCATAAGTGCCGTTGCAGTACTAGCAAGCAGTTCGACCGGAACCGGTTCACATCCTGTGTCATTCACGCGATATACACAGCTCGGTTCAACTGGCGGGTCGGTAATTTGTTCGCTTACGATCAGCTCGTGCCGGCAGGACCCCCACCCCTGATCACCGGCGCCGGAACCCCCGCCTTCCCCCGACGTTGGGCGGGGTTTCGTCAGTCTGCTGACAGGGGATCCAGACGAGCGTGACGCAATCGCGGCCAACAAATTGCACCAGCTTCTCCAACTCGGGGTCTCCCCGTCGATGACGGGTGGAGGATTCTTCCTGGTACCAGGAGGCAGGGCCCGCCAGCCCTCACGCCCCAGTAGGGGCTGGCAGGTTTTCCGGATCGACGGACGCCACGGACCATACGTGCAGAACGCCAAGGGGGACCCATGATCCGCACTCACGACGCACTGCCCTGGATCGCGCCCGTCGCCGTCGCCGGCCTGGGCACACTCGTCGCCGTCTACGCCAGACGATCCGACGAGTGGCACACGAACGAGAGATTCTGGGCTGGGCTTCTGTCGTTTGCGTGAACGATCTTCGGCGACCAGGAGAGGCAGACGCCTGGCCGCGAACCGCTGCCACGACATGCGTCAGCCCGCCGAAACTCCCTTGTGTTTACTGCATCACAATATGTAGAACAACCTGCCATGCACCATAGAATTTGCCGCGCACCTACTCGCTGCCCATTTCGGCGCGGGCTGGTGTACCGACCCCGGCAGCCAAACCCCCAGTGGCTGCCGGGGTCTTCCATGCTTCGGCGGTCCGACTGACCCGACTCGGGACCGTCGATTGGGGACCCGCTGTCCGTGCCGACGGATGGCGGGCTTCCGCAGCCCCAAGCTGGGCGAGACTAATCTTGCCCAACAATGGTTACGCCCTTTGTCATTCGCGGACCACCTCATTCCGTCCGGTATCGACCGCTATGCGGACAGGACGCACCACTTATCTCGACTCAACATAGCCTCGTCCCAAACAGAGCCCTGCCCGCCGCGGAGCGAACCCGGCCTCGAACCTTCGCCGCCGATCGACGCTCAGCTCGTGGACGACTCGGCTCAAATGGATCGTTTCGATCACGAAATGGACGGTTCCACGGACTCCACTGACCGGAATACGTGAACGACCCGACCAAACTCGCGCTCGCTCGGTCTGTGTCAAAGCGTCACCGCGCTGGAGAAGCGCCAGGCGTCGGAGAAGTCCGGTCGGCCGCTCGACTTTCTATTCGAATTAGCGAGGCGCGACTCTACTGGACGCAACCCCCCGGCATTCGCCGTACCCGCCAGACCGGAGAACGGCGAATCGTTTTGTCTTCGACTATTCCTGCGTATACCCATTTCTACGGTGAGCAGTAGCTGATGGTCTCGGTCATTGGCACCATCAGAGCTGTTATCGACGCAGCCTGAGATCCATCGACCGGCCATGAAGTCTGGGATGATCCATCTGGCGGGTTAACTGCCACCGAGATTTCTATCCGATTTGCCGCTTTTCGACGCTGTGACGAGTGCGGCGTTTCGGCTGATGTTCATTGTGCGCGATGGACGTAAAGTGGTTTTGCAAATATGACGAAAGAGGTAGCATGGCGCGCCTAGTGATTGTCGAACACATCGACGATATCGACGGAACTCCCATTGCGGCAAGAAGGGGCGAGACGATCGCCTTCTCCGTGAATGGAGTCGATTACGAGATCGACTTGTCGGCGACGAATGCGAGAGAGTTTCACAAGAAGCTCGCTCGGTACATCGATCGCGCGACGAAGGTGGGTGGCCGCAAGAGTCGATCGGCGGGCACCCTCACCTCGCGTGGTGGGACTACACGCAAGCCTGTGCGGCGGGACGGTGACCATGTGAGGGCGGTGCGGGAATGGGCTCAGGACCACGGCTATGACATCGGGGTCCGTGGGCGCATTCCCGCCGAGATCAAGGAGGCGTACCGCGCCGCTCACTGACGACCGCGAGGAGACGCCTTCGCTAGTTGGGTTCCACGGTCGAGGGAAGGAATGGGGTGCGAGGGTATTGGAATTCGGGTCGCGTCTCGGCAAAGCGCTGCGCTGAATTGTTCTCCAAGATCTATAATTCGAGCAATTCCGGGTCTTGGAGCAGCCGCAACTAATCCCGTTCCAAGATTTGAACGTCCTGCGGATAGTCTGTCTCGGAACGGATCTCAGGACCGCTTGTGGCCGGGGCTGTCTGTTCTGGACACGGGCGGTGGGAATCGACGGACATCCGCCGGGCGGCGTGTCCCTGTGTCAGATCGCCGGGGAGTTCGTCCCTGTCCTTCCGGACTTCGCGGGTACGGTCATCCCAACCGCCGCCATCTGACGGGATACGTCAGCGGTGACACCGACGCGGTGTCGTGCACCCACGCGGCCTCGGCCACCAGACCGAGGACACCCCACCGAGTACCACGCTGGACCACATATCCCGCAGGCACCGTTCGCCATCGAAGCGCCCTACGGTGCGCGTCGGGCCTGTCATCGCGTGCCATCGGCCCCCAGTGACCATGCGGCTCCCACTGCCCTGCCGAGTCAGTGAGCCCCGTCCCGGGCTCGCCGCGCCTCGCTCGGACTCACCGCCCCCTCCCAACCCCACGGGCACGCTGGACGCGGCACTTCCACAAACGGTTGACGTGTCCAGCCTTCGACGCACGACACATCGACTAACCGAGCGCCGGTGGCGATCTTCAGGTTGGCGGATGAAGGACCCGGACCGACCGCGGAAGCGGCTGTACCGCAATACCGCACCGCTTCGCCGCCGACACGAAAGACTCGGGACGGGGGTCCACCGGCCAGGACACCTCACCGGACGGACCGAACACGGCGGCCGCATTCGCCGCCTGGCCCGTGGTGAACCGCGTCTGGTACCGGATGCCGTCGAACTCGACATCGAACGCCGCCGCCCACGCCCGGGGAACGTCGTACGGTGTCATCGAACACAACTCCCGGGTGAGCCCGAACGCGGCAGCCGCGTCGGCGCAGGTGTCCGCGAGGTCATGGGTCCCCGGTAACCGCAGCGTCGACAGCATTCGCTCGGCCGCGAAGTCGTGGGCGATCACCCCGAGCGAGGCCAACGCCTCCCCCACCGTCTCCCGGATCGCCGTCGCCTCATCGAATGCGACGTAGCACGTACCCCTCGGCGCGGACAGATCGAATCGTCCACCACCGGACGAGGAGAACCACCACGGCCCATTCGAGACCCGGTGACCACGCGTGACCTGCCTTCTGCCGGTCAACCGCCAACCAGGAAACCCGGTCAGTGCGCGCGATCCGGGCGCCCGCAGCGCAACATCCTCCCGGGTCACGCCGCCCACCGCTGCACGTCCGCGCGGGCCGCCGCCAGGACCGGGTCGACCCGGCCACCCTCGGTCAACCAGCCCACCGCGGTCTTACCGCCGAACGCATCCTGCGGTGCCCGCAGCCACAGCGCACACGTCCACGGGTCCGCCCCCGCCCGCAGGACACGCCACACCTGCACCAGCGCCGGGTCCACGGTGCCGCTGCTGGTGAACTGCCACACCGGGTAGACCCATTGCCCCTCCTCGAGCTGGCAGGCGATCACCGCGTTGGTAGCGACCTTCTTGCTCACCGCCTGGCGGCTGACATTCCACCACCGAGTCAGGCCGGCCGTGTCGTAGAACGGGCCCACGACCTGGTCATAGACATGATGGGTGGGAAGCGCAGCCGACATCGCATCCGCGATCGCCTGCACGTCCGCGAATGCATCGGTGGGCACACCGGCTGCAGCCGCCGCGGCGAACGTGCGGTGCACCCGCTGCGAGAGCTCCTCCATCAATTGCTTCTCCTGCTCCACCAGCGATGTCATCACCACTACCCACCCTTCGCGTCAACCTTGTCAACCATAATGATGCCCCAATGGGTCAACCACGTCAACCAGAGAGGGCCCCGAACACCGTCCCAGACGGCCCGCCCCGCGAGACATTGACCTCGCCGCCTCGATGAACCGCCGACCCGAACAAACGCTGCCCGAGATCCCGACAGCAGACAAGGTACGCGCCGGGCCGGAGCCGCTTACTCCACACCACTTCGCATCAAGGTGGCGGAGTCATACAACCGGGCAGATCCGCCCGCCGTGCAACACGACGCGCACCCGCGGCGATACATATGCAGGGGCCAGGAATGCTGCCCATAACCGTCCACAGCGGACGCCAACTAGCAGACAAGTAGATCGAGTGCTCAACATGAACATGCCTCCGACAGTGGTGGTCCTGGTGGTCACGCTGCTTGTGACTATGACGTCTCTGGGCGCGGCAGTCACCGCGGACGCGCTCGCCCGCCGTCCCCGCAAGCGGGTACCCGACCGGATCGGCACTGCCGAATTACACCCTCGGTCGACGGTATTCACCGCACCAGCGGGCCACCCCGATCGGAGGTGGCACCACATCGCAACACGAGCATGGGCCATCTGCGCCAGCACCTCCGCTCTCTTGGTCGCATTCGTCGGCATACTGATCCTGATCGGCTAAGAATCATCTCCACTCCCACCGACAAACCCCATGCGTATCCACCGGGATGACAAGACTGCTTACATGACACGAGTCACGCCGTGGTGCGCGACATCCACATGGGCAAAGGCGAAGGTCACACCGTCGGACTGAACCGTATAATCGTCATGTTGAGGCGGTGAGCAGTACACAAGCAGCGATCCGTCCGCGGATATCGGCGAATCTCAGGGCGAGAGGCTCGGCTGGCCGCGCCAGGCTCCCGAGTCGGTAGCGTCAGTGGGCTACGAAGTCAGTGGATCCGCGGCCCGCGACCACTCGCCCGCAATAAAGGACAACCGGCGAATACTGAACGACGTCAAGACGGGCATGAGATTGAAGGCGCGCAGGAGCGGATGACTGGGGCGAGTGAGCAGGCTGCATTGGACGGGGAGTGGCGCACCCGAATTCCGATGTTCGGGTACACCGCACACGGTGCGGCGGTCGTGGAGGCCGAGGCAGCGGCGATACGGGAGGGTGCGCAATCGCTGTTGTCCGGTGTGTCCACCGGGGAAATTTCCCGCAGGTGGAACTCGGGCGGGCTAACGACTCGCGAGGGGAATCCGTTCACCAGCAAAAAAGTGGTTGCCGTGCTGCGGAACCCGACATATGCCGCGCTATCCACATACAAGGGTCAGATCGTCGGTGCCGGCCAGTGGCCCGCCATCATCGACGAGCACACGCACCGAGCAGTAGTCGAAATCCTCGATGGTCGACGTACGGTGGCACGGGATCGGCGCTGGCAGGGTTCGGGCGTCTACCTCTGCGGAAAGTGCGGGAGCACAACACACGTCACGACGAGCCGGGACACGAACTTTTACGTCTGCAAGGAATCAGCCCATCTGTGGAGGCGGCAGGACACCCTCGATGCTTACATCGACACGCTGGTGATCGACCGACTCACCGCGGAGGACGCACTTCTCCTCGACAAGTCAGACGACGGGGTCGACGTCCCAGCCTTCCAAGGAAAGCGGGGAGGGCTGCAGAGACGGCTCGAAGCGTTGGCGCTGGTATTCGCGACTCGTGAGGTCGACGGACACCAAGTAACAGCGCATCCCGCACAGATCAGGTACGACCTGGCTCGGATCGACGCCGCTCTCACCGTCCAGACGCATTGGGACCGGCTGGCCAAGTCGATCGGTGCCGACGATCTCCGCGCCCGTTGGGAGAAGATCAGTGCCGGCGATCTCCGCGCACGCTGGGAGAAGATCAGCGCGGACCGGCGCGGCACGGTAATTGCACTGCTGATGACGGTGACCATACTTCCGTCACCCCGCGGACGAAAAGCTTTCGATCCGGGATTCGTCCGGATCGATTGGAAGCGTTGAATTTTCCTGAATCGGTCCAGGCATCGAAATTCTCCAGCCCAGTTGGGATCCGATAGCTACCAACAGGCTCAGCGAGAGCCGCCTGTCAGAGACCGTCTTCCACCGTCACCAACCCTGCCCGGCGAGGGTCGGCGATGCCCGGCGTGGATGATCCACACCGGCAGCCAAATCCCCTAGGTGATCAGGGCGGGGAGGTAATGCAAGTTGGTGGCCGTGGCCCGTTGTGGGTTGCTCGTTTACCTCCTGTGCCACCACACAGGAGGTAAACGACGGTGTAGACGCCTGTGGCGCCTGCACCGTCGCAGACCTCGCCGCCGTGTTTCCGCGGCACCGGGCCTCGGACGGTCCTGAGGAAATCGCGGACTCAACCGAGAAGAACGAGCAGACCTGCATTGCCCTCAGGTGGTCCGAGATCGCCGAACTACTGGGTGTGGTCGCGCGGAGCGTCCGCCTCGGACCAGGCTTCCTGGTCGTCGCGGTAGCGGCGGGTGCGTTTCGGTGCGGTAGGTACCGGTGCGCCCGCCTGCTGCTCGTTGCCGTAGTGGTCGGGACCGCCGTCCCACTGCTGACTCTGGTCGCCCTGGTAGGCCGGGGCACCCTGATAGGCGGGCACTTCCTGCCGATCTCCCCCGTTCGGACCGTATTGGTGCGGCGGGTACTCGTCGCGAACGTACGGGGCCGGCTGCTGAGGTGCCGGCGGCTGCGGGGCCGGCGGCTGCGGTACCTGATGCTGAGGGTGCTGCTGCACGGCAGGCTGCGCGGGGGTGGCCTGCTGCATCTGCGGCAGCGACTTGTCGGTCTCGTAGTAGTACTTGTACTCGTACACGCCCCGCCCGCGGCTCGGCGTCATCGTGATGATCGTTCCGAGGATGGTTGCCCCCACGCTGTGCAGGTTGCCCACCGCCCTCGACAGCTGATCCCGCTTGGTCTCGGCGTGCCGCGCGATGACCAGCGCGCCGTCCGACATCGCGGTCAGCACGGTCGCGTCGGTGACGGGCAGCAGCGGTGACGCGTCGACGATCACGTAGTCGAAACGCCCCCGCAGGTCGGCCAGCACCTGGCGGGCGGTCTCCGTTCCGAGGAGCTCACTCGGGTTCGGCGGGATCGGTCCGGACGCCAGGACCGTGAGGCCCGAGTACTGCGTCGGCTGGAGCACGGCGTCGAGACTGGCCTTGCCGGCGAGCACGCTGCTGAGGCCGACGGAACCGACGACACCGAGGTACTTCGACACCCGCGGCTTACGGAGGTCGCCCTCGACCAGGCACACGTTCTGGCCGCCCTCCGCCAGCACGAGCGCGATGTTGATGGCGGTGGTGGTCTTACCCTCGGTGGGCAGCGAACTGGTGACGACGATGACGCGCGGCGGGTTGTCCACCTCGAGGAATTGCAGGTTGGTCCGCAGTTCCCGGTAGGACTCGGCGCTCGAGGAGTGGCCTTCGGCGAAGTTGATGGCCTGCTGCGTCTGCCGGTCCTTGTCGAACGGGATGGTGCCGATCAGTGCGGATCCGGCCAGTTCCTCGACGGTGCGCCGGTCCTTGACCGTGTTGTCGAGGCGATCACGCAGCACGGCGAAGGCGATACCGAGGAGCAATCCCACTGCTGCACCCAGCGCCAGGTTGCGCATGGTCTTCGGGGAGACCGCCACCGACGGGGTCTGTGCCTGCTGCTCGACGACGACGCGCGCCGCCGGGGCGCCGCCACGCTCGGGCGTTTCCAATTCTCGTGCCATGACGACGAACTCGTCGGACAGGGCGTTGGCGATGTCGCGGGCGCGTTCCGGCGACGGATCCTGCACCTTGACGTCGATCAGGACGGTGTCGGGTGCGGAGCTGGCCTTCACTTGGGATGCGAGTGCGGGCGCCGTCATGTCGAGGCCGAGCTTGTCGATGGTTCGCTGCGCGAGATTTTCACCGGTGAGCAGCTTGGTGTAGGACGTCACTCGCTGCTGCGAGAACAGGTTGCCCTGGTATATCTCGTTGACTGATGCCCCGGACGAGGTGGAGACGAACATGCGGGTCGACGCCTCGTATATCGGCGTGGTGAGCAGTGATGCTCCCAGCGCGCCGAGAATAGCGACCACGGTGGTGATCGCGATGATCTTCCATCGTGACTGCAGAATTCGCAGGTAGTCCTGAATTTCCATTATCGAGTCTCCCATCGACTTCACGCTCGGGGGCTTTGCGTGATCGTGCTGTCATCTACTTCGTTTCGACCCGACTGAACCTCTGCATCGTAGTGATGGCCGCGGTCAGGGGCGGCGGGGTGCGTCACGGTCCGGAGTGGCCTCCCGATCCCCGGAGTCTTCGTCCGATCACGGCCACCGGTCCACGCCCGACCATGTCTGCGTGCACAGCATCGATGCGGTGTTCGGTGACGGCACCGCCGAAGTGTTGGCGCCAGTCCGGGACTAGTTCCGGATGGTGGTCAAGATCATGTGCAGCGGTGAAGAACACGGCGTCGCCGTCGAAGTGTCGGGGCTGATGTGTCGATGCGATATGTTCGAGACGGATGAGGAGCTGCCCGAGCGACTGGACCCGATCGGCCGACACCGCAGCTCCAAGCTCTGGGGGTAGGCCCAGCTGGGGCGGGTTGTCGCCGGGGTTCACGAGCGCGGCGCGGTGTTCGGGCAGCAGGGTGTCGAGCATGGCGAGGGTCGCAACTTCCTGGCCCGCTTCGTGTAGTTGCACGGCCATCTCTTGTGCCACGGTTCCGCCGAGGGACCAGCCGAGCAGGTGGTACGGGCCGGTCGGCTGGACCGTGCGGATGGCGTCGATGTGGCGGCTGGCCAGCTCGGTAATGGACGAGGGCAAGTCCGTGTCACCGGTTGCCTGCACTCCGTACAGCACACGTCCGGGGAGATGTTCCGCGAGTCCGGTGTAGCACCAGGCGATTCCCGCCGCGGGGTGGATGCAGAACAGGGGTGGACCGTCGCCGTCTCCGCCGAGGCGCACCACGGCGGCGAACGGATCTTCGGACGAATCGTTCCCGGATTCGATGCGCTTGGCGAGTCGCGCGGCGGTGGGGTCGGTGAAGAGCCACTGCAGGGGCACGTCCCGGTCCAGCCTCGTGCGCAGTTCATCGGCGACGGCCACCGCGCCCATGGAGGTACCGCCGAGGGCGAAGAAATCTTGATCCGCGCCGATGGAGTCCGTTCCAATGGCGTTGGCCATTACCTCGGCAACCACGGTCTCCAGGTATCCGGACGGCGGTGTCACTGGCGTGTCCGGATCGAATTCCGGCTCGGGAAGCGCGGATCGGTCGACTTTGCCCGACGGCAGTACCGGCAGGCTGTCGAGCAGGACGACGGCGGACGGCACCAGATGGCGGGGCAGGACCGTCCGGGCGAAGTCTCGGACTGTGTGTGCGGTGAGCGTGGAGTCCGGTTCGGCCACCAGGTAGGAGACGAGGACGGGCTGTCCGCCGGGAGCCGTCACCGGTGTGGTGATCACGAACCGGACGTCGGGATGGCGGGCCAGGGCTGCGTCCACCTCGGCAGGTTCGACTCGGATGCCGCGCAGCTGCACCTGAGCGTCATTGCGTCCCAGGTAGTCCAGGGCACCGTGCGCATTGCGGCGCACGAGGTCTCCGGTGCGGTACATCCGGTCGCCGGGTTTCCCATACGGGTTCGGGACGAACTGCGCGGCGGTGAGACCACCTTGCCCGAGGTAGCCACGGGCGACGCTGGTTCCGGACAGGTAGAGCTCACCGGTCACGCCGTCGGGTACCGGGTGCAGCCGTGGGTCGAGCACGACGGCGGCGGCGGCGTCGATCACGTCTCCGATGTCGACGCCGTCATCGATGTCGGCTGGTGTGAGCGGTCCTGCGACCGATGCCAGGATTGTGAATTCGGTGGGACCGTAGGCGTTGAAGAGCCGGTGACGCGACGCCCAGGTCGCCGCCAACGCGGACGGTAGGCGTTCGCCGACCGACACCACGGTCCGTGGTCCTTCGTCGCCGAGGCTGTCGGCGACGAGGGTGGCGAGGACGGTGGGTGTCGCGATGAGGTGGGTGATGCGCTCCTGGCGGACAACCTCGGCCAGCTGATCGCCGGCATAGCTGAAGTCAGGGGCGACCACGAGGGTGCCGCCGGACGAGAGCGCGTAGAGCATTTCGAACAGTGAGGCGTCGAAGGTGGGGGAAGCCAGCTGGAGAACCCGCACGTCACCGTCGACGTCGAGCACGGGTGCTTGTGCGGCAACTACATTCACCAGGCCGCGATGCGGCACCACGACACCCTTGGGTGTTCCGGTGGTACCGGATGTGTAGATCACGTACGCGGCACCCTCCGCCCGTGGGTACTTGTTCACCGCGGGCGATGGAGAAGTACTCACGGGTGGGAGCCACGCGACGCTGGACGGGAGCTCGGCGACGCGTTCGGGCACGGTCAGCCCGACCACGGCACCGGAGTCTGCGAGCATCCATTCCAGACGCTCGGTGGGATGCGACGGGTCCAGCGACAGCCAGACCGCGCCCGCTTTCGCCACCGCCCACACGGCGGCCACCCAGTGCCGGCCACGACCCGTGGCGACCGCGACCACATCCTCGGGTCCGACGCCCCGGCCGGAGAGCGCCCGGGCCCACCGCTGCGCCACGTCGTCCAGTTCTTCGTATGTCCACTGCACACCGCCGTCCTCGACGGCGACGGCGTGCGGGGTGTCCCGGACCTGCGTCTCGAAGATCTCGGCGAGAGTCTTCGGCTGATAGTTCCGGGCAGGGCCACTGACGAGGGCCGCACGTTCGCTCGCCTCGAGGATGTCGATGTCACCGACCACCACGGTCGGATCGGTCAGGGCTGCGTCGAGGATGCGATCGAAGCGCTGTGCCAGCGCCCGGGCGGTGGAGTCGTCGAACAGGTCCTTGGCGTACAGCAGCCGCAGCGTCAGCTCCCCCACCGATTCCGTGAAGTCCCAGACCAGGTCGAATTCAGCCGTGGCACTGGTCGCTCCGACAGCATCGATCTCGGCTCCGGGCAGCCCGCCCGGCTGCGGCGCTGCGTGCTGGTACGTGAGCATTACCTGGAACAGCGGGTTATACGAGGTGGAGCGGTGGGGTGCCACGTGGGCGACCACGTCGTCGAACGGCACGTCGGCGTGGGCGAACGCGTCGAGGTCCACCGAACGCACCTGCTCGAGGAGCGCGGCGAAGGTTGCGGCGGAGTTCACGCCGGTGCGCAAGGCGACGGTGCCGACGAACATCCCCACCAGCGCGTCGAGGGCGGGGTCGGGTCGTCCGGCAACGGCGGTGCCGATCACGACGTCCGGGTGCCCCCCTTCGCGCGACAGCAGGACGGCGAGCGCGGCGTGCAGCACCATGAACACCGTGACGCCCTGACTGCGGGCGACGTCGGACAATCGTTGACGCACGTCGGGGTCCAAGGTCCACTCGACGGTGGCGCCCGTGTGGCTCGGTTGGGCGGGTCGCGGACGGTCGGTGGGCAACGCGATCGGGGCGTCGACGCCGTCAAGTATCCGGGTCCAGTAGTCGAGCTGAGCATGGGCGACGCTGTCGGGGTCTGCGGGGTCGCCGAGTACCTCGCGCAGCCACACGCTGTAGTCCAGATAGTCGATGGGAAGCGGCGCCCATTGTGGTTCACGCCCTTCGCTGCGCGCGGTGTAGGCGGCCTCGAGGTCGGTGGCCAACCGGCCCATGGATCCGCCGTCCAGCGCGATGTGGTGCACGACGGCGGCGAGCACGTGGTTGCCGCCGCCTTCGGACCACAGTTGCACGCGGAGCGGGGATTCCGACTCCAGGTGGAAGGGTCGCCGCACGAATTCCGCGACCTCGGCGGGCACATCGGCGGCGGTGACGGGATGCAGGTCGATGTCCGCCGGGACGATCACCTGGTGCGGGCCGCTGTCATCGATGGGAAAGACGGTGCGTAGCACGGCATGCCGGTCGACCACGTCGGCGAGTGCGCATCGCAGTGCGCCCAGGTCGGTGTCGCTGCCGAGCCGTTGCACGAACACGAGGTGGTGCATCGAGGCGCTGGGATCGATGCGGTGAAGCAGCCACATCCGTTGCTGCGGCGGGGACAACGGAATCCGGGTGTCCGGGTTCCGTCGCACCAGTGGAATGCGTGTCGCGGCCGCGTGCCGCTGGTCGAGCCACACGGCCATGCCGGCGGCGGTGGGATGCTCGAACAGCGCCCTGACGGGGACGTCCACGCCGAACGCCGCCGACAGCCGTCCCGTCACCGCGGTGGCCGAGAGGGAGTCGCCGCCGATGTCGAAGAAGTTGCTGTGGCCACCGACGCTCACCTCGCCGAGCACTTCGGCGAACACCCCTGCTACCAGTTCCCCGGTCACGGTCCGCGGTGGGGGCGGGGAGTCGGTGTCGACGTCGCTCGCCTCGAGGGCCTGGGTGTCGAGTTTGCCGTTGGCGGTGAGCGGCAGGCTGTCGCGAACCATGATGCGCTGCGGTACGAGGTGCGACGGAAGTTGCCGGGTCAACTCCGCGCGGAGCGATTCGGCCGCTACGCCCGCACCTGTGACGAAGGCGACCAGCCGACGGCGGTGCAGCAGCACCACTGCCTGGGTGACATCGGGCAGCGCCAGCAGTGCGGCCTCCACCTCGGCGGGCTCGATGCGCATGCCGCGCACCTTCATCTGACGGTCTGCGCGGCCAATGTAGGACAGGGTGCCGTCGACGCGGCGGTGCACCACGTCGCCGGTGCGGTAACGGCGGATTCCGCCGTGTCCGGCAATGAAGTTCGCGGCCGTCAGCGCTGGGTCCGCCACGTAGCCGAGGGCCAGTCCCAGCCCGTCCAGGTACAGTTCGCCGACGCCCCCGAGTGGTACCGGACGCAGCCGGTCGTCCAGGACCGTCGCTGTCGTGCCGGGGATGGGGGTGCCGATGGTGACGTCTGCGTCCACCTCGGCCAGGGTGGCCACCACTGTGGATTCGGTGGGCCCGTAGGCGTTGAGCATCAGCCGCCCGTCGCTCCAGGCTGCGGCCTGCTCCGGGCTCAGAGCCTCGCCGCCCACGGCGACCACCTGCAGGGTGTCCAGTTTCCGCGGCTCGAGGGTGGCGAGGACGGAGGGTGTGGAGAGGTAGTGCGTCACGTTCTGCTCGGTGAGCAGGTGCTGCAGTTCGGCGCCGCCGTAGACGTCGGGGGGTGCCACAACGAGGCAGGCGCCCGACTGGAAGGCAAGCAGCATCTCGAGCAGCGCCGCGTCGAATGTGGGGTTGTAGCCGTGCAGTACCCGCGCCTGCGGGTGTACTCGGTACCGGCGGACGGCTTCGTCGGCGAGGGCGCCCAGTCCGCGGTGTGTGACGGCCACGCCCTTCGGGGTGCCGGTCGATCCGGATGTGTAGATGATGTACGCGACCGACGGTTGGGCCGACGTCTGCGCCTGGACCACCATTGCGTCCCGGCGTTCGGTGGGGTGGGTGGGGTCGAGCGGCAGGAAGGTGGCTCCGGTCCGGGTGACGGCCCAGAGTTCGACCACGAAGTCGATCGAGCGCGGCATGCAGATCTCTACGACCGTTCCGGGACCGGCGCCGTCGTCGCGAAGCTGACCGGCCCGCTGCTGCGATGCTTCGGCCAGTTCTCGGTAGGACAGTGTCCGGGTGCCGTCGGTGAGAGCCGGTCGGTCGGGGTGCGCGGCGGCGGTGGACAGGAAGATGTCGGTGAGGGTGCGGGTGTCGTCAGCGGGTTCACCGGTGAGCGGCGGTGCCGGCGTCAGCGCGATTTCCCCCACCGTCACCTGCGGGTCGCGTGCGACGGTCTCGAGCACCTGTCCCAGCTGGGCTGCCAGCGAGGCTGCGGTGGCGGGATCGAACAGGTTGGCGGAGTAGGCGACGGCGCCGTCCATCCCGTCGGGCTCCTCGCCGTCCCATCGCTCGCGAACTGTGACATGGAGGTCGAATTTTGCTGTGTGGGTATCGGCTTCCTGAACTTCGACGCGAAGGCCGGCCACGTCGACGGCGGGTAGGTCGAGGTTCTCCACTGCCAGCGCGACTTGTGGTGTGCGGCCCCCGAGCAGGTCGGCGATCGATTCGAAGGGCACGTCGGCGTGCTCGAACGCATCGACGTCGAAGTCGCGCACCTGGGCCAGTAGTCCGGTGAACGGCATGTCCGGTTGGACCTGCGCTCGCAGCGCGAGGGTGTTAACGAACATTCCGACCAGCGGGTCGAGGATGCGGTCGCCGCGGCCGGCGACCGCGGTGGCAACGGTGACGTCGCGCGTCGCGCCGAGCCGCGAGAGGAGCACCGACAGGGCCGCGTGCAGCACCATGAACAGGGTGCCGCGGTGGTCGCGGGCCAACCGGTGGACGGCTCGCTGGACGTCGGCGGGGATCTGGAAGGTCACCGTCCCGGCGGTGGCGGTGGCGGTGGCGGTCGTGGTGTCGGTGGCCTGTTGCCGGTCTGGGACGAGTGCGGTACCCGACTCGGCGCCGTCGAGGGCGCGCCGCCAGTGCTCGATTCTGCGCGTCGCGTACCCGCTGCGCAGCAGTTCCTGCTCCCAGAGCGCGTAGTCGGCGAAGTGTAGGGGCAGCGGCGCCCAGTCGGGTGTGTGTCCGGCGCGACGCGCTTGGTAGGCGGTGAGCACGTCGGTCACCAGGGGGGTGAGGGACCAGCCGTCGGCGGCGATGTGGTGGAGCACCACTGCCAGCACGTGTGAGTCAGGGCCGATCTGCAGCAACTGGACACGCAGGGGCGTTTCGCGGGTGAGGTCGAACCCTTCGGAGGCGAATGCGGCGACCACGTGGCCCAGAGTCTCCGGGTGTGTGTATTGGGGTGTGAGGTCCAGTTCGGGGGCTGGGAGGATCTGCTGGTGGGGCAACTCCCCGGCTGCGGCGGGGTACTGGGTGCGCAGTACTTCGTGCCGGGTAACGACGTCCGTGAGGGCCGCCGACAGTGCAGGCACGTCGAGTGGCCCGTCCAGGCGCAGTGTTGCGGGCTGGTTGTAGGCCGCGGACGACGGGTCGCGGCGGTTGAGCACCCACATCCGGTACTGGCTGCGCGACAGGGGAATTCGATCAGGGCGCGGTCGTCGGACGAGCGTGGGGCGCAGATCCGGTTCGGGGACGACGTCGTCGAGGGCGGTGGCCAGTTCCGCGACCGTGGGGTGGGCGAAGAGGCTGCGCAACGACACCGGGTGGCCCACGGCCTCGAAGAGCCGCGCGGTCAGCTGGGTTGCCAGCAGCGAGTTGCCGCCGGCATCGAAGAAGTGTGCCCCACGGCCGGCCTCGGGCAGTTCGAGGACTTCGGCGAAGACGGCGGCCACCGCGCGTTCGGTGTCGGTGACGGGCGGTTCGTACTCGCCCGCCCCGAGTTCGGGTGTGGGCAGTGAACGCAGATCGAGCTTGCCGTTGACCGTCTGCGGCGGCGAATGGAGCACCACGACGGCCGTCGGCACGAGGTACGACGGGAGCAGTTCGGCCAGGCGGCGCCGTAGTCCGTCCGCGTCGAAGTGTGGGTGGTGGGGCAGCACATAGGAGACGAGTGAGTCGGAGCCGGTCGGTGTGGGGCGCACGATGGTGGCCGCGAAGTCGACGTCGGCGATGCGGGCGATGGCGGCGTCGATCTCACCCGGTTCGACGCGGACGCCGCGGATCTTGACCTGGCTGTCGTTGCGGCCCAGGTACTCCAGTTCGTAGTCGTTCCGCCAGCGGACCAGGTCCCCGGTGCGGTAGTAGCGTGCGCCGTCGGGGCCGGCGACGAAGCGTTCCGCTGTCAGTGCGGGTTGTCCGGCGTAGCCGCGGGCCAGCGCGCCGCCTGACAGGTACAGCTCGCCGGGGACGCCGACGGGTGCCGGGCGTAGCCGGTCGTCGAGGACGAGGGCGGTGACGCCTCGGATGGGTGTACCGATGGTCACCGGCGTTCCGGGCGACAGTGGGCGGGTCGCGATGGTGTACATCGTCGTCTCGGCGGGGCCGTAGCCGTTGACCAGCCGGCGGCCCGGTGCCCAGCGGTCGACCAGCTCGGGTCCGAGTCGTTCTCCGCCGACCATCACTACTTCCAGGTCGGGCAGTGCGGTGTCTGCGAGTGTCGCGAGGACGGTGGGTGTGAGGCAGGCGTGGGTGATCCGTTCGCGGCGAAGGAGTTCGCCCAGCGCCGGACCGGCGAATTCGGTGTCGGACGCGATCACGAGTGTGGCCCCGGATGCCCCTGCGATCAGGATCTCGAGCAGGGTCATGTCGAATCCGGCCGCGGCGCGGTGCAGTACCCGTGAGCCCGGTGCGGCGCCGAATCTCGAGGCCACGTCGGCGTCCAGCGCGGCGAGGCCGGAGTCTGTGACCACCACGGCCTTGGGTGTGCCCGTGGTCCCGGAGGTGAACACTACGTACGCCGTGCCCGTCGCCCGCGGCAGGCTGTCGGCGACGCCCCGCATCGCCGTCACCCGGGCTTCGGGCAGCGCCGGGTCTATCAGGACGGGTGCTGCGCCTGCTTTCGCGATCGCCCACAACCGCACCACAGATTCGGTCGAACGGGGCGCCGACCAGACGACGGCCTCGCCGGGCCGCACACCTGATTCGGCGAGTTCGCGGGCGATGGCGTCGGAGCGGGCGTCGAGTTCCCGGTATGTCAGTTGGGTGTGGGAGTCGCGGACCGCCACGGCGTCCGGCGCTACGTGGGCGCCGCGGGTGATCATGGCCCGCAACGTCAGTGCGCCCGGTGCGGGGGGCCCGGTTGCCGGGACCAGGGCGGACCGTTCGGCCGCGCTCAGCAGGTCCACATTGCCCACGGAGATGTCGGGGTTCGCGGTGACCGCCTCGAGGAGGCGCACCAGCTGCGCGGCGAATTCGGCCACGGTGGCGTGGTCGTAGAGCTCTGGGTTGTAGCCGAAGTGGAGTGTCATCGGCTCGCCGGGGCCGGGCTCGGCGACGGTGAGCTGCAGATCGAAGTTGGCGTATTCGATGTCCGGGATCACCGGGGTCACCGTGAGCCCGGGCAGGGTGAGGGGGGCGGGGCGGTGTCGCTGCATGGACAGTGCCACCTGGAACAGCGGGTGGTGCGACGCCGACCGTGGCGGGTTGAGCAATTCCACCAGCGACTCGAACGGCATGTCGGCGTGGGTGTAGGCCGCGATGTCACGTTCGTGCACCTGGGCGAGCAGTTCGGTGAAGCTGGCGGTCGGCTCGACGGTGGCCCGCAATACCAGGGTGCCCGCGAACATGCCGACGACGTCGTCGAGTTGCGGGTCGGTGCGGCCGGCGACGGCGGTGCCGATGGGCACATCTGGGCTGCCGCTGTACCGGGAGAGCAGCGCGGCGAGTGCGGCGTGCAGCACCATGAACGTCGTGGCCCGGCCGGTGCGGGCCAGTGCGGCCAGGGACTTGTGCAACGCTGCGTCCACTACCACCGAATGCGCGGCTCCCTCCCCCGACGGGGTGGCGGGGCGGGGGCGGTCGGGTGGGAGTGTCACCAGTTCGGGTAGTCCGGCCAGGGCACCCAGCCAGTAATTCGACAGTGCGCTGTCGGTGTTTGCGCTGTCCTCGGCCAGCATGCGTCGCTGCCAGATGCTGTAGTCGCTGTATTGCACCGGCAGCACGGGCCATTCGGGGTCGGCGTCGTCGAGCCGGGCCTGATACGCGACCAGGGTGTCCCGGATCAGCGGGGTCAGTGACCATGCGTCGGCGGCGATGTGGTGGACGACCAGGGCGAGGACGTGGGTGGTTGCGGCGGTCCGGTAGAGGCGCACCCGCAGCGGCGGCTCTGCGGCCACGTCGAAACCGTCGCCGGTGAGTGCCCGGACGTGGGCGGCGACGGCGTCGGCGGGAATGGCGATGGCAGTGAGGTCCAGTGGGATCTCGTCGGCCTCGAGCACCAGCTGCTGCACACCGTCGGAGGTTCGTGGGTACACGGTGCGCAGGGTGCGGTGGCGTTGCACGACGTCGCGGGCGGCCGCGGCCAGTGCCTCCACGTCGAGGTCGCCGTCGAGTCGGACGATGAGCGGGATGTTGTACCCGGCCGCGCCCGTGTCGAATTGATTGAGAATCCACATGCGTTCCTGCGCGGGCGAGAGCGGTAGCTGTTCGCCCGCGGCGACCGGCACCAGTGGCGGTCGGCGGCGACCGGTGCCGGCCCGCTCCTGCACGCGTGCCGCGAGTTCGGCGACGGTGGGTGCCTCGAAGAGGTCGCGGACGGTCACGTCCGTGTCGAAGACGGCGCTGAGCCGGGCGGCGACCCGGGTGGCGATCAATGAGTTGCCGCCCAGGTCGAAGAAGCTCTGCCGGGCGCCTACCTCGATGCCGCCGAGAAGCTCGGTGAACACACCGGCGACGACCTCCTCGATGGGCCCGTGGGGTGCGTGGGAGTCGGCGGCGTGGAGGGTTGGTTCAGGCAGTGCCTGGTGGTCCAATTTCCCGTTGGGGGTCAGCGGGAAGGTCGGGACGGGCACCACTGCACCCGGTACGAGGTATTCGGGCAACACCGATCGCAGGTAGCCGAGGAGGGTGCGCGGGTCGGAGGTGGTCACCACGTAGGCCACCAGTTGGTCGCCGACGGCGCTGCCCCGCAGCATGACTGCGGCGTGCTCGACGTCGGGACGACGCAGGAGTGCTGCCTCGATCTCTCCGGGCTCGATGCGGTAGCCGCGCACCGTCACCTGGGTGTCGGCGCGGCCGATGTGTTCGAGTCCCCCGCCGGTGTGGACGCGGGCGAGGTCGCCCGTGCGGTACATGCGGGTGCCGGGGGTGAAGGGGTCGGCGACGAACCGTTCGGCGGTGAGGGTGGGCCGTCCGAGGTAACCTCGCGCCACCTGTGCGCCGGAGACGTACAGTTCGCCGACCGTCCCCGGGGGCACGGGATGCAGCGACGCGTCCAGGACGTATGTCCGCAGTCCCGGAAGCGCTGTGCCCACGGATCGGCGCTCGTCGCCCGGCGTCAGGTCGTGGCGGGTGACGTGCACCGTGGTTTCGGTGATGCCGAACATGTTGACTGCACGCACGTTCGGGTGATGCGCGAGCCAGGGCACGACCATGGCGGGCTCGAGGGCCTCACCGCCGAAGATCAGCAGCCGCAGTGAGGGGCTGTCGATGTGTTCGACGAGTTGCCCGAAGGCGGACGGCGTCTGGTTGAGGACGGTGACGCCTTCGCGTACCAGCATTTCGGCGAAGTCGCGGGGTGAGCGGGCCAAGTAGTGGTCGACCAGCACGAGGCGTCCGCCGGTGGTGAGGGCGCCCCACATCTCCCAGACCGAGAAGTCGAAGGCGTGGGAGTGGAACATCGTCCACACGTCGCCCGGGCCGAAGCCGAATTCCTCGCGGGTGTTGGCGAGCAGCGACAGGACGTTGGCGTGGGTGACCTGCACGCCCTTCGGCTGCCCGGTGGAGCCTGACGTGTAGATCACGTACGCCGCTCCCCCAGGTGCGCGGCGAGGAGCGTCGAAGGGCACGGTGTGACTGGCATGTGGCATCTCGGAGATCACCACCGCCGGAGCGGCGTCGTCGAGCAGGTATCGGATGCGGTCGGCGGGGTAGTCGACGTCGATGGGTAGGTATGCGGCGCCGGCGCGGACCGCGGCGAGTATCGCCACGAGCAGATCGATCGAGCGGGGCAGGACGATGGCCACCAGGTCTTCGGCTCCGACGCCGGACGCCCGCAGGTTCTGGGCCATCTGCGCGGAGCGGTGATCCAGTTCGCCGTAGGTCAGTGCGGTGTCGCCGAACGTGATGGCCACCGCGTCGGGATTCTCGGCGGCGCGCCGCTCGAACAGTTCCGCCAGTGACGTGGCTTCCGGGGTAGTCCCGTCGACACCCGACACAGTTGCGGCGCGTTCGGACTCGCTCAGTATGTCGATCGACCCGACAGGCATATGCACATCGGTGGTCACTGAACGCAGCACCATCAGTAGGCGTTCGGCCCACCGCTCGACCGTCTCGGGATCGAACAGCTCTGCCGGGTAGACGAATACGCCGTCGAGACCGACGGGTTCATTATTTTCGCCGCGCTGTTCGCGGACGGACACTTCGAGGTCGAAGCGGCTGGTGCCGGTGCCGAGTTCACGGCCGTGAACCTCCAGCCCCGGCAGCGCGACGGTCGGGACGGACGCGAAGTTGTCGAATGCCAGCATCACCTGGAACAGCGGGTGATGCGTGGTGGAGCGGGTTGGCGCGACCGCGTCCACGACCAGTTCGAACGGCACCTCGGAATGGGCGAACGCGGCCAGGTCCGTTTCCCGAATGGTGGCAAGGAGGGCGTCGAAGCCGCCGCGGGGGTCGATGCGGCTGCGCAGGGCGACGGTGCCGACGAACATGCCGACCACGTCGTCGAGCGCCGGGTGGGTGCGCCCCGACGTGGGTGTTCCGACGGCGAGGTCGTGGGCACCGGTCAGCTTGGACAGCAGGACGGCGAGGGCGGCGTGCAGGACCATGAACGGTGTCGCGTTCTGCTCCCGGGCCACTGTTTCCAGGCGTTGGTGCAACTCTGCGGGAACCGAGAACGGGACGTGTCGGGCGGTCAGCCGGTCGGTGCCGGGCCGTGGCCGGTCGGTGGGCAGCGGCAGAAGGGAGGGCAGGCCGTCGAGGGCGGAGGTCCAGTAGTCGAGTTCGCGTCGCATCCGGCTGGCGGGGTCGGCGATGTCTCCGAGGACGCGGCGCTGCCAGCGTGCGTAGTCGGTGTAGGCGATGGAAAGCGGTGCCCAGTTGGGGACACGGCCGGACGTCCTCGCGTGATAGGCGATGACCACGTCCCGGATCAGCGGACCGAACGACAATCCGTCGACGGCGATGTGGTGCAGCACCACGACGAGGGTGTGGCGGTGCGGCGCAACCTCGAACAGGGCGGCGCGCAGTGGTGGCTCGGTGGTGAGGTCGAACCCGCGGACGGCGAAGGTGGCCTCGTCCGCGGTGGGCGTGAGGTCGATGGCGGCGGGGACGACCTGCTGGACGGGTCCTGTTTCGGTGTCGGGGAAGACGGTGCGCAGCACGGTGTGCCGGGTGACCACGTCGTGCAGGGCGGCGGACAGTGCGGCGACGTCGAGGTCACCGTCGAGGTCGACGGCGAACGGCACGTTGTAGGCGGGCGACTGGGGGTCGACCCGGTTGAGCAACCACAGCCGTTGCTGCGCGTAGGCGAGCGGAGCCGGCTGGTCCGTGGTTTCGGCGACGAGCGGTGGGCGCTGGTCGCCGCCCTCCTCGATCAGGGCGGCCAGCGCGGCGACGGTGGGCCGGTCGAACAGGTCGCGCACCCCGATGTGCAGTCCGGACACTGCTGCCAGTCGCGACGCCACCTGGGTGGCCGAGAGCGAATTTCCGCCCAGGGCGAAGAAGTTCGCGTCGGCGCCGATGTCGGGGATGCCGAGGACGGCTGCCACTGCGTCCGCCACCGTCTGCTCGACGGGGGTCTGCGGGGGTCGGGTTGGCGCCGGCAGTTCGGGTGCGGGCAGGGCGTCACGGTTCACCTTGCCGTTGACCGTGAGCGGCACGGCGTCGAGCACGGTGACGGTGGTGGGCACCATGTAGTGCGGCAGTCGCTCGGCCAGGTACGCGCGCAACGCTGCGGGGTCGAGGGCGCCGTGGCCGTGGACGTAGGCGGCGAGGATGTTGTCGTGCAGCACGGTGACGGCGGTGTCGACGCCGGGCGCCGACCACAGTGCCGCGTCGATCTCGCCGAGTTCCACGCGGAATCCGCGGATCTTGAGTTGGCTGTCGGCGCGGCCGACGAACTCGAGGGTGTGGTCGGCGGTCCAGCGCACCAGGTCGCCGGATCGATACATGCGACCGGATCCGTGGGGGTTCGCGACGAATCGTTCCGCGGTGAGGGCGGGTGCACCGAGGTAGCCGCGGGCCAGCGCCGGACCCGACAGGTACAGCTCACCGGTTACACCGACCGGCGCCGGCCGTAGACGGGCGTCGAGGACCACTGCGGACGCACCGCGGATCGGACGGCCGATGGTGATCGGGTCGCCGGGCTGCAAGTCGCTGCTTCCGGTGGCCCACACGGTGTGTTCGGTGGGTCCGTACAGATCCACGACGGTCCGGTGCCGGGAGGCCCAGCGCTCGGGCACTTCCGGTGGGCACGCCTCCCCCACCACGGCCAGGAACTCGAGTGAGTCCAGGCTTTCCGGGTCCATCAGCGCGGGCACCGAGGGGGTGGTGGTCCAGTGGGTGACGCGTTCGCGGCGGAGCAGGTCCTTCAACTCGTCGCCGCCGACCACGCCGGGTGGTGCGATCACGAGGGTGGCGCCGCCGATGGCGGCTACGAGAATTTCGTGGAAGGCGCCGTCGAAGCTGGGGGCCGCGAAGTGCAGGACGCGGGAGTCCGGTTCCACTCGGTAGCGGGCACGGACCTCGGCGGCGTGGTTCGCGAAGCCGCGGTGGGTCACCACGACGCCCTTGGGTTCGCCTGTCGACCCGGAGGTGAAGACCACGTACGCGGGGTGATCCGCTGAGAGTGGCCGGACGCGCTCGGCTTCGCTGATCGGCGTCGAATCCCCCTGCTCGTCGTGCGCGTCGATCCAGACGATGCCGTCGGGAACGAGCTGCGCGTCGTGTGCGATCGCGACGCGCACTCCGGCGGCGGTGAGGATGCGGGCGGTGCGTTCGGCCGGATGGTCCAGGTCGATCGGCAGCGACGCGGCACCGGTCCGGGCAACGGCCCACACCGCGGTCACCGAGTCGATCGAGCGGGGCAGCAGCAGCGCTACCGCGTCCTCGGGTCCGATGCCCCGTCCGATCAGCGTGCGCGCCAGCCGGTTCGCTCGCTCGTCCAGCTCACGGTAGGTCAGTTCGTCGTCGCCGCACCGCACCGCAACATCGTGGGAGTGGCCACGGAGAAGCTCGGGAAGGGTGATCGGCGCGAGTGCTGTCGGCCCGTGGGCGGGGACCAGGTCGGCAGCCTCGGACGGCTCGAGCAGGTCGAGATCGCCGACGGCCACCGAGGGGTCCGCCACGGCTGACTGCAGCATTCGCTGCAGCAGTCTCGACCACCGGATGATGGTGGCACTGTCGAACAGTTCTGTCGGATAGGCGATCACGCCGTCGAGGCCGGCGGCCGCGCCGTCCTCGGCGCGACGTTCCCGAATCTCGATCTCCAGGTCGTAGCGGCTGATGCTGCTCGGGGTGTCGCGACTGCGTACGGTGACGTCGTCGAATCGAATCTCGGGTTCGGTGAAGTTCTGGTAGGCGAGCATCACCTGGAACAGCGGGTGATGCGTGGTGGAGCGGGTCGGCGCGACGGCGTCGACCACTCGGTCGAACGGTTGCTCGCTGTGCGCGAATGCCGCCAGATCCGCGACGCGGGTGGCGGAGACGAGATCGGCGAACGGGAGGCTCGGATCCACTCGGGTGCGCAGAACGACGGTGCCGACGAACATGCCCACCAGATCGTCCAGGACGGGATCGCCGCGACCGGACACCGGCGTGCCGACGGCGATGTCGTCGGCTCCGGTGAGGACGGCCAGGGTGGCCGCCAGGGCACTGTGCACCACCATGAACGGGGTGGCGCTGCATCGTCTGGCCAGTTCCTCCACGGCACGGTGGGTGCTCGCGTCCACCGTGAACGGGACGCGATCCGGGGTGGTTGCCGTCGCCGGACGCGGCCGATCGGTGGGTAGGTCCAGCCGTTCCGGCAGTCCGTCGAGGGCGGTCTTCCAGAACGCGAGGTCGCCGTTGGCGTCTTCCTCCACGATCCGGCGGTGCCAGCGGGCGTAGTCGCCGTACCGGACGGGTAGGGCGTCCCAGCCGGGAGCGTGGCCGTCCCGGCGTGCGCGGTAGGCGGCCATCAGGTCGCGGGCGAGTGGGGCGGCCGACAGTCCGTCGAAGACGATGTGGTGGGCGGCGACGGCCACGGTGTAGCCGTGGGTTCCGCGGTCGAAGAGCCGGACCCGGACCGGCGTATCCCGGGTGAGGTCGAACCCCTCGGTTGTCAGTGCGGTGATCGCCTCGTCGAGTTCGTGTTCGTCGACCGCGACCGGGGTGAGATCGAGTGCCGCCTCGGAGACCAGTTGCACCGCTCCGGTCTCGGTGACCCGGAACACTGTGCGCAGAGGCTCGTGGCGGTCCACCACGTCCCGCACGGCGGCGGCCAGTGCGTCGATGTCGACGGCGCCGCTGAGGTCCATCGCGAACGGGACGACGTAGTCGGCGGCACCGGGGTTCATCCGGTCCAGCAGCCACAGGCGGTCCTGCGTCGGCGCGAGAGGCGCTTCGCGTCCGTGCGTGGTCGACGACGAGTGCAGGGACTCCTCGCGCACGGACGGGCTGCGGAGCAGCCTGGATGTCAGCGCCGCCACGGTGGGAGCTTCGAAGACGTCGCGCACGCTCACTTGCCGGTCGAGGGCATGCCCGACAGTCGAGGCCAGGGTGGTGGCGGTCAGGGAACTGGCGCCGACCGCGAAGAAGTCCGTCTCGGCATCGATCGACGGCAGGCCGAGCACGTCGGCGATCACCCGGGCCACGACTTCTTCGGTGGCGCCGCGCGGCTC
This sequence comes from Rhodococcus sp. DK176, assembly GCF_038447315.2. Lineage (NCBI taxonomy): Bacteria > Bacillati > Actinomycetota > Actinomycetes > Mycobacteriales > Nocardiaceae > Rhodococcus > Rhodococcus sp. DK176. Next base: position 115,613 of record NZ_CP118323.2, on the reverse strand, counting down.
CCGTGACCGAACCACGGACGCCCCGGGTTCGGGTAGAGCGGCCCGATCCACCTTTCCGTTGGCGGTCAGCGGCATCGCGTCGAGCACCGTGACCGAACCGGGCACCATGTAGTGGGGCAGTTTTTCGGCCGTGAACGCCTGCACTGCAGCCAATTCCACGGATCCGGTGACGTACGACGCCAACGTGGTGCCGTGCACCAGCGTCACGGCGCTCTCGACGCCGGGTGCCGCTCGCAGTGCGGCGTCCACCTCGCCCAGTTCCACCCGGAATCCGCGGATCTTCACCTGGTTGTCGGCGCGCCCGACGATCACGAGTTGGTGCGAGGGTGTCCATCGGGCCAGGTCGCCGGAACGGTACATCCGTGTGCCGTTGCCGGACGGGTAGGCGATGAACCGCTCCGCCGTCAGGCCCGGCCTGCCGTGGTAGCCCCGGCCGAGGCTCTCCCCCGCCAGGTACACCTCGCCGGTGACACCGACCGGAACCGGACGCAGCCGCGAATCCAGCACCAGCACTTCGGTTCCCTCGATGGGGCCGCCGATGGTCAGCGGACCGCCCGGTGTGAGGGGGTCGCTCATGAAGTTGACGATGGTGGTTTCGGTCGGCCCGTACCCGTTGACGACGATGCGTCCGGGCGCCCACCGTTGAGCGAGTTCCCACGGCAGTTCTTCGCCGGCCAGGTCGATCACCCGCAGGTCCGGTACCGACGACGGCTCCAGTGACGCCAGCACGCTCGGTGTCACCATCACGTGGGTGACCTGTTCGCGGCGCAGCACGTCGGCGAGTTCGTCGCCGGCGAGGACCCCGGGCGGCACGATCACCAGGGTCGCACCGGCGGTGAAGGCGAGCAGCATCTCGTTGATGGAGAGGTCGAACGACGGCGACGCTATGTGCGCGACCCGTGCGTCCGAATCGAGCAGTCCGAGCTTGGCGTTGGCGTCGGCGAGTGGCGCCAGTCCCCGGTGGGTGACCGTCGCGCCCTTGGGTTTTCCGGTGGAGCCGGAGGTGTAGAGCACGTATGCGGGATGGTCGACCCGCAGCGGACGGACACGATCTGCGTCGGTCACTGCGGCCGCGTCACCTGGGCCGTCGGCGATGTCGATCCATACGACACCGTCGGGCGCGTGCGCCGCGTCAGCCGCCAGCGCCACCCTGGCACCGGAGTCCTGGAGCATGAAGGCGATCCGCTCCGGCGGATATCCCGGGTCCACCGGGAGGAAGGCGGCGCCGCTGCGGGTGACGGCCCATACGGCGACGATCGACTCGATAGACCGCGGCAGCATCAGGGCCACCAGATCCTCGGGTCCGATCCCGCGCGCGATCAGCCGCCGGGCCAACCTGTTGGCCCGGGCATCCAGCTCGCGGTAGGTGACCTCGACGCCGGCGTATCGCACCGCCACCCCGTCGTGGCTGCCGGCGAGGAGTTCGGGCAGGGTCGCGGCCGGTACGGCGACCGGACCGACGCGCGGGACCAGTGCGGCATGTTCGTCCGGCTCGAGCAGGTCCAGATTCCCGACCGTCACCGACGGATCCGATGTTGCGGCGAGGAGTATTCGCTGCAGCAACGCCATCCACCGGTCGATCGTTTCGGTGTCGAAGAGTTCACGCGGGAAGTTCACGTCCGCGTCCAGCCCGTCCGGGGTGCCGTCCTCCGAGCGTCGCTCTCGGACGGTCAGGTCCAGGTCGAACGGTCGGGCGTGGGTCTGGACGTCCCGGACCCGGGCTGTCAGACCGGGCAGTGTCACCTCGGCTGCGCCGAAGTTCTCGTACGCCAGCATCACCTGGAACAGCGGGTGCTCGAGCTGGCCGGATTCCGTGCCCTGCTGCCGCACAACCTGTTCGAAGGGCACGTCGGCGTTCGCGAAGGCCCCGAGGTCGGCTGTGCGCACCGTCTCGAGGAGTTCTGCGAAGCTCGCGGTGGGGTCGATCGGGGTGCGCAGCGCCAGGGTGCCGACGAACATGCCGACCAGGTCGTCGAGTGCCGGATCCGCGCGACCACCCGTGGACGTGCCGACGGCGATGTCGTCGGTGCCGGTCAGGGCACGCAGCAGAACGGCGAGGGCTGCGTGCAGCACCATGAACGGGGTCACGTCGTGCTCGCGTGCAAACCGGACCAGTGCATGGTGCTGTTCGGCACCGACGGCGAACGTTGTGTGTCCCAGCGTCAGCGCGCCGGCGGGCCGCGGCCGGTCCAGCGGCAACGGCAACACCGCCGGAAGTCCGTCCAATGCCTCTGCCCAATACGCCAGTTGGCGGGCGGCGAGGCTGTCGGGGTCTTCCGCGTCTCCGAGTACTTCTCGCTGCCACAGCACGTAGCTCGCGTACTCCACCGGCAGCGGTGACCAGTCGGGAACGCGGCCGGCGGTGCGCGCGGAGTAGGCGACGGCGAGGTCGCGCAGCAGCGGCCGCAGGGACAGTCCGTCGACGGCGATGTGGTGCAGCAGGATGGCAACGGTGTGCCGGTCGGGGGCGCGCTGCGACAGCGTTACCCGGATCGGAATGTCACGGGTCAGGTCGATACCGCCGATGGCGGCGTCGTCCAGCACGCAGTCCGCCTCGTCGAGCACCAATTGCTCGTGCAAGGAGGGGAACACCGTGCGCAGCATCCGATGCCGGTGCATCAGATCCCGGACAGCGGCCCGCAGTGCCTCCACATCGAGGGTGCCGTCGAGGTCCACCTCGAATCCCATGGCGTACGGATCGGTGGCGGGGTCGCGCTGGTTGACCAGCCACAGTCCCTGCTGCTGCGCCGACAGGGGCACCGGTCCCGACGTTTCGCGTGGGACGAGTGTCGGGCGGTCGGCGGCCCCCGTCACGTGGGCGGCCAGTTCGGCCACGGTGGGGTGGTCGAAGATGTCGCGCACCGAGACCCGGCGTGCCAGCACCGATCCGACACGGGCGGCGAGGCGTGTTGCTCCCAGCGAGTTTCCGCCGAGGTCGAAGAAGCTGTCGTCGAGACCGATGCCGTCGGTCCCGATTTCGGTCGCGAAGGCGGCGGCCACCAGTTCCTGCGTCGCGGTGCGTGCTGTCCGGCTCGATGCTGTCCGGATCGCGGGTTCGGGCAACGCCGCCCGGTCGACCTTCCCGCCGCGCGTCAACGGCAGGTGCTCGAGGACGGTCACGGACTGGGGAATCAGGTGCCGGGGCAGGTGCTGCGTCGCGAAGGCCAGTACGGCGTCGGTGTCCACGTCGGTTCCGTGGACGTAGGAGTGCAGGGCGCCGTCCCGCGCGATCGTTACCGCCGTGTCGACGCCGGGAGCCGCCCCCAGGACCGCATCGATCTCGCCGAGTTCGACGCGGAAACCGCGGATCTTCACCTGATCGTCTGCGCGTCCGGCGAAGTCGAGGTGGTGCGAGGCGGTCCAGCGGACGAGGTCGCCGGTGCGGTACATGCGACCGTCGCCGTGCGGGTTGGCGACAAAGCGTTCCGCCGTCCACCCGGGCTTGCCGACGTATCCGCGGGCGAGGCCCGGTCCGGCGAGGTACAGCTCCCCCACTGTGCCGACGGGGACCGGGCGCAGTGCCGCGTCGAGCACCAGCGCAGACATGCCGTCGATGGGACTGCCGATGGTCACCGGGTCATCTGCGGCCAGTGGTCCGGTGCCGGTGGCCCAGATGGTGGCCTCGGTGGGCCCGTACAGGTTGAGCAGGGTGCGGCCAGGCGCCCACCGCGACACCAGTTCCGGTGGGCACACGTCCCCGGCCACGGCGACGACACGCAGGTGGTCGAGTCCGTCGGGCTTGGTGAGAGCGAGGACGGCCGGGGTGGTGGTCCAGTGGGTGATGCGCTCACGCTGCAGGAGTTCCGTCAGTTCGTCGCCGCCGTAGACGTCGGTGGGCGCGAGGATCAGAGTCGCACCGCACGCCGACAGCAGGTCGTGGACGGAAGCGTCGACGCTCGGCGACGCGAACGCCAGTATCCGCGACCCACTGTCGACGGCGAAGGACTTCTGGAGGGCCGCAGCGTGACTCGACAGGCCTCGATGGGTGACGACGACACCCTTGGGAGTTCCGGTCGATCCGGAGGTGTAGATGACGTACGCGGGATCGTCCACCCGCAGCGGGCGCACCCGGTCGGCGTCGGTGACCGGGGACGGATTGTCGCCGAGGTGCTGCATGTCGTTGTCGGTGAGTACAGCGCGCGCCCCGGAGTCGGCGAGGATGTGCGCCACACGCGCGTCGGGGTAGGTGGGATCGATGGGCACGAATGCCGCACCGGTGCGGCCGACCGCCCACAGTGCGGTCACCCACTTGACGGACCGCGGCAGCAGTACGGCCACCACGTCGCCGGGGCCGAGGCCGCGGTCGATCAGGTGGTGTGCCAGCCGGTTGGCCCGATCGTCGAGTTCCGCGGGGGTGAGCGCGACGGAACCGCTCACGACGGCGATGCCCGTGCCCAGCAGCACGGGCAGGGTGACGGCCGGTGCGGTGGCGGGTCCGTGTTGCGGGACCAGTGCGGCCCGGTCGTCGGGGTCGAGCAGGTCGACCGTTCGCACTGGGGTGTCGGGGCGCGCCACCATGGCCTTCAGCACCCGTTCGAGCAGGCGAGTCCAGCGGTGCACGGTGGTGTCATCGAACAGTGCGCGGGAGTAGGTGACGGTGCCGAGCAGCCCGGCGGCAGAACCGGCCGGTGAATGCTGCTCGGCCAATGCCAGTTCCAGATCGAAGCGTGCGACCGGAGCGGGGACGGCATACGGGCGCACCGTGAGACCGGGGAGGTTCAGTTCGGGTTCGGTGGCGGCGTTCTCGAATGCCAGCGCGACCTGGAACAGCGGATGATGCGGCGCCGACACCCCACCCGTCACGGCGTCGGCCACCTGGTCGAACGGTGTCTCGGAATGCGCGAAGGCGTCCAGGTCGGTGCGGCGAACGTCCGACAGCACGTCGGCAAAGCTCTGGTGCGCGGATACCCGGGTGCGGAGCACGACATTGCTCACGAACATGCCGACCAGCGCGTCGAGCGAGGGATGGGTGCGCCCCGATACCGCTGTCCCGATGGCGATGTCGTCGGTGCCCGCCAGCGCGCTCAAGGTGACGGCCAGTGCGGCGTGCACCACCATGAAGGGCGTCGAATCGTGTGTCCGCGCGAGTTCTTCCACCGATCGGTGCAGGGCGGCGTCGAACGCCAGCGGTACCGTCCCCGCCAGGTGCACCCCGGCCGCGAGGCGGGGGCGGTCGGTGGGCAGCGGCAGCAACTCGGGCGCACCGTCGAGTTGGGTGGTCCAGTAGTCGATGTCGCCGGGGGCGGCGGCGTCCACGATGTCGCGGTGCCATCGGGCGTAGTCGGTGTACTGCACGTCGAGCTCGGGCCAGCTCGGCGCGGTGCCGGAGCGACGTGCCTCGTAGGCGGTGATCACGTCACGGGTGAGCGGCGCGAACGACAAGCCGTCCATCGCGATGTGATGCGCGATCACGACGAGGGCGTGGCGGGTGGGGGCGAGCTGGTAGAGGCGGATGCGCACCGGTGTCTCGGTGGTGACGTCGAAGCCGCGGCCCGCGAGGTCGGCCACGGTGGCATCGAGTGCGTCGGGCTCGAGCCCGACTGGTGTCAGATCCGCGACGGCAGGGGTGACCACCTGCACGGGACCGTTGTCGGTGTCGGGGTAGACGGTGCGCAGCACCGCGTGCCGGTCGAGGACGTCGTGCACCGCCGCAGCCAAAGTCGACGCATCCAGCGCACCGTCGAGTTCGACGACGAACGGCACGTTGTAGGCGGGCGATTCGGGCGCGGCCTGCGCCAGGAGCCACAGTCGCTGTTGCGCCGGCGCGAGTGGCATCGCGCACCCGTCCGCTCCGGCCGGGCGCAGGGGCGGTGTGTCCACCCGGGAATGCGAAGCGCCCATTCTGGCGGCCAGCAGCGCAACGGTGGGTGCCTCGAAGATGTCGCGCACCCCGACCGCGTGTCCCCGGGCCGAGAGCCGGGCAGCGACCTGCGTGGCGGACAGCGAATTTCCGCCCAGCGCGAAGAAGTCGGCGTCGGCTCCGACGGAGTTCAGGCCGAGGACGTCGGCGATCACCGCGGCCAGGAGTTCTTCGACCTCGCCGTGCGGCGCGCGGGACGGCGACACGACCGGTTCGGGGAGGTGTGCGCGGTCGATCTTGCCGCTGGGGGTGAGTGGCATCTGCTCGAGCACGGTCACCGACGCCGGCACCATGTAGTGCGGCAGCCGGGCGGCGGCGAAGTCGAGCACTGCGGCCGGGTCGGCCTGACCGCTGACGTACGACACCACTGTGCCCGAGGACATTCCGGCACCGTGTACCACGGTGACGGCGTGGTCAACGCCGGGCGCGGCGGTGAGGACGGCGTCGATCTCGCCGAGTTCCACTCGGAAGCCGCGGATCTTCACCTGGGTGTCGGTGCGTCCGACGAACTCGAGCTGGTGGTCGGGGGTCCACCTCACCCGGTCACCGGTGCGGTACATCCGCGACCCGGCGCCGTGCGGGTAGGCGACGAATCGCTCGGCTGTCAGTCGGGTGCGCCGGTGGTATCCCCGGGCGAGGCTCTCCCCCGCCAGATACAGCTCCCCGACCACGCCGACGGGGACCGGACGGAGTCGGGTATCGAGCACGAGTGCGTCGGTGCCCGGGACGGGACGGCCGATCGTGATCGGCTCCTCCGGTATCAGCGGTGGGCTGAACAGGGTGGTGACGGTGGCCTCGGTGGGCCCGTAGCCGTTGACCATGATGCGGCGGGGGGCCCACGCCTCGACCAGTGCGCCGGTCAGTGCCTCGCCGCCGACGTCGAGGACGCGGAGGTCGGGTAGCTCCGTCGGCACCAGGGTGGCTACGACCGCGGGGGTGAGGATGGCGTGCGTCACGCGCTCGGTGCGCAGCAGCTCCGTCAGCGTCTCGCCGCCGAAGACGTCGGGCGGCACGATCACCAGCGTGGCTCCGGCGGTGAACGCGAGCAGCAGCTCGTCCAGGGAGATGTCGAACGACGGGGACGCGAAATGCGCGACGCGGGCGGAGCCGTCGACGTCGTAGAGACCGTCACGCGCGTAGGCCAGGCCGGCCAAGCCCTGGTGCGTCACCGACACCCCCTTGGGTGTTCCGGTGGAGCCGGACGTGTAGAGCACGTACGCGGGGTGGTCGACGCGCAGCGGGCGAACCCGATCGGCGTCGGCAACGGGCGACGAGTCGCCGGGTAGGTCTGCCACCTCCATCCAATCGATTCCGGCGGGCACCACCGAGGCGGTTGCGGCCAATGCCACCGTGGCCTCGGAGTCGGCGAGCATGAACGCGATCCGCTCAGCCGGGTAGCTGGGGTCGACGGGCAGGTATGCCGCACCAGCACGGGCGACGCCCCACAGAGCCACCACCGATTCGGGTGAGCGCGGCAGCATCACGGCCACCACGTCTTCGGGGCCGATACCGCGCTCGATCAACCGACGGGCAAGACGATTCGACCACGCGTCCAGCAGTCCGTAGGACAGGTCGACCCCGAGGTGCCGCACCGCGATTGCGTCGAGATCGCGCAGTCCGGCGTCGAACAGTTCGGGCAGCGTCGCCGGCGGAACGGCGGGCGACCCGGCGCAGGGAACGAGTACCGCTTTCTCGGTCTCGTCGAGGATCGGCAGTGCCCCGACCGCGGTGTCGTCCTCCGCGCTAACGAACGTCTCGAGGAAGTTCAGGAACCGGCGGTACTGAATGCGGAGCTCGGCTTCCTCGTAAAGCGTGGGATTGGCCTCGAAGTCGATGCGCGTACCCCGCCCAGTTACCGACGGGTAAAGATTGAGTGCGAGGTCGTCCACCGGACCGCTGGTAAGTGGATGGAAGACGCCGACGACGTCTCCGAGCACGATCTCCTGGTGGTAGATCATCAAGTTCACGGTGGGACCGAAGCCGCCGCGCCGCGCACCGCCGTCGGGGAGATCGCGCCGCATGTCTTCGTAGCGGTAGCGCTGGTGCCGCAGCGCCCCGGTGAGCTCGAGCTGCACCCGTCGCACGAGCTCCGCACCGCTCACGTCGGCGTCCACCTGCACGCGCAGCGGCACGATGTTCGACACCATGCCGGCCGAGCGACGTGTGGCCGCGGTGGTGCGGGCGGAGACGGGCAGGCTCAGCACGATGTCGGTGATGCCGGTCATCCGTGCGAGGTAGGCGGCGAACGCGGCGACGACGACGGGGACGTCGGACGAATTCCAGCGTCGGGCAACGTCGCCGATGCCCTGGGAAATGCCGTCGGCGACGGTACCTCCGACAAGGAGTGACGGTGATACGGGTGGCGCTTCGCGGTCGGTTAGACGGGCGGGGTCGGGCAGGCCGGCGATACGCTCGGCCCAATAGTTTCCGTCCGTCTCGAACCGGCTCGTGGATCGGTAGGCGTCTTCGGCGTCGTACAGCTCGCGCAGGCTCAGCGCCTTGGACGCCGGGGGCTCGGTGCCATCCACGAGGTGGCTGTAGATCTCGGCCACTCGGTTGGTGAGCACCATGCCGCCATGACCGTCGATCACGATGTGGTGGACGCGGGAGAACCAGAAGTAATGGTCCTCGCCGACATGCAGCAATGTGGCGACGATCAGCCGGTCTTTCAGCACGTCGAGCGGGCGGCTGTACTCGGCGGTCATCCAACGGTGTGCCTCAGCGATTGCATCGTCGACGCCGCGTAGGTCGCGGTAGGAGATCGCATCGTCGATCTCGACATCCACCACCTGCAGAACCTCGTCGCCCTTGTCTACGAGGCTGACACAGGCCGACTGAAGCTCGCGACATGCACGATCGGTGGCGTCCACCAGGAACCCCACATCGACATTTCCCCGAATTTCCACATACTGGGCGACGTTGAGGGGCACGCTCGGATCGAGCTGCTGGGCGAACCAGATTCCCTGTTGCGCTCTGGACAGAGGGAACTCACTCACAGTGATTGTCCCCCGTCCATGTTTCCCGATCCGAACAGAAGTCGGGCCCGCACGCCGCTTCGATACTGTGAATTGGCCCGCCTCTGTCCAGATGGGCCTGAACCTCGAGACTCCCGGTTCGCGAAATTCGCTACTCAGACAATAATGAGCAAGCGCGTAGCTCACCACGCGGGGGTCAAACTGCGACGCACGTCACAGCCCTCCACACGACCACGATGACAGGAGCCACGATCCGTGAACGATCATTCCCGCGGTGATGCCGAGAAACCAGATGCGTCTGGCACTTCCGCGGGCGAGCCCTCGGTTCGTCGCATCCGCAAGCGCACCAATATCCGCAGCAAGTCCTACAAACGCAAGCGTGCCCTGATCACGGGGGGTTTTGCGGCCTTGCTGGTGGTGGTGGCACTGGGTCTGTGGCTCGGCTATTCCGCCAGGGAAGCACGCGCAAACCTGTACGAGGCACGCAACCACGCGCAGCTCGCGAAAGACGCGTTACTGGACGGTAATACAGAAGACGCGGAGCGGTCATCCGCCGACGCCGACAAATACGCGAACCAGGCGTACGACTACACCCACAACACCCCATGGAGCGTTGCTTCCGCCATTCCGTGGCTGGGCAGCCCGCTCAAGACGTCGCAGCAGATCTCCGAAGTGGTGCGCGGCCTGACGTCGGACGTGCTCACACCGGCGGTGGCAGCCGGAACCTCACTGGCGCCAAACCAACTCATCGCCTCCGGTGGCAAGGTGAATTTGCAGCCCCTCCAGGACGCAGCACCCGTACTGGATCAGACCGCCGTCGCCGCCTGGCATTGGAATGATCAGGCACAGGCTATCGACGCGCCCACATACCTGGCGTCGGTTTCCGATGCGCGTACCCAGCTGCAAGACCAGCTTTCGGAGCTCTCGAAGCTGTTGGGGAATACCGCAATTGCTGCGAAGCTGGCACCCACGATGTTGGGCGCAGACGGCCCCCGCAACTACTTCATGGCCTTCCAAACCAACGCCGAGGCGCGCGGAACGGGCGGCCTGCTAGGCGGCTACGGTGTCATTCGTGCGAATGATGGTGTCGCACGGGTAGACACGCTAGGGCGGAACTCGGACCTTGTCGGCGCAGCAGCGCCGTTGGACCTGGGACCAGAATTCGCCGCCCAATACGGACAGAGCCGACCAACCACAGACATCCGTAACAGTAACTTAAGTTCACACTTTCCCTATGCCGCCCAGATTTGGAAATCCATGTGGGCCCAGGAATCAGGCGAGCAGGTGGACGGTGCGATTGCCACCGACCCGATCGCCCTCAGCTATGTGTTGGACGCAATCGGTCCGGTCAAGATGCCGGACGGCGAGGTGATCAATGCCGACAACGTCGTGGAGCTGACCGAGTCGACCGCCTACGTCCGGTTCGCGGAGGATAATAACGCTCGCAAGCAGTATCTGCAGACGGTGGCGGCCCGGGTGATCGACAAGATGACCGGCCAGATCCAGTCGCCGCAGAAGCTGCTTGACGCACTCGGGCGCGCTGCCGGCGAACGCCGAATTGCGGTGTGGAGTTCACACCCGGAGGAACAGGCGGTTCTGGCCGAGACCCTGTTGGGCCATACCGTTCCTGATGATGATGCACCATTCGCCGGGGTGGTCATCAACAACCAGGCAGGCGGAAAGCTCGACTACTACACGACGCGCGAGATCGACTACACAGCTCAGAGTTGCGCTGACGAAACCCGTCGCTCGACAGTCACGGTGAAGCTGACGAACAACACTCCAGTCGGCAACTTCCCTGACTATGTCGCGGGCACGTTCATTAATACCCTCAATGTGCCGAAGGGCACCAACGTGTCTGCGGTGTCGCTCCTCGCCACGCAAGGTGCGCAGCTTCGAAAGGTGACAGTAGACGGTAAGCCGACCATCTTCCTTACCGGTCAGGAGTTGGGCCACCCCATGTTCGGCGTACTGGCCCCGGTTCGACAGGGGCAGACGACCGAGATCACGTACGAGTTGACCGAGCCCACCACGCCAGGCGAGGCGCGGGTGCCAGTGCAGCCGCTTGTGGACGATCCAAAGGTGACGGTGAGCGTACCGAACTGCGGCAGCTAGCCGAAGTCCGTCACGCCGCTAATTCCGGTGGCTGTGGTCTTGTGCATCAATGGAGCCAGGACCGATTGTCGCCGAGCAGGCCTCGTCTGACAGAAATGTCTCGGCGAACGGCCACTCGGCGGCCAAGATTCGGCCCAACGACTTCGCGCCGCTTGGTCACCGGGTGATCGAGGCGCGGGTTTAGCTGTGTTTACACTCCCACCGAGGCCGCCGCGAAACAGGATAGGCGGTAGCAGGATCCGTTGTCGGTCGGCGCCGCTGGCACTCTGATATGGTGCGGCGTGCGCTCATTCCCAGATGTGGCAGCGGTCTCCTTGCGTTCGTCGTGGTGTTCCTCCGAGTTCGCTAACCGGAACGATCACCGTAGGTGCATGAAGGCGTAGCCACGGCCCTCCTCTTTGCCTTGAGATTTGCCGATGATCCGCGCGAGTCTTTCTGCCGTCCGGCTTCGGAATACGGCCGACATGTTGATATTTGATGGACCAGATAACCCTGTGCGCCCTGTTAGCCTGAACTTTTCGTGCAGGAGCGCGGATCAGGGTGGGTAGATAAGCGAAAGTGCCTGTCCTGCACGGCATAATGGGACTTCTCTACGGTTCCACAATGCCAACGGGAAGGCACTTCGCAGGTGAAGAGTATCGCAGCGGGTTCACGGGTGAAAGTATCGGCCGACGGACGGGGTGTGGTGTCGCATGCCGGTGTGGGGATGCTGCGGGAAATGGCGGACCTGACTGGGCTGTCCGCGCAGGTCACGGCAGTGCTGGCCGATACCTACCGCGGGCAATGGGCGCATGCCCCGGGTGCGGTGTTCGCCGACCTAGCCGCCGCGGTCGCCGACGGTGCCGACTGTGTGGACGTTGCCGCACGTGGTTGTGGTGGCCGCGAGCATGTGTTCGGTCCGTCGGCGTCGACGACCACGATGTGGCGGCTGGTTGACGAGCGGATCGATGCCGCGCACCTGCCCGGGATACGCGCCGCGCGTGCCCGGGCCCGGGAGCAGGCGTGGGCGGCAGGGGCCGCTCCGAAGGCGGAGTGGCTGCGGATCGACATCGATGCCACCATCACCCTCGACCATTCCGATAACAAGGAGAACGCAGCTGCGACCTGGAAGAAGACCTACGGATTCCACCCGCTGCTGGCCTTTCTGGACCGGCCCGACATCGCCGGCGGTGAGGCGTTGGCCGGGTTGCTCCGTCCGGGGAATGCGGGAAGCAACACCGCAGCCGACCACGTCACCGTCCTCGGGTGGGCACTGGACTCGCTGCCACCGGCGTATCGGCCCGATCCGACCGACCCTGCCGGGCAGAAGATTCTGGTGCGCAGCGACTCGGCCGGGGCGACCCACGGATTCGCCGACGCCTGCCGAACCGCGGGGGTGGGGTTTTCCTTCGGATTCGCCGTCGACGACCGTGTCCGTGCTGCCACCGAAACACTCAACGCGAAGGCCACCTGGGTGCCGGCGATCGACTCCGACGGCGAGGTCCGCGACGGCGCCTGGGTCGCCGAGGCCACCGATCTGGTCGATCTCGACGCCTGGCCGGAGGGAACCCGGTTGGTGCTGCGCAAGGAACGCCCGCACCCGGGGGCGCAGCTACGGTTCACCGATTCCGACGGGCACCGGATCACCGCGTTCATCACCGACACGCCGAAAGGAGTGGTGCCCGGTGGACTGGCCGGACTCGAACTGCGGCATCGGCAGCACGCCCGGGTCGAGGACCGGATCCGGCAGGCCAAGGCGACCGGGCTGCGGAATCTGCCGTGTCAGCGATTCGACGCGAACGCCGCCTGGCTCGAGACCGTCCTGGCCGCCACCGACCTGGTCGCCTGGGCGAAGCTGATCGGCTTCGGCGACCACCCGGACCTGGCCCGCTGCGAGATCGACACCTTCCGCTACCGGGTCTTGCACGTCGCGGCCCGCATCACCCGCGGCGCCCGGGCGGTCCGGGTTCGGATCGATTCGAGTTGGCAATGGGCCCAAGCGATCGCCGCAGCGTGGTATCGCATCCGCGCCGCCTTCACCTGACCGCGGCCTCCTGCTCCTACGACTCACGAAAGCCAACCCGGCCAGTGGAACCGGGCACCACCCGAGCGACATCGGGCGCGCCCTTATACCCACACACCAATATCTGTCCCGCACCAGCACATCCCAGCCGAAATCCACACCTCAGGCACACGGCACGAAAAATTGAGGTTAGTAACAGTGCGCTGGTGGCCGCAGTCCTGGCCTGATCGACTGGGCGAGCCACGGGGGCCGCTACCGCTTCAACCGCAGCGACGATGGATCGGCCTGCATGCAGGCGATGACAGCGCGAGCTTCAAAATGGCCAGAGAAACAAACTACCCTCATCATGGTCTTCCTAGCCCACGGTAGATCCATCCAGCACCACGCCAGTCCTTGGGGTCCAAGCAGTTCCGACCATCAATCAGCACTCGCTTCCGGACTATCCCTTCAAGATCCGACGGGCTGAGTTCCTTGAACTCCTGCCACTCGGTCAATACCAAGACCAGGTCGGCACCGTCACACGCCTCCAAAGCACTTGGGCTATACCCTAGCGTTGGAAATAGAGCCCGGGAATTATCGATTGCTTTCGGGTCGTAGACAGTCACCGCGGCACCTTGTAACTGGATCTGTCCAGCAACATTCAGGGCGGGTGAGTCTCGGACATCGTCGGAGTCAGGTTTGAATGCGGCTCCAAGTACTGCAACGCGAGCCCCCAGAAGGGAGCCGCCGCATGCCTCGCGCGCTAACTCGACCATGCGGGTCCGCCTCCGCATGTTGATGGTATCGACTTCGCGGAGGAAGGTGAGAGCCTGATCGGCTCCCAGTTCTCCAGCTCTAGCCATGAATGCGCGGATATCCTTGGGGAGGCAGCCGCCTCCAAAGCCGATTCCAGCATTTAGGAAGCGCCGACCAATGCGCACATCGTGGCCTATCGCATCAGCCAACTCCGTAACGTCAGCACCCGCTGCTTCACAGACCTCTGCTATCGCGTTGATGAACGAGATCTTTGTCGCCAGAAAGGCATTCGCCGACGTTTTTACTAGTTCTGCGGTAGCGAGGTCTGTAACAAGGAAAGGTATGCCCTCGTCGAGCAACTGCCCGTAAACCTCCCGAGCAACTGCTTCCGCATTTCCGGTCCTAACACGATCCACACCGAGTACCAAGCGATCGGGGTGCAACGTGTCCTGGACAGCGAAGCCCTCCCTTAGAAACTCTGGATTCCAGGCAAGCTCAGCAGCTTCTCCTGCCGGGGCCAACTCCCGAACTCTTCTTCCCAATCGCTCAGCTGTCCCCACCGGAACGGTCGATTTGCCAAAGATCACGGCAGGTTCGGTCAAGAGGGGGGCTAGCGACTCTACTACCTCATCGACAAACCGCAAATCGGCTGCGAATTCGCCCTTCTTCTGAGGTGTGCCTACTCCCAAGAAGTGCACGTTCGCAAAAGCCGCAGCTTCCTCATAGGACGACGAGAATCGCAACCGGCCCGCCGCAATATTTCGCTGGAGGACTTCCTCTAGGCCTGGTTCATAAAAGGGCACCACACCCGCTTGTAACTTGGCCAGCTTTGACTCATCGACATCAATACCGATCACTTCGTGCCCAAGCTCTGCCATACACGCTGCGTGTGTTGCACCAAGGTACCCGGTACCGAAAACAGCAATATGCATATCAATCCATTCAGTAGAGAACTACAGCTGCACTCGATTTGGACGCGAGTGGCCTCGCCTACGCAAGTAGTGGCAATTCAGACTCCTCTTGCCTAATTCCGTTACGAAACCACACGATGAACGTCGGTGAGGGCAGACTCGAGCTTCGCCGACGCTGAGCTCATCGCCGCCTTAATTCGCAAACGCTCCGATTCACTGAGGTCAAGCTCACAACTCGAGCCCTGCGACGACAAAAAGACGCTCTGTGGGGCAAGGATCGCGTCCAGTGAAGTATGCAATTTCTGTTCATTGACGACGTCCACGATCACTGGTATTGCCCCTGACCGAGCAGCCAGAATAAGTACATGTAGCCGGTCACTTACCGCAGCCGTCGAACGGTGATAGCAATCAAACAAGACCGCTTCGTGCTCTCGATGCGTCCTACTCTCCGGCCAATCAACATGCTGAAGCCCCCACTTCTCTGAAATCATCCTGTGGCGGAGTGCATCTTCCTTCACCTGGGTGACCAGAATCGGGTCGTAGCCGGCGGCACGAATTTCGGCCACTAGAGCCTCGAACGCATCGTCGTCCACGAACCGGTCGTGTCGAAGAGAAATTGCCACGAACGGACGTTGGAAATTGTCAGCGCTCGATACAAAGTTCACGAAAGCAAGGTCAGGAACAAATCGGGCTCGATCACCAATCAGGTGAACACTTTGTTCATCTCTGACCAGGTACATGTGCGCGGCGCGCGCCATCATCTGTTCGGCGAACAGGCTCACCCTGTTCGACTCTCGGACCGAACGCCCGAGAACGAGCACTTTTGACCCGCATAAACGGGCAACCGCGAACATTACCGCTACGCCAATGTGTTTCACGATCGCACGCATTGAGTTACCGAGGGCCGCGGGTCCAGGAGACATGGCTATAACCGCACGTCGGAAGCCAATCGCCCACACCATCCGACGCAAGAACCGTCCGGGCGACGAGGTGACGAAACGCTCGGGAGAAATGTGAAAGGCATCGACGTAGCTCGAACGCATTGATCCGACATAGACAAACGGAACGACGCCAGCTTTCGTTATCGCGCGAAGAGCCTCTCGACGAATATAGATGTCGCCAATATTGCCTTCTGCGGCTGCGATACTAATATATAGTTCACGCATTAATCAGCCCTTCGCGAAATCAGATAAAGACAAACGAGCTGGGTTGACATCTGGATTACATAGCTTAACGACAACGCAAGCCCCGCGCCTACCACTCCATACAATGGAGCCATTACAGCAATGGCCGCGAGACACGACAGAGTTGACCCTGTGGATATCGCTGCGACCGTCGTCAGATACCCCCATCCCTGCATCAATGCACTTAGTTGCGAGGCTACGGCAGCAAATATCAAGCCAAAACACACAATCTGGATCACCGGAATCGCCCCGTTGTACGCCGGCCCAAGAATCAGAGGAACCGCGAATGGAAGCGCTACGCCGATTGCAAGGTACAAAGCGCTGCTGAATGCCAGCATGCACAGGGTTGTGCGAATAAGGGCTCCCCGCGCGCCGACCGGGGTCCGTGCCGCGGCTGGCATGAGTACCGACGAGAAAGAAGTGGGCAAGATCCGCAAAGGAGTCGTGAGTCGACTCGCAGCTCCGTAAAATCCAGCTGCGCCCGGTGAAAGTAAGAATGCGACAATTAGCGTGTCCAGGTTCCGAGCCTGCGTACCAATTGAGTTGATCCAGAAGGGCCGCGCCTGTCGCAGAAGCACCCTATCGCTCGTTTCCGCATCCGTTCTTACCGAATCTATATTCCCCCGAACGATGAAGGCTGCGGCAACAAGCGACGAGACCGCTAAGCCAAAGGAATACCCGAAGAAGGGATCCATTCCCATTGCAGCCGAGCCCATGAGAAACAGTAGAGCAGCGGTCCTCCGGAAGACCAGCGATGATGCATTTTGCCAAGTAGCACCGTCGGCCAGGGGGATGCCGAGCCAAGTCTCGACTTGGCGGTCCGCGCCTATCCAAACCGCAAGCGGAATCAGCGGAACGAAACTTCGGTCCCAAATGCTCAGCGCAACACCGACAACCACACCAATGACAACCACAACAAGATTGATGCGCCCTACGAGCCGCAGAATACGGCCAATCGAACCATCGTCGGGGGACTGAGCTCGCAGACGCACGATCAATGTTGCTAGGCCGAAGTCCATCACCGTCTGCGTAATGATCGCAAAACCGTACACACTTGCAAATAGACCGAATTGAGCCGGTCCGATCCAACGCGCAAGCAGAGCCATACTGCCGGCCTGGATGAGAGCACCAGCGAGTCGGCCTATTAGTATCCACGAGAACTGACGACCTATTCTCGTACTAGTGTCTGTGCTCATACCCGGCCACCAAGCATCGACCCCGAGAAACCTGCCCGCGGCCCTGCGCTGCCCACTAGTTTCTCACGCATATGCAACGACACAACTGAACAGTAATCGTCAATACGCCTGAATTCGAAGATCCAGAAACAGTGTGGTGAGGATCGCGCAATCAAAATAGGTCGACCGCCGAATGTTGCACCGATTGCGGTGGTCGTCACCCTGATCAGGGTGACCATCCGTCCCACCTGATTCTTGACGACGAAACGCAATGCTCCTATTCCAGGGAGAAGACTCAGCACGAGCCACACATGGCTATTCATTTATTGCACCTATTTCCGAATGACATTCCCGGGGCTGGCTGTGACCATTTCACCAGCTGAAACGTCGCTCGATACGAGCGCAGTAGCACCAACCACACTATGCGGGCCCACGCGCACACCGCGAAGCACCGTCGCGCGTATGCAAATCCACGCGCCATCATCAATACGAATTGGGGCATTGTCGAACTCGAAACTTGGCGACTGCCTCTGGTGGCTGCCTGTACATAGTGTCACATCTTGTGAAACACATACATTCGCCCCAATCGATACGGGCTCAAGATTTAGAATCCATACACCCTCGCCAATCCAAGAATTTTCTCCGACGTTCAGCTTCCATGGCCAATGAATCCTCACCCGATGCCGTATCAAGACGTTCTCACCAATGTGTGCGCCAAAAGCACGCAATATCGAATTTCGAACCCTTGACGGCACCCACCACTGCATCGTGATGCCTGAGATCGCCATCCAAGCCAGCTGGACGACCTTGTTCCTGCCCTTGTCGTAACCCACGCCTGAAAACGCAGACAATGACAGATCAGGGTGCGTTCCCCGAGTCATTGTCTCACCGCCCCCATGTTCTCGCGGTACCAAGACACCGTTCTTGTGACGCCCTGCTCGAGATCTATCTTCGGCTCCCACCCTGTGGACTTCAGCGTGGACACGTCAAGCAGTTTCCGTGGGGTACCGTCCGGTTTACTCGAATCCCACTTCATGGTCCCGTCATACCCGACTGAGCGAGCTACGATCTCCGCAAGTTCTTTGATGGTTACGTCTGCTCCCGTCCCCACATTCACCTGCGTGTCCCCGTCATAGTTTTCCAAGAGGTGAAGTACTGCGTCCGCCATATCGTCGACATGAAGGAACTCTCTCCGGGGAGTGCCGGTGCCCCAGTTCGTCACACCTTGTACCCCAGAGCGCACAGCCTCGTCGTACCTTCGAATAAGGGCTGGCAGGACGTGTGAGGTATCCGGCGAAAAGTTGTCGCCGGGACCATACAAGTTCGTTGGCATTGCACTGATCCAGGGCAAACCATATTGCCGCCTGACGGACTGCACCTGTACGATTCCGGCGATCTTTGCGATCGCGTATGCCTCGTTTGTTGGCTCCAATTCCCCGGTTAAGAGATATTCTTCTTTGATTGGCTGTGGGGCCATCTTGGGATATATGCACGAACTACCAAGAAACATTACTCGCTCGATACGCTGTTCAAGCGCAGCGTCAAGTAGATTCAGCTGAATTTGCAGGTTGTGCGAAATAAATTCGACGGGAAATGTATTGTTCGCGTAGATACCACCAACTTTGGCAGCAGCGACGATAAGCGTGTCAGGGCGGTGCTTCGCGAAGTACTTAAAGACGGCATCGCGATTGCGCAGGTCGAGCTCCGCGGAGGTTAGGCCCCTTACATCGGTGAAGTTCTCTGCGACAAGCTTTCGCGAGACCGCAGAACCGACCAGCCCTCGGTGTCCAGCGACGTAAATCGGCGCATTCCGGCTGAGGGGGCGGGGAACATAATCGATCGGATGACTCATGACCGCGCCCAATCAATGTGCTTTGCTGTATCAATCCAAGGCCGCCCCTCGTGCTTTAGCGCCTCAACATCTGCGTCAACCATGATCCGTGCTAGTTCGGCACCCTCAGTCTGAGCCTTCCATCCCAATATTCGCTCAGCCTTTGATGCGTCTCCCACCAGCGCATCAACTTCAGTGGGACGCAAATATCTGTCGTCGAATCGTACGTAATCCTCCCAATTCAGACCGACATGCTCGAAGCTGTGGCTGAGAAATTCGCGGACGGTGTATCCGACGCCAGTTGCCAATACAAAATCCTCGGGCTGATCGGCCTGCAACATACGCCACATACCCTCTACATACTCCGGCGCGTAACCCCAGTCGCGTACCGAGTCGAGATTTCCCATGTAGAGTTCACGTTCTAATCCGGCTTTGATTCGCGCAACTGCACGGGTGATCTTTCTCGTTACGAAAGTTGGGCCACGCCGCGGCGATTCGTGATTGAATAGTATTCCGTTCACGGCAAACATATCGTATGCCTCGCGGTAATTCTTCACAATCCAGTATGAGTAAACTTTGGCGGCGCCGTAAGGTGATCGTGGATAAAAAGGCGTATCTTCACCTTGCGGCGGCGGGCTGGCGCCAAACATCTCCGAGGTCGACGCTTGATAAAATCGGCATTGCAGTCCCGTAAGCCTCACTGCTTCGAGGAGACGTACCGTCCCAATGCCAGTTGTGTTCGCCGTGTGCGTGGGCTCGTCGAAACTTACTCGGACGTGTGATTGTGCCGCTAGGTTGTATACCTCATCGGGCCGAATGGAACTGAGCAGCGTGACAAGCCTAGATCCATCGCTGAGGTCACCATAGTGGAGGTGCAGCTGGGCGTCAGGATTGTGAGGGTCCTGATAAAGGTGCTCGATCCTGGCGGTGTTGAAGCTCGACGAACGCCGAATCAATCCGTGAACTTCGTACCCCTTCTTCAGGAGGAGTTCTGCCAGGTACGAACCATCCTGGCCAGTGATTCCTGTAATGAATGCCCGTTTAGTCATTTACTCTGCCCCTTTTTCCCTTAACGGCTTTTTCGTCCGCGGTTAAGCCGAAGAATCCAATCCTCAAAATCATCGACAGCCTTGTTCATCGTCAAATTGTCCGCCCTGAATTTCTGACCAGCTACGCCCAATCGCGTAGCGAGGTCCGGGTTCTCGGCGAGCTTGATGACACCGGATAGCAGAGATTGTGGGTTCTCTGGCTCAACCAGCAAACCGGCCTCCGACGACTCAATCTCTCCTGCCGTTACACTCTTCGCATCAGTGGCGGCGAGCACAGGTCGGCCGCTAGCGAAGTACGACGTGAGTTTGCTCGGAACGGCCATCTCCGATAGCGATGCACGTTCATTTACCAAGAGAACATCCGCGGCTTGAAGGGCCGCAAAGAAGTGGGAGTCTGGAAGCGGGTCGAGGAAGTTGATATTCGATAGTCCAGCAGATTGACGCTCCAGATTTGCCCGCTGATTTCCATCACCCAGTAGGACGAACTTGACCGGGAGACCACGGGATTCTGCCAATCTTGCTGCTCCAACGACGTTTTCCAGCCCCTGCTTGGCACCCATATTTCCGGCGTGCAAAACAACAGTCTCGTTGATCTTCCATCCGAGGGCTTCGCGCACACTCGACTTGTCATCGAGCGGGTCCATTGCAACGTGGCTCCAGTTGCGGATCACGGTTGCCCGGCTCGGACTGACTCCCAGCTTATTAACGACGTGATTGCGGAACCGCTCGTGAATGACGGCCACGCCGTCCGCTTTACGCAACACGCGCGATTCAAGCGCAGAGGTTGCGGCGGCTGCTCGTCCGCCCATAGCTCCGGTTTCAACGACACCCAGTCCGTACAGATCTTGGACCCACACCCCGATGGCTGGCCGGCCACGCGTCGATCGCGCACGTGCTAGCGCCGCCGCCGTCGCGAGAAGGGCCGGGGACACGCTCACGATTACGTCCGGTCGCTCTAGACGGGCCGGAAGCAACCGCGCCGCGAAGCTCGCTTCCATCAGGATCCGCCCGATCGAACTTGTGCGCGATGGAACATAATGTCGATACCGCATCACATCGACGCCGCCGATGTTCTCGGCCATTGACGTGCCCGGGTACCCCTGAAGCACTCTCCACGACGGGTAATGCGGGTAACCTGTCAGAACCCTTACCTGGTAGCCCTTTCCTACCAGGCCGCTCGCGAGGCCGGACGTGTAAGGCGCGATACCGGTCGGCTCCGGCGAGTAGTTGATGCCAAGTATGGCAATGCTAGGTTTAGCCATTTCAATCGCACCCATTCGAAATTATGATATTGGAGGTCAGGCTGTTGCGCATTCGTGCGGGACTGAACTTCGGACTATTTCGACGCACTCAATTTCTTAACGATGGTGAGGTGCTTCCGACGGTCATCTTCATTCGAAAATCTATGTCCAATTACTCGAGCCGGAGATCCTCCGACGATCGCAAAGCTGTCTACATCCTTCGTGACGACAGCCCCTGCTCCAATAACGGCGCCGTCACCGATCTCGATGCCACTAAGCACCGTAGCCCCTCCGCCGATCCACACGTCGCATCCGATTTCGACTGAGTCGCGACCCATTTCCGGCCGCTCACCGACCCACGTCGACAGCAGCATCGGGACCCCGATTTCGTCCAAGGCATGATCTTCGCGCCCTACAATCTGCACTCCCATACCGATCATTACGAAGTCGCCTATCGTGCCGTCGACTTGAATAATCGATCGAGGCCCTACGCTCACGTTGCTTCCGATGACAAGGCTATGTGGCGCGCTAATTATCGCACCTCTGCCCGCACTAAAATTATCCCCGACTTCAACATTCCCAAATACCGCCAGCTTATTAATCAGCCGGCGCAGTCCGGCCCGCAAAGGCGCAGGAAGGCGTGATCTATTCGACATGTTCCACCTCTGTTGATGTGGGCCACCCGTCCGCACCCAACTCTGATCTCTCGCCCTGCAACGCGAGCCAAAGACCTGTGGCCATAGCCTCGGCCGAATAGTAGGTGCTGACGCTTCGTGCCAGATGCTGAGAGTTGACAGGTTCCTCATCAAGCTCTGCGACGAAAGATCTCATTGCAGCAGCGAGACCCTCTGCACTAGTCGGGGTGAAACTCCGCATTCCTCCGAATCGCTTCAGCTCGATTTCAGGGGAATGTGGTGCATCCTCCGCATAAAGCATCGGAACGCCGAACCCGAGACTCTGAGTCAATGTCAAACCCAGGTAGCCGGGCGAAACAGAAAAAGCCGCCTCCGCGTATAGGATAGACAATTCAGTAACCGAGTCTATCCGTCCGTGAATATTCACGGATCCATCGACAGCAAAATGCTTAGTCTGCTTGATTAGTTCAGGCTCGAGAGATCCGAATCCTACTATGTCGAGCGTATAGCCATCAGCCGATAGCCCAGACAACGCAAATGCCTCAACAAGTATCTGGACGTTCTTTGCCTCTTCAAGTCGACCCACATACATGATCCGTCGGCGTTCGTTGTTTTCGGCCGCTGTAATATCCACGGTGCTATACAGCGAATTTGGTGCTACCCAGACTGGCTTACCGGGGAGCTCTGTACGCGCCGGAACGACACTGTCGTAACCGTAGAGAACGGTCCCATCAGTAATTCTTCGAAGGAAGATGCGAACGGGTGCTGATCTCGAGGATGCGCCGGCGCGGGGATGAAGATGGCCCCAAGCTAACGTCCGTCGTCGCAGGATCTTGCGTGCGACCGCCAATCCCCAGGCAGTAACACTGCGGGGATTCAGATCAATGACACATACCTCAGAGCGCATCGCCTCACGCAAGTGACCAAATTGTATCAAGACCCGATTCTGAAGGATCCCAACGTTTCTGACGCGTTCGACCAGGTCCGGAGCTAATCCAGTCTTTACGGTCTTGTCCAGGTGAGCTTCACCCGCGTAGAAGCGGACCTGATCTCCGTGCTGTTTCAGCAATACTCTGACACACGCGTCCCGGTAGACAGGAACCACCGCGAGGTAGAACACGTAACGCGGATTTTCCATTTTCGCCAAGATTTACTCCACCTCTTTAGACAGGGCCTCAAGGACGCAACCCATCGCTGCGCGACCAGAGCAAGGACCGGTGACAGATCGAGCTAGCGTTGGACCTGCGGTTGATCTCGTGCGACTTGATTCGGCCTCAGTACGCGCCCTCACCCGCCAACACCGCCTTCAAAGTCTTCCCGACTATCAACACGTCGCCCATCATCGACCAGTTCTCTACATACGAGAGATCGAGCCGCACAGTCTCTTCCCAAGACAGGTCCGAGCGACCACTGACTTGCCACAACCCGGTAATCCCCGGCTTGACCAATAGTCGGCGACGGACTGCGCCGTCATAAGCTTCTACCTCCCGCCGCAGGGGCGGCCGCGGACCTACAACACTCATTTCGCGGCGCAGCACATTGATGAACTGGGGCAACTCGTCGAGGCTGTACTTGCGGAGGAACTTCCCCACCTTGGTAACTCGAGGATCGTCGCGCATTTTGAACAGCACGCCAGCGCCCTCGTTCGATTTCATCAGCGCCGTCACCTGCTTGTCCGCGTCGACGATCATGCTGCGGAACTTGAGCATCGGGAACGGCTGCCCGTCCAAGCCCATCCGCTCCGATTTGTAGAACACCGGGCCCTTGCTGGTCAGCTTGATCGCAAGAGCCGCCGTCATCATCACAGGGCTGATGAGAATGAGCGCAAGGGCCGCGAACACGTAGTCGAAGGAGAGTTTCGAGAACTTCTGAGCGCCGTGGTACCGCGGCTTCTCCACGTGGATGAGGGGCAGGCCCGCGACCGGCCGCATCGACAGGCGCGGACCGGACACGTCCATCATGCCCGGCGCGACCACCAGATCCACGTGGTGTGGCTCCAGGTCCCACGCAAGGGAGCGCATACCCTCGTGCCCGAGGTGCTCTGTGGCGGTCACTGCGACGGTGTCGGCGTGGCAGAAGCCCAACGCCCGAACCACGTCACGCTCGTCGCCGAACACGGGGATATCGCGGTCCCCTACGACGATCTTGTCGTTGCGCGCGCCGGTGTGCCCGGGGATGCACATGCCAACTACCCGATAGCCGTCGGCCGTGCCGCGCTCGAACGATTCCGCCAAACTGCGCACCGAGCGTTCACCGCCCACCACGAGCACGGAGGTCTGAAACTCGCCGCGGGACCGCTTATGGGCGATCACCCGACGCCACACCCACCGGCTGACCAGAAGACCGGACAATCCCACGGGGAAGGCGATCGCGAGATATAGCCGAGCGAGGTCGAGGCGGAACAGGAGCGACACGATGGCGATGAAGCCGAACAGCCTGACGGTGGAGACAAAGATTCGTCGGTACTCATCTGGGCCGCTACCAATCACGCGAACCGTCCGTGTCCGGAAAATGATGAGCGTGGCAAGCCATGCCACCACGAGCAGCGCAGACACCAACGCATAGCTGAGTGTTTGAGGAAAAACAGTGGTATGTAGGACACCGCTGTCGCCAAACCGCACCCACTGCGCGAGTGCTACTGCGGCGATCACGATCACTGTGTCCGAGACCCACAACCGCCGAATGTACGCGGCCTGCCAGGCGCGCCTGCCGCTGAGTCTGCCTTCTAGACCCGATGCGGGCGTGCTGTCCCCATCGGGGGATGCGGAGTCGAGCGAGACACCGAACGACGTCACCATCTGAGCCTTCCAACTAGGACCAAAGAGTTAGCGAGCGTCACTGTCTCGCGACCTGCGTGGCGGTAGAGGAAGTCCGCCCCCCGGGAGTTTGCTGCCAGCTAATAATCGCACTTGTGGTCGCGTCGTTACACTTGAGACACCCCGGAGTGATGCGACTCACACGCATAATTTTTCCTCGGGGAGAGGGACTTTCGACCCTGGTCAACTGGAGGGTCTCCGCTTAGAGTGGCGCGCTCGGGGACCAGTTCGCAGGCAGACCTTAGACCCGACTGCTGGCACCGTTTCCGATCTTCGAGTATTTTGCGCACTTCGTACTGGACAGTAACCACTCGGTAACGTCACTCTGACCAGGATCAGGTCCGCCGAAACACAAAGGGGACGAACAAAACATCGCTAGCCCTTAACCCTCCGCTCCAGCCACGTTCGGAGGTCGGCCCCATATTCGGGATGACTGAGCGCCAGATCCACGGATGCGCGGAGGAACCCCCCGGGATTGCCTAGGTCGTGCCGGGGCCCGCGATGGACTACTACGTGTACGGGATGCCCCTCCGTGATGAGAAGCGCGATCGCGTCGGTCAACTGCAACTCGCCGCCCGCTCCCGGGCGAATTCGTCGGAGCGCATCAAAGATTGCCCGGTCCAAGAGGTAACGGCCTGCGGCCGCGAGAGTCGACGGCGCGTCTTGGAGTTTCGGCTTCTCCACCATGCCCTTCACCCTCAATACGTTCGGATTCACGGCATCGGGGACCGTCTCGACGTCGAAGACTCCATATGCGCTCACCTCCTCTTTCGGGACGTCGATGGCACACAACACCGTTCCGCCACGCTTGGCTCGCACACGCGACATGACGTCGAGCACGCCATTCGGCAGTACCAAGTCGTCCGGCAGCAGAACCGCGATCGCATCCTCGTCGTCGCCCAGCACAGCTTCAGCGCAACCAACCGCGTGGCCGAGCCCCAGCGGTTGTTGCTGGACTACCGACTCCACCGCAAGGAGGCCCGGCGCCCTGCGGACCTTCTCCAGCAGAGCGTGTTTCCCCCTGTCAGCAAGGTTGTTTTCCAACACCAGGTCTTCGACGAAGTGGGCCACCACACCGTCCTTGCCCGGTGCCGTCACGATGATCAGCCGCTCAGCTCCCGACTCGGCCGCCTCGCCGGCCACCAGCTCGATCCCGGGCGTGTCCACCACAGGAAGCAGCTCCTTGGGGACCGTCTTTGTCGCCGGCAAAAATCGCGTTCCCATTCCCGCGGCGGGCACCACAGCCGTGCGAAATCCAGTCGAATCCAATGCCCCCATGGTTGTGCCTTTCTCGAAGAAGTTGATGAGCAGCGGTGTCATGACTTTTACGCTGGGGCCGACCGTCACACTGGTCAGTTGTCCAGGTTCATCGAATGCACGTGAGCGCAAACTCCGCGGCGGCGTGGAGAGTCCGCATCACCCGGAGCCGATCGTGGCGACGAAGACCTGGGCGCGCTGTTGTGCCGGTGCGAGGGTCACCGCTGGGTTCGATGCAGGCAACCACGCCGACTGCCCCGCACTCAGCTCGAGCGAGTCGCACTGGGACGAGAGGACAGTCGATCCTGCCGTGCAGAGAACGATCCGTGGGACCCCCGCGGCGAGAGTCGCTGCAGATGACGACGCACCATCCCTGCTCGTGTCTAGTTGCAGCCGGGTGAGCTCGAATTCTGCCTCCGGCGTTTCGTACACGCGTGTGTTGCCACGACCATCACCGCCCGCACGCATGACCGGCATTGGTCCCGGCCGAAAATCAAGGACTTTCAGCAGCTCGGGCACATCAACGTGCTTGAGGGTCAAACCGCCACGAAGCACATTGTCCGAGTTGGCCATGATCTCGACGGCCACGCCTCGCAGGTAGGCGTGCAGATTTCCGGCCGCGAGAAGCAGCCCCTCACCTGGTTCGAGCGTGATCCGATTGAGCAGCAGCGAGATCAGCACACCGGGGTCGTTCGGATACCTGCTCCCCAGTTCGAGCGCGGTCTGCGCCTCCAACGCGAACTCCCTCTCGGCTCCGCCTGGCTCCTCCGATAGGTACCGCCGGCAAGCTTCGACCACACCACCGATCAGCGTCGCCGAGCGTTCCTCACCCGTGATCCACTGAGTGAACAGCACGCGCATACCCGACGAGTCGGCCTGAGCTGCCACTTGCTCCGCACACCGGTCCAACTCCGCAACACCGAGTGCGCGCAGTAACGCGACGGTTCGCCGCACCTCGCGGAAACCGGCGAGCGCCTCGAATCTCGTCAGCGCAACCACAAGTTCCGGTTTGTGGTTGTCGTCCTTGTAGTTGCGGGCGGGTGAGTCCAGCGGAACACCGTCTGCGTTTTCGCGTTCGAACCCTTCACGTGCCTGCACGGAGTTCGGGTGCGCCTGCAACGACAGCGGTTCCTTCGCGGCGAGCACCTTGAGCAGAAACGGAAGGCGACTTCGGAATCGCGTAGCGTTGGCCGCCCCCAGTTGCCCCTCCGGGTCGTTCGAAATCACGTCAAGAAGTGAGACACCGGACCCCGCGTCGTCCACGAGAGCCGGGTCGGCCGGATGCGCTCCGAGCCAGAGTTCAGCTTCAGGCTGATCGGACGGCGAGGGTCGACCCGTGAGCTCCGCCAGCACTGTGCGGGAGCCCCACTCATACGGGCGGATTGCTCCAAAAAGGCGTTTCATCGATCAGACGTTCGTCGAGAATCGAATGCCACCATCTGGCAACATCACATCGGGCCAGACCCGGGCTCCGCGCAGTAGCTCGCATCGAGCACCCACGTTCGCGCCGTCCCCCACCACCGAATCGCGCACAAGTGCGCGCGGCCCGATCCGGCAGTCGTATCCGAGAATCGCCCGTTCGATCACCGCGCCGGCTTCCACATGGGCGCCGTCGAGCACCACCGCGCCGTCCAGACGCGCGCCCGCACCGACGGTTACCCGTGCGCCGAGCACCGTGCCGCCGATCAACACCGCGCCCGGGGCTACCGTGGCGCTCGGATCGACGAGCGACTCGCCGCGAGTACCGCTCAGCGCGGGCGACGGCGCGATTCCGCGAACCAGATCTGCCGATCCGGCGACGAAATCGTCCACCGTCCCCATGTCTCGCCAGTAGGCGGAATCGATGTGGCCGAATACCCGCGTCCCGTCGGACAGCAATGCGGGAAACACTTCACGTTCCACCGACACGGGGCGGTCGGGCGGGATCTTCTCGATCCACTCCCGCTGGAAGGCGTAACATCCGGCGTTGATCTGGTCGGTCGGTCGATCCTGCGCCTTCTCGAGGAACGCGGTGACCCAACCATTCGAGTCCGTCTGCACGCAGCCGAACGGGCGCGGATCACTCACCCGCACCAGGTGCAGCGTCACGTCGGCATCGGCCTCCGGGTGCTTCTGCAGGACAGCACGCACATCGGTGCCGCCGAGGACGTCACCGTTGAACACCACCACGGTGTCGGCACGAAGATGGGGCAAGACATTCCGGATAGCGCCTCCGGTACCGAGCGGCTCGTCCTCGGTGACGTACTCGATCTCCAGCCCGAGCTCTTCACCCGTGCCGAAATGCTGTTCGAAGACTTCCGCCTTGAACGACGTCCCGAGCACGACATGCGAGAGTCCCGCGTCTTTGATGCGGGACAGCAGGTGAGTCAGGAAGGGAACTCCCGCAGTCGGCAGCATCGGCTTGGGCACGGACAGCGTCAATGGACGCAGCCGGGTTCCCATACCGCCGACCAGAATGACGGCGTCTGGCACAGTATCGATCCTCATGTCCGAGATCCCCCTCCATGCCCAGATACGGTGAAATGGATTGAAACCCGATCACGGTTCGCCCGCCACTCGACTTCGCGCGGAGTGGCGGCGTAATCATGGGTCAACTGTGACGCACTGGTACGTTGATTTGCGCTCGGCCTCAATGTGTTCGAAGACAAGGTCCGTCACCAGCTTCTCGATGTCCTAGTACGCACCGTCACCCGCCACCACGGCCCGAACCGTTTTGCCGATGATGAGGACATCTCCCATCATCGACCAGTTCTCCACATACGAGAGATCGAGCCGCACGGTCTCTTCCCATGAGAGGTCTGATCTCCCACTCACTTGCCACAGGCCCGTGATGCCCGGCTTCACCAGCAGCCGGCGACGGACGGTGCCGTCGTAGGTCTCGACTTCTCGGCGCAGCGGCGGGGCGCGGGCCTACCACGCTCATCTCCCGCCGGAGAACATTGAGAAACTGTGGAAGCTCGTCGAGGCTGTACTTGCGCAGAACTCCGCCCACTCGTGTGACCCGCGGATACTCACGAATCTTGAAGAGGACGCCGGCGCCCTCGTTCGCCGTCATCAGCGCCGCGACCTGTTTGTCGGCGTCCACCACCATCCTGCGGAAATTGAGCATCGGAAAAGGACGACCGTCCCGGCCCATGCGCTCCGACTTGTCGAACACCGGGCCCTTGCTGGTCAGTTTGATCATGAGCGCAGCCACAATCATCACCGGGCTCGTCAGGACGAGCGCCGATGCCGCAAAGATCGTGTCGAACGCGAGCTTCGAAAACTTCTGCGCGCCGTGATATTGCGGCTTCTCCACATGAATTAGCGGTAGTCCCGCCACCGGCCGCATCGACAGACGTTGACCGGACACATCCATCATTCCGGGTGAAACCACCAGATCGACGTCGTGCGGCTCGAGGTCCCAGGCGAGGGCGCGCATCCCTTCGTGCCCGAGATGCTCGGTGGCCGTGACTGCGACGGTGTCGGCACGACAGAACCCCAGCGAATCGATCACGTCCCCCTCGCTGCCGAGCACGGGAAGGTCGCGACCGGCGACGGTGATCTCGTCGCCATGCTCGCCTGAGTGTCCCGGAATGCAGACGCCACCACGCGATATCCGTCGTCCGTACCTCGGGCGAAGGATTCCGTGAGAATCCGGACGGCGCGTTCGTTGCCCACTACGAGGACCGACGTCTGAAACTCTCCGCGTGACCGCTTGCGAGAAATGACCTGACGCCACACCCAGCGACTCATCATCAGGGCCACCAGTCCGGCGGGAAACACGATGGCGAGGTAGAGCCTAGCCAGATTGAGGCGGAACAACAGCGCCAGCATTGCGATGAACCCGAACAGTCGCACGGTCGAGACGAAGATTCGTCGATACTCGTCCGGCCCACTCCCGATCACCCGCACCGTACGTGTCCGGAAGATCGTCAAGGTCGTCAGCCACGCTACGACCAGCAGAGCGGAGACGAGCGTGTAGCTGAGGTCGTGCCCGATTCCACTCGCGGTCAGAAGGCCGCTGTCGCCGAACCGTACCCACTGCGCGACCGCGACCGCTGCGACCACGATCAGCGTGTCTGAGATAAGCAAACGTCGGATGTAGGCAAGCTGCCACCTGCGGCGACTGTACGGCCCACTCTCTTTCCCTGCGAGCGCCGCTGCGTTCTCCGGAGCCCGAGACGGGTCGGGTGAAACATCGAATGCAGTCACCGTTCGCCTTCCGAGCTCGATCCATCCTGGCTGGCGAGCTCTCGCGTTCTCACGACACTGCGAAGACGACGATCGCCTGATGTTTGCTGCCGCGTCGATGTTCGCACGCGGACCCCCGACTTGAGACATCAAGTGATCAGCTTCACAGCCTCCGACCAAAGGGGGTGAGCAAGCCCTTCTATCGCAGGTCAGCAGGTGTGTATATCGAGCGAATGACACTGCGTGCGGAGCATCTGATACCGGAGGTCACACGAAATGCTGGCGAACTCGTTAGCGAGCAGGTACTGTGCCGGTCACATTTCGCTCGCAGACGGGATCCTGACGATCACCCACCTGCGTTCTCAGCGAGCGACCTGGAAATTCTCAGCATTTTCGCAGGTACGAATCCCCGATACGTTAGGCTTGATGCCCTCTCAGGTGCGGCATACTGGCGTCGTGTGGTGGTGGACAATCGGGATCGTCATTACGTGGGTGGTGTTGTCGATACCACTCGCAATACTGATCGGGAGAGCAGTCCGGCAGAAAGATCGGCGTGAAAAGTTGCCCTACCGGCGCAAGGGCCGGACTGGCGGGCCCCCCGACCAGACCGCCGCGTAGCCCCTGTCACGCAAAGAACCTCGGCCACTCCGTCCACCAATCCGCGCCCACGCGGTGAATCACTCCTCCACGGATCGGGCCACAAATCTGATGACCAGACGGGGTGCCCGACACCGAATGCCATCGCATGAAAACTGGGGCACACAGTGTTCCTGTGTGCCCCAGTTCAGATCGGTGGCGGACTTACACTCCGGTGGATCCACCCTCCGAGCCGAAGGTCAGGAACGAAGCAAAGAAGTTGATCAATTCCGTGATGCTGGCGAAATCTACAGACATATTTCACTCCTGCCGAGGCGATGGTGTCAGAATCTCGATCTGTACCCCTGCCGGGCACTCGTTCTTTCTACACGAATTGAAAGACTTTGCAACAGCAGAGGAGCCGCGGGCACGTTGTTTCGCTCGCGATCCGACCCCTACCTTCGCGATGCAGGCATGACGGCTGATCACATTCGATTTGCTGTTTCGGCTATTCACACCAATCCCGCAGTAGGTCAGCCCAATACAACGAGTTGCCGAAAAGATAACCAGATCCCGGAAAAGTGACCACAATCCGGATCCGCCGTAGCTCGTTCCATCGAACTAACAACTTTCCGCCGCTTCCGAGACGACGAAGCAATACCTCAACTCAGCACTTCCCGATCCGGGACCTTTTCTGCGAATAGGCCAGCCTCAAAAGCTCATTCGACGACCGGCAATCGCGCACGACGAAGTCCACAACCCCCGCGGTCAGATCGACGGCTATGAGGTGGGATCGGTACACATACACACAGGAAGCACAGGATGGTCGATTGGTGGAGCCTCGCCGAACATTCGAACCCTCACCACAGGTAGCGCTTCATGGAGGCAACTGCAGGGCACAACCCGAGGGCGTGTGGTGGAACCATGCGGCTACTGCACCAAAGTGAACCCAGCACCCTCTCTGCCTTTTGCATTAATATCCGCCAGAATCGGCGTGATCGCCCCATAGAACGTCGTCGGCTGGGTTCCGAAGTCCATGCCGATGTTGAGACCGACGAGCTTCTCCCCCACCACGATCGGTCCACCTGAATCGCCTTGCCACATCACCGCCCAGTTCTGGAGGTGAATACCGTCTATCTTGCCGATGATCCCGCAATTCTTGCCGGTGGTCGCCCCGTGGTTGCACCCCATGTTTGACAGCGAGGCATCGCCGACAGTCGAAACGACGACGTCAGTGGTGTCGCTGTACTTGCTCGGCACAACAACATCCGGGTTCAGCCGGATCACCGCATAATCGAGCGCCGTGAACGTACCGTCCGTGTTGCGCGAGTACACGTCGGTCTCCCACCCGATCGGCCCGTTGGCAGCGTCACCAACCTTATAGACGGCTTTTCCCGCGACCTGGTGGCAATGACCGACAGTCAGCGCAACCAAACGGCCCGCGTTGTCGGTTCCGACCGCGCCGATCGTGCAGTACCCTTCATCGTCTGGAAACGGGGTGTACGCGGTACCAGGCCCGACATGGACGGTCGGTCCCGCCTGCGCCACCGGGGCGACACCGAGCGTCACCGCGAGCGCGGCAAGAACCACGACCAAAGTCATCTTCATCCCTGTCTCCTGTTCCTCCTACTTGGGGAGCATTCTCCTGTTCCTCGTACTGGAACGCCTACCCATGGGGGTTGTTGGCACCGAAAGCCCCTTCGTCCCGAGAGACGCGACGGACATGCTGAGCAACTCTGGGTGGAAGCGGTTCACACCCTTGTCATTCGGAGGATATACACGGCCCATTTGACTGGCCAGCAATCGAGTTCTCCATTTATGATCGGCCCGTGTGGGCGGACCCATCCGATTGCCGGCGCAGAAACCTTCTTCCGACGTAGAGCGTGGGTTCGTCCTACCTATCCGCGGATGGGAACCGGCTGGCAGATATAGCGGATCGCGGGTTTCCGCGACCTCAGCGGGGGGATTCTGAGCAATTAGGAGAGGGCGGATGGAATGACACTGCTCCCAGCCTCCACCTCGTCAGGGTCGCACAGCCAAGCGGTTCGGTGGGGAAGGTCTACCGATGGTCTTCGATCCAACCTACCCTGGTGGCGGGAACAGTACAGGATGTGACAGCACATCCATCTTCATTGGCAATTCCGGCAGCGATCCTCAACTGCAGCCGCTGACTCAGAATGTCTTCGGGTCATTCCATCCTCGGATTTGCGCAGGCCGGGCTGTGCAGGAGAATGCCGGTCATGAACCTTCGATCGCGTAACGTGTGGGTACTCAGCAGCATCGTCGGAATCTTCGCTGCAGTTCTGTTAGTGGGCGCCGCCAGCGTGTACTCGGCCAACCGCCCCCCTCCGGACTACACGAGCACCTACGTTCCACAGCCACCGCCGCCGCGGCCTGCACGTCTCGCAGTTATTGGGGATTCGTACTCCGCTGGCGCCGCGGACTCTGTTGCATGGCCGGAACTACTGAGCGAAAGGCGCGGCTGGTACCTGCACAACATAAGCGTCGACGGCACCGGGTACGTAGCTGGAAGAGAGATGGCGTTCCCAAACCGCTTTGGGTATTTGCTGTCTCAAAGGCCGGACGTAGTCGTGGTGGCGGGTAGTCGCAACGACGAAAACAGCCCCCCTAGTCAAGTTGAGGCTGCGGCGACTGCATTGTTCACAGAATTAAAGACGAAAGCACCGAAAGCGGTAGTCCTCGTCATCGGCCCGATATGGGATTCATCGCCGCCAACCGGAGGAGCAAGGGCCGCGAATGATGCGACACGCCGTGCCACGGAGTCTGCTGGGTTCACTTTCGTAGATGCCTTGTCCGCGAACTGGTTGTCTGACCCAGCGCTCTTGCAAGCCGACCGCGTCCATCCCACAGACGCGGGACAGAATGTCCTCACCGACCGAATCAACGAGATCGCCCCCGACATTGCCCCCGTCCCACAGCCGCGCCCGGACAGATAACCGATACGCAATCGTGGTCGGTTGAGCGCTTCTGTCCGGGTCACGGCAGGATGGTCTAATGCTCTCGCAATTCTTCTACTCACTCGTGTGCATGAATGTGCTTTTCGCGACTGCAACATGGTGCCTCTCACGGCCTACGCGACTTTCTGCAACTGCCACCGCGATCGCGGCGCTACTTTGGCTCGTCGGCAATGGGAAGCTTGAGGGTCAAGTGCTGTTAGAGGTCAGCCAGACGCGTGGGGTGACGGTCTCGGACCTCCTATCCGTTGTTGCATTCGGGGTCTCGGTCTGGGGGTTCAGGGCGGCCCAGAACGATCGCGTGGCCGGGTGATTGCCAGTCTCGGGGTGGGTAGCGGGTGAACTTCCAGCTATGGGGGTGTCCCTCACTCACTCCCAGCGCGACTCCTCCGGGAGTCTCACATATGCTCCCCCAATGGGCACACTAATCTTCGACGCGGACTGTGGCTTCTGTACACGGTCCGCGTCGTGGCTACAACGTAGTGAAGCATTCGACCTGCAGGCGGGACAGTTCGTTGACGACCTCGCCGTACTTGGATTGAACGAAGTGATGGTAAGCGAAGCCGCCCACTGGTGCGAGAACGGCTTCCTCGTGGCGAGCGGTTCCGACGCCATAGGCCACGCGTTAATCGCCCGCGGCGGCCCATGCAAGGTGCTAGGGCACTTCACGCTCTTCCCGGCAGTCCGCCCATTGGCGGCAGCGGTCTACAAGGTAATCGCGAAGAATCGTCACAAGATGCCCGGAGGGACAACGGCATGCCGGATCCCGCAGTAGCGAAGCGGGACGACGCTCGACGCAAACGACGACAGGCGATCGCCGTTGTCGCCTTCGGCGCCTTCCTGCTCGGCCAGGGCCTGTACTCGTTCGTGACTCGTCCAGAGCCATATCCGACTATTCGGATGCCCGGATTCGGCGATGCGCCTACACGTGATGGACAATTCGCCGGGAGCGGCCTTGAGATCACCGTCCGATTTGAGGACGGGAGGGAGCTTCATCCAGGTCCAGCAGATCTCGCCAGCGATGCCCGCTACTCCTCGGCGCGCGCTTCGTTGGATTACGCATTCCGGCCAAGCCGGAGCGGCGAGCCGAACCCGCGGTCAACCGATCCTGAGGTTGTCGATTGGCTTATTACCCGCACGACAGACCTGGGTGGTCGCCCCGCCCACGAAGTTGAGTTCTGCTGGCGGAAGGCCATCATCGACATTGGCGATGCTAGCGTCACAACACCCGATGAATGCGAGATAGCGATGGTGACGCTATGAACATCATCGGAGGCAAGAGCGCGACCCAGCTGATCGAGTGCGTCGACCGACTATCCGACGCGTACCGTGCTGGGCCAACTTACCTCGGCGTTGTCCGAATCCTGTTCGCGTTGTATGTGATCGCTCGTCCTGTTGACTACGAGTGGGCAGGAAAAGTACCTGCGGCATTCTTCCAGCCCGCACCCGGGCCCTTTTCTTGGCTCGATCACGCGCCGGCCCCGGCCTTTCTGCTGGGACTCGAAATCACCCGACTCGTTCTGGCGGTGGCCCTTCTCATCGGATACCGGACTGTCGGAGTTTCCTTCGCCATGGCCATTGTCCTGGTTACAGGCTCGGGAATTGCCAACTCGTTCGGCAAGGTTGACCACTTCATTCTTTTCGAGATTTTGCCGTTCGCAATGGCAGCTGCTGGTTGGGGCGCCGCCTTGTCGCTTGACGCTCATCGCGCGAAGAATTCCCACCGCGCACGTCCAATCAGTCGAGGGCTCCCGATACTGATGTGGGCTATGACGGTCGCATTCGCCCTTTTCACCGCCGCTTTACCTAAAGCTATTTCTGGGTGGCTCGACCCATCTCGCGAAGCTACCCGCGGGTTCGTAGCCCGGGACATCGTTGACCCTACGAAGGTAGGTCCACTCACGAGTCGGGTGTTCCAGATCGATTCCGAATGGTTCTGGAAGCTGCTGGACTATGCCACGATTGTCGCCGAAGGCTGGTTAATCGTGCTCGTCTTGTTCCCTGTGCTTTTCAGAATCGGGATCGCCATAATCCTGGTGTTCCACCTCGGGGTCTATTTGACCTTAGGGATCGAGTTCGACAGCTACCTGTTCGTATACCTGCCATTCTTCTCCGCGCCGGCGATGTGGTTGGTCAATCGCATCACCGGGTCACTTCTGCGTGGAGCCCCCGAGTCAACCAGTGTTGCGGCGGTCGACAGGCGGTCGAGCAACCCTCCCGGTAGTCAGGAGTCATACTCGATATGAGGTCAGCTGATCGGATTATGCCGAAGCCACTTGTGGGACCGCGCCGTTGGACATTCATTACCGCCATATGGACATGTATCGCGCTCCTCTTGCCGGCCTACCGGATCCTGGGCTCGCTAAAGATCGTCTGGTTCGCCACCGCTCTGGGACTGATTGTGCTGTCCTTTGCTCTCGGCAAGGTCGGGCGGCCGCTCTATCCAGTCGTTTGGTGCGTTGCGGGATACGGTGCACTGATTGCGGTCGTCACCGCAACTGTTGAAGGCACCGTAACTGAGAACCTCTTCACCGGGGCGCAGCTCTTCATCTTGCTTGGTCTCGGAGTATTTGCGCTTACCGCGAACGTACGTGATGACTCAAATTTCCTTCGGTCGGTCACGATCGCGTTCCTCATCGGGCAGACAATTTCTTCCCTGGCGGGTATTGCGCAGGTCGCGGGATCATCCGTCGCCGGTTTCAGTACAACCCAAGGGCGCGCTCCCGGCCTGGCGGCGCATCCGAACGTGCTTGGCATGCTGTCCTGTCTGGCGATCCTGATTTGTGTTCACCTCCTCGTGCACATACGCCGCCGTCGACTCATAGTCACCGTGTTCGCACTCGTGAACTTGGGAGGGCTCCTTGCCACTGGAAGTCTCAGTTCGCTGTTCGCTGGGGCACTAGGAATCCTTATTGCGGCAATTTGCATGCGAGACAATATCAAGCACCTAATCAAAATTATCGCGGGCATCGCTGTGGTGTCGTGGCTCGTGCTGACGTTTACTGATTTTGCCGATAGCGTACGCACCCCGGCCGATCGCTACATGCAGGTTACGGGGCAAACGGCCGCTGAAAGTACGTGGGCGATTCGTGAACGAACATACTCGTTTGCCTGGACTGCCATCAAAGAGCACCCTTTCGTCGGAAACGGCTTGGCTGCCGAACATGGCGTCACGTTCGATGGTGTGACTGTCACCCACAATATCTTCCTGCGAGCGTGGTTCCAGGGCGGAATCATGCTCGCAATTGCAGTCGCTCTCATTGTGGCGGGCGTCATAATCGTGGCGTTCCTCTCGATGATCCGACAGGAAAATGGACTTGCAGCCGGTGTTCTAGTAACGGTGATGGGATTCGCATTAACGTCGGCCTTCTTCGAGCAACCTGACTATTGGCTGCCCGCCCTCGTTGCCTGGGCAGCGATCTCGCAGGCAGCCAACAGGGCTGAGACCGATTCACAACCACGTCACGGCGACGTTAGATTCCATAGCAGTACAGATACCGTCAGCAGTACAGATACTGTCGCTACATCCGTGGGAGCATAAGACGACCATCTACCCCGACGAGTCGTGTACGTGGTCGGCTATCCAATCGTCTTGACATCCACGGGATCGCAAGGTGTCGCGGGAACGAATGATGGTCACTCGGCGCGGCGACGGCGCGGTGTCTGTGCCGGATGTCCAGGCTTCGCCGATCAGGTATTCGACGCATCTCCGACATCCTGAACCCGAGGTCGTCCAACCGTGCCAGGATGCTGCGCATCGCGATTCGATCGGGCCACCCTACCGACGAGGCTCATCGTGGCGTGGTCTGCGTCGACGGCGAAATCCAACTCTAGAGATTCTGCCAACGCCCGTTCTGACATGACTGCGTCCACAAGGAACTGATAGCACTATGGGGCGACCATCAACTGTTCGTCCGCGCCTATGGTGGCTCGATGATCACGCATGGTGCGTGGCGACCGAAATCGACCTCATGACGACGTACCTCGGTTCGTCACGGGATGTGTGTCGATGCCTTCACCGACCGCTGAATTACGCCCAACGACCCCGACCAGGTAATCATCTGGGACGCTGACACCGTCAACCCGTTTCCCGGGAGCTCATCATCAGGATTCTGACCTATGGCGTGGTGGGCACCGATCCAAAAAGGGACGACCTGACGACTGTTCACGGTGTCGTGGGGCCGTGGCCGGGAACTCTCAGCAGAGCTCGGGCGGCCGCGTCGCGACGACCGCGGACAACGAAGTTCCACCTGTTCGTCGTGCGGATCTGCTGGCGTTAGCAGGCACTCGGGTCGTCAGGGTCTATCGGATTGCCGGGGCACGCTCTGGTCGTTGAGCCGTGCTGACCGGGCATTCTCGTGGGCGACTATCGCTTCCTGCCAGTCATGATCGGTCACGGCGGCGTCGCCGCGGGCGACTGGGGGTGGTGCGCCGAGCTGCGCGGCGATCTGCGCCCACGACATACCCGCCGCGAGTGCCTCGGCCACCGCCCTGGTGAGGAGGTCGTCGGTCCGATCGCCACCGGAGACGGCAGCGTGACTATCAGAGTCCACCGGAATGCCCGACCTGGCCCACTTGATGGGCGCGAATTGATTCTTCCATCCCCATGGAATTGATTCTTCCATCTCCATGGCTGTTTCGGACGTCGAGGGATCGATGATCGGTCACCAATCGATGTCGATCCACATGCGGGTGTTGCGCTCTGCCCCGTTGGGGCGTGCAGGGATCAGCCGTGTCAGAGCTCGGCGAGGGACACCAGCCCGTCCTGCAGTGCCCGGATCAACAGGCCGGACTTGTCGGCGACGGGGCGCCCGGCGGCAGCGTACTTCGCTCGGATCCGGATCAGGTGGGTGTTGATCGTGCCCAGGCTGATTCCGAGGTCTGTTGCGGCAACAGTCTTCGACTCACTACGCAGCCAGAGGCGGAGGATCTCCAGCTCGCGCGGTGTCAGCGTCGGCCGCTGTTCCGTTTCCCCGACGGAGTCGGGCGTGGGGTCAGGAACAGAAGTCATCGCGATCTCACCTTCTCGAGCCGTAGCGCTGCCGCAGGACGCACACTGCGTGATTCGGTGCGGCACGCCACCCGGATGGGTCAATACGCGGGCCCGCGACACCGAGACATGTCCGTTTTGTCGGCTGTCACCGCGTGAACAAACCGTACCTGACACCGGTTTAATGACTCGCAAGTGATGATCCAGTGGCGCGTCGCTGACGCGCGCTGGTGAAATTGGTTATCGTCGGTGGCCTGTAGAACCAAGGGGGGCGGCGACCATGAGATCTTCGACAGTCACCGACGTGTCGACGCTGCTGATGATCGACTCGGCGTCTGCGCGGGACCGAGACGACGCGTTCTCCGTCCTCCCCCTCCCCGGCAGCCGCGGGTGGGCGATCGAAGTTCATATCGCCGGCGTCGCCGACGTCGTACAACTGGGGTCGGTCGCCGACGAGCAGGCGTTCCTGCGTGCGGAGACCCGGTATCTGCGCAGCCGCACCATTCCGATGCTCGGCGAGACGGCCGAGCAGGCTGCCACCCTGACCTCCGAAACCCGGCGCACCAGTCTGCAGGTTAACGGCACTATCACCCCCGATGGTCGGCTGGTCGATGTCACCGTCGCCCGCGGAGAGATTCCGTCGGGCCGGTGTGTGGCGGTCGATCACACCGAGGTGCCCGCCATCCTGACCGACCCGCAGCATCCTTTGCACCCCCAGTTGGCCGCGGCGGATGCTGCCGCACAGGTCCTGCTCGGCGCCCGCCGCGACGGCGGGGCGCTGGCGTTCTACGACCTCACCCGCGGCTGGGCGGCCAATGAGGACGGGGCCATCGTGGCGATCGCCGCCGAACTGCGGACCGTCGCCTACGTCATCGTGCAGGAACTGATGATCGCCACCAACGAGGCGGTCGCCCTCTGGTGTGTGGAGCAAGGACTGCCGATCCTCTTCCGCAACCACCGCACCAACCCGGTCGCCGGCAGCACCGACGACCTGATGCACGAGATCGCCGCCGCGGCCGGGGACCCGGACCTGTTCGCGAAACTTCGCGGACGACTGCTCTCGACGCTGCGGGCCGCGACCTACGATCCGACGGTACACGGCCTTAGCGACTGACTGTTGCGTGTTCTCGACGTTCGCGGTGTGTCATCAACTGCTGTGTCGCGTACACGTGCTAGATGTGATGTACGGGAAATGAGGAGCCGCCCGTGGAGAGCGATGGCCAGCGGTACGCGTTCGGCAGGTTCGCCACCGGGGTGGGCAAATCTCCTACTGGATCTTTAGTTCGGATGGGGAGCTCCATCACGACTCGATGCGTGTGCTGGCGTCGTATGGCACTGCAAGCCAGCAGACTTATGCCTTCAGTCTGGTAGACCACCTGAATTGGTTGCACATCAACGGCATCCAGACGAAGTCGGTAACCTTTGACGACTTGCGTCGGTACATGAATGCGCTCACCAACGAGGGCGCGGAGATCTTTGTGCCGTGGAGACGTGCTGATCAGCGACCACTTGGTGCCTCGTCCGCGTGCAACGTGGCAACTGTCGTGAAGGCTTTCTACATGTCGCTGCTCAAATCGGGCACGGTGAACGAAGACCTGGTATGCAAGCTCAACGCACCAGCGTCCCGCACGCAACGGGGCACCTTCGTACAGAGGAATCCCCTAGCCCCGAAGCGAACTTCGCGAAGACCTCGGGTAGTTACGGACGCCACTGTGCAGGCCCTGTTTGAAACCGGGCATCCTGAGAAGCGCTCGCGATGTCATGATCGTGACCTGGCTGCACGACACCGGCATCCGGGTCGGAGGCCTTTGCGGACTGAGGTTTACCGACCTTCATCTCGTTGCGGATCATCCCTGCGGGCAACACCGATACCCGCATATCCACGTGGTGGGGCGCAACGACAATCCGAACGGTGCTCGCGCCAAGATCCCAGGTGAGTTGAGCCGGGTTCAGCTGAATTCCGAAGGGTATGTCACGACTGCGCGAGCTGATCAGGAATCTCACCCGAAGCCTGGCGGAGTCGGAGAAGGAACGAACCAGACTCACGAGATCCCTCGACGGCGCACGGGCCAACGTGAAGCGCGAAAGGGAACGCAACGTCACGCAGCTCTTCGGCGACAACCCATAACGCAAAGGCGATGGTTTCGCTGTTCGAAACCGGTTGCGAGGACTGTCGAGAGCATGTTCGCGATACCGTGACCTGCAAAAATAGTGGCAGCTGACTCCGGATCAGTCGCTAAGCACGGACACTACGGATTACGGCTCAGCGCCTACACCCACGTCACCTCACCGCTGCGCCGGGTGGCCGACCTGATCAACCAGCGGATCATCTTCGCCCACCTCGACCACTCCCCCACCCCCTACACCCCGGATCAGTTGGCCGCCCTCGGCGCCGATTTGAACCGGCGCACCCGCGCCGCCCGGGAGGCGAAGAAGAATCACTTCAAACACGTAGACCAACGCATCGTCGCCCAAGAGGCCGCACGCGATCTCACCATGCTCGATGCCCGCACCTTCCACAAGGTCCTCAAATCTGCAGCCGCCGTGCCGCTTCCGACCGAACTCGCCTCCGAGCTCGCCCGCCGTGTCGACGCCGACCTGCTGACCGCCCCGGACGTCGCGGTCCTGATCGACGCCGCCGACCCCACCTGGCTTCCGATCCAACTCCGCGTCCTGGACACCCTCGCCGACACCCATCCGGAGATGGGGCCCAGCGTGGCGTCGGTGTGGCGGCAATCCCATCCCGACCAACCGTCCACCGATCTCGAGATCCGGCGCAACGGCGCCGACCACAACCCGCTCTTCGCCGCCCGCGCCACCCACCTCGGCATCCGCGGAACCTGGGCCACTGCGGCCGCGAAGAAGCCGGCCGAACAAGCCGCCCTCTGGGCGGCAGTGCGTGCGCAGCTGACCGGCACCGACCACCCCGACACGGAACCGGACTGGCCTGCCACCGCGCCATCCCCGCAGTCAACGACTCCCCGGCCGG
Source organism: Rhodococcus sp. DK176 (assembly GCF_038447315.2). Taxonomy (NCBI): domain Bacteria; kingdom Bacillati; phylum Actinomycetota; class Actinomycetes; order Mycobacteriales; family Nocardiaceae; genus Rhodococcus; species Rhodococcus sp. DK176. The sequence goes on along the minus strand of NZ_CP118323.2, from coordinate 74,124 downwards.
AGCCCAAGGATTCCGGTCCCGCCCTCTCCGCGGAACCGCACCGGACGATCGCCCCGGCCGCCCTGAACCTGGACGGGGCGAAGAAGTCCAAGGCACTGTCCAACCCCATCGCCTGGCTGATGAGTCTCGCCCAGAACAACAATCAGGCCCCGCCCGAGTGGGAGTTCTGCACCGACGGGCCCGCGCACGCACCCCGATTCACGGCCACCGTGCGCCTCGCCGGCCACACCGCCACTGCCGATGCGACCACGAAGACGGCGGCGAAGACCGCATCGGCCACAGCGTTCGTGGAGGCGCTCTTCGTGCAGCGTTGAGACTTTGATGTCGGTTTGATCCGTCGTTTACCGCAGTTCTTTGCGCGCAGAATTTGGTGCGGCAGTTGCGGCCGATGGCGGTGGCACCATTGGTGGCGACATCACCGGACACACCTCGACATGTGGTGGCTCGCCGCGGGAAGACCGACTGCGGCGTCTCGGCGTCGTTCCCGATCGGTGCACTCACTGTGCAGACTCGACAACCAGGTGCTGACTCTGCGCGCCCTGGCGATAATGACGAATCCGGCCGCACTCGTCATTCCACCAGGGTGATGGGCACCCCGGGCGTGATGTACAGGTGGTGTCGAGCGCCGCCGTGGGTGAGGGACATGGCCACTCCTGTGGTGTGTCCCTCGGCGAACCGTGCGAGCAGCTCGCGGGTGGCCTCGAATCTGGTGTGGCTGATGTCGTAGGTGACACCGCCCAAATATGAGGCTGGCCGCCATACCCTCCTTCTGCTGACGGTGGATCGTTGCCGAAAGTCTCGCTGACATCGCGTCCTCGGCGAGGACGGACACACCGTCGCGGCTCGGGGAGGTATCGGCTGTGGGCGGGGCTACCAGTGGTAGACGGTGCTCGGGTTCGGCTCGTCACTGCCTCGAATCGCGACCGGCGTCGCCGGCGTAATCAGGAGGCGCACCGTGGAATTCTGGCTGACGAAGCCGACGAATCCGCCGTTGCCGTTGTCTTCGAAGATGCCCCTGATGGCTTCCTCGAGGCCGTGGGCGGCGGCTGCATCGGCGAGCGGATAGCGGACCCCGTCGTAGATCGCTTCGTAACTCATGATCCCTCTCTCGCTGGTGTCGTGGTGTTCACAGCGTAAGAGCGCCGGGCCGACGGTTGTGGTGGTCGCCTCGATGGCCGTCGCGAGATCTGCCGCAATACATTCTGCCGGGTTGACCCGCGTCCGCGTGAGAGTCGGCCCGAGGTCGACGGCGCCACCGGGATACTAGGAATGCCTCGGCAGACCGAGCGCGGCGGGCGACGGGATGAAGGGGTGAAGGGGTTCCTCATGAAGCAGGAAGCAACCAGCACCTTGAGCTTCTTTCAGCGTTTTTAGTCTCTTGTAGCTTCTGTAGGGTTGGGTAGCGTTTCCGATCCCGCTCCGGCCCACCCGCGCGCGGTGAACTCGGCGTCCTCGACCATCGGCCCAGGTCCCCGGCACTATCGCGTGCATCACCTCGAACATGGCGCCATCCCCGACGGGGGGCGCGCAGCCGGCCGGTGGCGGCACTCGGATCCGAGAGCCCACGACGCCGAAGGGCGACCCGTCATCAGCCGGACGGTCAGGTCAAGTCACTCTCGATGCGCCGGCGGCGGGGAGTTTCACCGCCCCTGCGACCGCGACAACGTCCTCGTTACCGCCGGGCCGGACGAGGCATGTCAGTGAGCGTCGCGGAAGGCTTGCACGATCTCCCCTGGGATGCGGCCGCGGGAGGCGAGCTCGTAGCCCTGCTCGATCGCCCAGGCGCGGATCTTCTTCATTTCACCCGGCTGCCGCTTCGCGCCCCCGGGGTTGACCGCCCGGTCCGAGCGGTGTTTGCGGCCGCCGACGCGAGTGGAGTGGGCGATGTAGTACTCGAGCGTCTCGCGGAACTCCTTGGCGTGCTCGTCTTTCAGATCGATCTGGTACTCGACTCCATCGAATGTGTAGCCGATGCTCTCGCCGTCCGCACCGAACTCGGTCCCGTCGATGTCGTCGACCAGCTCCACCACGACCTTGCGTGCCACAGATTCCACTCCTCGATGTTCTCGGTACAGACAGGGTACTGGTTTGCGCCCGGCACCCACCGCACCCACCGCACGCTCCGCGGCGACGCGGGCGCCCCAGAGCCCAGGTCTCGCCAGCAGGCTTGGCGACGGGGTGGTGCTGACGTCGGCACCGCGGTCCAGCGGGGTCGCCCGGCGCGGCCGGGTTGATGGTGTCCGCAAACCCCGATCGGATTTCCCGACTCGGCCCCACAGAGGAGCCCTAGTGACCCCTCTGCCACGCCCGGACCCACTCACGGATGGGTACCACCGCGACCGTGCATCCTCTGGTGACCAAACCGTCAACACATTCGGCGTGCATGCTGCCCGCGTCTCCAACCGGGCAAACGTCACTCTACTGAGCTGCTGCACAGCATCGGCCTCCGATCTGGAGCGGGCATCGGCCAGGGGTCAGGGGTCAGGGGTCAGGGGTCAGGGACCATTGCCCACCCGGGCCGGGCGGGCGGTTACCGTCTGTCGGTATGGGGACCACCTTCCACGGGCCGAGCCCGTGGCCACACATCACCCGCGCCATCCGCACCCGAGGCGCCCGGTACGCCGCGATCGGCTACCTCGGACAGGACGCACCCGAGCTGCTGCCGCTGCGCGCCGGGGACCTCCTGGTTGTCAACGCCTCCAAAGCCGCTATCCGGGCGCACGCCACCTCCCCCGCCGCCCTCGCGTACTACGTGAACAAGGGGGTACGGGTGCTGTCGTCGCCGACCCTGCACGCCAAGGTGATCGCCACCAACCGGCGAGCGGTGATCGGGTCGGCGAACGCGTCCGAAAACTCCACCCTCGCCGACGACGCTGTGGTCATCACCGACGACCCCGACATCATCGCCTCGGTGCGGAAGTTCATCGACAGCCTCGACGAGATCACCGAGGTCGATGAGGTGTTCCTCGACGACGCACTCCGGGAATGGGAGATCGGCCGTGCCGTCCCGCTGCCCGGGGTCACCGGCCGCGTCCGCACCGAGACAGACTTCCTGCCCGCACCGGTGACCCGGATGTTCGTCAAACACGCCGTCGACTACGAACCCACCCACACCGAACAACAGGTCCTCGACCACCAGCGGGGCCGGCACAGCGCTGCCGGTGGGCCGGCGGTGAAGTACCAGCTCGAATCGCTCCGCCTCGACAAACCCAGCGCCGTTCGGCGCGGCGACGTGATCGTCTTCGTCTCCGCGGACGACGAGTGGATTTATCCGCCGGCCGTGGTGATCTCCGATCCGATGCGGATCCCGCGGTCGGGCGGAGCGGTGTTGTTCTTCCTGCGCACCCGCACCGACCTGCCACCCCTGCTCCTCACCGATGCCGAGAAGGCGCTCACCGATCTCGGGCACCCTGGTTCACGGCTGCGGACCGACCACTACGTCCGCTCCCCCAGCCTCCGGACCGCGCTGCTGGGACTGTGGGACCTCTGAGCCCTCCCCAAGCCTGTGTCAGGGTGGGGAGTCAGCTGCACAGAACCGACGAACCCGACAGTTCAAACGCTAGACGGCCCTCGATATCGCGACACTTGCGCGACTCGAGAGTGGCCTGATCACCGCCGCCCCGCGCTGGCGTGTGTGTTCCGGTGGCGGCGGGTGCCCCGTCCTGCGTTGGTCGTGCCTCGGTGAACCCCGAGCAGCCACAGCTCCCTTTCGACGACAGCACACTGCCGAGGGGGCCGGCACCCTGATCTCGGTTACCGGACTGTAGGTCTCATACTCGAATCGTTCTCGCGGGGAGGGACTCTCAGCAGATTCACAGACACCGCGGGGCCGAGTGATGCGACGATGAAGCATGCGCCGCCATCGCTGGCCGGCCCTCGCGCCGCCCCCCACCGGAGGGATCACCGTGCACGCGGGCATGCCGATCGCGGCTGAGAACGACCTCACCCTCGAACTGTCCGCCGCGACCGCGTTCGCGTCCGGGCTTCTGCTGCGGTTCGCGCTGTCCGTCACCGGTGTCCGCGCCGACTTCGCGCGCTACGAAACCCGGCCCCTGACCGACCCCGACGACTGGTCGGCGCAGTGGTCCTATCTGGCGGTGCGCATCATTGCCGACGACCTGGGCGGGCTCGCCGATCCGTTCCGCCCGGTCCCCGATACCGGCCTGGAGGGATCCGGGCCGTACCGAACCACGCCGCAGTACTGGATCGGCACCTACCCGACCACCGGATCACTGACCGTCACCACCAGTTGGCCTCAGGTCGGACTCCACCCCACGTCAGTCACTCTCACGCTCGGTCCCAGCCCATTCCCCACCACCTTCGGGTCCGATGCCCGTCGGTGACGGTGCCCGGCTGCCTTTGGCGAGCTGAATGCCCAAGCCACTGTTGTCGATTCTTGGGGGCGGAACTTACCGGTTCCCCGAACCGCACACAGGATGTCTGGCGCTCAGCCGATGTGGGCGGTCGCGCACATCGGGCATCGGGTGGTCTCGCCGACGACCCACCCATTGATGCGGGCGAAGGCCACCGCCGCTGCTTGTCCGGCGACCGCGGCATCGAATCGGTGCTCACACAGATCACACCGAACCGCCCACCCGTTGTGTCCACTGGATTGGATTACCTGCACAGTCATGTCACCCTCGCGACGTCACCGAATCCGAACCGTGGCACCAGCATCGCACAGCCCACCGACGAAGCAGAGCCCCGGAGTCCGGTCCTGACGACATTCATGCACCCGAACACTGGCGCGGCACCGACCAGGACAGACCTCAGTCGGCGCCGCTCGGTCCGTCACCGAACACATCATTGCTAGCTATGCTAGCTTCGCTCGCTAGGATTGCGTCACGCCAAATTCCGACGATCAGGTTCGCGCACAGCACCCTGTTGCGGAGCCGCCGCCGGAATCCTTTGGGGAACCTCATCAATGGCGCGAACTGGGTTTTCACCAGACGATCCCAACGCACGCCACACCTCCCTTCAGTTTCGTCACAGTGATGTAACTCAAGCGCCGGTCGCCGTACCGCTCCGTCGGTCACCCACGACCGACGTCCGCCGATGAAGCTGCGGAAGCACTCTCGACCTACAGGTGCGGCAGCAATGAAATCTGTCGAGCCGGATCCACGTAGGGCATGTACCCACCTGCTGCGCCTGTGTCCCACCGCCACTCCCCCGGCGCCGAGGCTCCGCTGGCGTAGTGCGGTCCGGCCGTCAGGTGCATGCGGGCGCAAATTCCCGCGGAACGTCGAGACCGACAGCTCGGTACCGGTTTCCTCCTTGATCAGGTCGACGACCGGATCGGTGTCAGTCGATGTGGGTTGGCCATCTGGTGAGAGTCGTTCCTGTTCATCGCCGTCGGCGATGTGAGTGGGAGGTCGGTGTAGTCCGGTAGATGATCGACCACGGCCCCCGATTCCGGCAAGCAAGAGTTCACGAAGTCCCTCGATTGCCGCGCATTTCCGCGGTTCCGAGGAGGCGGGTGAACGCCGGGCACATCGACTCGCTGATGGTGACGATCAGGCTTTACGCCATCTCGGTGAGGATTTCTTCGTTGTCCTCGACGTGGTAGTGCACCACTCCGAGCGAGACGCCCGCGACCTCGCCACGCGTCGGATGGTCAGCGCGGTGCCACCCTATTGCGCGGCGAGCACGAGCTCGGCCTCGATGAGCTGTCCATGGCGTACATCCGTGGGGCGCTTCTGCATCCGCGGGGTCGTAGGCGCTCGCGCGTCCGACCAGCAGAAGAATCGGACGGCCCGGCGCCGTCAGCAGTCGCCGGAGAGGTTGCCGCATACTCGAGATTCGACCCGTTCCGTCGTTTCACCTGATGTTTATCGGGGCAATCCTGACGTGTTCACAAGAACGGGTGCCCGAATCGGCGCCCAAAGGTGCTGTGGGGCTGTTTTCGCCACCCGTTCGCTGCAAGAGTCGGGGACTCTCAGAATGAGGTGAGCATCATGAAGAAAAAGATCGCGGTACGCACCGCCATCGCGTCGGCGGTCATCGCGCCCGCGATGGTCGTCGCGGGCGGTACCGCCGCCGCCGTACCGGCGCTGAGCGCCGGGGCGACCGGTGAAGTGGTGGTGACGGTACCCGCCGGAGAGAACTGGACCTGCTTCGGATTCGACTCGGGCTTCAACTTCAAGACCGGTGCGTTCGGACCCGGGGCTGCGGGAAAGCTCAGTGGTTTCGCGAAGGGAAACGCGACCGTCTTCTGCTTCGGCGGCACGGCGCCGTTCTTCTTCACCGGCAGCGTGGCAGTGAAGTAACCCAAGTCAATCAGTCGCCCGGGAGGCAAGGTCTCTGACTGGTCCTTCCACCGGCCAGGGTCGGTCTACCCGGCGGATTCTCGCGTGCTCGGGTCCGCGGTCAGGTCGTCGGTGTCGGCGAAGACCAGACGTCCGTCGTCGAGGGCGACAGCCCACCGATGCACCGGCGCGCCGGCATGCCCGCGCTCCTCGGTGTCCGTCAGCTCGGCGTAGTCCTCGACGATCCGACCGGTCTGCGCCGGCTCGGACGGCCGGCGCACCAGCACCCGTCCTCGATCACCGAAAGCCGATCCGTCGAGCGACGGCTCGGCGATGTCGGCAGAGCAGACTCGCCCCTGACGCGGGTGAAATCCCTGGTCAACCGACTCCAGAATTTCTTTAGTGGCCACTGTAGACATTGAGGTGTTGTCGTTGTAGAGTTCCTCTCGTCGCAAGGAAAGAGTTCACTTAGTGCGGGAGAGGATGAACTGCCCGCAGAGAAGTACCGCTAGACCAGGATGTGCCGGGTAAGGGTTGATGTGAGTGTGTAAGGCCCCGGCACTTTCCGGCCGGCGGCCGGGCGGCACGAAGGCCCGGCAGCCGGAAGAAGTGCAGTGAGCAAGGAAGTGAAACCCGCTCCGGCCCCCGGTGCCTCACGGCGCCGGGGGCCCTGTCCGTTGGAAAGGTGTCACCCCATTCCGGAAGATTCGCCCGACCGTGACCCGGCCGGGAAGTTCGACGACGAGGACTACCCGGCCTACAGCATGGGTCACGCCGCCGAGATCCTCGGCGTGACACAGGCATTTCTGCGCAGCCTCGACGCCGCGAAGCTGCTCACCCCCGGGCGCTCGGAGGGCGGCCACCGCCGCTACTCCCGGTACCAGCTGCGTCTCGCCGCCCGAGCCCGCGAACTGGTCGACCAGGGCACCGCGCTCGATTCCGCGTGCCGCATCATCATCTTGGAAGATCAACTCGCCGAGGCCCGACGCATCAACGCTGAACTCCAGCACACCCACCGCCTCGAGTCGGATCAGCCTGGCCCCGTATCCGGCTGAAACATCGCCGCCTGATGCGCTGCGGCGAATCGTGGCAGCAGAGCCTCAATCGAACCCGGTGGATATCGGCAGTTTGCACACCCGAACCCGTCGGGTTAGACATGCCGCCGTCGAGGTGCACGTGAACAGGATCAAGATGCTCAAACGGCAGATGTACGGGCGAGCCAACTTCGACCTACTTCGCAAACGCGTCATACACGCCGGATAGTCAAGCGCCCCATAGTAATCACGCAAATTGCGCCAGACCAATTCCGTGAATGTCGACATTCAGTGCTCACCCTCATCCGGCCGATGACACCCGTGGACGAGACGCACCCTATTGCGGCGGCGATCGCACCGAGAATCATCAGGCGCCATGCCAAGGGAGCGAGAAAGTTCGTCATGGCCGCGAACGGTAGCCAAACCTCGAGAGCCCCGGAGAAGGTTTTTGCTTTCCTTGACCAGCAGCGATGCCGTACGGCATCGCTGCGCCTAACAAAGTCGACAAAAGGTCGGGTGTGTCGTGACGCTGATGCTCCCAGTAATGTCATCCTCGATCGGCTCCCCGAGCAGGTGCACGTTCGGTCTGCACCGGAGGACCTGTCCGCGCCCGGCACAGGTGTTTTCTGCGCGCGGACACCCTCAGCGGATCCGTCCGCAGCTAGGCTCGGTTCGACGCCTTGCAGGAGGTGGACCCATGTTCCGAACCGCTTTGATGCCCCACAGCCTGACTATTCTCGCCGGATTGCACTCGCAGCACTGCTGCTCGCCGCCCCGCCGGTGAGCGCAGCCCCGACCGACACGGTCCTGGCGATCCCATTCGCGGGAATGACCAACGGATCGACTGGATTGACTAACCCGCCGTCCAGCACGTACATCACTGTCCGGACAGACCCAGCCGAGCCGGGGATCACTCGATTCCGCTGCGGCGCGTACCCCTCCTGCGATCTTGTCGTCCACTGGCGCAACCTATCGACCGGAGCGAGCGGCGCTGTGGACCTCTTTTACGGACCTTCCCTGGGGGTCGCCCAGACCAGATCCGGCACGGTGATCGCCGCCTTCAACGCGGGCGGCATGCCCGGCTACCTGGGCACCCCCACCACGCTGCTACCGGGCGCCGGCGTTTGGGCAGTTCCTTGACCTGGACTAACGCTTCCGACGACATCCGTCATGTTCTATCGACTGTTGGAGACGGCAGGAAGGGCCTCGGCTGCCGGTCGGGGCGGATCGCTGTCGCAGCCAGGTCCAGCACCCACTGCTCAGACGGGCAACCCAGGCTCTTCTCGAGCTCAACCTTCAGCCGCGCTGCCATCACTCGCGAATCTCGCACGCCACCACCTCCGAGCTGTCCATCACCATTTGTCGGCTATGTAGTCCCCGCACCAAGCCCGTACCGGCGGTCGAACTCCTGTGTGGACATCACGAGCACGGACACCACCTGGCCCGGCATCGGCCCATCACGGCGCAACAACTCTTCGACCATTCTCACGGCCAACTGCATCGCCGAGGTGTACGTCTCCTGCGACACGGTCAGCACAATGTCGGTGCCTCCGATTTCACTGGCACCCATGGCCGGGGAGAAGCCCTGCAAGCCGGACAACAGGTAATCGACCTGGGCCTCGTCGATCATCTGGAACGGGGCGTCGATCTCGACTGTCACGTCTCATCATAGGGGACACGCCACGTGTACTACTCCGCGATGAGCGTGCGTCCGAACGACTGCGGGTCGCTCACATGGCTTGGCTTGGTCAACGGCAGACTCGCGAGGTGCTTCCGGAGCCGCTTGGACATGGGCAAAAATGTGGCGAACGTGAGACTGCCCGAGACGACTGCCCCTACCAGCGGAACGATCTTGGCAGCGCTTTTGGCGAAGATCTGCTTGGTCATCTGGACGCCAAGGACAGTCGCGACCTTCTTGACTATCGGGTAAACCGTGCCCTTGGTCAGCGCTTGCTGTGGGAGTTTCTTCGCCACCTGCTTCGCGATCAGCGCCGACACTTGCGCCACGCCAGCCTGCGCCGCATTCACCCCAAACATGACACCGATGAATAGTGTGAGCATGCTCTCGGTCGCGGCGTCCATTCCGTCCCCATCGTCATCAAACAGGTCCGGCCAGCTGTAGATGTAGGCGAGTTTCTGGACGACGCGTAGGAGGTGGCCATAGTACTGCGCGATATCGGCCGGGATCGTGCCGAACGCCACGAATCCACCGGGAATGCCCGCCACAGCCGAGATTGTCGTCACTTTGCCTGTCTCGTAATTAATCACACTGTTAGCGATCTGGTCGATCACGCTCAGCGGCACGCCCGCTTCGGCGGGGGTCGTGGCGATTGCGCGCCCAATCTGGTCGTCGGAGCAGAACCGCTTCAACTCACTGCGGAGGAACGCCTTCCTATCGATCCGTACCCCGGGCATCTGGGCCGACGCCCGCAGCGTCTGCTCGAACTTCGTTGTTGGCGCGATCTGGTTGTCGTTGACCATTGCGACAACCTACTGCACCCGTCCGACACCGCCGACCCATTCGGTCTACCGCCAACGGCGGTCGTCAGCAGGATTGGAGTACGACAGCTTCGTTGCGCGGGACCTGCCGCAAGCTATACAGCACGACCGTTACTGACCTTACTATCGATCGGGCGTCAGCGACGAGGCGAATACGCCCTGTCAGCTCACGCATCGCAGCCACTGTTCACGGATCTCGGGTGGAGTGCCGGAGAGGTCGACTGACAGCACCCGGACACGGTGTGACTGGATCTCCACCTCGCTCTCCACCGGTGGCTGCCCCTCGGTGAGCGCGAAGAGGAGCACTCCCTCGGCTCTGTCCGCGGCTGGATCACCTGCCCCAGTCTGCGACATCAGGTACGCGTACAGCTGAAACATGTACCCGGGCTTGACCTTTGTTGATCCATAGTGGACCGTGAGGGCGTTAGTGAATTTCGTTTCTACCACGATCCTCCTCGTGGAGGACTTTTGGTCCAGGACTGTATCTGTCTTGAGCTGAGGAAGCAGGGCGAGGGAGGTCGCATCACCAGCGGCTTTCCAGACCAGCGTAGATCGAGACACCCTCCACTCGTTGCGGTCGAGGCTGTACGTGAAGAAGCCGCGAACTGCGTCCTCGAAAAGGTCTCGAAGGACGCGATCGTCGTGCTCGAGGGTTGGCAGCACACGGTTCCCGGCAGCGTGGACTGGCAGCGCCATATCGTGGATCAGTTTCGCGGCGTCGAGCATCCGTCGGTCTGCAGCATCGTGGTGGCTGAGCCGGTCCTGGGACATCTCCGATCGGGTCGGGGCGCGGTCCGTCACGCCGAGTCGCTCCATTCGGAATGCAGCTGTCCGACAACGAGATGCAAGTGGCGTGGATTGCACGATCCGGCTCGCCCAGCGCAACGCCCGGCAGACGAACTGGTTCCGGACGGTATCCGCTGTGAGTTCGTCGAAACGGCACGCGACCTGGCCTCGGTCCATAAGTCGCGCTGAGCTGGTCCGGAGGTGGTCGATTCTCCCTCTCACCCTGGTGAGGTCATCGACTCTGGTTCGATACTTCACGGTCAGGTTGTGCCGGAGTCGACGTTCGACTTCCACCACGAGTACTTCGGCGATCGCATCGGCGAGGTCCGCGTCTCGTGACCCCGCGAGAAGCGCTTGGCGCTCGTCTGTCCGGAGGTCTTCAAGCATGTCGGATGCGTAGATCAACAGCAGCCAGAGACTTCTTACTGGGATCCGTGTCTTGCCTTTTCCGACCGTGATCATGCGAGCAGAGCCGTAACCGCCGCGTCGGCTGTGTCAGGGCTGTCGAACCAGTACTCGGTGAGGAGCGGCGCGATCTCGCTCTCCACCACTCCTGTGAACCACTCAGCGCCGTTCGACTCCGTCTCAGCAGGTGTGAGAAAGCTGTGCCCAATTCGGAACGCGACCCCCAGCGTTGGATCTTCGGAAATCTGCGTGTTGAGCGCGTCGATCTTCGTCTTGATGCTGTTCACAAGATTGGAATTGTTCGGGAGGCGCTTGCTCAACAGCTCCGCCCACTGCGGTGTGAAGGCGGGTTCGAGGGTTTCGAAGCAGAACCGTCGGCGGAGTGCGAAGTCGACCAGAGCCAACGACCGGTCCGCGATGTTCATCGTGCCGATGATGAACAGGTTCTCGGGGAGGTTGTACTGTTCCGTCTCTGACCGTGGGTAGGCCAGTGTGAGTCCATCTTTCGGGCTCCGTTTCGTGCTCTCGATCAGGGTCAGCATCTCGCCGAAAGCCTGGGCTGGGTTGCCTCGGTTGACCTCCTCGATCACGATCACGTGCGGGATGTCCGGCTGGAGACGTGCTCGCTCTGCGTGTTGAAGGAGCGGACCATCGTTGAGAACGAGCTGGCCAGCACCGTCAGAACCCGCGGTTGGTCTCCAGCCCCGAACGAAGTCCTCATAGGACGTATTCGGGTGGAACTGGACGGCCCGAACCGCCTCTGGGGTTGCGGATCCGATCAGGGCGTAGGCGAGCCGCTTCGCCAGCCAAGTCTTACCGGTCCCGGGCGCACCTTGGAGGACTAGGTTCTTCTTCTTCTCCCACCGCTTCAAAATCTGCTGGAGACGGTCGGCCGGGTGGAACGCGCCGTCCGAGACGATGTCCGCGACGGAGTACGGCTGCGCCTCGGATGTGTCGTCTTCGTCGCCCGATTCATCAACGGTCCCCGCTGGCGCGACGCCGCTCGTCGCGTCCTTCTTCGCCTTCGGCTTCCAACGAGAGACCCAGGGCTCTGTGTAGTAGTCCACTGCTCCGCCCGTCTCGGCGACGACTGCATCATCGATTGCACGCAGGTCAGCGTCGAGGTCGTCGCTTGCCCCGGTCGGGAGGTAGTCCGCCGCCAGCTTGTCACGGAGTAGCTGTCTCTGCGCTGTGCTGACAATCGGCAGAAAGTACTCGGGGTGGAACATGTACAACAGGGCCTGTCGCTGTGCCGGTTCGCGGTGGCCGGGTGCTTCGAAGACGAGCTGCTTCATCGCGTTCGGATGATCCGCAGCTTCTCTTCGAATCGCAATGGACTGCGACTTGAAGTACTCGGCAAACTCGACCAAGAATGACAGCTGCGCCCACCGCCGACTGCTGAATGCCCTCCCTCCGTTGAACACGCCGCCGCTGAACGCATGTGCGATGTCGTCGGGTATGTCGACCGGGGTTTTCAACTCGTCGAGCACGCCTTGGATGTACCCGACCTTCGTTGTCTGGAGGAAATTGTAGAGCGGGAGCACGTTGAGGATGTACAGCTCCGCGAATAATTGACGGGCCAGGTCTGAGGTGTCTGCGAGCTGGCTGGCGAGCTTCTCCCCGAAGTTCTTTGCCGACACATCTGGGGCATCGACATACTCGCGGTGAAGCTCTCGCAGGTTCACCGCGGTCCACACCCCGCGATCAGGGGTGAGGATGGAGCCGTCTTCGATCAGACAGTGTTGAAGGATGCGAGCGGCGATCTCCTCGACCGGGACTGATCCTATTCTGGCAAGTGTGGGGCTGGTCCGAGACATGACTCCATACTGCCAACCATTGACTCTTCGAAGGCCTGCTCACCGTCCGCGACATCGATGCTAGCGGGTGGTACTCCGACAGGTTCTCGGATCAAAACTGAGCTGAGCTGGCGTTTCAGACTGGATGGATGCTGCGGGAAGAATACGTTCAGCCCGTCGGCAACCCTTTCCTTTTCCCGAGGCGCCAACCCGACCCACGTCGTATGCTCTTGCCAAACGGCGCACGACACTACGCCCGCTGCTCCAGTCGAATGCCCAGCTCAGCGACCGTCTCCTTCAGGTTCAATGGTGTCATTTTCGGTGTGGCAACCCATGCCTAATGAAGCCGGCGGTGCGGCGGTATCGATGTTGGCTCGGCGACGGCGACGGCGACGGCGTCGCAGCTTGCACGTCATCTCAGGTACGGAACATCTGACCATGGGCGCCCCAATGATGTTACGCATTATTGCCTCACGGTGACCGTCGGGCGGGGGCCGGAGGACCGGGACCAGATCCGTGGCGCGATAAGTTCTCTCGTGTGTGAGCGCGGTCAGGGCTTGCCTCCATCGAGGATGTCGAGTTGGACGCGGTTGCGGTGGCTGATTTCCCACCGGCCGGCTTCGAGGTCGTGAAGGAGGTCGCGGCACCGCTCATCGGTGCTCACGTCCATGCTGTGCCCGATCACGTTGATCGGGCCGCGGATTCCGTTCCGCCAGTCGATGACCGTGTAGACGAAGTCACCTGTGGTGGCGAAGTCGCGTTGGCGGGTGCAGATAACGAAGTGCTCTGAGAGTGCGCGGACGGTGTAGGGGCGGCGGGGTTCGAGGCCGAAGCGGATCCGGTCGCCGGGGTCGAGTGGGATCGGGGTGGTCGGTGATCCCGTGGCGTTCATCAGTGTCACCGCGCACCCCCGGCTGCGAACCTGCCTTCGGAGAGCGCCCTCCGCTGATTGGCCGCGAGCGTGTCGCGGTCGATGGCGCCGCGGCCCAACCCTTCTGGCCGGAGTCCGACGTGGTAGCGGTCGCCGCCCCCTTGTTGGTGTGGGCAGGGGTAGATCGACAGGCCGCGGCGCTTTTCGTGATGGGTGCGGGCGGCGCGGGCATCCTTGCGTGTGAAGTAGGTGCGTTTGTCGCAGTGCGGGCAGGTCACCCAACAGGAGGTCGGGCGGTGTACTCGAGCGGCCAATTTTCCGGTGCTCCTATTCGACTTCGGACGCGGTCGGATCGTCAGACGGCGCGGGTGATCTGCAGGTTCAGCCAATCCGAGACCCACTGGATGGCGTTGCGGCCGGCGTTGTCGACGACCAGGTTCTGGTAGCTCTGGTGTGCCCCGGAGGCGAAGAAGCTGGCCGCGGTCAGGCCCTCGCCGACTACCGCGGCGAGATCCTCGGCCCCCTGCGAGCGCGCCATCGTCGATACCGATGAAGCGAGTCCTGCGAGGTCGAGGCTCTGCGCCTGCGTGGTGATCGCGTTGCCCACGGGATTGGCCTGCTTGCCGAGCAGCGCGGGGTCGGTCTTGCCGGCTTTGCCGGTGAGCATGTTCGCGGCCACCGAGGCGAGGTCGAGTCCGAGTGGGATCAACGCCGTGGTCTGCGCGGCAGCACCCACCGGGTCGGGTTGCACCCCGGGCGGGGGAAAGAGTTTGTCCGCGGCGGCCCACGCAATTTCCTGGGCCTGGCCGGCGATGTTGGCCAGCTTGATCACGTCGACGTTGCCGAGGATGCTGGTGACCAGCGCCGCGATCTGGGTGTAGCCGGAGGGGTCCGGGATGATCGCGAGGATGTGGGAGACCCACTTCAGGTCGACACCGGCGACCATCTTCACCAGCGGTTCGAACTGCACGTTCAGCGCTCGGGCGGTATCGCGGGCGGCGCGGACATCGCCTGCGGCGATCGTCTGCGGGAGCACGATCAGGTTGTGCAGGATCTTCGGTATATCGAGGGCAGTGACGCCGGTCACGACGTTCAGGGCCTGGTCGACGACGACTTTCGGTTTGAGGACCGACAGCACACTCGACGCGGAGGAGAGAGCATCTGCCGGGGTGGCGGCGACGGGTGCGATCTGGTCACCGAGGGTCGCGGCGGTACCCGCGAGTTGAGAGATCTCGGGGGCGGCGGCGGGCAGGATGGTGGTGCCATTGTTCGCGAGCTTGGCTGCGGTGTTCGCGATCGTGGCCACCGAGTCGAGTGCACCGGTCAGGTCCGCGTGGCCGGCCGTGGTGAGGACCTGTGCGGCCGCGTGTTCCGGTGTGCCCACCGGTGCTGCGGCCAAGGTGCTGGTGGCGGCGGTGTTCGCGGCCCCGGACTGCAACAGGTCGACCAGTGGACTGAGCGTCTTGGACAGCGAGGTCGCGGTGTCGGCGACCTGGTGCACATCCACCGTCCCGCCGGTGCCGGTGCCGGACAGTTGCCTTCCGAGCGCGTCGACATTCGATCCGAGACCGGGCAGGTCGGCGCCACTGAAATCCGAAGTCAGCGCGTGGGCGACCGCCGCATTACCACCCCCACCCTGATCGGCACCGGTGGTGCCGGGGGTCTTCGACAGGATCGACCCGAGCGATCCGAGGAACGGGTTGGCGCCCTTGCGGATCGAGCAGTACAGGTCTTTCGGATCGCAGATCGAGGCGACCCGCCCCGACAGTGTGCCCATGCCCTGCGACCGGGGACCGGCGATCCCCTCCCCGGAGGTCTTCGGCCCCACCGGTGCGGCGCCCTTCGTGCCGGCACCCGGGTCGGCGATCAGCGCCACACCGAGGACCTGGTCCGCCTCGACCGGCCCTCGAGCGTTTCCGATCGCCGACGCGAGATCGCCTGCAGCGTCAGCCCCCTGGGAGTATCCGGTGATCGTGATCTTCGCGCCCCGACACTTGTCGGCGTAGGACTCCAGCACGGCGGTGGCCTTGCTGACCGCGTCGGTCTTGCTGTCGGCGTAGGTGTGGCCGTTGTCGAACGCGCGCGCCATGTACGGCAGCGAGTAAATCTGCGCCCGAGCACCATTCTGTGCCTTAATCGACTCCGCGACCGGGGCGAGCATGCCCACGGGCTGGTTCGGGTCGGCGTTCTCGTTGGTCTCCCACGTTCCGGGGATGAACAGGTTGAACGTCGCCGCGCAGCCCACCGGGGCGGCGTTGGCGAACGCGGGTGCGGTAAGAGCGACGCCGACGACGACGGTCACAGTGGCGATCAGTGCGACCGTGCGACGGGTTCTCGAACGTCTGGCGGGCATTGGCACCTCGATTACCGGAAGGGACACTCATGCCTACCTTCACCCATTTCGGCGTTTCCCCTCAACGGGGTGTCGGGGCGCTCCCGCTCCTTTGAGGGCACTGACCGGCGAGAATGGGCCGGAATCGGGGGTTTTCACATGCGATGCGACACGGGGCCACCCGACCCGTGCCGCGGCGGGCTGGTGGGGAGTCCCCAGCGTTTTAGATCCAGTCGATATGGACCGAATCGATGTGGTCGAAGTGGAACCCGAACTGGTCGCTGTACTTGTCGAAACCCTTATTCTCCGGGTAGTCCAGGGTGGCGTGCCGTTCGAGCAGTGCAACGACTCGGGCGTGATCGTCGTTGGCCAGTGCGGCGGCCAGTTCGCGGGACTCCTCACTGGTGAACGGTGTGTCCGAGTTCGCGAAATCCAGTGTCCGGACCCGGTAGTCGTAGCCCTCGTCGGCGCCGTTGCGGACCATGACGCCGCCCTTGACCCGGATGACGGCCTTCTTCGGGGTTCCGTCCGGGCGCAGCACGCCGGCGCGTTTCATGATGTCCTCAGCCTTGACGTTCCTGAGTTTCTTGCTCGCGTCCGCCCGCAGCTCGTTCGTTTCCCCGGAGCGGTACCGCGAGACCGCGGAGCGGGACCGCCCGATCTTCGCGGCCACGGCATCGACACCGCCGAGGCGTTCGATCGCCGCACGGCGCTGGGCACGCTCGAGAACATCAGCGTGCGGGATGCGGCCCTGTTGCGCCCACCGGCGCAACGTGCGAGCCGACGGGGGTGTGCGGCCGGCATCGATCGCCGCCTGACGCAGGCCCTCGTTGCCGAGCTCCTTGCGCAGCTGCTTGACCGAGACCTTGCTGGTCAGGCCGGCCAGTCCCCCGCTCTTGACCTGCTTCGACTTCTCGACACCGCTGGTCGCGGCGTTGGCGACGGAGACCTTGAGGCCGTCGAGGCCGACCGCCTGCTGCGCCGGCTTCGTGGTCCGCGGTTTCGGAAGATGCAGGGCCATCAGAGATCTCCCTCAGAGAGCTCGTCGTCGGCGAACGCCGCCTTGATCGCGAGGTTCACGTCGTGCACGTCCTGCGCCGAAGTGAAGGCGGACAGGAATGTGTCGGTGAGGACCACGTCCTTCTCGACCGACATCTTCCCCAGCGCCTCGCTCGGGTCGGCGATGTCCTCGCCATCGGCGAGGAGGTACACCCAGGAGTCGGTGACGGTGCGGACCGGCCAGCGGCCGTGCTCGCGGGCGATCCGCATCGCCACCCGGCGGCCCCGCCACCGGCAGTGCGCGATGATCGCCGCCCGCCAGAGCGGTTGGTGGTGATGTTGCATCTGCTTCGCGGTCCACATGTCCGGGTTGACCATTCGCCCGATGTAACCCTTGTAGCAGGTGCCGAGGAACCGCTTCGTCGCTTCGTCGTCGGTGTCCACCGCGGCTTTCCGGGCCTCGCGGAGGATTTTGGCCCACTTGTCCAGCGCCCGGCCCTGCTGCGGGTAGATCCAGGCCTCGGTGATGTCCAGGTCGTCGAGGTCGGCGCCGATTCCTCCGTCCACCACCGGTGAGCACAGCCCGTCGAGGCTGACCGAGGTGACCCAGGTCTGCACTGGTTGGTCGGCGAGCATGTGCGGGTGCGGCAACGGGAGTTTCTCGGGCAGCGACAGTGCCTGACCGGGCGGCAGGGTGATCCGCCACAGCCCGAACGGGGCACCCTTGTCCCCCACCGCCGCGGCGGCCGCCGCCTGACCGGTCAGGTGTGTGGGTTGCCCGTAGCCGAATTCGAGCATGCCCGCGGAGGCGAGGTAGGCGGCGCGTTGATCGATCGACACCAACCGGCTCGTCCCGTCCAAATCCTGCGCGTCGGGGACGCGGGTCCAGCCGACCGCGGGTTCGAGATCTCCCCGCGGCGGGCCATCGAGGGGTGGGACCGAGCCAGGTGCGGTGACGACGATGCCTTTACCGCTACGGGTGCGTTCACGCTTGATCTTGTCGACGATCGCGGCGCCGGTGCGCGCGGGCGTCGGTCCCGGGAGCACCCCCAGGTGCTGGGCGCACCAGGCCAACCGGCGACCGAGCTCCCGTGCCGCCGGGAGGTCGTCGTCCGGGAGATACGTTCCCGCGGTGGGTGAGCCGAGGATCCCCATGTCACCGACCCGGTTGTGCCAACCGAAGTCCTTGTTCCAGTAGGTCCACACGTAGGGTTCGATCACCACATCGACCATGGAGGTGAACTTGCCGATCGAGCGGGACAGGTGCACCACGTGCCCGGGGTCGCCGCGCAGTTCCCAGCCCGCGTTCAGCAGTGGGGTGAGGGTGGCGTGGAGGACGGCAGTCAATTCCTGGGCGGCACGGTTGCGAAGCGCCTCCATGTCGTCGACGTCGTCCTCGCTACCCGGGTCGATGATCCACCCCAGCAGCTCGCACGCGGCCTGTCCGACGACCCAGATCTGCGCGGGGGCTCCCAACGGGGTCAGCGCGGCCCAGCGGATCAGCTTGTCCAGCTTCTCAACCGAGTCGACCGGCCCGGTCAACTCCCGCCCGGACGGTGAGTAGGTTCCCGCGGCGGTCACGATCAGAGCGTGCCCGTCGGCGTCCTCCCCCACCGGCAACGACTCCCACACCGGCGTCGGCATTGCGACCGACTCGGCGGCATCGTCCGCCACGCTGGTCTCCGTTGCGCCATCGTTCGATGCTGCTTCATCGCCGGCTTCCTGGAGTGCAACGTCGACTGCTGTTGCGTCCGCAACGGGTGAGTGTTGCACCGCAACGGCGGAATCGGGAGACGTCGGCGGGGTCGCCTCGGGCAGTCCGAACAGAGGAATCTGCTCCCACGGACCGCTCATAAGTCCTGCTCGGCGATCCGGCCGTCGAGATCGGCCGGAGGGACGCGGTAGCGGTCGAAGAACTCCTGCAGGGCCACGTCCACGACGTTGGTCACCGTGGACTTGCGATCGTTGACGAGCCAGTTCAACCGGGCCTCCGTCGAGGCCAGGACCCGGGTATTGAGCGGAACCTTCGTCGGTCCCTTCCGCGGTTCCAGCTTCGCCGTCAACTCCGGACTCGGCGTGCCTGCGTCGGGGAAGCCTCCCGCACCGGGACCGCGTTCCCCCGGCCCCGCGGCGCCTCTGCGTCCACCCCCGGCCGGGCGGCGGGTGCCGCCTTCGGACTTTTCCACCTTCGCCATACCCACCCACTCGTGTTCGGTGTGCCGCCCGTGTACGTGCGCGGAGATCACCCTACCCGCTACGTGCTTTCCTGCGCATATCTTCGCACGCAAATTTGCTCGCATAGTTGCCCCAGTGTGCGGTGCCGAGTGTGTTGCGGACGGTTCCGATGGTGGCCGTGGCGCCGCTCGATGACCGTCGCAGCGCCGCCGCGGCGCGAAGACGGCGATCCCGCCGGGGAGGATCCGGCCGAACTCGTCACTCCACCAGCGTGATGGGCACCCCGGGCGTGATGTACAGGTGGTGTCGGGCGCCGCCGTGGGTGAGGGACATGGCAACTCCTGTGGTGTGTCCCTCGGCGAACCGGGCGAGCAGCTCGCGGGTGGCCTCGAATCTGGTCTGGCTGATGTCGTAGGTGACGCCGTTGAAAATGAGGCTGGCCACCATGCCCTCCTTTTGCTGACGGTGGATCGTTGTCGAAAGTCTCGCCGACATTTCGTCCTCGGCGAGGACGGACACACCGTCGCGGCTCGAGGGGTATCGGCTGCCGGCGGCGCTACCAGCGATGGACGACGCTCGGGTTCGGCTCGTCACTGCCCCGAATCACGACCGGAGTCGCCAGCGGAATCAGCAGGCGCACCGTCGAGTTCTGACTGACGAAACCGACAAAGCCGCCACGCCGTCGGAGACGACACCCTCATCCTGTTGGCCGAACAACTGCGGTCGGTCGTGCGCCCCACCGACGCCGTGGCCCGGATCGGTGGCGACGATTCCTCATCGCGTGCCCCGGCACCACCTCGGTCGAGGAGGCCATCACTCTCGCCACCCGGATCACCGACCTACAACTCGGGGCCGATTCCGCCGGACACCCACTTCGGTTCACCGCCAGCGTCGGCATCGCACTCGCCGGACCGCAGGAAACCCGGCAGACGTTGATCAGTCGCGCGGACGCGGCCATGTACCACGCCAAAGCCACCGGAAGCGGCTACCCCTCGCCCCCTGACGCACACCCCACGCACCCAATCGTGCAGACCGCCACTGATATCCGGTGACAAACCCGGTCACACCGCAGACCCGGGGAACGAGAACCTGCAACCGGGTAGGTTCCACGGCTCGGTGTCACGTCTTCGTGCATCCGGCCTGCGGGTTCTCAACGTCGTGGCGGCGGGGTGATTCTCTGGAACGTGTCGGAATCCTCAGCCCTGTCGCTCTCGCGTTTAGCGGATCCGCTTACAGCACTGATGTCGTGGCTCGATCGGTGTTGTGGTGCAGCGCAGAATCAATCTACGACATGGCAGACAACGACATGGACAGTCCTGATTCTCCCGTTCGCGAAAGCGATCACCGCGCTCCTGCGCGAGGCTCGCTCGCTTTCCCGGCGCGCTGACAAGCTCGGCGGTACAGCCGCAGCGGTGGATGACCCCACGACCCAGCAGCTCGCGGCTGCGGCCTGCACCAGCATGGAGCAGCTCGTGCACCCCCTCACGGTGCTCGAACACCAGCTGCAGCGACGCGAGAAGTCGCCAGTTCGTCGAGATCCTTAGCCGCCGTATCCCGATGCTCCACCGGGGCATCGAGCGGCGCGGCCGACCCGGTGAACTCGGGTGCTAGTTGATGCTTGGTCCCCGGACAACTTCGGTGTTGCGCGGCGGGAAGGGTTCGCCATCGTTGTATTTGCGTTCGAGAACGGCGAGGTAGTGGGCGAGGGCTTCGTCGATAAGGTTGGACCAACTGTCGGGGGCGCCGGCGATATGACCGATCGCGGCGACGGCATTCATGCCGTCCTCGACCTTGGCGCGCGTGAGATAAACCATTTCCTGATTCGTGTCTACAGGGACCCATGTGGTGGTCCTCTGTTCCTCACCGAGGACCACCGACCCCGGCTGAGGTTCGGCGATAGTGGCTGCTTCTCGAGCAACGTCCACGCCCTGTTCGACCAGGTTCGGCAGTCGCCGCTTGCGGCGTTCGACGGGGCTGTTGGGGAGTCCGGGCTCACGTGGCACGCTGATCAGGAGATCCTTCCGACGAGTTCTCGAGCACGTCCCGCCCTGACGGACGCCCGCGCGGGACTGGGGACGGCGTTCGAGAGGATTGTTGGCGAGTCCTGGTTTACGTGTCACGGTCATCGCAGGCCCCTTTCGACGAGTTCTCGGGCGGCGTCGCGGTAGGCGCGGGCCGCGGAGGACGACGGTGCCCACCTGACGACGGGTTCTTCGGCGCTGTAGCTTTCGCTGACACGGACCGACTTCGGGATGATGGTGCGCATCGTCTGGTCGGGGTAACTCTCGCGGAGCGCGGCAAGGACCTGCTGGTCGATGACCTGGCCGAGTTCGACGCGGCCACACAGAATGTGATTGAGCCGTGCGGTGGGATTGAGCAACTCGACCTGCTCGGTGATGTAGTTCTCGATCCGCATGAGCGCCTCGAGTTCCATCGCTCCCGTCATGACAGCGGCGAGCACCTCGGTGCAGGCGACGAGTGCGCTGATGGTCAGGTGGTCGAAGTCTCCGGGGCAGTCGAGGAGGTTGAAATCGACGTCGGGGGCGGCCGCGAGGGCTTTGCGCAGGACGCCGTGCGCACCGGGCTTCTTGAGGAAGTAGGGCCCGACGGAGTCGAGTTCCTTGGTGGCAGGAACGAGGTGGATCCCCGACGCCGTCATTGTGGTGGCATCTTCGATGCTCGCCACCATCATGAGCACCGACAGGACATCGTTGTCGACGGCTTCGGGCGTGGCGCCGAGCCAGGTGGTGGCGTTGCACTGCGGGTCGAGGTCGACGACACGGACGGTGTAACCGGCTTCGACGAGGGCCTGGGCGAGGTTGACGGTGCTCGTGGTTTTGGTGGAACCACCTTTATGGTTGACCAGTGCGATGGTGCGGGTCATCGGCCTGTCCCTTCGTGACCTTTGTGAAAAAAATAGTGCGTAACTTGCACTGATCCGTCGGGGCGTTCGGTGTCGCGTTGACGTTTCTCGTTCCGGCGGAGTCCTGAGATCATCGCTGACGGCGGACGATCTGCTCTCACGATCGCGACGAGCAGCAGGTCGCCACTCACGGCCCAGACCGGTGCTCCGTCACGGTCCTGATCTGCGGGGTTCCGCGGATTGGTGTGGCGGCCTGTTTCTCTCGAATCGAGGCCATCAGCTCGGTCAGGCCGGTGTCGGCCGCGATCAGCGCCGCGATGTAGTCGTTCGCGGTCATGCCATGTGCCTTCGCGGCCCTGGCAGCTGCTTCTTTGAGCTCCGGGGGCACCAGCGCCTTGACCACAGCACGGGTTCCCTTACTGGGCCGCCCTCGGCGGCGGGAAGCAACGATTCCCATGCCCGCAATTTTGGGACCTGAAAGTCGAACGACCTACCCGACACACCGCACCCCCCCAGAATTTCTCGCGGCCGGTCATTGCTTGCAGGGTTTGCCGAACTCGACGACCGGAAGTACCGGCCTACAAACGTTTTCGGACGGGTTTTGCGGCACTCGACGATTCGACCACGAAAGGTCGCCGGCGACAGCCCGCCCGGGGTCCGAGAGCGTCCGAAGAAGGAACAAATGATAGACGCAGCCGCCTCGATAGAAACAACCGATCAATCTCGGAAGCCGTCCCCTTCGTCACCCCGATTCGGGACGTCTTCACCGGACGGGGCTATCGGGACCGTGCAGCTCAGCGCGTTCCGATCACCGGCCGGCTTCCACGAGGTGAAAGCGGCGGGGCGATGGCCGTCACGATCGACGCCCCGCCGGATCAGGTCTGGCCGTGGCTGGTATAGCTGGGCGGGAATCGTGGGGGTGGTATTCCCAGGACCACCTGGACAACGCCGGTCGCCCGAGTGCCCGAGTGCCCGAGTGCATCCCAAGTGGTAGGACCTCGCCCTCGGCGACTACGCGAAGTACTGGACACGCCGCCACGGCCCCGTAGACGCCTGGGAGGTCGCAGCGCTGGAACCGAATCGGTTCCTGAGACCGCGCGGGTTGAGCGATCTTCGAGGCCGCAGTCTTGATCCCAAGCAGCCAAGGCCGTCGGCCTACAACGGAAGGACTATGAGGCTTCCTGCTGAATGAGTTGCCTGGCGGGCGCACACGTCTGGTGATCGGCGGTTATCAAGTCGTCCGCCCTCAATGGCTTGGACATTTCGTCTTCTACTGGCTCTTTCCCCTGGTTGTCTGGATCATGCAGGCACGGATGTTGGCCGTACTCAAACGAAACGTCGAACGAGCAGCTAACTGCGATGCTAGCTAGCGTAGCGGGGCTAGCTATCCCTCTTTGGGGTTACGGTCGCGGAGCTTTCGGCGCACGATCGATGGCGCCGCGCACCGCCAGGTTTTGCAGCGATCTGAGCCGTGTGTTCAGCCCTGCCGCACATGATGGCGATCCCCGACCGCATCCGGTCGCCGGCGAAGAAATGGACAATCGACAGGCTCGGCACTTACGTCACCGTGATGAAATCGTGCCTGCTTCTCTCTCTGCCAGAAGTGCCGCACCAGATGGGTTCGCCAACCGTTCAGCAACTGGACGTACCCGCGTCGATACGCACACTGATGTCCGCGGCACCGTCGAATGACTCGAGCGGCCGCGATGGCGTTTGACGAGAATCGCACTCGACTTTCGTGGCGCGATCGATCGCGGTCACCCGTCGGGACGATCACCACCCATCTACTCCCCCGCTTCGGGATCGAGTTGCGGGGTATCTGCACCCGCGGTGGGCGGCAGCTCGACGGATACCCGTTGCTCCATCATGCGGGCGTGTTGCTGCTTCGCGGCGATGGCCGCCTCGATACGGCAGCGCAGGTTTTCGTCGTCCAGGCGTGGACTGTCGAACCCGGTCACCACCGCCAGCTCGGTTCCGATGCGGATGTGGGCAGACTTATTGACCACCGATCCGTCGTCACGGCACGCCAGGTCGCGCCCAGCGGCGATGACCTGAGCCATGGCGTCATCGCGATCGGACGCTTCCCCCGCGCGCACCGATGTCCGCTGAATCTCCAGATCCCAAAACGACACGAACCACTCCACAACCGCTCCCTCATCCACTCTTCTCGAGTGAACTGTATGAGTCACCGACGTCCAGCATGCAACGCAGCGCCCGCCCACCTGCAATGCGCAGATGATCGCCGACGTTGCGATGGTGTTGCATCCGCAATGCGGTCCACACGTCCGATTGCCTGTTGCATCCGAATCGGGCGCCCGCGTTGCAAATCTCGTACTGTCGGCGTTGCGTCTCCGCAACCAGGCGTTGCGTTGCCAACCTCAACTGGTTGGTCTGCAACGTCGGGCTGTGTTGCGATCAGAGGCGCTGACTGTTGCGGAGGTTCGGAATTTGCTGGGTGGGGCGCGCGTCGTTCTGTTGGTCGGGTCGTCTCCCCGGTGGAGCCGAGGAGAGTACGAGCTGGCCGTCGCCGCGTTGCCGGGGGCGGGTGATCACGGTGCCCCGACCAATGTGTACTGCGGATCGAGTGTTGCCGCATTGCGTCCGTCCGCCATCTCCTCGAGCTCCGGCAACGGGGGCGTGCGGAACCCGGCGTCGACCGCACGTTGCGCAACCTTGTCGAATCGGCGCATTGCGGTGCTTGCGGCCTTGGCCCGCGTGAGCGTGGCGATTTCCGCGTAGCTGTGCTGTTCGATGATTCGCAGTCGGGCCGTCTCTTTCACTACAGGCTCGAAGTCGGCGCACGTGTCGATAAAGTCGAGGAGGTTCTCGATGGTCTGGGCCTCGTCCGGCAACACGAATTGCTCTTGCGAGTCCTCCTGCGCATTGCCGACCATCAGTGCATCGGCATTGCGCCCGTCCAGTGCGCTGGGCGCAACGTGCTCCTCGGTGAGGGTCGCAACATAGGTGAGGTCATCTGGGTTCGCCTCGGTTGGTTGCGCGGCATCCGCAACGACAGTGGAACCCTCAGGTCCGGCCGCGGCGGTCTCACGGCTGTCGTCGGGTGCCGAGGAGTCGTCTGCCGTTGCAACGTCAGCGGCCTGCGCAACGGCCTGAGCAATGCGCGGCGCAACGTTGGGGTCCTGTGCAACGTTGCGGTCCTGCGCAACGGCCTGAGCAATGCGCGGCGCAACGTTGGGGTCTTGTGCAACGTCGGGGTCCGGCGCAATGCTCGGAGCAACGAGGGCCGCAAGATGGCCGACGTTCCGCTCGGACGCCGGCATCGACTCGGCCGCCACCGTCGGGTAACCGGTCGTAGTGCCCTCACTGTCCTGCTGTTCGCGGTCGTGGGTGTCTCGGACGACCGCGGTGTACTCGGTGTGGGCGGTGCCGATAGCTTTGATGAGGATTCCGACGCCGTGGGTGAAAGCCAAGACCAAAAGTGGCGGAATGACTGCAATGAGCGAGGCGCCGGTTGGAGTCAGTGGGGTGTATCCCAGGTCGATGCCCGCTGCAACACTCCGCGCAGCTGCTTCCCCGGCGCGGTAGGCGTGGTAGGCGTTGCCGAAGACGCTGATGAAGACGACGACCACTGCGAGCCAGAGGAAGAAACGCTTCCCCGTTGCGCTGCCGTTGATCTTGCTGAGCGCAACGATGGCGATCGTTGCGCCGAGGATTGCGCCGTCGACGATGGCGGGGAAGATCCAGGTGAGGTAATGAGGGATTCCGGCCTGCAATGCGAGGTCGCGTTGCACGGCGAACGACAGCACGAACGCGCCGGTGGTGATGCCGACCGCAATGGCGATCGCAACGATTAGGGCCGCAATCAGGGCGCGCAGCTGGATTCGTGCTGCTCGGATACTAAGGTCGTTCATGATCGGGGTGTCCTTCCACGGGTTCCCGGTCCACGAGGCCCCCGCCGGCGCAATCGGCGGGGGCCTCCTTATGTCAGCTCGGCAAGATGCGTTGCGGTGGGCATATCTCGAACCACAAGTGCGCACCTAGCACCGATAGCTAGTGGCGCTATCGGTGCTAGCAGCCGTTTTTGGCCAGGTACTCGATGAGCGCGGCGTCGGTGACCGACGAAATGGTGATGCTCCGGTCCCCGGTCTCGTAGCGCAGCTTGTCCACACCGCGCGTCAGGCGCGCCTTGGTCGAGGGCCGCAACCGCACGTTGTGTTGTTCGCTGAGCTTCTCGACAGGCGATGCCGCCTCCGGCGCAGGAGACAAGACCGGCGTGACGGGCACGTCGGCGACAGACCTGATGGCCGATTCGGCCGGAAGCTGGGTCGGTTGCTCGTCGACGGCGGCCGGGGCGGGGTCTTTGACGACCCGGGGGCGCTCAGGAAGATCTGCGGCAGGGTGCGCCGGCCTGCGGATAGCGGGTTCACGTTGGACGCTCATACGGTCGCTCCTGCGGTCTTGATGGGTAGTTCGTTGAGAAGGTCGGTGTAGGCGAGCTGCAATGACAGCGATTTCCCGCCCGTGAACTTGTGGATCGGGGTGCGCGCGCTGTGTGCGTCCTGCCGCGTGGCGTATTCCGGGATGGTGGTGCGCGCGACGAGGTCGCCGTAGACCTCACGCAGCTCGCTCTCCCGGAATCGGTGCTCGCCTGTCCCCCGCTGTCGGCTGAGAACGATCTTGTCGATAGCCAGGTTCGGGTTGGGTCGTCGCTGGACGTTCTCGACGGTTTCGAAGAGCTTCGTGACGCCTTGAACGCTGTCGATGGTGGGCTCGGTCACTGCAATGACCCCATCAACTGCACAGAAAACGGCGAAGAGGAGTTTGCCAAGCGACGGTGGGCAGTCAAAGAGAACTGCGTCGTAGGCGGAGAGGTCGAGGCCCTCGAAGGCGATGTCGAGGCGGAAGATGAGGTCGTTGGCCCCATCCGACTCGATGTTCGCGAGCGTCTGATCGGCCGGGATCAGATCGACGCCGTCCCATGGGGTAGCAATGACCGCGTCAATCGCCGTGCCCGACTCGGTTCGGCTCATCAGGTCGTAGGTTGTCAGCATCTCGTCGGTGATGGTGACGCCCACGCCGTTGGTGGCGTTACCCTGGGGGTCGACGTCGACAATAAGGACGTGTCCGCCGGCGTTGCTTATTGCGCTCGCGAGACCGAGGGTCGTGGCGGTCTTGCCCACTCCCCCCTTCTGATTGCAGACCGCGCATTTGCGTGTCATGACTTGGTTTCCGTTCCGTCGAGGCCAGGAGACTTCCAGATGCGCGCGATGAGCGTTAGTGCAACTCCGCACGCTCGCATAGGGAGCATAGCCAGGCTTGGCTGCTGAGCTAGCTCGACACGCCGAGCAACGCTAGCGCTATTTGCTAGGCGCGCTAGCGTGCATAGCTTAACTAGTGTCTCTAGTTTCGCTTTCGTAGCGATCGACGCTGCGGACGCAAACGTAGATAGGGTCTCTATGGTTGCGACCCTATCTACGGTTTCTGTAATCGCCTTGCTCGCAACAGTTACTGCACTAGTTCTGATAGCGACGTTAGATACGACTGCGCTTATAGCGATGGCAGCAACGATCGATAGCCGAACTTCCCTAGCAAGCGTCGCCCTCGTAGATGCGTTCGCACTCATAGCTCTGCAAGCACTCCTACGACACCTAAATTGCATAGCCAGCTTATTGAGGCTAGGCCGCCTAGAAATGCTCGAAAGGCAAGTCGGACTAGATATGCAAGCGACCATAGAAAGCGGCGCAACTATAGCGCTCATACGGCGTCTAGCTCCGGTAGATATCGTTGCTGATGTCTCTCTGATAGCGACGATTGCGGGAATTGCTGCGCTACAACGAGTAGCTGCGTTCGTCGCCATAGCAGAACTATCCGCGCTATAAAGACTAGAGCCGATAGCCCAGTTAGACCGGATATTTGCGCTTCCCTCCCTGCTACCAAAGCGGATCCCGTCAATGCTATCGGAGCTAGCGTTGATATTTCAGCAGGTCAGGAAGTCGTCGGCCGCAACTATGCCACGAGGCACCGTCACGCAAAACGCACCCCTCCACCAGATCGCATCCGCCTAGGCACGGGCGGAACCCGGGGAAACAGAACAGGCCGGCTTCGAGTCTTCACAGCTCGACATGCCGCCCCGAGCGGACCTCGCCCCGGATCCACCAAGCACAATTCTTGAGCTAGCGGCGCTCCGCTAGCTAGGCTAGCGGTCCAATCTCTGTGAGCGAGAACTGCTATTTCCGCCAGCGGCGTAAGTGCAACGGTCGCTATACCGCTAGCTACTATGTCGCTCCTAGCAGCCGTCGGCACGCGAGCAATCAACGCTCGCATAGCTAATCGAGATCTCTGCAATAGCGTTACTTTGCTATCTAGCGTCTCTAGCAACGCTACGTAGCATGCCTAGCATCGCACCGTGGGTTACATCGCTTTCGCAACGAGCGCAAATTCACTGGACAGCGCGTCGCAGGAAAGCATTCCCCCGGGTTAAGAAGGAAGCGGCAGGACGTGTGAATCAGGTGTGCACAGAGCCGACGGTTCAGGGCAGTAATCGGTGGGCGAGTTGTTCGGCGTTGAGTTGCCGAATGCCGTCGTCGACGGCTTGGCGGTCGGTGAGGTCGACGCCTCGCTCGGTGAGCGCTGCGGCCACCTGTTTGGCCGGGCCCCAGGTAGTTTCATCGTCGAATGCGTCATGGAACTCGGGTAGGAAGGTGTCTACAGCATCAACGACGCGGCTGATCCATTGGCGGTCGATCTCCTGTTGGGTCAGCGCGAAGGTCAGCCATCGGCGCAACACGAAGGGCAGTGCGTTGCGTTGGTCGGCGTCGAGGACTGCTTTGCGGGGAAGCCAATCGGTGAGCAGCAGCATCACCTCGCCCGGGCTCCAACACAGCGGTCCGGCGCCTATGTAGCCGTCGCCGTAGTCCAGGAACAGCTCGGCCAGCGACCGGCTCACCTCGTCGTCGCTTCCGATGTCGTTGAGGAAGTCCTCGACCAGTTGGCGGCGCCTTTGCTCGGGAAGTCCGACGTGTTCGGGCCATTCTGGCAGGTAGTTCCGGCAGCGGGACCATGCCAGCGCCCGGTGATCGCAAAAGTCCTCGTCGGCGGTGCGGGGCCAGGTCATGTCGGTGGTGCGTAACGCGTGCGCGAGATCGGCGAGCACCTCGGCGACCGGGACCGACTGGAGCGGCATCGGTGCCTCGTCGGGCTCGCGCAGCTGGTCCCACGTGGTGGCTGCGCCAGGATTCAGGAGAGCAAGCTTGTCGATCATCGGCCCGCCGACCTGGTAGATATTCGCCATCAATGTGTGTGGGTGAGGTCCGTCGTAGTCAATGAACAGGACCCGTTCGCTCTCGTACACGTCGACCGCGCGCCACGCTGCGGTCGGAGTCCACGCCGCGACGGTGTGCCAGGCCGGCAGTGGTTGGGTTTCGGCCAAGATGCCGAGGGTGTCGGTCAGCATGGAAAGGTCGGCCGCAGGTGCGACCCGCGCGAGCGCGTCGACCGCGGCCAGCGAGTGCGGGGACGGTGTGGAGCATGCTCGGCCGGTGACCTGCATGCACAGTAGGTGCTCGGGTTCGTGTTCGGTCAGTGCCGCCGTCGACCACGCCTCGCCGAGCCACCCGCTGGCCCAGGTCTCGGCGGTGAGCACACCGTCGATTTCGAGGAGTTGCCGGGCGTCGAGCAGCAGAAGATCGGCTGGGTGAAGTTGCCGAGGAGCACGGCGAACGGGTCGGCTTTTGCCGCCCTTGCGGCGGCCACGGCTCTTGGGCATATCCGCAGTCCACCACGGACATCGACCACGGCGCCATCACGACGCGCCGTCCGGTGAGATTTCGGCGACGTCCATATCTGCCGTCACGTGACAGAAACCGTAGGTAGCCCCGGGTATCAACGCTCGCCTAACTATTCGCAATAGCCAGAACTACCTAGTGTTGCTAGCTCGCATTGCTAGCAACACTAGGTCAGCGTTACTTGGCTGCCGAATAGCCGGGAAGGACGCGGTGCCCGTTGAGCGCGACCGCTGGGGTCGTGCGCCGTTGAAAAGTCTTCATCCACGAAGATGGGGAGTGAACCGCCTGCTGTGCGAGAGGGTCGACTTCGATTACCAGGCGTACGAGGCCATCTCGGAACTACTGGTGGGCAGGTGGTGCGGTGTCAGAGTTGCGTCTGCCCACGCTCAGGCATCATGTGTCCCTCATAGTGACGTTCTTGCGAGCTGGACCGCGAACCACGACTGCGGTTTCCACGACTGCGCGTGCCTCATCGGAAAGGGCGAGAATCGCGTGATCTCTAGCCTGGACCGTGGCCTCGTCGTAGGCGTGGACAACGACGTTGTCGTCGGCCCACACAACCGAGTGGTCACACGCTCTGATGAATGCGTGATTATGAGCTACAACGCGGCACTGGTCGAAGGCAGTAACCGTCGCGTGTGTGTAGGCCCAGACATGAACTTGCCCGGTGACTTCCACGGTCGTCGCGTCAGTGGCGACGATGTGCGCGGTCGCGGGCAGTGGTGAGTCGAGATGAATCCGTGCCTGCGATCCAGCGGTAAACCGCAAGGTCCACTCGTCGCCGGCCGATGCGAAGGTTTTGTCGTCGAGTTCGATTAGCTGACCTGCAGTGTCAACCACGACTGTTTTGGCGCCGTTGCGGAGACGCTCGCGGATCGAGTCTGCGTTGCGGCTGATGCGGGGAGGCGCCTGGACTCGGCTGACATAGACCCGTGGGTGGCGTTGGGTCGATCGGGACACGGTGTTCTTCTTACCCACGAGCGCACTCCGTTCTGTGCGAGTCGGCCACGATGATTTTCGCAGTATATGGCTGAGGCTCGGTGGCAAGTGGTACCTCGCTCGGCGCGGTGGTGATCGTTCGCGGCCGGTGCGACCAGCGTTGCCGTATGTGGACGGTGCGCCGAGGATCGATGGGCATGGTTAGGCCGCCTGCTTTTGGGGTGCCAGTGTGGCGCGGATCTGTTCCATGAACGCTTTTCGGTGCTCAGGCGACGCCGCTGCGCGACGAGCTCGCTCGCGTTCGGCGTCACGCTCAGCCCTGCGCTGTGCGCTGTGCGCAGCCTCCGCGGCGCGTTGCTCGCTGGGGGAGGGGCCGGACCAGTCGACTCTGGACAAACGCCAGGTCAGATATCCGATTGGCGAGCGAATTGTGTCTGGCCAGAGCTCACCTCGCGAGACGGTGTCAGCGGTCAAAGCTTGGGCGATATCCCGTCCAGTCCAGCGGGTGGTGTCGATTCCTGCGCGATCGATGACGTCGCACACGGTGCCGATGTGGCCGCTGGGTGCGATGACTGGAGCTGCCGCGACCAGGGTGGAGGCGGCTCGTTGGAGATTTATTGGGCGTGGGTTCGTCTGATTCGAGGATGAGGGTTGATTCTCTCGCGCGCACGCGCGTTTGGTGATTACTTCTCTACAAGAGATCCCCTTCGGGGAAAAACCACTCAAAGATAGGGGGTCACGGTCGCGGGCTTGGGGATTGGGATTCGAACCCGTCGGGGTGGTGTGGCGAACCTGCTTCGTCGCGCGGTGTGTCCTGCGGTGGGAGCTGCCGCGCTTCTTTGGTGGTGGGGGAGCGGGGGTGGCTGCGACGAGGTCAGGTGGGGAGGATAGAGCCCATACGCTGGCAGCACGGTGCTGACGCCCACCGTGGTGGACTTCGGCGGCTTGGAATTCACGCGTAGTCAGGGTGCGGCCCCGTACCAGCTCGAAGCCGAGGTGTAGTGCTTTCAGCACGCGGCGACCTCGTTTGACCACCGATTCGGACACGCCGGCGCGGGCGGCGAGGTTCTGGACTGTGGCAGTGACACGGCGCCCAGTTTTCGAGTCGGCTGACGACGCGTGCGCGCCAGCGATGGCAACCATACTTTCGACGCCGATTCTGTGTCGGGCGGCTGCGGCGCGGCCGGCGGCGGTCTTGGTGATCGCGTACCGGACCTGTCGCATCCATCCGTCGCGGCTTGTCCAGATCGGGATGCTTGCTTCTTGACCGGGATTGACGGGCAGCGTCCAGGATTTTCCGCGCTGATCGGTGTCCGTATTGAGCTGTCGCAGCTCGTCAATCCACGGGGTCTGAAGTGGTTGCGTTGCTGGTTGCGGGGTTTGGGAAATCGGCGAGCTGTGTGATTTAGCCCACGACACGCCGAGATCGGAATGTTGAACCGTTGAGAGGTATTCAGGGTATGCGCTACCCTGAGACGTACCTACCACAGGTAAGTCCCTTCGGGGAATGCAGTACCGAGTCGAAGAGGCTGCTCACTTCTTCTTCTCACCTCAGGGAATGACCGTCCTGCCAGACGATCGCCCTAGACGGGGAGGACCTGCCAGTCCTCCCATCGGGATTCATTGGATAAACCCACCCCCGCCGGGGTCCCTTTGGCTTGTACCGCCGCTCTTGAATTAGCTATCGAGTTAGTTCCGAGCCGCTATTCCGTAGGCACACCGCCCTCCTCAGGTAGAAGGGCCGGTGCGCGCATAGGCGGCACCGGAAGTCGCAGCTCAGAACCCGCAGATTCCGTCGCGTAATGGGCGCCCTGGTAAGCCGACACAGGGGTAGCGGCATCGCTGTTCGCATGTAGGAGCGGGAGCGCTGCGGCCGACTTGTGGTCTCGTTGAGACAGACACGTTACGGAGTGGATGTTCGCAGGCAGGCCAGATTTACGGCCATGCGTTATCATCGAGTAAGCACCGCCTCTTCCTTCCGAGGTAGTGGTGGTCAGGGAGCTGGCAAGGTCCCGAAATTTCATAACCGGACAACCCCCGATGCCGCCAAGCCCTGGGGGTTGTTCGCTGTCTAGGTGTCGTTCATGCGCCCATCGCCAACTGCTCGATCTGGTGCAACGACTCTGATGCCTCGACTTCGAGTAGCCGGAGCTGTTCTGGTCGAAGTTTCTCGCTGATGTAATCCGGGATGTCGAGCCCATGCGTGATGGCGAGGATAAGCACGGAGTAGTCGCCAGCAGGGATGCCGAGTTCGGCTGCCCGACTCTCGTAAACCTTGTGGTGTCTGAGGGGTGCGCGAGTAGCGATCTGACCGCGGGGCCCCTTGTTGTGCTGTGCCATGAGGAAACCCTAGTTCGAACCTGTAACCGATACGGGTAACCGGCGCTCTTCGGTGTGTCGCGTGTGACGGAAGTGGTCATCGAAGGGGACTGCCTTTCGTGAACGATTCGGCGTATTAGGACTGAACGGACTTGGCCGCGGGTTTCAGCGACCCCGCTTCCAGTGAGGGCGCGACAAGATTGGGTGATCGGGACCGATTTGCCCTGTTCTGAAGCGCGCTGAATCTGTACTGCTACGCGGGATGTCGGCGGAGAAGTAGACGGGCGAGCGAAGCGACCTCACGGATCTGCTCAACGGAAGCCGTTTCAGGGTTCGTCACGACCAAGTCGATGACATCGGTGAGCTTCTCTCGGGCGCCCACACTCAGGGTCGGCGCCTCAGCCGAGATCACCAGAGGGCATTCGGCGAGAAGTTGCTCGGATCTCCGGATTGAGTTGTCGCTGGCCGGCAGTTCGAGGGCATTCTGTGCGGGCGCGTCCAACAGGCGGAAACCCGTGCGGGCTCTCATGCCGCCCCGTTCCCGAAGTGCGCGGGCTGCCGCGCCGGAGCCGGAGTGGGGGCCGGGATTGGGGCAGGGGGCTTCTGCTTCTTCTTCGTCCTCCCTCGGGCAACTGCGAACGCATCGACCCCAGCGGCTTCGATCTCGCGGCCGGTGACGGTGAACAGCCGTCCGGCCATGATCTGCTCGCGAACTTTCACACCAGTAGCGAGCCTGTCCTCCAGTTGCGTCTCGCACTGCGCGAGTAGCGGGCACACCGAGCAGGCCGCCATCGCACGCTTCCACGCCGCGGCTGTTGTTCCGGTGACGGTCCAACCGGAACCCTTACCCGTGCACAGCCCCTGACCTGTGTGGGGCTGGGTCACGGGCGCCTTGCCGCGGGTCTCGAGTTCGGCGGCGATCCGCCGCGACGTCGGGCATAGACGCACCTGACTGGCGTAGACGAACCCGCACCGCCGGCACCGGCCCTCGCCGGTGTGTTCGCGCGCCATCGCGCGGAGTCGACCGGTCGTGCAGTGGCCCAAAGGCCGGTCCTGGGACCGGAGGGCACCCGTGGACAGTTCGCGCAGAGCGCCAGCGACGGGCGGGCATAGTGGGCGGGCCGGGGTGTAGACGAACCCGCAGGCCGTGCAGGACGTGTGGTCATGGTTAGGACGATGCTTGGCCAGGATCTCGCGGAGAGGGCCGTTGGTCACGCGATCGTGCCCGTCGACCTTCTCCCTACCAGCATGAGAACTTGCAGTCGCTAGGCGTAGAGCACCAGCGCCATCTAACGTGTTCATTTGCAGGCTCCGATCTGCATTCGAGGCCGCGGGCCGCTAACCCGCTGGTCTCATGGCTTGTCCGACTGCGCTAACAGTCGACTTGCTGTTCTGACGGTCCCCTAGCTGCGCTAACAGCTGGGGGACCGTTCACGTTTGACGAGAACTTCCCATCGCCTCCTCTCCGAATCTATACCTACTGATTTATAGGTACCGTTATGTGCGCATCGTAACGAGGGGATTGCACAGTGTCTAGTGATGACGACTTTTCTGGTAAGGCTCAGTCTGTGAGCCGTCGAGTTATGCGCGGATTCCAGCCTGATCAACTGGAGAAAGCCCGCCGATCTGCTGGTGTATCGCAGCGCGAACTCGCGCGCCTGGCGCGACTCAATGCCGACACGATTCGGCGATGGGAGCTTGGCGACTCGTCGCCGCAGGTTGATTTGCTCGCCCGTGTCACCGCCGCGATTGGGGTACCCATTTCCGACCTCGTCAAGGTTCCGGAGGGTGACCGCTACCCTGGCGACTGGCGGATTTTGCGAGGGCTCACCCAGCCACAGCTCGGCGCCGCTGCCGGCGTCACCACCCAAATCGTTGGAAGTGTCGAACGAGGCGAGATTTCGCTGTCTGACAACGTGGCAAGGAAGCTCTCTGCAGCGCTTCAAATCCCTGAAAGCGAACTGCGGGCGAGCTACGAGCGGGTACGCAGCCGCCCCGCCGGCACTCCCGCGTAGCCCTCGGGCGCCGCAGATGCGACGAGAACGGTTCCAGTCGTACTGGACGTGGGTGTTGGCGACCGCGGTGGTGCAGTATGCAAAGTGAGTGTTCATTCGACCTTCTCGCGAGCATGACGAAAAGCCCCTTCGGGGAGGGGCTTTCTGCGTGCTGCGCGGGCAACGCGAAAAGGTCGCGCCGCAACCTCGGGCGAGGTGCGCTGACGTCGGCCGACCGGGCACGTGCCAGAGGGGGCATCGCGCAGTCAGTCCGCTTGGCGAACTCTATGTCGAACCGACGTCGGAGGGGATATTACATAGCTTCCTCGGATTGGTGGTCGCGCCATGCCGTGAGGATGTAGTTGCGATGCCAGGTGGCTTGGGCGACAGCGAGCGCCAAGAGACTTCCGGGTGCGACGAAGACACGCCAGTTGACCCAGGTGTCCGTGGACATTGTGTAGGCGACGACGATATTGACGGCGCCGACCGCGACCAGTGCCACGAACCAACTCCAGCTCAGGAAGCGCCAGACGGCGTCCGGCGCGCTCACCCATCGTCCGATGATGACACGCACCGGGTCACGCTTCGCGACCATCAACGACGTCAGGAAAGCGCCGGCGATTAGCCAGTACACCCCTGTGGGACGCCACTTTATAAAGGTCTCGTTGTGGAACAACAGAGTCGAACCGCCGAGGACGAGCACAAGGCATAGACCGGTCCACTGCAGTTTGTCGACCCGTTGGCGCCGGGCCAGCGTCACGCTGATCTCGCCGACGACGCCAGCCATGACCACGACCGTCGCCGCGAAGATTCCGGCGGTCTTGTAGGTAGCCATGAACGCAACAACCAACGCGGCGTTGTAAAACACTCTCCACACGAGCTTTGTCCTCCGAAAGATGTTCTCCGTCAGGAGGGTTCGTCAGGGATGGTTTCGATCTCGGGGGAGATCACCGCGACACCGATCGAGTCGCTGACGAGGGGGTCGAGAAGGAAGCCCCGGAATTCGGCCTTCAGCCAGCCGCCACCGCCCCGTCGTGCCCGCACCGTGCCGGAGACCGGCCCCTTACGCACCTGCTGGA
The DNA here is from genome assembly GCF_038447315.2 of Rhodococcus sp. DK176. NCBI lineage: Bacteria > Bacillati > Actinomycetota > Actinomycetes > Mycobacteriales > Nocardiaceae > Rhodococcus > Rhodococcus sp. DK176. The sequence continues at coordinate 38,043 of NZ_CP118323.2, read as the reverse complement.
CCCACTCGATGATCTTCGGCCAGTCCTCCTCGTGGAGCGCGAAGGTCTGTCCGGTGCTCACGCCGTGTCCGAGACCGGGAACGTGCTCGGTCACCCACTTCAGCCAGTACGGGTACTGGTACGACAGATCCCCGACCGCGATGTACATCCCCGATGTCGATGCCAACATCGTCGACAACCACGCGTCGAGCATCGATTCGTGGACAAGAGCTTCGTCGGTGCCCGCATCCCAGCAGATCCCGCGCACACGTCTACCCGCCGGGCCCTCCACACACCGCTCCGCGTAGCGCAGCTCCCGGGTGACGTCGGTCTCAGCCCGGATGGTGAACGTGCCGTCAAACCTGTCCTTTACCTGGCAGTCTCGGATTTGGCGCACATGCCGCAACGTGTCGGACAGGCGGGCCGAACGGGTGTAGAGATCTGCAGGACCAAAAACCGATCGATCCTGGTGCCGGGCGGACATCCCGATGAGCTCGATAGCTCCGGGGTCCAACTGCAGCTGCGGTGGGGGCGGGTTGTCCTCCGAGCTCAGAACCCACTCCCATGCCCCGACATTGGGGCGGTCCGGCGGGTTCTTCTTCGGGTCACCGCTCCAGATCTGAACTGCTACGACCACGCTCTTGTCGGGAGTCAGGATGGGGTGGGCTGCCCCGACCGGGCCCAGGGCGTCGGCGACCTTGCCCTCGAACGTCTCGATCTTGAGCTCGCGATCGGCGATGCACTTACGGATCAACCCCAGGACAGCGGTGCGGGCAGGTTCGCGAAAGACATTGCCGATCTTTCGCCAGTCGCGGTGTTTGGGGCCTTCAGCAACGACATGGTGCTCGTCGCCGGTGCCGACGAAGACGGTCATCCATTCGCGGATCGGGTGGGTGGGCTCGGCGGGGGCGTGCACAAGGGCATCAGCTGTCATCGGTTTATCCGTTTCTCCCGTACTGGCTTTCGGGTGGTCAGGTCAGGTTTACTGGCATCTCAGTGGGGCCGTGAGTGCGCCACGTATGTCGCCGGTCGAGTGTTTCCCATGGCTTCACCAGGGACAGGCCCGGGTGGCGTTGGAACAGGCGGCGAGTAGCGATGTCGAGCTGCATCACGGCGAGATCGGCGCCGAGACAGTAATGAGGTCCGCGGCCGAAGGCCAGGTCCGGGCGCTCGCCGCGGGCGGGGTCGTTGGTCGCCGCGCGCAGGGAGAGATACAGAGGACTGCCGGCGGGGATGCGAATGCCGCCGACGGTGATGTCGTCAATTGGGAATCGCCGTATCGCATAGGACCCGGGCGCGGCGTCGAGGACAAGCTGCGTCACCCGGGCGCGCCAGAGCTGGTCGTCGGCGATTTCGACGAGTAGTTGGTCTCGATCGAGTCCGGCGAGAATGCCGATGGCGTTGGCGATCTGGTAGACGGAGTTCTCGAATCCGGCGAGAAACGTCAGGAACGCCAGGGAGATGAGTTCCTCTTCGGTCAGCCGGTCTTCGGCGTCGCGGGCGGTGATCCAATCGGTGATGACGTCGTCACCGGGCGATTTCCGTTTGGCCGCGATCACACGCATGAGAACGAGAACGATCGTGGTCATGGCCGGGATGCGAGGGTCGTCCGCGGTGGGTTCGCCAGGATTCATTGCCATCACGGTCGCCGCGGCGGTACGGAACTCGTCGGCGTCCGTATCGGTCACGCCGAGGATCTCGGCGATGATGTCAGCAGGCAGGGGAGAGGCGTAGGCGGGAAAGAGGTCGACAACACCGGTTTCGTTCGGGTCGAGCTCGTTCAGGAGTCCGTCGACACGGGCGGTCACCATCTGCCTCACCGCTCCGATTCGTCGCCGTGAGAACGCGGGCGCTGCCAGAGCGCGGACGCGCCGGTGATCATCGGGGACCATATTGAGCAGGTTGCGGGCCAGTGCCGGTGGTAGGGGAAGACCCGGGCTGCCTGATGGGCCGTCGGGCCGGACATTGACGATTCCGGGGTCAGCGAGCAGTCGAGAGACGTCGTCGTACCGGGTGATGATCCAGACGCGCAGTCCGTCGGCGTCGGTGGCCTCGACAACTGGGCCGGCGGCGCGAAGGTGCGCATGCAAGCGATCGGCCTCCGCGACACTCAGGCCGGGCGCAAACGGATCGAGCACCAGGTTCCCTTCTGTGATGTGGCAAATACCTCAGGACGAAGATACCGGCTGACCGGGATTCTGCATTGCTCCAGCGGCTAGGGTGCGCTACGTGAGTGCTCAGGTCGACACCGTACTGGATGAAAACGTGCACAAGGCGGATGCCGCCGACCGTCGGGGTTGGAGGAGATCCGCAGCGGTCTGCACTCTCCTCGCGCTCGGCTCGTGCCTGCTCGCCGTCGCTGTCTTGGTTCCCACCTACGGTGCCGCCAGGTTGAAGGTCATCCCGCTTGACGTGCAATCGGCGACAGTGTCGGTTGCGGAAGACGCGGCGGTGCTCAAGGCCACCTCGGTGGCTATGGAAGGTCCGCTAAAGACCGACCGGGGTGTCGCGCTGCGGATTCAGGTGTACGTGACGACAGAGGATCCAGTTTCGGCCGATTCGACAACTCTGCAGGCGGCGCAGAAGACGGTCCGGACCGACTGGGGCGAGGGGTTGGGCCTGGTCTCGGCAATGGTCGATCGCGTCACGATCGACCGACGATCAGGCATGCCGCTCGCCGAGCCCGTCCCGACCACTCAAGCCGAGCAGGGCAAGCCCCCGACGGAGACGCCTCGCGCCGGAATTCAGTACAAGTTTCCCTTCGACGTCGAGAAGGTCAGCTACCCGTACTACGACGGGACGGCACGGGAGACGCATCCGATCGAGTACGTAGACGACGATCGCGTGGTCGACGGCATGCGGCTGTATCACTTTCAGCAGACGATCGGCCCCGTGAACCTTGGAAAATCGATCGGCAGTGTCGCGACGACGACCTTGCCCGCTGAAAAGTGGGGGCTACCTGGCACGGAGCCGACAACGATGGATCTGCACTACTCCACGACGCGCGATGTGTGGGTCGAGCCTGCATCTGGTGCGATCGTTGCTGTGGAGGAGCAGCCGAGGCGATGGCTGGCGCGGTCGGTTGACGACCCGAATGCGGTGACCACGCTGGAAGCGCACACCCACTTCGACAACGAAACGATCAACGGCCTTGCCCAACAAGCGAAGGACGCCCGCACCGCGATCCTGTGGGGAACCCGATACGGCCCCGCCCTCGGTGCCGTGGTCGGCATCGTGTTGGTGGGGACCGCGATCATCCTCGCGCGCCGCTGGTCACGAATGAATCCCAAAACTTCTGTCTAGCAGGTGAAGAAACAATCACCGGATTCCGAGAAGAGACCTGGCCCGGCACCCACCCCCGTTCACGACAAACGGCGGACAGGACGCCGGGCCATGCCTCTTCATCTACTCCTCGCGACTGCGTAAGCCGCGGTGAACTGGAGAGAGATCAATGCCGTTGACTGGCGCAAACGACACGTCCCCATTCGTTGTTCTTGTTACTGCGAACCGCGCAGTTCGGCGTACGCGGTCTGGGCCTTGGGTAGGGCGGCGGCGTACTCGGTGGCGGCGGTCTCGCCCTTTTTGTAGAAATGCTCCTTCTCGTTGTAGCCGCGGGGGTCTGCGAGCTGGACGGCCAGGGCGTAGGCAGCCGGGTCGTCGGCGCTGACCGTGACGGTGGCGGCGTTGTCCATGAATGTGTTGGTGGCGGCGACGACTATCTCAGCGGAGTCGGCCGGAAGGTTGTACGCGAGCCGCCAGCCGAAGATGTCCCGGATGTCCGTTGCAGGCGGGGACATCCGCAGTCCGGATTGCCAGCCCGTCTCGGCTTCGCTGGAAACGAGAGCAGCGATCGCCTGTTCTCGTGTGCCGCCGCGTTCCTCCACTGTCTCGACGATCGCCCTCGATGAGTTGAGCAGCCGGTTGGCGATGAACCCGTCGGTGCCGAACACAGACACCGTCGTGGTCGCTATCGGTGCGCTGGTGGGGGCGGTGGTGGTCGACTCATCTCTGCTGCACGCGGTTAGGCCGACGGCGAGAACAGCGCTGATCAGTGCTGCGGCAACGGTTTTGCGGGTCACGGGCCCTCCGGTCAGTAGCGTATGTCGTCGATGAGCCAATGGCCGCCCTCGCGGACGACCCGGACCCACACGGTGGTGTCGGGTTCGACCGTATCGGTGTTGCTGCCGGCGATCGCGGTCTGCTTGATGGTGGCCACGCGCTGGACGACGGTGTCGGTGTCCTCGGGGCAGCCGGAGCATCCGATTCTGACGTCTGCGATGACCTTAGCGTGCTGCTGCGCCCACTCGTCCCACTGCACACCTGGCCCGCGCTCGGTGCGGGCGTCGATGATCATGCGGTCGGCGAGCTTGCCGGTCAGCCAGTTTCGGGCCCGCCTGTATGCGTCGTTCTGGTTGGTGTCGGTGGCCGGGTACCAGGTGAACGCCACGGTCAGGCCCTGTTGGGCGGCCTCTTCAGCGTCGCGGGAGGCAGTCGGCGGCTCGGTCGTATTGACATCGGCTGGCGGCGCGGCCGACGTGGTCGTGGGCGCGCGGGTGGTCGTCGACGCCGCCACGCTCGCCGAGTCCTCGCCATCGTTGGTTCGGGAGGGGTACATGTACGCCAGGAATCCGATGACAGCGACCACCAGAACCACGACGACGAGCCTTCGTGCCCTCACATCATCCTCTTTCCCATGACCGAATTTGGCCTTTTACCAGGATAAATGACACATCCTTCCAGCTCCGAATGGGTGGCTGTAGGTTCTCTTCCTTCTTTTCGGCCTGGTCGTGGCTGGCCTGCGCTGATGGTGTGGTTTCCCATGGGTTCTTCGCTCCAGGTTTCTCATCGTTTATTCGCCTTCTCGGCTTGCGCAGGCGCGGAGGCACGGAGTCCGTCGGGACGAGCCGGTAGTTGCGGCGCAGGCCGAGTCCGCGTCAGTCCGGGGCTCCGGCGCGTCATGGCGAACGGGCCGCAGATACGCCCCCGAATTCTCACCGATCGTCCGGAAGCGAAAGACCGGCGAAAACTATGTGAGAACGGCGAAATGAATTTTGAGAACCTACAAGTTGTAGGTTCTCGTCCTTCTTGTCGTCCTGGTTGTGGCCGGCCTGGGCGGATGGTGCGTTTTCTCATAGGTTTGTCGCTTTTGGTTTCTCACTGTTCTGTCGCTTTCTTGGCGTGTTGAGTTCGCGGAGGGCGGCGCGGCGCCCGTCTGGGGTGAGTCGGTAGTAGGTGCGGCGTCGTCCTGGTCCGCATCCGGGTGGGGCGCCCGCGAGCCAGTCGGCCTCGTCTTCGTCTCGGCTGGTGAGCCATCCGGCTTGTTCGAGGCTTCTCAGGAGTGGGTGAAGGGTGCTGTGGTGGATGCCTGTGCTTTGGTATAGGCCGTGGCCATAGACCTCCTCGGCATCGGTTGTGGTGAGGTGGCGTAGCAGGGTGAGCGTGGTGTGGGTCATCCGCAGCCGCTCGACTGCGATGTCACCGAAGGGATTGAGCGGTCTAGGTTTTCGTGGTGGTGTCATTGCTTCGCGCATCGCGTGTGCGAGGGTCTTCGCGGCGGGCATGGCTGGGGCGTTGCAGCCATGCAGGGCGGCGGTCATCAGTGGGTGAACGTGCTCGTTGTCGAGTTCGCGGAGCAGGGCGTGTCCGTGTGGGGTGGGCTGGTGCGGGGTGCCGCGGCGGGATCGGTGGAACAGGGGTGCTCCGACGTGACGTTCGAGGAGTCGGAGTTGGTGGACCAGGCTGTTCGACTTGATTCCGAGGTAGTCGGCGGCGGTGCCCAGGGAAGGGAACGCCATCGTGATCCGGAAGCGGTGCAGCCGGATCCAGCCGTGCAGGGTGCCCTCGACGGCTGCGCGGATGTTCGGTGGGAGGTGGTCGTAGGTGATGAGCATCTCGGTGCGGCTGGCGACGCCTTGCGGCCGGACCGGGATGCCGTGCCGGTGCAGGGCATTGTTGACGAGCATCTGTTCGGTGCCGAGTTCGACGGCGATGTCGGCGGTCGAACGAAGCTGGGTGCAGTATTGCTCGCGCAGCCAGGCCGGGTCGATGTGGAAGGGCGCGCGGGTCTTGCGCAGCGTGATCCCGGATTGTTTGGCGAATCGGGCGATGATGTGGCGTCCGATGCCGGTGTCGGCTGCGATGTCGTTCAGACTGCGTCCGGCTTGGATGTATTCGCGGTCGAAGAACTCGCGGGTGAACAATTGGGCGGCGTGTTGTTCACGCAACCATGCGGCGGGTGCCGCATGGGGCGCCCACTGCCGTTGTGGCTGGTCGAGACGTTCCATCGCGATGCGGACGTGTTCGGGGCGGACGCCGAGAACCTCGGCGGCCTCCCGCGAGGAACGGTGGTCCTCGACGACCAGGCGACTGACCTTGTCGGTATCGAGGTCGCCGGTATTGATGCCCGGCAGAGCGAGCCCGTCGGCGAGGTCAGGTGGTGGCGACCAGGTCAGCGGTTCGTCGATGCCGAGGTTAACCAGCAGGGATTCGGCGTGTTCGTGGAGGGCCTGGCGCAGCGGCGCTGCCATGGAGGTGGTGAACTCGACGAAGGTGCCGCGGTCATTGGGGCTGCGGAACGCCAGTGGGTGGCGGCGGTCGGCGAGGTCGGCGCCGGACAGCAGTTGATGCAGGTGTCGTTGGGCGTGCCGCAGCCGGCCTTGGCGATGCTTGCCGGGGTGCGCTCCGACCGAACAGGCGAGGTCACGCCACTGGGCCCAGGTGAGGGTTTCGGCGGGGATCTGCTCGCGTCGCCGCTGGTAGTCGATCGGTGTGCCGTGTTGGTCGAGGTGGTCGGTGATGCGGCAGAGCAGCGCGAGAACATCGGTCAGCGCCGATCCGGTGGGAAGTTTGGTGAATCCTTGCAGGGTGATGCTCAGGTTGGCGGCTGTGACGCGTGGGTTCAACAACCCGGCGTGGGTGTCCGTCCGCTGCGAGGGATCACCGGGGACGGTCAGCAGGACGCTGAGAGTTGCTCGGAACAGGTCGGTGTGGAAGCCGCCCGTGACGGGCAGCAGGCGGCCGGTCCAGTCGGGCCAGAACAGTTGCGGCAGCATCCGGATCCGCGCCGCTCCATTGGCGCGCGGTGGTGAGGCCGAGGGTGTGACGGTCCGCATGCGCAGCCTGACGGCTCCGGGTAGGTGGGCGTCGACGGCACGCAGGTAGCGGTTGGGGAACCGGCTGGGCATGGAGGCAAAGCGGCGATCGGTGAATTCCGGCGGCGGGATTCGTTGCGGACTTGGGGTTTTCGTGATCAGTGTGCGCAGCTCGTCGATCGCGGTGGCCTCGTCGTCGCCGAGAACAACTCGTGCGCGAGTCAGCAGTGCCGCGGTCAGTGCCGCATCGAGGTTGGGCGGGCTGCCGTTGCGTGGTGGCGGCGGAGTCGCGTGCCGACGCGGGTTGATCGCCCGGGCCGCAGCGATCGCGGCCGTGCCGTCCAGACGCAGCAACCAGGCCACCACCAGGTGCAAATCGGTCAGCGTCGCATGGGCGGGGTCGGGGCCCGGTGCGCGGGCCGCGGCCATCAGTTGATCGATCCAGGACTGGACATCGAGGACTTCGTCGGGGGCGGGTAGGTCCGCGGCGGTGAACAGCTCGGCGCCGCAGCGCAGCCGGGACCGGTCGATGAGACGGCTGCAGGTCCCCGCCGACGGTGGGGTGGCGCCGCCGACGATCTGCACTCGGGGTGCCGCGCGGCAGTTCGGTTCCGGGCAGGTGTCGTGCAGGAGCAGTCGGTGCCGCTTGCAGGTCGTCGCCCAACTCGACCGCCACGATAGTTGCCAGCGCCCGTCGGTCTCGGCCAAACAGCGCGGGCAGAACCGTGAAGAATTCATCGATATCCGTTCGATCCCGGGGGCGGCGGGGCCGGTCGCGGCGTCGAGATGATGGGGCGGCAGCCCGGTCGCGGCTTCGATGCGGCGCAGCTGCGTGGAATCAGTTTCATCGACCAGCTGGCGGATCGATTGACCGGGGTGATTGATGCCCAAGGCGCGCAGCACTTCCAGCGGGGAGGTGTCGTTGCGGCGGGCGAGTGCGTCGATCCAGGAATCGAGGCTCTCGCCGGCGGTGATCGGTGTCCGCAATGGCAGAGTGGTGATCGTGGTCATCGCCTCACCTGCTTGCGTTTCCCTCTCGTGCGGGTCGCGGCTTCGAGCCGGTGGCGGGCCTTTTCGGAGGCTTCGTCGATGCGGACGGTGTCGAGCAGCTCTTGTGACATCGCCTCGGCTCCGGTGCGGATCGCTTTGAAGCAGCCGCGGTTGATCAGCGTCATCAGCGACCCGATGTGCCCGCCGGTGCGGGCAAACAGGTAGTCGGCCAGGCCGGTGAGCTGTCCGGGCTGCCAGCAGGTGAGCACCAACTGTTTGTCGACCGCCTTGATCAGGGATTTCCAGTGACGGTCGTGGGCGAAGACGCCGACTTCGAGGCGGGTCCAGCGCCGGGCGCTCTGCGCCAGCGCGGCCGAGTGCCCGGAGAGGCCCTCCTCGAAGAACCGGCGTTCTCCGAGACCGACTCCGGCGTAGATGAATGTCACCGGTAGCTCGTTGGCCAGCCATTTCAGGTGATTGCTGACGGCGAGCCCGTCGCGGCTGTTCTGGTCGATGAAGTGGATGTCGTCGATGATCCCGACCCGCGAATCGCATGAGAGGACACAGTCCAGGGCGTAGCCGGCCAACTGGGCGGCGCTGCCGCGATCGGCGCCGGGATGCCCGTAGAACTGGCAGATCATCTTGTTCAACGTCCGCAGTGTGGTGTTCGAGGTCAGACCGACCCGGAACACCGGAATGTGCTCGTCACCGGACTCGGTGACCGGACCGCGGCGACGCAGCGCCTGGCGGTGATAGTCGCGGCCGAACAGGTTGACGATGGTCGTCTTGCCCAGACCGGGGAACCCGTCGATGACCGCCGCGCCCCGAACGCGATCGGGATCTTGACGATTCGAGGCGACGATCAGCTCCAGTTCGTCGCGGACCGCCTTGAGCTGCGGGGTGGCGATGGTGCCGAAGTTGGCGTGCCAGTCGTGGCGGGCGTCGTCGTAGTCCTCGCGGGCGTCGCTCCTCAAGGTGGACAACGCCGTAGCGGTGAGGGTGTCGGGTCGGGTGCGGGCCGGGGTGTCGACGAACCGGCGCCACCCGTCCTTGCGGGAGAGGCTGTAGGCGCTGCTCACTCGAGCACCTCCAGCGCGTCGGCGTAGAAGTCGTCGACGTCGTCGAGGATCTCGCTGTCGTCATCGTCGTCGCCGACCACCGGCGGGCCCGAGCTGGTGGCGGCCCTCAGCGCCGGAACAGGGTCGGCGGCCAGTTCGAGCTCGGCTGCCGCGGCCAGGCCGCTGCGCTCGGCCGCCAGCCGGGCGGCCATGCGCCGTTCGCGCCGGTCGAGAACCTCACCGGCATCCCACCGGCTCAGCAATGTGGCCAGCGTCTCGGCCGGGTCGGTGAAACGGTCGGTGCGGCGGGCGAGGATGCGGGCGTAGCGGGCGGCCTCGTCGGAGAACGGTGTGCCCAGCATCGGGGCGTGTTCCCAGTCGAGCTGATGCCACTGCCCATCGCCCGGGTCTTGAAAGTAGATGTGGCGGACATCGTCGTCGTTGACGCGGAACGGCCATTTCCCGGCGTCGAGGCCGCCGTAGGGGCTGGTCGCGTTGCGGTAGCCGTCCAGTGCTGGACCGTTGTAGCGGCGGCCGTCGATCTCGACGCCGTAATGCTGGATGGTGCGTTTGACCACCCGCAGGAACTCCAAGGCGAGCTCCGGGGCGGCCGGGATCCGCAACACCCCGGCCTTGGCGATGCCCAGGGCGAACATGTCGTTCGGCGACATCGCCAGATTCGGCCACTCGGCGACCGCGATCCCGTCATGGTCACTCGGGTGGTAGACCGTCACGATCCAGTCGCGGATCACGTCCTCGAGCTCGTGCAGGAACAAGAACGCCTGCTCCTCGAGACCTTCTCCGCGGCTGTGCAGGTCCGGGCCCTTGTAGGCCGGAAGATGTTGTATCAGGCCCTCTCTCAACGAACGAAAGTACCTCTCGACCGTGGGCTTGTCGGTTGGCTTGCGCGGTTGGGCCGGCTGGATCGAGATCCCCAATCGGGCGCAGACCCCGATCACATGGGCCGACAGGAACGCCTTGCCGTGATCGATCACCAGGGTCTCGGGCGGGCACCAGATCTCGGCGTCGGCGCCGGTGTTCTCCTCGGTGAACACCAGATGCTTCGGCAACCCGTGCACCGGCCCCAGCGCTGGGCGCCCCGCGCTGCGGCCTGTGACCGACTCGAACAACACACTCGCGACATCAACCGATTTCGTGGACACCGGGGTCACCTTCAACCCCAGGATCTGCCGGTCGAACAGATCCTGCGCGACTGTGAGCTGCGCCCGCACCCACCGACAGGTCACCGGCTCCATCGCGAACACGTCCAGATCCTGGGTATCCAGAATCAGATACTCACCCGGACGCGTGGCGCGCAGCCGGCCGTAAACGCCCTTCGGGCGTTGGGCGATCGAACGCCGCGCCTTCGCCGACCCGCTCACCGCGTTCGTGCCCTTAACCAGCTCCGCCAGCCGCCGATAGGCGGTCGCCTGCGACGGCAGCGCCACCACCCCGACCCCGTGCTCGCGCTCCAACCGCTCGGCCGCTCGCATCAGCACCGCCGAGCGGGTCGGTGTCGACGCCGACACCCCCGCCGCCAGTTCCGCAGCCACCGCCGCCTCCCAGCGCGGATCCACCGTCGAGCCGCGGCCACGGCGGCGCCGGTCATCGACCAGCCCCGCCTCACCGGCATCTCGGTAGGCGGCCACCCACCGCTCGACGGTGCGCGACGCCACCCCCAACTCCGCGGCCTTGGCCTCGCAGCGTGCCTTCAATCCCACCGCCGGCGCATAGTCAGGGCGGGGCTCACCTGTGCGCGCGGCCTCGACGTAACCGGACCTGTAGCCGGTCAACACCTCCCGGACATGCTCGCCCCGCGCTGCGGCCTGCTCCCGCTCGGCCGGTGACAGCCCCGCCAGCACCAGCCCCGGATCCAGGCCTTCCTCGACCGGCTCCAAACCGCGTGCCCGCGAGACGAACTCCGCCAAAGCGAAGCTTCCGTAGCGGCCGTCCGCGTACTCAACGACCACCTTACGGCCGTCGAACTCCACGACCCGCGCCGCGTCGCCGTCGACCATCAGCCCCGCCCCGACCGCGACCGTCACCGTGCGCGCGTTCACGCCACCACCTCCGCCGACACCAGCGTGTCGCCGCCGAGAACCCGCGACAGATCCGCCACAAGCCACGATCGCCACAACAGGTGCAGGATCACCGGTCGCACCAGCCACTGCGGCACCGACAGGCCCAGCCGCCGTTCCAAAGCGGAGATCGTCACCGGCATGACCGCCGCATCGATCACCGCCGGCACCAGTTCGGTCGCGATCGTGGCAGGCCGCCGATACCCGGCCAGAAAGCGCAAGTTCTCCACCAGCACCGCATCGGCGCCCGTCCATACCTCGAACCCGAAACCGTGTCGCTCACACACCGCCCTTGTCCACGCGAATTGAGCCGCAACCTTCGGATCGGCAACGCGGGCAGCTGCCTTCACGTCCACCACCGTCAGCGCTCCATCCTTGTGCGCCAGCAGCAGATCCGGCACATGCCGTCGTTTCCGATCGCCATCGACACCTTCGAGCAGGAACGGTTGCGCCGCGACCGCCACCACGGTCGGGTCCTGGTCCGCTAGAAGGATTCTCGCCAGCTCCAGACGGCTCTCGTAGACGACATGACCACCCGTGGTAGCCGACCAGTACCAGCCCGAATAGTGCCGCCGCCCCTGCCACGACCGGAACTCCCGCACCGGACGGCCCGCCAGCACCTCCTCCACCGGTAACCGCCGCAACGTCGTATCGACGAACGCTCCGTCGTCTCCCCGGAACCGCACGGCCACTTCCGACCCCGGCACAACTCCCGCCAAACCAGCCCACATCAGGCTGCCATCATCAGTCATGGCGGACACCCAACCGCCCAAGCCCAGGATCAGGCTGCAGACACGCCGAGAACGATTCTCACTACAATGTCGGAAGCGACATCTGGGCGACAGATCGATGAGAAAAGCGACATCAATCATGAGAACCTACACAAGTGGCGGAGATGGCCCGTCCCTACAACACGCGGCGAGCCTTCATCCCTGCCTGGAGTGGAGCTTCTTTGACGACATCGCCCTGCGTGGGGGCGTGGATCATCTGGCCGGTGCCGAAGTAGACGCCCACATGTCCTGGCCCGTTCGGCCCCCAGCTGCCGAAGACCAGGTCGCCGGGCTTGGCCTGGTCGATCGGGATCTCGATGCCGACACCCCACTGTTGCTCGGAGGTGCGGGGGAGGGAGACCTTGCCTGCGCTAGCCGCGTGCACGGCGTACGAGGTCAGACCTGAGCAGTCGAACCCACCGCCGGAGGGTCCGCCGGTTCCGCCGCCGCCCCACACATACGGGGTGCCGAGGTATTCGCGAGCGGCCGTGACGACTTGGCTGCTGTCACCGGAAGTGTTCGGGATGAATCGACCGCGGGCGTTGGGATTGGTGAACCCTGTGCGGGCCTGCATGATCTTGGGGACGTAATTCTCGGTCTGGGCGAAGGGCGGGATACCGCCGTACTGCTGCACGGCGCCGGGACCGGCATTGTAGGCGGCAAGTGTCAGCTCGATAGGGTCGCCCTTGGCCTGGCCGCCGGCGATGTAGCCGGAAACGTCCTGGTACAGGGCGCACATGAAGTGTGCCTGCGACATCACCGCGTCGCCGATGGAGTTCGGGTCGACCTTTCCGTCGCCGTCGTAGTCCTTACCCCATGTTGCCCAGGTGCTGGGCATGAACTGTGCGGGACCCATGGCTCCGGTGTCCGACACCGGGGCATGGGGGCCGTGCCGGAATCCGTTCTCCTGCTGCAGCTGCGCGGCCAGAAGGGGGGAGTCGATCTCCGGGCAGACACTGCCGGCGCGGCGTAGCCACGGCTCGAACTCGGCCGGCACGATCCCGAATGCCAGCTCGCCGCCGCCGGCCATTCCGAAGCCGGAGCAGTCAGCCGTGGACCGGGATGCGGCCACGAGTTGGATGGGACTGTTGCTGGCGGTGCTGGGGTCGCCTCCACTGGTGCCGTTCTGCTTGGCGATGTCGGGTAGGACGGTGAGGGGGTCGAGGGCTGTTCCGCCCTGCAGCCGGCCGCCCTGCCAGTACTCGAAGTGCAGGTGCGGGCCCGTCGATCCGCCGGCGTTGCCGATGTCGGCGATGTGGTCGCCGGCCTTGACCTGCTGACCTGGTTTGATGTGAATTCCATCGGCGTACATGTGGCCGTAGACGGTGCTCACAGGCTTGCCGTCGACGTTCGAGTCGATGACCACCCAGTTCTCGAACCCGACCCCGGGCCCTTCGCCGGAGTCCCCGGCTTTGACGACGTTGCCGTCGAGCGCGGCGAGGATCTTCGTGCCGGCCGGCCCGGCAAGGTCCACGCCTTGGTGCTGGGCTCCCCAGCGCTCACCGAATCCGGAGGTGAACGTGGTGGTCCCAGGTTCGACCGGCAGACGGATTGGTCCGGATACGGTCAGCGTCAGGTCCTCGGTGGTAGACCCCCCACCGTTGGTGCTCTCGGAGGTGACGGTCCGGCACGGGTCTCTCGGGATAACTGGTGCGCCCAGTGAGCACGCCGATGTCCAGATGACGATGCCGATGGTGCCGGTGAGCAGCAGCGCCCGCTGGGCGCCGCCGATGTTCACCGTCCCCCAGGGATCGGGGTGTCGAGTTCCGGGATTGGAATCGGTCCGGGTACCGGCGTCGGGTCGTTGCCGCGGCTCGGGGCGGTTGCCGTTTCGTCGAGATCGAACATCGGCTGCGGCGCCGTCGACGATGGGCTCGATGTCGGCTGCGACGGTGTCGTTTCGGCCGCGGTGGTGGTCGGTGTCGTCGACGTTCGCGGCGTGGCTGTGGTGGTCGCCGGGGCGATCGTCCCGACCTCGGAGAGGTCGAGTGTCGGTAGGGGAGTGTCGACCACCCACCGCTTCTCACCGTTGACCTCGTCGACGTCGATGGTGAGCGTGATCCGCAGGTCCCCGGCCTGCGTCGGAACGGTCACCCGCGCGGTTCGCGTGCCGTCGGGCCCGTCGGTGAGCGTGCTGACCGTGGGTCCGGTGATGACCACTGGGGTCCGTGGCCGGGCTGCTACGACGTATTCTCCCGGCTTGTCGGCGGTGTGGCTGCCGATGGTGCTGGCCCACATCGCATCCGACGGTGTGGTATCGACGAAGGCGTGCGCGTACGCCATCGCGGTGGCAGGCGCGCTGGATGCGGCCCAGGCTGCGGTCTTGCCGGCGACCAGGGACTCGCTCACTTCGTCGAGGTCGTAGCTGATTGTCTTCGTGGGCGTGACTGATTCGACGGTGGTGTCGGCCTGGTGGGCGACTGCCCGCGGCGGAGGGTTCTCTCCGAAGGCCGCGCCGGCGGCAAACAGCAGCGCCACTGTGCCGGCCACCGTGATCGCCAGGTGGGTGCGGGAGTAGAGCACCCAGCGGCGAACCGGTGCGAGGACAGGGTTGGGTCCGGATGACGACATCAGATGTACCGGTCCTCAGGTGTCGTCCGTGTGGGGGTGGCGGCGTTCCATACCTTCGCGTTCGGGGGCGCCTTCGCCAGTGAGTGGTGGGGCGTGGACGCGGTGGCGTGATGTGCCCCTCGCTGGCCGCGGGTGGGGGTGTAGACCTTCATCGGGGCGATGGCCGAGCGGTCGCCGCCGTCCCACCGTTGCCCGACGCTGGCGGTCAGCAGTTCCTTGCGGACCCGGCGTTCCTGGACGAGGTTGTCGGCCTCGTTCTGGTCGAACCTTTTCCACGCCGCGGCGCCGGACCTGACCGCGCGATCGGCGTCCTTGCCGTCGACCCCGCCCTTGCCGCGGGCGATGTTGCGGCTGGCCACGGCAGCGATCCCGGCGAGACGTGCATCGCGCTCGGCCGCGGCGTCGGAGGCCTGGCCCAGGCGTGCGGCCCGGTCCAGCCCCTGCGCCTTCCGGGCATCGGCCCGTGACTGCGTGAGCGCCTGCTGGCGGCGGTTGCCCAGCGCGCGACCCTCGGGCCGAGTGACCGTGCTCGCCCCGTCGTCGTCCTCCTGTCCGTCGCGTCCACGGCGGGCAAAGCGTTCGGTGGCCTTTTCCGTGATCGCCTGCGCCGGCCCGCCGACCGCGAAGCTCGCAGCGTCGAATGCCTTGCGTTTGATGGACTTCTTGGCGCTTCGGGCCTTGCGGTTGACCATGCTCGCGCTGTTCTGTGTGAAGGTCTGGCTCATCCGTTTGAACGGCCGCATGATCGCCCAGCACACGACGGTCAGCAGCACCATGAACCACAGTCGCCAGGAGCCGTCGACGGCCCCGTTCGAGTTGACGTAGAGCTGGACCAGCGCCATCAGGTAGAGCGCGACGATTACCGAGCCGGCCACGCCCCACATGTAGGCCGAGGCGAGCATGCGCATCACCCGGGCCAGCCACCCGCCGTAGGCGATCGCGACCGGAATCCAGATCGGGGCAAACAGGACCGCGAACCGGATCGCCAGCAGTGCGGTCAGTTTCAGCAGGGACGCGCCGATCCACAGCAGCGAGGGCATGGCCAGCTTGATCATGCCCATGAAGCCGGTGGAGGTGCGGCCGGAGTCCTTGCCCTGGAACTGGTAGTAGGAGAGCTGGTAGTCGGTCTCCAACTTGGAGACTATGTCGCGGAACTGGTCGGCCTTCTCCTCGGCGAGCTGCGCTTGGGCCTTCGGGTCGTCCTTGACTGTGTTCTGCTGGTTGTAGGTGAACGCCAGTGCATCCCGCAGCTTCGGCCCGAGTTGGTCCTTGTCCTCCGGATCGTAGTTTTGGCCGAACCAGCCCTTGCGCCAGTCGTCGAGGAAGATCTTGTCGATCAGCACGTTTCGGGGGTCGGTGCTGCCGCCGGCGAGCGTGCCTCCGTCGTCGCCGAACTGCACCGCGAAGATCTGGTCCTGCGTCTCGGTGATCAGTGACCCGAATGTCTCGTCGGCCACCTGGAGTGCCTTCTGCGGGGCCCCGACCATCAACGCCCCGAGCGCGAGCCCAGCGGCGGCGATCGCCGCGGTCTTCGTGACTCCGGCTGTGTCGGCTTTCAGGGATTTCCACAGGATGATCGAGGCCACGACGACGAGGCCGATTCCGACCCATTGCCCGTAGAGGCCTCGCATGCCCTCGGTGATGGAGAAGACGATCTGGTCGAACTTCTCCAGCGCGGGAGTCACCCCGGACTCGGTGGCGTCCTGGCCGGTTTTGGTCTGGTCGTCGAGCCAGAACGCGGCGGCCGCCATCGACTTGCCGATGGTCAAGAACGTATTGCCCAGGGTGGTGTCGCCGACTGCACCCGGTGCCTTGACCAGGTCCGCGCCGCAGCCGAGGTCGTAGGTGTGCCACTTGAGCCCGGCCCACCCGTAGGTCTGATAGCCGGTGCCGCCGGTGGTCGGCCGGTCGGCGCTGGTCGAGTCGAAGGTGGTCTCGATGACTTCGTTCGGGAACTCCGGCGGCGGGACGTCCTGGCAGTCGAACCCGCCTGCCGACGCGACAGCGCCACTGAGTCCGATCAGCGACACCGCGGCCAGCATCAGCACCACCAGAACACGCCCTACGAGCCCAGTACCCCACCCGAAACGGCGCGGGGAAGGGGAACGGTCCATCCGTGTGGCTCCGGGCTGCAGCGGGCTCACGCCCCACCCCCCAGTGCGGCGCGGGTTGCTCGCGAGTCCAGGGCGTCGAACACGTGGGCCAGGTGCACGTAGTGCGTCCAGTCCGACCGGATCAGCTCGATGTCGTCGGCCATCTTCACGATGAACCGGCGGGCCTGGTCCAGGTGCTCGGTGTCGGTGTCCTCGTCGAGGGTGTCCTCCCCGCCGCCGCCGAGGCTGGCCAGGAGTGACTCGTAGCCCTCGCCGAGCGGAAGGTTCAGCAGCTTGAGCGCGCCCTCGATCGCGTGGGCGTTGCCGCCGAGGTCACCGATGATCACCTCGTACGTCAGCGCGGACTTGTCGTCGGTGCCGTCGACTCCGAGGTAGTCGTCGGGCAGCTGCGAGCAGACCAGCGCGCGAACGTTGTACTTGCGGCTGTCGCGAGCGATCCGCAGGTTCAGGGTGCGTCCGGCGCCGGTCTGCTCGAGGTACTTGTTCTCGTCGAGAAAGAGCACCTTGCGTTCGTAACGTGGCAGCTCGTAGACGAGCCGGTTCGCCATCCACGCCGCCATATGCATCAGCGGGCCGGCCATCCGCTGCTGCGGGGTCCACTGTGCCGGGTCGGTGCCCTCGGGGGGTAGTTGCAGGCCCGGCATCGTCAGGACCGTCAGGCGCACGTTGCGGTCGCCGTCCTCGCCGTCGCCGATGGTTCCCTCCTCCGGGAAGAGCACGCGGGCCTCGGAGAGTTGGGACATCATCGCCAGGTCCTGGTAGAGGGACCGTGCGCAGGAAACTAGGTCGACGTTGGTTTCGTCCTTGCCTTCGCCGATCGTGGCGATGGCGGCGAGGACTTCGCTCAGGTTGTGGTGGCGGTCGCCGCCGACCATGTTCGCCGCCGTCTGAAGGACCGTCTCAGTCCACTGGTGTTCGAGACGCGACGGCGTGAGCATCATCTTCAGCACCGACACCGCCACCGAGATCCGCTCCGCCTCCGCGGCTCGCAGATCCGCCTCGTACTGCGACTGTGCGGCGGCGACCGGATCGGCGTCGTCGGTGTAATCGGGATTGGACGGGTCGTACTCCGGATCCTCACGCCGCGGGTCGACGATCACTCGGTAGGGGTTGAGTGATCCCGGACGAGAGGTGCGACCGGTCAGCGCCTGCACTTCGGCGATACCCCGGAACTCGGGTAGCTGCGCAAGCTTCTTCAGCGGCCCCGACGGGTCGAGCACCACCCCGTAGGCGCCCGCCCGCACCGCCTGGTAGACGAGCATCCCGGCGAGGAACGTCTTACCCGAGCCGGGCACCGCGACGATCGGCGTCAGTCCGGACTTGTGCTTCTTCTCGTGCGCGGCGAACAGATCCCATACCGCGGGCCGCGGAGCGATCGACGCGGTCTGCCCGACCACCACGCCGGTGCGGTCACCGATCCGGTCACCGACAGCGGCCATGCCAGCGGACAGTGCCTCGACGTTCATCCGCCGGCAGTGCGCGATGTTCGCCAGCGGCTCCCCCGGGATGAACTCGCGCAGCAGTTGGTACTGGCCGTGCTCGGGTTCCAGGCGAATCCGCGGTGCGTACATCTCCTGCAGCAGCGCGACTTTCTCCTTGGCCTCTTCCGGCGACGAACCGACGACGAGGACGCGGTACCAGCCCTCGGTGCGCACCGACAGGCCCGAGTGGTCCTCCTCGATGTCGGAGATCACCCGTTGGGCGAGTGCGTGCTGTTCGGCCAGTTCCTGCGGCGGGACCTGGTCGTGTTCGACGGTGTAGTGGTCGAATTGGGCCTCGATCTTCGACGTCAATCGGCGCAGGCTGCGCAGCGTCTGCCCCTTGGTCTTGAGCGAGATCCGCTCGGACCATTCGAGGGGTTCGCCTGACGGATCGCCGATCACCTGCCACGGCAGCATCTTCTCCGGGATCGGCAGCGGCGCCATGCGCCCGACCGTCAGGACGATCGCGTAGCCGGTGTAGTCCCGGCCGCTCACCTGCCCGCGCACCGTGGTGTAGCCATCGCCGGGGGTCAGTTCGAGGGTGGTGAGGTCTTCGAGTGCGGCGACGTCGGATTCTTCCCAGTCGCCGCCGCCGCAGATCACGCCGTCTGCATCGAGCGGCAGCCCGAGTGTCGCCGAGCGCAGCAGCAGGTAGTCCATCTGCGCTGCGGTCGCGGGTTTGGCGTTCACGCCCTGCCCGGACAGGTGCCGCTCGATTGTGGCGAGATGGTCGGCGATCGCCTTCTGCTCGCCGAGGAACGCATCGCGCGCCCAGTTGCGCCACAGCTGAGCGAACTTGCCCAGCAGTGGCCAGTCGACGACAGGGACCAGCCACTGCCCGACCGTGTCGAGCCCCTGCGCGAGCACCGAGCGCGGTGGCAGCTCGACGCCCCAGTAGCGGCCCTTTTGGGTGGGGTTGCCCCACAGCATCGCGTGCTGTTGCCCGCGCAGGTAGTCCGCCCACGACAACGCACCCGGCACGTCCGGGATCGGATCGGCCCACCCGTCATGCGCCTGCGCCCACTGCCGCACCGGCCACGGTGTGCGCACCAACCGCCGGTGCAGCCCCGTCACACCGGCCTCGGCGAGGTTCGCCACGACCAACCCCTCGTTCTGGATGTAGCGGCGCTGCTTGCCGACCGGACGCATGTTCCACGGCCCCGGCGGCTGCACGAACCACGCCGTCGACTGCCGGCGCGTGCGAGTGACGTTGCCCTCCACCCCGACCAAAGCGAGACGCACCGCCTTGCGTTCGCGGTCCGCGCGCTTCTTCGCCGCCGCGGCCTGCCGGGTGAACTCCGCATCCGGGTCGCCGCGGCGGCCGCGCTTCTTCTCGCGCCGCTTGCCCTTTCCGGTGGGTTCTGGCTCCGCGTCAGGTGCGGGGGAGGGGACCGCGACCGGTGCGGGGGCTGCGATGCTGCTGTTCGGAGCCTGTGACCAAGCCAATTCCTGGGCCGGGGCCGGCGTGGCGGCCGATCGGTTCGCCGCCATCGCCGCCGCCCACGACGGCGGCAACGCACCGGGCGGAACGATGACCGGCTCGGGCTCGTCGAAGTTCGGATCAAACAGTGCGGCGATCTCGTTGTCGGGCTGCAAAGTCATCGGGACGACTCACCTTCGATCGGCGTGACGGCATCCTGCGCTGCCGGCAGCGCAGGAAATGGGGGGAATGCGGAGCACGACGGTCTGGCCGGGCTTCGGTGGGCGCGGTGCGTTCAGGTCGTTCCACGCAGCCTGGATCACCGACCGGACCGGGCGGTCGGCGTTGACGAACTTCGTCACCCGCGCGGTGAGCACGACGGTGATGACCACCATCACGACGAGGGACTTGAAACCCAGCGGCACGTGCACAATGCCGCGGGCGACGACGAAGACGGTGACCATGAATGCGGCCCCGAGCCCGAGCGCCGCGTACCGAATCCGGACCGGCAGAGTGAACCCGGTTGGGCCGAGGTAGTGCTGATCCACCCGGTGCAGCAGGTCGTCGTTGTCGATCACAATCGGCTCCCTTCGATCGTCGATTGGTGACCAGGCACGGCAGGTCAGACCACCCGGATGCCGAACAGGCCGAGAATCCAGTTACCGATGCCGGTCGCGGCGCTCTCACTGCTCGCGAGGGAAAAGAACGCGATACCGACCAGCGACAGACCGCCTACGGTGAAGACCTTCGACAAGTTGCCCCGCATGCCGCCGAGGAGGACGACGCACGCGATCAGGGCGAGGATCGTGAAGATGATGTTGTCGCCGATCCACGCGCGCAGGCCGCCAGTGGAGACTTCGGTGTTCTGGGCGAGTACGTCGACGCTCCCGGGCGGGGTGGTCGCCAGTTCGGCGACTGCGGACGTGAGGGACATGAGCACACTCCATCGCTGAGTTCGGTAGGTGCATCTAAATGTGGATGCGCACGACCGTAAGTCGATTTCGCTTTTCATCTCAACGGGGTGTCCGCGCCGGGATCGGGTCATCGGCGGAGGCCGACGGGCTGTGCGGTATCGGGAATGTCGTCCCAGCGACGGGAGCGCAGCGGCGGCACGGGCGCGGCTCGCACGACCTCGATGGGCAGCCGGTAATCACGCCGAGCGTGAGGGGATTCCCTTGGTGATTCGCGCAATGGTGGCGGCCCGTGTGTCGTCGCGGGTGATCAGGACCCTATGGGGCGCAGGGGTTAGAGACTTGCGTATGGGCGCGCGATGGAGCGTCGAGCTATGGGTACGCATAAAGGGGCTCGATGGGCGCAAGGTCGGCGTGTGCGCACGCGGTGCACCCGGCGGCACCGGAGGCCTCGCCCAGACGGGCTGTCGCGGCAGGCCCACAGCGAGCGGATCAAGCACCAGCGCGCCGGTGCGTGGAGACAGCGCTCAGATGCGCGGTGAAAACGGCGCCGGATTTCGGCGGTGGATTCGAGCGCTCGAAAAAGTGCCTCCCAGGCCCACCCCCTCCGGGGGTCACTCCCCCCCGGCGTTCCTTGGGGGGGAGTGTAATCCAGAATTGCGCTCAGCGCCAACGTTATTCGGAACGCCCACGTAGAACGCTGTGCGCAGTGCTCAAACCAGTGCCGCGGCGAGCGCTCACCGTCGACGCATGTCTACGCCTTCCACAGCGCTCACAACGCCACCCGATCGAGCTGGCGCAACCGCCCGCAGAGGCGCGTGGCGAAGCACTCGAAAGAGCACTCGCACGAGCGCTGACAACTGCGCCCACACTGCACCGTGGAGCACTCGGTGAACACCCCGGTGAGCGCGCGAGCGAGCGTGCCGAACAGCGCGCGACGGGGCACCCCGGCACAGCGGTCGACGGGCCGACACAACCACCGTGCACGCAGGCGGTGAACAGAGCGCCTCAGGGTGCGAGTCGAACACATTGAGGGTTCGGCAGTCCGGCCTGGAGATCGTGCACGAGAGCGGTGTTCACCGCACCGCCCGGGTGCGCCAGACGAGGGGGACACCCCGTTGAGGAAAATCGCTGGCTTCTGTCACTGTGCTCAAAGACGCCTCCCCGGACGGTGTCCAGGCTCGAGACGATCGAAAGGCACAGGCGGTGACCGGAAATCACGACCCACTCAAGGACTGGCTGGTCGCGACGTGGCGCGAGACCTTCGGCGATTCCAGCGACGGTCGCGGCAACCAGGTGGGCGAGAACGGCCAACCGACGCGCATCCGCCGCTTTACCCCGCTCTCGCCGATCGCCGTCATTGCCGCAGGCGTTGCTGTGTACTCCCCGCGCCTGATGTTGGCGGCCGCCGACAACGAGACCGTCGTTGGCGTGCTGACGAAGCTGCACGGCCACCGGGTGCTGCTCGTCGCCGCAGCTGCCCTGCTCGTCATCGTCGACGTCCTGCGCCACCGCACGCACAAGTGGTCGCAGATGCTCGAATCGGTGGTCCGACAGGCCACCGGACACCTGCCGAAGAAGATCGCCGTCTCGTTCCCGCCCGGGTGGCGTGTGATCCGCCGCGCGACGATCACACTGCACCGCGGCACCGTCATTCGGCCCAAGCAGTTCGAGGAGGTCTCCCGCGCGATCGCGGCCGCGTTCCCCGGCAGTGACAAGTGGGAGGTCAAGGTCCGCCACGAGGCCCACCACGACCGCATCGTCATCGCCCGTAAGACCATCACCCCGGACACCCGCTCCGACCGCCAAAAGGTCCTCCAGAGCGCGCTCGACGACGCCTCGATCTTCAAGGACCCGAAGGTAACTGTAGAGACTGTCGACGAGTCCGGCATCGAGACCGGCTACCGGATCGCGTTCGAAAAGTCGATGATCGCAGGCGCCAAAGGCTTTCAGCTCAAGGTCGAAGAAGCCCTCGCCTCCCTGGCAGGACAACACGAGTCCGGCCGCAACTGGACCACCGACTGGTACCCCGACAAGGGCTACCTGGTGATGCGTCTGGTCACCGCGATGCCCTCGCGCGTCGACCACCCGCTCGAATTGGTCGACGAGAACTTGCGGCACCTGCCGTATGCGACCGGTGCCGCGGACCGAATCATGTACTGGGATGTGTCCACGAGCTCGAACAAGCCACATTGCCTGATCGTCGGCCCGACCGGGGGCGGCAAGACGTCGGTGATCCGTACCCTGCTGACCGAGGCCGCACGCCGCGGAGTTCCGTTCGTCGGCGTCGATCCGAAGATGATCGAACTCGACGGCCTCGAGGGCTACCCCGGCTGCGGCGCGATCATCTACGACGCGCTGCGTGCAGCGATGTTCGTGCGCGCGCTGCACACCGAGATGATGGCCCGCAACGCCTACATCCACCAGATGAAGATCGAGGGCTCGCAGCTGCCGCTGATGATCGCGGTCCTCGACGAGTTCTTCATTCTGTCCGGTAAGTGGCAGCGCCTGGCCAAGACCGGTGACGACGAGACCCGGGCGCAGCTCAAAGAACTCGACCCGCTCGGGGCGTGGGCCGACCTCGCCGTTCTTGCCCGTTCGGCCGGTATCCGGCTGTTGCTCGGGGTGCAGCGCCCCGACGCCAGTTTGTTCGGTGGCGCGTCCGGTAACGCGCGTGACAACTTCGGTACCCGCATCAGCCTCGGCAATCTGTCGCAGGACGGCGCGCTGATGATGTGGGGCGACTCGACCGTGGGCCGTGAGGTCGACACCTCCGTCAAGGGCCGCGGCATCGCCCTCGGCGACGACGGCAACCCCGTAGACGCACAGATGTGGTGGACCCCCAACGTCGACCGCCACCCCAACAAGTGGACCCAGCTCGCCGAGAGCGAGAAAGCGATCATCGACGGCCTCAAACCCACCGAGGCCCCGCAGTTCACCTGCTACTCACAGGAGCTGGCCTCGTTCATCGAATCCGAGCGCGCCCTTGCCAAGCGAGCACGCAAGCACGGCAGTGCTCCCGAGCCGATCGTCATCGGCGCGACCGCCGCCACCGACGACGGCACGTCCGTCTCGTTGCCGACTGTGGACGCCGCGCCCGCGGACGACGACGACTTCTCGGACGTCATTCCCGCCTCCGCAGTCGAGGCCGGCCAGACCGTCCTCGTCGACGACGACAACGGCGAACTCGTCCCCGTCACCGTCGACTCGGTCGACGTCCGCCGCGGCGCCAAGGGCGAGGTCGTTGAGACCGTCCTGATCGTCGGCACCGGCCGTGTGAAGACCCGCATCACCTTCGACGCCACCGGCGTCGTCGTCCTCCCCGAACCCGACCTCGCAGGAGCACCAGCATGACCGCCGCGAACCCGGCTGAAAGGACCGACAAGGATCTGCCATACGCGACGACATTCAGGGGTGAAACCCTGTCCTGGAACATCTCCTCCCACAAAGCCGGACCGCACTGCCTGATCGTCGGCCCCACCAGGGGCGGCAAGACCACGGCCATCCGTACCCTGCTGACCGAGGCCGCAAGCCGCGGCATCCCCTTCGACGGCATCTACCCGAAGACGATCGAACTCGACGGCCTCGAGACCGAACCGAACCGCGTCACGAACACCGGCGATGCCCTGCGTGCCGCCGAGTTCATCCGAGCACTGCACCGCGAGATGCACGCGCGGGTGGAATGGGTTCAGGAGAATTGGGCACAACCGACAGACCTTCAGCCGCTCATAGTCGCAGTCGACGAGTTCGTCATTCTTTCCGGTAAGTGGCAGCGCCTGGCCAAGACCGGTGACGACGAGACCGGGCGCAGCTCAAAGAACTCGACCCGCTCGGGGCGTGGGCCGACCTCGCTGTCCTTGCCCGTTCGGCCGGTATCCGACTGTTGCTCGGGGTGCAGCGCCCCGACGCGAGCCTGTTCGGTGGTGTGTGCGGCAATGCGCGCGACAACTTCGGTACCCGCATCAGCCTCGGCAATCTGTCGCAGGACGGCGCGCGGATGATGTGGGGCGACTCGACCGTGGGCCGTGAGGTCGACACCTCCGTCAAGGGCCGCGGCATCGCGCTCGGCGACGACGGTCGGACCACTGCCGTGCAGATGCGAACCCCTGAGCAGACCCCCGCAGAACCAACCTTCTCGCCGATGACCTGGTACTCCCGAATTTCCTCGACAACGCCTCCCGAGGCGACTGACCTCAGCTCCACCGACACCACCACCGAAAGGGAACACACATGAGCCGCCGTATCTCCCAATCGATCACCCCGACTACCGAGGACGTGGCCGCGCTGCGCGGACCGTTCGTTGCCAAGGGTGCGAACGACCCTGTCATCAAGTCGCTGCGCGAGTACTTCAAGAGTTCGGTCCCCGCGTGGCTGGCCAAGCTCAGTGTGGAGCAGGAGCTGACCCGCGAGCGGCTCGCAGAAATTCGGGATGCCTCGTCCAAGCGTCGCGTCGTCATCGAAGCGCTGCCTGAGGGAAGTGCCCGTGACAAGGCCCTGGCTGAGCTGGAGACGGCCGAGGCCGTCGTCGACGACATGGATAAGGCGCTGTCCGGGGCCAGTGCCTTCGGGGTCAACTAGCGATGATGCCGACCGTTGATGTCGAGATCACCTCCGCGACCACTGCCCGCGCCACCCTGGCGGACGCCGACGTGTCTCCGATGAATCTGGAGGCGAACGAGAGCAAAACCCTCTCCACTGTTGTGCACGAGTTCCTGCACAAGATGGCGCAGACTCAGGGCGCTGACGTCGAGGTCGTCTACCGGACGGGAAAGGACACTCGGTTCCTGACCGTCGGCCCGGACGGGAAGACGGAGGAACGCGCCCCGAGCATGCCCCTGCCGACCGTCACGCACACCGCGCCCGAACCGGTGGCGGCGGAGCCTGTCTCCATGCCGCCGGGCGGGCCGGTGGTCGTGGCGGCCGAACAGATCGCCTACGAGGCGGCCCCGCCACTCTCCGATGCCTCCACACGTTCCCTAGTGGGGCAGCGGCCGACAGAGCCGATCAAAGGCCCAATCGCGGGTCCGTTGGATGTGCTCCCGCAGCTGTCCGCGCCGCGCGCGAACCCCGCGGCGAGCGACCCTGCTCGGCTCGGTGTGCGTGGCCGACTCAACGCCATACTCGGACTCAAGCTCGCACCGAAGACGGACTCGCTCGAGATGCGACTGCGCGATTCGCAGACAACGATCGCCCGCCCGCTCCCCGAGGACGCAGTGATCACCTTCGCCAACCTCAAGGGCGGCGTCGGCAAGACCCCGATGTCGATCAGCCTGGCCGAGACGCTGTCCGAGCACCGAGGCCCCGCCACCGTCACGTGCATGGACCTCGGCGAAGTCGGCGGCAGCTTCGCTGATCGCGTGGCCGTTCCTCCAGCCGGGGGCAAGGACGTGGTCGGCCTGCTGGCCGCGATCGACCCGGCGGCCACCGACGTCCGGCCGTCCACGCTTGCCCGCTATCTGACGCGTCAGCCGTCCGGCTCCGACATCATCGCCGGGCGTGCCGGGGCCGACTCGCCCCTGAGCTACGACGACGCCGCAGCGCTCGGGGCGATCCTCGGCCGGCACCGCGACGTCCTGGTCGCTGACACCGGAAATTCCAGCCATGCCGGGAGTTGGCGCTGGGCGATCACGGCCGCGCACGCGGTGATACTCCCGGTTCCGCTGCGCCGCGACGCCGCCGCGGCCGCCCAGCGCACCCTCGCCACGATCACAGCAGTCCGGCCCGACGTTCTCGCCCGCACCGTCGTGGTCATCACCGCCGGACCCGGGGACGTTCCGATGGTCGAGATCGAGGTTGTCAACGCGCTCCCCGCTCTGCGGGTGTGCCGGATGCCGTTCGAGCCGTTGTTCGCCTCCGGCGAGCGCATTGCGCTCAGCCAGTTGCGGCGGGAGACGCAGGACGCGTTGACCGTGCTCGCGGCCACCGTTGTCGACCTGATGGCGGGCGTCGTGGGCTGATGCGCTGGCCCGGCCAGCCAGGTCTGGCGTGACCGTCCTACCTCCGATCCTTCCCATTCCATGAAGATCCGGCCCCTCCCACGAGGGCGAACCCAGATGAAAGGCGATGCTCGATGAGCAACGACAACAACAACACCGATAACCGGGCTGCCCGCCGCGCCCGAGGCCGGCACCGCCGCCGCAGCGCCACCCAGGCCGCCACCGCGCTGGCAGTCATCACCGCTGCCCTGGCCTCCGGCATTGCCCTGTCCCCGTCCGCGTTCGCCAACCCGATCCAGGGCGGTGTCACCGGCGGCAGCAACCAGGAAGGTGTCACCGGCGGCGACACCCCCAGCGGAACCACCACCCCCACACCAACACCCGAGCCCGCATACGTGCCTGAGACCCCGGCGGAACCGGTGTACTGGGTCACCCCGCCCGCCGAGTACCAGAACATCGAGTACCAGCCGCTCCCGAACTACGATTACGACACCAATGCGTATGTCGAGCCGGAGAACTACTACCTCGCGCCGGTGCAGCTCGACCAGCTGCACCTGCCGACCCCGGTGGAGCCGACCGCACCGTTCATCGCGCCCCGGGACACCCTTCGGCTGGGTGAGCTGCACATCAAGCAGCCGAACTGGATCAGCGACCTGGACCGGGACCGCACCAACAACACGATGTCGGTTGTCCAGGCAGGGGTCTCGACCGGTTGGCGGTCGATCGGCGTGGAAACGAACCGGGCCGACCGGATCGCCGCCGCACAGGTCGGTGCCGGCGCGCTGGGAGTGGTCACCGGTGCTGCTGCCGCCGGGGTTCCTGCCGCCATCGCTGGCGGGGCCGCTGTCGGCACCGTCTCAGGACTTGTAGGTGCTACTGCGGGCAACGCGTTCGTCCCCGGCATCGGCTGGGCACCGGTCGGGGCCATCGCGACCGGTGCCGGTGCTGCGGCCGGGGCCGCGGCATTCGGGCTTCCCGCGGCAGCGCTCGGCGCGGTCATCGGCGGCGCGGTCGCGGTCGCTGCGGTCACCCCGATCGCCGCCGGCGACAAGGGCGAACCCCGGGAGATCGAGGTCCCGGACATCGACTCCGAAGCCGTGACCGCCCAGACCGGGACTGTGCTCAACGAGTGGGAGAACTCCGGCCCGGTCGGTCAGGCCGTCGCCGGCGCCGTTCAGGACACAGCCCAGGCTGCACCCGCGATCGACCAGCAGGCCCGCGACTTCGTCGCCGCCCAGCACGGCGGCGAGCAGATCATCGACCAGGTCGATGGCGCCCTGAACTCGTTCTTCACTGACGCCACCCCTGGCTTGGCCGGAAACCTGCTCTCGAACGCCATCGGCGGCGGCATTCCGGCCGCGAACTGACACCGAAGAAGGCGGGTGCACACCATGAAGAAGCCGACCCTGAGCCGAAAGCCGTCGCGGCATCCCGCCGTGATCGACCTCCTCGACGGCTCACCCACCGCCGGCAACCCTCCGGGCGCCCGCACCACGGCGCCCGGCGACCCGGCCACACCACCACCCCCACCGCCCCGACCCCGGTCACCTGTACCGCCGGCCCGCGGCGGCCGCGGGCCGGGAAAGAAGGCGATGGCCGCCGTCGCGGCGGTCGCCGTCGCTGTGGCCTGCGGGGTGGCCATCAGCCACCTGCGCAAAGGGGACAGTGAAACCGCACCGACCGCGGCCACAACCAGCGCCACCGCAGCGGTTGACGAGAACGGGCTGCCCATCCTCAACCTGCCCGAACCGGCACCGACCGAACAGACATCCGCGTCGGACGGGGAGTGCCGGGCAGACCGTGGTGACCAGAAGAGCGGCGCGGGCGTGATCGCAGCGTTCAATTTTGCGTACTACAGCCAGCGCAACGGTGAAACCGCCCGAGCGCTCGCAACACCGAGCTCATCAGTGCTCCCTGGACCGGAGCTGCAGAAGGTCATCGACGCGGTCCCGGTCGGCACCAACTATTGCCTCCGCACCGTCGAACTGTCCGACGGGGTCTACCTCGTCGATTTATCCGTGATGCAACCCGCCCAGCCGGTCAAACGCGGCACCCAGACCGTGACCACCCAAAAGGTCGACGGGCGCTGGTACGTCGATGTCTTCACCTGAGTAACTGGCCCGGAGGGAGTGCTCGCTGCCGCCAGCGAACCCGACCGAACGGGGACGTAGTCCGGGCGGAGCGCTCGATCACCGACCACGGTTCGCCACCTACCGCCAAGGTTGGCCGCCAGCCGATCTCACGAAAGGAACGCATGAACAGCTTCTCGATCCTGCCAGGTCACCCGTCATCGCCGGTGATCCTGCACGTACCGCACGCCTCCCGCACGATTCCCCCGCACGTCCGCGCACAGCTGCTGCTCGACGACGCGGCACTCGACGCCGAACTGGACGAGGCCACTGATACCGACACCGACCTGATCGCCACGCTCGGCGCCGACCATGCCCACACCTATCCGTGGATCGTGAAGAACGCCTTGTCCCGACTGGTCGTCGACCCCGAACGGTTCCCCGACGCAACCGAACCGGCCACTGCCTTTGGCCGCGGTGCCGTCTACACCCGCACCTGCGACGGAAGGCGGCTTAGGGGCGAACCATTCGCCGACACTGAGGCACTCCTCGACGAGTACTTCCGTCGTACGCCCGTGCGGTCGCCGAGCTCGTCACCGACCGCATCGCCGCATGCGGACGAGCAGTGATCATCGACGTCCACTCCTACCCCGAGCGGCCCTCCGGATTCGAAAACCCAGCAACGGCGCGACCAGCCCTGTGCATCGGCACGGATCCCGTCCACACACCGGACTGGTTGACGAGCGCAACCCGCCGGGCCTTCCTGCCATTTGGGGAGATCGCTGAGAACACCCCCTACACAGGGTGTTACGTGCCGCTTGACCGCTACGGCCGCGACGGCCGCGTATCCGCCGTGATGATCGAGCTGCGCCGCGACACCTACCTGCCCGACGATGGTCGCCCCGGAAAACTCTCGGTCGCACAGCTCGGCACGTGCCTTGCCGCACTCATCGACACCGCAACCGAGGTCGGCGCCGATGTGTAAACCCAAGCCCGGACCACGCTGCACCCCGCACATGCGCAACCGCCTCACCCGCGCCGCTACCCGGCTGACCGAAGCCCGCCGTGACCTCGACGCCCAACCCGACGCCGTCCACCTCCAGCAACGGCTCACCAAGGCCGAATCCAACCACGCCGAAATCCAAGCCCTCTACGACGCCACACCTGGTGGCCAACAAGAACTGCGGTCGGCGATCGAGAGCGAAGCCGGGCCTGCACGAAGCGACCTCGAGCGCCGCTTGGCTGCAGGTGACAGACTGCGTGCGAACCAAATCGAAGCGCTGAGCCGCGCCCGAAACGCTGGGGAAGATGTTCGAACCGAAGGAGCTGACAGCAATGAATCACGAGCAGATGACGCAGGAGCGCAGGGAGGCGTTCTGGCGGAAGTACCGGTGGACGCCCGATCTGCCGCCGGAGCAGCGCAAGGCGATCGAGCAGGTCTGGACGGACGAGAAGATCGAGGAAGCCGAAGCGCTCGGCTTCTGATTGGTGGCCGCCGAGTCGACCCGCTCGCCGCATACAGCCGGCCTGACTCCGAGCGAGCCGACTTCGCTGCGCGTGGGCTATCGAGCCCGACGTTGTACGAGCTACCGCCGTCGGATGCGGATCTGTACCGCACGCAAATGCTGGAACTGACGAGCAACAACCACTACGCATCGTCGGTCTACGTCTATGACGAGCGTGAATACGCCGAAATGCGGATGCTGGTCACCGAGGACGGAAAAGCTGGCGTCGCCCTGAAGGACGATGAAGTCGTCTCGGTGTTCTCCCACAACGACGGCGCGCATCCCAACGCCGCTTCCTCGATGCTGCGCCAGGCCACCGTCCTCGGAGGACGACGCCTCGACTGCTTCGACACGGTTCTGCCGAACATCTATGCCGACGCCGGATTCGTTCCCGTCGCCCGCCTGGCATGGAACGATGATTACGCGCCCGACGGCTGGGACTATCACACCTACCGCCGCTACAACAACGGACGGCCAGACGTGGTATTCATGGCCCACGATCCAGCAGCGGTCGGCTCACGGTATGACCGGGCGGCCGGGGAGTACGTCAGCGACTACGACGACGGTATCGCTGCGGCGAAGACCTACCGAACCGCAACGGCGGAGATGTAGCGGCTGGCGCGGCGTCGTCAGCCCAAACCCGAGAAGGTCGAGGAAACCGGAGGCCACAGGGGACGGCGTATGCCGCGCCGATCGCGCCACAAGAGCGGTGCGGGAGTCGGCTGCACCTCGACCTCGCCTCCCGGACCGGCCGGGCTCGCCGGGCTCGGGTGGCTGAGCGGCATACGTCAGCGCGCTGCTTCATTTCCGCGAATCCGCGCCTCTGGTCGATAATCCCGGATTCTGCGGTGCGCGCAAAGGTACCGGAACGCACACGACACTCTTCACACTGAGCTGGGCCTTTCACTGAGCAGGTCGTATCGAAGCTTGAGTCACCGGGCAACGCGGGTGGCTCGCGCAGGGCCACCGGACCGCGGCCGTCGAAGGTGGACGCTCTCGGGGAGTGTCGGGCAATTATTTCCGAGTCCGCAATTTTTCTCTGGGAATGGCTGCCCTCGTCCGACTGGTGACGCTATCGGGGGATGATCGCTGTAGCGTGGATGGTCCTGTGAGCCCTTGTTCGTATCGGCGGATGGAGGTCGGGTCGTCGCTGCGTGAGCGTGGGTTGACCTGCGAAAACGGTGGCCGGACCCGTACACTGTGGGCACGACCGCAGCGGTAGTTGGCCTGAGCAATGAGGGAGCGAGATGACGGTGGTCAACATGAAGGTCACCCGACAGAAGCTCATGCAGACCGCCATCCTGAACAAGGTCGAGCGCGAGCATCTGCCCCTCGACACCGTCCGCGTACGCCGCAGTCTCCAGAGTGTCCGTGAGCATGTGAGTCGAAGCCCGCACTTCACCGACTTCCTGGATCGGTGGGAACGAATCGTCGAGGACAACGACGTCGAGACCCTTCGTCAGATCGTCGAGTCGGACGACGAGACTGGGAACGAGATGCGCAACCTTTCCCCGCTGCACGTACTGCTGACCGAGGATGAACGAATGAAGGTCCTCGATGATCTGCGTGATGTCGTCCTGAAGTGAACCGCGAGCAGGTCATCAAGGCAGCGTCTACATAGATCTCGTACTTCCTGCCACTGACGTGGGTGGTGTGCGCCGCGATCGACGTGCCCGGCGCCGACGATCGGCCATCACGGCCCTTCACCTGGCCCGACATGTGCGGATAGGTGCGGACGTGGGAGCGTCCCGATCGGTGGGCAGAATGGGGTGCCATGGACGAGGTGGAGTTGGTCGAGCAGGTGCGGCGGCGTTGGGAGCAGGGTGTCCCGCCGAAGGTGATCGCGCGTGCTCTGGGTGTGCGGCCGTCGGTGGTGGCGCCGTTGGTGCGACGAGTCGCTGCCGAGGCCGACGCGTCCCGAGGGTTGGGGCGGGTGCTGGGGTGCTGGGTCAATTGCGGCTGGAGTGTCGGGCTGGGTCTCGGGGGTCATCCGGAGTGGGCGGAATTGGACGCTCCCGCCGGTGAGGTCGAGGGCTTTGCGCAGGTGGTGGTGGCACGAGAGGGACGCCGTGGTCGGGCGACGCTGCGCGGCTACCTGGCCGACGTGCACTGCCTGGGGGTCAAGAATGCCCGGGACCCCGAAACCATGGACGCGGGCAGGATCCCCACCGCCATCCGCACGTACTACGCGGCGTTCGACCGCCCGGCGATGGAGATTCCCATCGAGCTCGGCCGTGAACTGATCCTGGGGGCGGCGGCGTATGCGCGGGGGCTCGGTTTCGAGCCCGCCGGCGCCTTCGATGATGAGGCCGCCGCGTTCCTGGGGGAGTGGGACGGGCCGGGTCGGATCGAGTTCGGTAGGGACGGTCAGCCGTTCTACCTCAACGGGCCCTACGACAATCCGGCTGCTGTCATTGCGACCCTCGAGCGGTCCGTGGGTGCGGGGAACTTCCACGTCTCGGTGGCCGCGGGACCGATGTGACCGCCTACGAACACACCTAACGTCGAGGGAAACGCCCGACTCCGTGGGCGGTGAGCCGAGCAACAGCACACGCCGGCACGCGTACGGGAAGCGCCGCTAGCCGGCCGCTAGCCGGATTCCACAGACGGACCGGCAGCGTTCGATGGGATTATGGTGGGCGAGCGGGTCGATGTTCATTGTCGGCTTCACCGCGGGTGGCGCCCCGTCCGGGTGTTCGAGGACGGGGCGGACGACGACGCATTCGACGGTGTCGCCGCCGATCCCCGCGCCGCGCCGCGGCCCGCATGCCATCCTCGGGGTATGGCGCGAACGTGGTTGTCGGTGACGGTGGAGCTGCTCGGCGGGCGCGGCGAGGAACTGTGGCCGTGGCCCGGCCGTATCTTCGCGGTCGGACCGTCGCATACCTTCATGGACTTTGCGAATGCGATCAACGACGGCTTCGCCCGGTGGGATCGGGCGCACCTGTCGATGTTCACCCTTGCCGATGGACGTGTGGTCACCGACACGGAGACTGGGGCCGAGATGGTGGAGTCGCTCGGTGGGCCGATCACCGAGGCGGTGGACATCGAGTCGGCCAAAGTCGCCCGGCTCCTGAAGCCCGGGGCGGAGTTCCAGTTCACCTTCGACCTGGGTGATGACTGGACCCACCGCTGTGTGATCGGCGCCGAGAAGGTCGACCCCCTGGAAGTGCTGGGGGTCACGCCAGGGAAGCCTCTGCCGTACTGGGGGTGGGGCGCCATCCCGGATCAGTACGGGCGCCGGTGGTCCGACGACGACGGGGAAGGCCGAGCACCGCGCAGACCACCTCAGCCGCATCCGATGCTGCTGCACGCGTGGCCCGCACGGGACCAGGTGCCCGCGCTCGAGGTGTCCGAGCTGCGCGCCGCTATCGCGGCAGCAGATGCCGCCCGCTTCCTGGCCGCGGTGCGCGGCCGTGACGTCGACGACGCGCTGCAACAGGTGGGGGCCGGCGTACCGATGGCACTGCAGCAGCGACGGGAGCAGGCCGAGCCGGTGGCGGTGTCGGTCATCAACCGGCTGACCTGGCGTGCCGGCGCGGGTGACGGGGTGCTGGCCGAGGATCTGCTTGCGTGTCTGCGCGGCGAGCCGCTGGCCGGGCGGGTGGTGCCGGTGGACCTCGAGATGCTCGGTGCCGAATTGGAGGGGGATCTGGGCATGTCGACCGGTGGCTACCTCGACCTGCGCACCGGACAGGTGTATGACGACAGCAGTACTGATCCGATGATGGTCGGCGAGGACGCCGCCGTCGACGTGGAGGCCGAGCCTGACCGGTGGCTCCGGTTCGACCGGACAGGCTCGCGGGAGGGCTGGCGGGATATGGCGGCCTTCGCGCAGCGGCAGCATGATGCGGCGCTGCGGGAGCGGCTGGAGCGGGCGATCGAGGGCAGGGGTGCGTTCGGCCGGTTCCGCGACCTCGTCCACCGGGAGGGCCTCGCCGAACAGTGGTACACCTTCGCCGCCGACCGCCAACTGGGTCGTGCCCGCGAGTTCCTCGCCGACGAGGGCATCCGCGTGGGCTGACGGTCACCACACCGCCGTGCCACGTGTGTCTGTGACCCATCGGCGGGGCCCACGGTCGGGCGTGTTGGGCGGCGAAAGGAGCGGATGTCTTGCTCTGCCGAACTCAGCGCCGATGTCAGAATCGCGGCGACCGCGCGGCCGCTGCCGGTTGACCGTCGCCGGCCGCGCGGTGGGTCTGGGTCAGTGCCAGCAGTTCCACCAGAGGACTGTGGGCACCAGCCAGGGCTGCCACACCATCGAGCTGTCTCCCCGGCCGTACGGCGGGATCGGAAGCACGTCATCACCTCTTGGTCGTGATCGGGGCTGGTGTCGGGGTGATCGTCGATGGTTACTCCCATCGGGTGGCGTTCCATGCGTCGTGCAGAGGAAGAGCCTGTTCTGTTTGGTTTGCTTGAATCGTCGCAGCTGATGTTCAAGCAAACCGACGATTTCATGGCCGACCCGGGGGACGGGAAGACGATTCTTGAACCTGCCCTCTGCACTTGCGGAAGCTTGAATGAACGGAACCCTTGTGCAGCAAATCGCCTATTGCTTGAATCGCACCGGCGCACGTTGTAGCCGGCACCCGACCCTCGGGGCGCGGGCCGTCTTCGTTGCGATCCCGTCGTGACCTGATGTGATGGCATGTCCCCGGTTTGCGATGTGGGGTGCCGGCGGGCACCGGCGTGCCCGGTGTCGAGGATCGGTTGCACACTGGCCTCCTGCGATTGGGGAGGAATGCCCTGGGGGACGGCCACGGTGGTCATGGTGGGTCGTCGGGGACCGCCCAGAGACCCGAGCCGGTCCGTCGGCCGGTGTCGGGGATCAGTGCCCGGAGTCGGGCGGCGTCGTCGCGCAGTGTTTTCTGCAGGTGGGGTCGGACGTCCTCGGCGACGTCTGGTGGGAGTGGGCAGCCGTGGTGTACGAGGTCGGCGGTGTTCTCGATGAGCCGCGCCGCGCGCATGAGGAGGGGTTCCGGCACCCGGACGGTGGGGAGGTCGCCGTCGTGGTCTCGGGTCAGGACGCCGAGGGTGGAGATCAGTGCCATCGCTGGTGCCGGCTCGTGGGGATCCTTGTCGGGGCCGGGGAGGGCGGCGACTTCGACGAGGGCGGCGATCGTCGACCCGAGGGTGGGCAGGGGCATGGTGATGGTGCGGGGCAGTGTCAGCAGGTCGGCGCCGGGTGCCTCGTCCTTGATGCTCAGGGCCAGTTCGCGGGCGAGGGTGCGGAGGGTGTCGTGGTCGAAGTACCGGCGGGCGGTGCGTTCGGTGATGCGCATCTGCTCCGCCACGGCAGCGACTCGGTCGGTGATCAGGTCCTCGAGTTGCTCGGTGGGGACGGTCAGACCGACTCGTGCGAGCTCCTCACCGAGGGCGGAGGCCGTTGTGCTCACCCATGATGATGGTCGCGGCATCGGGGCCTCCTGATCCGAGCGTTCCACCACACCTGGTCTGTCTACCAGTCCGCCCGCGGTGGCGGCGAGCGAACCTGGCCGAGCGCGGCATCGATTTTCTGTCGGCGCAGGCGCTGTGGCGAGATCCGCACCGGCTCGAGGGTGCCCGCGGGAACTACGGATGAGCTCCAGGTGGTTGGTGATCGGTGTGATTGACGGAACATGGTGGTCCGCGGTCGTGACCTTTCGTGCGGCCCGGACCCGGATCATCTCGGTTCGGCGCTCACGTGATGGAGAGGTGGCGCTTTATGAGAGCTGACGAGTTCGACGAGCGTTTTGATGCCGGCGAGGACGTGACGTTCGCGCTCGATACGGCCAGGGCCCGGCGCCCGGGCGAGGAGCAGCGGCGTGTCAATGTCGACTTCCCGGTGTGGATGATCGCGGAGTTGGATCGTGAGGCGACTCGTCTCGGGGTTACCCGGCAGTCGCTGATCAAGGTGTGGATCGCCGAGAGGCTCGAACGCAACGGCTCAACGGCCGCCTGATCCTGCCGCGGTGGCGTGGCGGTACGGAGGGCTCGATCGGTGGACTCGGCTCGGTGGTCTCGGTGTGGGGGCGGTAGTGCTGGTCGGCGGATGATCTGGTTGCGGTGACGTTTGTGTCGGTGCAGGTCCCGCCGCGGGCGATCCTGGGCACCGAAAGGCGGAGGCGCTGCGCGCCGACGACGCGGCGTTGCATCACCGGGTGCTGTCGATCCGCGACGCCGCCGGCCTCCCCGAGGAGATCTCCGTACTGCGCGTCTTCGACGTGATCGCGTGTCGTTGTCGCCGCAGATCGTGCGCCATCGGTGGTGAGGACGTTTGCTGGGACCGGGACGGCGCGATTTCGGGCCGCTTCGACGGCGCGATGCGGGCGATGTGGTGCAGTTCCACGTCACCCGAGTGGTGTCGAGGGGCTGTCTGTGACACTGCATCGGTAAACTGGGGGTTCGAGTAGGAGGTGGCGTGAATGGTGATTCGTCGACCGTTGGATGACCGTGCGCGACGTGAGCGGGCTATCCGCGCGGCCCGGACAACGAGCGAGCTGGAGGGCTCCCGGAGCACTGACGTCACTCGAGCCGATCAGGATGCCTATGTGCGTGGTGAGATCGACATCGAACAGCTTGGCTCCCGGGTCCGTGCACGATACAACCTGGCATAGCAGGCTGGCCGGCGTCGTCGTGGTCGGTCTGTGAGCAGGCCGTACCCGTGGGAATCGGGCGATCATGACACCGATTGGCGGGGTTATTTCATTCCTGACTCGACGGTGCTCCGCAACCGGGTCGGGGCCACGACAGACGATGAGCTGATCAACGCTGAGAACGATCTCGTCGAGGTTCGGGTGGCAGAGCTCAGAGCTGACCCGTCGGTGGTGTCACGAACCTATGATCTGGTCCATCTGCAGGCACTGCATCGATACCTGTTTCAGGATGTGTATGAGTGGGCGGGGGACCTGCGCACCGTCGGCATCGAAAAGGAGGGTGAGTCCTTCATTCCCCCGCGGGAAATCGCTCGGCCGATCGAGTATGTTGCCGAACAGCTGAACGAGCTGCGGCATATCGGCTCTGTCACGAAACAAGCCCTGTCCGGCAAGCTGGCGTATGTGTACGACTTCGTGAACTTTGCTCATCCGTTTCGTGAGGGCAATGGTCGGACGCAGCGAGAGTTCTTCGACCAGTTGCTCGCCGAGTCTGGACGCGGTTTGGCCTGGAACCTGATCGGGCTCTCCGAGCTTCACGCTGCGTGCCACGCAGCGCGCGCGGACTTGGATCTTGAGCCGCTGTGTGCGCTCTTCCGGCGGATCGTGGACGACGAACCTTCCTACCTCTACGACTGAGCCTGCGCCAGTTCTTCTCAACTGCTGTGGGGCTGGGAGGACTGGAAGAGCATGGGGACGGCACGCTCGTCGGGGCGTGGCTGTTGGGGTTGCGGGGTGTATGTCGAGGGCCGCCACGGTCGGCCCTGGCTGGACCCTGCGGCGTAGCTCTCGCCCTTCTCTCGGTACACGGCCCGCATCCGGTTTCCGGGGTGCGGGGGCCGTGTGCTGCGTGGGGGTGTAATGGTGTTGTGACCTGGTGTGATGACATGTCCCCGGTTTGTGATGTGGGGTGCCGGCGAGCTGTGTGTGGGAGTTCCGGCGCCACGGGCGTCGGCGGGCGCGGGTGTCTGTTTCGTCCGTTTTGGAGGTGTTTTTGAAAGTTGTTTATTACCAATATGTTTGGGTAATCAATTGGTTGATAAAGCTTTACATATGTTGTGCACAAATCTTAGATTGTAAGGTTCGTAATCTGTTATGAATTAATAGATTTGGGTGTTTGAGATTTTCAACTGTTTGAGTTGCGTAAGAGAGTGGGGTGATATGCTGTGGGTATGACATGGAGCGGCGTGGGAAGGCGAGTGGGCGGCGGGTCGGGCACACCCTCCCGCCTTCCCAGCCTCGTTGGAGTGTGGGGGACCGGATCGAACGGGACGAGGAAAAGAGCAGGTGAGAACCTAATCTGGGAAACTCAGAGGAGCGAAGCGACTCGATCGACGGCACGGGAATCAGCCCACTGCGAGCCGCGCAGCGGCTCCCTGGCGGGGAGCGCAGCGACTCGCCCCGTCTCCCGGTGCGGAGCACCGGGAGCAGCGCCGCG
>NZ_CP118321.2:4682500-7902594 GCF_038447315.2 Rhodococcus sp. DK176 | reverse complement strand
CCGCGGCGCTGCTCCCGGCGCTCCGCGCCGGGAGACGGGGCGAGTCGCTGCGCTCCCCGCCAGGGAGCCGCTGCGCGGCTCGCAGTGGGTCGATTCCCGTTGCCGTCGATCGAGTCGCTTCGCTCCTCTGAGTTTCCGAGATTAGGTTCTCGCCTGCACTTTTCATCGTCCCGTTCGATCCGGTCCCCGCACCCCAACGAGGCTGGAGAAGCGGGAGGGTGTGCCCGACCCGCCGCGCACTCGCCTTCCCGCACCGCTCCATGTCATACCCACAGCATACCACCCGGCACCCTCGAATCCCAAAACAGCCGAAAAACTTAAAACACCCATATCTGTTGATAATCAACCATTTTCGAACCTTACAATCTGAAAAACGTGCACAACACACGTAAAAACTTACTCACCAAGTAATTACCCAAACATGTTGTCAATCAATACCTTTCAGAAACGGCTCGAAAACGGACGAAGCAGACACCCCCACGCCCGCCGACACCCCGGCGCCGGCACTCACCCGACAGGTCGCCGACACCCCACATCACAAACCGGAGACATGTCATCACACCAGGTCACAGCACCATTACGCCCGCGGGTGCCGAGGTCGCATCGATCCCACCCAGAATGGGCAGCAGAGATTCAGCAGCGGATCGCGTCGCTCGCGGCGACGCCTTGGGGCGGGAGCGCGTCATCGTGTTCGAGAGATTCTCCAATCAAGCCCGCCACGTGGTCGTCCTCGCCGCCGGCGCCGCCCACACCCACCACCAGAACTGGCGTCGGCACCGAACACCTACTGGTCGGGATCCTCGACGCCGGCGGCCCCGGAACGGCAGCACTGACCTCATGGGGCGTCACCGCCCCGGCACTCGACAGCAAGCTCCAGGGCGCCAGCGCACCGGCGGGCTCCACCCCCGTCGCCGGGCACATCCCGAACACCGGCAAAAACGAAGAAGGTCCCCGAGGGCAGCCTCCGCCAGACCGCCCTGCTCGGGCACGAGGAAATCGGCACCGACCACCTCCTCCTGGCCCTGCTCGACGACCCCACCTCCACCGGCGCTCACGAATTCTATTGTTCCTCACCCGAACCCAGCGGACGCCGCGCGCAACCTCGACATCACCGAACGCGTTCATGCTGCAGTGGCACCAACGACGGGCGTTCAGCGCCTCCGCCTTTCGTGTCCTGCCTAAATCTTTCGTGTCCAGGATCACCCGCGCCGCCCTCGGTGGGGCTTGCCATCGCCGCCACGTCCGTGACCCGGCAGAGCGCCAGCCGACAGTGGCAGGTTCTGCGCTACCGTGTATTTCGTTGCTGCTGCGGAGCTCTCGCCGCCGGGGCCCTAACCGAGCAGCACCCGTCGCCGCGACGGGTGCCGAGGGCGCAGAGCGGCGGGCCCTGCGGAAGGCTACAGGTGCTCGGTGGTGCGCCTGCCGATGGTGGTGCTCAGGGCGTCGAGTTCGGCGAGCACACCGGTGGCGGCCCAGATCTGGTTGCGCTTGCTCTCGGAGAGCACCTCGAGCACCCCGGCCGCGGTGAGCCGGCCCAGCGCGCGGTACGCGCTGGCGTCGGTGGTGCCGGTGATCTGCTGGGCGGTGTCGGCGCCGAAGATCGGCGTGCCGAGGAGGGCGTCGATGATCTTCTCGTCGGCGGAGTTGCTGCGCGGCCGCGCGATATCGCGCCAATAGCTGGGGAGTTCGGCCAGGGCGCGGGCAGAGTCCTGCGCGGCCTCGCTGGAGACGATCGCCGCGCGGGCGACGTACTCGACGAACCCGTCGGCATCACCCGCCCGGTAGCGGGTCAGGTGGTCGAAGTAGCGGCGGGTGTCGGCGAGCATCACCGACGCCAACGGGACGGTGACCCGGTGGGTCAGGCGGCGGCGGCGCAGGATCGCGCTGATCAGGGCGCGGCCGATGCGTCCGTTGCCGTCGGTGAACGGGTGGATGGACTCGAGCTGGGCGTGTGCGATCGCGGCCTGCGCGAGGATCGGCAGGTCGGTGCGGTTCGCGAACTCCAGCAGGTCCGCCATCAGCTCGTCGACCAGTTCCGGTGGCGGGGGCACGAACAGCGCGTCGATCGGGGTGTAGTCGCTGCCGCCGATCCAGTTCTGCACGTCGCGGAGTCGGCCGGAGTCGCGGGCGGTGTAGTAGTCCGGTGCCATCAGCAACCGGTGCGCACCGAGCAGGGTGTCACCGGTGATCGGGCCGTCACCGGCCGCGTCGACCATCGCGATCAGGGCCTTGACCGCGGCGAGCTGGGACTTGGCCTCCGCGCTGGACTTGCCACCGGCCAGCGCCTTGCCGAACGCGCGCCAGCCCGCGTCGATGTGCTCGATCTTCGACGACGCCACCGACTCGCTGCGCAGCAGGAAGTCCGACAGCGGCGCCAGGTGCTCGCCGAACCCTGCTTCGAGGCGGGCCACCGCGATGACCGCCTCCTCGTGCGCGCGGGCAACAACACCGACCAGATCGCAGTCGAGGGCGCCGATCATCGGCGGGATCATCACGTCGACGGTCTCCAGGGTGCGGTCCGCGCGCGAACCCTGCCGATGACGCGGGTTCCAGGGCCGAGTCTCGATACGATGCTCCGGCCAGATCACAGACCTTCTCCCCCTGGTTCGGTGCAAACGTAGACAACAGACATCTTAGCGTACTTTTACTACCTTAAACGTAGTCAACGACATTGATTGGTATACGCACGGCGGCAGGACACCCACCCCCGCAGGTCGGCGCCTGATGTCGTCCACGCCCGGCAGATCACCGCCCGGTCGGGTGACACCGTCACTCGTCGAACCCGACCCCGCACCGTGCCCCGAGCCATGCCGGAACCTGACTTCGCCGCGACCGAAACAACCTGCCCGGATTTGCCGCTCGTTCGAGAAGCTGATGGCGTTCGGCCGCCGCGACGAATGGTCTGATCACACCATGTCCGCCCACAATGATTCGGCACATCCTTCCAAACCTTCTGCGGGACTTAACGGGCAAGCGGTCAGGCGACGACAGGTCTGACGACAACGCCGACGACAGCTCAACCCGTCGCGTCCCGGTCGCGGTGGTCGAGTCGTTGTTGGCCGCTCCCGATGCGCTGACACCCGCACAACCTGAAGAGCTTGTCGCGCAGGCGCGCCGCGTTCAGCGCGAATGGCAGATTCGGCTCCGCAACCTGGGCTACTTCATGGCCGACGACGGGGTGTTCTTCGGCTCGACCATCCTCGACACGGTGTGCAGCACACTCTTCTCAGCCGCACCCTGAACAGCCTCTACAGCGGGCCGATCACACCGTTTCCACAACCGCGGGGACGACCTCGACGGATTGCATACGGCTCTGGCCGCCGCGTTCAAGGAGGTCGAGATCACCGTCGCTGTGTTCGCCGCCCGCCGCCCGCGACGTCCCGGCAGCTGATGCGCCGCGCGGGACCGCTGGCCGCGGTAGTCATCGGGATCGCGGTCTATCTGGCCGCGTTCATCTCTCACCCCCCACAGGAGATTTGCCGCGGACACCACCGCTTCCCCGAGGACGTGCTCAACCAGTACGGACTCGTCATCGCCGAACAGCACTCCAGCCGAGCAAAGATGCCCACCGTGGCCGCGCACTGCACCCTCCACCTCGTCTCCGGCCCCGAACCACCCCCACCGTCTTCGTGGTCGATTGGCACGCGACCGGACTGGCCCTCGCCGGTGTCGTCCTCGCCGCCGGCGGCGTCTGGCTCCGGTGGCGATCCCCGCTCCGCAGCACGGACCGAACGAGTTGGGCCGGAGCGACCGCACCGCCGCGCTGCCTGTGATCCGCCGTTGCCGCCTGCCGACCGAGAGGAACCCCAGTGCCGACACCCGAACCTGACGACCAGACGACCAGACGATCGTCAGTCTGAACGCGGTGCGTCAGAGGACAACCGACGACCTACTGTCCGGGCACGTACCACTGACGTCGCTGCTGTACCGCCGACGCGACCGAATCGCCGCCGACCTACTCGTCTCCGACGTCCTCACCACATACATGCGCGGTCACGGGATCGGCCGGCCGGGGTCATGGTCATGCTCGGCATCGCCGACGACGCCCGGGCCCGCGACCCGACCGCCGAACAGCGCGGGCAGATCACCGACGCGATCGCCGCGACGAGCGAGCGATAGGGGACGTCTAGCTCCGCTGTCCAGATGGCACTACTCGTCCGGGTCAGGACTCGACCGGGACCCACCGCTCCAGGCGGGCATGGCAGGGGAACTGCCCCGGGGAACGTCGCCGCGCATCGACTCGATCACCGTGTCCTCGCCGTCGACGCATGCGCGTGCGGATGATCTGGCGGAGATCGTCGACCAGAGGCGCTCACCGAGCACTACGCCGCCGACTGCATGCCCTGCCCGCCACCGGAATCGCTCCACAGCTCCCCCCTCCGAAGCCGAGGTGTGCACGGGCAGAGTTGGCGGCAAGAGCGCTTCTGGCGTCGAGGACAGACATGCCCACCCTTCGTTGTTGCACCAAATTTGCACACCACTGTGGAAGTCCCGATCCGACAGCGAGCGCACCCCGGAAACTGTCAGCGTCCGATCCAGCACCCGTCGCCGAACCCGCAATCCGGTCCGGCGCGGCATTCATTCCCGTCGCCTGCCGCCGCCGCACCATGGGCGAACTGGTAGACAGACCAGATGTGGTGGAACGCTCTGATCAGGAGGCCCCGATGCCACGACCATCATCATGGGTGAGGACGACGGCCTCCGCCCTCGGTGAGGAGCTGGCACGGATCGGTCTGACCGTCCCCGCCGACCGACTCGAGGACCTGCTCACCGACCGAGTCGCCGCCGTGGCAGAGCGGATGCACATCACCGAACGCACCGCCCGCCGGTACTTCGATCCTCACACACTGCGCACCCTCGCCCGTGAACTGGCCCTGCGCATCAACGATGAGGCACCCGGCGCCGACCTGCTGACACTGCCCCGCACCATCGCCATGCCCCTGCCCACCCTCGGTGCGACAATCGCCGCCCTCGTCGAGGTCGCCGCCCTCGCCGGCGCCGACACCGGTCCCGACGAGCCGGCGACAGCGATGTCGATGATCTCCACCCTCGGCGTCCTGACCAGAGAACACGACGGTCACCTTCCCACTGTCTGGGTGCCGGAGCC
Organism: Rhodococcus sp. DK176; assembly: GCF_038447315.2. NCBI lineage: Bacteria > Bacillati > Actinomycetota > Actinomycetes > Mycobacteriales > Nocardiaceae > Rhodococcus > Rhodococcus sp. DK176. Next base: position 7,897,487 of record NZ_CP118321.2, on the reverse strand, counting down.
GCTCCTCGTGCGAGCGGTGCGGCTCATCGAGAACACCGCCGACCTCGTGCACCACGGCTGCACACTCCCACCAGGCGTCGCCGAGGACGTACGCCCCCACCTGCGGAAGGCACTGAGCGACGACGCCGCCCGGCTACGGGCACTGACCCCCCACACCGGCCGACGGACCGGCCCGGGCCTGTGGGCGGTTCCCGACGATCCCCGGTGAACACCGCGACTGCCCCGAAGGCATTCGTGACACAGAAACGCAGGAGAAACGAGATCTTCTGGGTAGTGGCTTCGGTGGCTTCGGTGGCTTCGGTGTCCTCGGCCGGTTTGCTCACGGACAGGTTGAGCGTGGGCAGCCCGTACTCGTCGGTCGGTGTGGTCCCGGTGACCACACCGCCGCCCGTCGAAGTCAACGCTGCCGCCCGTGCCGATGGACGTCACCCATTCCGCGCCTTTCATTGTCGAGGTGTTGCGTCGACCGGTTGAACCTGGTCGGTTCCGTTCCGGAATGTTCGTAGAATTGTTGGCCTGCAATAGCTTACGAGTTTCTATGAGAAGGTTGGGGCATGGGTGACAATGCGGCGATGGAATCGTTCTTCGCGTTGCTGCAACGCAATGTCCTCGACCGTGGCCGCTGGAGCAGCCGTGAGGAACGACGGTTGGCGACCGTCGGGTGGATCGAGACGGCCTACCACGGCGGCGCCGGCAACGCGGTTTCGGTCGACTGAAGTGCTGCCACACAATCATCACCGGCAGCTGGAAAAGACCGCCAGCAGCGGCCCCGCGATGACGCCCAGTGAAATCCGCGGTCCTTTCCACCCATCATCCGCAACACGCCTCCCGATCACATCCGGGACCCGACATATTCCCAGATCAGAGCATTCGCCCGGGCCACGGCTCTATCCTGTCCATCCTGCGACACTCGCCGTCTCACGTCAGGACGAGGACCGACAGGCGTCCGCGCGGTGAGAGAGCGCGGTGACCTCGACCGTACGATTCGCGTCGTTGATCAGATACAGCCTTTGACTACTCGAGACCGCCGTCGCTCTGGAGAAGTTGGGCGTTGATCCCTCCGCCCTCCGCCGGGCAGAGGAACGTCACCAGATTCGCGCAAGTCCTGCGGCATACCGAGGCGTCCCAGAGATGTGCAGGTGATCATGTGCGCCTTCTGCTGTTCGGTTCATCCACCCGGTGTCGGTCGGTCCGGGATTGATCGCGTTACAGGTCACGCCCAGATCGGCAAGCTCACGGGCGGCGGCCAGCGTGATCCGGTCCATCGCCCCCTTGCTCGCCCCACAGGCCAGGTTGCCGACGGTGTGATCGCTGGTCAGGCTGACCACCCGCCCGGTACCGTGCTGTCCGCGAAATCGCAGCCCGTACCCCCGGATCAGCAGCCACGACGCCCGCGTACTGACCGCGAAGTGCCGATCGAAGCTCTCCACCGTGGTGTCCAACCGGCCGGAATCGACCGACTCGCAATGGCAGAACACCAGCGCGGAGACGTTTCCCAGTTCGCGCTCGACGCTGTCGAAGAGCCGATGGGTCAACCCCACTTCTCTCACGCTCCCCCGGCGGAGGTTCTTTCCGTACTCGGCGCGATCGCCGAGTTCTCTGGTGTCCGGACACGCCGGGATGTCACGAACCCTCGCTGCCGCCCGCGTGCGGCCGCACCGGCGGCGCAATTCGAATCTCGGTGTGCGCCAATTCGAAATTTTCGAGCGAAGCTCAGCGCGGATTCGGTCAACGACCTGCTCGGACACCACGGGGGGCGCGCCGCGGCGTAGCGTTGGGGTGACGCCTTGTGGGCTCGCCCAGCACGTTGGCTCACCCAATCCAGGTAAAACCCTTATGCACCAGCTCAGTTCACTCGATGCGCAGTTCCTCGACGCCGAGACATCCACCACCTCCACCCATGTCGGGATCCTGAGTGTCCTCGGCCCCACCACACCGGGTGGCGGGCTCACGGTGCAGGCCCTCCGGGCGCTCGCCGATGGCCGATTACACCTGGTGGGGCCACTGCGGTGGCGGCTACAGCAGGTACCTCTCGGGCTCGACCGGCCCTACTGGGTGGACTCCGAGTTCCTCGACCTCGGCTATCACATCCGGGAGGTCACCCTGGCCGGTCCCGGCACCGACGAACAGCTCGCCGAGCAGATTTCCGGTCTCGCGGCACGTCCACTGAGCCGCGACCGGCCCCTGTGGCAGTGCTACCTGGTGAACGGGCTCACCGGTGGCCGGCAGGCGATCTACACCAAGGTGCACCCCGCGGTGATCGACGGCCTGACCGCGGCGCAGGCTCTCGCGGTGCTGATGGACACCACCCCGCAACCCCGCACGGTGCCGCACCGGCTCAGCGACGAGCAGTACCAGGCGGCCGGCGCCCTGGGGATGCTCGGCAACAGTGCCTGGCATCTGGCACTGTTGCCCGCGCGGCTGATGTGGTCCTCGCTCCGGCTGGCACCGCACCTGCCCGAGCTCGCCGACGCCCTCACCCACCCGGGCGCGGACCTGCTGGGCACACTCGCCCGGAGGCTGACCCCGCGCACATGGCGGCGGTCGGCCGACGAGGCGACGGCCGGGGCACCGGCACCCCCCGACACCCCATTCCCCGGCCCCGACACCGCGCGCCGACGGTTCGCGTTCACCTCGCTGCCACTCGGCGAGGTCGATGCGGTCAGGACCGCGCTGGGGTTCACCGTCGACGACGTGGTGACGGCGCTGTGCACCACCGTGCTGCGTCGCTGGCTCATCGACCACGATGCCCCGCCAAACACGGCGCTGGCCGCGGCCATGCCGATCGCGCGGCGCACCGACGCACAGTTCGCGGCCGCCGACCATCGACTCTCCCTCCTGCCCATCGCCCTTCCGATCAACGAAGCCGACCCGGCCCGCCGCCTGCACAAGGTGCACACCTCGCTCACGGCGGCACCCCAACGTTTCCGCGCCGCACCCGCCACCCTCGTCCGCGACGTCGGCGCCGCGCTGCCGCGAGCACTGCGCGGCCCGATCTCACGCACACCGCTGCGGGCACTGACCCTGCCCACGCCACCGGTCAACCTGATCATCTCCCACGCCGCCGGCCCTGCTCGGCCGCTGTACACCGCGGGCATCGAGGTAACCGGGAACTTCCCCGTCTCCGCCGTCAGCGACATGACCGGCGGCATCACCATCGCCGCCATGTCCTACGGCCGGCACCTCGACGTCGGCATCATCACCTGCCGAAACCTCGTCCCCGATGTGTGGGACGTCACCGGCCAACTACACCAGGCCCTCTCCGAACTGACCGCGTGCACCCGCAACGTCCGATACCTGCGCCCCGCCCGTCCCCCGCACCGACCGATGTCGAGGTAACCGCGCTCTCGTCATCGGCCCCACCATCTACCGACCCGAAAACGCAAATAGTCCCGGCTCTACCCGGAGGCGATTTTGCGTGGAGGCCGTCCTGTCGAGACGATCCTTGGGCAGGAAGGATTTTCGAGGTTGGCGCGGCGCTCGATTTCCGTCTACGAGGCCGACCGGCTTCAGCCGGGGCCGGCTACCGGAACGCCGCGTCGGCAGTTCCTCGAGGGGAACGGATCGTCGCCACTGAGCGAATCGGTGATCTCGCGATACGCCGGTGGTGGGGCGGCGGCGGCAAGTATGAGTTCGTCCGCGCAAAGGTGCCGGATGCGGCCGTTGGCGAAATGCACGGTCGAATCCGATACTGCCCCAAGGCTTCCATCAGCATGCGGATCAGGTCCAGATGGGAACCCTCCGACCGAAGGGGTCAGGCGGCCCGGAGGATCCGGGCTCTCGCGCGGGTTTGCCGTCCGAGGCCACGCGGCAGCACGCGCATCGGATACCCCTATCCGACCGGTTCACTCCTCGAGCCGACAGGCGCATCGGTCCAGCGCACCGAGGGCGCCTGCCGATCGCATCGGTGACCAATGCCAGGGGCACGGGGATGAGTGCACGGCGGCTCGCCGTGCACCTGTTCCCACGAGCAGCCTGCGGACGTTCGACGGTCACCGCAACGTCGACATGAACATCACGGGGCGCCTCCGGACGGAACTATCCCATCACTGAACATGGAATGTGCTGTGCCATAGCCAGATTGACCGGACAGACGGCGAACGACACGATGCCGATGCTGTCATCGACGCGTCGGACCATCCGGCGCATCCTGCCGCCGCACCCGATCGGGTATTCACCTCAGCCGGCCCGGGCACTGCGTTTCACCCGCAGCCTCGGTCGGCATCGGCACTTCGGCGACCCGGGACGGGACAACCCTTCGGTCTCAGAGGTAGAGGTCGAGAGGGACACCGATCATCGAGCGGTGTCCGACCGTGGGCGCGCACCGTCTTCACCTCGGGATACGGTGCGGAAGGTCCGCGCGAACCTCACGCGCAGCCCGCCGGTGGTGTCGCGGGCAGCCACGACCGGGGTTTCGGTCGCGAGCATCCGGTCGAGCGACGGATAGCCGGCCAGCCACCCGAGGATCGGCTCGACTGACAAACGGTGACCTGAGCCTCGCGGAACAATCGCTGTTCTCCTGTAAACCCATGTGATCGGTATGTCCGTACAATCGATGATGTTGTGGCGAAGGGCCGCGGCAACCGCCGCGGCGACGAAGAGCAGATCGCATATTCTCCTGGCGCCAACCTCGCCGAACCGGCGACAGTCGCCCCTGCCGACGCCGCGAGCGGCCACCACCCGAAAGCTGTCCTCGAACTGATCGAGCGTCATCTTCCATCCCACCCCGGGTGGCCGGCAGGGGAAAGTCGCATACGTACAGCACAAGAGCCACAAGCCTCCCGAGGCGGGAGCCATGACACGGCATCACCCCGATGGGGCCCACACCGCCACCGCCACCGCCACCGCCACCGCCACCGCCACCGCCGAGGATTGGACACTGGACCGCCTAGCGGCAGACACCAGGCCATCCGCACTACCCGTCAAACCAAGGTGCCCGGTTTGTTGTCCGGAACGAGCCGCAACCGAGACCCCACGACACATCGACAACACAGAAATTCAGTTTCCGGAGTCCGGATCTGCCCACAGATCCTCCCGTTCGGGAACGAAAGGAACCGCACTTGCTCCCCGCACGAACCCCATCCACGCCGACCCACCAGGTCCTGAGCGGACCCGAAGGGTGGCGGGACAGCGCCGCGTGCCGCGGTATCGAACCGTCGATGTTCTTCTCCCCCGACAATGAACGCGGCATCGCCCGAAGTCACCGCGAATCACGGGCCCGGCAGATCTGCCAGGACTGCCCCGTACTCACCCAGTGCCGCGAGCACGCCCTGACGACGGGCGAACCGTACGGAATCTGGGGCGGCATGACCGAAAACGACCGCAAACGACACACCAACCGAGCTCGCCGCCGCGAGCACCGACCCCTCGCGCCCCGGCACGCGACACCGGCCACCGCCGACGCCCTGCACCTGAGCTCCGCCCGGTAACGAGCGCGTCCAACGCGGCATCCCGACGACCCCACCACCCCACGGAGAACCCCAGCTCCAGCACCAGAATACGAACCAGATCAACGGTTTTGGACCAACCAGAGTCCGATGGAGCATCGCCGATCGAGACGCCCGAACGCGTCAACGACGCGATGCTCCCGGCCCCGAAAGCGAGCACGGTGCTCTCCGAAGCGACGAAACACCGATTGTCACCGGTCGCGATGACGAACTGCCCTCCCGGAGCAGCGAAGGTCGCCGACCGCAGCGGGCCTCCGGTTCCTCGACCCTTTCAGGTTCGGGCAGGTTGAGCGTGGGCAGTCCGTTCTCGCCGGTCGCAGCGGCGGCCGTCATCGCAGCCTGAGCCGGATCGGGATTGCCCTCGCCCATCGGGTCGTTCGCCACCCCCACGGCGGCAACGCAGGCGGCGGTGATGCCCAACGCGGCTGCGGTCTTCACGTATGGGCGGCCACCCGAAGGGCCACGCATTCCCCGGGCTTTTAGTCGGTAGTCGCTTGGCCGGCCCCCGGCACCGCACCCGCGGTGCGGGCGCCCGGGGGTTGTCACGAGGGTTACCGCTGGCGCCGCCGAACAGAGAAGCGTCCGGAACGCCTGGACACCGAGCACGCGGCCCACGCCCCGAGCGGGTTGAGTTCCTCGAGTCGCTCTCGAGTCACTCTCGGGTCGCTCTCCGCTCTCGGGTCGAGTTCCTCGAGTCGCTCTCGGGTTGCTCTCGGGTCGCGTCGTCACCCGTCTTCGCCAGCCGCTGCCACTTGCCGGAGAGAATGAAGAACTCGTCGAGGACCGCGATCATCAGCGGTAGCTGCGAACCCTCGATCTTCTTGTGGTGAATGTAGGCGTTGCGGGCCATCATCTCGGTGTGCAGCGCACGCACGAACATTGCCGCGCGGAGCGCGTCCTACACGATCGCGCCACAACCGGGGTAACCCTCGAGTGCCGTCGAGTTCGATCATCTTCGGATCGACACCGACGAACGGGATGCCACGGCGCACCGCCTCGGTCAGCAATCGTGCGGATCACGAACCCCTTGCCACCGCCGGTCGGCCCCACGATCACGCAATGCGGCCGGTTCGAACTCGTCGACACATCCCAGAACATCGTCAGGTCCGCCGCGCCGGTCGCATACGGCAGGTGCCGCAGGTCCTCGTCGACCAGGGCGAACGGGTACTCCACCCCGGTCGGCACCGCAGCCACGAGCCGCATCACCAGGTGGCCCTGCGAAGGGGTCCACTCCGTGGTCCAGGTCCGGCCGGACTCGTGCACGCCCGCAAGAGATGCCAGGGCTTCGTCGACCTTCGCTTGGAAGCCGCGGCCACCGGAGTTCATCGACGGCTCGAACGTGCTCTCGACGCCGTTCTCGAGCCGTTCTCGACGCCGTACTCGTCGACCGAGTCGACGGTGACCCTCGCGTCCTTGAGGATTGCGCCGGCATCGAGCGCCGCCTGCAGCGCCTTGTGCCGCGCGGAGCGAGTGTCGGGGATGACTTCGGCGCGGGTGATGAGGATTCGATTCCTGTGCCCCTCATGCTCGACGCGGACCTCCCACTTGCCGCGGCCAGCGAATGCCTCCTCGATGGCCCGGGTCAGCTCGTGAAAACGCCTTCGGCCGGATCACGGTGCCGGGGTGCAGTGTGATCGCCGCCCGGCAGACGGTCCGTCGCCGGGGAGCCAGTGACACGATGACCTTCCGGCGACGGTGACCGGTGGTCTGACGCACCACGGATTCGAGCATCCGAGTCGACTTGTGCGCGCGGTAGCGGGACACATCGAGCGCGCACAGTGCGGCAGCGCCAGCGAGCAACGGGCCACTGGTAGCCGTGCAGCTGGGTGAGGGACGTCGGTCGCGGTCTCGTTGCCGTCGACGGCCGGCAGCAGCCGTGGCGCGTACACCGCGGCGGCGCCGGCCACAGCGATCGGTGAGGTGGGGGTGAAGCGGCCGATGCGCGCCCGGTCGGGCGGCCGAATCGACCTGCGTGCCTGCGCGTGCGGTGTCGCAGTCGCCGAAGATCTCGCGGTACTGCTGAACCACCCAGTCCTCGACCGGGTCACGACGTGGTTTGAGTCCCCTCGGGTGGTGTAAATCCGGAAGGCCCGAGGGTGACCGCGTGTCGTTCCCTATGAGGACGGCCACCGCGTGAGGCTCTGTGAGAAACCGACCAAAGTTTCCACGAGAGGAGCCACGCGATGGCCCTGGACCAGTCTGCCCTACTCGCCCTGACCGAGTCACTGCGCACCGCCGACGGCGGCGACGTGATGCGGACATTGCTGACCACGATCCTGCAGGCACTGATCGAGGCCGAGACCACCGCCCACATCGGCGCCGACCGCTACCAACGCACCGACGAGCGCACCACCAGCCGCAACGGCACCCGAACGAAGACGGTCACCACCACCAGCGGCGACCTGGACGTCAAGATCGCCAAGCTGCGGTCCGGATCGTTCTTCCCGTCGCTGCTCGAGCCCCGCCGGCGCGTCGACCGTGCACTGCACGCGGTGATCATGGAGGCCTACGTGCACGGGGTGTCGACCCGCAAGGTCGACGACCTCGTCACCGCTCTCGGATCGGACACCGGAATCTCCAAGTCCGAGGTCTCGCGGATCTGCGCCGACCTGGACGAGGAGGTGACCGCCTTCAACACCCGTGAGCTGGGCGGACAGGAGTTTCCGTACGTGTTCCTCGACGCCACCTACTGCAAGGCCCGTGCCGGTGGCAGGCGCGGCGGGCGAGGAGCTGCGGTGGTCTCACAGGCGGTGGTGATCGCCACCGGGGTGGCCGCCGACGGGCGACGCGAGGTCCTGGGCTGCGCGGTCGGGGACAGCGAGACCGAGGCGTTCTGGGCCGAGTTCCTGCGGAGTCTGCGTGCACGCGGCCTGCATGGGGTTCAGCTGGTCATCTCCGACCACCACAGCGGTCTACGGGCCGCGATCGACACCGTGCTGCTCGGGGTGGCGTGGCAGAGGTGTCGGGTGCACTTCCTGCGCAACGTTCTCGCCCGTGTCCCCAAGGGGCAGGCGGAGATGGTCGCCGCCGCCATCCGCACCATCTTCAGCCAACCCGCCGGGAAAGATGTGCGGCAACAGGTGGACACCGTCGCGGCCATGCTCGAACCCCAGTTTCCCGCGGTGGCAACGATGTTGAGCGACTGCAAGGAGCAGATCACCGCGTTCGCGGACTTCCCCAAACCGCACTGGTGCAAGGTGTGGTCGACCAATCCCCTCGAACGCCTCAATCGGGAGGTCAAGCGCCGCACTGACGTGGTGGGGATCTTCCCCAACCCCGCGGCGCTGCTCCGGTTGGCGACCTGTGTGCTCATCGAAACCCACGAGGAATGGCAGGTCGGTGACCGCCGCTACCTATCCGAGGAATCGATGGCACAACTGCGCGCCCCCGAGCCGGAATCCTCGGCCGGGCACGCCGACATCCCCGCGAAGAAGGAGGAATCCACCGCCCTTACGGTATGATCACCGCAATCACAGCGCCACGCGCTCAACGATTTACACCACTCCACGGGGCTCTATCCACGACGTGCGTTCACCGCGGGCTCCTTTCGCTCGGCCCGACACCACTGCGGGAGTGATGCGGGAGCACTGTGGCAACAAACGCGCGCCGGGTTCAACGGGGTATGTGGATAACTTCCGAGCGGCGCGTTCGACGAATCGTCCCGAGCCTGTCGGTGCCCCACGTAGAGCATCCCGGCGACCCCCGGATCCCAGCGGTCCGCGCGCCGCTCACCGAGACCCGGTGTGTGCCGCATCGCACGCCGTGGCGAAGCAGGCATCCAGGGGACTCGTTCGCTGTGTCGGCGGTGTTCGCCGCACGGTGCCGGAACGGTGCGGGTGCGGCCGCGGACCCGCCCGCCGCAGCGCTCCGAACAGCAGTCGCGGACCCCCGTCGCAGAGCGCTCGAATCAGCGGTCACGGACCCCCGTCGCAGAGCGCTCGAATCAGCGGTCGAATGAGCGGTCGAGTTCCGGGCGTTTCGACGGTGATTCGACCGCTGCGGCGAGCACGTCCGAGCACGCGTGTGAGACGCCTCTCCGCGAGCGATACCGGCAGGGTCGGTGCGGCGGTCGACGCGGTCCCGATGCCGGCGCGGCGAGTCCACGAAGGGCGCGCCGAACCGGCGCCCCGCTGCGCGGTCGACACAGCACCGCCGCAGGCGTGTGACATGGGGCGTCCCGAAATAGGTTGGCGCGGCGCAATTTCTAGTAGTACACTCCCCCCTAGGCCCGAAGGGCCGGGGGGAGTGACCCCCGAAGGGGGTGGGGTTCCCCCGCTTTTCCGGACGCTCGATTCGGACGCCCGTTCTCATGCCACGGCAGAGCACCCTCCGATCGGTGCCGCAGCACCACCTGTTCGATCCCCATTTCGAGGGCAATAAGACGCGCACTCGTGTGCGCCTGAACACGGGCGGTCCGGCACCACATTGCAGCGCTGAATTTCGCGCTTCCACGGCCCTGCCGCCACCGTTGCTCCGCCGGGTTCTCCGGGCACCACCCCACCGGGCGGCCCGTTGCGGTGCTCGGCGGGCCCCGATCTCTGACCGAGAGGGGTCAAGCGCACACCGAACCACCCACGACCCGTCAGAGGTCCACGCGCGACACCCTCACCGCCCACGCAACCGATGCCCGCGCCCAGCCCATGCGTGGGTCACCAGATGGCCGAAAAGCACGCACCCCCGCTGCGCCGACGACCACCGCTGCGCCTTCGCACAAGGAAGCTATCCACATACCCCGTTGACGTCGGCACGCGATCTTTCTTCACGTCGCCCGCACCACATTTCAAAAGCTGTCGCCAGATCCGACCCGAGAAGAACCCCATCTGTGTTGCGTCCACCGTCGTCGACGCCGCACTCGCTTCACCCACACACCCCCACATCGGTGATCACTTTCTTGCTCCGGAAACCGAGGTGAACACCAACAACCTCGAGGACTGGATCGGCGACAACGTCTTCGCCGGTGATCTTCCCCGCTGGTTGCCTGCGCGATCACACTCGGAGCCCGCCACAAGCAACTTCTCGAAGTCGGCGGACCGATCTGTCGCCGCGATCACCTTCTTCGTGCTCGCCGGTAGCCAGAACGCAATGAACGGGCTCGGAACCTTTTCCCTCAGCCTCTTCGGCGTCGACGTCTCACGCGTGCTCGTCCCTTGCGAACACATCCTCGAAGGGAGTGAGCACGTAAACGCCGACCGACCCGCTCTACCCGCGTAGACGCGCACTACCTCGGCCCCCGCGGGCAGAACCCTCCCCCGACTCGCATCCGGTACTCCGCCGTCGGGGTGAATGCAACGATCGCGGTCACGGCCTCGTCGTCGCCCGCATGATCATCGACGTCCCTCCGGGCTTCACACCACTGGCCGTGATGCTCACGCTCACCGTCTCTCTCACCACCACGATCACCGATACATCAACGCCGACCGACCCCCGCACTTTCCGTGTTCATCGCGGCATGGAACGACGTGGTGGCACCACGACCGCCTCAGACCCGGACAGAGCGCCCCGGCCCCGGCCCGCCGGTGCTCGACCTGTCCACTACCGAAGATCGACGGTGAAATCCGATCAGCCCCGAACAAGGACATCGCCGCCGGTGCTCGACCCGAACTTCGACGAGCCGCAGCCGCCGGTCCTGCCGCCGGAAGCCCCGCCTCCCTCCCGCGCCGCGCCGGTGCGGACGTTCCGCTGGTCGCGTGGGCTCGGTCATTTCCCCGGGTGGTGGTGGTCGGTGACAACCGGCCACCATGTGGGTTACGAGTCCTGGCTGGAGCGCGATCGTGTCCGCGCGCTCGATTTCGATCGGGACGTCGTCGGTATCGCGTCGCAGCCGTTCTGGCTGCACTGGAGCGATGGCAGACGCCAGCGCCGCCATGCCCCGGACTATTTCGCTCGCGTGGTCGACGGGTCGGGTGTGGTGATCGATGTCCGCGCCGATGACGCGATCGAGCCGAGGGACGCCGAAGCGTTCACGGTCACGGCGCAGGCGTGTGAGCAGGTGGTCGGCTGGCGATATCGGCGAGTGGGGTGCTGGATCCGATGCTGGCGGGGAACGTGCGGTGGCTGGCACGCTACCGGCATCCGCGGTGCGCCGGCCGGGCCGAGATCGGGCAGCGGCTGCGGGAGGTGTTCGCGTCACCGGCGCCGCTGCTGGCGACCGCCGAGCGTGCCGGAGACCGGATCGCGGTGCTGCCAGCACTGTTGCACCTGATGTGGCAGCAGGAGCTGGTGGCCGATCTGGCGGCCGCCAGGCTGGGCCCGACCACTCTGGTGGCGACTGTGGGTTCGGTCGGTGGTGCTCGGTGAGCGGGGGATCTGCGCCTCGGCGGCCTGCGCGGTTGTCGATCGGTGATCGCGTGCGGCTGGCGGGAACGTTGCACACGGTGATCGTGGTGTCGGGAACACGAATACAGCTGGCGGACACCGGCGGTCAAGTCGCCGAGGTTGGTCTGACCGACTTATTGGCGGCCGGAGACTTCGAGGCGGTGAGTGCGCCGGCGCAGGCTCCGGTTCCCCCGTCCACGCTGTTGGACGGTGTGCCGGAAGCTGTGGCGGCGGAGGCGTTGTGGTGGGAACAGCACATCGTCGAGGTGTTGCGCGGAATCCCGCCGCAGGCCCCGGCGGGGACCAGGCCGAAACGGGAGTACGACCCGGAGCGGGTGTCGCTGACCCGCCGCGAGCAGGCCAAGGCCGCGGAGCTGACCGGGGCCGGTCGTCCGGTGACCGCGAGCGCGATCACCAAACGCCGACGCCGCTACGAAGCGCGCGGGCTGGCCGGGATGGTCGATCATCGGATCGACAAGCCCGTCACCGCGCACGGTCGGGCCGATCCGCTGGTGGTGGCGGCGCTGCAACAAGCGATCGCCGAGGCGACGCAGGAGTCCTCCCGCACGGCCACCTACCTGTTCTGGCGGACCGGCCAGATCCTGGAGGCCGCCCACGGTCCGGGGGGCCGTTCGGTTGCCGTCGCAGCGCAGCCTTTACCGGTTGCTGGAGAAGCTGGCGGTGGGCAAGCACACCACCGGATCGGCTCGCACCCGCCGGTCGCTGGCCGACCGCCCGGACGGGCCGTTCGGCGAGGCGGACGCGTGGGCGCCGGGTGAGGTGATGCAGATCGACTGCACCCCGCTGGACGTGCTGGTCCGCCTGGACGACGGCGTTACGGGCCGGATCGATTTGACCGGCATGATCGATGTCGCGACCAGGACCGTGACCGCGGCGGTGTTGCCTCCGACGACCAAGTCGGTGGACGCGAGCGTGTTGCTGGCCCGCACCGTCACGCCTGAACCGATGCGGCCGGGCTGGTCGCAGGCGCTGGCGATGTCGCGGTCGGCGCTGCCGTTCGAGCGGCTGCTGGACATCGATGCCCGTATGCAGCACGCCGCGGCCCGGCCGGTCGTCATTCCCGAGACGATCGTGGTCGACCAGGGAAAGGTGTTCATCTCCCGCAACTTCCGGGCCTCCTGCAACTTCCTGGGCATCAACTTCCAGCCCGTCCACGACGCATCCGGCTGGGAAAAGGGGCATATCGAGCGGATGCTCGGCTCGGTCGGCACGCTGTTCGCCCAGTTCGTCGCGGGCTACACCGGATTCAACGCCGAACGCCGGGGCCGCCACGTCGAGCAGCAAGCGGTGTGGTCGGTGACGGAGTTGCAGGAGCTGCTGGACGAGTGGCTCGTGGCAGCCTGGCAGAACCGGCCCCACGACGGGCTCGGCGACCCCGTCCATCCGGGACGGATGTTCAGCCCGAACGAGAAATACGCCGCGCTCATCGAAACCGCAGGCTATGTCCCGGTCGCACTGTCGGCGGACGACTACGTCGAACTGCTGCCCGCGACCCGGCGGGCGATCAACGCCTACGGCGTGAAGATCAGCCATCGCACCTACCACGACAAAGCCCTGAACCCGCTGCGGCACCAGCGATCCGGCGTGACCGACCATCGGGATCTCTGGGAGATCCATTACGACCCCTACGACCTCTCACGCGTCTGGGTCCGCAACCACTGGAAGGGCGGCTGGATCACCCTGTTCTGGAGGCACCTGCACCGCGTCGCAGCACCGTTCGGGGAACTGGCCTGGGACCACACCCACCGCGCCCTACCGGGCGCGACCGAAGAAGAAGTCGCCGACGCTGTCGCCGACCTGCTCAAACGGGCCCACCAAGGTCCTTCCGACAGTGAGGGAAAGGCCTCGGCGAAACTCACCGCCGGGTCGCCGCGCGCACCAAGGCCAGCTCACCGGCTGCCCCGATCCCACCGCGGCCCGCTGCGCGGGACAGCATCGACGAGGAACCGGACCCGGTCCGCAACAACTCGTCCGGGCGCCAAGGTGGTAGCGCTGCCGATCTTCGACCCCTGCGCCGAGGCGGACAAGCGATGGTGACCCGCACGGCCCGTCACGGATCCGATGACGAATCCGGTGATGCCGACTACGGACACCTGCAGCTGACCACGCTGGACGGGTGGCGCGGCTTCGTCGCCGAGATGCACACCGCGCCGAACCTGCTGCCCACAGCGGTGTGGACGGGCCTGGCCGAGGACAAACGCGACTACTACGACGACGATCGCATCGATCACCATTCCCGGTTGCTGGTGGTCCAGACACCCACGATCCGCCAGGTCATCGCCTCCGGTCGCCGCCTGGTCCAGCTGAACCGCAACGCCCACTCCGGGCGATGCGGCTTGATGGTGTCCGGGCCCGCCGGAACCGGTAAGACCACCGCACTGACCCAGCTCGGCAAGACCGTCGAGGTGATCCACCGGCGACGTCACCCGCACGCGGCGGACGACATTCCCCTCGTCTACATCACCATCGCGCCCGCCGCCACCCCGAAGATGATCGCGATGGAGTTCGCGCGGTTCTTCGACCTGCCGATCTCGCGGCGCGCCAACATCACCGACATCGCCGACGCGGTCTGCGGCGTGAGCCGCGACGCCCGCGTCACCCTCGTCGCAGTCGACGAACTCCATAACCTCAACACCCGCACCCGCACCCGCGCGGGCGCCGACGCATCCGACACCTTGAAATACTTCAGCGAGAGGACCCCAGCCACCTGTACATATGCCGGGATCAGCCTGGAACGCACCGGGCTGCTGTCCGGCACCCGCGGCGAGCAGATCGCCGGCCGATTCGAACATGGTCCGCACCGGTCCGTTCAGCCAGGACCAACAATGGACCGCGCTCATCGCCGCCTTGGAAGACAGTCTGCGACTACACCGGCACCGGCCTGGATCACTGCCCGAGCTCGACCGCTACCTGCACAGGCGCACCCACGCAAATGATCGGCAGCCTGCTCTGGCTGATCCGCAGCGCGGCCATCAACACCGTCCTCGACGGCACCGAGAAAATCACCACGAAGTCCCTGGACGCCGTCGACGCCGACATCACCTCCGAATCCTCGGCCCCTCCCGTCGGATAAGCGGCGAGGTCCCACATGCTGCCCCGCGATCGAGCCGAGCTGATACCGGCCCTGGGCAAGGCCGGATGGTCGGTGAACGCCATCGCCGGGGCAGCTCGGCTACAGCCCGACGACGAACCGCTCCTCCCTGACCGGACACACGAGACCCGGAGTCCGAACCGCACGCACCCGCCTGCTCACCGATGCCTGGCCGACTACAGCCGCCAGCACCTCACCGACGACCCACAGCTACGACCCACAGCTACGACCCCACGCCCTGTTCAAAGAGTTGAAAGAACTCCGATTCCAAGCCAGCAAAGCGACCTTCAACCGCGAGATGCAACAGCTCCGGCCACCCGCCGCACAGCCGGCTCCCCCGCGCCCGCTCGGGCAGTCCAGACGAGCACACGGTCGTGCTGCCACGGCCGGTCGCACCGATCACAGGGCAAACGCTGAGCTCCTACCTACCTCGGCTCGCCCGAACCAACCACCTCACCCTCACCGAGGTCCTGGCCACACTGCCGCCCTGGTTCTCCACGAAGATCAACAACCCCGACGAACTCTCCCAGCACCACATGCTCGTCCCCGCGACCACCGACGCACTATCCGCGTCACACAGGCCCCCGTACCGAGATCTTCCTTCCGAGGAGGAGACCAATCAGCGGCAAGCCCGTGCACCCGCTTACACAACAAAGGAGCGGCGTGGACATGCTCACCGATCAGCGAGCAGACAGCGCAGGCGTTGACATGGCATACGCATCGGCGAAGCCGACCATCCCACCCATCCCTGATTGACTTCGCCGGGTGCACGATGGCGGTGCGGCGATCTGCCATCTCCCCATTGCCGATCGCGCGAATACCATTGGCGCACCAAATCTTAGCAACTGATACCCGACATCGAGTCCGAAAACTCGTGCCGGCCACCGACCTCCTCCGACGCCGACAACACCCCGCCCGCCCCCCACAACAGGACGCGCGAACAGCGCCAGGACAACGACACGCCAACCACCGGCAAAGACAACATCCGACCGACGCACCCGATCACATCCATCGCCAAGCAGTTCCGCTCCCCCTCAACGGCCCGAAGACTGCTCGGTCCGGGGCGCTCGGTGCCGCGGGCGCACGTGCTCGAAGATCAGGATGGTCTCCGTCGAGGCGACCGCGGGATGCGCGCTGAGGTGGTCGAGGACGAAGCGCCTCAGCTCTTCGCTGCTCGCGGTGGCGACGTGGATGAGGTAGTCGTCGGCGCCGGCGATGAAGTACACGTTCAGCACCTCGTCGAGGGTGGCGAGTTGCTCGGCGAGCTGCCCGAGATGCTGTCTTGCGTTGGCCTGTACTCGAACTGCGATCATTGCCTGCAGGTCCCTGCCAAGGGTGGCGGGATCGATGTCGGCATGGAAGCCGCGAATCACTCCGCGATCGATCAGGGAACGCACGCGGCCCAGGCACGTCGAGGGGGCGATGCCCGCGAGGGCGGCGAGGGCGTTGTTCGGGGTACGCGCGTCGCGCGAGAGTTGATCGAGGAGGATCCGGTCGATCTCATCGATCGGCGCCCCCGTTCGAACATCATTCGATCCCGAGCCTTCGACATACGGCTCGCCTGAAACATTCTTCTTCACCGGCTCAGTCTAGAGAATTTTGTTCTCTCACCTTGGCTTCCCTGCGCCGCTTGTTCACTATTGATGCCTGTCAGTCGAATTGCTGGTCTGAACCCCGACATCCATCTCCCCCGACACCGAGATCGTCGCCCCTGGGCGTGATCGGAAAGGCTCACCATGAGCAACCCCCAGTCCCCGCCCGCGCGCCACCGCGTCGTCGTCATCGGATCTGGCTTCGGTGGGCTGTTCGCGACGAAGGCCCTCCGCCGCGCGGAGGTGGACGTCACGGTGATCGACCGCACCACCCACCACCTGTTCCAACCCCTCCTGTACCAGGTGGCCACCGGTATCCTCTCCGAAGGCGAGATCGCCCCCTCGACGCGGATGATCCTCAAGGACCAAGCCAACGCCGCCGTCCGACTCGGCGACGTCACCACCATCGACCTGACCGAACGTACGGTGACGTCCGAACACCTCGGGCAGATCACCGTCACCGGATACGACAGCCTCATCGTCTCCGCCGGGGCGCAGCAGTCCTATTTCGGCAACGACCACTTCGCCGAGCACGCACCCGGCATGAAGACGATCGACGACGCCCTCGAACTCCGCGGCCGGATCCTCGGCGCGTTCGAGCAGGCAGAGGTCACCACCGACCCGCGGGAGCGGGCACGCCTACTCACCTTCGTCGTGGTCGGTGCCGGCCCCACCGGCGTCGAGATGGCCGGCCAGATCGCCGAGCTCGCACACCGCACACTCGTCGGGGCGTACTCCAATTTCGATCCCCGGGATGCGCGGATAGTCCTGCTCGACGCCGCCTCGGCGGTACTGCCGCCGTTCGGGGACAACCTCGGTTCCGAGGCGGCGGAAACCCTCGAAAAGCTGGGCGTCGAGGTGCGGCTGGGTGCGTCGGTGACCGACGTTGACGCCGACGGACTGACCGTTCGTGATGCCGACGGCACCGAGCACCGCATCGAGTCCGTCTGCAAGGTCTGGTCCGCGGGAGTGGCAGCGAGTCCCCTCGGTCGCCGGCTCGCCGAACAGTCCGGTGCCGACATCGACCGCGCAGGCCGGGTCGCCGTCGACGAAGACCTCACCCTGCCGGGCAATCCGAATGTGTTCGTTGTCGGCGACATGATGTCGCGCGATCGTCTCCCCGGCGTCGCCCAGGTCGCGATCCAAGGGGGCCGCTACGCCGCGAAGCAGATCGCCGCCGAGGTCTGCGCCGCAGCCAAAGGACGCCCGGTACCGGAACGGAACCCCTTCCGGTACCGCGACAAAGGCGCGATGGCAACCATTTGCCGATTCAGGGCGGTCGCCAAGATCGGCGGCCTCGAGCTGACCGGTTTCCTCGCGTGGATAATGTGGCTGGCCGTGCACGTCGTCTATGTCGTCGGCTTCCGCAGCCGCCTCGCGACCCTGCTGTCGTGGGCCTGGACCTTCCTCGGTACCTGGCGCGGCCAACTGACCAACACCCACCAGCAGATCACCGCCCGCAACGCGACCGCGCAACTGCGCCACCTCGAATGCCGCATCGAGGACACGGAAGCCGACGTCGCGCGGGCGAGCTGACACGACACCGACTCCGGTCCACACGCGACCACCGCCTGGCCGCCAGCCCGCCGTCGCTACCCCGATTGCGGCCGGCGGACCTCTTTGGAAACCTCTAAGACATGATGCTGGCGAACGCCTGCGAGCTGTATCGAGACGCGGGTTTCATCGGGCAGCCGGCGGCCGCCGTCACCAGCCTCGCCTTCGTGATCGCCGGTCTCGCGGTCGTCGCGCGTCGTCCGCACAGTGCGCCGATCGTGACGTACGGCCTCCTCGTCATCGCGGTCGGCGCCGGGTCGCTGGTTGCGCACGGACCCAACCCGCCATGGCAGGCCTACGCCCACGACGTCCCGATCGCGACATTGCTAGCCTTCATCGCCGTCGACGCCGCCTCCGACCGGTTAGGCCGGCGGCTGTCGCCGGTGTGGTGGCTCGTCGTCCCGGTCGTGATGATCCCCGCGGTCGCGGCCGGCCCGACGGCCTCCACGGCCGCGCAGGCCATACTCGCCGCGGTCGCGGTGGGACTCGGTCTGGAACGCGCCCGCGTCCGTCCGCAGCTGCGGCGCACGACCATCGTCGCGGCACTGCTTCTCGCGTCCGGCGCGCTACTCGGCACGGGCAGTGTCCTGCAGGGCCACGCGCTGTGGCACGTTCTCGCCGCCGCTGGATTGTGGCGGCTCGCGCCCACGATCGGGTCCACCGCCGACACGGTCGCGGCACGGCGCTCCCAGACGGGCACCAACGGCGACTTCCGTCGACCGAGATCGTGACTGCGGCGGGTGTGGGCGCATTCGGGGGCACCGTCCCGAGGGGTGGTCACGCGGATGCCACCACTTGTGGTTTCGGCAAGCCGAACATTATGATTCGACCGTGAAAACAACGGGCTTCAGGGTGGGTGTGCGACGACGGCCGGCCGCGGTGCTGACAGCGCTTGCCACGGCGCTGATGTTGTCGGGGTGCGGCACGGGTGACGGGCCGGAAAACGACAAACCGGTGGTGTTGACCACGTTCACCGTTCTCGCCGATATCGCCGCCAACGTCGGAGGCGAGCACGTGACCGTCGAGTCGATCACCAAGGCCGGCGCGGAAATCCACGGATACGAGCCCACCCCGGGCGATATCAAGAAGGCAGCCGAGGCCGACCTGATCCTCGACAACGGGATGAACCTGGAGGCGTGGTTCGCCCAGTTCGTCGACGGCTTGGACGTCGAGCACGTGGTCGTGAGCGACGGCGTCGAGCCGATCGCCATCGGCGAGGATGCCTACGCGGGCAAACCGAATCCGCACGCCTGGATGTCACCGCTGAACGTGCAGATCTACGTCGACAACATGGTCGCCGTGTTCAGCGAACTCGATTCGGCCCATGCGGCCGACTATCGCATCAACGGCGACGCGTACAAGGCGCAGTTGCAGAAGGTGCAGGACGAGTTGGTCGCCGAGCTGGGAGCGCTGCCGGTCAACGAACGGGCGCTGGTCACGTGCGAGGGAGCGTTCTCGTATCTGGCCCGGGATGCCGGGCTGACCGAGAAGTACATCTGGCCGGTCAATGCCGAACAGCAGGCCACGCCCCAGCAGATCGCGTCGACGATCGAGTTCGTCAAGGACAACCGGGTTCCGGCGGTGTTCTGCGAATCCACGGTGTCGGATGCGCCGATGCAACGCGTCGTCGAAGCCACGGGCGCCGCGTTCGGCGGCACCCTCTACGTCGACTCCCTGTCCGAGGCGGACGGGCCCGTGCCGACGTACCTCGATCTGATCCGGCACGACGCCGACACCCTCACCTCCGCACTGAACGGGCAGCAATCATGACCACCCAGCCGACCGTCGA
The DNA here is from genome assembly GCF_038447315.2 of Rhodococcus sp. DK176. NCBI lineage: Bacteria > Bacillati > Actinomycetota > Actinomycetes > Mycobacteriales > Nocardiaceae > Rhodococcus > Rhodococcus sp. DK176. The sequence goes on along the minus strand of NZ_CP118321.2, from coordinate 7,877,678 downwards.
GGTACAGGACGTCACCGTCCACTACGGCGATGTCCTTGCGCTCGACCAGGTCTCACTTGCCCTGCAGCCCGGACGCGTCTGTGGCCTCGTCGGCATGAACGGTTCCGGAAAGTCCACTCTGTTCAAGACGATCATGGGCACGGTCAAACCCGACTCCGGCACGGTCCGCATCAACGGCACGGCGCCGGTCGCGGCACGCAAGACCGGTGTGCTGGGTTACGTTCCGCAGAGCGAGGACGTGGACTGGACGTTCCCGCTCTCGGTGCGTGACGTGGTGATGACCGGCCGCTACGGGCACATGGGGCTGACCCGGCGTCCCGGCAGCGCTGACCGCGAGGCCGTCGACCACGCCCTCGAACGCGTCGAACTGACCGAACTGGCGGACCGGCAGATCGGGCAACTGTCCGGCGGCCAGAAGAAACGCACCTTCGTCGCCCGCGGAATCGCACAGGGCGCCACCATCCTTCTCCTCGACGAACCGTTCGCCGGGGTCGACAAACGCTCCGAGGCCACCATCACCGCACTGCTGCGTGAACTCGCCGCCGCGGGTGCGGCGATCCTGGTCTCCACTCACGACCTGCACGCGCTGCCCACCCTGGCCGACGAGGCGATCCTGCTGATGCGCACCGTCCTCATGCACGGCGACCCGACGGTCGTGCTGCAACCGGAGAACCTGGCGGCCGCCTTCGGCCTCGACGTCATGACAAGGACCTGAGAATCAATGGACGTCATCGACTTCTTCGTCGACCCGTTGCGCTACGACTTCATGGTCCGCGCGCTGATCACCACCCTGATCGCCGCCGTGGTGTGCGCGGTGCTGTCGTGCTGGCTGGTTCTGATCGGCTGGTCACTGATGGGTGACGCGGTCTCGCACGCCGTTCTGCCCGGCGTCGTCCTGGCGTACATCGTCGGTGCCCCGTTCGCGATCGGCGCGGTGATCTTCGGGTTCCTGGCCGTGGCACTGATCGGGGTGGTCCGCGACACCAGCCGCGTCAAGGAGGACGCGGCGATCGGCATCGTGTTCTCCACCCTGTTCGCGCTCGGGCTGGTGCTGGTCTCGGTCACCCCGAGCCAAACCGACCTCAATCACATCATCTTCGGCAACCTGCTGGGCGTGAGCCGGTCCGACCTCGTCCAGATCGCCATACTCGGGGCCGTCGTCTTCGTCGCACTGATCGTCAAGCGCCGCGACTTCACCCTGTACGCCTTCGACCCCACCCACGCCCACGCGATCGGCCTGAACCCGCGCCTGCTCGGGGCCGCGCTCCTGGGGCTGCTGGCCCTGACGGCGGTCGTGGCCCTGCAGGCCGTCGGCGTCATCCTGGTCGTCGCGATGCTGATCATTCCCGGGGCCACCGCGTACCTGCTGACCGACAGCTTCCACCGGATGCTGGTCATCGCCCCGGCGATCTCGGCGGCCTGCGCCGTCATCGGCCTGTACCTGAGCTATCACCTCGACACGGCCAGCGGCGGCATGGTGGTGCTGTCCCAGGGCGCGGCATTCGCGCTGGTCTATCTGTTCGCACCCCAACACGGAATCGTCGGTCGCCGAATCACCGCGTCCCGGCGACGCCGGACAGCACGTGACGACCGCGGGAACACCGAGATTCACGGGGAACGCGATTGGGCGCCGGAACCGAAGTCGTAGATCTGGCGCCCGATCGCGTTGTACACCGTGACTACCGGCGGTCCATACCATTGGATAACTTATTAACCAATGATATGCTGGCTGGGTGGCATCGGTTAACGGCGGACTGTTGTGGCCCCCTGTCGCCTACGAGCAGCATCCCTGGGTCAGCACCGCCGGCGACTACGGCTCTCGGCGCGAGCGACGCCTCACTGCCGGCCCCTACCGTGCGGCAGTACCGGCGTTCATTGCCGATCAGTCCATCTCACTGAGCGGCGAGCTGCAATCGCTGACGGAGGAAGCTGCGACCGAGCTCACCCGTTTCGACGTCGAAGTCGGCCACATCACCGCCCCGTTCGCCTCCATTCTGCTCCGCACCGAGAGTGCGTCGAGCTCGGAGATCGAGAACCTCAGCAGCGGGGCGCGGCAAATTGCGCTGGCCGAACTCGGCGAGCACGCCTCCCGCAACGCCCGCCTGATCGTCGGAAACGTCCGCGCCATGCACGCCGCGTTGGAGTTGTCCGACTCCATCGACGCCGAGGCGATCCTGCAGATGCATCGCGCGCTGCTCGAAAACGGCGATCCGAACATCGCCGGTCGATGGCGGCAGCAGCAGGTCTGGATCGGCGGCGGAAGCCTCGGACCCCACACCGCGCAATTCGTCCCCCCGCACCATGACCGGGTTCCCGAACTGATCGACGACTTGATCGTCTTCGCCAACCGCGTCGATGTGCCCGTGATCGCGCAGATAGCGATCGCGCACGCGCAGTTCGAAACCATCCACCCGTTCCCGGACGGCAACGGGCGTGTCGGACGCGCCCTGATCCAGGCGATGCTGCGCGGCGGACAGCTCACCCGCAGTGTTCCCGTTCCGGTGTCCGCGGGCCTCCTACACGACACCGCAGAGTATTTCGACGCACTCGGCGAGTACCGGTCCGGGAACGTCGAGCCGATCGTCCGGTCGATCGCGGAGGCATCGTTCGGTGCGGTCGCCAACGGTCGCACCCTCGTCCAGGACCTGGAAGCGGTTCGAGCCGACTGGCGCACCCGAGTGACGGCGCGGCGCGGCGCGGCGGTACACCGGCTGGTGGACTTGCTCCTTCGCCAACCGGTCGTCGACAACAAGCTCGTCACATCGACGCTCGGGGTGACCGGCGCCAACGCGCAGATCGCGATCGACCGCCTGGTCGACGCCGGGATCCTCGCCCAGATCACCGACGGGCGACGGAACCGGATCTGGCAGGCCGAGGACGTGGTCCGGGTGCTGGACGAGTTCGCCGCCCGCGCCAAACGCCGCCGACACTGAATGCTCCGATCCCCGGCGGGTGCCGTCGAATGATCCACCGGGGGAACATGACGTGTCGCCCGCCGCCGTTTATACGCCCACACGCCGGGTATCAATACCGCGACGTCCGGAGTGAGACCGCCGAGAACGAAGGTTCCGCTGATGACACTCGTGCCCCGGGCCGCGGTCACGCTGATCGCCGCAGGCCCCCTCGCCCTGTTCCTGGCCGCTCCCGCCGCCGCGGACCCACCCGATGTGACCCTCACCGCCGCCGTGGCCGGGAGCACCGTCACGACGACGATCACGAACGACACCGGCGCGGACATCGTGTGCGGACTCGGCGGACTGCATGCGGCGGACGACATCGTGAACCCCGAATCCGTGGCGGTGTTCCACGCATCGAATGTGGTGATCGGGCCGGGACCGCGGGACTTCGTGTTCGACGCGGTGCCCGACGGCGACTACCTGATCCACTGGATCTGCAGTGAGAACGCGGGCCCCGGTGACGAGGTGTGGGGTTCGGCGCCGCTCCCGGAGACCGCGGACGCGAAGCCGGCGACGGCGGACCCTCTCCCCGTCACTGTGCGCACGGAGACGTGTTTCGGCTCGGTGTGCCTGCCACCGGGGGTGGGTCTCTGACCGGCAGCCCGTATCACCGGAGCGAATCGCGCTGTTCCCGAAGGAATTCCCGCTCGGCCACGTTCTCGGTGCGGTCGCGCGCCGCATCGTAGGCGCGCGCCGCCTCGTCGGGACGTCCGAGGCGGCGGAGCAGATCGGCCCGCACCGCGTGGTATAGGTGGTAGTTGTCGAGGTCGAGTTGGTCGACGAGGGCCAGCCCCTGCTCCGGTCCCCTGACCTCGGCCACGGCGACCGCCCGGTTCAACGCCACCACCGGACTCGCCGCCAGCGGCATCAACTGGTCGTACAGCTGCAGGATCTGCCACCAGTCGGTGTCGGCGGCCGTCGCCGCGTCGCTGTGGACGGCGTTGATCGCGGCCTGAATCTGATACTGCCCGGGCGTGTTCCGTCGCAGGCATTTCCGCACCAGCGACTGCCCCTCGGCGACGAGGTCACGATCCCACCGACTGCGGTCCTGATCGGGCAGGAGCACGAGCCGGCCGTCGCCGTCGGTGCGGGCGTCTCGCCTCGACTCGATCAGCACCATCAACGCGAGCAGCCCGGTGACCTCCGGTTCGTCGGGCATCAGCGCGGCCAGGACCCGGCCGAGGCGGATGGCCTCGGCGCACAGGTCCGCTCGCGTCAGCCAGTCCCCCGAACTGGCCGTGTATCCCTCGTTGAAGATCAGATAGACGACGGCCAGGACGGCGCGGAGGCGGTCCGGCAGATCGGCCTCGTTCGGCACCCGGTACGGGATCCGGGCGTCCCGGATCTTCCCCTTGGCCCTGACCAGGCGCTGCGCGATGGTGGGCTCGGCGACCAGGAATGCGCGCGCGATCTCCGCGGTGCCGAGCCCGCCGAGGAGGCGGAGGGTCAGCGCGACCTGGGCGGCGGGGGCCAGCGCCGGGTGGCAGCACGTGAAGATCAGGCGTAGCCGGTCGTCGTGCACGACGCCCTCCTCCACCGGTTCGTCGCGGGCGAGCAGCAGGGCGGCCTGCGCGTGGCGGTCGTGCCGGGAGGCCTCGCGCCGGAGCCGATCGATCGTGCGGCGCCGGGCGGTGGTGATGATCCATCCGGCCGGGCTCGGCGGCAGCCCGGACGACGGCCAGCGCCGCACCGCCTCGGTGAACGCATCCTGGACGGCGTCCTCGGCGATGTCGATGTCGCCGAACACCCCGACCAGGACGGACACCGCGCGACCGTGTTCTTCAACGAACACGTGTTCGATGTCGGCGGACCCGACCACGTCAGTCGCCGGCTCCGTCGTGGTGAGCGAACGGCCGGACCTCGATCGGGAGGGTCGTCGCCCGGGTGAGCTTGCGACCCCATTCGAGGGCGGCGTCCAGGTCGGGCGCCTCGACGATGGTGAATCCGCCGAGATGCTCCTTGCCCTCGGTGTACGGGCCGTCGGTGACGAGCACGTCACCGCCCCGGGCCCGCAGCACGGTCGCGGTGGTGGGGGCGCACAGTCCCCCGCTGAACACCCACGCGCCCGCGGACACCATCTCCTGGTTGAGGGCGTCGAGATCGTCGCCGATCTTCGCGAGGACGTCGGGTTCGGGAGCGGGTCCGTCGGGTTGGTACACGCTCAACAGGTACTGGGTCATCTCGGGTTCCTCCTCGGATCGGACAGCCGGCGCCTTCGGATATGGCCGGCCCTCACCTCCTATACGAACGTCACCCTTCCGAATCGACACCCTGCACGGAGAAATTTCGCCGAATGACCTCAGTTGTGCTCGGACACCAGGACGGCGCGGGTGCCCGCCTCCAGCGCTTCGAACACATGTGCGACATCGCCAGGGTAGGCGATGTAGTCACCGGGTCCGAGTTCGACCGGATCGCCCGCCACGCCGACCAGTGCGCGCCCGGCGCTGAGGATGACGTGTTCGACCACACCGGGCATGTGCGGTTCGGATTCCCGGGCCGGGCCGGGTTCGACGGCGAGGCGGTACAGATCCCGGCGCGCCGACGGCGGGCTGGACGCGACGAGAGTCGCACGGTAGTCGGACCGGTCGGACGTCAGTTCCGGCCCCTCGTCGGCCCGGATGACCTGGACGCGGGGCCGCGGCGGGTCCAGGAGTTGAGACATCTGCACGTCCAGGGCGACGCAGAGGGCCCACAGGGTTTCGACGCTCGGGTTGCCGCCCCCCGATTCGAGTTGGGACAGAGTGGATTTCGCGACCCCGGCGCGGCGGGCGACCTCGGTCAGGGACATGCCCGACCGTTCCCGTTCGCGACGCAGCGAGGGCCCGATGTAGCCCAGCGGGGACTGCCCTGCCATGGTTCCCCTTCCCGACTTCCGACTTCGTGTTCATTATTTTGGGCGCTGCGTTCGTCTTGACGAACACCGCACCATGTGTTCAGTATAGAAGTCATGCGTTCGATGAAGCGAACACTCGATGTGCGGGTCCTCCGGAACATCGCGCTGGTGTGCCTGGCCGATGGACTGGTCGGCATGTCGTACGGCGCCATCGCGGTGGGTTCGGGCCTGGACGCCTGGTTGCCCGTCGCGCTGTCGGTGCTGGTCCTCGCCGGTTCTGCGGAGTTCCTGTTCATCGGCATCGTCGCGGCAGGCGGCAGCCCGGTCGCGGCGACCATCGCCGGGCTGCTGGTGAACGCGCGGCATGTGCCGTTCGGTCTGGCGGTCGGGGACGTGCTGGGGCGCGGGCTGCGCCGCGTCCTCGGCGCTCATCTGATGAACGACGAGTCGGTGGTGTTCGCCCTCGGTGAGACGGACCCCGGCCGCAGGCGCGCCGCGTACTGGGCGTGCGGTGTGGGGATCGCGGTGTGCTGGCCGCTCGGGGCCGTGCTCGGCGCGGTGGCGGGCACGGCGATCGGCGACCCCGCCGTGCTGGGACTGGACACCATGTTCCCGGCGGTGCTGCTGGCGCTGGTGCTGCCGGCGTTGCGCGATCGGGACGTGCGGGTGCCGGTACTGGCCGGCGGTGTGATCGCCCTGGCCACTACTCCCTTCCTGCCCGCCGGGCTTCCGGTGCTGGCGGCGCTGGTCGGGTTGCTCGCGGGTGTGCGGCGGAAGGTGCTGCGGTGACCGGGCACCTCGTGCTGATCGGGTCGGTCGGGGTTCTCGCGGCAGGCACCTTCGCCTTCCGATTCACGGGCCCGGCGCTGCGGCCGCGGATCGCCACCCGGCCCTGGGTGGAGCGGACCATGGCGACGGCCGCCGTGGTTCTGCTCACCGCACTGGTCGGCACGACGGCGCTCACCGAAGGTCACGACCTCGCCGGGGTGGCGCGTCCCACCGGCATCGTCGTCGCGGGCCTACTCGCCTGGCGGAAGGCACCTTTCGTCGCCGTCGTCTTGTCCGCGGCCGCCACGTCTGCCGGATTGCGGCTCCTCGGGGTGCCGTGAGGATGCATGATCGAGGGGTGTTATTTCATCTCTGCGCCACGTGCGGCGTCGAACAGGACCCGAACACCCCGCTCCCCGACGAGTGCGCGATCTGCGCGGACGAACGCCAGTACATTCCGCTGGGCGGTCAGGAGTGGACCACCGTGGAGAAGCTGGCCGGTGCGGGGTACCGCGCGGTCGAGCACGAGGTCGAGCCGGGGCTGCACGGCCTGTACGTGGACCCGAAGACCGCGATCGGCCAGCAGTCCCTCGTGATCCGCACCCCCGCCGGGTCGCTGCTGTGGGATCCGATCGGGTTCGTCGACGACGCCGCCGTCGCCGCCGTCGCCGCGCACGGCCCGGTCCTCGCCGTCGCGGGCAGCCACCCGCACATGTTCGGCGTCCAGACGCAGTGGTCCAAGGCGCTCGGCGACGTGCCCATCCTGGTGGCCGACGCGGACCGCGGATGGCTGGCACGGTCCGACGGCCCGATCGTGTTCTGGTCCGGCACCCACGAAGTGACGCCGGGTCTGACCCTGCACCAGATCGGTGGGCACTTCCCGGGCAGCGCCGTCGCGCACTGGCGGGACGGCGCCGACGGCCGCGGGGTCCTCCTCACCGGGGACGGCGTGTTCCCCAACCCGGACCGCCGCACGGTGTCGTTCCTCCGGTCGTACCCCAACCGACTGCCGCTGTCCGCGGCGGTGGTGCGGCGCATCGCGGACCAGTTGTCGCACCTCGAATTCGACCGCATCATCGGCAACTTCGACAACGTGATCGACAACGCCGGCCGGGAGGCGCTCGAATACTCGGCCACCCGTCACTGCGCGTGGGTGACCGGGGAGTTCGATCACCTCACCTGACCGCTGACCATGACGTCCGAGGTAATGATCACGACGATCCGGCCGCCCTAGACTGGCCGCATGACCACCCTCGACGATCGGCGAACGTCGCATGTCGGCACCCATCTGCGGACGCGGCGGGAACGCCGCCGGCTCAGTCAGCTGGAACTGGCGAACCGGGCGGACATCTCGGCCGCCACGTCAGCTTCCTGGAGACCGGGCGGTCGAATCCCACCCGGGCGATGCTGCTGCGGCTCAGCGAGCATCTCGACATTCCCCTGCATCAACTACCCGGTCCCGAAGGACGCGGGTTTGCTGCTCACGTTCTAACTGGCTGTTAGAGGGGTGGCTGCTTTAGGCACGGTTGATTGGGCGGCCCGGTAGTTGGTGTGTCCGAGTGCGGCAATGTTGGCGGCGGCGTTATGGTCGGCGTGGCCGGTCCATCCGCAGCCGCGGCACCGGAAGAGTGCTTGACTGTGCCTGTTCGCGGTGTCGCAGTGCCCGCACTGGTGGCATGTTTTACTGGTGTTGCGCGGGTTGACCACCTGTACCGGCAGTCCTGCGGCTTGCGCCTTGTAGGTGATCTGGTCACGCAGTTGCGCGTATGCCCAGGAGTGCAGTTGTTGCCGTTGTCTGCGTGCGAGCCGTACCCGGTCCCGGATCCCCGACAGGTCTTCTACCGCGATTCCTTGACCGGTGCGTTGTGCTTGGGCAACAATCGTTTTCGAGAGTTGGTGATTGATGTCGGTGGCGTACCGAGTCTCCTTCCTACGCCGCTTCTTCAGTTTCCGTTTCGCGGACTTGGTCCCCACCTTCTGCAGCGCGGACCGCATGGTTTCGTTCTTTTTCCGGCGGGCGGTGACCGCACCACCGGACCACCGGACGTCGAGTTCGGCCGGGTCATCTGCGGTGGTCACCGCCAGGTTCACGATCCCCAAGTCCACGCCCAGCCACCCGTTGGGGTCGTCCGCGGGGACCAGCTGATCCGGTGCGTCGGTGTCGACGTTGGCGTGCAGGTAGAAAGATCCGTCGCGGAAAATCAGATCCGACTCGCCTTTGCGGTCGGCGAGCATTTTCAGCTGCCACGGCGCGCACACGAATCCGACGTTGCGCATCCGGCCCTCGGTCGTCCAGATCGACACCGTCGATCGATCGATCTGCCACGACAAACACCGATCGTCGAACGGTTGGCCCGCGTCCTCGCGGAACACGATCGCCTTACCTGCCACCTTCGCATACCGTTTCGATCCTGGCGTGCCGTAATTCCCGTTAAGCAGGTTCGCCTTCCGGGTCGCGTACGCATCCGCGACTTTCTTGAGGACCCGGATCGCCGGTTGCGCCGACAACCCGCGCGCTTTGAGCTGGGCATAGACCTGCTTTTGCAGCGCGAACGGGCGTCGATCAGTGGCGGTGTGCGCGAACTGCGAAACCATGTTCGCCCCCGCGTTGCACAACTCCAGCGTCGATTTCAGCGCCACATACTGCCCCGGGGTGGGAGCCAGCTTCACGACAACGATCCGCTTCACACCCTGCGCCTTTCCCTGCTGAGGCCCATTGGTCTATGTCACCGGCAGATCATGGCAGAGGTGTGTGACAAGTTCGGCGCAACGTTGACCGAGTTCAACGGAGAAACCGACCACGTCCACCTATTGATCCACTTCCCACCCACCGTGCAACTCTCCACCCTGGTCAATAGCCTCGAGGGCGTCTCCGCTCGATACCTGCGCCAAGAGTTCCCCGACCACATCCGGAAATACCTGTGGCGCAATCACTTCTGGTCACCGTCCCACTTCGCCGCCTCCGCAGGTGGACGCCCACTCGCCATCATCGCCGAGTACATCACTAACCAAAAACGACCAGAACCCACGAAAGAAAGCGACCCCGCTACGGCGCTCGCGCAGACAGAATCAGCTTCCTCCCGGCCCTGAAGGGCCAGGCTTCCTCTGTTTAATCCGGTGAGCGCAATTCGCTGCTCCTCGCGGGCGGTTTCGCGCCCGCCTTCCCGGAGCATCGACTGTCGGATGTGCCGATGGCGTCGATCGCCGATGCCATCGGGAAGATCCTCACCGCGCATTCTCCGTACCCGGCGGTGGTCGTCGACCGGCACTGGAACATGGTGGACGCCAACGACGCGGTCGCGGTGCTGACCGAGGGGTGCGCCGCGGAATTGCTCGAGCCGCCCGTGAACGTCCTGCGATTGAGCCTGCACCCGGACGGCATGGCACCGCGCATCCTGGACCTGGCGCAGTGGCGGGGGCATCTCCTGCACCGGCTGCGGCATCAGATCGCGGTCACCGGCGACGACGGACTGCGTGACCTGCTGCGGGAGTTGGAGGGCTACCCCGGTGGCACAGTCGGCAGCGCCGAACTGCCGGGGTCGCTCGTCGTGCCGTTGCGGATCCGGCACCACGAGACGGTGCTGGCGTTCCTCAGCACGACCACGATGTTCGGCACTCCCCTCGACGTGACGGTCGCGGAGCTGGCCATCGAATCGTTCTTCCCCGCCGACGCGGTGACAGCGGCTACCCTCCGCAGTAGCGTGAGCAGCGACTGAGGAGGTAGGTCTGATGGACTTGACAGCAATTGGTGTCGGTTTCGGCTACGTGGTCGTAGTCCTCACCATTCTTGTCGTCGTGGTCGGGGTGTCGGCACTGTTCGTGTTCTCGATCAAATCGGATTTCATTCCGCCGGAATCGCCGGGGACTCCCACGGGGCGGAAGCGGATCGGCCGGGCGGAATAGCCGCGTACGCACCGGAAGGCGGGCGGTTCCTCACGGAGGGCTGCCCGCCTTCGCGTCGGCACTCGGCCGCCGGTTTCTGGATCGATTCCGCTGTGCGGGCCGGGGGAAGCAACGCTTACTGAGACGCTCGGGAACAAGGCGACTACCGTGACAGGAGTCGCCTATTTATCGAGGAGCACGGAATGAGTATCAAGTCGGTAGAGTCACGCCGCCATCGCGTCGTGGTCATTGGATCCGGCTTCGGTGGGTTGTTCGGCACACAGGCGCTGAAGAATGCCGATGTCGACATCACCATGATCGCGCGCACCACCCACCATCTGTTCCAGCCGTTGCTGTACCAGGTGGCGACCGGCATTCTCTCCGTCGGCGACATCGCTCCCGCCACCCGGCTGGTTCTGCGCAAGCAGAAGAACACCAAGGTCCTGCTCGGCGATGTCGACAAGATCGATCTCGAGGCGAAGACGATCACGTCCCGGTTCCTGGACCGGACCACCGTCACCCCGTACGACAGCCTGATCGTCGCGGCGGGCGCAGGCCAGTCCTACTTCGGCAACGATCATTTCTCCGAGTTCGCGCCGGGCATGAAGACGATCGACGACGCCCTCGAACTGCGCGGCCGCATCCTGGGCGCCTTCGAGCAGGCCGAATTGTCGAGCGATCCCGCCGAACGCGCCCGGCTGCTGACGTTCGTCGTCGTCGGCGCCGGTCCGACCGGTGTCGAGCTCGCCGGCCAGATCGCGGAACTGTCGCGGCGCACCCTGTCGGGGGCGTTCCGCAACATCGATCCCCGTGAGGCGCGCGTGATCCTGCTGGACGGCGCGGACGACGTGCTGCCCGTCTACGGCGGCAAGCTGAGCCGCAAGGCCCGCCAGCAGCTGGAGAAGCTCGGCATCGAGATCCAGCTGGGGGCGATGGTCGTCGACGTCGATGTGGACGGCCTCGTCGTCAAGGACAAGGACGGCACGCAGCGCCGGATCGAGTCGCAGTGCAAGGTGTGGTCGGCCGGTGTGCAGGCGAGCCCGCTGGGCAAGCAGATCGCGGAGCAGTCGGACGCCGAGATCGACCGGGCCGGTCGCGTCCTGGTGAAGCCGGACCTGTCGGTGCCCGGCCACCCCGAGGTGTTTGTGATCGGCGACATGATGGCGCTCGACAAGTTGCCGGGTCTGGCGCAGGTCGCGATGCAGGGCGGCAAGTACGCGGCCAAGCAGATCCAGGCGGGACTGAGTGGTCACAAGCCGGAGGACCGGCCGCCGTTCAAGTACTTCGACAAGGGCAGCATGGCCACCATCTCGCGGTTCAGTGCGGTGGCGAAGGTCGGGAAGCTCGAGATCAGCGGGTTCATCGGCTGGGTGGCCTGGCTGGCGATCCACCTGATGTACCTGGTCGGGTTCCGCAGCCGGCTGTCGACTCTGCTGTCGTGGACGGTGACGTTCCTCGGCCGCGGGCGCGCGCAGATGGCGTCCACGGAGCAGTGGGTGTTCGCCCGCAACGCGATGGAGCAGCTGGAGCGGCACGAGCGGGAGAAAGAGGCCGCCGAGAAGTCGTCCGGCGGCGCGCAGCGCAAAGCCGCGGGGTGACGCAGACGCGCCCGTGACGTGAACAGAGCGGAGGGGACGGACCTGTCGGGTCCGTCCCCTCCGCCGACCGCGGGTGGTCGTCAGTTGCCGAGGCGGCCGGTGTCGGTGATGTTGGCGAGCCGGACCTGCCCTTTGGAGACGAGTCGGTCCTGTTCGTCGGTGATCCGGACCTCCCACAGCTGCTGGGTGCGTCCGCGGTGGACGGGGCTGGCTTCGGCGGTCAGCGTGCCCTCCCGGGTCGCGCGGAGGAAGTCGGTGTTGTTGTTGACACCGACGACGTGTCCGCGTCCGCCGAGCCACACCGTGCCCGCTGCGCTGGCCACCGATTCGATGACGGAGCAGTAGACGCCGCCGTGCTGGATTCCGGCCGGCTGCTGCAGGTCCGGGGTGACCGTCCATTGCGCTCGCACACGGTCGGGTGAGAGTTCGGTGTATTCGAGTCCGATGAGGGCGTCGAAGCCCTTGCCCAGTTGATCGGCCAACGCGGCGGTGTCGATCCGCCCGTCGCCGTTCGATGCCTGCTGTTCCCCGGAATCCACCATCACACTCTCCATCGGATCGCTGTGCGCTCTCGCGGCGCACCCGATGTCCTGCCTACACGACGGGGCGGGGGGCGGGAAAAGCAGGTGGGGCAAACGGATCGGCGGGCCTCACACTGTGTCAGCGTGAGGCCCGCCGTGGGATGGACCTGGGAGTCACTGCAGCCCTCAGGACTCCGGCGCGGTCCGGTAGTTCGGTTCTCGGCGCCGGCATTTCTGCTCGACGACTGGAACGAGTATAGGCAAGGCTGCCCTAATTAAGCAAGCGCTTCCTCGCCTGCCCGAGCCGGCCGCAGTGCGGGCGCGTGATCCGGCTCTTCGAGCGGACCGGCACCCCGGCCGCCACGAAGGCGTCCAGGATCCCCTGACCACGACGCTGCGCGGCGGCCTCGCCGCCACCGGCGAGGATCGGCACGTATGTCGCGGCCCCGAGCACGGCCTCCCCCACGAGCCCCCAGAAGCGGGACGCGTCGATCGGCGTCAGCCGGGCGACGGCGTCGAACACCGCATGCAGTGACGTGAGACTGCGGTGCACCGTCCAGAGCAGCAGCGCCCGCTCGCACGGCACGGTGACCGTCCGGGGTGCGCCGGCGTAGGGGTCGTCCGGCAGCACGCGCATGGTGTCGTCGGCGACACCCGCCCAGTCGACCCCCTCGTCGCTGTCCATGTGGATCCACAGGTTCTCGAGCCCCGGGTCCCACGCGCGGCCCTCCAGGACGACGAGCGCCGTGACACGCCCGATCACGGCGTGGATGAGCGCGGTGGCCACCTGCATCGCGGCGACGTCCGGGTCGGGAACATCCTCGAGCGAACGGGCCCACATCCGGGGCACCCGGTCGCCGTCGAGGTCGTCCGCCAGCGACCACCACCGGCGTTTACCCTCGTCTGCCATCGTCGCGACCGCGTACATACGCGGATATTCGGCGTTCAGCGCGCGAAGTCGTGTGCAGGACACGTCCAGTGCGGTCGCGGGGGCGGACAGGGTCGAAGTCACCGTGCACTCCAATCGGTCGGGATGGAACACCACCAAACATAGGTGAGCCTAACCAAATATCAAGAGTTGACATCATGTGATGTGAGGCACCCCCGCCGACCGCAACGCCCGGGGCGTCCCGCCGGATGTGGCATCAGAGATAGGGTTCCGTAACCTAAGTAGTTGAATTCGGTGCAGATCCGGTGCACAGGCACACACGTCAGGAGCCTCCCCCGCCAGTGACGACGACGAGACAGTTCGGCAGCGACATCCCGCACCTGCCGACCGACGAGCCCTACGGGAAGCGCGACGTCCCGCGCGGTCCCGCCCCGCTGTACCTCCGGGCACTCGCGGGACTGCTCGACATCGGGATAGTGGCCATCCCCCTCGTCCTCGGCTGGTACATCGTCGACTCCCTCCGCGACGACAACGGCGGCGGGCAGGCGGACCGGGTCGTCTTCGGCGGCGCCGCTGTCGCGATCGCCCTCGGACTGGCCGTGTGGAACCGCGGTTTCCGCGAAGGCAACACCGGCCGGAGTTCGGGCAAGGGCTGGGTCGGCCTGGTCACCCGCGACACCCACACCCACGACGCGGTCGGCCCGAAACGGTCGCTGCAGCGGGTGTTCCGGCGCTCCGGAACCGAGGTCGTGCGGGAGAGCACCGCGTCCGACGAGGGCTTCACCGTCCGCGAGAAGGACGTGTCGGTCGCGGCGATCCGGCGTCGTCGGCTCGTCGGGCTGGGCGTCCTCGTGGTCCTGCTCGGGTTGGTGCTGCTCGCCAGCGTCGCCGTCGGGGCGCGGCCGCTGTCGTTCGCGGAGATCTTCCACGCCCTGTTCGATGCGGACGGTTCGCAGACCGACATCATCGTGCGCACACTCCGCGGCCCGCGTACCGCGCTCGGACTCGTCGTCGGGATGGCGCTCGGCGTCGCGGGCGCCCTCATCCAGGGGCACACCCGCAACCCGCTCGCCGACGCCGGCCTCCTCGGTCTCAACGCGGGCGCCGCGTTCCTCGTGGTGCTGTCGATGTACCTGTTCGGGTTCAGCGCGCCCAGCGAATACCTGTGGTTCGCGTTCGCCGGGTCGTTCGCCGCCAGCGTGGTCGTGTTCGGGCTGTCGTCGATCGGAAGCGGGGCGGCGAGCCCGCTGAGCCTGGCCCTGGCCGGCGCCGCCGTCGCGTTCTTCCTGCAGGCGATGACCAACGCGATCATCATCGTCGACCAGTCCAGCCTCGACTCCTACCGCTTCTGGGTGGTCGGGTCGGTGGCCGGCCGCGGCTTCGACGTGCTGTGGCAGGTGCTGCCGTTCCTCGCCATCGGTCTGATCCTCGCCCTCGTCAGCACACCGGGCCTGAACGTCCTCAGCCTCGGCGAGGACGTGGCACGATCGCTGGGCACGAACATCGCGGCCAGCCGCGCACTCGGCATCGTCGCCATCACCCTCCTCACCGGTGCGGCCACCGCGGCGTGCGGTCCGATCGCGTTCATCGGTCTCGTGGTCCCGCACGTCGCGCGGGCGATCACCGGACCCGACTACCGGTGGCTGGTCCCCTACGCCGGGCTCCTCGGCGGCGTCATGCTCGTGACCGCCGACGTCATCGGACGCGTCGTCGTCCGGCCGGGCGAGCTGCAGGTGGGAATCGTGCTGGCCGTGTTCGGTGCACCGTTCTTCATCGCGTTGGTTCGGCGCAGAAAGTTGGCAAGCCTGTGAGCACTCGTGACGAAGTGCGCCCCGACCTCGGGGCCGCCCCGGCGTCCCGCGTCCCGGCCCGCCCCGCGTTCCGGCTCGGACCGATCTCCCTGGTCCTGCGCCCCCTCGGCATCGCCGTGAACGTGGCCCTGCTGGTGGCGCTGTTCCTGGTGCTGTGCCTCAACATCGGTCGCGGCGACTACCCGCTGTCGATCCCCGAGGTCACGCGGGTGCTGTTCGGTGGCGGCACGAAGGCCCAGAACTTCATCGTCATGGACCTCCGCCTGCCGCGGTCGCTGACCGGGGTGTTCATAGGCATGGCCCTCGGCCTGGCCGGCGCCATCACCCAGTCGATCGCCCGCAACGCCCTGGCCAGCCCGGACATCCTCGGCATCACGTCCGGCGCCAGCGCCGCCGCGGTCGCGCTGATCGTCCTCGGCGGCGGCGGCAGCTTCGTCGGCCTCCTCGCCACCCTGGGCATCCCGCTGGCCGCCCTGTTCGGCGGACTGCTCACCGCGCTGGTCATCTACCTCCTCGCGTGGCGCGGCGGGGTGGAGGGTTACCGGCTGATCCTGATCGGCATCGGCATCAACGCCATGCTGATCGCGGTCACCGGCTGGCTGCTGATCTCCGCGGACATCAACGATGCCTCGCGGGCCCAGGTGTGGCTCAACGGGTCCCTCAACGGCGCCGCCTGGAGTCAGGTGTGGCCCGTCACCATCGCCGTCGTCCTCGTCGGCGGCTACGCGGTGATCTCGTCGTTCACGATGGGCGCCCTCCGCCTCGGCGACGACAACGCGGTGTCGCTGGGTGTGCGCCTGCAGTGGTCGCAGGCCCGGCTCCTGCTCATGTCCGTCGCCCTCGCCGGCATCGCGACCGCGGCAGCGGGTCCGGTCGGTTTCGTCGCGCTCGCCGCACCGCAGGTGGCGCTGCGGTTGGTGCGGTCCGCAGGCCCGCCGCTCATCGCGTCCGCCCTGACCGGCGCCGTGCTCGTGGTGGGCAGCGACGTCGTCGCCCGCACGATCCTGCCCGTCGAGCTGCCGGTGGGTATCGTCACCTCCGCACTCGGTGGCCCATTCCTGCTGTATCTGCTGGTTCGCAACAATCGGAAGGTCTCGGCATGACCGTGCAGACTGACTCTCGACTGATCGCCGAAAACCTGAGCCTCGGGTACGGCGACCGGGTCATCGTCGACAACCTCGACCTCGAGGTGAGGACCGGGGTGATCACCACCGTGATCGGGCCGAACGGCTGCGGCAAGTCCACGCTGCTGCGCGCGCTGGGGCGGCTGCTGAAACCGCGCAACGGTTCGGTGCTGCTCGACGGCAAGGCCATCGGCTCGATGCGCACCAAGGACGTCGCCCGCACACTGGGCATGCTTCCCCAGGCGCCGCTGGCCCCCGAGGGGCTCACGGTGGCCGACCTGGTGGCCCGCGGCAGGCACCCGCACCAGTCGTGGCTGCGGCAATGGTCGTCCGACGACGAGGGTGAGGTCGCCGAGGCGCTCGCGCTGACCGGGGTGTCCGATCTCGCGGACCGCCCCGTCGACCAACTCTCGGGCGGTCAGCGTCAGCGGGCCTGGATCTCGATGGCCCTGGCGCAGGGAACCGACATCCTCCTGCTCGACGAACCCACCACCTACCTGGATCTGGCGCACTCGATCGAGGTTCTCGACCTGGTGGACCGGATGCACGAGGAGTTGGGCCGCACCGTGGTAATGGTGCTCCACGACCTGAACCTCGCGATCCGCTACAGCGATCAGCTGATCGTCATGCGGGACGGCACCATCGTCGCGGCCGGCGCACCGAAGGACATCATCTCCGCCGAACTCCTACTCGAGGTGTTCGGCCTCGAGGCTGCGGTCATCGCCGACCCGGTGTCCGATCGCCCGCTGGTGGTGCCGATCGGCACCCGCCACGTGTACGGCGCGGTCGGCGGACCGGACACAAAGTAGCGGCCGTCAGCGCCTGCCGCCGATCATCGTCCGCACCAACCGGTAACTCTGACCCAGCGACACCGTCGGCAGGTACGCCCTGCCGACGGCGTTGCCGATGCTCGGCAGGGCGGCCGGGTCGGCGAACGTCATGTGCATGGCCACGTACCGGGGCTGGAACTTCGACTTGAACGCGAGCAGCGAACGGAACCCGTACACCGGTTCCAGGGTCCGGCCGAGCAGATCCAGGACACTGTCCATCACCGCCGACAGGCTCGACGACTCCGACCGTTCCCGCTCGTCGGCGTCGCCGTCCGGTTGCTCGACCTTGGCGAGCGGGGCGCCGGACAGGCTCAGGAACTGCGCCCCCTCCTCCTCCAGTTTCAGCGCCGCCGACGCGATGAGGAACTCCATCGCCGGCCGGAATCCTTCCGAGCGCCGCCGCATGAAGTCGAGGGTCCAGCCGACCACCCGCCCGTCCTGGTACACCGGCAACCAGGACGTGACGCCGTGGACGGTGCGGTCCTCGTCGACGGCGATCAGGCAGCGCACCTCGGGGTCGTCGACCTCGTCGAGTCCGCCGAGTGTGAATCCCATCTCGGGCATCCCCTTGTCGGCCACCCATTCCTCGGAGATCGCGGTGATCTGGTCGGTGATCGATCGCGGGGCGCTGGGGAAGCTGACCCATTCCGCGGTGATCCCCGATTTCTTCGCCTTGTTCAGGGCGGTCCGGACGTCCTGGAACCGCTTGCCGGTGAACGCGATCTGCCCCAGATCCAGCACCGTCTCCTCGGCGACCTGGATGCCGCTCCAGCCGAGGGCGTCCGTGACGGCGCGGACCTCCCCGGTCACCGAATAGAAGCACGGGATCCACCCGTTAGCGGCGGCGAACTCGGCGAAGTGTTCGACGTTGTCCCGCAACCGGTCCGGCGGGCCGACCGGGTCGCCGGTGGTGAGCGCGACACCGGCGAGGACCCGGTACGCGACGTAGCCGGTGCCGTCGGCGGAGAACCAGTAGTTGTTGCCGCGCCACGTCGTCATCCAGGACAGTGGGCTTCCGCTCCCCGACTTCAGCAGGGCGCGGGCCCGTTCGGCGGACTCCGAGTCCGCTCCGATGGCGGGACTGAGGAACGTCGCGGCGACGAGCGCGCACGCCGCCACCCAGAACACCACCCCGGTCCACTCGTACAGCAGGGTCGCGGGAATGCTCACCGGCAGCAGTCGGGGGTCGAGCCATTGCAGGTACACGGGCGGGATGAGCCGCTCCGGGAAGTCGGCGAGCAGGGTCGTCGTGCCGGGCCGGGGGTCGAAACCGTTCCGCGCCCACAGCCCGCCCAGGACGTAGAGGACGGCGAGCCCGCCCAGGACGGACACCAGGACGACGGCCAGCCGCCGATAGGTGCCGGCCGGGGCGGAGACGTCGAAGAACCTCCGGGTGGCGAGCAGCACGATCAGGATCGCCAGCGGTGTCAGGAACGGCACCAGCGTCCGGTACAGGTTCGGGTCGGCGAGACCGTAGAACAGGGAGTCCTCGTCGAGGGAGTCGACGAACCGGACCGCGAAGTTCAGCAGCGACAGCACCAGCAGGATCACCTGCGCGATCACGGACGCGACCCACGCGAAGCGACGGCCCCGTCGGAGGCCGTCGCTGAGGGTGAGGAGGAACAGGGACGGCATCAGACTCAGCAGGGTCGGCCCGACCCCGGACAGGCGCAGTTCGAGCAGCCCGCGCCGGCATTCGGGGTCCGACGCCGACACCTCGCACAGGTCGCGCACCTCGCCGGCCGTGTAGGGGATGCCGCGGAACAGGTCGCGGAGCACGGCGAGCGGTCCGACCGCCTCCGCGGACAGCGCCGCGATCATCGGGCCGATCGCACTGGCCGCCACGATGATCGCGACCAGCACCCGGCCCTCACGCTGGGTGCCCGCGATCCGTTCGCCGCGGGCGGAGCGGCCGACGATCCAGCGGCCGATCACCAGCCCGACCACGGCCGCGGCGAGCCGGACCACGTCCTGCAGCGACCCACTGAACAGTGCCAGGGTGATGGTGAACACGAGGACGCCGACGCGGATCCGCCGACGCCACAGGGTGCCCATGTTCGAACTGGCCACCATCGCGGCACCGACGATCCACGTGCTCGGTCCGACGGCCATGCCCACGTGCAGCCGAAAACCCCAGTTCGCGTCGACGACCTTCGCGACGGCGGCCACCGACAGTGCGAGCAGCCCGCCGAGCACCTGGGTGGCGACCGCGGCCAGCGCGAACCGAGCCGACCCCATGCGGCGTTCCAGCGGTGCGGCCGCCACGAGGACGAGGACGGTCGTCGACAGGTACGCCAGGATGTCGTCGCCCCACAGCCCGGCCGTGAACAGGGTCCACACCCACCCGTTCTGGAACGCCCGGATCCCGATCGCGACGTGCTGGGACAGGTCGTGGGAGGGGCCGCTGATCACACTGGACGTGGCGATCGCGAGGATCCAGATCACGACCAGCAGCGCCATGCTGATCGGTGCGCCCCGCACCCCGCCCCGGACCCGTTCCGCTGCCCGCCCGGTCTGACCCTTGACCCTGGACGCCGCACCGTGCCCGGTCGCCGCGCTGTCGTCGGTCTTCATCCGCCAGGTCCCCACTCTCCGCGATGTCGAGAACGAACGCTTGCCCGGCGGGTCGGCCGCTGCCAACCCGACCGTAATCCACCCCTTCGGAGTATGGCCAATACCACACGCCGTGGCGCAGTTTTACTACTACCAGTAGTACGTATCTGCGTCGTCGTATCCGTAGAATCGGTTTATGGCTGGACTCGGCGAACTCGAACGCGCAGTGATGGATCACCTGTGGTCCACTTCGGAACCGCAGACGGTACGGCAGGTACACGAGGCACTGGCGGCACGCCGTGAACTCGCGTACACGACTGTCATGACAGTGCTCCAGCGACTGGCGAAGAAGCACCTCGTCATTCAGCAGCGCGACGACCGCGCCCACCGGTACCTGCCGGTGCACCAGCGCGAGGAGCTCGTCGCGAGCCTCATGGTGGACGCACTGCAGCAGGCCGACAAGTCCGGGAGCCGCGCCGCCGCACTCGTGCACTTCGTCGGCCAGGTCGGCGCCGACGAGGCCGACGCGCTCCGCGAGGCCCTCGCCGCGCTCGAGGCCAAGGAGCGGTCCACCGGAGACAATCAGTCGGGAACCGTTCGCGCCGGCTGACGTTCGTCATGCATGATGAGTAGGACATGGACGCCACCACCGCGCTGGTATTCGGAGTACTCGCACTTCTTCTCGCAGGGCCTGTCCCTGCGCTGTTGAGTCGTGCCCGATGGCCGCATCGCGCCCCCCGAGCAGCACTCGTGCTGTGGCAGGCAATCGCCCTCGCCGCAGTTCTGTCCGCATTCAGTTCGGGCCTCGCGATCGCCAGCCAGCTCCTGGTCCCCGGACCGGACGGGCGCCCCACCACGGCGCCGGTCGCCGAGATCGACGCCCTGGGCCTGCCCCTGTGGCTGCTGTACGTGGTGGTCTTCGCGCTCACCCTCCTCGTCGGCGCCAAACTGATCTTCGCGATCGTGCAGGTCGGGGTCCGCACCCGGCGCCGACGCGCCCGGCACCGCATGCTGGTCGACCTCCTCGACCGCTGCGACTCGTCGTCGCCGCTCGCCCGCACCCCGGACCTGCGGGTCCTCGACGTCACCGAGCCCATCGCCTACTGCCTGCCCGGTCTGCGTCAACGGGTGGTGCTGAGCCAGGGCACATTCACCAACCTCGACGACGCGGAGATCACCGCGATCCTCACCCACGAGCGGTCCCATCTGCGGGCCCGGCACGACCTCGTCCTCGAGGCGTTCACCGCCGTCAACGCCGCCTTCCCCACCGTCGTGCGCAGCAAGTCAGCGCTCGGGTCGGTGCAGTTGCTGGTCGAGATGCTGGCCGACGATTCCGCCGTCCGCGCCACCGGGCCGACCGCACTGGCCCGCGCGCTCGTCGCCTGTTCGGGGTCGATCGCCCCGAAGGGCGCCATGGCCGCGGGTGGTCCCAGCACCCTGCTGCGGGTACAGCGCCTGGCCTCCACGGAGGCGGGTACCCCCGTGGCTCTCGCCGCCTACGCCGCGTCGGTGGCCATCCTCGTGGTGCCGACCATCGCCGTCGCCGTCCCCTGGCTCACCGAGCTGAGCCGGTTGTTCAGCGCCGTGTAGTCACCCAGCTCACACCCCGCCGGGTTCGATAACCGGGTGCCCCGTCGCGTACACTGGTCGACGGTCGCCACTGCGGCCCATCAACACTGAAACGGCACACAGCCCAATTCCCCGCACTTCCGCGAATGGATTGACCAGGTGACATGTGCCCTGGCTCGTCCCTTTGTGCGTGCTGCATGACAGCCCCCGCTCCGCGACGCGCCCTATGCCCGGAGAGGTATTTGCGTGACCAACGCTGTCCAGACGACGTCTGCCCCACTAGAGCAGACCGAGACCGAAACCCCTGACCAGAACGCCACCGTGACGTTCGCCGAGATCGGCCTGCCCGCACCCCTGGTGCAGGCCCTGGCCCGCAACTCCATCACCGTCCCGTCGCCGATCCAGGCGCTGGCCGTCCCCGACGCGCTGGCCGGCACCAACGTCCTCGGCCGCGCACAGACCGGATCGGGCAAGACCCTCGCATTCGGCCTGCCGATGCTCACCCGCCTGTCCCGGCACGAGGACCGGCCCGCACCCAAGCGTCCCCGCGCACTGGTGCTCGTTCCCACCCGTGAACTCGCGTTCCAGGTGGTCGACTCCCTCAACTCGTACGCCGGGGCCATGGGACTGACCGTCCGCCCCGCCGTCGGCGGCACCCCGTTCAGCAAGCAGGTCGACCAGCTGCGCCGCGGCGTCGACATCCTCGTCGCCACCCCCGGCCGGCTGAACGACCACCTGCGGCAGGGCACCTGCATCCTCGACTCCATCGAGATCACCGCGCTCGACGAGGCCGATCAGATGGCCGACATGGGCTTCCTCCCCGAGGTGCGGGCCATCCTCGGGGAGACCCGGGCCGACGGCCAGCGTCTACTGTTCTCGGCCACCCTGGACCGTGAGGTGCAGTCGCTGGTCCGCCAGTTCCTGCCCGACCACGTGCAGCACTCCACCGAGGACGGTCGCGCCAGCGTCGACACGATGGAGCACTACGTGCTCCTCGTCGACCGCGGCCAGAAGGACAACGTCCTCGCCGAGATCGGTGCCCGCGACGGCCGCACGATCATGTTCGCCCGCACCAAGCTCGGCTGCGAGGGCATCACCGACCGCCTCCGCGCGGTGGGAATCGCCGCCGAGGCGCTGCACGGCGGCAAGGCGCAGAACCAGCGCACCCGTGTCCTCGAACGGTTCAAGAACGGCCGCACCCCCGTGCTCGTCGCGACGGACGTCGCCGCCCGCGGCATCCACGTCGACGGCATCGACCTGGTCGTGCACGTCGATCCGCCCGCCGACCACAAGGACTACCTGCACCGTGCAGGCCGGACCGCCCGTGCAGGCGAGAAGGGCACCGTCGTCGCGATCGTGCTCCCCAACCAGAAGCGCACGTTCCGCCGCCTGACCGGGATGGCCGGTGTCGACGCCACCGCCGTGCCCGTCACCCCCGGCTCGGAGAAGCTGGCCAGCATCACCGGCGCCAAGGCGCCCAGCGGAGAACCGGTGCGCGACACCTACTCCCGCGGCGAGCGTGGCGGCGACCGCAAGTTCGGTGACCGCGGACCCCGCCGTGAGGGCGGATATGCCGGCCGCGACGGCGGCGGCTACCGCGGCAATCGCAACGACCGCGGCGACCGTGGTGAGCGCAGCTTCGGCGACCGTCCGTCGGGTGGTCGCAGCTTCGAGGGTCGTGGCCCGCGCCGCGACCAGACCGACAACCGGTCCGGCGGCTACCGCGGCGACCGCCCGCAGCGCGACGGTGACAACCGTGGCGGCGGCTACCGCGGCGACCGGGACAACCGGACGTTCACCGATCGGGCCCCGCGCCGCGACTTCGGTGACAGCGCACCCCGACGCGAGTACGGCGGCGGCACCACCGCACCGCGCCGCGACTTCGGCGACCGCGGCGACAGCCACCGCGGAACCGGCGAGCGCAGCTTCGACCGCAGCGCACCCCGCCGCGACTTCGGCGACAACCGCGGTGCGGCAGGCGGGTTCCGTCGCGACGATCGCCGGGATGACCGCCGTGACGATCGCCGCCCCGCGGCCACGCCGGAGCGTCGCCCCGCGGCGACGACCGGTGGCGGGTTCCGTAGCCGCACGGAGCGTCGCTCGTACGACGGCTTCGACGGCCCGCGGCGTGAGCGCCGCAGCTGATCGATCGCTGATCCGACAACCGAATATCGAAGTGTGAGAGAAGGCCGGCCGTCGCATGTGCGACGGCCGGCCTTCGTATGTTTGGCTTAGGCGGTCGAGCTTTTCGTAGCCGCCGATTTCACTACCGCCGAGCGAGAGGGAATGCTGTATCCATGACTATCGACAACACTGAGGGTGCCCGCGCCCAGATCGGCGTCACGGGACTGGCCGTCATGGGCTCGAACATCGCCCGCAACTTCGCCCGGCACGGTCACACGGTCGCGCTGCACAACCGCAGCATCGCCAAGACCGACGCCCTCATCGAGGAGCACGGCAGCGAGGGCGACTTCGTCCGCACCGAGACGATCGAGGAGTTCGTGGGCGCGCTGCAGAAGCCGCGCCGCGTGCTGATCATGGTCAAGGCCGGCGACCCCACCGACGCCGTCATCGAGGAACTCGCCGCGGCGATGGAGCCCGGTGACATCATCATCGACGGCGGCAACGCCCTGTACACGGACACGATCCGCCGGGAGGCCTCACTCCGGGAGCGTGGCCTGCACTTCGTCGGCGCCGGCATCTCCGGCGGCGAGGAGGGCGCGCTCAACGGTCCGTCGATCATGCCGGGCGGCCCGAAGGAGTCCTACGCGGCCCTCGGACCGCTGCTCGAGTCGATCGCCGCCCAGGTCGACGGCACCCCCTGCTGCACGCACATCGGCCCCGACGGGTCCGGCCACTTCGTGAAGATGGTGCACAACGGCATCGAGTACGCCGACATGCAGCTCATCGGCGAGGCGTACAACCTGCTCGGGTCCGCCCTCGGCTACGACGCCGACAAGATCGCCGACGTGTTCACCGAATGGAACGGCGGCGACCTCGAGAGCTACCTCGTCGAGATCACCGCGGAGGTGCTGCGGCAGAAGGACGCCAAGACCGGCAAGCCGCTCGTCGACGTGATCGTCGACGCCGCCGAGCAGAAGGGCACCGGCCGCTGGACCGTCAAGTCCGCGCTCGACCTCGGTGTCCCCGTCACCGGGATCGCCGAGGCCGTGTTCGCCCGCGCCCTGTCCGGGTCCCGCGAGCAGCGCAAGGCCGCGGTCGGGCTGGCGTCCGGCGTCCTCGCCGACAAGCCCACCGATGCCGCCCAGTTCACCGAGGACATCCGGCAGGCCCTGTACGCGTCGAAGGTCGTGGCCTACGCGCAGGGATTCGATCAGATCGCGGCCGGCAGCGCCGAATACGACTGGGACCTGCACCCCGCCGACCTCGCGACCATCTGGCGTGGCGGCTGCATCATCCGGGCCCGGTTCCTCAACCGCATCAAGGATGCGTACGACGAGAACCCGAAGCTGCCGAGCCTGATCCTGGCCCCGTACTTCCGGGACGCCATCGAGACGGCCATCGACAGCTGGCGCCGGGTGGTTTCCACCGCCACGCTGCTGGGCATTCCGGTGCCGGCTTTCGCGTCGTCGCTGTCCTACTACGACGCGCTGCGCGCGGAGCGGCTGCCCGCGGCCCTCACGCAGGGGCAGCGTGACTTCTTCGGCGCCCACACTTACGAGCGGGTCGACGCGGAGGGCAAGTTCCACACCCTCTGGAGCGGTGACCGCAGCGAAGTGCAGGCCTGAGCGTCGCACACTGCCCGTCCCCGGCCGTGACGTACCGCGGGTACGTCACGGCCGAGGCGTCGGAGGCCCCTACTCGGAGGCGGTAGCCTTCTCGATATGCCCGACGACGAGTTCTCCTCCCCCGCACCGGTGGGTGAGACGTTCCTCGCGCTCGGTCTCCCCGCGGTGATGACCCACGCCCTCGACCGCAGCGGTATCGGGGCGCCGTTCCCGATCCAGGCGGCCACCATTCCCGACGTCCTCGCGGGCCGCGACGTCCTCGGCCGCGCGCCGACCGGGTCCGGGAAGACCCTCGCCTTCGGACTGCCGATGCTGGTGCGGCTCAAGGGCGCCGCGAGCAGGCGGGGCTTCCCCCGCGGCATCGTGCTGGTGCCCACCCGTGAACTGGCGTTGCAGATCGAGCGGGCGCTGGACGAGCCGGCCCTGTCCGTGGGATTGCGGGTGGCGAACGTCGTCGGCGGGATCCCCATCAAACGTCAGGTCGAGATCCTGTCGCGGGGGGTCGACCTGCTGATCGCGACGCCGGGACGCCTCGCCGATCACGTGGCGCAGGGGTCGGTGTCCCTGGACGACGTGACCGTACTGGCGCTCGACGAGGCCGATCACATGGCCGACCTGGGGTTCATGCCGCAGGTCACGACGATCCTCGACAAGACCCCGGCGGACGGTCAGCGGCTGCTGTTCTCGGCGACCCTCGACGGGGAGGTCGACACCCTCGTCCGCCGGTACCTGCGGGACCCGGTCACCCACTCGACGGCGCCGGTCACGGCGTCGGTGAGCACCATGCGCCACCACCTGCTGTTCGTCGACCGGGTCGACAAGAAATCCGTTGTGGCACATATCGGTTCACGGGTGGGTCGGACCCTCATGTTCGTGCGCACCAAGTACGGGGTGGACCGGCTCGCGCAGCAACTCCACGAGGCGGGCATCTCCGCGGGCGCCCTGCACGGCGGCAAGGCGCAGAACAACCGCACCCGCACCCTCGAATCGTTCGCCGAAGGCACCACCCCGGTCCTGGTCGCCACCGACGTGGCGGCGCGCGGCATCCACGTCGACGACATCTCGCTCGTCGTCCACGTCGACCCCCCGGCCGACCCCAAGGACTACCTGCACCGCGCGGGCCGCACCGCCCGCGCCGGCGAGTCCGGCGTGGTGGTCACCCTCGTCACCGAGGACGAACGCGCCGAGGTCGAGAAGCTGACCCGCAAGGCCGGGATCGAGGTGGACGGCGTGCGGGTGCGGCCCGGCGACACGGTGCTGGCCGAGATCACCGGCGCCCGCCCCCCCACCGGGAAGCCGGTCCCCGCGCCCGACACCCGGGCACCGGCGCAGGACACCCCGAAGAAGGGCAGGCAGGCGCACGACACCGGGGGTCGCCCGGGCCGCCGCGGCCGCCCCGGGGACGGCGGGGCACCGCGGGCGGGTGCCCGACGCGGCCGGAAACCCGGACCTGCGTCAACTCCGCACGGACACCGCAACCGCGGGGCACACTGAGAGGCATGTCCCTGCCGTTCGCGTCGATCGTGTGCGCACTGATCGCGGCGTTGCTGTTCGCGTGCGCGTCGGTCGCCCAGCAGAGCGCGGCGTCCGCCGTCCCCGAGGACGCCGCGCTGATGACCACCCTGCTGCGCAGTCCCCGCTGGTGGGCCGGCTTCGTCGGAGACGGCGGCGGGTACGCGATGCAGGCGGTGGCGTTGGCGCTCGGATCGGTGCTCGTGGTGCAGCCGCTGCTGGTGACGGCACTGCTGTTCGCGTTGCCGTTGTCGGCGAAGTTCTCCGGGTACCGGCTCAGCCGCACCACCTGGGCCCTCGCCGTCGCACTGGCCGTCGCGCTCGCGATCTTCCTGGTGATCGGCGACCCCACCGAGGGCAACATCGACGCCCCCTTCCGCGAATGGGTGTTGCCGCTCGGCATCCTCCTGGCGGTGGTGGCGGTCGCGGCCGCCGCGGGGATGTCGAAGATCGACCCCGGATGGCGTGCGCTGCTGCTCGGCGGGGCGGGCGGCATCCTGTACGGGGTGGCGGTCGCGTTCACCAAGTACGTCGTCGAACTGGTGCCCCGCGGGCTGTGGGCGGTGCTGAGCAGCTGGCAGGCGTGGGCGCTCGTCGCCGCCGGCCTGGTCGGGGTGTACCTGCAGCAGCGCGGCTTCCAGGTGGGACCGTTGTCCGCGTCGCTGCCCGCGCTGACCATCGCCGAACCACTCGCCGCCGTGTTCCTCGGCATGACCGTCCTCGACGAGCGGCTGCGGGTGGCGGGCCCCGGACTCGTGGTGGTCGGCTGCGCGGTCGCGGTGATGCTGGTGGCCACGATCGGACTGTCCAGGTCGCAGGCCCAGCGGACATCCGACACCACCGCAACTTCCCCGGTATCGTCCTGACATGTGCAGTTCCTCGACGGGCATCGCCCTCCCTATGACCTGACGTACGACGACGTGTTCCTGGTGCCGAATCGCACCGAGGTCACCTCCCGATTCGACGTCGACCTGGCCACCTCGGACGGGTCGGGCACCACCATTCCGATCGTCGTCGCCAACATGACGGCGGTCTCGGGACGCCGGATGGCGGAAACGGTCGCCCGCCGCGGCGGTCTGGTGGTCCTCCCCCAGGACCTTCCGGCGCCCGCCGTCGCGGAGACCGTGTCGTTCGTCAAGAGCAGGCACCTGGTCGCCGACACCCCGGTCACGCTCGGCCCCGACGCCGCCGTCTCCGACGCCCTGGCGCTGCTGCCGAAGCGGGCGCACGGCGCCGTGGTCGTCGTCGAGAACGACCGCCCCGTCGGCGTCGTCACCGAGGGCTCCTGCACGGACGTCGACCGGTTCGCGCGACTGCGCTCGGTGGCGCTCACCGACTTCGTCACCGCCCCCGACTCCGCGTCGCCGCGGGAGGTGTTCGAACTCCTCGAGGGCAAACACGACTCCCTCGCCGTGATCGTCCACCCCGACGGCACCCTCGCCGGGGTCCTCACCCGCACCGGCGCCATCCGGGACGGCATCTACCAGCCCGCCGTCGACGGCAACGGGAAGCTGCGGGTCGCCGCGGCCGTCGGCGTCAACGGCGACGTCGCCGCGAAGGCCCGCGCCCTGGTGGACGCGGGCGCGGACCTGCTGGTCGTCGACACCGCACACGGCCACCAGCAGAAGATGATCGACGTCCTCGGCGCACTGAAGAAGGCCGACCTCGGTGTCCCCCTGGTCGCCGGCAACGTCGTGTCCGCCGCAGGCACCCGGGACCTGATCGACGCGGGCGCCGACATCGTGAAGGTCGGGGTCGGGCCGGGCGCGATGTGCACCACCCGGATGATGACCGGGGTGGGCAGGCCGCAGTTCTCCGCCGTCGAGGAATGCGCCACGCAGGCCCGCGCGATGGGCGCGCACGTGTGGGCCGACGGAGGCGTCCGTCACCCCCGCGACGTCGCCCTCGCCCTCGCCGCCGGCGCGTCGAACGTGATGATCGGATCGTGGTTCGCGGGCACCTACGAGTCGCCCGGCGACCTGCGGGTGGACCAGTCCGGCAACGCGTACAAGGAAAGCTTCGGCATGGCCTCCAAGCGTGCGGTCGCGGCGCGCACCGCCACGGACACCGCGTTCGACCGGGCCAGGAAAGGCCTGTTCGAGGAGGGTATTTCGAGTTCGCGGATGCGTCTGGACCCGGAACGCCCCGGCGTCGAGGACCTGATCGACCACATCTGTTCGGGTGTGCGCAGTACCTGCACCTACGCGGGCGCACGGACGCTGGCGGAACTGCACGAGCGGGCCGTTCTCGGTGTGCAGTCCGCCGCCGGGTTCGCCGAGGGCCGCCCGCTGCCGGCCGGCTGGTGACGACCGCGTCCTGATGCGCCGGTGGGTGTCCTGTTCCACGGAACCGGACATCCACCGGTATCATGGGTCGCTCAACCACACCATTCTCGGCGCCGGACCCGTCCGGGCCGTCGAGGCCGAACGAGAGGACTCCGGTGCCCGCGGCACCCACACACGAAGCAAGCGCCCCACCCGCCGTCTCCGGGAGTGCCGTCGCCTCCTGCTCCGTGGAACCGGACTCCGATTCCGCCGGTTCGGAGGGCTCCTCTAGCGAGCCGGGAGACAAACCCGGCGACCCCCGTTCCTCAGCTCGGCGGCGATGACACATGGACATCGCGCTCAGCATTCTCGCCCTCCTCGGCTTTCTCGCCCTGACCGCAGGTACCGCGTTGTTCGTGGCGGCCGAGTTCTCCCTCACCGCCCTCGAACGCAGCACCGTCGACTCGCACGCCCGCGACGGTGACCGCCGGGCCCGGCAGGTGCAGCACGCCCACCGCACCCTGTCCTTCCAGCTGTCCGGGGCGCAGCTCGGCATCACCATCACCACGCTGATCACCGGCTACCTGTCCGAGCCGGTCCTCGCACGGTTCATCACCCCGGTGCTGTCCGCGATCGGGTTCAGTGAATCCGCTGCCGCGGCAACGTCGTTGGTGATCGCCCTCGTCCTCGCGACCTCGTTCTCGATGGTGTTCGGCGAACTCGTGCCGAAG
Source organism: Rhodococcus sp. DK176 (assembly GCF_038447315.2). NCBI lineage: Bacteria > Bacillati > Actinomycetota > Actinomycetes > Mycobacteriales > Nocardiaceae > Rhodococcus > Rhodococcus sp. DK176. Next base: position 7,848,087 of record NZ_CP118321.2, on the reverse strand, counting down.
AACCTCGCCATCGCCCACCCCCTGCCCACCGCACGCGCGACGGCCGGCATGCAGGCGGCGTTCTCGCTCATCTTCAAGTGGGCCATCAACGGGCTCAACGGAACCGCGAACTGGCTGGTGCGACGCCTCGGCATCGAACCGGCCGAGGAACTGCGGTCGGCGCGGTCCCCGCAGGAGCTGGGGTCGCTCGTGCGGACGTCCGCGCAGCGCGGCGCCATCGACAAGGGCACGGCGCTGCTGGTGAACCGCTCGCTGCGGTTCGGGGAACGCACCGCGGAGGAACTGATGACCCCCCGCGTGAAGATCGTGACCCTGTCCACCACGGACACGGTCGCCGACCTCATCGACACCGCCTCCCGCACCGGGTTCTCCCGCTTCCCCGTCGTCGAAAGCGACCTGGACGACGCCGTCGGCGTCGTCCACATCAAGCACGCGTTCGCGGTGCCCGCCCACCGCCGGCGCACCGCCCGCCTCAACTCGCTCGCCCAGAAGGTCCCGGTGGTGCCCTCCAGCCTGGACGGTGACGCCCTGATGGAGCGGATCCGGTCCGACGGCATGCAGGTCGCGTTCGTCGTCGACGAATACGGCGGCACCGCCGGGATGGTCACCATGGAGGACCTGATCGAGGAGATCGTCGGCGACGTCCGCGACGAGCACGACGAATCCGAGATCGACGTCCAGCGGGTCGGGGACGGCTGGTCCTGCTCCGGGCTCCTCCGCGTCGACGAGGTCTCCGACACCACCGGCTATACCGCACCCGAGGGTGAGTACGAAACCCTCGGCGGACTCGTCCTCACCGAGCTCGGGCGGATACCCGACGAGGGCGACGAGGTGGAACTGCCACTGCCCGAGGGCGCACACGACCCCGGCGGCCGATGGGTCGCCACCGTGACCCACATGGACGGCCGGCGCATCGACCGGGTGCTGCTCACCCCCAAGCCCGACGAGACCGGCGACACCGACAGCGAGGAGGACGACGATGAGTAACCTCTTCGGTGTGCTGCTGACCTTCGTGCTGCTGGGAGGCAACGCTTTCTTCGTCGGCGCCGAGTTCGCGCTGATCTCGGCCCGCCGCGACCGGCTCGAGGCCCTCGAGTCGCAGGGCAAGAAACGCGCCCGCACCGTGATCACGGCGGGCGAGAACCTGTCGCTGATGCTGGCGGCCGCGCAGCTCGGCATCACCATCTGCTCGATCCTGCTCGGCAAGGTCGCCGAACCGGCGATCGCGCATCTCCTCGAGGTGCCGCTCCACGCGGTCGGCCTGCCCGCCGGGCTGCTGCACCCGGTGGCGTTCACCATCTCGCTGGCGCTGATCGTGGTGCTGCACATCCTGCTCGGTGAAATGGTGCCGAAGAACATCGCGCTCGCGGGCCCGGAGCGGACGGCGATGCTGCTGGTCCCGGTGCACCTGCTGTTCATCAAGCTGGCCCGCCCGCTGATCTCCTTCTACAACCTGTGCGCCAACCTGACGCTGCGGTTGCTGCGGGTGGAACCGAAGGACGAACTCGACGTCACCGTGTCGGCGGTCGAGCTGTCCGAGATGATCGGCGAATCCCGATCCGAGGGACTGATCGACGCGGAAGAACACCGCCGGCTCACCCAGGCGCTGGAGACCACCGACCGCACGGTCAGCGAGGTGATGATCCCCCTCGACAAGGCCCGGACCATCCCCCTGTCGGACGGCGGCACCCGGCTCGGCGCCATCGAGCAGGCCGTCGTCGAGACCGGGTACTCCCGGTACCCGGTGCGCGCCGACGACGGCTCACTGGTCGGGTACCTGCACCTCAAGGACGTGCTCGACGACATCCTCGACGAGGAGGCCGGACCCGACACCGTCATCCCGCGGTCGGACATCCGTCCGCTGCCGCGCATGTCGACCACCACCCCCCTCGCGGAGGCCCTGGCCAGTCTGCGGCGTGCCAGCTCCCACCTGGGGGCGGCGGCGGACGCGTCCGGGCAGATCGTCGGCATCGTCGCCCTCGAGGACCTCGTCGAGGAATACGTGGGCACCGTCCGCGACGGCACCCACCGCGTCAACGGCGTCAATCCGGGACAGCGAACGAGCTGATCGGATGGACGTTCTGGACGCGTCGGAGTGGATCCCTCGCCGCGACCGGCACCGGGCGAGGGTGTCCGCGCTGATCGGACCGCACCTGCAGCGCCGGGAACGCGGCGAGACCCACCCGGTGATCGACTTCCTCTTCACCTATTACAGCTACCGGCCGAATCAGCTGCTGCGCTGGCACCCCGGGTGGGGAACGGTCCTCGCCGACGGGCAGGAGTACGCCGAACTCCGCGGGTATCACCGCACCGACCGCGGGGTCACCGTCGACCCCGAATTCCTGCAGCGCCGCTCGGACACGGTCGCCTTCACCGCACGACTGATGGAGGCGACCGCCGGGCGTCCCACCCACCTGTCCTGCTTCGGCCTGCACGAGTGGGCGATGGTCTACCGCTCCGAGGAGGTGCGGCACGGCAGCGTCCCGCTGCGGCTCGGGCCGGGCGGCACCGACTCCGTGGTGGAGTCGCTGAACCTGCGGTGCACCCACTACGACGCGTTTCGGTTCTTCACCCCGGCCGCCGAACCGCGGAACAGTGAGCCGTTGACCCGCGAAGACCAGCTCGGGCGGGAACAGCCCGGGTGCCTGCACGCGTCCATGGATCTGTACAAGTTCTGCTACAAGCTGGCGCCGATGATCGACTCGGACCTGACCGTCGACTGCTTCGAGCTGGCGCTCGCCGCACGGGAACTCGACATGCGGGCCAGCCCGTACGACCTCACCGCCTACGGGTACACCCCGATCCCGATCGAGACCCCGCACGGCCGCGCCGAGTACGTCCGGGAGCAGTCGGCGCTGGCCGACCGCGCCGCACCGCTTCGTGCCGCAGTGCGCGACCGGTGCAACCGGTTGCTCGCTACCGTGAGCCCATGACTCTCCCGGGTTATGACCGCTACCGTTCCGAGATCGTCACGCAGACCGAACTGCCGGCCGCCACCATCGACGGCGCGGATATGACAGTGCAGGTGCCCGGATGATCCCCACCGTGATCGACTACGGCGACCCCGGCAACTACCTGGCGGCCCGCCTCCCCGTGCTCACGTTGGCGGCCGGTTCGGTGGCCGCGCTCACCGGCGCCGTCGACCGGTACGACAGCGCGCACGGCCGCGACCCCCGGTCGTGGCGGCTCGATCCCGAGCGGATCGCCGCCTCGTTCGCGAGCGACCGGCTGCTGCGGGTGTCAGGGGCCCCGGTGTCCGGTTTCGCGGAGCTGTCGGGGTTCTTCGCGGCGTCGGACGGCTGGGTGCGGACCCACGCCAACTACCCGCATCACCGCACGAGACTGCTGGCGGCACTCGCCCTCTCGGACGACGCAGGCCGCGACGCGGTGGCCGCCCGGATCGGGCGCCTGACCGCCGCCGACGTCGAGGACCGTGCCGCCGCGGCGCAGGCCATCGCTGTGCGCGTGCGGACCGCGGCGGAGTGGGCGGCGAGCGCGCAGGGGGCGGCCGCCGCGTCCGGCGACCTCGTCTCCACCGTCGTGCACGCCGAGAGCTCCCGTCCCCGGACACGGCACCGCTCCCACCGGGTGCCCGGCTCGGGGCCGTTGGCGGGGGTGAAGGTCCTCGACCTGACCCGGGTGATCGCCGGCCCCGTCGCCACCCGCACGCTGGCGCTGCTCGGCGCCGACGTGCTGCGGATCGATCCGCCGTCGATCCCCGAGATCGTCGTGCAGCACCTCGACACCGGGCAGGGCAAGCGGACCGCGCTGCTCGATGTGCGGTCCGCGGACGGCAGGCTGGTGTGGGGCAGCCTGCTCGCCGAGGCCGATGTGGTCGTCACCGGGTACCGTCCGGGCGCACTGGACGGGCTGCTCGACGACGCCCCCGGCCATCTGGTGCGGGGACGGGTGTGCGCGTGGGGTGGCTCCGGACCGTGGGCGCGCCGCCGCGGCTTCGACAGCATCGTCCAGGCGGCGTCGGGGATCGCGACGATCGAGGGCGGCGACACCCCGGGTGCGCTGCCCGCGCAGGCACTCGATCACGCCACCGGTTATCTGCTCGCCGCCGGCATCGTCGACGCCGTCGCCGCGGGGCACGTCGACGGACGCGGCCGCTCCGTCGACGTGTCACTCGCCCGCACCGGCGCGTGGCTGCTGACCGCGGACGGCCGATCCGAGGATCCGCCGCCGCCCGCCATGCCCGGGCCCCGCTGCCTCACCGCGCACGGCGACCTGGTGACCGCCCGTCCCGCCCTGGCCGAATTCGACGACTACCCGTTCCCGGCCCGGCCCTGGGGCGGCGACGCCCCCTCCTGGCCCGGGCTCAGCCCGTCGCTGTGAACCGTGCGCTCGGATCCCCGCTCAGATGTCCCGGCGGCAACCGGCGACCGCACAGCACGAGGAGCAGGTCCTGGGCGGAACCGCGCAGCGGCGCACCCGCACCGAAGGTCCAGGGGTGATCGTCCGCGGTCAGCTGCACTCCCGTCAGGTCGGTGCCGAAGTACTTGACGTGCTTCGGGCCGACGCCGCCGAGCACCCGGTCGAGGCGGTCGTCAGGGACCCGCCTGCCCAGGCCGAGCGCCACCGACACGTCCAGACCGTGGATCACGTCGTGGGACAGTGCCCCCTCGAAGCCGCCGCCCGGCGGCTTCCACGGGTGCGCGACGTTCTCCTCCAGCGTGTGCAGCAGCGCGTCGGCGGTCACGGTCCGTGCGTCCTCGCGGGCCTGCGCGTCCGACATCCGGTTGAAGTTGCCGCGCGCCTTCACCATCTTCAGCAGGATCCGCGGCGTCGACAGGCGGTACGGCATGGTGATGTGCGCGATCACCTCCCGGCTGCGCCACCCCGCGCACAGCGACGGCGCGTCCCATTGCTCCGGCGTCAGTCCCGCCAGCATCGACGCCAGGTCGCGCCGCTCCCCAGCGACCCAGTCCGGTGCCGTGTCCCGTGCCATGTCCGTCTCCTCCGGTCGCCGTGTCGTGCCCTACGGAGGCAGACCGTGCCCGCCGGCGAAACTCATCGCGCGGCCGTGAAGAATGGTCGGGTGAGCACACACGACTACACGCTGACGGTCACCTGGACCGGCAACCGCGGCGCGGGAACGGCGGGCCCGGACGCCTACGACCGCGACCACGTGATCGCGGCGGCCGGGAAACCCGATCTGCCGGGCAGCGCGGACCCGTCGTTCCGCGGCGACGCCACCCGCTGGAATCCGGAGGAACTGCTCGTCGCGTCGCTGTCGCAGTGCCACATGCTGTGGTACCTGGGGCTGGCCGCCGCGGCCGGTGTGGTCGTCGTCGACTACCGGGACGACCCGACGGGCACGATGGTCGAACACCCGGACGGGGCGGGCGAGTTCACCGAGGTCGTGCTGGCGCCGGTCGTGACCGTCGCCGACGGGTCGATGGTCGCGCGCGCCGAACAGCTGCACACCCGCGCACACGAGAAGTGTTTCATCGCCCGGTCGGTCAACTTCCCGGTCCGGCACCGTCCGGCGGTGCGCGTCGCATGAGCGCCCCCGCACACCGGCTGATCGTGGACGTCGACACCGGCATCGACGACTCCCTCGCCCTGCTGTACCTGCTGGCCAGTCCGGAGGCCGAGATCGTCGGCATCGCCAGCACCGCGGGCAACGTGCCCGTCGAGCAGGTCGCGGCGAACAACCTGAACTGGCTCGCCCTGTGCGGCGCACCCGACATCGAGGTGGCGCTCGGCGCCCGGGTGCCGCTGGACTGCCCGCTGCGCACCACCGAGGACACGCACGGACCCCAGGGCATCGGGTACGCCGTCCTCCCCCCGTCCGGGCGGTCGCTGTCGGAGCGGGACGCCACCACCCTGTGGGTCGATCTGGTTCGCGCCCACCCCGGCGAGCTGACCGGGCTGGTGACGGGACCGCTGACGAATCTGGCCCTCGCGATCCGCGAGGAACCGGAGCTGCCCCGGTTGCTGCGGCGCCTGGTCGTGATGGGCGGGGCGTTCAACCACCCCGGCAACACCACCCCCACCAGCGAGTGGAACGTGTCGGTGGACCCGGAGGCGGCCAAGGAGGTGTTCGACGCGTTCTCCGGGCTGCCGGCGGGCAGGCGCCCGATCCTGTGCGGACTGGACGTCACCGAGACGATCGAGATGACACCGGACCACGTCCGGCGGCTGGCGGAGGCGGCGGGCAGCACACCGGCCGAGATCATCTCCCCCGACGACGGGCCGCAGGTGCGCTCGACCGCGTCCAACCCGGTGATCCGGCACCTGTCCGACGCCATCCGCTTCTACATGGACTTCCACCGCACCCACGACCAGGGTTTCCTGGCGCACATGCACGATCCGTTCGCGGCGGCGGTGGCGTTGAACCCGGCGATCACGAGGACCCGTCCGGCCACCGTCGACGTCGAACTGCACGGCCGGCTCACCCGGGGCACCACGGTCGCCGACTGGGTGGGGCACTGGAACCGGGAACCCAACGTCGACATCGCGGTGCGCACCGACCCGGCCGCGTTCTTCGACGATCTCGTCGACCGGGTCGGGCGCTTCGCGAAATCAGTCGGCTGACGCGTCGGTGCCGTCGAACGCGTCGAGGATCTCGGCGGCGGCCAGCGCCGCCGTCAGCGAACCGTCCCGCACCCGCTGCTCGACCTCGCCGCGGATCGCCTTGACCCGGGTGTTGGACGCGAGCCGGCGCAGCAGCTGATCGTGGACCATCGTCCACGTCCAGTCCACCTGCTGGCGGCGCCGGTTCTCCTCGAACTGCCCGGCCGCGGTGAGCACCTCACGGTGCCGGCAGACGGTGTCCCAGAAGTCCTCGAGACCGACGCCCTCGAGGCCGCTCATCGTGATCACCGGCGGCGTCCAGACGGCGTCGTGCGGGTAGATCAGCCGCAGTGCACCCGCGAGTTCCCGGGCGGCGCCCTTCGCCTCCCGCTCGTGCTTGCCGTCCGCCTTGTTGACGGCGACGAGGTCGGCGAGTTCGAGGACGCCCTTCTTGATGCCCTGCAACTGGTCGCCGGTGCGGGCCAGGGTGAGGAAGCAGAAGCAGTCCACCATGTTCGCGACCGTCACCTCGGACTGCCCGACGCCCACGGTCTCGACGAGGATCACGTCGAATCCGGCGGCCTCGAGCAGCACGATCGTCTCGCGGGTCGCCTTTGCGACCCCGCCGAGCGTGCCCGACGTCGGTGACGGCCGGATGTAGGCGTCCTTCTCGACGGTCAGCCGCGCCATCCGCGTCTTGTCGCCGAGGATCGACCCGCCGGTGCGCGTCGACGACGGGTCGACGGCCAGGACCGCGACCCGGTGCCCCTGCCCGATCAGGTGCATCCCGAGCGCGTCGATGAACGTGGACTTCCCGACGCCGGGCACACCGGTGATACCCACCCGGTGCGCCTTCCCAGATTCCGGCAGCAGCTCGAGCAGCAGCCGCTGCGCCGCCTCACGGTGGTCGGTCCGGGTGGACTCGACCAGGGTGATGGCCTTCGCCAGGCCGGCGCGCTGATTGTTGTGCACGGCCTGGGCGAGGGCATCGATGTCGACTGGAGGGCGCCCCATGCTATTCCGGGGTGCCCGTCAGGTCGTGGCCGAGCTGCGCGGCCAGCTTCTCGAGCAGACCGCTGGCGGCGTCCGCGATGACCGTCCCGGGCGGGAAGATCGCGGCGGCACCCGCCTCGTACAGTTCGGCGAAGTCGCCGGGCGGGATGACGCCGCCGACGACGATCATGATGTCGGGACGTCCCACCGCCGCGAGGGCTTCCCGGAGCGCAGGCACCAGCGTGAGGTGACCTGCGGCCAACGACGACACACCGACCACGTGGACGTCGTTGTCGGCCGCCTGGTTGGCGACCTCTTCCGGGGTCTGGAACAGCGGTCCCACGTCCACGTCGAATCCGATGTCCGCGAAGGCCGTGGCGATCACCTTCTGGCCGCGGTCGTGGCCGTCCTGCCCCATCTTGGCGATGAGGACACGGGGACGCCGGCCCTCCTCCTCCGCGAACTTCTCGACGAGTTCCGTTGCCTTGCTGATATTCTCGACCTTTCCGGCCTCGTCCCGGTACACCCCGCTGATGGTCCGGATCTCGGCCTGGTGGCGCCCGTACACCTTCTCGAGCGCCTCGGAGATCTCCCCGACGGTGGCCTTCGCGCGGGCCGCGTCGATCGCCAGGGCCAGCAGGTTGTTCTCCATCGAGACATGACCCGTCGCTTCGCTCGCCCCGGCCTCGGTGGTGGCCGCGGCGCGGCTCAGCTCGGCGAGCGCCGCCTCGACGGCGTCCGAATCGCGGTCGGCGCGCAGCCGGTCCAGCTTCTCGAGCTGCTCCTTGCGGACCCGCGAGTTCTCGACCTTGAGGACCTCGATCTCGTCGGCCTCGTCCGGCACGTATTTGTTGACGCCGACCAGCGGCTGCCTGCCGGAGTCGATGCGGGCCTGCGTGCGGGCCGCGGCCTCCTCGATGCGCAGCTTCGGGATGCCCTCGCTGATCGCCTGCGCCATGCCGCCGGCCTCTTCGACCTCGGCGATGTGCGCGCGCGCCCGGTTGGCCAGCTGGTGGGTGAGCCACTCGACGTAATGCGATCCGCCCCAGGGGTCGATGGGACGGACGGTCCCCGACTCCTGCTGCAGCAGCAGCTGGGTGTTGCGGGCGATGCGGGCGGAGAAGTCCGTCGGCAGGGCCAGCGCCTCGTCGAGCGCGTTGGTATGCAGCGACTGGGTATGCCCCTGCGTCGCCGCCATCGCCTCGACGCACGTGCGGGCCACGTTGTTGTATACGTCCTGCGCGGTCAACGACCAACCCGACGTCTGCGAGTGGGTGCGCAGCGACAACGATTTCGCGGACTTCGGCTCGAACTTCGCGACCAGTTCACTCCACAGCAGGCGACCCGCCCGCAGCTTCGCGACCTCCATGAAAAAGTTCATGCCGATCGCCCAGAAGAACGACAACCGGGGCGCGAACTTGTCGATCTCCATGCCGGCGTCGAGGCCGGCGCGGATGTACTCCACACCGTCCGCGAGGGTGTACGCCAGCTCCAGGTCGGCGGTGGCCCCGGCCTCCTGGATGTGGTACCCGGAGATGGAGATCGAGTTGAACTTCGGCATCTTCGCGCTGGTGTACGCGAAGATGTCGGAGATGATCCGCATCGACGGCTTCGGCGGATAGATGTAGGTGTTGCGGACCATGAACTCCTTCAGAATGTCGTTCTGAATGGTTCCGGCCAGCTGCTCCGGGGCGACACCCTGCTCCTCGGCGGCCACGACGTACAGCGCGAGGATCGGCAGCACCGCACCGTTCATGGTCATCGACACACTGACGCGGTCGAGCGGGATGTGGTCGAACAGCTGACGCATGTCCAGGATCGAGTCGATCGCCACCCCGGCCATGCCCACGTCGCCCTGCACCCGCGGATGGTCGGAGTCGTAGCCGCGGTGCGTCGCCAGGTCGAACGCCACCGACAGACCCTTCTGTCCGGCCGCGAGGTTGCGGCGGTAGAAGGCGTTGGATTCGGCGGCGGTGGAGAAGCCCGCGTACTGCCGGATCGTCCACGGCTGGTTCACGTACATGGTGGGGTACGGGCCGCGCACGAACGGTGCGGCGCCCGGGAAACTGCCCACCGGGTAGCCCTCGGCCTCGGCGGCGTCGCGGTCGGCCTTGGTGAACACCGGTTTGACGTCGATGCCCTCGGGGGTGGACCACACCACCTGTTCCGGGCTGTAGTGGTTCGCGGCCGCGGCGGCCGCGATCAGCTCCTCCGTCTGCTCCGGCGTCGGGGCGGACGGCTGCGGAAACTGCGGATCCTCCAGTGGCACGTCGGCGAAGCTGCCGATCGCGTGCTTGACCTCGCGAGTAGTCACTTCTTGCTCCCTGTGTCGCCCGAGGAGTCGCTCGAGCTCTCGATGGTGTCGAGCAGGCCGGACAGGACCGAGACTGCGTCGATACGGGCGGTGACGAATCCGTCGGGCCGGGCGGAGCCGTCGGCGTCGGCGACGACCTTCTCCGGGCCGGCGAGCAGCACGGTGCCGACACCGGCCGCGCGCAGTTCCTCCACCGCGGCGGTGGCCTCGGCGGCGTACCGCTTGTCGGTACCGCAGATCACCGCGATACCGGCGCCGGAGTCCTTCGCGGCGGCGGCGATGCTGCCGTCTCCGACTGCGAGCGGGCCGGGGTTGCGGGCCTCGATGCCGCCCGACGCCAGCAGGTTCGCGGCGAACGTGGTCCGCACGTTGTGCTCGGCGACGGGGCCGAGCGGGGCCAGGAACACGGCGGGTCGCGCACCGTGCGCCGCCAGGTAGGCGTCGGAGCGGTCCCGCAGCGCCTCGAACGCGGCGGCGTACCGGGCGACGCTGCCGGTCTCGGCGGCGCCCGCGGGCAGCGGTGCCTCCGCGAGGTTCGGGAACTCGTTGACGCCGGTGACGGTGGTCTTGCGGTGCGCGATGTCCGAATCACGTTGGGCGCGGGTAGCGGCGATGCGTTCGGAGATCAGGCCGGCGTCGAGCGCGGCGAGGTAGCCGCCGGCCGCCTCGATCTGCTGGAAGAACTCCCACGCCTTGGCCGCCACCTGCTGGGTGAGGTCCTCGACGTACCACGATCCGGAGGCCGGATCGAGCACCCGGCCGAGATGCGACTCCTCGAGCAGCAGCAGCTGGGTGTTGCGGGCGATGCGGGCGGCGAAGGTCTTCGACACTCCCAGCGCCCCGGCGGGCAGTGCGGCGTCGAACGGCAGCACCGTGACGGCGTCCGCGCCGCCGACACCGGCTCCGAACGCGGCGAGCGTCGTGCGGAGCATGTTCACCCACGGATCGCGTTGCGCCATCATCGCGGCCGAGGTGACCGCGTGCTGGGGGGCGCCGCCGAAGTCGGACGCGCCGCACACCTGGGCGATCCGCGCCCACACCAGCCGCGCCGCCCGGAACTTGGCGATGGTCTGGAACTGGTCGTCGGTGGCCGAGAACCGGAAGCCGAGCTGCCCGAGCGCCTGCCCGATGGTCAGGCCGCTCTCGGTGAGCGCCCGCAGGTATTCGAGGCCCGCCGCGATCGCCGCGCCGAGTTCCTCGGCGTCGGACGCGCCGGCGTTGTGAAATGCGGTGCCGTCCACGGTGATTGCCCGCACACTCTCCGCGCGCGACGCGGCCTCGGCCGCGAGGGCCACCGCGTCGCCGAGTGCCACGTCGGCGGTACCGGAGAACGCGCTCGTGAGCGGGGCGGTCCCGAGGCCGACGCGGACCGCGGTGCGGTCGGTGACCCCGTCACCCGCGGCGGCACGCGCGTCGAGCAGCGCGAACAGTGCCCGCGCCGCGAGCGGTGCGTCCGTTCCGGCGTCGAGGGTGAGCGGTGCCAGGTCGAGGAGGACCCCGTCGAGCGCCGTCTCCAGCGACCGGACCGGAAGGTCGGCGCCGCCGACGGCGAGCCACAGCGCGCTGACACCGTTCTCCAGGGAGTCGAGGACGGCGCGGTTGACGTCCGCCGCCTCCGCGCCCTCGCCGAAGCGGGCGCTGACCAGCCAGCCCGCGTTCACGTCCCGGGTGGCGTCCGCGCCGCGCACGTAGGGGAAGGTGCCGGGCAGGGGCTGCTCCGGACGCTCGTCGCGCGGGCTGTACAGCGGCGCGACGGTGACACCGTCGTAGGTGACGGTCTCGAGGAGCTTCTGGGGTTCCGGACCGAGTTCCGCGGCGTCGATCCGACGCGACTTCGCGAGGACTCCGGCCACGGAGTGCTGCCAGTCGGCGTACGCCCGCGCAGCTTCCTCGGCTTCTGAAGCTAATGACACGGTGTCGGCTTCCTCTCCCTGATGAGCGATCGATCAATACATTGTGTGACTGTGATGCTAGCCGCAGTTCGGCGCCCCCTATCGTGAGGATCACCACACGATGAATAACCTCAGGTCATGAGCATTGCGCACGAACCGGTGGTCACCGATCGCACCGCCACGCAGCGGTTGTTCGGCCTCGGCGCGCCGACCCGGGACGTCGACGACCGCGGCGAACCACTCAATCGTATGAGCATGGACATCGGTGCGCTCGCCTCGAATACCGCCCGCACCCCCTACGGCGGCGTCCTCGCCGTGCTGCTCGACGATCTCCTCGGATTCACCGTGTGGGACCGGCGCGGAGCACGCGACGGCCTGGTCACGGCCGAATTGTCGGTGGACTTCCTCACACCCCGGCGGTGGCAGGGCCCGACGCTGCGGGCGGAGAGCCGGCTCCTCGCACTCACCGCCGACGGCGGCACGTCGACCGCCCGCGTCCACGACTCGGCGGGCACCCTCATCGCCACCGGCACCCTGTGGGGCAACTTCGTGGACCTGCCGGCGCCGGCGGCGGCCGGGTCGGCCCTGCCCGACTTCCCGGAACCGGGGGCCGCGCCGCTCGACTGGATCGGCGGGCGGATCGAGGACGGACCCGGCGCCCGGGTCGTGGTGCCGGCCAACCCGCTGGTCGCGAACAAGCTCGGGTTCATGCACGGCGGCGTCCAGGCATGCGCGGTGGACCTCGCGGCGCGCGCGGCCCTGAGCCGGGGCGGCGCGGACATGGACACGGCCTCCGCGCGGATCAACTACTTCCGCCCGGTTCCCCTCGACCGCGACACGACGTTCACCGCGGACGTGGTCAGGGCGGGCCGCTCGGTGGCGGTGGCCCGGGTGGCCGGGACGTCCGGCGGGCAGGTCTGCGTCGAGGCGACCGTGACGGGGCGCCGCCGCCCGTCCTGACCGCCGCTCGCGGCGCCCCGCACCGGTCACCCGGGTAGCCTGGTGCCCTGTGAAGAGACGCCTCGGGGACCGCAGGGTGATCGGCGTCGCAGTACTGGCAGTCGCGCTGGTCGTCGTGGCGCTGCTGGCCCCGCACCCGTCCGTGCTGCAGGTGCGGGAATGGGCGCGATCCGTCGGGCCGGCCTTTCCGCTCGTCTTCGTCGCCGTGCACGCGGTGATGACGGTGTTCCCGTTCCCCCGCACGGTGTTCACGCTGAGTGCCGGTCTGCTGTTCGGTGCGTGGCTGGGCATCGCGATCGCGGTGCTGGCGTCGACGGTCAGTGCCGTACTCGCCCTCTACCTGGTGCGCGCCGTCGGCCGGGACGTGGTGTGGCAGCGCATCTCCAACCCGACGATCCGCCGGGTGGACGAGCGGATCGCCCGGCGCGGCTGGCTCGCCGTCGGTTCGCTGCGCCTGATCGCGTTCGTCCCGTTCTCCGTGGTGAACTACTGCGCCGGGGTGTCCTCGATCCGGTTGGTCCCGTACGTGCTGGCCACGGTGGTCGGTGTGCTGCCGGGAACCGTCGGCATCGTCGTTCTCGGCGACGCCCTCACCGGGGAGACGAAGCCGGGACTTCTCGTGCTGTCCGCGGTGTGCATCGTCGCCGGAATCGCCGGGCTGGTGGTGGACTCCCGGCGGCCGCTGGACGGTTCCGGCGACGCGATGCCGGACGTGGCCGTGGACCGCCCCGCCGAGGACGAGTCAATAGCGCAGCCTTGAACCAAGTAAGTCAAGCTTTGAGTCTTGACATCGTGGTATCCAGTTTCTAACCTTGACCCATGTTCGTGTTGACGGTCGACCAGCGCGGAAGCCGCCGCGACGTCGACCGCGTCGCCCAACTCCTCACCGAATTCGCGCACCGCGACCTCGTCCGCCCGTTCCAGCGGACCGCCGGCGACGAGGTCCAGGCCGTGGTCGCGGACCCGGCCACCGTCGTCGACCTCGCCCTCGACCTCGTCGGACGCGAACACTGGAGCATCGGCATCGGCGCCGGCCCCGTCGAGGAACCCCTCCCCGCCGAGACCCGGGCCGGGCGCGGCCCCGCGTTCGAGTCCGCACGGGTCGCCGTCGACCGCGCCAAGAACGCCCCCGGCCGGGTGGCCGTCGAAGGCTCCGACCCCGACGGCGCCGCCGACGCCGACACCGCCCTCACCCTCGTCGCGATCCTCGTCGCGCGCCGCACCGAGGAGGGCCGCGAGGCCGTCGAACAAATGCGGCACGGCTCCACCCAGACCGAGGCGGCCCGCGCGCTGGGCATCAGCAAGCAGGCGGTCTCCCAACGACTCTCCACCGCCGGCTGGCACGTCGAGAGCGCCGGACGACGACTGGCCGAACGACTCCTACGCAAGGCGGACACGTGACGACCCTCGCACTCATCGCCCTCGGCGTCGCCGCCGTCGCCCCGCTGGTGCTCGCGGCGCCGCGCAGCCCCCGCTGGATGTCGCAGTGGGCGGCGCCGATCGTGGTCGCGCTCGCCCTGGCCGTCGCCGCGCTCGCCGCGTCCGCCACCACCCCGGTCACGGGCTTCGCGCTCGCCGCGACCCTCGTCCTGTGTGTCGCGGCCGCCGCCACCGGCGGGGCGCCCCTCGTGCTGGCCGCGTTCCGGATCGCGCGCCGCCAGCCCGACGCCGGTTCCGACCCGCGGCCGGACGCCGGGCCGCTGCGCGGCGGACGGATCATCGGACTCCTCGAGCGTGCCGCCGTCGCGGTGGCGATCCTCGCGGCCTGGCCGGAGGGCATCGCCGTCGTCCTGGCGGTCAAGGGACTGGCCCGCTACCCAGAACTGCGCGAACCGCACGCGTCGGAACAGTTCATCATCGGCACGTTCACCAGCGTGCTCTGGGCGATCGCGGTGTGCGGAACGGGACGCGCCCTCATCACGTAGTCGCCCCCGGGCGACATCCACGAGCCGGGTGCCCGAGTCCGCCGACGGCTCAGCGGATACGAGTTCGCGACCACCGCTCGCTTCTGGACACCCGACGAGGCACCCGCGGCCGCGCCGACCCCGCACCCGCCCACGCGACGCCCGACGCCCGACCCGGAGACACCACCAGGGAACAACCGATCGCGCTCTTCCGGGAACAGGCCGCCGTCCTCGCTGCTGCCGCCAACGGCGTTCCCGGAGTAGCCCTCCCCGTGCCGGCGGCGACGCCGGACGCCGGGCCGGGTCCCCGCTACACCGGTCGGCGACGTCGCGACGAGGGTGCGCGCGGAAGTCGCCCGGGTCAGCGGATTCCCGGCAGCGGCGCTGAAGGCGATACATACGCTCGTCGGCGACCTCGGATTCAACTCGATCATGATCACCGACCTGTTCGGCGGGGTGAGCCGCGCATTCCCCGGTCTCGTCGTCGAACCGCAGTGGTTCTCCCCTAGCCGCACCCTCGGCGATGTCATCGCGCACGTGACCTCGCACCACGCACCCGTGTCCCCACGGCCGGAACCGTCGGTTTCGTAGGAACCGGAGGCCCTACGCACCGCGGTCGCACCCGAGTTCCGCATCGCGGGGTTCCCGGAGGTTCAGGCGCTCGCCGCACGGCTGAACACGGCCGAGGGGCTCGGGTCAGCAACCCGTACTTCCTCGTCAACGACGGCGCCACGCGAGACACGTCGATGATCTGGGGCGCGGAGGTCGTCAACTTCTCCAGCTAGGTAGCTAAAGATGGCGTAGCCGGATTTTGGGGTCAAGTTTGTGGTGTTCGGGTCACGTTCGACGGCTTGGTGTTTCAGGCTGCGAGTTGCGCTGTGCCGGTGAGGGTATCGACAGCGTTGCGATACGTGGTAGCAGCCGATCGCAGGCGACCGGGAGTGGTTGTCGGCGTGGCGAGTTCGGCCAGGCCGGTGCGCAGGACCCGATCGTGGACACAGGTGAGGAACTTCGCGGTGTCGAGTCCGTGGTTGGTGACCTGATACCGGTGGGTGCCCTCGATCCGGACGATGAGGTTGCGGGTTTTCAGCCGGCGCAGGTCGTAGGTCATCTGCCCAGTAGACACCGTGTCCGGGTCGAGTCCGCGCAGCTCGCCGGTGAGGGTGCGCAAGTCCTTGTTGGTGAAGCCGTTCGGGTGCAGCCGGAAGACCAGCAGCGCGGAGAGCAGGGCGTGGCTGCGCTGGTCGGCGAACCGCAAGCCCGGGACGCGGGTGCCGGTGGCGGTGGTGAGGGGGCCGGTGATGGCGGCGAGGGCGTCGGCGCCGGTGATCGGGTCGTGGCTGAGTCGCCCGGCGCGCAGCAGGCGTCGGTTGGCGTGAAAGCCGATCTCCCGCAGGGCGGGCAGATGTGTCAGTCGTTTCCCGAGGTGGAAATCGCGGGTGTCGTTGATGGTGGTCTCGGTACGCAGGGCGCGTCCCTGTTTGTGGTACTGCTTGATGGTGGTGTGCTTGTAGTCGACGTGCAGGCTGGGGATGACGCCTTCGGTGATCACCCGGGTGCGGAATCGTCCCGGGGTGGCACGCGGCCCCCGGCGCATCAACCGCCGGTCGAACACCAGCGTGACCTGATCGGGGCGACCGAGATCGAGTTGTCGCGGATGACCTGCTCGAAGAACACCCGCCCCGAGACCGGGGCGTCGAGCATCTGGGTCAGGGAGAACTCGGCCTGGAGGATCGACAGGTCGTAGCGGTAGCCGACGTCCCGATCGGCGTCGGTGAACGGATCCGGCAGAATCGCCAGCCACTTGCGGAGCAGGGCATCGATCCGGGGACCGGTCAGCCGATCGCAGATCGCCTGCAGCGCGTCGGGGTCGTCGACGGCGGCGAAGGCGTTGTCGAGCGCGGTGAACCCGAGCCCGGCCCTCGCCGCCTGACGTTGGGCCCAATGGTGGCCGTTGATACAGAGTTTGGCGTTGTAGGGGAAGTACGAGCAGAACTTGAGGAAGAAAGGTCCGAAGTCCGCGTCGACGCAGTAGAAGTAGTAATGGTTGACCATGCCGGTGGTTTTGACGATCCACGGGTAGCTGTTGCCGTCCGCGTCGCGGCGTTTCTCGGTGCGGAATAACGGGGTCTTCTCCTGCGCCCGTCCGATGAACACCACTCCCTCGGCCGCGGTGAAGTGCTGCAGGTGCTCGTGCATGACGTCGTCCTTGCGCTGACCCTTGACGAAGTCGACCCACGGGATGTGTCGGGTGTCGGCGAAACGGTGCACCGCCGCCGAGAAGCGGTCGGTGATCCTCGCCAACGGGGCGGTCGAGGCGACCGGCAACCCGAGTTGTCGGTGCACGTAGGCGACGAGACCCGGGGCGTATTGCAGCCCGGGAACGTAGACGTTGAGGTACATCCGGTCGATGCATTCGACCTCGAAGAGCGTGTGCGTGGTCAGCACATCGGCGACGCTGCGCGGTATGGTCATGATGAGCTCCGGACGATCGGGCGGCCGGTAGGCCAACCAACCGCTACGACGGTTCATACACCCGATCGACAACGTCGACCAGGGTCATCACCCGACTGGCCGGGGCCCCTGACTGCAGCCCGCCCCCACATGCCTCGTCGGGCTGGGGCGCAGCCCCGGTAGAACTACCTCGGCATGTCCGGGCACCCCGCCGTCGTGTCGGCGGTGCAGGACGCGGTCGCCCGCGACGGCAGTTCCCGCTCGGCCAGTCGGCTGCTGTCCGGGGAGAATCCGGTACACCGCGAACTCAAAGCCGAATTGGCCGGCCTGCTCGGCACCGAGGACGGATCGCCCTCGTGAGCGGACACGCCACCAACGTCACTGCCTGGTCATCCACGACAGCGTCTACGTAGATCTCATGTCCTTTGCCACTGGTGTGGCGGGCGTTAGAGATGGACGTGTGTCACGGCTACCCGCATCACCGTGCGGCGGTGCGGGTTCGACCGTGTCCCACACCGACGCTTGTGATGCAGGAACATACTGTTTCGGATTCACCCCCAACCGCCGTGGTGCGGTGGGCAGGCTGCGGCGGACCCGGCGATGCCGTGGCCGACTCGGGGTGGGACCGTGTTTGTCTCGCGATGGCCGCACCGGCGCGTGCTTGGCCACCCGGACCGCGGGTAACTGCCCACGCCGACGGGTGACCTTGCCTTTTCCGAGCAGTGCGCGTTTGGCCAGGTTCACCCCGGCGACGTGGTCGCGGTTGCCGCCGACCCGGCAGCGAGGGCACCACGCGGTGTGGTAGCCGCCGGGGCGTGCAAGTGGTTCGTCGCAGCCCGGACACTGTGCGGACGATCCCCGGGCGGGCACCGAGACCACCGTGATGCCGGCACCGGCGGCGGTGTGGGCGAGGGCGGCGACGGCTTGTCGGCGGGCGGACTGCGCGGCCCGGTTGTTGTTGACCCGGCCGTGCCCGCGGGTCTCGAGGGTGGTGAGATCCTCGACCGCGATCAGCTGCGCCTGGGCGGTGGCGGCGTAGTCGGTGACCTGGCGGGCGAAGTGGAACGCGAGTTCCCGGTTGATTTTCCCCCGCTTGATACCCACCGCTTTGCGGTGGGCGTCGAGGACGGCGATCTTCTCCTCCAGCTGGGCGCGGACCTCGGGCGGGGCGGTGGCGGCCAGTTGCGTCAACCGGGCCGCCTTGGCGTGCAGCAGCTGCCCCTCGGCCTGTAGGCGGGCCAGTTTGATCCCGAGGCCGCGGTCGTCGTAGGTGAAGCCCCGGTAGTCCGACACCAGCCCGTCCGGGTTGTCGGCGGTCAGGGCGGCGGCACCGAGAGTGGACGGGGACCAGTCGACCCCGACCGCGACGGTGGCCGAGTCCAGGTCGTCGGCAGGGACGGGTTCGGTCGCCGCGCACCGCCACAGCAGGCCCCGGCGGTCGAGGACCAGGGTCGGCAGATGCCAGTCGATGACAGCTCTGCCGTGCAGGTGCGCGGGGATGGCGGCGGTCAGCCGCACCCGCCGCCACTGCGCCCGCCCCGACGGGGCCGGGCTGGTGGGCAGCTTTACCGTCAACACCAGGTCACGGTCTGTGACGGCGATCTGTGCGAGCTGTCGATCGGCGGCCGACAGCCAGGCCATCGCGCTCGTCTGCGGCAGTCCCTGGACGTCGCTAATCCGCAACCGGCCGGCCGGTGCCCCACCGCCGCGGGCGCGGGCGGCGAGCTGACGTCGCACGCCGCGGAGGAAGCCCGCCGACACATGGTCGCCCGGCTCGGTCGGCCACGCCACAGCTCCGGTGGCCGGGTCGAATCGGTGAGAGAGCGCCGTGATCGCGGTGTCCCGGTGCGTCAGTGTCCGCAGGGTGGCCATCACCTGAGCGGTAACCACCCGCGTGACCCGTGACGGCACATAGACCCCGTCCGGGTAGGTCGGGTTCCAGCCGAGGCGGGCCGCGGCGACATGACCCTGTGCGGGCAGTCTGCGGTCCTGGCGGTCCCGACCGGCGGCGAGCACATCGAACGTTGCCGGCTTCCACAGCCGCGATACCAACTCGGCACCCGCCGCCGCGATCAGGTCCAGCAGCCACCCCACCCGGATGTCGACGTCGTCGAGGCCGATCGGCTCACCGGTCACGGCGTCGACCGCCACATGGGCGCGGGTGGTGAACGCGAACTGCCGCGGCACGGTCGATCCCGGCCCGGTCATGCCGGGCCCAATTCATGAGCGGCGAGCACCGTCGCAGTCCGAGACGACTCGCGATCGCCCGCCATGCTCACCGTCCCGGCGACTCCCACGACGCGGCAGGTTTGTGCAGGAGTGGTGCGTGGATCGGCGAGTGGATCCGTCGGCGCGGCGGCGCCGCCCCACAGCCGGTGGTGATTCCGTGTCGACCGCAGCGCAGAGAACCGACCGGACAACGATGCCGGCACCGCCCTGACGTCATCCATCAACCCTCCCACCAGCACATGTGGCACCCCTTGTCTCGCAGGACCTCGACTGTAACGCCGACCTCCGACATTTAGCCTCGGAGGGAGTCCGCAGGCGGGCCGAACGTCCGACCGGGACACCTGGTGATCCCTGGCTTTCTGAGTGGTCGTCTGCGGGCTCGGTGTCTCGTCGAACGGTGTCCTTGTTCGGGATCTTGGAGCCGGCCGGTAGGCGTGGACTCCTGCTTAGAGAATGTCTGGGCCGTGGCCGCGATGGTCAGTCACCTGGTGAACAGGGATGTGGACCGACAGGAGTAATGACGATGGCATTGACGTTGGGGATCGACGTGGCTGTCCGGGCGGAGCATCAGGCAACGCTCGCCCGTGATGGTGCCACGGTATGGCGTGGCCGGAAGTTCTGGAACGGTTGTGGGCGGACTTGGACCTGCCCGATCCGGCAGAGCTGACCGTGGTGGTCGAGCCGACCCGGAACGCGTGGATCGTGTTGGCGGAGTGGTTCCGTCGCCACGGTGCACGCGTGGTGATGGTCCCGACCACCCAGTCGGCCGACCTGCGTAAGTACTACTCCAAGCACACCAAGAACGACCGGATCGACTCCGAATTGCTCGCCCGGCTGCCCTTGCTAGACTTCGCCGAGCTCGCTGAGGACATCGCCCACGAAGCCGAACAGGCACTGTTCCTGACCCGTCAGATCAAGCAGATCGACGAGCGAGTCGCGAACCTCTACGCCGACGCCGACCCGGCCGGCATCGTTGCCTCTGCTCCCGGCGTGGGGGCGGTGATCAGCGCGGTCATCGCTCTGGTTCCCAAGGTCAGCCAGTCCGGGGTGAGCAAGGTCGAGTCCTCGATCACCAAGGCCGGGGATCCGCTGTTGCGTGAGATGCTGTGCACCGCTGCCGACCAGGCCCGCAGGGTCGATACCCAGTTCGCGGCGAAGTACCAGCGGTTGATGGTCGGCGACCGGCACCACGAGTCCGCGATCTGTCATCTGGCCACCCATCTGGTCACCCGGATCGCCGCCTGTATGCGTGCCGGCCAGCCGTACGCCTTGCGGGACGTCGACGGCACGCCGATCACCGAGGCCGAGGGCCGGGCGATCGTCACGGCGCGCTACAAGATCGACCCGCGGCGGCGCGACAACGTCCGATACCAGCGGATGCGTGAGCGCCGCAAGCACGTGGCGGGCCAGGAGTCCCAGGAGTCGCGATGCGCTCCAACAGCCCAGCCCGCCAAGACCAAGCCTACGAGCCGCCAGGTGGCCTGACCTCCGTCAGGAACTCAAGCACCGCCCGAACCACGCCACCGGCGAACCGGCCCTCGGGCGCGCCGTCGAGCATCCGGCTCAACCCCGCCTGCTGCCCCGCGGACTCGAACCGCGATCCGTGCATACCTCGATACACCTCACCAGAAGTGCTGTCCCGCAACATCTTTTTGGATTGACCAGCGACGCCCCCCGCTCCGGCGTCGCTCCCACACACTCCCATCCGGGCCTGCCCAGATAAGAATCGAGCTCCGCACGGTCACAGATTCGGTCACCCGGATCTGTGCGCCGAGAAGGCCACCGGCCCTCCCATGCCGCCTTGCACAGCCCAACCACCGACATCCCCGACCTGCCCGCGATGATCGCGGTGAAGAAGAAGCATCGGGCGCTGATGATGATCGACGAGGCGCACAGTATCGGGGTGCTCGGCGCCACCGGCGGGGGCATCGGCGAGCACTTCGACGTCGACCGCGACGACGTGGAGCTGTGGTCCGGCACGATGTCGAAGGCCCTGGCCGGCTGCGGCGGCTACGTGGCGGGCAGCGCCGAGCTCATCCGCTTCCTGAAGTACACGACGCCCGGCTTCGTCTACAGAGTCGGGATCACGCCGATGAATGCCGCGGCGTCCCTGGCCGCGATCCGGCAGATGCGCGCCGAACCGGAGGCCCTGGACCGGTTGCGCCGCAACTCCCGGCTCTTCCTGCAGCTCGCCACGGACGCCGGAATCGACACCGGGGACTCGGAGGACACCCCGGTCATCCCGTGCATCGTCGGGGATTCACTCCGCACCCTCGCCCTGTCCAACGCCCTGCTCCGGCGCGGCATCAACGTGAACCCCATCCTCTACCCGGCCGTGCCGGAAGACCTCGCGCGGCTGCGCTTCTTCGTCACCTCGTGCCACACCGAGGACCAGATCCGGTCCACGGTGGCAGCTCTCGCCGACGAACTCGCCACGCTCGTCGCGGCCGCGTAGCGCCGTGCCCGGCACCCTCCGGCTGTTCTGCTTCCCCCACGCCGGCGGCGGACCCTCGACGTACCGGCACTGGCACCGCGCCCTGAGCCCGCACGTGTCGGTATGGCCTGTTGCCGTGCCAGGCCGGGAGAGCCGTGCCGGCGAAGCCGGGTTCACCGGCGTCGAGTCCCTCGTCACCGCACTCGAGTCCGAGCTCGCCGAACCACTCACGCAGCCGCACGTCTTCTTCGGGCACAGCATGGGGGCGCTCATCGCGTACCGGCTCGCGTGCCGCCGGCGCGCGGCCGGGCACCCGCTCCCGCGGGCGCTGCTACTGTCCGCGTACTCGGCGCCGCACCTGCCCTCGCCGCTGCCGCCGGTCGACGACCTGGACGACCCGGCCCTGATCGAGTTGCTGCGCGCCACGGGCGGGCTGCCCGCCGACCTCCCGGCCCGGCCGGCGTGGCGGGACCGCTGCCTCCCCGCACTGCGGGACGATCTCCGCCTCTGCACCGGGCACCGCGATCCCGCAGACCCGCCGCTTCCCTGTCCGATGCACGTGCTCGAAGCGAACGCCGATCCGCTGGTCGGCGAGCGGGATCTGCACGCCTGGGATCGGCACACCACCGAGCTGCGCGAGGTGCGCATCATGACGGGCGATCACTTCTACCTCGAGCACACACCCGAACAGCTCTTCGGAGTACTCCGGCCGTTGCTGGCCGCTACGCCGCGTCGGAGTCGGTCAGTGACCCGGCGGCGTGACGGGCGGCGGCAGCTGCCCGGGCGCGCCACCCGGATCCAGCGGCGGATGCTCGTCGGCGCCACCGGACTTCGCGAGCGGTCCCGGCCCGTCGACTGGACGACGTGCCTCGACCTCGGCGGCGCGGACGGCCTGCGCGATGGCCGGGTCGGACTTGGTCTCGAACCAGTCGGCGACCTCCTCCGAATCGTCCTCGGGCTTGGGCAGATCCTCCTCCGTGGTGGACGGCTCGTACCGGAACACCCCGTCCTGCCCCTGCGCGCCGAGGGTCTTCGCGAAACCCTTGAGGGCGTCACCGAAGTCGCTGGGCACCAGCCACACCTTGTTCGCGTCGCCCTGCGCCATCTGCGGCAGCGTCTGCAGATACTGGTAGGCGAGGAGCTCGGGGGTGGGCTTGCCGGATTTGATTGCGGCGAACACCTTTTCGATCGCCTTCGCCTGCCCCTGCGCCTGCAGGTACTTCGCGGCCCGGTCACCCTGCGCCCGCAGGATGCGGGACTGCCGCTCACCCTCGGCCGTGAGGATCGACGCCTGCTTCGCGCCCTCCGCGGCGAGGATGCGGGACTGCTTGTCGCCCTCCGCCGTCTTGATCGCCGACTCCCGGTGACCCTCGGCGGTGAGGATGGTGGCCCGCTTCTCGCGGTCCGCCTTCATCTGCTTCTCCATCGACTCCTGGATGGACGGCGGCGGATCGATGCTCTTGAGTTCGACCCGGGCGACGCGCAGGCCCCACCGGCCGGTGGCCTCGTCCAGCACGCCGCGCAACTGCCCGTTGATGGAGTCACGCGAGGTGAGCGTCTCCTCCAGCGTCATGCCCCCGACGACGTTGCGAAGCGTGGTGGTGGTCAACTGCTCGACGCCGACGATGTAGTTGCTGATCTCGTACACCGCGGCCTGCGGGTTGGTGACCTGGAAGTACACGACGGTGTCGATGTTCAGTGTCAGGTTGTCCTGGGTGATCACCGGCTGCGGCGGGAACGACACCACCCGTTCCCGCAGATCCACCTTGGCCCGGATGCGGTCCGCGAAGGGGATCAGGAACGTCAACTGGCCCGACACGGTCCGCGCGTACCGGCCGAGTCGCTCGATCACCGCGGCCTCGGCCTGCGGCACCAGCGCCACCGATTTGGCCACCACCAGGGCGACGAACAACACGAGCACGATCAACACGATGAGCGCTGCCATCTACGGTCCCCTCCACACGACGGCGGTCGCGCCGTCAATTTGCATTACCGTCACGGTCGTTCCCGGTGGATACACTTCCGTGCTGTCGAGCGGGCGGGCCGTCCAGACGTCGCCGCCGAGCTTGATCTGCCCCGCGTGTTCGGCGACCTCCTCGAGCACCAGGGCCTGCTTGCCGGTCAGCGCCTCGATCCCGGTCGGGGTCGGCGGCGGGGTCTCGAACTTACGCAACAACACCGGCCGCACCCCGAGGATCAGGGCGAGGGACAGCACCCCGAAGATCACCGCGTCGACCCAGACCGGGAAGTCGGTGATCGCGGTGACCCCGGCCGTGGCCAGCGCACCGCCCGCCAGCATGAGGAGGAAGAAATCCCCCGTCAACGCTTCCGCGGCGGCGAGCAGCACCCCCGCTACCAGCCAAATCAATGCAGCCACAACACCATCTAACCAGAATCTCCGGAACCGACGGTGACGAAGTCGACCAACTGTTCGACCGCCCCGATCAGCGGCGCCTCCAGGTCCCGGAACGTGTTGACGGCCGAATAGACCCGGCGCCAGCCGTCGCGCGGTGTCCCCCACCCCAATTCGCGGCACACCCCGGTCTTCCAGTCCTCACCGCGCGGGATCTTCGGCCACGCCTCGATGCCCACCGCCGACGGGCGGACCGCCTCCCACACGTCGATGAACGGGTGCCCGGTCACGAGCACGTTCGGCCCGAGTCCCTGCGTCAGCTGCGTCTCCTTCGATCCGGTGACGAGGTGATCGACGAGGACACCGACGCGCCGTCCGGGGCCGGGCCGGAATTCGGCGAGCCGCTCCCCGAGATTGTCGAGACCCTCGAGGTGCTCGACGACGACACCCTCGACGCGCAGGTCGTGCCCCCACACCCGTTCCACGAGGGCGGCGTCGTGCACGCCCTCCACCCAGATCCGGCTCGCCAGCGCCGTCCGGGCCCGCAGCCCCGCCACCTTGGTCGATCCCGACGCCGATCGGGTGGTGGCCGGTCCGGCGGGCTTGGCCGCCGGGCGGACCAGGGTGACCGGTTTCCCGTCGATCAGGAACGCCGCCTCCCGCATCGCGAACAACCGGGTGCGGCGCGCCCCGTCCTCGAGGCGGACGAAATCGCCGTCGTAGGTGCGCTCGAACCCCACCACCGCCCCGCAGAAACCGGTGCCCGCATCCTCGACCACCAGGTCCCGCTCGGCCGGGACCGTCGGCGTCACGGGCTTGCGCGCGCGTGGGTGCCCGGAAAAGATGTCGCCGTATCTGTCGCCTCCGCTCACGGGCGCTGACGCTATGCCAGCGGCGCCATTACGCACACGCCGCCACGCCGACATATGCTCGTTTATCGTGACTTCACCCAGCGCCACTCTCACCGTGTGGGCCAGTTCCTGGCTCGCCGGGAACAGTGCACCCGACGACGTCATCGACGCCCTCCACGCGTGGGCGCCGATGCATCTCGCCTGCGCCGAGGACGAGGAGACGGCCGGCCGCACCGGGCTGCCGTGGCCCCACCCGCGGGACGCCGGGGTGACGGCGCTGCTGCAGGCGATGCGCCGCTCGGTGTCGCAACCCGAGACCGAGATCCGGCTGGTGCTGCCCGGCCCGGGAGACGTCCGCGGGCTTCCCGCGGGCACCGAGTTCGCGTCCGCCGCGATCAGCGCAGGCGAGGGTGTGCTCGTCGGACCGCCCGGCCGGTCCGGAACGGGGTTGGTCCCGCACGTCGAGGGTCCCGACGTGCTGCGCTGGACGGTGTCGACGATCGAGCGGCTTCCCCTCGACGCCCACCACACCGGGCTGGGTGAGGCCGAGTTCTCGATGCGGCAGGCGGTGCGCGACGCCGCGGCCGCGCTCGAGGCGCTGCACATGCTCGATTCCGGTTTCGGCGCCGATCCGCGCGCGCTGATCGCCGATGCGCTGGCGCAGTCCGCGCGGCACCGGTATCCGACGACGATCGCCCCGCGGGCGCTGCGGATCCTGGACTCGGCCGATCAGGTGGCCGCGATCCTCACGGTCGCCGAGCAGATGGCCCCCGCACGCACCGTGTCCGCGTCGGGTGCGGCCACGCTCGAGGACCTGCTGCGGCCGCTGCGGTCGGCGGTGCGCTCGGCGCGCACCGCCGCCGTCAATGCGTGTGCGCGGGGCGGCCTGACGGCCTGACGACGGCCTTGCAGCAGTCGACCGCGCAGGACTGACCGTCGAGGGTCGAACCGAGCAGCGGCTCGGACCCGAGCCGCTCGGCGGGCGTGCCGGACAGTTGCTCGGTCACGAGTGCGACGACGAGTTCCGCGAAACGCCGATCCGTTCCGGGGGTGGCGGCACGGACGAAGTCGATGCCGAGGTCGGCCGCCCTGTCCCGGGCCTCGGTGTCGAGATCCCACACCACCTCGAGGTGATCGGACACGAATCCCACCGGGCACACGATCACCGCGCCCACCGCGCGGGCGGCGAGGGCGTCGAGGTGGTCGCAGATGTCCGGCTCGAGCCACGGCACCTGGGGTGGCCCGGACCGGGACTGCCACACCAGGTCGAAGTCGTCGAAGCCGGCGGCGCGGGCGGTGAGCCGGGCCGCCTCGGCCACCTGCCGGCTGTAGAGATGACCGCCCTCCGCGGGCGGTCCCGCGTTGAGGTCCGCGGACACCGGCACGGAATGCGCGGTGAACACCAGCCGTGCGTCGGCCCGCCGGTCGGCGGGCAGCTGCGCCGCGGCCTCGCGGACGGCGTCGGCGAACGCACCGATCAACAGCGGGTGGTCGTAGTACTGCCGCAGCTTCCGCAGGTGCGGTGCCCCGTCTCCGGCCGCGGCCCGTGCCCGGGCGACGTCCTCGTGGTACTGCCTGCAGCCCGAGTACCCGCCCGACGCCGACGTCGGGAACACGAGCGCGGATCGCACCCCGTCCGCGCCCATCCGGGCGACGGTGTCCTCGACCATCGGATGCCAGTTCCGGTTACCGAAATAGACGGGCAAATCCATTCCGGCGCTTGCCAATTCGGATTCGACGCGGGAGATGATGTCGCGATTGAGGGCGTTGATCGGCGACACACCCCCGAAGTGCAGGTAGTGCTCGGCGACCGCGTCCAGACGTTCGGGCGGCACCCCCCGGCCCCGGGTGACGTTCTCCAGGAACGGGCGCACGTCGGCGGGCTGCTCCGGACCCCCGAACGACAACACGAGAAGGGCATCGAACCGGGAACCGGAACCGTCCGTCGAATTCGCAGCGATCATGATCCCCATCTTCCGTGGTGCCGTTCGGGGCGCACTCCCCGGGTCGTGCCCTAGCCGGCCATCGCGTGGGCGCCACCGTCGACGTAGATGATCGACGCGGTGGTGCCGGGCAGCCAGTCGGACAGCACGGTGCACACGGTCTTCGCGACCGGCTCCGGGTCATCGACGTTCCAGCCGATGGGCGCACGCTCGTCCCACGCCGTGTTGAGTTCGTTCATCTGCTTGGCGTCGTCGGTGGCGGTACCGGCGATGGCCTTGGCGGCGAGGGTCTTGATCGGGCCGGCCGCGACGAGGTTGGAGCGGATACCGCGTTCGCCGACCTCCTTGGCGACATACCGGTTCACCGACTCGAGCGTGGCCTTGGCGACGCCCATCCAGTTGTAGAACGGCACCGCGCGCGCGGGATCGAAGTCCATGCCGACGATCGACGCGTTGTCGTTCAGCACCGGCAGCAGCGCCTTCGACAGCGACGCGTACGAGTAGGCGGAGACCTCGAACGCCACTCCCACATCCGACCACGGTGCGTCGAAGAACGGGCTGCCCAGGCAGGACCGCGGCGCGAACGCGATGGAGTGCACGACGCCGTCGACACCCTCGGGCGCGATCTCCCGGATGCGGTCGGCGAGGCTCGCGAGGTGCTCCGGGTTCTGCACGTCCAGTTCGAGCGCGGGCGGCACCGGCTGCGGCAGGCGCTGCGCGATGCGATCGATCAGCCGGAGACGGTCGAATCCGGTGATGATCACCTTGGCGCCCTGTTCCTGGGCGACCTTGGCGACGTGGAACGCGATGGACGCGTCCGTGATGATGCCGGTGACGAGAATGGTCTTACCTTCGAGCAATCCGCCCATGAGGTGTCCTCCTGTGAGAAAAAGTCCGGGAAGTGGAGTGGGGAGAGCTAGTGGCCCATGCCGAGGCCGCCGTCGACGGGGATCACCGCGCCGGAGACGTAGGCGGAATCGTCGGAGGCCAGGAAGCTCACCACCGCGGCGACCTCCTCGGGCTTGCCCTGCCGCTGCAACGGAACCGCGCCGGTGATCATGTCCTTGTACTTGTCGTCCAGGACCGCAGTCATGTCGGTGTCGATGAATCCCGGGGCCACCACGTTTGCGGTGATCGACCGGGAACCGAGCTCACGGGTCAGCGACCGTGCGATGCCGACCACGCCGGCCTTCGACGCCGCGTAGTTCACCTGGCCGGGACCACCGGCCAGACCGACGACGGACCCGAGGAACACGAACCGGCCGAACCGCGCCCGCAGCATCGACCGTGTGGCCCGCTTCGCGACACGGAACGCGCCGGTCAGGTTGGCGTCGACGACGGAGGTGAACTGCTCCTCGGTCATCCGCATGATCAGCGTGTCGTCGGTGATGCCGGCGTTCGCGACGAGAACCTCGACGGGACCCTGGTGCGCTTCCACCTCCTTGAAGGCGCGGTCGACCGACTCGGTGTCGGTGACGTCGCACTGGACGCCGAACAGGCCGTCCGGCGCACCCGAGCCGCGGTGCGTGACCGCGACCTTGTGGCCGTCCGCCGCGAGGCGCTGCGCGACAGCGAGGCCGATCCCGCGGTTGCCGCCGGTGACGAGCACCGACCGAGGAGTGGACACCGTCCTAACTGACGCGTCAGTAGTTTGTGGGGTAGACATGGGGATCAACCTATCTGTTCAGATGTGCAGGAGTGGAAGCGCGGGGCCGCGGTGGAACGCAGATCACGGCAGCCGTTGACGCAGGACCAGCGCGAGGATCAGCCCCGCCGTGGCGGACAGGACACCCAGCACGAGCCAGGGGCGGCTGGCGTCGCCGCGGGTGGTCTCGAAACCGATCTGCTCCTCGAGGGTGTCGTAGACGTCACGCAGTTCCTCCAGGCTCGACGCCGTGAAGAAGCTGCCCCCGGAGAGATTCGCGATCTCCCGCAGCGACGGATCGTCGACGGGCACGGGGATGCGTTCGTCCTCGATCTCGACCTTGCCGTAGCTGGTGCCGAACGAGATCGTCGAGATGGGGACGTCCTTGTCCTTCGCCTGCCGGGCCGCGGTGAACCCTCCGCGCGGATCGTCCGGGTTCTCGGGGACCGTCTGCTTGCCGTCCGAGAGCAGCACGATGCGGGCGGGCGGCGCCTGATCACTGCCGCCGAGCACCGCGGCCAGGGTGTCGATCGACTGCAGCGACGTGAAGATCGCCTCACCGGTGGCGGTCCGCTCGCTCAACTGCAGATTGTCGATCGCGACCTTCGACGCCTCCCGGTTGGTGGTCGGCGACACCAGCACCGAGGCCGTGCCGGCGAAGGCGACGAGACCGAGATTGATGCCGGGGGTGAGCCCGTCGGCGAACGACTTCGCGGCGTCCTGCGCGGCGGCCAGCCGGGTCGGTTCCACGTCGGTCGCCTTCATCGACAACGACACGTCGATGACGAGGATCACGGTGGCCCGGTTCCGCGGAACCCGCTTGTCCTCCGTCGGTCCGGCCAGCGCCACACTGAAGA
Organism: Rhodococcus sp. DK176; assembly: GCF_038447315.2. NCBI lineage: Bacteria > Bacillati > Actinomycetota > Actinomycetes > Mycobacteriales > Nocardiaceae > Rhodococcus > Rhodococcus sp. DK176. Next base: position 7,818,733 of record NZ_CP118321.2, on the reverse strand, counting down.
ACACCAGCGCCAGCACCATCAGCAGCGCCGGAATGTGCCGGGCCCGGCCCGGCCGCGACGGCGCCACCTTCTCGAGGAGCGCGAAGTTGGTGAACCGGAGGGTGTGCTTCTGCCGCTGACGCTGCACCCACACGTATCCCGCGACCAATGCCACGACGACCAGGAGGAACAGCAGCCACCACGGTGAGGTGAACTGGGAAAGGCTCACCGGCGGGACCTCTGGTTCGTCGCGGTCCCGTAGCTGTGCTTCCGGGCGGACACGAACCGCACGACGTCCGAGATCCAGTCCCGGTCGGTCCGCAGACTGAGCAGCGGGGCGCCGCAGCGCCGCAACGACTGCTCCACCTGCAGGCGGTGCTCGTCCGCTGCCCGCGCGAAGTCGGCGCGCAGTTGAGGTGTGGTCGTGAACTCGCGGGTCCGTCCGGACTCCGGATCGTGCAGCACTACATCCCCTATGTCGGGTAATTCCAGATCTCGCGGGTCGAGCACCTCGACACCGAGTACGTCGTGGCGGCCCGAGATCGCCCGCAGCGACCGCTCCCAGTCGATCGGCCCCAGGAAGTCACTGATGACGACGGCCAGACCGCGGCGACGCTGGGGTCGGCGCAACGACTCCACCGCACCCTGCAGGTCACCCCGCACCCCGTCCGGGGCGTGCGGGGTGGTCGCGATCTGACGCAGCATCGCCTGCGCATGAATGCGGCCGCCCCGGGCCGGGATCCTGGTGGTCTGGGCGCCGGTGGAGACGATCGCCCCGATCCGGTTCCCGCCGCCGCTGGTCAGATGCGTGACGGCGGCGGCAGCCGCCACCACGAGGTCCCGCTTCTCGCAGCCGGCGGTCCCGAAGTCGAGGCTCGACGACAGGTCGACGACGAGCCACGTCTCGAGTTCCCGGTCGGCCACCGACTGCCGGACGTGCGGGTGCGTCGTCCGGGCGGTCACCGACCAGTCCATCTGACGGACGTCGTCGCCCGGCTGGTACTCGCGGGCATCACCGGGTTCGGAACCCGGGCCCGGGATCAGGCCCAGATGGTCGCCGTGCAGCACCCCGTCGAGGCGGCGGCGGACGGTCAGTTCCAGCGTCCGCAGCGCGGCGGACAGTTTGGGATCACGGAGTTCGCCGGAGCGAAACGACGGCGGCGGGCCGGAACTCTGCGCACCGGCGGTACGCGCACTCACCGTGGCTGGCTCATCGCCGTCGGTCCGGGCACCGACGTGGACGGGACAGGCGGTCCGTGGTGACCGGCGGGGCCGGCCGGGACCGTCGTCGGCTGTGCGGCGATCTGCGGCAGACCCACGGTCTGCAGCACACGGGAGATGACGTCGTCCGGGCTGACCTCGTCGGCGAGAGCGTCGTAGGACAGCACGAGACGGTGACGAAGCACGTCCGGGATCACCTCGAGCACGTCCTGCGGCACCACGTAGTCACGCCCACGCAGCAACGCCAACGCGCGGGCCGAGGAGATGATGCCCAGCGTCGCGCGCGGCGACGCGCCGTACGCGATCCAGCCGTCGACCTCGGGGAGACCGAACTCGGCCGGCGTGCGCGTGGCCGCGATGACCCGCACCACGTAGTCGACCAGCGCGTGGTGCACGAAGACGCCGCTCGCGACCTTCTGCAGGCGGACGAGTTCCTCGGGATCGAGGACCTGGTGGGGTTCGGGCGCATCGACACCCATCCGGTAGACGATCTCGCGCTCCTCCTCCACCGTCGGGTAGTCGACGAGGATCTTGAACAGGAAGCGGTCGCGCTGCGCCTCCGGCAGCGGGTACACCCCCTCGTTCTCGATCGGGTTCTGCGTCGCCATCACCAGGAACGGGTCGGGCATGTGGTACCGCTTGCCGCCGATCGACACGTGCCGCTCGGCCATCACCTCGAGCAGCGCCGACTGCACCTTCGCCGGCGCGCGGTTGATCTCGTCGGCGAGCACAAAGTTCGCGACGACGGGACCGAGTTCGGTGTCGAACTCCTCGCGCCCCTGCCGGTAGATGCGCGTACCGATCAGGTCGGTGGGCACCAGGTCGGGGGTGAACTGGACACGCGAGAAGGATCCGCCGACCACCTTCGCGAACGTCTCGACGGCCAGGGTCTTCGCGACACCCGGCACACCCTCGAGCAGCACGTGCCCTTTCGCGAGCAGACCGACCAGGATCCGCTCCACGAGCCGGTCCTGCCCGACGATCACGCGCTTGACCTCGTAGATTGCGCGTTCCAGCGTCTGGACATCGGCGGCGAGATTGGGCGCGACCGTCTTCGTCGTCGCGCTCTGCGTGCCCGCGTTCTGTGAGGGTGCATTCGGCGCGGTGACGTTCTGGGGACCCGATCCGTTGGCCGCACCCCCGTTCTTCACACCTTCGGGAGCGGCCTTCGCGGGCGACTCCTTCCGGGCTGCACCCTCCGATACCGCATCATCACGTGAGGTCACCAAGAATCCACCGCTTTCACCTAGATCGTTCCGCCCGTTCACGTACTTGCTCAACTATTCCAGGTGCAAGCAACCCCCGCCGCAACCAAGCACGATCCGCACTGCGGACTACTTCATCGACATCATGGATCACGACACCATACGGACAGCGTAAGGGGTCATGCCGTCCCATCGCACCGGGGAGATCTGGACGGTCGATCCGGACTGCGGGGCCTCCAGCATTTCGTCGTTTCCGAGATACAGGGCGACATGCTGGCTGGCGTTCGGGCCCCAGAAGATCATGTCGCCGCGCTGCATCTCCTCCGAGGGAACCTGCTCGCCCGCGGTGTATTGATACCCGGTGTAGTGAGGCAGGGAAATGCCGATCCCGGCGAACGCGTAGATCATCAGACCGGAACAGTCGAAACCGACCTTGTTGAAGTCGCCGTAACTGTCGGCGACACCGCCGTCGCGGATGCCGAGGGTGGGTCCGTTCTCGTCGCCGCCGCCCCACGCGTACTCCACACCGATCTGGGACAGGCCCCGGTCGATGACGGTCTCGATGGCCTCGCTGCCGGTCAGGTCCTCACCGCTGGTCGACGGTTTCGACTTGGGGGTGGACTTCGGTGTGGTCGTCCCGCCGTCGGCGGAGTAGTCGGAGTCCTCGTCCTCCGAGTCCTCCTCGATCGTGGTGTGCGCGCGCTGCCCGGCGGCGAGTTCCGCGGCGCGCTGTCGAGCCGCCTCGTTGGCGGCGACGCGCGCGGCGGCCTGTGTCGCGGCTTCCCGGGCCGCGGCGGCGATGGCCGCCTTCTGCGCGTCCTCGGCGCGTTTCTGCTCCTCCCACGTCGCGTATGCCTCACGCTGCCCCTGCAGCCCCGCGACGTTCCCGCGGGCGGCCTCGAGCTGGGCCTGGGCGGCGGCGCGGTTGCTCTCGATCTGTGCCTTCTTGGCAGCCTGATCCTGCAGCGCCGACCGGGCGATCGCGATCGCCTGCTCCGCGAGCGACTTCTTCGCCGCGGCCTGGTCGGCGGCCACGTCCGCCTGCTGCTTGGCCTCGCGTGCCGCGGAGTCCTTGTTGGCCTGCGCGGTCCGTGCCCGCTGCAGACCCTCGAGCACCGCATTCTGGCTGGTGGCCAGGAGTTTCAGAACCTGCGCGCGATCCAGGACGTCGCCGGGCCCCTGGGCGCCCAGGTAGGTCGAGATCGAGGAGACGTTGGTGCCCTGCGTGTAGCTCGACCGGGCGTACTTGTCGAAGTCCTTCTGCGCGAGTTCGATCTGCGCCCCGGCGTCGCGCAGCGCCTGCTGGGAGGCCCCGACCACATTGGCCGCCAAATCGGCTGCGCTGCGGGCGTTCTGCAGATCGACCAGCGCCCGGTTCACGTCCTCGCGCTTGATGGCGACCTCGTTGTCGAGCTGAGCGAGCTGCTGATCCGCGGAGGCCACCTGGTTGATCAGTTCACTGACCTGTCCGAGGCCCGCCGACACCTGGGTCTGGGCCTGCGCGATGTCGTTGTCGGACGGATTCGGCGGCGGGGGTGGTACCGCGGCGGCCAGGCCGGGCGTGCTGCCCACCAGAGCTCCGACGATGCCCAATCCGATCAGGAGGCGCGCCGTGCGAGTGTGCCCGCGGGAGAAGCTACGGTGCCCCACTCCAGCTCGTGCTTGTCGCTTCACAACTCTCTCCCTCGGTTCTGCACCGATCACGCACACCGCGCCGTGCTCGTCGTGGGGAGAAATTTGCGGAAGCCACACCTACCCGTGCTTCGACGACACCGGCATACACCGGATCGCCGTCACTCTGGACGTCAATCACCAGCCTGCGACACTTCTTCCCCAAGAGCGCCAAATGCACCGTACGACACTTCCGGACTCTATGGAAACTTTAGTCACAAATAACACATGAGTAATTTGACCAGCGGAAATGTCGAACTGTGAATCGTCGGCGCTATTTACGCGCATCGACGCAGGCAGCGGCCACAGTCGGGCGAATCGTGAAAATTGCCGCCGAGTTATCCCGGAAATTCGGGAGGCGTCAGGGCTTCTGTCGCTCGTACGACGTGCCGGCCCCCGCGGCGTTGTCGCCCTTTTCCGCGGTGTCGTCACGCGATCCGGACCTGCGGCGCGATTTCGCGAAGAACGTGGCGCCCGACGCGATCACGACGATCGCGACGATGACGGCCGTGAACAAGGCCCACGGGGGTCCCGGCTCGATCACCTCGTCGACGAAGTGATTGGCGGAGACCACCGCATCGCCGGTGTAGGTGCGGTCCTGACCCGATTCGAGCAGGACCCGGCTGATCGAATCGCTGTACGTGCCGACCCAGCTGGGACTCAGCACCAGAACGGTGCCGCCCTCTTCCGCCCCGACCTCGGTCGCGAGGTCGCGCAGCTGCGAATCGCGGCCGGGATCCTCGTCCAGCACCACGATGCTCAGCTTGATCCCGTGGTCGGCCGCGCGATCGACCACGGCGGCGAGGTCACTCGCCTCGTCGGACGGCGCCGACACGCCGTCGTCGGACACGTCCGCGACCACGTCGGAGACGTCGATGTCTTCCGGAAGGTCCGTCGACAACGGGAGGGCCGACTGGACGGGGAGCATGACACTGGCAGGAAGTGCGGTGGCGATAGGGGCAGGCATCTCTCATCCGGGTTTGCTGTAGGAACGTAAGCCTCGCGTGAACACTACGTGAGGAGTCCCCGAAGTTCCGTTCCGTCCGCGCGCGTCCCGCATCGGAGTCGAGCAGAATCGCCGGGGGGTCCACGCTCGATCCGCCCCGAATTCTCACAGGACAAGCGTACTGTTAGACTATCGGAGGTACCGCGGTATGGGCCGATTCCGTCATCGCTAGCACGACAGCGCACACGGATCAGCCGTGCCCGCAGTGCCTGCAGCCGTCGACACAGCCCCGTCGGCGGCGACCCTCATAGACGAGTGGAGCTGACGTGAGCACGAGTATTGATTCGTTCGGCGCCAAAGGCACCCTCGAGGTCGGTGAGAACTCCTACGAGATCTTCCGCCTCTCGGCCGTGCCCGGCACCGAAAAATTGCCCTATGCACTGAAGGTTCTCGCCGAGAACCTGCTTCGCACCGAGGACGGCGCGAACATCACCGCCGACCACATTCGCGCCATCGCGAGCTGGGATCCCTCGGCCGACCCGAACGTCGAGATCCAGTTCACGCCTGCCCGCGTGATCATGCAGGACTTCACCGGCGTCCCCTGCATCGTGGACCTCGCCACCATGCGTGAAGCGGTCACCGCACTCGGCGGCGACCCGAACAAGGTGAACCCCCTCGCACCCGCCGAAATGGTCATCGACCACTCGGTCATCATCGACGTCGCCGGCCGCGCAGACGCCTTCGAGCGCAACGTCGAGATCGAATACTCCCGCAACGGTGAGCGCTACCAGTTCCTCCGCTGGGGCCAGGGCGCGTTCGACGACTTCAAGGTCGTCCCCCCGGGCACCGGCATCGTCCACCAGGTCAACATCGAGCACCTGGCCCGGACGATCATGGTCCGCAACGGCCAGGCGTACCCCGACACCTGCGTCGGCACCGACTCGCACACCACCATGGTCAACGGCCTGGGCGTGCTGGGCTGGGGCGTCGGCGGCATCGAGGCCGAGGCCGCCATGCTCGGCCAGCCCGTCTCCATGCTGATCCCGCGCGTCGTCGGCTTCAAGCTGACCGGTGAGATCAAGCCCGGCGTCACCGCCACCGACGTGGTCCTCACCGTCACCGACATGCTCCGCAAGCACGGCGTCGTCGGCAAGTTCGTCGAGTTCTACGGCAAGGGTGTCGCCGAGGTTCCGCTGGCCAACCGCGCGACGCTCGGCAACATGAGCCCCGAGTTCGGTTCCACCGCCGCGATCTTCCCGATCGACGCCGAGACCGTCAGCTACCTCCGCCTGACCGGCCGCACCGAGGAGCAGCTCGCCCTCGTCGAGGCGTACGCGAAGGAACAGGGTCTCTGGCACGACGCCGACCACGAGCCCGAGTACTCCGAGTACCTCGAACTGGACCTCGGTGACGTGGTTCCGTCCATCGCAGGCCCGAAGCGCCCGCAGGACCGAATCCTGTTGTCGGACTCGAAGAACGCGTTCCGCAAGGACATCCACAACTACGTGGAGGAGCACCACCCCACGGGTCACTCGCAGCTCGACGAGGCCGTCGAGGAGTCGTTCCCCGCGAGCGATCCCGCCGCCCTGTCGTTCGCCGACGACGGCGCCGTCGACGTGCAGTCGGCCGCCAACGGAGCCGAGGGACGCCCGACCAAGCCGGTCAAGGTCCTGTCCGAGGACAAGGGCGAGTTCATCCTCGACCACGGTGCGGTCGTGATCGCGTCGATCACCTCCTGCACCAACACGTCCAACCCGTCGGTCATGCTCGGCGCCGCCCTGCTCGCCCGCAACGCCGTCGAGAAGGGCCTGTCCGCCAAGCCGTGGGTCAAGACCTCCATGGCACCCGGTTCGCAGGTCGTCACCGACTACTACAACAAGTCCGGCCTCTGGCCGTACCTGGAGAAGCTCGGCTTCTACCTCGTCGGCTACGGCTGCGCCACCTGCATCGGCAACTCCGGCCCGCTGGACGAACAGATCTCGCAGGCGATCCAGGACAACGACCTCACCGCCACCGCGGTGCTGTCTGGTAACCGCAACTTCGAGGGACGCATCTCCCCCGACGTGAAGATGAACTACCTGGCTTCCCCGCCGCTGGTCATCGCGTACGCCCTCGCCGGCACCATGGACTTCGACTTCGAGCACGACGCCCTCGGCCAGGACGCCGACGGCAACGACGTGTTCCTGAAGGACATCTGGCCCTCTCCCCAGGAGATCCAGGAGACCATCAACTCCTCGATCAGCCAGGAGATGTACGTCAAGGGTTACGCGGACGTCTTCAAGGGCGACGAGCGCTGGCGTGGACTGCCCACCCCGGAGGGCAAGACCTTCGAGTGGGACGCCAACTCCACCTACGTGCGGAAGCCACCCTACTTCGACGGCATGCCGAAGGAGCCGACCCCGGTCAGCGACATCAAGGGCGCCCGCGTGCTCGCGCTGCTCGGCGACTCGGTCACCACGGACCACATCTCCCCGGCAGGCAACATCAAGGCCGGAACGCCCGCGTCGCAGTACCTGGACGCGAACGGCATCGACCGCAAGGACTACAACTCCTACGGCTCGCGTCGCGGCAACCACGAGGTGATGATCCGCGGCACGTTCGCGAACATCCGTCTGCGCAACCAGCTCCTCGACGACGTCTCCGGTGGCTACACCCGCGACTTCACCCAGGACGGCGGCCCGCAGGCGTTCATCTACGACGCGTCGCAGAACTACCAGAAGGCCGGCATCCCGCTGGTCGTGCTGGGCGGCAAGGAGTACGGCTCCGGATCGTCCCGTGACTGGGCCGCCAAGGGCACCAGCCTCCTCGGCGTCAAGGCCGTCATCACCGAGTCGTTCGAGCGCATCCACCGCTCCAACCTCATCGGCATGGGCGTCGTGCCGCTGCAGTTCCCGGCCGGCGAGTCCGCTGCGTCGCTGAAGCTGGACGGCACCGAGGTCTTCGACATCGAAGGCGTCGAAAAGCTCAACGAGGGTGTCACGCCGAAGACCGTCAAGGTCACGGCAACCCGCGAGAACGGTGAGAAGGTCGTCTTCGACGCGGTCGTGCGCATCGACACGCCCGGCGAGGCCGACTACTACCGCAACGGCGGCATCCTGCAGTACGTGCTCCGCAACATGATCAAGGGCTAGGCGCTCTAGGCGCTACCGCGCCTGTGCGCGTTTTCGGCCAGGACAGGCACTAAGCGCGCACGACCATCTTCGAGCGGATCTCACCGTCCCGGACACATGGTCGTGCGCGCTTAGTGCATGAGGTGACCTTTCTCGCGAAGGGCCGAAACGCGCACAGGCGAACGACGAAGGAGGAAGCCTTTGCCCAAGGTCAGTGAAGACCATCTCGCGGCACGGCGCAGTCAGATCCTCGACGGCGCCCGCCGCTGCTTTGCCGAATACGGCTACGACGGCGCCACCGTCCGCCGGCTCGAAGAAGTGACCGGACTGTCACGCGGGGCGATCTTCCATCACTTCAAGGACAAGGACGGCTTGTTCCTGGCGCTCGCCCACGAGGACGCGACCAGGATGGCGGACGTCGTCGCCCACGAGGGCCTCGTCCAGGTGATGCGGGACATGCTCGCCCAGCCCGAACAGTTCGACTGGCTGGGAACCCGGCTCGAGATCGCCCGGCGGCTGCGGAACGATCCCGACTTCCGCAGAAGCTGGTCACAGCGGTCGGCGGAACTCACCGAGGCGACCATGGCGCGCCTCGCGCGGCAGAAGTCCGCGGGCCGCCTCCGCGACGACGTACCGACCGACGTCCTGATCGGCTACCTGGACCTGGTTCTCGACGGCCTCGTCGCACGCATCGCCTCCGGGCACGCCGGCGACAACCTGTCGGCCGTGCTCGACCTCGTCGAGGAATCCGTCCGACGCCGCGACTGACACCGCACTCCCCCACCGACACCGGTCAGGTCTTGCGACGGTGAGCTCCGCCTCGTCCGCGGAGCTCCACCTCGGACTCCGCAAGAATGTTGCGGACGAATCCGTACGATCTCCCCATTTCACGGGCGAGGGAACGAATACTCGCTCCGGCCTGGTAGCGCTCCTTCAGCTCCGCCTGCAGATCGGCGCGCGACGGTCCCGTGATCCGAGCGCTCTTGGCGAAGACCCCGATGTCAGCCATGAACTCCTCCAGTCGGCGAGCGACGGTGGTTTCCACGGTAGAGCCCCGCGACGGCGATATCTACGCGCAGTGCTCAGGCGAGCTGGATCAGTTCCAGGTAGTCCTGCGACCAGTGGTCCTCCGTGCCGTCGGGCAGGAGAATGACCCGTTCCGGGTCGAGTGCCTCGGCCGCACCCGGGTCGTGTGTCACCAGCACGACGGCACCGGTGTAGCTGCGGAGCGCGTCCAGCACCTGCTCGCGGGAAACGGGGTCGAGGTTGTTCGTCGGCTCGTCGAGCAGCAGGACGTTCGCCGCGGACGACACGAGACCCGCGAGCGCGAGACGCGTCTTCTCACCACCGGACAGGGTGCCCGCGGGCTGCTCGAGCTGCGGCCCGGTGAACATGAACGCACCGAGCAGCGAACGCAGCTCCTGCTCCCCCGTGTCGGGGGCCGCGTGGCGAATGTTCTCCCACACCGACGCGTTGTCGTCGAGTGTGTCGTGCTCCTGCGCAAAGTAGCCGATCTTCAGCCCGTGTCCGGGAACGAGTCCGCCCGCGTCCGGCGTCTCGACGCCGCCGAGAATGCGCAGCAGCGTCGTCTTACCGGCACCGTTGAGACCGAGCACGACGACGCGTGACCCACGGTCGATCGCGAGGTCCACTCCGGTGAAGATCTCGAGCGAACCGTAAACCTTGGTCAGGTTCTCCGCCATCAGCGGAGTCTTGCCGCACGCGGCCGGCTCGGGGAACCGGATCCGGGCCACCTTGTCGGACACGCGTTCCGCGTCGAGGTCGGACATCAGCTTGTCGGCGCGCTTCGCCATGTTCTGCGCCGCCACCGCCTTGGTGGCCTTCGCGCCGAGCTTCGCGGCCTGCGCGCGCAGCGCACCGGCCTTCTTTTCCGCATTGGCGCGCTCACGGCGACGACGCTGTTCGTCGGTCGCGCGGGCGTCGAGGTACTTCTTCCAGCTCATGTTGTACACGTCGGCCTCGCCGCGCACGGCGTCGAGGAACCACACCCGGTTCACGACGTCGTTGAGCAGATCGACGTCGTGGCTGATCACGATCAGACCACCCTCGTGGTTCTGCAGGAATCCCCGCAGCCAGGTGATCGAGTCGGCGTCGAGGTGGTTGGTCGGCTCGTCGAGCAGAAGGGTCGTGTCCGACCGTCCGCCGCTACCGTCCGATGCCGCGAACAGGATGCGCGCCAGTTCGACACGGCGGCGCTGACCACCCGACAGGGTGTGCAGCTGCTGACCGAGGATGCGGTCGGCCAGGCCGAGGCTGTTGCAGATGCGTGCGGCTTCGCTCTCTGCCTCGTACCCCCCGAGGGCCGAGAAGCGGTCCTCGAGATTGCCGTACTTGCGCACCGCCTTGTCGCGCTCGGCGTCGTCGACGACCTCCGACATCAGGATCTGCTGCTTCTCCATGTCCCGCAGCAGCGCGTCGAGGCCGCGCGCGGACAACACGCGGTCCTTCGCGAGGACGTCGAGGTCGCCTTCTTTCGGGTCCTGCGGGAGGTATCCGAGGTCGCCGGTGCGCACCACGGCACCCGCATACGGCTCCCCCTCCCCCGCGAGAATGCGGAGGGTGGTCGTCTTGCCGGCACCGTTGCGGCCGACCAGCCCGATGCGGTCGCCGGGCTGCACCCGCAAAGCCGGCCCGGGCGCGGACAGCAACGTCCGCACTCCAGCTCGAACTTCCAGGTCGGTAGCGGTGATCAACAAGACTCCTAGGAAAATGACGCTCGCGTTGAATGAGAAAAACTGCGCAAAGAACACACGAACCAGCAATTTTACCCGACCGCCGGCGACTCGGAACACGCCCGCCAGTGATCCCGCTAACGTTCGCGGCCGTATCCGCTCGTAGAAAGCCTCTGGCCTCTTCGTCGTCGGCCTGGCGATCGGGTGTGATGCAGTCGCGAGGTGTGCGCTGCGGTGACGACGGTTGGTGGGATGAGTGAATGCCACCACGGTAGTTCGGGAAACTAGGATGTTCCGTCCGGGCCCGACTCAGTACACCGACTCCCAACCTGGTGGACCGGGAAGCGCGACCGGCATGTTTCGGGACCTCGCAGGCGCATCCGGGTTCCCCGCCCCGCGCAATTGCATCTCGTCCAACGCACCGCGCTCCCCCACGCCCGCTTAGCCGGGCCACGCGTCAGCACTCCCCTCAACGCCCCCACTGGTCCGGGCCGGCCGTGGCGAGTCGACGGGAGCGCGACGTGCGCCGGGTGGAGCCCCACTCCCCCGAGCCATTCGGAGTGTACGACGATGAGTTCGGTAAATATTGTAGTTCCGTCCGGGTCTGACTTTGGAACGGAGGCTTGTTTCGACAGGGATCTCGGCCCCCGTGTCAGGCTTGCTGCGTGACAGCATCTCCCCGCCCAGCGATCTGGGACGTTGCGATCGTGGGCCTCGGGCCTGCCGGCCGCGCCCTGGCACACAGGGCCACGGCTCTCGGTGCGACGGTCGTCTCGGTCGACCCACTCCCCCGCAGATCGTGGACCGCGACGTACGCGGCGTGGGAAGACGAGCTCCCCAGCTGGCTCCCGAGGGACGCGGTCGAAACGAGAACTTCTCGCCCGGCAGCCTGGACGACACGTCGCCACATCATCGATCGCACCTATTGTGTTTTGAATACACCCTTACTGCAATCAATACTCAGTAGGGAATGTGGAACTGTTCTCCCAGGCAGAGCCGTGGACCTCTCCCCCACCTCCGTCCAGCTGGACGGAGGGTCCACGCTGGAGGCGCATGTCGTCGTCGACGCCCGCGGCACCGGCGACAGCCCCGACCTCGCCCAGCAGACGGCATACGGCGTCGTGGTGGACCCCGACACGGCCGCACATGCGCTCGCCGGCGAGGCCGCGGTGTTCATGGACTGGCGCCGCGACAACGGCACATCACCCTCGGACGCGCCGTCCTTCCTCTACGGGGTTCCGCTCGCGCACGACCGGTTCCTGCTCGAAGAGACCTGCCTGGTCGGTCGCCCGCCACTCCCGATCTCGGAACTCGCCACCCGACTCCACGACCGACTCCGACAGCGGGGCGTCACCGCGCCGTCCCATTCGGACGTCGAGAGAGTCAGATTCGCCGTCGAGCCACCTCCCGAGGCGGGTCGTGCCCACAGCTCGGATCAGGTGCGCTTCGGGGCCCGCGCCGGGTTGATGCACCCCGGAACGGGCTACAGCGTCGCAGCGTCGCTCCTGTGCGCAGATGTTCTAGCCCGCGATCTTCGTGACGGTTCGAACGCGCGACTGTGGTCGTGGAAGGCCCGCACCGTCGCGTCCCTGCGGTCGGTTGGTCTCCGCGTCCTCCTGAATCTGGATGCGGAACACGTCCCCGAATTCTTCGAGCATTTCTTCGATCTGCCGCCACAACTCCAGGCGGCATATCTATCTGAACGATCGAATCCGCGCGGCACCCTGTCGGCAATGGGGCGGATGTTTCGGGCATCCTCCGGCGATATCCGCAGTGTGATTCTCCGTTCGACGCTTCGCCGGGAAGTTCGATGAACTGTCGCGCGAACGCGAAAAGGAGACCATCATGGAACGCATGCGGTCGATATGGAAGGGCTCGATAGCGTTCGGACTCGTGAATGTGCCGGTCAAGGTCTATTCGGCAACCGAGGATCACGACATCAGGTTTCACCAGGTCCATGCCAAGGACGGCGGCCGGATCAAATACAACCGCGTCTGCTCCGAATGCGGCAACGTCGTCCAATACGCCGATATCGACAAGGCCTACGACTCCGACGACGGCGTGCGCGTGGTGTTGACGGACGATGATTTCGGGAAACTGCCTGCCGCCGAGAAACACGAGATTCCCGTTCTGCAATTCGTGCCGACCGAACAGATCGATCCCATTCTGTTCGAGAAGAGTTACTTCCTCGAACCGGATTCCAGCTCTCCGAAGGCGTATGTCCTTCTCGCGACTGCCCTCGAGAACAGCGACCGCACAGCCCTCGTCCACTTCACCCTCCGGCAGCGCACCCGACTGGCCGCGATGCGGTCACGCGACGGGGTGCTGGTGATCCAGACGCTGCTGTGGCCGGACGAGGTACGCGTCGCCGAGTTCTCCTCGCTCGACGGCGTCGACAAGCCGAAGGCGAAGGAACTCGCGATGGCCGAGACGCTCGTCGACAGCATGGCCGACGACTTCGACCCCACCGAATTCACCGACGACTACCAGGTGCAGTTGCGTGAACTGCTCGACGAGATGATCGAGTCGGGCGGCAAGAAGGTCATCCCCGTCGCCGAGGTCGAGAAGAGCGGCGAGGACGCCGAAGTGGTGGATCTGGTGGCGGCCCTGCAGCGCAGCGTCGACGCCGCCGGGAAGAAGGCCGCACCGGCCAAGAAGAAGCCGGCGAAGAAAGCTCCGGCCAAGACGGCGGCGAAGAAGGCCACAGCGAAATCATCCAGTTCGGAACGCAAGCGCGCCTGAACCGACGCGGAGGGGCTCGGCGAGATGCATCTCGCCGAGCCCCTCCGCGTTACCCGTGGTGGGTGGTCAGACCGTGAAGCCGAGCGCGCGCAACTGCTCGCGGCCGTCCTCGGTGATCTTGTCGGGGCCCCACGGCGGGAGCCACACCCAGTTGATCTTCAGTTCGTTGCACAGACCGCTGCGCACGAGCGCGCCCCGCGACTGGTCCTCGATGACATCGGTCAGCGGGCAGGCCGCCGACGTGAGCGTCATGTCGAGGGTCACGACGTCCTCTTCCTCGGTGATCCCGTACACGAGACCGAGGTCGACGACGTTGATGCCGAGTTCGGGGTCGACGACGTCACGCATCGCCTCCTCGAGCTCCTCGAGGCGTTTCGGGTCGGTAATCGCACCCGACGCGGCGGTGGCGGTCTCGCCGCCTTGGTCGGCCGTCGCCTGCTCCGGTACGGCCGTGGCGTCCGCCTCCGGCGTCTGCGTCTCGCTCATGATGCCTGTCCTCCGATTCGAGCTGGTTCGCCGTCTGCTGTCGGAACGGCCGAATCCCGTTCGTCCACGACCCGGTCGTCCACTATTTGAACAACCGCGTCCTTGAATGCCATCCATCCCAGTAGCGCACACTTCACGCGAGCCGGGTACTTCGAGACGCCGACGAAGGCGATGCCGTCCCCGAGGACGTCCTCGTCCCCCTCGACGGTACCGCGGCTGCTGACCATCTCGTTGAATGCGGTAACGGTCTGCAGGGCCTGCTCGACGGGCATCCCCACCACCTGATCGGTGAGCACCGATGTCGACGCCTGGCTGATGGAACAGCCCTGGCCGTCGTACGACACATCCACGACGGTGCCGTCGTCGGCGAGCTGCACACGCAGCGTCACTTCGTCACCGCACGTGGGATTGACGTGGTGTACTTCTGCGCCGAACGGTTCGCGCAGGCCGCGGCCGTGGGGATGCTTGTAGTGGTCCAGGATCACTTCCTGGTACATCTGTTCCATTCTCATGCAGGAACCTCCCCGAAGAACTCCTGTGCGCGCCGCACCGCCGCCGCGAGCGCGTCGATCTCGTCGACCGTGTTGTACAGCGCGAACGACGCCCTCGCCGTGGCCGCGACACCGAAACGACGGTGCAGGGGCCAGGCGCAGTGGTGGCCGACGCGGATGGCGACCCCCTCGTCGTCGAGGATCTGACCGAGATCGTGTGCGTGGATCCCGTCGACCACGAACGACACGGCCCCGCCGCGGTCCTCGGCCGTCGTGGGTCCGATGATGTGCACGCCGTCGATGGCACCGAGCGCCGCCAGTGCCGCCTCGACCAGGGTGTGCTCGTGCGCCGCGACCGCGTCCATCCCGATCTCCTCGAGATACCGGACTGCTGCGCCGAGCCCGACCACCTGCGACGTCATCGGAACGCCCGCCTCGAACCGCTGTGGCGGCGGCGCGTAGGTGGTGCGTTCCATCGTGACGGTCTCGATCATCGAACCACCGGTGATGAACGGCGGCATCGCGTTCAGCAGTTCGCGGCGTCCGTACAGGACACCGACGCCGGACGGGCCGAGCATCTTGTGCCCCGAGAAGGCCGCGTAGTCCACGCCGAGCGCGTGGAAGTCCACCGCCATGTGCGGGACCGACTGGCACGCGTCGAGTACCACCAGCGCACCGACCGCGCGGGCGCGACGCACCAATTCCTCGACGGGTGCCACCGCCCCGGTGACGTTGGACTGATGGGTGAACGCCACGACCTTGACGGCGTCGGTCAGCTCGAGCGAATCGAGATCGATCCGGCCGTCGTCGGTGACGCCGTACCAGCGCAGCGTCGCACCGGTACTGCGCGCGAGTTCCTGCCACGGCACGAGATTGGCGTGATGCTCGAGTTCGGTGATGACGATCTCGTCGCCGGGGCCGAGGTGCCGCTCGAAGCGGTCGTCGCCGAGGACGTGGGTGACGAGATTCAGCGATTCCGTCGCGTTCTTGGTGAACACGAGTTCGTCGCTGTCGGCACCGACGAACGCGGCGATCGCCGCGCGCGCGTTCTCGTACGCGTCGGTGGCCTCTTCGGCGAGTTGGTGAGCGCCTCGGTGCACGGCCGCGTTACAGGTGGTGAGGAACTCCCTCTCGGCGTCGAGCACCTGGTTCGGGCGCTGCGACGTCGCGCCCGAATCGAGGTACACCAGCGGTTTTCCGTCGCGGACCGTACGCGCCAGGATCGGGAAGTCCTCCCGGATCCGGGTGACGTCGAACACGCGCACCGAGGTGGTCATCTGCGTTTATGCTCCTTGCGTTGCTGCAGCCTGGGTGAAGCGCTCGTAGCCCTTCGCCTCGAGCTCGTCGGCCAGTTCCGGTCCGCCCGACTCGACGACACGACCGCCGACGAACACGTGGACGTACTCCGGCTTGATGTATCGGAGGATGCGCGTGTAGTGCGTGATCAACAGGATTCCGCCGTGCTGGCGCTCCTTGTAGCGGTTCACGCCCTCGGAGACGACGCGCAGGGCGTCGACGTCGAGACCGGAGTCGGTCTCGTCGAGGATCGCGATCTTCGGCTTCAGGAGACCGAGCTGCAGGATCTCGTGGCGCTTCTTCTCACCACCGGAGAAGCCTTCGTTGACGCTGCGCTCGCCGAACGAGGGGTCGATGTCCAGCTCGGTCAGCGCTTCCTTGACTTCCTTCACCCAGTGACGGAGCTTCGGGGCCTCGCCGCGGACTGCGGTGGCCGCGGTGCGCAGGAAGTTGGACATGGAGACGCCGGGAACCTCGACGGGGTACTGCATCGCGAGGAACAGTCCGGCGCGGGCACGCTCGTCGACGCTCATCTCGAGGACGTTCTCACCGTTGAGGGTGATGGTGCCCGAGGTGATCTGGTACTTGGGGTGACCCGCGATGGCGTACGACAGCGTCGACTTGCCGGACCCGTTGGGTCCCATGATCGCGTGGGTCTCGCCGGAACGAACCGTCAGGTTCACACCCTTGAGGATGTTGATCGGGTCAGCGTTCTCGTCGGTGTTCGCGACGTCGACGTGCAGGTCCTTGATTTCCAGGACCGAGATTTCGGGGGTGGAAGCGTCAGGGGTAGACATTGTGATCCTTCGAAGAAATGGGAAGTAGTGGTCCGGCGGCTCGGGTCACACGCCGACTGCGGCGAGTTCGGCCTCGACAGCTGCCTCGAGGCGCTCGCGAATCTCGGCGACGGCGATCTTGTTGATGATCTCGTGGAAGAACCCGCGCACGACGAGTCGCCGTGCCGCATCTTCGGGGATTCCGCGGGCGCGCAGGTAGAACAACTGCTCGTCGTCGAATCGTCCCGTGGCGCTGGCGTGGCCGGCACCCACGATCTCACCGGTCTCGATCTCCAGGTTCGGTACCGAGTCGGCGCGTGCACCGTCCGTCAGGACGAGATTGCGGTTCAGCTCGAACGTGTCGGTACCTTCGGCCGCGGCGCGGATCAGCACGTCGCCGATCCACACGGTGTGGGCGTCGGGCTTGCCCGAATTCGGATCACCCTGCAGGGCGCCCTTGTAGACCACGTTGGACTTGCAGTGCGGCTGCGAGTGATCCACCAGCAGTCGCTGCTCGAAGTGCTGTCCGGCGTCGGCGAAGTACAGGCCGAGCAGTTCGGCGTCGCCGCCCGGGCCGTCGTACTTGACTGTCGCGGACAGGCGGACGAGGTCGCCGCCGAGGCTGATCGCGTTGTGGCGGAGCACCGCGTCACGGCCCAGCCGCGCGTGATGCGACGCGACGTGCACGGCGTCGTCCGCCCAGTCCTGGACGGCGACCACGGTGAGGCGGGCGCTGTCGCCGAGAACGAATTCGACGTTCTCGGCGAACGTGCCGCTGCCGCGCTGGTCGATGACGACGGTCGCCTTCGCGAAGGCGTCGAGCCGGATCTGCAGGTGCCCGAAGGCAACCTTGTCCTCGCCCGGGCCGGTGACCGTGATGTTGATGGTCTCGGCGACCTCGACCTCACGGCCGACGGTCACGACGGTGGCCGTCTCGAAACCCGAGTAGGCCTGCGCGGCAACCCGGTCGGCGGGCACGCCGGCCTTGCCCAGCCGGTCGTCGTCTCGTCCGACGGTCTCGACCTGGACGGAGTCCGGACCGGCGACGTCGACGGTGACCGTGCCGTTCGCGACGGCCGTTCCGTCGTGCAGTCCGCGGAGTCGGCGCAGCGGTGTGAACCGCCAGACCTCGTCGCGACCACCCGGGACCTCGAAGGCGTTGACGTCGAACGAGGTGAAGACCTCACCCTTGTTCTTGATCGGCGAGCCGGTGGCGGTTCGCGCTATCCGCGGATTCTCGCCTGCGACGGCTCCCGCGACTCCGAGATTCTGGACACCAGTTTCTGGCGTGGTCACTAACCCACCGCCCCTTCCATCTGCAGTTCGATCAGGCGGTTCAGTTCCAGGGCGTACTCCATCGGGAGTTCCTTGGCGATCGGCTCGACGAAGCCGCGCACGACCGTGGCCATGGCCTCGTCTTCGGTGAGCCCGCGGCTCATCAGGTAGAACAGCTGGTCGTCGCTCACCTTCGAGACGGTGGCCTCGTGGCCCATGGTCACGTCGTCCTCGCGGATGTCGACGTACGGGTAGGTGTCCGAGCGGCTGATCTGATCGACCAGCAGCGCGTCACACTTGACCGTCGACTTGGAACCGTGAGCACCCTTGTTGACCTGGACGAGTCCGCGGTATGACGCGCGTCCGCCGCCACGTGCCACCGACTTGCTGATGATCGTCGACGACGTGTACGGCGCGAGGTGCAGCATCTTGGCACCGGTGTCCTGGTGCTGTCCCTCACCGGCGAATGCCACGGAGAGAACCTCGCCGCGGGCGTGCTCGCCCATCATCCAGACGGCCGGGTACTTCATGGTGACCTTCGACCCGATGTTGCCGTCGATCCACTCCATGGATCCGCCTGCCTCGACCTTGGTGCGCTTGGTGACCAGGTTGTAGACGTTGTTCGACCAGTTCTGGATGGTCGTGTAGCGGCAGTGGCCGCCCTTCTTCACGATGATCTCGACGACCGCGGAGTGCAGGGAGTCCGACTTGTAGATCGGCGCCGTGCAGCCCTCGACGTAGTGCACCGAGGCGCCCTCGTCGACGATGATCAGGGTCCGCTCGAACTGGCCCATGTTCTCCGTGTTGATGCGGAAGTAGGCCTGCAGCGGGATGTCGACGTGCACACCCGGCGGGACATAGATGAAGGAGCCACCCGACCACACCGCGGTGTTCAGCGCGGAGAACTTGTTGTCGCCGGCGGGGATGACCGTGCCGAAGTACTCCCGGAACAGCTCGGGGTGCTGCTTCAGGCCCGTATCGGTGTCGAGGAAGATCACGCCCTGCGCCTCGAGGTCCTCACGGATCGAGTGGTACACCACCTCGGACTCGTACTGAGCCGCGACACCGGCGACGAGGCGCTGCTTCTCTGCCTCGGGGATGCCCAGCTTGTCGTACGTGTTCTTGATGTCCTCGGGCAGGTCTTCCCAGCTCTCGGCCTGCTTCTCGCTCGAGCGCACGAAGTACTTGATGTTGTCGAAGTCGATGCCCTCGAGGTTCGAACCCCAGTTCGGCATCGGCTTCTTGTCGAAGGTCTTCAGCGCGCGCAGGCGGATGTCGAGCATCCAGTCCGGCTCACTCTTCTTCGCCGAGATGTCGCGCACGACGTCTTCGGACAGACCGCGCTGCGCACTGGCACCGGCCTCGTCGGAATCGGACCAGCCGTACCCGTAATGCCCGAGTGACGCGATGGTCTCTTCCTGCGTGAGCGGCTCGGCGTTGGCCGACGCAGTGGATGTCACCTGGTCTGATGTGACGGTCATGCGAGCTCCTTCCGGAGTCTTGTTACGAGACCGGCGAGGGCTGGTCGCCGGTGGAAAACGGTTGCTGACTAGGGGATCTATCGGGAAAGCGTTGTTATTTGGGACCGGACGGCGGGACGAGTGGAACGTGGGTGGTGCATGCGCAGTCGCCGTTCGCGATGGTCGCGAGCCGCTGGACGTGGGTGCCGAGCAATTGGGCGAACGCTTCCTGCTCGGCTTCGCACAGTTCCGGGAACTCCTCGGCCACGTGCGAGACCGGGCAGTGGTGCTGGCAGATCTGCACGCCGTTGCCCACCGGGCGTGTCGACGCCGCGAACCCCGCGGTCGTGAACGCGTCGGCGATGGCGTCGGCGGTGGTTTCGAGGCCTTCGGCGCTCTGATCGGCGGCCGGGGTCACGTTTCCGACGATCGCCTGGACTCTGCGACGAGCGAAATCGGTGATCGCAGCGTCTCCCCCGACCTCCCGCAGTTGACGCATGGCCGCGCCGGCGAGGTCGTCGTACGCGTGTCCGAGCCTGCCGCGGCCCTTGGCGGTGATCTGGAAGTATTTGGCGGGTCGCCCTCGTCCGCGGTGACGCACGGCGACGGAGGACGCCTCGCGCGCCTCACCGGAGTCCAGGAGTGCGTCGAGGTGCCGGCGGACACCGGCGGCACTGAGGCCGAGGCGGGTTCCGATTTCCGATGCGGTGATCGGTCCCTCCTCGAGGAGGAGCTTCACGACGGCAGCGCGGGTATGGCCTTCGTGGCCGACGGCGACGGGTGACGCGGTTCCGACAGGCGCCGCCGAGGAAGGCGCGTGAACTGCGCTTTCCGTCGTTGCACGTGGTGTCGTTTCCGTTTTCACAACACCAGTGTGACGGAATTCGGATCGCAGGTCCACTAAGGGTGCCCTGCCTTACACCTGTGATTATGTGCCGCCCGGCCCCGGGAATACTGGCCGAACCGCTTGTGTTGGGCGCACCGCTACGCTGCCTTTGTGCCGCAGACCCCCGAGAACCCGGAGCCGACCCGCGCGGAGCCGACCTTCACGGCTCGCGCCGCTCTTCGACATCCGGCCGAGCTCGCCCGCCGGGCGCTGGGCATCGACGGCCGCTCCCCGCGCGCCTCGGTGGCGGCCGCGTTGCACGGCGACGAGCCGGAAACCGCGGGGCTGAACAAGCAGGAAACCGCACAGCTCCGCGGGATCCGCCGGTTCGGCGCCACCGGAGCCGTCCTGATGGCGGTGGGCGCGCTGGGCGCAGGCGCCCAGCCGGTCCTGCAGAACCCGGTCCAGGGGCTTCGCGTCATCGGGCTTCCCGCCCGGATCCCCAGCGTCGCGTTGACGCTCACCATGACCGGCACCGTGATGATCGTGCTCGCGTGGCTCCTCCTCGGGCGCTTCGCGATCGGCAGCCTGCAGTCCGGGGCCGTGCGTCGCCTCAACCGGTCCCAGCTCGACCGCACCCTTCTGCTGTGGATCATCCCGCTGTCCGTCGCGCCGCCGATGTTCAGCAAGGACGTGTACTCGTACCTCGCGCAGAGCGAGATCGCGGCCCGCGGGCTCGATCCCTACGCGATCGGTCCCGCCGGTGCGCTCGGGGTCGATCACGTCCTGACCCGGACCGTGCCGACGATCTGGCGCGACACCCCGGCGCCGTACGGGCCGCTGTTCCTCTGGATGGGGCGCGGGATCAGCTGGCTGACCGGCGAGAACATCGTCGCGGGGATTTTCCTGCACCGGCTGCTGGCCCTCGCCGGTGTGGCCATGATCGTGTGGGCACTCCCCCGGCTGGCGCGGCGCTGCGGTGTCGCCGAGGTCAGCGCCCTCTGGCTGGGCGCCGCCAACCCCCTGCTGCTGTTCCACCTGGTCGCCGGAATTCACAACGAGGCCCTGATGCTCGGCCTCATGCTGGCCGGAATCGAGCTGGCGCTGCGGGCCGTCGAACGATCGGAGCCGATCCGCGGGCAGTCCCTCCTCCTAATGCTGTCGGGGGCGGCACTCATCGCCCTGTCGTCGACGATCAAGATCCCCTCCCTCCTCGCATTGGGATTCGTGGGGATGGCGCTGGCCCGGAGATGGGGCGGAACACCGAAAGCGGTGCTCACCGCGGCCGCCCTACTCTGCGGGGTGGCCCTGGTGGTCACCCTCGTCATCAGCACGTCCAGCGGACTCGGCGTCGGCTGGGTACACACCCTCGGCACCGCGAACGCGGTCCGCAGTTGGATGTCCATCCCCACGCTCCTCGGGCTGGGCACCGGACTGGCCGGGGTCCTGCTGGGCCTCGGCGACCACACGACGGCGGTGCTGAGCCTGACCCGGCCGATCGCGGCCGTCGCTGCGGCGTTCATCACACTGCGGATGCTCGTCGCGACGCTCGTCGGCCGGATCCACGCGGTCGGCGCGCTGGGGCTGTCCCTCGGCGCGGTCGTCCTCCTCTTCCCCGTGGTGCAGCCCTGGTATCTGCTGTGGGCGGTCCTGCCGCTCGCGGCCTGGGCCACGGCACCCGCCTTCCGTGTCCCCGCCATCGTCTTCTCGTCCATCGTCAGCGTCATCCTGATGCCGAACGGCGGCGAGTACCAGCCGTTCGTCATCGTGCAGGCCGCCATCGCCACCATCTTCACGGCCGGAACGCTGATCGTGATCACCCGCAACCGGCTGCCGTGGCGGGTCGGTTCGGAGCAGCAGCCGACCGTGCCGGAAACCCCGGATCCGCCCCGGGACGACGCCGACGCGGAAAGCCGGGGCACCGGCCGGGTCACACCAGGCCAGGGCTTACGCTGATTCCCCGTGACCTCGCGAACGCCCGGATCGGCGCAACCTGCTGTACGCCTGGAAGGCGTGGTGAAGACCTTCGACGGTGTGAGGGCCGTCGACGGACTCGATCTCACCGTCGAACCTGCACAGGTGGTCGCGTTGCTCGGTCCGAACGGCGCGGGTAAGACCACCACCGTCGAAATGTGTGAGGGCTTCGTCCGGCCGGACAGCGGCACCGTCCGCGTCCTCGGACTCGACCCCGTCGCGGAGGCCGGCGCCGTCCGGGCCCGGATCGGTGTGATGCTCCAGGGCGGCGGCGCCTACCCCGGTTCCCGCGCCGGAGAGATGCTCGACCTCGTCGCGGCCTACTCGGCCGACCCCCTCGACCCGGACTGGTTGCTGCGCAGCCTCGGACTCGAGGATTCCCGTCGCACCCCCTACCGCAGGCTGTCGGGCGGGCAGCAGCAGCGCCTGTCCCTGGCCTGCGCGCTGGTCGGCAGGCCGGAATTGGTCTTCCTCGACGAACCCACCGCCGGACTCGACGCCCAGGCCCGCCTGCTCGTGTGGGAACTGATCGACGCCCTGCGCCGCGACGGCGTCAGTGTGCTGCTGACGACGCACCTGATGGACGAGGCCGAGGAACTCGCGGACCGGCTCGTCATCATCGACCACGGGTCGATCGTCGCGGCAGGCACGCCCGCCGAGGTCACCAGCCGCGGCGCCGAGGGCCAGTTGCGGCTCAGCGCGCCCGCCGGTCTGGACACCGAGCCCCTCGCCAAAGCCCTCCCCGACGGTTTCCGGGTGGCCGAATCCGGACCGGGCACCTACCTCGTCGAAGGGCCGATCGATCCGAAGGTGGTGGCGTCGGTCGCGTCGTGGTGTGCCGATCTGGACGCCCTGATCAGCGATATCCGCGTCGACCAGCGCAGCCTCGAGGACGTCTTCCTCGAACTCACCGGCCGGGAACTGAGGGGATGACGATGAGCACCAGTGACCGTCTGACGGAGAATCGTTTCGCCCCGGGCACGTTCGCACCCGACCCCCGACCGAGTGGCGCGGCGGTCATGCTGCGGGCGCAGACCGCGCTCGAACTCAAACTGCTCCTACGCAACGGCGAACAGCTGCTGCTGACCATGTTCATCCCGATCACACTGCTCATCGGCCTGTGCCTGCTGCCCATCGGCGACCTCGGAACGTCGCGGGTCGACAAGGTCGTGCCCGCCGTCATGATGGTGGCGGTGATGTCCACCGCGTTCACCGGCCAGGCCATCGCGGTCGGCTTCGACCGCCGGTACGGGGCCCTCAAGCGACTCGGCGCCACCCCCCTGCCGAGGTGGGGGATCATCGCCGGGAAGAGCGCCGCCGTGGTCATCGTCGTCGCCCTGCAGTCGGTGCTCCTCGGTGCGATCGGACTGGCGCTCGGCTGGCGTCCGAGTGCGTGGGGACTGGTTCTCGGCGCCGTAATCATCGCCCTCGGCACCGTGACGTTCGCGGCGATGGGACTGCTGCTCGGCGGCACCCTCCGCGCCGACATCGTCCTCGCCCTGGCCAACATCCTGTGGTTCGTGATGGTCGGCGTCGGCAGCGTGGTGTTCGCCACCGGCGAGCTGCCCTGGCTCCTCCACACCGGGGCCCGGCTGATCCCGTCCGGTGCGCTCGCGCACGCGCTCGACGCCGCACTGTCGGGGTCGGTGGATCTGCTCAGCGTCGTCGTCCTCGTCGTCTGGGGTGCGGCCGCGGGAGCCCTGGCGGCCCGGACGTTCCGATTCACGTGATCCGCCGACCTGCAGCCCGGCGCGCCCGCAGCGCCGGCACCGTTCTGGCAGTCCTGCTCGCCGTCCTCGGCTGCGGCACCCTGCCCGCGGGCGCCGCACCGCAGTGGGGTCCGCCCGCCGCGCCGAACCCGTTCCTCGGACCCGCGGGCACGTCCACGATGCACGGCGACGCGGGATCCACCGACGTGACTCCGCTGCCCGGTCCCGGCACCGGCCCGTTCACCCTGTCCGCATACCCGCTGGTCTCGGCGTGCCCCACCCTCCTGCAGGGTTCCGACCGGCTCGTCGTCGCCTTGTGCACAACCGTGGCCGGCCAGGTCCCCACCGTTCACCTCATCGACCCCGCCGCCCCCGCCGCCCCGTTCGGCAACTCGCTCGCCACGTTCGCGCTGGCGAAGGGCAGCCTCCTGGGCGGCGTGTACGCGTTCCTCGACAACGACAACCGGCTGGTCGTGGTGGACGGCAACCGTCAGCTACTGCGCCTCGGACATTCGCAGGATCCCGAAGGCCGCTGGCGGATCACCGTCGACTCGCGCGTCGACCTGTCCGGCAGTGTTCCGGCGGGCGACAACGTGACCGGGCTGACGCCGGACTGGCAGGGCAACGTCTGGTTCGCCACGGGTGGCGGCGTCGTCGGAGCCGTGGATCGCGCCGGCGTCGCGCATGCTCTGCCGTTGGCCGCGGGCGAACAGGTCCAGAACAGCATCTCCACCTCGCCCGCCGGCACCGCGGTCGCGACGACGCATGCCCTGTACCAGTTCACGCTCCGCGACGGCGCGGTGCGTGTGGACTGGCGGCGTGACTACGACCGCGGTCCGGACCGTAAGCCGGGGCAACTCAGCCACGGCACCGGGTCCACCCCCACCTACTTCGGACCGTCGACCGGCAGCGATTTCGTAGCGATCGTCGACAACGCCGACCCGGAGGTGAGTCTTCGGGTCTTCCGCGCCGATTCCGGTGACGAGATCTGCTCCGTCCCGGTGCTCGGCAGCCCGGGCGGCAGCGAGAACTCCCCGATCGGCATCGCCAATTCGGTGTACGTCGCGGGGACGTACGGCTACCCGTATCCCGCGGTTCCGGACGGCGCGGGCCCGGCGGTGCCGACGAACGCCCCGTTCACCGGCGGCATGACCCGTGTCGACATCGACCCGATCGGCTGCCACCAGGTGTGGAGCAACGACGTCCGCAGCGCGGCGGTGCCCCATCTCTCGACCGGCGACGGGCTCCTGTACACCGTGATCCGTCACGGGTTCGACGTCACGACGCCCCTGGACGGCTTCTCGTTCGCGGTGATCGATCCGGCGGACGGTTCGGTCGAGCACACCAGCCCACTCCCCGGCACCGCGGTCAACGACACCCTGCAGATGTCCGGACTCGTCACCGACACCGGCGACTTCTGGCAGGGCACGGTGACCGGCATCCTGCGTATTCGCGGTGAGTAGCACGGAGTCGAACGCGTCGCCACCGGCCCAACGACACGCTGTAGTTGACGGCCCTCTACCATCGACGTCGTGCTGTATCGCGGGTTTCTGAGCCTGGTAGACCGTCTTCCCCTTCCGTCGCTGACCGTGCAGCGTGTCATCGCGTTCGCGGTGATCCTCACGCAGGGCGGTATCGCCGTCACCGGGGCCGTCGTGCGGGTGACCGCGTCCGGCCTCGGGTGCCCCACCTGGCCGCAGTGCTTCCCCGGCAGTTTCGTGCCGGTCGGGCACGGCGAGGTCGCCGTCGTCCATCAGGCGGTCGAGTTCGGCAACCGGTTGCTCACGTTCGTCGTCGTCGTGGCCGCGGCTCTGATCGTTCTCGCGGTCACCCGCGCCCGCCGTCGTCGAGAGGTCCTCGTCTACGCGTGGATGATGCCTCTCGGCACCGTCGTGCAGGCCGTGATCGGCGGTGTCACGGTGCTGACCGGACTGCTGTGGTGGACGGTGGCGGTGCACCTGCTCGCGTCGATGGCGATGGTGTGGCTTGCGACCGTGATGTACGCGAAGATCTGCGAACCCGACGATGCACCGGCAATCGACGTGATCCCTGCCCCGCTGCGATGGCTCACCGCGCTGTCGGGTGTCGCTCTGGCCGGGGTGCTCGCCGCCGGAACGCTGGTCACGGGCGCCGGACCGCACGCGGGAGACAAGAGTCTCGACCGCGTGGTTCCGCGCCTCGAGGTGGAGATCGTCACGCTCGTGCACCTGCATGCCCAACTGCTGGTGGGCTACCTGGCGTTGCTGGTCGGCCTGTGCTTCGGCCTGTACGCCGTGGGCGCCACCCGCGCGGTGAAGATCCGCGTGCAGGTTCTGCTCGCACTGGTGGTGGCGCAGGCGCTGATCGGACTCGTCCAGTTCTTCACGAACGTTCCCGCGGCCCTGGTGGCATTCCACGTCGCGGGTGCCGGGTTGTGCACCGCGGCCACCGCGGCGGTGTGGGCTGCGGGACGCACCCGCGAGTACGTCACGCAGCCGGACACCGCGAGCGTCTAGCGCTCGTTGCGTGCCTTCGGGAACCGCGTCTGCCGCGCGACCCAGCCGGCCATCTTCTGGAAGTGACCCTTGCGGGGCGTGACGATGCTGGTGATCGCGCGGTCCCACTCCGAGACGGTGACGTCGTCGAAGGATGCGACGACGGCGTTCGCGGTGGCGAGATCCTTGACCACCTGGTCGCCGAGGATGCCGTCGGCGCCGACGAGCGTGATGCGGACGCCGGCGAGTCCGATCGGCTGGATGACGGCACTGGCGGAACCGCCGTGCTCGGCCACGAACTTTTTGATCGCGTCGACCGTGTGGGACGGCAGCGAGGGCGCCGGGCTCGCGGGCGCCTGTTCGGCATGGGTGTCGGTACTCATGACCCCGAGAATACTGGGCGGTAGCGGCATCGTGTCCGCCAGGCTCCGTACGGCGGCCCGCGCCGTGTAGAACTGAAACCATGCGCGCTATACAGGTTTCCCGTCTCGGTGGTCCCGACGTCCTCGAACCGGCAGAGGTTCCCGAACCCCGGATCGGGGCGACGGATCTTCTGGTTCGCACCGACGCGATCGGCATCAACTTCATCGACACCTACTTCCGGACTGGGCTGTACCCACGGCCGTTGCCCTACGTTCCCGGAGACGAGGGCTCCGGTGTCGTGGAGGCCGTCGGCGGCGACGTGACCGGTATCGCTCCCGGTGACCGGGTGGCCTGGTGCTCCGGCCCCGGCAGTTACGCCGAGAAGGTGGTCGTCCCCGCGGCGGTCGCAATCGCGGTCCCGGACTCCGTGCCCGCCCCGCAGGCCGCTTCCGCTCTGCTGCAGGGAATGACGGCCCACTACCTGGCCCACTCCACCTACCCGATCCGGTCCGGCGACACCGTCCTCGTCCACGCCGGAGCGGGCGGAGTCGGTCTGCTGCTGACCCAGATGGCGACCACGCTGGGCGCGCGGGTGATCACCACCGTGTCCTCCGACGCCAAGGAACAACTGTCCCGTGACGCCGGCGCCTACGAGGTGCTGCGATACGACGACGACATCGCCGCCCGGGTGCGTGAACTGACGGACGGCGACGGGGTCGCAGCCGCCTACGACGGGGTCGGAGCGTCCACGTTCGAGGCCAGTCTCGCGTCGGTACGGATCCGGGGGACGGTCGCGTTGTTCGGTGCGGCCAGTGGCCCGGTGCCGCCGTTCGATCCGCAACGGCTGAACCCGGCCGGTTCGCTGTTCCTCACCCGGCCGACCCTCGCGCACTACATCCGAAACCGTGAGGAACTGACGTGGCGGGCCGGAGACGTGTTCTCCGCCCTCGCCGACGGTTCGCTGACGGTCCGGGTGGGCGCGGAGTACCCGCTCGCGCGGGCCGAGGAGGCGCACCGCGACCTGGAGGCGCGTGCGACGACGGGATCGATCGTGCTGGTGCCCTGACGCGGAGCGTCGAGTCAGGCCCTGACGCGGAGCGTCGAGTCAGGCCCTGACGCGGAGCGTCAACTCAGGCCCTGACGCGGAGCGTCAACTCAGGCCCTGACACGGAGCGTCAGCTCAGCAGGCTGCCGACGGTCTGCAGTCCCAGCACCGAGTCGACGGCGAGACCGACGAAGACGACAGCCAGATAGTTGTTGGACTGCAGGAACAGGCGGAGCGGTTTCACGGCCGCTCCGCCTCGGACGCTGCGGTACAGCTGATGGGCCATCAGCAGGAACCAGGCGCCCGCGACGAGGGTCACGGCGGCATAGACGACACCCGCGGCCGGGACGAGCGTGAGCGACGTGATCACCATCGCCCAGCTGTACAGCAGGATCTGCTTGGTGACGTGCTCCTCGGTGGCGATCACCGGCAGCATCGGGACACCGGCCGCCTTGTAGTCCTCCTTGTACCGCATGGCGAGGGCCCACGTGTGCGGCGGCGTCCAGAAGAAGATGACCAGGAACAGCACGATGGGCTGCCAGCTCAGCGACCCGGTGACCGCCGACCAGCCGACCATGACGGGCATGCAGCCGGCGGCGCCGCCCCAGACCACGTTCTGCCATGTCCGGCGTTTGAGGACCATCGTGTACACGAGCACGTAGAACGCGATGGTCAGGACGACCAGGCAGCCGGCGAGCAGGTTGGCCCGCCACCACAGCCACAGGAACGACGCGACACCGAGCGTCATGCCGAACACGAACGCGTGGGACGTCGGGACCGCGTCGCGGGCCAGCGGCCGGCGGGCGGTGCGCTTCATGACCTTGTCGATGTCGGCGTCGACGACGCAGTTGAGCGAGTTCGCACTCGCCGCACCCATCCATCCGCCGAACAGCGTGCTGAGGATCAGGGCGATGTCGACGTTGCCGCGATCCGCCAGCAGCATCGCGGGGATCGTGGCAACCAGCAGCAGCTCGATCACCCGCGGCTTGGTCAATGCGATGTAGGCCAGGACCTTGCCCGTGACGCGACCCAGCACCGTACCGGTGTCGGTCGCGCGGGGGGCGGGGCTGGGGCTGCCGAAGCCGTGTCCGCTCGGCTGATGCCCTGTCCGCACGTTCTCTCCTCGCACCACGCGTAATTCCATATCCGAATGCCGGCGCCTGCTCCCGAAGTCCTTCGCGACCGCCGGCCGTCTACTACAAACGATGGTAGACCGCCGTAATGCGCGAACCGAATCGACCCGGATACGACCGCACACTAGGCTGGAGTCGCACAAGAGGCCCACGCATCCTCAGGCTCCACGTTCACCCATGTCAGGAGACTTCTGCCCGTGTCGATCACAGACGACATCCACGTCCTCACGCAACCGGTTCACCCCGCCGACTGGACCGAACTGGACACCAAGGCCGTCGACACCATCCGGGTGCTCGCCGCGGACGCGGTGCAGAAGGTCGGCAACGGCCACCCCGGCACGGCCATGAGCCTCGCGCCCCTCGCCTACACCCTCTTCCAGCGCGTCATGCGCCACGACCCCACCGACGCCGACTGGATCGGCCGCGACCGGTTCGTGCTGTCCTGCGGGCACTCCAGCCTCACCCTCTACATCCAGCTGTACCTCGCCGGCTACGGGCTCGAACTCGACGACCTGGAAGCATTGCGCACCTGGGGCTCGAAGACCCCCGGCCACCCCGAACACGGCCACACCCGCGGCGTCGAGATCACCACCGGACCGCTCGGTCAGGGCCTCGCCTCCGCCGTGGGCATGGCCATGGCCGCCCGCCGTGAGCGCGGCCTCTTCGACCCCGAGCCCGCGCTCGGCGACAGCCCGTTCGACCACCACATCTACGTCATCGCCTCCGACGGGGACATCGAGGAGGGCGTCACCTCCGAGGCCTCCTCCATCGCCGGCGTCCAGCAGCTCGGCAACCTGACGCTGATCTACGACGACAACAAGATCTCCATCGAGGACGACACCGCGATCGCGCTGTCCGAGGACACCGCCGCCCGCTACGAGGCGTACGGCTGGCACGTGCAGATCGTCGAGGGCGGCGAGAACGTCGTCGCCATCGAAGAGGCCCTGAACAAGGCCCGCGAGGTCACCGACAAGCCGTCGCTGATCCTGCTCCGCACCATCATCGGCTTCCCCGCACCGACCAAGATGAACACGGGCGCGGCGCACGGCGCCGCCCTCGGTGCCGACGAGGTCGCGGCCGTGAAGAAGGCTCTCGGCTTCGATCCGGACAAGACGTTCGAGGTCGCCGACGAGGTCATCGCCCACACCCGCAAGGTCGTCGAGCGCGGCGCGCAGGCACACAAGCAATGGCAGGCCCAGTACGACGAGTGGACGCAGCGCGCCCCCGAGGGCAAGAAGCTCCTCGACCGTCTGATCGGCCGCGACCTTCCCGCCGGCTGGGCCGACGTCCTCCCCACCTGGGAGCCGGATCCCAAGGGCGTCGCGACCCGCAAGGCATCCGCCGCCGTTCTCAACGCCGTCGGGCCGGTGCTCCCCGAACTGTGGGGCGGCTCCGCCGACCTCGCCGAGAGCAACAACACCACCATCAAGGGCGCCGACTCGTTCGGTCCCGAAGCCATCTCCACCCGGATGTGGACGGCCCAGCCCTACGGCCGCACCCTGCACTTCGGGGTCCGCGAACACGCCATGGGCTCTATCCTCAACGGCATTGCGCTGCACGGACCGACCCGCCCCTACGGTGGCACCTTCCTCGTCTTCAGCGACTACATGCGTCCCGCCGTGCGGCTCGCCGCGATCATGAAGACCCCGGTCACCTACGTGTGGACGCACGACTCCATCGGACTCGGTGAGGACGGGCCCACCCACCAACCGATCGAACACCTCGCCGCGCTGCGCGCGATCCCCGGCCTGTACGTCGTGCGGCCCGGCGACGCCAACGAGACCGCCCACGCCTGGCGCGCCGTCCTCGAGAAGGGCGCCGACGAGGCCACCCGCGCTCCCGCCGGCCTCGCCCTGACCCGCCAGGACCTGCCCGTCCTCGAGGGCACCAGCTACGAGGGTGTCTCCCGCGGCGGCTACGTCCTCGCCGACGCCTCCACCGGCGCACCGGAGGTCGTGCTCATCGGCACCGGGTCCGAGCTGCAGCTCGCCGTGGCCGCCCGCGAGACCCTCGAGGCCGACGGCATCCCCACCCGGGTCGTGTCCATGCCCTGCGTCGAATGGTTCGACGCCCAGGACCAGGCCTACCGCGACGGCGTCCTCCCCCCGACGGTCAAGGCGCGGGTCTCCGTCGAAGCCGGCATCTCCATGCCCTGGTACCGCTTCGTCGGCGACGCGGGCGAAATCGTGTCCATCGAGCACTTCGGCGCGTCCGCCGACTACAAGACCCTGTTCCGCGAGTTCGGTTTCACCGCCGAAGCCGTCACCGCCGCCGCACAGCGCTCGCTCGCACGCGTGAAGGGATAGACCGCCATGACTCAGAACCCCAACCTCCAGAAGCTCTCCGAAGCAGGCGTGTCGGTGTGGCTCGACGACCTCTCCCGTGACCGCATCGAGTCCGGCAACCTCGCCGAGCTCATCGCGACCAAGAGCGTCGTCGGTGTCACCACCAACCCGTCGATCTTCCAGGCCGCACTCAGCAAGGGCCACGTCTACGACGCACAGGTCCGGGAGCTCGCCGAGCGCGGTGCCGACGTCGAGGCCACCATCCGCACGGTGACCACCGACGACGTGCGCGCCGCCTGCGACGTCCTCGCCCCGCAGTTCGAGGCGAGCCACGGCGTCGACGGCCGGGTGTCCATCGAGGTCGACCCGCGCCTCGCGCACGACGCCGACAAGACGGTCGCGCAGGCCGTCGAACTGTGGAAGATCGTCGACCGCCCCAACCTGTTCATCAAGATCCCGGCCACCGAGGCCGGTATCCCGGCCATCGCCAAGGTGCTCGGTGAGGGCATCAGCGTCAACGTCACGCTGATCTTCTCCGTGGAGCGCTACGAGCTCGTCATGGGCGCCTACCTGGACGGCCTCGAGGCCGCGAAGGCGGCCGGTCACGACCTGTCCCGCATCCACTCGGTGGCCTCGTTCTTCGTCTCCCGCGTCGACACGGAGATCGACAAGCGGCTCGACAAGATCGGCACCCCTGAGGCGCTTGCGCTGCGCGGCAAGGCGGCGCTCGCCAACGCCCGCCTCGCGTACGCCGCGTACCAGCAGGTCTTCGAGGTGCAGCCGCGGTTCCAGGGTCTGCTGCCGGACGGTGCGCGCCCGCAGCGCGCGCTCTGGGCGTCGACCGGAGTCAAGAACCCCGACTACCCCGACACCCTGTACGTCTCCGAACTGGTGGCTCCGAACACAGTGAACACGATGCCCGAGAAGACTCTCGACGCGTTCGCCGATCACGGTGAGGTCGTCGGCGACACCGTCTCCGGCACCGCGGTCGAGTCGCAGGAGGTGTTCGACAAGCTCAGCGCCGTCGGCATCGATCTCACAGACGTGTTCAAGGTCCTCGAGGACGAGGGTGTGGACAAGTTCGAGGTGTCCTGGACCGAGCTTCTGGAGGCCACCGCGGAGCAGCTGCGCGCAGCAGGGCAGAAGAGCTGATACGTGAGCGAACCCGCAGCGTCAGACGATTGGGTCAATCCACTCCGCGACGGTAGGGACAAGCGCCTACCACGCATCGCCGGGCCGTGTGCGCTGGTGATCTTCGGTGTCACCGGCGACCTGGCCCGGCGCAAGTTGATGCCCGCCATCTACGATCTGGCCAATCGTGGTCTTCTGCCGCCCGGGTTCGCTCTCGTCGGGTTCGCCCGCAGGGATTGGTCGGACGAGGACTTCGGCAAGATCGTCCACGATGCCGTCCGCGACCATTCCCGCACCCCGTTCCGGGAGGACGTCTGGGAGCGACTGTCGGAGGGCCTGCGTTTCGTCAAGGGCAGCTTCGACGACCCGGCGGCCTTCCAGGAACTGGCCCACACTCTCGGGACACTGGAACGCGAACGCGGGACCGGCGGCAATCACGGGTTCTATCTCGCGATTCCGCCGGACGCGTTCCCGGTCGTCCTGAAGCAGCTGTCCGAGGCCGGTCTCGCGCAGTCGAACGACGACCAGTGGCGTCGGGTAGTCATCGAGAAGCCGTTCGGTCACGACCTCGAGAGTGCACGTGAGCTCAACGCGGTCGTGAACGAGGTCTTCCCTGAGGACACGGTCTTCCGGATCGACCACTACCTCGGCAAGGAAACCGTCCAGAACATCCTGGCGTTGCGCTTCGCGAACCAGTTGTTCGATCCGATCTGGAACGCCCACTACGTGGATCACGTCCAGATCACCATGGCCGAGGACATCGGTCTCGGTGGACGCGCCGGGTACTACGACGGCATCGGGGCGGCGCGCGACGTCATCCAGAATCACCTGCTGCAACTCCTCGCGTTCACCGCGATGGAGGAGCCGATCAGCTTCGAACCGTCCGAGTTGCAGGCGGAGAAGATCAAGGTGCTCTCCGCCACCAGGCTCGCCCAGCCGCTCGACGAGACCACCGCGCGCGGCCAGTACGCGGGCGGCTGGCAGGGCGGTACCCGGGTGGTCGGACTGCTGGAGGAGGAAGGGTTCTCGAAGGACTCCACCACGGAAACGTTCGCGGCCATCACCCTCGAGGTCGACACCCGCCGCTGGGCGGGGGTGCCGTTCTACCTCCGCACCGGGAAGCGGCTCGGCCGTCGGGTCACCGAGATCGCCGTGATCTTCAAGCGCGCACCGCATCTGCCGTTCGATCAGACCATGACCGAGGAACTGGGGCAGAACGCCCTCGTCATCCGGGTGCAGCCGGACGAGGGTGTGACCATGCGGTTCGGGTCCAAGGTCCCGGGGTCGAGCATGGAAGTCCGCGACGTCAACATGGACTTCAGCTACGGTCAGGCGTTCACGGAGTCGTCGCCCGAGGCGTACGAGCGCCTCATCCTCGACGTGCTCCTCGGTGAGCCCTCGCTGTTCCCCGTGAACGCCGAGGTGGAACTGTCCTGGGAAATCCTCGACCCCGTGCTCGAGCACTGGGCCGCGGACGGCAGGCCGGAACCGTACGAGGCCGGCACGTGGGGCCCGCCGTCGGCAGACGAAATGATGCACCGCACCGGTCGCGAATGGAGAAGGCCGTAGATGATCACCGACATTCCCGCGACCACCACCGGACAGGTCAACAAGAAACTGGTGGAGCTGCGCAAGACGGGCGGCGCGGTGACCCTGGGACGAGTACTCACGCTGGTGGTGTGCACCCGCGACAGTGAGTACTCGGAGGACATCATCGACGCCGCCAACGAGGCGAGCCGGGAGCATCCGTGCCGCGTCATCGTCGTCGCCTGGGGGTCCCGTGACGCGGAACCCCGCCTGGATGCGCAGATCCGCGTCGGCGGCGACGCCGGCGCGTCGGAGGTCGTCGTGCTGCGCCTCTTCGGCGAACTCGCCGACCACGAGAGCAGCGTGGTGGTGCCGTTCCTCCTCCCAGACACTCCCGTTGTCGTGTGGTGGCCGGAGACCGCCCCGGAGGTTCCCGCCGAGGATCCGGTGGGCAAGCTCGCGATCCGGCGGATCACCGACGCGACCGATCGCGCGGATCCGGCTGCGGAGATCAAGAGCCGCCTGACGTCGTACTCGTCCGGTGACTCGGACCTGGCCTGGAGCCGCATCACCTACTGGCGTGCGCTCCTGACCTCGGCCGTCGACCAGCCGCCACACTCGCCGATCACGTCGGCGGTGGTGTCCGGACTGGTGGACGAGCCCGCCGTCGACATGATCGCGGGGTGGTTGGCGAGCCGCGTCGACGTCCCGGTCACCCGGCGGGTCGGCCCGTTGTTCGTGGAGATCAACTTCGCCGACGGTGGTGCGTTGACCATCAGCCGCCCCCAGACGGGTACCACGGCGACGCTGTCCCGCACCGGCAAGCCCGATGCGCGGGTCGCGCTCCGCAGGCGGGAAACGAGCGAGTGCCTGGCCGAAGAACTACGCAGACTCGACCCCGACGAGGTCTACGAGACCGCACTCGCCGGGCTGACGAAGGTGACGTATGAGTGACATCCACGTAGAGGTCCACCCCGACACCGACACGCTGGTGACGAAGGCCGCGGCGCGGTTCGTCGACACCGTCGTCGCCGCCCAGAAGGACCGCGGCACGGCGTCGGTGGTCCTCACCGGCGGCGGCACCGGGATCGGCCTGCTCGAGAAGGTCCGGGAGAACCCGGGCGACATCGACTGGCGTGCGATCGACATCTTCTGGGGTGACGAGCGGTTCCTGCCGGCCGGCGACCCGGAACGCAACGACGTGCAGGCGCGGGCCGCGCTGCTCGACCACGTCGACGTCGATCCCGACCGGGTGCACACCATGCCCGTCGCGGACGGCATCTACGAGAACGATCCGGAGGCGGCCGCCGTCGCGTACGCGCAGGTACTCGGGGCGCACGCCGGAGGCAAGCAGGTCCCGGTGTTCGATGTCCACCTGCTCGGCATGGGCGGTGAGGGACACGTCAATTCGCTGTTCCCCGACACCGACGCGGTACGCGAGGAGCACCGGTTCGTGGTCGCGGTGACGGACTCCCCCAAGCCGCCGCCGGTGCGGGTCACGCTGACCCTGCCCGCCGTCCGGCACGCCGACGAGGTGTGGCTGGTCGTGTCGGGTGACGCGAAGGCCGAGGCCGTGGCCGCCGCCATCGCGGGCTCTCCCCCCGTCGAGATCCCGGCGTCCGGGGCCCGCGGGCTGTCGGCGACCCGGTGGCTGCTCGACACGTCGGCCGCGTCCCGGCTGCCGAACTGACGCTCTCATCCGACGGGGTCCTCGTCGTCGTCCGCCGGTAGCCCGGCGGGCGAC
Source organism: Rhodococcus sp. DK176 (assembly GCF_038447315.2). NCBI lineage: Bacteria > Bacillati > Actinomycetota > Actinomycetes > Mycobacteriales > Nocardiaceae > Rhodococcus > Rhodococcus sp. DK176. The sequence goes on along the minus strand of NZ_CP118321.2, from coordinate 7,783,171 downwards.
CGAGGGTCCCGCTCGACCGGTGACCGGGTGACCCGGCATTCGGTGACGATCCGACCGGCACGACGAGGGCTTGCCGTGCTCGTCCCCCGCCGTCCGATTCCCCCGCGCCAATGGTCCGGGTTGCCCGTGCAGCGCCTCATCCGTCGCCCCAATTCGTCTCGGAAACGTTCGTGCTCTTTCCCGTTTTGACGCAGCGAAGGACGGTTCGGTTCCCCCGCCCCGCAAGAAAGTTCACGCACTTCTCGCGGAACGCGGGAACCGGTCCGGCTATCCGCTGTTGCGCAGCGCGGTCGCCAGCCCGTTCATCGTGAGCTGGATGCCACGGCGCGTCTGATCACTGTCGTCCCCGGCCCGGTAGCGGCGCAGCAGTTCCACCTGCAGGTGGTTGAGGGGCTCGAGGTACGGGAACCGATTGTGCACCGACCTCTCCAGACCGGGGTTGTCGGCGAACAGGGTGTCGTTCCCGGTGATCGCCTTGTACATCCGGATGGTCCGCTCGTGCTCCTCGGCGATCTTGCCGAACACCCGTCGGCGGAGTTCCTCGTCGGGAACCAGTTCCGCGTAGCGGGCGGCGAGACCCATGTCGGACTTCGACATCACCATCGCCAGGTTCGACAGCACCGTCCGGAAGAACGGCCACTTCTCGTACAGGCGGGACAGCGTGGCCACCCTCTGGGGGTCGCCCTGCGTCCATTCCTCGAACGCCGCACCCGTGCCGTACCACCCGGGCAGCATGACCCGGGACTGACTCCACGACAGCACCCACGGGATCGCCCGGAGGTCGGAGATGGACGTGGTCTGCTTCCGTGAGGCCGGGCGGCTGCCGATGTTGAGGGCCCCGATCTCCGCGACCGGAGTCGACATCTCGAAGTACTCCACGAATCCGGGTGTCTCGTGCACCAATTCGCCGTAGGCGCGGCGGGCCAGCGCGGCGAGCTCGTCGAGAATGCGGTATGCCGGTTCGGCGTCGTCGCCGAGTCCCTCGACGTCGAGCAGGGTGGCTTCGAGGGTCGCGGCGAGCAGCGTTTCCAGGTTGCGCTGCGCGAGGCGGGGTTCCGCGTACTTGGCGGCGATCACCTCGCCCTGTTCGGTGATCCGCAGCGACCCGGCCACCGCGCCGGGCGGTTGCGCGAGGATCGCCTCGTAGCTGGGTCCGCCGCCGCGACCCACGGTGCCGCCGCGACCGTGGAAGAGCCGCAACCGGATTCCCGTCTTGCGGGCGGCGTCCACCAGATCCAGCTCGGCGCGGTACAGCGCCCAGTTGGCCGCCAGGTAGCCGCCGTCCTTGTTGGAATCGGAGTACCCGAGCATCACTTCCTGCGAGTCGCCGCGCGACGTCACCAGGGCCCGGTAGATCGGCACCTCGAGGGTGGCCTCGAGGGTGGCGGCCCCCTGCTGCAGGTCCTCGATCGTCTCGAACAGCGGCACGATGCCCACCGGGCAGGACGGCGCCTCCCCCGATCCGGGGTCGAGCAGACCCACCTCCTTCAGCAGCACAGCGGCCTCGAGCATGTCGCTGACGGAGGTGCACATGCTGATGATGTAGTTGGGCACGGCGCCCGCACCGAGTGTCCGGACCGCCTCGGCGCCGGCCTGGAGGATGGCGAGCTCCTTCGCGGTCAGCTCGCTGAACTCCGCGTTCGCGGTGGTCAGTGGGCGCCGGGTGGACAGCTCCGCCGACAGCAACTCCACCCGCTCGTCCTCGGACAGCGACGGGTAGTCGGGGTGCACGCCCGCCCACGCCAGCAGCTCGGCGACGACGGTCTCGTGCACGTCCGAGTTCTGCCGCATGTCCAGTCCGGAGAGGTGGAAACCGAACACCTCCACCGAGTCCCGCAGGTTCGCCAGCCCGTCGTCGGCGATGGTGCCGTCACCTCCGCGCCGCAGGGAGTCGTCGACGACGTCGAGTTCGTCGAGCATCTGCCGCGGGGTGTCGTAGGGTGCGAGCCCGAGGTCGAGCCCGTGATCGGGTGCCTCACCCAGAATGCGGTGCGCGGTGGCCGTGAGACGCCCCCGGATACCCCGTATCGCGCGCCGGTACGGCTCGTCGGCGCGGAACGGGGAATCGTCCTGCGAGGCCGCGGCCAGGAGGTCGAGTGCGGGCGTGACGGTGACGAGGCGGGCCGACATGGACAGTTCGCGCTCGAGCGTCTCGAGTTCCCCGAGGTGATGCTCGAGGGCGGTGGCCGCGGCACGGGTGGTGGCCTGCCGGACCACCTCGTCGGTGACGTACGGGTTGCCGTCGCGGTCGCCGCCGATCCACGAGCCGGGGCGCAGAATCGGTTCCCGGCCCAGATCCGCGTCCGGCCACCGCGATCGCAGGGCGCCGCGCAGTTCGGCGTTGATCTTCGGGACGACCTCGAACAGTGCCGCGTCGTAGTACCGCAGCCCGACCTCGATCTCGTCCTGGATCCGCAACCGCGACAACCGGATCAGCGCGGTCTGCCACAGGGTGAGGATCTGCCGCCGCAGCCGGACGTCGACGTCGGCCGTCTCGCTCTCGGTCAGGGCGGTCCGCTCGCGGTAGCGCATCAGTTCGGTGATGCGGGACTGGGTTTCGAACACCGTCCGGCGGCGGGTCTCGGTGGGGTGGGCGGTGATGACCGGCGACACGAGCGCCCCGCGCAACGCGTCCGCGACGACGGCGCTGTCGAGGTGCGCAGCGTCGAGTTTGGCGAACGTGGCGGTCAGGGTGCTGTCGGGGGCGGGTTCACCGGCGGCGACGTGGACGGCACGCCGGCGTTCACGGTGGATGTCCTCGGCGAGATTGGCCAGCAGGGCGAAGTGGCTGAAGGCCCGGATGACGGGAATGGTGTCGCTCGTGGACACCTGGGTGAACATGTCCGCCAGATCTGCGCGGTCGATCTCGGAACGACGAACCCGGAACGATTCGACCCTGGCCTTCTCGACGAGGTCGAAGACGCTGTCCCCGGCCTGTTCCCGCACTATCTGACCGAGGATGCCGCCCAGGAGCCGAATGTCTTCGCGGAGTGGTTCAGTGGCCTCACGTGGGGTTTCGATCATTCATCCAGTATCGACCGGTGACGGCCCGTCCGCATGATGAAGCCGATCAGCCGAACTTGATCTCCAGGCCGATTCCGATGATCGCGATCAGCCAGATCAGGCCGGTGAAGACGGTAAGCCGGTCGAGGTTCTTCTCGACCACGGTGGAACCGGACAGACTCGACTGGACGCCGCCACCGAACAGGCTGGACAGACCGCCGCCCTTACCGCGGTGCAGCAGCACCAGCAGAATCAGCAGCAAGCTGGTGACCACCAGCAGGATATCCAGGAACAGTTCCATGTCTGTCTACGTCCACCCATCCAGTAGGAACAACAACGACCTCGTACACCCTACAGGCGCTGCCCGCCCGTGCGCCTTTCCGGTAGCTGTAGGTACCGGAAAGGCGCACGGGCGCCGAAGGCGCCTTACGGCAGAGGTCCGCCCGCAGCGATCGCCGACAGCGTCGCGAACTCGTCGGCCTTCAGTGAGGCGCCGCCCACGAGGGCGCCGTCCACATCCGTCTGACCGACGATCTCGCCGACGTTCTTGGCGTTGACGCTGCCGCCGTAGAGAACGCGGACACCGGACGCGACGTCCTGCGAGGCCAGCTCACCGAGCGTGGCGCGGATCGCGGCGCAGACTTCCTGCGCGTTCGCGGCACTGGCCACGCGACCGGTTCCGATGGCCCACACCGGCTCGTACGCGATGACGACCTTCGCGATGTCCTCGGCGGACAGTCCGGCGAGCGAGCCCCGCAACTGCTCGACGTTGTAGGACACGTGCTCGCCGGCCTCGCGGACGTCGAGGCCCTCACCGATGCAGACGATCGGGGTGATCCCGTTCTTCAGCGCGGCCTTGGTCTTGGCCAGCACGGTGTCGTTGTCCTCGCAGTGCAGGGTTCGGCGCTCCGAGTGCCCGACGACGACGAACGTGCAGCCCAGCTTGGCCAGCATGGAGCCGCTGATCTCGCCGGTGTACGCACCCGAATCGTGGGCCGAAACGTCCTGCGCACCGTAGGTGAGCAGGAGCTTGTCGCCCTCGACGAGGGTCTGCACGCTGCGGATGTCGGTGAACGGCGGGATCACCGTCACGTCGACCTTGTCGAAGTACTTCGCCGGGAGCGAGAAGGCGATCTTCTGAACCAGCGCGATGGCCTCGAGATGGTTCAGATTCATCTTCCAGTTGCCGGCGATCAGCGGCTTCCGTGCCATGCCTCAGCCCTCCAGAACTGCGATGCCGGGGAGTTCCTTGCCCTCGAGGTACTCGAGGGAGGCGCCGCCGCCGGTGGAGATGTGCGAGAACCCGTCCTCGGGCAGACCGAGCTGGCGGACCGCCGCGGCGGAGTCACCGCCACCGACGACGCTGTACGCGCCCTTCCCGGTGGCCTCGATGATCGCCTCGGCGACACCCTTGGTGCCCGCGGCGAACTTCTCGAACTCGAACACGCCCATCGGGCCGTTCCAGAAGACGGTCTTCGCGCTGGTCAGGATCGCCGCGAACCGGCGAACCGACTGCGGTCCGATGTCGAGGCCCATCCAGCCGTCCGGGATCTCGAGCACCGACACGATCTTCGACTCGGCGTCCGCCGAGAACGAGTCGGCGATGACCACGTCCTGCGGGATGTGGATCACGTCGGCGTACTGCTCGAGCAGCGCCTTGCACGTGTCGATCATCGACTCCTCGCACAGCGAGTTGCCGACCGACACGCCCTGCGCCGCCAGGAACGTGTAGTACATGCCGCCACCGATGACGAGGGTGTCGACCTTGGGGGCCAGCGCCTCGATCACCGCGAGCTTGTCGGACACCTTGGACCCACCCAGCACGACCGCGTACGGCCGCTCGGGCTCCTCGGTGAGCTTGCCGAGCACCTTGATCTCGGCTTCGACGAGCTTGCCCGCGTAATGCGGGAGCAGCTTGGCCACCTCGTACACCGACGCCTGCGCGCGGTGGACGACACCGAATCCGTCGGACACGAACGCGCCGTCGTCGCCGACGAGTTCGACCAGAGCCTTGGCGAGCTTCGTCCGCTCGGCCTCGTCCTTGCTGGTCTCCCGCGGATCGAAGCGGATGTTCTCCAGCAGGAGAACGTCGCCGTCCGTGAGCCCCTCGGCACGTGCGAGAGCGTCCTGCCCGACGACGTCGCCGGCGAGCTGGACGTTGCGTCCCAGCACCTCGGCGAGCTTCACCGCCACCGGTGCGAGGGAATACTGCGGGTCGGGCTCGCCCTCGGGGCGACCCAGATGGGCGGTGACGATGACCTTGGCGCCCGCCTCCGCCAACGCCTTCAGCGTCGGCGCGGAAGCGATGATGCGCCCCGGATCGGTGATCCGGTCACCGTCGAGCGGAACGTTGAGGTCGGAGCGCACCAGCACGGCGCGCCCCTCGACCCCAGCGTTCAGCAGATCGTCGAGAGTCTGAACTGCCACTGTTACCGGACCTTCGCTCAGAGAGACTTGGCGACGAGACCGATGAGGTCGGCCAGACGGTTGGAGTAACCCCACTCGTTGTCGTACCAGGACACGATCTTGGCCTGATCGTCGATGACCTTGGTGAGGCCGGAGTCGAAGATCGAGCTGTGCGGGTCGGTGACGATGTCCGACGACACGATCGGGGCGTCCGTGTACTTCAGGATGCCCTTGAGGGGCCCCTCGGCGGCAGCCTTCATCGCGGCGTTGATGTCCTCGACGCTGGCCGACTTCTTCAGGTTCGCGGTGAGGTCGGTGACCGAGCCCGTGGGGATCGGGACACGCAGCGCGTAGCCGTCCAGCTTGCCGAGTAGCTGCGGGAGGACCAGGCCGATGGCCTTGGCGGCACCGGTGCCGGTGGGGACCACGTTCAGGGCGGCGGCGCGGGCGCGACGCAGGTCGCTGTGCGGGCCGTCCTGCAGGTTCTGGTCCTGGGTGTAGGCGTGGACCGTGGTCATGAGGCCCTTGACGATGCCGAACTCGTCGTCGAGCACCTTGGCGATGGGACCGAGGCAGTTGGTGGTGCACGAGGCGTTGGAGATGATGTTCTGGCTGCCGTCGTACTTGTCGTCGTTGACGCCCATCACGATGGTGATGTCCTCGCCCTTGGCCGGGGCGGAGATGATGACCTTCTTGGCGCCGGCCTCGAGGTGGCCCTTCGCCTTGGCTGCGTCGGTGAAGATGCCGGTGGACTCGACGACGACGTCGACGCCCAGGTCACCCCAGGGAAGCGCTGCGGGGCCTTCCTTGATGGCGAGTGCCTTGATCTTCTGGTTTCCGACGACGATGGTGTCTTCACCCTCGAGCGAGACGTCGTGCGGGAGACGACCCAGGATCGAGTCGTACTTCAGGAGATGCGCCAGCGTAGCGTTGTCCGTGAGGTCGTTGACCGCCACAATCTCGATGTCGGTGGTTCCGAGCGCCTTCTGCGCATCCACCGCCCTGAAGAAGTTACGTCCGATACGGCCGAAACCGTTTACGCCTACCCGGACAGTCACAATCTGCTCCTTTGCGCATGATTCTGGTTGTGCAGCTCTGCTCCCGCGCCGCTACGACACCACCGACGGGTGGTCGGCGCGAGGTTTCATCGGTCGATGTGGCTCTTACCCTAGTGCGCGGGCCACGCTCGCGCGCAGTCACCTCCGGGCGCCCTTTCCGTGCCGCCCCGACCCGAACGAACGGGACGCTCGTCCGATCTGGCGCAACGAGCGTCCCGTTCGTCCGGGACCGGGGGTGGCGGGAGGCGACCGCCGACGACGGTCAGGCGTCGTCGAGAAGGTCTGCGGTGACGGCCGACTCGGTGTCGGGGATGCCGGTTTCCTTGGCCTTGCGGTCCGCCATGGACAGCAACCGCCGGATGCGGCCGGCCACGGCGTCCTTCGTCATCGGCGGGTCGGCGAGCTGGCCGAGTTCCTCGAGGGACGCCTGCCGGTGCTCCACCCGGAGGTGACCGGCCGCCGCCAGATGGTCGGGCACCTCGTCGCCCAGGATGTCGAGGGCCCGTTCGACGCGGGCCGCGGCCGCGACGGCCGCTCGCGCCGACCGGCGCAGGTTGGCGTCGTCGAAGTTGGCGAGCCGGTTGGCCGTGGCACGGACCTCCCGGCGCATGCGGCGTTCCTCCCACACGAGGCGGGTGTCCTGGGCGCCCATCCGGGTGAGTAGCGCGCCGATGGCCTCGCCGTCGCGGATCACCACCCGGTCGGTGCCGCGGACCTCACGCGCCTTCGCGGAGATGCCCAGCCTGCGCGCCGCCCCGACGAGCGCGAGCGCCGCCTCCGGGCCGGGGCAGCTGACCTCGAGCGCCGACGACCGGCCCGGCTCGGTCAGCGAACCGTGCGCCAGGAACGCGCCGCGCCACGCGGCTTCCGCGTCGGCGACGCTGCCACCGACCACCTGCGCGGGAAGCCCGCGCACGGGGCGTCCCCGCAGGTCCAGGAGACCGGTCTGGCGGGCGAGGGCCTCGCCCTCCTTCGCGACCCGCACGATGTACCGGGACGACTTGCGTAGCCCGCCGGCGCTGAGGACGTGGACGTCGGCGCTGTAGGTGAACAGGTCGAAGATCTCGCGGCGCAACCGGCGGGCCGTGGACCCCAGATCCACTTCCGCCTCGACCACGACCCGGCCGCCGACGATGTGCAATCCCCCGGCGAACCGCAGCAGCGACGAGACTTCGGCCTTCCGGCAACTCACATGAGTGACGACGAGACGACTGAGTTCGTCTTTGACCTCTGCTGTCATTGCCACGAAGCGCTCTCCCTTTCCTCTGGTGTCTCGGCCACTTCGCTCCCCCGAGACCCCGCATCGGGGTCGCTCCAGAGCTGTTCGAGAACGGACGCAAGTTTTCCTGCATGGTGCGTGTGGGTGCCGTGCTCCGACACGTCGGCGTACACGACGCGTGCCTGGAACTGTCCGGCGGCGCGGGCGAGGTGCTCGCGCTCGCGCCCCGGTGGAACCGAACCCGAATCGACCACGACGAAGTCGACGGCGAGTTCGGGTGCGTGTTGGGACAGTACGTGCAGATGACGCTCGGTGGAGAATCCTGCGGTCTCGCCCGGCTCCGGAGCCAGGTTGAGCACCAGCACCTTCCGCGCGGCGGTGGCGATCAGCGTGTCGAGGAGTTCCGGCACGAGGACGTGTGGGATGACGCTGGAGAACCACGACCCCGGGCCGAGGACGACCATGTCGGCGACCTCGATCGCCCGGACCGCGTCCGGGCAGGCGGGCGGATTCGCCGGCAGCAGTCGCACGCGGCGCACCTTGCCGGGGGTGGTCGCGACCGCGACCTGCCCGCGAATGCAGCGGCTGACCCGCGGGTCCGCCTCGAGGCCCTGCACGTCGGCCTCGATGTCCAGGGCGATCGGCGACATCGGCAAAACGCGCCCGTTGATCCGCAGCAACCGGGCGAGTTCGTCGAGCGCGGCGACGGGGTCGCCGAGCACTTCGGTGAGGCCGGCCAGGATGAGATTGCCCACCGAGTGGCCGGCGAGGGCGCCGATCCCGCCGAAGCGGTGCTGGATGGTGTCCGTCCAGTCCTGCACCTCGGGGTCGTCCGCGGCGAGTGCGGCGAGTGCCATCCGCAGATCCCCCGGCGGGATGACACCCAGTTCGGCGCGCAGCCGCCCCGAGGATCCGCCGTCGTCAGCGACGGTGACGACAGCCGTGACGTCACGGCTGAGCCGGCGCGCGGCGCTCAGGGTGGCGAACAGTCCGTGGCCCCCGCCGAGCGCGACGATCGCAGGCGGCTGGTTCACCGGCCTCATTCGCGCCCCAGATCACGATGGACGACGCGCACGTTCAGCCCGGAGTCCTTTCCGAGTCGGCTCGCCAAGGCCTCCGACATCGCGACACTCCGATGTTTCCCCCCGGTGCACCCCACCGCGATGGTCATGTAGCGCTTCCCCTCCCGACGATATCCCGCGATCGTCAGATCCAGCAGGTGGTGATACGTGGCCAGATAGTCCTCGGCACCGTCCTGCGACAACACGTAGTCCCGCACGTCCTCGCTCTGCCCGGTGTGCGGACGCAACTCGGGAATCCAGTGCGGGTTGGGCAGGAAGCGGACGTCGCAGACGAGATCGGCGTCCATCGGAAGACCGTACTTGAAACCGAACGACTGGACTGTTACCTGCATCGTCCGGTTCTCGGCGTCGCCGAACGCGTCCTCGATCTTCTGCCGCAACTGGTGCGCGGCCAGGGACGACGTGTCGATCACCAGATCCGCGGCGGCCTTCACCTTCGCGAGCTGATCGCGCTCGGCGGCGATGCCCTCCGACAGGGTGCCCTCGGCGCCTCCCCCCGACAGCGGGTGACTGCGGCGCACCTGTTCGAAACGTCGCACCAGGACCTCGTCCGACGCGTCGAGGTACAGCACCCGCGTGTGCACGGGTTTGCTCTCCAGTTCGGTGAGGACCCAGCCGAGATCGCCGGTGAACAACCGGCTGCGCACGTCGATGACGACGGCGAGCCGCTCGAGCCGCGAATCGGATTCCAGGCTCAGATCCACCATCCGGGAAATCAGTTCCGGGGGAAGGTTGTCCGCGACATACCAGCCGAGGTCCTCGAGGACCTTCGCCGCAGTCTGCAGACCCGCCCCGGAGAGCCCGGTGACGAGAAGGAAGTCCATCGGCCGAACCGTGGGTGGACGGTCACTCTGCGCGTGCTGCTCGTTCACTCGACACCTGTCCGTTGCGAAGCGCTCTGTGCTGCCGGGCCGTGCTGTTCTACCGGTTCGCGGGGAATGTCCGCGCCGTTCCGTTCTGCCGTGCCCGGCCCGTTCCGATCTGGTTCATCATCCCCCACTCCCACGACGTCCGCAGACGGTTCCTCCGCCCCGAGAGCGGTGAGTACCGCTTTCGCCGTGGCCGTTCCGATGCCCGGCACCGCGGTGATCTCCTCGACGGACGCCTGCTTGAGGCGGGCGACGGAACCGAAATGCGTCACCAGGGCCTTGCGCCGGGTCTCGCCGAGCCCGCGGACCGAGTCGAGTGCGGACGCCGTCATCCGACGGGACCGCTTGCTGCGGTGGAACGTGATCGCGAAGCGGTGTGCCTCGTCGCGCACCCGCTGCAACAGGTACAGCGACTCGCTCGTGCGCGGGAGGATGACCGGGTCCTCCTCCCCCGGCACCCACACCTCCTCGAGCCGTTTCGCCAGCCCGATCACGGCGACGTCGGTGATGCCCAGTTCGTCGAGGACCGCCGAGGCCGCGGCCACCTGCGGGGCTCCGCCGTCCACGACGAACAGGTTCGGTGGGTACGCGAACCGCCGCGGCCTGCCGGTCTGCGGATCGATCGCCGCCTCCGGGGCCAGGTCGCCGCCGTCCCCGCCCGACACCTGGTCGGCGTCCGCCCCGGCCGCTTCGGCACGTAGCACCCCGACGTCGCGGTTGTGCCGGAGGAACCGTCGCCGGGTGACCTCGGCAATGCTGGCGACGTCGTCGGAGCGACCGTCGCCCGCCGCCTCCTTGATCGCGTAGTGGCGGTAGTCGGACTTGCGGGGCAGGCCGTCCTCGAAGACGACGAGGGAGGCCACCACGTCGGTGCCCTGCACGTGGCTGATGTCGACACATTCGATGCGCAGAGGCGCCGAATCCAGGTCGAGGGCCTCCTGGATGCCCTGCAGTGCCGCCGACCGGGACGTGAAGTCGCCGGCGCGGCGCAGCTTGTGCTGTTGCAGCGCCTCCGTGGCGTTGCGCTGCACGGTCTCGGCGAGGGCCTTCTTGTCGCCGCGCTGGGGCACGCGGAGGCGGACCGCGGAGCCGCGGAGACCGCTGAGCCACTCCTGCACCTGTTCGGCGTCGGGCGGCAGCACGGGCACCAGGACCTCCCGCGGCACGCCGCTGGTGCCGGCCTCCTGGTCGGTCGCGCCCGACAGCGCCGCCTGCTCCCCGTAGAACTGGGTGAGGAACTGCTCGACGAGCAGCGGCAGGTCCGATCCCGCCTCGGAATCGACGCTGGCCCAGTCGATGACGTCACCGGCCTTCTCGACGACCCAGCCGCGCTGGCCGCGCACGCGGCCGCCCCGGACGTGGAAGACCTGGACCGCGGCCTCGAGTTCGTCGGTCGCGAAGGCGGCGACGTCGGCGTCGGTACCGTCGCCGAGCACGACGGCCTGCTTCTCGAGCGCCCGCCGCAACGCGCCCACGTCGTCTCGCAGCCGCGCCGCGGTCTCGAAGTCGAGTTCTTCGGACGCCTCCTGCATCCGGGCCTCCAGCTGCCGGACCAGCCGGTCGGTGCGTCCCGACAGGAAGTCGCAGAAGTCTTCGACGATCTTGCGGTGCTCGGCCGCGGACACCCGTCCGACGCACGGCGCGGAGCATTTGTCGATGTAGCCGAGCAGGCAGGGACGGCCGATCTGGTTGTGACGCTTGAACACCCCGGCCGAGCAGGTGCGGGCGGGAAAGACCCGCAGCAGTAGGTCGAGGGTTTCACGGATGGCCCACGCGTGCGAGTAGGGACCGAAGTAGCGGACACCCTTGCGTCTGGGCCCGCGGTAGACGAACAGCCGGGGGTACTCCTCGTTCAGGGTGACCGCGAGAACCGGGTACGTCTTGTCGTCGCGGTAGCGGACGTTGAACCGGGGATCGAATTCCTTGATCCAGTTGTACTCGAGCTGGAGAGCCTCGACCTCGGTGCTCACCACGGTCCACTCGACGCTGCCGGCCGTGGTCACCATCTGGCGGGTGCGCGGGTGCAGCGTCGAGACGTCGGCGAAATAGGAATTCAGCCGTGAACGAAGACTCTTCGCCTTCCCGACATAGATGACCCGGCCGTGCGGATCGCGGAACTTGTACACACCCGGGTCGACCGGAATCGTTCCGGTCGCGGGGCGATATGTCGAAGGATCGGGCACCCCTCCACGTTAGTCGGCGCCACCGACCAACCCCGCATCCGCGACGTCGCGGAGGGCCGACCCCCGGTTCAGGACGGTGCGTACTCCGACGCGAGTGCGCGGAAGCGGTCGACGGCGTCCACGGCGTATTCGCGATCGTTCGACTGGATGGCCATCACAGCCAGGTATTCGTCGTCGGGCAGCTCGATCCGGGCCCACGCCGCGCCGTCCGGGAACGACAACCCCTCGTACAGGTCCCAGTCGACGATGCGCTCCCCGAGGACGTTGCGGACGGCGATGCCGCGGGGCCCGACCCGCAACCGGGGCCGGGTCAGCAGCAGGACGGCTGCCGCGAGGAGGCAGCCGATTCCCGCGAACGCCAGCTGGTCGGCGAGCCGGAAGTACACGCCCGTGGAATCGCCGCGCAGCAGGATTGCGAACGTCACATGTACGACGACGAGAAGAATCGCGACACCGATGGCGTATCGACGCGACTTGCGTGGCGTCGCGACGAGTGTCCACTCGGATTCGGGAGTGGTCATGGATGGATCCGGATCATACGAAGGACTCCTCGGCGCGGCGCAGTCGCGCCAACGTGACTGCGGTGTCCAGCGCGGCCGCGCACGCCTGACCGCCCTTGTCCTCGACGGAGCCGGGCAGGCCACTGCGGTCGACGGCCTGCTGCTCGGTGTCCGTGGTGAGCACACCGTTCCCGACCGGGGTGCTCTCGTCCAGCGAGACCCGGGTCAGACCGGCCGTGACGGCGTCGCAGACGTATTCGAAGTGCGGCGTCCCGCCGCGGATCACGACACCGAGCGCGACGACGGCGTCGTGGGTGCGGGCCAGGGCCTGCGCCACCACCGGCAGTTCGATGGCACCGGCGACCCGGACCAGGGTGACGTTCTTCACGTTCGCCTCGGCCGCCACCCGCTGCGCGCCGGCGATCAGCGCCTCGGAGATCTCGGCGTGCCAGCTGCCGGCGACGATGGCGAGCCGGAGGTCGCCCGCCTCACCGAGTTGCAGCTCCGGCAGTCCCTCACCACTCACAGCATTTCTCCCGCTTCGAAGTCGTCGAGCCCGATCAGGTCGTGGCCCATGCGGTCGCGCTTCGTACGCAGGTACGTCAGATTCTCGGCGTTCGCCCGCAACGGCATCGACACCCGCTCGGTGATCTGCAGGCCGTAGCCGTCGAGACCGACCCGCTTGGCCGGGTTGTTGGTGAGCAGACGCATCGAGGAGATGCCCAGATCCACGAGGATCTGCGCGCCGATGCCGTAGTCGCGGGCGTCGGCGGGCAGCCCCAGCTCGAGGTTGGCGTCGACGGTGTCCGAACCCGCGTCCTGCAACTGGTAGGCCTGCAGCTTGTGCATGAGGCCGATGCCCCGGCCCTCGTGCCCGCGCATGTACAGGACCACACCGCGGCCCTCCTGCGCGACCATGTCCAGCGCGGCGTCGAGCTGGGGACCGCAGTCGCACCGCAGCGAACCGAACACGTCGCCGGTGAGGCATTCGGAGTGCACGCGCACGAGCACGTCGCTGCCGTCGCCGTCCGGGCCGGGCAGGTCGCCGCGGACCAGCGCCACGTGCTCGACGTCGTCGTAGATGCTGCGGTAGCCGACGGCCGTGAACTCGCCGTGCCGGGTGGGGATGCGCGCCGACGCGACCCGCTCCACGTGCTTCTCGTGCTTGCGGCGCCACGCGATCAGGTCGGCGATCGAGATCAGGGCAAGGTTGTGGTCGTCGGCAAAGACCCGCAGCTCGTCGGTCTGGGCCATGTGGCCCTCGTCCTTCTGGCTGACGATCTCGCAGATCACACCCGCAGGCCGGAGGTCGGCCATCCGGGCGAGGTCGACGGCGGCCTCGGTGTGGCCGGGACGGCGCAGCACGCCGCCCTCCTTGGCGCGCAGCGGCACGACGTGGCCGGGCCGGGTGAAGTCCTGGGCGCCGCTGGACGGGTCGGCCAGCAACCGCATGGTGGCGGCGCGGTCGGACGCGGAGATGCCGGTTCCGATGCCCTCCCGGGCGTCGACGGTCACGGTGTACGCCGTGCCGTGCTTGTCCTGGTTGGTGGCGTACATCGGCGGCAGGCCGAGGCGGTCGCAGTCGGCGCCGTCGAGCGGCACACAGAGATAGCCGGACGTGTATCGAACCATGAAGGCAACCAACTCGGGGGTGGCCTTCTCCGCGGCGAAGATGAGGTCTCCCTCGTTCTCGCGGTCCTCGTCGTCGACGACGACGACTGCCTTGCCTGCGGCGATGTCCGCAACGGCGCGCTCGATACTGTCGAACCTGGTCACGTGCTCGGTCTCCAAAGTCTTGACTTAGGCATCTTCGAATACAACGGATGCATCCGTGGGATGCTCCTCAACAGTACGACTCAGCGGCCGGCCGCTTGCAGCCGCTCCACATACTTCGCGATCACGTCGACCTCGAGGTTGACGGGCGTCCCGACGGACGCCGCTCCGAGCGTGGTCAGCTGCAGCGTGGTGGGGATGAGCGAGATCTCGAAGTACTCCTCGCCGCGTTCCCCGCCGAGCGCCGAGACCGTCAGCGACACACCGTCGACCGTGATCGAGCCCTTCTCCACGACGTACCGGGAGATGGCGTCGGGCAGCGCGATGCGCACGACCTCCCAGTTCTCGGACGGGCTGCGGCTGATGATGTGCCCGGTGCCGTCCACGTGGCCCTGGACGAGGTGGCCGCCGAGGCGGCTGTTCAGGGCGGCGGCACGCTCGAGGTTGACGCGGCTGCCCACGTCGATCTTCTGCAGGCTCGACCGGTTCAGCGTCTCCTGCATGACGTCGGCCGTGAAGGAGCCGTCGGCCAGCACCTCGACGACGGTCAGGCACACACCGTTCACCGCGATCGAATCCCCGTGTGACGCGTCGGAAGTCACGACCGGACCACGGACGGTGAACCGTGCGGCGTCGGCCAGTTCCTCCTTGGCGACGACCTCACCCAATTCTTCGACGATCCCGGTGAACACTGTGGCTTCTCCTACGTTCGGTGACTGTCAGGGTTTTCGGACACTGCTGGAACCAGACTCAACAACAGATCGGAGCCGATTGTTTCGACCGACTCGTGACGGAACCGCAGCGCGCCGTCGATCGTGTGCACTCCTGCCTCCGCGACCGCGGACGTGCCGGCGCCGAGGATCAGCGGGGCGAGGTACGCCTGGATGCGGTCGACCCGGCCCGCGGCGAGGAATGCGCCCGCCAGCCGGGGCCCGCCCTCGAGCAGCACATCGGTGTACTCGGCGAGTGCGGCGAGGACCTCGTCCACATCGTGCGTGCGCAGCAGCAGGGTGGGCGCGGAGTCGTCGAGGACCCGGGCGTCCGCCGGGATGTCGCCGAGTCCGACGACGACGCGCACCGGCTGGTGGGCCGCGAGCGATCCGTCGGGCATCCGGGCGGTCAGCCGCGGGTCGTCGGCGAGCACCGTCCCGGTGCCGACCACGATCGCGTCCAGTTTCGCCCGGTCGGCGTGGACGCGTTCCCGGGCCTCGGGACCGGTGATCCACTGGCTGGTGCCGTCGTCGGCGGCGCTGCGCCCGTCCAGGGTGGCCGCGTACTTCCAGGTCACGTGCGGCCGTCCGGTGCGCTGCCGGTGCAGCCAGGCCCGGAGCGGCCCGCGTTCGACGTCCTGGGCCCGCAGCCCGGACGTCACCTCGACACCCGCCGAGACGAGGGTTTCCGCGCCGCCCGCGGCCTCGGGGTTCGGATCACCCACCGCATAGTGCACCGCAACCACACCGGCATCGAGCAGCGCCTGCGAGCACGGCCCGGTCCGGCCGTGGTGGTTGCACGGTTCCAGCGTGACGACGGCGGTGCCGCCGCGTGCGGCGTCCCCCGCCCCCCGCAGTGCGACGACCTCCGCGTGGGGACCGCCGGGAGGCTGCGTCATCCCGACACCGGCGATGCGTCCCGCGGCGTCGAGGACCACCGCGCCGACCGCCGGATTGGGGCTGGTGAATCCGCGCGCCGACTCCGCGGCGCCGATGGCGATCTGCATCGCGGCGTCGAGGTCCGCCGCCGAATTCTCGTGCCGCACGTGGGAGTTCACGATGTGCCGAAGCGCCGTTACCGCGACAGGCTCAGGTGCGGTGACGCCTTGGCGGCGCTGGCGCGCAGGGCGCGCACGGCCTCCGCGGGATCGCTCGTCCCGTAGACGGCGGACCCGGCGACGAAGCAGTCGACGCCCGCCTCGGCAGCGGCCTCGACGGTGTCGGCGTTGATGCCACCGTCGATCTCGACGACCAGTCTCAGCTCACCCGAGTCGACGAGTCGGCGGACCGCCTTCGCCTTCGACAGCACCTCGGGGATGAACGACTGACCACCGAAGCCGGGCTCGACGCTCATGACGAGGAGCGTGTCGAAGTCCTTCAGGATCTCGAGGTACGGCTCGATCGGCGTGCCGGGCTTGACGCTGAGACCGGCCTTGGCGCCGGCGGCGCGGATGTCACGGGCCACGGACCGGGGGTCGTCGGTCGCCTCCGCATGGAAGGTGACGTTGTGCGCGCCCGCCTCCGCGTAGGGCGGCGCCCAGCGGCCGGGGTCGTCGATCATGAGATGGCAGTCGAGCGGGATGTCCGTCGCCGCGAGCAGGCTCTGCACGACGGGAAGGCCGAGCGTCAGGTTGGGCACGAAATGTGCGTCCATCACGTCGACGTGCAGCCAGTCGGCACCGGCGACGGCGTCCGCCTCCTCGGCGAGACGCGCGAAATCGGCAGACAGAATGGACGGTGCGATCATCGGGGTTGCCACGGGCCGCAGTTTAGTCGTACGCGTGCCGGGGCCGGGTCCCGCGGTCCATACTGGGCTCATGCCGACCTGGACGGACGTCGTGGCGATCGGTGTCGCCCTGCCGGACGTGCAGGAGAGCACGTCGTACCGCACCCCGGCTCTGAAGGTGGCGGGCAAGCTGCTCGCCCGGTTGCGGGCCGAGTCGGACGGGGGCCTGGTGGTGATGTGCGACCTCGACGAGAAGGCGGCCCTGCTGGCCCAGGGCGCACCGTTCTACACCACTCCGCACTACGGCGGTCACGGTTCGATCCTCGTCGACCTCGAGAACGTCGACGTTCCGCAGCTGACCGAGTTGCTGCAGGATGCCTGGCGGATCAAGGCACCGGCGAAGCTGCGCAAGCAGTTCGACCAGACCTGACGCGAACGGCGAGGGCCCGGACGGCGCCCGCACACCGGCCCGGACCCTCATCGGATCGGCGTCAGACGCCGAGCTTGAGGCCCGCCCCCGCATCGACCCGGAGTTGCTGACCGGTGACGAACCGGGACTCGTCGGACGACAGGAACACCACCGCGTGCGAGATGTCCTCGGGCTCGACCCACGGGGTGGGCATGGCCTGCATGAACGGGAACGTGACCTTCGCGTCCTCGGCGGTCGGGTTCTCCAGGTCGGGGCGGAACGTGCGGAACATCGGCGGACTCTGCAGCATGTCCGTGTTGCAGTTCGTGGGATGGATCGCGTTGACGCGGATGGACTTCGGGCCCAGGGTGAGCGCGAGCGAGTTGGTGTACGTCCACAGCATCTTCTTGGCGAGACCGTAGCCGTCGCCGCCCGGCCCCTGCAGGGCCTGCTGGCCGTTCAGACCGGTCTGCGGGACCAGCCCGGCCACCGATCCCGTCGCGATGATCGACGCGCCGGCGTCCAGGTGCGGAAGGGCGGAGTGAATCGTGTTGATCACTCCGACGAAGTCGACGTCGAACGCATCGACGAATCCCTCGACGGGCACGTCGTTCCCGAGAGGCGCGATCCCGGCATTGGCGACCACGACGTCCAGCCGGCCCAGCGTCGCGACGGCGGCGTCGAGTTCACGTTGCAGGGCCGCGCGGTCGCGCACGTCCACCTTGGCGGTCACGACCCGGCGCCCCGCCTTCTCGACGAGCCGTCCCGTCTCCGCGAGATCGGCCTCGGTCGCCAGCGGGTATTCGTTGGATGCGATGTCCTCGCAGAGGTCGAAGGCGATGATGTCGGCGCCCTCGTCGGCGAGATGCACTGCATGACTACGCCCCTGACCCCGCGCCGCTCCCGTGATCAGAACGACCTTCCCCGCTACCCGATTCATCTGAAGTCCTCCACTCGCTTCGTGACGTACGTCTCTGTCGCGAGAAGAATTAGAACACGTTTCACGTAAAAGTGGAACAGGTTCTACCAAGAGTCGGGCAGATGTCCAGGTAGCGGGGACGCCCCCCGCCCTACGGCTTGCGCAACGCAGCCATGAACATCGCGTCGGTGCCGTGCCGGTGCGGCCAGAGCTGGACTCCCGGACCGTCTCCCAGACCCGGCACACCGGGAACGAGCTCACGCGTGTCGAGTGCCGTGAGCCCGTAGCGGCGCACCGCGTCCGCGACCACGGCCACCGTCTCGGACAGGTGCGGCGAACACGTCGCGTAGAGGATCACGCCGCCCGGACGAACCAACTCGACGGCCGACGCCAGGAGTTCGCGCTGCAGTTTCGCGAGACCAGCCACGTCCGACGGCTGCCGGCGCCACCGCGCCTCCGGACGTCGGCGCAACGCACCCAGTCCGGTGCACGGCGCGTCGACCAGGATGCGGTCGTACCCGCCCGCCAGCCCGGGATCCCGCCCGTCGGCGACGTGCACGTCGACCGGGAGTTCCTTCGTCGTCTTGCGGATCAGGTCCGCGCGGTGTTCCACCGGCTCCACGGCGTCGAGGCGTCCGCCCTCGATTCCGGCGAGGGCGCCGAGCAGGGCCGCCTTGCCGCCCGGGCCCGCGCACAGGTCGAGCCAGCGGCCCGCGTCCGGACCGTCCAGCGGTGCCAGCGACAGCGCCCGGGCGACGAGCTGACTGCCCTCGTCCTGCACTCCTGCGAGCCCCTCACGGACGGCGTCGAGCAGCCCCGGGTCGCCGCCGTCCAGATAGACCGCGTACGGCGAGTAGCGCCCCACCTCGCCGCCGGTGGCGAGCGCGAGTTCCTCCGACGAGATCTCCCCCGGGCGGGCGACGAGATGCACCACCGGCCGGGCGTCGTCGGCGATGAGGACGTCCTCGAGTTCGCCGGCGTCGGCACCGAGCGCGTCGGCGAACACCTGCGCGATCCACGTGGGATGCGCGTGCTCGAACGCCAGCCGCCCCACCGGGTCGGCCGGGGCGAGGCGCTCCACCCATTCCGCTTCGGACCGCTCCGACACCCGGCGCAGCACGGCGTTGACGAAGCCGGCCTTCCCCGGGCCGGCCTCCGCGCGCACGAGATCGACGGAGGTGGCGACGGCGGCGTGCGGGGCGACGCGGGTGCGCAGCAGCTGGTAGGCGCCCAGCTGGAGGACGTCGAGGAGCGGTCCGTCGATCTCGGCGATCGGCCTGCCTGCGCAGTCGGCGATCACGGCGTCGAGGAGCCCGCGGGCGCGGGCGGCGCCGTAGGCCAATTCCGTGGCGAGGGCCGCGTCACGTCCGTCCAGGCGCCGCTCACGCAGCAGCCCGGGCAGCACGAGATTGGCGTAGGCGTCGCGTTCCCGGACGGCGCGCAGCACGTCCCTCGCGGCGAGCCGCGGCTGGTCGAGACCGGACTGCGACGCGTCGGGCCGGCGGGCCTGGCGGGGACGGTTGTTGCGGGCCCCGGAGCCGGACTGGCCGCGACGTGCAGGCCTTCTGGATTCGCTCACTGTGCCCGTACCTCCGCGTCGAGTCGTGCGCCTCGCGCCCAGTCCAGGGCGGCCATCTGTTTCTTGCCCTGCGGTTGGATGCGGTCGAGCCGCACCGCCACCGTGGACGTGCCGATCAGGAATCCGGCCTTGGTCACCGAGATCTCCCCCGCCTCCAGTCGCTCCTCCGTCGGAGTGACCGGCCCGACCTTGACGCGCAGATCGCCGATCATGGTCCAGGCGCCGGGCGCGGGGGTCACCGAGCGGACGTGCCGGTCCACCACGGCAGCTGTTCTGTCCCACCGGATCCGGGCCGCCTCGACGCTCACCTTGGGCGCGTGCGACACCCCGTCGGCCGACTGCGGGACCGCGGTGATCGCGCCGTCCTCGATCCCGTCGAGAACCGACTCCAGGAGGACCGCACCGCTGTCGGCCAGGCGCCCCAGCAGATCCCCGGCGGTATCGGAATCGCGGATCCTCTCGGTGACCACCCCGTAGACCGGCCCGGTGTCCATCCCCGCCTCGAGCCGGAACGCACTCGCGCCGGTCATGTCGTCGCCCGCACCGATCGCGGCCTGCACGGGGGCTGCCCCGCGCCACGCCGGCAACAGCGAGAAGTGCAGGTTCACCCAGCCGTGGGCCGGGATGTCGAGGACCTTCTGCGGCAGCAGCGCCCCGTAGGCGACGACGGGCGCGCAGTCGGGTGCGAGGTCGGCGAGACGCGCCAGGAAGTCCGGCTCCGAAGGCCGCTCGGGAGTCAGCACCTCGATGCCGTGGGAGTCGGCGAGTGCACCGATAGGTGAACGGACCACCTTGCGTCCGCGGCCTGCGACCGCGTCCGGGCGGGTGATGACCGCCACGACGTCGTGGCGCGGCGAACGGATCAGGCGTTCGAGCGAGGGAACAGCGGGCTCGGGGGTTCCGGCGAAGACTATGCGCACGTCGGCGACCCACACGACGGACGGTGGACCGCTGCGCGGGCCGAAACGATACTCACGAAGAAAGCTCCCCTTTGATCGACGATGTGCCGACCAGTCTAGGGAGTCGGCCCCGGGCCATAACACTCGGCGAACAGTCGGCGAATCGATTCCGCAGAACCGCACACAGCGACGGCGGACGGGTATTGACTGTTCCGAGGCCGGTGCCTCCCGTCGCCGCCCTGCAGGGCGTGAGCGATTCCGACGCCGAACACCTCGCGGCCGCGTTCGACATCGAGACCGTGAAGGACCTCGGCACCGACAAGTACTTCCTGTGGGCGCAGGCCGTCGCGAAACTGGCGGAGTAGCACACACACGAGGAAGCGGGGAGCCGTACAGCGCACGGCTCCCCGCCTCATTCGTGGGTCTATCTGTTGCTGTCGAGAATCACCTGCGGAATACCCGCACCGACCGGGACGAACTCGCAACGAGCCAGCGGAGTCGCGTCCGGGTCGAGCGCCGCCCGGACGAGGTCGAGCGCGAACGGATCGTAGGGCGCCTGGAAATGTCCGGTGCCGTCCTGGGGGCATCGATCCTGGATCAGGATGTTGTCGGCCCCGGCGCCGTGGAGCGCCATGTTCGTGTACGGCTGGATCATCTCGTCGTACCGAGACCCGATCGTCGTGTACGCGACACCGGGCACGGTGTCACCGCCCGCGTTGAGGGCGTTCATGAACGGCGAGCCCTGCATCTGCTGGCTGACGGCCACCGATGTCACCGTGCGGGCGAAGTCCGGTCCGCCGGGAAGCGCCTGGACGATCGGAACGAGGCCGTACATCACTCCCCCGTAGCTGGGCGACGCCAGTCCGACCCAGTGGTCGACGAACGGGGCGCCGCCGAGCTTGTTGACGTAGTACCGCGTGACGTTCGCACCTTGCGAGTATCCGACCGTGTCGACCTTGTCGGCGCCGGTCGCGTCGCGGACCCGGTCGACGAATCGGCCGAACTGCTCCGCGCTCGCGACGATGTCCTCGGTGCCGTACGTATCGGCACCCGGCGCTCCGCCGTAGTTGAGTGCGAACACGCAGTAGCCGTCCGCGGCGAGCATCGGCGACAGGGCGGCCCAGTCCGCGTAGGCGCTGGCGTCGGTGCCGTGTGCGAGCACCACCGGCTCGGGGTGGTCCGGGGAAGGTGTGCAGGAAAAGTCGTTCGATCCCGCGGGCGCGGTGCCCGGGTGCTCGTGCGCATATGCGGCGGCGGCACTACGTCCGGTCTGGGGAAGCCCGGCCGTGGCGGGCACGACGGGTTGGGGCGGTGAGGCGTCGTCCGCATGGGCGGTGGACACTGCGCCGGACATCAGCAGGACGACACCCGCGACGACCGCACCGGCACCCCGAAATCTCATGATCTCTCCCGACTTCGCCGTGACATCTCCGTGAACTTTCCCAGAATGTGCACACGCTGTCGCGTCGAGACGGCGGGCCCGCGGTGAGTCGCGACGCCCTACGAGTCGGTGTCATCCTTGCCGGCTTCGCTCTGATCGTCTTCCGCGAGAAGGCGATACATCGCGCGACGCGCCTCGGTGAGAATCTCGCCGGCACGCCGGACCTGTTCGTCGTCACCGACGGCGGCGACCTGCCCCGCGGCACCCATCAGCAGCCCGATCAGACCCCGCAGGTCCTCGGCTGGCCTGCCGACACTCTCCCGCACGTCGTCCCACGGGGTGCCGAGTTCGGTCTTGTTCGCTTCGACGAAGGCCTCGCCCTCGTCCGTCAGGCGTGCGGTCTTGCGGCCCGCCACCTTTTCGATCAGCACCAGACCCTCGTCCTCGAGCTGTGACAGCGCGGGGTAGATCGAGCCCGGGCTTGGCTTCCACACCCCGTCGCTGCGTTCGACGATCTGCTGAATCAGCTCGTAGCCGTGCATCGGCTCCTCGGTGAGCAACAGCAGGATCGCGGAGCGGACATCGCCGCGCCGCCCCCTGCCACCCCGTCCGCGTCCGCGGCCGAAGTGCATTCCCGGGCCGAACCCGGGATCGCCCTCGGGCCCGAAGCGGCCTCGCCGGTGTCCGTGACGGTGGGGCCCCTCGGGCCGCCCCGTCCGTTCGCGCGCGAATCGGTCCCGTCGGGGACCCCTGTGTTCGAAATGGAAGTTTTCCATCATCAGCCTCCTTCTGTATCGCTGATGCATCAACGATATATCGTCAATTGACACTCGGCAAGGTCCTTTTCTGTGACGGTGGTCAAGTCGCCTCCGGACTCGCGGGCGCTGCGCCTGCCGAGTCCGGAGGCGTTCGCGCTCAGTCGGCAGCGGCGCCGAACCACTCGCGGAGCCGGCCGACCAGATCCTGCTGGTCGTCACCGACCCACGCCACATGCCCGTCCGGTCGCAGCAACGCTGCGGGCACGTCCAGTTCCTCGCTGACGTCGACGACGTGGTCGACCCGGCCCGCCCAGCCCGTCACCGACAGCCGGCCGGTCTGGTCGAGCAGTAGTCCGCGGCCGTCGTGCATCAGCTCGTAGAGACGTCCCCGCTTCAGCCCCACGTCCCGTAGGCGCCGGCCGAGCAGTTCGTGCCCCTCGCCGAAGTCGTAGCGGACCCCGATCGCGATGATCTTCTCGGTCAGGTACCGGTTCACGTTCTCGAAATCCATCAGTTCCGACACCAGCCGGCGCACCGCCTGGGGCCCCGGCTCGAGGGACATCAGCTCCATCTGGGCGCGGGTGTTGGTCAGCACGTCGGCGGCTACCGGGTGCCGTTCGGTGTGGTAGCTGTCCAGCAGCCCCTCCGGGGCCCAGCCACCGACCTCGGCTGCCAGTTTCCAGCCGAGGTTGAACGCATCCTGGATACCGAGGTTGAGCCCCTGACCGCCGACCGGCGGGTGGATGTGCGCCGCGTCGCCGGCCAGCAGCACCCGGCCGACCCGGTAGCGCTCGGCCTGCCGGGTGGCGTCGCCGAAGCGGGACAGCCACCGCGGCGAGTGCACGCCGAAGTCGGTGCCCGCGGTTGCCCGCAGCTGTTGCTTCAACTCGTCCAGGGTCGGCGCGACCGTGCGGTCCTCGGCCACCCCTGCGGCGGGCACGCCGATGCGGTACACCCCGTCCTGGAGCGGCATGGCGCCGAACCGGAGCTGGGTCTTGCGGACCTCGGCCACCACGGCGTCCAGCGTCTCCTGCGGCGCGGTCAGCTCCACCTCGCCCAGCAGTGTGTCGACTCTGCTGGGCTCGCCGGGGAAATCGACGCCGAGCAGCTTCCGCACCGTGCTGCGGCCGCCGTCGCAGCCGACGAGGTAGCGCGAGCGCAGCTGGGTGCCGTCGGCCAGCAGGGCGGTCACCCCGTGTTCGTCCTGAGTCAGGCCGACCAGTTCGCAGCCGCGCCGGATCTCGACGCCGACTTCGGTGGCGTGCTCGGTCAACAGTCGCTCGGTGGTGGTCTGCGGGATGCCGAGAACGTACGGATGTGCGGTGTCCAGCCGCTCGGGAGCCGGCTTTCTGATGCCGGCGAAGAAGCCACCGACCGGGTACTGCGTACCGATCGCGAGGAACCGCTCCAGCAGACCGCGCTGGTCCATCATCTCGATGCTGCGCGCGTGCAGACCCAGCGAACGGACAACCCTGGTCGGCTCTGTGTCCTTCTCCACCACGAGCACCTGAACGCCGTGCAACCGCAACTCGCAGGCCAGCATCAACCCGGTCGGTCCGCTGCCCGCAACGATCACGTCGATCATGAAAACCCCCACACGTATGCCGCGAATACCGATTTCCGCTGGTCCTGGCTTCGGTGGGAGATTCTGCGGCACGACCCGGGTCTTGCCGCAAGGCCCCCGGTGCGTTATATGTTGAGAGTGGCAGGGAGTGGATAATTTCCTTGCCATTCCTTCTGGTCACCCCGGGGCCGAACTAGCCGATGCGAATGGGGTCGATCTGGACGCGGGCAGGCTGCGAGTCCTTGCGCGCACTGCGCACCGACTGCGCCTCTCCCAGCGCTTTGGCCAGAGGCTTCCCCTCGCCCCGCGGCACCCGGATCAGCATGCGCTCCACGTCCGCGGGCTCGGGCGCGTCGCCGGAGAACGGCAGCCGCTCCCCCGCAGGCAACTCGACCGGGCCGAGCAATTCCGCATTCGCCGGCAGGTCGGCGAGGTCCAGGAGATCGGCGATCGCCTTCGCACTGCCGTCGATCGCCGCGAGGTGGATGGCGGGCGGAAATCCGACTTCGGCCCGCTCCTCGTACTGCGCACGGGCATGACCGACCGGATCCCAGCGAACCAGCGCCTGCACGGTCGGAATCCCCGAATCGGCGACCACGACCACCTGACCGCCCTCGGCGAACGGCCGCACGAGCGACGACGCCGTCATCCACCGGCGCAGCGTCTCCTCCGCGGCGCGCAGGTCGGGACGGCCCAGCAGCGCCCAGCCGTCGAGCAGCAACGCCGCGCCGTAGCCGCCCGGCATCACCGGTTCGGCCCCGACCGTCGACACCACGAGGGTGGGACCCTGCTTCACCTCGTCCACGACGTCCGTGCCCCCCGACATCCGGACGGCAACCCCGGGAAACGCGCGACCCAGTTCCTCGGCGGTCCGTCCGGCACCGACCACGACGGCCCGCAGCGCCTTCGCTCCGCACGCGTGGCAGCGGTGTGCGGCGTCGGCGACGCCACACCATCGGCACGCGGGCGTCCCCGCCCCGTCCGGGCCGGCCGCGGACGGCAGCGCGAGAGGTCCGTTGCATCGTCGGCATCGCGCGGGCGCCCGGCATTTGCCGCACGCGAGGCTGGGCACGTAGCCGCGCCGGGGCACCTGGACCAGCACTCCCCGGCCGGCGCCGAGCGCCTCCCGGGCAGCCGCGAACGCGATCGCGGGCAACCGGGCCGCGCGCGCACCGGGATCGCGGGCCAGGGCGTGGTCACTGTCCGCGAGTGCGGTGATCTTCGGGGCGGCCGCCCGCACCGAGTCCCGGGAGGCCACGAGGTCGTGCGCCCACCCTGAGTCGACCAGGGCCTGCGCCTCCGCGGTGCGCGCGTGACCGGCCAGCACCACCGCGCAACCACTGGCGTACGCGCGGAGCAGCGCCACCTCTCGGGCGTGCGGATAGGGTGCGCGCGGCTCGGAATGGTTGTCGTCCCCGTCGTCCCAGACCACGATCAGCCCGGTGCGCGGCGTCGGCGCGAACACCGAACTCCGGGTCCCGACGACGACCTTGGCCGTCCCGCGCAGCGCCGCCAGCCAACGCCGGTACCGCAGGGCCGGACCGAGACCGGCGGCAAGTCCGACGACCGCGTCCTTGCCCAGGAGCTTTTCCACCGCCGCGACCACACGGTCGAGATCACGCTGATCGGGAACGACGACGACGGTGCTCGCCCCGGTGGCGGCGACGAGCCCCGACAGTTCCGCGAGACGCGCAGGCCAGTCCTCGCCGGGGAGCGCCTGCCAGACCGCGCGCGGGGCACGCTCCCCCGACAGTGCGGTCAGGAATGCGCCGCCGTGCACGTACCGGTCCCACGCCTCGGTCTCGATCGCGCTGTCCGGCACCTCGGGGGGTTCGGACGCCGCCTCGGACTCCGCCCGCGCGTGCCTCGGCGGGATCGCGAGCCGCAGGACGTCCGCGCGGGTTCCGGCGTATCGGCCGGCGACGAGGTCGACCACCCGGGTGATCTCCTCGGTCAGGACCCGCTCGGGCGAGATCACCCGTTCGAGCCAGCCGAAACGGCCCTGATGGTCGCTCGTCGCGTTCCGGGAGACGACGAACCCGTCGACCAGACGCCCGGCGAACCGGATGCGCACCCGGACCCCGGGCCGCGCCTGCTCGTCGAGGTCCTGCGGAACGAGGTAGTCGAATTCGCGGTCGAGGTGGGCAAGCGGAAGCAGCGGCAGCACCCGGGCAACCGGATCGACTTCTGCCGCAACCTTTTCCGCGCTCACGCGACGGCTCCTACCGGAGCGGCGCCCGGCGCGCCGTGACTACCGATCAGAGGCCTGCGGCTGCCCGCAGCTTCTCCGCCCGGTCGATGCTCTCCCACGGGAGGTCGATGTCGGTGCGACCGAAGTGGCCGTAGGCCGCGGTCTGCGCGTAGATCGGACGCAGCAGGTCGAGGTCGCGGATGATGGCGCCGGGCCGCAGGTCGAACGTTTCGGTGATGGCCTGCTGGATCCGCGCCGGATCCGTCTTCTCGGTACCGAACGTCTCGACGAACAGACCCACCGGCGCCGCCTTGCCGATCGCGTACGCCACCTGGACCTCGATCCGATCGGCGAGGCCTGCCGCGACCGCGTTCTTGGCCACCCAGCGCATGGCGTAGGCCGCCGACCGGTCGACCTTCGAGGGGTCCTTGCCGGAGAACGCGCCGCCGCCGTGGCGGGCCATTCCGCCGTAGGTGTCGACGATGATCTTGCGACCCGTCAGGCCGGCGTCACCCATCGGGCCGCCGAGCACGAACTTGCCGGTGGGGTTGACGAGCAGACGGATGTCCGAGACGTCGAGTTCGGGCATGTCGATCTCGGCGAGAACCGATCCGAGAACCTTCTCCCGCAGATCCGGGGTGAGCAGGTTGTCGAGGTCGATGTCGGCGGCGTGCTGCGTCGAGATGACCACGGTGTCGAGGCGAACCGCCTTGTCACCGTCGTATTCGATGGTGACCTGGGTCTTGCCGTCCGGGCGCAGGTACGGCAGGACACCGGACTTGCGGACCTCGGTGAGACGCCGCGACAGGCGGTGCGCCAGTGCGATCGGCAGCGGCATCAGTTCCGGGGTGTCGGTGGTGGCGAACCCGAACATCAGTCCCTGGTCGCCGGCGCCCTGACGGTCGATCTCGTCGTCGCTCAGTTCGCCGGTGCGGACCTCGTGCGAGTGGTCGACGCCCTGGGCGATCTCCGGGGACTGTGCACCGATCGCGACATTGACTCCGCAGGAGTTGCCGTCGAAGCCCTTGGCCGAGGAGTCGTACCCGATCTCGAGCACGGTGTCGCGCACGATCTTGGGGATGTCGGCGTATGCGGTGGTCGTGACCTCACCGGCGACGTGGACCTGTCCGGTGGTCACGAGGGTCTCGACGGCGACGCGGGCGCGCGGGTCGTCGGTGAGGAGCGCGTCGAGGATGGAGTCGCTGATCGCATCACAAATCTTGTCCGGGTGCCCCTCGGTCACAGACTCACTGGTGAATAGCCGACTACCGGACTGGCTCACAGAATTCCCTCTCGACAGTTGTCCTGAACAGCACGTGAAAACAGCTTAGCTGCGTAATACCGCGAACGACCCTAGCGCCACCCCGGCGGGAGTGACACCTTTCGAATCACCGAAACTCGGCCGGATTTTCCGTCAGAGTGTCCGGAACAGCTGGTCGACGGCGTCGAGTACCCGGCTGGCCATCAACGCCTTCGATCCGTGCTCGAGCGCGGACTCGGAACCGTCGGCTCCGAGCAGCCACCCGTCGTTGTGGTCGACCTCGAACGCCTTGCCCTCGCCGACCGCGTTGACGACGAGGAGGTCGCAGCCCTTTCGCGCGAGCTTGGCCCGCGCGTACGTGAGGACGTCGCCGTCGGCGTCGCCCGTCTCGGCCGCGAATCCGACGATCACGGTCTTCGACGGGATCTCGCCGTCCCTCCTCGACTGGACCAGGCCGGCGAGGATGTCCTCGTTCTTGGTGAGTGCAATCGAGTCGGGTTCGCCCGCACCCTTCTTGATCTTGCTCGCCACCGTCGTCGACGGCCGGAAGTCGGCCACCGCCGCGGCCATGATCACGGCGTCGAACCCGGGCGCGTGCTTGGCGACCGCGACCCGCATGTCTTCGGCCGTGCGGACGTGCACCACGTCGACAGCGGCCGGGTCGGCGAGTCCGGCGGTATAGCCGGAGACGAGGGTGACCTCGGCCCCGCGCTGCACGGCGAGCCGGGCGATGGCATAGCCCTGCTTGCCCGAACTGCGGTTACCGAGGAATCGCACCGGGTCGAGTGGTTCGCGGGTGCCGCCCGCGGACACGAGGACCCGCCGGCCCTCGAGATCACGAGGCAGCGCGTCGGGACGCTCGACCAGCAGCGACGCCAACCCGACGATCTCGTCGGGTTCGGGCAGCCGGCCTGCGCCGGTGTCCTTGCCGGTGAGGCGGCCGGACGCCGGTTCGATCACGGTCACGCCGCGAGCGCGCAGGGTGGCGACGTTGGCGACGGTGGCCGGGTGCTCCCACATCTCCGTGTGCATCGCGGGAGCGAACACCACGGGACATCGTGCGGTGAGCAGCGTCGCGGTCAGGAGGTCGTCCGCGCGTCCCGCCACGGCCCGCGCCATGAGGTCGGCGGTGGCGGGCGCGATGACGACGAGATCCGCTTCCTGCCCGAGACGAACATGCGGAACCTGTGGAACGTCGGTGAACACACCCGTGTGCACGGGGTTGCCCGACAGCGCCTCGAACGTCGCCTTGCCGACGAACTCGAGCGCGGACTCCGTCGGGATGACCCGCACGTGGTGACCGGCCTCCGTGAAGGCCCGGATAACGGCACAGCTCTTGTACGCGGCGATGCCGCCGCCGACACCGACGACGATCCGCTTGCGGGCTGCCCCCGAGAGAACCGGTTCCGGTGAATCCGTCGCGTGCCCGGAGCCCGGGCCCGCTGCCTGTTCAGGCACGGCAGATCCTCCGCTCACTCGCCTTCGGTGTGCTCGAGAAGATCGGAGTGGATCTCACGCAGCGCGATCGACAGCGGCTTCTCCTGCAGGCCCGGCTCGACGAGGGGGCCGACGTACTCGAGGATGCCGTCACCGAGCTGGTTGTAGTAATCGTTGATCTGACGCGCACGCTTGGCCGCGTAGATCACCAGCGCGTACTTCGACGACGTGCGGGCGAGAAGCTCGTCGATCGGAGGATTGGTGATGCCGAGCGGGGTGTCGTAAGCCGGCAGGGCGCCGTGGCTGGGAGTTGCGGACGCTGCTGCGGGGGTGCTGCTCACTCGGTATCTCCTGAAATAGTTCTGGCTAGTTGATGTGAGATCTAGTGGGTCGACTCGGACTGTTCCGGTCGTCCAACCAACAAGGATACCAACTCGTCGCACGATCGGCTGACATCCTCGTTCACGATGACCTCGTCGAACTCGTCCTGCGCCTCCAGCTCGACTCTCGCGGTCGCGAGACGCCGCTCCACGACCTCGGCGGATTCGGTGCCCCGGCCGGTCAATCTCTCGACCAGCACATCCCAGCTCGGAGGTGCCATGAAGACGAGCAGAGCCTCCGGCATCGCGGCGCGGACGGCCCGCGCACCGGCGAGATCGACCTCGACCAGCACCGGTTTGCCCTGCTCGATGGCCCGGCGGACGGGTGCGGCCGGGGTTCCCGACAGCTGGAGTCCGCCGTGGATCTCGGCCCATTCGAGCAGCTCACCGGATTCGATCATCCGCTGGAACTCGTCGCGAGAGGTGAACCGGTAGTCCTTGCCGTCCACCTCGCCCGGGCGTGGGTCGCGCGTCGTCGCGGACACGCTGAAGACGAGCTCCGGCATCCGTTCACGCAGGAGTCGCACCACGCTGGACTTACCGACGGCCGAGGGGCCGGCCAGTACTACCAGCCGACCCCTCCGCACTGCGGTCTTGCTCTCTGACACTTGTGCGTCAGCTACCACTGTCGTGCTCAGGCCTCGAAGTCGAACCTGGCGAGCAGGGCCTTCCGCTGCCGATCGCCGAGGCCACGGAGGCGACGGGTCGGAGCGATCTCCAGCTCGGTCATGATCTCCTGCGCCTTGACCTTGCCCACCTTGGGCAGCGCCTCGAGCAGTGCCGACACCTTCATCTTGCCCAGGATCTCGTCGTCCTCGGCGTCCTTGAGAACCTGCTTGAGGTCGGTGCCACCACGCTTCAGGCGCTCCTTGAGCTCAGCCCTGGCCTTGCGGGCAGCAGCTGCCTTCTCCAAAGCAGCAGCGCGCTGCTCATCAGTCAACTGGGGAAGGGCCACGGTTCCTCCGTCTCGTCGTTGGCAAATAGTCCAAACCACTGGATAACCAGCAGCGATAGCGACCGTACTCACGCCCGGCGCCGATTGCGAACCCACCCCCCGAGGTCAGAGCCGGATTCGGGTGGGCTATGAGAGCGCGGACTCGATCTCGTCGCGGACCTTCACTGCCGCCTCACGCAGTGCCGTCACCGACGGTCCGGCACCGAGAACACCACGAGAACTGTTCGGCAACAACAGTTTTCGAGAATCGGGAAAAATGTCGGCGAGGTCACCGGGAGTCGCGCCCTGGGCGCCGAGACCGGGCGCGAGAATCGGTCCGGAAAAATTCGACAAATCCAGGCCGTGTCCGCGTGTCGCGCCCACCACCAGACCCACCAGACCGGGTTGCGCGTCGTTGTACCGGACCGCCGCGTCCACCACGGACTGGGCCACGGACGCTCCCCCGGCGGTCTGCGCCGCCTGCAGGTCGCCGCCCTCGGGATTGGACGTCCGGGCCAGTACGAAGAGCCCGCGGCCCTGCTCCGCCGCCAGCGACAGCGCCGGGTCGAGCGCACCGAATCCCAGATACGGCGACACCGTCACCGCATCGGAGGACAGGGCCGACTCCGCACCCAGCCAGGACTGCGCGTACGCCGCCATAGTCGACCCGATGTCCCCGCGCTTGGCATCGGCGACGACGAGCGTCCCTGCCTCTCTGAGGACCGAAATGGTCCGTTCGAGCACCGCGTACCCGGCGGAGCCGTACGCTTCGAAGAACGCCACCTGAGGCTTCACGACGGCCACCTCACCGACGAAGGCCTCCACGCAGATCTCCGCGAACGTCTCCAGCCCCTCGGCGGAGACGGGCAGCCCCCACGCCTCGAGCAGGCCCGGATGCGGATCGATCCCGACGCACAACCGCCCCCGGTGCTCGACCGCCGATGTCAGCCGATGCACCCAGGAGTGGTGGTGATGGTGTCCGCTCACGACGAGGCGGACCCGGTCGCGGGAGCCACGACCACTGCGGGCGACCGCAGCCGTGCGTGCAGGGCCTGGAGCGACTGGACCCCGATGTCGCCGCGGATCGCGGCCTCGATGCCCTGCACCGCGGCGGACGCGCCCTGCACGGTGGTGACGCACGGGATGTTCATGGCGACGGCCGCGCTGCGGATCTCGTAGCCGTCGACGCGCGGTCCGGAGTTGCCGTACGGCGTGTTGATCACCATGTCCACCTCGCCGTCGCGGATCATCTCGACGATGGTGCGCTCACCCGCCTCCAGCTTCTCGCCGGAGTGCTTGTGCACCTCCTGGCAGGTGATCCCGTTCCGGCGGAGCACCGCCGCGGTGCCCTCGGTGGCCAGGATCCGGAACCCCAGGTCGGCGAGTCGCTTGACCGGGAAGATCAGCGACCGCTTGTCCTTGTTGGCGACGGAGACGAACACCGAGCCCGAGGTGGGCAGCGAGCCGTACGCGGCCGTCTGGCTCTTCGCGAACGCGGTGCCGAAGTCGGCGTCGATGCCCATGACCTCGCCGGTCGACTTCATCTCCGGGCTCAGCAGGGTGTCGACGCCGGTGCCGTCGGCACGCCGGAACCGGTTGAACGGCAGCACGGCCTCCTTGACGGCGACGGGTGCGTCCGCCGGGGTCGAGCCGCCGTCGCCGGTGGCCGGGAGCACGCCGCTCGCACGCAGATCGGCGATGGACTCGCCGAGCATGACACGGGCGCACGCCTTGGCGAGCTGCACCGCCGTCGCCTTCGACACGAACGGCACGGTGCGGCTGGCGCGGGGGTTCGCCTCCAGGACGTACAGGATGTCGTCCTTCAGGGCGTACTGGACGTTGAGCAGGCCCTTGACGCCGATGCCCTTGGCGAGCGCCTCCGTCGAGCGGCGGACGTTCTCGAGGTCGGCGCGGCCGAGGGTGATCGGCGGCAGCGCGCAGGCCGAGTCGCCCGAGTGGATGCCGGCCTCCTCGATGTGCTCCATCACACCGCCGAGGTACACCTCGGAGCCGTCGCAGAGCGCGTCGACGTCGATCTCGATGGCGTCTTCCAGGAACCGGTCGACCAGGACGGGCCGGTCGTCGGAGATCTCGGTGGCGCGGGAGATGTAGCTCTCCAGCGACGCCTCGTCGTAGACGATCTCCATGCCACGGCCACCGAGGACGTACGACGGCCGCACCAGCACCGGGTACCCGATGCCGGCCGCGATCTCGCGGGCCCCGGCGAACGTGGTGGCGGTGCCGAACTTGGGAGCGGGCAGACCGGCCTCGACCAGCACCTTGCCGAACTCGCCGCGATCCTCCGCGAGGTCGATCGCCTCCGGGCTGGTGCCGACGATCGGCACGCCCGCGGCCTTCAGCCGCTTCGCCAGACCCAGCGGGGTCTGACCGCCGAGCTGCACGATCACGCCGGCGACGGTGCCCGACAGCGACTCGGCCCGGTACACCTCGAGCACGTCCTCGAACGTGAGCGGCTCGAAGTACAGGCGGTCGGCGGTGTCGTAGTCGGTGGAGACGGTCTCCGGGTTGCAGTTGACCATCACCGTCTCGTAGCCGGCCTCCGACAGCGTCAGTGCGGCGTGGACGCAGGAGTAGTCGAACTCGATGCCCTGACCGATGCGGTTCGGTCCGGAACCGAGGATCAGGACCTTCGGACGCTCGGTCTGCGGGGTCACCTCGGACTCGGCCGCCGGGTCGAGTTCGTACGTCGAGTAGTGGTACGGCGTCTTCGCCTCGAACTCGGCGGCGCAGGTGTCGACCGTCTTGTAGACGGGGTGGACGTTCCACTGCTCACGCAGCGCCCGGACGGCGTCCTCGCCGCCGATCTCGGGGCGCAGGGCCGCGATCTGCCGATCCGACAGGCCGTGGTGCTTGGCGCGGCGCAGTACCCGCTCGGTCACCTCGGGCGCCTCGCGCAGCGCGTCGCCGAGCTCGTGGATCTGCAGGATCTGGTCGAGGAACCACGGGTCGATCTTCGTGGCGTCGAACAGCTGCTCGACGGTGGCGCCGAGAGCGAACGCCTTCTCGAGGCCGTACACGCGTCCGTCGCGGGGGATGCTCAGTTCCGTCAGGAGACTGTCCAGGTCGGCGGCCTCCACGTCGGGTCCGGTCCAGTACCCGGCCCGTTTGGTCTCCAGCGAGCGCAGCACCTTCCCGAACGCCTCGGTGAAGTTGCGGCCGATCGACATGGCCTCGCCGACCGACTTCATCGTGGTGGTGAGCGTGTCGTCGGCGCCGGGGAACTTCTCGAACGCGAACCTGGGCGCCTTCACGACGACGTAGTCGAGGGTCGGCTCGAAGCACGCCGGGGTTTCCTTGGTGATGTCGTTGACGATCTCGTCCAGGGTGTAGCCGATGGCGAGCTTCGCGGCGATCTTCGCGATCGGGAAGCCGGTCGCCTTGGACGCGAGCGCACTGGACCGCGACACGCGCGGGTTCATCTCGATGACGACGAGGCGCCCGTCGGTGGGATCCATCGCGAACTGGATGTTGCAGCCGCCGGTGTCGACGCCGACCTCGCGGAGGATGTCGATCGAGAGGTCGCGCATCGCCTGGTACTCGCGGTCCGTGAGCGTCATGGCGGGGGCGACGGTGATCGAGTCACCGGTGTGCACCCCGACCGGGTCGACGTTCTCGATCGAGCACACGATCACGACGTTGTCGCGGCCGTCGCGCATCAGCTCGAGCTCGTATTCCTTCCACCCGAGGATCGATTCCTCGATCAGCACGTTGGCGGTGGGTGACGCCGCCAGGCCGCCGCCGGCGATCCGCGTCAGGTCCTCGTCGTCGTAGGCCATGCCGGAGCCGAGCCCGCCCATCGTGAACGACGGCCGCACGACGACGGGGAAGCCCAGTTCGGCGACCGTGTCGCGGACCTCGTCCATCGTGTAGCAGACGCGGGAGCGTGCGGACTCGCCGCCGACCTTGGCGACGATGTCCTTGAACTTCTGCCGGTCCTCGCCGCGCTGGATGGCGTCGAAGTCGGCGCCGATCAGCTCGACGTCGTACTTCTCGAGGATGCCCTGCTCGTGCAGCGCCACCGCGGTGTTGAGGGCCGTCTGGCCGCCGAGCGTCGCGAGGACGGCATCGATCGGATGACCCTTCTCCGCCTCGAGGGCGATGACCTTCTCGACGAATTCGGCGGTGATCGGCTCCACATACGTGGCGTCCGCGAACTCGGGGTCGGTCATGATCGTGGCCGGATTGGAGTTGACGAGGCTGACCCGCAGGCCCTCCTCGCGCAGCACCCGGCAGGCCTGGGTTCCGGAGTAGTCGAACTCACAGGCCTGGCCGATGACGATCGGCCCGGAGCCGATCACCAGGATGTGGGAGAGATCTGTACGGCGTGGCATTAGTTCTTGACTCCCTCGAGCAGGCTGGTGAAGCGGTCGAACAGGTACGCGGCGTCGTGCGGGCCCGCCGCGGCCTCGGGGTGGTACTGCACCGAGAACGCGGATCCGTCGAGCAGGCGGACCCCCTCGACGGCACCGTCGTTGGCGCAGGTGTGGCTGATCACGGCCTTGCCGAACGGGGTATCGAACTCCTGCCCGGCCTCGCCCTCGAGCGCGAACCCGTGGTTCTGCGCGGTGATCGCGATGCGTCCCGTCTCGTGTTCGACGACCGGGATGTTGATGCCCCGGTGACCGAACTTCATCTTGTAGGTGCCGAGACCGAGAGCACGCCCGAGGATCTGGTTGCCGAAGCAGATGCCGAACAAGGGCAGGCCCTGCCCGATGACTTCCTTGGTGAGGTGCACGGCGCCGTCGGCGGTCGCCGGGTCGCCGGGACCGTTGGAGAGGAAGACGCCGTCGGCCTTCAGGTCGAGGATCTGCTCGAGCGTCGCGTTGGACGGGAGCACGTGCACCCGGATGCCGCGCTCGGCGAACATGCGGGGGGTGTTGGTCTTGATACCGAGGTCGATTGCCGCGACGGTGAAGCGCGCGTCTCCCCCGGTCGGTTCGACGACGTACCCGCTGGTGGTGCTGACCTCGCCGGCGAGATCCGCGCCGAGCATCGACGGCTGGCTCTTCACGCGGTCGAGCAGCACGTCGGTGTCGGCCAGTGCGTCACCGGAGAACACCCCGGCACGCATCGAGCCGCGGGTACGCAGGTGGCGGACCAGTGCGCGGGTGTCGATGCCGGCGATCCCGACGACGCCCTGCTTCACGAGCTCGTCCTGCAGGGAGCCGGTGGCGCGCCAGCTGGAGGTGCGGCGGGCGGGGTCGCGGACGACGTACCCGGCGACCCAGATCTTCGCCTCGGCGCTGCTGCCGGTGGGGCCGACGGATTCGTCGTCCTCGTCATTCCATCCCGTGTTGCCGATCTGCGGCGCGGTGGCCACGACGATCTGGCGGTGGTAACTGGGGTCGGTGAGGGTCTCCTGGTAGCCGGTCATGCCGGTGCTGAAGACGGCCTCACCGAGTGTCTGGCCGACGGCACCGAACGTGGTGCCCCGGAATGCCCGTCCGTCCTCGAGGACCAGTACTGCAGAGTCGGTGTCGTAGCCGCTCATGCGTTCTCTCCGTTCTGCTCGACCTCACCAGAGCTCGCCGCATTCGCTGAATCTTCACTGTCTGTCTTGCCGTCCGGCGCCGCTGCGCCGACCCAGGCGGGGTACACGGACTTGTCGTCGCTGCGGAAACCGGTGTCGATCTCGGTGCCGGTCGGCAGTTCCCATCGGATCACGAGCACGCCGTCCTTGCTCATGACCTTGCCCGCGAGACCGCGCTCGGTGCGGACGGCGCGGACCGCGTCCTGCGGAATCCAGATCGCCGACGCCCCGTCACGTTCGAGCAGGATCCCGGTCGCGTAGCGGGAGATCTCCCCCGTCGCCCGGAAACCGAGGTCGCCGACCGCGATCCGGTCCTGCCAGCTCGGGGCCAGGGTGCTGCCCACGTACAGTCCGGTGGCCGGGGCGATCGTCTGCTTGCCGAGGTGCGCGGGCACGGCGGGAAGCTGCCCGACCCGGTCGGCCTGACGGCGGGCACGACCGCGCCACCCGATGTACATGAGGAAGATGGCCAGCGCCCAGAACGCGACGAGGCCGACTATCCACAGAATTCTCTCCACCGTCATCCCCTGCCGTTCCGCGCCGGGACGCGGGCGTGGCCGTCGCTCGCGGTGACCCGGCCACGCAGGAACGTCGTGGTCACCCGCGCCGGCAGCGTCATCGACTCGTACGGCGTGTTGTGGGCGACGCTGGCCAGATCGGGGCCGTGGACCGTCCATTCGGCGTCCGGATCGATCAGCACCAGGTTGGCGGGCTCGCCGACCTCGATCGGGCGACCCTGGTCGTCGAGTCCGACGATCTCGGCGGGCCGCTCACTCATCACCCGCGCGACTCCGCGCCAGTCGAGCAGACCCGTGCGGACCATCGTCTGCGAAACGATCGACAGTGCGGTCTCCAGACCCAGCATTCCGGGGCGGGCGGCCGCGAACTCGCAGCACTTGTCCTGCTCGGCGTGCGGCGCATGATCGGTCGCGACGCAGTCGATGATCCCCTCGGCCAGTCCGGCCCGGAGCGCGGCGACGTCGCTCGCCTCCCGCAGCGGCGGATTCACCTTGTTCACGGCGTCGTACGTCTCGAGCCGGGAGTCGTCGAGCAGCAGGTGGTGCGGGGTGACCTCGGCGGTGATCGAAATGCCTTGGCCGCGTGCCCACTTCACCAGTTCGACGGTGCCCGCGGTGGAGGCGTGGCAGATGTGCACCCGCGCCCCGGCGTCGCGGGCGAGCAGCGCGTCGCGGGCGACGATCGACTCCTCGGCGGCGCGCGGCCAGCCCGCGAGCCCGAGCCGGGCGGCGGTGGGGCCCTCGTGTGCGACGGCGCCGACGGTGAGCCGCGGCTCCTCCGCGTGCTGCGCGATGAGCACCCCGAGCGAACTGGAGTACTCGAGCGCCCGGCGCATGATCAGCGGGTCGTAGACGCAGTGGCCGTCGTCCGAGAACATCCGCACCCGGCCTATCCCCGACGCCATCGTGGCCATCTCGGCGAGCTGCTTGCCCTCGAGCCCGACGGTGACGGCGCCGACGGGGTGTACGTCGACGAGCCCGACTTCCTGGCCGCGGCGCCACACGTGGTCGGTGACGACCACCGAATCGGCGACCGGGCTGGTGTTGGCCATCGCGAACACCGCGGTGTATCCACCGAGCGCGGCGGCGGCCGAACCGGAATCGATGGTCTCGGTGTCCTCGCGGCCGGGTTCACGCAGGTGGGTGTGCAGGTCGACGAAACCGGGGAGCAGGATCTGCCCCGCCGCGTCGATCACCTCGACGTCCGGCCCGCTGTCCTTGCCCGCGTCCGCACCGATCGCGGCGATGACGCCGTCCCCGAGCAGCACGTCGGTGGGTTCGCCCTCGCCATACAGCAACACGTTCTTGATGAGCACTGTCTCTCCTGTCACTGCACTGTCACTCATCCCGCAACTTCCTCCGCTCCGACCAGCAGCCGGAACAGCACCGCCATCCGCATGTGCACACCGTTGGTCACCTGCTGCAGCACGGCGGTCCTCGTCGAGTCGGCCACCGCCGACGCGATCTCCATGCCGCGCAGCATCGGGCCGGGGTGCAGCACCACCGCGTGGTCGGGAAGCAGCGCGAGCCGCTTCTCCGACAGGCCGTAATTGATCGAGTACTCCCGTTGGGACGGGAAGAATCCGCCGTTCATCCGTTCCGCCTGCACACGCAGCATGAGGACCGCGTCGAGGCCGGGAAGCTCCGCGTCCAGTGAATGCGCCACCGACACCGGCCAAGCGGACACCCCCACGGGGAGCAACGTGGGTGGCGCGACCAGGACCACCTCGGCACCGAGCATCGACAGCAGCAAGGCGTTCGACCGCGCCACCCGGCTGTGCAGGATGTCGCCGACGATGGCGATGCGCTTGCCCTCGATGTCACCGAGACGCTGACGCAGCGTGAGCGCGTCGAGCAGCGCCTGGGTGGGATGTTCGTGGGTACCGTCGCCGGCGTTGATGACCGCCGGCCCGCCGTCGTCCTGATGCCCGGTCCACTTCGCGATCTGGTGGGCCGCACCCGATGCGGGGTGGCGCACGATCAGGGCGTCGGCGCCGGCGGCGCGCAGCGTCATCGCCGTGTCCCGGAGGGATTCCCCCTTGGACACCGACGAACTCGAGGCGCTGACGTTGATGACGTCCGCGCTCATCCACTTCCCGGCGACCTCGAACGACACCCGGGTCCGGGTCGAGTTCTCGAAGAACACGGTCATGACCGTCCGGCCACGCAGCGTCGGGAGCTTCCGCACCTCACGTCCGAGGAGGGCTTGTTCGAAGCGTTCGGCCTCGTCGAGGAGTTCGACAGCCGATTCCCGTGTCAGGTCCGCGATCGACAACAGGTGCTTCACTTAGCTCTTCCCCCCGGAGATCATGACCGCGTCGCGGCCGTCGTGTTCGCTCAGGAGCACCTTGACGTCCTCGGTGCGGGCGGTGGGCACGTTCTTGCCCACGTAGTCGGCGCGCAGCGGCAGTTCCCGGTGGCCGCGGTCGACGAGGACGGCCAGCTGAACGGCGCGGGGCCGCCCGAGATCGCGGAGGGCGTCAAGAGCCGAGCGGACGGTGCGGCCGGAGAACAGCACGTCGTCGACGAGTACCACCAGGGTGTTGTCGACGCCGCCCTCGGGCACCGACGTGCGTTCGAGGGGACGGTGCGGTTTGGTGCGCAGGTCGTCGCGGTAGAGGGTGATGTCGAGGGAGCCGACCGATGGGCGCACCCCGGAGAATTCCTCGATCTTCCCGGCGAGGCGGGCCGCGAGCGTCGTGCCCCGAGTCGGGATGCCGATCAGGACGACCCGCGGCGCGTCACCGTCGGCGGCGTCCAGCGCGGTCTTCTCGATGATCTGGTGCGCGATTCGCGCAATGGTCCGTCCCACATCGGCTGCGGACAGCAGCTCGCGTGCGGGTTCGACGGACGGGGACGACTCTGGTGTTGAATCCGCCGGTTCCCCGGCGGGGCGAGACCCTTCGGGCACACGCATACAACGACCTCCTTCTCCGCCTCACTGGACGGATCGTTAAAGGATGCCTGACGCGGACAGCTTATCAGCGCGTCGACTGCGCCAGGCCCGGACCCCTGACCTGCGGGCCCGCGCAGTCACGGGCCCGCAGCGGGACACGAACTTACGAACCGGCGTCGTTCGACTCGCCGCCGGCGGTCTCGGTGCGCCGCGACGTGGCGGCCGCAGCCGACCGCACCTGCGGCGCCACCAGCACGACCTGACCGAGGATGCCGTTCACGAACCCCGGCGACTCGTCGGTGGACAGCTGTTTCGCCAGCTCCACCGCCTCGTCCACGGCCACGACCGGAGGCACGTCGGTGGCGTGGAACAGTTCCCACACGGCGATGCGCAGGATGGCGCGGTCGACGGCGGGCAGCCTCTCCAGCGTCCAGTCCTGCAGGTGGGATCTGATCACCTCGTCGAGGCGGTCCAGGTTCTCCGCCACCCCGGTCACCACGGTGACGGTGTACGGAGCAACCGGCGCCACGGAGTCGTCCTTGCCGGACAGCTCCGCGCGTTCGGTGGCGAGATCGACCGGATCGAGATCTCGCGCCTCGGCCTCGAAGAGGAAATCGACGGCGCGCTTGCGGGCCTTGTGCCGTGCGCCGAGTTTCTTATGCGTACCGGACACTCAGGAATTCACACGCCCGAGGTAGTTGCCGTCGCGGGAATCGACCTTCAGCTTGTCACCGGTATTGATGAACAGCGGCACGTTGATCTCGGCACCGGTCTCGAGGGTGGCGGGCTTGGTGCCACCGGTGGAGCGGTCGCCCTGCAGACCGGGATCGGTGTGCTGGACCACCAGTTCGACGGTGACGGGCAGTTCCACGAACAGCGGGACGTCCTCGTGCGTCGCAACCTGCACGGCCATGTTCTCGAGCATGAAGCGTGCACCGTCGCCGACGGTGGCCTCGCTGATCGAGATCTGGTCGTAGGTGTCGCCGTCCATGAAGATGTAGTCGGTGCCGTCGTGGTACAGGTACGTCATGTCGCGGCGGTCGACCGTGGCCGTCTCCACCTTGACGCCGGCGTTGAACGTCTTGTCGACGACCTTGCCCGAGAGCACATTCTTCAACTTGGTGCGCACGAACGCGGGACCCTTGCCGGGCTTCACATGCTGGAACTCGATGATCGTCCACAGCTGGCCCTCGATCTGCAGGACCAGGCCGTTCTTGAAATCACTAGTGGAAGCCACTTGCTTCGCGTCTCCTCGATAAGGTCGAAACCGTCTACACGACAGTCAGGTCTTTGGTGGTGAGTGTGAGCAGCTCCGGTCCCTGCTCACGAACCACGAGCGTGTCCTCGATCCGCACGCCTCCGCGCCCGGAGAAGTACACGCCCGGCTCGACGGTCACCGCCGCACCGTCCAGAAGTGTACCGGTGCCGAGCTTGCCGATTCCCGGAGCTTCGTGGATCTCCAGGCCGACGCCGTGTCCGAGCCCGTGCAGGAACAGTTCCCCGTAGCCCGCGTCCTCGATGACCCGGCGGGCGGCACCGTCCACGGCGGACACCTCGGCGCCCGGGCGCAGCGCGTCCCGCCCGGCCTCCTGCGACCGCGCGACCAGCGCATACACGTCCCGTTGCCAGTCGGCGGCCTGCCCCAGGACGTACGTTCTGGTCATGTCCGAGTGGTATCCGCCGACCTCGGCGCCGAAGTCCAGCTTCACGAAGTCGCCGCCGGCGAGGACTGCCTCGGTGGGGCGGTGATGCGGGATCGCCGAGTTGGCGCCGGCCGCGACGATGGTCTCGAACGAGATGCCGTCGGCGCCGTGCGCGAGCATCAGCGCCTCCAGTTCCCGGCCCACCTCCTTCTCGGTGCGTCCAGGGCGGAGGCCACCACGTTCGATCAGGTCGGCGAGCGCGGAGTCGGCGGCCGTGCACGCCGCCCGCAGCAATCCGACCTCGAAATCGTCCTTCACCATCCGCAGTTCCTCGACGAGACCCGGAACGGGATCGAGCCGCGCGTCCGGCGCGAGCACCGACCAGGCCGCGAACTCGTCCACCGTCACGACGTGGCTCTCGAACGCCAGCGAGGACGGGCTCCGCCGTCCCACCGATTCGATGAGGTGCGCGGCGCTGGCGCGGGCGATCTCGGCGCGCAGATCGGGAACCTGTTCCCCGACTTGCGTGAGGTAGCGGCCGTCGGTGCAGATGACGGTGCGCTCCTCGGCCCCCTCGGCGTCGGCGGCGTGCACGAGCAGGGCTGCGTTGGATCCGGTGAACCCGGTGAGATAGCGGATGTTCACCAGATTCGTCACCAGAAGTGCGTCGAGATCCCGGGCGGCGAGGGCCGCGCGCAGCGCCGCGCGCCGCGAACCATGATCAGCAGGCATGTCGTCAAACGTACCGGCAAATCGCCACCCGGAGGGCGCGGATCGACGGCACCCGTCCGGTGGCGAGAACGGGTTTCAGAGCGCGCCGTGTGGGTTAGACCACACGGGTGAAAACCCGCTCGTTACGCTGTGCCCATGAATGCGTGGGTGGTACGCGGCCTCGGCATGGCCCTGATACATGTTTTCGTTCGTGTGATCCTCGGTGTGTCGATCACACAGTGGCCCCTTCAGGGATCCGCTCTGAGATGGCTCGCACTGCTGGTCGTCGTGTTCGTGGCGCTGATCTGGGCCGGCATCGACGGCATCCGGGACCGTCGCCGGAACCCCGAGCCGGAGGACGGCGCCGACCTGACGATGCTGTGGCTGAAGGCGGCCCTGCTCGGCGGCATCGTGGCGGGTGTGGGGAGCTGGCTGGCCAACCTGATTCCGTCCCTCAACGTCACCCAGAACTCGTTCTTCTTCGAGATCACGTCCGGGGCCGCGTTCACGGTCCTGCTGATCTTCGTGCCTGCCATGCTCGCCGTGTTCCTCGGCCGGTTCTTCGTCAGCCGCGAGTCCAGGAAGACGGAGAAGGACCGCAGCGAGCGTCACCCGGCGGCGCGCGGCGCCGGAACGGCCGCAGGGGCCGCAGCGGGGGGAACCGCAGCAGCAGCCGTCGCCGACGACGAGGGCTATGGACAGAACTATCCCGGCCAGGCCTACGAGCAGACCGCGGACACCGGTTACGCCGGTTCCGACGCCGACACGGCCGTCTTCGAACCGGTGCACAACTACCGTGAGGACACGTCCGACCTCGATCAGCCGCAGGGTGCGGACACCGCGTGGCAGGACCCTGTGGACCTCGGGAAGCGCACCACCGACGACCCTCGCCGCGGCGAGTAACACCTCTCGGCTTCACCACACCGACAGACGACGCGGCGGTGTGAGCGCACTCGCTCACACCGCCGCGTCTCGCTTCGTGCCGCTACGTCACAGCAGGACGGCACCACCGGTGCCCGGCTTCTCCTCCCGCGCCACCGCGGAGTACGCGGCCACGAGCAGAGACGGGTCCGGGCCCTCGAGCCGCCCCGGCTTCGCGAGCCCGTCGAGCACGACGAACCGCAGAACGCCCGCCCGGTTCTTCTTGTCGGTCTGCATCCCCTCGACCAACTGGCCGAACGCGTCCGCGTCGTACGTGGTGGGCAGACCCACCAGTTCCAGGATGGTGCGGTGCCGGTCCGCCGTCACATCGTCCAGGCGCCCCGCCAGACGCCCCAGCTCCGCCGCGAAC
The DNA here is from genome assembly GCF_038447315.2 of Rhodococcus sp. DK176. Taxonomy (NCBI): domain Bacteria; kingdom Bacillati; phylum Actinomycetota; class Actinomycetes; order Mycobacteriales; family Nocardiaceae; genus Rhodococcus; species Rhodococcus sp. DK176. The sequence goes on along the minus strand of NZ_CP118321.2, from coordinate 7,740,320 downwards.
ACGAGCCCGACGGCGACCGCCGCACCGTGGCGCCAGCGGTAACGCTCACGCCGCTCGATCGCGTGCCCGAGGGTGTGCCCGTAGTTCAGGATCTCCCGCAGATCGGACTCGCGCAGATCGGCGGCCACGACCTTGGCCTTGACCTCCACGGACCGCCGGATCAGTTCGGGCAGAACGGTTCCCGTCGGGTCCAGGGCGGCCTCGGGATCCTTCTCGATGAGGTCCAGGATCACCGGGTCGGCGATGAAGCCGGTCTTCACGACCTCCGCCATTCCGGCGACGATCTCGTTGCGGGGCACCGTCTCCAGCGTCGCCAGGTCGATCAGCACCGCCGACGGCTCGTGGAACGAGCCCACCAGGTTCTTGCCGGCCTCGGTGTTGATGCCGGTCTTGCCGCCGACCGCCGCATCCACCATCGCGAGCAACGTCGTGGGCACGTGGATCACGCGCACACCGCGCATCCACGTCGCCGCGACGAACCCGGCGAGGTCGGTGGCCGCGCCACCGCCCAGGCTGACCACGGCGTCGCTGCGGGTCAGCCCGATACGGCCGAGGACCTCCCAGCAGAATCCGGCCACGGCCAGATCCTTGCCGTCCTCCGCGTCCGGAATCTCGATGCGGTGCGCATCGATTCCCTTTTCGGCGAGCGCCGCGCGCACCGCCTCCGCCGTCTCGGCCAGCGGCGGCTGATGGAAGATCGCCACCGTCCTCGTGCCGGTGAGTTCGTCCACCAGCTCGCCGAGCAATCCGCGCCCGATGATGACCGGGTAGGGGTTCGCCGTCTGCACCTGTACGCGTACCGGTTCGGTCACTGTCTGCTGCTCCGCTCCGTCTTGTCCGAGATTCTCGGATGTCTCTGTTCCGCCGGGGCCGCCGATCACTCGGCGAGTTTCGCCACCAGCTGCTGCACCACGCGGGCGGGACTCCGCCCGTCCGTGCGTATCCGGATGGACGCCACCTGCCGGTACAGCGGTCGGCGCTTGCGCATCAACTCGGTGTACTTCTGGCGGGGGTCGCCACCGGCGAGAAGGGGGCGCGCGGTGTTGGTCCCCGTGCGCTTGAGCCCCTCGGCCACGCTGATCTCGAGATAGATCACGGTGTGGCCCTTCAACAATTCCCGGGTCCGCTCGGAGAGGATGGATCCACCGCCGAGCGACACGATCCCCTCGTGGCTCTCGATGGCCTTCCGGACGATCTCTTCCTCGAGGGCACGGAAGGCGGGTTCGCCCTCCTGGACGAAGATCTCGGCGATCGTGCGTCCCGCCTCTTCCTCGACCGCCACGTCGGTGTCGAACAACGGAAGGTCCAGGGCCTGCGCGAGGCGCCGCCCGATCGTGGACTTACCCGCGCCCGGGGGGCCGACGAGCACGGCTTTCGGTGCCATCATCCGTCACCGCCCCGATGCGACGGCAGACCGGGTGGTCATCGCGCGAGCCGGGCTGCGACGCCCGACGCGTAGCGCTCGTAGTTGGCGGTCGTCTCGGCAACCGAGTCGCCCCCGAACTTCTCGAGTGCCGCCTGGGCGACGACCAACGCCACCATCGCCTCGGCCACGACACCGGCCGCGGGCACCGCGCACACGTCGGACCGCTGGTGGATGGCCACGGCTTCCTCACCGGTCGACATGTCGACGGTGGCCAGCGCGCGCGGGACCGTCGAGATCGGCTTCATCGCCGCGCGCACGCGGAGCGCCTCCCCGTTGGTCATGCCGCCCTCGAGGCCGCCCGCGCGGTTGGTCGAACGCAGGATTCCGTCCGGGCCCGGACGCATCTCGTCGTGCGCCTGGCTGCCGCGACGGCGCGCGGTCTCGAAGCCGTCGCCGACCTCGACACCCTTGATGGCCTGAATGCCCATCAGGGCGGACGCGAGACGGGCGTCGAGGCGGTCCGCGCCGCTGATGAACGATCCGAGACCCACAGGGAGACCGTGGATGACGACCTCGACGACCCCGCCGAGGGTGTCGCCGTCACGCTTGGCCGCCTCGATCTCGGCGATCATCGATTCCTCGGCGGCCTTGTCGAAGGCGCGTACCGGGCTGGCGTCGATCGCCGCCAGATCCGACGCGGTGGGTTCGGGGCCGACGTACGGGTCGGACGCGCCGATGGAGATCACGTGGGACAACACCTCCACGCCGAACACCTGGCGGAGGAAACTGCGGGCGAAAGTCGCGGCCGCGACCCGTGCCGCGGTCTCGCGTGCGCTCGCGCGTTCGAGAACCGGGCGGGCGTCGTCGAATCCGTACTTGAGCATGCCCGAGTAGTCGGCGTGACCGGGGCGCGGGCGGGTCAGTGGCGCATTCCGCGCCTGGTCGGCGAGCAGTTCGGCGTCCACCGGGTCCGCGGACATGATGGTTTCCCACTTGGGCCACTCCGTGTTACCCACCTCGACGGCGATCGGTCCGCCGAGTGTCCGCCCGTGGCGCACACCACCGACGATGGTGACCTTGTCGGCCTCGAACTTCATCCGCGCGCCGCGGCCGTAGCCGAGACGGCGTCGCGCGAGTTGGGTCGAGATGTCCTCGGACGTCACTTCGACGCCCGCGACCATCCCCTCGAGCATCGCGACGAGGGCGGGACCATGGGATTCTCCGGCAGTTATCCAGCGCAGCACGCCCAATATCCTTCCATGTCGCCGCGCCCGGCAGTGACGGTGGTCCTCCCAACCGTGTGCCGGGCGCGGACTCGTTCAGGTGACGTGCGCGGCGAACAGCGCAACCAGTGTCGCGGCACACATGGCGGGGCCGTGAGGGAGCGGCGGCGGCGAACCCCGGGGGGCGAGAACGATGCAGCCCACCAGCGCTGTCAGCGCCGGCGCGAGCCCCGCCGCGAGCACCCAGGCTTCTCCCCCGGCGAGCCCGGCGGCTGCGCCCACCCCGAGGGCGAGTTTCACGTCACCCGCACCGACCGCCCCGGGGGCGCCGAGGTACAGGGCGAGATACGCCGACGCCAACAGGAACCCGCCGATCACGGCTGTGGCCGCGGATCCGGTCGCAGCGCCGACGCCGACGATCGCGAGGAAGCCGGGCAGGGTCAGCAGGTTCGGCAGCTTCCGCGCACACAGGTCGGTGGCGGCGAGACTCACACACCACCACCAGAACGCGAGCGCACACGGCAGCACCCCCGGTGTGGATGCGGTGGTACCGGCCCAGACCGTGGCGGGGACGCCGACAGCGCACACCGCCTCACACCAGCCCGCCCGCACCGTGCCCACGAACAGGCCGGCCGTCCGGCGGGCTGCCCATCCCGCACCCGCACCTGCCACCACACTCGCCACGATCAGCCACCACATACCGAGCAGCATGCGTGACCGGATCACCGTGTCGATCACCGTGACCTGGCACGACAATCGACCTGTGGATGGCGGTCCGGCCTGTGGACTACTAGCCCAGAGCGGCCGCCATCGCCTCGCGCGGCGCCGGGCGACCGGTAAACTGCTCGACCTGCCCGAACGCCTGGTGCAGGAGCATCGAGAGTCCGCCGACAACGGTGCCGCCCGCCGCCTCGACGGCCGCTGCCAGCGGGGTCGGCCACGGATCGTAGATCGCGTCGAGCACGAACGGCGCCCGCCCGAGAATGTCCGCGTACTCGGTGATCGCGGCGGAGGGAACGGTGCTGACGAGCGCGGCGGCCGACGCGCACCGAGCACCGAGTTCCGGGCTGTCGAAGCCGAGCAACCGGACGTCGAGTCCCACCGATTCCGCGCACCCCAGTGCACCTGCCGCGCGACCCGCGTCGCGTGCCACCACGGTCACCGATTTCACGCCCATGTCGGCGAGCGCCACGAGCGCGGGTCTGGCCGTTCCCCCGGCGCCGACGACGACCGCCTCGGTGCCCGCGATGGTTCCGACACCACCCGCGATGAGAGCACCGCTGACCCCGTCGACGTCGGTGCAGTCGGCACGCCAGCCACCCTCGATACGGACGAGGGTGTTCGCGGAGCCGATCACCACGGCCCGTTCGGTGCGCTCGGACGCGAATTCGAGTGCGGCGATCTTGCCCGGCATCGTGACGGACAGCCCGACCCATTCCGGGCCGAGCCCGGACACCAGGCCGGGCAGTCGCTCCCCGTCGCACTCGATCCGGTCGTACGTCCACCCGGTGAGACCGAGCGCCCGATACGCCGCGAGGTGCAATTGCGGCGAGCGCGAATGCGCGATCGGGCTGCCCAGCACCGCAGCTTTGCGTGCGGTCACCACTTCATCGTCCACTGTTGAGAATCCCGTTGTTCAGAGCCTGGTCGATATTGGCCAGGTGTTCGTCGTAGCTCTTCGTGAACAGGGTGGTGCCCTTCGAATCGACCGTCACGAAGTAGATCCAGTCGCCCGGTGCCGGTTGTTCGACGGCCTGCAACGCCCCGATGCTGGGCGAGGAGATCGGCGTCGCGGGTAGACCGGGGCTCGCGTACGTGTTCCAGGGTGTCACCTGTGCGCGGTCGGCGTCGGTGGTGGCCAGTTCGGTCGTGTCGAGCGCGTAGTTGACCGTCGAGTCGAACTGCAACGCCTGGTTGACGGCGAGCCGGTTGAGGATGACGCGAGCGACCTTGGAGAAGTCGTCCGGCATCGCCTCCCGTTCCACCAGGGACGCCGCGATCAGCATCTTGTACGGCGTGAGTCCGACCTGGTCGCCCGCGGTGAGGATCCCGGTCTTCTCGTAGCTCGCGGAACTCTCGGTGACCAGCCTCTGGAGAATGGCGGCGGGACCGGCGGTCGGATCGAAATCCCAGCTGCCCGCGGCGATGAGGCCCTCGAGCTGACGATCCCGGTCCGGAACACCGGCGACCGCGTCCTTCGCCCAGTCGGGAACCCCGAGCGCGGACAGGTCGCCTGCACCGGCGGCGTTGAGGTCGTCGTAACCGATGCACTGCTCCTGGCCGGCCTCACCGATACAACTGGCCTCGGAGATCAGGGTGTAGATCCCCTTCTTCTTGGCCCCGGTCTGCACATCGGTGGTGTCGTGGAGTTGCCTGCCCTCGGAGATGATCATCTGCCCGACGCGGGAGGTGGGGTCGATCAGTTCCTGCACGGCGTCATCCGCCGGAATCTGGGTCGGGAGGCTGTAGAAGCCGGGTTGCACCGAGTTCATCGCGTTGCTCTGGACCGCGGCGTTGAAGAAGGCCGATCCGCTGGCGACGACGTCCCGCTCGGCCAGAGTGGAGGCGATCTCCTCCGCGGTGTCGCCGGGATGAACCTGCACGACCACGTCGGGACCACCCGGGCCCGCGTAGTCCGCAGGGGCGTCGGGACCGCCGAAGAACATCCTGCCGCCGACGAACACGATGCCGATCAGCACTGTCAGGACCGTCGCGGCTGCGAGGGCGCCGAACAGCTTGCCTCGGCGTGTGCGTCCTGTGGCCTGTTTGCGCCGGCGGGCCTGCGTCCGGGCGTGGGCGCGAGTCGGCGGGATCTCCTCGGGGATCGCCGAGATTATCTGTGTCTCGGCCTCCGCGAACGCGACATCGGGCTGGTCGGGCGGTGTGTCGTAGCGGTCGTCGGGATGGGTGTGGGAACCGTACTGCTCGTCGACGTACGCGGGCTCTTCGACGTAGGCGGGCTCGTCGTACGCGTGGTCGTCGGCTGCCGGTTCCCGGTAGGCGCGGGCGTCGCCGTACGAACGGGGACCGTATCCGTCCTCGTAGACGGGCTCGGGGACGAACGGTTGCTCGTACACCGGGTCCTCGTACACCGGGTCCTCGTACACCGGGTCCTCGTACACCGGCTGCTCGAACACCGGCTCCGTGTAGTGGGCGGGGGGTTCGTCGACGTCACGGTCGTCGTACACCACCGCGTGGCGCCCCGTGGTGACGACGTCGTCGTCCTCGGGGGGCGGCGCGTAGTCGACCTGGTCGTCGTCCTCGTCGAGGTAGCGGTGCCGTCGGGGTTCGCGCGGGACGTACTGGAATTCGGGTCGCTCACCTGCGGGTCGCCGATGATTGCTCACTGGCCCCCCTCCGGTAGCTGCGCGTCCCCACCTGAATCCCCTGCATTCACCGACCTGCTCCGCTCGTCCAACCATCCCTGCAAGATCGCCACCGCCGCAGCCTGGTCGATCACAGGACGCTGGCCCCTCGCACTGACACCGCTCTCGCGAAGCGCCCGCGCGGCAGTGACGGTCGTCAGACGTTCGTCCGCCATCCGCACCGGTATCGGGTCGACCTTCCTTCGCAATCGCTTCGCGAACACAGTAGCGATCGAGGCGGCCTTCCCCCGTTCACCCCGCAAGGTCTGCGGCAGACCGACGATAACCTCCACGGCCTCGTATTCCTCGACAATGTCGGCAATGCGCCGGATATCCGGCGCGTCGGGTCCCCGTTCCTTGGACCGGGGCACCGTCTCCACGGGGGTGGCGAGGATCCCGTCGGGGTCGCTCGACGCGACCCCGATCCGGACGCTGCCCACATCGATGCCGATGCGCCGACCACGCCCAGGGTCGTCGACTCCCGGTCGATCCGGACCCTGTTCCGCGTGATCCACCGCTACTGGCTCCCCACCTTGTCCGCCACTTGTCCCCGGACTGCGTCGAGGGCAGCCGCAATTCCGCTGGTGTCCGAACCGGAGCCCTGTGCCATGTCGGCCTTTCCGCCTCCGCGGCCGCCGATCTTCGGACCGAATCCCTTCACGAGGTCGCCGGCCGCCAGGCCGAGTTCCTGTGCCGCCTTGTTCACGGCCACCACGAACGGAACCTTGCCGTCGACGTCGCCGAGCAGCGCGACCACGGCGGGCTGGGTGCCGAACCGGCCACGGATGTCGGTGACGAGCCCACGCAGGTCGTTGCCGCCGACACCGGCCGGGGCGGAATCCGCGACCAGCAGCACCGGCCCGACCCTCTGCGCCTTGTCGACGAACGTGCCCGCCGCGGCGAGAACCGCCTGCGCGCGGGTCTGCTCGAGTTCCTTCTCCGCCACCCGGAGTCGCTCCACCAGCGCCTCGACGCGGGCAGGCACTTCTTCCGAGGGCACCTTCAGCGACGACGACAGACCGGCGAGGAGCGCGCGTTCCTTGGCCAGGTAGCGGTACGAATCGAGCCCGACGTATGCCTCGACGCGGCGCACACCGGAACCGACGGACTGCTCACCGAGCAGGGTGACGTTGCCGATCTGCGAGGAGCTGCCCACGTGAGTTCCACCACACAGCTCCATCGAGAACGGTCCGCCGATCTCGACGACCCGCACCTCGTCGCCGTAGTTCTCGCCGAACAGCGCCATCGCGCCCATCGACTTCGCCTTGTCGAGATCGGTGACGAACGTGTTCACCGAGTAGTCGGCGGCCACCGCCTCGTTCGCGACGACCTCGATGTCCTGCTTCTGCGCTTCCGTCAGCGCGCCCTGCCAGGAGAAGTCGAAACGCAGGTAGCCCGGCTTGTTCAGCGAGCCGGCCTGAACCGCGTTGGGGCCGAGCACCTGTCGCAGCGCGGCGTGCACCATGTGGGTGCCGGAATGCCCCTGCGTGGCACCCTTGCGCCACGCGGCGTCGACCTGCGCGAGCACGACGTCACCCTCGGTGAGCTGACCCTCCTGCACGGTCACCTTGTGGACCCACAGCTTCTTGGCGATCTTCTGGACGTCGTTGACCTTCACCCGCAGGCCCGGGCCGGTGAGGGTACCGAGGTCGGCGATCTGGCCACCCGCCTCCGCGTACAGGGGGCTGCGGTCGAGGATGACCTCGACGTCCTGGCCCGCCGTCGCGACGGGGACCCGCTGCCCCTGCGAGATCAGCGCGAGAACATGTGCCTCGGAGACCAATTCGTGGAATCCGGTGAATTCGGTGGGTCCGCGGTCGAGGAGTTCCTTGTAGACGGTCAGGTCGGCGTGCGCGTGCTTACGGGCCTGGGCGTCGTCCTTCGCGCGCTGCCGCTGTTCCGCCATCAGCGTGCGGAAGCCCTCCTCGTCGACGGTCAGGCCGGCCTCGGCCGCCATCTCCAGGGTCAGATCGATCGGGAAGCCGTACGTGTCGTGGAGCGCGAACGCCTGGTCGCCGCCGATCGTCGACTTGCCGGACGCCTTCACCGACTCGGCGGCGCCTTCGAACAGCTTCGAGCCGGACGTGAGGGTTTTGAGGAACGCGGTCTCCTCCCCCACCGCGACCGTCTCGATGCGGCCGAAGTCGGTGTCGAGGACCGGGTAGGACGGCGCCATCGTGTCGCGGACGACGGTGATGAACTCACGCATGCTGGGCTTGTCGGCGCCGAGCAGCTTCGCGGACCGGACGATGCGCCGCAGCAGGCGGCGCAGGACGTAGCCGCGCCCGTCGTTGCCGGGGTTCACGCCGTCGGCGATGAGCATCGCCGCGGTGCGCGCGTGGTCGGCGATGACCCGAAAGCGCACGTCGTCGTCGTGGACGGCGCCGTACTTGCGGCCCGACAGTTCCTCGGCCTTCGCGATGACCGGGCGCACGAGGTCGGTCTCGTACACGTTGTCGACGCCCTGGAGCAGGAACGCGACGCGCTCGACACCCATGCCGGTGTCGATGTTCTGCTTCGGCAGCGGGCCGAGGATCTCGAAGTTGTCCTTGCTGATGCCGAGGCCACGCTCGTTCTGCATGAACACGAGATTCCAGATCTCGATGTAGCGGTCCTCGTCGGCCTCCGGGCCGCCTTCCTTGCCGTACTCGGGGCCGCGGTCGTAGTAGATCTCCGAGCACGGGCCGCAGGGGCCGGGAATGCCCATGGACCAGTAGTTGTCGGCCATGCCGCGGCGCTGGATCCGCGATTCGGGAACGCCGACCTCGTCGCGCCAGATGTCGCGGGCCTCGTCGTCGTCGAGGTAGACCGTCACCCAGATGCGCTCGGGATCGAAGCCGTAACCCCCGTCGTCGACGCTCGAGGTCAGCAGCGCCCACGCATGCTTGATCGCGTCGCGCTTGAAGTAGTCGCCGAACGAGAAGTTGCCGGCCATCTGGAAGAACGTGTTGTGCCGTGTGGTGATGCCCACATTCTCGATGTCGAGGGTGCGCACACACTTCTGGACACTGGTCGCCCTCGGGTACGGCGGCGTCTGCTGGCCGAGGAAGAACGGCACGAACTGCACCATCCCGGCGTTGACGAACAGCAGGTTCGGATCGTCGAGAATCAGCGAGGCGCTGGGTACCTCGGTGTGGCCTGCCTTGACGAAATGGTCGAGGAAGCGCCGGCGAATCTCGTGGGTCTGCACGTCAGTGATCCTTATTGTCTGTCTCGAGGGCAACGATGGGTCGAACAAGCTGAGCGAACCACGCGTCCACCGCGCAGTTCGGCAACATTCAGCTTAACCGGCCACCCTGACGGTTCGTGCCGCGGACGATGGCGCGCAATTTGTCCACACGCCCCGCGATGTCCCGCTCACCGCCGTGAGTGGTGGGCTGGTAGTAGTCGACACCGACCAGCTCGTCCGGCGGATACTGCTGCGCCAGTACCCCGTCGGGATGATCGTGGGGATAGCGGTACCCGACGGCGTTGCCGAGTTTCGCGGCCCCCGCGTAGTGGCCGTCGCGCAGGTGCGGCGGGACGAGCCCGGCGTTTCCGGCCGCGACATCCGCCATCGCGGCACCGAGCGCCGCGATGACGGCCCCCGACTTGGGTGCGGTCGCGAGGTGGATCGTGGCCTGGGCGAGGGCCAGGCGGGCCTCGGGCATCCCGATCAGCTGTACTGCCTGCGCGGCGGCGGTCGCGGTCTGCAATGCGGTGGGGTCGGCCATCCCGATGTCCTCGCTGGCATGGACCACCAGCCGCCGCGCGATGAAGCGGGGGTCCTCGCCCGCCGTGAGCATCCGGGCCAGGTAGTGCAGGGCGGCGTCGACGTCCGAACCGCGGATCGACTTGATGAAGGCGCTGATCACGTCGTAGTGCTGATCGCCGTCGCGGTCGTAGCGGACGGCCGCCTTGTCGACGCTCGCCTCCACGGTCGCGAGGTCCAGCAGCACCGGACGGTCCGCGTCACCGGCCTGGTCGAGCGCAGCGCCCGCCGCCGCCTCGAGCGCGGTGAGCGCCCGGCGGGCGTCGCCGGCCGCGAGGCGCACCAGATGGTCCATCGCGTCACCCGCGATCTCGATTTCCCCGCCGAGACCCCGCTCGTCGGTGCGGGCCCGCTCCAGGAGGTTCTCGATGTCGTCCGCCGTCAGCGACTGCAGTTGCAGGACGAGTGAGCGGGACAGCAGCGGGGACACCACGGAGAACGAGGGATTCTCGGTGGTGGCGGCCACGAGGAGCACGATCCGGTTCTCCACTGCCGCCAGCAGGGCGTCCTGCTGGGTCTTCGAGAAGCGGTGCACCTCGTCGATGAACAGCACCGTCTGCTCGCCCGCGAGCAGGCGGCGGCGGGCCAGTTCGATGACGCCGCGCACTTCCTTCACCCCGGCGGACAACGCGGACAGTGCCTCGAAGCGGCGGCCGGTGGCCCCCGAGATCAGCGACGCCAGCGTCGTCTTGCCGGTGCCGGGCGGACCGTACAGCAGGACGGACGCGGCCCCCGACCCCTCCACGAGGCGCCGCAGCGGCGCACCGGGGCCCAGGAGATGCTGCTGCCCGACCACCTCACCGAGCGTCCGGGGACGCATGCGCACGGCCAGCGGTGCGTGGTGGTCGACCGACACGGGACCGGGAACCGATCGCGGGGCCGATGCCGCCTCGTCGGGCTGCGCCGTCTCGAACAGGCCTGCCGACTCGTCCTCGCCGACATCCGAACCGAAAAGATCGCTCACAAGTTCGACGCTACTGGAACCGCACCGTCGGACCCAGTCCGGCCGGACCGCGGGTCAGCCGACGGACAGTCCCCGGATCTTGTCGGCGATGACGCGGGCGTGGTGGGCGACCACCGTGTTCCCGGCGTGATCGGCCGAGCGGGCCAGCTTGTCCCAGCGCTGGGTCAGCGCCTCGGACCGCGGCACGGACAGGTGGTGTTCGCGGACGGCCGCGATGCGCGTGTGGTTCTCCGGCAGGAACAGGTAGGTGCTGAGCCACACCCAGATCAGTTGCGCCTCGACCATGCGGGCGGCGAGCACGTTGTCGTCGGCGAGCGCAGGCCACATCCCCACGACCTCCGCACGCCAGGCCTCGATCATCGCCTGCGTCCGGTCCTCGGACAGTTCGATGCTGCACAGGCAGCCGGGGAACGAGACCAGCGCGTACGCGATGTCGAGCATGGCGTCGCGGAAACCGCCCCACTCGTAGTCGAGGAACCGCACGCCCTCGTCGTTGACGATGATGTTGTCCGGGCACAGGTCGGACGGGCTGAACGCCCGGAAGCGGCCGCTCTCGAACAGCTTCGCGGCACGCGCCACCTGATCGGTCAGGTCCGGGGAGACGTCGACGCGGAGGATCTCGGACAGCAGGCCGGGCACGGCGGGCACCGCACGCTCCACCTGCTCGGCCACGGTGTCGTCGCAGTGCGCCACCTCGGCGCGGCGCAGCAGGGCGGTGAAGTCTTCCTCGCGGCCCACGGTGGCCGCGTGCATGCGGCCGAGCGCCTGGGCCATCGCCATCAGGGTGTTGGTGACGGTGTCGGAGTCGGAGTGCTCGAGCAGGGCGCTGATCGGGGTGGCGTCCCCGAGGTCGCTGAGCACGAGGAGCCGGGCGTCGAGGTCGGATGCGAGCAGTTCGGCTCCGGGGCGGCTGTCCGTCGCCAGCGCCGTGGCGAACTGGTACGAGACGGCCTCCCGGAGGAAGGCGCTGCGGCTGTCGCCGGTGAGATCGTCGGGATCGACGGCCCGCGCGCCGGACACCCCGGACTCCTCGCGGACCTGCTTGATCACCAACGTCCGCGGAAGGGAGAACGGATTCTCCGCCACGCGCACACGGAGCACGATGGTGCGGCCACTACCGCCGAGATCCACGGGATCCACCAGTGTCACGGGTGCCCCTGTGCGACGGGTGAGCAGCTTCTCGGCTGCGGCAACTACCTCTGAAACGGGGTCTGCCAGTATTGCAGTCATCGCGGACCAACTTACCTGCTAGTGACACGGATCATCGAGTCCTCCACCGGAAGCCCGGATGAATTTCAGCATTTCGGCTGATCCGGCGCGAGCACTTCGATCGGCGCCACGTCAACCGACACCGCAATGGTGCTGTTTCGTGCCTCTGTGTATATGACACCGCGCAGGGGCGGCACGTCCGCGTAGTCCCGGCCCCACGCGACCACGGTGTACCGCTCGTCGACGAGCTGGTCGTTGGTGGGGTCGAAGGCGAGCCACCGGTCCCCCGGCATCCACACGGCCGCCCAGGCGTGGGTGGCGTCGACGCCGATCATCCGTTCCTTGCCGGGCGGCGGTTGCGTCGCCAGATAGCCGGACACGTACCGGGCCGCGAGTCCCCGCGAGCGCAGGCAGGCGATGGCGAGCCGAGCGAAGTCCTGGCACACCCCCGACCGCTTCTCGAGCACCTCCGCGACGCGCGTGGAGACCGACGTCGACCCCGACTTGTACTGGAAGTCGCGGTGGATGCGCGTGGTGAGATCGACCACCGCGTCGGCGAGGGGCCGTTCCGGTGGGAAACTCGGCGCCGCGTACTCGCGGACTGCGTCGCTGATCTCGGGGGGTTCGAGGTCGAGCACGAACTCCTGCGCCATCGCCCCCTCGGTTCCCACGGGGCGGGACAATTCCCACGGCGCGTTCGCGGGTGCGGCGGCGAGTCCGGTCTTGTCGGGTCCGTAGACCTCGATCTCGGATTCGGCCGCCACGACCAGTTCCTCGTGCGGCGTGCTCACCTGGAAGTACAGGTCCCGGTTGCCGTACACGTCGGACCCGGTGGAACGGTCCGCGGGCACCGGCGAGATGTCGACGACGGAACTCACGCATCGCTGTTCCTCGGTGTCGCGGGGCAGGAGATAACCCCGGCCGTACGACGAGGACACCGGCCCCGAGTACGTGTACGTGGTGCGGTGGGTGATCCTGTATCGGCGCAGCACCGGCCGTTCCGCTGCCTCGTCTGTGCGGGGCGACACGTCGGTCATGCGGGAACCCCGCCCTGCGCGGCGCTCCACGTGGTCCCGCTGCCCCACAGCGGCTGGGTGCCGCCCGGCAGCGACAGCTGACCTTTCAACATCACGTCGGACAGTTCGCTCAGCAGTGCGCGCATCGTGGCCGTCAGCTCACCCAGCTCCTTCCGGGACCCGGTCGCGTCGACCGATTCGAGTCGAGCAGGGTCGACGCGCCGCACGGTATTGACCATGTCCTCGACGAGCCGCTCCGCACGCGACGCACCCGAGGCGTCCGGCAGTGCGGTCAGATTCGCACGGAGCGCCTCGAGCTGGAACGCCAGCGACCGCGGGTTCTTCACGTCGAACAGCAGCAACTCGGCCACGGCGGCCGGGCGGATGCTCCGATTGCGGCGGCGATAGACGACGGAACTCTCGGTGGCGACGAGGAGCGATTCGATCACCGCCCGCTCGGTCGCCGGGTCCGTCTTCCGTCGCAGCGTGGACTCCACGAGCGCGGTCAGGGTGGCTGCCCGCTCGATTCGCTTCCCGATGTCCATGACGTGCCAGCCGGTGTCCCGGACCAGCGATTCCGCGGCGACTCCGGACAGAGCGAGCATCCCACCGAGTACTGCGGACTGCGCCTCGAACAGCACGGACCCGTCGTCGGCCGTGTCGGCGGCGACCTGTCCGAGTGCGCGTTCGACGGAACTGAGGACGGCCCAGATGTCGGTGGACAGTTGCCCGCGCACGGCCCGCGCGGCCTGCTCGACGCCACGGACCGCGTGCGCGAGCGACCCGTCCCGGCCGGGGTCGACCGTCAGCGAACGGAACTCCGAGCGCACCCGCAACTGGTCGGCGACCGGATCCGAGCCGGACTCGGCACAGCGACCGGGCTCCTCCGGGCGGTTCCCGGCGTCGGCGACCAACAGGACCGTGTCGAGCAGGATCGGGAGGCTTCCGCCGCCCGCGAGCCACGGTCGCAGGCGGTAGTCGCGGTACTTCTCGCCGACGGCGATCATCAGGCGTGCCGCACCCTCGGCGCGCTCGGCGAACCGGCCCATCCAGAACAGTTCGGTCAGTGCGCGCGGCGACGTCATCAGGTCGGACGTCGTCGCCGCATACCTGGGCAGGGCTTCCCCGTCGCGGTCGGCGGCGTCCCCCGGATCGGTGGACGCGGTGCGCTGGGCCAACCGGATCCAGACGTCCTTCGCGCCGACGTGACGCCGGTCGCCGCGCTCGGCCCCGGGAACGAGAGACGTGCCGAGACCTCCGGCCATGGGGGTGAATCCGACCTGCTGCGCCACGGTGAACAGCCGCACCCCGACCGGTGCGAGGAAGACGTCGCCGGATCCGTCGGCCGCGGGCGCATACGAGGGGTCCGGGACGATCTGCCCGACCCACCGCTCGGGTTCGGCCCGCACCCGGTCCAGCAGGGTGTCCCGGTCAGCGGCACCGAGCTCGGCTGGCACGATCGGCGACCCCCCGTGCACCGCGCGCAGCACCATCGACGAGGCGTTCGCGAGGATGTGCGACAGCTCCGACCGGTCGCCACCCCAGAAACTCGGAACCGACGGCAGGAGTAGGTCCTCGTCGAGGAGACGACGGCACAGGTCCGGGAGCAGCCTGGTGAGGGCCGGGTTCTCGAGGATTCCGCTGCCGAGGGGGTTGACGACGGTCACCGCTCCCCGTCGCAGCACCTCGACGAGCCCGACCACGCCCGACCGGGAGTCGGGGCGCAGGTCGAGGGGGTCGGCGAGGTCGGCGTCCACCCGCCGGACGATCACGTCGACGCGTTCCAGATTGCCGAGCGAGCGCATCCACACGTGGCCGTCGCGGACCACCAGGTCGGCGCTCTCCACCAGCGGGAAGCCGAGGACGGTCGCGAGATACGCCTGATCGAATGCCGCCTCGGACCGGGTGCGGGGGCTGAGGACGACGACCAGGGGGTCTTCGGTGCCCGCGGGGGCGGCGTCGATCGCCGCGAGCCGCATCGACTGGGCGAAGGAGGACAGCGGACGCGGGCCGACGGTCTCGTAGATGCCGGGCATCGCGCGGGCGACGACGCGGCGATCCGCCATCGCGTAACCGGCGCCTGCCGGGGACTGCGTGTGGTCGCGCAGCGCGTGGAACGTGCCGTCGGCCCCGCGGCCGACGTCGAGTCCGTGCAGGAACAGTTGATGGCGGCCCGGCACCGTGATGCCGTGCGCCGCACGGACGTACCCCGGGTGCCCGAACACCGTGCGGGCCGGCACGGCGCCGCTCCGGACGAGCGCCATCGGTCCGTACAGATCGGCGAGTACCGCGTCGAGGAGGCGGGAGCGCTGCACGAAGCCCGCTGCGAGCTGTTCCCATTCCTCGGCCGCGACGATCAGCGGGACCGCGTCGATCTCCCACCGCGGCGGCACGGTCGGGGCGTCCGATCCGTCGAGGGGGTTGTAGGTGATCCCGTGGTTGTCGACGAGAAGCCGGATGCGGGACTGCAGGCGGCGGACGGAGTCCGGCCCGCCGCCGGTGAAGTCCCGGGCCAGCTCCGCCCACGGTTCCCGGACGTCGCCGCCGTCGCCGAAGAGTTCGTCGTAGCCCGCGCCGTCGTGCGGTGACACGATCATCAGGCCCTCCGCCTCTGTGCCACGGACCGCTCTTTCCGCGCCTGCTCGAGTAGCCGGCGGGGATCGCCGCCGCTGCGCAATCGCAGTGCCAGAACGAGAACCCCTGCGATCACGATGCCCACCATGTTGACACCGAGCTGCAGCGCCGCCAGCGCCGCGACGCGCCATTCGCCCACGGTGACCGCGACGGCGGCGAATCCCGCCGCGGGAACGGTGGTGACCGAGATGAACACGCCGACGAGTGCCGCCGACTTCGCGGACACGAGCGCGAGCATGCCTGCCGCGCCGGCGAGGAGCGCGACGATCAGCGAGAGCGGTCCGACCCGGTAGATGAAATCGACCTGGTCGAGGGACTCGATGCTCTCGAACTCCATCCAGCCGACCCGCTCCATCAGCAGCGTCGCGACCAGCGTGGCCGCCATCGCGAACGGGAAACCGACGAGCAGGGCGATCAGCGACCGCCGGGCCAGACCGAGCTTGCGCCGCATCAGCGCGACGGCGAGTGCGGCGAGCGGGCCGAATTCCGGCCCCACCACCATGGCCCCGACGACGGTGATCGGCGAGTCGGTCACCACACCGACCGCGGCCAGCAGGCAGGCGATGGTGAGGAACGCGAGGAAGGTGCCGTTGAGTGTCGACTCCTCGCGCGTCCGGCTGACCAGTTCCTCCCACACGACGCTGTCCGCGGGATCGCCCGGAGCCGCCTTCTCCGCGTCGTGTGCGGACTTCGACAGCACCGTTTCGACGGGCACCACCGTGATCGCGCCGGTGCGATCGATTCCCAGGGCCTCGAGCGCGTCGATGACGTCGTTCGCGGATTCGCGGGCCACGTCGGTCTGGATCGCGTCGCCGGCGGGGTCGATTGCGGCGGCGCGCAGCACCACCACGTGGGTGGCGCCGGGTTCCGCGGCGAGCACACCGAGGACGTCCTCGGTGCGCTCGGCCGGACAGATCACTCGCAGGTGCAACATCGTGTCCCCCGGCTGTTCCGCGTCGTCCGGTCAATCGAGTTCCGCCGGCAGATACCGCCGGCGGACCCGCCTACTTGTCTGCGGGTGCGTCGGGCTTGGCCGACGCGGCGTCGCCCTTCGGCTCCGGCTTGGCGTCCACCCCGGACTCCTTGCGCTGCTGCGCGGTGATCGGAGCCGGAGCATTGGTCAGGGGATCGACGCCGCCGCCCGACTTCGGGAACGCGATGACCTCGCGGATCGAATCGACCCCGGCCAGCAGGGCGGTGATGCGGTCCCAGCCGAACGCGATGCCGCCGTGCGGCGGGGCGCCGAACGCGAACGCGTCGAGCAGGAAGCCGAACTTCTCCTCGGCCTCCTCGTGGGAGATGCCCATCACCTTGAACACTCGCTCCTGAATGTCCTTGCGGTGGATACGGATACTGCCGCCACCGATCTCGTTGCCGTTACAGACGATGTCGTAGGCGTACGCGAGCGCGGACCCCGGGTCGGTGTCGAACGTGTCGATCGACTCCGGCTTGGGCGAGGTGAACGCGTGGTGCACCGCCGTCCAGGCGCTGTAGCCGAGCGCGACGTCGCCGCTCGCGGTGGCGTCCGCGGTCGGCTCGAACAGCGGTGCGTCGACGACCCACACGAACGCCCACGCGTCCGGGTCGATGAGGTTCTGCTTGCGGGCGATCTCGCCACGCGCGGCACCGAGCAGCGCACGCGACGACTTGGTGGTGCCGGCGGCGAAGAAGATGCAGTCGCCCGGCTTCGCCCCGACGTGCGCGGCGAGGCCCTCGCGCTCGGTGTCGGTGAGGTTCTTGGCCACCGGTCCGCCGAGCGTGCCGTCCTCGCCGACGAGCACGTACGCCAGGCCCTTGGCCCCGCGCTGCTTCGCCCATTCCTGCCACGCGTCGAGCTGCTTACGCGGCTGGCTCGCACCGCCGGGCATGACCACCGCGCCGACGTATTCCTGCTGGAAGACCCGGAACGTGGTGTCCTTGAAGAACTCGGCGCACTCGACCAGTTCGACGCCGAAGCGCAGGTCCGGCTTGTCGGAGCCGTAGCGACGCATCGCCTCCGCGTACGTCATGCGCGCGATCGGCGTCTTGATCTCGTGCCCGACCAGCTTCCACAGCGACGACAGCACCTCCTCGGCGAGGAGGATGACGTCGTCCTGGTTGACGAAGCTCATCTCGATGTCGAGCTGAGTGAACTCGGGCTGGCGGTCCGCGCGGAAGTCCTCGTCGCGGTAGCAGCGCGCGATCTGGTAGTAGCGTTCGATGCCACCGACCATGAGCAGCTGCTTGAACAGCTGCGGGCTCTGCGGCAACGCGTAGAAGCTGCCCGGCTGCAGTCGCGCGGGAACCAGGAAGTCGCGGGCGCCCTCCGGCGTCGACCGCGTCAACGTGGGCGTCTCGACCTCGACGAACTCGTGGTGCGCGAGCACGGCTCGGGCCGCGGCGTTGACCTTGGACCGCAACCGGATGGCGTGACCGGGGCCCTCACGGCGCAGGTCCAGGTAGCGGTACTTCAGGCGCGCTTCCTCTCCGGCCTGGTCGTCCAGCTGGAACGGCAGCGGTGCGCTCTCGTTGAGGACCTCGAGGTCGGTGACGTTGACCTCGATGGCCCCGGTGGGGATCTCGAAGTTCTGGTTGCCCTCGGGACGTACCTCGACCACGCCGGTCACCTTGACGCAGTACTCCGCGCGCAGACGGTGAGCCTGCTCGGCGGCGGCGCCCTCCCGGAACACCACCTGGGAGACACCCGACGCGTCACGTAAATCGATGAAGATCACCCCGCCGTGATCACGACGCCTGGCAACCCAACCGGTGAGGGTTACGGTCTGCTGGGCCTGCTCGGCTCGCAATGAACCGGCGAGATGTGTGCGCAGCACGGGATTCCTTTCGAAACATGGGGCAAGCTACTTCGTTGGCTGAGATCCTACGGAGACACCGTGCGTGAGCGGAAACGCATACCCGCTTCACGTGCGAGGCTCGATCGGCACGCACCGGAAAACTGCAGAGAAAGCGACGACACATGACCTTCAACGAGGGCGCCCGAATGGACTCCGGCCGGGTGTCGGTCGGCGGCGGAGGCGGCGGCGGCCTCGGCGGCAAGTTCGCGATGGGCGGCGGCGCCGGCGGCCTGATCGTGCTGGTCCTCGCACTGCTCCTCGGCGGCGATCCCGGATCGCTGCTCGGCGGCCTCAGCGGCACCACCGATTCCGCCAACCAGGATTCCGGCGCCGGCCTCGCCGGCTGCGAGACCGGCGCGGACGCCAACCGCGACGTGAACTGCCGGGTGGTGTTCACCGCAGGCAGTCTCGACTCCGTGTGGGAGCAGGAGCTCGCGAAACAGACCGGCACCGCGTACGTGCCGCCGGAGGTCGTGCTGTTCTCCGGTTCGGTCAACACCGGCTGCGGTAACGCCACCAGCGAGGTCGGACCGTTCTACTGCCCGGCGGACTCGACGGCGTACTTCGACACCAGCTTCTTCCAGCTCCTCGTCGACCGTTTCGGTTCCAGCGGCGGACCGCTGGCGCAGGAGTACGTCGTGGCGCACGAGTTCGGCCACCACGTCCAGAATCAGCTCGGCGACATCGGGCGGGCGCAGGCCGACCCGCGGGGCGCCGACTCGGCCGCGGTGCGAACCGAGTTGCAGGCCGACTGCTACGCGGGCGTGTGGGCCCACTACGCCGACAGCCTCCCCGGCCCCGACGGCGGGCCGCCGTTCCTGAACACCCTCACCGACACCGACATCGACGACGCCCTCTCCGCCGCCTCGTCGGTCGGTGACGACCGGATCCAGCAGTCCGCGGGCGCTCGGGTGAATCCGGAGGGCTGGACGCACGGCTCCTCGGAGCAGCGCCAGAAGTGGTTCGCCACCGGGTACCGGACCGGTCAGGTCCAGGCCTGCGACACCTATTCGGCGCGCGATCTGAACAACCCGCCCGCGCTGCGCTGACCGATCACCGCACCGACAATTATTTTTGTCTTGACAGAATTTGCTGTCGGTGCGACAGTTGACGCATGTTGGACGTAGCAGTGATCGATCAGGCGGCCGCCGCGGAGATCTCCCTGGACCCGGTCCGGGCGCGGTTGCTCGCGGCGCTAGCCGAACCCGGTTCGGCGAGTTCCATCGCCGCGACGGTCGGATTGACGCGGCAGAAGGCCAACTACCACCTGCGGGCACTCGAGGAGCACGGCCTCGTCGAACTCGTCGAGGAACGCAAGAAGGGCAACGTCACCGAGCGGGTCTTCCAGGCCACCGCGGCGTCGTACGTCATCTCCCCCGCCGCGTTCGCCGCCCTCGCACCCGATCCCGACCGGTCACCGGACCAACTGTCGGCCCGTTGGCTGGTGGCACTGGCCGCGCGACTGGTGCGTGAGGTCGGCGAGTTGATCGCCGGCGCCACCGCGGCGCGTCAGCCGCTGGCCACCTACGCGATCGACAGCGAGATCCGGTTCGCGTCCGCAGCCGACCGGTCCGCCTTCGCCGACGAACTCGGCGAGTCCGTGAAGCACCTGGTGGCCCGGTACCACGACGAGAACGCCCCGAACGGACGCAGGCACCGGCTCGTCGTCGCACTGCACCCCAGCCTGAAAATACCTCCTGCACAAGCTAAGTCACCGGACAACCGTCACGAGGAGAGCTAGCCATGTCCCAGAACTTCGAGATTCGCCGCGAGGTCGTCCTGAACGCCGGCCCGGACGAGGTGTTCGCCGCCGTCACCACCGGCACCGGCGGCTGGATGTTCCCCTCCGAACTGGATCCCGGTGTGGGCAGCGAGGGACCGGACGACCCCACCGTCGTCGCGTGGGAGCCGCCGCAGAAGTTCGCCGTGCGGCAGGAAGGTCCGGGCGGCTGGTTCAACGCCCTCGAATACCTCATCGAGGCTCGCGACGGCGGCACCGCGGCGCTGCGCTACGTCCACAGCGGCATCTTCACCGACGACTGGGACGCGCAGTACGACGGCGCCGACAAGCACACCACGTTCTACCTCCACAGCCTCGGCCAGTATGTCCAGTACTTCGCCGGCCGCGCGGCCACCTACATCACGACCGCCGGCCCGGACACGTCCACCGGTCCTGGCGCGATGGCCACCCTCCGCGGCGCGCTAAGTCTGACCGACGCCTCCGCCGCAGGCGACGCCGTGTCCGTGGACGTCCCCGGTTTCGGCACCGTGGACGGTGTCGTCGACTACCTGACGCCGCACTTCATCGGCATCCGGACCGCCGATGCGCTGTACCGGTTCTACGGCCGCAACGCGTTCGGCGGAACGGTCGACGCGGCGCACCACCTGTTCGCTGCGGGCGCCGACCAGGAGAAGTCGCAGGACGCGTGGAAGTCCTGGCTGGCCAACGTGTTCGCCTGAACCCGCCGCACCTGCGCTCAGGACGCCGTGAACTCGCCCGTACCCGGAATGTTCGGGGTGCTCGTGGTGATCTCGATGCCGACCCGGCCCGCCCCCGGATCGAAGTACACGGCTGTCGGCGCGCCCGGACCGTCCCATCCGCTCAACGCCCACTGCTTCGTCCCGGAGGCACCGGTGTCGAGGTTGCGCCAATGCAGGGTTCCGTCGACCATGCAGACCCGGGAGGGGCCCACGAAGTACGTCGTCAACAGCACGTAGTTCGGCCCGTACGGCTCCGGGTAGCCGGATGACGCGTGGGCGTCGATGCGCCCACCGCACACGCTGAAGTCGCCGGGGTTCAGACCGTGTCCGATCGTGTAGGTGGGGGTCAGCGTCGCAGCATCCGCCCCGGCGGCGGCCGGTGCACCGAGTAGTGCGGCCACGGCGAGCGAACCCACCACCGCCGATCGGACAACCAGATCTCCCACAGGCATGGTGCTCCTCGGCCGGTCCGCGTCGGGCGAACCTCTCTCCCCCTTGTCTCCGGGAAGGCGGCGAGCGTTACTCATCCGCTTGGTTAGTGTCGACGCAGAGACATCGGTCGACATCGACGAGGAGATTTCCATGTCGTTCACGGACGAAGAGATCGCCTACCTGCGGTCGCAGCCGATCGCGCGCGTCGCCACCGTAGGCGCTGACGGGCAACCCGACGTCGTTCCACTCGCCTTCGAGTTCGACGGAACGGACTTCTGGGTGGGAGGCTCCGGACCGTCCGTCGCCGGTACCCGCAAGTTCCGGAACATCCGGGCCGGGAACGACAAGGTGTCGCTGGTCGTCGACGACCTGGTGTCGTTCGAACCTTTCGTCGCGCGGTCCATCCGGATCTACGGCACGGCCGATCAGCCGGTGGAACGGGACGGAATGGTCGGCCCCGGCCTCTATGTGCGCATCGCACCGACCATCTCGTGGAGCTGGAACATGGCGGGAGAACCTGCCGGCGCCGAATGGTACGAGCCGAGGCGGACCGTTCACGTCAGAAGAGAGTGAGCGCCGGTCCGGGACGACCGACCCCGACCAGTTCACCGCGATCGGACTCGACGGACTCGGGGTGCCCGGCCTCCCGATGGTTCGCCCCGCCGCCCAGACCGTACCGGTCGACGAGAGGGTCGACGCGCTGCTTCAGCCACGACTTGTATTCGGGCGGAACGTAGGCCGCCCGCCCGTACAACTGCCGGTACTGACGGACGAGCGCCGGATGCTCGGTCGACAGCCAGTTCATGAACCAGCCCTTGGTGCTGCCGCGCAGGTGCATCGGAAAGACGGTCACACCCGAGGCGCCGGCATCGGCGATGGATTCGAGTAGTCCGTCGAGATGACGCACCGAATCGGTCAGGAAGGGAATGACGGGGGCCACCATCACATTGCAGGGCAGGCCGGCGTCGGTGATCGCCCGGATCAGATCGAGGCGCGCCTTCGGGGTGGGCGTTCCCGGCTCGATCGACTTCTGGAGGTCGGGATCGTGGATCGCGAGCGACACGCCGATGCTGACCGGCACCTGCTGGGCGGCGAGCGTCAGCAGCGGGAGGTCGCGCCGCAGCAATGTCCCCTTGGTCAGAATCGAGAACGGGGTGGCGGATTCGGCCAGCGCGCGAATGATGCCGGGCATCAGACGGTACCGGCCCTCCGCTCGCTGATAGGGATCGGTGTTGGTGCCGAGCGCCACGTGCTCCCGCTTCCACGACCGACGCCCCAGCTCCTTGCGCAGCACCGCCGCGACGTTGGTCTTCACGACGATCTGACTGTCGAAATCACGGCCCGCGTCGAGGTCGAGGTACTCGTGGGTGGGCCGCGCGAAGCAGTAGCGACAGGAGTGCGAGCATCCGCGAAATGCATTGACGGTGAACCGGAAAGGCAGTTGTGACTCCTCGGGCATCTTGTTCAGCGCGCTCTTGCAGAGCACCTCGTGGAAGGTGATGCCGTCGAACTCGGGCGTCTGCACACTGCGCACGAGCCCGGCACGCTCCAGCCCCGGCAATGCACCGTCGTCGGCGTCGACCGCTTGCCCATCCCACCTCATGAGTACATGCGAACATTTGTTCTAACCGGTGTCAAGGCTTCGACCCGCGCGGAGACCGGATCGTGGGGAAAGACCGCCCTGGTGAGCGCCGGATCTGGGCTTGCGACAATGTTGCCCATGTCGAACAGAAACAATGTCTCGTCCGGTTCCGAATGGGAAGCCAAGATCGGCTACTCCCGCGCCGTGCGCATCGGCCAGCTCGTGTCCGTGTCGGGCACCACGGCGTCGGGTCCCGACGGCCCCGTCGGCGGAAACGATCTTGGTGAACAGACCCGGGAAGCACTGCGCCGGATCGACGCAGCACTCACGGAGGCCGGAGCGAGCACGACCGATGTGATCCGCACCCGCATGTACCTCACCGACATGAGCCGGTGGGAAGAGGCCGGCATCGCGCACGGCGAGGTCTTCGGCGAAATCCGACCCGCCACCACGATCCTCGAGGTCAGCGCGCTGATTGCCCCCGGCCTGCTCATCGAGATCGAGGCCGACGCCGTCGTCGGCGACTGACCGACGCGGAGAGGTGGCACCTCACCCACCCGTTCACGACGCACGCAACTGCGTGCTGAGCACCGCCTCGACTTCCGACCGGGTCGCCACCGTGGTGGGCGCCCGGTCGGAATCCGAGGTGGGTGGGTCCGCACCCGGTGCGGGCACACCTGAGCGCCACTCACTGCCCGACCGGCGATCTGCCTTCGGTCCTGATCTGCGGGATTCCGCCGATCGGTAGATGCGTCGCGTTTCTACGTTTTCAAAGATGAACCTGAGATACCCGGGCCGACGCTCTTGTCGAGCATCCAGCGGCAGTGTTCCTCGAATTCTGCGTCACCCATGTTGTGAGCCCACACCACAGTCGCTATCGCCTGATGCATCCACTCGAGGTCCAAGGTTTCGACGTCTGAGGCGGTGAGATCACGCCCGAGACCGGCAAGGAAGGCCTCCTCCAAATCGGGCCGGCCCCTGAACTGCTGAGACTGCAACCTCACCAGATCACTCGTCCAATGCCGCCAGTCCGCGCGGCCGAAGTCGATCACCCTCAACTCACTCTCATGCAGCAACCAGTTCCGCGGGTGGTAGTCGCCGTGGGTGAACGACAACCGCACCGGCCTTGCCGCGGTAGCCGCCAACCGCACGCGCAATGCCTCCAGCTGGTCAGCCGACACCAGATCCTCCGCCCGGTCGATGTACCCATGCGTGCGCTCGATCAGATTTGCGTAGTACACGGCAGACACGTCGCCCGGCAACAGCAGACCAGCGAGTGCCTGCCCCGCCTGCAGGTAGGTGGCCGGGTCCCAGTCCGCTGGCGACCCCTCGACCAGTTCTCCGGGGAGGTACTCGGTCACCAGCAGCTTCTCGCCCACGTCGGCATACACCAAGCGCGGCAACCCAACCCCGTGTTCCTCAGGAATACTTGGTGGGCTGCGATCTCCCTGCCGATGTGATGGCTCGACCGTGATGCCTTCACGATGAAGTCGTTGTCAGCTTTCCGCACTCTCAGTACGGTCGTGTCCTGCAATGGCCACGAATGATCCGCGAGAACCTGCCACTGCCCGAACCAACGGTCCAGTAGAGCCGATTGCGCGTCTGTCAGATCTGTATTCCGCCCCGGCACTTCCCCAGACCAGGCCGAGCCGATCGTGTGCGTGTGGTAGGCACTTGCGGAATCACCCACCATGCGACGATGCTGAGCTGTCTGCTTGTTATAGCGCTCTCGAGATCAGTTCCTTCATGACCTCGTTGGATCCGGCGTAGATGCGCTGGATGCGGGCGTCGGCGTACATCTGGGCGATGGGGTATTCGAGGATGTAACCGTATCCTCCGAACAGTTGGAGACAGCGGTCGATCACGGCGCACTGTTGGTCGGTCAACCAGTATTTCGCCATTGCGGCGGTGGTGACATCGAGTTCGCCGCGAAGGTGCTTGTCGATGCAGTCGTCGATGAAGGTGCGCGACACCCTCGCGAGTGCCGCGCATTCGGCAAGTTCGAAGCGGGTGTTCTGGAGTTCGAACAGGGTCTTTCCGAACATTGTCCGCGATTTGGTGTACTCGATCGTGAGTGCTACTGCGCGTTCGATCGCGGCGACGGCAGCGACGCCGCAGATCAACCTTTCCTGTGGTAGCTGCTGCATCAGCTGGACGAATCCGGCACCCTCACGTTCTCCGAGGAGGTTGTCCACCGGGACGCGAAGTCCGTCGAAGAACAGTTCGGTGGTGTCCTGCCCCTTCTGGCCCAGCTTGTCGAAGATCTGTCCGCGCGAGAATCCGGGAGTGTCGTCGTTCACCTCGGCGACAACGAGAGACACTCCCTTCGCCCCGAGCGTGGCATCGGTCTTGGCCGCGATGATCACGAGGTCGCAGTTGCGACCGTTAAAAATGAAGGTCTTGGCGCCGGTGATGACGTAGTCGCCGCCGTCACGCACGGCCTGGGTAGTGATATTTTGCAGATCCGAGCCGGCGCTAGGTTCGGTCATGGCGATGGCACCGACCCATTCACCGCTTGTGAGCTTGGGAAGCCATCGCGATTTCTGCTCGAGGCTTCCGTACGCGTTCAGGTAGTGCGGAACGATTCCCGAGTGCACACCGAGTTGTAACGAGTGGTCACCCGCCATCACCTGTTCGTGAAACAGCACGGCATCGTGGGCGAAAGTTCCTCCCCCTCCGCCGAACTCCGTAGGAATCGACATCCCCGACAAGCCCAGCTTGCCCAGGGTGCCGTAGATCTCCTTGTCCGGAAAGCCCTGTGCGGCGAACAGGCGTTGGTGGGGGGGTGACCTCCTTGGCGAAGAAGTTTCGGGCGAGTTCGGCAACTGCGCCGAGCTCGTCGTCCATCCATGAGGATGTGATGTCGGTGATGGCAGGGTGAGCAGTCACGGGTTCGTCTCCAGAATTTGTTGCGAACGAGTCATGAGGGGTCAGCTGTCTCAGCTCCCCACCGGGACCTCCGACGTCCGGGCGGCGGACTCATACACACCTCGGGCGAGTGGTTCGAGGTAGAGCAGCTCGATCTCGGATGCATACTTCTCGGCAATCGGTTTGCGGCGCAGTTTCATCGTCACGGTCAGTTCGTCACCGCCCGGCTCCCAGAAGGTGGGGAGGATCAGGGAAGCGCTTGATCTGCTCCACGCGAGAGAGGCCGGTGTTGGCCAGCGCGACGGCGGCGGCGATCATCGCGATCATGTCACGGTCTCCTGCCAGGGAAGCGGCGTCGACCCGGATGTCCTTCGTCGCAGCGAAATTGGCTGTGGCCTCGGGGTCGAGTGAGATCAAGGCCGTGTTGTACGGCCGCGCATCTCCGATGGTGGCCACGCCGCCGATGAACGAGGAGGTGGCCTTGATTGCGTTTTCGATGGTGGCGGGGGACATATTCTTCCCCGAGGAGTTGATGATCAGTTCCTTCTTCCGATCGATGACGGTGAGGTATCCGTCCGCGTCGATGGACACCACGTCACCGGTGGCCAGCCATCCGTCGGCGTCGACGGCGTCGGCAGTTTTGGCAGGCTCCCCCCGGTAGCCCTTCATGACGAGGGGGCCACGAACGAAAAGCTCACCGTCGTTCGCGACTCGCATGTCCATGCCGGGCACGATCTTGCCGACCGTTCCCAGTTTGGCGGGATCGGCCGGGGCCGCACTGGCGATGCAGGTCAGTTCCGAGATCCCCCAGATCTCGGAGATCTGCAGCCCGAGCGCTGAGAAGAACGCCAACGTGTCGGCTGGTATCGGTGCCGCCCCCGACACGGCCCATCTGAGCTTGTCGAATCCGAGTTCGGCGCGCATCGGCGCCAGCACCATTGATTCTGCCGTGACGAACTCGTGTTCCAGTTCTTCCGGTACCGGCAGCCCTGCCCGGAGCATCTCGATACGGCGTGCGCCGACATCGAGGCCCCACTGCAGCGCGTGCCGTCGTGCGTCGTCCGGTTCGTTCGCCACCGCCCGTTCGACCGCGATTTTCAGCTTCTCCCAGACACGCGGCACCGCGCCCCAGATGGTCGGCCGAGAGTCGGGAAGTGCGGCAGCAATCCGCTGTACGTCCGCGACGACGGTGACTTGCGTTCCGAACACCATCTGGAAGTACAGCGCCGTCATCCGATCGGCGATGTGTGCCGACGGCATGAAGGAGGTGATGCGGTCTCCGAACTCGATCGGGAGGATCCAGCACACCGCGCCGGCCTCGAACAGCAATGCGGCATGAGTCGACTCCACCCCTTTCGGGTTGCCGGTGGTGCCCGAGGTGTAGATCAGGGTTGCAACATCGTCGGGCCGCACCGATTGCCACGCGGCGTCGAAGTCGAAGTCCGGTGAGCCGAGTGCCTTCATCTGGTTCAAGGTGAGTGTCCCGGCCGGGGCAATTCCTCCCTCGGCGTCGATGACGACGATCTGCTCCACCTGTGCGCCGGATTCCCTGATTCGTTCCACGTATTGGGCCTCGCACACCACGACCTTGGCTTCGGCGTTCCCGAGAACGTAAGCGATAGCAGATGCGGGAAGCGTGTTGTAGATCGAGAACGACGTCGCCCCGACATGTTGAGCTCCGACATCGATGGGGTAGAACTCCACACGATTGGCCATCATCAAGGCGACGGTGTCGCCGCGGCGGACTCCGAGTGCGGCGAATCCGGCTGCCACGTCGCGGACCTGGCTCGAGTACTGCCGCCAGGTCAACGTCTGTGCATCGCCGACGGTTCGCAGTGCGATGGCGTCCGGGTCGATGGCGGCGGTGCGTTGAAATGCTGCGCACAGGGTGTGGGGCGCTTCCTCGATGGTCATGGCGTTCTCCTCGGTTCGGGACCGGCTGTTGTGGAGCCACTCGGGTGTGTGGTGACGGGACGTTCTTCGAGCTCGCGGATCAGTTGGTGACATTCGGCGTCGGCGGCGAGGTAGCCGTCGGCGAGCACGTTCACCAGTCCTCGTCCCAGGGCCCACGGTTGCCATGCCGCCGGAGCGAGGGTGCGTCCGGCGCGGCGGGCGATAGCATCTGCGATCACCGTCGCGGCATCCTCTGGGCTGATGCGGCGGCGCAGCGGACGAGGAAGACGCGCATCGAGCCTTCTGCCGATCTCGTCGTCGTCGAGGGTTGCCCGAGCCAGTTGGGTGTCGACCATCCCGAAGTACGCCACACCCGCGGAGGCGCCGTAGCCGGCGAGTTCGAGACGGAGTGCCCGGCCGAGTTGTTCGACGGCGGCCTTGCTGATCATGTAGGACGCGCCACCGAGACCGGGCGCGAAGGCCGCCGCAGACGACACCACCACGATGTGGCCGCGTCGCGCAATCACTTCGTCGATCGCAGGATGGACGGTGTTGAAGACACCCGTGAGGTTGATGTCGATCACGCGGTCGAAGCCCGCCGGATCGATCTGGCGGAGGGTGGACGGGGGCGGGGTCACTCCGGCGTTCGCGATCACCACATCGATCCGCCCGTACCGCTCGATCACCGCGTGCACGGCTGAATCCATGCCGGGACGGTCGCGGACATCGGCGACCAGGGTGAGGACCCGCCGTCGGCCGAGCGCGAATTCAGCTGCCGTCAGGGACGATTGATTGACATCGAGCAGTGCGACCGTTGCGCCGCGGGCGTGCAGGGCACGCGCCGATGCCAGTCCGATACCGTCACCTCCGCCGGTAATCAGGACCACCTTGCCGGCAACGTTGTACTCGGCGCCTCGACCGGGCAGTGGGAGGCCCAGGTCTCTCAGGGTGCGCGCAATGGTCGACCGGGTTCTGAACGTGGCCATCATCAATGCCTTCCGTGGAGCAGTCGGACGAGAACGCGGACCAGAGCGTCGATGCGTGGTGTGCGCCGAAACGTGGTGAGCGGAAGAATCGACGGGAATCGCTGCCTCGTCATCGCACGAGGGAAGGTGAATTCCCGCAACCCGTCAGCGCCGTGGACCCGGCCACTCCGAGGGGGAGATACTCGACGCCGGCCGCCTGGTTGACGGTGAGGAGGCTGGGGCGGACCGTGCGCCGACCCAGAACCCGGGCGGCGTTCTTCGCCGCCCACGCGAGGTGTTCCAAGGCCATCGCAATTTCGAGCATCGCGTCCGCTTGCGGCTTGCCCATCTCGATGTGGGTGAGTTCCGCGAGTTCCGGTGCCCGGCGGGCGATGATGCCCGCCACGCGTCGAGTCGCCGGGCCCGTGCCTCGAATCCCAGTGCCGCCCAACATCCGCCGACCTCGCGCGGCGTATCGCGTCCTCGACGTCGTCGGCCGACCCGCGCGGGTGGGTGCCGACCACCCGTCCGGTCGCCGGACTGATCACATCGAACGTGTCTGCCGCAGCCGAGGTGCTGATCATCGGGCGGTGCCCTTCGGTTCGTCGAGCGCCGTGGCGGCGAGCGCGTTCGCCCATCCCCGTGTCACCCGACGAAGGAGTGGAAGGGACAGCGCGAGGATGGGGGCGAACCCGGGCGCGGAGTCCACCGCAAAGGTCCAGGTGAGGCGGGTTCCGTCCGGCGTCGGCTCCAGGGAGATGTCCTCGGCGAACCGGCGGAATCCCGGTCTGCTTGCGGACTCGGCGGTGAAAGTCATCCATCTGCCCTCGTCCCAGCGGTAGAAGCGTTCCCTGAGCGCCGCGGCCCCGTGCCCGAGCGTCACGGTCCTGGTGGTACCGACGCCGAAGGGCCGCGACGATGTCCACTCGCTGGCCGTGATCGGCCGCGCCCACGACACCAGTGCGTCGTGCGCGGTCAACACACTCCACACGTGGCCGGTGTCCGTCGAGACGTTCACGACGTGCACAATCCGGAATCGGGCGGTCTGCAGGAAGTCGTCGTCGGTCGCGGCGAGTGGGTACCAGCGCGTCACAGGTCGACCACCAGCGACCCACCGGCCGAGCGGGACAGGCAGATCAGCATCGAATCCTCCTTCTCGTCGTGCGTCAGGATCCTGTCGCGGTGATCGACCTCACCGGCCAGGACACGCACGCGACAGGTGCCGCAAAAGCCCTGCTGACATGAGTAGGCCACGCCGGGGACCTCCCGGCGGATCGCGGCCAGCGCGGTCTCGTCCGGCCCGACGGACACAGTCGTCCCTCGGCGGGCAAGGTGTATCTCGAACTCGCGGCCATCGACCACCGGAAGTGGTGAGAAGCGCTCGGTGTGAAGCGATCCGGTCGGGTCGATCTCGCGCATCACCCGACGTGCGGTCGTCATCAACGGTGTCGGACCGCACATGTAGACGGCGGCACCCGGTGAAGCCGTGGCGACGACTCCGGCGACGTCGGGAGCGCCGAGTTCGTCGTCCGGCCGGATCTCGACCTGGCCACGGGAGTACCGGGCGAGTTCGTCGAGGAACGGCATGGTCGCTCGGGAGCGTCCGAGATACACCAGCCGCCAAGGCAGTTCACGGTCGTGGCATCTCTTCAGCATCGGCAGGATCGGGGTGATTCCGATTCCGCCCGCGACGAACAGATACGAGTCCGCGGCCACCAGTGGGAACGCGTTGCGCGGCCCCCGCACGGTGATCGGGGTCCCGGCCCGCAGGGAGTCGTGTACCTCGATCGAGCCACCCAGACCCGTGTCGATCCGGCGGACCGCGATGCGGTAGGACGACAGGTCGTCGGGGTCGCCGCACAGAGAGTACTGCCGTTGCTTTCCGGACGGGAGGATCAGGTCGAGGTGAGCGCCCGGGATCCAGGACGGAAGATCGCGTCCGTCCGGCGACACCACTTTCAGGCTGACCACATCAGCAGCCTCGGTTCGCACCTCCGCAACGATCAGTCCCCTATCGAACCCCCAGTTGCGCACAGGCTTCGGCCTCGACAGCCACGGAGCAGCACGACTGGCGGCGAACACGTGCCGATACGCGACCGTCGCCCGCGCGGCCAGCCGGAGAACCCTGGAGGGTTCGAAATCGGGTGTATCGGAGTCCGAACCTGCGGACCGGTCCGACCTCGTCATCGTCATAAGTGGCTTCCTCGGTGGGAACGGTTGGCAGCAGGCGATTGTGCGAGGTAGCGCATCGCCACATCCATGTCACCGATCTGCGAGGGATGGAAGCCGGGACGGAGGTACGGCGGGATCTCCGTGATCAGGAATTTGATGTTCGGCACGAGCCCCCGCCTGGTTGCCCGGATCAGCTGCAGGGGCCAGAAGCGACCCTTGTCCGTCGACGGGTCGGTGCGGAAGAGGTAGTTCATCGATGTCAGGAACAGCAGGCTGAGCGTGAGGCTGGCGATCAGCGCCGTTCGTACGCGCCGGGCATAGCTGCCGTCGACGTACATGTAGGCGTCGAAGGCGACGTTGCGGTGCTCGACCTCCTCGGCGCCGTGCCACCGGACCATGTCGAGCATCACCGGATGCATGCCCGCCTTCTCCAGCGCGGGGTCCGTCAGCAGCCACTCCCCCACCACGGCGGTGTAGTGCTCCATGGCGGCGAACAAGCCCAGCCGTTCGCACAGCCACGCCTGTTTCGCGCGGCCGGACAGCCCTCGGTCTCCCAGAATCCGGTCAACGAGCCAGTCCATCTTCTCCGCCATCGGTTCGATGTCCATGCCCAGTTCCGCGAGGTGCTCACGGGCACCCTTGTGCGAAGCGGCATGAGTTGCCTCCTGGCCGACGAACCCGACCACTTCCTCGTGGAGCCGCTCGTCCTCGATCAATGGCAGTGCCTCCGCCAACGTCGCGGACATCGCACGCTCACCTTCGGGAAGAACCAGATGCATGAAGTTGATGACATGCGTGGCCATCGGCTCGCCGGGAACATAGTGCAACGGCACTCCATCCCAGGAGAACTCGACGTCACGGGCGGCGATCGCGTGAGCTTCGTCCGTGTACCGCCGCGCACCGACGGGATCGACCACAGGGTTTCGGCCGATTCGGGGAAACGACATCATCCTGCTGTCCTCACTGTCGACTTTGCCGAGGCTCCGGCCCCGCTGATGATGTAGTGGTGGAGGTCCACCCGCCGGGTCCGCGCGCGGAAGCGGCGGTTGAACCCCGGGTAGAAGGTGAAGTTGCGGCCCTCGCCGCTGAGGTAGTAGCTGTTGCACCCGCCGGTGTTCCACACCGAGGTCTGCAGCCTTTCGTCGACCTCGTCGACGAACGCCTGCTGAATCTCGGGGCGGACGTCGATACTGGCCGCCCCCTGCGCGTTCATTTCCTGCAGGCAACTGAGGATGTACGCAATCTGCGCTTCGATGGTCACCACCTGCGAGGTGTAGACGACCGAATTGGGGCCGAGCAACATGAAGAAGTTGGGGAAACCACTGATGGTGGTGCCGAGATAGGCGCGGGCATTGCCGTTCCACGCCTCGGCCAGGGTACGACCGTCTCGACCTCGCACCACGTCGAACGCGGGATTGTCGGTCAGCCGGAATCCCGTTCCCATCACGATCGTGTCGACCTCGTGCAGAACGCCGTCTTCGGTGACGATCCCATTCGATCGCACTTCCCGGATTCCGTCGGTGATCACGTCCACGTTCGGTTGCGCGAGCGCCGGATAGAAAGAGTTGGAAAACGTCGGTCGTTTGCAACCGAACGCATAGGTGGGCGTAAGTTTTGTCCGCAGTTCGGGGTCGTGGACCTGGCGGCGCAGGTGGGCGCGCCCGAGTGCCGCCAGCCCTTTCAATAGCGCCGGCTTGTACACGAACCCGGGAACCATCGCCTCTTGGACCAGATCGAGACCGGACCGTGCCAGCCTCTGGGCAACAGGTACCCGCGCGAACAGTTTCCGGGGCCATCCGGTCATCGGCTGGTCGGGGTGCGGAAGTATCCACGTCGGGGTCCGCTGGAACACTGTCATCGAACCGACGATCGGCTGGATTCGGGGGATGATCTGGACCGCAGAGGCCCCGGTTCCGATCACTGCGACCCTTTCCCCCGCGAGATCGTGCTCGTGGTCCCAGGCCGCCGAGTGAAAGACAGCGCCCCGGAAGCTCTCCAGTGCCGGGAGGTTCGGTACCGCCGGTTCGCTGAACGGGCCCATCGCCCCGACCAGGATCCGCGCCTCCCAAGTTCCACGACTGGTGGTCACGTGCCACACCTGCGAGTCGTCGTCCCAGGCCGCGTCCTGCACGTCATGACCCATCCGCAGATGCGGGACGATGCCGAAGTTCTCAGCGCAGGAACGGAGATAGTCGTGGATCTCCTGCTGCAGCGGGTAAAGCCTGGTCCAGTTCGGGTTGGGTGCAAAAGAGAATGAATAGAGGATCGAGGGGATGTCGCACTGCGCTCCCGGGTAGGTGTTGACCCGCCACGTCCCGCCGATGTCCTCCGCGCGGTCGAGCACGACGAAGTCGTCGATGCCGGCTTGTTTCAGTCTGATCGCAGTTCCCAGCCCACCGAATCCCGCGCCGACCACGAGTACGTCGACCACTTCGGGTGGGTGATCGACGCTGTCGACCGGAAGTTCCACCGGTATTGCAGACCTGACCATTCGGGCGCCCTCCTCGTTGATGCCGCGCATGCCGGCAACACTAGAACTGACATCATGCGCTGTCAACAGCGGTCGATGTCAACATTTGAAGGAGGATCGCACCGGCGTCCGACCTGCACGTCGCAGTGCGAGGATGAGAACACGACCGGGACCGGGACCGGCCGCGCGACGATGCGGGGGACCTGCCGCCGAGCAGGCCCCCGAGCGGTACGTCTACGAGAGCTTCGCCGGCACGGATGCACTCCCCGTTGCCGTCCTGGATCGTGTCGTTCTCGCCGCACGCGATACGTTGATCACTCCTCGACTCGACAGCGAACTTCGGCGCTCTCGCGTTCCTGTACCAGCATTGGCTCACCGGCAACTCGAAAATTTCCACAAGCCGGGTCATAGACCATGTTTCGCTGGTCATCGAAGCCCAGGCCAACGTCAACAGCCCGCCGGATCGAGCCAGATGACACTCGACATGGCCAACCACCGCGATTCCCGCGCTCGCGCCGGCCCAATTCGCCGTCACCGCCTGCCTCGTGCCGCGAGGGCCGAGAACTCTACGGCGCAACCGGGTAGTGGCTGGTGATCGCGACCCGGTTCCAGGCGTTCATCACGGTCGCCAGCCAGCCGATCGCGGACACCTGCACGTCGGTGAGTGAGCCGTCGTCCCAGGCTCGCCGGTCCGGGACAGCGAGCGCGGTGACCTGTTCGGCGAGAGCGAGCGCCGCCCGCTCCTGGTCGCTGAAGTATTGCGACTCCCACCACGCCGCCACGACCGCAAGCCGATCCGCGCTCTCCCCCTTGGCCAGGGCCGCACGGGTGTGCAAGCGAAGACAGAACGCGCAGCCGTTCAGCTGGGAGACGCGAATCTTCACCAACTCCACCAGCAGCGGGTCCACTCCCGCGGTTTCCAGAGCCGCCTTCACGCCCGCGTCCAGCCTCATCAGGTTCTGGTAAACGGACGGGTGCTGCTCACCGAGATTCACGCTGGTCATCATGTTCCCTTCGAATAGTGTGCCGAATTGACGAATGGTCCTGCGATCCCGTCCCGGTCACGACGACCACGCCGACCCCATGATCCGATCGACCATGCTCGTGCTGCGGAAGCCGGGCACGAAGTGCTCGAGTACGTCGGCATTGACGGTGCCGTAGGTAGTGTCCGGCCGGTAGCTGAGCCCGTCGACGAAGGCCTGCAGAAACTCGTTCTTGAAATCACCCCGCGGATGGACAGCAGTGATCTCCTCCACCTGATCCGGGTCCAGACCTTCCAAACCCAACCCGACCACATCGGTGAGAACACCGAAGTTCGTGGCAGCGACCTCGTCCCCCATCCGGCCGGGAATCCCCGGCGTGGTGTGCAACGCGATCGCCGTCCAGACCACCTCAGCGGCGGCATCGGAGAAACCGCGATCGAGCAGGAACGTGCGAGCGTGATCGGCTCCATCGAGCTCGAACCGCTGCTCCACGCCCGAGAACGGCCTGAGCAGACCCGTGTCATGGAACAGCGCCGACAGATACAGCAGCTCAGGGTCCGGCCGCAGGTCGAGCTCGCGAGCCCGCAGCGTGCTGAAGAGGAACACGCGCCGCGAGTGATGGTAAATCAGCGGGTTCGTCGTCTCCCTGATCAGAACCGTGGCCTCAGCCGCCGCCTGCGTCTCGGGAATCTCCACTCCTGCGATGATCTCGGTCATGAGCCTGCACTTTCAGGTTTCGATGTTGTAGAACAGACGATGTGTCCGTCCCCCAACGGTGCCGCACATCCGGTCTCCGGCGCCGCCTCGGTCCGGCCATGAACCACTCGAATCCGGACAGGCGGTGAGCTTGCACACCAGCCCCCACCCCCACAGGGTCGCGATCCTCGTCTACGACGGGGTGAAGCTGCTGGACGTCGCCGGCCCCGCCGAAGTGTTCGCCGAGGCGAATCGATGCGGCGCCGACTACCAGATCGTGCTGCTGTCACCGACCGGGGCCAATGTGGCATCGTCCGTCGGCATCACGATCTCCGTGGACGGCAACGCAGGATCGGAACCGGCCCCCGACACCTTCCTCGTGGCCGGCGGCGACATCTATCCCCGAACCGCCATCGCCCGCGACCTCGTCGACGCCACGAACACCCTCGCCACCCGAGCTACCCGAGTCGGCTCCATCTGCACCGGGGCATTCATCCTCGCAGCGACCGGCCTCCTGGACGGCAAACGCGCGACCACGCACTGGAAAGTCGCACACGAACTCGCCACCCGACACCCGACGACCCACGTCGAACCCGACTCGATCTACGTTCGCGACGGCACCACCTACACCTCCGCAGGCGTCAGCGCCGGCATCGACCTCGCGCTAGCCCTCGTCGAAGACGACCACGGCCCCGATCTGACACGCGACGTCGCCCGACGCCTCGTGGTCTACCTGCAGCGCGCGGGCGGACAATCGCAATTCTCCGCCCCACTCCAAGGCCCACCGCCGCGCACACCGGCCCTCCGCCGAATCGTGGACCTGGTGACCGCAGACCCCGCCGGAAACCACTCGCTCCCCGAGCTCGCCACACACCTCAACATGAGCCCCCGACACCTCACCCGGCTCTTCCGCACCGAACTGTCCACCACACCAGCCCGATACGTCGAACTGATCCGATTCGACCTGGCAAAGGCCCTCCTCGATCAAGGACGCAACGCCACAGAAGCAGCATCACTCGCCGGATTCCCCAGCTACGAGAGCTTACGAAGAGTCTTCGCACGAGAGCTGTCGATGTCACCGACCGCCTACCGACACCGCTTCGGCACCGCGCACCGCGCCGACGCAGGATAACCGTGGCCACCGTGTGGCGTCGGCGACCGATGAATTCCGCCTCGCCCCGCAGTCTGTATCGATGAGTGTCCGCTTCCGCACCCGCGGGGGGTCGGAGATGAGGCAAACAAGGAGCGTGCATACCGTGCATCAAGACAACGTGAGCGCCACTCTGATTGTCACCGTGCCCGCCACCAGGGTGTTCGCGGTGCTGGCCGACCCGAAGGCCCATTCTGCGATCGACGGCACCGGCTGGGTTCAGGAAGCTACCGACCCGGCGCCGCTGACCGAGGTGGGGCAGATCTTCCGGATGGACATGTATCACCCCAACCATCCGAACGGTGAGTATCAGGTGGCCAACGAGGTCCAGGTCATCGACCCGCCGCGCGCCATCGGCTGGATGACGGGGCAGGAGAAGGACGACGGTCGCCTGGAGTTCGGCGGCTGGATCTGGCGTTACGACCTGGTGCCGCGCGGCCCGACTGAAACCGAGGTCACGCTCACCTACGACTGGTCTGCGGTGCCGCAGTTCATCCGCGAGTACATCCAGTTCCCGCCGTTCGGTCCTGAGCATCTCACCAACTCGCTGCACCACTTGGCCGAGCTTGCCGCATCGACCTCCCAGGCTTCGACAGTAGTCTTACGGTTGGGCGAGCCGCTCGAGGAGCCATGATTCGACGCCGCTCAGCGCAGTCCTGGCCATTGCCGTGGGGTGGCCCGTGAACCCGTGGGGCGCGTCGGGATAGATCCGGAGCTCGACGTCATTGCCGGCGGCGGAGAGCCGGCCTGCCATCGCGAGGTTGTCTTCCAGCAACACGTCTTTGCTTCCGACGACCAGCAACGCCGGGGGAAGGCCGTGGAGGTCGCCGTACAGAGGAGAGATGTCTGGAGCAGTGCGATCTTCCACGTGGCCGACGTAGGCCTGGATGAAGTATTCGTCAGCGATCCGGCGTCCGGCCGGAGTCTGCGCGCTCGAGTCGAAGGTGCCGAATTGGAGTGCGGCGCAGGTGAACCCGTCGACGGATCCCCTGTCCCGCAGCCGGAGCAGAGTTGCCAGCGCGAGTGTCGCTCCCGCCGATCGCCCGCCGATCGCCAGTCGAGATGATCCGAAGCGGGCATCGGCGTGTTCGACGAGCCAGAGCGCCGCCGCTTCGCAGTCACCGGGTGCGGCCGGCCACGGGTGCTCGGGTGCCAGCCGGTAGTCGACGCTGACGACGGCGATGCGGAGAGCGTCAGCGAGCTCACGGTTACGCACGTCGTCGCGCGCCGCGGAGTCCATGTAGAAGCCGCCACCGTGGATATCGAGGTAGACGCCCCGCGCTCGCCCGCCGGCGGGGGTGAAGATCCGCACCGGGACATGCGCTCCCGCGGCTTCGACCATTTCTTCGACCGCCGGTGGATCGGCGGGTGAAGGAGCGGACCGCTTCGCCCGTACTTCCCTCAGCTCCTCGGGAGTGCGGGGGCCGCGGCCGACTGCCCTCGAGGTGTAGAAGCCGCGAGCTTCCTCGACCTGCTCCGCCGGCACGTCGACCAACAAATCGTCCAGCGCGAACCGCACGCGCCCTCCTCACCGTCGGGGGTCTCATCACGACACTGTTTACCGCGCTGCGCTCGGCACGCACCGAACGCGAATTCAGTGCTTCTGAACGGTTTTCAGTGTTCGCGAGCCGACGGAGATTGTATCGGTACAGATTGTTGCAAGAGTTCGGCACGGGTGCCGGGCATGCCGCTGCTACCCCGTTCGGAGGATTTGACTGCCAGAACCTGGTTGATCCCGAGCCGATTCGCCGCAAAAGCCAACGCCGCGCCGGCCATGTACATCCGCCACACCCGGGCCCGCCCGGCGCTGCTGTAGGCCACCGCCTCGTCCCAGTTCGCCTCCAGGTTCCCCACCCAGGCCCGCAGGGTCAGCGCGTAGTGCTCGCGCAGCGACTCGACGTCGCGCACCTCGAAACCGGCCCCTTCGAGCGCCTCGATCATCGTCGCGAGTGGTTCGATTTCTCCGTCGGGGAACACATAGCGATCGATGAAGGACGTCTTGGAGAACGTGGCGGCGGGTTTTCGTGGCCGCCGCGAGATCGCGTGGTTGAGCAACCGCCCCTGCGGGCGTAGCAACGCGAACAGGTCCGCGGCGTAGGTCGCCAGCATCGCGGCGCCGACGTGCTCGGCCATGCCGATGCTCGAGATCGCGTCGTAGGGGCCGTCTGTGACGTCGCGGTAGTCCTGGACTCGGATCTGCACCAACTCCCCCACGCCCGCGTCGACCATCCGTTTGCCGGCGTAGTCCGCCTGCTCCTGGGACAGGGTGACACCGACGACGTGCACTCCGTAGTGACGTGCCGCGTGCAGCGCGAACGTCCCCCACCCGCAGCCGACGTCGAGGACCCGCATCCCCGCGGTCAGACCGAGCTTGCGGGCCACCAGATCGCATTTGGCATATTGGGCTGCGTCCAGATCCTCGCTCGGCTGCGCCCAGTACGCGCACGAGTAGGTCATCGACTCACCGAGCACGAGTCGATAGAAGTCGTTGCCGACGTCGTAGTGGTGGCTGATCGCGGCGGCGTCACGCTCCTTGTCGTGCCGGTGCCCGCGCGCCGGTTTCATCTCCTCGACCGGCGGTTTCGGCGGCAGGCCGATGATCCCCAGACGCAGCGCCGCTGCCGCCAGCGCCTTCTTCGTCTGCCGGTCTATCCGTACACCGGGGCCCCTGCTCGGGTCCGACACCTGCTCCAACACGTCCAGCCCGGCGAGCAGGTCTCCCTCGATGTCGATGTCGCCGGACACGTAGGCCCGCGCGAAACCGAGGTCGTTGGGCGCCCACAGCAACCGCCGCAGACCACGCCGATTGACGATGTGCACCTGCCACGGCGCGTCCGAAGGACCACTGCGACTACCGTCCCAACACCGGATCCCTACCGGGACCTGTGCCCCCACCACCGCGCGAACCAGCGGCGCCACCGTGTCAGCGACCGTCATACACACCTCCGTCGAAGTTTGGGGTCCCACAACCACTGCGCCTGCTCAATTCACCTCACTCGCCGGTCGACCATATCGATGGAACCCCCGTCGCCGCACACCTTCACACCAACTCCCGCTCGGGACAACCTGTCTCTCGAAACCCGCCTCGCCCTCATCGAATGGGCGGCCCGAACGGATCAGACGCCATCGGCTCCGGGCGTTACGATTGCGTCGAAGAGTTCGTCCGAGAGCCAGGGGTGCCCATGTCGGATCTGGATCAGGCGTTCGCCGATGCGCAGGAGAACGTCAAGAAGCTCACCTCACGGCCGGCCAACGATGAGCTGCTGCGGCTGTACGCGCTGTTCAAGCAGGGGTCGAAGGGCGATGTCGAAGGCAAGCGGCCCGGTCGGTTCGACATGGTCACCGCGCCAAGTACGACGCCTGGGCCAAGGTAGCGGGTACGAGCAGCGCCGATGCCAAGCAGGGCTACATCGACCTGGTGGCCCGGCTCACGCAGGGCTGAGTTCGGGCGTTTCGGTCCGGTGGTGCCCGATCGCGCGTGATCCAGCGGTCGTCCCGGCATAGACCTGGCACGATGGCGGTGTGTCTGATTCCAAGCGCGTCCTCGTCCTCGGCTCGGGATTCGCCGGCTTGTGGGCCGCGCTGGGGGCGGCGCGGCGGCTCGACGAACTCGACGCCGCGGACACCGTCGATGTCACGGTGATCAGTGCGCAGCCGTTCCACGACATCCGGGTCCGCAACTACGAGGCAGACCTGAGCGCTTGCCGCATTCCGCTGAGCGATGTGCTCGACCCGGTCGACGTCGGGCACATCGCCGCCGAGGTGAGGGCGATCGACACCGCGGCGCACAGCGTCACCGTCTCGGGTAATGGAGTTCAACCCACGCAGAGGTACGACCGCTTGGTCATGGCGCTGGGCAGTCGGGTGGTGAAGCCCGATATCCCGGGTTTGCGGGAATTCGGCTTCGACGTGGACACCTACGACGGTGCAATCAAGCTCCAGCTCCACCTGGCCACGCTGTCCGACGGCCGAGCGGACGGGGGCGCGGCGACCGCGGTGGTGGTCGGCGCAGGCCTTACGGGCATCGAAACGGCGTCCGAGTTGCCCGGAATGCTGGCGAAGGTATGCGCTGGGCGCAGCGTCGAACCGCGGGTAGTGCTGATCGATCACAACCCCTACGTCGGTTCCGACATGGGGGCATCGGCGCGACCGGTGATCGAAGCGGCCCTGTCCGACAACGGCGTCGAGACGATGACCGGTGTCGGTGTCGCCGCTGTCGACGAGCACGGCGTGACGCTTTCCTCCGGAGAGGTGCTGGCCGCGGGCACCGTCGTCTGGTGCGCGGGCATGCGGGCCAATCCGCTGACCGCACAACTCGGCGAGCGCGACCGGCTCGGGCGCCTGCCGGTCGACGACTATCTGCGAGTGATCGGCTCGCCCGGAGTATTCGCGGCCGGCGACGTCGCCGCGGCACAGGTGGACGACGACCACGTGTCGGTGATGTCGTGCCAGCACGGGCGCCCGATGGGCCGCTACGCGGGCTACAACGTCGTCAGCGATCTACTCGGAGAGCCGATGCTTCCGCTCCGGATCCCCTGGTATGCCACGATTCTCGACCTGGGACCGGCGGGCGCGGTATACACCGAGGGGTGGGATCGCCAGGTAGTGTCGCGCGGCGCCCGGGCCAAGGCCACCAAGGTCACCATCAACACCCAACGCATCTATCCCCCGTTGAACCGAGACCGCGACGCCCTGCTCGCCGCCGCCGCACCGGTGCTGCAGGCACGACCCGATCCCGGGCAATGATTCTTGCAGGAAAGTGACGACTCACCGCCCCAGGCGACATGCAAATCGGCGGTCGAGGTCGTCGACCACGACGTCCTTGTCGATCACGACGACACCGACGCCGCGCCGTTCGCCCGCTAGACCGAGACCGGCCATCGCCCACGTCGCAGCGAGTGCATAGATGCCACGAAAGGCGACCTGCGGTGTCGACCCCTCCGCGGATCAGCCTTCCCGAATCTGTTCAACACGAACGGCATCGGCATTTGCGCTGATCTGGATACACGAACCGTGATCAGGCGCTGCCTGCCGGCGGTCACCGACATTCAATGGTGACAGGAGTCACCCTTCTTGCTATCTTCTGCATGTTCACATACTGCATGAATGTTCACATCGCGAACAACGGAGGTTCCATGTCATCGGATTCCCAGGAGCGCCTCACGGTCCTACTCGTGCACGGCGCATGGCACGGCGCATGGTGCTGGCAGAACGTCAAGGAAGAATTGATCAGAAACGGATTGGAGGTCGAGACTGTCGACCTCCCCAGCGCCAATCCGCAAGGAGGACAACGAGGAGGACTCGATGATGACGCGCGAGTTGTGCGGACTGCTCTCGATTCGATAGAGGGGAACGTCATCGCGGTAGCACATTCCTACGGCGGCCTCCCACTGAGCGAGGGGGCAGCGGGCGCCCCCAATGTTGCGCACCTCATCTATCTGACGGCATTTCAGCTCGATATCGGCGAGTCTCTGTTGAGTGCCATTGGGGGACAACCAACATCATGGTTGCAAATAGGCGACGGTGTCACGATGCCGACAGATACGCGAGACATATTCTTTGCTGATATCGATGAAGCCGCCGCAGATGCCGCGGCAGCCCGACTTTCGCCACAGAGCCTCTCTTCTTTCGAAGAATCACAAACTGCCGCAGCGTGAATATCGACCCCAAGCACTTACATCATTTGCGAGAACGACAATGCGATTCCGGTTCCGGCGCAGGAAGCCATGTCCGCACGGGCAGGACAGACCATACGCGTCGCCTCCAGCCACTCGGCCTTCCTTTCCCGTCCCGTCGATATTGCGCAGATAATTGCAGACCACGCAAACTCGATGTCGGCAGGATTCACGCCTACTGCACCCTGAATTCTCCGTCACAACGATAAGAGGAGTTTCGCAAAGACAGCACGCTGCGTGTCGTATACCTTTACCCGCCTTCATGATTCGGCGATATCACGGTTCGAATGCCGTTCGTCGCGGTCCACGTGTCGCGGTTGCGAGCACGATGTCGAAGCGAACGCGTGACCAGGTCCGGGTGCTCCCGTCGCGACCGTCCGGGGTGGATGTGCCGGCTGGTTGCGCGACAGATTCCTTCACGAATGAGTCATTGACCCGAAGACGCTGTCACTGGAGAGGAAGTGGATTCCCACCTTCCACTCGCCCTCGGTGAGCCGGACCTCGCCGAGAAAGGCGTGCAGGTGCCCAACCGCCGCCCGCATGATCTGCTTCAGGCCGGTCTCCGAAGGAACGGATGAAGGCTTCGAGGAGTCGCCCGTCGCTGACTACGAAGTGGTCGCCGAGAATCCCAAGAGTCGAGTCGAGGTCGGCATCCGCACGACCCGCACCGATTGCGGTAGGTCCGCTTTTCCGGGTGGTCCGTCCGGGCAGTTATCCGTCCACCACGGGCCAACACTGCCGGCACCGATCCCCCGGAACCCGGACCGCGGGAATCAGCTCAGCGGGGACCCGAAGACACGGGCACTCCCCAGGCGCTCCCCTGCTCGCGATCGAGCACGGTGACCGCCTTGTTCTTCAGTCCGAAGATGTAGACCAGCAAGCTGACCCCGATCACTACCGTCACATAGAAGATGAACCAACCGACGTGACCGGCCGACTTTGACGCCTGGAAAAGCACTGGCGCCGTACCGCCGAAGATAGAGTTCGCGAGCGCATATCCCAGTCCCACACCCAAGGCACGGATGTCGGCGGGGAACAGCTCCGCCTTCACGATCGCGTTGATCGAGGTGTACCCGGTGAGGATGACGTAGCCGACGGCGACCAGCGCGAACGCCAGTAGCGGCGAGGTGGTCTGCGGAAGGAAGGTGAGCAGCACATAGGTGTAGAGCACACCACCGACACCGAAGAAGATCAGAAGCGGCTTGCGCCCGACGCGGTCGCTGACGAGGCCGCCGATCGGCTGCAGCAGCAACAGAAAGATCAGCCCCAGTAGGTTGATCCACGTTGCCGTCAGCGCATTGTCGGCCCCGAAGGTGGATTTCACAATCGCCGGCGCATTGACACTGTAGGTGTAGAACGCGACCGTGCCACCCGCGGTAATGAGGAACACCAGCAGCAGCGGACGCCAGTGTTTGGTGAACAACGCCGTCAAGGAACCCGCCGTCCGGTCCTCACCCGCACGGATGGCCTTCAGATGCGACTCGCTGAGCGACTCGTCCATCGAACGCCGAATCCACAACACGACCAGCGCGGCTATGCCGCCGATGAAGAAGCCGATCCGCCATCCCCAATCCTTCAACGCTTCGACATCGAGAACGCTGAGCGCGATCAGGAGCGTGAACTGCGCGAGCACGTGGCCGCCCACGAGGGTCACGTACTGGAAAGACGACAAGAAGCCGCGCCGATTCGCGGTCGCCGCTTCGGACATGTACGTCGCCGAGGTGCCGTACTCCCCACCCGTGGCGAATCCCTGAACAAGCCGAGCGAGGACCAAAACCACCGCCGCCCAATACCCGATGATTTCGCGCGTCGGCATGACCGCGACCACGAAGGAGCACGATGACATGATGGTGATGCTGAGCATCAGGGCGGCCTTGCGGCCACGACGGTCGGCGAACCGGCCGAAGAACCAGGACCCCACCGGTCGCATGACGAAGGTGACCGCGAAGATCGCGTAGATGTAGAGCGTGGAGTTGGCGTCGTTCTCGTCGAAGAACTGCGCCTCGAAGTACGTGGCGAAGACCGTGTAGATATACACGTCGTACCACTCGACGAGGTTTCCTGCCGAGCCCTTCATCGTGTTGAGCACCGCCCGCCGGGTGCTCGTCGGAGCGCGGGTCGGACCGGACGGAGTCGCGTCATCGCTCATCCGTAGACGATAGCGGATCGACCTCCCGCCCCTGGGCGAGTCGCCCAGGGGCGGCGTCAGTTCGGTCCCCGGTTCGCCACCGCACAAACAGGGCACCGGAAGGATCAGCGAGATGACCATCGCCGGGCGACCCATTGGGGGGCGGTCGCGAACAACACCCGGTGCCCACCCTGGCAGGCGGCGATCACGGTCGCCGGCATCGTCGGGAACACATTCAACAGCTCCCAGCTGCGGGTTCGACCACATCGACGATCGAACCGGGGCCGGCGCACTGGTACTTCGGTGGCCCGTCGGCGGCAAGATCCGCCCTTGACGTCGCCACCGGATCGCGGTCCCCGGGACCACCGCTGTGGGAAGGTGGATCGGTCCTGTTCAAACTCGGCTCTCCAGTAGCCCACCCCCGACACCAGTGGTGACCGGCAGCGGGGGCACCGTGTGAGTGTGGAGGTATTCGAACAGCTGCCGGATGCCGAAGGACCAGGCGGGGAGGGTCTCGATTGCGTCGACCTCGTTGACCAGTGCGCCGAGGTGCTTGCTCCGGATCGTGACCACGTCGCCCGGTTTGCGGGTGAATCAACGAGCGCTCATGCCGCACGAGTCGGTTCGAGGTCGATAGTGCGGTTGACGCGGGCGACTCACGAGGCCGAGCCCGGCCACGCCATGGCTACCGGCCGCGCAGTCCGATCGGGTTGCCGTCGGCGTCGGCGAGCACGCAAATCCGCGTTTCGGGTGCGACCTGACGCGGGGCGCTGCGCTCGGTCGCGCCAGCGGCAAGCAGAGTTTCGCGGGTCGCGTCGAGATCCTCGACGTCGGCGAAGGCAACCGGTCCGGCGGTCTCCTCCCCCGGATTCAAGGCCACTTCGAAGCCGTCCACGTTGTACCCGACGTAGTAGGACTCGTCGGTGTGCGGTGCGCCGAGCAGCGCGGTGTAGACCGCCTTGGCGGCGTCCAGGTCGGATACCGGGATCACCAGGCTGCGGATTGTGGGGCTCATGTTCGTC
This sequence comes from Rhodococcus sp. DK176, assembly GCF_038447315.2. NCBI lineage: Bacteria > Bacillati > Actinomycetota > Actinomycetes > Mycobacteriales > Nocardiaceae > Rhodococcus > Rhodococcus sp. DK176. Next base: position 7,695,441 of record NZ_CP118321.2, on the reverse strand, counting down.
TCCTTCGGGATACGGCGGTCGTCGGCGACCGCTTCTTCGGCAATGCCCACCACGCTATGCGCGAATCGGTGATGCCGCTTCTCGAATCCTGACGAAGAACGACACCCTCGAGGGACGCCATCTCGGCCACATTCGAAGTGTGGCGCCGTCACGGCCGGGGTTTCCGGCAGCGGCTACGCGGACCCCCTCGTTATCGCGACCGAAACAGAGGATGGGTACACCATTGCCGGGCGGGCACCGTAAGTGCCGGCGTGTCAGAGTCAGCTCTTCTGCGTCCAGTATGTCCGGTGCGGCTCCAGGACTGCGTCTGCCACTTCCGGGATTGGGCCGATCATCTCGATCTTCTGGTGATGCCGTACACCAGGCGCAAAACATTGCCCCAGTCGATGGCACCTGCACACATCGAGCAGGGCTCGGCTGTTGTGTAAAGCGTGCAGGTGCTGGAGCAGGGGAACATCGAGGTCACCACGAGTGACTGCACCGGCCACGCGGAAACGGTCTTGATGCGCAGGTCCTCCCAGCAGTACGACAGGGAGTTCCTGGCAGGACACTGCCCTTGTCGTCCACCAGGATGGACCCGAACGGATGGTTGCCGTCGATCACCGCGTGCTTGGAAACCTCGACCGCGTGGAGCTGGTGCTTCATGTGGTCCGTCGTGCAACTCCTTGCTAGAGAGGATGGTTCGGCAGTGGGACGCACTTGCAGGTATGGAAGTCGAGCGCGGTCATTCAATGCAATAGCGCACAGCGAGCCGAGGACGAGCACGGCTAGCAGGGGGCATCCCGGCATTGCAGACCGCGATGCTCGGTATGGTCGTCGGCTACTTGATCAGCGACTACCGTCACGCATCCCCTTCCTCCCGACGAAGGCGAGGCGCAGAATCCGAGACATGGATCCACTGGTGGTGCGGGCCCGACCCACGATCCATTCTCGCAGTTCAGCTATCGCTATCGTGATCTCTCCGACGAGCCTTCTCGCGCGGCCATGTTTGGCCAACACCGACCATGGTGGCGCGTTCACGGGCCGATGAACGCCTTGCCCGCGGCGCCGTCGTCCAGCGCACGGTCCCGGGTACGGGAAGCGGCACCGTGCGTCCGCGCAGCCCTCGAGCTCTTCCGCAGCATCGTGATGAGATGCCCTGTCTGGCAAGAAGACTACTGTAGATGCGTGGACAGCAGAGACCGGTTGATTACGTTGGGGAAGAATCTACGACCTCAGTATGGTCGGCGATCTCGCTGGTTGCGCTCGACGGTGGCTCCCGGCAATTGCGCTCCATCGTTGCCAGGCTCAGCGACGGCACGGCGGTCGCGGGCCCGTGGCCCCACAGCCGGGTGGCCTTGCGGCGGTAGCCCCAGCCGAAGGTGTGGAGAAGTACGAAACGTGGAACGGCCGGGATCACGTGCAGGATCACCTCGCGCCCCTCCGGGTCGAGACCGTCGATGATCCAAGGCCCTTCGGCACCGAGTTCCCGGAAGCCCTTCGGTTTGACGAAGAACTCCTGTTCGATGGTGAGGTACTCGGCGGTGGTCATCGTGGCGGCGACGACCGGCATCATGTCGAGTTCCTCGCGCCGCAGGTGAGGGAGCAGAACCGCCTCGAGCGCGGCCAGCGCGTCGAGCAGCTGTGTCCGTGACGTTTCGTTCGCGCGGTACGCCCGGGCGGCATCCTCGAGGGCGCTGATCGCGGGAGCGATGCGTTTGTGGTCAGCATCCATCTGGTCGAGCAGCGTGCTCGCGGACGGGTTTCGTGCGCGGATGAACGGCCACAGTCCGGTGTCCTCGGCAATGTGATGCAGATGCAGCACATGCATCAGCCAGAGCACGTGCGCGGCGAGCTGTCGGCGACGTTTCCGGTCCGGATAGGGCGGTGCCTCGAGGGCGATGCGGGATCGCTGTGAACGATCCCCATGCTTCGGGTGTCGGCGGGCTCATGCAGGTTGGTCCCCATGGCCCTCTCCTTCCGTGGTTTCTTCGGGGTGAGGAGAAGGTGCTTTCCTGATCGCGCTAAATTAGGTTCAATCAGGTTGCACTCAAAAGTATGGGAGCGGTCATGGTCGAAATCAAGAGGCACTACGACGCCTCCGGCCGACGACAGCAGGCCCGCACACGCCGGCGAGCCGTGGTACTGGCCGCAAAGGAATTGTTCGAGCGAGACGGCTTCCGGGCCACCACCCTCGCGGCCGTCGCCGAGCGGGCAGATGTCTCGGTGAAAGGTCTCTACAAGAGCTTCGGCAGCAAGGCAGCGCTCGCGAAGGCGGTGTTCGATCTCGTGATCGCGGGTGACGACGAACCGGAGCGGGTCGTCGACCGTCCAGAGCAGCAGGCGATGTTCACCGAGCCGGACGTGCGCCGCAAGATCGAGATGTTCATTCACGGACTGGCGCAGCGACAGGAGCGCTCGGCGAAGGTGCAGATTCTCATCCGCGACGGCCGACACGTGGACGACTCGCTCGTCCCGGTCTGGCGACAACTGAGCGACGAAGGACTGACCGGGATGACGATCGTCGGGCGTCACTTCCTGGACACCGGCCAACTTCGGCCGGGCGTCGAACTCGACGAGGTGCGCGACGTGCTGTGGAACTACCTCGCGATCGATACCTACGAACGACTCGTACTCGAGCGGGAATGGACGCCCGACAGGTACGCGAGCTGGCTGACACGAACCGTCATCGCCGCCCTCTGCCCGTAGGTCGGGCGCACCCCACGGGCGTCCATAGAGCGGTGCGTGACGATCTCTCGTCACTCCCCTCACGTGTCACTGCTGATTCGCGCTTCTCACGACGGCAGTGCGTGGTCGTTGTGACTGCAACGACCGGACGAACGAAACGAGCTTGGGCCACTCATCAGACCTCAGCCTCGAGAGCTGGTCTGCTCCCAAGGCGAGTCGTATCCCGGAATGTCAAGTCTCGACCCGACGGGATACGGCTCGCACCATCCACGTTAAACCACGCCCAGACTGACCTCAATAGCCAGCTCGGGGGTGGTTTCTCGACGTTCGGTCTGGGGGATTCGCCGTGTTGGCGGCGGCGCTGGACGATCAACCCGCGGTCCTGACCGATCTGCTTCGCCGCGCTGGCGCCGAAGCCCGATGGGAGCCGATCTACGGTGACTGCGCCCACTCCCGCCGTCCCCGTCCCAGTCGACAGCGGACGGCTAACGGCTAACGGCTAACGGTGAACTCGGCACCCGCGACCAGCAGGCGGGTCCGGCGAGGCGGCTGCGGTCGACCCGAGGACCACAGCCGGAGCTCTACCTACAGAAGCGACGGTCCGATGGCAGGACAGGGACCACAGCGCGGCTCCAGTGCGCCGCGGATACCAGGCGCTCTTGACCGGGCCGCGACCACGCGGGCGTCATCGACTACCGCAGCCCGGCGGCCCAGGACACGATCGCCGACTCTCGCCGCCACACCCGAACCGACGCCGAGGTGGTGGAACGGGTCCGGTTCGGGGAACGCCGCCGACGGTGTGGCCGCCAGCAGCATCGACACGTTTCGAGAGCGGCAGCGCATGTCGATCCGTGGCGTTATCGGCCACGGCTTTCCCGAACAACTGCATGTAACTTGAATTCTCATGAAGAACTCCAAGACATTCACGATCAATCCAATGGATGCCGCAACCTGATCGCCGGGTCGGTGGCGAGGTACGCTGCTGCAAGTTCTGCGATTGCTGCCGTAACCGGCGCGAATGCCGGGCGCAACACAGTTGAGACAAAGTACGAGGGTGACTTTCTTGAGCTCGAGAAAATCACAATAGCCAACTAATCGATTCGAGATTCGATGGAATAGGACATAGGAGTAAAGGAAGGATGACGACTTCCGGAAGCGACGCGATATTCGAGACACTCTTGGAATCGGCCAAGCGCCTCTCATTCGATTCGCGGGACCCGCTGGTTTGCCAACCCGATTCAGACGGCGCCGAACTGCACGGGATGACACCCGAATGGTCGCCTCTCTTCGGCACCGCTACATGGGACTCCATGACAGAGCCCGATCGCGTCCGCCTCACCAGAAGCGAGGTCGCACAGTTCCTGGGCGTCGGAATCTGGCTGGAGGTGGGATTGCAGGTGGCATTGCTGCGGGCCTGCCACAGTGCTGACCCCGCCCGCCCGGACGTCAAGTTCCTGTTCAACGAATGCGCCGACGAGAACCTGCATTCGTTGATGTTCGTCAACGTCATCGACAGCATCGGATCGCACTTCTATAGACGCGACCGCTCACTGGACTTCTTCGGATGGCTTTTCAGGACCATCGCGTGGGAGGAGGTGACGTACGGAATCGTACTGGCGGGAGAAGAGATCTTCGACGTCATGCAACGCGACTGGATGGCGAGCGAAGACGTCGCCGCGCCCATCCGCAGGGCCTGCTATATCCACGTTGTCGAGGAAGCCCGGCACATGGCGTACGCGCGTCAACAAATCCGCACTCGGTTGACCAAGATTTCGCGCGTCCGACGGTTTATCAGCACCCTGATCATCGCGATGGGAACACATCTCATCGCGAAGAGCCTGATCAATCGTCGAATGTACGAGGACCTCGGCATGGATTGGAAGATTGTGGGACCGGAAATCGCCGCAAACGAACACCATCGGATAATGTTCCGCAGGGCCGCAGAACCGTTTATCGAATTCCTGAGTAAAGAAGGGCTGCTGAATTTCGGCGCGCGATGGATCTACCGAAAATCGAATCTTCTCTGAACAAGCAGGAGTCGTTGTGACCCACGTTGTCCTGGGGCATTGCTGTAAGGATGCCTCGTGCGTGCGAGTGTGCCCGCAGAACTGCATTCATCCCGCCCCCGGCGAAGCGGGTTTCGAGTCGGCCGAAACGTTGTTCATCGACCCGCGCTCGTGCATCGATTGCACCGCATGCGTCGAGGCCTGCCCCGCGTCTGCCATCAAACCCGAGTGGACGTTGACCATCACCGAACGGCCCTACGCGGCCCGCAACGCAGAATACTTCGAGCAGACTCCCGCCAAGTCCCGACCCCGTGCGCGGCGGATCCGCTTCGAGCAACCACTGGGCAGGCCCAGCGACAGGCTGAAGATCGCCGTCGTCGGATCCGGGCCGGCGGCGATGTACACCGTTCGCGAACTCCTTCGGCGATCGACCTCGGTACGCATCACCGTCATCGAGCAGCACGGCGAAATCGGGGGCCTGCTGCGCCGAGGCGTCTCCCGGGACCACGTCGGCGTTCGTGACATGATCCGGCTCTTCGACGTGCCCTTCAACGACGATCGCGTCACGATCATCCACAACACAGAAGTCGGTGTGGATGTCTCGGTCGACGACCTCCGGGCCAGATTCGACGCCATCGTGCTAGCGTGTGGCGCCTCACAACCGCGCAGACTCGGACCCCCGACTGCGGATCCCGGCGACGGTGTCTATGAGGCCATCGACATTCTGGTGGCCGAGAACTGTGGAGTATCCGGCTTTCGACCCCGCGGGCCGTTGGGACCGCGATCCCTCATGATCGGGGCGGGGAACGTCGCCTTCGATGTCATCCGATGGATGGCCAAGACACGCGACCGAGGTGCCGCGGCCCAACCGGTGACGGAGGTGGTCGTGTTGTCGCGATCGGCCCCCGAACGCGCGTCCTTCACGCCGTCGGCGTTATACGAGCTTCTGGACCTCGAGAACGCCGAGGTGCTGATCGACCGCTCCGGCCGCCCGCCGGGCGCCGGTGCAGACGCCCCGCTGCAACGTGCCATTTCCGCCCTGCCCACGGCCGATATCTGCGCGGCAGACGGACCGACCGCCACCGAAGCGGGCAGGCTACGCGTGGTGTTGTCTTTCGGACAAGAGGTGACCGATCTCGGGAAGACAGTGGCCGGCGGCGTCGCGGTCACCACGACGACCGGTCGGACGTTCCTCGCGGACTCCGCGATACGCGCCACCGGATTCACGACCAAGCAGATCGACGGCATCCCCGTGGACGAGCGGGGGGTCGTGCCCAACCGCCGAGGACGAGTGATCTCCATCGAGACAGGCGAACCGCTCGACGGACTGTATGTCGTCGGCTGGGCGAAACGAGGCGCCTCCGGCGGCGTCGGCGATAACCGCAGCTGCGCCACGGGAACCGTGACACAACTCGCCGCAGACCTGCACGCGCGGGTGTGACGCCCGCGCCACCACTCCAGTCAGTGTGCGACCGCGTCACCTTTCGGACGCGGTAGATCGCACCCCGTGGTTAGCCGCCGGCCGACCTACAGGACCAACTCCATGAACACCGCCGCTGACTCGAGCCCGGCGCTCCCCGCTTCCGACCCGGCGAACGGCGGCGTCTCCACAAATCCCTCGGACCGATACAACGCATGCGCCGCCGTCATGAAACGAAGCGACTCGAGACGAACCGTGACAAACCCCTCCTTGCGTGCATCATCGAGCAGCCGCCCCACCAGCGCCCGCGCCACACCGCCGCTTCGAACAACGGGACGAACATAGACCCGTTTGAGCTCGGCGGTGACATCATCGACCGGCTTGAGCATGGCGATTCCAACGATCGCATCTTGGCTTCGAACCACCAACAATCGGCCCCGGGGCGCGATGATCGTCGGTAGCTCCGCCATGAACGCACGGTGCATCCGATCTGCGGAATCCGCCCGCACAGGGCGACCGAGCATCCCGGCCAATCGCTCACCGGCCCAACCCCAGTACTCCTGAACCAACGACTCGACATCAACGGCGGCGCCGAGATCCGTTACGTACTCGAGCCGCCACTGCTCCGGTCCCTCGGAACCCGCAGCGCAGGAGGGACGCTCGTCCGGCGATGCACCTGTCATCGCGGTCACCTTTCCCGTCACCGAACCGAAGACGGCTCACACCCCATTCCACCACCACGTTGTTCCGAACCGGCACCGAATGCACGTCGAGGACCGAAAGGCTAAGCGCCCGCACTTTCCAGTTCATGTGAGACCACTCGCAGACCGTCGCAACGATCAACTTGCGGCCAGGGAACGTGTCCAGGAGATTGACCGCAAGACCAGTCGTCATCACACAGTGTCCGCGCTCGCCGATCGCGGAACCCTCGCCGGTTACGGATCGGTGAGAGATCGTTCAAACGAGGCTGGTATGGGCGCACGGAATCCGGCGGCCGTCACTCATGGCGACGACAACGGCCGGCTTGTCACGCCAAGGTGACCGCGGCACCGCGAGAACGAATCCGTCATCGGCGACATCCACAACACATCCACCGAGGGAACTGGCCACTGAAATGCTCCGCGCACCGCTGGCGGCGAAACCACTGACAGTGATCGATGATCAGTGACGCGCCCGCCCTCGTGTCGCCAGTAGATGCCCACGCACAGTCATGGGCGGCCCGGCCGACACACGATCAAGTCGACCTCAACGCTCGACTCCTGCGCCCACTGTCCCCGAACTGATCGCCGCGTTGGGCCGGGTACTTCACGTCTGCACCAACTGCGCGGATGGACTTCGTTCGCGAATTGGGCATTCGATCGACGAGGCGCGCACTGTGTCCGAAAGGCCAATGCCCCGCCCACACAGATCAGAACAGATCAGAACAGCCAGTCCGAGGAGAAGCTGCCAAAGAACTGTCTGCAGGCCCAGCGCAATATGCCGGCCGAAGCCGAGCAGGCCGCGATCGCCGGGTCACTGATCCGCGTCGACCACGACAACTGCGGAGAATTCGTATACGCATCAACCGAAGATCTTCCCGACGTTCGCAGTCCTCCGGCAAGCACACCCGATCCAGGCGGCTCGAACTCTGGCTCGGGCGCCAACCTTCAGCACGCGCCACCGTTCAGGTCCCCAGCGCGGGCGCATCCACCGATGCAGGGTGTGCGTGCTCTACCGGATCCGCCGGTTTGCGCACGAAGGCGCATGCGGCGATCAGCACGAATGAGAGGATCCCGGCGACAACGAAGACCATTCGCACCCCCTCGGCGATGGCGTCCGGTGAGTCGTGGGGGTGACCGGATCGTGAGGCTATGACCGTCATTACAGTGACGAACAGTGCCGTACCGGCGGCGCCGGCCACCTGCTGGAACGTGCCCACCACTGCGGAGCCGTGCGCATACAGGTGAGCGGCCACCGATCCCAATCCCGACGTCATCAGCGGTGTGAAGGTCGCCGCCAGGCCGAGGCACAGCGCCATGTTCGACAACAGCAACCACCACAATGAGGTGGACGTGTTCAACGTCGTCAACATCCACACTCCGATGCTGACGAGGATCGAGCCGGGGATGACCAGCACGAGAGGACCGCGCCGGTCGTAGACGCGGCCCACGATCGGACCCGCCAGACCCATCAGAAGGCCGCCGGGCAGTGTGATGAGACCGGTTTCGAACGGATCGAGGTGAATCACCGACTGCGCGAAGTAGGGAACGATGATGAAGGTGCCCATCATCGTTGCCATGCCGACCAGCATCGCCACGACCGAGATGCTGAACTGGCGGTATCCGAACACGCGCAGGTCCAGCAGGGCGCGGTCCTCGCGTTGCAGCCGGAACTGTCGGGCGAGGAACCCGGACATCGCGGCCGCACCGATGAGGAACGGCACCCACACGGGGATCGTCGGGGATTTCTGGGCCGATTCGCCGATGCTCACCAGGCCGTACACCAGGCCACCGAATCCGAGTACCGCCAGGGGGATCGACAGAATGTCGATGCCGGCCTTCGTCGTCTCGGATACCGAAACAACGAATCGTGCGCCGAGGACCAATGTGGCCAACGCGATGGGGGCAACGAATCCGAAGATCCAACGCCACCCGAAGTGGTCGAGAATGAAACCGGACAGGGTGGGGCCGAGAGCAGGCGCAACCGCGATGACAATGGAGATGTTGCCCATCATCGCACCGCGACGGGCGGGCGGCACCAGCGTCATGATCGTCGTCATCAGCAGCGGCAGCATCAGGGCTGTCCCGGAGGCCTGCACGATGCGGGCGAACAGCAGCACACCGAAGCCTGGTGCGGCGAACGCGATCAGCGTTCCCGCCGTGAACAGCGACATGGCGAGCACGAACAGGGTGCGCGTGGGGATGCGTTGGATGAGATAGCCGGTGAGCGGGATGATCACCGCCATCGTGAGCATGAATGCGGTCGTCAGCCACTGCCCCACGCTGGGATGTACGCCCAATTCGACCTGGAGGACCGGGATGGCGATGCTCATCACCGTCTCGTTGAGGATCACCACGAAGCTGGCCACCAACAGGACACCGATCACCTGGAGGTGTCGGCGTTCGATTCGGTCGTCGGCTCTCGCCTCGTCGTTCACGAGGCCAGTGGGTTCGGTCACGGTGGACCTTTCGGATGGTGGGAGCTGGGGACGTCCCGGCGAACGACGGAACAGAAGCTGGGCAGCCACTGAATCTACCGACCGCCGGTTCTGCCGCCAATTGTTTTTCCGGGCTCCCCCAACCACCGTCGAGACCCGCGCAAGTAACGGACAAAACAGACATCGCCGCGGGTCAAGTGAGAACCGTATGGGTGAAGAATGGAAGCTCTGCGACTACCTGAGTGCCCGACCGCCCTATATGTGGACGATAGTGGTCGCATTGCACGCCAGAGCGAATCGAGGTTCGACCGATGTTCACCGGACTGTCCGCCTTCCCCCTTACGCCCATGAGCGAGACGGAAATCGACGAGTCCGCGTTCTCCGGAATTGTCTCGCGCCTGGCTGACGCGGGGGTCGATTCCATCAGCGCCCTCGGGTCCACCGGCAGTTACGCCTACCTGACCAGAGAAGAGCGCAAGCGAGTCGCACAGCTCGCCGTGGCCGCAGCGGGCACCACACCAGTCATGATCGGTATCGGCTCGCTGCGCACCGCACACGTCCGCGCCCTCGCCGAAGACGCACAAGATGCCGGCGCCGACGCGGTGCTGCTGGCACCGGTGTCCTACCAACAACTGACCGCAGAGGAAGTGTTCGGCCTCTACGAAGCGGTGACGCGTGAACTGTCCGTGCCGCTGTGCATCTACGACAATCCCGGTACCACCCACTTCACGTTCACCGATGAACTGCACGGCCGCATCGCCGAACTTCCGAAGATCGGATCGATCAAGATTCCCGGTGTCCCCGTCGACCCCGCCGAGGCAGCCGGTCGAGTGAAATCCCTCCGATCTCAGATCCCGTCGACGGTCACGATCGGTGTCAGCGGAGACGCCTTCGCCGCGACCGGCCTCAACGCCGGCTGCGACGTTTGGTACAGCGTGCTTGCCGGGGTGCTGCCCAAGCCGTGCCTGGCACTTACCCGCGCATCTCAGAACGACGACCGGAATACTGCCACCGCGCTGTCGAATCGACTCGAACCCATCTGGGAATTGTTCCGCGCCCATGGAAGCCTCCGCGTGGTATCCGCCATCGCCGAACACCTCGGCCTCGTCGAATCACCCAATCTCCCCCAGCCGGTATGCGGTCTTGCCGAGGCCGCACGTTCAAGGGTCGCCACCGCGCTCGAGCAGGTCGACGATCTCCTGTGACCCCCGGCGAGGCATACATCGTCGCAACCGAACCTCGGATCCGACAACGCGGGCACCTGCCGAAAGTGTTGCTGACGACAGCGTCGACCTGTTCCGGTGTCGCAGTTCCATCCCTCGACGATCGCCAATGCCTCCTTGTAGAGCGCGAACTGCAGACGGTTGGCGACGAAGCCGGGGGCATCGGCGACCCGTCATGCCCCCTCGGTCAAGTCCATCCCAACATGTAGCGTACGCTATCTATTCGTGCACTACTTATATGCGAGTACCTACAGCCCTGCCGCTACTGCCGGTCATCGAAACAAGTCAAGCGTGCACAGACCGGACAAGACACCTACTCACAAGTGAGGACATGGTGAATGGGGCAGTCCAACAGCACCTTCTACGACGAGATTTGGCGCTCGAGGGCGGTCGAGCAATATTCTCGAGCGGTTACGGAGTTGCACTGCGGTGTTCAAAGTATTAGAGAACGAGCCCCGGCAGATGGGGGCCTTGGATCGTGCGTTGGCCTCGCTGGACTGGCCCGTTCAGGCTGCACAGCGTGAGTTGCTTGCGCCGGGTGAACGAGTCGCGCGGGTGCATGACTCTGCCGGGTTCTCCTACATTTCTGCAGGAACTGCAGCACTCCGAGTAGGCCAAGAACGAAGCGAACTTTCCGCCGGTGACCTAGTCATTTACCCCCGGGCGCACCGAGCTGAGATCCGCGCCAGGCGCGAGTGCAACGTTATCAACGCATGGTTTCTGCCGTCGGGTGGCTCAGCTCAGACTCTCGGCACTTTCCCCAACACTCTGTTGGTGAGGGAGTTCTCTGTACGTGAACCAAATATGGCGATGCTCATCGAGGGGATGCTCAGCGGACAAGCCAACGCTTCCGATTTCAATCGTGCAGGTGATGCGGTGGTGTGCAGCCTCATTTCCACCACCATCGTCTCGTCCGCAATCCGGCTTTGGGCGGAGCTCGGCTGCGCTCCCGAGCGGTGGCTGCACCAGGTGTCGGACCCGTTCATTGCTCGCGCGCTCGATGCGATCCACGAGAGTCCCGGGGATCCGTGGACCGTGCAGAACCTGGCGCAGGTGGCAACCATGTCTCGATCAGCCTTCGCGGTGCGCTTCACCACTCTGGTAGGTCAAACCCCGGCATCATATTTGACCGACGTTCGGATGGAGACCAGTAAAACGCTTTTGATCCGTGACGGGCTGAGCATCGCAGAAACCGCCCACCGCCTCGGGTACGAATCTGAGGCCGGTTTCCGGCGCGCGTTTCGACGGCACACCGGGTCCGCGCCCGCTGCCTGGCGCGGACAACAGCGGTCCCTCCTACTTCCTGCCGTCTAGGTCCGTCGATGCGTTCGAGCTTCCTGCTGTTGTCGTCCTGGCCATTCGGAATAGGGTTCCACCAACGAGAGAAGCAAGTGCGGCGGCAATCAATGTCATCTGGACTCCGGCGTTATCGGCAACCACGCCACCGAGTCCCGCTCCCAGAGTGATCGCAATCTGGAATCCGGTTACGATCAGCCCGCCTACGGATTCCATCCGATCCTGAGCGAGCCGCCCGATCCAGGTGCTGACCACCAGCAACCATGCCCCAAATCCAACATCCCATGCTGTCGCGCCTACCCCCACGGCCCAGAACTGTCCAGGGAAGAACGCCACTGTAGCGATGCCGAAGCCGATGAGTGCAGGCACCACCAGACGCATCAGGTTCAGGTGCTTGTCCACGAGCAGCCCGACGACGACGTTTCCGGCAAGGCCTCCAATACCGAACGCCGCCAACAACCCCGCGATTCCGCCCGCGCCGATGCCGGGCACCTGCTCGAATGCCAACCGAATATAGGTGAACGCGGCGAAGTGGCCAAGGACGGTGAGCACATGCCCTGTCAGACCCAGCGACAGGCCGGGCACCTTGAGGGTGTCTGCCAACTCACGGAATCCCGTGGTGGTGGCAGGGGCGATTGCCGGCAACACGGTGCGCAGCAAGATAGCGACCAGCACCGACACTACGGCTACACCGACAAATACCGCGCGCCAATCAAACACGGAGCCAAGGTAGACACCCAGCGGCACTCCGCCGACCGTGGCCACGGTGGTGCCACCGTTCACGAGCATGAGGCCACGGCCCAGGCGTTCCGGTGCCACCAGCTGGGAGACGATCGCCAGCGACATTGCCCAGAATCCGCTGATCGCGGCCCCAAGGATCAACCGGGCGACGAGCAACAGCACGAGATTGGGTGAGATGGCGACCAGAATATTGGACACCGCAGCGGTCAGAGCAACCCCAGTCAGAAGCGTTCGCCGGTCCAGCCGGGGAAACATCATGCCAACAACGGGGGCCACCAAAAACCCCATGAACGCCGTCGCGGTAACCGTCTGTCCCGCCTGACCCTCAGTGATGTCAAGTGAGGCTGCCATCTGGGTCAGCAGACTGGGCGGAAGAAATTCAGCGAGCACCAGCGTAAAACTGGTGGCCATGAGGATAAGCACCCCCGCCCACCCAGCGCGCTCGGAGCGGCGCGGGGAGAGGATTTCAGGCGCGATGTTTGTTGTCATCCTTTGATCGTTCCGAGAATGCGTTAGAAAAACGGGACCAATCGTCCACACAACAAAGCCAAACGTCCACACAATTTTCGCGACCACCGCCGCCCTCGCGCCCGCACCCCTCGCCGCCGTTGCGCTGGACTCCGGGCTCCAGGAACGACTCTCAGATGCATGCACGCTTCCAGCGGACGCCTACCTGTCCCCCGAGGTCCTCGATTGGGAGCGTATGCGGCTCATCGAATGTGAGGGGGTCTGAATCCACCGGTTTCCAGCAAGCTCCGGGCGATGTAGTTGGTGAGGTTGCGGAAGCCCAGGACGGAGGTGCTCGAGGCGCCCGTTGATCGCTTCGGCCGAGGTCTGTCAGATGTGCAGTGCAGGGATAACTTCCATCCTGGAAGACCTCCATACCTACTCGCCGACACCCCCGACTGCGACGAGCCGATGAACGTCGCCGATCAGTAACCTAGACGTACTGATTGAGGACGTTGATCGAAGGCGACGGACGGCTCTCAGTGGTGCCGTTGGGGTGCACCCACCGCGACAGATGTGTCGCAGGCGTGGGGCCCACTTGGATGTGCCGAGGTAACGATCACTTCGTTGATCCGACGTTTTTGCGCCGGTTGGCATTGAAGCGCGCCTTCTTCTGACGATTCCCGCACGTGTTCATGTCACACCATTTGCGGGAGCGACTTTGGCTGGTGTCGAAGAAGGCGGCTTGGCAGGTTGGCGATGCGCACAAGGCCAATTTCCCGTCTCGTTCGCCTGCGATGATGCTGATCGCGTCAGCGGCGATCACACTGAGGGCGTCTTCCACGCAGGACGCCGAGCTGAGCCGCCATTGACGATTGCCCTCGGGCGTCAGGATTGCCGCGGCCCGACCCTGAACGCTGCAGTCATTGATGACTTGGACAGCAGATCCGGGGAGAGCGTCCTGGATCGCGGCCGCTGTCGCGGCGGCGTGAATCGACTCCCTCAGTTCCCGAGCGAGTTCGAGCTGAGCGGTGGTGCAGGAGTCCACGGCGAGGCCGTTCACTGCCAGCCAGTCGACGAGTCGGTGCGGCGTGGGAATGCGCTCCACAGCGTCGCCACGACGCTCCGTCAGAGTCGCCGTGAAGCTGGTCGCTAGCACGTTACCGAGGCGAAAGTCAGGGAACTCGGCACGCATGGAACCACCTTAGCAGGTTGCGCACAGACATGAAGACATGTTAGAACCGTCTTAGACGGTTCTCGATAGGTTGTAGCCGGTTCCGCGATGGCCAGGAGGTCTCATGCCCCGTCCAACCAGCGACGTGCAAGCATTTGAAGCCCACGCACCTGACGCTGACCTCGACGATCTTCGCGCGCGATTAGCCGCGGCGCGGCTACCGGAGGCCGAGACGGTCTATCGCGCCGCGCCCGACCCGTGCCGATGGGATCAGGGCGTTCCTCTCGCCGACCTCGTCGATGTCGTGAACTACTGGCGCACCGGGTACGACTGGCGGTCGTTCGAAGAGCGCCTCAACCGTATCGGCCAGTTCCGCACGACAATTGATGATCTGGGAATCCACTTCCTGCACCACCGATCCGCGCGCGCAGATGCCACTCCTCTGATCGTGACGCACGGGTGGCCGGGCAGCATTGCTGAGTTCATCGATGTGGTAGACGAGCTGGCAGATCCGAAAAATGCAGACGCGCCGGCGTTCCACGTCGTGGTTCCATCGCTACCAGGCTTTGGATACAGCGACAAGCCGGCCACCACCGGGTGGGGAACCGAAAAGATCGCGGCCGCATGGGTGGAACTGATGGGAAGGCTCGGCTACAGCAAGTTCGCAGCCCACGGCGGCGACTGGGGAGGGAATATCACCACGGTTCTCGGCGGCAGGTTCCCGGCGCACGTTCTCGGCATCCACACAACATTCGCGGAGGGACCGCCCGGGTTGACAACGGACGGGCTGACGGCGGTCGAGCGCAAGTGGACCGAGGAAACCCACGATTTCTGGCGCCACCGCGCGGCGTACGCGAAGCAGCAGGCGACCCGACCGCAGACCATCGGCTACTCGCTCGTCGACTCACCGGTCGGGCTTCTTGCCTGGATTCTTGACAAGTTCGCCGAGTGGACAGATACCGAAGACAGCCCGTTCGAGACGCTGTCCAGAGACCGCGTTCTTGACGACGTCACCATGTACTGGCTGACGCGGACCGGCGCATCATCGGCCCGCATTTACTACGAAAGCCACAACTCGCTGGACCCCGAACTTCGGGTCGACGTCCCGTCGGCAATCACTATGTATCCCCGCGACATCGAGAAGTGTCCGCGCCCCTGGGCACAGGAGCGGTACCGACAGATCGTCCGATGGAGGTCACCCGAAACCGGGGGACATTTCCCGTCGCTGGAGGTTCCCGAGTATTTCGTCAAGGATCTACAAGAGGGCCTCGCGGCGGTGCTGGCCGCTAATCGGTGAACGCGGCTGGGTGCGGGCATTCGATGACCGCCTGATCCGGCTCGAGGCGTTGCCCGACCTCGACGCCTCCCGCCAACACCCTTAACTGCGAAGAACCGCGTAAGCGGCTAGTGGAGTCAGCTTGGGTCTGCGTGACCAGCGCGACGTCCGGGTCGGGACCCAAGGCATCCTGCTGACCCGCGACGGTGCCGGCACGCTCCACGCCTTCTACAAACGCGTGCCGACACCGGGGGCACGAGCTGTTGACAGTGGACTCGTGCACCAACAAGAGGGTGGAGCACTGCCCCAACCACGCGTGGGTCTGTGAACTCGACGGCGAGCTCCGCTCCACGAACCCGCGTGTCTCGATCTGGCGGATCAGGGGCTTCCGACGCAGCCGTCCGAGAGTGGTGGCCGCGAGATCGATAGAGTGCGAGTCGATCGAGGGCGGCAAAAGGCCGCCTGGCGGCGTCGGAGACGGTCTGGCTCGCGGATCTCCGAGACGCGGACATGGTTCTGCTCGACATCCCCTCGGTCCAGGCCACGTGCGGCACGCGTTCCTGCACGGGGTGCGCCCCGAGTCAGGCGTGGAGCTGGTCCGGATGGCAATCGATAATTCGGACCAGCCCACAGCTGTGCGGACTGATCACCACGCGGCTCGGTCACTGCGCGTCTACGACGCCTCCCCAGCGCTCCGCCCGTCACTTCGATATCGAGGTACAGGTCTGCTGTCAGCACGCGGTGATGCAATATTGCACATCCCCATTGCAGGTTAGGTGATTCCCCGGCCTCCCCTACCCGGGCACACTCGAGATCGTCCCCGCCAGAAGCTTCTGCGCGAAGCGAAGAGATTCCCGGGGTCTATCCCATGGGCTCGTCCGAGTCGACGCCACCTGCCGGCAACGGCTCGGACCGCGCGCGGAACGTCGGTTACCACACCCGCTAGGAGTACAGATGAGCAAGATCGCTTTCCTCGGCCTCGGAAACATGGGCTTGGGTATGGCCACGAATCTGGTGCGCAACGGCCACACGGTCGTCGGATTCGACCCCTCCCCGGCGGCGGTGGAGAAGGCGGAATCACGCGGAATAGGCTCTGCTGCATCTCTTGTGGATGCAGCAGAGAGTGCCGACGTGATCATCACCATGCTGCCCAGCGGTAAGCACGTACTCGACGTCTATGCCGACCTGGTCCCGGCCGCAGCGCAGGGAACCCTCTTTCTCGACTGCTCGACGATCGATGTCGCCGACGCGCGGGCAGCCGCTGAACTGGCCGTCGGCGCCGGGCATCGGGCGGTGGACGCCCCGGTGTCCGGGGGAACCGTGGCCGCCGACGGCGGGACCCTCACGTTCATGGTCGGTGGCCCGGCCGACGCGGTGGACCAGGCGAGCTCGCTCCTGGACGCCATGGGAGCCCGAATCGTCCGATGCGGCGACTCCGGAGCAGGTCAGGCTGCGAAAATCTGCAACAACATGATCCTGGGAATCTCCATGATCGCAGTCAGCGAGGCTTTCGCGCTGGGTGCGAAGCTGGGCCTGACCGACCAGGCACTGTTCGACGTCTCGTCGACCGCGTCCGGTCAGTGCTGGGCGTTGACCACGAACTGCCCGGTTCCCGGACCGGTTCCCACCAGCCCGGCCAACCGCGACTACGCCGGCGGATTCGCGAGCGCGTTGATGCTCAAGGACCTTCGACTCGCGCAGGCCGCCGCGGCGGACAACGGTGTCGAGACGGCGCTCGGACGGCGCGCCACCGAACTCTACGAACAGTTCGTCGCTCATGACGGCCCGGGTCGTGATTTCTCGGCGATCGTGACGGCGATCCGCGCCGGTGCATACGACGCACAGGCACATCAGTCGTAGCCCTCCCACGTAGACCTCGCCCCGTGCCGCGGCACCGGGTGTGAGGCTGCTCGATGTGAAAGGAATTCGTTATGCGCATCATCCTGACAGGGCCGCCGGGAGCCGGTAAAGGCACTCAGGCGCAGTTGCTTTCGTCGGCGCTGCAGCTCCCCCACATCTCGACTGGTGACCTGTTCCGCTCCCATATCGCGCAGGGCACGGAACTCGGGCAGACGGCGAAATCGTTCCTCGACGCCGGCGAACTGGTCCCGGACGAGGTCACCATCGGGATGGTGGCGGAGCGCCTCGCCGGCGCCGACACGGCCACGGGATTCATTCTGGACGGCTTCCCCCGCACCGTGGCTCAGGCGACCGCGCTCGATGAGCTCCTCGGCCGGCAACTGAGCCAGATCGATGCCGTCCTGGATTTCTCGATAGCGGACGATGCAGTCGTCGAACGGATGCTGGCCCGTGGCCGCGCCGACGACACCGAGGACGTCATTCGTCGACGTCTGCGGGTCTATCACGACGAGACCCGACCGCTGCTCGACTACTACTCGCCGTTTCTTCTGTCCGTCGATGCGGAAGGTGAGGTCGACGAGGTCTACGCCCACGCGAACGGCGCGCTGTCCGAGCGCGGAAGCGTCGCTCCGTCCACCTGAACGCTGTTCCCTGCACCCCAGCAGAGCCATCCGTATATCAAGGAGATTCCGACATGACCTCCACACAAACCTCACTCGCTGAGCTCCACATTCCCGAGGCCCGCGACTACCCCATGTTCGTCGACGGGGCCTGGGTGGACGCCAGTTCCGGTCAGTGGAGTGAGGTGACCACCCCGATTCTGCGTGAGCACGTGATCGGCCGTGTCCCTTCCTCGAGCACCGAGGACGTCGATCGCGCGGTGCGAGCGGCGCAGAAGGCCTTCCCTCGGTGGCGGTCTCAGCACTTCACGGCGCGAGGCCGGATCCTGAGCCAGATCGCCGATGCCATCGACGTGCGGGCCGAGGAACTCGCCCGTCTCACCGCCCTCGATACCGGCAACGCGCTGCGCACCCAGGCGCGTCCCGAGGTCGCCACCCTGGCGAACCTGTTCCGGTACTTCGCCGGTGTCGCCGGCGAGATCAAGGGCACGGTTCTGCCCGCCGGTGACGATCAGCTCCAGTACTCACGGCAGGAGCCGCTCGGCGTCATCGGATGCATCCTGCCTTGGAACTCCCCGCTGATGATCGCCGGATTCAAGATCCCTGCCGCCCTCGTCGCGGGAAACACCGTCGTGGTCAAGGCTGCCGAGGCGGCCCCGCTGAGCGTGTTGCTGCTTGCCGAGATCTGCGCCGAGTTCCTGCCCGCCGGTGTCCTCAACGTCATCACCGGATCCGGCAGGGTCGCCGGCGAAGCGCTGGTCCAGCACCCCGACGTCGACAAGATCTCCTTCACCGGCTCGACCGAGGTGGGGCGTCATGTTGCCCGCGAGGCCGGTGGCCGTCTCGCACATGTCTCCCTCGAACTCGGCGGCAAGAATCCCTCGATCGTTTTCCCCGACGTGGACATCGACGAAGACTTCATCAATCAACTGCTGCTGTCGACCCGGGTACACCGGCAGGGACAGAGCTGCACGGCCGGTTCCCGGTTGTTCCTGCACCAGGACATCTACGACGAGGTCCTCGACCGGCTGGTGAACACGTTGGCCGACCTGAAGGTCGGGAACCCGCTGGATGAGTCCACGGACATGGGCGCCATCATCAACGAGACGCAGTTCGCCTCCGTCTGCGGATTCCTCGACGACGGTCTGAGTTCGACCCAGGTTGCCACCGTCCTCGACGGCTCCCCCGCCAAGGTTCCGAACTCCGACGGCTACTACATGGGACCGACTGTATTCTCCGGTGCCGACAACTCCTGGCGCCTGTCCCGGGAGGAAATCTTCGGACCCGCGCTCGTCGCGATCCCGTGGAACGACCACTCCGACGTCATCGCGATGGCCAACGACTCGCACTACGGCCTGGCCGCCTACGTGTGGACACGTAACCTCGATCTGGCACTGTCCACCGCCCACGCCCTCGAAACCGGGTGGGTGCAGGTCAACCAGGGCGGAGGCCAGATGGTCGGCCAGTCCTACGGCGGATACAAGCAGAGTGGCCTCGGCCGCGAAGTGTCGCTCGAGGGCATGATCGCCGGTTTCACCCAGACCAAGCAGGTCAACGTGCGCCTGCGCACACTCTGAGAAGGGAGCACACCATGACTGTCGGACCCTTGGGCGACATCCTCGTGCTCGACCTCTCGCGGGCGCTGGCGGGGCCCATCGCCGCGATGATGCTCGGTGACCTCGGTGCCCGCGTGATCAAGGTCGAAGCCCCGGGCACCGGCGACGACTCCCGCACCTGGGGGCCGCCGTTCGTCGGGCCGGCCGACGACCCGCAGTCGTCGTACTTCATGTCGGCGAACCGGAACAAGGAATCGATCGTCCTCGACCTCAAATCCGAGCACGGCAAGGATGCGCTGCGTCGGCTGATCCGGCGGGCGGACGTGCTCATCGAGAACCTGCGGCCTGGCGCATTCGATCGGCTGGGCTTTCCCGCCGACGTGCTCGAGGAGCTCAACCCGCGGCTGATCACGTTGTCGATCACCGGCTTCGGGCATGACGGGCCGGAGGGATCCCGCGCCGGCTACGACCAGATCGCCCAGGGTGAGGCCGGGCTGATGTCGGTGACCGGAGACCCCGACGGGGAGCCGACGCGGATCGGGATCCCGATCGCCGACGTCCTCGCCGGCGTCCACGGAACCGCCGGGGTGTCGGCCGCACTGGCGTCGAGGGAGAAGACGGGCAAGGGCATGGTGGTGCGGACGTCCCTGTTGGCCGCGGCGATCAGCGCCCACACCTTCCAGGGCACCAAGTGGACGGTCGGTGGACAGGTCGCGCAGCGGTCCGGCAATCACCACCCGCAAATCGCACCGTACGGAAGCTTCCGCTGCGCCGACGGATACGTTCAGATCGCGGTCGGCAGCGAGGCGATCTGGGAAAAGTTCGCCCCGGTGGCCGGTCTGTCGGCTCAGGATCCGCGGTTCGCGGTCAACCGGGACCGGGTCGCGGCGCGGGAGGCGTTGATCGCCGCGATCGAGGCCGATTTCGCCGACCGCACGCGGGTCGATGTCCTCGCCGCGCTCGAGGCCGCGGGTGTTCCGGCGGGGTCGATCCGCACCATCGACGAGGTCTACGAGTGGGAGCAGACCCGCAGCCAGGGGCTGCTGGTGCAGGTCGAGCACCCAGTGGTGGGGCCGGTGCAGTTGCCGGGTCCGTCCTTGCGGATGGAAACGGCCGACGGTGCGTCGCTGGTGCGGTCCGCGCATGCTGCACCGCCGGTGCTCGGACAGCACACCGAACAGATTCTCGACTGGCTCGACTCGGTCGACGCCGCCGATCCGCTCGATGCGATGGTGCCTGCGCAGGCATGAAGTCGGTGCGAGTCCGACTGGCGCACCGGTCAGCGGCGTTGCAGGAGTCTGCGTCCTGCGGCGCCGCCCCGGGTGCGCCCGGCAACTACACGGTGGGGACCAGTTCGTCTCGCCGACTGCGTGCCTCTTCCTGAATCGCCTGCCGGACTGCCTGGACCGCCGGATTGGTGAGGCTTTCGCGGCGCGCGGCCAGGGAGAAGGCGAGCCGGACGTCGACGGCATCGGGCAAGATCCTGCGCAGGTCGGCGTGCTGGTCCGCCATGAACGCCGGCAGCAGTCCGATGCCGCCGCCGGATCGCGTGGCTGCGACATGAGCGAAGATGTTGGTGGACATGAACTTTGCCGCGACACCGGGCAGGTGCCGGTTCAAGTCGAGATCCCCGACCTGCAGCAAGGAGTCGACGAAGAAGACCAGCGGGTGCGCTGTCAGCTCGTCCAGACTGCCGGGTTCGCCGTGCGCGCGAAAGTACTCCTCGCTGCCGTACAACCCGAGCGAGTACTGGCACACACGTTCGGAGACCAGCCGACTGGTGATCGGTGTGCCCACCGCGACCGCGAGGTCGAACCCTGATTGGTAGAGATTCAATTGCCTTGTATCGGTGATCAACTCGACGACAAGGTGCGGGTGACTCATTCGCAGCTTGGCCAGTGCGGGAGCGACGAACAACGATCCGAATCCGTCCGGAGCGGTGATCCGGATGGTCCCCCGGAGTGGATTCTCACTGATACCGAGGACCACGTCAGCGGCTTCCTGAACGGCTTCCTCGATCTGTCGCGCCTTCTCCGCGATCGATCGGCCGACATCGGTCAGCTCCCATCCGTCGGCACTACGCTGCAGCAGACGGACACCCAGGGCCTTCTCGAGCGCACGCACACGCCGCGAGACAGTGGTGTGGTCGACGCCCAGGTCCAGCGCCGCGGATCGGCGGCGACCGGTTCGCGCCACGGCGAGCAAGTACCGAAGGTCATCCGAGCGGATGTTGCGGACGTCGATCACGGTGTGCCTCCCGGCAGGTCGGCCACCGCGGGGTGGTCTCCGCCCGGTGCGGCGGTCGATGCACGTCGGGTCGCGGAGAGGAGCTGGTGCAGATCGTCGTGGAGACGGCGCATTACCTGCGGGTCCACGAGGGCGAGGGCGTCGAGGGCCCGGGTCGCCGAGATAGCCACCTCGCGACCCTTGTCGGTGATCGTGACGAGGGTCGAGCGGCGATCGGCACGATTGATCGTCCGTACGGCCAACCCGGAACCTTCGAGTCCTTCGATCAGCGTTCCGATGGTGGTGGGATGCCTGTCCAGGGCGCGGACGATCCGCACCATGGGCAGCGGGGCGTTCGCGGCGACCATCATGGCCAAGACCTCGTACCGGGCGAAGGACAGCCCGAGTGGACGCAACGTG
Organism: Rhodococcus sp. DK176; assembly: GCF_038447315.2. Lineage (NCBI taxonomy): Bacteria > Bacillati > Actinomycetota > Actinomycetes > Mycobacteriales > Nocardiaceae > Rhodococcus > Rhodococcus sp. DK176. The sequence continues at coordinate 7,673,373 of NZ_CP118321.2, read as the reverse complement.
GAGTTGAGTTGATGGCCGATCAGCTTCTGGGTTTGCAGTACGGCGGCGATCAGCGATGCATACGGCGCCACGGAGTCGGCAGCCGGCGCCGAGTGGGGTGGTTGCGCAGTGGCCACCTGAAGCCTCCTAGTTGTCCGGAATGGGCATCGAATGAACGCCCCGAGTGGGTATTTCGCGAAACCCGTATTCGACACGGGACCGTGACGGCACTTCCCGTGTCGAAGGGTTTCTGATTTCGGAGTGGGTCACACCCACTGGCAATTTACCTGGATGTCCAACTATAGTACTTCCAACTTCCCCGATCTGAAAGGGTCGATTCATATGTTCACCTTGACTGATGACGAGCGGGCGATCAGCGACACTGCCCGCGACTTCGCGGCCGAGCATCTCGCGCCTCACGCCGTGGAATGGGATCAGGCCAAGCATTTCCCCGTGGATGTCCTGCGTAAGGCGGCGTCGTTGGGGATGGGTGGGATCTACATCCGCGAGGATGTGGGGGGATCCGAGCTCACTCGTGTCGACGCGGCCCGGATCTTCGAGCAGCTCGCGAAGGGGTGCCCGTCGATCGCCGCCTACATCTCGATCCACAACATGGTGACGTGGATGATCGACCGGTTCGGCACCGACGAGCAGCGCCGCGCGTGGGTGCCGGGGCTGTGTTCGATGGATCAGCTCGGCAGTTACTGCCTGACCGAGCCGGGTGCCGGTTCGGATGCGGCGGCGCTGAGCACCCGGGCGGTCCGCGACGGCGACGACTACGTCCTCAACGGGGTCAAGCAGTTCATCTCCGGTGCCGGCACCTCGGAGGTGTATGTGGTGATGGCCCGCACCGGGGAGGGCGGGCCCCGCGGGATTTCGGCGTTCATCGTCCCGAAGGGTTCGCCGGGTCTGTCCTTCGGGCCGAACGAGGTGAAGATGGGCTGGAACGCCCAGCCCACCCGTCAGGTGATCTTCGAGGACGTGCGGGTGCCGGCGGGCAACCTGCTCGGTTCCGAGGGCGGCGGGTTCCGGATCGCGATGGCGGGCCTGAACGGGGGCCGGCTCAACATCGCGGCGTGTTCGGTGGGCGGCGCGCAGACCGCGCTGGAGCGGGCCGTCGCCTACCTGGCGGACCGGAAGGCGTTCGGTGCGCCGTTGCTCGACTCGCAGGCCCTGCAGTTCCAGCTCGCCGACATGCGCACCGAACTGGAGGCGGCCCGCACCCTGCTGTGGCGGGCGGCGGCCGCGCTCGAGGACGGCGCTCCCGACGTCGTCGAGCTGTGTGCGATGGCGAAGCGCTTCGCCACCGACACCGGTTTCGAGGTGGCCAACCGGGCGCTGCAGCTGCACGGGGGTTACGGCTATCTTGCGGAGTACGGAATCGAGAAGATCGTCCGCGACCTGCGGGTCCACCAGATCCTCGAGGGCAGCAACGAGATCATGCGGGTGGTCATCGCCCGCAGCGTCATCGGAAACAGAGGAGCGGTATGACCGACGCGGTACCCACGGAACCGGAAGTTCTGATCACCACGAGCGGCGGGCTGGGCCGGATCGTGCTCAATCGGCCCCGGGCGATCAACGCCCTCAATCATGCGATGGTGCGGCAGATCGCGACGGCGTTGGCCGAGTGGTCCGGCGACGACGCGGTGCGGGCGGTGGTGATCACCGGTGCCGGTGAGCGTGGCCTGTGCGCCGGCGGCGACATCGTCTCGATCTACCACGACGCGAAGGACGGGGGCACCGGTTCGCGGGAGTTCTGGCGCGAGGAGTACCTCCTCAACGCGGCCATCGCGAACTACGGCAAGCCGTATGTGGCGATCATGGACGGCATCGTGATGGGCGGCGGCGTCGGGGTGTCGGCGCACGGCAGCGTGCGGATCGTCACCGAGCGGTCGATGATCGGCATGCCCGAGACCGGGATCGGTTTCGTCCCCGATGTCGGGGGCACCTACCTGCTCGCCCGCACCCCGGGTGAGCTGGGCACCCACATCGCCCTGACCACCGCCCGGCTCGGTGCCGGCGACGCGATCGCCTGCGGGTTCGCCGACCACTTCATCCCGTCCGGGAAGATCGAGCGGTTCCTCGACGCACTGTCGACCACGCCGGTTCAGGAGGCGCTCGCACAGTTCACCGAACCGGCTCCCGCCTCGGAACTGCTGGCGCAGCGGGGTTGGATCGACGCCGCGTACTCGGCGAACAGTGTCGCCGACATCGTCGCGCGGCTGCAGGCCAGCGGGGTCCCCGAGGCTCGGAAGGCGGCCGAGCAGGTGCGCGCGAAGTCGCCGACCGCGTGCGCGGTCACCCTGACATCGCTGCGCCGCGCCCGGCGGGCCGGCAGCCTCGAGGAAGTCCTCAACGACGAATTCCGGGTGTCCGTCGCCTGCCTGAGCTCACCCGACCTCGTCGAGGGCATCCGCGCGCAGGTCGTGGACAAGGACCGCAACCCGCAATGGTCGCCCGCCACCATCGAGGAGGTCGACGAAGCGCAGGTCGACGCGTTCTTCGCCCCACTCGGCGACCTCGAACTCGGGCTCACCCCACCCACCACAACCGGAGAAGACCAGTGACCGACTACGACACCATCCTCCTCGACCGCAAAGGTCGGGTCGGAATCATCACCCTCAACCGCCCGAAAGCGCTCAACGCGTTGAACACCCAGCTTCTACGCGAACTCGTCACCGCCGTCGAAGAACTCGACACCGACAGCGACATCGGGGCCATCCTCGTCACCGGCTCCGACCGCGCCTTCGCCGCCGGCGCCGACATCAAAGAAATGCAAACCAAGTCGTACATGGACGTCTACCTGGACGACTTCTTCTCCATCGGCGACCGCATCGCCGCCGCACGCAAACCCATCATCGCCGCAGTCGCGGGATACGCCCTCGGCGGCGGCTGCGAGCTGGCAATGATGTGCGACGTCCTTCTCGCCGCGGACACCGCCAAGTTCGGTCAGCCCGAGATCAAGCTCGGCGTCATCCCCGGCATCGGCGGCTCACAACGCCTCACCCGCGCCGTCGGTAAGGCGAAGGCGATGGAGCTGTGCCTGACCGGCCGCACGATGGACGCCGAGGAGGCCGAACGCGCCGGACTCGTGTCCCGGATCGTCCCCGCCGCCGACCTGTTCGACGAAGCACTGCAGACGGCAACCACTGTCGCCGAGATGTCACTGCCCGTCGCGATGATGGCGAAGGAAGCAGTCAACCGGGCATTCGAAACCACCCTCACCGAAGGGATCCGCTTCGAACGGCGGGTCTTCCACTCCACCTTCGCCACCGAGGACCAGAAGGAAGGCATGGCCGCGTTCGTGGAGAAGCGCACGCCTGCGTTCACACACCGCTAGGCGCCACAGTGGATAATCGCCCCGCACCGGACTCCGGTGCGGGGCGACCCATTCGTCACGAGCTCCGAGTCGGAGGACCACAATTGCCCCGCCTCGTGCCGCCCCTGCCGACAGACCTCGTGCTCGCGATCTCTGCACAGTTGCGAGGGGGTCCGCTTGCCCCTGCGCCGGTTTCGGTTGGCGCTGAGCTGGAGGCGGATCCGGACGAACGGGACGACGCGTGGTGACCACGCAACTGCCGACAGCTACCGTGACTCCCGACGGACAAATCCACAGTTTCAGCAGATGCACCTGAGTGACGACAGACTGGTTCGCCAACCAAGGTGATACCGGTAGCCGTGAAACGGCGCATATCCCAGGCTCCGGCCATCACTATCGGACGTTCTGCGGCGCAGCGGTTTCCGTGTGGGAGGCGGACTCGCGGCGGACGCCGCCGTAGGTTGCGGTTCGGATGCTGAACAGGGTCAGCAACCCGATGAGGCACGATCCGGCGAGAAAGTATGCCGGCGACAAGGCGCTGCCGGTCCGGTCGATCAGCCAGGTGGCGATATATGCGGCCGTTCCGCCGGTCGCGATCGTCGCCAGGTTGAAGCCCAGGGCGACGCCGGTGAGCCTGACGCGAGAGTTGAACAGCGATGGGAACAGTGGTGCGGTGGCGACCTGGATGAGCGGGGTGCCGAGCGCGAAGAGGAAGAATGCCACGCCCGCGACGACGAGCCCGTGGCCGCCCATCAGCGACATGGCCGGGTAAGCAAGGATGCCGGATCCGATCAGTCCGGCTGCCGCGACCGGGACGCTGCCGAATCTGTCGACGAGTAGACCGGCGATCGGCATCAGCAGCGCGATGAGGACGATGATGAGCGCGGTCGTCCAGGTGACCGCGGTCCGATCGAAGCCGCCCTGGCGGACCAGGTGGATGCCGATGTAGGTGAGCACCATGTAGCCCGTGGCATTCTGTGCCACGCCGAGCCCGAATACCTGCAGAACCTGCTTGGGGTGTGTGCGGATGAGTTCGGTGAACGGTGACTTCGCCAGGTCGTCCTTTGCCGCGGCGTTCTCGAACTGTGCGGTGTCCTCGATGCGGGTCCGGGTCCACAGGCAGAACAGCAGCAGCGGGACGCCGAGCAGGAACGGGATTCGCCAGCCCCAGCTGGTCATCTGTGGTTCGGTGGTGAGCGCTGAGACGGTCCCGACCGCAATTGCGGCGAGCGCGAAACCACCGTTGCTGCCGAGTGCGACGAACGAGGCGCCCAGACCCTTGCGTTTTTCCCCGACGGTCTCGTAGACGTAGGTCAATGCTCCGCCGAGTTCTCCGCCGGCGGAGAAACCCTGCACCAGTCGTGCGAGGACGAGCAGGATCGGCGCGACGATGCCCGCTGACGCGTACGTCGGCAGGCATGCCATGAGGAGGCTGCCGACCCCCATCAGCAGCACGGACACCAGCAGAGCGCGCTTGCGTCCGTGCCGGTCCCCGAGGCGGCCGAAGAAGATGCCGCCGATGGGGCGCATGAGGTAGGCCGACGCGAAGACGGCGAGACTGGCGAGCAGTGCGGCGGTGGGGTCGTTGCCGGGGAAGAACAGTGGGCTGACGACCACGGCCAGGTATGCGTAGACGGTGAGGTCGTAGTACTCGACGATGGTGCCGACAGCCGCGGCGAGAACGCCGCGGCGTCTGGTTTGCTCGAGGGTGCGCGATGTGGAATTCGTGTGGGTCGCCACGAACATCTCATTTCTGTGCGAAAGCGTGGACCGAAGGTGCGCCTACCGCAGGTGGGAGTGGGTCACCTCGTGCGAGCGCTTCCACACCATAACCGCGCATCCGCTAAATCTGTACATGTTTCCGAATATTAATGGAAGCAGTCCGCTAGAGCTGCCAGTGCACGGGCTCGGAGATGATGTGCGCAAGGCGCTTACGGTAGTACTTCGCGGTGTCGTGGACGAAGGCCTCCATCGCCTCCCCTGCGGCGGACGCATTTCGGGAGCGCATGGCATTGAGCACCAGTTGCTGCGCTTCGACGGCGGCGGTGCGGGTGATCTCAGGGTGCCGCGAGGGTTCCGCGTCCCGCACCAGGAGCAGCAGCGTTTCCATGAGGATGCGCAGCACCGGGTTTCCGGATGCGGTGTAGATGGTGGTGTGGAACAGCGCGTTCTTCTCGATGAAGTTGGCGTAGTCGTCGGGCCGCGTCCGCATGCTGTCGAGCGCTGCCTGCAATTCGTCCAGCTGGCCGTCCGTAATTCGAGGCGTGGCCTGTTGCGCGACCACCGGTTCCAGGGTCAGCCGGGTGTCGATGACGTCGCTGAGATTTGCACCCTCGAGCTGCAGGAACAGTTTCATGGTGTTGCCCAGTGATTCGAATTGAGGCCGGCACGCGACGGGGCCGCCGCCGACACCGGCCCGAATGGTGACCAGGCCTCGGCTCTCGAGCAGCCGGAGGGCTTCGCGCACAGTCGTGCGCGCCACGCCGTACTCGGCGACCATCTCCTTCTCGGTCGGCAGCCGGTCACCGGCCACGATGCCGCCCCCGAGGATCTCGTCCGCTATCTGGTTCGCGATGCGTTCGGACATTTTCGGGGCTCTGCCCGGTGCGCGATGGGCGTCGTCCGGCGTCAGTGCGTTCCCGGTGCGCTCGTCGACAGTTCGATGTGTAGCCGCCATGCGTACAAACCCTACCCAGCTCCGAGAGAGAATCGACAAACTCTGTACATATTTAGGGTAAGTGGCTAGCGTGACACCCGTCAACACGTGGCACCAGTCAACATCCGAACGTGATGCTCTCCCGGAGGTAAAGATGTGGCCGACGCGCCCACCGACGCCCGACCTTGGCCATTCCTACCGCGAGTCAGGGCACTGGCGTGATCAACCGATCGGGCACTACTTGACGCGCGCCGCCTCGCAGTTCCCCGATGCAGTGGCCGTGATCGACGGCGACACACGGTTGACCTTCGCCGACGTCGACCGCAACGCCACCACGCTCGCTGCTGCGCTGCATTCGGCCGGAATCGGCGCCGACGACGTGGTCTCGTTCCAGCTCGCCAATCGGGCCGAAGCGGTCATCGTCTACCAAGCGATCATGAAGCTAGGCGCCGTCGCCAACCCCATAGTCCCGATCTACCGAGGGCGCGAGCTGCGGTTCATCCTCGGGCAGGCGCGGGCGTCGGCCGTCTTCATTCCCGCGACCTACCGAGGATTCGATTACGCCGCGATGTATGACAAGCTGCTCGACGACTTGCCGCACCTGAAGAAGGTCGTCATCCTCGGCGACCGTGGCGAGCGCGGCACCGACGAGCGGATGACCACCTGGACGGAGCTGCTCGGCAGCGCCCCGGCAGAGGCCGCGAAGGTGGTTGCCGCACTGCCCCAGCCGGATCCAGATCAGGTCTGCCTGCTGTTGTACACCTCCGGGACGACCGCGGATCCGAAGGGCGCACTGCACAGCCACAACACGCTCGTATTCGAGAACCTCTCGATGATCGAGTTGTTCGGACTCAACGAGAACGACGTCATCTTCAACCCGTCGCCGGTCACGCACGTGACCGGGGTGAACTGTGCCTTGACACTGCCGTTCCTGCTCGGAGCGCCCGTCGTGCTGCACGATCAGTGGGATCCAGTCGCCGCGCTCGACAAGATATCCTGCCACGAAGCCAGCTTCATGATCTTCTCCACACCGTTCCTGCAAGGATTGCTCGACGCCGCCGTCGCGGCGGGTCGCCCCACTCCGTCGATCCGGTACATCGTGTGCGGCGGCGCTGACATGCCGGACGAACTGACCCGCCGGGCCACCGATCGGCTCGGCACCGTCGTCCGCATGTACGGCGCCACGGAGGGACCGTCAGTCACAGCCGGCAATCGCTGGGACACAACGCAATTACGCACCCGAACCGACGGTCGAGTCCTGGCGCCCACCGAGGTGATCATCGTCGACCCCGCCGGGCGCCCTGTCGCGCCCGGCGGGGTCGGCGAAGTACTGTGGCGGGGCCCCGACACCTTCCTCGGATACCTCGACTCGTCGCTCAACGCCGCGGCGTTCACCGACGACGGCTTCTTCCGGTCCGGTGACCTCGCGCGGTTCGACGACACCGGCGCAATCCACATCGAGGGCCGAATCAAGGACATCATCAACCGCTCCGGCGAGAAGATCAGCACTCACCAGGTGGAAAACCTGCTCAGTGAGCACCCCGCTGTCAGCGAGGTCGCCGTAGTCGCGGGGCCAGATGCGACGACCGGTGAACGGGGCTGCGCCTTCGTCGTCACCCACGACGCGCAGGACCTCACCCTCGAAGACGTCCACGAGTTCCTGACCGGACGCGAGGTCGCCAAACAGAAGATCCCCGAGAGCATCTTCGTGGTGGACGTACTACCCAAGACCGCGAGCGGCAAGATCCAGAAGTTCGCGCTCCGCGACTGGACCCGTAACCGCACCCACGTCCTGCCGCAGATGGTCGGCGTCAGCCTTCATGCGGCGCATGAGAAGTGAGGACGACATGACCGAGCACATTCGCATCTCCCAACCCGAACCAGGGATCGCCCTGGTCGAACTTGCCCGCGGCAAGGTCAATGCACTCGACCACCGAATGTACGGCGAACTCGCCGAGGCCTTCGACCGGCTGTCGGACGATCCGACAGTCAACGTCGCCGTGCTCACAGGACGCGGTCACGTGTTCTGCGCGGGCAACGACCTCAACGACTTCCGCACCATGGACACGACGAGCGGTGAACTGCAGATGCGCAATGTCCGCCGCGCGATGTTCAACCTCATCGACTGCTCGATCCCCGTCATTGCCGCTGTCAACGGGCCGGCACTCGGCAGCGGATTCGGCCTGACCGCATCGTGCGACCTGGTGGTGGCCTCGGAGAAGGCGACGTTCGGGTTGCCGGAAATGAACGTCGGGGTCCTCGGCGGCGGCCGTTTCACCGCCCGCATGCTGCCGCAGCAGGCAATGCGCCGGCTGTTTTTCACCGCAGAAGCCGTCGACGCACACACCCTCGAGCGGTGGGGCGCGCCGATCGAGGTAGTACCCCACGACGCACTCATGAACACCGCATTCACCCGCGCACGGTCCATTGCCTCGAAGAGCCGCTACGCACTGACCCTGGCGAAGCAATCGTTGAACGGCTGCGAGGGTATGGATCTCAAGCGCGGCTACGAGCTCGAACAGACCTTCACCGTCCGGTTGTCCGAGCATCCGGACTCCAAGACTGCGGTCGAGGCACACATGGCCGCACTGACGAACGGCAAGAACCCATGAGTACGGCAACGAGTGAACTGGCAACACCGGAGGACCTCGACGCGTTCGGCGAGCGGGCCACCGCGTGGCTGTCCCAGCGGCTGGACCGGCATCTGCCGGCCTCCGGAACCGACCTGTCCGGAGGCGATGCGGAGCCGTCCTACGCTATCTTCCACAACCGCACAGAGGCCGAAGAGCGCGAACTGCTCGTCCGAGGCAAGGCCTGGCAATCCGCACGCGTCGACGCCGGGTTCGGCGCCATCACCTGGGGCCCCGAATGGGGCGGACCGGGCCTGACCGCGTCCCACGAACGGATCTACGTCGAGCTCGAACGTCAGTTCCGCACCCCGGAGCGGCACGAAACCATCCTGGTGACCGTGGAGCTGATCGCACCGACCATCCACCTGCTCGGCACCGAGGAACACAAACAACGGTTCGTGCAACCGTTCCTGCGTGCCGACGAACTGTGCTGCCAGCTGTTCTCCGAACCCGGTGCCGGCTCCGACCTGGCCGCGCTCGCGACCCGCGCAGTTCGCACCGACACCGGCTGGAAGATCACCGGTCAGAAGGTGTGGAGTTCGGGCGCACAGTTCTCCGAGTGGGGACTACTCATCGCGCGCACCGACCCTGCCGCACCCAAGCACCACGGAATGACGGCGTTCCTCGTGCCGATGGACGCCCCAGGCGTCGAAACCCGGCCCATCCGCCAGATGTCCGGCGGTTCCACGTTCAACGAGGTGTTCCTCACCGACGTCGAATTGTCTGACTCGCTGCGTCTCGGCGAGGTCGGCGACGGGTGGAATGTCGCATTGACCACCCTCGGTTTCGAACGCAGCTCCAGCGGCGGAATCGTCTCCGCCGGCGGCAGCGCAGCCGACCTGATCCAGCTTGCCAAGCAACTCGGCATCACCGACGACCCGCAGGTGCGTCAGACACTCGCCAAAGTCGTCGTCTACGAACGCGCCACCGCTATGTTCAACGCCCGCTATGCCGAACGTGAACTCGCCGGACATGTTCCCGGAGTCGAGGGCTCGATCGCCAAGCTCGTGTGGACGCAAAATCTCAAGCGCATCGGGGATGCCGCGGCCCGATTCCTCGGACCCCGCATCCTCGCCGACACCGGCACTCCGAACACCTACGCCTGGACCGAGCATCTCCTGGGCGCCCCGGGCTACCGCATCGCCGGCGGCTCCGACGAGATCCAGCGAAACATCATCGGCGAACGCGGCCTCGGGCTGCCCAGAGAACCGCGCTAGGAGCAGACATGGCCCTCGAATTGACCCACGAACAAGAACAACTTCGGGACAGCGTCCGCGCCCTCCTCACGAAGACCGATGCGAAACACGGGCTGTGGGAAGGCCTCACCGGCCTGGGCCTGACGGAGATCCCCTTCCCCGAACGCTTCGGCGGAGCCGGTTACACCCTCACGGACACCTCCGTCGTGATGCACGAACTCGGCCGCACCATCTCCAACGCCGCCTACTTCTCGTCCGTGTGCCTCGCCGGACTCACCCTCTCGGAATGCGCCTCGGACGCGGGCCGCGCCACACATCTACCCGCCATCGCAACAGGCAAATGCACCGCTACCCTGGTCGCCGGATACCCGTACTCGGACACCCCGATTACCGCCACCCCGTCCGGTGACAGCCGGCTGATTCTTCGGGGCACACAAGAATTCGTGGTCAATGGCGACAGCGCACATCTCCTCGTCGTTGTCGCACGCGGAGAGAAGGGCCTCGAGCTAGCCGTCATCGACGGCGCCGCACCCGGCGTCGTGCGTACCCCGCTCGAGTCCCTGGACACCACCCGCCCACTGACCCGGATCGAGTTTGCCGAAGCCCATGCGCAGGGGGTCGGCGACGCGAACCTGGGGGCGACACTGCCCCGCGCGCAGGCGTCAGCCCTCGTGGCGCTGGCCTCCGAACAGGTGGGCGCCGCCGAGGCGTGCCTGGAAATGTCGGTCGAGTACGCCAAGACCCGGGAACAGTTCGGCCGACCGATAGGCTCGTTCCAATCGATCAAGCACCGACTCACCGACATGCTGGTGGCACTCGAACTGGCGCACGCCGCAGTACTGGACGCGGCCAACGCCGACGAAAGGCCAACAGACGAACTAGCCACTGCAGCGAGCATTGCGCACGTGCTGGCGTCCGAGGCCTTCACCTACGCCGCCGAAGAATCCATCCAAATCCACGGCGGCATCGGATTCACCTGGGAACACCCTCTACACAGGTACTTTCGGCGGGCTAAGAGCGACGCACTGTTATTCGGCAGCGCAGAGACGCACCACGAAGTCATAGCAGCTTCGGTGATATAGGTGTTCGGGGAGTTGGTTGCGTGCCACCGCAATCGTCGGCCGGAATGATTGCAGCCGACTTACAGGCAGGCGAGAACGTCGTCTGCACCCTTGCCTGCATTGCAACCTCGAGTTCGGATTGACCGTGAACCGACTCCACGGCCGAAACCCGGGTGCGAGCACGGGGCCGCAAGACCGACCGTCGACGAGAAGTCGCAAGTGGATCGGGGCCACAGCATTGCGCGGCCCCCTCCCCGATGCGTAGACCTCTACCGTGCGGTTCACGTCACTGGTCAGATACCGCGCCCGGTACCTGCCCCGGCGGGCGCAGTCCGCCCCGGCGGTACTCCCGGCCAAGCGACGCACTCGATCGGCACAACTGAGATCAGCGCCCAGTGTATGACGTTTGGCTGACAGGGCGGGGCGGGTCGGATACAGCTGAGAGGGCATCGACAGTGACGTGGGTGGCCCACCCCGCGACGCAGACCCGCCGACACCACACGACCGGTGACCGATGCATGCAGCGAAGGAGCAAACGTTCGTGCTCGAGAGCGAAGTCCACCCCCTCCGCATCCCGTCCCCGCCCGCCGATCCGCAGCCGCTCCGACAAGCGACGCGTCCGGACCGGTCACCGACCGTGGCCACTGGTCGGTGCGGGGGTGGTGTGCGGCGATCCTTGGCCGACGCCGATCCGGATCGAGAATCCGATGGTGAGGACCCGAGCACGTCCTCGCCCCTACCCGACGATCCGATCATCTGGACCGACCCCAGTCCGCTCGCCGACTGGTGGGACCGAGTACTCGGCCGGCCCTCGACCACCTGAGGACCCACGGACCTGCTCGCATGTGTGGAAGTCGTGCGGTCCAACGTCGTCGTGTCGGCGGAAAGTACAGTCATCGCGGGTGCGGTGTGTTCTGCTGAGCCACACAGAAGCCGGGGAGGTGCGGTGTCCGAGCTGGGGTCGGTGGACTGGCGCCGATGAGCCCAACCGAGGCAGCGGAATTGTTCGGCAAACGCCCTGTTCACCGGCTGCACGGGTATCCGTGGTGGCGGCTCGAGAAGCACGTCGATCTCGGATATCACGTGCGGCACACCGCCGTTCCCGGCGACGGCACCATGACCGAACTGCTGTCCCTGGTCTCGCAGATGCACTCGATGCCGCTCGATCCGCAGCACCCGATGTCGGAGACCCGGACCTCCGGGACTCCCCCGCGCCGTGGAGCCCGTCGGTGGCGGCCCCCACTCGGCATTCCTCCCTCGACCCACGCGGGGTGCTGCGGTCTGGCCTGGGCATCACGAGGGAGATGCTGGCAGCCGTCCCCACCCTGGTCCGTGCCGGCTACCACGGCCTGACCGAGGAGCGACTGACATTGCCGTTGCAGTCCCCGCCGACGATCTTCAACGCCCCGACCGGCCGGGCCCGCAAGGTCGCCGCCCGATCCTGGCCCCTGAAACAACTGCGCCGGCTCTCCGCCTGTACCGGTGCCCCGTTGGATGTGGTGGTGTTGACCCTGTGCGCGGGCGCGCTCCGCGCATATCTGCTCGAGCAGTACGCCCTCCCCGAGGTGCCGTTGACCGCGATGCTCCCGTCCCGCTCCTCGGCGAGGGCCCCACCATCAGGCCGGGCGGCAACCGAGGGATCGGGGCAATGGTGGTATCCCTGGCCACCGACGAGGACGACCCCCTCGCCCGCCTGGCGCTGATCGCCGACTCCGTAGCCCATACCAGCGGAATTGTCGCCGCGCTGAGCCGTACCCAATTTCAACTGGTCAGTGCCCTGACGTTGAGTCCGATCATGCTCGACCCGGTCCGCCAGGTCCTCGACGACATCCCGCCACCGTTCAACGTGATGATCTCCTACACCCCGGGGCCGACCCGCCCGCGGTACTGGAACGGCGCCCATCTCGACGCTGTCTACCCCATACCGACCCTTGCGCGCGGCCAGGCCTCGAGCATCACCCTCACCAGCCGATCCGGACAGCTGCACGTCGCGGTCGTCGGTGACCGGACCGCGGTCCCTCATCTGCATCGGATCATCGGCCACCTCGATACCACCCTGACCGACCTCGACACCGCGGCCCGCGCAACCCCTCGGTGACACTGGTGACGGCGCGCCGACACGCATTCGTTTGAGCATCCGGCCACCGCCCATTGCCTCCGGCGGATAGGGAGAGCAGTGTGAAACACAGAGAAATGACCGGCGACGCCGGGTCGGCGCCGCCCTGAGGAGAAGGGTGCCGATCGTGTTCGCACGCTCAACCACAATTCAAGCGCATCCGTCGTACATCGACGCCGGGATCAAGCACGTACGCGACACCGTGATGCCCGCGCTGGCGGACGTCGAGGGCTGCCTGGGAATGTCCTTGCTCATCGATCGCAGCTCGGGCCGGTGCATCGCGACCAGTTCGTGGCGGGACGAGGAATCGCTACGCGCCAGCGAGGGGCCGGTACTGAAGCTGCGTGACGTCGCAGCCGAGGTCTTCCACGGCACCACCGAGGTGTCGCGGTGGGATATCGCTGTCATGCATCGTGACCATCATTCGGATCGCGGGGCCTGTTGCCGCGTCACGTGGGTCAAGACCGAGCCTGCCCACATGGACCGCGCCGTCGACGTGTGGAAGATGGCCGCACTGCCCAAGATGGAGGAACTCGACGGCTTCTGCAGCGCCAGTCTGATGCTCGACCACGCCGCGGGTCGCGGGGTGTCGTCGCTGACATTCGACAGCTCCGAGGCAATGGAACGCAACAGAGAACGCATCGACCGCATCCGGGACGAAGGAGTTCGCGAGGCGAACGCCGAGGTACTCGATACTTGCGAGTTCGAGCTCGCCATCGCGCACCTGCACGTCCCCGAGATGGCGTGAACTGTCGAACTGTCCAGAAGGAATCCCACACTGCAACCAGGAGCTCTCACCCGAAGCTCGTCAGTGCGACAACCGAACTGATGCCGACGGGACCGCTGCCGAGCAGCGGGTGAAGCTGACGGGATCACGGCCACTCAGCACGTCCCCCACCCCGTCGGCACCTTCGTCGCGGTGACCCACATTCGCGTCATCCCGGCGCTCGACCCGACTCAGGGCGCGAACGTCGCTGATCGCGAATGCCTGCGCATCTAGCTCGTCCAACGCAGGGACCATCACCGGTCTCGGGTCGCTCAGCCAGTCGCCGTCAAACGTGTAGTGACCGAACTGATCGGGCTTGGCCGGGTTCCGAACCGTCACATCCAACGTCTCGACCGGCGCCACATCCACACAGCCTGTGGCACCCAGCACCACAGCCAGCACCATCAACAACCCCCATGACGAACGCAACCCTGAGGGTGCCGACTTCACCGCGTGAGAATATCCGACGTCGTCTGTCGGGTCAGTGCAGCGACCTCGCAGTCGATGCTGACCGGCAGAGACTTCATCGCACCTGCCGCCCGGCTCGCCCCACGGAGCTCCGCCACGGAGGCTTGTGGACGAGCCGTCGAATCCCCGTCAGAGTTCTCGCCGTCGATCCCCGCCCCGGCGGACCGGGGCGGGGATCGACGGGCACCTCGTGGGTGCCGGCGAAAACCCGGCGTCCGTCATCGTGCGCGAAGACCCCCGGTCTGCCGGCATCCACCGCGACATCAAAGTCTCCCGCCGCACCCGAAGTGCCACGCACACCACGCTCGGGCTTGCCCTGGGCCGGAACTCCAACCACTCCCGCGCGGGAGTCGTCAAGTCAGGTGCCGCCGGGATACCTCGGACCCCTTGCCGGCACCGCTGGCGCCGGACAACCGACCACCGCACGGCCCCGAAGGCCATGATTCCCACGGGCCATAATCTTCACCGCAGGATGACCCCGGAATCCATCAGGGCAATGTTGCAACTCACGCCACCGACATCGCCGCTTGAGCAACATGGAAGGCTCGCTCGAGCTCAGCCGAGATCCGGCCGCGCGAGGACACCTCGTGACCCGCCCCGATCGCCCACTCACGAATCTCCCTGGACGACTTCTTCGCCGGAGCCTTACTCACGGCCGTCCTCTTGACCGGCACCTTCGCCGCGACCACCTTCTTCACGACCTTTTTCTCCGCAGCCGCCTTTGTCGCGACTGGCTTCTTCACCACTGTCTTCGCCGCGACTGGCGTCGGCACGGCTGTCTTCTTCCCGGCCGTCTTCCTCCCGGCTGTCTTCGTCGCGGCCGTCTTCGTCACCGGAGCCGTGCTCGCCGCCGGCCGCTTCACCGGAGCCGTCGCCGCGGCCGTGTTTTTCACGGCTGTCTTCTTCGTGGCCGTCTTCTTCACCGGCGCCGTTCTTGCTTGAACCTTCTTCGCCTGAGCGTCATGGAAGGCTTGCTCGAGCTCAGCCGGAATCCGGCCGCGCGACGACACTTCGCGGCCCTCCCCGATCGCCCACTCACGAATCTCCCTGGACGACTTCTTCGCCGGAGCCCTACTCACCACTGCCCTCGTCACCGGCACCTTCGCCGCGACCACCTTCTTCACGACCTTTTTCTCCGCAGTCGCCTTCGTCGCGACTGTCTTCTTCGCAGCCGTTTTCTTCGCGACTGTCTTCTTCGCAGCCGTTTTCTTCGCGGCTGTCTTCTTCCCGGCCGTCTTCGTCGCGGCCGTCTTCTTTATGGGCGCCGCTGTTGTCTGAGCCTTCTTCGCCTGAGCGTCATGGAAGGCTTGCTCGAGCTCAGCCGGAATCCGGCCGCGCGAGGACACTTCGCGACCCTCCCCGATCGCCCACTCACGAATCTCCCTGGACGACTTCTTCGCCGGAGCCTTACTCACGGCCGTCCTCTTGACCGGCGCCGTTTTTGCCTTAGCCTTCTTTGCCTGAACCTTCTTCGCCTGAGCGTCATGGAAGGCTCGCTCCACCTCGGCCGAGATCCGGCCGCGCAGGGAGACCTCGCGGCCCTCCCCGATCGCCCACTCACGAATCTCCTTGCTTGTCTTTTTCGCCGAACCTTCAGAACCCCTCGGTGATACCGCCATGTGTCTCCTTCTTCGCCCGGGCAACCGTCGAACGCACACAGTAACGGCAGGCGGCTTCTCACGGTAATCAGGAAGTTCATCCGAACTGACATTTCACCGTCTTCAGCCCATCTCTGATCTGGGCAGGCCGACGCGATCCTCCTGAAGTTCCCAACTCACGCCGCACCGAGATTCAGGCAGAACGAGCGCGACTCACCTTGGCAGTCAGTAACCTTGGTGAGCCGCAGCGATGATAGGTAAGGTTGGGATTGCGCAGCGCGGCCTTGGACCGAGACGATCTCGAATGAGGCTTTATGGCCGGCGGTTGCCCATTGGACCGAGTCGCTCTGATCCGGGTCAGCAATGTCGAGCCGTATTTGTCAGGGAGGTTACCGGGCCTGGTTGAGTGCTCGTGTCCCCGCAACTGAACGATGGAGATGCGGCGTACTCCGACGAAACACGCCGGCATCCCTCTATCGACATCAACCCGACACGTAACGTCCGGACACCGATTCGCATCCAAAGGTATACAGAAAACTCCGTTCTCGTGACATCACGCGGGACACCGCGCCGCTCCCACCGACCCAGCATCGAGGAGTACGGACGGAAGGACATCCATGACTGGGAAAGGAAGTGCCGACAACCGTGAACGGGCGGGAACGATCGCGATAGGGCCGGCCATCGCGACTACCGCCCTCCTTACTGCCTGGAGTCTGACCTATTGACTGCTCGGGTCGGCCCCACGGTGAAGACACGGACCCACCACGCCCGGACTCAGCTCGTCAAGCTCCTTGCGCCCGTTTCCTGACCGGCGGCACACCACGAGGGCATCTCGCTGACGGGATCACCGCGTCGTCGAGTTTCGAGTCCGGCACGAGCCGGGGCGTGCGCCACTGCCCCAGCATGGTCAACCACCTGCCCACGGGATAAGTCAGGCAGACGACGAAGTAATTTGACGTACTCCACGACGCCGAAGACCCATACCGCCAGCGCGGCTATCGCCACGCCGAGGTGATCGGGCCACCACACGAGCACTCCGAGGAGCCCGACCACAAGCAGGCCGGAATCGACGAGCAGGAATACACGATAGGCGGCGGCGAGGGCGACCGGCATAGATGCTCGCTCAACCCAACTACGTGCGGACAGCCAATAGCTGCCCGCCTGCACGACGATCACGAGCAGTGGGAACAGCGCGGACACAGGGCCACGGAATCCTGCCTGATCTCCACTCGGGATATCACGAGGCTGACGGAAACGGCGGCGAAGACCGCCGCAGCGGCCACCTCCCCCGTGCCGAGGCTCAAATATCTACACCGCAACGTCTCTCGCCGCTCCTCGACCCCCCTGCCACCCTATCGAGAGCGCTACCAGCGCGGTAAGGCGACGATCGCCCGGGTCGTCGTGATCAACGTTCGGCGTCCGGGTCGGGCGGTCGAGGTACGGCGTTGCATCGGTCTACCTCCTGTGGGGACCCCCTGCACATTCTTTGACTGCGTATTCCTGGCGCGTTGGCCGTGCCGCACGAACGGGATCGGGCATTGCCAACCGATGACCGTCTGCTGAGGATCGCTCTATGCTGGCATGGTGTTCTTTCTATTCGGTTACGGCACCAAGCGGCAACACCTTGGCCCGGGGCAGACCCGAACGTGCCCGCACTGCCACAACACCACACAGTGGGCACGGATGCGGGAATTCAAGCAGTTCGCATTGTTCTTCGTTCCGGTCGCACGCTGGAAGCGCCGGCAGTTGGAGGAATGTGGCATCTGCGGCACCGCCGTCGAAGTCTGACACCTTCATTCCGGCGACGCGGCCGCTGAGGGAGCGTGCGTTAGTGTCGTTGCCCGGCCAAAATTTTCCATTGTGCAGCCCTGCTGTGCAATTGCGTGGGAATATACCCTCGTCCACCTCGACGATGCCCTCATCGGTCAGCTCACGCACTTCCACAACGAGCTCGGCGCTCGCTTTTCCTTTGTCGGACACAGTACAAGCACTCCGTCGGCAACTCCGACTTCTACCCCGAGATCCGGCCACGGGGAGGACACTACGCGACCCTCCCCCATCGCCCGCTCACGAATCTCATTGGACGCCTTCCTCGCCGAACCTTCAGACCCTCTCGGGAAACCGCCATGTTATCTCCTTCGAGGCGGCCGCCAGATCGGTCTGTGTCATCGACCTATGAGCCAGCGGGAGCATCCGTTCGACCGCCCGCAGGATCCGTGGCCGGCGCACACGACGGGCGCGCCGGTCCTCCGACCAGTTGTGCCCCAGTATCCGCAAGTGCGGCGTTGCATTCTTGGTGACGAGCAGAAACCGGTTGCACGTCCGCCCGCGACGGAGGTACTCGACGAGGCTCCCCAGCGACCTCAACAGACCGTGTTGTCGGCCTGTAGCGGTGTCAGGAGCCGTTGATCACCAGGTCCAGCAGCCAGACCAGCCACGGTATGCCACCCTCAATTGGCAACTCCCACATCGTTCCCTCCCCAGTGTGTCGGTGCGGTACGACCGCCATTTTGCCCGAGACGGAGTCGGTGCACCGGCGAACCGACCGACGACGCCACCATTGCCTCCGCGCCCCAAAGGCGTGAGGCCCGTCGACTACAACAACCGGTCCCGGTCGATCGAGATCAGTGAACTGGGATTGAGCATATTCACCACCCTGCCCGCACGCGACCCGACATGCACGAACACCATTCGCGCACGGTACGCTGCTGCAGCAGATGCGGCAGCGGAGTCACAGGTCGCCGGGCCTGCGATCGATAATCACGTGTGGAGACGCATCCGCTGCCGGTATCTCCCACTCGACCTCAGTCCCCGGCCCCAGGTCGCGAATGGCCGCGTGACCGCCGAGCCGCTCGGCGCGACTCCGAATGTTCGTCAGTCCGTGTCCTTGCGCAGCTCCCGCCGCGATTCCGGTGCCGTTGTCGCTCACGGTCATGACGAGGCCGTCGTCGTCGGCGGTGACCCGGACACTGCATACGCTCGCCTGTGCGTGGCGGGCCACGTTGCTCAGGGCCTCTCGCAGGGCCGCCTGCAGTTCCGGTCCGGCCTCGCCGCCGGAATATCGGTCGACCGGTCCTTCCACACAGACATCAGGGGTGAAACCGAGCGCTGCGGCGCTGTTTTCGACGATCTCGCTCACCGCGGCACTCAGGCTGCCCGCGTCCCCGGACCCCGCGGTCGCGGTGGACTGGGTGAGATCGAATATGACGGCACGTAATCCACGCACGATGCTGTCCGTCTCGTCGATCAGCGGGTCGAGTTCGGCCGACAAACGTGGTTGCCGGAAACCCAGGGA
Organism: Rhodococcus sp. DK176; assembly: GCF_038447315.2. Classification (NCBI taxonomy): domain Bacteria; kingdom Bacillati; phylum Actinomycetota; class Actinomycetes; order Mycobacteriales; family Nocardiaceae; genus Rhodococcus; species Rhodococcus sp. DK176. The sequence goes on along the minus strand of NZ_CP118321.2, from coordinate 7,654,289 downwards.
GGTCAGCGCGAGGCCCAGACCGAACACACGTTGGAGGGTCACATCGTGGAGATCGGCCGCCATCCGGCTCTGTTCGTCATCACGTGCGCTGGCCCGCTCCGCCGCCATGAGTTGTTCATTCTTGGCCAACAGGCTGGTCCGCATCGTGTCGACCGCGCCGGCGATGATCGCAACCTCCCGGGGCCCGTCGGTGTCGATCTCGCGCCCGTAGTCGCCGCCGGCCACGCGCCGATGTCGGCAAGAAGATGATCGATGGGCTGTGTCAGCAGCCGCCGCGTCAGATACACCGCGATCACGACCATGACCACGGCGAGAACGCACGCGAGAACGGTTGCGATGTTCGCCAGCGCCTGCGCCGAGTGGACTCGTTCGACCTGCTCGGTGACCAGGATGTCGGTGCGGGCACTCAATGCCGCGAGCCGTGCGCGCAGGTCGTCGAACAACTCCTTGCCCGTCGCGGTCGTCGACTGGATCCGATCCGGTTCGCTCGCGTTGTCGCGGCGCGCGGAGATCTCCGGCTCCGCCGCCCGTATCCGCCACATCTCGGCCGCCTCGACGGTACTCTGCAACGCTGCCTGGGCGGCCGTATCCTCGGCGAGCAGCGTGTCCAGGCGAGTGTGCAGTGTGGCCGCGTCACGCCGGCCCGCGTCGTAGGGTTCGAGGAATTGCGGATCACCGGTCAGGGCGTAGCCGCGTTGGCCGGTTTCCTGGTTCAGATACTCCGTGGTCAGCTCGGCCACCGCCCGCTGCGCGGGCAGCAGCTGCTCGGACAGGTCGTCGATGGCTGCCCGGACCGCCAACCTCCCGTATACGGAGAAGGCCGTGGACACCGCGAACAGTGCCACCAGGATGCCGATCGCCAGCCACAGCAGCGTCCGCAACGCCACCCGCGTGGTATTCGCGCTCGAATCCGTCATCGCGTGCCTCTCGCACTCGCAGAATCAGCCGAGCGCGGCGCCGGTATCCGCCGGCGCTCATCGTTTCCACCCCCGAGCTCACCCTAGGCACACAGCCCGTCGGCAGGGCGGGAACCGGCACCCGGGTCCAGCAGCGCTCCCTCGAGTCGATCCGCACCCGGTCACCGCAATCCCGGCATCGATTTCTGGGAACCGGCCAGATACTCCCGATCAACAACACCTAAAGGATCAGTGCTCGCGGCACGACACCCCGTCAGCGCTATGGGCGACCTCACCGACTAGCCGGGGCACGATAGTCCTAGAAGTCGATGCTCACTCCGGAGGGCACGAATAGTGTTCACCGGCCGGCGGCTCGGTGATCAGCTTCCCCAGGGTCGCCGCCGCGTGCTCTGCGTGCAGTGCTCTTCATGGGGATTGGATCGACACGATCGTGTAGGTCTGGTCGATCCGTGCCCGGATGCGGGGTTGGTGTCGCGCCACGGGAGGTGCCGGGCGAGGTCGTCGCCCGGCCTCTCGCGTCGCCAGATTCCTAGACGGTGGAGCGTGCGGTGCCGACGAACTCGCCGATCCACGGAACCACGGCGTCACGCACCTGAATCCGTCGCGCGAGCAATCCGTTCGACAGCAGCAGGTCGGCGGCGCGTTGCTGTTCGTCCAGGAATTCGTCGGTGACCGGGTTGATGCCGAACGGCCGTCCGCGCAGCGCCGCCTCCCACGCGTCGAGACTTGCTGTGCCACCTCGCCGCTCCACGTCGTCGACGAAGTACTGCGCGGCCGCGCGGGGATTCCGCTCGATCCAGTCGTCCGATTCCTGCAGCGCCTCGATGATCGCGCGCAGTTGCTCCGGGTTGTTCTCCGCGAAATCTCGGCGGGTGAACCACAGCGACGGATGACTGAAGAGCCCCTCGGTCTCGACGAGAGTGCGCAACTCGGTATCCGCTTCGATGTCCGTCAGTCCGGGGTAGGCGCCGACCCACGCATCGATGGCACCGCTGACGAGGTCGGCTCCGCCGCCGCGCACATCCGTGTCGACGGGCACGATGTCCGACCATGTCAGTCCCACCCGGTCGAGCGCGAACAGCAGCAGCGTGGTCTGCCAGGACCCATGGGCGATACCGACCCGTTTCCCCCGCAGATCCGCGACGGACTCGATGCCCGACTCCGCCTTCACGACGAGTCGACCGTTCTCCACGCGGGGACCGGAGATGCCGATGTAGACGAGGTCACGGCCGTGGGCCAGGCCGGTGATCGGCGGGGTGAAGCCGGTGCCGATGACGTCGTAGCCGCCGTCGTCGAACAGCCAGTCCGAATGCAGGGTCGGAAGGGCATTGACGGGATCGACGGACGGCTTCGACGGGAGTTCACGAAGGTCGACCCATTCGATGTCCGGGAGCCGGCGTTCGAGTATTCCGGTGTGCCGGAGCACGAAAAGCGAATTATTGTGCGGGAAGTATCCGACGCGCACTGTCATGATCTCTACCTGTTCTGTTTTGGTTGCCTGTGAGAGTGTGGGGACGATGGTGTTAGATGAGGCCGCGGCGGCGTGCCTCGTCGGCGAGACCCGAGCGCCCCCACTGCACCGCGAGATTCGACGGATCGAATTCGACGGACCCGCCGAGCGACTCCGCGATCGCCTGGAACTGGGCGCCTTCCTCGAGTAGTACGACGAACTTCGCGAGGTCGAGCAGTCCGCTCCGGCCGATCACGTTGACCCCGCCGTTCGCTTCGAAGATGGCCACCAGGTCCGGGTCGTGTTGCAGGCGTTCGAGAATGAATTCGCCCGCCGATCGGGACCGGTCGATGTGGGGCGGAATCTCGCGGGAGAGCGTCAGGCGCTGCGAGGCCGCGTACCGGATCGGCAGAGTGCGGTGGGTCTGCGCCCACCCGCCCAGCCACGGGGTGTGAATGTGTACGACGCTGGTGATCTCGGGGTGCTGCCGGAAGACGGCGGCGTAACCGGTGACGAATCCGGCGGAGCCGTTGCCCGAGAGCACCTCCCCGTCGAACGTCGCGACCACTGGTGACACAGTCGGATCGTCTGCCCACGGGCCGGGGTCGTTGAGCGCGACCGCGATCTCGGTGCCGGGGACGCGTTCGACGAAGTTGACCGTGCCGTTGGCCGACACGGTCCCGGTGCTCCGGAAGACGGCGAACGCCTTGTCGGCGTCGCGGCGCGCGGCGTCGACGAAGGTGGCGATCTGCGGGTCCAGTCGGTTCTCGGTGGTAGTCACAGCAGGTCCTGTCCGGAAGTGATGGGTGATGTGCGTTGCAGCAGGGGAAGTACTTCTTCGCCGACGCGGTACGCCTCCTCGAGGTGGGGATTTCCGGCGAGGATGAAGGCGTCGACGCCGAGTGCGCGTAGTTCGTCGAGACGTTCGGCGACCTGCTCGTAACTGCCGACCAGGCCGAATGCGGGGCCACCTCGGATCAGGCTGAAGCCGCACCAGACGTTGGGCTGGACTTCGAGGTCCCGGTAGCCGGTGATGTGTTCGGGTACCCAGCCCTTGATGCGGGCCGCCCCGACGGAATCGCCCTGCGCCGCCCGGTTTGCGGCATCCTTGTCGACGAAGGCCCAGCCCTTCTCGATCTCCGCCCAGGCCGCGTCTTCGGTGTGGCGGGCGACGATGTCGATCCGCACCGCGAACTTGGGGGTGCGCCCGAGTTTCGCGGACTGCTCTCGTACGCCGTCGAATTTTTTCCGCAGGTCTGCGTACGGCTCGAGCCAGGACAGGTAGTAGTCCGAGTGGGTGCCCGCGGCGGCGACGGCTGCCGCGGACGAGCCGGAGAAGTACACCTCGGGGAACGGTTGTCCGGCCAGACCGGGAGCCAGGGCGGCCCCGTCGGTGCGGAAGAACCGGCCGTCGAAGTCGAATGGCTCTCCGTCCCAGACCCCGCGGAGGACGTCGAGGAACTCGGACGTGCGGGCGTAGCGGTCGTCGTGATCGACTTTATCTCCCCACCACAGTTGAGGGGCACCGCCGCCGCCGCTGATGATGTTGTAGACCAGCCGGCCTCCGGTGGCGCGTTGCAGGCTCGCGGACATCCTGGCCGCCTGTACCGGGTGCAGGAACCCGGGCTGGAAGGCGACCATGAAACGGTACGTGGTGGTCTCGGCGGCCAGCGCGGCCGCGGTGGCCCAGGGGTCTTCCGTCATCGGGAAGGACGGCAGCAGACCGCCCAGGAACCCGGCCGACTCGGACGCCTTCGCCACCGCGGCCATGTGGTCGATGTATCCGTAGCCGTCGAGTTCCCCGCCCCGGATCGCCGGAGCGATGTTGCCGGGTCGGTGCCCCCCGGCGTCGCCGCGGTTGTAGCGCCGCGGCGTGCGCAACGACGCGTGATCACCTTCCATCCCGATGCGCCAGTAGAAGTCGATGCTCATCAGTGCGCCTCCTGGGTGGCGAGGGTGCGTCCGGTGGGATCGACCAGATGCAGAAGGTGCTCACCCGTGCGGTGGAGTTCCTCGATGTGCGGGCGTCCGACCAGGACGAAGCCGTCGGCGCCGCGCTCGCGCAGCGACGACAGTTGCCGTGCGACGTCCTCGTAGCTGCCGACGAGTCCGGTGCTGTGCGGGTGGCCGAGGCGGTCGAAGCCCGCCCACCGGGACTCGCCCCGGTCGAGGGCGCGGGGATCGTCGATGTCTGGGCCGGGGTGGACTTCCCGCCACAGGCGCTCGACGCGTGCCCACGCCTCGTCGGTTGTTTCCCGCGCGATGACCGGTACCCGCAGCAGCGTCCGCACCGATCGCCCGTGCTCACGTGCCAGGGCTGCCAGGGCCTTCGCGGGACCCTCGAAGCCGGATTCGGTCAGCGCGAACTGATGCACGTCAGCGTGGCGGGCCGACAACGCGAGGGCGTCCTCACAGTCCCCGGTGAGATGAACGACGGGGAACGGCAGTCCGGACAGGATCCCGCGGAAGCCGCCGTCGATCACGTCGTAGTAGTCGCCTGCGAACTCGTACCCGGTGCCTCCGAACCCACCAGGAAGGATCTCCTCGTCGTTCCACACCCCGCGGGCGACGGTGAGGAATTCGGCGGCGCGGGCGTAGCGGTCGCGGCCGGTGACCCGATCGCCGCGCGAGCGTGCGTCTGCGGGATCGGTCTCCACCGCGAGGCGCCACTCCAGTCGTCCACCCGAGAGCCGTTGCAAAGTGGCCGACATCTTCGACGCGTAGACCGGGGTTCCGAAGGCGGGGTGGAATTCCACGGCGACCCGTGCGTGACGTGTCTGCCGGAGTGCGGCCGCGGCCACGATCCAGGATTCCTCGCCCGACGGGTCGTATCCCGCGACCACACCGTCGACGCCCGACAGTTCCGCGGCGTGGATCACTTGGGCGAGTTCGTCGAAGGGGCCGAATCTGCCGGGACGCAGATCGGTGGCGACGCTGTGCGGGGTCCGCACCCCGAAACCACCGCGGGTGCCGAGTTCGGTGGCGACCCTGCGTCCGTCACCGCGAGTCGGTAGTTCCCAGTAGAAGTCGGTCACTGCGCTGCCGCCGTCTCGGCGTCGAGCTGGGCGCGCGCCTGCCGGAGCGGTTCGTGCGCGACCCACGAGGCGAGGTCGAAATCGTGGGCGAGGAAGCCGTGGGCGTAGAGGAACTGCTTCTGCACACCCAGCAGATCCACCCGCTCATCGGACAGGCTCAGGTGAAGGCCGGTGTGAAAGTTCTCGCCGTATGCGGCGACGACGCCTTCGGGTCCGGACTGGGTTTCGGTCTGGAACACCGCACGGACCTGTTCGACGTTCGCGGCCGCCCAGTCGGCGGCGCGCAGACTCTCGGCGAGAAACCCGATCACGATGTCCGGCCGCTGTTCGAGGAGGTCTTCGTGCACGGTGACCGGTCGCGGGGTTCCGTTGTTGACCCGGTCGCGAAGGGCGTCGGTGGAATCGAGGTCCACGGCCACCGCCAGTCCGTGCTCTCGTGCCACCTCCTGCGCCCGGGCGCCTTTGACGTAGATCGCGTCGATGTCACCGGCCAGCAACGGCTCGACGCCCCAGGTGGTGTTGCGATCGGGGTTGGCGGTGCGTACCTGCGGGGCCGGTGTCGTCGGGACCTCGACGAGGTGCACGTCGGCGAAGGTGAGACCGCCGAGTCGCAGAGCGGAGGTGAGGCCGTGCAGCGCCATGGCGCGCGGGAAGCTGCGTGCACGATCGGCGGCCCAGGCGGGGATCCCGATGCGGAGTCCTCGCAGTCCGGTGGCGTCGCGGACGTCCGATTCGCCGCGCACCAGGATGGCCTGGGCCTCGTCGATCCAGGTGAGACCGATCAGCCGGGTCGGGGATCCTTCCGCCCGCGCGGCCATGGCGGGGACGTTGCCGCCTTCACGGATCAGGCCCGGCAGCTGGTGATCGAAATGCTTTACTGCCAGTTCGGGGCCCGCGTCCTGCAGCACACCGAATTCGACCCCGGCCGTGCCCGCGGTGCGCCCCAGCCACCCGAGGTTGTTCGCGAGGCCGCTCGCGGTGGGCACCGGGCAGCGGGTGTACCAGAGCGTGTCGATGGCACTGCCGGTTGTCACCGTCATGAAATGTCCTGTCTGGTAGAGGATGGGCGACCTACGCCCAGCTGGGCGAGGAAGGTCGCTCGGTAGCGCAGCGCCTCGGGGTCGTTGCGGTCCCGCGGGCGCGGGAGGTCGATGTCGACATCCACCGCGAAGCCGCCGTTGTCGAGGATCAGGACGCGGTCGGCCAGCCGGACGGCTTCGTCCACGTCGTGGGTGACGAGCAGAACGGCGGGGCGGTGCCGGGCGACGAGGTCGCCGACGAGATCTTGCATCTGCAGCCGCGTGAGGGCGTCCAGCGCCGCGAACGGCTCGTCCAGCAGCAGCAGTTCCGGTTCGCGAACGAGGGCGCGGGCGAGCGCGACCCGCTGCGCTTCGCCACCGGAGAGGGTGGCGGGCCACGCACGTTCCTTGTCCGCGAGGTTCACCTCGGCCAGCGCGCGCCGCGCGTTGTCGCGGGTGAGCTGTGCACGCTTCTGCCCCACCGACACATTCGCCAGCACCCGCTTGGACGGGATCAGCCTCGGCTCCTGGTACACGACCGTGCGTTGCCTGGGGACCAGGACGTCGCCGCCGTCCGGCGGTTCGAGTCCCGAGAGCAGTCGCAGCAGGGTCGTCTTTCCGGTGCCGCTCGGGCCGAGCAGGACGACGAACTCGCCGCGAGTGATCTCGAGGTCGATCCCGGACAGTACGGTCTTGTCGCCGAACGACTTCCGCACTCCCGACAGCGACACCGCCAGGGGTGACCCGGTTCGTCGTTCCGCCGCGGTCGTCGCGGTGCGTTCGCGCGGCGCCAACGGTGGCAACGGTGCTTCTGCGGCGGTCATCGGGTCACCGACAGCTGCCGCCACGGCATCGCGAATTTCTCGATCACGCGCACCACCGCGTCGAAGACCAGGCCGAGGATCGCGTACATGACGATGCACAGGACCATGTAGTCGGTGCGGTTGTACTCCTGCGCGAGCGTCACGAGGTAGCCGATCCCTTCCCGGGTACCCACCTGCTCTGCCGCGATCAGGCCGGTGATGCTCAGCGACAGGCAGATACGCAGACCCATCAACACCCCCGGTAGTGCGGTCGGCAGGATTGCGCCGAAGACCAGTCGCCAGCCGGTGAGCCCGAACCCGCGGGCGGCCTCGACCATCTTGCGGTCGACTCCCCGCACTCCGAGGTAGGTGTACGCGTACATCGGGGCGAGGGTGGCAACGGAGATGAGGACAACCTTGAACGTTTCGTCGATACCGAACCAGGCGATGAACAGCGGAACGAGCGCCAGGAAGGGTACGGCGCGGTTGATCTGCATCGTCGAGTCGATCAACTCCTCCCCGAGTGCGGAGAGGCCGGACAACACGCCGAGGACGAGCCCGATCAGGACACCGCACCCCACACCCAGTGCGGCCCGCTGCAGCGAAGCGACGCCGAAGTCGAGCAACTGACCCGACTGATACAGCTCCACGAACGCCTGCCACACCGCAGGCGGCCCGGCGAGGATCTCCGGGCTCAACAGCCCCGACGACGACCCGATCGACCAGGCGCCGACGAGCAGGGCGGGTACGAGGAAGCGCAGGGGGATCGAGATCCACCGCGGCCGCTCACGGGTTCGGCGATAACGGGGCGTCTCCAGCTTCGGAGCCGCAGGCGCGTCGCCGCGCACCGAACTCGACAGGGTCACCACCGAAGTCACTTGCCCTCCGCCGAGGCGGACTCGAGCGCCGCCGGGAGATCGAAGATCACGTCACTGCCCTTCAGCGGCTGTTGAATCACACCGTTCTCGGCGAACAGCGCCGAGATGGATTCCAGGTCGAGGGCATCGGCTGCGGTCGGGTACCGGAAGTTCGTGATCTGGCCACCGAGCGCAATCGCGTCGTCAAGTCGCTGACCCGACAGGGCTCTGGGGCCGGTCTTGTCGAAGACGTTCTCGAATGCGGCCGGATCCTGCTGCTGCTTTTCCGTCAGCTGCTGCGTCACTTCGAGGAACTTCTCGACCACGTCGGGATGCTCCTCGAGGACCTTCGTCCGGCCGGCGATGATGGTGCTGTCCACCGAACCGATGCTCGCTTCGGTGGCGATCTCGACCGCGCCCTTCGCCTTCGCCTCCTGGTACGGGATCAGAAATGACGCCCAGGCGTCGACCTGGCCGGTGGAGAACGCCGAGGCAGCATCCGCCTGCTGCAGCGGCACACGCTCGACGGAGTCCACCGGAATTCCGGCCTGGGTCAAGGCCTTCAGGGTGATGTACTCCCCCTTGCCGGCCGGGTTGACCGCGATCCGCTTGCCGGGCAGATCCGCCACCGACGTGATCCCGGACTCGGGCCTGGCGATGATGCCCGCCTGATCCTTGTTGTAGGGGTCGGACGTGGCGAAGATGCGGACACCGACATCCTTGGAGAGGGCTCCGACCACGGGACTGTAGGCGCCGGTCTGGATGTCGAGTTCACCGGTGTTGAAGAGTTTCAGGTTGGAGCTGAAACCCGGTGTGGTCTTGACCCATTCGATCTTCGCTCCCAGAGGAGCCAACGCCTCGTCGTAGGTTCCGTCACGCTTTCCGACGGCGATCGCACCGGAGTTGCCCGGATCGAAGACCTTCAGCGTGAATTCGGCGCCGGAACTGGCACCTGCCGAGGAATCGGAGGATCCACACGCCACCGCCAACCCGGCGAGCGGGATCAGGGCGAGCGCTGCGGCGGCTCGTGGCAGTCGGCGAATGCGGGACATGTGGGTAGCTCCTTCAACGGATGAATCGTCAGGTGTGACGACCGTTGACGCTATGTTCTCCGCGTCCGAATTCCTCCGGTTTGTTTTCTACAGATCGGAAACCTTGACAACGCCCAGAAAGACACTACATCGCACTTTTCCCGACAATCCCTGTCGGACCGGACCTTCAGTTTCCAGTAGATGGAAAGTAAGGTCTCAAGCATCCAGGCGTGAGAACATCCCCACATCCGGCCGATCGGCCCCCACAGGAAGGATTGCTCGTGACCGACTCACGTGCCACGGGAGTGCAGACGGTGACACGTGCACTGACGATGCTCACCTGCTTCGGCGGAGGTGAGGAGCTGGGCGTATCGGAAATCGCCAAGCGTCAGGACCTGGCCGTGAGCACAACCCACCGCCTACTCCAATCGTTGGTCGATGCCGGCTTCCTCGACAAGGACAAGACGTCCAACCGCTACCGGCTCGGCAGCGCGCTGGCCGCCTACGGTCAGATCTCCTACCGCCAGCACCGCATCTACCTCTCCGAGCCCTACCTCGAGCAACTGGCCGCGACGACAGGTGCGTCCGCCTCACTCGCCATGCGACACGGCCACGACGTCGTCCTGCTCGGATTCAGCCGCTGGAGAGAGACAGACGGACACGTACTGCAAGGAGTGCGGCTACCGCTCCACGCCAGCGCACTCGGCAAGGTCTTCCTCGCGTGGTCCGACACCGACGACGAAGACATCGCATCACTACCCAGAACGGCGACCACCCCACGCGCCATCACCGACGTGGCCGGCATCCGGGAAGAACTCGTCCGCACCCGCGAACGCGGATACGGGTTCAACGACGAGGAATTGACCCCCGACTTCCGCACGATCGGACTGCCGATCCGCGACTCCGACGGAATCGTGCGTTTCGCGCTCGGCCTGCGCGGGCCCACCGAACTCATGATCGACGCGCGCATTCCATTCTTCGTCGACCTCGCCCGCGTCACCGCCGACGAGATCGCCGCAGTCCTGCTCTGAAGCGACCTCGCTCAGAGGTGGTCGCACACCAAGTCATCCCCCCGGCGCCCACGGAGGGCTGCCGAGAATGCAGCGAGGCACGCCGACAGCCCCTCGGATGTACCCGAATTCCTCCCAACACGGTGCACCCTGCATCCCGACCCCTGCGGTCGGAACGCGTCTGCGGTGGCGTCGTCTCCTCTCCCCCGATGGTGAACGCGGCAACGTCCGCGCCCGGCGTGAGCGCGCCGCAAAACAGATCTGCCGAAACTGTCCCGTGCCCACCGCCTGCCGGCGCCTACGGCTCACCGCCACCGAGTCTTATGGCATCTGGGGTGGCATGTCCGAAACCGAACGCGCCCGGCGCACCCACCTCCCGGCCCGACCCCGCGAGCATGTCGTGTCGACGGACCCTCTAACCTGGCGGATCCGAACACCCAGAGCGTGAAGGTAGAACAGCCATGGCCACCGACTACGACGCACCACGAGTCACCGAATCCGACGAGCCGGACACCTCCCTCGAACAGCTGACCGCCAGCCGCAAAGACACCCAGTCCCCCGCCGTCGACGTCGAAGACACCGACACCGCCGAATCGTTCGAACTGCCCGGCGCGGACCTGTCCGGTGAAGAACTCACCGTCCGCGTCATCCCCAAGCAGTCGGACGAATTCACCTGCACCAGTTGCTTCCTGGTCCACCACCGCAGCCGCCTCGCCGACACTACGCAACAACTCTGCCGCGACTGCACCTGAACACCTCGGACCCTCCGAGAAGCGCGGCCGCCCTCGGATTGGTCGGCCATCGCACACCCTCGATACCGACGCCACGATCTGGTTCGCCCTTCAAAAGGGGGCCTCCCTGCGGGCCCGAGGCAGCACGCGGGTGGGGCGGGCGGGGCTCGTATCCGCGACCATCCGATTATGAGTCCACGGCTCTCACCGACTGAGCTACCGCCCATCACCGCATTACCCCGCTCTCGCGGGACCTGGCGATGGTATCTCCAGATCACTGACCGTCCCGCTATGCCCGGGGGACGGTCTTCACGCGCGCCCGAAGAGCTGCCGCACCCCACCGTCCTCGTCGACCGCGTACAACGCCATCCCCAACAGATCCAGAATCCGCTGCGGTGCCCGCACCGCGGCGTCCACCGATCGCGGCTCGTCCCTCACGACCAGCGCAAACGACACCGACTGATCCGCCTCGCTCGGCATCCGCCGCACCAGCTGACCGATGGCGGTATCGACATCCAAATCCGGCGCGACGGTCGCAGCCTTGACCTCGACGTAGAGCAGGTGGCCGTCCTTCTCGGCGACGATGTCGACGACATCCTCATCGGTCCGGACTACCCAGCCCTGAGATGACAACCATTCCGCGAAGTCCCGGACCACGCGAGCCTCATCACCTGCCATACCGGACACGGTAAGCCAGAAAACCGTCAGTTCCGAACAACACCACAGCACAAAACACGTCCGGTGCGGCATGCGACGACCCAGGAATACCCCGGCAGATCGTGCGGTGAGATCGACGTAACCCTCAGGACCTCATTTGGTACGGGGCGACAGTTCTTGGCACCGACACTCACCCAGCAGGTGCCAGCGGAACTCCCATCGGCCCCTCGGTGCACACTGTCGACCAGCGCTCGTGAATGCGAACTCCCGTGCCAGTCGCACCGACCGTCCGCCCGCCTTTATGGCTGTGACACAGGCGCGCTCATCTCCGGTGAGTCTGGCTTCGAAGAGACAGGCAAGGGGGTCACGCTCAAGAGCGGACACCACTCAGTTCAGCCGCCCACAGCCGGCAACTTTGCCGCAGCGTCATGGAAGAATCGCACGATTGCGGCCGAAATCCGACCGCGCAAGGACACTTCACGGCCCTCCCCGATCGCCCACTCTCGAATCTCCTTGGCCGTCTTCTTCGCCGGAGCCGTGCCCGCCGCCGCTCCCTCCACCGGAGCCTCCTTCTCGACAACCTTCTCGACGGGTGTCTTCTTCGCCGGAGCCTTCTTCATGGCCGTCTTCTTCACCGGCGCCGCTTTTGCCTGAGCCTTCGTCGCCTGAGCGTCATGGAAAGCTTGCTCGATCTCGGCCGAAATCCGGCCGCGGGGAGACACTTCGCGACCCTCTCCGATCGCCCACTCTCGAATATCCTTGGTCGTCGTCGCCGGAGACTTGCTCACCGCCGGTACCTTCGTGGCGACAATCTTCTTCGCGGCCGTCTTCGTCGGAGCCGTACCCGCCGCCGCTCCCTCCACCGGAGCCTCCTTCTCGACGACCTTCTTCGCGGCTGTCTTCTTCGCAGCCGTCTTCGTCGGCTCTGTCGTCTTCGCCGGAGACTTCCTCGCGGCCGTTTTCTTCGCGGGAGCCTTCCCCGCGACTACCTTCTTCGCGGCCGCCTTCTTCGCCGGCACCGCTTTTGCCTCAACCTTCGTCGCCTGAGCGTCATGAAAAGCTTGCACGATCTCGGCCGAAATCCGACCGCGGGGAGACACTTCGCGACCCTCCCCGATCGCCCACTCTCGAATATCCTTGGTCGTCGTCTTCGCCGGAGCCGTGCTCACCGCCGGTACCTTCGTGGCGACAATCTTCTCCGCGGCCGTCGACTTCGCCCCTGCCGTCTTCGCCGGCGACTTCCTCGCAGACGCCTTCTTCGCAGCCGTCTTCTTCGGCCCGGTCGTCTTCGCCGGCGACTTCTCCGCGGCCGTCTTCTTCGCGGCCGCCTTCTTCGCGGCCGCCTTCTTCGCGGCCGCCTTCTTCGCGGCCGCCTTCTTCGCCGGAGCCGCTTTTGCCTGAACCTTCGTCACCTGAGCGTCATGGAAAGCTTGCACGATCTCGGCCGAAATCCGGCCGCGGGGAGACACTTCGCGGCCCTCGCCGATCGCCCACTCGCGGATCTCCTTAGTCGTCCCCTTCGCCGAACCTTCGGAAATCCTCGGTGATACCGCCATCGTGCTCTCCTTCTACGTCAGGGCAATCGTCGAACGCACACAGTAACGGCAGGCTCGTCCCGGAAATGAGGAGCTCACCGAACTAACAATTCAACGTCTTTAAGACATTGTCCATGTGGGCAGACCACACACGATCCTCTTCGAGCTCAAAATCACATCGCGCCGAGCTTCATGCAGGACGAGCACGACGCACCCCGACAGGGACTATTCTCCAACGAAATCCCGAAATTGTCTCGGCAGCTGCGGCATCCGAGTGGTTGACATTGACGAATTCGGTGTTCACGGTGCCGAGCAGGGTGGGCGCCTGACGGCCCACCACCTGCTCACCGAATCCTGTGCCGCAATTCCGGCGGTGCAGCGCCTCCCGGACTCGGGTCACAGCGGCTCCGAACCTTTACGTCGCGAAGGCCGCGCGCCGGCCACATCCCCGGCAGCCCGGAGAACACCGTCGTGGCCGTGCCACCGCATTCGGAGTGTGGTCACCCCCAGCCGGCATCATTCTCCTCCGCACCGCACTCACACAGGGTTCACCCGAAACCGACTGCGGCACCGTACACACGAGTGGAGACAACTCGACACACCACCGCGAGGAGCAACAGGCACCGGGACAGCCACCCCCTCGCGACAACAGTGGGGCGCGCGCCGACCGAGAAACCGCGGGGGCTCACTCCGATCAGCTGGCCAAGGGTGCGCTCATGCTCGTCTACGGCGTCTCCTCCGAACGAGCCTTCGGCATCCTCACCTCGCGCTCGCAGCAGATCACACCAAACTCCGCGTCCTCGCCGAACGCTTCGTCAACTCCCTTGCCGCCGAGGTGGCCCTGCCCGCGTCGTCTCGCGCCCGGTTCGACCACCTGCTCCTGACCGCACACGAGCACCCCGTCCCCCGGCCCGGGGCACAGGGCTGAACCGCAAGCGATGTGCGCCGGCCGGGGCTGTGCCCACGCGGCCAGGCCATGGTCGATTGCGTAAACCATTGGTGTAGAACGATTTACGCTCCGATTCGTGACATAGGTGATTACTCCGGGGATCGCGCAGCCTCGAGCACAGAAGTCCCTCGCCAGAGCGAGGGCCGCTCGGGGTGTGTGGTTGGGCGCGCAAGGCTGGAAACCGCTGGATGGGGCTGCCTACAGGGGTGCTTACGCCCCGGAGACCTCCTACACGAACCACTTCCCTCGGCTACTGCCTCGGGCACCCACCGCCGGTTGCGTCGCCACAACCGCGAATCCCGTGACCTGCCCGGAAAGCGCATGTCCACCTCACCTGCGGCTGTTCTGGCGCCGTCGTTCGAGGGGCTGCGTCCGTTCTCGTGCTCCTCCGTCTGATCTGGTACCCATCCCCACGGATCAAGGAGCCACCATGAGCAACGCCGACAAGTTCGAAAACCCGACGATGGATCGGACGGACGCAAACCCACGGACTGCGGCGCCGACGTGTTGCAGCACCGAACGACAAGCCAGCTGCTGCGACCTCAGCGAGAAGTCGACGTGCTGCGGTCCGGCGGCGACGGCCGGCCGCGAGGGATGCGGCTGCCAGTAGCCCTCAGGTGACAAGGGTGCGGTGCGAGCGAAGATGGCTCGCACCGCACCGCAGTCTTGTCAGCGTGACCTCGCCCGGTCGCCCCGCCGCCGTCACCAGAGGTGATTCGCCGGTCTACTCGTCGTCCGATGGCGTGGCTCCGCAGGCGCAGGGTCCGCTGCGGGGCTGGTAGTCGTGGACATGGCCGCTACGGTCCTGGCTGATCTGACAGCAGGTGTGCAATTGAGCCTGGAGGGCGGCGCGGCCGCGTTGGACCCGGGATTTCATCCCGGACACCGAGATTCCCGCCTCGTTGGCGGCGGCGGCGTTGGTTCGGTTGTCGAGGTCGACCATCTTCACCGCCGCGGCCTGCTCGGCGGGCAGCCCGGAGAGCATCGGCACCAGGCAGGAGGCGAGTTCCTTCTCCGCCGTCTCGTCGGCGTCAGGTTCGCCGTCGGGTGGGTTGTCGGGGACGGTGTCGACAGCCAGCTCGCGGCGGTGGGGCGCGGACCGGTAGTAGTCGGTGATCGCGTTGCGGGTGATGGCATACATCCACCCGAGGAGGCGGTCCTGCTCCCGCAGGTTGTCGAGGCTCTTGGCCATCCGCAGGAACACGATCGACAGAATGTCGTCGGCGTCCTCGGGACGCGAGACCCGGCGGGCGATGAACGCTCGCAGGTCGCTCGAGAAGCGGCGCCAGAGCTGGTCGGGATCAGCTGGTGCCTGCTGGGGTGTCGTCGCGGTGGTGGCCGTGTCCTCGTTCATGATCCGTGGTTCCTTTCCGTCTCCAGCATCCCCGTCAGGCGGCGCAGTGGCGACCCCTGGGGACGTCCGCTCCGGTACCGACGACGGTGACCCCGATCGGATGCACCCGCGTTCCCGGCGCAGTCTGCGTCCGAATCCGGTTTGCCTCGTCTGTATGGGTGCCGATGTCGATGACGGGTTCTCCGATTCGACGTACCAGTAGAAGCGCAGTGAGGAGGTGAGAGCAATGCTGACCACACATTTGTTTTCGGGCCTGACCAGCGAAGAGGTCGACCTGATCGTGGCGGAGGAACTGCATCTGCTCGACGCCGCCGCATGAGCGCCGTCGACGCCCGCACCGGGCGCATCCGCTGACCACAGCGCTCACCCAGCCTCTACCCCTCCATCGGGTAGGGGCCAGAACAGTGCCCGGCTCCGGACGGACATCGAACACGCAAAACCCCGCCCCGCCCCTCTCCTTTGTGAGATGGGGCAGGGCGGTTCGTCGTTCAGCGGCCGCGTGCCGACCGAATGAGGCGGGTCAGGATGGGAACGGCGGTCACCAGCGCCCACAACCCGATCGCCGCGGCCAGGGCGGCGGCGGTGTCACCGGCGGTGGCGGTGCCGAGCACGTGGCCGCGCAGGGCATCGGTGGCGTGCGCGACCGGATTCACCGTCGCCATCGCCTGCATCCAGCCGGGCATGGTCTCGATCGGCGCGAACGCACTCGAGACGAACATCAGCGGCATCATCACCATCATCCCGGCGAACTGGACCACGTCCGGCCGGCGGAGCCGATCCCCGATCAGCCCGAACAGGGCGCTCATCGCCCCGGCCAACACCACCAGCACCAGGACCGCGGCGACGGCATCCCCTGCGGTGCCGTGGAACTCGAAACCCAAAGCGACGGCGGCGATCCCGAGCAACGCAGCCCGGGCGAGGGTGAAGACGGCCTCGTTGATGGTGCGAGCCACCCCCGGCAGCGCCGCCCGCATCGGCAGGGCCGCGAAGCGGTCGTGCAGGCCGTTGGTGTGATCGATCGCGGCGGACACTCCGGCGTTGGTGCCGGCCATCACCGTGGAGACGGCGAGCATCGCCGGGGTGAGGAAGACGATGTAGCTGACCCCGGCAGGGAAACCCGGTCCTGCGGCGACGCTGCGGAACACCTGACTGAACAGCACCAGCATCGCCATCGGCATGGTCAGCGAGAACATCAACAGCTGCGGAACGCGGGCACTGGTGCGCAGGTTCCGGACGGTGAGGGCGGCGAGCTGGTCCATGACCGGGGAACGGCCGATCGAGGTGGCGGTGGTGGTCATCGGTGGGCTCCTGTGTGGGCAAGGTGGGTGAAGACGTCGTCGAGGCTCGGGGAGGTCACGTCCAGGTCGGTGACCTCGATGCCGCCGCGGTGCAGGTCCGCGACCAGGGCGGTCGCGGCGGGGGCGTCGCCGACGGTGACCGACACCCGCAGGCGGTCGCCGTCGACCCGCGGATCGGTGTCCGGGACGAAGGGCAGCGCGGCGAGCTGACCGGCGGGGATGGTCGCGGTCAGGACCTTGCCGCCGACAATCCGTTTGAGCTCGGCGGGGGTGCCGCGGGCGGCGACCCGCCCCCGGGCAAGGACCACGATGTGGTCGGCGAGCCGGTCGGCCTCCTCGAGGTACTGGGTGGTGAGCACGACCGTAGTGCCCGCGTCGGTGAGCTCGTCGACGACGTCCCACAATCCGGCGCGGGCGAGGGGATCGAGACCGGTGGTCGGCTCGTCGAGGAACAGCACCGACGGGGAGCCGACGAGGCTGGCGGCCAGATCGACCCGGCGGCGCGAGCCCCCGGAGAGTTCCCCCACCCGCCGGGACGCGTATTCCTGCAACCCGAGCCGGTCGATCAGCGCGTCGGCCCGCGCCCGGGCGGTGCGGCGCAGCCCGGTCAGTCGGCCGATCAGCTCCAGATTCTCCCGGGCGGTGAGAAATTCGTCGAGACCGGCGTATTGGCCGGTCACCCCGATCCGGCGACGCACCTCGGTGGCGTCGGCGACAACGTCGAGGCCCTCGATCTGCACGCGGCCGATGGTCGGGCGCACCAAGGTGGTCAATGTTCGGATCAGGGTGGTCTTGCCGGCACCGTTGTGGCCGAGCACACCGAGCGTGGTCCCGGCGGCAGCCTCCAGATCGACACCGTCGAGAGCCCACGTCTTGTTGTAGGCGACGTGCAGATCCTCGACCACGACGGTCGGCGCGTTCATCGCACACCCCCGCCGTGGCCGCCGGCCGCGTGGCCGGTTCCGGTTCCGGTGGGAGAGAACAGGTGGGTGGTCATCGGAGGATTCCTCTCGAAGAAGGTGTGCTCCCATCCGTTGGTGGGTGGGAGTCCGCTTCCTCAGACGAAGCAACCGAGAGTTGGATGCAGCAGCGCTCGGGACGCGGGTCTGCGGCGCCGATTGTGGCGGTGGTGAGTGAGAGACTGCTCCGCGTGTCGCCGCCGGCGACCTCACCTCCCTGCGTAAGCAGATGAACGCGCTCCGCCCGCCCGGGCACACCCGCATCCACATGACCAGCGTGGGGAAGAAGCTGGCACCGAAGATCCTCTTTGACGTCGCCCGGCTGGAGGCGACCAGCCGGATCTATGTGATGAGCTCGAAGAAGGCCAGCGAACGCCAAGCCCGCGTGGGTGGTGGACAGGCCCTTGCGGTGGCGGGGCCGGTTGCAGCATGGCGTTCCCGGTGCGCTGGGATCCGTTCTTCACCGAAACCATGACCCTCGAACAGGTCTACCGGTACCCGGGCAAGCATTTCGACTTCCACCGCGCCCAGCTCACCCTCGGCTGAGGCATTCAGCCGAGGGCCGCAGCGCAGTTGGCTTCCTGAGGCGGCCTCCGCCGACGACTCGGGCGAGCTTGTGGTGCCCCGGTTCGCGGCAACTAGTCGAGGCAGCAGTCGCACGTAGGCGACCATGCCGATCACCTCGCGTGCGTCCTTCCGAACCGGCCGTCGTCTATTGGTGTGCCAACATTTCGGCACCCGGCATCGAGGACGAGGACACGACATGACCACCATTCCCACCGATACAGACACCGACCGCGCGCTCAAGGCCAAACACCGGGCGTTGTGGGCCTCCGGCGACTACCCGACCGTCGCCGCCGAGCTGATTCCGACCCTCGGCGAGGTGCTCGTGGAGGCAGCCGACATCCGCGCCGGCCAGCGGGTGCTCGACGTGGCCGCCGGCAGCGGCAACGCCGCGATCCCGGCTGCCGCGCGCGGCGCCACCGTCGTCGCGTCGGACCTGACGCCGGAACTGTTCGTCGCCGGGCGGGCGATCGCCGCCCAGCGCGGCGTCGAGCTGGACTGGGTCGAGGCCGACGCGGAGGCGTTGGCGTTCGGCGACGACAGCTTCGACGCCGTCATCTCGGTCGTCGGGGCCATGTTCGCGCCGCACCATCGGCAGACCGCCGACGAGATGCTGCGAGTCTGCCGGCCCGGCGGCACCATCGCGATGATCAACTGGACACCGCAGGGCCTGATCGGCAACCTGTTCAAGACCATGGGCCCCTACGCCCCGCCCCCGCCGCGCGGTGCGACCCCGCCGCCGTTGTGGGGCGACGAGCAACACGTCCGCGACCTGTTCGGCGACCGGGTGACCGCGCTCGACGCGCACCGCCAGTCACTCGTGATCGACCGCTTTGCAGACCCGACCGAGTTCCGTGAGTTCTGGAAACGCAACTATGGCCCGACGATCGCCGTGTACCGTCACAATGCCGCGGACCCGGATCGGGTCGCGAACCTCGAGCGGGATTTCCTGCAGTTCCTCACCGCGTGGAATCGGGCCGATGCGCCCGGTCGGACACTCTACGAGGCCGAGTACCTGCTCGTCACCGCACGCAAGCGGTAGCCCGAGTGCTGCGGCGGTTTCGGCGGGAGGACATCCGGGCATCTGATGATCGGCTCTTTCTGCACACCAGCTAAGGCAGCCCGCGGGATAGGTTGAGCCATATCCGACTACACGGCACTCGACGCCCCGGTCGTCGAGTGCCGTGCCGTATCAACAGGTATCGAGGATCCATGCGCGCCTCCCGCTCCCGCTGCCTGACAACGCTTCTGGTCGTCCTGGCGCTGTGCACCGCCGTCCTGGCCGCGTGTGCACCCGCCTCGACACCGTCCACATCGACCACCAAGCAGCCTTCGGCCGGACCGCCGATCACCGTGGTCCCCGCCGACGGTGCGACTGCGGTCAATCCTCTCGATCCGGTGTCGGTCGGGACCGAGGGCGGCACGCTCGAATCGGTGACGATGACCAACGACGAGGGCAAGGTCATCGACGGCATCGTCACCCCGGACCGGCTCGCCTGGAAACCCGGGGCGCCGCTCGGCTACAACAGGACCTACACCCTCGTGGTCACCGCGGTGGGCGACGAGGGCGCCCGCAGCGAACGCACCAGCACGTTCTCCACCGTGCGGCCCGGCAACCAGACGAAAGCCACTTTCGTCACCTCCGGCGGTAACCTCCTCACCGATGGCGGCACCTTCGGGGTCGGCATCGTCGCCGTCACCCACTTCGATGAGCCGATCACCGACCGGGCCGCCGCTGAACGGGCGCTGAGCGTCGAGACCATCCCTCCGGTCACGGGGTCCTGGTACTGGGCGGACGATCAGAACGTGCACTGGCGTCCCCAGAACTACTACGCCCCCGGTACGAGGGTCACTGTCCACGCGAACGTGTACGGGGTTCCCTCGGCGAGGGCCTGTTCGGCCAGGAGGACGCGAGCGCCTCGTTCACCATCGGCGACGCCCACATCTCCGTCGCCGACGACAACACCAAGGAAGTAGCCGTGTTCGACAACGGGGAGCTCGTCCGCACGATGCCGACGTCGATGGGCCGGGGCGGCACCGAAGTCGTGGGTGGTCAGACCCTCTCGTTCTGGACCCAGCCGGGCATCTACACCGTCATCGACAAGGCCAACCCGGTCATCATGGATTCCTCCACGTACGGGTTGCCGGTCAATTCTCGGCTCGGGTACAAGGAGTCGATCAATTTCGCCACCCGCATCAGCAACGACGGCATTTACCTGCACGAACTCGCCGACACCATCTGGGCGCAGGGCAACACCAACGTCTCGCACGGCTGTCTGAACCTCAGCCCCGACAACGCCCGCTGGTTCTACGACTTCTCCGTCCCCGGCGACATCGTCGAAGTTCGGGGTACCGGCGGCGCACCGCTCGAGCTGTGGCAGAACGGGGACTGGAGCGTGCCGTGGGAGCAATGGCTGGCCGGCAGCGCCCTGGGATGATGCGCCTCCCGGACACGCCGTAGGTGGTTAGAGCAGGGTGGACCAGGACGACGAGAATCGGTACGCGACCAGTCCGGCCACCCCCAGCACCCACGCCGTGATCGGCAGAAGGTGGTTGCCCCTCGCGGTCACCACCGCCGCATCCACCGGGCGGGTGAAGACGCCGTGGTGCAGGTTACGCAGGGTGACGTACCAGAAGATCGGGATCGTCACCGCCCACACCACCATGCAGTACGGGCACAGCGCCCCGATCTCGTAGAGGCTCTGAACGATCAGCCAGTGCACGAATGCCACCGCGGCGGTGACCCCGACCTGCAAGCCCAGCCAAAACCACCGGGCGAATCTGGCACCGGCAAGAAGCCCGGCGCCGGTCGCGGCGACGACGGCGAACCCGGCGATGCCGAGCAATGAGTTGGGGAATCCGAACACCGACGCCTGCGCGGTGCCCATCACCGAGCCGCAGTTCACCACCGTGTTGATGCTGCACGAGGGGATGTAGGTGGCGTCGGCGGCGAGCGCGAACTTCTCGACGGTGAGCGCGAACGCGGCCACCAGACCGAGGAGCCCACCGACCAGCAGCAACCACGGCAGCGACCGGACGAACGGTGCGGCGTCGCCGGCCTCGCCGGCGAACGGTGCAGCCGGATCGGCAGGGTGGACGGAAGACGGCGGCGTCGAGAGCATCGGTCAGATCCTGATAACGGGTGAGGTTCGATCCGCTCCCCCGGTGACGAAGAACATCGGGGCACATGGCCCCGACTGCCTCGCCGTCGGGTGGCGCGACACGGACGCGGTCGAGGGTAGCGCGCGCACCACAGAGGGCGACCAGCCGCAGCATTCAGCAAAACGGACCAGGAGGGCTGGGGTCACGGGGTCGCGGCCACGGTTCCGGCTAGGTCCGCCGGAATCGAGGCCATCAGTCCGGCGCGGGGGCGGCCGGTGTGGCCCTCGGGACAGCGGCCCAGGGTGGAGCCGATGCGGCCGCGATGAACAGCAGCAGCAACGCCTGCACCACCACCACGCCGCGATGATTCGCGCGCCCCCACCAGGGCTGTTAGGTACGGCATGCCTTATAGACTCAGTCGGTGTCTAGCTCGTCCTTCCACGTAGAGCACCCCGGTGTGCGCTTCGCGCGCGCGTTGGGAGGATTCGGTGACGCCCCAGCACTGATCACATCGGCCGATTCGGTCACTTACCGCGACCTGGCGGATCGTGTCGAGCAGGTGGCCTCACAGCTCGGCGGGACCCGGCGTCTGGTCCTGGTCGGCGGCACCAACGAGGCCGATCTGATCGTCACCTACCTGGCTGCCCTGTTCGCCGGGCATCCGGTGCTGCTGGCACCGGGCGACAATCCCGACAGCCTCGACGGCCTGATCGCCGCGTATCGACCCGACGTGGTGGTGCGCAGCGCCAACGGGCACACGGGGGTCGAGGAGCAGCGTGAGGGCTCCGCGCACCTGCTGCACCCCGACCTCGCACTGCTGCTGAGCACCTCCGGATCGACGGGTTCACCGAAGCTCGTCCGTCTCTCGCACCGCAACGTGCAGACCAATACCGAGTCGATCGCGGAATACCTCGACATCCGCGACACCGACCGCGCTGTGACGACGCTGCCCATGCACTACTGCTACGGGTTGTCGGTCATCCACAGCCACCTCGCACGCGGCGCCGCCTTGGTCCTCACGAATCTCTCGGTCACCGACGCCGGCTTCTGGGACCTCGTCCGGACCCACCACGGCACCACGTTTGCGGGCGTGCCCTATACCTTCGATCTCCTCGACCGGATCGGGTTCGACGACATGAATCTGCCCGACCTGCGGTACATCACCCAGGCCGGCGGGCGGCTGGCACCGGACCGCGTCCGAGCCTATGCGGAACTGGGACAACGCCGGGGCTGGGATTTGTTCGTCATGTACGGGCAGACGGAGGCGACCGCCCGGATGGCGTACTTGCCACCGCAACTCGCCGCCACCCACCCGCACACGATCGGACGGCCGATCCCCGGCGGATCCTTCCGGCTCGAACCGGTCTCCGACGCCCCGGACGGCACCGGTGAACTGATCTACGCGGGACCGAACGTGATGCTCGGCTACGCGCACACCCCCGACGACCTGCGTCTCGGTGACGACCTCGGCGGCGAACTGCGGACCGGTGACCTCGCCCGGCAGACTAGCGCCGGGTACGAGGTGGTCGGCCGCCGCAGCCGATTCGTCAAGGTTTTCGGACTGCGGATCGACCTACAGCAAGTCGAGTCGGCACTGTCGCTGCACGGGCTGACGGTGTGCTGCGCGGGCGGTGCGGACGAGTTGATCGTGGCGATCCAGGACGGCGGCGACGTGGACGGGGTCCGGCGCGCGACCGCGCGGGCCTGCGGTCTTCCGCTGGGGGCGGTGCGTGTGTGCCTCGTCGACGAGATTCCGCGGACCTCCACCGGCAAACCCGACCTCCGCGCCGTGGCCGAGTTGGCCCACGGATACGAGCCCCCGCGTGTCGAGAGATCGCGGACAGGCCCCGACACCAACGCCGTACGGGCGCTGTATGCCGACATCCTCCGCTGCCCACACGTCACCGACGACAGCTCGTTCGTGAGCCTGGGCGGAGACTCCCTGTCCTATGTACGGATGTCCCTGCATCTCGAGAAGACGCTCGGCTACCTCCCCGAGAACTGGCATACGACCCCCATCGGGGATTTCGTGCCGGCTCCGCGGCTGCGCCGCCGGTGGCGGACAGTCGAAACCAATGTCCTGCTCCGCGCGGTCGCGATCGTTCTGATTGCAGGCTCGCACATTCACCTGTTCACGGTGCTCGGCGGAGCGCATGTGCTCCTCGGGATCGCCGGCTACAACTTCGCCCGATTCCACCTCGGTACGGCCGAACGGACCGAACGTGTCCGCCACACAATAGGGAGCGTCGCCCGGATCGCCGTTCCCAGCATGGTGTGGATCGGGTCGGTCATCGCCGTGACCGGGGACTACCGCATCACCAGTGCGTTCTTGCTCAACGGAATTCTCGGTCCGGACGGCTGGTCCGTCGAGTGGAGATACTGGTTCGTCGAGGCGATCGTGTACATCGTGCTCGTCGTCGCCGCCCTGCTGTACATCCCGCTCCTCGACCGCATCGAGCGCAGGCACTCGTTCTGGTTCGCGATGGGGTTCGTGGCCCTCGGCCTGCTCACCCGGTACGGACTGGTCGACGTCGACGACGGGCGCAATCGCATCCTGACCGCGTCGGTGGTCTTCTGGCTGTTCGCCCTCGGTTGGGCCGCCGCCAAGGCGACGACCGTGTGGCATCGCCTCTGCGTCACCTCGGTGATCGTGGCTACCATTCCCGGGTTCTTCTTCGGCGAGACTCGGCGGGAAATCATCGTCATCGGCGGGCTCTGCCTGCTGGTGTGGCTCAGATCTGTCCCCTGCCCCACCATGCTGAGCCGTGTCGCAGGGGTGTTGGCGAGCGCATCCCTGTACATCTACCTCACGCACTTCCAGGTGTATCTGCCGCTGCGCGCCGACCATCCCTGGTTGGCGCTGGCTCTGTCGATTTTGGTCGGCA
Source organism: Rhodococcus sp. DK176 (assembly GCF_038447315.2). Taxonomy (NCBI): domain Bacteria; kingdom Bacillati; phylum Actinomycetota; class Actinomycetes; order Mycobacteriales; family Nocardiaceae; genus Rhodococcus; species Rhodococcus sp. DK176. The sequence continues at coordinate 7,630,133 of NZ_CP118321.2, read as the reverse complement.
TTCTCTACTGGCAGGCGGTGACATTCGTCCTCGTCCTGTGTCGACGGCCCGGTGCCGTGGCTTCGGAAACTGATCGGATCCGGACCGTATCGCCCTTTGGTTCGGTCCCGCGTGTCGCGGTACCAGGCCGAGTGACTGCCAACCGACAGTCGCGTTGATCACAGGCAGGTCCGGACCGCGGGGTGGGGTGATACTCGCGGCGCACCGTCGACGGTGTCCGGGTATCGGTTTCGGGCGTTGATTGGCTGTCCCGGTGTGGGTGATCGCCTCCGATCTTCCCTACCCTCCTGACCCGGACACGCCCACACCACCTGTCACCACGGTCCACCAAAGTCCGGATGGTTAGGTTTGCCAATCCTGCAAGTAGCATCATTTTCCTGGAGACAGCAGGGACAGGTCCCGCTGCGGAAGAGGACGGACGAACGATGAGGAAGCGGATCGGACTGATGTCGGGGCTGGCACTGGCCACCGCCGCGGTGATGACGGTGTCGGGATGTTCGGACTCCGGTTCGGACAGCGGCACCGACTCCGGCGGAGCCAACCAGATCACCGTCTACAACGCCCAGCACGAGTCGCTCACCCAGGAATGGGCCGACGCCTTCACCGCGGAGACCGGCATCGGGGTGGAACTGCGCAACGGCAGCGACACCGAGCTCGGCAACCAACTCGTGGCCGAGGGGGACCAGTCGCCAGCCGATGTGTTCCTCACCGAGAACTCCCCCGCGATGACGCTGGTCGAGAACGCCGGGCTGTTCGCCGACGTGAACCAGGATGTCCTCGACCAGGTTCCGGGCCAGTACCGGCCGTCGAGCGGCAAGTGGACCGGCATCGCGGCCCGTTCCACCGTCTTCGCATACAACAAGGACACGTTGCCCCAGGACCAGCTGCCGAAGTCGCTGCTCGACCTGCAGGACCCCGCATGGAAGGACCGCTGGGCCGCCTCGCCCTCGGGGGCCGACTTCCAGGCCATCGTCAGCGCCCTGCTCGAGCTCAAGGGTGAGGACGCCACCCGGCAGTGGCTGGCCGGGATGAAGGACAACGTCCGCACCTACAAGGGCAACGGCACGGTGATGAAGGCTGTCAACGCCGGGGAGATCCCGGGCGGCGTCATCTACCACTACTACTGGTTCGGCGATCAGGCCAAGACCGGTGAGAACAGCAACAACGTCGCCCTGCACTACTTCAAGAACGAGGACCCCGGTGCGTTCGTCAGCGTCTCCGGTGGCGGCGTCCTGAAATCCAGCACGAACCAGGATGCGGCGCAGCAGTTCCTGAAGTTCGTCACCGGCCCGAAGGGGCAGGAGGTCCTGCAGACCGGGACGTCGTTCGAATACACGGTGGCCAGTGGCGTGCCGGCGAACCCGAAGCTCGTTCCCCTCGCCGAACTCCAGGCCCCGCAGGTCGACCCCGCGAAGCTCAACAGCCCGCAGGTCACCGAACTGATGACGGAAGCCGGTTTGCTCTGAATCTCGCACTGATCGGCCGCGTGCGGTCGGGGGACGCGGACACGACGCGTCGCCCGACCGCCCGGCCGGGCATGCCACTGCCCTTGGCCGTTGCCGCGGTGATCGTGGTCGCCGCATCGTTCATCCCGCTCGGGTACGTGATCGCCGCGAGCGTCGACACGGGCTGGGACACCGCGTCGGCACTGCTGTTCCGGCCCCGGGTCCGCGAATTGCTCACCAACACCGTGATGCTGGTCGTGGTCACGGTGCCGATCTGCGTCGTCGTCGGTGTCACGGCCGCCTGGCTCGTCGAGCGCACCCGGGTGTTCGGGGCGAAGGTGTGGGCGGTGCTTCTCGCGGCGCCCCTGGCCGTGCCGGCGTTCGTGAACAGTTATTCGTGGGTGACGGCGATTCCCTCGCTCGGCGGGCTGCACGGTGGTGTGCTCATCGCGACCCTGTCGTATTTCCCGCTCGTCTACATACCCGCGGCGGCGACGCTGCGCCGGCTGGACCCGGCCGTCGAGGAATCGGCGCGGGCCCTCGGCGTGGGCCCGTGGGCGGTGTTCTTCCGCGTCGTGGTGCCGCAGCTGCGCCTGGCCATCGCGGGTGGGGCGCTGTTGGTTTCGCTGCACCTTCTCGCCGAATACGGGGCCTTCGTGTTCGTCCGGTTCGACACGTTCACGACGGCGATCTTCGAGCAGTACCAGTCCACCTTCAACGGAGCCGCGGCGACCATGCTCGCCGGGGTCCTGGTGCTGCTGTGCCTGACCCTGCTGGTGATCGAATCGGTCGTCCGCGGCAGCGCCCGGTACGCCCGGATCGGGTCGGGTGCCGCCCGCCGCGCCGTCCCCGCCGAACTCGGCTGGCGTTATTCGCCGATCGTGCTGCTGTTTCTCGGGGTGCTGATCGCGGCGTCCGTCGGTGTCCCGGTGGTCAGTGTCCTGCGCTGGCTCGTCATCGGCGGGAGCACGGTCTGGGAGTTCGACGCCCTTGCCTCCGCGCTGGTCCAGACTCTCGGATTCGGCATCGCCGGTGCCGTCGTGACATGTATACTCGCGTTCCCGATCGCCTGGATCTCGATCCGCCATCGCGGACGATTCAGCCGGGTCCTCGAAGGCGGCACATACATCTCGAGTTCGCTGCCCGGCATCGTCGTGGCGCTGGCGTTGGTCACCGTCTCCATCCGCTATCTGCATCCGCTCTACCAGACGGTCACCGTCGTGATCGCGGCCTACGCGCTGCTCTTCCTGCCGCGCGCGCTGATCAATCTGCGGGCCGGGCTCGCGCAGGCGCCCGTCGGGCTGGAGGAGGCGGCGCAGTCGCTGGGTGTCTCGCCGCTGTCGGCCTTCTTCCGGGTGACGCTGCCACTGGCCGCCCCGGCGACGGCGGCGGGCGGGGCGTTGGTGTTCCTGGGGATCGTGAACGAACTGACCGCCACCCTCCTGCTGGCACCGACCGGTACCCGCACCCTGTCCATGCAGTTCTGGTCGCGCAGCAGCGAGATCGACTACGCCGGTGCCGCACCGTACGCGCTGATCATGATCGTGCTGTCGCTGCCGATGACGTACGTGCTCTTCTCCCAGTCGAAAAAGGTAGCGGGACTATGACATACGCACTCGAAGTGGACGGCGTCGACAAGTCGTTCGGCGGGGCGACGATCCTCCGCGGGGTCGCGTTCGCGGTCGAGCCGGGATCGACCACGGCAATCGTCGGACCGTCCGGCTGCGGCAAGACCACCCTGCTCCGCCTGGTCGCGGGTTTCGAGAAGCCGGACGCCGGCACCATCGCACTGGCCGGCCGGGTCGTCGCGGGCAGTGGATGGGCGCCCGCGCACCGGCGGTCGGTGGGGTACGTCGCCCAGGACGGTGCGCTGTTCCCGCACGCCACGGTCGGCGCGAACGTGGGGTTCGGGCTCCCCCGCCGGGCCCGCACCCCGGCGAGGATCGCCGAGCTACTCGAGATGGTCTCGCTCGACCCGTCGTACGCGGCGCGGCGACCCGACCAACTGTCGGGTGGGCAGCAGCAGCGGGTGGCACTTGCGCGGGCGCTGGCCCGGGAACCCGAACTCATGCTGCTCGACGAGCCGTTCTCCGCGCTGGACGCCGGCCTGCGGGCGAACACCCGCAGGATCGTCGCCGACGTCCTCGCGAAGGCCGCGATCACCACCATCCTCGTCACCCACGACCAGCCCGAGGCGTTGTCGTTCGCCGACCGGGTTGCGGTGATGAGTGCGGGCCGGCTCGCCCAGATCGGCACTCCGCGCGAAATCTATTCCACCCCTGTCGACGTCCCCACTGCGGAATTCATCGGCGACGCCGTCGTGCTGTCGGCGCGCGTCGAGGGCAGCAGGGCCCGCTGCGCCCTCGGCGACGTGACCGTGGCATCGAACGGCGTCCACGGGAACGCCCGAGTGATGTTGCGGCCGGAGCAGATCGAGGTGACCACGGATGGTGCCGGTGTATCCGGGACGGTCGTCGACGTCGAATATCTGGGGTCGGAGATGTTGCTCGGTATCCGCCTCGACACCGGGGACGGGGAGGTTCCCGAACGGGTCACCGTGCGCCGCTTCGGCGCCACCGCCCTGACCCCCGGCGACCGTGTCGGCATCCGCGTTCTCGGGAAGGCCGTGGCGTACGACCTGTGAAAGCTTGCCCCGCACGGGTGGCGGTCGACCGCGGTACTAGAGGAGGCGACGTGGGCCGAACATTCAGGTCCGGCAGCGGCCGCGAGAGTGTCGTGTTCTCGATCAGCACTCGTGGGGCGCGAACAGGTTTCCGGTGTAGACGGCGAAGCCGTCGGGGCGCTGGTGATGATCGCTGACACCTACCCCTCGAATGGCCGGCTGATCCTGGCGGCACTGGTGGTGCCATCGTGAATCCCTCTGCGCCGTCGATTCGAAGCCGAATCTGTTCCCCGCGGCAGGTCGCCACGGGCCGAAAGGACAGCCGAAAGCAACCGGGCAGATAGGACCTCGACGTGTGTGCACTGTCACATCAATTGACTTCGGGTGCCCAAACATTTTTACTTAGATCGCCAAGCAGGAAAGGGCAGCCTTAGCTACACCCTGTGAAGGGGCTGTGACAGTTCGGGAGGAGTGGTCGTGACCATGCACGTTCGCCCCTGGGCGGTATCCAATCGCGACACCCACATCACTGACCGGCCGAGGACGGACCCAACAGGCCTGCGAAGCACACACTTCGAGTGGTGGACCGTAGGCGTGCGGTAGCACCGCACACCACTCCCCACAGGGTCACGGCGTCCGGGGCAGCGCGCGCCACCCACCGCACCGAATCGGTGCGGATCTCCGTTCGCGCACTCTTCACCAGGACCGGACTCACCGATGCAGCACACTTCCCCCTCCCCCGCCGACTCGCCGGCCACCGACCCCGGGGCCTCGTCGCCCACCGCACCGACCCTCCGGTCACCGGTGACCCCCCTTCCGACGCGGCAGGCCCGGACTGCCACGATCATCTGGGGTGAGGACCGTGGCCACCCGTCCCCGCGCACTGTCGACCCGGGCCGCCGTCGGATCCTTGCGAGCGAGCCGGATCGACCACTAGCCCTGCATGATTCGTGGTGGGCGATCACAGTTGCCGGCGTCCTCGCATCGGTGACAGTGACCGCGGTGCTCTGGATCTCGGCACACGTCACCGTCGACCCGGTGCTGCATCGAGCGGCGCTGTTCGTGCATCTGGCGTCCCTCGTGCTCGGGTTCGGGGGCGTCCTGATCGCCGACTATCTGGTGCTGGTGTGGGTGTCCGGTAGATCCACACTCGCCGAAGCAATCGCGGGAGCACACCGCCTGCACCTGCCGATCTGGCTGGGCCTGGCCGGACTGGTCGCCAGCGGCGCCCTGCTCGAACCGAATCTCGCCTCAACCCTGACCCGGATCAAACTCGCCTGCGTGGTGATCCTGACCCTCAACGGACTCCAGGCTCTGATCCTGAGCCAGCGTATCGCCCGCGCCGCCACCGGTTCACTCGCACCCACCCTGACCATCTGGGGCGCGGCCACCGCATCGATCTCCCAGATCTGCTGGTGGATAGCGGTGTGGATCGGCTTCTGGAACGCCGAACACTGAGACTCCTCGACGACGTCGAAGGTATCTCTGCGCCTCTCGATTCCCCTCCCCTCCCTTCTCCTCTCCTCCCTTCTCCGGTCACGACGCGATCGCGTGTGGCACCGGCATCTCGAAAGGATCTGTCATGCAACGACGCACACCACGAGGTATCGCCGCGGCCTGCGCGGTGCCGCTCGCCGCACTGCTGCTCGGCGTCACCGGATGTAGCCCCGCCGCCCCGGCGACCGACACCGGGTCGCTGCCCGGCAACCGTTACACCAGTACGACGCTTGTTGCGAGCAACGACTCGTACGGCGCACCCGCCACGTTCCCCGAGATGGTGAACGCCTGGGGTGTCGCAATCCGGCCCCAGGGCGACGGCGGACACTTCTGGGTCGGCGCCGGCGGGACTTCATTCGAGTTCGTCGGCGACGTGAACGCCTCCCCCGACCCGGCGCTGCGTCCACTGCACCAAGACGGTCTCCACGAAGTCACCGTCCCCGGCGCCGACGCGGACACCACCGACGCCGGCGGCGGGAAGATCACCGGCGTGGCGTTCAACCCCGCACCCCTGGCCTCCGACAGTTTCGTCGTCACCGGACAACCCGTCGACGTCGACGGACACCCCGAGATGCTCAGCGGGTCCTCCCGTTTCCTTTTCGCCACCGACTCCGGTCGCATCGCCGGCTGGACCGAGCAGGGCGTGGACGGGCGGATCGTCCGCCACGACGGCCCCGCGCTGCAAATGTTCGACGGCGGCCCGGCGGGGATGAGTTTCTTCGGCCTCGCGCTCGCCCCGAGCCGTGACGACACCTTGTGGGCGGCCGACTTCGGGGCCAACCCGCAGATCCGGCAGTTCGACAAGTCCTGGCGACTGGTTCCGACTCAGGGTTTCGTCAACCCGTTCGCGACCGGTGACCCGATCGATCCCGCCAACCCGGGGTCGGGCAAACAGGCACGGCCGGGTGATCCGGCACCATTCAACCTCGTCACCGCCGGCGACCGCGTCTTCGTCACCTACGCCGTCACCAAGGCCGCGGAGGACTCCGCCGATGGCACCGAGTTCGATGCGGGCGAAGAAGACTCGCTGGACGCCGAGCAAGAGGCCGCAGCCGGCGACCGCCCGGACCGCGGCAAGATCGCCGAGTTCGATGCGGCCGGCAACCTCGTGCGGGTGCTCGACGACGAAGGCCGCCTCAACGCACCGTGGGGCGTGGCCGTCGCCCCCGCGGACTTCGGCGCGCTCAGCGGCAGCATCCTGGTCGGCAACTTCGGCGGCGCCGGACGCATCGCCGCGTTCGACGACACCACCGGCGCATTCATCGACTACGTGCGGGACGAATCCGGTGCGGTTCTCGGCGTGGAAGGGCTGTGGGGACTGCTGTTCGGCAACGGCGAAAGCCTCGGCGACAGCAACTCGCTCTACTTCACCGCTGGCCCCGCCGACGAGAAGGACGGCGTCTTCGGCCGCCTCCGCGCCGCAAACTGACCAGGGGCGACACCATGACACGAGGTCTCGGACTTCGCATCGGGGCCGTCCACGCGGTCGCCGCGGCCGCAGCCGACGAGCATGCCGGGTCGGCGCTCACACGCCGGGCAACACTGATATTCGGACCGGACTCGACCGTGCGCCTGGGTGATCCACCGGACAACACCGCCGTACTCTCCGAGTTCGCGCACCGTATCGGCGATGTGCTCGTCGCGGGCGACGGATACCGCTATACCGGGCAGGATCTGGTCGCCACGGCGGCGCACTGTCTGATCGCCGAGACCGATGCCGCGGACGACACTCCCGTCGTGCTCGCCCACCCGGCGGTGTACTCCGCCCACGGCGTCCGCGAACTGCGGGCCGCGCTCGACCGGGCCGGACTGGCCCGAGTCGGGCTGGTCCCCGAACCCGTCGCCGCGCTCGCCTGGTTCGAAGCCGAACACGGGTCCCACGCCGACGGATTCACGCTCGTCTGCAATCTCGATGACGGCGGCCTGGATCTGACGATCGTGGCGGGCGGCACGGACAGCGGGCCCGATCCCATCATCGGGCGGCCGCTGCGTTCGACGAAATTCGATAGCCGCCGGGGCCAACCGGCCCGCGAAGAATCGACGTCGACGCTCGAACTCGTCGCCGGCGCCTTGGCCGCCGCGGGTCTTCACGCCTCCGATCTGGACCTCGTCCTGCTCACCGGTACCGAGATGCCCCCCGGGCTGAGGGAGCAACTCGAGCACCTGGGCGCACCGGTGATCGGCGCGCCACATCCGGGGAGTGCTGCGGCCCGGGGCGCCGCACTGCTCGCGGCCACCTCACGGCTCCCGCTCGTCCCACCGGGGCACGCGGTTCGACAACGCCGGGGCAGTCACCTGCATATCGCCGCGGCGATAGTGCTCGCCGCGGCCGCACTCACGGTGCCCTGGTACGCCACGAACGCCGGATCCACCCCGCGCACCGACGACACCGTAGCGGCAGGCCAACCCCCGTCCCAGCACGGATTCCGGCTGGTCGAACACGCTGCGCCGGCACGCGTTCCCTCGGCGAGCGCCGCAACCGTCCCCGCAGCACCGGCGACGGTTGCCCTCCAACCAAATCCGGTTGCGCCGATTACCCGCATGGTGGCAATCACCGCCCCGCCCATCCCACCCACCCAGACCACATCGGCCCACCCAGTCATCGACTTCCCCGCCGACCTCGACACCACCATCGAACCCTCGACACGGAAGCCGATGTCCCCCTCCCCGATCCCTGCGTCCGAACCCGAACCGACACCGGCACCGGCACCGACGACGGACCCCGACGAATCGACACCGCCCACCGAACCACCGACCACCGAACCACCGCCGACCACCCCGCCCAACGAGACCGAAACACCACCAGCACCGACAGAACCATCGACGCCGCCGGACCCGGACGCACAGGTTCACACCCACCCCTGACCTCGCCCAGGTCTCGTTCCAAACGGAAGGGCAGGACCCAGCAGCACTCGCCCAAGGCATCGAACTTGCGGGCCCTGTTCGTCAGCCCCGCCGCCCGCTGGCCATCAGACCCCTGCTGCCGCTCGCCACGGCGCAGGCGCAGATCGACGATCACCCGCTACTGGAAGCCGCTGCGGCGGCCGCCGACCACGGCGACGACGAGACTGCCGCCTGGCGGTGGGCGCTCGCGGAGTTTGGCTCAATCCCGATCGCCGGCGCCCGGGCCTTTCCGAAGTGTCGATAATCGACGTTATGTCGACGGCGTGCCGCGGCCCGTACGGAAAAGCTTCTGTCCCACTTCCGTTTCCTTACATAATAAAACTTACCTTTACTCGGCCATGGTGTTGCAGAATCGGGTCGAACGAGGGAATTCGCAAAATTTTGGCAGCATGTTCAACTCGAATGCCCGGGGCCGGAAATTTCCCTTCGCTCCCGCATTGGAAATAATGTTGAGGACTCAGGCAATAACCCTCGGCCATATATGCCGAGCCACACTCGCCGCCAACCGAGCAGGCGTGGACCGCGCCCACCGGATCGCGCTGAAACCGCAGGTAGACAAATCACGCAATGGCCGGCGATGAGCGCCGTCGACCGAGGGCACCGACGCCTCTGCCTGCTCAAACCAATTTCAATCGATTTGCATCCCCGAGATCGAGCACCATTCCCACGAGGGCGCGATAGTCCCCGAATATGCGGGCCCGCGACGTCCGAGGTTGTAACGAGCGCGCGCCGGCCATCGATGAACCGGTCATGTGAAACCAAGAAGGGGACACACATCGAGACCGCGCACTGCGCGGCGCCGGTAATTCGCGATCCCGGTGGGCACAATAGGCCGCTGGTACAGGTTCGATTCCGGCCCAGGTCGAGACCAGAATTTGACAGTCCCACGAAATTGCCTTTAGGTTTTATATGTCAACTCGCAAAGGTTTTGTGCATCCAATCACGAAGGTTTTGTGACCCGACCGAAATCAAGGAGTTGAACGATGAAGACCATGACCATGGCGAAGACCGCCGCAGCAGGACTGTTCTTCGGGGGATCGCTGCTCGTCGCCGGCGCCGCCCCGGCCACCGCCGCCCCGACCACCGTGCAGGACGGACTGGTCAACGTGGACGTCGGCAACATCACCATCGCGAAGGACGTGAACGTCGGCGTCGCGGCCCAAGTCGCCGCCAACGTCTGCGGTGTCACCGTCGGCCCGCTGGACGTCCTCGCCAGCGAGGTGGACAACACGAGCACCCCGTCGACCGTCTGCACCACGCCCCAGGGGCCGGTGACGATCCTCCAGAACTAACCACCGAACTCGACCCGCAGGTGGGCGACCTCCCGACGGTCGCCCACCTCGTCGGTTCACCGCCTCGAGCATGTCCCATCCGGAGGCCGGAGGTGTTCCGGGCCGGGGATGACGAGCAACGTCGGGGCCGACATTCCCGGCGATGACCGGGCACACTCGGGCGGTGCCGGTGTCGGTCAGCGGTGCGAGCGCGTCGGCGGTTCTCCTCGCGGCCGAGAACCCGGTTCTCCCAGCGCTCGGACAGCTTTCCGACCGCCCGTTCGAATTCGTCCTGCGAGCCCACCCGCGACGATGCCGCCCGTTCATCCCCCACCGTCGGAGGCCTCATTGATGACCATCCTCATAGTTCTCACCCTCGTCGTCGCCCTGATCAGCGTCCTCGGCGCCTACCTCACCACCTCCGCGGGCGCCACGGTCGTCGACTACGCACGCCTCCCAGCGACACCGCAACCGACGCCCATCGCCCGCGTGCTCGTGAGCCTGGCCGCCGGACTGGTCCTTGGGCTGCTCGTAGCGGTGGGGTACGGGGTCCTCGACCGGCGGATCAGAGATCCCCGCACGCTGGCGATCGCGTCGGGCACCCGAGTGATGAGCACCGTGCCGGCGTCGACCATCGCGGTCAACTCCCAGACGCTGGCCGAGGACTACCGCGAGCTGTGCGTGCAGGTCCGCGAAACCGGGACGAAGGTGGTAGCCGTCGTCAGCGCCGATCCGCAGGATGGACGGACCACAGTGGCGGCCAACCTGGCGTTGGCGCTGTCCGAGGGTGAGCACACGGTCGTGCTCGTCGACGGTGACTTCCAGGCCCCAGCGCTGGCGGCGAAACTCCGCCTCGCGCCCACCCCGGACCTGACCACAGTGCTCCGTGACCCGGAGACGCTCTGGAGCTCCCTGCAGATATGGGTACTCGGAGTCGAGGTACTCGTCACCGATCCGGCAGCGCCAGAACTGCGCACACTATCGGCGTCCGACGGCCTCGACGATGTCGTGACCCAACTCCGCGACGCCCACGACTACATCGTCATCGACACCCCGCCGGTACTCCGGGGAAGCGCCGCGCTGCGCTTCGCCGCACTGAGCGACGGGGTGCTGCTGGTCGGTCGCAGTCGGCGTGGTCATCGAGACCATGTCGACGCCGCCGTTGCCGTCCGCGGGATAACCGCACGGCTGCTGGGCAGCGTCCTGACGGTGCGCACACACCGGAGCCGTCATGCCGGCCGCGCCTAACCCACCCACCCGGTCCCTCCTGCGCACCACCGTCGACGGTCACACCAATGATGGTCGCCGAGGTCACACCTCGAGGAGCGCAACGGTGACAAGGCACAGCAGCCGCCGGGCCCCCGCATCCTCACAATCGCGGCCGCGGTCGCCGCTGCGGTGGTCATAGCTGGGTGCGGAGTCGGGTCCGGACACTCCGACGACGCCGGTCGCACCTCGGAAACCACCGTGCCGATCCCGTCGGACGCCACCGGACCGGGGGCGGTGCTCCGCGCGGTCGAGATGCCCACCATCGACCGGCGAATCGCCAAACTGGCGGCACTGACCGCGCGGGTAACCTACCTCTCGACGAGCGGCGTCGACGGGTCCATTACCGAGGTCACGGGATCGGTGTTCGCTCCCCAAGGACACGCGCCGGACGGCGGATGGCCGGTGATCGCATTGGCGCACGGCACCACCGGGATCCAGCAGGAATGCGCCCCCTCGAAGGACAGCCAACTGCTGGGGTCGTCCTTGCTGGTCGGGGAGTTTCTCCGCCGAGGTTACGTCGTCGCCGTTCCCGACTACCAGGGATTGGGCGCACCTGGCTACCACCCATATCTCGACCCAACCACCGCGGGCTACAACGTCATCGACGCCGTTCGTGCCGCCCGGCAGATGATTCCCGACACATCCGATCGGTGGTTGGGGTTCGGGTACTCCCAGGGCGGCCAGGCCTCCTGGGCCGCAAACGAACTTGCCCGCGAGTACGGGCGGGGATTGAACCTGGTGGGGACCGTCGCGATGTCGCCCCTGGCGAACCTGCGCGCACTGGCCGACGCCGCGGCCACCGGCACCCTGACCAACGATCAGGTGTTGGTCCTGCAATGGGTGCTCGCCACGCTCGAGAAATCACACCCCGGTCTCGACCTCGACGAATATCGCCGCGGTGTGGTGGCTCAGAACTGGGATGTTCTGCTGTCCTGCTCCGGCCCCACCGCCGAGACACGAGCCCAGATCGCAGGCACCGTCACCGCCGACGACCTCAGACCCGCCACACCCGAAGCACTCGGACGGTTACGCGACCTCCTGGAGGCGATGTCATTGCCGAAAAGCGTTGCGACGGCACCATTGCTGATCGGCTACGGTGGCACGGATTCCTTCATGCGGCCAGAATGGACCGCCCGCGCGATCGCCGGAGCATGCGACCGCGGTGACACCGTCGCTGTGATCTTCGATCCTGCCAAGGGGCACGGCGAAATAGATATGGGCCCCGCCATTCCCTGGATCGAGGCACAGTTCGCCGGACAGCCGGCGCCGAACTCCTGTGAACAGCCGTGAGCCGGGGAGAATTTCTCGACATGTGCGGTCCACCGAGCGGTCGAGCCGGATCCGCCCGTCCTTTTCGTGTCGGTCAGTGAGCCAGGCGGTGACCGGAGGAATCAGTGTGGTGCCCGAACGGGTGCCGCCAATGCCGGCCGCCGGTGTCCGAGCTGTCGGCGTCCGCGGCGCCGTCCTGGGAACAGGGATCGGCGACATCCACCATCACACCAGGCGTGTCGACTTGGTCGAGGGCAAGGGAAGAGCATGACGGGTGGCGAGGTGGAAGCCGGCTCTCAATGCGTTTGCAATCACGTTCGAAGGCCGAATCACCCCGAGTAAGAACTAAACCGATGCGCCAGAGCTAGTGGTGTGTCTCGCAAATAATTCTTGATCGATTCGATAGAATCCGTACATGAGGAACCCGGTACCAGCTTTGGAGATTTCCGATGGGCAGCGCGTTGTACTCGAGTCGTTGGCGCGGTCGCAGTCGGGTGCACATCGGGAGGTGGTGCGGGCCAAGGCGTTGTTGATGGCGGCCGAGGGCATGGCTAACACTGCTATCGCGCAGGCGTTGTCGGTATCGCCGGGATCGGTGGCGAACTGGCGGGTGCGGTTCGCCGAGGACGGCATGGCGCGGTTGGGTGAGGTGCGCAAGGGTCGTGGTCGCAAGCCCTCGATCCCGCAGGAGAAGATCGAGGAGATCGTGGACCTGACGCAGAACTACCGCCCGAAAGGCGAGACTCATTGGAGTTGCCGGACGATGGCAGAGTATGTCGGGGTCTCCAAGGACACCGTCCAGCGCGTGTGGTCTGCTCGCGGACTCAAGCCGCACAGGGTCGAGACGTTCAAACTGTCGAATGATCCGCGATTCGAGGACAAGCTCGTCGACGTCGTCGGTCTGTATCTGAACCCGCCCGAGCGGGCGATCGTGTTGTGCGCGGACGAGAAGTCGTCGGTGCAAGCCCTCGACCGGACCCAGGCCTCGCTCCCGATGATCAAGGGCGCGGCGAGACGATGACCCACGACTACAAGCGTCACGGCACCACCACCTTGTTTGCCGCGCTCGACGTCCTTACCGGCAAGGTGATCGGCCAGTGCCTGCCGCGCCACCGTCACCAGGAGTTCTTGAGATTTCTGCGCACCATCGACCGCGAGGTGCCCAAGGACTTGGAGATCCATCTGATCCTGGACAACTACGCCACCCACAAGCACGAGAAGGTCCGGGCTTGGCTCGATAAGCATCCACGGTTCCACCTGCACTTCACTCCCACCTCCTCCTCGTGGCTTAATCTCGTCGAACGTTGGTTCCGAGAGCTGACTGATAAAGCTCTGCGGCGCGGGGTCTTTCACTCCGTACCGCACCTCATCGCCTCCATTGAGGAATACCTCGATGCCCACAATGAAAGCCCCCGACCGTACGAATGGACCGCGACCGCCGAATCCATCCTCGCCAAGGTTGCGCGCGGCCGCGTCGCACTGGAAAAGATCAGCTAAATCAGAGACACACCACTAGATCCACCGAAAACCTGACCCTCACGACCAGGCGACAGAAGAGGGGCCCTGCACCGGATCGGTGCAGGGCCCCTCTTCTGTGAATCGCGGGGGATTACTGCGGGAGCAGTCCCTTGTTCGCGTCGATGAGCTGCAGGATCTGGGGATCGATCGCGATGCCCTGAGCCTTGACGGCCTCGATCGCGTTGTCGACGACACCGGCGTACTGCGAGGTGCCGTTGGTGCTGGGGACGCCGCCCGTGAGGTCGGGGAGTGCCGGCGCCGCGGGGGCCTCGGGCACGGTTGCGGGGGCGGTGCGCTGGGTGGGTGCGCTGCTCAGGCCGAGGCTCGAGGAGCAGGACGGCCATGCGCCCCAGCCCTGGGAGTCGAGGACCTTCTCGGCGACGACGATCTGCTCTTCACGCGAGGCCTGGTTGGCGGTGGCCGCGTACTGGGTTCCACCGTGTGCGTTCCAGGTGCTCGGGGAGAACTGGAGTCCGCCCTGGAAGCCGTTTCCGGTGTTGATTCCCCAGTTTCCGCCGGACTCGCACTGCGCGAGGCGGTCCCAGTCGGAGTCGGGTGCCGCGTTCGCGGTGCCCGAGAAGGCTGCTCCGGCGACGCCCATGATGGCGCCGGTGACGGCGACCTTGGCGACGGTGCGGCCGGTGTTGGTGGGCTTGCGATGGCGTCCGCTCATAGTGGTCGAGATCCTCTCCACACGCGCCTGCGAGGTCAGCTGTCGGGTTCGGGCTGAGAGGTCGCCCGGCCTCGCCTCTCCTGGCTGGAGAGGGTCTGGCTTCACCCCAAGATCCGAGTGTGCGAAGCACATTCGGGCCGGTGTCCGTCTGAGAACTTGCGTTCCCTGGAGGACTTTGGGTCCCCCGTCCTCGTCCCTGGAATGCTTCGTCGGGACTCCGGTACCCGCGGGACGAGGTTTGGCGCGGCGGGCCGGATGTGGCCGATGTTTCCTCGGCCGGTGACGACGGTAACGGGCCGAGGCCGCAGTGTCACCATTTGATAACGCGGAGTGTCTTCGCCTGTTGCGGGGCCTCATTGGGCGCGCAGGGACTCTTCCCAGCTCGGGGCGACAAGACGTCCCCGTCGCCGAGCCGTTTCCCTTCCGTTATCGGACCGTGATGTGACGGAGCTCACATCACCGGTGCGTCGTCGATGTCCTCGCCCGGGCGCATGAGCGAGAGGGGATCATCTCGAGATTCGCGGCTGCGAGTGGGAGTCGCTGGCCGGAGCGCTGTGTCGCGACGAGGCCCTTGCCTCGATGGTTACCGACCTCGACACCAGAAGGGTGCGCCTCGGCCTTCTCCCCGGGGTCGGGCGGACGATGTCGCGTGGGCCTGTTACTCGTCCGGTGCCGGTGACTCGGTCGCCCCCTCGAGGCGCTGACCGGAGTCGAGGGGCGAATCGATGCATTCCGGGCCCGCTGGGGAGGATGACCGTCCATGAAGCCCGGCCGCGTAAACGCAGTAGTCTCCGTCGTCGATGTTGAGGCCGCCGTTGCCTGGTACACGACGTTTTTCGGCCGACCTGCCGACCGTCACCTGCCCGATCTCGCCGAATGGCAGCTCACCGGTAAGTCGGCCCTGCAACTGGCACTGGACCCGTACGGCGCCGGCAGCTCCATAGTGGCGTTCGAGGTAGACGGCATGGACGGTGTCCCCGCCGACCTCGAACACCGCGACATCATCCCGGGAAACGATCATCGACGGGACAGCGACGATCACCGACCCCGCAGGCAGCCGGATCAGAATAGCGGCGCGTCACCCGTAGTCATAGTCTACGCAGTGGCGCCGAATCCGCTGCAAGAAAATCTGTTTGAGGCACCGACACGGAACACACCGCCGCTCCGACCAGGAGCACCGATGCCGCGACCACCGCCGGGCGAGCACGACTTCCGTCCCACCCTCGGCGAGGAACTGGCACGGATAGATCTGACCGTCCGCGCGAAGCGCCTCGAGGACCTGCCCACCGACCGAGTCGCTGCCGTAGCGGAGCAGATAGCGCATCGCCGAACGTACCGCCCGCCGGTACTTCGATCACGGCACCGTGCGCACACGACACCCGATGGGTCCGATCGCTGTCTGAGACCTCGAACGGTGGGTACGCGGGGCGTGAGAGGACCCCACTTATGTTGATCAGAGTCGACCCCGCACCAGCCGCGCTCCGCGCACTCCACACCGTGCACGAGCGCGGACAGCGCCCGGACAGGCCGCGCGTGCGGCCATGATTGTTCATCTACACCAGCTAGCGTCGCCGATCGTGACAACCTTGCGCGGCCCGGCGCTAGCCCTTCTGCGGTTCAACTACCATCTGGCCCGCATACCGTTGCAGTGGGCGGAATGGGTCGTGCTGTCCCGGCTCGACGAGCAGGCCTCGACACGTCTGGCGTACGAGCAACTCCTCATCGACTGCGACCGGCTGGCGGCACGGCTACTCGACGACGAGGAGGCGGCCCGGCGAGCCGACGACCTGGATCGGCACGCCCTGCTCGTCCGGACCGTGATCGCCGGGACTCTCACCGGACCCAACGCCGAGGGGTCCTGCTCCTCGACGAACAGCGGGAGCGCTTCCAACACCGGCAGCGCGAACGCAAGTTCCCGAACGCGCCGCTATGAACGAGTTGCGCTCATCGGGCTCCACCCGGCCAGGCGATCTCGGCGGATACCTCCTCGAGGCGACGTGTGGCTCTTTCCAACCGGCCCTCGAGTTCGAGGATTTCCACCACCAGCTCGTCCCGCTCGGCGAGCCAGTCGGCAACCGTGCGCTGATAGGATTTCATCTTCATCAGTTCACGATACGCCCAGGTCAACGGCCGATGCCCACCCCAAGTGCCCCGGTCCATCGCTGACCCTTCTTGGTGCGCTGCGTGAGCTCCAAGGCATGGCAGCAACAACGTCAGTACGTGAAGACCGAAGCCGATCGGGGACGACAACGAGCAACCTTGCCACCTCGTGTGGGCATGCCCTCGACCTCTGCGCGGACCACTGTTGGATGCGGGCCCCTGCGTGTGAGAGGTGATGGGCGGGTAAGCGTCGAGTCATGAGCACAATCACCGAAGCAGTCGACGTCGCTGTCCCGATCCGCGTGGCGTATGACCAATGGACCCACTTCGAGTCGTTTCCTCAGTTCATGGAGGGGGTGACGGAGGTTCGGCAGATCGATTCCACCACCACCCATTGGGTGTTGGACATTGCCGGGCAGAGAAGGGAATTCAACGCCACGATCACCGAGCAGCACCCCGACGAGCGGGTGGCGTGGAGGTCCGACGTCGGCCCCGACCACGCCGGGGTGGTCACCTTTCACCGGCTCGACGACACCCACACCCGGGTCACCGCGCAGATGGATATCGATCCGGACGGAATGGTGGAGAGCGTCGCCGACAAGCTTGGTGTCCTGACCCACCGGGTGAAGTCCGACATGGCGAAGTTCAAGGAGTTCATCGAAGCGCGCGGCACCGAAACCGGCGCCTGGCGCGGGAACGTCGACCGCCCCGACGACACACTTCCCGACCAGTCCTGACCGCGCGCACCGCCGTCCAGGATTATCGGTGGATGCCGTGCCGCGAAGATGTGGTGGTGGGAAACGACCATCCGCTGGACGCGCATACTGCGTCCGGTTCGGGGTACCCCACCCGAACGCTGCCCGCGGCTCGACGGCTGTCCGCAGGCGGCGAGACCCTCGACCGCTGACCCCATCGGCCGAGGGCCGTCACCGCGCGTGGACCGAGGACGAACAATCGAACCCACCTCTCTTCGGGCCGCGCGGCCCCGGCGCGAGAGCATCCTCACCCCTGGCTTTTCCCGCCAACCTGCTGCGCTGTGGCACTCCGGCGTCGATCGCAGGGACAGGAACCCGCGACCGTCAGCGGGCTTTGCTGGTGAGGATCTGTACCAGGTCGTCGAGGGCGATCAGGGCGGCGTCGCTGTCCCGGTCGATCAGCCACCGCAGCACCACCCCGTTCATGCAGGTGAGCGCGAGCCGGGCGACCTGCTCGACCGGGGTGATCCAGGTGACGTCGGCCCGGGTCTCGCACACAGGGTGAGGAACGCTACCGTTTCGGCGTCCATGGTGCGGTACTGCCGCTGCGCGATCGCCCCGGTCGCCACGTTTCCGACGCTACGCCGGCGCAGCGCGTGGGCGGTCAGCTCGTAGGTCAGCAGCTGGCCGTCGGGGGTGGCCTGGATGATCGGCCACAGACCGCGGATCCCGGCGCGCAGCAGATCCTCGAGACCCGGGATTCCGGTCAGCCCGCCGGGTTCGGTGTACTTCCCCAATGCCAGCCGCATCCCCTCGTTGACCTGCAGAATCTGGGTCTCACCGAGTTGGGTGAGGAGGGTGTCCTTGTCGTGGAAGTGATAGTGCACGATTCCCGGGGACACCCCGGCGGTTGCGGCGAGGGGGCGCAGGGTCAGGGCGTCGACACCCCTGCTCGGCCGCAATCGTCAACGCTGCCTCCAGAAGTTGGGCGCGGCGCTGATCGGCGGGCAACTTCGTCGCCATCGATCGAGCGTAAGTGCCCCGCGGCCGGGGCCGCGGGCTTTATCCCACGATGATCAACAGCCCGACCGCCGAAACCGCGATCACGGAGGCGGCGATGCAGACCGTCCACGCCCGGTTCGCAACCCGGTGCCAGTCCCGGTCCCGGCGCACCGCGCGGGCGGTGAGCACCGGCGACGCCGAGGAGTCCCCCGCCACCTCGGCGCGATCCGGTTCGCGCACGGTATCGCGGGGGCGCCGCGATACCGCATCGGCGGTCACCGCCGCGGCCAACGACACACCAATCACGGCCAACGTCACCATCAGGACCTCGACCATCCAGAACACAGACATATCGGCAACTCGAACTTCCTTCTCTCGCGGCAAACCCGGCGGTTCTGCCTCCGCGTCGTGTATCGCCGGTAGGGCTGACTGTGTTGCGCGATCGGCATTTTGTTATTTTGAGCAGTCGTCCAATTCTCTTTTGACCACCTGTCCAATTGAAGGTGTACGCGGCGCGATTCTCCGGCAGACGCAGCAATGCCGGAGATATTGCCGGGGTGATATCCGCGGCGCTGCCGTGGATGACAACCGGTGTCGCGTCGTGAAATATTTCAAGGCGCTGCGCCGGTGTTTTCCCTGCGAATTCCCCGGCGACGTGCAGAGGAAAATAGGCGAAAGAGAGGTGCAACGACGGGCCCCGCCGCACCACCCTCTTGGCGCGGGCGGCGGACCAGTTCAATCGGCACGGGTATACCCATGCCGCGCTGCACGACATCACCGGAGTTCCGCACGCCACCAAGGGCGGCTTCTACTTCCATTTCCGATCCAACCGCGACCTCGCCCGACCACGGCTGTACCGATCGCGCGGCACGACAGGCGAGCGCACTCGAAGCGCTCATCAAACTGTCCTACGCGCTCGCCGACCACGGTCGGCGGCGACCCGATGATCTGCGCCGCGTCCCGCCTGGTCCTCGACCTCGGCGCCCACCCTTCTCTCACCTTTTGGCCGGGTGCACAACACGGGCACTCGCCCCAATGAGTGGGGTTCTGGTCAGGCCACGGGCACCGATCCGGTGAAGAAGAACGGCGCCGTACCGCCGAAGCAGAAGACGGTGGCATTGCCATTGGCGAACCCACTGAGCTTTCCGATCCCGGCGGGGAAGGCACCGGTCTTGATAGTGAAGGCCGAGTCGAATCCGAAACAGGTCCAACTCTCCCCCGGCGGGACGGTGACCGTAACCTCCCCCTTGGCACCGGTCGTCAGCGCCGGCACCGCTTTCGCGGTGGGTTGCCTCGTGAGCGTTGCTCGTGGTCCGCAGTCGGGGATTGTTGAATGAGGTGAGTAAGTCATGACGAGGAAGATGGCAGTGCGTGCGGCGTGGCGTCGGCCGTGATCGCCCCGGCGATGGTCTTCGCGGGCGGCGGTACAACGCGCTCTACAGGTGTCTGCGCATTTCCCCGAAATGCACCTACTCAAACCGAAATTACCCCATCGCTGCTCGTTCGGAGGTCCAGGCGAATTGGTCGAGTGTTCAAATAAAGCATTTTGGTCGACTGTTCAAAATAAACTTTCGAGAAATTGCCCAAAAGGTGAAACATTCGGCAGTACCCGCACCGATAGACCCAATAGGCGGGGGACGAAAAGGGAAACGACCACTTTCAACGGAAAGGTGACCCGCGATGGGTTCTGCAGGAATCGACTTCAGTTTGGCTTTCGACGCATTCCTCAAATTCCTGAGCGTCGCGCTCGGGATCGATCTGGGCGTCGGCTGACCACAACGTAGAACACCAAGAGTTTCGGGGCCTCGGATGATCACCGGGGCCCCGAAACATGCCCATGACCGAACCCCCACCCCCGGGGACCGTACGCCACGGGTCGGGTGAACGGCATCCGTGCGGGGTGTCAGGGTTGCGGGACCTCGACACTCGTGGGGAGCTGGTCGCGCATCTTGTCCACTTCCTGCTCGATCCGCTCCACCGCCGAATCGTTGTTCAGGACCGTGACCACGCCGGCGGCAAACGCAATCGAGACGACGATCGCCAACCCGCTCAGTACCAGACCAGCGATCGCCACACCCTTCCCAGTGATCCCCACCCGGCGGGCCGCCCGCAGACCGATCACCCCGAGGATCAACCCGATGATGCCCAGCACCAACCCGACCGGGGACAGGATCACGATCAGCACACACACGAACGCGGCAGTCCCGACGGCCAGTGCGAACGCCGCGGCCGCGCTGGTGCGCGCGGGCTTGGTCACCACCCGCTCCTCGACCCCAACCGGTCGGCCGTCCACGACACGGCGGTCGTCGACCCCGGGCTCGACCCGCCGCGGATCGTCCCCGCGTCCCGGGCTGGTCAATGGTCCACTCATCACTACCTCCACGTCATTCGCCGCAACCTCCGGCGGGTCATTCCTTACGATGTGCCACCACAAGGCATGCCCAGCTCGCTCATGTTCGAACCCGCACACCGCGGACACGCGGCCCTCGAGACCGCCGAACAGGGCAGTACGGGACTCCGACCGGGCGCCCCTCACTGTCGTGGATGTCGCTAGAGGTGGTGACGATCGCGTGCGTGCCACGCTCGGTGACCGCGGTGACAGTCAGGCCGGTGGTGAGCTCGACGCCGGCCACGATGTGCCGGTGATACCGCGCGCTCTGCGACCCGTGGACCACCGGGCCGGATCCAGCCCGGTGTCCAGGCTGCCAAGCAGCTGGCCGACCGCGGGTTCGACCACCACCGCGACGAACGTCGGCGGGGCGACCACGTCCGGGTGGCCGGCGGCGCGGGCGGCATCGACATCGATGTGGATGGCATTGGTCGTGGACACCGACTGCGCGAACTCGCGGACCTTTTCCCTGCCAACGAGATACGGACCCACAGGAGGGAAGACACGACCGGGCAGATCGGGTTCAACGGAATCGGGTGCACTCTACCGGCGTATGCGTCACGGGACGACCGATCGCGACCCCGGCAGGGGATTGGATTTCGGGTCCGTGGGGTACCGACCAGGTCTGGAAATAGTGTTGCGGTGCGAAACACAACAACGCCACAGTATTAAGAATGGGACACCCGACGGAATGGGACACCCGACGGCCTTGTCAGGGTAGGTAAGAATTAACACCATCGGTCGTCACGACGGTGGCATGCGAGAAGCGGGTACCTTGCCCGTTGGGTAGCGGGCGCGGTTGGTCGAGGTAGACCAGCGCCGGAATCGATCTGAACGTTCCTCGGGCGCAGTCCGGTTCGCACATGTTGATGTGTTCGGTACCGATCCCGATGGCGTGATCGGCGCTCCAGAGTCCCCAGGACATGTCCGTGAGCCGATTGTTGGCGTCCCCGCAGGTCAAGATCATGCGGCTGGGTTCGGTGACCAGTGGCCCGGTGCCGCACTGATCCATCAGGGCCGGCGGGACGCCGGGGGTGTCGGTGACGGCGGCCGCCGCCGGTACGGCGACGGCCGTGGCCGAGGCGCTGATTCCCACCGCGAGGATCGCGGCCGCGCGGGCGGCGCGGAGTCGGTGGTTCATTCGGGTGTCTCCTTCGCGTTTCCCACTGGGTGCCGGCTTTTCATCTGCACCGCAGTTGGTCGGCCGTGCACTATCATTCGGCTAGCGGCAGCACGGAATGGGGTGCAACACCAGTCGTGTCTGGGTGTCAGTGCTGCGGGACCTCCGCGTGGTCGGGAGTTTGTCGCGCATCTTGTCCACTTTCTGCTCGATCCGATCGACGGTCACCACCCGTTCCTCGACAGCGACGGGACTGCCATCGACGGCGGGGGCGACCCGGCGCGGGTCGTCCTCGGGTCCGTCACCGGTCAGTGGTCTCTGTTTATCGCTGCCTCCGTGTCCTCGGTCGTCGCAATTGGCTCGGGCAGGCATCGCGCTATTTTCTTGGTGCTCGATGCCTCTACCGAGGCATGCCCAGATCACGCGTGGTCCAACCCGGACGCGCTGCCCCGACCAGTTTTTGTTCTCGGTGGTGTGGGGTGCCGATTTCCCGTGCTGTCCCCGATAACAGGTTGTCGCGGCCGGAGGACTGGACAACCCACCATCCCCCTGCTCGGGTGCCGATTCTCGGGGGCATGTCGGCAAAGCCGCTCACACCGGCCCCGGTTCGGTTGTGAGGCACACTTATTGACACCGTGCGCACGAATCGCCGCTTACCATCGCATGTCATCGGAGTCGTCACCGCGACACAAGCACTCGGTCGCCTCCAGTGTCGACTCGCGCGTATCCCCTTCGACCTGTTCGACGACACCGTGATGCCGGTGCTTTTCGACAACAGGGCACCGGCCCGGCTGGCGTAGAACTGGGTGCTGATCGAGTGCGACAACGCCGCCGCGGTTCTGTTCGACGACGATTCCGCGCCATCCCATGCACACTGTTGCGGCAGCGCAGTGCCGCCGTGCGATACTGCCTCGCCCGCCGGCAACGGCGAAGCCTCCGCGACACGGACGCTGCCGCCCTGGAGCGGCACCGCGCTCTCTTCCGCGCGCGACACCAACAGCACACCAGAGCCACCGACTAGTGACCCTGTCGCGGGCGAGAAATCCGGTCACGGCCGTTTCATCGCCGGGTGACCGGCGGGACGGACACCGAACCAGGTTGGTGGCCTCCCCCGGCAGGTGAGCGGCTCCTGTGGCCACTACTGCGCCGGGGGTGCGGGTGCCTTGTGCATCATCACCGCGGCCACCGCCCGGGCCAGTTCCGGATCGGCCACCCCGCCGGTGCGGGCGATGAGTGTGGTGCGGGTGGTGGCCACCGGATCCTGATGCTGGCCGGTGATCAGGTTTTTGGTCGCAATGATATCGGTGCCGCCCATCTGCCGGAACGACTCCAGACAGATATCGCAGTCCAGCCGGTCCCCGACCCGCACCGGCCGATGCAGAACCAGCTGCTGATCGGTGTGCACCATCTGGCGCAGGTCGTAGCCGACCAGCACCCGCACGAACAGCTCCTCGATCGCAAGCGATCCGAGGATGCTCACGAACGTGACCGGTGCGATCAGCCCGTCGTATCCCAACTCGTGGGCGGCGTCTTCGCGGAAGTGGGCGGGATGCGAATCCTGCACGGCCCGGGCATATTCGCGGATCTTCTCCCGCCCGGCCTCGTAGCCGGTGACCCGGTGATGGCGGCCGATCAGCCCCGCCATCACCGCCGCGACCTCGGTTCCCCCCGTCACGGTCTCTCGCACCTCGGGTCGCGCTCCCCGGACTTCCGCAGCGACACCGAAAAGTTCTGCCTCGTGTTGCGTCGCGCAATACAACCTGGGCGTGTCGCCGAGAGGGGACTCCGCCCGCAACCCCCCACCCGGTCGCCGTAACAGGGACTTCGGCGCGTCCCCCGGCTCGGGGCTACCATGAGCCCTCCCCTTCGAGTGCCTTCGCGGCGATGATCTGGACCAGGTCGTCGAATGCGGTGCGGGCGGCGTCGCTGTCCCGGTCGACGAGCCAGCGCAGCACCGCCCCGTCGAGCACCGCCAGCGCGAAACGCGCCACCTGATCGACCGGGGTGCCCCAGGTGACACCGGCCCGGTGTGCACACAGATTCAGGAACGCGACCGCCTCGGTGTCCATGGTGCGGTACTGGCGGGCCGCGACCAACCCCGCCGAGTCGTTGCCGGCGCCGCGTTGCCGCAGGGCCTGCGCGGTGATCTCGTAGGTCAGCAACTGTTGATCGGGGGTGGCCTCGATGATCGGCCACAGGCCGCGGATTCCGGCGCACAGGAGTTCCCGCAGTCCCGGGACACCGCGCTTTTTCAGGGGTCCGACGAGTTGGCTGAACGCCATCCGCATCGCCTCACTGACCTCGAGGATCAGACTCTGCCCCATCTCGGTGAGCAACTCTTCCTTGTCCTCGAAGTGGTAGTGCACCACCCCGAGCGAGACCCCGGCCGCTTCGGCCACCCCGCGGATGGTCAGTGCGGCGACACCGTGTTGCGCGGTGATCTCCCGCGCCGCGTCGATGAGCTGTCCACGGCGCACATCAGCGGGAAGCCTCGGCATCCACGGATCGTATGCGCTCGCGCCCTACGAGGAGACGAACTGAGCATCGTGCGTCCCCGGTGTCGCGCTGCGGCTCGCCGAGATCGACTTCCTGAGCGACCGCACCCCACACTGCCGAGACACGGGCACGGGCCGCGGACCCGTCGATCGTGGTGAGGGCGAAGGATGCGGGCCGCCGCACAGACACCGCGCACATAGCTCGTACCAGGGGCACAGCCTGGTGGATCGGCTGGCGTCCCGGTTTCCCGTCACCGTTGACTATGCGAGCAATGTGAAGGGACGTGATCGAAATCGCGACGGCATCGGGTCACGCACCCGACGCGGTTTGGGGTCTTCCTGCGCACACCGGGCTGGCAGTTTCGATCCGCCCCCGGGAGACCTCGATCTGCAGTGCGACGCCGAGAACGCGAGCGGTCTCGGCGACGGCGATTGCGCAGGCACGATCTCGCGGTTCCGAAATTGGGGTCCCCGGTTCGGGAATCGGGGAAGGAGAACCCCTCCGCGACACCGATCGGGTTGCCACTGCCCAATACTCCCTCGTCAATGGCAGAGCGGGTTTCCGACCTCTCAGCAAAAAGGGCGAGACGCCCCCACCTCTGGCCAGGAAGCGTCCAGCGTTTCCGAGGCCACGCCTACCTCGCCGTACCACCACTGACCTGCGGTGACCCAGACGACCCCGGATTCATCCGATGGGAAGGCAAATCGAGCCCAGATTCAGTCCCGTCGCGACGGTGACGGTCAGCGCTCCGGACGTGGAGGCTCTGAAATCGTCCGCACCAACCCTTGCTCCGCTAAAAGTTGCCACCACCACATGCGCACCCGTCGTACTGAAGGTGTGCTGGACACTGGCGGTTCCGTTCGTCACCGCCGCAGCGGTGCCGAGCGTGACATTGCCCTCCTTGAAAAGGACCGTCCCACCGGTGAAAGCGGGTGACACCTGTGCGCTCAAGGTGACTGGACACGTTGTCGCAGCCATACCCTGGATCGAGACCGTCGTGGTGGTGTCGATGGTCGCAGCGGCGGCCGGTGGAGCCACCAGGATCATTGCCGCGGCGGTGACTCCCAGGGTCGACATTCCGGCCCTCAGCCGACGCGCAGGCCTCCGTCGACGAGGTGCACCAAGGTTTGCAGACTCCCGACCTGACAGATGGGACGCCACTGATGTAATCATGACCGCACTCCTTCGATTCGCGCTGTGGGGAACGCGAAGCGGACGACCACGCATAAAATGTTTCGCGGCCGCCCGGGCCGCTGAATTTGACGCTACCCGGGGCAGGAGCCACCGACAATGCCGAACCGACCGTTCGGCACAAAGTGGTCAGCCCCGGAACTTCGTTCCCGGCGATCGGGGCATATCACCAACTCGCCCCCCACCTCTGGACCCGCAAGGTCCAGGGTGCAGGTCGCCGCGCCTACGGTCCGGCACCGTGCCGGTCAGCGGAAGATCGTCCACACCGCGGCGGCGGCAAGCGCTACCACGACCACAACCATCACCACGGTGACGAGCAGTTCGTGATCGGCGAGAAGTTGCTGCATGACAAGAAGTCTCCCAGCCCCTCCCGTCAGAACAAGCTCGTGAGCTCGAACACCGACACGGGCACTGACCGCATGGGCGAACCGGCACCGACCGGGCGCCCCAAACAACGACAACGACAGAATACGAAGCCGAACCGGCGCCTCACCATCCCCGTCACCGCCCCGAAAAGGTTAACCACAGCACGCCAGACCCCGATGGCGTGGCGCGCCGCCGGACCGTTTTGGGTGGCAGTCCTAACCCCGAAGCACGAGGAAAAGATCAGTTATAGCGACCGACTTCACCGCCCGCCGGAAAGACACCCAGGCCTCGGTCGTGAACGTCGAAGGCAGAGACATCGCCGAGTCCTTCGACTGCCCGGCGCCGACCTGTCCGGTGAGGAACTTGCCGTCCGTGTCATCCCCAAGCAGATCGACGAATTTCCCTCACCAGTCGCTTCCTGGTCCGCCACCGCCACCGCAGCCGCTTCGCCGACGCCGAGCAACAAATGTGCCGCGACTGGGCCTGAACACGTCGGACCGACCAAGGACTCGGTCGTTGGTCCGCATCGCACACCCTCGATCGCGCCGCCACGATCCCGCTCACGCCAGGGGGATGGTCTTCACACGCGGCCGGAGAGCTGCCGCACCCCGCCGTCCTCATCGACCGCATACAGCGCCATCCCCAACAGATCGAGAATCCGTTGCGGTGCCCGCCCCGCGGCGTCCACCGATCGCGGCTCGTCCTGCACGACCAGCGCAAACGAGACCGACTGATCGGCCTCGCTCGGCATCCGCCGCACCAGCTGCCCGATGGCGGTATCGACGTCCAAATCCGGCGCGGCGCTCGCACCCTTGACCTCGGCGTAGAGCCGGCGGCCGTCCTTCTCGGCGACGATGTCCACGACATCCGTGTCGGCAAGCACCGTCCAGCCCTGAGACGACAACCATCCCGCGAAGTCCCGGGCCACCCGCGCCTCCTCACCTGCCGTACCGCCACGGTAAGGCAGAACGGTCAGTTCAGGCCGGTTTCCGCGCGACACGGACCCCACGGTCGCGCGATACGATGCTCATCTCCCGCGCCCGGTCCGGATCAGACCTGGAATCGCCTTGCTGCTAGCGACATTCGTCCACCGTCAGCTTTTCCGCGCCGGGGTCCGGTGGTTAGCACCGTGTCGGGGCGGGCTCCCCCCGGAACCGTGCCGCGATGAACTCGTACGCATCCGGGAAACCCACCACCGCGGTGGTCATGTGCTCGGAAATGTCGTACGGCACGAACGTCAGCTTCGCACCCGCCGCGCAGTACCGGTGCGCCACCTCCGCCACCGAATCGAACGGAGTGAGCCCATCGAGCGTGCCGTGCCACATGTACACCGGCGCCGTGGGCACCCCCTCGAAATAGCGGAGGCTGTTCTCCCGCAACACCTGACGCGCCGCCGAACTCGCCATCAGACTCGTCGACGCCGCCAACTGCCCGGCGTTGCGGAACGCACCGTGGAACAGCAGGAACCGCCGGCACTCGTTGCTCATCCAGTCCCGCAACCACAGACCGGTCTCATTGAGTTGCGAGGACACCGGCAACCGGTCCGGGTACTCCCGCTCGAGACCGATCGCCGCCGCGAAGGCCAGCCCGAACCCCGGATGCGGGTTGAACCCCAGCCCCTCGGCCATCTGCTCGAGATCCGCCGGCACCCCGCCCTGCACCACCGCCGCCAGCCTCAGCTCCGGCGCATAGGTCGGCGCGAGCGCCGCCGCCCACGCACTCGCCATCCCCCCACCCGAGTAACCCGCCAGCGCCACGGGACTGTTCGCCAGCCCCAATTCGGTCACCCGCTGCACCGCACGGACACTGTCCAGGGTGATCATGCCGCCGAGCTTGGCCGCACCGTACGCACCGGTCGGGCCGAGGTGATCGGGCACCGAGACCGCCCACCCCCGCTGCAGACCCAGCAACATTCCCGGCGATTCCTGCATCTCCAGGTTGAACAACGCCCGCGAGGGCGCGCACTTGGTTCCCAACGAGTTCACGATCGCCTGATACGACACCAACGGCGGATTCGCCACACCCCTAGGTAGGAGCACCGTGGTGACCGCCAGAATCGGGTTGCCGGCCGAGTTCGTCGACCGGAACGCGACCTGCCACCCATCGGAATTGGCGTACATCCAGGTGTCGATCCGCCGCGTCCGCACCACCTCGCCCGGCGCCGTGGCCCCGAGATCGGCGGGCGCGAGGTAGAACGGATCCGGGTCCGGCCACGGGTACAGCGGTTCCGCGCTCGCCGGCACCGGAACCATCATTGCGAGGAAGAGGACACCGAGCACCGCCGCCATCAAGACCCGCACACCGCGCCGCACCACGTCCCGCTCCCTCCGCGCCCCCTCGTCAGGACACGGTGACTGTATCCGCGCGGGCACACCCACCGTTACCCGGCTCGATCCCAGGCAACCTCAGCCACAGTCCCGTGCGGAATCCTCAGAACATTGGTTTTGGGCGAATCACGGGACAGTCTGCCCAGCGTGGCCAAAGAGTCCCTTTCCGTGGAAGTGCCCAGCGATGCCAGGGTCGGGATCGCCCCAGGACTGTGGTTCGTTCAGCGCCATTTCCGCTGTCAGAAGTTCTCGGTGAGGATCATCTCCAGTGCCCAGTGCCCAGTGCCCAGTGCCCCCGTGCCCGCGGTGCAGCGCGGTGTCGCCGCCTGTGCGGATCGAGCACGCACATCATCAGTTGCAGGGTGTACTCGTCGTGGGGCATTCGGCCGTGACCCCTCCGATACGGATCCACCGCGCTCCGAGAAGACTCAGTTCGCCCAGTGCGACCGCTGCGCTCGCCCACGGACTGACGCTCGATATTGCGGTAATCAGGGTGCCCGCCCAGAATCGAAGAGGCAGCAAATTCGCTTCAGCCCGCGGTTCCCGATTTGCCGGTCGAAGATCCGCCGCATCTGTGGGTGCCGCCCAAACGACGTGGGAGGACAACGATGTCCGGTCTCATCCGCAAGAGTCTCGATTCGCCCGAGGAAACCCGCCCCTTCGAGGACGACATGGGCAAGCTCGAACTCGTCAACGTCACGTCCGGCGCTGTGGGGAGGGCGACCTTCCAGCCCGGCTGGCAGTGGTCCAAACACGTCAAACCGATAGCCAAGACAGACAGCTGCCAGGCCGCTCACATGGGTTACGTCATCTCGGGTCGTATGAAGATCGTCATGGACGACGGGCAGGACATGGAGTTCGGCCCCGGCGATCTCATGATCTGCCCGCCCGGACACGACGCCTGGATTCTCGGCGATGAGCCCTGCGTGGTCATCGACTGGACCGGCGTCGCCGACTACGCCAAGCGGTAGACGATAGCGCCGTGTCCGCCCGCTCATCCCACGCGCCCGGGGAAAGCCGGTGGAGTGGACTCTTGCTCAACTCCCGCCCTGCTTGCTATTGCGTTGTGCGACACAACGTTGTGGACGCCCCAGGCCGCTTCGCAGAGTGAGCGGTCAGTCCGCGGGTGGCGACGCCCGTAAGGACGTAGCCGAGGGTCAGCGGGCTTTGGTGGTGAGGATCGCCGCGAGGTCGTCGAGGGCGATCAGGGCGGCGTCGCTGTCCCGGTCGACGAGCCAGCGCAGCACCAACCCGTTCACGCAGGTGAGCGCGAACCGGGCGACCTGATCGACCGGGGTGATCCAGGTGACGCCGGCTCGCCTCGCGCACAGGGTGAGGAACGCGACGGTCTCGGCGTCCATGGTGCGGTACTGCCGCTGGGCGATCGCCCCGGCCGCCAGGTTGCCGGCGCTGCGTCGGCGCAGCGCGTGGGCGGTCAGCTCGTAGGTCAGCAGCTGGTGGTGGGGGGTGGACTCGATGATCGGCCACAGACCACGGATCCCGGCGCGCAGCAGATCCTCGAGGGCCGGGATCCCCGACAGCCCGGCGGGTTCGGTGTACTGCCCGAACGCCAGCCGCATCCCCTCGTTGACCTGCAAGATCTGGGTTTCCCCCAGTTGTGTGAGGAGGGTGTCCTTGTTGTGGAAGTGGTAGTGCACAATCCCCACGGACGTCCCGGCGGCAGCGGCGAGCGGGCGCATGGTCAGCGCGTCGACGCCCCGCTCGGCCGCGATCGTCAACGCCGCCTCCAGAAGTTGGGCGCGGCGCTCATCGGCGGGCAGCTTCATCGCCATTCGCCGAGCGTAAGCGCTCGGCGGTCGGTACCGAGGCCTTTATCCCACGATGATCAGCAGACCGACGGCGGCGACCGCGATCACGGAGGCGAGGACACAGATCGCCCACGCCCGGATCGGGGCCCGGTGCCAGTCCCGGTCACGGCGCACCAGCAGGGCGGTGAGCACCCGAGCCTGCGAGGGTGATGCCGCCGTGTCGGCCCGGTTCGGCACCCCCTCGCGAGAGCGGCGAGACACCACATCCGCGGTTTGGACGGTGAGGCCATCGGGCTGAATGTCCTTCAACGAGCTCTTGATCGCTCTACCGATCGGCGAAAGTGCAGTGGCGGCGATGACAGCTTCAGGCAGGGTTGTTCCTCGAATCGGTGATTGCTGATGTGGAAGAAGGTGGGGCGAAGGTTCAGCCGGCGCAGCCGGAGATCCCACCGTCGAGCGGAATGATGCTGCCGGTCAGATAAGAGCCCGCACGTGAGGCTAGGAACCGGACCGTGCCGATCAGGTCGTCGGTTTGTCCGTAGCGGCCCAGCGGGACGCGCCCGAGGAGCTCTGCCTCGACCTCTGGATCCGCCGCGACGTGTCCGAGCATGTCCGTCAAGATCGGGCCGGGGGCGATCGCGTTGACCGTGATGCCGTCGGCCGCCAGTTGCTTGGCCAAATGGCGGGTGAGCATGTGCAGCCCGGCTTTACTCGCGCTGTAGGAGTAGTTCTCCCAGCTCGGTGTAGTCAAGGCATCCACGCTGCCGATGTTGATGACACGAGCGGGCCGGTCGGGGCGTGCTGCATTGCGCAGAAGCGGAAGCGTTCCGGTGATGAGGTAGAACGGAGCGACAAGGTTGGTGTTGAGCACCTTCGTCCAACCGATGAGGGGAAACTCTTCAAGTGGCGCACCCCAGGTGGCCCCGGCATTGTTCACCAGGACGTCGATGCTTGTCAGGTGCTCGCCGAGCCAGTCGACCAGACCGGTCACCCCTTCGGCCGACGACAGGTCACTGGCGACGGGGGTGCAGCGTCCTGCCGTTCCCGCAGCGTCTGCCTCGGAATGGATGGCTTCGGCCGTCGCGCGGCATTGCTCTTCCTTTCGGCTGGTGATGACGACGTGGGCACCGCCCTGTACCAGGCCACGGGCGATCATGGCGCCGATCCCTCGTGAGCCACCGGTTACGACGGCGGTCCTCCCGGCGACAGAGAAGAGGGTGTCGGGTGCCGGTCGCACTTCGGAGGTGGTTGCACTATTCATATTATCTACGCTAGGACCGCATTGACGTTATCTCTTGGGGGTCAGCGCACTTCGCTTGCGTCGTGCGCAGTAGACACAAGCGGAGCTGAGGGCAAGCCCGGTCGTCGAGCGGGCCCGCGGGTTCTGCTGATTCAGTCGTTTTCGGATGCCGCAGAACGTGTGTCGGACGGGCGCTCACCGAAGGCCCGCCGGTACGCATTACTGAAAGTGCTGAGGTCGCCGAATCCTGAGGAGTATGCCACCTGAGTCACGCTCTGGTGGCTCCAGCCACGGTCCTGAAGACGCAACCGGGCCAACGCCAGACGCTCCTCTCGGATGAGGTCCGACGGCGTTGTGCCAATCCGCTGCAACTGGGCCTGAACATGCCGGAGCGACCAGCCGAGACGCGTCGCGACCACGGCACCTGTGAGGTTCGGGTCGTGCGCATTCTCTCGAACAAAGCGTCGGATCGCGGTGACCAACCCTTCCTGAACATCGACGGAGGGGGCGGCCGTGTCTGCGTTGTAGGCGAGCGCCACGAGATCCACGATTCGGTCGGCGATCGCGTCGAACTGACTACCGGTGAGCTCGTGCCGCTCCCTGCGCAGACTACTGACCACGTCGACAACGATGCGCCCCAGTCCAGATGTCGCATCGAGGACGGTGCCGGCGGGCGGCAATGTCGGCACCCGCGCCTCGATCCGCTCACGTGGAATCACGAATGCAACGGAGGAGAAGCCATCACCATGGCGCAGTACAGTCGCGGTGTCCAGCGACGTGAGAGCCATGACCGCCGGTGTGATCGTGGCTTCACGACGATCCTGCTCGAGGATTACTTCACCCCGGACCGGTAGGAGCAGTTCGTAGGCGCCATGTGGATGTCGACGGATGTCCGCTGCCGTGCGGGAGAGGACCTCCGCTTCGCCCCACCAACGAACTAGCTGGTACGTGTCCGAGTATTGATGCTGAAGGGTTCCCCGGTAGCTGTCCGCAAGGGAGAAGGCCATCGGACAGTGGATCGACGAGACCTGATCGCGCCACCAATCACCGCGCTCACGCTGGTCGTGCTCGTTGCTGCGCAACGTATCGACGGAATACAAGGACGCAACACCTTCTCACACCGGTATGCCGAAACTGTGACTCGTGCCACAGTCGACGCTAGCGCGCGCCGGCGCCCACGCCAACGGCGTGATCATCGCAGAGCCCGCTTGAGGAGTTTTCCTGTCGCGTTCATCGGCAAGGTGTCCCTGAACTCCACCAGGCGCGGGTACTTGTAAGCCGCCAACCGTTCCCGTGACCAGCCGATCAGGTCTTCTTCTCTCAACTCCGATCCAGGCTCGCGGATGACGAAGGCTTTCACTTCCTCCCCGCTTCGCTCATCGGGGATTCCGACGACGGCCACGAGGCTGACCTCTGGATGGCCGATGATCACCTCCTCGAGCTCACGCGGATAGACGTTGAAGCCTCCCCGCACGATCAAGTCCTTGGCGCGATCGACGATGAAGTAGTAGCCGTCCTCGTCTCGCGTTGCGATATCGCCCGTGCGGAACCAGCCGTCGCGGATCACGTCCTTTGTCGCCTCGGGCCGCCCCAGGTATCCCTTCATCACGTTGTATCCACGTACGGCGAGTTCTCCTGGTTCACCGGCGGGGACCTCGTTCCAGTGATCGTCGATGAGCTTCACCTCTACTCCCCAGATCGGTTTGCCGATCGATCCCGACCGGTTCGGTTGGTCGAGGGGGTTGAACGTGACGGTCGGGCTGGTTTCGGAGAGTCCGTAGCCTTCCCGGATCCCGACACCGAAGACATCCCTGAACCGCTCCAGCACATCGACGGGCATGGCAGCTGCGCCGGACAGCGCGACCCGCAGGAGACCGGCGAGGTCAACGTCTATTCCGTCAGCGGCCTTGTTGAGCAGGGCCCAGTACATCGTCGGGACACCGGCGAAGACCGTTACCCGGTGCTGTGTCATCAACGCCAGGGCCTGAGCTGCGTCGAATCGTGGCAGCAGGACCAGGGTGGCACCCATTGCGAAACCGGCGTTCAGCTGTACGGTCTGTGCGAACGAGTGGAAGAGCGGAAGAGTGACCAGGTGTACGTCGTCGGCTCGGGCGTCGAGCAGTTGGTTATGCCCGATGGCGTTGAGGACGATGTTGGCGTGGGAGAGCTCCGCCCCCTTCGGCTTGCCGGTCGTCCCGCTCGTGTACAGGACCACCGCGGTGTCCGTTGCCTCGGTCACCTGCAGGACGTCTTCCGCTGGGTGTTCGGCCAATGCCTCAGCCAAGGTTGTTCCCACGCCCGGCTCATCGAGCAAAGCGGGGCCAACAGTGACCAGATGCTCGCAGGATTCGACGTCCTGGAAGCCGCGCCACGCCTCGTCGTCGAGCCCCGGCACGGTACAGAAGTAGGCCGTCGCGCCCGAGTCACGGAGGTGGTAGGCGACCTCCTCCCGCTTGAGCATCGTGTTGAGCGGCACGACGGCTCCACCGGCCTTGAGGATGCCGAAGTAGACGATCGGAAACTCGACAACATTCGCGATCGTCAGGGCGACACGGTCGCCTGGGCGCAACCCCAGGGAGAGAAGAAAATGGGCAACACTGTTCGCAGCCGCATCGATTTCACCGAAGGTGAGGGTTCGGTCACCTTCGATGACAGCGGTTCTGCTGGGAGTGCGTCGAGCGGTGTCGGCAAGCATGGTGGCCAGGTTGAGCATGATCCTGCTTTCAGATGTGACGGTGTGACGGTGTGAATCTGGATTTCCGACTCAGGACCAATCCCAGTCGTAGTCAGCTCCCACCCGCTTTGCCAACGGCTTGAACATGCGCTCTTCGTAGGTCGCCATCGTGTCGAGGCCGGGAATGGGCGCGAGGTTCAGGATCTCGGCCAGCCGCTCGAAGTCGAGTTCAGGTTTCGGCAAGCCCGCAGCAAGCGCGAATCTCTGTAGTTGGTTGGTGAAGCTCTCATTACACGGCGGCTTCCCGAAGTTCACCGGATGCTTCATCGCCTCATTGAGGGTGACAAACTCCACGCCACGCTCGAGGAATGCCTCGAGGATCGGAGCGAGGGTGTCACGAGAGATCGTGGTGCCGTGTACGAGCCAGATGAGGGGTGCGTCGGCACCGAACAGGGTGTGCGCGGTGTCCGCGTGCTTGTAGAGCATGTCAACCGCGGTCGACACGTGCAGGTCGCGTACCTGCTTCTGCACGTCCCTGTCGCCTAGGGTCATCGCGCGGAAGTACGGCATGATGAACGCGAAATCACTGAACCAACTGGTGATCGGGGCCGTGCGGTAGCCGAGATCTGCGAGGTAATTCTCGACTTCCCCTCGACGTCGTTCGGATCCTGATGACATGTCCATGGGGTACCGGAAGTACTTCGACGGTGCGGCGTCGATCAGATGACCGATATACTTCTCGGCAGTCTCAAAATCGCATCGGAATGCCGCGTCGGGCATCCAGCGCAGTGGAGCATGCTGGTGAGTGTGGTTACCCAGGTGATGGCCCGCTTCGGCCCACGCCTCGAAGGCCTCCATTTGCTCTGGCTCGTTCTCGAGCCGGTATGTGTGAGAGAAACCGTAGGTCCCCTTGAGTCCGTAGTCGTTCAGCGTTTTCGCCACAGAACGCG
This sequence comes from Rhodococcus sp. DK176, assembly GCF_038447315.2. NCBI lineage: Bacteria > Bacillati > Actinomycetota > Actinomycetes > Mycobacteriales > Nocardiaceae > Rhodococcus > Rhodococcus sp. DK176. The sequence goes on along the minus strand of NZ_CP118321.2, from coordinate 7,595,345 downwards.
TGATGTCAGTGGGAGTCGTGTCGCCCGGCATGGGAACGCCGTCCCACAGGACGAAGTCATCGATGGTGACCGCAATCTCGAGAGGTCGGTCGGCGCGTGTGTCATTCATTGCGTTGACTCCGGATCTTTCAGGTGGGCTCTTCGGCACGAAGCCCATTTCCCACCGACCCTATGAAGTGATGGACATCACGTCTTGGCTGTTTGCGCGCACCTGCTTTCATCAGGCGCATCGCATTCGGCATTGAGATGCGCGCTGTGCGCGCTCGTCGAATCCCGTGCGCATAGGGCCAAGTTTCGCCTTGTCATGACTTCTACCGTCGGTGGTGACGAAGGAGCACACCGTGAATTCATCACAACAGATCGTCCTGGCGCAGCGCCCCCACGGGCACGTGAGCGTGGAGGACTTCCGCGTGGAGGACGTCGCCCTGCCCGAACTCGAGGCTGGCGACGTCGCACTCGAGACCCTCTTCATCTCGATCGATCCGGCCATCAGGGGCTGGCTCGACGACCGACCGAGTTATCTTCCCCCAGTTGCACTCGGAGAGCCAGTTCGCGCTTTCGGTCTGGCACGCGTGAGGGCCTCACGCAACAGCAACTTCACCGCCGGCGACATCGTTCGTGGCTTCGTCGGCTGGCAACGGCGCCAGATCGTCAGCTCGCCCGGTACCGACTGGGACCGGATCACATCACGCGAGGACGTTCCCTTGGAGCACTACCTTGGCGTCCTCGGGATGACGGGCCTGACCGCGTGGGCCGGAGTGTGCGACATCCTGCGCCCGGAACCAGGGCACACCGTCTTGATCTCCGGCGCCTCGGGCGCAGTCGGAAGCGTGGCTGTCCAGCTCGCAAAGCAGGCGGGTGCACAGGTTGTCGGCGTCGCAGGAGGCGCCGAGAAGTGCTCGATGGTGGCCCGACTGGGCGCCGACGCCGTCGTCGACCGCAAGGCCCCTGATTGGAAGGACCAACTCGAGGCGGCAACACCGGATGGCATCGACCGCCTCTTCGAAAACTCGGGGGGCCCGATGTTCGAGGCATCGATCACCCGGCTGAACAACCACGCACACATCGCGTTGTGCGGCCTGATCGACGGCTACAACTTGACCGAACGCCCCTCCGGTCCAGACAATTTCGGACAGCTTCTCACCAAGCGTATCCTCACACAAGGATTCGTCGCGCTCGACTACATGGACCGCGCAGCAGAGGTTGAAGTCACGCTCGGCGAACTCATCCGTTCCGGACAGTTGGAGGCCGTGCAATCGGTATTGCCCGGATTCGAGCAGCTGCCGGCCGCCTTCGTGGACTCGTTCTCCGACGGCCACCCAGGCAAGCTCATCATCGATCTGACTGCGTAGCCAGCCTCTAAACTAAAGCCGCCTCAGTTGGAGGTTCGTTCCCGTCACCGCGCGGCCAGGATGCAGCCTCCGACGCATGCAAGGGGTATCCGGCCGACTTTTGCCTGGGAGCTGGTGGAGTCCCAGGGAGCTGTATGCATTAACGGCAGTCGAGTTCGCCAGACCTTGTGTTTGAACGCGCTGCGGAGCGGCGACGGCATCGGAAGTGGCGTTCAGCTATTGCGCGTGTCCAACAAGTTGTGTGTCAACGAGCCAAATCACGACACCCCGGCTAGCGCGGGTCGCAATGTGGTGTTGTGTAGGCAGGCCACCCCGGAGCCAGCGGGACCGAATCGTCGACCAGGACCCGATCCTGTTCCACCGCCGCAACAACCACCGACACGAGTAGCGCCCGCACCCTGCCCAGCGGATGGCGGCCGTACACCGGATCGGGCGCCCGCGCCCCCCGCCGTCTCGATACCGATGCCGTCCTGGACGCGCGTCGCACCAGGACCAACCCACCGGCCGAGCACTCACTGCGCCACAGCACGCCACTCGTCTGTGCGCTCACGCGTTGCCTGCGCCAGTGCCTTCAACGTAGCTTCCCGATCAAAATCCTTGCCGTAGACTGGGGTTCCCGGCTGCTGACGCCAGGAGTCTTCGACTGTGCCCGCATCGACAGGGTCAAATCCGAGTTGATTGATCAGATCGAATACCACCTGCTTCTTCAGTGCGTCATCGCCGGCGACGGGGAGCGCGATCCGGCCGCTCGAGCCTTCCGGTAGGCCCTTCTCGAGAAGGTGCTTCCACCAGATTCCGTTGAATGCCTTGAACACCGGCACCCCGAGGCGTTCTTGCACCCATTCACTTTCTGCCTGACCGCCTTCGATGGCGGCGATCAATCCGTCTCGCTGCTGCGGGTAGTAGTTGTTTGTCTCGATCACCGGAGCACCAGCGGCAGCGCCTGCGAGGATGTCGGAGGGAAGGTCCACGACGTCCTTCTGCGGGATGCTCACGATCACCAGGTCTGCACCCTCGGCGGCTTCGGTGTTCAGTACCGCCTTTGCGCCGGTCTCCGCCTCGAGGTCTGCGAGGGTGTCGGGTGTCCGAGAGTTCGACACGCGCACATCGTGACCGAGCGCAGTCAGCCTGCGTGTAAGCGTGCCACCGATCTGACCAGCTCCGATGATTCCGATGCGCATATCTCTTGTACCCCTTCGTCGAGTGCCGCGATACTTCGCGACTGCTGCATACGTCAACAACGGACCCCGTCGGATAGTTCCGCGTGGGCGCATTCAGCTCGAACTGATTCAAATACTTGACAGTTCGACTAGAGGGCCGACGTCCCACTTCTCGGTCCTGTCGTGGGTGAGTGGATTACCCCGATTGCTGCACGGATCGTGCTGTGCATCGTGGGCTCTTGTAGTCAGGTTCGCTTATCGCGCATTTCACCGCGCGATACCCCGGAGACAGCGCGAAATAGCCACTGTGAACAGTAGAAACGACACGTCCCCGCTCCTGATCGGCGCCCCGACAGACATTGCCGCGGCCACTCGCACCCCGCGCTCCCGAAGCCCATCCATTCCCGAACGAGGCCAGTATCCGGCAGCCGGCGCAGCAGGTCCTCGGCGCGATGCAGGCGCGATCCCAGAGGCGAACGGTGGTCCGCCGGGTTCATCCCCGATCGTGAGAGACGTGCGAGTTCGTTGATGCCGGAGCCGAGACAGCACCTACACCACGCACCGGTCCTGCCCGCCACTCCGAGGCGGCCGACCTCGCTGTCAATGGACACGAAGAAGCCCGGGCGGGACGTTCGACACCCCAGACCCCTATCCCTGGCTCGGCAACCGACAGCTGAGCGCCCGCTCCCCCGGGTGGGGCGAACGCTCGGCAACACAGGTCCAGGCCCTTATGAGCATCGCGCACCGGTAAGTACATCACTCATTACCGGCCGCCGCCGCCTTCCTCACGGGTGCCTTCCCAGCGGCCTTTTTCACAGGCGCCTTCGCAGCGGCCTTCTTCGCGGGCACCTTCGCAGCGGCCTTCTTCGCGGTTCTTGCAGCGGTCTTCTTCGCCGGCGCCTCGGAGGCAGCCTTCTTCACAGGCGCCTTCGCGGCCGCAACCTTCCTCACGGGCGGCACCTCGGACGGCACCCGTTTGGCGATTGCCTTGGCACCTCGCTTGGCGCGGGTCGTCTCCGACCGGGCCGGATTGGCGGCCGCAGCCTTCCTCACGGGAACCTTCCCGGCCGCAGCCTTCTTCGCGGGCACCTCCGCGGCAGCCTTCTTCACTGGCACCTTCGCAGCAGCCTTCTTCGAAGGTGCCTTGGCGGCAGCCTTCTTTGCAGGTGCCTTCGCAGCAGCCTTCTTCGAAGGCGCCTTGGCGGCAGCCTTCTTCGCGGGCGCCTTCACAGAACCCTCCTTGGCGGGCGGCGTCTCGGACCGGGCGGCCGCAGTCTTCCTCAAGGGCGGCGTCTCGGACGGCACCCGTTCGGCGATTGCCTTGGCGCCTCGCTTGGTGGGCCGCGTCTCCGACCGGGTCGGATTGGCGGAAGCGACCTCCTTCGCAGGTGACTCGGCTACAGCCTTCTTCGCGGGCGGCACCTCGGACGGGGTCGGCTCCGACTCAGGCTTGATGGTGATCTGGGGTTCCACCTCGAGTCCGGCTCTGGCTTCCTCCGACGTCTGCGTCCGTTGCCGCCGCTTGCTGCTCGTAAAGGACCAGGCGCCCTCACCCGCGTTCCGAAGAACCGCGACTGCATTTCTGGCGGCACGCGCGGCACCGCTGATAACGTTCATGGCCAACTCCGCTAGCCTTCCGCAGTCATGGCCGCCGACGCACGCGCGGCCTCCTCGGACGTATCCATCACCGCACAGACTAATCGTGAATGTGAGTCAACGAGCGACCGGCAGAGTGTGCGGTGCATATCGGCAAGGAATACGGCTAACACAGAACGCCTCCTTGGCCCAAACTGCATGTACCCGTATATGATTCATTCTCACTCACCCTCCCCGCTTCACACCTGCCGCTCCCGATGCCCGCTCGGTCGAGTGTCTGTCAGACAATGTCGGAATGTCGTCACGCAACCAGACTTCCCGCACAATCTCGTCCCGAATCTCGCGTCGAGGCCGAAATCGGACCCGAGTCCGTGGCCTCGACACCAAGCAGCGCGCCCAGATCCGCAATTCGGTCACCGCCCTGCACCACTGACAATCATCCCCGAAAGTGTCAACGGACGCGAGGAAGTCCGGGCGGGCGGACATGAGATCTCCGGATCTGTGGACATCAAACTTCCGGATGTGTGGTCGTTGAAGACCGGTGGCGGCCCGTGCCGTTGGTCCGCGTCGTTAGTCGAGTGGGTGCACGCCCTTGCCGGCGAGGGCGTCGGCGAGGCGGTGTGAATCGCCCTTGGTCACGATGACGTGGGCGTGGTGCAGGAGCCGATCGACAGTAGCGGTGGCCAGGGTCTTCGGCATGATCGTGTCGAATCCAGACGGGTGAATGTTCGACGTCACGGCGACCGAGCGGCGTTCGTATGCGGCGTCGACGATGCGGTAGAACGCCTCGGCGGCGTCCTGCCCGGCGGGCAGCATGCCGATGTCATCGACCACCACGAGATCGCAGGAGCAGACCTTCGCCACCGTGCGGGCGACCGACCCGTCGGCCTTCGCCTTGTTCACCGTCTGGGTGAGGGTTTCGAGGGTGAACCACAGCACCCGCAGGTCGGCCTCGATCGCGGCGTGCGCGAGCGCTTCGACGAAATGACTCTTCCCCGTCCCGGACGCTCCGGACACGGCCAGGTTCTCCCGGCGGTGCACCCATTCGAGCGTGGTGAGCGCGTTCTGGGTGGCCTCGGGAATCGAGGACTCCTCCGGGCGCCACGACGAGAACGTCTTGCCGGTCGGGAATTTCGCGTTCTTGCGGCGCATCCGGCGGGTGGCGGCGTCCCGGCCGACGACTTCCTCTTGCAGCAGCACCCGCACCACCTCGGCCGGGTCCCAGCGTTGGGCCCGGGCGGTCGCGAGCACGTCGGGGGCGGCCTTGCGCAGATACGGCAGCCGCATGCGGGTGCAGATCTTGGCCAGCTCGTCGGGGAGGGGCGGCGCCGAATTGCTGTTCATGCGCCCACCCGGCCCCACCCGGCGGTGCCGGGCCCAAGTGGTGTGGGTTTCGTCGACCACAACCACAGGTCCGGGCTGTGCGGCGGCGGCAAGGTGGTCGAGGATCGAGGCGAGATCACGGTCGCCGAACCGGCCCGCCGCCGCGGCCACGGCCAATGCCTGATCGACCCGTCCGGCGCCCGGGGACGTGGGTGAATTCGACTGCCCTGGCCATCTTGTGGCGGATCCGGACGACCCCTCCGGCGGCGGCCTCGGTCAGCCAGCGGTGTGCGCCCTCGCCGAGGGCGAGGAAGTCGATCTCGGCCGCGGTGCGCGGGCGGGGTTTGGGCAGGCGCAGCACCGATCCGTCGTCGGGGTGATGCGGGTAATGCGCGGCGACGATTCTTGGGTTCCCTGGGGTGGACAGTCGGTGGCGGGCGATCTCCGCGACACCGCTTCCGGTGCGGGCGACGATCACCAATTCGTCGCCGGTGACCCGGCACCACACCTTCGTCCCTTGGTGCCCGTCCGGGGTCGAGTACCGCACGTTGCCCCAGCTGACGGTCTGGTCGAAGCCGACGAGGCGCTCCTCACCGAGGGCAAGCAGATGCGGATCCTCGGGCAGCACGTGCAGCCTGCCGAGTTCGGTTGCCAACCGCTCGGCCGGGGCGGCCCCGACGGCGCGATGCGGGCGGGCGTTGACCTTCTCGCACCACCGCTCACATGCGTCGACGAGCTCGGCGAAACTCGGGTATTCCTCGAGCAGGTTCGCCTCGGTCGGCACCAGATCGGCCTTCGCGATCTTGACCGTATGCTCGGCGCCGCCCTTCGATTCCGGATCGAACGGTTCACACGTGTGCACGACGCAGCCGTAATGCCTTCCTGCGGAAACGATGTCGGGGTGACGGACGGGGACACCGGCGATCCGGTCCATCGTGACGGTTCGGGGATTGTCGGTCAGCAGATACGTCGGCGCCCCACCGATCCGGCGCAGCGTGGTGTCCAGGCAGGCGATCAACGTCGGGAGCTGCTGGTCCCACGCCGGCACCACCACCGGCAAACCTCGACCACGACAACCACGCGCAGAACAGTTGGGTACGCCGGCCACCGACCCGCGGGCCCTCGCCCCAATCGAACTGCAGCCACATGCCCGGCTCCGGGATCCTCCCCCACTGCGTGGGAGGTGCCCCCAGGCCGATACTTCCGGCGGTGCCCGGCCCGGTAGCTCGCCTTGAGCTCGGCGACCGCGCGGCGGGTGGTGCGGTCGGTGCCGTCGAAGCCCATCGCGGTGAGCTTGTCGTGCACCACGTCCGCCCGGATCCGGCCCTGTGAGGCCTCCACCAGCTCCTCGATCTTCCCGAGGAACGGGTCGATCGAGCGTGCGCGGCGCTCACGCTCGGCCGGGTCGCGGCCGGCGTCGCGGAGCGCGACATACCTGGCCACCGTCTTCTCGTCACACCCGACCAGCTGCGCCGCCGAATGCGCACACTGGGTCAGGTCGTAGGCTTCCAAGATCTCCATCACTTCCCTGGCACACTTGGTCATGGGGTTCCTTCGGTCGGTTGGTTTGCGCGGCAAACCAAGCCAACTCGGGCGAAGGAACCCCGTCCGGGTATTTACGCCAGCGTGTCAATCAGCTGTTTCGTGGCCGACGACCCAGAATTCTCGTCTCCACTGATCCGGAGAAACCGTGTCCGCCCAACCGGAGGCGAACTGACCGCCTACAAGGAGTCTGACGTGTCCGTTGGCAGGACGACAAGTCGTCGTACATACTGCCGGGACGAGGGCGACGGGATGATCCTCACCACCCACAAATAACACCGTGCACGCGGAGGTAGAGCCGACACCGGGCGGGAACCTTTATGGTGAACCGGCCCGACCAGCCGTCCCTCGAACAGTCGCACGGTCGACGCCATCGCGGACACGGCGCGTCGACCGCACCCTGGGTGGCATCAGCCGGATGACTGTGCGCGGCGTACCCGAATGTGCCGGCCTGTGTGCGTCCTGCAGGACGTTCGTTGATCGCCGCGAGTCACCTAGTACCAGCCGGATTCGGAATCCAGGTCAGTACCGCCCAGATCACCGCCGTGTCGAGCGCGATGATCAGCAGTGCCCACGCCGGGTAATGGGGCAGCCACAGGAAGTTGACGACGATCGATAGTGCCGCGATGGTGACCGTCAACGTCCGCGCCCATATTCCACCGCGGAACAGGGCGGCACCGACCAGCGCGATCACCACCCCGAGCACGATGTGGATCCACCCCCACACGGTCAGATCGAATTCGTAGGTGTACTCGGCAATGACGACGAGGGCGTCATCATTGGCGACCGCGGCGATCCCCTGAAGGATATGCAGCACGCCGACGGTGACCAGCAAGACCGCGGCACCGATCACCGTGTCAGCTGCGATCTGCTGATTGACGCTCGATTTATCGGGCACGATGGTTCACCTCTGTGGACTCGGATGCTGTACGCGCGCTCCCAAGTGTGCGCCGCGCGACGGGTACGCCACCGCGACTTGCGCGCATTCCCGGCCAGTCGTTCGACGGACGCTGCCGGAATCGGGCTCGACGGGCATCCGGGCGTAGACGTCGGTTCAGGCGGGCGCGGGCCCGGGGCGCGATCGCGGCCGCCGAACCGAAGCACCGACGGGCAGTCGATACCGAGGACGGTCCATGCCCACGGCGGTCCCGGAATGACGAGCACACTACCCAGGCCGGCGTTTCGGCTGACGGTTGCGCCTCCGAGCGGTTCCCGCGCGAGCTGATCACCCAGCGGAATAGCCAGGAGTCGAAGATCCGGACGAGAAAAATACTCAGGGCTGCCTGGGCGGTCGGGTGTTGTCGTTTTCCGGCGCGTTCTGAGGCGTGGATGGGAAACTGTGCGTGCTGGTACGAGGCATTTCGCATGCCCGGAGGCGCAGATATTTCGCCTGATGTTGTATCGCTGCGGTCTTCAGAAGCGAGGTCAGCGCGGTGACCGACACCGATTTCGACGACGTCGGGCCCATCGACTACCTGGTCGTGGAGTTTCCCGCCGACCACCCGCCCGACGGCTCGGCTCTTCCCCTGCTGCTCGACCTGGTCGAGGCGAACATCATCCGGGTACTCGACCTGGTCTTCGTCCGCAAAGACGCCGACGGATCGCTCGCAGGGATTGCCGTCGAGGATCTGGGCTTCACCGGGACCGTCGACGTGACCCTGTTCGCCGAGGCATCGTCGGGCCTGATCGACCGCGGCGATCTCGAGCAGGCGGGAGCCGTCCTCGAACCGGGCTGTGTCGGCGCGATCCTCGTGTACGAGAACCGCTGGGCCGCACCGTTCGCCTCCGCGCTACGTCGTGAAGGAGCCCAACTCGTCGCGTCGGGACGGATACCCGTCCAAGGCACCTGGCGACGCTCGATTCTCTCGACGGCCCCACCCGATAGCAGGAGGAGCGCACGATGCCCGGACTTCTCCGCGGAATTACCCGCACCGCCGTGATCGCGGGAACCGCGACCACCGTGTCAGGCCGGGTCTCGCGGCGGCAAGGCCAGCGCTGGGCCGCCCAACAGCCGCCGTCGGCTGCGCCACAGCCGCCGTCCACCCCACCGGCATCGCCACCACCGACCGGCGGTACCGACCGTCTCACGGCGTTGAAGCAGCTCGGTGAACTGCGCGATCAGGAGGTGCTCACCGACGACGAGTTCAACGACCAGGAGGCCAGGACCCTGGCCTCCTGACCGGAATCACCAAGTGGACGGAGCACAACAATGGACAGTTTCTGGGAGTTCTTCTGGTTTATCGTCGTCTTCTTCCTGTTCGTGGCCTACCTGAGGGTGCTGTTTGCGATCATCACCGACCTGTTCCGGGACCACCAGATGTCCGGGTGGCTCAAGGCGCTGTGGCTGTTGTTCTTGTTCCTGATCCCGTTCCTGTCGGCGCTGATCTACCTGATCGTGCGCAACCAGGGCATGACCGAGCGGTCCGCGGCGGCCTTCCGTCAGGTCAAACAGGCCCAGGACCCCTACATCCGGGACGTCGCGGGCAAATCCCCGGCCCAGCAGATCACCGACGCCAAGGCGCTGCTCGATTCGGGGGCGATCACACCGCAGGAGTTCGAGACGATCAAAAGCAAAGCACTGACCTAGCACCGAACGCGACCGAGGCACCGCCCTTCCCAGGTCCCGGTGTCGGACACCGACGCGGGTGGCAGCGTCGCGGGCTGGACACCCCGACTCACCGTCACGGCCGCCAGTCGTCTGCGGGACCTCTCCAGCTCTGCACCAATGGGGTCCCGGACGAATGTTTCTGGGAAACAAACAATCCCGCCGCCTGATCCCGACCTCGGCGGGCGGCGAGAGGTGCGAAGACGAAGCATGCGCCGCCATCGTTGGCCGGCTATCGCGCCGCCTGCTGACCGGGGCCTTCGCGTGCACGCACCGATGCCGATCACGGCCGAGAAAGACCTGACCCTCGAACTGTCCGCGGTCACCGCATTCGCGTCCGGGCTGCTGCTGCAACTGGCGATGGATGTCACCGGGATCCGTGCCGACTTCGCCCGCTACGAAACCCGTCCCCTGACCGACCCCCACGACTGGTCGCCGCGGTGGTCTTACCTGTCCGTGCTCGTCCTCGTCGACGACCTCGACGGCCCCGCCGACTCGCTCCACCCCACCGAACCCCGCTCCGACGACTCCGGGCCGTACCGCACCACGCCGTCGTACTGGATCGGCACCTACCCGCGCACCGGGTCGCTGATCCTCACCACCAGCCGGACCGAGATCGGACTCCACCCCACCTCCCTCACCCTCGCACTCGGCCCCAGCCCCTTCCCCACCACCTCCGAATCCGACGCGGGACGGTAACAACCACATCGCCCCCGCACACAACTCAGCATCAACCGAACCAGACCCTCGCAGAAGCGCGGCTCGGCCCCGAACACCAACCAGCGCACGACAACGCCGTGTTCGACACCACATCCCATGCACGTCGACGCTCCAGCGAAGGGTCGGTTCGAGGGATGCCGCATCCGAGACTTCGTCCCCCTCCTGATCGAACGAGCCGCCACGCGCACACTCGATGCCACCAACAGCCGGCACCGGCGCAACCCGAACCGCTGCACACACCTGAACTTCCCACCACCCGCACACCGAGCCGGCGGTGCGCGCCACGATCAGCAGCCGGGGAGGGCGGCGTGTCTTCGCGCGGCACTCACCACGTCTGTCGTAAGCGGCGAGAGGAGATGGCCAGGCCCGGGAGAGGGACCGGTGTCGGCGGCCGCCCACCACACCCGGGCAGTGTGAGCCTAATCCTTCGACAAGACCGGGGAGGCTGACCACGAATGTGGAGGCGCATGCCGGACCACAATCATCATGCAGCAGCAGAGATCTGTCCCATTATTCCTCGCACCTGCTCAGGGCGGCCACTGCGCGGGCAAGCCGAACGAGCGTGACCCACGCTCGCGAAGGTTTCGAGGACGACCGGAACCCGACCACGCAGAGCAGCACCCCGAAGATCGTCACCGGCCTCGTTCCGCCGGAATCCACGTTCTCCGGCGAAGACAGCACGCTGCGGCGGACAATCGTCATACCGAGCGAAATTCGTAGCTGTGGGGAAAGGGGACAGCCGTGTCCGTGTCCGAGTATCCATCGACCAAACAAGGCTTCGCGGGCGGCACCTCGATGGCGGCGGCCGTCATCATGGTCACCGTCGGCATCATCCAGTTCTTTCAGGGCATCGCCGCCGTCGCCGAGAACGAAGTATTCGTGGTCGGGGTGGAATACGTCTACAAGTTCGACCTCACCACCTGGGGTTGGATCCACATCGTCCTCGGCGCCCTCGTCGCGATCGTCGGCCTCGCCCTGTTCACCGGAGCCACATGGGCCCGGGTGTCAGCGATCATCGTTGCCGCGATCTCGATTCTGGCGAACTTCCTGTGGCTGCCGTACTACCCGGTGTGGTCGCTGGTGATCATCGCACTCGACGTCGTCGTCATCTGGGCCGTATCGACCTGGAACCCGGAAAGGGTTGAAAGACGGGAACATTCGCAGTAGTGGCACGACCGGCTCGGCAGCTCACCGCCGGGATCGTGCCGGATACTGCGCCAGCGGTGGTAGCGGTGCCGATCGCCGGATGAACGGCACTGCCGTCAGACCCGCGCTTCCGTCAGACCCGGGCAGCTGTCGAGCCCACCTATCGGCGGAGTGCACGATGATGATGCGTATGCGGATGAAATTTCACGAACAACTCGACGCACTGACCGACCGGTTGGCGTCGATGTGTCACCTGGCCGGGGAGGCCGTGCAGGCGGCGACCGACGCACTTATGCTGGCCGATCTGCCGCTGGCCGAGCGAGTGTTCGACCTCACCGAGCAGATCGAGGCGTTACGCGGTCCGTGCGAGGAGCAGGCGATGGCGCTGCTGGCGCTGCAGGCCCCGGTGGCGCGTGATCTCCGTCAGGTCGTCACCGGTGTGCACCTTGTGACGGATCTGAGCCGGATGGGCGGGCTGGTGCAGCATGTGGCCGAAAGCGTCCGCCGCCGCCATCCCGAGCACGTCGCCTCCGGTGAGGCGGAGGAAGTGCTCGCCGGGATGGGGCGGGTGGCGTCCGAACTGGCCGGCCTCGCCGAACAGGTCCTGCGCACGCACGATCCCGAACTGGCCGCCGAGATCGGCAGACGCGACGACGAGCTCGACAACCTGCACCGACGATTGCTCACCCTGATCCAGGACCCGTCCTGGACCGGCAGCATCCCGGCCGCGGTAGACATCACCCTGCTCGGCCGCTTCTACGAACGCTTCGGCGACCACACTGTCGTGGTCGGGCGCCGGGTGATCTTCCTCGTCACCGGCGAACCGCTGAGCCCGTAGGCCGCAGACCCCGGGGGGGTAGTACTGCTGCTGAACCTCGGCTGAGGTCTGCTCCTCACGACGCCGGGATGCGGTCACCCAGTCACCGGCCACGCGGACACGAGCCGACCACCCGCGCTGAAGCACATCAACGTGCCCGACCTCGCGATGACCTGGCTCATAACCGATCCCGATCACCGAGGGGCTGTTTCGCCACCCGTTCCTGCAAGAGTCGAGGACTCTCAGAACGAGGTGAGCATCATGAAGAACAAGATCGCGGTACACACCGCCATCGCGTCGGCGGTCATCGCGCCCGCGATGGTCTTCGCGGCCGGTACCGCACCGCGGTACCAGCGCTGAGCGCCGGGGCGTCCGGTGAGGTGGTGGTGACGGTACCCGCTGGTGAGAGCTGGACCTGCGTCGGATTCGCCTCGGGCTTCAACGTCAAACCGGTGCCCAGGGACACGGTCTCTCGCTGGTTCTTCCACCGGCCAGGTCCGGTCTACCCGGTGGATCCTTCCGTGCTCGGGTCGGCGGTGAGGTCGTCGGTGTCGGCGAAGACCAGGCGCCCGTCGTCGAGGGCGACGGCCCACCGGTGCACCGGCGCCCAGGCGTGCCCGCGCTCCTCGGTGTCGGTCAGCTCGGCGTAGTCCTCGATGATCCGACCGGTCTGCGCCGGTTCGGACGGCCGGCGCACCAGTACCCGCGTGCCCGCGCCGAATGGACCGGGTTCGGGTCTCGGACTGTGATCCTTTTTCTCGGGCATCGTTCTTCGCCTTCCGCTCGGCTACGCGCCCGGATCATAAGCACCTCGCCGACGAAAACCACCCGCTCGACGCTGCCGGCCCCGGGCTTTCGGGCTCGTCCCGAATAGTTACCGGAGGAGGCCGCGTCCCGAGTATAGCTACAGGAGGCGCAGGCGCCGGCTGATCCCTCTGCAGAGATCTGCCGCTTACCGACCCGGGGTCGCCACAGAATCGATCTGGTTTCGACTGCGGTTCCGTTCGTTTCACTACGGTGGTGGCTTCCACGTAGACACCGCCCAGATCGCCGCGACGTCAAGTGCGATGATCACCATCGACCAGGAGGGGTAGTACGGCAGCCACAGGAAGTTGGCGAGGATCGAGATGGCCGCGAAGACGATCGCCGCCACCCGCGCCCAACGCGCCCCGGCGGCCAAAGCGAGACCGACCACGCAGAGCAGCACCCCGAAGGCGATATGAAACCAGCCCCAGGCGATGAGGTCGAACCGGTAGGTGTACTCCATCCCCACCGAGAACCCTTCGCTCTCGGCGACGCCGGCGATGCCCTGGGCGAACTGGAGGAGACCGACGGTCAGCACCAGAGTGGCCGCCCCGATCGACGTGGCGGTCGCCACGCGCTGTTCGGTCGACGACTCCTCGGTCATGACGTACCCCCTTCCGGCGGGGGCTGCCCGCACGCCGTATCTGCTCATTGTCCGCCTCAGCCCATCGGGTCCGCCGCGGAATGTGGGCTGGACTCTTGGGGACACCATCGCCTGCCGGTCCTTCGGTCGATGACGACGGATGCGCGGCCGGGGGTGCGGGGATCACCGTCGAGTATCTGGGGCCGGTCGGGTCTCCGGATGGGGGTGGTCCGGTGATCGGCGTGCCCGCCACGCGCCCGGAGACCGCCGCGAAGCCGAGCAGGACCACCGCGATCGCCGGCAGCGCCCACGTCATGGCGGCCACGCCTCACACCCGGTCGACGTCACCGCGGCGCGAGGTCGTGTCGACGGCCGCCTGCGCTCGGCGCGTGCTGGTCGCACTGTTCGTGGTCCAGTGCTCGCATGGCAGTTCATCTCGCAGGTGGAGAGGGCTGTGCGGCTCGGTCTGTGTCGGGGTGCCAGGTCGAGACGGCCCAGATCACCACGGCGTTGAGGGCGATGATCGTGATCGCCCACATCGGGTAGTAGGGCAACCAGAGGAAGTTGACGAGGATCGAGACTGCGCAGATCACCATGGCGCCCACTCGCGCCCAGGTGGCACCAGTGAACAGGGCGATTCCGGCGGCGGTGACGAGCGCGCCGAGAACCAGGTGGGTCCATCCCCATGCGGTGAGGTCGAATTGGTAGGTGTAGTCGATTCCGGTGACGATTACCTCGTCCTTGGCGATCGCGGACAGGCCCTGGAGTACTTCGAGGACACCGACAGTGACGAGCAGGACCGCCCCACCCCTCGCGGACCCCTGCGCCACACCGCGTTTGACCAGAGATTCCTCGGACATGACCGTTTCCCTTCCCGGGCAACGCGTGAAGTGTTCCGGAAGGTTCATCGTCCTCCGGTCGGGCCGATGATGGCGGCACTTCGCGGCAGGTGTGGGCCCGCGGAGTGGTCTCCAGGACCCCGATGCCCCGACGAGCCGGTGTCCGTCGTTCCTCGCGGCTCCGACGGTGCACTCCCCCGGCGCCTCAACCGCACGTCGCCGTCACCGACTGTAGAAGCGGCGAACCCCGTCGGGACGCCGTCGGCCCGATATATCCTGTGATGCCAGGCTGCGACAGCCCGACCGGTGGCGGCCGGTGGTGGATCGGCGCCGTGCGGGAGAGGTGTGGTCATGGCAGATGATGCGACGCGGTCGCCATTGGTGCCCCGCGCCCGGGCGCTGACACTGCGCGTCCTTGCCCGCGACCGCATGCGTGCAGATCACTGTGCAGGGGTTGCGGCCCGGGCGTTGGCGCTTGCACCCACGGTCCCGGCCGCGGACCGGGACACGTTGGTGGCCGCCGCGTGGCTGCACGACATCGGCTATGCCGCCGAGCTGCGCGAGACCGGGTTTCACCCGCTCGACGGCGCCCGCTATCTGCAAGCCCATGGTTGGCCGGAGCGGGTGTGCGACCTGGTCGCTCATCACTCCGGCGCCCGGTTCGTCGCCGCGGTCACCGGCCTGGGCGACGAACTGAGCCAGTTCGGCTTCGTCGAGGACGCGGTCTCGGACGCGCTGACCGTCGCCGATCAGACGACCGGTCCGCACGGCGAGGCGTTGAGTCTGGATCAGCGGCTGCGCGAGAAGATCGACCGGCACGGCCCGGACTCGCCCACCGTCCGCGCCCACCCGCAGCGGGACCCGTATCTCCGGGCCGCCGCAGACCGAGTCGAGCAGCGCCTTCCGCCCGACCCCCGAGCCCGTCTGATGCCGAAGCCGGGACGGCGAACTGTAAACGGACCGAGCACTCCCCACGCACGGACCGGATAGCAAGACACCGGTTCCGCGTCTCCCCTTCGATGCAGACCCACCGACCATGCATGCCGGCAACAGCAAACCCTCGATGAACGACACAAACCGGGCGCGCGAGAAGGAGAGAAGAAAGACTCGTTTCCGGAGGTCCGGCCGGGGATCGTGCCCTTCAGATACCTCGCCCCGTGCATGGGACACTCGGGTGCAGCGGAATGGACGGACGGTGGGCCTCCTATGACCGAAGAACCGACCAACGGTGATTCCGAGCGGGCAACGGGCCCTCGGCGGACACTCGCGATCCTGCTGGCAATGGCGATGTTCGTGCTCGTCGTCGACACGTCGCTGATGAACGTGTCGATCTCGTCGGTGGTTCGCGACCTCGACACCACCGTCAGCGGCGTCCAGGCCGCGATCGCACTCGAGGCGCTGGTTTCTGCCGCGTTCATCCTGATCGGCGGCAAGGTCGGCGACCTCATCGGACGCAAACGGGCGTACGTGCTGGGCCTGCTCGGCTACGCAGTCGGTGCGTCCGCGATGGCGCTCGCACAGAGCCTGACCGCGATCATCATCTTCTGGGCGATACTCGGTGGAATCGGCGCGTCACTCCTGTTGCCCGCCATGCAGTCCCTCATCCACGGCAACTTCGAAGGCGCCGCGCAGAAGAAGGTCTACGCCCTGGTCGGGGCGGCGGCCGCGATCGCCGCTGCCGTCGGACCGCTGCTCGGCGGTTTCATCACCACTTACCTCTCGTGGCGCATCGGGTTCGTGCTCGAGGTCGTCATCATCGCGGTCGTGCTGTCCGGCATCAAACTGGTCCAGGATGTGCCGTACACCGGGCCCCGGGTGATCGATCTGGTGGGCGCGGTCCTCTCCGTTCTGGGGATGGGCGGCATCGTGCTGGGAATCCTGGTGTGGCAGGAGGGTGGCGAATCCGTTGCCGCGCTCCTGGTGATCGGTGCGGTCGCACTGGCCGCGCTGGCCTACTGGCTCGTACGGCGCAAACGTCAAGGGAAGCCGGCCTTGCTGGACCCGGATCTGTTCCGCTCCAAAATCTTCCGACTGGGCATCTCGGGGCAGATGCTCCAGCAGATCGCCCTCGGCGGCACGATGATCGCGCTGCCGATCTACCTGCAGATGGTGCTCGAGTACAACGCGATGCAGGCGGGATTGTCCCTCGCACCCCTCTCCCTCAGCATGTTCGCGGTGGCGTTGCTCGCGGGCAAGAAGGCCGGCGACCGGCGCCCGAGCAGCATCATCCGGTGGGGATTCGTGCTGCTGACGATCGGGATCGCGGCGCTGATCCCGATCGTGCCGCGCGCCGAGTTCGGCTGGGGCCTGGTGATCCCGTTGGTGATCGCCGGATCCGGGCTGGGATTGCTGGTATCCCAGCTCAACAACTACACACTCGCCCCGATCGAGGAGGAACGGATCAGCGAGGCCGCCAGCGTCAATTCCGCAGCGGGATCGTTCGGGCTCTCGTTCGGGCTGGCGTTCGCCGGCGCCATCATGCTGGCAACACTGTCCCTCACCTTCACCTCGATGACGGAATCGAGCACCGTGCTCCCGCCGGCAGAGCAGCAACAGGTCGCGCAGGTGCTCGAGGACGACGCCGAAGTCATGAGCAACACCCAACTCGAACAACTACTCGTCGACCAACCCCCGGCGATTCAGGACGAGATCGTCCGCATCAACACCGGCACACGACCCCTCGCCCTTCAGGTCGCCCTGCTCATCCCCATCCTCGCCGGCCTCATCGGGGTGTTCAACTCGTTCCGCATGAGGCGGATCCCGGACCCGACACCACAGAACTCGGGCGAAGCGACAGATGAGATCTGATCCCCATATCCCATCAGTTGTCCTGCAGTACGAACGTAGTTCACGACACTGAGGCGCGAATCATTGCTCACGACGAGGTCGGCTCCAGCGGTGGAGTCCTGAGCGGTGGCTGTGCGGGCCGAGCGGATGAGCAGTTCGAGCGCGAGCAAAGCGCCGAGCCCGGGCGACCCCACCGGCCCTCTGATCGGGTGCCGATCCTCAGCGGGCACGTCGGCGACACCGCTCACAAGGACCTCGGTTCGACCGTGAGACACACTTATTGACTCCGTGCGCACGAAGTGCCGCTTACCATCGCATGTCATGGGAGTCGTCACCGCGGCACAAGCGCTCGGCCGCCTCCAGCACCGACTCGCGCCTATCCCCCTTGACCTGTTCGACGACACCGTGATGCCGGTGCTCTTCGACAAAGGGGCCCCAGCCCGGCTGGCGTACGACTGGGTGCTGATCGAGTGCGACAAACGCCGCCGCGGTTCTGTTCGACGACGATTCCGCAGCCGCCCATGCACATTGCGGCAGCGCAGTGCCGCCGTGCGATACGCCCTCGCTCGCCGGCAACGGCAGATCCTCCGCGATACCGACGCTGCCCTCGAGCGGCACCGCGCTCTTCTCCGCGCGCGGCATCGGCAGCACACCAAAGACACCGATTAGCGTCCCTGTCGCGGTCAAGGAATCGAGTACAAAGCTCCTTTTGTCGGGGAGTACAGGAGGACTTCGGCCTACCGCGCTCGGTTGAACCAGGGTGTTCGGTCGCTGTCCCACGCACCCGGCACCAAGCTTGGTGGGGTAGCCCAGTCATTCACCGGCCTCCGTCCCCCTCCAAGCCCCACGGGGGTCGGTCACCTTTGCTCGGCGAATCCCCTTCCGCACCGCGCTTCCCTCGTCATCACTCCCACCCACGGCACAATCGAAGGCGTGCGCAACCGAGTATTCCAATTTTCGGGCGTCGGAATCGCTCCACCAGCCCCATAGAGTGCTCGGCTGCTACACAATGCCGAGACAGGGTGTGCCGATGCCAGATCGGAAGTGACGACGACCAGGTTCTCGACCACCTCAAACCTCGAGAGAAGGAGAGAGGGTAATGGTGTATTCATACAAGGTCGTCGAGGTCCGCGAGAAGATGATCGGCGGCAAGATGTCCGGCGACAAGCTCGAAAGGCTACTGAACCAGCACGCCCAACAGGGCTGGCGCCTGAAAACCATCACCTCGACCGACGTCAAAGGCCGACTCGGCCCAAGCGGCGTCGAGGGATTGCTTATCACCTTCGAACGCGAGAACTGACGCAGCAACCGGCCGGTCGACGCCAGCGTAGGCGGGTAACTCGGCGGCCTCCGCGCACCCCATCCCGTCGGGAATCGGTAGAGCGGCGAGGACCAGTCCGGCGGGGCGTAGCCACTCCCGGTGGTACGCCGCGCCGTCGCGATCCCGGGTAACCGGCCGAGGCTTCCTGTCCAGGACATGGTTCGCGGCTCAGCGTGCGCGGTGGGGGTCGACGACGGCGGGGGCGGTCGTCGGTGCGGGCGGCTCCGAGTAGTGGTGGCAACGCCGCCGGATCGCCTTCTCCGCTTGGACGACAATCGGGATGATCAGTGACCGCCCGAGGCAGGCGAGCCACTGGCCGCCGGTCGGCGACGTGGTCATGAGGAAATTTTGCAGGAACCCCGACTCGACCGCGAACACCGTCACGATGATTGGGAGCATCATCCACAAACGGTTCGACAACGGGAGGGTCCGCGCTTACGTTCCGCTGCTCGTCGAGAAGGCCGCCCGCCGAGACCTCGACAACCGCCCCGCCCTCGAAAACTCCCCGGCTGCCCTGCACGTCGCCGCCCGCTCCGATACCCCGGTCCTGGCACCACTCAACGGGAAAGGACCTTGTCCCCTAGCCTCGCCGTCGCATGAGCCCGAACACTGACAGGGAGCGGGCCGACGATGACCGGCACGACCCGCGCGCCTCGACCACAGCGCGCGGCCCACACCTGTGCGACCGAGAGTAACCACATGACACGCCTGCACCCCTCCGCGAGCGCACCGCACCATGCGATTCCCACCCACCGGGTGTTGAGCACACCGGAGATCCTGCAACGGATCCAGGCGATGTACACCGACCGCGACGAGAACGGCGGGCCGGCCGGCACCCTCGTGGACCTACTGACGATCCAATCCAATGGCCCGACCCCAGTCCACTTGATCGGTGGTGGCGGCGAGTGATGTTCGGGCCTGTCGAAAGCACCAACGTATGAACAGTCATGTCACCCCCGCGACTTCGACAATGTGTCCCCAGCATGGCACAACCCGTCCGGGAGTGGTGGCCCGCGCAGGCCAGGCCCCCACCGGCTTCATGGTCATGCTCGGGATCACCGCGGACACCCGAATTCGTGACCTTTACGCCGGGCAGCGCGCCCAGATCCGCGATGCGGTCACCGCTTTGAACCGGCGAGGGTCATCTCCGACAGGGGACGGGTCATCTGAGCAGTTCAGGGTGCATTTTTCACTGTGTCAGGACTCGAACGGAACTAGGCGTTCGAGCGTGCAGTGGAACGGGTAAGTCCCTGGGGCGCCGAGAACCGACTCGATCAGAGCTTCGTCGCCGTCAATGCTCACGATCGTGAACACCGAGGTCCCCTCAGCATGAACCTTGACCTTGTCGCCGACATTCAAAAGCGTGTGAGTTCCGGGATTCTCGGTCATACACCGCGATGAACCCGTACGGATTCGGTGCGAAAGCCATCAAATTTGGCTGAATTGGCGAGCGCTTCACTTCAGCCTCTCAAGGTCCCGGCGGAGGCTGCCGATCCTCGCCTGACATCGCGTACCGGTGGCGTTTGGCGATCTCGTTGTCGGCGATCTGTCTGGCGTTGTTCAGCACGTCGTTTGCGGCGCGTGCTGCGACGACGGCGATCCCGTCGGCGTCGCCGATCACGATGTCGGATGCCTGGACGACGGTTCCGCCGATGGCTACGGGTTCACCGAGCCGGCCGGGTCCGTGTTTGTAGGGCCCGGCGGGAGTGGTGCTGCGGGCGAAGACGGGCATGCCCATTTGCTCGAGGGCGGCGACGTCACGGACCGCGCCGTCGATCACGAAGCCGCCCAGCCCGATGGCTCGTGCGCGGGTTCCGATGAGATCGCCGATGAGTGCGCGGGTTTCGTCGCCGCCGCCGTTGACGACGAGGATGTCTCCAGCGGCGGCGAGGTCGAGCGCCTTGTGAATGTAGAGGTTGTCTCCGGCTCGGGTGCAGACGGTGAACGCTCGCCCGGTGACGGTCGCTCCCGACCACATGGGTCGTATTCCGGTCGGGCAGCCGAAGCGGTCCTGGGCGTCACCAATGGTGGCGGTGGGGATACGGGCGAACGCTGCGACGAGCTTGTCGGGTTGCACCACGACACCTCCTTCGGATGGTTTTGCGGGCTCTGGGTCGTACCGAATCTCACTCGTCGACGAGGGGTGCGGTCCGTAGGGGTTTGAACACCCCGGTGGCGGTCGCGACCAGGGTGTCCTCCACGGTGAGGTCGGTTCGCATGAACAGCAGCGACCGGGTCCCGGGTGCGGTGTGGGGGCGGGCGCGCAGGACGTCGCCGACGTGGACGGGAGCGACGAAATGCACGTCGAGGTGCACCGTTGCCGTGGTGGGGGCGCCGCTGTGCGCGCGGGCCGCGATGCCGAGTGCGCGGTCGGCGAACGTCATCACCAGCCCGCCTTGCACGATCCCTCGCCGGTTGCGGTGCTTGTCCTGGCACACGACCGCGACCTCGATATGACCGCCGTCGGTGCGGGTGTAGAAGGGGCCGACCAGGGCGATGAAACCGTTGTCGATCACCTCGGTCCATCCGTCCTCGGTTGACAGCGCCGCGGCACGGTACTTGGCGGTCACTTGATGGCGGTGGCGTTGGCGGGTGAGCCGACGCCTCCGGTGAGGTTGAGGGGTTTGACGGTCAGCAGGCATTCGTAGCGGCGGTCGCGGTCGCAGTCCTCGCCGAGTTCGTCGAGCTTCCACAGCTCACCGATGGGCAGGCCGAGCAGGGCGATGAGTTCCTGGTGCATCATGCCGTGGTCGGTGTCGGATCCGAAGGGTGAATCAGCTACTGCGGGAAGGCGTTCGAGCGCGAAGGTGTCCGAGGCGGCGAGGGCGACCTGATGGTCGGCGAACCAGTCGATTGCGGCCTGCGACTGGGCGAGGCCGGTGCAGATTTTGCTGGTATGGATCTGCGCGCGCTGGTCGGCGGTGGCCTCGTCGAGGAACCACTGTGCCCAACCGGTGCGGATCAGCAGCAGATCACCGGTGCGTAGCTGTACGTCCTGGGCGGCCAAGGTGTCGTCGAGTTCGCTGATGTCGAGGGCTTCGCCGCCGGCATGATCGATGGGTTTCCCGAGGTGGGTGCGGTGGCGGCCGATGTCGATGAGGACTCCTCGGCCCACGATCGGGTGCTGGGACCAGTGGTTGATGCCGAGGGCCGGATTGCCGGCGGCGATAGCGGCGTCGGGGGTGCCGTTGTAGAAGCCGTGCTCGGCGTGGCGGCGGTGCCGCAACCCGTCGAGGTGGCTGGCGGCCTGCGGCCAGAATCCGTCCAGATAGTCGTCGCGGTGGTCGCGGTGCCGGGAGACCACGTGATGTTCGGGGGCGCTGCGCAGCGTCGCCAGGGATGGCACGAACGCGTCGAGGAGGTAGTCGAGGCCGAAGACGGCTCCCCGCTGGACCAGGGTGGCGGCGTCGCGAACGTGGTCGGGGCCGGCGTAGTTGGCCATTCCCCGGTCGGGCGTGGTTTCGAACTGTCCCCAGGTCGAGCGCGTCGGCGCGGTCGGTGTGCCGGTGGTGGGGTTATCGGTCGGCATGGGTGGTGTCCTCGACGGCGCGGGCGGGGTGGCCGGTGTAGGTGGGGAGCAGGGTGCGCGGGATCGGTCCCTTGTTGCGGCCGCCCTGCTGGGTCTGTTCCCAGCCGTGGGCAAGGATGCCGACCGAGCGGGACAGGACGAACAGTCCGCGGCCGAGGGGCGGCGGGAAGCCGAGTTCGGCATACACCACGGCGGTGGCGCCGTCGATGTTCATCGGGACCGGTCGGGTCCGTCCGGCGGCGAGGGACTGCTCGAGGGCGAGGGCGGCGTGCAGGTACTGGCCGGACACGGCGCCGTCGTCGCGGGCCGCGGCGACCAGCGAGAGCAGCGGGTCGCGGCGCGGATCGCGGGGGTGGAACCGGTGCCCGAACCCGGGCACATACCTTTTGGCGGAACGGTAGTCGGCCACGATGCGGTCGGCGACGGGGCGCAGATCGGTGGCGTCGGTGGCCTGCTCGACGATGTCGGCGAGCACGCTCATGCATTGCTCCCCTGCGCCGCCGTGGACGTCGCCGAGCATCCCGACGCCGGTGGCCATCACGTTGTTGAGTCCGACCCCGCAGGTGGCGGCCATGCGGGAGGCCGCGATCGACGGTGCCTGCGGGCCGTGGTCGACGGCAGCGACCAGGGCGGCGTCGAGGAGTCGTTCCTGCCAGGGGGTGGGGCGCTGCCCGCGGATCATCAGCCAGACCATGCCGGCGTAGGAGGTGGTCGGGATCAGGTCCTCGATGGCGTAGCCGCGGTAGCGGATGACGCCGGGTGAGATGTCGCTGATCTCGGTGCGCCACCAGCCGGTGACGTCGTCGATGGTGGTCTCGGTCGCGCCGGGGACCGGGCGGCGTTCGGTGGTGGTCATACCGCGCCTTCCGTGTGCAGTTCGGTGATCTCGTCGGCGGTGAAGCCGAGATCGGTGAGCAGTTCGTCGGTGTGTTCGCTCAGCGTCGGGGGCGCCGACCCCGGGGCGAGGGGGCGGCCGTTGACGTGGAAGCCGGTGCCGAGGACGCTGACCGTGCGGTCGGGCAGGTCGACCTGGTGGACCAGTTCACGCTCGGTGATCTGGTCGAGGTCGAGGGAGTCGGTGACGTCGAGGACCAGTCCCGCGGGCACCCCCGCCTCGTTGAGCAGGGGCTCCCACTCGCGGGCGGACTTGGCGGCGAGGGCGGCCTCGATCTCGACGCGCAGTTCCGGGCGACGGTTCTTGCGGTCGTCGCGCAGCGCGAACCGGGGGTCGTCGATGAGGTCTTCACGGCCGATCAGCTTGCACAGGATCTCGAATTGTTCCTGCTTGTTGGCCGCGATGTTGAGGGCACCCGATCCGGTCTGGAAGGTCGCCGACGGTGCGCCGGTGGGGTTTTCGTTGCCGTTCGCGCTGGGTTGCCGTCCGGCGATGAGGTAGTCCGAGACCACCCAGCCCAGTGCGGTCAGTGAACTGTCGAGCATCGACACATCAAGGTAGACGCCCTCGCCGGTCCGGGCGCGGGACGCGAGAGCGCCGTTGATGGCCATGGCGGCGGTCATCCCGCCGAGGGTGTCGCACACCGGGAATCCGACGCGCAACGGTGCGGTGTCGGGTGTGCCGGTGACCGCGCTCATCCCGGACAGCCCCTGGATGATCTGGTCGTACGCCGGGCGCTCCCGCATCGGCCCGGTCTGCCCGAAACCGGAGATCGCGCAGTACACCAGCCGCGGGTTCATCGCGTGCAACTCGTCCCAGGAGTAGCCGAGCCGGGCGAGTACTCCCGGGCGGAAGTTCTCGACGAGGACGTCGGCGCCGGCGATCAACCGGTCGAACACGTTCCGGCCGGTAGGGCTCTTGAGGTTGACCGTCATCGAGCGCTTACCGGCGTTCTGGGCCACGAACGAGGCGCCGAGCTTCTGGCTCGACAGCGCGGTGTCGGCACCGAGCTGTCGAGCCAGGTCGCCGCTGCCGGGTACTTCGACCTTGACGACGTCGGCACCCATCAGCGAGAGCTGGTAGCTCGCATACGGGCCGGCAAGGACGTTGGTGAGATCCAAGACTCGGATTCCGTCGAGCAGCTTCATCGGAAGATCCTTTCCGTGGGCGAATCCCACCAAGCAAGGGTGTCGTCGCGTGACGTGCCTAACCCTACCACAAAAACCATCTAGCGGTCTATATACACCGCCTGATGGTTTAGATCGCTCGTCGATTCGCCTGTTTCCGTAGAGATCGGTTTCTCCGAACCGTAGAGTGGTGCATCGGAAGAGTTGCTGAGCAGGGAGGACCAGAGGGTGACTGCAGTACCTACGGATTCAGCAGAGAAGCCGGCCGTCGCCGACGCGGGTGTCCGCAGCGTCACCCGGGTGATCGACCTGCTCGAACTGTTCGACGCAGCGCACCCCACCCGCAGCCTCAAAGAACTCGTCGAGGGGACGAAACTGCCGAAAACCACCGTCGTCCGCCTGGTGGCGACGATGTGTGCGCGCAGCGTCCTGACCAGCCGCGCGGACGGGTCCTACAGCCTCGGCCCGGAGATGCTGCGCTGGGTGCGCCTGGCGGGCAGGACCTGGGCGCCGCCGGAAGAGGTCGTCGACATCATGCGCCAGCTCAGCGCCGACACCGGCGAGACGGTGAACCTGTACATCCGGCAGGGCCTGTCCCGTGTGGTGGTCGCCCAGTGCGAGAGCACCGCGACCGTGCGAAGCGTCATCCCGCTCGGAGTGCCGTACCCGCTGTGGGCCGGCGCCGCCGGCAAGATTTTGCTGCTGGCCGCCCCCGAACTGATCGACGACGTGGCCGCGGACTCCCCGCACGGCCCCGAATTCGCCGACCAGTTGCGTGAGAAGGTCGAGGACGGGCGCGAACGCGGATATCAGCTCGTCCACGGCGAGCGTGAGCTCGGCTCGTCCGGGTTGTCCTTCCCGCTTGTCGACTCCCACGGCACGGTCGTGGCCGCGTTGACCCTGGGTGGTCCCACCGGCCGGTTCACCGAGGACCGGACACCCCACTACATCGAATGCACCCGGGCTGCGGCAGAGGAGATTTCGGCCATCGGCCTGCCCGGTCTGGACTGAACCCGTCCGGGCACGGCGCCCGGCCCCCGAGAGTCGCCAACGGCCAGCGCGCGAGCCTCGATGCGTCGCTTCTGCGCATCCGCGCCACGGCAGGTGATGCCGGAACTGCGCTCATCCCCCTTGGCTCCCCATAGAACAAATGCCGGTATCTCGACCGGGGTACGGGCGGTCGAGATACCGGCACTGATCGCGCTCTCCACCCGGAAAATATCGGCCGAGGGAAAGGGCTTCTCCTACCTCACGAGCGGGCGTCGATTCGGCGCGCCAGCTTCGACAGCCCGACGTTCATCAGCAGGTAGATGATCGCGATCAAGACATAGACCGGGATGGCGTACTGTCCGCCGAGGTATTCCACTGCGACCCGGCCGCTGCGCAGCAGTTCGGTGTAGCCGATGACGAAACCGAGGGAGGTTTCCTTCACGATCGTCACGACCTGGCTGATCAGGGCGGGCAGCATGATCCGGATGCCCTGCGGCAGCAGGATGATGCGGAAGATCTGGGTCTTGCGCATGCCGATCGCGGCCGCCGCTTCGGCCTGACCGCGGGGCAACGACGCGATGCCGGCGCGGAAGATCTCGCTCATCACGGCGCTGTTGTAGAGCGAGATGCCGAGGGCCAATGCCCAGAACGTCGGGACGATGATCCCGAATTGGGGTGCGCCGAGGAAGATGAAGAAGATCAGCACCAGCAGCGGCAGACCGCGGAAGATCTCCACCCATACCCGCACAACTCCCCGCAGGAGTCTGCTGTCGGACATCCGCATTGCCGCGAGAATCATGCCGAACACCACCGAGAGCACGATGGAGACGATCGCGCACTGAATCGTGGCGAGCAAACCCTTCAGGACGCTGCGCATCAGGTCCCGGTCGAGCAGCACCGACCACAGATCGGGACTGAGCTGACCGTGGGAGCCGAGCTGGTAGAGCCCCAGGGCCACGATGATCGCGACCACGGCGGCACCGACCCAGGTGGCGTTGCGGACTTTCCGTTGACCTTGCGGTCCGAGTACGTCGTACATGGCGATCGTGGGTTTGGTAGCTGCCGGTTTGGTTGCTGTCGTTGTCATCGCGCCACCGCGACTTTCTTCTCGACGAGGTTGGCGATGGTCCCCGCGGGGATGGTGATCACCAGGTACAGGAGGCTGGTGGCCGCGAGGATCCACAGCACCGCCTGGCTCTCCTCGGCGATCACGCCTTCGGCGCGGGTGAGCAGTTCCGCGACACCGAACGCGCTGGCGATCGCCGAACTCTTGGTCAGTGCGATGAACACGTTGATCAGCGGGGGCACGACACTGCGGAACGCCTGCGGGAGCACGATGTAGCGCAATGAGCCGCCGAAGGTGAGACCGATGGAGCGTCCGGCTTCGAACTGCCCGACCGGGATCGCGTTGATGCCCGAGCGGACGGCCTCGCAGAAGAAGGCGGAGTAGTAGATCGCCAGGGCGGCGACGGCCGCCCAGAAGAACGGGATCTTGATGCCGAGCTGCGGAAACGCGAACAGAGTCATGAAGTAGATGACGGCGGTGGGGACGTTACGGAACGTCTCGACGTACCCGGAGCCGATCGATTGCAGGAGTGGGATCGGGGAGACACGGAACGATGCGAGGATCGTTCCGCCGATCAGCGCCAGGACGGTGGAGACGCCGATCAGCGTGAGCGTGACCGCGAAACCCTCCATCAGGGCGCCGAAATGGTCGACTACGGTGTGCATGGGATGTCCTCGAAGTGAGACGAAAGATCTAGGTGCAGGGCTGCAGTTCCGGCATGACCGGCTGCTGCTTGGTGTAACGGCCGAGACTGTCGGCCCAGGCTTCCTCGGCGGAGCCGTCGCTGTAGTAATCGGTGATCGCGCTGTTGAGGAACTCGCAGAACGCGACATCGCCCTTGGCGATACCCACCCCCCACGACTCGACCGCGAAGGGCTTGTTGATCAGCTCGATGTCCTTCTGATCCTTACTGACGTACCCGGCGCCGATGGGCCCCTGGGTGGCGAGCGCGTCGACCGACCCGTTCTTGAGGGCATCGATGCACTTGGACGAGACGTCGAACTCGATCAGGTTCGTCTGCGGGAAGTTCTTGCGCAGCGACGCCGACACCGCCCCACCGAGGGTCGAGCACACCGTCACCCCGTTCGGAGTCTGGGGATCGGTGATGTTCTTCGGATTGCCCTTCACCGTCACCAGGTCGTTGTTGATGTCCAGGTAGGGGCCGCCGAAGCTGATCACCTGACGTCGCTTGTCGTTGATCGACAGCGTCGCGACGACGACGTCGACCTTGTCCTGCTGCAGTAGTTGCTCGCGGCTCGCGGAGTTGGCCTCGGTCCACTCGATCCGGTCGGCGGGGACACCGAGTTTGCCGGCGATGTACCGGACCAGATCGATCTCGTATCCCTCCTGCTCGCCGCGCAGGTTGCGCGCCGACAGCCCGGGATGATCGAACCGTGTACCCACCCGCAACACCCCCTCACGAGCGATCTTCTCCATCGTCGTGCCGGGTGCGAACTGCGGGGCCTGCGCAACCGCCGGGGTGATGCCCGTGGTCACGGTCGAGCGGGTACCGAACAGGGCGATACCGGCGATGGCGACCACGGCCACCAGCGGCACGATCGCCTTACGGGAAAACCTCATGATAGACAACCTTTTTCGTGTCGACGGTGCGGCGGTCAGTGCAGGACCTTCGACAGGAAGTCCTTGGCGCGCTCGGTCTGGGGATTGGCGAAGAACTCGTGCGGATCCGCCTCTTCGACGATGCGTCCGGCGTCCATGAAGATCACCCGGTTTGCTGCCGACTTCGCGAAGGCCATCTCGTGGGTGACCACGACCATCGTCATACCCGTCTCGGCGAGTTCCTTCATCACCTCGAGGACCTCGTTGACCATCTCCGGGTCCAGGGCGGACGTCGGCTCGTCGAAGAGCAGCACCTTCGGCTTCATCGCCAGGGCGCGCGCGATCGCCGCGCGCTGCTGCTGTCCGCCGGAGAGCTGGGCCGGCATCTTCTCCGCCTGATTACCCACCCCGACCCGGTCGAGGAGCCTGCGGGCGGTGGCCTCGGCCTCCTTCTTCGGAACGCCGAGAACCTTGGTCGGCCCGAGCATGACGTTCTGCAGGATTGTCATGTGCGAGAACAGGTTGAACGACTGGAACACCATTCCGACGTCGGCACGTAGCCGCGCGAGGTGCTTGCCTTCCTGGGGCAGTTCGACGCCGTCGAGCAGGATCCGGCCCGAGCTGATCGGCTCGAGGCGGTTGATGGTGCGACACAGGGTCGACTTTCCCGACCCGGACGGGCCGATCACCACCAGCACCTCGCCGGTCGTGATGTCGAGGTCGACGTCCGTCAGCACGTGGTGGGTGCCGAAGTACTTGTTCACGCCCTCCATGCGAACCAGAACCGGCGCCTCGAAGGACGACGACGAGAGCGACGATTGATCGATGGTCGAGTGCATGGTGCTCCTCCGTAAAAACAGCCCGACAGGCCATGTCTGTGACGGACCCCCACCAGCTGGGGTGGGGAGTGATCCAGGTCATGTTCCGATAACACGAAGCTAGCACATAAACCGTCAGGCGGTCTAGATAAATCATCTAGTGGATCGATCGGCGTTCATTCGTGACCGCCCCGTCGGCCGTCGCCAGCGCTCCGGCGGCCTGGGTGTCCGATGGGTTCTCGGTGCATTCCTGTCGAGAATCGTTCGATGTCTATAGCCCTCCCGATGCTGTCCTTCACGTAGTTCACGCGATGTTTTGGGATCCACGCCGCGTCATGGACGGGTTACCGTCGCTGCCGTCCATGACGACGACGGTGGGAGATTTGATGCAAGTGACGCGGGTGTTGGATCCGGCGAGTGATGCGGCGTCATTCACGCTGCTCGACGAAAACGGTGTCGTGGCGCCGGCCGAACGCTATTTGCGGTACCTGGCCGATGTCGAGCGGTCGCCGAACACGGGCGCACGCCCACGACCTCGAGGACTGGTTCATCTTCCTGAGCGAAGTCGAATGTGATTGGCAGACAGTACGAATAGAAGAACTCGGAGCGTTCATCCGCTGGCTGCGGCGACCCCCGAGTGTCCGGCAGCAGTCGGTATCCGTACTGCCCTCGGTGGGGCATCACTGCAGCGAGGCAACCGTGAACCGCAAGCTGTCCACGATCTCGGTGTTATCAGCACGCCACCCGTCATGGGCTCGACCTTGGTGAGCTGGTGACGTTCGGGGACCGTGGCGCGGCTCGCAGTGGGTGGAGGCCATTCCCGCATCGCATCAGCAAGAGCGCGCCGCATGCGAGGCGGGTTGTGAGGCTTCCAACGACGTCCAAGATTCCTCGGCTTCTGGCGCCGGACGAGGTCCAGACCATTCTTGATGCGTGCGGGCACTTGCGCGATCGCCTGCTGTTCGCTTGGTTGGTCCCCGGGGACACGGTCTCTCGCTGGTTCTTCCACCGGCCAGGTCCGGTCTACCCGGTGGATCCTTCCGTGCTCGGGTCGGCGGTGAGGTCGTCGGTGTCGGCGAAGACCAGACGCCCGTCGTCGAGGGCGACAGCCCACCGGTGCACCGGCGCCCAGGCGTGCCCGCGCTCCTCGGTGTCGGTCAGCTCGGCGTAGTCCTCGATGATCCGACCGGACTGCGCCGGTTCGGACGGCCGGCGCACCAGCACCCGCGCGCCCGCGCCGAATGGACCGGGTTCGGGTCTCGGACTGTGAGCCTTCCTCTCGGGCATCGTTCTTCGCCTTCCGCTCGGCTACGCGCCCGGATCATAAGCACCTCGCCGACGAAAACCACATGCCCGCGTCGGAATCATATTCGCCGACCCTGGGGGAACGTTGACCGGCGACAATCAGCAGGACCGACACTAAGTGGTGAACAGGCGATCATTACGCCGCCGGCGCACACGTCCTGCGCAAAACGGAAAGGGGGTGACGAGTTGTTTTCAGACTGGCCGGGGAACAATCCGGATGTACGGTTTGGGCTCCTCCCAGGTGCCGAAGATCTGCTTGGCCTCGCTGTTCGAGACCGCTCCCGCGATGATGACGTCGTCGCCCTGGCGCCAGTTGACGGGGGTGGCAACCTTGTGGTTGGCCGTCAACTGCAACGAGTCGATCACGCGGAGCACTTCGTCGAAGTTTCGGCCGGTGGTCATGGGATAGACGAGGATGAGCTTGATCTTGCGGTCCGGGCCGATGACGAAGACGTTGCGGACGGTCTGATTGTCGGCGGGCGTTCGGGTTGCCGGATCGCCGGTGGTGGACGCGGGGAGCATCCCGTACAGCTTTGATACAGCGAAGTCCGAATCGCCGATGACCGGATAGTTGGGCGCGACGCCTTGGGTCTGCTCGATGTCGGTGGCCCAGTCGCGATGTTTGTCGACGTGGTCGACTGACAGGCCGATGATTTTCACTGCGCGCCGGTCGAATTCGGGCTTGATCCTCGCGAGATATCCGAGCTCGGTCGTGCAGACGGGGGTGAAGTCTTTCGGGTGGGAGAACAGCACCGCCCACGAGCCGTCCAGCCAATCGTGGAAGCCGATGCGGCCCTCGGTGGTGTCTGCGTGGAAGTCGGGGGCGGTGTCGCCCAACTGTAGTGTCATGGTTGCCTTCGGGTGTCGTCGTGGATCGTGTGGCTGGTGAATGCTGTGGTGGCCGGCGTTATACGGTCGCGACGCGGTCGTAGTCGGCTCCGAGCATGTCGTCGCACAGCGCTCGGCACGCGCCGAGGCGTGCTCGAAACTCCGGTGCGGCGCGCCACGCAGCCCGTGATTGCTCGTCCGCCCATTCGGCGAACGACAGGTAATGGCCGGGTACACGGCGATCTCTGATGAGGGTCGCGGCCAGCATCGACGGATAGTCTTTGCGCGTCCACTGCAGAAACTCGATCCACCTCTCGACGAAGTCCTGCTCGCATCCCGGCCGGACATTCCAAGTACCCGACGCGTAGTGCTCGGCCATCACCGCCTCCTCGACCTCGTCTGAACTGGACGAAATAGACGG
Organism: Rhodococcus sp. DK176; assembly: GCF_038447315.2. Lineage (NCBI taxonomy): Bacteria > Bacillati > Actinomycetota > Actinomycetes > Mycobacteriales > Nocardiaceae > Rhodococcus > Rhodococcus sp. DK176. The sequence goes on along the minus strand of NZ_CP118321.2, from coordinate 7,564,211 downwards.
TAGTGGCGGGATGTTCCCCGACCGTTCCTCGATTACCGTGGCTGTGTGACGGTGTGCGAAATCGTATTGCTGGGCGGATTCGCCGTCCGCGTGGACGGCCGACCGGTTCCCGATCACCAATGGCGCCACACCAGGGCGGCGGAGCTGGTGAAGATGCTCGCCCTCGCCGACCGCCGCCGGATGAACCGCGAGCAGGTGATCGATCAGCTCTGGCCCGACCTCGACCCGGCCGCTGGGGCGGCCAACTTACGCAAGGCAATACACTTTGCTCGCCGCGCGCTCGGGTCACCGGATGCGATCGACAGCAGAAGCGAGATGATCGCGCTGTTTCCGAACGGCACGGTGATGGTCGACGCCGAGGTGTTCGAGACCGGCGCCCGGCGAGCGCTGGCGGCCCGGGCCGGATACGGCGTCGCCGACTCGTACGCGGGCGACCTGCTGCCCGAGGACCGATATGCATCCTGGGCCGAGGAACCCCGCGACCGCCTCCGGACCCTCCGGCTCGAGCTGCTCAAGTCCGCGGGGCTCTGGCACCGTGTGCTCGCGATCGACCCGGCCGACGAACAGGCCCACCGCGGTCTCATGCAGAGTGCGCTCGAGGCCGGGGATCGGGCAGCAGTGGTGAGGCAGTTCGAGCTCCTGCGCCGCCACCTGCGCGCTGATCTGGGCGTCGGGCCGGACCGTACGTCGATCGGGTTGTATGAGAAGGCCCTCGCGATGGGTGCTGCCACGACCGCGCCGACGGCTCGTGAGCTTACCCAGAGCCTGCTGGCCAGGGCACTCGTCCAGCTCAACTCGGGCGATCATGGCGAGTGCGAGCGGACCGCGCGACGGGCCCGGTCGCTGGCCATCGAGTCCGGATTGGGGCGCGAGATGGGGGAAGCGAGCGCGGTGCTCGGGATCCTGGCCAACATGCGAGGCGGCTGGCCCGAACTCTTCCGCGCCGAGTTCGCCGATTCGGTCAGGCGTGATCCGGAGCTGGCCGGCCACGTTCTCGATGCCCACCTTTGTCTCGCGGAATTCAGCCTGTACAGCGCCGCGGGCCACGAATGGATCGGCGACTACGCCGAGAGCCTTCGTTCGACCGCGCAGACGGCAGATTCGATCCAGGGCCGGGCGATGGCGGAACTGCTGCTCGGTGAGAGCGCACTGTTCTCGGCGCGATTGGGGGAGGCGCGGTCACGGCTGGCGGCGGCAGCGGCGCTGTACGAGCACGGCGGCACGATCGCGGGTCTTGTTCTCTCGAGATTGCGGCTCGCCGAGGCGATGCTCGCGTCAGGCGAGCGGTCCGCTGCCGTCGGCGAGCTGAAGGGCGTCCTTCCCCTGGCCGAGAAGGGATGGCTCGAACCACACCTGGTGGTGCGGACGTACGCGATTCTGGTCGAGGCGGCCGGCGCCGGCCCGTCGGCGGTCCGGCAGGTCGAACGGGCCGACCGCGCCCTCGTCGGAAGAAATGTCTGCCCACCCTGTTCGCTCGGATACCTCGTGGCGGCAGCGAAGACGTTCGCCGACACGGGCCATCGTGATCAGGCCAGGCGGCGACTGACCGACGCTGAGCGCCTAGCCGGAATGTGGCCAGGCGGCGCCTGGCAGGCGGCGGTATGGGAAGCGCGCGGTGCACTGCGCCGGGCCGCGGGCGACCTCGAGCGCGCACATTCCTTCTACTTGGAGGCGGCCGACCGTTTCGACGAGGTCGGCCGACCGCTCGATCGAGACCGCTGCCGCAGCCAGGCAGCATCCGTCACCATCGCGGGACGGCCCCGATGATGCCTTCCGGGGAACGCCTCGGGAACACGCCCCGCGCATAGTGGCGGAATGATATTCAAGCAGTACGTCCTGGGCTGTTTGTCCCAGCTGTCCTACCTGGTTGGTGACCAGACGACGGGCCGGGCGGTCGTGGTGGATCCCCACCGCGACGTGTCGGTCTATCTCGCCGATGCCGAACAGGCGGGTTTACGCATCGAGCGGGTCATCGAGACCCACTTTCACGCCGACTTCCTCTCCGGACACCTCGAGCTCGCTGCACTAGGAGCGACGATCTGCTACGGCGAGGGTGCGCAGGCCGACTTCGACATCGAGGTTCTGGCTGACGGCCAGCGACTCGACCTCGGTGAGGTCCAGCTCGAGATCCGGGCAACGCCCGGTCACACGCCCGAGTCGATTAGCGTCGTGATCCATGCCCACCCGGCCGACGCCGAGCCCTACGGGGTCCTCACAGGGGACGCGCTGTTCATCGGTGACGTCGGCAGACCCGACCTCCTCGGCTCGGTCGATTTGTCGGCGGACATGATGGCCCGGCAGCTGTATCGGTCGATCTCCGAGAAGTTCCTCACCCTTCCCGACCGAACCCGGGTGTTCCCGGCCCACGGGGCCGGGTCGGCGTGCGGCAAGAACCTGTCCACCAGCAATTCCTCGACGATCGGCGAGCAGCGGAGGACGAACTACGCGCTTGCCCCGATGACCGAGGACCAGTTCGTTGCCGTCGTCACGGAAGGCCAACCCGTCACGCCCCCGTACTTTTCCTTCGACGCCCGGCGCAATCGCGAGCTTCGGCCGCTGCTCGACGACCATCAGCTCCCGCCCGCACTGTCGCTGTCCACCGCGTTGTCTCTGCGCGAGCGTGGCGCGGTCGTGCTGGACACCCGTGAACCGGCCGACTTCGCCGCCGGCCACCTACGCGGCTCGGTGAACGTCGGGCTCGGCGGCCGATTCGCGGAGTGGGCAGGCGATGTGTTGCGGCCCGACACAGCCATCGTCCTGGTGTGTGAGCCAGGGCGCGAACTCGAGGCGAAGGTTCGGCTCGGCCGTATCGGTTTCGACAATGTCGCGGGGTATCTCGAGGAGCCGACGCGCGCCCTGGGCCACCCCCAGCTCGTCGAGCGCAGCTCTCGGCTCACGGCCGACGAGCTTGACGTGCGCCGCGCCGAGCTCGGCGACCTGGTCGTCGTCGACGTGCGCAGTCGCGGTGAGCTCGAGCGCGGCGTGATTGACGGATCTGTGCACATTCCCCTGGCTCGATTGCTTGATCGAGTGGGCGAATTCGCTTATGGCACACCAACTGTCGTGTACTGCGCGAGCGGTTACCGGTCGATGATCGCGGCGAGCCTGCTCTCCCTGGTCGGCCTCGCCGACGTGTCCGATCTACTCGGCGGATACGAGGCGTGGGCGGGCGCGACGAGGATCTGAGGGAACAGCAGCGCCGTCACCAACGTCCGTGGTCAGTACAGCTAGTCACGGAACCGGCTGGTCGCAATCCGCCGCCCGCGGTCGTCTGGATCAGGTGGGTGTTGAGCATCGAGTTGGTGGTCGGGGTTCTGGTCTGTGCTGGAGACAAGTGCGTGGGCGATCAGCATGCTCGACAACACCGCTGGTGACGTTTCTCGTCGGACACCCGCTATGAATGGGCAAGGCTTCCTTCTCCCTCGGAGTGCCGGTATGGGCTTCCGCTGGCGAGGTCGAACGATATTCTGGGGACATACCTGCGAGAGGCGTGCGGTAGATGAGTCGGTGTTGCCGGTGACAGAGGCGGATCCATTCGCGACGCAAGGGGACGTGTCCGGTTCGGTCACCGCGGAGCTGGCGGCGGCCGGGTTCGAGGACGCTCGGGAGATCGGCCGCGGCGGGTTCGGCGTCGTCTACCGGTGCCTGCAGATCTCGCTGGCTCGCACCGTGGCGGTCAAGGTTCTCATCGCCGACCTGGACGAGCTGAACCGGACGCGGTTCCTTCGGGAGCAGCGCGCGGCGGGCCAGTTGACCGGCCACCCCAACGTCGTCAATGTGCTGCAGGTGGGCGTCACCGACAACGGCCGGCCTTTCATCGTGACGCCCTATTTGGCCCAGGGCTCCCTCGATGCGCGGATCCACCGCGACGGAACGCTTCCATTGGAGGAGGTGCTGCGGTTCGGGGTCAAGTTGGCCGGGGCACTGGGGACCGCGCACCGCCAAGGGATCCTTCATCGCGATGTCAAGCCCGGCAACATCTTGCTCACCGACTATGGCGAGCCGGCGCTGACGGACTTCGGCATCGCCCACATCGCGGGCGGGTTCGAGACCACGACCGCCGTGGTGACGGGGTCGCCGGCGTTCACCGCCCCCGAGATTCTGGCCGGGGAGTCGGCGAGTGCGGCCGCGGACGTCTACGCACTGGGGGCGACGTTGTTCGCGGCGATCACTGGGCACGCCGCCTTCGAACGTCGCAGCGGCGAGCAGTTGGTGGCCCAGTTCCTCCGGATCAGCTCCGCGCCCGTGCCGGATCCCCGGGAGCACGGCGTCCTCGAGGACGTCAGCGCCATCATCGAACATGCAATGTCCGGCGACCCGGGACGCCGCCCCTCCGCCGCGGAACTGGGCGAACTACTGCAGGCATCTCAGCGTCGTCATGGGTTCCCGGTCGACGAGATGGCATTGACCCCCGATCCGGGCGTAGTACAGGAGAGCACGCGCTCGGCCCCCGCGGATTCTTCCTCGCCGGAACGCGAGCCGGGTGGACGCTGGCCGGCACCAACATCGGATTCGGTCCGGACCGGCGGCCTTCCCCTGGAGTTGACCAGTTTCGTCGGCCGCCGCACGGAGCTGGCCGAGGCGAAGAACTTGTTGTCGACCTCACGGCTGGGCACGTTGACCGGGATCGGCGGAGTCGGCAAGACTCGACTGGCGGTGCGGGTCGCGACCACGGCGCAACGGGATTTCCCCGACGGAGTGTTCCTGGTGGAGTTGGCCGAACTTCGTGACCAGTCGCGATCCGTGGCCGCCCCCGGATTCGTGCTCACCGACGACAACACGGTCACCGTTGCCCGCATCTGCCGGCGACTGGACGGGTTGCCGCTGCCGATCGAGTAGGCGGCAGCACGACTACGCGCGATGTCGCCCGAGCAGATCCTGGCGCGGCTGACGGACCGCTATGCATTGCTCACCCGCGGCAACCGGAGCGCACCGTCGCGGCAACAGACACTACGGATGTGCATCGACTGGAGCTACGACCTGTGCACGCCCATGGAACAAAAGGTGTGGGCACAGCTGTCGGTGTTCGCCGGGGGCTTCGAACTCGATGCCGCAGAAGAAGTCTGCGACGCGGATCCCGCAGCGGACGAACTCCTCGACACGGTGACGTTCCTGGTCGACAAGTCGATCCTGACCCGGGAAGCTGTCGGCGCGACAGTCCGCTTCCGCATGCTCGAGATCTTGCGGGACTACGGCCGGGAAAAGGCGCAGGAGGCCGGCGAGTATCCCGACCTTCGTCGCCGACACCGGGAATACTACGAGCGGTTGGCACTCGAGGCGGAAGCCGACTGGATCAGTTCCCGGCAACTCGAGTGGATCACCGGGCTCGGCAGGGGGCAGCCGAATCTGCGGGAGGCGCTGGAGTTCTGTTCGTCCGACAATCCCCACACCGGGCTTCGGATCACCGCCGCCCTCTTCCCGTTCTGGCTTTCCCGGGGTTTGCTCAGCGAGGGACGGCACTGGTTCGACCGCCTCCTCACCCACCTGACGGGCCCCCTTACTGTCGAGCGGGCAAAAGCGTTCTACGCCGACAGCATCCTGGCCGGACTACAGGGCGACCTTCAGGTGCCGACCGCCCTGGTACGGCAGGGTCGTCTGCTCGCCGACCAGCGGACCGACCCGATTTCGCGCGCACACCTCGACCTGGCCGAGGGATTCCTGGCACTGTTCGGGGGTCAGCTACCCGACGCACGGGCGCATCTCGACGAGGCCGTTCAGGTGTATGCCGCACGCGGCGACCTTCTCTGCCAGGTCGTCGCTCTCCTCGGCCTCGAATTGACGCACGACATGCTCGGCGAGGCTGAGCGGGCCATCGACTGCCACGAGCGGGTCCTGGCGATCACCGAGCCACGGGGGGAAGTGGTGTATCGGTCGTACACCCTTTGGGCACTTGCTGTCGCGGTGTGGCGGCACGGTGATCGCGCGCGAGCGATTCGGTTACTCGAGCAGTCGCTGCAACTCAATCGCGGGGTCAACGGTCGCCTGAACGCCAGCCTCTGCCTACAGGCACTGGCATGGATTGCCGCCGAGGAGCACAACTCCCGGCTCGCGGCCGTGTTGATGGGGGCCGCGGAGGAACTCGCCTGGTCGGTGGGGAGCCCGGTGGTGGTCTTCCCCGGTCTGCTCGAGTACCAACAGGAGTGCGAACGTCAGACTCGGCGGGCCCTGAGTGATCAGGCCTACGCCGCCGCCCACCGGGAGGGCGCTGCGCTCGGTTTCAGCGGAGCCGTCGCCTACGCGCTGGGCGAGCAACTCCCGCCCACGCCGACGTCCGCCGCCGATCCGACCAAACGCGAACGCCAGGTCGCCGAACTGGTCGCCGAGGGGCTGACCAACAAGGAGATCGCCGCCCGCCTGACGATCTCACCCCGCACCGCGCAGGGCCACGTCGAGCACCTTCTGACCAAGCTGGGATTCACCTCACGCGCTCAGATCGCGGCGTGGATCGTGGAATCGCAGAACAAGCCTTCCTGAGATCACGTCGGGTGGTGACGTCATGCGGAAGCCCGCACGGCGGAACCGGGTACGGTGGTGAGGTTGATCCGAGGTCACCTGGCCGGTGCGGAGGACTGGAACAGATCGATCAGATTGCCGACGGGGTCCGCGAGCAGAATCTGGCGACCACCCGGGCCGCTGACCACATCGCTGCGAAAGGCGACACCGGCGTCACGCAGTCGGGTGATCTCGGCGTCGAGGTCGCTGACGATGAGGTGGATACGGTTGCCGCCCGGGCCGGTGATGTCCGACGTGGTGGCGCGAGCACCCGAACTGGCCGGGCCGGACAACAACAATCGCAAGGGGTCACGGATCACGTCGGCGAACGCAGGGGCGAGATTGGTATGCAAGGTGAAGCCGAGGTGGCTGGTATAGAAGTCGTGGCTGCGGACACGTCATCGACGAGGTAACGGACGCCGGCGCATTCGTCCGGTGGGGTCATCGGACACTCCTTTTCACGGTTGGGTGGCGAGGGTGGGAAGCAGGTACAAAATGCGGGTGTCGATCTCGACGGCGGAAATGACGAGGCGGTCCCTCGGTGCTGACATCGTTCCCGACATCATCGGCTGTCCGCCCAACCGGAGCGGGGGTCGAATCCGCCCATTTCCTCTGCCCGAGCGTACGCCCGCAGCGCCTCAGCGGCTTCGTGGCCGAGATCGGACGGGACCGCGACCTCTACGGTGACCAGCAGATCGCCGACCGCGTCGCCGCGGCGGGGCACCCCGCGTCCGCGCAGCCGGAACGTTCTCCCCGACTGGGTTCCCGGCGGGATCTTCAGACTGACCCGACCATCGAAGTTTGGGACGGACAGCACGGTCCCCAAGGCCAATTCGGCGAACGACACGGGAACGGTGACGGTGAGATCATCGCCGCTGCGGGCGAACACCGGATCCGGTTCGACGCGCACGGTGACATACAGGTCCCCCGACGGCGCCCCACCGAGACCAGGTTCGCCCTGCGCCGGTAACCGGATGCGCTGCCCGTCGCTCACCCCGGGCGGAACACGGACGGAGATAGTGCGGGTGCGGTCCCCGATCCCGGCGCCCTGACAATCCGGGCAGGGGGTGTCGACGATCGATCCCGTGCCCCGGCAATCCTCGCAGGGTTCGCTGAACCCGAAGCCGCCCAGATTCCGGTTGCGCACCCCGACGCCGCGGCAGTGTGGGCACGTTCGTTGCCGGGTTCCCGGCCGTGTGCCGGAGCCGTGACAGCTGGTGCACACCATCGGCCCGGTCATCAACAGCGGCAACACCATCCCGGCAACCGCCTCCCGGAACGACAGTCTGGTCTCGGTCTCGACGTCACTGCCTCGCTTCGGCCGGGCCGATGCAGTTCGGGTTCCTGCGCGCCGGAACAGGTCTCCGAGCACATCGCCGACCCCGCCCAGAGGATCGCCTATGGTGAAGGGCGAACCGCTCCCGAACAGGTCCCCGAAGTCGAAGCCGCCCGAGCCGGTGCCAGGAGGAAAACCCGTCCCGGGGAACCCCCCTGATCGGAGCAGCCGGCGCACGCGGTCGTAATCCTTGCGTTTGGCGGGGTCCGAGAGCACCGCGTACGCCTCACTGACCTTCTTGAACCGCTCCTCCACCTCGGTGTTGTGCGGGTTTGCGTCCGGATGCAGCTCCCGAGCCAATGTGCGGTACGCCTTCTTGATCTCCTCGGCCGACGCCGTCGAAGGGACACCCAGGACGGCGTAGAAGTCGCGGTCGAGCCATTCCTGCTGCGACACTTGGCATCCTCCTTCCTTCTCCAGGCCGCGACGAGAGCGCAATGCGTTCCGAGATCGGCGTCGTCAGACTGGTGTGCGGTGTCTCAGGAGCCGTCGACCGGTGCGGTGCCCGTGACGTTCCCCGGCGACGCGGGCCCCTCGACCACGGTCACCGTCGCGGTCCGCAGCACCTTGCGGTCACCGAAGGTGTAGCCGCGTCGCAGCACCCTGCCCACGACGGGATCGCCCCCGGCACCTTCGTGCTGGATCGCTTCGTGCAAGGTGGGATCGAAGCGGTCACCCTCTTCACCGAATGCGGCCACTCCCAGGCCGGTCAGGATCGCATCGAGCCCGGCCGCGATCGCACGCAGGGGTTCGGTTTCGAGGTCGCCGTGCTCGCGGGCTCGATCGAGGTCGTCGAGGATCCCGAGAAACTTCGCCGCCACCGACGCCGTCGCGGCCTCGACTGCCGCGTGTCGGTCGCGTTCGATCCGGCGCCGGTAGTTGGTGTACTCGGCCTGCACCCGCTGCAGATCGGCGGTCAACTCCGCCACTCGATCAGGGTGTTCGCGCGCCGCCCGATCGGCCCGGTCACCGGGGTGCATCTCCGCGTCGGACGTGGTCGGCTGGGGTTCCCGTTGTGGTGTCGGGGTGACGGGCTCGCTCGGAGTGTGCTCGCGTACCCGGCCGGTATCCGGATCGAAGCGGCGTTTGTCGGTGATCGAGATCGGTTCCCGCGGCGGCTTGTCGCCGTCGCGGCGCTCGCTGCTGCTCATCGGTTGTCCTCCCGTCCGGGTTCGTCCACCACCTCAGCGTCGAAGACCTCCTCGGCCCCTCCCGAGGAACCGTTCCCACCGCCGGTGGCGGCCGAGTCCTTCGCCTGCGCGTCGTAGATCGCCTGGCCCAAAGCTTGCGAGTCGGTGGTCAGTTTCTCGATGGCCTCTTTGATGGCCGTGACGTCGCTGCCCTTCAACTTCTCCTGGGCATTCGTGATCGACGACTCGACCTTCTCCTTGACGTCGGCGGGCACCTTGTCCTCGTTGTCCTTGATGAACTTCTCGGTCTGGTACACCAGCGACTCGGCCTGGTTGCGCACCTCCGCTTCCTCCCTGCGTTGGGCGTCCTCGGCAGCGTGAGCCTCGGCGTCCTTGATCATCCGGTCGATCTCTTCCTTCGACAGACCGGAACCCTCCTGAATCTTGATCGTGTTCTCCTTGCCCGTGCCCTTGTCCTTGGCGGTCACGTGCACGATGCCGTTGGCGTCGATGTCGAAGGTGACCTCGATCTGCGGCACCCCCCGCGGTGCCGGCGGAATCCCAGCCAGCTCGAACGAGCCGAGCAGCTTGTTGTGCGAGGCGATTTCGCGCTCACCCTGGAACACCTGGATCTGCACCGAAGGCTGGTTGTCGTCAGCGGTGGTGAACGTCTCGGAACGCTTGGTCGGGATGGTGGTGTTGCGCTCGATGAGCTTGGTCATCACGCCACCCTTGGTCTCGATGCCGAGGGACAGCGGGGTGACGTCGAGGAGCAGCACATCCTTGACCTCGCCCTTGAGAACACCGGCCTGCAGGGCGGCGCCGACGGCGACGACCTCGTCCGGGTTGACACCCTTGTTCGGTTCCTTCCCGCCGGTCAGCTCGCGCACCAGATTCGTCACGGCCGGCATACGGGTGGAGCCACCGACGAGCACGACTTGGTCGATGTCCTTGACGGAGATCTTCGCGTCCTTGATCACCGATTGGAACGGGGCCCGGGTGCGGTCGAGAAGATCGGACGTGATCTTCTCGAACTCGCTGCGGGACAACTGCTCGTCGAGGAACAGCGGGTTCTTGTCCGCGTCGACGGTGATGTAGGGCAGGTTGATCGACGTGCTCTGCGACGAGGACAGTTCGATCTTGGCCTTCTCGGCAGCCTCGCGGAGACGCTGCAGAGCCATCTTGTCCTTGGTCAGATCGATACCGTTCTGAGCCTTGAACTTGTCGGCCAGCCACTTCACGATCCGGTCGTCCCAGTCGTCACCACCGAGGTGGTTGTCACCGGACGTGGCGCGAACCTCGACGACGCCCTCGCCGATTTCGAGCAGCGAGACGTCGAACGTGCCGCCACCGAGGTCGAAGACCAGGATGGTCTGTTCCTTGTCGCCCTTGTCCAGGCCGTAGGCCAGTGCGGCCGCGGTGGGCTCGTTGACGATGCGCAGGACGTTGAGACCGGCGATCTGGCCGGCTTCCTTCGTGGCCTGACGCTGGGCGTCCTCGAAGTACGCGGGGACGGTGATCACGGCGTCCGTGATGTCCTCACCCAGGTACGCCTCGGCGTCGCGCTTCAGCTTCATGAGCGTGCGCGCGCTGATCTCCTGAGCGCTGTACTTCTTGTCGTCGATCGCCACATGCCAGTCGGTGCCGATCTCCCGTTTCACCGATCGCACCGTCCGGTCCACGTTCGTCACCGCCTGGTTCTTGGCGGGCTGGCCGACCAGCACCTCACCGTTCTTCGCGAACGCCACCACCGACGGTGTCGTGCGCGAACCTTCCGAGTTGGCGACCACCACCGGGTCGCCGCCCTCGAGCACGCACACCACCGAGTTCGTGGTCCCCAAATCGATTCCCACCGCGCGAGCCATGACCGCCTCCAGCAGCACACCGGGTGGGCGTGATCCTTCGGTCGATCTGCGTCGTCACACCCACCGAACTTGAGTGTTATCGACTCAATTTTCCCTCCGGTCCAAACCGAGGTCAAGGCGAAGGATTGAGCGTGGAACGCTCAACCTTGCTGTGTTTGCCCGGTGGATTTCGTCTTGATCGGTCGCCGAGGCGCTTGGTAGGAGATAGCCCGCTCACCGTCGAATGGCAAGGAACACAAGCAGTCCGAGTGGTCCGGCGGTAGATCCGCGACCACCCCGAACGCCGGGCCGCGGATTACCCGCAGCCCGGACGACTGCGTTGATTCACCCCACCCTCCCACGCGATTCACTTGGCCGGGACCGGCCACGCCGACGTCTATCGGCGCGCAGCCCGATCGGGTTGCCGTCGGCGTCGGCAAGCACGCAGATCCGCATCTCGGGTGCGACATGACGTGGAGCGTTGCGCTCGGTTGCGCCGGAGGTCGGATACGGGGATCACCAGGCTTCGGATTGTGGGTCTCATGTTCGTCTCCTCGGGGCTATCTGATGATTCGTCATCTCGTATCGACGCAACCGGGTTCCAGATCGGGCCTCCGAGCGGTTCGTCATCTTCTACCAAGGGGCTCCTTCATCGTTTGCGGCAGTCGACGGGTGGCGGATCGTCCACCGGTTCAGCGCATTTGATGGTCTCTCCCCGGAACAGGTCGGGGAACGCGCTATCGGTGTTACCTTGAGCCCTGTGTGTGGCGGTCGGCAATCCTCGCGGCGGCGCACGGCGCTGCTTACCGTGCTAGGGGTGATCGCCGCCGAGCGCATGGCCGTGCAGTTCGGCCACACCAACGCTACGAGCGACGTGCACGAGACGCTCCCAGCTGACATCGGAGCCGACGCGCTCGCGCCGCGCCGCGCCCCGGAGCGCGGCGCCGTCAACTGGCCGGTATCGCTGCCGGCCCGCGCGCGGGCACCGTCACCGACCTCGGCCGTGTCACCATGCCCGTGCGGAACAGCCCCTGTGTGCTCCGGGTGTGACAGGCAGGCACCGGCTGCCGTCCCATCAGATCTGACGCCACTCCCCTATCGTGACCGCCACGGGCTTGTGCGCCACATCCCTTCCCGGACGTGCCGCGTGACCCGATAGTCGTTTCAGCACTGGCAGATTCGTTGCCGGTGCACCGTCGGAATGAGGTGCCGAAGTGCATTCCAAGATTGTTCTCAAGCTCACCGGCGCCACCGTGGCCGCGGGGATAATGCTGGCCGGGGTGATGTTTCCGGTCGCCGCCGGGCTCGGGTACGCATCCAACCGTGCCGCCGACAGCGTCGGTAATTCCTCGGCCGAACTGGCCGACGGGGTGGTGCCGGCGGTGACGACCATGACGGACATCACCGGGAAGCCTATTGCCTGGCTGTACGACCAGCGCCGATTCGAGGTCCCCAGCGACCAGATCTCCAACGAGATGAAACTGGCGATTCTCTCCATCGAGGACAGGCGGTTCGGCGAACATCAAGGGGTGGACTGGCAAGGCACGATGCGGGCCTTCTTCACCAACACCACCAGCGGTCAGATCGAACAGGGTGCCTCGACCATCAATCAGCAGTACGTGAAGAACTACCTGCTGCACGTGGTCGCCAAGACCGACGCCGAACGCCGTGCCGCGATCGAGACCACGCCGGTCCGCAAGATCCGGGAAATCCGGATGGCGATGACCCTCGACCAGGAACTTTCCAAAGAGGAAATTCTCACCCGGTATCTGAACCTGGTGCCGTTCGGCAACGGTTCTTTCGGGGTGCAGGACGCCGCCCGCACATACTTCGGCATCGACGCCAAGGACCTGAATCTGGCGCAGTCGGCGATGCTCGCGGGCATGGTGCAGTCCAGCTCCGCACTGAACCCCTACACCAACCCGGAGGGGGTGTTCGAGCGCCGCAATGTCGTCCTGGACACCCTGGTCGTGAATGTTCCGGACCGGGCCGCCGAGATCCGCGCCTTGAAGGAAACACCGCTCGGGGTGCTCCCGAAACCGAACAATCTGCCCCGGGGATGCATCGCCGCCGGCGACCGCGGGTTCTTCTGCGACTACGCGTTGCAGTACCTCCAGACCGCCGGGTTGTCCCGGGAGCAGCTCGAAAAGGGCGGCTACCTGATCCGCACCACCCTCGATCCGGCCGTGCAGGGATCGGTGAAGTCGGCGGTGTCCACTTACGCCGACCCGAAACTCCCGGACATCGCGAGCGTGATGAACGTCGTACAGCCCGGGCAGGACCAACACAGGGTCTTGGCGATGGCGGGCAGCCGCAACTACGGCCTGGACGCAGCCGCCGCGGAGACGGTGCAGGAGTTGCCCTATTCACTGTCCGGGCACGGCGCCGGATCGGTGTTCAAGGTCTTCACCACGGCAGCGGCCATGGAGAAGGGGCTGCGTCTGAACGCGATCCTCGACGTACCGGGCCGGTTCGATGCCTTCGGGATGGGCGACGGCGGCGCCCCAGGGTGCCCCGGCGGCGCCTACTGCGTGCAGAACGCCGCCCCGTATCCGCGGGCACTGTCGCTCACCGACGCCCTCGCCCAGTCGCCGAACACCGCGTTCGTGAAACTTCTCCAGGCCACCGGGGTCGATGCGACGGTGGACATGGCGGTACGCCTCGGCATGCGGTCCTACACCGAACCGGGCACGTCCGGGTACGGGGACCAAAGCCTGGCCGACATGCAGAAGGACCAGAATCTGGGGTCGTTCACCCTCGGCCCGGTGTGGATCAATCCGCTCGAGCTGTCGAATGTCGCCGCGACCCTGGCCTCACACGGCAAGTGGTGCCCGCCGAGCCCGATCGACTCCATCGTCGACCGGCAGGGCCGACCGGTCCCGCTCACCCAGCAGGCGTGCGAGCAGGTCATCGATCCCGGCCTGGCCGACACCCTGTCCAACGCGCTCAGCAAGGACGACCTGCCCGGTGGCACGGCGTCGGCCGCTGCCGCGGACGCCGGGTGGAAGCTGCCGATGTCCGGCAAGACCGGGACCACCGAATCGCACATGTCGTCGGCGTTCATCGGGTACACGAACAACCTGGCCGGCAGCGTCTACGTGTTCGGGGACTCGCCGACCCCCGGCCAGATCTGTACCAGCCCACTGCGCTCGTGCGGGGACGGCAACCTCTTCGGCGGCACCGAGCCGGCCCGCACCTGGTTCACGGCGATGATGCCGATCGCGAACAACTTCGGCCCCACCACCCTGCCTCCGATCGACCCGCGCTACGCCCGCTGACCGGACGACGAGCGGGGTGAACGCCTTCGACTGGACAGTAACTCTCGGGTTGCTGCGACTGTTCTGCTGACGATTGGTCGCGCCGGAATCGGCAGGCAGGGCGGCCCCGCGAGGCATGGGAAGGTCAACGATGAGCAGCTGGCCCTATTGGTTCGAAATTGCGGTGACATGCGGGATCACCGCCGTAGGCACCATCGTGTGGGGACACTGGGAGGAACACACCCCGAAATGGCGGCGCATCGGCAAGATTTTCGTGTTGTGCGGGCTGTCGGTCCTGGTTTGCGCCACGGCCGGGCGATTCTGGTTCTTCGTACTGCTCGGCGTCCTGGCCGCGATCGTGCTGCTGATCCACGCCTGGTGGCTTCCGCGGAAAGGCATCAACGGATGGACCGGCGAGCCCCGCGAGAAGTACTACGCCCTCCGCGGCTGGAGATGGCCGCCGGAAAGGCAATGAACTCAGTGGTGATGACCGGCGATTCCCGCACTCTGGACGTTCGGAGGAGAATCAAGGCATGAGCACACAGGACGATGCCGCGATCGCCGAGGCACGCAAGACCGGCGTCGACGTCAAGCGCGAGATCCGGCGCTGACGCCACATCAGATCGAGAATCAACGTCGGCCGGAGTCAAACGCACAGTGCAGAGGTGGTGATCGGGCGTGATCCATCAAGAGATCCGGGAGTGGGTCGCCGAGTTGATGCAACTCGACATTGCGACGGCCAGCCCCGGAGAGTTGGCCAAGCTCGACGCCATGACCGCGCTGGCCGAAGGGCAGTATGTGCAGCAGCTGTTGAACCTCCACGAATTCAGGCCGCTGGTGGGCTGAACCGGGCTGAGACGTGGTGCGCACCAGGCCAGCGAACTATGGGCAAAGCAGTCGCAGCCCTCCCCACCCCGCAGCTATCACCACGCGTGGAGTGAAAGGCCAGAGCGGCCGGCGTGCCCTGATGACGCGCGAAACTTCCCTACGCCCCACCTGGGCCCGTCGGCTCACCGGTCGATCGTGCTGACCGCCCACCACCATAACGACGAACAAGGCACACATCATGTCGGCAGACCCGAGTCCTGCTGACGGCGTTGATGAAACCGCTCGCGCTGCTCATCGAGCAAGATCACACCACGACGCTGGACGCGGTGATGTTCACGAGCAATCAGCAGTCGCACCGACGCCGTCCGCTGCTCCAGCTCGGCCGCGCGCCTGGCCGCGCCCTCATCGTTGAGCAGGTACGCCGCGGCACGGTCGCAGTCGATCAGGATCTGCTCGTAGGCGAGCCGTACCGGCTCCTGTTCGTCGAGCCGTGACACCGCCACATCTTCGAACAGTTGCAGCGGAAGCCGCGCCAGTCGGTAGTTCACACGTAGAAGGGCCAAGGACAGGGAGCCGAGTGTCACACGCGGCATCGTAAGCTCGGCGAAAGCACGTGCGGATAGGGTCTAAAGTCCCGTTGTCTCGCAATGTCGGCGACTCACGTCGTTGTTCGATTCCCGATCCGGATCACAGCACCCGGCGCGTTATCGCGAGTCGCACCGAGCGCTTTCGGGGGTTTCCCGCACATGGACGGTTGCCCAGTGGCGCTCCCAACCGGAATGCGGTACAAACGAGCCCTGCAACTCAATTGTGATCCAAATCACTCTTAATCGTTACCGGAGGAGACAGACAAACCACCCAGGCGGCCAAGCCGATCGGACCCGATATCGCCACCGCCTGCGTCTATCCCTTGCGAAAGGAGCATGGAATGCATCCCTCGCTACCCATGAAGCAGCGCATACCCGGCGGTGCAGAACGCCTCTCACAGCCAGTCATCGGTGCCGGTGCCGCACTATCCGTCGCCATGCCCGCCTGGATGGTCACCCACTCACCGTGCGCCACCGCGGCGATCGTCGCCGCGACATTCGCCGGCCTCATCGCGGCAGCGGTGATGCTCCGGCCTTCGCCATGACGCACGCCCACACCAACGTCGACCCCATCCCGTCGGCACCCCAGGAATCGTAAAGGCTCGGTGCACATATGCCCTGGACTGTTGTGGTCATCGCCGTCACGTTGATCGTGGTGGTCGCCTCTCTCGGCGCAGCGCTCGCTGCGGATGCGATGTCGCATCGTCACGGACATGAACCCGAACCGTCACGTGTCGGTGGAGGAGGCGCAGCCCCCGCGCCGACGACACGGATCCGCAATCCCCGCTGGAGCCGGACCGCTGTGCAGGCCTGGACAATCTGCGGTGCCGCCTCGGCACTCGCGATTGCAATCGTCGGATTGCTGACGTCAGCTGGGTGAAGGAATGCCCTCATCGATACCGACTGCCGAAGAGCCCGACTCCGGAGACCAAAGACGTACCTGATCCGGACGGCAACAAGCCTTTTCATCCGGTCTCTATGACGGAGGCGCCGGCCAGGGATGATCGGGGCTGACGATCTTCACGATCTCGGCGAAGAAGTTCCACACGCCCAGCGGGTCGACGTTCGTATTGACCAGCATTACCACCGTCTTCCCTTCAGGCGGAAGGTAATACGCGTAGGTCTGGTAGCCCGCGATATTTCCGTTGTGGCCGATCCAGCCGTTCTGGTTCTCGACTCCAAGCCCGTACAGCGAACCCGCACCTTCCGACGGCGCCGGCTGAAATTGCTCCCGCTCGCGTTGGGTTGCCGGCGAGAGCAACGTTCCGGTCGCCAAGTCGCGCACCCACCCACGCAGGTCGTCGAGCGTGGAAATCATGTTTCCCGCACCGAATCCCCACGACGGGTTCCAGTCGGTCGCGTCCACCGTCTCCCCGTCGGTTTTTTTCGTGTATCCGTGAGCGTGCGGTGACGGAAGGGCCGCATCGGTCGGGACGGAGGTGTGGCCGAGATTCTCGGGTCGCGTGATGAATTCGTCGATGAATGCGTTCAGCGGCTGGCCGGAGACCTTCTCGACCACGAGGCCCAGGAGCGCGGTATTGGTGTTGGAGTAGTCGAACTCGGTGCCCGGTGTGAACAGCGGTGGACGGCTGAAACTGATCTCGAGCAGTTCCTGGGGTGTCCATTGGCGCTGCGGCTGACTCGGGAGCGCCGGGATCACCACCTCCGAGTAGTCGGGAAGCCCACTGCGCATGGCCGCCAACTGGCGGATGGTGATCGTGTCCCCGTTGGGGACGTCGGGTACGTACCTGTCGATCGGATCGTCGAGGCCGACCTTTCCCTGGTCGACCAGTTGCAGCACGGCGGTGGTGGTGAAGGTCTTGGTTACGCTGCCGACGCGCATGAACAGGTCGGGCGCCATGGGTTCCCCGGTGGCCGTGTCGCCCACCCCGAACGCCTCGGCGTAGGGCGCGGCGCCGTCCTGCCAGACACCGACGATGGCCCCGGGAATCGAGGCGTGCTCCATCGCCGCCGGAATCGTGTCGTCGAGCTGTGCGTCGGGCACGGCTGGTGGAACTGCCGACTCACCGCATCCCACCAGTCCGGTCATCGAGATCGCCAAGACCGCGACGATTCGGCGTCCCGCGAATATCTGTGACACCCCGCTCCCCATCCCTGCCTCCACCATCGATCTGATTGAAGCTTGCCTCATAGGCTTCGACTTGGATCGGTTTTCGGCGCCCGATTTGAGGCAAACGCCCCATGCGACGACGTGAGCGGCCGGCCGATGATCAGGGCATGACAAAGCGAGTTCAGGAATCATCGGTCACGACCGGATCGACATTCGAATCACCGACCGTCGGGCGGGTCGATGCGGTCGACGTGAGCCGGCAGGTCGGGGCACGGCAGATCCTCCAGGAGCTGTCACTGTCGGTCGAGCCGGGCGAGTTGGTCGCCATCGCCGGCGGCAGTGGAGCAGGAAAGAGCACATTGCTGGAGATCCTCGCGGGACTGCAACCACCGTCTGCCGGTGAGGTTCGGCACGACGGCGTCGTTCGCGGTGCCCGAGTCAGCGCCGATTCGCGCATCGGCTACGTGCCCCAGGACGACATCATCCACCTCGAGATGCCCCTGCGCCGCACGCTGCGGTACGCGGCGCGGCTCCGGTTGCCCGCGGGCACATCGGCGGCCGAAGCGAACCGGATAGTCGAGGAGACCATGCAGGACCTCGACCTGGCCGATCGAGCCGAGGTGCCGGTCCGTGCGCTGTCCGGCGGCCAGCGCAAGCGGGCCAGTATCGCCGTGGAACTACTGACCCGGCCACACCTCTTCTTTCTCGACGAACCCACCTCCGGGCTCGATCCGTCGACCGCAGCCGACGTGATGCGCCTGCTGCGCCGACTCAGCCGGCGCGGGGTCACAGTCGTCCTCACGACGCATGAGCCGGCCGGCATCGACCGGTGCGACCGGGTGGTGTTCCTGGCTCGCGACGGCCACCTCGCCTTCACCGGCAGCCCGACCGAGGCTCGGCGCTACTTCGGTGTGGAGGACCTCGCGGACGTGTACGACCGGCTGGCTCGTGAGCACACTCCCCAGATCTGGGCGGAGCGATTCGCGGACAGCGGTGGGACCTCGGAATCCCGGACCGGCTCGGCGCTACCGCCCGTCCTGCCCGTCCCCGCCACCCGTTCAGACGTCGAACGCACCGGCATGGTGCGGCAATGGTGGCTACTCACAAAACGCAATGTCGATGTCCTCCTTCGCAACCGGCTGACCCTGGCGGTGCTGCTCGGCTCACCGGTGCTGGTCACGGCGATGATGGCGACGCTGTTCCAGCGCGGCGCGTTCGATCCGCATGGCGCGGCCGACCTCGGCCCCGCCCAGATCGTCTTCTGGATCGCATTCGCAGGCTTCTTCTTCGGCCTCACGTACGGCCTGCTCCAGATCGTCGGGGAGATGGCCGTCTTCCGGCAGGAGCGCCTGGCCGGGCTCAGTGTCGGCGCCTACGTGGCCTCCAAGGTGGCAGCGCTGCTTCCGGTGCTGGCTGGAGTGAGCGCGCTGCTGCTCGGTGTGCTGCGGGCGCTCGGTCGGCTCCCCGCCGTCGGGTGGGACGTGTCGGCCGTCCTGTTCGTGACGATCGTGATCGAGGCGACCTCGGCGCTGGCTCTCGGCTTGCTCGCCTCGGCCGCGGTCTCCAACGCCGCGCAGGCCGCCCTCGCCCTGCCGATGCTCTGCTTCCCTCAGGTTCTGTTCGGTGGAGCCATCGTCCCGGTTGACGAGATGGCCCTCCCGGGACGCCTGATGAGCCTCGGCCTGTCCAACCGCCACGCATTCGAAGCCTTGGGGCGCGACCTGGATCTCGACCGGTACAGCGCCACCCTGCCGGCCATGTCCGCCTACGGCGACACCTTCCGCGGAGGCACCGGCGCCAGTCTCATCGCGCTCGCCTCATTCGCCGTCGCTCTCATGCTGGCCACCGTGTGGGTACTGGACCGGCGGTCCCGGCCCAGCGCATCCCGTCGATGACGGCCCCACACGGCCGGTCCCGCCAGAAGGCGGATGCTTCACTTCCCCACGACCGCATTGACCGGGAAGCCCACCAGACCCCGGTCGATCGCGGCGAGACTGGCCTGCGTGCGGTTGTTCACCCCGAGCTTGGCGTAGACACGTTCGACGTGGTTGCGTGCCGTTTTCTCGGCGATGAACAGGTCAGCGGCGATTTCTCGGTTCGACCGGCCCTGCGCGACGAGTCGCAGGATCTCGACCTCGCGGTCGGTCAGCCCGGCCGGCCAGGGCGTCCGCCGCGACACCCGTTGCCCCGCCGCCGCCAGCACGGCCGCCACCGACTCGGCGTCGAGGCGTCCGGTGCGCGCCTCCTCTTTCAACCGATCGGCAGCGCCGCGAGGATCGAGCGCCAGCCGGTGCGGACGCGGCTCGAGCAGTCGCTGATAGGCATCCGCCGCGGCAAGCAGCCGATCTTTCGCGGTCAATTCCGCGCCCGCGATCCCCCGGGGAAAGCCGGACCCGTCGATCCGTTCCCGGTGCTTCATCGCGACGGACACCACCGACTCCAAGCCGTTGACCCGGCTCAGTATCCGGCCGGTCAGATCCGGATACATTCGCACCCGTTCCCATTCAGTCGTGGTGAGCGGCCCCTTCTTCTCCCAGATCTGGTTGGACACTCCCATTTTGCCGAGGCTGTGCACGAGGCCGGCACGGTAGAGATGCGTGATATCCGACGGCGACATGCCCAGGTGCCGGGCCGCCCCGGCCACCAGATTCGCGACGCCACGCGAATGCCCCAGGGTGAACGGAGACTTGAGATCGACGAAATCAGCCATGGCCCCGAGTAGCTCGTCACTCTCCTCGGCCGTCAGGGTTCGGTCGCGATCCGGAGCCCGAGCCAACGCTGCGACCCAGACGTCCATTTCGAGCAGCCCGTCCACGATCGCCGCCGCGTCACGTTCGAACACCTCCACCACTGCCGGGCTGAACTGACTGCCGCGCCGGGAACGGAGAACCTCCTTCGCGTGCCCCAGCCCACCCGTCCGCAGGTGCACCTCGACGACGTCTGCCACGTGCGAGATGTGGATCTCGATCGGGATACCCTCTCCGCGACAACCGTTGGGCAACCCCCGGCCGTCCCAACGCTCGAAGACGTACGCCAGCGCCTTTCCGACCTGCCCGTCCAAGCCCATCCGATCGGACAGAACCCCGGCGGAACTGCAATGTGAATGGATCAGCGTGGCGACCCGGCCGCGCGCTGCGACCAGAAAGACAGCGGCCCGGATGCCGCGCTCCCAGCCCGGCAGTCCGCGTCCCACGTGACTCGTCATCAGCCGCAGAAACGGCAGGCCGGTCATGTCCACCGCGTAGGTGTCGGCCCGGAAGGCGATGTCGTCACCGAAGAGCGCCGACAGTTCGTGGGAGTCGGCGTGACAGCCGATCCACCCGACCAGATTGGCGTAGTACACGGTCGCTTGCTGCTCGGGGTCGAGTCCCATCCGCTCCGCTATCCGTGTCGCGATCAAGGACGACCGAAGCATGTGTTCCATCGGTTGTCCCAGACCGAGATCGATCGCCAGCGATACCGCGGCCAGCAGTTCGGCTCTGCTCAGACCTTTTCCCGAGCCGGGCAGCGTCCCGTGCGGGTGCATCTTCCCATTGTCCACCTCAACGTGGCCGGGCCTGGAGCAACTCGAAAAGACAGGTACCCACATACGCCGAACGACCCATGCGAAAGCTCGCAGGTCAACCCCGCCCGTGCGAAGCACCCTCGCACCGGCGGGTCAGGGCATTGCCCCAATTCAGGCAGCGTCGACCTCGCACACTGGGTAGGGTCCGATTCCATGGCCGACCAGGGGAAGATTCGGACAGTGGTGTGGGGCACCGGGAATGCGGGGCGGGCCGCGATCCGCGCGATCGATGCACACCCCGGACTCGAGCTGACGGCGGTGATCGTGGCCAACCCGGAGAAGGTCGGACGCGATGCCGGCGACCTCGCCCGCCTGGGCCGCTCGCTGGGGGTGGCGGGAACCGACGACGCCGACGCTGTGCTCGCGACCTCACCGGGCGCTGTCGTCTACGCCGCGTCGGGCGACATTCGCCCGGACGATGCGGCGGCGGACATCACCCGCGCACTCTCCGCCGGGGCCGTCGTCGTGACCCCGTCGATCTATGCGCTCTACGACCAGCGCAACGCGCCGGCCGAGTTGCGCGACCCGATCGAGGCGGCCGCGAAGTCCGGCGGCGGCGCCCTGTTCGTGTCGGGCGTGGATCCGGGATGGGGCAACGACGTCCTGCCGATCCTGATGACGGGCCTGGCCGGCACGATCGATCAGATCCGTTGCCAGGAGATCTTCGACTACACCACGTACGACCAGCACGATTCCGTGCGATACCTCGTCGGCATGGGCCAACCGATGGACTACGAACCGCCGATGGTCGCGGCGACGGTGCCGACGATGGTGTGGGGCGGCCAGATTCGGCTCATCGCCCGGGCCCTCGGTGTGGAGCTCGACGAGATCCGGGAGACGCTGCTGCGCCGGCCGCTGGACGAGACGATCACCACCGATCTCATGGGCGAGTTCGAGTCAGGCACCCAGGGGGCGCTGCGTTTCGAAGTCCAGGGCATCGTGGGCGGCGAGCCCCTGATCGTCATCGAGCACGTCACACGGATCCACCCGTCGTGCGCACCGGACTGGCCCGTGCCGCCGGACGGCGGGGACGGCGCGCACAAGGTGATCATCGAGGGACGGCCGCGCATCGAGGTGAACGTGGAGGCCACCGACGAGGGCGGCAATCGAGCGGCCGGCGGCAACGCCACCGCGGTGGGGCGCCTGGTCAACGCGATCCCCTGGCTGCGGACGGCCGCGCCGGGGCTCTACGACGCCCTGGACGTCCCGCTCACGCCCGGTCGCGGCAAGCTCGGCTGACACCACCCACGTCAGTTAGCCCTTGCGCTAACTATTGCTGCGGTGAATACTTTGCCTTATGGCTCAGTATCCGGAGCAGCTGAACGGCATCTTCCAAGCGCTCGCCGACCCCACCCGGCGGGCCGTGCTGGGCCGCCTGAGCCGGGGCCCGGCGACGGTCAGCGAACTGGCGAAACCATTCGACATGGCCCTGCCCTCCTTCATGAAGCACATCCACTTCCTCGAGGACAGCGGATGGATCCGGACGCACAAGCAGGGGCGCGTACGGACGTGCGCGATCGAGAAGGAACCGTTCACGGCCGTCGAAGCGTGGCTCGCGGAGCAACAGGAACTGTGGGAAAGCCGCACCGACCGACTCGAACAATTCGTCACCGAACACACCGTCACGGCACACGCAAAGGACACACCGCAATGACCGACACCGCGAGACCCGATCTCGACCTCACGATTTCGCGCATCATCCGGGCACCACGTCCGGTCGTGTGGCGCGCCTGGACCGACCCCGCCAGCTTCGAGCAATGGTGGGTCCCCGCGCCGTCCCGGTGCCGGGTCGTCGACATGGAACTACGCCCGGGCGGGGCGTTCACGACCCGGATCAGTGAGGACGGGGGCGAATTCGTGCCACACATCAGTGGCTGTTTCCTCGCCGTCGACGAACTCGAGCGCATCGTGTTCACCAACTCGCTGGTCGGTGGCTGGCGTCCCGCCGAGCAGCCGTTCATGACCGCGATCATCACGTTGAACGACCATCCGACCGGCACGGAGTACGTCGCCCACGTGATGCACAAGAACAACGCCGACCGCAACACCCACGAAGAAATGGGTTTCTACGATGGCTGGGGCACCGTCACGAAGCAGCTCGCCGAACTGGCCGAGCGACAGGCGTAACGGAGGAGACCTTCCATGCGCAAGATCGTCCTGCAGATGATGACGACACTCAACGGTCGCCTCGACGACCCCGCCGCGTGGGTCCACGACCTCGTCGACGACCAGTACCGCGAGATCGATCGAATCTACTCGACCTTCGCCACGGTGCTGGTCGGGCGCACCACCTACGAGGAGATGGCCGCCTACTGGCCCCGCGCGCTGGCCGAACGCGCGGGGACCGAAACCAACCAGATCATGGCCGAACGGATGAACACCTACCGGAAGCTGGTCTTCTCGCGCTCCGGCGACCACCCGCTGACCGAATGGGCCGGCACCGAACAGGTCGTCGTGGCCACCGACGACGAGCTCGTGACCTACCTCGAGGATCTGAAGAGACAGCCGGGCAAGAACATTCACCTGTCCGGCGGATCCTCTTTCGCACGATCGGTCCTCGCGCTGGGGCTGGTGGACGAGTTCTATCTCTTCGTCTACCCGGTGGTGTCACCGGGCGCCTCCTGGTTCTCGGAGATCTCCGACCAACGTGGCCTCGAACTGGTGGGCACCGAGTCGTACGGCAACGGGGTCGTCGAAGTGCATTACGTGCCCCGGGAACGCGCGGACACACCCAGGCCGGACAGCTTCACCGACATGCTCGCGTAACGCGGTCAGCCCACCGTCGCGAACTCCCCTGCCGCGGACCAGCGTTGCCGCTCGGCGGCGAACGCGACGGCCTGCTCGGCCCGGAAGTCGCCGATCGATTCGGCGTTGGCGGTAAGGAACTGCTGGTGCTCGGCGAGCGAGAACGTGCCCTCCGTGATCTCGATGCCGCCGCCGCGACCGGCCGCGACGTCGGATCGCAGGTCCATCAGCTCGTCCGGTTCGACGGGGTACCAGGAGATCCGGTCGAAGAAGCGCAGCAGCCACGGGGTGCCGTCCTCGAACGGTCCCGACCTCTCGGGATGCCGATGGTTCCACACCTGGGTGGTTCGGCCGACGAACTGGTAGCCGCCCGGGCCCTCCATTCCGTAGATGCACAGGTATGCGCCGCCGATACCGACCGCGTTCTCCGGCGTCCACGTGCGGGCCGGGTTGTACTTCGTGGTGACCAGCCGATGCCGCGGGTCGAGTGGTGTCGCGACGGGTGCGCCGAGGTAGACGTCTCCGAGCCCGAGCACCATGTACTCCGCTCCGTAGACCGTGTCGAAGACGTCGTCGACGCTGCCGAGCCCGTTCATGCGGCGGATGAACTCGATGTTCCACGGGCACCACGGTGCGTCGGAACGGACACCGTGCATGTAGCGCTGGATCGCCTCACGCGTCGAGGGGTCGTCCCACGACAGCGGCATCCGCACGGACCGGCTCGGCACCACGAGTTCGTTCGCCGCGGGCAGCGCGTCCTCCGCCTCGCCGAGCAGCCCCATGAGCTTAGGGATCGGCAGCACGTCGGGGTCGACCCGGACCTGCAGCGAGCGGATGCCCGGTGTCAGGTCGAGGAGCCCGGCGGGCTTCTCGACCTCGAGTCGCTGGTGCAACGCGTGGGCGCGGGCCCGCAGTGCCAGGTCGAGGGTCATGTCGCCGTATTCGACCAGGACGTTGTCGTCGCCGGACCGCCGGTACGTCACGGCGGTCTCGCCGTCGCGCCGGGCGATCACGCCGTCGTCGCGGTCGCCGGTGGTGGAGAAGACCGTCGAGTGCGCCGCCCGCCGCGCGGGACCCAGTGCCCGCGTGGACGCGGCCCGGTCGGCCCTGATCGGCACGAAGCGCACGGCATCGCCGGGCGCCAGTTGTCCGAGCTTCCAGCGTTCCGCCGCGACGACGGTGACGGGGCACACGAACCCACCGAGGCTCGGTCCGTCCGGGCCCAGGAGGATCGGGGTGTCCCCCGTGAAGTCCAGGGCGCCGACCGAATACGCGTTGTCGTGAATGTTGGACGGATGCAGTCCGGCCTCGCCGCCGTCCGTGCGGGCCCAGTCGGGCTTGGGGCCGATCAACCGCACCCCGGTGCGGTCCGAGTTGAAGTGCACCTCGTAGTCGGTCCGGTACAGCGTGTCGATGTCGGCGCGGGTGAAGAACTCGGGTGCTCCGTGCGGGCCCTCGGTGACCGCGATCTCCCAGCGACGGCACAGGGCCGGAACGTATTCGGCGGGGACGGCGGCCGCGCGGGCGCCGGTGTGCTCGCCGACCGCGAGAACATCGCCCTGCCGCAGCGTGCGGCCCTGATGTCCGCCGAACTTGCCGAGCGTGAACGTCG
The DNA here is from genome assembly GCF_038447315.2 of Rhodococcus sp. DK176. Lineage (NCBI taxonomy): Bacteria > Bacillati > Actinomycetota > Actinomycetes > Mycobacteriales > Nocardiaceae > Rhodococcus > Rhodococcus sp. DK176. The sequence continues at coordinate 7,538,744 of NZ_CP118321.2, read as the reverse complement.
AGGCGCTGCCGAGGAAGTCGTCGACGTCGAGCCCGCCCTGGACGAGTACGTAGATGCGGAGGCCGGGTCCTGCCACCTCGCCGATGTCCAGGACTGCGCCTGCCGGAACCCGTACCGGACGCCACTGCGCCTGCAGCACTCCGTCGACGGTGACCGGCGCGGGCGCGCCCGTCACACACACCACCGTGTCCTCGTCGAACTGCAGTGCGGGACCGGACATGGCGCATTCGATTCCGGCGGCGCCCTCGTCGTTGCCGAGCGCGGTGTTGCCGAGCCGGAACGACAGGTCGTCCATCGGCCCCGACGGCGGCACGCCGACGTGCCAGTACCCGGTCCGTCCGGGGAAGTCCTGCACCGTGGTGAGCATGCCGGGCCGGTGAACGGTGATCTTGGCGCTCATGCCTGCGCTCCCGTCGGCCGGGTCACGATCATCCGAACCGGGGTCGGGTCGAAACCGTTGCAGGGGTTGTTGATCTGCGGGCAATTGGACACCAGCACCAGCACGTCGCGCTCCGCGCGGAGCGCCAGGCGACGGCCGGGTGCGGACAGGCCGTCGACGATTCCGAGCGTGCCGTCGGCGTCGACGGGAACGTTCATGAAGAAGTTGATGTTCGACACCAGGTCCCGCTTGCCGATCCCCCACCGGGATCCTTCGGCGAGGAAGTTCTCGACGCAGGCGTGCTGATGCTTGGTGTGGTGGCCGTACCGCAGGGTGTTCGACTCCTGCGAGCAGGCGCCGCCCACCGTGTCGTGCGAGCCCACCTCGTCGGCGACGAGCGTCATCAGGGCGTCGTGATCGTCGGTGCGGAGGACACTTCCCGTGGTCAGGAACAGGTTTCGCTGCGCCGACACCGTCGCGGCGGCCGAGTAGCGTTGCCGGTGATCGTCGGCCGCGTAGATCAGGGTGTCCACGGCCTGGTTGCCGCACAGGTCGACGATGGTCAGGACGTCACCGGCCACGACGACGGCAGACCAGGGTCCGCGGGCGCCGACTTCCTCGTCCAGGATCACCGTTCCCGGTACCAGCGGTGCGGTCTCGATGGTGGTGGTCATGCCTGCTCCCGTCCCTGGCGCTGCGCTGCAGCCCAGACGTCTTCGGTGTTGAGAAAAGCTCGGTGGTACTCCGGGTCGGCGCCGACGGGCTCCGCCACGTCCACACCGGTCCAGGCGAGCATTTCGAGCGAGGTCGTGTCGTACGTCGGCGACGGATCGAGTGGGTGCGCCGTGTTGGCGATCAGGACGATCACCGGGAGGTGGATCACGAGGTCGACCGCGGTGTCCGCGCCGGCGGATCCGATGCTGCTCAGCGACCCGTCCTCCCCCACCCGCACCCCGTGGAAGAACGACAGTGACGGCGGCAGGTCGCGCCGCTCGAGTCCGTGCTTCGCCGCCGCCACGGTGAAGAGTTCACGACCCCCCGGGGATGCCGAATGCAGGCTGCCGTCACCGTATTTCGCGGTGTTCGAGGCGAGTGACGTGGTGCCGCAGAGGGCGTCGTGCCGCCCGGATCCGTCCGACACGAGCGTCGCGAGCACGCGCCCCTGATCGGAGAGCAGCGGATGTCCCGTGCCCAGGTACGCCTGCCACGGCACCTTCACGGTGTCGGCGACGTTGAGCCGCTCCCACGGCGCGTCGGCCCGGTACAGCAGCAGGTGGGCGCAGGCCCGGCCGGCGAGGTCACGCAGTCGCAGTCGTGTGCCGCGGCCCAGCACCTTCGTGGTGTACCGGCCACCGGGAACCGTCTCCGCCCACGTGAGCTGTGCCGGATCGATGTCGGACGGTGGGGTGGGCCAGGACGACGCCGGGACCACCGGCATCGAGTCGGTGACCACTCCTGACTGGGCACGCGCGTGTTCCTTCGCGGCACTGGTGGTCGAGGTGTCCACTGAGGTCATGTCAGGCTCCGATCGTGACGGGGTTGGGGGTCGTGCTGCCGCGCGGGAAGCACGCGAATCCGAGCGCGACCACGGCGGCGACGGTGACGGGGGCGGCCCACCGCAGGAGGGGGTAGTCGCCGCTGGGGTCGAAGATCTCGGCGCGCGGCCAGGACAGATTGACGACCATCAGCGCGCCGTAGCCGACGGCCAGGATGTTGACCGGAAGGCCGAACCGTCCGAGCGAGAACAGCTTCCGTCCGTCCGCGTCGACCTGCGGTCCTCCGTGCGGCCAGCCTTTCAGCCTGCGCAGCAGGAGCGGCACCGTGACCATCAGGTAGGCGAGGTAGATCAGGATGATGCAGACGCTCGAGAGGGTCGCGAAGATGGCGGAGTTCCCGACGTTGACAGCGAGAATCCCGATGCAGACCAGGCCGATCAGGACCGACGGCGCAATGGGTGTTCCGGTGCGGGTGTTCACCGTCGACAGAATCTGCGAGGCGGGCAGCCGTCCGTCGCGGGCCATCGAGAACACCAGCCTGGACGCCGCCGTCTGGATGGCCAGCGTGCAGACGAACACGGCGATCGCGACGTCGACGAGCAGGAGCGTGCCCCAGGGCGAGCTGAGAATCGACGAGAGCACGTACGGCAGGCCCTCGGCGGCGAGCCGGCCGTCGGTCAGGCTCGGTGCGGCCATCAGCGCGCCGATGATCATGAGCCCACCACCGAGCGCCGACACGGACAGCGCGAGGCGGATCGTGCGCGGAGCGACCCGGCGCGGGTTCCGTGTCTCCTCGGCGAGTTCGCCCGCGGAGCCGAATCCGACCATCACGTAGGCCGCCATCAGACCCGACACGATCCACGCCCACCCGTAGCCGGGTGACGCACCGGCCGTGCCCGTGTCGAACACGACCTCCGGCCCGCGCTGGGCGTGGGTGAGGAACATGCCGATCACCGCGATGACCCCGACGATCTCGCAGGTCACACCGATGTTGTTGATCCGGGACATCCAGTTGACGCCGATGCAGTTGATGAACGTGGTCAGCACGAGGAGGACCGAGCCGAGCAGCACCGCGTTGGCGGCGCCACTCGCGGACGTCAGCGTGCTGTCCTCACCGATGATCTGGAATCCGCTCCACACGTTGGGGAGCACGACCTGCAGGGCGATGGCCGCGGCGGACGCCGTCACCATCTGCGCGAGGATCATGAACCATCCGGCGAACCAGCCGACCACCTCGCCGCCCATCCGGCGTGACCACTGGTAGATCGCCCCCGAGATGGGGTACCGGGCGGCCAGTTCGGCGAAGTTGAGCGCCACCATGAACTGTCCGACGAACACCACCGGCCACGTCCAGAAGAAGGCGGGTCCGGCGAATCCGAATCCGAGCCCGAAGAGCTGGAAGATGGTGGTGAGGATGGAGACGAACGAGAAGCCGGCGGCGAACGACGCGAACTTACCCAGAGAACGGTGAAGTTGCTGCTCGTAGCCGAATTCGCCGAGGTCGCCCGTGTCGTCGACGCCGGTTCCGCCGGACGGGCGGGGAGGTGCGGCCGGCGCGGTCAGCACTTGCGCAGTCCTTGTGGGTGTACTCAAGGGCTTACTCCTTCGGCGAGAGCAATATCTGTCGCTCGATAGTTTTCTCGCGGAAGTGGCTCGGTGGGTGACGCCCGCGTATCCAGATCGCGGCCGGCCGTAACAGCATCGTTGCCTACGTTTCGGGAACATGACGAAACCCTCACTGCGGGTGGAGACCGTCGATTCCCGAGCGACCTGACATCATGGAGCGGTGACCACAGGGCCGGGACGACCCCGACTGACCAGTCAGCGCAGACCAGGGCAGACCACTCCCGAGGAGATACTCGACGCCGCCGGAGAGTTGTTCACCACCAAGGGTTTCGCGGCCACCTCGACCCGGCAGATCGCCGAGATGGTCGGTATCCGGCAGGCATCGCTCTACCACCATTTCCCCAACAAGGAGGAGATCCTGGCGGCGCTCCTCGAGGAGACGGTGTCACCCGCGCTCGCCGCCGCGGGGCGGCTCGCCGACGCCGCCGCGCCCGCCACGGTGCGCCTGCACGCGCTGGCCACCTACGACGTCACGCAACTCACCGCCACCAAATGGAATCTCGGTGCGCTGTATCTTCTTCCGGAACTGCTGACCGATCGATTCGAGCCGTTCCGCGCCCAGCGAACCCTGCTGCGCCGGCACTACCGGCAGCTGGCGGACCAGGCCCTCACGGAAATCACCGACGATTCGGGCGACACCTCCCCCGCCCTGACCGACCTGCCGTTCCGAATAGTCGAGAGCGCCATCGCAACCCGCGCCGACATCGAACGTGGACTACTTCCCGGGCCCGAGAACGAGGGTGCCGCCGGACTCCTCGCCGACGCCTGCCTACGCGCCCTCGGATGGACGAAGCCGATGGACGAAATCCGGGCGAAGTCGCGGGCACTGCTCGCCGAGACGGCGGGCGGAACACCCCTTCGCCTCTGACCGGAAAATGCTGAAGGTGAGTGGCAGGCATAGCATCCGGCGTAGCTTGCGGAGCCGGATCAGGTTGTGAAGGTATGGGTTTGGGTTAGGCGCGGGCGTGACGGTGACGCGGTAGCCGAGGGCGGCGAGCTGGGCGAGGTGGCTGCGAAGCTTGCGTTCGGTGTCGATGTAGCGGGTGTGGTAGTCGGCGCCGAGGTCGTGGAACCGGGCGTTTGCGTCGATCAGCAGATGCCAGACCACGACGAGGATGGAGCGGGCGACGGCGACGAGGGCTTTGAGCTTGCCTCGACGTTTGACTATTCGCCGGTAGCGTTCGCCGAGGAAGGTGTTTGTCTTGGCGGCTGCGGTGGCGGCCTCGCCGAGCACTCCCTTGAGGTAGGGGTTGCCCTTGCCGGTTCGGCCGCCGCGCTAGATCGGCCCGGACTGGATGGTGCGCGGGCACAGTTTCGCCCACGACACCAGGTGCGCGGGCGTGGGAATACTGTCATGTCCGGCCCGACCTCGGCGAGAATGATCTGCGCGGCGGCACGCCCGACGCCGGGAATTTCGTCGAGCCGCTCGATCGTGGTGAGCCCTGACTCGTCGCGCGCGGCGTCCTGGTCGTCGGACGGCACCGGGTCACTGCGCTCGTCGATGATGGTGACCAGCAGGTCGTCGATGCGGGTGGTGAGCCTGGCGATCTGTGCGTTGAGGGTGTCGATCTGGTCGAGCAGCATCCGGGCCAGCTCGGCGTGATGATCGTCGAACCGGCCGGTGAGCGCCTCGACCAGGGCGGCGTGCTTGGCTTTCATCGCGCCGCGGGCCAGACCGGCAAGCCGCCGCGGGTCACGTTCGCCCGCGATCCGTGCCTCCAGCATGTCGCGCACCGATAAGGTGTCCATACGAGAAGCCACCGACGGCACCTTTATCAGCGCGTCCTCGAGCAGTTTCTCGAGCCGTTGCCAATAGCGGGTGCGCTCGCGGGTCAGATCGATCCGCAGCCGGGTGTAGTCGCGCAGCTATCGGATCGGTTGCGGCGGGACGAAACTCGGACGCAGTAGACCTTTCTCGGTGAGTTTGGCTAGCCACACGGCGTCGAGCTTGTCCGTTTTCGGGCGCCCCGGCACGTTCTTCACATCGCGGGCGTTGACCAGCTGCACCGTCAACCCTGCCGATTCGAGCAGATAGAACCAGATCCGCCAGTAGTCCGACGTCGATTCAACGGTGATCTTCTCGATGCCCGCCGCCACCAGTTGCTCGCCGAGGTCCGTAATCGCGGCGGTTGTGGCCGGGGCGTCCCACACCGTGCTGGCCCGCCGGCCTGGTCGTCTCGGATCCGGTGTCCGGGTACATACCCTTCCCGAGGCCTTGGCCACGTCGATGGCACACACCCGCTCGACCACCAGTTCGTGCTCTGCATCGGGAATCTGTCGGCTGATCGGCACCTGCGCCGGGCACGGCCGCGCCGTCGGGATCTACGCCGAAAGACTGCTCGACGATCCGTTGCCCTGGATCTTCGATGCGGGCGGTCTACCGGCTGCTCGGGCTGGTCCGCCGCTACGGGCCCGGCCCGGTCGAGTCCGCATGTTCGACGGCGCTGGATCTGGATGTGGTGTCGGTGAGCAAGATCGCCTCGATGCTCGAACGCGCCACCGAGACCACCACGCCGCTGCTGCCGGCCGCCGGGTCGGCGGCACCGTCCCGGTTCACCCGCGACCCCGCCACCGACAGGACCACACCTGCTACCACCGGGACCAGCATCGCCACCACCGGGACCAGCGTCGCCACTACCGGGACCGGTGTTGCCACCGAAAGGACCACCGTCGCCACTGCCGGGACCGGCGTCGCCACCGAGAGGACCGGGCATCTGACGGTGATCTCCGGCGGCAACACCGACACGAAGGAGACACGATGACCACCCCACCCGCCCCCGCGGGGCCGGTCGATCCGATCGGCGCCGACCTGATCGCCCTCCTCAAAACACTCAAACTCGGCGCCCTCAAGGACACCCTGCCCGAGCGACTCGCCCTGGCCCGCCAGCACCAGCTCAGCCACGTCGCGTTCCTGGAACTGCTCCTCGCCGACGAGGTATCCCGGCGGGAATCACGCTCGGCCACTTTACGGTCGGCGAAGGCCGGTCTGGATCAGTCGATGCGAATCGACACCTGGAACGCCCTCGACGACCTCCGCTACGACCGATCCCTGCTGTCGGATCTGGTTTCGCTGCGGTTCGCCGAGGCCGGCCACTCGGTCCTGGTTCTGGGACCGGTTGGGGTGGGCAAGACGCACCTGGCGACCGCCCTCGGGCACGTCGCGATCCGGCGCCGGATGACGGTGCTCTGCGCCCGCGCCGACAAGCTGTTCGCCCGTCTGCGCGCCGCCCGGCTCGGCCACTCGGTCGAGGCGGAGATGCGGCGCATCGCCACCGTCGATCTCCTGGTCCTCGACGATTTTGCGCTTCGGCCCCTGGACGCCACCGAGACCAACGACTTCTACGAGTTGGTCATGGAGCGCCACCGCCGCAAGGCGACGATCGTCAGCTCGAACAGGGAGTCCTCCGAGTGGCTGTCGATGACCACCGATGCCCTGCTCGCGCAGTCGGCGATCGATCGGCTCACCTCCGCGGCACACACCCTCGTCATCGAGGGACCGTCCTACCGGCAACGCACCCGCCCCGGGCGTGGTGCCATTGACAGTTCAGAAGGCGAGGTCGATGCTCGATGACACCTTCGGGTGGTCCCATGCTCGTGGCAACGAGGTGGTCCCATCACCCTGGCAAGCGACACAAGTCCGCCCACAACCGTTCCAGATCGGCCGGCCGTGGCCAGAACGGCCACGCCATACCGTGGCACCATCACGGGCCAGCGTTGTCTGACGCTCGGCCCGGACAGCCACGTCGATCCCCAACGTCAATGCCATCGTCATTGCTCCTGTCGGTCCACATCCCTGTTCACCAGGTGACTCACCATCGCGGCCACGGCCCAGACATTCTCTAAGCAGGAGTCCACGCCTACCGGCCGGCTCCCAGTTCCCGAACAAGGACACCGCTCGACCAGACACCGAGCCCGCAGACGACCACTCAAAAAGCCAGGGATCACCAGGTGTCCCGGTCGGACGTTCGGCCCGCCTGCGGACTCCCCCCGAGGCTAAATGTCGGAGGTCGGCGTTACTGTCGAGGTCTTACGCACCCGGTTGCCACATGTACTGGTGGGAGGGTTGATGGATGACGTAACGGCGGTGCCGGCATCGTTGTCCGGCGTGGTTTCTGGGCGCTCTGGTCGCCACGGAATCAACGACGGGGTCTCCACGACGCCGCGGCAGTTCGCGTTCACCACCCGCGCCCACGTGGCGGTCGACGACGCGACCGGTGAGCGGATCGGCCTCGATGACGTCGACACCCGGGTGGGGTGGCTGCTCGATCTGATTGCAGGTGCTGGCGCCGAGTTGGTGTCGCGGCTGTGGCGGCCGGCGACGTTCGACGTGCTCGCCGCCGGCCGTGACCGCCAGGACCGCAGGCTGCCCGCACAGGGTCATGTCGCCGCGGCGCGGCTCGGCTGGGATCCGACCTATCCGGACGGGGTCTATGTGCCGTCGCGGGTGAGCCGGGTGGTGACCGCGCAGGTGCTGGCCACCCTGCGGACCCTGACCTACCGGGACACCGCGATCGCGGCACTGTCGACCCGATTCGACCCGGCCACCGGTCGTCTGACCGCACCCACCGAGCCGGGCGACTCTGTGCCCTCGGGTTTCGCTCGGGGTGTGCGGCGCCAGCTCGCCGCACGCGCCCGCTCCAGTGGCGGGGCACCGGCCGGCCGGTTGCGGATCACCGACCTGCAGGGACCACCGCAGATCGCGGCCATGGCCCGACTGTCGGCCACCGATCGGCAGCTCGCGCAGCTTGCCGTCACCGTCGCAGAGCATGAGCTGGTGTTGACGGTGAAGCTGCCGACCTGTCCCGCGCCGGTGGGGCGGGCGCAGTGGCGGCGGGTGCGGCTGACCGCGGCCATCCCCGCGCACCTGTGCGGCCGGCCTGTCATCGATTGGCCTCTGCCGATCCTGGTCCTCGACCACCGGGGTCTGTTGTGGCGGTGCGCCGCCACCGAACTCGTCCCGGCAGGCGACCTGGACTCGGCCGCGGTCGCGGTGGGGGTGGATTGGTCCCCGTCCACGCTCGGTGCCGCCGCCATCACCACCGACAGCCCGGAGGGGCTGGTGTCGGATTACCGGGGCTTCACCTACGACGACCGCGGCCTCGGAATCAAACTGGCGCGCCTGCAGGCCGAGGGGCAGCTGCTGCACGCCAAGGCCGCCCGGCTGACCCGGCTGGCCGCCACCGCCCCACCGGAGGTCCGCGCCCAGCTGGAGGCGAAGATCGCCGTCCTCGACGAACACCGCACCGCGGTGGGTGCCAAGCGGGGGAAGATCAACCGGGAACTCGCCTTCCACTTCGCCTGCCAGGTCACCGACTACGCCACCACCGCGGGAGCGCAGGTGATCGCGGTGGAAGATCTCAGCACCCTCGAGACCCGCGGACACGGGCGGGTCAACAACAACCGGGCCGCGCAGTCCGCCCGCCGCCAAGCGGTCGCCGCCCTCGCGCACACCGCCACCGGTGCCGGCATCACGGTGGTCTCGGTGCCCGCCCGAGGATCGTCCGCATGGTGTCCGGGCTGCGACGAACCACTTGCCCGTCCCGGCGGGTACCACACCGCGTGGTGCCCGGGCTGCCGGGTCGGCGGCAACCGCGACCACCTCGCGGGGGTGAACCTGGCCAAACGCGCGCTCCTCGGCAAGAACAACGTCACCCGCCGGCGGGGGCAGCTGCCCGCGGTCCGGGTCGCCGAGCACGCGCCGATACGCAGGTGCCGCGACAAAACCGGTCCGACCCCGAGCAGGCCCCGGCATCGCCGGGTCCGCCGCAGCCTGCCCACCGCACCACGGCGGTTGGGGGTGAATCCGAAACAGCATGTTCCTGCACCACAAGCGTCGGTGTGGGACACGGTCCAACCCACACCACCGCACGGTGATACGGGTAGCCGTGACACACGTCCATCTCAGGCGCCCGCCACACCAGTGGCAGACAGTCCGAGATCTACGTAGACGCTCAGTCGAGCGGCACGGAACGAGCGAACGCGGCACCGGAGATCTCGAGCACCCAGACGTCCGCCGCGTCCACGCCGCGGGGCAACGCGAACCTCATGACTACCTCGGAGTCGTTCGCAGCTACTGCGTTACCGCCGCGCCGATTGTGATGACTCCACCCGGGCAGGCAATGCTGCTCGCGTCCGCGGCCAAGCACCTCAAGGCGGCCATCGGTATCGTGACGCAGACGCGCACCGAACTGAACGAACAGACCCTCACGATGAACGGACTGGCTGCGCCCGGTCCGGTACCGCCGCCCCTGTGCCCGGAGCCGTATCGGGAGCCGCACCGACGTCACCGTTCGCCATCGCGTCCAGCGTGATCGAGGGTGTGGGCAACGATGATCTCCACCTTCACCGACTGCCTCGGCGACGTGGTGTCGGCGAGCACCCAGGCGGCGAGTGTCTCCTCGTCCGACCTGCCTGCCGACGCCCCGTCGGCGAAATCCGCCGTCGTTCCCGCACATGGGGCAGCGGGCGCAGTTCCGGGTGCGGTGGGCATCGCCGGCGGCGCGGGCATCGGCGTGTACGGTGGCGGCGTGGGCGGAAGCGTCTCCGCGGGTGGCGGTTCCGTACCTCGCGGAACGGTCACCGTGCCGGTTGTGCCCCGGTGATACCGGGACCACTCCGAAACAGTGCGCCGCTCCGGCCGCCACCTCGTCACCTGGCGGGCCCATGGGCGGCGCCGGGATGGCCGGCGCCGGGCGTGGGGGCGACGACCAGCTGAGCGGCCGGTCCACACCCAGCTACCTCGTCAACGCCGGCGAGAACAACGCGTGCGTCGGCGACCTCCCGATGGTCGTGCCCGCCGTGATCGGCGGCGAGGATCTCGACGACAGTCCGTTCGGCGACCGGAGCTGATCGCTCAGTCGAGGAGCGCTGCCACCTCGTGATCGGTGAGCGTGGTGGTGGGCACGCGGCCTTCCGAACGCACCAGTTCCACGGCCCGGAACAGGGGGCGTTCGGGAAGGGCCGCGCCGCGCGCTTCCGCGCGTAGTTGCTCGATGAGCACCGACGCGATCGCGGCTGCCGGCACCAGTTCGCTCGTCGTCAGGGCGTCGGCCAGCCTGCGGAGCCCGAGGATCTCGAGTTCACGGCCGCCGTCGGTCGTGTAGAGGGCGAGCGGTATCGCGAGGCTCCCGTCGGGGTCCGTGATCCGGACGCTCACCTCGCTGACGCGAGCCGAACGGACCACCAGTTCCGCTGCGACCGCCCTCGTGACGTCGACGTGCCTGCTGCGCAGCCCACCCGTGGACCGGATTCGCCCGGTCTGCAGTGTGATGCGTCGCCGCAACGTGAGGAGAGCGGACGCGGCGGTCGGGACCGCGATCACGGCCCCGACCGTCACACCGACCCACACGGGCCCGAAGAACCCGACGAGGACGCCGACCACCACACCGATCAGCATGGCGATCGCCGCGACCCGTTTGAGCCGTGGTGCGATCAACTCGATCGGAACGAGGTCGAGTGACACCGGCGCGGTGTCGTCACGCGCCAAGGATGGCTCCGACGCGTGCGACGACGTCCGCCGAGGAGACCGATTCCTGATCGCCGGTGGCGAGATTCTTGATTCCCACCGTCCCGTCGGCGATGTCGCGGTCGCCGAGCACGAGTGCCAGCGCGGCGCCGGATCTGTCGGCGGCCTTCATCGCGCCCTTCACCCCGCGGTTGCCGTACGCGAGGTCGACTCGAATCCCCTGGGCGCGCAACTGCTGAGCGATCACCACCAGCTTCGCCTTCGCCTCCTCGCCCAGGGGTACGCCGAAGACCTCACAGCGGGCGGTCGAGCCTGCGGTCTTGCCCTCGGCAGCGAGCGCGAGGACGGTCCGGTCGACGCCGAGCCCGAAACCGATGCCGGACAACGGCTGACCGCCGAGCTGCGCCATCAGGCCGTCGTACCGTCCGCCGCCGCCGATACCCGACTGCGCACCGAGACCGTCGTGGACGAATTCGAACGTCGTCTTCGTGTAGTAGTCGAGGCCGCGGACCATTCGCGGGTTCACCACGTACGGCACACTCAGCGCGTCGAGGTGTGCGAGGACCTCGTCGAAGTGCGCCTTCGCCGTGTCCGAGAGGTGGTCGAGCATGAGCGGTGCATCCGCCGTCATCTCGCGCACCTCCTTGCGCTTGTCGTCGAGAACCCGCAGCGGGTTGATCTCCGCCCGCCGACGCGTCTCCTCGTCGAGGGGAAGGGCGAACAGGAACTCCTGCAACCGTTCCCGGTACTGCGGCCGGCACGTGTCGTCACCGAGGGACGTGATCTCCAACCGGAACCCGTCGAGGCCGAGGCCCCGGAACCCCGCGTCGGCGATGGCGATGACCTCGGCGTCGAGGGCGGGGTCGTCGACGCCGATGGCCTCCACCCCGACCTGCTGCAGCTGGCGGTAACGACCGGCCTGCGGTCGCTCGTAGCGGAAGAACGGTCCGGCGTAGCTCAGCTTCACCGGCAACTGGCCGCGGTCCAGGCCGTGTTCGATCACGGCCCGCATGACGCCCGCCGTGCCCTCGGGCCGCAGGGTCACCGAACGATCACCGCGGTCGGCGAACGTGTACATCTCCTTGCTGACGACGTCGGTGGACTCGCCGACCCCGCGGGCGAACAGCCCGGTGTCCTCGAAGATGGGAAGTTCGATGTGGCCGTATCCGGCCAGTCGCGCAGCGCGCGTGAGTCCGTCACGGACCGCGACGAACTCGGACGACTGCGGCGGGACGTAATCGGGGACGCCCTTGGGGGCGGAGAAGGTGCTGGCTTTGCTCACTGTCGTTACTTTTCCTTATTTCGATCCCGAGAGTCCAACGAGGAACGGGTTCGACCCACGTTCGGCGCCGACGGTGCTCGACCCGCCGTGCCCGGGGAGAACCGCCGTGTCGTCGGCGAGGATCAGAAGCTTGTCGGCGATGGACTGCAGCAACTGTTCGTGGTTGCCGCCGGGCAGGTCGCTGCGACCGATCGACCCCTGGAACAGGGTGTCACCGGTGAGGGCGATCTCGACCGGACCGTTCTCGGTGGCGACCCGGGTCCGGAAGACCACGGACCCCTGTGTGTGCCCCGGGGTGTGGTCGACGGCGAACGACATCCCGGCCTGCTCGATCACGTCGCCGTCGGCGAGCGCGATCACCTCGCCGGGCTCGACGAACGTCATGCCCTCGATGAACGGCTTCATCGTCGGGCCGATGCCGCGGCCGGGATCCGACAGCATGTACCGGTCCTCGGGATGGATGTACGCGGGGATCCCGAACTTCTCGCAGACGTCGTAGGCGTTCCAGACGTGGTCGAGGTGACCGTGGGTCAGGAGCACCGCGGTCGGCGTGAGATTCGACTGTTCCAGAAACTCGAACAGCGGTTCGGCGGCGTCCTGTCCTGGGTCGACGACGACGCATTCCTGGGCATCGTCCTGCGCGAGGATGTAGCAGTTGGTCTGAAACATCCCGGCCGGGAATCCTGTGACGAGCACCTGTGAGGCTCCTGTTCGAGTGGACATTGCAGTCGCTACAGCCTAAGCCGCCGCCCCGCCAGGATGTTCTCAGGTTCGGATGGCAGACTCTGGAGGTCGTGTGCCGGGGGTAGTTTGCACCGACCAACTGCTATATCGACCGACTGCCAGACAGACCGATACGGGAGGACCACCGCAGTGCCGAGCAACGAGCAGCGCCGGGAAGCAGCCAAACGAAAGCTCGAGCGTCAGCTCGAACGCCGCGCCGACAGAGCACGCAAGCGTAAGCAGCTGACGATCGCCGGTTCGGTGCTCGGTGTCGTGCTCGTGGTGGCGGCGGGCGCCGTCGTCTTCGCCCTCACCAGCGGCGACGACGACGCGACGGAAGCGTCGGCGGCCGAGTCGGTGTCGGCGTCGCCGCAGTCGCCCGGTGTGATGCCGGCGGGCCGGTCCGAACCGCTACCCGAGAAGGTGTCCTGCACGTACACCCCCAGCACTCAGCCGCCGGCGAAGCAGGTGAACCCGCCGCGCACCGACGACATCGACACCACGCTGCAGGAAGTCAGCGTCAGCATGCAGACGACGCAGGGAAACATCGGCCTGATCCTGGACAACGCCGACTCCCCGTGCACCGTCAACAACTTCCTGAGCCTGGCGAGCCAGAACTACTTCGACAACACCCCGTGCCACCGGCTCGTCACGTCCGAGGGGTTGAAGGTCCTGCAGTGCGGTGATCCCACGGGCGCAGGCACCGGCGGCCCCGGTTACGGCTTCGCGAACGAATTCCCCACCGACCAGTACGAGGAGTCGGATCCGTCGCTGCAGGTGCCGGTGACGTACCCGCGCGGCACCATCGCGATGGCCAACAGCGGCCAGCCCGACAGCAACGGCAGCCAGTTCTTCCTCGTCTACGCCGATTCGCAGCTGCCCCCGCAGTACACCGCGTTCGGGAAGGTCGACGAGACGGGCCTGGCGACCATCGAGAAGGTGGCGGCGGCCGGTGACGACGGATCGATGCAGGCGGGCGGCGGCAAGCCCAACCTGCCCATCGACATCACGTCCGTCCGGATGGACTGAGGTCTCGTGTGAGGATGGACCGATGAAACGCACCTCGATCCTCGTCGCAGGCGTGAGCCTCGCGGTCCTCCTCGCCGGCTGTTCGGATTCGTCCGACTCCGGCGGCTCGTCGACCGGCACCTCATCGAAGGCGGCCACCACGAGCGCGGCGGAACAGTCGCTCGATCTGTCCAGGTTCGGCACGCTGCCGCCGGTCCCGGCACCGGCCGCGGCCACCGTGGACTGCGCCTATCCGGCAGGGCAGCCCGCTGCCAAGGACGTCACGCCGCCGCCCACGTCCGGGGTCTCCACCGAGGGCACCGTCCCGGTCGACCTCCAGACGAGCTCCGGACCGATCGGCCTGGTCCTCGACCGTGCCGAGGCCCCGTGCACGGTCAACAGCTTCACGAGCCTCGCCCAGCAGGGCTACTTCGACGACACACCCTGCCACCGGCTGACGACGGAGCTGGGACTGCAGGTCCTGCAGTGCGGTGATCCCAGCGGGAAGGGCACCGGCGGACCGGGCTACGGCTTCACCACCGAGTACCCGGAGACGGCGTTCGCGCCGAACGATCCGGCACTCGCGAATCCGGTGGTCTACCCCCGCGGCACGGTCGCGATGGCGAACAGCGGGACCCCCGGCAGTAACGGCAGCCAGTTCTTCCTCGTCTACGCCGACTCGGTGCTCCCGCCCAACTACACCGTGTTCGGGACGATCTCCGAGGAGGGCCTCGCGACGGTCGAGAAGATCGCGGCGGACGGCGACGACGGATCCATGTCCGCGGGCGGCGGCAAGCCCAACACCCCGGTGCAGATCGAGACCGCGAAGGTCGGCTGACGCCCTCCCCCGGCTACACGAACGGGACGGTCGTTCGAACTGATCGAACGACCGTCCTGTTCGGCGTTGCTACGCGGCGGACGTCACCCGGTACACGTCGTACACGCCCTCGACGTTGCGGACCACGTTCAGCACGTGCCCGAGATGCTTCGGGTCGCCCATCTCGAACGTGAACTTGCTGATCGCCACCCGGTCGCCGGACGTCGTCACGGACGCCGACAGGATGTTGACCTTCTCGTCGGCGAGCGCCTTCGTCACGTCCGACAGCAGCCGGTGCCGATCGAGCGCCTCGATCTGGATGGCCACCAGGAACACCGACGACGGCGACGGCGCCCACTTGACCGCGATGATGCGCTCGGACTGCTCCTGCAGGGAGCCCGCGTTGGTGCAGTCGGTGCGGTGCACGCTGACCGCGCCGCCCCGGGTCACGAAGCCCATGATCTCGTCGCCGGGAACGGGTGTGCAGCACTTGGCCAGCTTGGCGACCGTGCCCTCCGCGCCGGGAACCAGCACACCCGCGTCGCCGGTGCTCCGCGGCCGCATCGGCATCGTGGACGGAGTCGACCGCTCGGCCAGCTCCTCCTCGACGTCGCCGACGCCGCCCAGGTGGGCCACCAGACGCTGGACGACGTGCTGCGCCGACACGTGGCTCTCACCGACAGCCGTGTACAGCATCGACACGTCGGTGTAGTGCAGTTCGTGCGCGATGGACGCCATCGATTCGGCGTTCATCAGGCGCTGCAGCGGCAGCCCGACCCGCCGCACCTCCTTCGCGATGGCGTCCTTGCCCGCCTCGAGCGCCTCCTCACGGCGTTCCTTGGCGAACCATTGCCGGATCTTCGTCTTGGCGCGTGGGGAGACGACGAACGTCTGCCAGTCGCGGCTCGGGCCTGCGTTGACGGCCTTGGAGGTGAAGACCTCCACCACCTCGCCGTTCTCGAGCTTGCGTTCGAGCGCCACCAGCCTGCCGTTGACCCGGGCGCCGATACATCGGTGCCCGACCTCCGTGTGCACGGCGTACGCGAAGTCGACGGGTGTCGACCCGGCGGGCAGCGTCACCACGTCGCCCTTGGGTGTGAAGACGAAGATCTCCTTGACCGCGAGGTCGTAGCGGAGCGACTCGAGGAACTCCCCCGGGTCGGCGGCCTCACGCTGCCAGTCGAGGAGCTGACGCATCCACGCCATGTCGTCGACCTCGGCAACGTCACCGGAGTGCCTGCCCTTGCTCTCCTTGTACCGCCAGTGCGCGGCGATACCGAACTCGGCGGTCCGGTGCATGTCGTGGGTGCGGATCTGCACCTCGAGCGGTTTGCCCTCGGGTCCGACCACCGTGGTGTGCAGCGACTGGTACACGCCGTAACGCGGCTGTGCGATGTAGTCCTTGAACCGGCCCGCCATCGGCTGCCACAGCGAATGGACGACGCCGACGGCCGCGTAGCAGTCGCGGACCTCGTCGCACAGGATCCGCACACCGACCAGGTCGTGGATGTCGTCGAAGTCGCGGCCCTTGACGATCATCTTCTGGTAGATCGACCAGTAGTGCTTGGGCCTGCCCTCGACGACGGCGTTGATGCGCGACGCCGTCAGGGTCGCGTTGATCTCCGCACGCACCTTCGCGAGGTAGGTGTCGCGGGACGGCGCCCGATCGGCGACGAGCCGCACGATTTCGTCGTACTTCTTGGGATGCAGGATCGCGAAGGACAGGTCCTCGAGTTCCCACTTCACGGTCGCCATGCCCAGCCGGTGGGCCAGAGGTGCGATTACCTCGAGGGTTTCGCGGGCCTTGCGGGCCTGCTTCTCGGGCGGCAGGAACCGCATGGTCCGCATGTTGTGGAGCCGGTCGGCGACCTTGATCACCAGCACACGGGGGTCGCGGGCCATCGCGATGATCATCTTGCGGATGGTCTCGCCCTCGGCGGCGTTGCCGAGCACCACCTTGTCGAGTTTGGTGACGCCGTCGACGAGGTGGGCGACCTCTTCGCCGAACTCGTCGGTCAACTGCTCGAGGGAATACCCGGTGTCTTCGACGGTGTCGTGGAGCAGGGCCGCGACCAGCGTGGTCGTGTCCATTCCCAGTTCCGCGAGGATGCTGGCGACGGCGAGCGGATGCGTGATATACGGGTCGCCCGACTTGCGGCGCTGGCTCGCGTGCCGCTCCTCCGCGACGTCGTAGGCGCGCTGCAGCAGCGCCAGGTCCGCCTTGGGATAGAGCTCACGATGCAGGCTGACGAGAGGTTCGAGAACCGGCCGGATGGTCGTGTTCCGTTGACCCGTGATGCGCCGGGCGAGTCGCGCTCGTACCCGGCGCGATGCGGACGCCGGAACGGCGAATCCCTGTGCTCCACGGTTGTTACCG
Source organism: Rhodococcus sp. DK176 (assembly GCF_038447315.2). Lineage (NCBI taxonomy): Bacteria > Bacillati > Actinomycetota > Actinomycetes > Mycobacteriales > Nocardiaceae > Rhodococcus > Rhodococcus sp. DK176. The sequence continues at coordinate 7,521,571 of NZ_CP118321.2, read as the reverse complement.
GAAGCCGGGTTCGCTGCAGGTGACTCGGCATCGGATTGCGCAGACGAGGTTGATCCCGTGTTCTGCGACCGATCAAGATTCGAAGTCATGCCGTCACCTCCTACCACTGAAATGGCTCGGGCCGTGCGGCCCTGGTTGGTCTCGGGCATGCGCCCCGGTGGCCGTGACGACCACCAGGCACAACTTTAGTACTCAGACCGTGACGAGGGACGTGAGCGGGTACTTTCCGAGCCGCTCCCGACCGCCCAGCGCGGCGATCTCCAGGACCACGGCGACACCGATCACCCGGGCACCTGCGGATTCCACCAGTCGCGCCGTGGCGTCGAGGGTTCCACCGGTGGCCAGCACGTCGTCGACGACGAGCACGGAGCGCCCGTCCAGACCGATCGAGCCGGCCGGAATCTCCAGCGTGGCCGTACCGTATTCGAGGGTGTACGACTGCGACAGCACCGGCGGCGGCAGTTTGCCCGACTTCCGCACGGCCACCACACCGGAGCCCAGTTCCCGGGCGACGCCGCCGCCGAGGAGGAACCCTCGGGCGTCGACGGCGGCAATCACATCCGCCTCCGGGGCGCAGGCGGCGAGCGCGTCGACGACGACACGGAAACCGTCCGCATCGGAAAAAACCGGCGTCAGGTCGGCGAACCGCACCCCGGGTTGCGGAAAGTCGTCGGCCCATCGGGTGAGCCGGGTGACGGCGTCACGGGCCGAAGAATGGTCGATCACCTGTGCAGAACCCACCTGTCCATGTTCCAGCCGGCGCCCGATCGCGTCGGATTGACTGCTCCCGCCTGCAAACCTGTTGCGAACGCGACGGTCCGCGGCTGATCGAACAGCGGCACCGTGGGCACGTCCGACCACAGGATGTTCTCCGCCTCCGTCGACAGCGACAGCTGGGTGGCGGTCAAGCTGTCGACCGAGAGTTGATCGACGATCTGATCGACACGGCCGTTGCTGTAGTCCCCGAAGTTCGATCGGATTCCGCTGCGGAGGGCGTACATCGCGGTGGTGGCCGCTGCCGTGCCCGCGGCGCCGGGAGCGGAGGCCGTGCCCGCGAGGACCACATCCACCTGCCCGTCGCGCAGCATGGACGGGGTGAACTCGGGCGACGCGACGTCCTGCACGGTGATACCGGCTGGGGCACACGCCGCCGCCACGGCCGCCACGATCTCGGCGCGGCGCGGGTTCGGACCGAGATATCCGACGCGGACCGTCGCCGACGTGTTGCCGGTGTCGGCCAGAGCGTCCGTCGCCGCTGCCGTGTCCGCCGTCTCGTACCGGCCGCCGACGGCACCGGCCACCGTCTGGTGAACGAGACTGTCGGGGGCGGTGACCCGCGTGTCGACCGGGCCCCCGGACGCTCCACCTGCCTCGTCCGACTCCGCGGCGATCCCGAACTTCGACGCCAGCTCCTCCCGGGGCAGGCACGCCGCGAACGCCCGCCGTCCGGCTGCGTTCTCGAACAGGCCCGAGGTGGACAGGACGAACTGCTCGACGCTGCGCGACGGCACCTCCGTCACGTCGAACCCGCCGAGGTCCAGATCGGGCGCCGATCCCGCGGCGACGTCGACGACCTCGACCGAACCGTCACCGATCCGCGCGCTCACGTCGGAAGACTTGGGCCACACCACGATCCGCGAGGTGGCCGGACGGTTCCCCCACCACCGGTCGTTGGCCACCAGCACGAGGCCCTCGTCCTCGGAGAACGATTCGACCTTGTAGGGGCCGGACGCGGGGAACTTGGCGAGGTCGAGGTCGCCAGGTGCCATCGTCCATCCGTTGTTCCAGAAGTCCGCGACGCGCGTCAACGCTTCCGCGTCCGAATTCTGTACGGCGGCCACGACGTCGGGCACGCCGGCGGCGCTGGCGACCACGTGCGCCGGCATCATCGACGTCGCGCCGAACAACGACTTCCAGTCGGTGAAATTCCGTCCCGCCTTGAACGTGACGACGGCATCCTTCGAGCCGGTCTGGCAGTCGATCCGGTCGATGTCCGAGTAGCCGGCCGTACTCGCCGCATCGAACATCGGGAAACGGCCACTGTTCGCCGCCCACGTCAGCACCAGATCGTCGCAGGACATCGGCACGCCGTCGGAGTAGACGGAGTTGGGATTGAGCTTGTACTGGATCGTCAGAGCATCCCCGGGCATCGCGTTGGCGGTACCGATGTCCGTGTCGGCCACCGGTCCGCCTTCCGGTCCCGTGTAGTTGAACCCGGGCAGCACCCGCGCGAACGCCTGACGCGCCCCCGACACCGCACCCGCGACGCTGTTGCCGTTGTACGTGGTGATCGTGTTGTCGATGGCGTACCCGATCGACGGGATCTGCTCGCCCTCCTCGGAACATCCGACGAGCGAGCCGGCGAGGAGCACGGTCGCGAGGAGGCCGGCACCCGACACGGCCGCAGTACGGCCGCGTCGGGTCTGCGCACCGCGCCGGGTGCTGTGCGATGCGGGCATGTCAGTGCCTCTTCTTGTTGCGCTTCCCGGTGGGACGTGAGCCCGGTGTGGGTGCGGTCGCCGCCGACCGGCGGCGCGGGACGGCGGTGTCCGCCGTGGACGCGGCGACCTCGGCGGCCGGGGTGCCGGCCTTCGGCGCACCGCCCTGTGCCAGGGTCGCGCGGCGAGCGAGGACCTTTCGCGTGTGCGCGGCGACCGGACCCCACCGCTCCTTCAACGTGACCAGCAGGGGTGTCGCGAAGAAGATCGACGAGTAGGCGCCGACGATGATGCCCACGAGCTGCACCAGCGCCAGGTCCTTCAGCGTTCCGACACCAAGCATCCAGACCGCGACCACCATCAGCGCGAGCACCGGCAAGACGCTGATCAGGGTGGTGTTGATGGACCGCATCAGCGTCTGGTTGATCGCCAGGTTCGCCTGCTCGGCGTAGGTGCGACGGGTCAGGTGCAGAATCCCGCGTGTGTTCTCCTCGACCTTGTCGAACACCACCACCGAGTCGTAGAGCGAGAAACCGAGAATCGTCAGCAGGCCGATGACGGTCGCCGGGGTCACCTCGAAGCCGACCAGCGAATACACGCCGGCGGTGACGGCGATGTCGAAGAACAGCGCGACGATCGCGGCGATCGCCATGTCCCGCTCGAACCGGACGGCGATGTACACGCTCACGATCACCAGGAACACAAGCAGCGCGATCAGCGCCTTCTGGGTGATCTGCCCGCCCCACGTCTCGCTGACGTCGGCGACGCTGATCACGTTCTTGCTGACGTTGCCGTCGCTGTCCTTCGGCTGGAACTCGTCGTACAACGCGTTTTGCAGCGTCACCACCTGCGCCGCGTCGAGTGCCTCGGAGCGGATCTGCACGGTCGCGCTCGAACCCGAGCCCACCGTCTGCACCGAGACGGGGTCCATGCCGAGCGCCTCGGAGTAGACCTCCTCCACCTGCGCGGTCTCCACCCCGCCGCCGGCGGGGAACTGGATCCGCGAACCACCCTCGAAATCGATACCGAGGGTGAACCCGCGGACGAGGATGCTCAGCAACGAGATCAGCACGATCGTGCCGGTCAGGATGTAGTAGAAGCGGCGACGCCCGACGACCTCGAAGGCGCCGGTTCCGGTGTACAGCCGCGACAGCAGGCTGTGCTGGGGCATCGACGACTGGTTGACGCCCGAATCGGACAGCGAAGACTCGGGGTCTGTCTGCGACGCAGACCGGGACGTGGTCGATTCGCTCATACTCGTGACTCCTTCGCCGACGCTGCGGCAGCCTTGCGTTCCTTGGCGATCTGCTGCACGGCACCCAGTCCGTTGACACCGGGCTTCGACCAGAACGGCGACTTCGAGGCCAGGTGGACCAGCGGCCACGTCACCAGGAACACCACGACGACATCGAGGATGGTGGTCAGGCCGAGGGTGAACGCGAAGCCGCGCACCTGCCCGACCGCGAGGATGTACAGCACCGCGGCGGCGATGAAGCTGACCGCGTTACCGGACAGGATGGTCCGGCGCGCACGGGCCCAGCCGCGCGGTACCGCGGACCGGAAACTGCGTCCCTCCCGCATCTCGTCCTTGATTCTCTCGAAGAACACCACGAACGAGTCGGCGGTCATACCGATACCGATGATCAGACCGGCGATGCCCGCGAGGTCGAGGGTGAAGTTGATGTACCGGCCGAGCAGCACCATGATCGCGTAGACCATCACACCGGACAGCACCAGCGACAACGCGGTGAGCACCCCGAGCATGCGGTAGTAGAGGAGGCAGTAGAGCAGCACCAGGACCAGACCCACCAGTCCGGCGATGAGACCGGCCTCCAGAGAGGCGAGCCCCAGCGTCGCCGACACGGTCTCCGCCTCGGACGCCGCGAACGACAGCGGTAGCGAGCCGTACTTGAGGGTGTTCGCGAGTTCCTTCGCGCTTTCCGCGGAGAACGAGCCGGTGATCGACGTCGAGCTACCTGCGGGTGTCGCGCCCTGGACGACCGGTGCGCTCACCACCTTGGAGTCGAGTGTGAACGCGGCCTGCTTGCCGATGTTCTGCGACGTGAACGTGGCCCAGGTGTTGCTGCCCTCGGACTTGAACGTCAGGCTCACCTCGTGCCGCGACTGCTGGGAGTTGTAGCCGGACGTCGCGTCGGCGATCTCCTGCCCGTCGATGATCGCCGGTTCGAGCAGGTACACGGCCTGGCCGTCGGTGGAGCACGCGACGAGCGGTAGGGCCGGGTCGTCGTTGCCGCGCAGCGGGTCGGGCACGCTGCAGTCGAGCGTCGCCATGGCCTGCTGCTGCACGGCCGGGTCGGTGCTCTGGCGCGTGGCCCGCGCGGCTGCGATCTCGTCGGCCGCCTCGGCAGTCTCGGTGCCGGACGCGTCGGCGGGCGCCGGCTCCGCCGTCGGAGTCGGCTCGGGAGAGGTGGACGGATCCTGAGCCGGGAACGGCCGGTTCTGGGGCGCGGGAGTCTCGGTTCCGGCGGGAGCCTGGGCCGGCGTCCCACCGGCGGCAGGTGCCTGCGTGCCGGCTGGGGCCGCGGCCTGGGACGTCTGGACGGGACGGACGTACAAGCGCGCCGTCTGGCCGAGCGAACGCGCCTGCGCGCTGTCGTCGCCGGGGACGGTGATGACGAGGTTGTCGCCGTCGATGACCACCTCGGAGCCGGACACGCCGAGTCCGTTCACACGGGTCTCGATGATCTCCTGGGCCTGCCGCAGGCTGTCCGGCGTCGGCTTGCTGCCGTCCGGGGTGCGTGCGGTGAGGGTGACTCGGGTCCCACCTTGCAGGTCGATGCCCAGCTTGGGTGTCGCGGACTTGTCGCCGGTGAAGAACACCAGGGCATACAGAACCGCCACGAGCACCGCGAAAACGGTGAGGTAGCGGACGGGATGCACCGATCCTGTGGAAGGTGCCACGATCTCTATGTCTCCTCAGTACGTGCAGTTCGGGTGGGAACGTTCACAGCGCACCGGACCGGCAGACGCAGGGCTGTGCCCCGGTTGCCGCGCCCGGGGCGCCTGCGACGCGACGGCTGCGCGGGTACGCCGCGGAAGCGTCGATCAATCCTTGTTCAGGCGCGGCGGGGTGTCGCCGCCGTTCTCACGATCCTCGCGGACGATGTCGGTGGCGGGGGCCTCGGCGTCGATCGACTCGTGGTCGATGGAACCGCTGCCCTGCAGCGGGGCGTCGACGATCTGCTCGCGGACGACGAGACGCGACCACGTGGTGACCACGCCGGGAGCGATCTCGAGGTCGATCGTCTCGTCGCCGAGTGCGACGACGGTGCCGTGCAGACCGGCAGTCGTGAGGATGCGGTCACCGACCGAGAGCGAGTCCTGCAGAGCGGTCACCTTGGCCGCCTCCTTCTTCTGTCGGCGGATCCCCAGGAACATGGGGACGAGCAGCGCCAGAATCAGGAGCGGGAAGAGAAAATCCATCTGTAAGTCAACCTCGAGGTATGTCGCACGGTCCGAAGCACTGGTCCCGGTTGGACCGATGCAATACACCAGTGTGCCATCACCGGCCCGGACACCGGTTCGCTCGGCACGAGGCGGGCGTTTCTCCGGGGGTCGATCAGGGGTCTTGCGGATCGAACAGGGATGCCTGCGGTTCGTTGACGCGGACCTCGATTCCGCCGGTCACAGCGTCCGGCGGCGGGGTCAGGCCCAGTTGCGTCCACGCGGCGGCCGTGGCGACACGGCCGCGGGGTGTCCGGGCGATCATTCCGGCGCGGACGAGGAAGGGCTCACACACCTCCTCGACGGTGGCGGGTTCCTCACCCACCGCGACGGCCAGGGTGGACACTCCGACCGGGCCGCCGCCGAAGCTGCGCACGAGGGCGCTGAGGACGGACCGGTCGAGGCGGTCGAGTCCCAGCTGGTCGACGTCGTAGACGGCGAGAGCGGCGTGGGCGATCTCGCGGGTGACGACGCCGTCCGCCCGGACCTCGGCGTAGTCGCGGACACGGCGGAGGAGGCGGTTCGCGATGCGGGGCGTGCCTCTGGACCTGTTTGCGATCTCGGCGCCGGCCTCCTCGCCGAGTTGCACGCCGAGAATGCCAGCCGATCGCATGAGGATCTGCTGCAGTTCCGCGGGTTCGTAGAAGTCCATGTGGGCGGTGAACCCGAATCGGTCGCGCAGCGGCCCGGTGAGCGCCCCCGAGCGAGTGGTGGCCCCTACCAGGGTGAACGGTGCGACCTCGAGGGGAATGGACGTGGCGCCGGGGCCCTTGCCGACCACGACGTCGACCCGGAAGTCTTCCATCGCGAGGTAGAGCATCTCTTCGGCCGGCCGGGCGATGCGGTGGATCTCGTCGATGAACAGCACGTCGCCCTCGACGAGATTGCTCAGCATCGCGGCCAGGTCGCCCGCCCGTTCCAGCGCCGGACCCGACGTCAGCCTCAGCGACGAGCCCAGTTCGGCGGCGATGATCATCGCCATGCTGGTCTTTCCCAGGCCGGGCGGGCCCGAGAGGAGGATGTGGTCGGGGGTGCCGCCGCGCATCTTGGCGCCGGTCAGGACGAGCTGCAACTGCTCCCTGACCCGCGGTTGCCCGATGAAGTCGTGGAGGTTCTTCGGGCGCAGGCTGGCCTCGATGTCGCCGTCGCCGGCGACGAGATCGGCCGAGACCGGGGACTCCTCGTCGTAGTCGCCCCCGGGTTCGGGATTCATCTGGTCTTCCCGAGCAGCGAGAGGGCGGAGCGCAGCGCCGTGGAGGTGGTCGACTCGGGCGCCTCTGCGAGGACGGAGTCGGCGGCCTGCTCGGCCTGCTTGGCCGGGAATCCGAGCCCGACGAGGGCTTCGACGATCTGGTCGCGGACCGACCCGCCGCCGCCCGCACCGAGCGGCACCGCCCCGGACGTGGACGCGACCGCGTCCACCTTGTCGCGCAGTTCGACGACCATCCGCTCCGCCCCGCGCTTGCCGATGCCCGGCACCCGCGTGAGTGCCGTGACGTTGCCCTCGGCCAGTGCCGCCCGCAGCGCGTCGGGTTCGAGGACGGCGAGGGTGGCCATCGCCAGGCGGGGGCCGACTCCCGACACCGTCTGGAGCAGCCCGAACAACTCCTTGGACTCCGAGTCGGGGAAGCCGTACAGCGTCATCGAGTCCTCGCGGACGATCATCGCCGTGACCAGCCGGGCCTCGGATCCCCGTTGCAGTCCGCCGAGGGTGGCCGGCGTCGCGTTCACGCGGTAGCCGACTCCGGCGGATTCGATCACCGCATGGTCGAGGGCGATCTCGAGCACCTCGCCGCGGACGGACGCGATCATCGTGTACCTGCCTTCTTCACTTCGGCCAGTCGGGCCTGGTAGCGACGTTTCTGTTCGGCGGCCGCGGCTTCGGCGCGGGCCATGCGTTCGATCATCGGCGCCCGCCAGCAATGGCAGATCGCCAGCGCCAGCGCGTCCGCCGCGTCGGCCGGTTTGGGTGCGGCCGCCAGTTTGAGGATGCGCGTCACCATCGCCGTCACCTGAGCTTTGTCTGCCGAGCCACTCCCCGTGACGGCAGCCTTGACCTCGCTGGGGGTATGGAAACACACGGGGATGCCGCGGCGCGCGGCGGCGAGGGCGACCACGCCACCCGCCTGCGCGGTGCCCATCGCGGTGCGCACGTTGTGCTGGGAGAATACCCGCTCGATCGCCACGACCTCGGGCCTGTGCAGATCGATCCACGATTCGGCCGCTTCGGAGATACGCAGCAGCCTGGAGGACAACTCGAGGTCTGCCGGGGTCCGGACCACGTCGACGGCGATCGGGGTGACGGTGCGGCCGCCGCCGCCGTCCACCACTCCGAATCCGCACCGGGTCAGACCGGGATCCACACCCAGCACACGCACGCAAAGCCACCTCTCCCACGCCGAACAGCTGTTCGATAGCTTAGCCGTGGGGTCGGACGAGTCGGCGCATCAACACGCAGGACGAGCCGGGGCGGACGAGCACCGCTCCCCCGACCCGTGCCGTGCGTCGTGCGATCAGTCGTCGAGCTCCGCCAGCACCTCGTCGGACAGGTCGACGTTGGTGTAGACGTTCTGCACGTCGTCGGACTCCTCGAGCGCGTCGACGAGCTTGAACACCTTGCGGGCTCCGTCGGCGTCGACCGGGACCTCGACGGACGCACGGAAGTCGGCCTCGGCGGAGTCGTAGTCGATTCCCGCCTCCTGCAGTGCGCTGCGGACGGCGACGAGGTCGGTGGGCTCGCTCACGATCTCGAACGTGTCGCCGAGGTCGGTGACCTCCTCGGCACCCGCATCGAGGACCGCCATCAGCACGTCGTCCTCGCTCTGGTCACCCTTCTCCAGGGTGACGACGCCCTTGCGCGTGAACAGGTAGGACACGGAACCCGGGTCGGCCATGTTGCCGCCGTTGCGGGTCATCGCGGTACGCACCTCGCCGGCCGCACGGTTGCGGTTGTCGGTCAGGCACTCGATGAGGACGGCGACACCGTTGGGTCCGTAGCCCTCGTACATGATGGTCTGCCAGTCGGCGCCGCCCGCTTCTTCACCGGCGCCGCGCTTGCGGGCGCGCTCGATGTTGTCGTTGGGGACCGACGTCTTCTTGGCCTTCTGGATGGCGTCGTACAGGGTGGGGTTTCCCGCAGGATCGCCACCGCCGGTACGGGCCGCCACCTCGATGTTCTTGATCAGCTTCGCGAAGGCTTTGCCACGCTTGGCATCGATCACAGCCTTCTTGTGCTTGGTGGTGGCCCATTTGGAGTGGCCGCTCATGCGATTCAAGCCCCTTTCCTGCTGCCTTTGGCACGCCGAATGCGCGGTTTCAGCTTTGACGATGTTACCCGCAGCCCGGCCGCCCCTGTGCGTTCCCGGGGTAACAACTCGCATAAGTCGCCATTATTTGCATAGAATGCAAACATGTTGATGCGGGTCGACCACAGCTCCACCACCCCACTGGGCGAACAGATCGCGGCCAATGTGCGCGGCGCGTTCCTGCGCGGGGAGATCGGCGCGGGCGATCGGCTCCCCTCCGCCCGGGCACTGGCCGAATCCATCGACGTCAACCTCCACACCGTGCTGCGCGCGTACGCCGCGCTGCGCGACGAGGGCCTGATCGACCTCCGCCGGGGCCGGGGCGCGGTCGTCCGCGCCGACACGGACCCGGTTCACACCGGATTGACCGAAGCCGCACGCACTTTCGTGTCCGAGGCACGACGCCTCGGACTCGACACCGAACAGATGCTCGACCTGATCAAGGAGACCACCAGACAATGACGACCTCCCGAACGCGCCGGCTCGCCGCGACCTCGGCTGTCCCCCTTCTCGCGCTGGTGATCGCGAGACTCGCGTGGAGCGGCGAACTGCCGCCGGTGGTGGCCAGCCACTGGTCCGGCACCGAACCCGACCGGTTCAGCGACACGACCACCTACTTCTGGATCGCTCTCGCCGTCTGCGCGGCCGCCGCCGTGATCGCGGGCGTCGTGGCGGCGCGGGTCCGCACCGACGCCGCGCTCTGGCTTCCCGCCACCGTTCTCGTCGGGTGGACGGTGGCCACGGCCTGGATCGTCAGCGTCGCTGCCACGATCGAGGCGGGCTCGCCCGAAGCGGCGACGCTGGGCTGGTGGATCGTCGTTCCCCTCTTGGGAATCGTGTGGGCCATCGCCGCTTTCGCCCTGCTCCCCCGGACGCCGCACTCCCCGGAGAACGGTGCGGCGCCGACGCTGCCCGTCCCCCTGGCGCCCGGCGAGCGCGCATCGTGGACCGGTTATGCCCGCGGGCGGTGGGCGGGCGTGCTCGCTCTCGCCATGACCCTGGCCGCCGTCGTCTCCGCGCTGGTGGGAGCGCTCTGGCTCGCCGTCCTGTTCGTCGTCCTGGCGGTCGCCGGCGGCGGCTTCGCCTCCGTGACCGTGCAGATCGACCGCACAGGACTGACCCTGTCGTCGTGGAACATCCGCTGGCGGAAGATCCCGCTCGACTCCATCGACGAGGCCCGGGTCACCGAGATCCGGCCCACGGAATGGGGCGGCTGGGGCTACCGCTTCACGCCGCGCGGGACCGTGGTCGTGATCCGCGCCGGCGAGGGCATCGTGCTGAACCGCACCGGCGGCCGCCCGTTCGCGGTCACCGTGGACGGCGCCGCGCAGGGTGCGGCGCTCCTCAACACACTCGCCGCGCCCCGTCCCTAGACCCCGCGGACGATGTCGACGAACAGCTCGTGCACCCGCCGGTCGCCGGTCACCTCCGGGTGGAACGACGTGGCCACCACGGCGCCCTGCCGGACGGCCACGATCCGTCCGGCGGCCGCGCCACCCGACTCGGGCACGCGGGCAAGGACCTGGACGTCGTCGCCGACGCGCTCCACCCACGGAGCCCGGATGAACACGGCCCGCATCGGGTCGCCGACGATGCCCTCGAATTCGAGGTCGGACTCGAAGGAGTCGACCTGACGACCGAAGGCGTTGCGGCGCACCGTCATGTCGATCGCACCGAGGTGCTGCGCGTCGGGTCTCGTGTCGAGGATCTCGCTCGCGAGGAGGATCATCCCGGCGCAGGACCCGTAGGCGGGCAACCCGTCGCGCAGGCGCGCCTTCAGCGGTTCGAGCAGTTCGAAGATCTGCAGCAGCTTGCTCATGGTCGTCGACTCGCCGCCCGGGATGACGAGGCCGTCGATCTTCTCGAGCTCCTCCGGGCGGCGGATGCCGACGGCATCCGCACCCGAATCATTCAGTGCGGCAAGGTGTTCACGGACGTCACCCTGCAGGGCGAGTACTCCGACGAGGGGACGGGTCATGCCATGTTTCCTGTCTCGATGTCGCGCTTGTCCTGATCGCGCTGGATACGGGTCAACCCCTCCTGGACGACGGCGGCGACCATGGTGCCGTTCCGGTCGAACATGCGGCCCTGGGTGAGGGCGCGGCCGAAGCCGGCGGAGGGTGAGGTCTGGTCGTAGAGCAGCCACTCGTCGGCGCGGAACGGGCGCATGAACCACATGGCGTGATCGAGCGACGCCGTCTGCGTGACCACTCCGGGGTGCGGGACCTTCGACGCACCGAGGAGCGTCATGTCACTGAGATAGGCGAGGGTGCAGATGTGGAAGACCTGATCGTCCGGCAGCTTGCTGCGGTACCGCATCCACACCCGTTGCTGCGCGGCGATTCCGGGAGTCTTCCCGGTGGAGCCGGCCGGAACGATACGGACGTCCCATTCCTTCCACTCCCGGTAGAGATCGGTGGCGGCGAACTCCTCGAGGGTCTGGGCGTCGACGAGCTCTTCGGGCGCGGGGACGGACGGCATCGTGTCCTGATGCTCGATGCCCTCGTCCTCGGTGTGGAACGACGCCGACATGGTGAAGATCGCCTTGCCGTCCTGGATTCCGGTGACGCGCCTCGTGCAGAAGGATCTGCCGTCCCGGATCCGGTCGACCAGGTAGACGGTGGGTTTCGCCGGATTTCCTGGGCGCAGGAAGTACCCGTGCAGGGAGTGGACTTTGAATGCCTCGTCAACGGTACGGACCGCGGACACCAGCGACTGACCCGCGACCTGCCCGCCGAACGTCCGCTTCAGAACAGACGGATGAACCGCGCCGCGGAAGATGTCCTTCTCCAGCGCTTCGAGTTCGAGAACGTCCTCGATGCTCGCCATGAGCCCTCCTTCTGTGCCTGGTCAAGGTTATCCGCCCGGTTCGGGCTCGAGGCACCATGGGTGCCATGACGATGTTCACACCGACGAGCCCGGACGGTCTCGTCGCCCTCGTCTCCGAACGCTGCCTCGCCGTTCACGGCACCGCCGTCGTCGCGATCGACGCTCCGGACGGCGCGCACCCCCTGCCCCTCGCGGACGCGGTGTGCGCGTCGCTGCGGGAGCGGGGCCGCCCGTGTGACGTCGTGTCGCTCCACGACTACGTCCGGCCCGCCTCCCTGCGGTTCGAGCACGGGCGCGACGACGAACTCAGCTACCGCACCCTCTGGTTCGACTACGACGCCCTGGACCGGGAGGTGGTGCGGTCGGTCCGCACCGACCGCCGGTGGTTGCCGCGCCTGTGGGACGAGGCCGAGGATCGCTCCGCCCGCTGCGCCCGCGTTCCCGCGGCCGACGGTCAGGTGCTTCTCGTCGTCGGCCCGATGCTGCTGGGCCGGGATCTCGACTTCGACGTCACCGTGCAACTTCATCTGGGTGAAGGCGCCCTGATGCGCCGAACCCCGGCCGATCAACGCTGGACCGTGCCCGCACTGCTCCGCCGTGCCGCCGACGTCACGGTCGAACCCGACCTGCTGGTGCGGTACGACCATCCGCCGAGGCCAGCCGTCCGGGCGGGTCGCTGAGGCCTCTCACGTCGTGCGCAGGAACCGGGTCAGCCCTTCCTGCACGACGGCAGCGACCAGGTTGCCCTTCCGGTCGAAGATCCGGCCCTGCGCGAGCGCCCGCCCGAATCCGGCGGACGGTGACGTCTGGTCGTACAGTAGCCACTCGTCGGCCCGGAACGGGCGCAGGAACCACAGTGCGTGATCGAGTGAGGCACCGTTGATCTCGACACCGGGGTGCGGGGTCATGGCGGAACCGATCAGCGTCATGTCGCTCATGTAGGCCAGCGCGCAGACGTGGAAGACGGGGTCGTCGGGCAGCGTCTTGCGGGACCGGAACCACGCCTGCTGCTGAGCGGCCGCACCGCGCCTGCGGTCGACCTCGCCGTGGCCGACCATCCGGATGTCCCAGTCTGACCACTCCTGGGCGAGCCAGGCGATCTCCGGGTCGGCCGAGTCACTGGCGAACGGCAGCGTATCGGGCGGCGGGACCACGGGCATCTCGTCCTGGTGCTCGATGCCCTCGTCCTCGACCTGGAATGACGCCGACATCGTGAAGATCGCCTGACCGTCCTGGACGGCGTTGACCCGCCGGGTGACGAACGACCGACCGTCCCGGATGCGGTCCACCAGGTACACGATCGGCATCGTGGGGTTTCCGGGACGGAGGAAGTAGCCGTGCAGCGAATGCACCATGAATCGGGGGTCGACGGTGCGGACCGCCGCCACCAGCGCCTGACCGGCCACCTGCCCACCGAACGTGCGGGAAAGCATGGTCTCGGTCGCTATGCCTCGGAAGATGTTCTCCTCGAGGCGTTCCACTTCCAGGATCTCTTCGATCGTCGCCATCCACGGCCCCTTCCGATGCTCGTCCGCTGACACTCTCACACGGGTCCCGGGCACCGGCGCACCGCACCGCACGAGGCCCGGGTCGGGGCCTCGTGCGGTGCGAACGGAAGTAGTGCGGCGCCAGGAGCGCCGCGATCGATCACAGATCGATCGCGGGGATCACCAGCCGCGTTCGGCGAGCCGGTGCGGGACGGGGATGTCGTCGACGTTGATCCCGACCATCGCCTCACCCAGCCCACGGGAAACCTTCGCCAGCACATCCGGGTCGTCGAAGAACGTGGTCGCCTTCACGATCGCCGCGGCCCGCTCCGCCGGGTTACCCGACTTGAAGATCCCCGACCCGACGAACACACCCTCCGCACCGAGCTGCATCATCATCGCCGCATCCGCCGGGGTGGCGATGCCACCGGCAGTGAACATCGTGACCGGCAACTTCCCGGCCTTGGCGACCTCGACGACCAGATCGTACGGCGCCTGCAACTCCTTCGCCGCCACATACAGCTCGTCCTCGCTGAGCGAGGTCAACCGGCGGATCTCCCCACCGATCGTCCGCATGTGCGTGGTCGCGTTCGACACGTCACCGGTACCGGCCTCCCCCTTGGACCGGATCATCGCCGCACCCTCGGTGATCCGCCGCAGCGCCTCACCGAGATTGGTGGCACCACACACGAACGGGACGGTGAACTGCCACTTGTCGATGTGATTGGCGTAGTCGGCCGGGGTCAGCACCTCCGACTCGTCGACGTAATCGACCCCGAGGGACTGCAGGATCTGCGCCTCCACGAAGTGCCCGATCCGGGCCTTGGCCATCACCGGGATCGACACCGCGGAGATGATGCCGTCGATCATGTCCGGATCACTCATCCGGGACACCCCACCCTGCGCCCGGATGTCCGCGGGCACCCGCTCGAGCGCCATCACCGCGACCGCACCGGCATCCTCGGCGATCTTCGCCTGATCGGGGGTGACGACGTCCATGATGACCCCGCCCTTCAACATCTCGGCCATGCCACGCTTGACGCGTGCCGTACCGGTGGTGGGGGTGGTGTCGGGGGTGCTCACAGCGAACTCCTGGGTTGTGGCGTGGATTGACTTCGATAACGGCATACGTGAGCGACGACGTTCACGCTGCAGTACCCGATTCTAGGACGAGGGGCCGTCCACTTCCGTAGCCAGTCGGCAATTGCTGGCTTTCTCCGGGCTCCCGGGACGGCTCAGGTGATCGCGCGCACCTCGGGTTCGTCCGCGGCCGAGGCCACCGCGCCTGCCTCGTCGAGGAGATCCGCGAGGTCGTGCGGGTACACGGCTTCCCCTGCTGCCGCCAGTTCACGAACCGTGTCCGCGGTGCACCACCGGTGACCGGTGATGGTGCGGTTCTCGAGTTCGGTGAAGCCCCCGTGGTGCGGCTCGAACCCGCCGGTGCGCAACGCGAAGAACAGTTCCTCGGAGCGGATCAGCTGCCCGTTCCAGGAGAAGATGGCAACCCGCCGCCACATGGGTCCGCGCAGCGATTCGGGCGACGCGGTGTGCCCCGTCTCCTCGGCGATCTCCCGGACCGCGGCGGCCCGCAGGTTCTCCCCCTTCTCGACGGCGCCACCGATCGTGAACCAGTAGTAGACGTCAGGGACGGTGGGGTCGTGACCCCGGAGCAGCAGGACCCGGCCCTCACGGTCGAGCAGCACCACCCGGGCTGATGTCCGGACGGAATCGAGGGACAGACCCTCGGTGAACGCCGCGGCGGACGAGCGTTCGGTGATCTCGAAGTACGTCGGCAGCGGGGCCGTGCCCCCGAGGTGCAGCCATCGGACCGGACGCCGGGTGCGGAGTGCGAGGGTGTCGCGGACGGCGTCGTTGTGGAAACGGCGGGCGATCAGCACCCGCGCCTCCGAATCGGCGAGTTCCGCCACCAACTGGGGACGCAGCGCCTCCGGATCGAGGGACGAGAGTGCACTCGACAACGCATTCTCGGCGATCTCCCGGTCGGCCCGGTCCGACCGTTCGGCCCGGGCCGCCAGCGCGGCCAGCGACCTGCCCTCGGGCGGGTCCATCGCCGCGGCCGCCGCCCGCACGACCACCGCCCGGCGGGCGAGGGCCGCGTCGAGAGCCTGCCAGGACAGGTCGGAGCGAACGTGCAGGCGGTCGAGGCGGTTGGCCGTTCCGTACGCCCACAGGCCGATCGCCAGGACGACGGCCGCGACCAGGGCGAGGACCAGGATCGTGAGGGCGGAGAACGTCACGAGCCGACCTCCCGGACGCCGTCGCGGCCGACGGTGACCGTCTCGTAGACACGCAGGATCTGTTCGGCCACCACCGGCCAGTCGTATTCGGTGACCACCGTCCGGCCGACATCGGTGAGCGCGGCGCTGCGCTCGGGGTCACCGAGCACCGAGTCGATCCCGGCGGCGAGCGCCGCCACATCCCCGACCGGCACCAGCACGCCTGCCTGCCCGTCCCGCAGGACCCGGCGGAACGCGTCCAGTTCGCTCGCCACGACGGCAGCTCCCGCGGCCATCGCCTCCACCAGCACGATGCCGAAGCTCTCACCCCCGAGGTTGGGGGCGCAGTACACGTCGGCGCTCCGCAGTGCCGACGCCTTCTCGGCATCGTCGACCTGGCCCAGCAGACGCAGGTGCCCGAAGACCGGGCCGGCCTCGCGGCGCAGCTTGTCCTCGTCGCCGCGTCCGACCACCAGCACCTCGAGGTCGGGATACTTCTCCACCAGAGCGGGCAGCGCCTTGAGGAGCACCGCCATGCCCTTGCGGGGCTCGTCGTAGCGGCCGAGGAAGAGGATGGTCTTTCCCGGACGCGGGTAGCCGGGCAGCGGCTCGGCGTTCGCGAACGCCTGGACGTCGACCCCGTTGGGGATCTCGACCGCATCGGAGCCCAGTGATTCCACCTGCCAGCGTCGGGCGAGTTCCGACACCGCGATGCGGCCGCTGATCCTTTCCAGGTAGGGCTGGAGAACACCCTGAAACGTGCTCAGCACCAACGACTTCGTGGTCGATGTGTGGAAAGTGGCCACGATGGGCCCCTCGGCCACGCGCATGGCGAGCATGGACAGGCTCGGCGCGTTCGGCTCGTGGATGTGCAGGACGTCGAAGTTGTTGTCCGAGATCCAGCGCCGCACGCGGGCGCTCGCGGCGGGGCCGAAACTCAGCCGGGCCACCGAACCGTTGTAGGGAATGGCGAGGGCGCGCCCCGCGGAGACGACGAAGTCGGGCAGGTCGACGTCGTCGGACGCCGGCGCGAGGACGCTCACCTTGTGCCCGCGCTCGATCAGAACCTCCGCGAGGTCGACGACGTGGGCCTGCACTCCGCCCGGGACGTCGAACGAGTACGGGCAGACCATTCCGATCTTCACGAGTTCTCCATGCGGGAGAGCCTCGACTGGGACAGGTCGGAGAGCCACAGCGGCTGAAGCATGTGCCAGTCCTCGGGATGTGCCGCGATGTTGGCCTCGAACCGATCCGCCAGGGCCTGAGTCGCCGCGGCAACCCCCGCGGTGGTGTCGATCGGCGGGTCGATGCGGAAACCCCACCCGCCGTCCGTGAACCAGCAGTGCACCGGCAGCAGCGGCGCGCCGGTGTCGATCGCCAGCTTCGCGGGGCCGGCGGGCATGCGCGTCGGTTCCCCGAAGAACGTCACCGGGACGCCCTTCTTCGCCAGGTCGCGTTCACCGAGGAGGCACACGATCCCGTTGTCCCGCAGTCGCGCCGACAGTTCCACGAACGGGGGGTTCTCTCCCCCGCTGAGCGGAAAGATCTCGAAACCGAGCCCTTCGCGGTAATCGACGAACCGCCGGTACAGCGACTCCGGCCTCAATCGCTCGGCGACCGTGGACAGCCCGCCCCAGTGCTGGGCGCACCACACACCGGCCATGTCCCAGTTGCCGCTGTGCGGCAGTGCCATGACCGCGCCCCGGCCGGCTTCTTTCGCGGCGTCGAGGTGCTTCTGCCCTTCGATCAGCTCGTCGAGGGCGGCGCCCGTCTTCACGAGGTCCATCGACGGCAGCCGGAAAGCCTCCCGCCAGTAGCGCGCGTAGGACCGCATCGACGCCCGCATCAGGGTGTCCGGCACCTCGTCCGCGGGTACACCGAGCACGCGGGCGAGATTGCGGCGCAACTGTTCCGGGCCGCCGTTCCGGACGGCGAAGTCGGCTCCCCTGTCGAACAGGGCGACCGCGGCCTTCTCGGGCAGCGCACGGACCAGCCGCCAGCCGGTCGCGTACCCCAGGTCGCTGATGCGTTCCGACAGACCGCTCACTGCACGCTCGCCTGTCCGTCTTCCGGCGTCGGGTCCGCAGGCGGGAGGGGCAGCACGTCCCGGGCGCCCGGCGACCGGCGGACGGCCAGTACCCGCTGGAACACGGTGATGACGCTGCCCGCCGACAGCAACCACATCGCGACATGAATGGCCCACGGAACTCCGAGCCCGGTCACGCCGGCACCGACCAGCACGATGACCAGCCGATCGGGTCGTTCGATGAGTCCACCGTCGGCGGACAGCCCACTGGCCTCGGCGCGCGCCTTGGCGTACGAGATCACCTGCGAGGTGACGAGGCACAGCAGAGTCGCGATCAGCAGCGGCTTGCTGTTCTCGTGATAGACCGCCCACCAGGCCAGACCGGCGAAGATCGCACCGTCGGCCACCCGGTCGCAGGTGGCGTCGAGAACGGCACCGTACCGGGTTCCGCCGCCGCGGGCGCGGGCCATGGCACCGTCGAGCATGTCGAACATGACGAACAGCCAGATGAACATCGCTCCCCAGAACAGATGTCCGCTGGGAAACAGCGTGACCGCGCCGGCCACGGTCGCTACGGTGCCGATGACGGTGACGGAATCGGGAGTGAGCCCGGTCTTGACCAGGGCCTTCCCCAATGGTGCCGTCACCTTGGACACGGATGCCCGTCCGAAGAAGCTCAGCACCTCTCCACCCCGTTCTTCACTTCCTGCCAGGAACCCCGCACGCGTGAGCCAGCGACTCCCGCGTCATTCATCTAACGCGTCATTCATTCCAGGCCTTCGCCAGCAGCCCCCGGGTCTCGCGCAGCAACTGCGGCATGACCTTGACCCCGGCGAGGACCGTGATGAAGTTCGCGTCCCCGCCCCAGCGCGGCACGATGTGCTGATGCAGGTGCTCGGCGAGCGAACCACCTGCCGCCGCACCGAGATTGAGACCGACGTTGAAACCGTCCGGCCGCGACACCCGCTTGATCACGCGCAGAGCCTGCTGCGTGAACGACATCAACTCGGCGCTTTCCTCCTCCGTCAGGTCTTCGAGCGCCGCGACCTTGCGGTAGGGAACGACCATCAGGTGCCCCGGGTTGTACGGGTACAGGTTGAGCACCGCATAGACGTGCTCACCCCGGGCGACGATCAACCCGTCCTCGTCGTCCATCTTCGGGATGTCGATGAACGGCTCGTTCGGGGTGTCCCGCGACTTCGGCGCCTCGGCGATGTACGACATGCGGTGCGGCGACCAGATCCGCTGGAGGTGATCGGGTTCGCCGGGGCCGCGGTCGACGAGGCGGCCGGGGCCGCCGAGCATCTCGTCGGCCGTCACGTCGTCACCTCCGGTCATGTGCGTCACCCTTCCTTACCGGGTTGCAGCAGTTCCGCCGTCGGCGAGGCATTCTCGCGGCGACCGATCCACTCGGTGACGATCCGCACGGCGTCGTCCACGGGCACGCCGTTGACCTGGGTGCCGTCCCGGAATCGGAAGCTGACGGCACCCGCCTCGACGTCGCGCGCACCCGCCAGCAACATGAAGGGCACCTTCTGCGCCGTGTTGTTGAAGATCTTCTTCTGCATGCGGTCGTCGCTCGCGTCGACCTCGGCGCGGACACCGGCCGCCTTCAGCCGCTTCACCACGTCGAAGAGGTGATCGGCGAACGTCTCGGCCACCGGGATGCCGACCACCTGGACGGGCGCCAGCCACGCCGGGAACGCACCCGCGTAGTGCTCGGTGAGCACGCCGAAGAACCGTTCGATGGAACCGAACAGGGCCCGGTGGATCATGACCGGACGCTGCTTGGTGCCGTCGTTGGCCGTGTACTCGAGGTCGAAACGCTCCGGCAGGTTGAAGTCGAGCTGAATGGTCGACATCTGCCAGGTGCGGCCCAGGGCGTCCTGCACCTGCACCGAGATCTTCGGTCCGTAGAACGCGGCGCCGCCCGGATCGGGAACCAGGTTCAGCCCCGACGACTCCGCGACCTCGGCGAGAGTCGCCGTCGCTTCCTCCCACACGGCGTCGTCGCCGACGAACTTGTCCGGGTTCTTGGTGGACAGCTCGAGGTAGAAGTCGTCGAGTCCGTAGTCCTTCAGCAGGCCGAGCACGAACTGCAGGGTGGTCGCCAGTTCGTCACGCATCTGCTCACGGGTGCAGTAGATGTGCGCGTCGTCCTGCGTCATGCCGCGCACGCGGGTGAGTCCGTGGACGACACCCGACTTCTCGTACCGGTACACGGAACCGAACTCGAAGAGCCGCAACGGCAGCTCGCGGTACGACCGGCCGCGGGAGCGGAAGATCAGGTTGTGCATCGGGCAGTTCATCGGCTTGAGGTAGTAGTCCTGGCCCAGCTTGCGCACGGTGCCGTCCTCGTTCAGCTCCTCGTCGATGTGCATCGCCGGGAACATGCCGTCGCGGTACCAGTCCAGGTGACCCGACACCTCGTAGAGGTGCCCCTTGGTGATGTGGGGGGTGTTGACGAACTCGTACCCCTCCTCGACGTGCCGCTTGCGGGAGTAGTCCTCCATCTCGGTGCGGATGATTCCGCCCCGCGGATGGAACACGGGCAGTCCGGAGCCGAGTTCGTCGGGGAAGCTGAACAGGTCGAGTTCGGACCCCAGCTTGCGGTGGTCGCGGCGTTCCGCCTCCGCGAGCAGCTCCAGGTGCTGGTCCTGCGCCTCCGCCGACTCCCACGCGGTGCCGTAGATGCGCTGGAGATCGGCGTTGTCCTGATTACCGCGCCAGTACGCCGCCGAGCTGCGGGTGAGCTTGAACGCCGGGATGTGCTTGGTGGTGGGGATGTGCGGGCCGCGGCACAGATCCCCCCACACCTTCTCGCCGGTCCGCGGGTCCAGGTTGTCGTAGATGGTGAGCTCGTTGCCGCCCACCTCCATGATCTCCGGATCGTCGATGCCCGACTTGTCGTCGATGAGTTCGAGCTTGAAGGGCTCCTTCGCCAGCTCGGCGCGCGCGTCCTCGAGCGACTCGACGACGCGGCGGGAGAACCGCTGCGACCCCTTGATGATCTTCTTCATCCGCTTCTCGAGGCTCGCGAGGTCCTCGGGGGTGAACGGGCGATCGACGGCGAAGTCGTAGTAGAAGCCGTCCTTGATCGGCGGGCCGATGCCCAGCTTCGCCTCGGGGAACTCCTGCTGGACGGCCTGCGCGAGCACGTGGGCGGCGGAGTGGCGGATGACGCTGCGGCCGTCGTCGGTGTTCGCCGCGACCGGCTCGACCTCGACGTCGGTGTCGGGCACCCAGGACAGGTCCTTGAGCTGGCCCTCGGCGTCACGGACCACGACGACGACGTCCGGACCCTTGCTCGGGTAGCCCGCCTCCCGAACCGCTGTACCGGCCGTAGTCCCCGCGGGCACCCGGACGAGGGCGGCTGGGGCGGCGGATGCGGGGGTGCTCACGGCGATGTTCTCCTAGGTGAGGTGTGCGGTGCAGACATGGTGAATGTGCCAGCCCATGTTATCGGCCCAGCAGTCACACCCAACCATGCGTCCGGCTAGAGCGGGCTCTCCAGCCACGGGTAGTCGAGGCCGATCCACGTTCCGACGAGACCGAACGTCCCGAGCAACCACAGCGTGGCGAGGACGATGACACACGTCAGCAGCGCGCCCGCCCCCTTGACCACCAGTGACTGCCGCGAGAACCAGTGCATGAACTTGTCGTAGCGCTGCCGCGCGTAGTGCAGCAGCCGGTGGGCCCAAGCGAACTCGGATGCGAGGATCCCGAGCCCCGCGAACACGATCAGCCAGCCGGGGCCCGGATAGGGAATCGCGACGATCCCGGCGGCCAGCACCAGGGCCCCGATGACCCCCACCGCGATGCGGTACGCCAGATTGAGGCTCGGCCGCGCCGCGATGTGCGCCCGCCACCGGTGCCACCGGCTCTCCGCTTCCTGGAACGGGGACAGATCCGAGTCGTCCACGTCCACGTTCTCGGGCGCGGGTCCCGGCCGAGCTTCTCCGCTAGTCACCGCTCCAGCCTACCGAGCGCGACCTGCGGCGGCGCGTCGTCGCACCGCCCGCAGGTCATCCCTTCACACAGACGACCTGCCGCAGGTGGGCCACGACCTCCACGAGGTCGGCCTGCGCTTCGATCACCTGCTCGATGTCCTTGTAGGCGCCGGGGATCTCGTCGATCACGCCCGCGTCCTTACGCGATTCGACTCCGGACGTCTGCCGCACGAGGTCGTCGACGGTGAAGCGCTTCTTCGCCTTCGTGCGGCTCATCGTCCGTCCCGCCCCGTGCGATGCCGAATGGAAGGACAACTCGGAGCCCAGGCCACGCACCACGTAGGAACCGGTGCCCATGGATCCGGGGATGAGTCCGAGATCACCCCGCCCGGCCCGGATCGCGCCCTTGCGGGTGACGAGCATCGGCTCGCCGTCGATGATCTCCTCCGACACATAGTTGTGGTGGCAGGAGATCGGCTCGTCGAATCGCACCGGCCTGCCGGGCAGAGCCTGCCGGAATGCCTGCATCACCAACGTGAGTATGACGGCACGGTTGCGGGCCGCGTATTCCTGCGCCCACGTCAGGTCGTGGCGGTACGCGTCCATCTCCTTGCTGCCTGCGAGGAACACCGCGAGATCGCGATCGACCAGCCGCTGGTTGTGCGGCAACGCCCGCGCCACCGCGATGTGCCGCTCCGCCAGCTCCTTGCCGATGTTGCGTGAACCGGAGTGGAGCATCAGCCAGACCTCGTCGGCGTCCGACAGGCACACCTCGATGAAGTGGTTGCCGCCGCCGAGCGTTCCGATCTGCTTCATCGCCCTGGATTCGCGGGACTGGACGCCGGAATGCAGGTCACCGAATTCCTGCCAGAAGCGGTGCCATCCCTTCTTCACTCCCCCGGCGTCCCTGACGTCCAGTGCGCCGACGTTCACCGAACGCTCGTGCATGGCGAACCCGACCGGCACCGCGTGCTCGATGCGCGAGCGCATCGAGCGCAGGCTGTCGGGCAGATCGTTCGCGGTCACATCCGTCCGGACCGCCGTCATCCCGCACCCGATGTCGACGCCGACCGCTGCCGGGGCGACCGCCTCCCGCATCGCGATGACGGAACCGACCGTCGCACCCTTGCCGACATGGACGTCGGGCATGACCCGCACACCGTGCACCCACGGCAGGTCGGCCATGTTCCGCAGCTGCTGCAACGCTGCCTGCTCGATGGTCCACTCTTCCGCCCACATCAAGGTGGGCGCGGTGGTGCCTTCCAGCCTCACGGGGAACATGGGACTCAGTCCTTCGATAGCGGATCACCCGGGAAATTTCGGCCGGCTGAGTTCATTGTCCGCCGCACCGGAGAGCCGGAACAACCGATTATTCGGGTGCGCACACGAAAAAGAAGAGGGCGTTTCCGATTTCGGAAACGCCCTCTTCTTTTCTGTGGTCCCGGCTGGGATCGAACCAGCGACCTCCCCGGTGTGAACGGGACGCTCTTCCACTGAGCCACGGGACCGAGGCGCGCCAAACACTCGCGCTCGAACGAGTTGGAACATTAACACGACCGAGCGGCCGAACGAAAATCACGTCGCTGGGATTCGTGTCGACCCCCGCCCGCGGCACGTCCGCGACCCGGCGTCGTTCATGCGTAGTTCACCGTCTGATGCCTTGACCTGCAGATTTGTAACTATCGCGGATGGTCGGCTAATGTTCTCAACCGCACCACGGAGAACATTCTCCGCGAGTTACAGGGTGCATGCGGACGTGGCGCAGCTGGTAGCGCACAACCTTGCCAAGGTTGGGGTCGCGGGTTCGAATCCCGTCGTCCGCTCGAGAGGTTGGACTCAACCTTCACGGTGGAGTGGCCGAGTGGTGAGGCAACGGCCTGCAAAGCCGTGCACACGGGTTCGATTCCCGTCTCCACCTCGCGCGATTAGCTCAGCGGGAGAGCGCTTCCCTGACACGGAAGAGGTCACTGGTTCAATCCCAGTATCGCGCACCGAGATAGATGATAGATGCACGACTGTTTTACTTGCTCGACCAGTGACGGCCCCCAGCCCGGGGGCTTTCACGAATGCGGACGTGGCGCAGCTGGTAGCGCACAACCTTGCCAAGGTTGGGGTCGCGGGTTCGAATCCCGTCGTCCGCTCTCTTTTCTCCATCCCGCGCGATTAGCTCAGCGGGAGAGCGCTTCCCTGACACGGAAGAGGTCACTGGTTCAATCCCAGTATCGCGCACCAGTTCACTGTCAACCGAACAGTTCACGACAGTTCAGCCCCGGTCCTCGACCGGGGCTGAACTGTTGTCCGGGTATCAGGCGGGCTGGAGCCGGTTGGCGCCGGAGATCATCGCACGCAGAGTCGATTCCGTGTGGGATTCACCGATTCCCATCGCCCAGAGCCTGATGCCGTCGCGCTCGCAGAGCAGGAATGTCGCGGTGCGGTGCCCGATCTCGTGCTGATGAAAAGACAGGATCTCCATCGCACACCCCGCGTCGTACAGCATCGAGGTCATGGCGGCCACCGGACCGGGCGCGCTCGCACCGGTCTTGCGGATCGATTCGCCGATACCGAGCGTCGCTTCGAAATCCCACATCCCGGGGCCGGTCTTCGTTTCCGACCAACTGCCCAGACGGAACGGTCCGGTGGACGGCGCGTAGGCGGCCTCGAACACGGACCACGCCATTCCGGCGGATTCGGTGCGGAGTTCCCGTGGCAGCGACCTGCCGTGGCGCGCGGCGAACGGGTCGGCGGCCGGTGTCGACGAGGGAAAGGATGAGGCGAAAGAAGTGTTGGTACTCATTCTCGTGGTCTTCCTGAAAGAAGGGAGGACCAACGCGTAGCTCAACGACCCGCAGCGAGGGGTCGGTCCGTATCAGACCCCGCTACGGCGGAGAACTACGAGAATGCGCTGCATGGATGACACTGTAAGCGACAACCGTCCGCAGAGACAACCCCGATTCACGGTGCCGCGCCGACCGCCGGTGACGGGCGGGTGACGAAATCGTTACCGCTGCATCTGGAACGTGAGGAATTCCTCATGTATCGTCGAACTTGCCATCCACCCCCCCGATGGCAATGAGCCCCAGCCATGACCCCCCATCCAAGGCTGGGGCTCAGTCTTGGTCCAGGCACCTCACACACCCCGCTTTCGGACATTTCGCCCGCCCCTTCGGAGAACGCTGCACATCCCCGCAAAGTATTGGACACTCGTCCAATCGATCGGATATCCTCTACCGAAGGCCGACTCCATGACGGATTCACCACGCGCAGACGTGTCCGCGGACCACCGCTCGGCACGGATCGCCGCTGCGGGCGCATTCGGCCTGCAGGGTTTTCTCCTCGCGGCCGTCCTCACCCAACTGCCGCAGTACCAGGACCGATTCGGGTTCGACGCCACGGTCATCGTGGTCGCGGTCGTGACGGTGTCTCTCATCGCCGGGGCGGGAAGCGTCCTCGCCGAGCACCTGGCCCGCCGATTCTCCAGCAGGTCGGCGCTGCAGCTCGGGCTCGCGACCATCGCGGTCGCCGGTGGCGCCCTCGGTTTCAGCCCGAACACCGCGGCGTTCTTCGTCTGCCTGTCCGTGTACGGCGCCGGGCTGGGCATCGTCGACGCCGCCGCCAACATGCAGGCGGTGTCGATCCAGCGCGCGTACGGCCGTTTCATCCTGTCGTCGTTCCACGCGGTGTGGAGCGTCGGCGCGATTGCGGGTGTGCACTCTTCGTCGCCGCCACCTCCGCCCTCGACGTCAGCGTGACCGGCGCGCAACTGGTGGCGGCGCTCGTCGTGGCCGTCGGCCTCGCCGTCTGCGGCCCCCGGCTCCTGGCCCGTCAGGAGCCGGCGGGCACCGCCCCGCCGTCGACCGGCCCTGTGCCCGTGCCGGTTCCGATCCGAGCGCTGCTCGCGCTCGGCACCGCGATGGCGTTGTTCTACGCCATCGATTTCGGTGTCGGCAACTGGTCCGCGCTGTACGTCCGGAACGTTCTGCTCGCGGACGCCGGCACGGCCGCCCTGGCACTGGCCGCATACCAGTGCGCGGCTGTGGTGTCGCGTCTGACCGGCGACTTCTGGGTGGCGAAGTACGGCGAGATCGCCGTCGTCCGTGCGGGTTCGGCGGTCGGTGTCGCCGGATTGACGGTCGTCGTGCTCGCCCCGTCCCCGGCCGTCGCGATCGCCGGATTCCTCGTCGTGGGCCTCGGCGTGCCGGTCGTCGCTCCCCTGTGTTTCAGCGCCGCCGGCCGGCTGGCACCCACCGGCCAGGTGGACGACGTCGTGGCGCGGATCAACCTGTTCAACTACGTGGGCACGCTCGTGGGCGGGGCGATCGTCGGCGGCGTGGCCGCCGCGACCAGCCTGCGGATCGGGTTCGTGGTCCCACTCCTGTTCGCGGTGGGGCTCGTCGTGCTCGCCCCCGCATTCGCCCCGGACCGGGACCGGGACCGGCAATCCGAGTGGACCCCGGATCGCGACTGACGGCAGATGTTCTACTTAGGATATGCCGACTCGGGGATCGTTCGTGACCGCCGTGGCGATCGTCTACGTCGCGGTGCCGGTCTCGTCACGGTCCGCTCGTGGCGGCTCGCACACCCCGGGACGATCGAGTCGATCAAGACCGTTGCGGCGATCACCCGGCTGCGGGACAGTACGGGAATGACACTTCGGGAAGCGAAGGACGCGGTGGATCAGCTGTGACTGTCGAGATAGACCCGGCGGGGATCTGGGATTCCGAGGCGATCGCCGACGTCGCCGCGGCAACGTTCCCTCTCGCGTGCCCACCCGGCGCGACACAGGACGACATTGCTGCCTTCATCGACGACGTGCTGTCGGCCGAACGGTTCTCGGAGTACCTCACCGACCCGAACCGCACCGTCCTGAAGGTCACCCACGGCGGGGCGATCGTCGGCTACGCGATGCTGATCGACGGTGAACCCGCCGACCCGGATGTCGGCAGGGCCGTGACGCTGCGGCCGACCACCGAGATCAGCAAGCTGTACGTGCTCCCCGGCAATCACGGGACCGGTGTCGCGTCCGCGCTGATGGACGCCATCGTCGAACGCGCCGTGGCCGCGGGGTCCGCCGGGCTGTGGCTCGGCGTCAACCAGGAGAATGTGCGCGCCCAGCGCTTCTACGCGAAGCACGGATTCA
Organism: Rhodococcus sp. DK176; assembly: GCF_038447315.2. NCBI lineage: Bacteria > Bacillati > Actinomycetota > Actinomycetes > Mycobacteriales > Nocardiaceae > Rhodococcus > Rhodococcus sp. DK176. Next base: position 7,494,697 of record NZ_CP118321.2, on the reverse strand, counting down.
CGCAGGTCGGAACGAAGACCTTCCTCGTCGGCACCCAGCTGCACCACGATTTCGTGATGCAGCGGGCGCTGTGACGAGCTGGGTCAGCTCGCGGCGACCTCGAAGCGCGACAGTGCGAGCAGGCGCGACGTGGCACGCAGGTACTTCTTCCGGTACCCACCGGCCAGCATCTCGGGAGTGAAGATCGCGTCGAGCTTGGCCCCGGCCACGGTGACCGGGATGCTCGCGTCGTACAGGCGGTCGGCGAGGACCACCAGGCGCAGCGCGACCGACTGGTCCTCGGCGGGGTGGACGCCATCCAGGAAGACGGCCGGGATGCCCTCGACCAGCTTGTTGTAGCGGGACGGGTGCAGCGTGCTGAGGTGCTTGCACAGCGCGTCGAAGTCGTCGAGGGTGGCGCCGGGGATGCTGTCGGCGCGCTCGGCGAGCTCCTCCGAGGAGATCGGGTCCGGGGCCGGTGGCAGGTCGCGGTGCCGGTAGTCGGGGCCGTCGACGCGGATCGTCTCGAAGATCGAGCCGAGCTTCTTGATCTCGCGCAGGAAGTCCTGCGCGGCGAATCGTCCTTCACCGAGCTGGCCCGGCAGGGTGTTCGACGTCGCCACGATGGACACGCCGCGCGCCGACAATTCCGACAGCAGGCGGGACACCAGCATGGTGTCGCCCGGGTCGTCGAGTTCGAATTCGTCGATGCAGAGAACGCTGTGGCCGGACAGCTGCTCGACGGCCTTGTTGAAACCGAGGGCACCGACGACGTGCGTCAGCTCCACGAACGTGCCGAACGCCTTGGGCGACGGGACGCTGTGGAAGATCGAGGCCAGAAGGTGGGTCTTGCCGACGCCGAAGCCGCCGTCGAGGTAGAGACCGGCACCGGTGGCCTGCGTCTTCTTCCCGAACAGGCCGCGTCGTCCGCCGCTGCGGATCTTCACGACCTTCTTCGCGAACTCCTCGGCCGTCTGGACCGCGGCGGCCTGGCTGGGTTCTGCTGGGTCGGGGATGTACGACGCGAAGCTCACCTCGTCGAACATGGCCGGGGGCACCATCTGAGCTACCAACTGATCAGCCGGTACCACGGGGCTGCGATCGACAAGACGTGCATGCATACAAGCAGCGTATCCACGTGTTGTGATCACCAACATGCACCGTGTACATATTGCGACATTTTTCACACCGGACAGTCCGCCTGCCCGCCCGGAGTCCAGCGAATCGACCGCGAACGCACTGCGCGACCTGTATGCGTACCCGGCGGAGACCCCGCGACCCTGGGTCCGCGTCAACTTCGTGAGCAGCATCGACGGTGCCGTCTCCGTGGACGGGGTCAGCGGGGCGCTCGGCACACCGGCGGACAGGCTGGTCTTCGAAACACTGCGGGAGTTGGCCGACGTCGTGCTGGTCGGGGCCGGAACCGTCCGGGTGGAGAACTACGGCGGGGCGCGCATTCACGCTGAAGGCAGACGACGTCGGGTGGCGTCGGGGATGCCGGAGGTCCCGCCGATCGCCGTCGTGTCGGCACGCGCCCACCTCGACCCGCAGTCACGCCTGTTCACCGACACGGAGGTGGCCCCGATCGTCGTCACGTGCACGGACGCGGACCCGGGGCGGGTCCGTGCTCTCGCCGACGCGGGTGCGCGGATCGTGACCGCCGGCGACGGGCAGATCACCGGCGACGGGCTGATCGCCGCCCTCGAGCATCTCGGATTGCGCCGTGTGCTCTGCGAGGGCGGCCCGAGCCTGTTCGGCCGGCTGACCGCGGACGACGTCGTCGACGAGGTCTGCCTGACCACGGCGCCCGTACTCGTCGGCGGAACCGCGGGTCGCGTCGCCACCGCGCCGGGTGCCCGGATCATCGCGATGACTCCCGCGCACATCCTCACCGACACCGACGGCACCGTCCTCACCAGATGGGTGCGGCTGCCCCGCCCGTAGGGGAACCTGGCAGGGTGGTCGCCATGCGCAGATCGGTGTTGCTCGCAATGGTTCTCGTGGTGTGCAGCGCGTGCGGAGCCGGACCGTCCAACCGGCCGCACGTGGCGGTCGAACGCGAGGGCGGCGGCAGCGAACCCACCGCGACCGAGACCGAGAACGCCGACGCTCCCCCGCCCGTGTTGCAGACCCCGAAGAACGATCTGGCGTGGACCGACTGCACGCAGAGCACCCTCGGCGCCCTTGGCCCGGGAACGACGCCGCCCACCGGGCTGATCTTCGAGTGCGGCTCGTACGAGTCGGCGGTCGACGAGAGCGGCACCCTGCCCGGCTCCTTCACTATGGGGGCCATGCGGGCACGCCTCGCCGACACCCCCGAGAACGCGGCCCCCCTGGTGCTCACGTCGGGATCGGACCGGTCGTCGACCGCGACGCTCGCCGCGCTGAGCACCGGCGGTCTGACGTCCCTGCTGTCGACGCGACCGGTGGTCGCGGTGGACCGCCGCGGCATCGCCTCCTCACAGGAGATCGAATGCCTCACTCCGGAGCTCCGCAGCAGCCTGGCGAATCTCGGGCAGTTCGACCCGGGGACGGGTGACCAGGTCGACAAGGTCACCGCGCTGGGCCGCGACGCCACCATCGTGTGCACCGACTACCTGCAGCCGCAGGAACTCGCGTTCGACAGCACCCACGCCGCCGACGACATCGAAGAGCTGCGCCGCACCTGGGACGTCGATGCGCTCGGGATCCTCGCCACCGGCAACGGCAGTGCCGTCGCGCTCAGCTACGCCGCCAAGTACCCCGATCGGATCGGCCGACTCGTCCTCGACTCCCCCGCCGTCACCACGGTGGATGCCGCGACCGCCACCGAACAGCAGGTCGCGGGTCAGGAGGCGGCATTCGACGCGTTCGCCCGCCAGTGCACCGCCCTGAACTGCTCCCTCGGCGCCGATCCCCGCGCGGCGACGACCGACGCCGTCACCCGCGCCGCGAACGGCCAGATCCCGCGGGTCTCCGCGAACGCCCTCCTCACCGCGGTGTCCGGGTCGCTCGCCGCGGCGGGCGGCGACCAACAGGGCCGCGTCCGAGCCCTGTCCGATGCGGTGTCCGCCGCCCTCGCCGGAAACACGGCGCCGATCCTCGCGGCGATCGCGCAGGCCGAGGCGGCCTACGAGACCGACGGCCAGTTCATCACCCGCTGCACGGACGGCCAGCAGTGGCCCGCACCCGACCGCGTTCGCGAACTGCAGAAGCTGTGGGGTGAGCGGTTCCCGCTGTTCGGCCCGAACGCCGCCGTCGGACTGCTCGCGTGCACCTCCTGGCCCGCGACCGCGCCGCCCGCCCTGCCCGGCGAGCTGACACTCCCGGTCCTGGTGCTGAGCGGCACCGCCGACCCGGTCGTCGGGAACGCCGGGGTGGGGACGGTGACCGGTGCCGTGTCGAGCGCAGGCGCCGCGACCGCGACCCTGACGTGGCACGGCAGCGGCCACCCCGCCACCCATTCGGACTGCGCGCAGAAGTCGATCGTCACCTACGTCGCGGACGGCGTGCTGCCCCCGGACGGCAGCGCCTGCCCCGCCTAGCCGACGTGTTCGGTCCGACACCCACAGGGGGTGCGTGACCGCACGTCAGAGCTTCTCGGTGTACCGTGCCGTGGTGTTCCTTCGACAACTCGAACCGCGCACCGGGCGGACTGCCAACGAGGTAATCAACTTCGCGCTGTGGCCGATCGCCGTCATGACAGTGCTGCATCGAGTGGTCGTCAAGGCGGTCAACGGGTACATCACCGACGACTTCCGACCGGTCTACAACGCTGCGCTGGCCTTCCTCAACGGCCGCCCCGTCTACACCGCCAACTTCAACTGGGTCGATCCGCATTACCTGTATCCGCCGTCCGGCACCCTGCTGATGGCTCCGATCGCGGTGATCGACCCCGAGAAGTCCCGGTGGTTGTTCATCATCGCCAACGCGATCGCCATCGTGATCGCGTTGTACCTGCTCCTGCGGCTGTTCGGCCTGGGATTGAACTCCATCGCGGCCCCGATCCTGCTGCTCGCCACGTTCTCCTCCGAGACCGTCACCAACACCCTCGTCTTCACCAACATCAACGGTCTGGTCCTGCTCGGCGAGATCGCGTTCCTCGTGTTGCTGATGAAGCGCAAGGACATGTGGTCCGGTGTCGCCATCGGGCTGACGTTCGCGGTCAAACCGATCCTCGCCCCACTCCTGCTGCTGCCTCTGGTGCGCGGACAGTGGAAGGTGTTCGTCACCGCGATCGGCATTCCCCTGATCCTCACCGCCGTGGCGTGGCCGCTGTCCGCGGATCCGATGGACTTCGTGCGCCACACGGTGCCGTACCTGATGGAATCGCGCGACTACTTCAACAGCGCGATCGTCGGCAACGGCAAGTACTACGGCCTCCCCACCGCCCTGATCTGGGCCCTGCGCGGCGTCTTCACCGCCATCGTGCTCAGTTCCCTGTGGCTGCTCTACCGCTACTACCGCCACGACGAGCTGTTCTTCGTCGTCACCACGTCGGGGGTTCTGCTGACGGCGTCGTGGCTGCTCGGCTCGCTCGGCCAGATGTACTACTCGATGATGCTCTTCCCGCTCCTGATGTCCGTGGTGCTGAAGAATTCGGTGATGCGGAACTGGCCGGCGTGGCTGGCCGTGTACGGGTTCATGAGTTACGACAGCTGGCTGTCGAGCCGGTTCATCGAGGCCGGCCGGACCGCCGAGTACATGAAGACCACGCTGGGGTGGAGCCTGATGCTCCTCGTGGTCTTCGGCGTGCTGACCGTCCGCTACGTCACGGCACGGCGCGAGGGGCGACTCGACCGGGGCATCGACCCGGCGTTCCTCCTCGAACCGGACGGGAAGGCTCACGGCACCCCGGCGCGGGAACCGGAACCGGACGTGCAGCCGCAGGTCGAGTCGGCCACCGCCAAGACGTAGGCCGCGTCGCACGCAGGGCGTCACGGCCGGAATCGGCGAAACGTATTAGCGTGGAGCCATGAGTTCGCAGCAGCAGGATCCCACGCAGTCCGCCCCGAAGGTTGCTCTCTCCGACAGCGAGTGGCGCGAGAAACTGACTCCCGAGGAGTACGCCGTGCTGCGCCAGGCCGGTACCGAGCGACCCTTCGTCGGCGAGTACACCGACACGAAGACGGAAGGCGTCTATCACTGCCGGGCCTGTGGCGCCGAGCTGTTCCGCAGCACCGAGAAGTTCGAATCGCACTGCGGGTGGCCGTCGTTCTTCGATCCGGCCGACTCGGACGCCGTCATCCTCCGCGAGGACACGTCGCTGGGCATGCGCCGCGTCGAGGTGGTGTGCGGGACCTGCCACAGCCACCTGGGCCACGTCTTCGAGGGCGAGGGCTACCCCACCCCCACCGATCAGCGGTACTGCATCAATTCGATCTCGCTGACCCTGGAACCGACCGGCGAATGATCGTCGGTGGATCGAACGCCCGGATAGGCGGAAGCTCACCCTCGTAGCGTTCGATCTCGACGAGCACGTGCTGGCCCGTGCAGCCGTGGGCGAGTGACGACGTGCCCACGTCCGGGGTCAGCACGTTGGGGTTCCCGTGCACGCAGAGGGAATCCGGGTCGGTCGCGTCGAGCGGGTCGTACCAGGCCCCCGTCGACAACTGGACCACACCGCGCCGGACGCCCTCGTCCACCACCACACCGGCGAGGCAGGCGCCGCGGTCGTTGAACACGCGGACGACGTCGCCGGCGGTGAGTCCGCGGGCGGCGGCGTCGTCCGGATGGATTCGGAGCGGTTCGCGGCCCCGGATCTTCGATTTCTGGCTGGTGCCGCCGTGGTCGAGTTGGCTGTGCAGGCGGGTCCGCGGCTGGTTGGCGATCAGGTGCAGCGGGAACTGCCGTGCCCGTCGGCCGCCCAGCCATTCCTCGGGCTCGTACCAGCGTGGGTGTCCGGCACAGTCGTCGTAGCCGAATCCGTCGATGTCGGCGGAGAAGATCTCGATCCGCCCGCTCGGGGTGGCGAGGGGGAAGTTCACCGGATCGGCCCGGAAGTCGCCGAACAGGATCAGGTCGTCCTCGGTCCGCATCCGCACGTGGCCCTGCGCCCAGAAGTCGTCGAAACTCGGGGCGGGACCGCCGTCCGCGCGGACGAAGTCACGCCACTGCCCGTACAGGTGCTCGAGCCACTGCTCGGACGAGCGGCCCTCGGTGAACTTCTCCCCGACACCCAGTTTCCGGGCGACGGCGGCGAACGTGTCGTAGTCGTCCTGCGCGTCGGCGTACGGCCCGACGGCGGCGTGCATGGCGACGAGCAGCGGGTCGTTGCGGGTGCAGCTGAGATCGGCCCGCTCGAGCGAAGTGGTAGATGGGACGACGATGTCCGCGTGCCGGGCCATCGGCGTCCAGTAGGGGTCGTGGACGACGATCGTGTCGGGACGGGCCAGCGCCCGGCGCAGACGGGGAATGTCCTGATGGTGGTGGAACGGGTTGCCGCCCGCCCAGTACAGCATCTTGATGTCCGGGTACGTCAGCCGCTGACCGTCGTAGTCGAACGGTGCGCCCGGGTTCAGGAGCATGTCCGAGATCGCGGCCACGGGGATGAAGTCGCGCACGGGGTTCAACCCCTGGGGAAGCGTGGGCAGCGGGTACGGGACGGGGGCGAGCCCGGGTTCGTTCATGGAACCGTAGCCGTGGCCGAAACCGCCGCCGGGTAGGCCGATCTGGCCCAGCATCGCGGCGAGGGTGACCCCCATCCACGGGGCCTGCTCACCGTGCCGCACCCTCTGCAGCGACCAGGTGACGGTCACCATCGTCCTGCCCGCCGCCATCCGCCGGGCGAGGGCGACGAGGTCCGCTGCGGCGATGCCCGAGATCTGCTCGGCCCACGCGGGCGATTTCGGTACGCCGTCGGAGCGCCCGAGGAGGTAGTCCTCGAAGCGGTCGTAGCCGACGCAGTGGCTGCCCAGGAATGCCGTGTCATGCAGGTCTTCCGTCGCGAGGACGAACGCCAGGGCGAGCATGATCGCGACATCGGTGCCGGGCACCGGGGCGTGCCGTTCGGCGGCGCCGTGCACGTCGTCGCGCAGCGGACTGAACGACACGACGGATCCGCCGCGGCGCCGGAGGGCGTCGAGTGCGTCGCGGGTGGGGTGGTCGCTGGTCCCGCCGTGATTGACGCCGGTGTTCTTGAGGGGGACGCCACCGAAGCACACCATGAGATCGGTGTGCTCGGCGATGATCTTCCAGGACGTGGAGCGAGCGAACATCTTCCAGTGCGTGCCCACCACCCGGGGCATGATGACGCCCGTCGCGCCGAGCGAGTAGCTGTGCACCGATCGGGTGTAGCCGCCGAGCGTGTTCAGGAACCGGTGGACCTGACTCTGGGCGTGATGGAACCGTCCCGCGCTGGCCCAGCCGTACGAACCGCCGTAGATCGCGCTGTTGCCGTGCGTGTCGACGACTCTGCGCAGTTCGTTCGCCAGCCGCTGGGTCAGCTCCTCCCAGTCGACCGACACGAACTCGTCGGACCCTCGGGAACTGCTGGGTCCCGGGCCGTTCTCGAGCCACCCGCGGCGCACCACCGGGCCGGTGATCCGTGCCTTGCTGCGGACCGATCCGGCGATGTTGCCCAGCACCGGTGACGGGTTCGCGTCACCGGTGTACGGGTGGGCGGCGACGACGTCGCCGTCGGCGACCTCGGCCTCGAACATGCCCCAGTGCGACATGTGCTGGTAGCGGGGCGCGGTGCGCGCCCCGTCGGCGTCATTCATCGGTGCTGTGTCAGATCACGGCAGAGCGGTGATCAGCTTCTCCACATCCACCCGCGGGCCGGTGAAGAAGGGCACCTCCTCGCGGACGTGCAGGCGGGCCTCGGTGGCACGCAGGTCGCGCATGAGGTCGACGATGCGGTACAGCTCGGGCGCCTCGAACGCGAGAATCCACTCGTAGTCGCCGAGCGCGAACGAGGGCACGGTGTTGGCGCGGACGTCCTTGTACGTGCGGGCCGCCATACCGTGGTCGGCGAGCATCTTGCGCCGCTCCTCGTCGGGCAGCAGGTACCACTCGTAGGAGCGGACGAACGGGTACACGCAGATGTAGTTGCCCGGGTCCTCACCGGCCAGGAACGCCGGAATGTGGCTCTTGTTGAATTCGGCGGGCCGGTGGCACGCCACGTTGCTCCACACGGGCTTGCTCGCGCGGCCCAGTGCGGTGGTGCGGCGGAAGTCGGCGTAGGTGGCCTGGAGGGCTTCGATGCTGGGCGAGTGCGTCCAGATCATGAAGTCGGCGTCGGCTCGCAGGCCGGCCACGTCGTAGAGCCCGCGCACCACGACACCCTTGTCGGCCTGACCTTCGAAGAAGATCCGCGCCTCCTTGATCACAGCTTCCCGGTCGTCCCCGAGTACACCGGGTTCCACCTGGAACACCGAGAACATGAGGTAGCGGATTTCAGAGTTCAATGCGTCGAAGTCGAGGCGTGCCATGGGTCTATCGTGCCACTCGCCCGGCGAGCCGTGCAGCCGCCGTCGTCGCAGCGGCCACACACGCGGGAACACCGACCCCGTGGAGGAGTGCCCCGGACACCTCGAGACCGTCCAGACCTGCGACTTCCTGCTCGATCACCGCCACCCGGTCGAGATGGCCGGGACCGTACTGCGGCAGGCCGCCGTGCCAGCGCTGGACGTGTACCGCGACGGGTTCCGCGGACACCCCGGTGACGGTCGCGAGGTCCCGCCGGGCGGCGGCGATCAGCTCGTCGTCGGGTGCGTCGACGACGGCGGCGTCGCCGAACCGGCCGAACGACGCCCGGACGAGGGTCACCTCCCGCTCGGCGAGGTGGGGCCACTTGCGGCTCGACAGGGTGAACGCTTTCGCGCCGAGCGTGGCGTCGGTGGCGACGAGGATCCCGGAGTTCTGCGGGAGGTCGACCCGGATCGGCAGCGCCAGCGCGACGACCGCCGAGGAGGCCAGTGGGATGTCCGCGGCGGCCGCCGACGCGCGGGGGGCGATGCCGGCGAGCAGGTCGGCGAGTTGCGGGGCGGGCACGGCGAGGACGACCCCGTCGACGCGGCCCACGAGGTCCGCCGACCAGCCGTCGCCGTCCCGGCCGAGTGTCCGGATCCGCTCGTGCACGATCTCCACCGACGCGGCCTCCGTCAGGGCGCGCAGCAGGACGCCGTAGCCGTCGCGCAGCGCCCCGAACACGGGCCCGGGGGTGGGGGCGGGGAGGGCGTCCGCCACGGCCGCGGACAGGCTCGTGGCGCCGCGGTCGAGCGCCGCCGCGAGAGTGGGCAGGGCGGCGCGCACGCCGATGGTGTCCGCGAGACCCGAATAGACCCCTCCGAGAAGCGGATCCACCGACCGCTGGACCACCTGCGCGCCGAACCGGTCGCCGACCAGTGCACCGACGGCGACGTCGGCGCCCGGTGTCCAGTCGAAAGGCACCGTCCGCTCCCCCGCCATGCGCGCGAGCGTCCGGTCGTCGACGAGACCGCGCAGGCTGTTTCCCTCCGCCGGTATCCCCATGAGGGTGTCGGCCGGCAGCGGGTGCAGCGCGTCCTCGGACCAGATGAGCGGCCGCAGTCCCGCCGGATACACCAGCTGGTCGGAGAGGCCGAGTTCGCCGAGCAGGGCCGGGAGTTCCGGCCGCCGCGCGATGAAGGCTTCCGCCCCGACGTCGACGGGTTCCCCCGCCAGGTCCACCGTGCGTAGCTTGCCGCCGAGCCGTTCCGCGCCGTCGGCGAGGATGATCCGGGCATCGGCGCCGAGCCGTTGCCGCAGCCGGTACGCGGCGACGAGCCCGGAGATGCCGCCGCCGACGACGAGAACGTTCGGCGACGACCCCGTCACAGCGAGTGCACCAGCTCGACCAGCGCGGTCAGCGCACCCGGGTCGGTGTCGGGCAGCACGCCGTGCCCGAGGTTGAAGATGTGTCCCGTGGCGCCGGCGGCGAGGGCGGCGTCGGCTTCCGCGGTGATGCGGCGGACCTGCTTCTCGACGGCCGCCGGCCCCGCGAACAGCACCGCGGGGTCGAGGTTGCCCTGGAGCGCCTTGCCCGGGCCGACCCGGCGCGCCGCCACATCCAGGGGGATGCGCCAGTCGACGCCCACCACGTCGGCGCCCGCTTCGCCCATCGCGCCGAGCAGTTCACCGGTTCCGACACCGAAGTGGATACGCGGCACCTTCGCGCTCTCCACCTCGGCGAACACCCGCTCGGAGTGGGGCAGCACGAATTCCCGGTACTCGGCGAGGGACAGCGCGCCGGCCCACGAGTCGAACAGCTGGATCGCGTCGACACCGGCGCGCAGCTGGGTCTGCAGGAAGGTGATGGTGGTGTCGGCGAGGGTGCCGAGCAGCGCGTGCCACGTGCGGGGGTCGGAGTGCATCAGCGCCTTCGTGCGCTCGTGATTGCGACTCGGACCGCCCTCCACCAGGTACGAGGCGAGGGTGAACGGGGCTCCGGCGAAGCCGATCAGCGGCGTCGACCCGAGTTCCGCGGTGAGCAGCTGCACGGCCTGCGCGACGGCGCCGACCTCTTCCGGCACGAGGCGCGGCAGGGCGGCGACGTCGGCGATCGACCGGACCGGGTTCGCGACGACGGGACCGGTGCCGGCGACGATGTCGAGATCGATCCCGGCGGCCTTGAGCGGCACCACGATGTCGGAGAACAGGATCGCGGCGTCGACGCCGTGCCTGCGCACCGGCTGCATGGTGATCTCGCAGACGAGTGCCGGATCGAAGCACGACTCGAGCATGCCGATCCCCGACCGGATCTCGCGGTATTCGGGAAGCGAGCGGCCTGCCTGCCGCATGAACCACACCGGGCGACGGCCGGGGGTACGGCCTTCCGCGGCCGCCAGGAGGGGTGCGTCGGGGAGCACCCGCCTCGCGGCGTACGTCGCCCGTTCGCTCATGCCTGCATTGGTGCTTTCCAACCCGCTCATCGGTCCTCGCGCTCTCTGCCTGCTCGAATTTCGGCAGCTCTCATGCTGCCATGCCGGGACTCCGCCGCCGATCGGCCCTGCTCGGCGCGCCTCCGACGAGATGTGTAGGTCCGGGTCTAACGTCCCGAGCTGTGACGACTTCGGGATCGCCCGCCGAACCGGCCGAGTTCCGCGCCGCGGTCGAAGCGATGAATTCCGCGCAGGTTCGCGCGGACATCGAGGTGGGCCCCATCCGGCCCCCGCAACGGCTCGCGCCGTACAGCTACGCCGTCGGCGCAGAGGTCGTGCACGAGGACACCGGGGTCGTCGCCGAACAGAGCGAGGGTGACGCGTTCGGCAGGTTGATCCTCCTGTTCGACCCCGAGGGTGACGAGGCCTGGAACGGCACGATGCGGCTGGTCGCCTACATTCAGGCCGATCTCGACGCCGCCGTGGCGTCCGACCCCCTGCTTCCCGAAGTGGCGTGGAGCTGGCTCGTCGACGCTCTCGAGTCGCGCCACGAACCGCTCAACGCGCTCGGCGGGACGGTGACGGCGACGACGTCGGTGCGCTACGGCGACATCGCCGGCCCCCCGCATGCGCATCAGCTGGAACTGCGTGCGTCGTGGACGGCGACGTCCGTCGAACTGGCCACGCACGTCGAGGCGTTCTGCGAGGTCCTGGCGTATGCGGCCGGCCTGCCGCCCGCCGGGGTGTCGCAGCTGCGGACGCTGGGCGGCAAGTAGTCAGGCCGATTCCGTGCCCGCCGCGGGCACGTCGGTGGTGGCGCTGCGCGACCATTCCAGGAAGCGCCCGACCGCCTGCGTGACGGAGATGCTGCGGATCGAGGGGAACACGTCGAACGCGTGCTGCGCGCCCTTCAATTCGGCGTAGACGACGGGGTTGTCGGACACCTGCCGGAGCTCGTCGACGAAGATCCGCGCCTCGGCGACGGGGATCAGCGAATCGCTCGTGCCGTGAATCACGAAGAACGGCGGTGCGTCCGCCCGCAGGTGCGCGAGCGGGGACGCGGCCCGGTAGTCGTCGGGGAACGTGGCGTGCTTGCCGAGCACCATCGGCATCAGTCCGGAGTGCACGCGCTGGAGGACCGCCTTGATTCCGGTGTCGCCGGCGATGTCGTAGACACCGTAGTACGGGACACACGCCTGAACGGACGTGTCGACGTCCTCGAACCCCGGCTGCAGGTGACTGTCGTTCGCGGTGAGTCCCACCATGGCGGCGAGGTGGCCACCCGCGGAACCACCTGTGACGGCGATGAAGTCGGGGTTGCCGCCGTACTCCTCGACGTGCTCCCGGAGCCAGGCCAGCGCCTGCTTGATTGCGATCAGGTGTTCGGGCCACTTCGCCTTCGGCGACAGCGGGTAGTTGACGGCCGCGCACACCCACCCCCGCGAGGCCATCTCGAGCATGAGCGGCAGACCCTGTTGATCCTTGTTCCCGATCACCCATCCGCCGCCGTGGATCTGCAGGAGGACCGGGCTCTTCGACGGCAGATCCTGCCGGTGGTAGATGTCGAGGCGGGCCCGGCGCCCGCCCGGCCCGTACGCGAGGTTGCGGACCCGGGTGACCGCTTTGTTCCGCATCCAGAACGGGTTGAGGAGTTGCCGCCACACGGGCCGCCCCGGGTGTTCGATGGCGCTGTCGCGGTCGGTGTAGTTCTCGCCGAGCGTCTCGACGAGCGCGGATTCGGCTTCCGCTCCGGCGCCACGACCGGTGGCGATCACGGCGGCGAGCCCGGCGGCGGATGCGGCGGCCAGCGCGAGGCCGACACGGTCGCTTCGGGTTCGCGTTCCGTGACGCGCGGCGTGCTGGGCGGCGTCGGCGGCGGTCACGGCGAGCAGGTGCGGTGCGAGTTCGGTGGTGAGCCACCCTGAGAAGAACGCGACCACCGACGTGGGCGCACCGGGCAGGGGACGCAGGGCGTTGGCGGCGAGTGCGGCGCCGACGGCCTGCCGGAGAACGAAGCCTCGGGTCATACCTCAACCGTAGAACATGTTCTAATCGATCGGTTGCCCACCCCGGCGGCGGACGCCGGATCGAGAACGAGACGGAGCCGCGTCTCGCGGGCCGGGCCACGGCGTCGACCTCGTTGATTCACGATTCGATGGACCACATTCTAGAACGTGTTCTAGTATCAGGACATGCAGCGACTCAGCGGTCTCGACGCATCCTTCCTCTACCTCGAAACGTCGACGCAACTCCTCCACGTCTGCGGAGTCATCGTTCTCGACGTGTCGACGGTTCCGGGCGGCTACACGTTCGCCCAGCTCAAGGCGGAACTCGGCGCGCGCACCGAGGCGATTCCCTCGTTCCGGCGCAAGCTGCAGGACTCGAAGTTCAACCTCGACCACCCCGTGTGGGTCGAGGACACCGACTTCGACATCGACCGGCACTGCCACCGCGTCGCGCTCCCCGCCCCCGGCGGCCGCGACGAGCTGGCCGAACTGTGTGGCGACATCGCAGGCATTCCCCTCGACCGCGCCCGGCCGCTGTGGGAGATGTGGGTGATCGAGGGCCTCGAGGACGGTTCCGTCGCCGTCATGTCGAAGATGCACCACGCCGGGGTCGACGGCATCACCGGCGCCAACATGATGGCCCAGCTGTGCGGCCTCGAACCGGACGCACCACGCCCCGGCCCCGACGACTCCGCCGAGAGCGCGGGGCAGGCCAGCACGCTCGACATCGCCGTCGGCGGGCTGCTCGCCGTCGCGTCCCGGCCCGCGAAACTGCTGAGGATCGTCCCGCAGAGCCTGACACTGCTGCCCCGCTGGATCGGCCGGGCCCGCCGCGGTGCGGCGATGCCCGCGCCGTTCACCGCGCCGCGCACGTCCCTGAACGGCACGTTGACCAGTCACCGCAATCTCGCGTTCACCCAGCTCGACCTCGAGAAGGTCAAGACGGTCAAGGACGCGTTCGACGTCAAGGTCAACGACGTGGTGCTCGCACTGTGCTCGGGCGCACTGCGCAAATACCTGCAGGACCGCCGGGAGCTGCCCGACAAGTCGCTGGTCGCCATCGTCCCGGTCTCGGTCCACGGAAAGTCGGACCGGCCGGGCACCAACCAGGTGTCCGGCATGTTCACCCAACTCGGCACCCAGATCGAGGATCCGGCCGAACGCCTGCTCGCGATCGGCGAGCACAACTCGACGTCGAAGGAACACAACGAAACCCTCGGCGCGAGCCTGCTGCAGGACTGGTCCCAGTTCGCCGGGCAGGCCGTGTTCGGCACCGCCATGCGCCTCTACTCGACCCTCGGCCTGGCGGAACGGCATCCGGTGGTCCACAACCTGGTGATCTCCAACGTGCCCGGGCCGTCGGTCCCGCTGTATTTCCTGGGTGCCCTGATCAGGGCGATGTATCCGCTGGGCCCGATCTTCCATGGCGCCGGGCTCAACGTGACGGTGATGTCGCTGAACGGTCAGCTCGACGTCGGCCTGATGAGCTGCCCGGAACTCGCACCCCACCTCTGGGACCTCGTCGACGCGTTTCCCGCGGCATTGGACGAGCTCGTCGAGGCAGCGGGGAACCGGTCGTGAACCCGCCGGTGCGCTGCGGGAATCCCGAAGCGACGTAGAGTCAGCTGTCATGTCCGAAGTCACCGACGACGCCTCGTCACCCGGCCCTGCCGAAGAGCCCGGCCGGCAGATCGTTCCCCTGCTCGCACCCCGGGACGGCGTGCCCGACGTCGTGACCACGGCGGAGGGTGTCGCGAAGGCCGCGGCCGCGCTGAGCGAGGGCACCGGCCCGCTGGCGGTCGACGCCGAGCGGGCGTCCGGCTTCCGCTATTCGGCGCGGGCGTATCTCGTGCAGTTGCGCCGGGAGGGTGCGGGGACGGTGCTCCTCGACCCGATCCCCACCGCCGTCGATCTCGCCCCGCTGGCGGAGGTGATCAACCCGCTGGAGTGGATCCTGCACTCCGCGGACCAGGATCTGCCGGGGCTCGCGGAGATCGGCCTGGCGCCGGCGACACTGTTCGACACCGAACTGGCGGGGCGCCTCGCCGGGTTCGAACGGGTCGGTCTCGCCGCGATCGTCGAGCGGACGCTGGGCCTCGAACTGCGGAAGGGCCACGGCGCCGCCGACTGGTCGAAGCGGCCGCTGCCCGATTCCTGGCTGAACTACGCGGCCCTCGACGTCGAGGTTCTCGTCGAGTTGCGGAACGTGATGGCCGCGGAACTCGACGAGCAGGGCAAGAGCGAGTGGGCTGCACAGGAATTCGAGCACATCCGGCTCGCGGGGCCCCCGAAGCCCAAGGCCGACCGCTGGCGGCGGACGTCGCACATCACGTCGCTGAAGACGCAGCGGCAACTCGCCGCCGCCCGTTCGCTGTGGCAGGCCCGCGAGGACCTCGCCCGCAAACGCGACGTCTCCCCCAGCCGGGTCCTGCCGGATGCGGCGATCATCGACGCCGCGACGAAGGACCCGCGGAGCATCGAGGCACTGCGGGCGCTGCCCGTGTTCGGCGGTCCCCGTCAGCGGCGGCACTCCCGGATCTGGCTACAGGCGCTCGAGGATGCCCGGGCACTGCCGGACACGGAACTGCCTCCGAAGACCCCGCCGTTCACGGGACCGCCGCCGGCGAGTCGGTGGGCGCGGCACGACCCCGACGCCGCCGAGCGGCTGACGGCGGCCCGCGCCGCGCTGGCCGCTCTCGGTACGGAGGTGTCGGTGCCGGTGGAGAACCTGGTGACCCCGGAACTCGTCCGCAGGTTGTGCTGGGACTGGTCGGCCCCCGAGGGCGGCGACGTCGAGTCGGCGATCGACCGGGTGCTCGACGCGGGCGGTGCCCGCCCATGGCAGCGGATGCTGACGGTGCCCGTACTGGCGAGCGCGCTGCTCTCCGCCGCCGAGCAGAAGGGTTCCGGCGACGACTGATCGACTGCACGCGCGGGGTGAGCGCGTGAATTCCCGATGAGGTACCCATTAAGTTACCCGTGAGTAACGGTAGGGGTACGCTGGTCTGGAGGCCGGACGCCTGGCCGTGATCCGGAACCAAACTGCTCCATCAGGAGGAATTCGCGTGGCTCCATCCACCACAACTCAACGCAACGTCGTGTTCGTCGACGGCATCCGCACTCCGTTCGGCAAGGCCGGCCCCAAGGGCATCTACGCGGAGACCCGTGCGGACGACCTCGTCGTCAAGACCATCCGCGAGCTGCTTCGCCGCAACCCGCAGCTCGACCCCGCGCGCATCGACGAGGTCGCCATCGCCGCGACCACGCAGACGGGCGATCAGGGTCTCACCATCGGCCGCACCTCCGCGATCCTGGCCGGGCTCCCCGAGACCGTCCCCGGTTTCGCGATCGACCGCATGTGCGCCGGCGCCATGACGTCCGTCACCACCACCGCGTCGGGCATCGGCTTCGGCCAGTACGACGTAGTGATCGCGGGCGGCGTCGAGCACATGGGCCGCCACCCGATGGGCGAGGGCGCAGACCCGAACCCCCGGTTCCTCGCCGACCGCCTCGTCGACCCCAGCGCCCTCGTCATGGGCAACACGGCCGAGAACCTGCACGACCGGTTCCCGACCATCACCAAGGACCGCACCGACGCGTACGCCGTCGCGAGCCAGAACAAGTACGAGGCCGCCCGCAAGGCCGGCTTCATCGCCGACACCCTCGTGCCCGTCGCCACCCGCTCCGCCGCGGGCTGGGGCCTGGCCACCGAGGACGAGCCGCCGCGACCGGGCACCACGCTCGAGGACCTCGCCAAGCTGAAGACGCCGTTCCGTCCCGCGGGCCGCATCACCGCGGGTAACGCGGCCGGTCTGAACGACGGCGCGACCGCGGCCCTCCTCGCCGGTGAGGACACCGCGCTCGAACTCGGACTGCCGATCGGCATGCGCATGGTCGGATTCGCGTTCCAGGGCGTCGACCCCGCCGTCATGGGCATCGGCCCGGTGCCGGCCACCGAGAAACTGCTGGGCCGTACCGGTCTGAAGATCGAGGACATCGGCCTGTTCGAGATCAACGAGGCCTTCGCCGTTCAGGTTCTCGCGTTCCTCGAGCACTACGGCATCGCCGACGACGATCCGCGAGTCAACCAGTGGGGCGGTGCCATCGCGTGCGGCCACCCCCTCGCGTCCTCCGGTGTCCGCCTGATGACCCAGCTGTCCCGCCAGTTCGCCCAGCGCCCCGACGTCCGCTACGGCCTGACCACGATGTGCATCGGTCTGGGCATGGGCGGAACCGTGATCTGGGAGAACCCGAACTTCGATGGAGCCAAGTAGATGACCGACATTGCAACGGCATTCGCCGACGAGGTCGTGACCAACGCGTACACCAAGATCGTCGCCGTACCCGGCATCGAGGGCCCGGTCGCGCTGATCACCCTCGACAACGGTTTCGACCACACCAAGCCGTCGTCGTTCGGCCCGGGCGGCCTGAAGGCCCTCGACGCCGCACTGGACGAGGCGTTCGCCGCCCATCCCGTCGCCATCGCGATCACCGGCAAGCCCTTCATCTTCGCCGCGGGCGCGGACCTCAAGGGTGTTCCGAGCATCACGAACCGTGACCAGGCGCTCGAACTCGGCCGGCTCGGGCACAAGGTGTTCCGCCGGCTGCGCGAATCGTCCGTGCCGACGTTCGCGTTCGTCAACGGCGTCGCACTCGGCGGCGGGCTCGAGGTCGCGTTGCACAGCCACTACCGCACCGCATCCGAGAGCGCGGGCGCACTGGGTCTGCCCGAGACGTTCCTCGGACTGGTTCCGGGCTGGGGCGGAACGCAGTTGCTGCCCAACCTCATCGGCCCCTCGAACGCCGTCACCGTCGTCCTCGAGAACGCGCTGAACCAGAACAAGACGCTCAACCCGAAGAAGGCCCTCGAACTCGGCGTCGTCGACGCGGTGTTCGGTTCGGCCGACTTCCTCGAGCAGTCGTTCGCCTGGGCCGCGCAGGTCCTGGCCGGCGAGATCACCCCGGCGCGACCCGAGATCGACCGGGGCAAGGGCTGGGACGACGCGATCGCCCGCGCGAAGGCGATCGTCGAGGGCAAGACCAAGAACAACGCCCCCGGACCGGTCAAGGCCGTCGAACTCCTCGAGCTGGCCCGGACCACCGATCTCACCGATCCCGCGTCGCTCGACAAAGGCTTCGCCGCCGAGGACGAGGCGCTCGCCGACCTGCTGCTCGCCGACGAGCTCCGCGCAGGCCTGTACGCGTTCGACCTGGTGAACAAGCGCGCCAAGCGTCCCGCAGGCGCACCGGACAAGTCCCTCGCGCGCAAGGTCACCGGCGTCGGCATCGTCGGTGCCGGTCTGATGGCCAGCCAGCTCGCGATGCTGTTCGTCCGCCAGCTCAAGGTGCCGGTCATCCTCACCGACATCGACCAGGAGCGCATCGACAAGGGCGTCGGCTACGTCCACGGCGAGATCGACAAGCTGCAGGGCAAGGGCCGGTTGTCCCCGGACGCGGCGAACCGTCTCAAGGGTCTCGTGTCCGGCTCGCTGGACAAGGCCGCGTTCGCGAAGACCGACTTCGTGATCGAGGCCGTGTTCGAGAACCTCGATCTGAAGAAGAAGATCTTCGCCGAACTCGAGGAGCACATCGCCCCGGAGACGATCCTGGCGACCAACACGTCCTCGCTGTCGATCACCAAGATGGCCGCGGACCTGAAGCACCCCGAGCGGGTGGTCGGCTTCCACTTCTTCAACCCGGTCGCCGTGCTGCCCCTGCTCGAGGTCATCAAGGGCGAGAAGACCGACGACGCCACGCTGGCAACGGCGTTCGCCACTGCCAAGGCGCTCAAGAAGTCGGCGGTCGGTTCCGCCGACCTGCCCGGGTTCGTCTTCAACCGGCTGCTGATCCGCACCCTCGGTGAGGTCATGAACGCGGTCGACGAGGGCACCCCGTTCGAGGTGGCCGACAACGCCATCGCCGAACTCGGCATGCCGATGACCCCGTTCACCCTGCTGGCCCTCGTCGGGCCTGCGGTCGCACTGCACACCGGCGAGACCCTCGCCGAGGCGTACCCCGAACGCTTCCACAACTCCCCCGGACTCGAGGCGCTGGTCGAGGCCAAGAAGTCGGCGGTGTGGAGTTACGGTGCCGACGGCAAGCAGGTCGTCGACCCCGAGGTCGCCGAACTGTGGAAGCAGGGCGACAAGGCGTCCACGTCCGAAGAGGTTCTGGAGCGCACGCGTCGCGCGTTCGCCGAGGAGATCCAGATCATGCTCGACGAGGGTGTCGTCGCCGCGGCCGAGGACATCGACCTCTGCCTGATCCTGGGCGGCGGGTTCGGCTTCTGGAACGGTGGCATCACGCCGTACCTGGACCGCACCGGCACGTCCGAGGCCGTCAACGGCAAGCGGTTCCTGGCACCGGGCGTCGCGAGCGTCTGACCCCACGTGAGTGGCGACGTGTGCCCCGGCACACGTCGCCACTCACCTGTTCAGGGGGCGGCGACGAGCGCCTGTCGGGCGTACGCCCGCACGTCGGCGTCCGTGTCCTCGAGGGCCGTGGTCAGCGCGCCGACGGCGGCGCGGTCGCCGGACCACCGGCCGAGCGCGAGGACGGCGGCCTTGCGCACGTCGAGGTGCGCATCCGTCAGGGCGTCCACCAGCGCGGGCACCGCGACTTCGGGGTCCGCTCCGGCGAGTGCCCGCGCGGCGCCCTGCCGGATCTGCCAGGCAGACTCCCGCAGCGCCGCCGTCGCGAGGGTCACGTCGTCGCCGTCGCAGCCCAGACTCGCGAACGCCGTGAGCGCGGCGGCGCGCACCAGCGGATCGCGGTCGCCGGCCAGCGAGCGCACGGTGTCGACACCGCCGAGCCCGATGGTGGCCAGGCCGTGCGCGACGGTGATCCGCACTTCCCGGTTCTCGTCGTGCGCGCCCGCCGCCACCGACTCCCACCGGTCCAGCGACACCAGCGCCCGCACCGCTTCGATCCGGACGTGGTGATCACCGTCGGACAGCGCCGTCAGGAACTGCTCCGCCGAACCGGCGTGCAGCGCGCGCAGGACGTCGACCACGGCGGCCCGGACCACGGCGTCACCCGACCCCAGGTGGTCGGCCAGCCCGTCGGCGGACGGCAGCACCTCGACGAGTTCGCGCAGGCCGTCGGCGGCGGCGCGGCGCACCGTCACCGCACCGTCGCCGAGGGCATCGACGAGGGCCGCCCCGAATCCGTCGGGGGTTCCTTCCGTCAGCACCGAGAGGGCCGTGACGCGGACCTGCGGGTCGGCGTCGGCCAGATATGGCGCGAGTTCGGCGACACTCGGCGCGTCGAGTCCGAGGACCGCGACGATGGCCGGTGACGACGGCTCCTGCCGGACCGGCGCCGCGATGCGCGAGCGCTCCTCGACCGGGGCGCGCCCCCCGACCAGCGGCGGCTGCGCGACGGGTACGACCGTCCGGTCCACCGGCGGAAGGGAATCGAGCCCGGGCACCGGCACGAAGTACGGCTCGACGGGGCGCTTGAGGAACTCCATGTCGCCGTTCTCGCCGCGCCGCAGATTCAGGTGGTACCCCCATTCGTCGTCCCGCTGCTCCGGGAGATCCGCACGTTCGTGGTAGAGCCCCCAGCGACTTTCGGTCCTGGTGAGGGAGCTGCGGGACGCCATTTCCGCGCAGTCCCGGATGAAGGTGACCTCCGCGCAGCGCATCAGCTCGTGCGGGGTGGTCGCACCCATCCCGGCGATCTCCCCCGCCATCCGGTCGAACGTCTCGACGGCGATCGACAGCTTCGTCGCCGTCTTCGGCGGCGCGACATAGTCGTTGACGAAGCGGCGCAGCTTGTACTCGACCTGCGGCTGCGGCGGCCCGTCCGGGTTGCGTAGCGGCCGGTAGATCAGCTCGTGCGCGGCGGCCAGCTGCTCCGCGGGCAGCGCGGTGGGGGCCTCGACGCCGGGCAGGGTGCCGGTGGCGTGCGCTCCGGCGAGGTCGCCGTACACGAACGCGCCGATCATGTAGTTGTGGGGGACGCACGCGAGGTCGCCTGCCGCGTACAGGCCGGGGACGGTGGTCGCGCCGTGCTCGTCCACCCACACCCCGGACGCGGAATGTCCGCTGCACAAGCCGATCTCGGAGATGTGCATCTCGATGTCGTGGCTGCGGTAGTCGTGGCCGCGGTTCGCGTGGAACGTGCCGCGGGTGGGGCGTTCGGTGGTGTGCAGGATCGATTCGAGCGTGTCGAGGGTTTCCTCCGGGAGGTGGCTGACCTTGAGATAGATGGGACCGCGGGCCGATTCGATCTCACTCTTGACCTCGCTCATCATCTGCCCCGACCAGTAGTCGGAGTCGACGAACCGCTCCCCCTCCGCGTTCACCTGGTAGCCGCCGAACGGGTTCGCGACGTACGCGCACGCCGGACCGTTGTAGTCCTTGATCAGCGGGTTGATCTGGAAGCATTCGATGCCGCTCAGTTCGGCTCCCGCGTGATAGGCCATCGAGTAGCCGTCACCGGCGTTGGTCGGGTTCTCGTACGTGCCGTAGAGGTACCCCGACGCCGGGAGCCCGAGCCGGCCACACGGACCGGTCGCGAGGATCACCGCTTTTGCCCCGACCGCGACGAACTCACCGGTGCGGGTGTTCAGCGCCGCGGCCCCGACGGCCCGGCCGTTCTCCGTCAGGACCCGGACGGGCATCAGGCGGTTCTCGATGCGGATCTTCTCCCGCATCTTCCGCTGCCGCAGCACCCGGTAGAGGGCCTTCTTCACGTCCTTGCCCTCGGGCATCGGCAGCACGTACGAGCCGGAGCGGTGCACCCGGCGGACCGCGTATTCGCCGTACTCGTCCTTCTCGAACTTCACGCCGTACTTCTCGAGGCGCTGCACCATCGCGAAACCGCGGGTCGCCGTCTGGTACACGGTGCGCTGGTTGACGATTCCGTCGTTGGCTCTGGTGATCTCGGCGACGTAGTCCTCGGGTTCGGCCTTGCCGGGGATGACGGCGTTGTTGACGCCGTCCATTCCCATTGCGAGCGCGCCGGAATGGCGCACGTGCGCCTTCTCGAGCAGGAGCACGTTCGCGCCGTTCTCGGCGGCGGTCAGTGCCGCCATCGTGCCGGCGGTGCCGCCACCGATCACGAGCACGTCGCAATCGAGACGGACGGTGTCGGCGAGGTCGGGGATGTCCATCAGGTCTCCGAAGTGTGGTTCAGTGCGGCGAGCACGTCGGCGCGCGCGGCACGGGTGTCGGGGAGGTCGAGGTGGTCGCGGTCCCGGGGGTGCGGGATGTCGACGAGCGCCCGCAGCGGCTCACCGGCCCGGCCGAGCACCGCGATGCGGTCGCCGAGCAGCACCGCCTCGTCCACGTCGTGGGTCACGAACACCACGGTCGTCGGGTGAGTGCTCCACGTGTCGACGAGCAGTCGCTGCATGACGCCGCGGGTCTGGGTGTCGAGGGCGCCGAACGGCTCGTCCATCATCACGGCCCGCGGCGCCCCGGCGAGGCCGCGCGCCAACTGCACTCGCTGGCGCATGCCGCCGGACAGGTTCTTGGGCAGGAAGTCGCAGAACCCGGTCAGCCCCACCTCCGCGATCCAGCGGTCGGCGGTCGCACGCCGCCCCTTGCGGGGTTCGCCGCGGAGTGCGAGGGCCAGTTCGATGTTCGAGCGCACCGTGCGCCACGGGAGGAGCGCGTTGTCCTGGAAGACGACGGCCCGGTCCCGGGACGTCGATTCCACTGCCGCGCCGTCGGCGACGACGCGGCCCGAATCGGGCGGCAGCAGGCCGGCCAGAGCGCGCAGCACGGTGGACTTGCCGCACCCCGAAGGTCCGGTGAGCACGAGGATCTCGCCGGGAACCACGGTCAGCGACAGCGAACGGATGACGGGGTTTCCCGTGTAGGACAGGGTGACGTCGTCGAGGACCAGCGACATGCCGGCGGCCACGGACGCTGCGGCTGTGGCGGTCATGCGCGCTCCCCTCGTGGCAGCCAGCGGGTGACGCGCCTGCCGAGCAGTTCGACTGCGCCGGACGTCGCGAATCCGAGGATGCCGATGGTGATCATGCCGACGAAGACGCCGGGATAGTCGACGATCGTGTACGCCTGCCAGGTGCGGTAGCCGACTCCGAGCCTGCCGGAGATCATCTCGGCGGAGATCACACAGATCCACGCCACCCCGATCCCGACGGACAATCCACCGAAGACGCCCGGCAGGATTCCGGGCAGCACGACTCGGGACAGCACGTCCCAGCGTCCGCCGCCGAGGGTGCGCACGGAGTCCTCCCACAGTGTCGGGAGGGCCCGGACGGCGTGCCGGGTGCTCACCATGATCGGGAAGAACGCGGCGACGAACGTGATGAACACGATGCCGGCCTCGTCGCTGGGGAACAGCAGGATCGCGACGGGCACCACCGCGATGGCGGGGATCGGACGTGCGAGTTCCGTCAGTGGACCGAGGACGTCGGCGAACAGTTCCGATCTGCCGAGGGCGATTCCGGTGGCCACACCCACCACCGTCGCGAGTCCGAATCCGCTGAGGATGCGGATCAGCGACTGCCCGAGGTCGAGGTAGAACAGGTCGCTCTGCAACTGGGTACCGAACGCGGACACGACGTCGGTGACGGTGGGAAGCGTGTCGAACCGCAGCCACACCCGCACGTCGTTGGCGGTCAACACCTGCCATGCGACGATCGCCGCGATCACGGACGTGATCCGCACGAGGCGTGAGCGCCACGGCGAGGTTCGTCGGCGCGTCGATGCCGGATCATGTTCTTCGGCAGCGACTTCGGTATCGACCAGGACCGTCGGCTGGTGCAGTGTGGTCACTGGCGCACCTCCTCGACCGCGCGGTCGTACGTGATCACGCCGCCCGTGGGGTGTGCGCGCAGGTACCGGTCTGCGGCGGCGCCGGTGGTGAAGGGCAGGAAGTTGTCGCCGTCGCGCACCCACACCGATTTGTCGGCGAACCATCGGGTGCCCAGTTCGGCGTCGGGCACGTACGCGGCGCGGACGGTGCGGCCCTCGGCCCGGGCCTGTTTCACCGCCCGGAGCAGGCACGTCGGGTTCGCGGCCGGCTGCGTCTCGGTGGCGCCGTCGAACCAGACCTCCCCGGCCAGCGACGGATCGCCCGGGGCGGTGGCGCACACGGGATCGGTGCCGGTGACCGACGTCGGGTTGGCGGTGGACGCGAGCGTGGCGTCGTAGTCCTGCCCGTCGGCCTCGAACGCGGACCGGAGCGGAGCGTCGTTCACGAAACCGTCGACGTCGAGGTCGGCGAAGTCGCCGATCGACTTCAGGTACGGCACATCGTTCTTCAGCGCACCGATCAGGCCGGGCTTGAGCGTGGTGTCGAACGACGTGCCGCCCGGGCCGTTGTACAGGTACACGACCTCCTGGGGCAGGCCGCTCGCGTCGGCCACGATCCGCGACGCCTCGAGCGGTTGCGTCTGGACGAACCGCGTGGCGTCGAGCTGCGCCCGGAGGAACGCGTCGAGAACCTCGGGGTGTTCGTCCGCGTAGGCCTCGCGGGCCACCACACCATGCAGGGTCGGGGTTCGGAGTTCGGCGCCGTCGAACAGCAGCTTGGCCTTGTCCTGGAAGACGAGAAGCCCGGGCCAGGCGACGAACTGCGACAGCGCCGCCACCTGACCGGATTCCAGGGCGGAGGATCCGACCTGCGGCTGCTGGTTGAGCACCTCGACGCCGGTGCCCGGGTCGATTCCGGCGCGGTCGAGGGCCTGCACGAGGGTGCCATGACCTGCGGAGCCGACGCTCGCGGACACTTTCTTGCCGGCCAGGTCGCCGAGGGCGGTGGCCGGTGAATTCGGCGGCACCACCACCATGTTCAGTGCGCCGTTCGGGTTGTAGCCGGTGACCGAGACGATCTCCGTCTTCGAGCGCGGATTCGCCTGGGTGCGGGAGCCGTTGATCAGCATCGGGTAGTCGCCCATCGATCCGATGTCGATCTTCTCGGCCACCATCTGGGCGGTGATCGGCGCACCGGTGTCGTAGTCCTGCCACTCGACGGAGTACTTCGTCCCGGTCTGCTCCGTCACGTCCTGCAGGCGCTGTTCGAGGTATCCCTGCGCGCGCAGCAGCGTTCCGGCGGTGACGGTGTTGATCGTCTTGGACTGGTACCCGATCACGAGCGTGACCGCGTCCCCGTTGTCGGCCGACGGTTCGAGGGAGCAACTCGTCGCCACGAGTGTCAGTGCCGCGGCGGCGATCGCGAAGGTGGAAGAGCGTCGCTTCATCTGGGTGGTCTTTCGCTCAGCGGAGGAGGTACGGCATGTTCACGGTGACCGCGCCGGTCGGGCAGCGAGCCGCGCAGGGACCGCAGTACCAGCATTCGTCGACGTGCATGAAGGCCTTGCCGTTCTCCGGGTTGATGGCCAGCGAATCGAGTGGGCAGATCTCGACGCACAGGGTGCAGCCCTCGATGCACAGCGACTCGTCGATGGTGACGGGTACGTCTGCTCGTTGATTGACCAAGGTCATGAGGTGAGCTCCCAGTTGGTGATGTCGGGTCGGCGGACGAGGCTGCTGCGCATGGTGATTCGGTCACCGCGCATGCGGATGTATTCGAGGTCGACGGGACGTCCGTCGACGAGCCGGGTGAGGCGTTCGAGCAACAGGAGCGACGCACCCTCGGGCGTCTGGAGGTTCGCGGCGGAATGGGCGTCGGCGTTCACGGATTCGATCGCCAGATCGGCGGAGCCGAGGGGCTGACCGCAGACTTCCTCGATCAGCGCGAACACGTCGTTGGTTTCGAGGTCGTGACCGAGGATTTCGGCTCCGATGTCGGGGACGAGGTAGGTGAGGTCCAGGCTGAGCGGCAGGTCGCCCAGGTACCGCACCCGTTCGATGTAGACAGCGGGTTCGCCCGGCTCCAGCTGCAGGCGGCGGGCGACGGCGGGCGGCGGGCTGATCTCCCGGGCGGCGCGGACGTCGTTGCGGACCTCCCCGTGCCCCTTCAGCGTCTCCTTCAGCCCGAGCAGGGCGTCGAGACCGTGGTCGTACTTGCGCTGCGCCACGTGGGTTCCCACCCGCGGGGCCCGGTCGATGAGCCCCTCCTGCTTGAGCAGTGCCAGTCCGTCGCGTACCGCATTGCGCGACACGCCGAACTCGGCGGCCAGCTCCGATTCCGACGGCAATCCGCGCTCGGCGAAGGAGTCAGCGTGGATCTGCTGACGGAGCAGGTCGGCGAATCTGCGCGCATGGTCTGCGCGGGAACTGCGCGACGCCGTCTGGAGGGGAGTCGGATTCACCACCATGGTTTCCTTCGTCGATAGTGCGTGTGAGCTGGACGAAGACAAACGCTAACGGCAGTCGGCGGGGCCCGGAGTCGCCGCGAACCGCCGCTCGGGGCGCCCCCGCGAATCGGCCGGGTCCGCGCCGGGCCCGAACCGCCTCACCAGCCAAAACCCGGCAACGACCCGGGAATGCGCCAGGCCAGGCCGGGCCGGGAAGTTTCAATCAGGGTGATTCGAAGTGGCGACGTCCACCCGGCGAGCACTCGAGTCTAGGTTAGGCTTACCTTCTATTTTCGTCCCGAAGGAGTCGTTGCCGTGTTCGCACCCACCGCCAGACGTCAGATCGCCGTCGCACTCGCCGTGGCCAGTTCGTCCCTCTTCCTCGCCGCGTGCTCGTCCGGCGACAGCGGAGGAACCACGGAAGCGTCCGGTGAGGGGTTTCCGGTCACCCTCGAGAACACGTTCGGATCGACCCCCCTCGACGCGGCGCCCGAACGTATCGTCACGCTCGGATGGAATGCCCAGGACGTCGTCTACGCGCTCGGCGAGACACCGGTCGGCATGCCGAAGTACACGTACGGCGCCGAGGCGAACGGTGTGATGCCCTGGCTGCAGGACCGATTCGATCCGTCCGAGACCACGTTGCTCGACACGTCCACGTCCACCCCCATCGAGGGCGTCGCCTCGCTGGCGCCGGACGTCGTGCTCGCCCCGTACGAGGGATTCGACCAGGCGACGTACGAGAAGCTGTCGGGAATCGCCCCCACGGTGGCGTACCCGGACAAGGCGTGGCAGACCACGTGGCAGGATCAGACCACGCTGGTCGGACAGGCACTCGGCAAGAGCGCCGAGGCGGAGCAGCTGGTGGCCGGTCTCGACGACACCCTCGCTCGGACCGCCGCCGCGCACCCCGAGTTCGCCGGCAAGACGATCTCGGTGATCAACTTCGACACCCATGCCGCGACGGTCAACGTCTACATGCCCTCCGATCCCCGCGTCCAGGTGCTGACCCAGCTCGGGTTCACCGTGTCTCCCGGCGTGCAGAAGCTGGCCGCTTCCAATGATCCGGACAAGTTCTTCGCCGACATCTCCGTGGAGAACATCTCCGATGTCGACGCCGACGTCGTGGTCGCGTTCGTCCCGGAGAACACCACCGTCGCCGCGAACCCGGCCTACGCGAACCTCGGTGCCATCGGGCGTGGAACCGCGGTCACGCTGTCGGACACGAAGATCATCTCGGGGCTCAGCCAGACCAGCGTTCTCGCGACTCCGTGGGTGCTGGACAAGCTGACACCTCAAGTGAGCGAGGCCGCCACGAAAGCGGGTGCCTGAACTCCCGCCTGACAGGCGGTGTCGGGCGTAGCGTGATTCGAGACACAATTTTCCGCTGTGCCCGCATCAGGAACGCTCGCCGAAAGCAGGTATGCGATGACGCAGATGTCCGAAAGACACACCGCGAAGGTCATCGGCGTCACCGTCGCCGCCGCGGTAGGTGGATTTCTCTTCGGTTTCGACAGCTCGGTCATCAACGGTGCCGTCGACTCCATTCAGGGCCACTTCGAGCTCGGGTCGTTCTTCACGGGCTTCGCCGTGGCGATCGCCCTGCTCGGATGTGCTGTGGGCGCATGGTTTGCGGGTCGTCTCGCGGACCGCTGGGGCCGCAAGAAAGTGATGCTGCTCGGTTCGGTGCTGTTCGTCGTGTCCTCGCTCGGAGCGGGTCTCGCGTTCAGCGTCCCCGACCTGATGCTGTGGCGCGTCCTCGGCGGCCTCGGCATCGGTATCGCGTCGGTCATTGCGCCCACGTACATCTCGGAGATCGCGCCGGCCCGCTACCGCGGCGCATTGGCGTCGCTGCAGCAGTTGGCCATTACTCTCGGCATCTTCGCCGCGCTGCTGTCGGACGCGGTGCTGCAGAACGCCGCGGGCGGCGCCTCCAACGAGTTGTGGCTGAACCTCGAAGCCTGGCGCTGGATGTTCATCGTCGGTGTGGTCCCCGCGGTCGTGTACGGCATTCTCGCCCTGCTCATTCCCGAGTCTCCGCGGTACCTCGTGGGCAAGCACCTCGATCAGGAGGCGGCCGACATCCTCGCGAACATCACCGGCGAACTCGACCCGCACGAGCGCGTCTCCGAGATCCGGCTGACCCTCCGCCACGAATCGACGGCGTCGTTCGACGATATTCGCGGCCCGAAGTTCGGGCTGCAGCCCATCGTCTGGGTCGGCATATTCATGGCCATCTTCCAGCAGTTCGTGGGCATCAACGCGATCTTCTACTACTCCACCACGCTCTGGAAGTCGGTGGGCTTCACCGAGAACGAGTCGTTCACCACGTCGGTGATCACCGCGATCATCAACGTGGGCATGACGTTCGTCGCCATCCTGTTCGTCGACCGGATCGGCAGGCGCATCCTGCTCATGGTCGGCTCGCTCGGCATGTTCGCGAGCCTGCTCATGGCCGCAATCGCCTTCTCCCAGGCGAGTGGCAGCGGCGACGACGTCGTGCTCCCCAGCCCGTGGGGGGCGGTCGCCCTGATCGGCGCCAACCTGTTCGTGATCTTCTTCGCCTCCACCTGGGGCCCGGTCATGTGGGTGATGCTGGGCGAGATGTTCCCCAACAACATGCGCGCCTACGCACTCGGCATCAGCACGGCGGCGAATTGGATCGCGAACTTCACGGTCACGCTGGCATTCCCGCCGCTCACCCGCTCGGTGGGGCTGTGGTTCCTGTACGGACTGTTCGCGTTCTTCGCGTTGCTCTCCTTCTTCTTCGTCCGGTCGAAGGTCCGGGAGACGAAGGGGATGGAGCTCGAGGAGATGCACACCTGACCCAGGCACATACGGATCCGGCCGAATCACACTGTGATTCGGCCGGATTTCTGTGCAACGACTCAGCCCTGCTGCTTCTCCGCGCGCTGCGCATCGAGGTCGGCGACGACGCCGTTCTGCTGCTCGGGGCGCAGGTTCCCGAGGCCGGCGAACCATCCGGTGATCTGCCGGGCGACGTCCTGCGCGGTGAGGCCCAGCTCGGCGTGGATCTGCGCGCGCGACGCGTGGTCGAGGAACTGTTGCGGAACACCGAGATCACGACAGGGGACGTCGACCCCCGCCGCCCGCAACGCGGCGGACACGGTGGAACCGACTCCGCCGTGCAGACCGCTGTCCTCGACGGTGACGACCATCGTGTAGTCCTCGGCGAGCTTCACCAGCGACTCCGGGACCGGCAGGACCCACCGCGGGTCGACGACGGTCGCCGAGATGCCCTGCTGTTCCAGGCGTTCCGCCGCGGCGAGCGCGAGACCGGCGAACGCGCCGACCGACACGATGAGCACGTCGTTCCGCCCGGAGGGGGCGCGAAGGATGTCGACGACGCCGTCGAGGCGGCTCACCGCGGGTACGTCGTCACCGACGGTGCCCTTCGGGAACCGGAGCGCGGTCGGGCCGTCGTCGACGGCCAGTGCCTCGTCCAGTTCCTCCCGCAGGGTGGCGGTATCGCGGGGAGCGGCGACCTTCATTCCGGGGACGATGCCCAGCAGCGACATGTCCCACATGCCGTTGTGGCTGGCACCGTCGTTGCCGGTGATACCCGCGCGGTCGAGAACGAGGGTGACGGGAAGCTTCAGCAGCGCCACGTCCATCAGCAGCTGATCGAACGCGCGGTTGAGGAACGTCGAGTAGACCGCGACCACCGGGTGCAGGCCGCCCAGGGCGAGGCCGGCCGCCGACGTGACGGCGTGCTGCTCGGCGATCCCGACGTCGAACATCCGGTCGGGGTATTTCTCGCCGAACGCGGCGAGACCGGTCGGGCCCGCCATCGCCGCGGTGATCGCCACGATGTCCTGCCGGTGACTCGCCTGATCGATCAGCTCGGCCGAGAACACCGACGTCCAGTCGGCGGACGCCGACCCGGTCCCCCTACCGGTGATCGGGTCGATCACGCCGGTCGAGTGCATCTGATCGGCGACGTGGTTCTCGGCGGGCGCGTAACCCATGCCCTTGCGGGTGACGGCGTGGACGATGACCGGGCCACCGAACGCCTTCGCGCGGCGCAGCGCGGATTCGAGCGCGGCCTCGTCGTGTCCGTCGACCGGTCCGAGGTACTTGATGCCCAGGTCCGTGAACATCACCTGCGGGGCCACGGCGTCCTTGAGGCCCGCCTTCATGCCGTGGAGGACCGAGTAGGCGGTGCGGCCCACCCAGGGAAGTTTCTTCACCATCCGGCGGCCACTGTCGAGGATGCGTTCGTATCCCGGCTGGAGACGGAGGGCGGCGAGGTGATCGGCGAGACCACCGATGGTCGGTGCGTACGAGCGGCCGTTGTCGTTGACGACGATGACCACCGAGCGGTCCTTGCCTGCCGCGATGTTGTTCAGGGCCTCCCAGCACATGCCGCCGGTCAGCGCACCGTCACCCACGACGGCGACGACGTGGCGGTCCTGACCGGTCAGTTCGAAGGCCTTCGCGAGGCCGTCCGCGTACGACAGCGACGCCGACGCGTGCGAGGACTCGACCCAGTCGTGATCGCTCTCCGCCCGGCACGGGTACCCGGACAGGCCGCCCTGCTTGCGGAGCGAGTCGAAATCGTCCTTGCGGCCGGTGAGGATCTTGTGGACGTACGCCTGATGGCCCGTGTCGAAGATGATCGGGTCGGCGGGCGAATCGAAGATGCGGTGCAACGCGAGGGTCAGCTCGACGACGCCCAGGTTGGGGCCGAGATGACCACCGGTCGCCGCGACCTTCTGCACGAGGAACTCGCGAATCTCCGCGGCGAGCTGCTTCATCTCCGCCGAATTCAGCTGACGAAGATCGTCAGGCGTCTGGATACGGGCAAGAACACCCAACGAGATCGCTCCCTCCGTGATGCACGCGGCCTTGCGTGCCTCTGCCGTGGCTTCGTGTCACGTCACAGTGGAACCAGTCTACGGAGCCGCCGGAGTGCGGGACACACGGTAGGGGCCGGTGCGGCCCGGTATCGCGGGCTCGTCCTCGGGCATCCCGGCCACGACCGTGACCGGCTTCACACAATTGTGCCGCCGGACGGGCCCCTCGGAACACCCGACAGCTGTCGTGAACAGCCTCTAGGGTCGACTCATGAGCACCGTCGTGGACGCGCTGATCGGGAAAGTCTTCGCCGCGACCCGGGAGAACCGCAGCGGCGAGCTCGCCGACTACATTCCCGAACTCGCCGCGGTCGCCCCCGACTCGTTCGGAATCTGCATCGCCACCGTGGACGGCTACGTGTACGAGGTGGGCGACACCCGCCTGCCCTTCACGATCCAGTCCATCTCGAAACCGTTCACGTACGCCCTGGCGCTCGCCGATCGCGGGTCCGACGCGGTCGCCGAGAAGATCGACGTCGAACCGTCCGGGGAACCATTCAACGAGATCAGCCTCGACCCGCGGACGGAGCGACCACGCAATCCGATGATCAACGCCGGGGCGATCACCGCCGCGTCGCTGGTGGCCGGGCCGGACGTGGACACAAGGTTCGAACGGATCCGGGCCGAGTACTCCCGGTACGCGGGACGGGACCTGACGTTCAACCGGTCGGTGTACGAGTCCGAGTCACGGACCGGGCACCGCAACCGGGCGATCGGCCACATGCTGCGTTCGTTCGGCATCATCACCGGCGACCCCGACGAGACGGTCGACCTCTACTTCCGCCAGTGCTCCATCGACGTGACGTGCCGGGACCTGAGCCTGATGGCCGCGACGATGGCGAACAACGGCGTCAACCCCGTCACCCGGGACACCGTTCTCGAACCGGCCCTCGTCGAGCGCGTTCTGAGCGTGATGTCGACGTGCGGCATGTACGACGCCGCGGGCAAGTGGGTGTACGAGGTGGGGTTGCCTGCCAAGAGCGGCGTCGGCGGCGGCATCGTCGCGGTCCTGCCCGGCCAGATCGGCATCGCCGTCTACTCGCCGCGCCTCGACGCGCACGGGAACAGCGTGCGCGGGGTGGAGGCGTGCCGGGCCCTGTCGAACGACCTGGAGCTGCATTTCCTGCACGTCACCCGCGCCGCCCGGTCGGCGATCCGTGCCACGTACTCCGTCGTCGACAGTCCGTCGCGGATGCGGCGCACTCCCGCCGAACGGGCCGCCCTCGACGACGTCGGCAAGCGCAGCCGGATCTACGAGCTGCACGGGGATCTGCTCTTCGCCGGCGCGGAGTCCGCGGTGCGCGAGATCGGCGGGGTCGAGAACGAGCTCGAGGTCGTGGTGATCGACGTGCGGCGGGTGGACGACGTCGGCGGCATCGCGCGCCGCATGCTCGAGAGTCTGCGCGACGAACTCACCCGTCGCGGCTGCGCGGTCGCCCTCGTCGATCCGGCGGCCCTGCTCGGCTACACGCATTCGGATCTCACCGGTGCGAGCGGCCGGGTGTTCGCCGACCTCGAAGCCGCCTTGCAGTGGTCCGAGGACACCCTCCTCGATCGGCACTGCGCCGCCCTTCGTCAGCCGGCAACCATCGACGTCGCGCACCATCCGGTGCTGGCCGGGCTGCGACCGGAGCAGTTGCGGCTACTCACCCGCGAACTCGATATCCGCACGTTTGCCCGCGACGAGCAGATCATCCAACGAGGCGACCGGGCGTGCGGGCTGTTCCTGATCCTGTCGGGCCGGGTCAGCATGCGAGTCACCGATTCCGGGGGCGCCGTGTACCGGATCATGACCCTGTCGACGGGCATGACCTTCGGCGAGATGACGATGCTGCTGGACCTACGCTTTCTCAATGACGTGTGCGCCGACTCCGAGGTCACCGTCGCCGTTCTCCCCGCGGATCGGTATGCCGACATGGCCGTCACGGAGCCCGGACTCAAACTCGCTCTCCTCGAACGACTGGCTGCCGGCGCCTATGAGCAACTCGACGTGATGCTGCGGTCGCTGCTTCGGCCCTGATCGAGGATCGCCCACAGGAAATCCGATTGCCCGAACCGGAAAAATCGGACAGGCTGGGGGCTCGGAATCGACGACGCTCGAATCGAAAGCAGGGTGCAATGCTCACAGCGACAAAGCTGGCCATCGAGACGACGGGACTCGTCAAGACGTTCGGATCCACCCACGCGGTCGACGGCCTGGATCTGGCCGTCCCCCTCGGCGGCGTGTACGGCGTCCTCGGACCGAACGGCGCGGGCAAGACCACCGCGATCCGGATGCTGGCCACACTCCTGCCCCTCGACGGTGGAACGGCCACCGTGCTGGGGCACGACGTCGCGAGCGAGCCGGACGCCGTGCGCAGCAAGGTCTCCCTCACCGGACAGTTCGCCTCGCTCGACGAGGATCTGACGGGCAGCGAGAACCTGCTGCTGCTCGGCCGGCTGTACGGGTACTCCCGCGCGGCGGCCCGCACCCGGTCCGAACAGTTGCTGACCGCGTTCGGGCTCGACGAAGCGGGCAATCGGCAGGTGAAGAACTACTCCGGCGGTATGCGGCGCAGGCTCGACATCGCGGCCAGCATCATCGTCACTCCGGAGATGATCTTCCTGGACGAGCCCACGACCGGTCTCGATCCGCGCAGCCGCAATCAGGTGTGGGAGATCGTCCGCGCGCTGGTGGCCGGCGGAACGACGGTGCTGCTGACCACGCAGTACCTCGACGAGGCCGATCAACTCGCCGATCGGGTGGCCGTCATCGACCACGGCAAGGTCATCGCCGAGGGCACCACCGGCGAACTGAAGGCCTCCGTCGGATCCGGGGCCCTGCACGTGCGGGTCACCGACATCGCCACCCGTTCCGCCGCGGCGGCGCTGCTGCGCGACGTGCTCGAGGTGCCGATCGTCGAAGAAGCGGACCCGGCCGCCCTCACCGCCCGTATCGACGACCCGGCCCGGGTCGCGCGGGCGCTGCCCGCACTCGACGACGCCGGAATCGCCGTCAGCACATTCGCATTGGGGCAACCGAGCCTCGACGAAGTCTTCCTCTCCCTCACCGGCCGACCCACCGAGGAGCATGCGTCATGACCTCCACCACCGACCGGACCACCGACACCGCCACTGCGGTCGCCGACGTCCTGAAGATGCCCGGCCCGAGGCCCGCGAGACCCACCGCGTGGTCCACCTCGCTCTCGTTCGGCTGGCGGGCTCTGCTCAAGATCAAGCACGTCCCCGAGCAACTGTTCGACGTGACGATGTTCCCGATCATGTTCACGTTGATGTTCACGTACCTCTTCGGGGGTGCGCTGGCCGGTTCGACCAGCGCCTACGTCCAGTTCCTGCTGCCGGGCATCCTGGTGCAGACGGTCGTCATGATCACCATGTACACCGGCCTGACGCTCAACAAGGACATCGAGAAGGGTGTGTTCGACCGGTTCCGGTCGCTCCCGATCTGGCGTCCGTCTCCCCTCGTGGGCGCGTTGCTCGGTGACGTCGTCCGCTACACGATCGCCTCGATCATCGTCCTGCTCCTGGGGCTCGTCCTGGGGTTCCGCCCGGACGGCGGCCTCGTCGGTGTGGTGGCGTCGATCGGCCTGCTGCTGCTGTTCTCGTTCAGCCTGTCCTGGATCTGGACGATGTTCGCGATGCTCATGCGCACCGAGCAGGCGGTCATGGGGGTGTCGATGTTCATCCTGTTCCCGCTGACATTCGCGAGCAACATCTTCGTCGACCCCGCAACGATGCCGGGCTGGCTGCAGGCGTTCGTCGGCGTCAACCCGATCAGCAAGCTGGTGACGTCCATTCGCGGGCTGATGGCCGGGACGGTGGAGATGGTGGATCTCGCCATCGTGTTCGGGTGGTGCGCCGGGTTCGTGGTGATCTTCGGACCGCTGACGATGCGCCTGTACAACCGTAAATCCTGACGGTGGCGACGACCGATCGCGCCGAGAGATCGGTGACGGTACGGGGATCCGGAATCGTGTCGGCGGTTCCGGATCTCGTGCGCGCCACCGTCACCGTGACCGCGACCCGTCCCGCGGTGGCCGATGCGTTCGAGGCCGTCGCCCGGTCCACTACGGCGGTCACGGACACCCTCCGCGGGTACGGCGTCTCGGGGCCCGACCTCGCGACCACCGGTCTCTCCGTGCACTCCGAGACCACGTGGACCGAGGGCCGGGGCAGCGAGGTGACCGGCTACACCGCCGCGACGACGCTGCAGATCACCGTCCGCGAGGCCGGGGCGTCCGCGTCGTCATCGGCGCAGGTGGTGGCCGCCTGCGTCGGCGCGGGTGGCGACGACATCCGGCTCGGCGGACTCGAATTCGACTTCTCCGACCCTGCTGCGCTGACGGCGACCGCTCGGGACCGTGCCTGGGCCGATGCCCTCGCCAAGGCGGAGCAGTATGCCTCGCTGTCGCGTCGTGCGCTGGGCGAGGTGCTCGACATCTCGGAAGTCGACATCGGTGACGTGTCGCCGCCGGTTGCGAAGGCGTTCGCGGCGGCCGACTCCCCGATCGCCGTCGAACGCGGCGAGAAGCCGACGCGGGTCGACGTCCGGGTGCGGTGGCGTCTCGTCTAGACCCGGGGGCCCCGCTGCTGGACCGACGCGGCGAACGTGTCGTTGAGCTGAGTCAGCGACGTCACCGCCGCGAGCGCCTGTTCCTGGGACCAGCCTTCGAGCATGCCGCGCAGCCGTTCTGCCCGGCGCTCGGTGGTCTCGCGCAGAATGTCCATCCCGTTCGGCGACACCCGAATGCGGGAGGCACGCTTGTCGTGGGGGTCGGCGGCGCGCGACACGTATCCCGCGTCGACCAGTTCGGAAATCTGCCTGCTCAGCGAGGACTGACTGACGCACAGGTCGGCGGCCAGTTCGTTCTGACGGCACTCCCCCCGGGCGGCGAGCACGAAGAGCACGCTCGTCAACGCGGGCGGGATCGGGGTCTCGCCGCTCGCGGAGACGACCGCCCGCAGCGATCGTCCGAGTGCGAACACCGCATCGACGAGCGCTTGCGCTGTATCTGCCTGTACCGACATCCAGTCCCCGTCCCACACACCCACTACTTGCGGGCCGACTATAACGTTTTGTTGCGTTTGGTAAACAACGATGCGCCGGTGTCAGCGCGTCAGCAGCGCAATGCACTCCACGTGGTGGGTGAGAGGGAACGCATCGAACGCGCGCAGCTCGTCGACATGATATCCCTGCGCGAGGTACAGCCCGATGTCGCGGGCGAACGACGCCGGGTCGCACCCCACGTGCACGACCCGTTCGGCGCCCGCCGCGGCGACCGCGTCGATCACGTCACGCCCCGCACCCGCACGCGGCGGATCGAGCACCACGACCCGTGGCGGGGAGGCGAGTCCGGCGATCGCGCGCTCGACCCGCTCGGCGTGGAAACGCACCTGCGGGAGGTCGGAGAGCGCAGCCTTCCCGTCCGACACGGCCTGGCGCGAGGACTCGACGGAGTCCACGTGCCCCGACGGCCCGGCATCACCGGCGAGGGCTGCGGCGAACACACCCACTCCCCCGTACAGGTCCCATGCGGTCTCGCCCGCGGACATCCCGGCCCATTCGGCGACGACTGCCGAATACGTTTCCGCGGCCCCGCGATGCGCCTGCCAGAACCCGGTGGCGGCCAGCGCCCATTCCCGGTCGCACACCCGCTCCACCGGGCGACCCGATCCGACGACCACCCGCTCGGCGCGTGGCGCACCGCTGGCGGCACGGCGAGCCATGGCACCGCGGCGCCCGGGACTCGTGCGGCCGGTCCGCGACACCTTCGGCGGAGCGATCTCGACCACGTGCCGCTCCCCCGCGCTGTCGAGGACGATCTGCACCTCGCTGCCGGGCTTCCAATCGTGCTCGCTCACACCGTCGTAGGCGGCCGACTCGATCTGCGGGCAGGCGAGGTCGGTGACGATCCCGGAACTGCGGTGCCGGTGATAGCCGGGGCGGCCGTCCGGGTCGACGGCGAGCCGCACCCGCGTGCGCCAGCCGGTGCCGTCTCCGGTGCCGGGCAGTTCCTCGACGTCCACGTCCCGCTGCAATCGCGCGAGCCGCGCCAACTGCTCGGACACGACCTGCGCCTTCATGTCCCGCTGCACGTGCAGGCTCGCGTGCGAGAAGTCGCAACACCCCGCGCCGCCCGGACCCGACACCGGGCACACCGGGGTGACCCGCTCCGGGGACGCGTCGAGGATCTCGATCGCGTCGGCCCGGCAGTAGGACCCGCCGCGGTCCTCGGTGACGAGGGCGATCACCCGCTCGCCGGGCAGCCCGTGCCGGACGAAGACGACGCGGCCTTCGTGCCGGGCGACGACGAAACCGCCGTGCCCGGGATTTCCCAGCCGCAGTTCGAGGCGGCGGTCCGACCAGTTCTCACTCAACGCTTGTCGCCCGTCACTTGTCGTCGGGTTCGTAGCCGCGGCGTGAGGCCCCGGCCGTGTATTCGATGGTCAGTGTCTTCGCCTTCTCGGACGAGTTCAGTTGCCACGGAACGCTGGTGACCATCACACCCGGCTGGAACAGCAGGCGGCTCTTGAGCCGCAGCGCACTCTGGTTGTGCAGGATCTGCTCCCACCAGTGCCCCACCACGTACTCGGGGATGAACACGGTGACGACGTCCCGCGGCGAGTCCTTCCGGACGCGCCGCACGTAGTCGAGCACGGGCTTGGTGATCTCGCGGTACGGCGACTCGATCACCTTGAGCGGCACCGCGATGTCGCTCTTCTCCCACCGGCGCACCAGTGCCCGGGTGTCGGGTTCGTCGACGTTGACCGTGATCGCCTCGAGGGTGTCCGGCCGTGTGGCCCGGGCATACGCGAGCGCACGCATGGTCGGCATGTGCAGCTTGGAGACGAGGACGATGGAGTGAGTCCGGCTGGGCAGCACCCCGTCCCATTCCTGTTCCTCGAGTTCCCGGGCGACGCTGTCGTAGTGCTTCCGGATCATCTTCATCACCACGAAGATCGCGACCATCGCCACGATCGCGATCCAGGCGCCTGCCGCGAACTTCGTGATGAGCACGATGATCAGGACGGCGCCGGTCATGGCCAGGCCGATGGAGTTGATCACCCGGGAGCGATGCATCCGCCGGCGCTGAGCCAGGTCGTTCTCGGTCTTCAGGTGCCGGGTCCAGTGCCGGATCATGCCCGTCTGGCTCAGCACGAACGAGACGAACACGCCGACGATGTACAGCTGGATCAGCTTGGTCACCTCGGCGCCGAACAGGACGACGAACGCGATCGCGGCCCCGGACAGGAACAGGATGCCGTTGCTGAACGCCAGTCGGTCGCCGCGGGTGTGCAGCTGACGGGGCAGGTAGCGATCCTGCGCGAGGATCGAGCCGAGCACGGGGAATCCGTTGAAGGCGGTGTTGGCGGCCAGCACGAGGATCAGGGCCGTCACGATGGCGATGAAATAGAAGCCGATAGGGAAACCGCCGAACACCGTCTCCGCGATCTGCGCGATCAGAGTCTTCTGGTGATACCCGGTGGGGGCGCCGATCAGCTGCTCGGCCGGGCTGTGCGCGTACACGATCCCGATCTTCTGGGCCAGGATGATGATGCCCATCAGCAGCACGATGGCAATCGATCCCAGCAGCAGCAGCGTGGTGGCCGCGTTGCGGGACTTGGGCTTCTGGAATGCGGGAACACCATTGCTGATCGCCTCGACACCGGTCAGTGCCGCACAGCCGGAGGAGAAGGCCCGCGCGATCAGGAACGCGAACGCGATCCCGTACAGGTGGGAGTCCTCGGCTTCGAGTTCGAATCCGGACGATTCGGCGCGCAGGTCGTCGCCGAGGACGAAGATCTGGAAGAACCCCCACAGCAGCATCAGTGCCATGCCGGCGATGAACGCGTACGTCGGGATCGCGAACGCGGCACCGGATTCACGGATGCCACGCAAATTGATGGCGGTCAGCAGCACGATGGCCGCGACCGCGAACAGCACCTTGTGCTGGGCCACGAACGGTACCGCCGAACCGATGTTGGACGCGGCCGACGAGATGGAGACAGCGACCGTGAGCACGTAGTCCACCAGCAGGGCGCTGCCCACGGTCAGACCCGCGTTGGGACCGAGGTTGACGGTCGCGACTTCGTAGTCGCCGCCGCCCGACGGGTAGGCGTGCACGTTCTGCCGGTAGCTGGCGACCACCACCGCCATCACCGCGGCGACGGCAAGCCCGATCCAGGGGGTGTAGGCGTAGGCGGAGATGCCCGCAACCGACAGCACGAGGAAGATTTCTTCCGGGGCATACGCCACCGACGACATGGCATCGGAGGCGAAGACCGGGAGGGCGATCCTCTTGGGAAGCAGCGTGTGCCCGAGCTTGTCGCTCCGGAAGGGTCTGCCTAGCAGTAGCCGCTTTGTGGCGGTCGAGAGCTTTGACACTGCCAAAGCGTAAGCCGTCCGCAGAAAACCTGGACCCTCACCCACCAATGTGTCCGGATTGCGATCTCTGTCTCGGTTGCTCTTCTGCCTGGGCACTGTACGGTTCGATTCGGTGCGCACGTACTCGAGACGTGACGTAAGAGCCCATGAACGGAGTACAAGGTGTATGTGGTCATCATGGGATGCGGCCGGGTCGGCTCATCCCTCGCTGGCTCGCTGACCCGGATCGGCCACGAGGTCGCGGTCATCGATCGCGACCCTGCCGCATTCCTACGTCTCGAACCCGACTTCCCCGGCCACACCGTCGTGGGGATGGGATTCGACCGTGACGTGCTGGTCAAGTCCGGTATCGAGCGCGCAGAGGCATTCGCCGCGGTGTCGTCCGGAGACAACTCCAACATCATTTCCGCGCGCGTGGCCCGGGAGACGTTCGGCGTGGAACGCGTCGTCGCCCGGATCTACGACGCCAAGCGCGCCGCCGTCTACGAGCGGCTCGGGATCCCCACCGTCGCCACCGTTCCGTGGTCGACGGACCGCTTCCTGCACACCCTCACGCGCGACAGCCAGACCGCCAAGTGGCGCGATCCGTCCGGAACCGTCGCGGTCACCGAGTTGTCCCTGCACGAGGATTGGATCGGCAGGCCGGTCGCCGAACTGGAGGCCGCGACGAATTCGCGTGTCGCGTTCATCATCCGCTTCGGCACCGGCGTCCTTCCCGATCGCAAGACCGTCCTCCAGGCCGACGACCAGGTGTACATCGCGGCCGTGTCGGGAACGGTTGCCGAGGCGGTCGCGCTCGCGGGCAATCCCCCGCCTTCGGACAACTGAGACGGCAGTGAGAATGTTCACGATCGACCACCCGAACGGAAGCAATCGATGAGAGTCGCAATCGCAGGAGCCGGCGCAGTCGGACGCTCGATCGCGCGCGAACTGGTCCGCAGCGAACACGACGTCATGCTGATCGAACGCAAGCTCGAGCACGTCGAACGGGAGTCGGTGCCCGAGGCGACCTGGGTCCACGCCGACGCGTGCGAACTGAGCAGCCTCGAGGCCGCATCCCTCGAAACCTACGAGGTGGTGATCGCGGCCACCGGTGACGACAAGGCCAACCTGGTCCTCAGCCTCCTCGCGAAGACCGAGTTCGGGGTCAGCCGCGTGGTCGCCCGCGTCAACGATCCCCGCAACGAGTGGTTGTTCGACGAGTCCTGGGGAGTCGACGTCGCCGTCTCCACTCCCCGGATGCTCGCCTCGCTGGTGGAGGAGGCGGTGTCGGTCGGCGATCTCGTGCGGCTGATGACATTCCGCCAGGGGCAGGCCAACCTCGTCGAGGTCACGCTGCCCGACAACACCCCGCTCGCCGGGAAGGCCGTCCGCAAGCTGCAATTGCCCCGCGATGCCGCGCTGGTCACCATCCTCCGCGGCGGACGGGTCATCGTGCCGCAGCAGGACGATCCGCTCGAGGGCGGCGACGAACTGCTGTTCGTCGCGTCCGTGGACGTCGAGGACGACCTGCGAGCGGCCGTCGGGCTCTCCTGACCCGGCGGGACCGATCGACACCCGGGAGGATCCGTTGGGTACCACCGCAACACCCGAGAGCATCGTCGTCACCGACAGCCCGCAGCAGAGCCGGTACGAGATCCACGCCGACGGTGAACTCGCGGGAATCGAGCAGTACGAAGTCGACGGGGACGTACACGTTTTCGTTCACACCGAGATCTATCCGCAACACGAGGGACTCGGACTTGCCCGGACGCTCGTGGGTGCGGCCCTGGACGATCTCCGCCGCCGTGGACTGCGGGTGCGCCCGGTGTGCCCGTACGTCGTGAAATTCGTGTCGAAGCATCCCGAGTACCAGGATCTCGTGGCCTGATCGGGTCGGCGACTTCGGCTCCGGCACAACCGGTCAGGGCCCACGCGGTCCTCGACGTGGGGCCGTGCTCAGGTGTGGCCGGGCTCGTCGCGGGGGCCGCCCGCTTCCGTATCGTCCGTCGGTTCGCCGGCGTCGTCCGACGGTGCCGGTTCGACGATCCGATCTGCCCGGCGCACAGCCCAGATCGTCACCAGGAGAGCCAATCCCGCCAACGGCCAGCCCATTGCGATGCGCGCGAACGCGAGCCAGCCCGTCTGGTCCGAATCGTAGAGTTGCGACTGCACGAGGTACCGGGCCGCGAACACCAGCGCCCAGGCTGCGGTGGCCACGTCGTAGGCGCGTACCGCGCCGCGATGGCGCCGCCAGAGGTTGCCGTGGCCGTTGAGGAATCCCCAGATCAGGCCGACGATCGGCCAGCGCACCAGAATCGAGATCAGGAACACCGCACCGTAGGCGAGGCTCGTGTAGATCCCGAAGAGGAAGTATCCCTTGGCATCGCCCGTGCGGTAGGCGATGAACGCGGAGATGCCGACGCCGACGAACCCGGACACCGCGGGCTGGATGGGGCTGCGGCGGACGAGGCGCCAGACGAGAATGGCGACGGCGACGCCGATGGCCGCCCAGATCGCCGGGCCCAGGCCCCACACACCGTTGACCGGAACGAAAACCAGGATGGGCAGGGTCGAATAGACCAGCCCGCTGAGCCCACCGAGCTGTTCGAGTATGGATTGCTGCTTCGTTTCGGTCACTCAACGAGAGTGCCACACGAGAGGGCCCCTACGATTCGCCGCGCAACTCGTAATACGGGTTGAAGATCACCTTCTGGCCGTCGCGTTCGCCGACACGTCCACGAACCAGCAGGGTCTTGCCCGGCTCGATGCCCGGAATTCTCCGCCGGCCGATCCACACCAGCTTGATCTGTTCCGTGCCGTCGAAGAATTCGGCTTCGATGCTGGCGTTCCCGGACTTCGGACAGGCTTCGACACTCCGGAGCCGCCCCAGCATGGTGACCTCTTCGCCGCGGCTGCAGTCGCAGGCACGTTGTGCGCCGGACGCCTGAGACGTCTCGGCCATTTCCTCGGCGTCCAGCTGCTCGAGGTCCTCGGTGAGCCTGCGAGTCAGCCGACGAAAATATCCTGCCGTGGCGGGTGCCATTGCGCGCTCCTGGAGCATGTGCGACGCGAGATCTTCGCGCCGCTCGTAGGGCTGTGTATTCGCCACTGTAGACCCATTGGTTCCCGGCAACCACACCACCGGAGAAGCGCTGTGACGGACGAGGCAGGATCATCACATGCCCTCTGATGATCGGCCGCCTCCGCCGCGGAGAACAGCGCCGCCACCTGTTCGTGTGGCCGTTGTGCTCCCGGGTACGGGATCCGACGCGGACTTCGTGACCCGTGCCTTCACCGAGCCTCTGACCTGCCGTGGAGTGCGCACGGCCGCAGTCGAACCCGATCCCCGGCGAGTCGTCGGAAGCTACGTCGA
The DNA here is from genome assembly GCF_038447315.2 of Rhodococcus sp. DK176. NCBI lineage: Bacteria > Bacillati > Actinomycetota > Actinomycetes > Mycobacteriales > Nocardiaceae > Rhodococcus > Rhodococcus sp. DK176. Next base: position 7,452,094 of record NZ_CP118321.2, on the reverse strand, counting down.
CGCGCTCGACGCCGCGGCCGCGCAGCACGGACGCATCCTCGTCGGAGGGGTGTCCATCGGGGCCGCCGTGGCGCTGCAGTGGGCAGGATCACACCCGGATCGCATCGCCGGGGTCCTCGCGGCGCTGCCCGCGTGGACCGGGACCGCCGCGGACGCTCCCGCCGCCGCCAGCGCCCGGTTCACCGCGGCCCGGCTGCGGGCGGACGGCCTGGAACAGGTCACCGCCGAGATGATCGCGTCCAGTCCGCCGTGGCTGGGCCGGGAACTGGCGAAATCGTGGCGATCGCAGTGGCCGCACCTTCCCGCCGCGCTGGACGAGGCGTCCGAGTACCACGCCCCCGGTGCGGGCGACCTCGAGCGCATCACGGTGCCGGTGGGGATCGCTGCCGCCACCGACGACGCCGTGCATCCCCTCGAGGTCGCGCGCGAGTGGTCCGAACGACTACCGCACGCGGGCCTCGTCACGGTGACGCTGGACGAGATCGGCGCCGATCCTGCAATTCTCGGCTACGCCAGCCTCGACGCGCTCGATTCGGTCCTGCACACGACCTGAGTGTCGAATCTCCGGGACCGGAGTCAGCGACCGAGTTGCTGCATCGCCGAACCCGATTCGCCGCGACGTTGCTGCGGCTGCGCCGGGGCCTCCGCGGGGGGCGCCTGCTGCTCGCCCTGCGGACCCGCCGGAGCCGGCTGCTGCGGAGCGGCACCCTGCTGCTGCGCCAGCTGCTGCTGGTGAGCCGCAGCCAGCTGCTGGGCGAGCGCCGCGGGCAGGACCACCGGCAGCGGCGTCCGAACGGGGTGGGGTTCGTTTCCCCGCTTCACGACGGTGTCGCGCAGGATCGCCCTGGCGGTCGCGACGAGCTCCGAATCGGCCGTGTTGCCACCGCTCGGTCCCGCGACCACGCAGCGCACCATCCACCGGTAGCCGTCGACACCGATGAAGCGCAGGTCGGCGTTCGGGGTGACGGCGAAGACCTCGCGTCCCCACGGTCCGCTCTCGACGCTCACCGTGGCGTTGTCGTTGCGCAGCGATTCGGCGAGGTCGCCCGCGACTTCCCGCCACTGGCCCGGCGACTTCGGGGCGGCATACGCCGCCACGGTGATGCGCCCCTGCTGGGTGACGAGATGCACGGCCTGCGGCGAACCGTCGGGCGCCATCTCGACCTGCAACTGGGCGCCCTGCGGCATCGGGACCAGGACCGAACCGAGGTCGAGGCGGGTTCCCACCTCACCGACGGTGAGGTCGGCGCCCGATTCGAGGTCGTCGGCGTCGTACGGACCGCCGTCCACCTCGGTCACGGCGTCGTAGTCGTCCTCGTAATCCGCGTCGGCGTCGCCGGCCTCGGCGTCCTCGAAGAAACCGGGCCGGTCGTCCTCGGCTTCCTTCTTCTTACGACGTCCGAACATGATCAGGCTCCTTCACTGGCATTGCCGACGAGGCTCGCGTGGCCTCCGCTCGACCCGTGTCCGTCACTACCGCGGGTGGTGCCGTCGAGCGACGGGACCTCGACGAACGACACCAGTTCGACCCGCTGCACGAGCAGTTGGGCGATCCGGTCGCCCCGGCGGATCTCGATCGGGGTCTCGAGGTCGTGATTGATCAGGCACACCTTGATCTCGCCGCGGTACCCGGCATCGATGGTTCCGGGGGTGTTGACCACCGACAGACCCGACTTCGCGGCCAGCCCGGATCGGGGGTGGATCAGCCCGACCGTGCCCAGGGGCAGCGCGATCGCGATGCCGGTTCCGACGAGGACACGGCGCCCCGGCTCGATGGTCACGTCGACGGTGCTGCACAGGTCGACACCGGCGTCGCCGTCGTGCGCACGCTGCGGTACCGGAATGTCGGGGTCCAGCCGCTGGAGGGCGACGGGCGGAAGGGCGGGGGTCGCGGCGGGAGAAAGGCCGGGAGATAGGTCGCTCACGTGCACCGAGCCTACTCTCAGACACCGACTATCCTGGTCGGGTGTCACAAACGTCCCGGCCCGAAGTCGCGCCCACCGATAACACCTCGCCCGTGCTGTACTCCGAGCGCCTGTGGGTGCCCGTCTGGTGGTGGGCAGTGGGCTTGTTCGTCGCCGGTCTGCTCGCCGCGGAGGTGCACATGGGTGCGCCGGGCCTGCGCGCATGGCTGCCGTACGTCCTTCTACTGCCCCTGCCGGTGTGGGGACTCGTCTGGCTCAGCCGTCTCCGCGTCGAGGTCGTCGAGGAACCGAACGGTGTCCACCTACGGGTCGGACAGGCGCATCTGCCGTTGGACGTCATCTCGCGGGTCGCCGAGGTTCCCGGTTCGGCGAAGAGTGCGGCACTCGGTCGTCAGCTCGACCCCGCCGCCTTCGTGCAACACCGCGTATGGGTCAAGCCGATGGCACTGATCGTGCTCGACGACCCCGAGGACCCGACCCCCTACTGGTTGATCAGCACACGACGGCCGGCCGAGTTGCTGGCCGCCGTCAACCGTGCCCGCCCGCAGGCGGACGGAGACTGATCGGACGGTGGGCCTCCCACCGTCCGCCTCTCGTACTCGCCGCCGCTCAGGCCGCGCAGTCCCTGCACACCAGCACTCCGCCCGCGTCGCTGGCGAGCCGGCTGCGGTGGTGCACCAGGAAACAGCTCGAACACGTGAACTCGTCGGCCTGCTTCGGCACGACCCGCACCGAGAGCTCTTCACCGGACAGATCCGCGCCGGGCAGTTCGAACGATTCCGCGGTGTCGGACTCGTCGACGTCGACGACAGCCGACTGAGCCTCGTTGCGTCGCGCCTTCAGTTCCTCCAGCGAATCCTCCGAAACCTCGTCGGACTCTGTTCGCCGCGGTGCGTCGTAGTCAGTTGCCATGTCGCCTTCCCCTCATCCTCTTCGGTGTATCCCGGCCCGTGCGGTACGTCGAACCGATTGCCGGTCGACCGTCCACACGAAAACCGCCTCGGCGCAGATCACACCCTGCGGCTGCACAACGCTGCAGCGGATGGGTTCGTGCCCGGAACCAGGCTCCGGAAACATGATCTACGCCTCTTTTGTCATCTTCTGCCGACCCTCGTTCTGCACGCTTTGAACGACTGGGGCCGCCAGACAGTAGCCGAAGGAAGTACAAAAGTCGTAACCGAAGCGACCGATCGCGCAAATTGTCTGCTAATCGTCACCAACACCACAGCAAGCTGTGACATTCCACAACGGGGACGGGTTCGGGGTTATGACGTGCCTGGGATCTAAGGTAGGTGCCGAACCTGCGCCACGACGTGTGGCCGGGCCCTGTATCGGTGCGTTGTACGGGTGCAACGTACGAAGCGCAGTTTCGTAGGAGAGGTCGAGGCACACTGTGGTTTCACTGATCACCGAAGGCAGCCCGCTCGACGACAAGGGTCGTCCGTTCCGGCGGCGGCGGGCGATGCCGATCCTCGTGGTGTTCGCGGTCCTCGCCCTGCTCGGCGCCGTCGTGTGGGCCGGCGTCCTCGGCGACGACGAGGATCTGGCCACCACCGTCGACTGCAACCCTCCGCAGCCGGCCGCGCAACCCCTCGACCCCGCCGCCCCGCCGCAGCAGGCGCTGGGCGAGAAGGTCGACGGTTCGACCCTGCGGGACGTGGAGCCTGCCGCGCTGTCCGCCACGAAGGTGCGCGTGTTCAACGCCAACGGCGAGCACGGCCAGGCTGCGCAGGTCGCCGCACAGCTCAGCGACTACGGATTCGCGAGCGCACCCGACGTCCAGGCGGGCAACGACCCGGTCTACGTCGACCAGAACATGCAGTGCCAGGGGCAGCTGCGGTTCGGTCCCAACGGCACCGCCGCCGCCAGCGCGCTCTGGCTGGTGGCCCCGTGCGCCGAACTCATCCAGGACACCCGCACCGACGACACGGTCGACCTCGCCCTCGGCACCTACTTCCGCAAGATCTCGCCGAACACGGACGCCGAAGAGGTCCTGCGGTCCCTGAAGGATCCGCCGCCCGGAAGCCAGCCCGCCCCCCTCGACATCGACCTGCTGAAGGCGGCGCGCACCGCCCGCTGCTGACCGGCGGTCACCCTTCCGGGATCGGGGCGTCCACCCCGATCTCGGCGAACAGCGCGTCCAGCGCGTCGGCGATGCCGGGGGCCGCGGCCACCACCACATCGCCGTCCGCACTCGACGTCTGCGGGGAAGGGATTCGCACGCGGGCCCCCGCCTCGGTCGCGATCAGCGATCCCGCGGCCCAGTCCCACGGGCTCAGCCCGTGTTCGAAATGCGCGTCGACACGGCCGGCCGCGACCATGCACAGGTCGAGGGCCGCCGAGCCGATCCGGCGGATGTCCCGCACCCTCGGCAGGATGTCCGCGATGAGGGCGCCCTGCGCCTTGCGCCGCGCCGCGCCGTACCCGAAGCCGGTGGCGAGCAACGCCATCGACACGTCGGTGACCGGGTTGCACCGGAGGTCGCTCACCCGCCCGTCCGCGTCGGTGAGGGTGGCCCCGCCGCCGCGTGCCGCCGCGTAGGTCGATCGGGCCGCCACGTCGACCACGGCCCCGGCGACGGACACCCCGTCGATCTGGGCCGCCACGGAGACCGCGTACGCGGGGACGCCGTACAGAAAGTTCACGGTGCCGTCGATCGGATCCACGATCCACCTCACCTCGGCGACGGAATCCTCCTCTCCCCCACCTTCTTCGCCGAGGATCGCGTCGTCGGGGCGAAGCTCCGCGAGCCGGTCGCGGATGACCTGCTCGCTCTCGGTGTCGACCACCGTGACCGGGTCGGTCGGGGTGCTCTTCGATGCGACGGAATCGCCGGATCCCGCTAGCTTCCCGACGATTCCGAAGACCTCGGGCCGTCGCGCCCGGACGTGGGCGGCGGCTTCCTCGGCCACCGCCACGGCGACCTCGAGTAGTCGCCTGGGGTCGGTGCCGACGTGGCCTGGCGCGGACTCTGAACTCTGGGGTACGTGCACCCACCCATCGGAACACACTTTCGCTGCCTCACACCACCGCTGACGTTTCGCACAACTGGTGTCATCACCCACCGAACACACGTCGACACACTAGTGTGACGAGCAGCAGAAGAGCGCTGGAGAACACGTCGTCGTCGACACGAAGGAGCACACGCCATGACCAAAACGGGGTTCGGTGTCGACGTCGGAGGCAGTGGCGTCAAGGGTGGCGTCGTAGATCTCGAGACGGGCCAGCTGGTCGGGGACCGCATCAAACTCCTCACTCCCCAGCCGTCCACTCCGGAGGCGGTCGCAGAGACCGTCGCCGAGATCATCCGCCGAGCAGAATGGGACGGACCGGTCGGTATCACCCTGCCGAGCGTCGTCACCGGCGGTGTGGCACGATCCGCCGCCAACATCGACAAGAAGTGGATCGGGACGGACGCCCGCAAGCTGTTCTCCGACGCGCTCGGCGGCCGGCTCGTCACCGTCCTCAACGACGCGGATGCGGCGGGGATCGCCGAGGACGCGCTCGGCGCAGGCAAGGACGCGAAAGGGGTCGTCATCCTCCTCACGTTCGGCACCGGTATCGGCTCGGCGATCCTCCACGACGGCGTCCTGCTTCCCAACACCGAGTTCGGGCACATGGAGGTGGACGGCAAGGAAGCCGAGCACCGGGCGGCGTCCTCGGTCAAGGAGAAGAAGGACCTGTCGTACAAGGAATGGGCCGGCGAAGTGAGCCGTGTCCTCACCCGGTTCGAGAACCTCATGTGTCCGGACCTGTTCATCGCCGGCGGCGGAATCAGCCGGAAGAACGAGAAGTGGATCCCGCATCTGACCAACAGGACACCCGTCGTACCTGCTGCGCTGCTGAATACGGCGGGCATCGTCGGTGCTGCGCTCGCAGTGGAAACGGGCATCGCTCCGTAACTAATTCGGATGGGTCGTTACAATGGAAGAGCCCGGCTGCGCGCCGGCGAAACCAGTAGACCTCTCCGCCGGATGACCACTCTGGCGTGACGCCGCACGACACCGTCACGAAAGGGCGTACGTGGCAGCCACCGATACACGTCAGACTGCTGATTCGACTTCGGAGTCAGGACCGGAAGCACCAGTCGGGGCGGCAGCCACCGGCACCGCTCCGGCAGCCGAGGAAACTCCCGCGAAGAAGCCGGCGGCCAAGAAGGCTCCCGCCAAGAAGGCAGCAGCGAAGAAGGCCCCCGCCAAGAAGGCGGCGGCCAAGAAGGCGGGCGGCAAGAAGGCCACGGCCGGTAAGGGTGCGGACGGCGAAGACCTCGACGAAGACTCCGCCGACATGGAGGACATCGACATCACCGAGGGCGATCTCGCCGAGGTCGAGTCCGATGTCGTCGAGGTCGTCGCAGTCGGCGAGGACGAGGAGACCGAGGAGCCGTCCGAGAAGGACAAGGCCTCCGGCGACTTCGTGTGGGACGAGGAGGAGTCCGAAGCGCTCCGCCAGGCCCGCAAGGACGCCGAACTGACCGCGTCCGCCGACTCGGTCCGTGCCTACCTCAAGCAGATCGGCAAGGTCGCCCTCCTCAACGCCGAAGAGGAGGTCGAGCTCGCCAAGCGGATCGAGGCCGGGCTCTACGCGACCCAGATCATGCAGGAGCTGTCCGATTCCGGCGAGAAGCTCCCCGCCGCCCAGCGCCGGGACATGAGCTGGATCTGCCGCGACGGAAACCGCGCCAAGAACCACCTCCTCGAGGCGAACCTCCGCCTCGTCGTGTCGCTCGCCAAGCGCTACACCGGCCGCGGCATGGCGTTCCTCGACCTGATCCAGGAAGGCAACCTGGGCCTCATCCGTGCCGTCGAGAAGTTCGACTACACCAAGGGCTACAAGTTCTCGACCTACGCCACGTGGTGGATCCGTCAGGCCATCACCCGCGCGATGGCCGACCAGGCCCGCACCATCCGCATCCCGGTGCACATGGTGGAGGTCATCAACAAGCTCGGCCGCATCCAGCGTGAACTCCTGCAGGACCTGGGCCGTGAGCCCACTCCCGAAGAGCTCGCCAAGGAAATGGACATCACGCCCGAGAAGGTGCTGGAGATCCAGCAGTACGCTCGTGAGCCCATCTCCCTCGACCAGACGATCGGCGACGAGGGCGACAGCCAGCTCGGCGACTTCATCGAGGACTCCGAGGCCGTCGTCGCCGTCGACGCCGTGTCGTTCACCCTGCTGCAGGATCAGCTGCAGTCGGTGCTCGAGACGCTGTCCGAGCGTGAGGCGGGCGTCGTGCGCCTGCGCTTCGGCCTGACCGACGGACAGCCCCGCACCCTCGACGAGATCGGACAGGTCTACGGGGTCACGCGTGAGCGCATCCGTCAGATCGAGTCCAAGACCATGTCGAAGCTGCGCCACCCGTCCCGGTCGCAGGTGCTGCGCGACTACCTGGACTGACGTACACACCTCGATGCCCCCGGACTCCGAGCGAGTCCGGGGGCATCGTCGTCTGGGTCTCGCTACGCGCTGGTGCGCACCCGAATCCAGGCACCCGCCACCGGTTCGACCACCCGTGCCGCCACCGGGCCGATGACGGCCATCAGGAGGACGTACGCGGTGGCGAGTGCCACGAGTTCGCTCTCCACGGCTCCCGCCGACAACGCCAGGCCCGCGATGACGATCGAGAACTCGCCGCGTGCGATCAGCGCGACCCCGGCCCGGGCTCGGCCCAGGCGCGCGACGCCTTGTTGTTTCGCCGCCCACGCACCGGTGATCATCTTCGTCAGCGCGGTGACGACGGCGAGGAGGGCGGCCCAGCCGAGGACCGGCGGAATCGCCCGGGGATCGGTGTTGAGCCCGAACACCACGAAGAACATCGCGGCGAACAGATCGCGGAGCGGTTCGAGGACTCGGCTCGCGTTGTGGGCGGTCGTACCGGAGATCGCGATCCCCAGCAGGAACGCCCCGACGGCCGCCGACACCTGCATCGCCGAACTGATCCCCGCCACGAGAAGCGCGGCGCCGAGGAGTTTCAGGAGCAGGGTTTCGCTGTCCGGGCTGTCCAGCAGGGCGGACACGTAGCGGCCGTACCGCAGTGCGATCACGAGGACGACCGAGATCACGACGAGGGAGATGCCCACCGCCTCCAGTCCACCGGCGAAACTGACGCCGGCGAGCAGGGCCGTCAGAATGGGCAGATACACGGCCATCGCGAGGTCCTCGAACACGAGAATCGAGAGCACGACCGGCGTTTCACGGTTACCGAGCCGGCCCAGGTCGCTCAGCACCTTCGCGATGATGCCCGACGACGAGATGTAGGTGACGCCGGCCATCACGACCGCGCCGGTGGTCCCCCACCCCAGCATCAGGGCGACGACCGCTCCGGGCGCGGCATTGAGAACTGCGTCCACGACCCCGGCCATCCACGACCGTCGCAGCCCGGTGACGAGTTCCGACGCGGTGTATTCCAGCCCCAGCAACAGCAGGAGGAGGACCACCCCGATCTCGCTCGCCAAGTGACTGAACTCGCTGATGTCGCCCAGGTTGACGAATCCGCCGCTGCCGAAGCAGAGTCCGCCGAGGAGATAGAACGGGATCGGCGACATGCCGAACTGAGCTGCCAGGCGGCCCAGCAATCCGAGCGCGAAGAACACCGCGCCCAGTTCGATGAGCGCGAGCGTGGTGGTGTTCACGGGTCTGTCAGCCGTTGGCCAGGAGCTTGGCTGACGCGTCCAGTCCGTCTGTGGTTCCGACGGCGACCAGGAGGTCGCCCGAGGTGAGCAGGAAGTCAGGCTTCGGTGACGGGTACACCTGCCCGGCCCGCATGACCGCGACGATCGAGACCCCGGTGCGGGTGCGCATCGCCGTGTCGCCGAGCGGGCGGCCGTCGAACCGGGAGTCTTCCTTGATGTACAGCTGCTTGGTGCGGATTCCGGGCAGGTCCCGGTGCTCCTCCTCCAGCTGCGCCACCAGTTGCGGTGCCCCCAGCAGGTTGCTGAGGACTGCCGCCTCCTCGGTGGTGAGCGGCACCGACGCAGCGCACGCATCGGGATCGTCGGCCTTCGAGACGATCAGATCGGTGCGACCGTCGCGATGGGTGATGACACCGATGCGGCGGCCGGCGGCGAGTTCGAAGTCCTTACGCACCCCGATACCCGGTAGTGGCGTCACTTCAACGTTCATGCCTCCACGGTAGACCGATCGGTGTGACCAACCGCGGAAGGCTCGCATCAGCGCCGGGCCGGGAACGTTCCGTCGGCGTCGGGGCGATACTCCTCGACCCCGGTGACCGCCGCGACGGGCAGCGGCCCGTACAGGTGTGGGAACAGCATCGACGCCGGATCGGCCGGCACACCCGGCTCCCACTTCACCGGCGCACCGAGCGCAGTGGGGTCGAGTCTCAGCAGGACGAGGTCCGTACGGCCGGCGAACAACCTGTTGGCGGGCAGGTGCACCTGGGCCGGCGTCGAGAGGTGCACGAAACCGTCCGCCCTGAACGTCGCGGGCACTCGGCTGCCTTCACGTTCGGCGGTGCGCCATTCCTCGCGGCTGCAGATGTGGACCAGCTGGTCTTCGGATTTCACAAGGTGAGACTAGCGTCACGCCCGAAAACGAATCAGCTGTCAGCGAACTCGGACCGCGCGGTCTGTTCACATCTGCGCTCGTCACGTCCCTGACGGCGCGTTTCGGGCGGGTTTCGTGTGTGATGCAACACTGAGAAACGCCGACGGGAACAACGCGTAAACCCCAAACGTCTGACAGAGTAGATCCACCGCGCCACCCCCGACGCGGCGGACCAAGGCCCCAGGCACTCGGCATCAGTCGAAGCCAGTACGGAGGAGTCATGCCCGGAACACTGACCAGCCCCCCGTTGACCGCAGCCGACCGGTGCGACCGGTGCGGTGCGGGAGCCCGCGTTCGCGCGGTTCTTCCGACCGGAGGAGAGTTGCTCTTCTGCGGTCACCACGCCAACGAGCACGCAGACCGTCTTCGCGAGATGAACGCCACGATCGTGTCCGAAGCCGAAGCTGCAATCTGATACGTCAGCCCGGGTGACCCGTCCCAGGCTCACCTCTTCAACAAAGAGACCGGCGAGTGCGATGCACTCGCCGGTCTCTTTGTGTTCGAGTCACCGGATGACGCCGGTCACCACTGCCGCAGGGTGGAGATCCGCTCGGTGAGCTGCTCGACGGTGGCGATCGCCGTGGGCGGTCCCCCGCAGACACGACGCAATTCGCCGTGGATGGTGCCGTGCGGCTTGCCCGTCCTGTGGTGATGCATCGCGACGAGACTGTTCAGTTCCCGGCGCAGCTGCGCGAGCTGTCCGGCGGCAGCCACCCGGTCCGCGACCTGCGGCACGGGCGTGTGCACGGGCGCTTGCGCCGGTTCCGCCTTGTCCAGCTGCTCCGACTGACGCTGACGCAGCAGCGCGCGCATCTGATCGGCGTCGAGCAGCCCGGGCAGACCCAGGTAGTCGGCCTCCTCGTCGGAGCCCGAGAACGTGGCCGTCCCGAAGGACGAACCGTCGTAGATCACCTGATCGAGCTCGGCGTCCGCGCCGAGCGAGGTGAACGCCTTCTCCTCCTCGCCGAGCTCGTCCTTCTGCTTGTTCGCGTCGGCGAGAAGATCGTCATCGAAGCCGTCCTTCTCCCGATGCGGCTTGCCGAGCACGTGGTCGCGCTGCGCCTCGAGCTGGCTGGCCAGGTCGAGCAGCACCGGAACCGACGGGAGGAACACGCTCGCGGTCTCGCCCTTGCGGCGGGACCGCACGAAACGCCCGATCGCCTGCGCGAAATAGAGCGGGGTGGACGCGCTGGTGGCGTACACACCGACGGCCAGGCGGGGAACGTCGACGCCTTCCGACACCATGCGGACGGCGACCATCCACTTCTGGGTGCTCGCCCCGAACTCGGCGATCCGCTTGGACGCCGTCGGGTCGTCGGAGAGCACCACGACCGGGTCTTCCCCGGTGACCGCCTTCAGGGTCTGCGCGTACGCACGGGCCACGGTCTGGTCGGTGGCGATGACCAGACCGCTGGCGTCGGGCATGCCGCCCGTGCGCAGCTGGCCGAGCCGGGTGTCTGCGGCGTGCAAGACCGCGGGAATCCAGTCGCCCGACGGGTCCAGGGCCGTTCGCCACGCCCGGGCCGTCTGTTCGGCGCTGAGGGGCTCGCCGAGTCGCGCGGAGAACTCCTCGCCCGCGTTGTTCCGCCACCGTGCCTCGCCGGAGTACGCGAGGAACACGACGGGCCGGACGACGCCGTCCGCGAGGGCGTCCGAGTACCCGTAGGAGTGATCCGCCTTCGAGCGCATCAGACCCTCGCGATCGGGTTCGTACGTCACGAACGGGATCGCGCTGTCGTCGCTGCGGAACGGCGTACCGGTCAGCGCGAGCCGGCGGGTGGCGTCACCGAACGCCTCCCGGATGGCGTCACCCCAGCTCTTCGCGTCGCCACCGTGGTGGATCTCGTCGAGGATGACCAGCGTGCGCCGGCTCTCGGTCCGGACCCGGTGCTTGAACGGGTGCGAGGCGACTTGCGCGTACGTCACCACGACACCCTGGTAGTCGCTGGACGTCTGCCCGGTCGAGTTCGAGAAGTACGAGTCCAGCGCGATGCCGTTGCGCGCGGCGGACTCAGCCCACTGGTGCTTGAGGTGCTCGGTCGGTGCGACCACGGTCACCTGATCGACGGTGCGGTCGCGCAGCAACTCCGACGCGACCCGCAGCGCGAACGTGGTCTTACCGGCGCCCGGTGTCGCGACCGCGAGGAAGTCCTGCGGTCCGGTGGACAGATACTTCGTCAGCGCACGACGCTGCCAGGCGCGCAGTGATCCTGCGGGTCTGGCAGGTTCGGTTTGTGCGAGGTAGGCCTCGGTGCCCACGATCTGCGCTGCCTCGGTTTCCATTCTCGGCGCCGACTGGGAGCCCACTGTCTCAGCACTCACGGGCTGCCCTCCGCTGGCATGGCACTGTTTGCTCGCACTCCTCGGTATTCGATCGACATGTCCGGGTCCAGACCCGAAGGCGCTGTCCGTCAAGGAGCCTAGCGCCCGGATCCGACGCGAACCGCATTCGCGAGTTCCGATAGTGACAGATTTGTCGCGACACGAGGACAGCAGCGGTGGGCAACCGGGCGTGTCGTCAGGGATGCTGGAAACATCATGACCGAAACACCCCCGACAACGCCGCAGAGTGGCGGTGACCCACCCCGGCCCGGGTGGCATCCGCTACGTCGCGCACTGAGCGTGATCGGTCGCACAGCGAGCAAGGCCTGGGACGATTCGATCTTCGGAAAGGCGGCCACGGCAGCGTTCTGGCAGACACTGTCGCTGCCTCCGCTCCTGCTGGGGCTCCTCGGAATGCTCGGCTACGTCGGCGGATGGTTCGGACCCGACACCGTCGACATCATCCAGTCGAAGATCATCAACTTCAGCGGGACGGTGTTCAGCGACAGCGTCGTCGAACAGATCATCCGCCCGACGGTCGGCGACGTACTCGAACGTGGACGTCCCGAGATCGTGTCACTGAGCTTCCTGCTGTCCCTGTGGGCCGGCTCGTCCGCCATTTCCACGTTCGTGGACTCGATCGTCGAGGCCCATGGCCAGCAGGAGGCGCGGCACCCGGTGTGGCAGCGCGTGTTCGCGTTGCTGCTCTACGTGATGTTCCTGATCCTCGCGGTGTTCACCCTGCCGCTGGTCGCGCTGGGGCCGACGCTCGTCGGCAGGGTGCTCCCGGAGGCGTGGCGCACGATCGGGACGGAGATCGTCGACACGTTCTACTACCCCGGCGTGGGACTGCTGCTCATCGTGGGCCTGACCACGCTGTACAAGGTGGCGCTCCCCCGGTCGCTGCCCTGGCACCGGCTGCTCGGCGGCGCGCTCGTCGCGGGGGTGTTCTTCCTCGGCGCGAGCACCTGCCTGCGCCGCTACCTCTCCTGGGTGGCCGGAACCGGGTACACGTACGGGGCGCTGGCCACGCCGATCGCGTTCCTGCTGTTCACGTTCTTCCTGGGGTTCGCGGTGGTGCTCGGCGCCGAGTTCAACGCCACCGTCCAGGAATTCTGGCCCGCCCGTGCCACCCGCATCGACCAGATGCGGGATTGGATCGCCGCGCAGGCCGAGAGTTCGCCGTCCGCGGGTCCGGTGACCAGCCTCACGCGTCGCATCGCCACCGGTCCGATCAAGGTCGTCGGCGACCGGGCCCGCCCGGATGCGGCCGAGCCGGAGTCCGGGAACGACGACGAGCCCGACGGCCCGGTACGAGAATCCCCCGAGCCACCGGGTGTGCGACGAGCGCCGGCGAAGCCTCAGTCGCCTTTGCGCAATCCTTCGTAGATCTTCTTGCAGTCGGGGCAGACCGGCGATCCCGGCTTCGCCGATTTCGTCACCGGAAACACTTCGCCGCACAACGCGACGACGTGAGTGCCCATGACGGCGCTCTCCGCGATCTTGTTCTTCTTGACGTAGTGGAAGAATTTGGGAGTGTCGTCATCGGTCGACTCGTCGGTGGTGACGTCGGGCCGTTCCTTGGTTTGAGTGCTCACCCCTCAATAATGCCGCAACCGGCCGACTATCCCACCCCCTGTGTGCATTTGCCGCCCGACAGTGGAACAGTGGAGGCATGGCACGAAGTGCAGGGTTCGGCGGGTCCCACGACGCCGGCTCCCCGAGCAATCCGGTTCTCATCACCGAGGCAGCGCGATCCATCGAGGATCAGCATCGTGCCCGTGTCCGCAAGTACCTGCTCATCATGTCCTTCCGGTTCCCCGCCCTGATCTTCGCGGCGGTGGCGTACGGGATCTGGGAGAACCCGTGGATTTCGATGGCGATCATCGGCGTGTCGATCCCGCTGCCGTGGATCGCGGTCCTCATCGCCAACGACCGTCCGCCTCGCAGCAAGGACGAGCCCAGCCGGTACGACCACCGCGAGTCTCCGTCCACCGCCCTGCCCGCACCGCCGCACCACACGATCGAGGGCTGACGCAGTCGGGCGTGCTGCAACAATGCACGGGTGAACCGTGACGAACTGCTGTCGATCTGCCCCTCTCTGCGTGAGGCGCTCCGCCGCAACCGGTACGACACGGACACCCTCCTCGACGCGCTGGGCCCCGAGGTCCATGCGGCGTTGAGCCGCAACGAACCGGTCCCGGTGCGCCGGGCCAGCGCCGGCTGCGGCCAACTCGGCACCCTGATCCGCCTGTTCCTCCTCACCGACGACTGTCCCGTCGGCGAGGTGGCCGCGGCGCTGTCCCCGCTCCCGGTCGAGGACGCCGTGGCGGCAGGCCTGCTCGAATCCGACGGCGACGTCGTCCGGGCGGCCCTCGACCTCCGTCCGATGGACATCGGCGGGGGCAATCGCTGGGTGCTCTCCGACCTCGACGGCTCACTCCGCCCCCGCGAGACCCCCGTCGACCACGTCATCGGCGTCGGGCACGCGTCGCTGTCGCTGCTGCAGGCCACCCCGACCGCGCCGGTCGGGACGCTGCTCGACGTCGGGACCGGCTGCGGCATCCAGGCCCTGCACGGCGCGTCCTACGCCGACTCGGTCACGGCCACGGACCTGAATGTCCGTGCCGTCGATCTGGCGGCCGTCACGGCGGCGCTCAACGAGGAACGGGTGGAACTGCTCGCCGGGTCGTGGTTCGAGCCGGTCGAGGGCCGCACGTTCGATCAGGTGGTGGCCAATCCGCCGTTCGTCGTCAGTCGCGCCCGAGTGGGTCACACCTACCGCGACTCCGGACTCGACCTCGACGGCGCGAGTGAGCTGATGATCTCCCGCGTGGCGGACTACCTCGCGCCCGGCGGCACGGCGGCGCTGCTGGCGTCGTGGATCCACGTCGAGGGCGAGGACTGGCGGGCCCGGGTGGCCTCCTGGCTTCCCGCCCACGGGGTGGACGCGTGGGTGGTGCAGCGGGATGTCGCGGACCCGGCCCTGTACGTCGGCACCTGGATGCGGGACGGCGGACTCGACACCCGGGACCCCTCCACCGCGACGGTCGCCGAGGACTGGCTGGATCACCTCGCGAGCGCGAACGTCGAGGGGGTCGGCTTCGGGTTCGTCTACCTTCGCCGGACCGACGCTCCCACCGATCTGATGGCGGAGGATCTCACGCACGGCTTCAGCGACCCCTTGGGCGCGGAAGCGCTCGCGTACTTCGAGCGGGTGGCGTGGCTCCGCGAGCACGACGTGCTCACCGCGTGTTTCCGCGTGGAGGAGAGCACCGCCCTGGAGCGGGTGTTCCTGCCCGGCGACGAGGGATGGACCCAGGTGGTCGCCCGGTTGCACCGCGGGAACGGTCCGGCCTGGCAGCACGAGATCGACGATCTCGTCGCTTCGCTCGTTGCGGGCATGCGCGCCGACGGCCTCGTGCTGGGCGAACTGATCGAGCTTCTCGCAGCGGCACACGGCGTCGACGCCGAGGACCTCGCGCAGTCGGCCGTGCCGCTCGTGCACGCCCTCGTCCGGCACGGACTCGTGCTTCCCGCGTAGCCGCCGGGTTCCCGATCCGTCCCCCTTATACGTGTTCTCAGCAACTTCTCAGGACCGAATCGAGGAACCCGCAGGTCACGGGCTCTTCGCAAATTACCGGCCGGGAACTTTCCCAGGCCTTCGGTGCGTTGATGCATATGAGACACCACCGATGAGGAGGCAAGTCATGACAAGCCCCAGCACCACTACTCGCATTCGCCCCAGCGCTGCCGATCTGGACGCCCAGAGCCCCGCTGCCGACCTGGTCCGGGTCTACCTGAACGGCATCGGCCGCACGGCTCTGCTGACGGCAGCAGACGAGGTAGAACTGTCCAAGCGAATCGAGGCTGGGCTGTACGCCGCGCACATCCTGGAGACCGGGAAGCGACTCTCCCCCGCCAAGAAGCGCGACCTCGCGACGGTCGTCCGTGAAGGACAGTCCGCCCGCGCACACCTCCTCGAGGCCAACTTGCGGCTCGTCGTCTCGCTCGCGAAGCGGTACACCGGACGCGGCATGCCCCTGCTGGACCTCATCCAGGAGGGCAACCTGGGTCTGATCCGCGCGATGGAGAAGTTCGACTACGCGAAGGGGTTCAAGTTCTCGACGTATGCCACCTGGTGGATTCGTCAGGCGATCACCCGCGGCATGGCCGACCAGAGCCGGACGATCCGGCTCCCCGTGCACCTCGTCGAGCAGGTCAACAAGCTGGCCCGCATCAAGCGCGAGCTGCACCAGCAGCTCGGGCGTGAGGCGACCGACGACGAGCTGGCCGAGGAGTCGGGAATCCCGGCGCACAAGATCGCGGATCTCCTCGACCACAGCCGCGACCCGGTGAGCCTCGACATGCCGGTCGGCAACGACGAGGAAGCTCCCCTGGGCGACTTCATCGAGGATTCCGAGGCCACGTCGGCGGAGAACGCCGTGATCGCGGGTCTCCTGCACAGCGACGTGCGCAGCGTGCTGGCCACCCTCGACGAGCGTGAGCAGCAGGTCATCCGCCTCCGTTACGGTCTGGACGACGGTCAGCCGCGCACTCTCGACCAGATCGGCAAGCTCTTCGGACTCTCCCGCGAGCGTGTCCGTCAGATCGAGCGCGAAGTGATGGGCAAGCTGCGCCAGGGCGACCGCGCCGAGCGGCTCCGCTCCTACGCCAGCTGACGAGAGTCTCCCACCGGTATCAGCGCCGGTGCCGGTCGTACGCGACCGGCACCGGCGTTGCGCTGTCTGCGGGGCCGGGTGACCGGTCAGCGCAGGCGGCGGGGGCCGAGGTCGGCGACGCTGGGCTCCGGGCCTATCCGCACGCGCGAATCGGTGATCTGCGCGCCCTCCGCCGACGCGAGCACGGGTTCGCAGGCCAGTTCCCGCACCTCCGGGAGGTCGTCGGCGAGGGCGGAGATCCGCTGCACGAGGTCGACGAGAGCCGATTTGTTCACCGGTACCGCGCTCCGATAGCCGGACAGCAGCGGCGCTGCTTTCGGTGCGTCGATCAGTTCCGTTGCGGCGTCCTCGGTGAGGGGCAGCACCCGGTAGGCGCGGTCGCCGAGGAGGTCGGAGATCACGCCGGCGAGTCCGAACGAGATGAGCGAACCGAACGACGGGTCGTCCTGCACGCCCACCACACAGCCAATTCCCTTGGTGGCCATCCGCTGCACGTGAAGTAGTGGTTCACCGGACGCGGCGGCGAGGTCCCGGTAGGCCCAGCGCACCGAATCGGGCCCGACCAGATCGAGGCGGACGCCACCGAGATCCGGCCGGTGCCGCCACTGTTCCCCCGTCGCCTTCACCGCGACCGGGTACCCCAATTCCTCGGCGGCCTGCACAGCCTCGTCTTCGGTGGTGGCGGAACGGAATTCCACGACGTTCACGCCGTAGCACGCGAGGAGTTGCGATGCCTCGAAGTCCGACAGCCAGCGTCCGGACGACGCCCCGAGCCAGCCGTCGACCATCGCTTTCGCACGCTCCGGATCGATCCCGTTAGGGCGTACCACTTTCGACGACGGTTTGCTCTTCCACGCCGAGTACCGCCACGCGCGAGCCAGGGCCAGCGCCGCGCGTTCCGGACCGGGGTAGGAGGGAACCGAACCGCGTGTCGGGTGCCCGTCCTCACCCCGGACCGCCAGGACGTCGGGCACACCCTCCGCCGCGAGGAACGTCGTGAGGACGGGTTTGTCGGCTTCCCGCACCGCCTCCCGCAGCGCCTGGGCATAGGGTTCGACCGGAATGGCGACCGGCGGGACGAACACGGCGATCACCGAATCGACGTCGAAGGATGTGAGCGCCGTCCGCACGGCCGCCGCGAACTCCTCGGGACCGGCCTGCGGACCGAGGTCGACGGGGTCGCCGACCTGCAGACCCTCACTGCGCGCCGCATCCGCGGCGAGCACACCGAGCGCGGTGGAGTTTCCGACCACGGCGAGGCGGGGGCCCGCAGGCAGCGGCTGATACCCGAACAGCAGCGCACAGTCGAACAGCTGGGAGATCGACCCGACCTGCACCACACCGGCCTGTTCGAAGAGGGCGCGGACGATCGAATCGTCCATCTCGCCACCGCTGGCCGCCAGTGCGGGCGGGACGGCGTGCCTGCCGCTCTTGACCGCGACGATCGGCTTGTTCCGGGCCACCCGGCGCGCGATGCGCGAGAACTTGCGGGGATTGCCGAAGCTCTCCAGATACAGCAGCACCACCTCGGTGGCCGGATCCGAATCCCAGTACTGCAGGAGGTCGTTGCCGGAGACGTCGGCGCGGTTGCCCGCGGAGACGAAGGCGGACAATCCGATTCGGCTCCGTGCGGCCTCGTCGAGGATGGCGATGCCGAGTGCGCCGGACTGGCAGAAGAATCCGACGTTGCCGGGGCTCGGCAGCACCGGCGCGAGGGTGGCGTTCAACGAGACCTCGCTGTCGTTGTTGGCCACGCCGAGCGCGTTGGGCCCGATCAGCCGCATCCCGTGCGCGCGGGCGGCGTGGACGAGGCGACGTTCGGACTGCCGTCCGTCCATTCCGGTTTCACTGAATCCGGAAGACACGACGACGAGGGCCTTGACCCCCTTGACCAGGCAGTCGTCGAGGACGGCGTTGATCGATTCAGCGGGTACCGCGACGACGGCGAGATCCACCTCGTCGGGGATGTCGCGGACCGACGGGTACGCCCGCACACCGTGGACCGAACGGTGCTCGGCGTTGACCGGATACACCGGGCCGGTGAATCCCGCCCGCAGCAGGTTGGTCAGCACCGCGTTGCCGACCTTCGCGCGGTCGGTGGACGCACCGATCACCGCGACCGACCGCGGACTGAGCACGTTCCGCATGCTGCGCGCCTCGGCGGCCCGCTCGCGGGAATTGCGCACGGACACCATCGCTTCGGTGGGGTCGATCGCGAACTCGAGCTTGAGCACTCCACCCTCGAAGCTGCGGCTCACCTGATAGCCCGCCTCACGGAAGACCGTCACCATGTTCCGGTTCTCCGCGAGGACCTCGGCGACGAACATCGTCAGGCCGTTCTCCGCGGCCGCCGCGGCGAGATGCTCGAGCAGAATCGGCCCGAGTCCGCGGCCCTGATGCGCGTCGGCGACGACGAACGCCACCTCCGCGGACTTGCCGTCCCCCTCGCCGATGAGTCGCTCGTACCGGCCGACGGCGATGATCTCGTCCCCGAGCAGCACCACGAACGCCACCCGGTCGTGGTGATCGACCGTGGTGAAGTGAACGATGTCCCGTTTCGACATGGTCGGGTAGGGGCCGAAATACCGCAGATAGCGGGTGCGTTCGGACAGCTTCGAGTGGAACGCGACGAGTTTGTCCGCGTCCTCGGGGACGATCGGCCGCAACGCCACCGCCCCGCCGTCCGCCGCGAGCACGTCGGCGACCCAGTGCCGCGGGTAGTTGTGCGCGGCGTCGGGTTCCCCCTTCGCCACGGTCGTGACCGCCGCCCCGGTGCTACCCGACGTCTCGGCGCTGTCCGACGCCTCGGTGCCACCGGTGGTCTCGCTGCCGTCGGTCGGCTCAGTCACGGGGATCCTCCGGGTCGAGTCCGAGTAGGGGGAAGCAGGCGCGGCGAGTAGCGATGACGGCCGAGTCGATCCGCGTCAGGGCGCGGTCGACCGAGGGGATCCCGGTTTCGGGTGTGCCACCGGGACCGTCCCAGGGCCGGTAGTCGACCTCGCCGCCGTCGCCCATCGTGTCCGGCAGGTCCACGCTGGGTGCGAGCGCGTGCGCCCGTTCCTGCCAGGCCTCGGGTACGGCACGGCCCGTGTCGATCTCGCGGTCGAGCGCCGCGGCGATGAGGTGGGTCCACGCGCGCGGGACCACCCGGACGAGGCCGTACCCGCCGCCGCCGACGGCGAGCCAACGTCCTTCGGCGTAGCGGTCGGCGAGATCGCGCATCGCGAGGAACGCGGCCCGCTGGCCGTCGACCGTCAGCGCGAGGTCGGCCAGCGGATCCTCGCGGTGGCTGTCGACACCGCACTGGCTGATCACGATCTGGGGCCGGAACGACGCGAGGGCGCCCGGGACGACGGCGTGGAAACCGCGCAGCCACAACGCATCGACGGTGCCGGGCAGCACGGGGAGGTTGACGGCGGTGCCCTCCCCCGATCCCTCGCCGACCTCGCTCGACCACCCCGTGTTGGGCCAGAGCGTCGCCGGATGCTGGTGGAGCGAGATCGTGAGGACGCGGGGGTCGTGCGCGAACGCGTGCTGCACCCCGTCACCGTGGTGCGCGTCGACGTCGATGTAGGCGATCCGGTCGAACCCGTGGTCCAGCAGCCAGGAGATCGCAATGGCGACATCGTTGTACACACAGAAGCCGGAGGCCCAGTCGGGCATCGCGTGATGCATGCCGCCGCCGATGCTCACGGCACGGCGTGTGCGTCCCGCTGCGATCTCCTGCGCCGCGGCGAGGGAACCGCCCGCGAGGATCGCGCTCGCCTCGTGCATCTGGGGGAAGACGGGATTGTCCTCGGTGCCGAGCCCGTGCGGGGCGTCCGCACCGAGCACACCCGACGTCGCCGAGTGCCCGGCCTGTTTGACTGCTTCGACGTACGCGGGAGTGTGGATCCGCAACAGATCTGCGTCCGAGGCGGCGGCGGGCCGCAACAGTTCGACGCCCTCCAGAATCCCGAGGCTGCGGGCGAGCGACATGGTCAGCTCGAGCCGGGTGGGATTCATCGGGTGGTCCGCACTCCACCGATAACTGAGATAGTCCGGACTCCACACGACTGCACGGTGCGATACCAGTGCAGCCGAATCCTCCCCGGAACTGAACGACGCGGTCATGAACTCACGCTACTGGTCCCCCGCGGAGGGTGCGAGCAGACCCCGGCACGACCGGCACCGACGCGCTGCGGGGACGGACGGCGCCGGTGGCGGGCAATCACCGGTAGAATCAACCGAGACGAAGGGGTGTGAGTGTGAAGGATCTGGTCGACACCACGGAGATGTACCTCCGGACGATCTATGACTTGGAAGAAGAGGGCGTCGTCCCACTTCGAGCACGTATTGCCGAACGACTCGAGCAGAGCGGTCCGACCGTCAGCCAGACCGTCGCCCGGATGGAGCGTGACGGTCTCCTCCTGGTCGCCGGTGACCGCCACCTGGAACTGACGGAGAAGGGCCGCGAACTCGCGGTGTCGGTGATGCGGAAGCACCGCCTCGCCGAACGACTGCTGGTCGACGTCATCGGCCTCAAGTGGGAAGAGGTCCATGCGGAGGCGTGCCGGTGGGAGCACGTCATGAGCGAGGAGGTCGAGCGGCGCCTGGTGGAGGTGCTCAACAACCCCACTACTTCGCCGTACGGCAACCCGATTCCGGGGCTCGCGCTGCTCGGGCTGGACCGCCCGGTCGATGCGCCCGAGACGCTCATCCGGCTCACGGACGTGCCGCCCGGCAAGCCGACCGCTGTCGTCGTCCGGCGTCTCGCGGAGCACGTGCAGTCGGATCCGGACGTCATCGGGCAGCTGCGCGAGGCGGGTGTCGTCCCGGACGCGCGCGTGACCGTCGAGACCAAGCCCGGTTCGGTCACCATCACGGTGCCCGGCCACAGCGGGTTCGATCTGTCCGAGGAGATGGCACATGCCGTCCAGGTGAAGCAGGTTCAGGGATAGTCGATGAAACTTCTGGTCACCGGCGGCGCCGGCTATGTCGGCAGCGTCTGCAGCACGGTCCTGCTCGAACGTGGACACGAGGTCGTCATCATCGACGACCTGTCCACGGGTAACGCCGACGCGGTGCCGCTCGGTGCCGAGTTCGTCGAGGGCGACGTCGCGGAGGTGGTGTCGGACGTGCTCGGCACGAGCGGCACCCCCCGCTTCGACGGCGTCCTGCACTTCGCGGCGCAGTCGCTCGTCGGCGAGTCCGTCCAGTACCCGGAGAAGTACTGGCGCGGCAACGTCGTCACCACGCTCGAGCTCCTGGAGGCCATGCGGCATTCGGGGACGCGGAAACTCGTATTCTCGTCGACCGCCGCGACGTACGGCGAGCCCGAGCACTCGCCGATCACGGAGGCCGATCCGACCCGTCCGACCAATCCGTACGGGGCGACGAAACTCGCGATCGACCATGCCATCACGTCGTATTCGGTGGCTCATTCGCTCGCGGCGACCAGCCTGCGGTACTTCAACGTGGCGGGAGCGTACAAGTCGGCCGGCGAGAACCGGGTCGTCGAAACGCATTTGATTCCTCTCGTGCTCCAGGTGGCGCTCGGTCAGCGGGAGAAGATCTCGATCTTCGGAACCGACTGGCCGACTCCGGACGGCACGGCGATCCGCGACTACATCCATGTGCTCGACCTCGCCGAGGCGCACGTGCTGGCACTGGAGTCGTCGATCGAGGGCAGGCACCGCATCTACAATCTCGGCAGCGGTGCGGGTTTCAGTGTGCGCGAAGTCATCTCGGCGTGCGCGCGGGTCACCGGGCTCCCCATCGCGGTCGAGGACGCACCGCGCCGGGCAGGCGATCCCGCCGTGCTGGTGGCGTCGAGTGATCGGGCGATCGCGGAACTCGGATGGCGGCCGGAGCACACCGACCTCGACGAGATCGTCGCCGACGCCTGGGCCTACCTGCAGGAGCTGGGAGACCGGTCGCACGCGGCACGCCGGTGACGCCGGCCCGGTCCGGGCTCTAGCGGGGCAGCACGACACCGATCGCCTCGGCTCGCTCGTAACCGACGTCGGCCAAGCCCCGCACCTCGGTCGGCCGGAGTCCCGAGTGCAGTGCACCGTCGAGCAGGGTGGCCAGTACGTGCCCCGGCTCCGAGTCCAGTGCGGCGGCCAGCGCGATGCCGGCGAACGGACCGTCACCACGAAGATAGGCGCTGTATCCGAGCAGCGCCGCCGCGTTCGCGCGTTCCGGGTCCGGGAGGTTGCGGGCGAGGAGAATCCACAGTTGCTCCGCGTCGTCGGCGTACGGGCCGACGGCCAGAGCGAGCGCGCTGTCCCGGACGGTGACATTGTCCAGTGCGAGCGCGAGTTCCGCGTACTCCGGCGCGAGGAGCCGCTCCCCGGACGACACCCGCGCGACGTGCGTCAGCACCAGTTCGAGCTCGAGACGGTGACCGCGCTCCGGCGTGGCCGACCGGCCGGCCAATTCCCGTCGCAGAAGCGATGATTGACGACCACGTTCGATGAGAGCGGCGATCTGCATCCGTTCGAGCACCGGGCCCGCCTCGATCGTGGCTTCCAGCTCCTCGCGCGAAGAGCGGATGGCCCTGCCCTCGACGACCCGCGCGAGCGCGACCCGCGACGACGTCGGATCGGACTGGGCTCCGCACCCACCGCCGCCGAGGAGGCTGAACCATTCGCGGCCGGCCGCGATTTCCGCCGTGACGAACACGTCGAGAAGTTCGGCCGGCGTGAATTCGAGGAGCTCCTCGAATTCTTCGACGATCGCGGACAGCTCGTCCAGGGAGATCGCGGCCGGGTCGGTGAAGCGGTCGTCGACGAGCACCAGGAGCACCCCGGTGGCCTGCTCCCTCTCGCAGACGGTCGCGAACTGACCCAACGCCGCGTACATCGGCGGGGTCGGCACGTCGCCGCCGCTGAGGACCAGGTCGTGTCTCATGACGGCTCCGACCGACGGGTTGCGCTCCCCGGACAGGCACACCGCCACGATCGACCGGGCAGGCCGGAATCCGAGCAGTGCGGGCACCGAGGCGAGAAGGTCGCCCGGGGCGGACAACGTGACGGTGTGCTGGTGCGGGGGCGGTCCCCCGCCGGGATCGTCGGAGAATCCGGAACCGTGCGGGAATGCGGGTGTCGTCATGCATCAGACTCTGACGGGTCGACGCGCCTGCGCCCGGCGGGCGAACTGGCGAAACACAGAGGGCTGTGGATGGGCCGTCGGTTGTGGACAACCGGGTCGCCGCGCCGCGCGGACGCGCCGTGAGGCCGCGAAGTCGTCGGAACCCTGTGCTAGGGCCCGCTCAGCTGTTCTGCACCTTCTGCACCGCGGCGGTGAACAACTCGTCGAGCGCGACGGTATCGGCCTTCGCGTCGCCGAACGACATGAAGGTCGCGGACACCCGCACGTCGCCCACCTGCGCGATCAACGTGACCATCGACTGGGTGACCTTGTCGCTCCCGTTGCCGGACTTGACGGTCCGCCGGAGCGCGAGGGTGTCGTCGGCCCGGACCGGAGGGGCAGGCGTGACCTCGGTGGTGACGGTGGACTCGGCCCCACTGTCCGTCACGGTGACCTCGCCGCACTTCTTCGTCTGCGCCGCCAGTTCGTCGAGGGGCGTATCGGTTCTGGTGAGCTCGACCGAGATCGTCGAACGGCTCGCGTTGTCCGTGCCCACCGCCATGACGGTGCCGGTCGGTCCGTAGTCCTGCGCGGGCGGCGCACAGTCCGCGGGGTCGACCACCGCGCCCTGCGGTACTCCCGTCAGGTCGGGTGCCGCCATCGACACGGCCTGGGCGGGCAGCACGATCGCCTCGTACCGGGCCGGGAAGTCGGCCGGATCCACCAGAAGCTTCGACAGTCCCTTGCCCGACGGCGACCCCGCCGCGATGGTCGTGCTCGGCTGCGCGACACCGGAGACCGTCGAAGAACATCCGGAGAGAATCGTCACCGCGGCCAGCGAGACCACCGGGACAACCAGGGCCGTCCGTACCGCTGTGCGCCGAGACCTCACCGTCGACCTCCCGTGTCGGATGTGTGGTGCTCCCACCCCGGGGAGCCTTTTCCGCCACTCTGCCACGCCGGCGCGCCGACAGCGGGGAGGCTGCGGCTCAGCTGCCGCGGGCGATCCACTCCTCCAGGTGCGGGGATTCGGTCCCGATGGTGGTTCCGTCGCCGTGCCCGGTGCGGACCGTCGTCGACGGCGGCAACGCGAACAGACGGTCACGGATGGACCCGATGATCGTCGGGAAGTCCGAGTAGGAGCGCCCGGTGGCTCCCGGACCGCCCGAGAACAGGGTGTCACCACTGAACAACTCCCCCGCCTCCGGCAGGTACAGGCAGCAGGAGCCGGGCGAATGTCCGGGCGTGTGGAGCACGCGGACGTCGGTCCCGGCCACGGCGATCTCCTGCCCGTCCTCGATCGGCGTGTAGGCGACAGCGGGGTGGGTCTGCCGCCACAACACGTCGTCGGCCGCATGGAGGTAGATCGGGGCGTCCAGTGCCGTGGACAGCTCGGGCGCCACGGTGACGTGGTCGTTGTGGCCGTGTGTGCAGACGATGGCCCTCACGTGCCTGCCGCCGACTGCCTCGACGATCGGGGCGGCGGTGTGGGCGGCGTCGATCACCACCACCTCGGAGTCGTCGCCGACGATCCACACATTGTTGTCGACGTCCCAGGTGCCCCCGTCGAGACTGAAGGTGCCGGACGTGACCACCCGGTCGATGCGCACGCTCACGACGCGACCGCCGATCGTCGAACCCGGCCCGCACATCTTCCTACCCGTGCCGACATCGCGCACCTCCAGGATCTCGTCCGTCTGGGACCGTGCCGTTCCTCACATTGCCACAGACCGTGCGCGGGATCTCGCTGTGGGCGAACACCGGAACGCCGCGGACGGGAATTATCGGTTGCCCGCGCCGTGTTCCCCCAGAGCAGGACCTCCGAGAGCAAAGTCCGACGTATCGATGCCGGAGACGATAGGGGACACTGGAGGCCAGGCACGAAGGAGAAGAGGTCTGTAATGGACGAACAGTCGAAGATGTACGAGCTGGAGTTCCCGGCACCGCAGCTGTCTTCCGCGGATGGCCAGGGACCTGTACTGATCCACGGACTCGAGGGCTTCTCCGACGCAGGCCACGCCGTCAAACTCGCCACGACGCATCTCCGCGAGAGCCTGGAGAGTGAGCTGGTCGCCTCCTTCGCGGTCGACGAACTCGTCGATTACCGCTCACGTCGCCCCACCATGACGTTCAAGGCCGATCACTTCTCGGACTACGACCAGCCCGAGCTGAACCTGTATGCGCTGAAGGACACGGCGGGCACCCCGTTCCTGCTGCTGGCCGGCATGGAGCCCGACCTGCGCTGGGAGCGGTTCACCACGGCGGTGCGCCTGCTGGCCGAGCAGCTCGGTGTGCGCCGGACCGTGGGCATCAACGCCATTCCGATGGCCATCCCGCACACCCGTCCGCTCGGGGTGACCGCGCATTCCACCAACAAGGACCTGATCAAGGATCATCAGCGCTGGTCCGGCGAACTGCAGGTTCCCGGCAGCGCGTCCTCGCTGATCGAGTTGCGGATGGCGCAGCACGGGCACGAGTCCGTCGGGTTCTCGGTTCACGTCCCCCATTACCTGGCTCAGACGGACTACCCGGGTGCCGCCGAGACCCTCCTCGAGAATGTGAGTGACGTCACCGACCTGGACCTGCCGCTGGCGGCGCTCGGCGAGGCCGCCGCACGCGTCCGCGAACAGGTCGACGAGCACATCGCGGGTAACGAGGAGGTACAAACCGTCGTCCACGCCCTGGAACGCCAGTACGATGCCTACGTAACGGCTCAAGAACAGCAGTCCACGCTCCTGGCCAGCGAAGAAGACCTGCCGAGTGGTGACGAACTCGGTGCAGAATTCGAGCGTTTCCTCGCCGAACAGGCCCTGCAGGACGGCGAGGGCGGCGACTCCGACGACGAGGGGGGATCACCGGGCGGGGCGTGACCGAGGAGCGGTTGTGCGGTCGCCACTCGGACACTGTGCGACCGCACGGTCCAGTTGTTCGGCCGAGGGCGGTGCAATAGCGTCGAGATGAAGCGGATGATTGAGCTGTCAACATTCGGGAGTGCACCTAGTTCAGGAGGCGACATGAGCGACACTCGCATTCGTAAGCTCAGGCCCGTTCCGAACGCCGAAACCCGCATGATGTTCCGCACGATCCACGGCTACCGCCGCGCGTTCCGCATGGCAGGCGAGGGTCCCGCGCTTCTGCTGATCCACGGCATCGGCGACAACTCGTCCACCTGGACCGAGATCATCCCGCACCTCGCCAAGAACTACACCGTCATCGCCCCCGATCTGCTGGGCCACGGGCGCTCCGACAAGCCGCGGGCCGACTACTCGGTCGCCGCGTACGCCAACGGTATGCGCGACCTGCTCTCCACCCTGGGCATCGACAAGGTCACCGTTGTCGGTCACTCCCTCGGCGGCGGTGTCGCGATGCAGTTCTCCTACCAGTTCCCGCAGATGGTCGACCGGCTCGTCCTGGTCTCGGCCGGCGGCGTCACCAAGGACGTTCACCCGCTGCTGCGGCTCGCGTCGGTTCCGGTGGTCAACGAGGCACTGAAACTGCTGCGCATTCCCGGCGCCATGCCCACCGTGCGTCTGGTGGGCAACGTGTTGAGCCAACTGAACGGAACGCGGTTGCGTCCCGGTGCGATGCTGCACGACACACCCGACCTGGTACGGGTGCTCGCGGAGCTGTACGACCCCACCGCCTACGAGGCGTATCTGCGCACCCTGCGCGCGGTCGTCGACTGGCGCGGCCAGGTCGTCACCATGCTCGACCGATGTTATCTGACCGAGAACCTCCCGGTGCAGCTCATCTGGGGCGATCAGGACGCCGTCATCCCGGTGAGCCACGCCCACCTCGCACACGCGGCGATGCCCGGCTCACACCTCGAGATCTTCCGCGGCGCAGGCCATTTCCCGTTCCGCGACGACCCGATGCGGTTCTTGCGCACCATCGAGAAGTTCCTGTCCGTAACCCATCCCCTGCAGTTCGACGAAGCGAAGTGGCGGCAGATGCTCGTCACCGGCGTCGGTGAGAGCACCATCACCGGCAGCGCGTCCACCCGCATGGCGGTCCTGGACGCGATGGGATCGGACGAACGCAGCGCAACATAGGCCCGGCGGCGGCGCACCGCGTTCCGGCTAGCCTGTAGCAGTGCTTCTCTCCGACCTGCTCCCCGAGAACGCGGATTCCGATTCCGTTTTCGACGCCTTCACCTCCTGGACCGAAGAACGGGGTCTGACGCTCTACCCCGCCCAGGAAGAATCCGTGATGGAGCTGGTGTCCGGGGCCAACGTGATCCTGGCGACGCCCACCGGATCCGGCAAGTCGATGGTGGCGGTCGGCGCCCACTTCTACGCCATGGCCACCGGCAAGCGCACCTTCTACACGGCCCCGATCAAAGCCCTTGTCAGCGAGAAGTTCTTCGCCCTGTGCGAGGTGTTCGGCGCGGAGAACGTCGGCATGATGACCGGCGACGCCGCCGTCAACTCACGGGCGCCGATCATCTGCGCGACCGCCGAGATCGTCGCGAACCTCGCACTGCGCGAGGGCCCCGACTCCGACATCGGTCAGGTCGTGATGGACGAGTTCCACTTCTACTCCGAGCCCGACCGGGGCTGGGCGTGGCAGGTCCCTCTCGTCGAACTCCCCCACGCCCAGTTTCTTCTCATGTCGGCCACCCTCGGTGAGGTCGACTTCTTCTCGTCCGACCTCACCCGCCGGACCGGCCGGCCCACCACCGTGGTGGCGGGCACCGAGCGTCCCGTTCCCCTCATGTTCTCGTACGCCACGACACCCGTGAGCGAGACGATCGAGGAACTGGTGACCACCAATCAGGCCCCGGTCTACGTGGTCCACTTCACTCAGGCGGCCGCCCTGGAACGCGCGCAGGCCCTGACCAGCGTCAACTTTTGTTCGCGCGAGGAGAAGGACGCCATCGCCGAAGCGCTGGGTGGCTTCCGGTTCACCACCGGATTCGGCAAGACGCTCTCGCGCCTCGTCCGGCACGGCATCGGCGTCCACCATGCGGGCATGCTGCCGAAGTACCGCCGTCTCATCGAGAAGCTGGCGCAGGACGGTCTGCTGAAGGTCATCTGCGGCACCGACACCCTCGGTGTGGGGATCAACGTGCCCATCCGCACCGTGCTCCTCACCGGGCTGACCAAGTTCGACGGCACCCGCACGCGGCACCTCCGTGCCCGCGAGTTCCACCAGATCGCGGGACGCGCGGGACGCGCCGGCTACGACACGCTGGGCACCGTGGTCGTGCAGGCCCCCGAACACGAGGTCGAGAATCTGCGTGCACTCGCCAAGGCGGGCGACGACCCGAAGAAGCGCCGGAAGGTGCAGCGCAAGAAGGCGCCGGACGGCTTCGTGTCGTGGAGCGAGGCCACGTTCGATCGCCTCGTCGCCGCGTCACCCGAACCGCTCGTCTCCCGGTTCTCCGTGTCGAACTCCATGCTGCTCAACGTGATCGCGCGACCGGGCAACTGCTTCGCGTCCATGCGGCACCTCCTCGAGGACAACCACGAGTCGCGGCCCGCGCAGCGCAAGCACATCCTCAAGGCGTTGTCGTTGTACCGCGGGCTGATCGACGCCGGCGTGGTGCAGAGACTCGACGAACCCGACGCCGACGGCCGCATGGCCCGGCTGACGATGGAACTCCAGCGGGACTTCGCGCTCAATCAGCCACTGTCCCCGTTCGCCCTGGCCGCCCTCGAACTGCTCGACGTCGAATCCGATTCGTATGCACTGGATGTGGTGTCCGTGATCGAGTCGACCCTCGACGACCCGCGGCAGGTCCTCATGGCGCAGCAGCACTTCGCCCGCGGTGAGGCGGTCGCGCAGATGAAGGCCGACGGGATCGAGTACGAGGAACGCATGGAACTGCTCGAGGAGGTCACCTGGCCCAAGCCTCTCGCGGACCTGCTGTTCCCGGCGTTCGAGATGTATCGCGGTGGGCACCCGTGGATCACGGAGTTCGCGCTGTCGCCGAAGTCGGTCGTGCGCGACATGGTCGAGCGGGCCATGACGTTCGCCGAAATGGTCAGCCACTACGGTCTGGCCCGTTCGGAGGGGCTCGTACTGCGGTATCTCGCTGACGCGTATCGAGCCCTGCGCCAGACCGTTCCGACCGAGGCCCGGACGGAGGAGCTGGACGACCTCATCGAGTGGCTGGGCGAGCTGATCCGCCAGGTCGATTCCAGCCTTCTCGACGAATGGGAATCCCTCACCGACCCCGGCGCCGAGGGAGACGACCAGCAGGTCGCGTTCGGCGCCGATGTGCCGCGCCCGATCTCGGCGAACACGCGAGCATTCCGGGTGATGGTACGCAACGCCATGTTCCGGCGTATCGAACTCGCGTCGCGGCGGCGGTGGGCCGAACTGGAGGGACTCGACGACGGCATCGACGCCGACGAGTGGGAGGACCAGCTCCAGCCGTACTTCGACGAATACGACTCCCTCGGCACCGGCCCCTCGGCACGCGGCCCCCAGCTGTTCCAGGTGGAGACCGCGCCCGAGCTGTGGCGGGTGCGGCAGGTCCTCGAGGACCCGCAGGGCGATCACGGGTGGGCGTTGACGGCGGTCGTCGACCTTCCCGAGTCCGACGCGGCCGGCGAAGTGATCTTCGACGAACTCAGCATCGTCGAAGGGTAGCGGTCAGGAACGCGGCCGGCGGGGCTGATCACGCCGCGCCGCGTTCTTCTCCTTGATGCGGACCGTCTCCTTGCGGACCTCGGCCTGGGTGGCGCGTTCCTGCTGCAGCCATTCGGGACGATCCGCCATCAGCGCGTCGATCTGCTCGGTGGTGAGCGCATCGGTGACGCCGCCCCGGGCGAGACCCGCGA
Organism: Rhodococcus sp. DK176; assembly: GCF_038447315.2. Taxonomy (NCBI): domain Bacteria; kingdom Bacillati; phylum Actinomycetota; class Actinomycetes; order Mycobacteriales; family Nocardiaceae; genus Rhodococcus; species Rhodococcus sp. DK176. Next base: position 7,421,740 of record NZ_CP118321.2, on the reverse strand, counting down.
TGGACACCCCCAGCTTCGCCGCGACCACCGGCCGCGGGTGCGGGCCGTTGCGGCGCAGCTCGAGCAGCCACTCCGGCGGATCGCTCTGCAGTGCACTCAGCTCGTCGCGGGAGACGAGACCCTCCTGGAACTCCGCGGGGGTGGCCTCGAGGTACACACCCAGCTTCTTCGCCGCGGTGGCGGGTTTCATAGTCTGAGGGCTCTTGTGCGACGTCATGGTGTCAAGAGTAACGAGCGCGTGCGGTGCCGTTGACCAAGGCCGGTAGCCTGACGGGGTGACAGACGCGGATGCATCCCCTTCGTTCCGGCTCGCGTATGTCCCGGGCGTGACCCCCACCAAGTGGGTGCGGATCTGGAACGAACGGCTGCCCGACGTCCCGCTCACCCTCGTCCCGGTGGCGGCCGCGGACGCACCCGACCAGTTGCGCGGCGGCAGGGCGGACGCGGGCCTGGTGCGGCTGCCGATCGACCGGACCGGTCTCAGCGCCATCCCCCTGTACACCGAGATCCCCGTGGTCGTGGCGCCGAAGGACCACGTGGTGGCGGCGGTGGACGAGGTGTCGATCGCGGATCTGGCCGACGAGATCGTGCTGCACCCGCTCGACGACATCCTCGTCTGGGACAGCGTGCCGGGACTGCCCGCCCAGGACCGCCCGGCCACGACGGCCGAGGCGATCGAACTGGTCGCCGCCGGGATCGGGCTGCTCGTCGTCCCGCAGTCGCTCGCCCGGCTCCACCACCGCAAGGACCTCGTGTACCGGACGGTGTCGGACGGCCCGGAGTCGCAGATCGCGCTGTCGTGGCCCGAGGCCGAGACCACCGAGCTGGTGGAGGAGTTCATCGGCATCGTCCGGGGCCGCACCGTCAACAGCTCCCGGGGTCGCACCCCGACGCCGGCTCAGCCGAAGAAGAAGCGTCCCGCCGCGGCGGCGGCACGCCAGAAACCGGCCGCGGGGGCCAGGACGTCCCGGTCGGGCTCCGGAACGAAGGGCAGCAAGAAGGGCAAACCGCGGCGGCGGTCGTAGCTCGGACCGTCAGGCGGGCGCGGCGACCGACGCCGTCTTCGTGAGCAGGGCGGCGAGTTGCCCGTAGCCGTCCGCACGGGCACTGGACGAGCGGAACACGAGGCCGATCGTGCGGCCGGGCGCGGGAGCCGCGAAGCGGGCGGTCGCGAGCGGTCCCCGTCCGGTCTCCACCTGAACGGCGGATTCCGGCACCAGGGTCACGCCGAGTCCGCCGGCGACGCACTGCACCACCGTGGACAGCGACGTGGCGCGGGTGTCGCCCGCGACCGGGTGCGCGTCGACCGATCGGCACAGATCGAGGGTCTGATCGCGTAGGCAGTGCCCCTCGTCGAGCAGCAGGAGAGGAAGCGCGTCCAGCATCTGCGGCGAGACGTCGGTGCGTCCCGCCAGTGCGTGTCCCTCCGGGACGACCATCACGAAATCTTCTGTGTACAAGGGACTGTCGACGAGACCGCTGACACCGCTCGGCAACGCCAGCACCGCGACGTCGAGCGCGCCCACTCGCAACGCCTCGAGCAGTCGTGCCGTCTGGTCCTCGATGACCTGCGGCTCCAGGGCGGGCATCTCCTCGCGCAGCGCCGGCAACAGGGCGGGCAGCACGTACGGGGCCACGGTGGGGATCAGTCCGATGCGCAGCGGTCCGGCCAACCGGTCGCCGACACCCGCGGCGGTCGCGACGAAACCGTCCGCGGCCTCGAGGATGACCTTGGCCTGACCGAGGAGTCGCTCCCCCGCCGCGGTGACGAGGACGCGACGGGTGCTGCGCTCGATGAGCTGCACACCGAGTCCGTTCTCCAGGGCGGCAAGCGACTGCGACAACGTGGGTTGGCTCACACTCAATCGTGCTGCCGCCGTGCCGAAATGGCGGTACTCCGCGACGGCTACGAACGCTCGCAGCTGCGACAGTGTGGGTTGATAACTCTGATCGGCCATACCTATCAGTCTAGCGCCATCCATCACCCCCGCCTTTCGACCCGAGGCCGGTGCCGACCCCTCCCACCGTCGAGGCACTGCGTCGAGGTCGACGAGCGATAAGGTGCATCAATGCCCATCCACGTAGATGTCGTCCGGGTGTTCACCGACGACAAAGGACGCCACGGCAACCCGCTCGGCATCGTCGACTCCTCGGCCGTCCCGTCCGAGGACCGGCAGTCCGTCGCCGCCGCACTCGGATACAGCGAGACTATCTTCGTCGACATGCCCGAACCCGGCGACGAGCACGCACGCGCCCAGATCTTCACCCCCGTCACCGAACTGCCCTTCGCCGGACATCCCACGGTCGGGCTGTCCTGGTGGCTGCACGAGCGCGGCGCCGCGGTCACCACACTCGACGTGCCCGCGGGCCCCGTCGCCACCCGCCGTTCCGGCGCCATCACCTGAGTGCGGGCCCGGCCGGAGTGGGCGCCCGAGTTCTCGCTGTACCCCATGAACAGTGTGCGCGAGGTTCAGTCTGCGGACCCGAAGAAGTTCGGAGCCGGACACCACTATCTGTGGGCCTGGACGGACAAGGTCGAGCACTCGATCCGGTCGCGAATGTTCGCCCCGGACATGGGCATCACCGAGGACGAGGCCACCGGAGCCGCGGCCGTCCGGATCACCGCACACCTCCGGCACGCTCTCCTGATCACGCAGGGCAAAGGATCCGAACTGCGCACCACCTACGATCCCGCCGGGTGGATCGAGGTCGGTGGACGAGTCCACCCCGAGAAGTCACGCACCCTCTGACGACGGCCGCCGGCCTCGCCCCGCGCTGAGGTCGGCTTCGCTCAGGGTCACCTCGATCTCCCGGCCGAGCGTCACCCCGGGAGCGAGGGGCAGCCTGTCGCCGCTCCAGAACTTGCCGGGGTCGTACCAGTTGGTGCGCCTGCGCGCGCTGATCAGCCCCATCTCCTCGTACGTCTGCGCGACCACCTCGGCACAATAGGCACTTTCGAGGCTGCCCGACTTATCCTGCCTGCGTCCCGTCCCGGGCAGGCGCCCGCCGAACCACCGTGACGCGAGTTTCGCGGTGGACGGGAACGGGGTTCCGTCGAGCCGTGCGATCGTCCGCAGCAACGCGTCCTCCTGCTGCGGCGTTGCGGGTTCGGCGAGCTGGCGCAGCCATCCCCGTTGCCCATAGCGCGCACCCCACACCTGGACCGCGGCGCGCAGGTCATGGAGTTGCACACCGCGCTGAAAGCGTCCCGTCCACATGTCCTGCAGCGAATGTCCGAGCTCGGCGTGCCACATCAGCGGCGGCAGGTCCTCGAGGACCACCGACATGCCGACGTGGTTGACCGGACTGTTCGTCAGCGTCTGAATGGCCCTGTCGGCCGGAGACTCTCCGCGGAAGATCCAGATGTCGCCGGTGCGCGTGACCTCGACAGCGCTGTCGAGGTCGATGGTGGAGCTGTGTCGTCGTGCGTCCGTGTGCCGTGGCGCGTCCATGGGCCCTAGCCTAGAAGGATGCGACCGCGTGGCAGGCAATGGTGGAAACTTCTCGGACTCGCCGGTGTGGTGGGTGTCGCCGCGACCGGGGTCGTCGCGGTACGCGCGGATCGGCACCGCAAGGCGTACACGCCCGACGAGGTCCGGGCGCGTCTGCACGAGCGCTACACCCGTGCGTACGCGGCCCACGACGGGCAGACGGAAATCGACCTCACCCCGCCCACCTGGCGGGACCGTGTCACCGGTGCCCTGCGCCGCTTTCGCAGGCGGGGCACCGGGACCGATCAGCCCAGTGCCCGGCGGATTCCGTCCGCGAGCTGAGCGACCTGCTCGTCCGTCATCACGAACGCCGGCGAGATCTGCATGGCACCCTGACCGGCCGCGCGCCCCGAGATCCCGTGTTCGCGCAACGTGTTCACGAACGGGAGCGCTTCCGCCGGATCGGCCAGCTGCACCGCCGCGACCGCACCGAGACCGCTGCGCACTTCCTCGACCCGCGGATGGTCGGCGAGAGGCGCGAGGTGCTCGTGCAGTGACGACTCGAGCCGCTTCGACTCCGCCAGCAGATTCTCGCGCTCGATGATGTCGAGGTTGGCGAGTGCCGCCGCGGCGGCACCCGCATGCCCACCGTAGGTGTAGCCGTGCCGCCACCAGACCCCGCCGGCGAAGAACGGCTCGGCCACGCGCGGGGCGATGAACACCGCACCCATCGGGACGTACCCGGAGGTGAGGCCCTTCGCCGTCGTCATCATGTCGGGCTGCAGGTCGAATCGCGTCGATGCGAACCACTCGCCGCCGATACGGCCGAATCCCGTGACCACTTCGTCGACGACGAACAGGATGTCGTGTTCGCGGCAGATGTCGCGGACCTCCGCGAGATAGCCCTCCGGCGGCAGGTAGACGCCGCCCGCACCGATGACGGGCTCGCAGAAGAACGCGGCGATCGTGTCGGCGCCGATCTTCTCGATCAGTTCGAGCAGGCTCTTGGCGTCGTTCCAGGCGACCGTGGCGGCGTCGGCCATCAACTCGCCGTAACCCTCGCGGTTGGCGGGGATGCCCGCCAGCGCGGTGCCCGCCACGTGCATCCCGTGATAGGCCTTCTGGCGGCCGACCACGATCGTCTTGGACGGCTTGCCCAACTCGTGCCAGTAGCGGCGGGCAAGCTTGGCCGCCGTGTCCACGGAATCCGAACCACCGGACGTGAAGAAGATCTTGCTGCCGGGCACCGGCGCAATGGTCGCGAGGCGATCGGCCAGGGCCGCCGTCGTCTCGGGGACGAAGTCACCGAAGTTCGAGAAATGGGCCACGGTCCGCAACTGCTGCGCGACAGCGTCCGCGATCTCCGCGCGGCCGTGCCCCACGTTGGTGAACCACAGACCTGCTGTCGCATCCAGGTAACGGTTGCCGCGATCGTCCCAGATGTAGGCGCCCTCGCCGCGGGACACCACGAAGGCGCCCTTCTGTTCCACCGCGCCCATGTCCGCGAATCCGTGCCACAGTGCCGACGCCATGCTCATCCCTTCGTGAATCCCCGCCCGAAGGCGACTATGCCACGACGCCCCGCAGAGGATCGTGCCGCGTCACTTCTCCGCCAGGGCGGTGGGGTGTGGCTCGGTGTCGACTCCCGGAATCCCGCGACCGCGGATGGACGCGCCAGCCGTCTCGGCCACGAAGTACAGCGCGACGAGGCCGATCGCGCACGCGGCCATCATGTAGAACGCCGGCATGAGTGAGTTGCCGGTCCATTCGATGAGCAGTTCGTTGACCGCAGGGGCCGTGCCACCGAACACAGACGTCGACACGTTGTAGGCGATGGCGAATCCCGCGAACCGCACGTGGGTCGGGAACATCGCCGGGAACGTCGCCGAAATCGTGGACAGCTGCAGGACGTACAGCAACCCGAGCACCGCGAACGCGAGGATCGCCCATCCGAACCCCTGACGCATCAGCAGGTACATCGGGACGGCGAGCACGATCAATCCCACGAGCGAGCCGTACCACAGCGGTTTGCGGCCGACCCGGTCCGACAACCCGCCGGCGAACGGAATGACCGCCATCATCACTAGCTGCCCGACGATGAACAGGGTCAGCGACGCGGTCGACGTCAGGCCGATCTGCGTCTCCAGGTATGTCGGCATGTAACTGAGCAGGGTGTAATTGGTGACGTTCAATGCGATGACGAGGCCGCCGAGCAGCAGCAACGGCTTCCAGTATTCGGTCACCAGGTCCTTGAACTCGTGGGTCGGCGTCGACTCGACCTCGCCCTCCGCATCCAGCTCCCGGAACACGGGTGTCTCCTCGAGCTTGGTGCGCAGGTAGAGGCCGATGAGACCCATCGGTCCGGCGATCAGGAACGGAATACGCCAGCCCCAGGTGGACATGAACGGGTCGGTGGAGAGCAACTCCACCACCAGGACCACGATCGCGCCGAGCGCGTATCCGCCGAGGGTGCCGAACTCGAGGAAGCTTCCGCAGAAACCGCGTTTGCGGTCCGGCGAGTACTCGGCCATGAACGTTGCCGCGCCGCCGTATTCGCCGCCGGTCGAAAAGCCCTGGATCATGCGCAGCAGCACCAGCAGCAGGGGCGCCCAGAAACCGATGACGTCGTATCCGGGCACGAGGCCCACGCAGAACGTCGCACCCGCCATCAGGATGATCGTCAGCGCCAGAACCTGGCGGCGTCCGAGCCGGTCACCCAGCGGACCCCACACGAGGCCGCCGAGCGGTCGCACGACGAACGACACCGCGAACACGAGCAGGGCGTAGAGGGTGGCCGAACCGGTGTCACCGGGAAAGAACGCTGCCGAGATGTACGACACGGTGAACGCGTAGACACCGTAGTCGAACCATTCGGTGGCGTTGCCCATTGCCGACGCCGCGATCGCGCGACGGAGAACACCTGGTGGGAGGGTTTCCTGCTCGGCTGAAGAACTCGCAAATGCCATGTGATCCCGCCTCCTCGGGTCGGTTTCGCGTTCACTCATTGTGGCCCGAGTGGCACGTGTTGTCGCGGCTTTGCCCTTTGCGGACGTGGCACGGAGGCCCACCGACACCGTCTCGGTGACGGTGGGCGGCCACCGTCACACGGGTACCCGCACCCCATGACCAGCCGAATCATCGCCATCGCCGTCGACTGCCGCGACGCGGAATCACTGGCACGATTCTGGTGCGCCGCACCGGACTACCCGTCGACCCGCCGATGGAAGGACGCGTACGGGCTCGAGTACGTCGAATCGAACGCGCCCGGGTCCCCGTCACTCGTGTTTCAGCCCGTCGACGACCCGAACGTTCCCTGGGCGGTCCTCGCAGACCCCGAGGGCACGAATTCTGCGTGCTACCGGAACGTGGAGCCGACGACGGGACGCCCACGTAGCCCGCGCCACCAGGCCGCGGGCCCGCCGTGGGCGACCCAGTGCCGTACGTGGTCCACGTAGTCCGCCGCCACCCGGACCCACTCGCTCCAGGCACTCGGCGTGGGAAGGGTTTCGACGGAACGGGTCAGGAGGCGATCGATCGCGTCCGAGACGAGCTCGGCGCGTTCCAACTGCACCATGTGCCCCGCACCCGGAACCTTCACCAGCTCCGCGTCCGGCAGATGCCCGGCGATCGCCTTCGAATACCGGAACGGGGTCAGGAGGTCGCGATCGCCGCAGACCACCAGCGTCTCGATGGGTGCGAGCAATGGCACCGCCGCCGTCTCGTCGTGATTCTTGAACGACGGCAGGAAGTCGACGAGGGTCTTGAGGGACGTGTCGTTGATCATCTGCTCGGAGTGCCACATGATCGCCGGACTGATCCTGCGGTCACCGAACGACGCCGACCTCAGGATCGGCGCCAGCACCCTCTTGCTCGCGCCGCGACCGGTCTGCACCACCCGCGGCAGATGCCGGGCCGCGGTGCTGAATCCGGCAACGACCGGCGTGTTGAGGGTCCGCGCGAGCCCCACGTCACCCAGCTTCTCCGCCGCGGTGGCGATCAGACCCACCCCGACGACGCGGGAGCCGATCAGATCGGGATGCTGTCCGACGTACGACAGGACCGCCATGCCGCCCATCGAGTGGCCGACCAGCACGATCGGACCCTCGGGGACGAGCGCACGGATCACGGCGTCGACGTCCCGCGCGAGATGCGGGATTGTGCAGGTGTCGCGACGCGGGACCCCGGAGTCGCCGTGCCCCCGCAGGTCGAAGAACACCATGCGGATCGTCGAGCCCCACGCCTCCTCGAGCTGAACCCGCTGGAAGTGCCACCCGGTCATCCGATTGCAGAAGCCGTGGACGAACACCACCGTCAAGGGCGCGAACGCCGGACCCACCTCGCGCACCGCGAGGGGCACACCGTCGTCGGCGGCGACGACACTGCCGCGGTCGCGGCCGAGCAGGTCGAAGTTCTCGCCTGCGAACTCGTCGAACATAGTCTCCCAGCCGTTGCCGAAGTCACGGATGATCGCGCGGACGCCTGTCGTGTGGAGGATAGCGCGGTGCGCGAATCGTCTGCGCGCAGCTTCGCCCTACCGGTCTTCGCCGTACCGCCGGCGCGCACCGAGACGTCCCACCGCGTTGACGGCGAGCGCCATCAACGCCATCGCCGGCAACAACACGACCGCCGTGACGGCCAGCTGGAGGTACCCCTGCTGTCGGGGGTCCAGGAACGGATACGGGTACCAGTCGACGATCGGACCCCGGATCAGGGAATAGGCGCCGTACACGGCCGGGAAGACCAGCCAGCTGAGGCTCTGTGCCTCGGAGATCCGCACCCGGGACGGGGCCACCACCCAGTCGACCAGCAGGACGAGCGGCAGCATACGGTGCAGGGCCGTGTTGATCCAGGCGTCCTGCAGCATGACGTCGATGTTCGCCAGCAGCACCGCGTACACGATTCCGGTGATGACCATGTACAGCGTGGTCGCGCCCCGGAACAGCTGCCAGCCCCGCGACTGCGGATCCCGGACCGCGCCGACGAGCAGGACGACGGCCGCGAGGATGTTGCTCTCGATGGTGAAGTAGCTGAGGTAGTTGGCCAGGGAGAAGTCGTCGCTGCCCGCGCTGCGGAGCGGAATCCACAGCACCGCGATCAGCCCGTAGACGGCGAAGACCGCCCGCAGAACCCGAACGATCCTCTGACCCCTCAGGTCCGTGACGACGGCAGCGTCCATCCGCCGATATTCGCACACGGGCGGGCGCGGCACAGGGCGATCCACCGGGTTGGCTAGGCTGGGGTGCAGCATGTCCACCACAGCACCCAGCCGGCGGGAACTGAAGAACAGCCTCGGCGAACTCACTCTGCGCGACGAACACCGGCTCCGCCGGCGACTCGACCGTGCGCGCACACCCGACGCACTCGCGTCCCTGTCCGACGAGATCGCCGCCGCCCGCGGACGCATCGCACGAAGACTCGACAGCGTCCCCGTCATCGACTACCCTGACTCGCTGCCCGTCAGCCAGCGCCGCGACGACATCGCGAAGGCGATCGCGGAGAACCAGGTCGTCATCGTCGCCGGCGAGACAGGCTCGGGCAAGACGACGCAGATCCCGAAGATCTGCCTCGAACTCGGCCGCGGCGTCCGCGGCCTCATCGGACACACCCAGCCCCGCCGTCTCGCGGCGCGGACGGTTGCCGAACGCATCGCCGAGGAACTCCGCAGCGAACTCGGTGAGACCGTCGGCTACACCGTGCGATTCACCGACCAGGTGTCGGACGGCACGCTGGTGAAACTGATGACCGACGGAATCCTGCTCGCCGAGATCCAGCGCGACCGGATGCTGCGCCGGTACGACACGCTCATCATCGACGAGGCCCACGAACGCAGCCTCAACATCGACTTCATCCTCGGATACCTGCGACAGCTACTCCCGCGCCGGCCCGATCTGAAAGTGATCATCACCTCGGCCACGATCGATCCGGAACGCTTCGCGCAGCACTTCGCGACCGACGACGGGGTGCCCGCGCCGATCGTCGAGGTGTCCGGACGCACCTTCCCCGTCGAGATGCGTTACCGCCCACTCACGGTGGACGTGGGCGACCAGACCTTCGACCGCGACCCCGTCGACGCGGTGTGCGAGGCGGTCGAGGAACTGTCCGGCGAGGGCGACGGCGACATCCTGGTCTTCCTCTCCGGCGAACGGGAGATCCGCGACACCGCCGACGCGCTCCGCGACCGCAGACTGCGCGGCACCGAGATCGTGCCCCTGTACGCCCGGCTGTCGGCGGCCGAACAGCACAAGGTGTTCACGCCCCACACCGGGCGGAGGGTCGTGCTGTCGACGAACGTCGCGGAAACCTCCCTCACCGTGCCCGGCATCCGGTACGTCGTGGACCCGGGAACCGCCCGCATCTCCCGCTACTCGGTGCGCACCAAGGTGCAGCGCCTGCCCATCGAACCGATCTCGCAGGCGTCCGCCCGCCAGCGTTCCGGGCGTTGCGGCCGTGTGGCCGAGGGCATCTGCATCCGCCTCTACTCGGAAGAGGACTTCGAGGCGCGGCCCGCGTTCACCGAACCGGAGATCCTGCGCACCAACCTCGCATCCGTCATCCTGCAGATGACGGCGCTCGGCCTCGGCGACATCGCCGCGTTCCCGTTCGTCCAGCCGCCCGACCCGCGGGCCGTCCGCGACGGCATCGGCCTGCTCGAGGAACTCGGGGCGATCGAACGGAAAGCCCAGAACGAGCAACCCGTCCTCACCGCTGTCGGACGCGAACTCGCGCAGATCCCCGTCGATCCGCGCATGGCCCGGATGCTCGTCGAGGCACACCGGAACGGCTGCCTGGCCGAGGTGCTGGTCATCGTCTCGGCCCTCTCGATCCAGGACGTGCGGGAACGTCCCGCCGAATTCCAGCAGGCAGCGGACGAGAAGCACGCCCGGTTCACCGTGGAGAACTCTGACTTCCTCGCCTTCCTCGAACTGTGGAAGTACCTGCGCGAGCAGCGGAACGAGTTGTCGTCCAACCAGTTCCGCAAGATGTGCCGAAACGAGTTCCTGCACTGGCTGCGCATCCGCGAATGGCAGGACCTGCACGGCCAGCTCCGGCAGATCACCCGCGGGCTCGGCTGGGACACCACCGATACCCCGGCCGGCGAGGCTGCGATCCACCAGTCCCTCCTCGCGGGACTGCTGTCGCACATCGGACTCCGAGAGGGTGACAAACGAGACTTCCTCGGGGCCCGCGGAAGCCGATTCGCGGTCTTCCCCGGCTCGAGCCTGTTCAAGAAGCCCCCGCGATGGGTCATGGCCGCCGAACTGGTCGAGACGTCCCGGCTGTGGGCGCGGATGTCGGCCAGGATCGAACCCGAGTGGGCGGAGAAGCTGGCGCCGCACCTCGTGAAACGCACCTACTCCGAGCCGCACTGGTCGTCGAAGCGCGGCGCCGCCATGGCCTACGAACGCGTGACGCTGTACGGGATCCCGCTCGTCGCCCGGCGTGCGGTCACCTACAGCACCATCGATCCCGAGACGTCCCGGGACCTGTTCATCCGCCACGCTCTGGTGCAGGGCGAATGGCAGACGCAGCACAAGTTCTTCCACGCCAACCGCGCCCTCCTCGAAGACGTCGAGGAACTCGAGCACCGCGCCCGCAGGCGCGACATCCTCGTGGACGACGACACCCTCTACGACTTCTACGACCAGCGCGTCGGCCCGGAAGCGGTCTCCGCCCGGCATTTCGACTCCTGGTGGAAGGTCGCCCGCCGCAAGAACCCCGACCTACTCACGTTCACCCAGGCAACGGTCGTCAACGCCGAGTCCGCCGCAGTACTCGGCGGCGAGTACCCCGACGCCTGGCGCCAGGGCGACATGCAGTTCCCCCTCACCTACCAGTTCGAGCCCGGCACCGAGGACGACGGCGTCACCGCCCGCATCCCGATCGCGCTGCTGGCGGGCCTGCGCCCGGTCGGCTTCGACTGGCTGGTCCCCGGCATGCGCGTCGAACTGGTCACCGCCCTGATCAAGACGCTCCCGAAGACCCTTCGCCGACAGGTGGTTCCGGCACCGGACTTCGCGGCCGCCGCACTGGCCGCCGTGAAACCCCGCTCCGAACCGCTCACCATGGCGATGGCCCGCGAATTGTCGCGACTCGGCGCCTGTCGCATCGATCCCAAGGACTTCGACGTCACCGCGCTCCCCGACCATCTGCGCATGACGTTCGCCGCCGTGGACGAGAAAGGTGCCGTCCTCGGCCGGGACAAGGACCTCGTGTCGCTGCGCAAGTCGCTCGCTCCCCGCGTCCAGGTAGAGGTGGCGAAGGCGGCCTCGAATTCGGAACGGCCGCCCGCACTCACGTGGACCCCCGCCACCCTCGGTTCACTCGAAGCCACCGTGACACGCGAACTCGGCGGCCAGAAGGTCACCGCCTACCCCGCCCTGGTCCCGGAGGGTGACGGTGTCGCCGTCCGCGTGCTCAGCACCGCGGCGGCGCAACGATCCGCTATGCGCGCCGGAACGCGGCGGCTGCTGCTCGCCGCCGTTCCCACCCAGGCGAAGACGGTCACGTCGGGGCTGAGCAACGCACAGCGACTGGCGCTCGGACAGAACCCCGACGGCAGCCTCGACGCACTGATCGACGACTGCCGCAACGCCGCCGCGAACCAGGTGATCGCCGCGCACGGCACGCCGGTGCGCACCCCGCAGGAGTTCGACGCCCTCGTAGCGACGGCGCGCGCCGAGATGGCCCGGAACGTGGCGGTGCTCCTGCGACTGGTGTCGCCGGTGCTCGAAGCGGACCACCGGCTCACCGTGGTGCTGGAACGCGCGACCGGTGAGGCCGCCGACGACGTGCGTGAACAGCGGCAGTCGCTGCTGTTTCCCGGATTCGTCGCCGACATCGGTGCCACTCGCCTCCGTGAACTGCCCCGCTACCTCGCCGCTGCGGCGGCCCGTCTCGACGCTCTTCCCGGGAGCGCACCGCGCGACCAGAAGGGAATGGACGTCCTCGACCGGGTGTACGCCGGATACGAACGCATGCTCGCGGGCCTGCCGGAAGAACGACAGCACACACCCGAGGTCGACGCCATCCACTGGATGATCGAGGAACTGCGGGTCAGCCTGTTCGCTCAAACACTCGGAACACCGATCCCCGTCTCGGAGAAGCGCGTGATCAGTGCAATAGAGAAGGTGCGCTGACGCGCAGGGCAATGGAGAAGGTGCGCTGACGCGCAGGGCAATGGAGAAGGTGCGCTGACGCGCAGGGCAATGGAGAAGGTGCGCTGACGCGCAGGGCAATGGAGAAGGTGCGCTGACGCGCAGGGCAATGGAGAAGGTGCGCTGACGCCTCGGCTCAGCCGTCGTCGCGGGATTCGCGGTGTTCGCGTAGCTCTTTGATCTCGCGAGCGAAGTCCTCGGCGGAGCTGAACGACCGGTACACGGACGCGAAACGCAGGTACGCCACCTCGTCGAGATCACGAAGCGGACCGAGAATGGCGAGGCCCACCTCGTTGCTCGGGATCTCCGCGGAACCCGACGCCCGGACCGCGTCCTCGACCTGCTGGGCAAGAAGATTCAGCGCGTCGTTGTCTACCTGCCGGCCCTGGCAGGCGCGGCGCACACCCCGCACCACCTTCTCCCGGCTGAACGGTTCGGTGACACCACTGCGCTTGACCACCGACAGCACAGCGGTCTCGACGGTGGTGAACCGGCGACCGCACTCGGGGCACGAACGGCGGCGACGGATGGCCTGTCCTTCGTCGGCTTCTCGCGAATCGACCACACGTGAATCGGGGTGCCGGCAGAACGGGCAGTGCATGGCGATTCCTTCGTCGTAGCCGTCGTGGCCGCAACTGTTCGCCTCCCCCGATGGCGAACCGACGAAAACGGATTCACGCAGCGGATGCACGATCTCGACGCGACCACACGAAGTGGTGGGACTGACAGCATCCGAGACTACTCGGCCGCCCGAGGGGACAGTCATGCAGAGCCACCCCCGTCACCGGTCAGAGGACGACGGGACGATCAGACTCTGGCCCGGGTGGAGCGCCGAATTGGACATGGCGTTCAGCTCCATGATTTGCTCGACCACCTGTGCCACCGGCAATTCCGGGGAGATCCGCGCCGCGAGCGCGGCCAGGCTCTCCCCCTGCTGCACCTGCACGACCTCCGTGGCCGCCGAGTTGCTCACACCGTCGGTGGTGGCCAGCTGAGCCACCCCGACGAGCCCGCACAACACACCCGCGGTGATCACGACACTCGCGAGCACCATCCGCCAGCCGACATCGTTCGACCCGCGCGAATGATCGGCGCGGGAGACCCCGGTGTGAGTGGGCCGGTACGCGACGGCGCCGGACGACGGCCGCCGCAGCTCACCGTCGGTGCGACGGCGGCGCGGCTCGGTCCGGTACGACCGTGCGGCCCCGGAACGGACCACACCTCGTTCGAGTGCCTGCCGGTTCAGCACTGCCTGCCGATGGAGAACTGCGTTGCTCATCGGTACCTCCGCTGCTCGTATCCGTTGTCGTCAGATCCGTTGTCGTCAGATCCGTTGTCGTATCCGCTGCCGACCCGGTCGGCGTCCGACCCCTCCGGGCGTTCGATCACGCGTTCGAAAGAACACATGTTCGATTTCTACCACGGCACCCCGACAATGTCTCTACTTCTCGCGACACGTGTCGAACAGATGTTTGAAACTCCGAGGAAAGCGGGATAGATTCGTGTCACGCGGCACAGCAGTCACATGCGACCCATACCGAGAAGATCCACATACAGACGGAGGCACCTCGCCATGAAGGACGACAGCTCGACCGACGGTTCGACTCCACGTGTGAGCGGTGGCTCCGCCGCCGGGTTGACCGACCGGCAGCGCCGTGTCCTCGAGGTGATTCGCACGTCCGTCAACGAGCGCGGTTATCCGCCGAGCATCCGCGAGATCGGCGACGCCGTGGGGCTCACCTCCACGTCCTCCGTCGCTCATCAGCTGCGCACGCTGGAGCGCAAGGGCTTCCTCCGCAGGGATCCCAATCGTCCGCGCGCGGTGGACGTACGCGGCCTCGACGAGGTGGCGGCGGGAGCCGCGGCGAACGCGAGCGCCGCCGTCGGACTGGCCGCGGTCAAGTCCGGTGCCGACGGCGCACCTCTGCCGGAACCCACGTTCGTCCCGGTCCTCGGCCGGATCGCCGCCGGTGGCCCGATCCTCGCCGAGGAAGCAGTCGAGGACGTCTTCCCGCTCCCCCGTGAACTGGTGGGCCAGGGCTCGCTGTTCCTGCTCAAGGTCGTCGGCGAATCGATGATCGATGCCGCGATCTGCGACGGCGACTGGGTGGTGGTCCGTCAGCAGAATGTGGCGGAGAACGGAGACATCGTGGCAGCGATGATCGACGGCGAAGCCACCGTCAAGACGTTCAAGCGCACCGAGAACGAGGTGTGGCTGATGCCGCACAACCCCCTGTTCGATCCGATCCCCGGCAACGATGCGGTCATTCTGGGCAAGGTCGTCACGGTCATGCGCAAGATCTAGTCACTGCCGCGTGGAGACACGAGGAGGCCCCACGGCGACTGCCGTGGGGCCTCCTCGCATCCACCCCGGATACGCAGGTCGCGCCTCGTCAGAGATTGAGGCCGCGACCGATGATTTCCTTCATGATCTCGGTGGTACCGCCGTAGATGGTCTGGACACGGGAATCCATGTACGCCTTGGCAATCGGGTACTCCTTCATGTATCCGTAGCCGCCGTGCAGCTGCAGGCACCGGTCGATCAGCCGGACCTGCGCCTCGGTGGTCCACCACTTGGCCATCGCCGCTTCCTGCACCGACAGCTTCTCGTCGTTGAGCAGTTCGATGAACTTGTCGACGAGCACTCGGACGGCCGTTGCCTCGGTGGCGAGTTCCGCGAGCACGAAGCGGGTGTTCTGGAAGCTGCCGATCGACTTGCCGAACGCCTTCCGGTCGCGGCAGTACTGGATCGTCATGTCGAGTGCCGATTCCATTGCGGCCGCGGCTACCACGGCGATCGACAGCCGCTCCTGGGGAAGGTTCTTCATCAGGTAGAGGAAGCCCATCCCCTCCTCACCGAGAAGGTTGGCGGCGGGAACGCGGACGTCGGTGAAGCTGAGCTCCGCGGTGTCCTGCGCCTTCATCCCGATCTTGTCGAGGTTGCGGCCGCGTTCGAAGCCCGGCATGTCCCGTTCGACGACCAGGAGGCTGAATCCCTGCGCCCCCTTGTCGGGATCGGTACACGCGACGACGATCACGAGGTCGGCGTTGATGCCGTTGGTGATGAAGGTCTTGGAACCGTTGAGGACCCAGTCGTCGCCGTCGCGCACGGCGCGCGTCTTGATGCCCTGCAGATCGCTGCCGGTGCCCGGTTCGGTCATCGCGATGGCCGTGATCAGCTCGCCCGACGCGAAGCCGGGCAGCCAGCGCTGCTTCTGCTCCTCGTTGCTCAGTTCGAGCAGGTACGGCGCGACGACGTCATTGTGCAGGGTGAAGCCGATCCCGCTGTACCCGCCGCGGGTGGTCTCCTCTGTGATTATCGCGTTGTACCGGAAGTCGCGCACACCGCCGCCGCCGAATTCCTCCGGGACGGCCATGCCGAGGAAGCCCTGCTTGCCGGCCTCGACCCACAGGCTGCGGTCGACGATGTTCTGCTCTTCCCACTTGGCGTGGTTCGGCTCGGCATGCTGTGCGAGAAACTTGCGGTACGACTCCCGGAACAGTTCGTGCTCCGGTTCGAACAGGGTGCGCTCCACGCCGACTCCTCGTATCAACTATCTGGGTCCGTCTCGTTCGACGGTAGAGGCGAGGAACTACGTGGTGAATGACCCAGGTGATCGGGATTCGTGACCCATTCGGTCACCGTGTCAGGGCTTGCGGAACCGCGCGAGCGAGCGCATCACCGGGTAGGCGACGAGGATGCCGACCGAACCCCACGCGATGCCACCGAGTTCCACGGACCCGATCGTCAGCGTCAGGTCGCCGATGCCGGCGACGAGCGCCGCAGCGACCACGGTGAGGTTCACGGGGTCGGTGAAGTCCACCTCGGCGTCCATCCAGATGCGCACACCGAGGACGCCGATCAGGCCGTACAGCACGAGGGTGGCGCCGCCGATGACACCGTTGGGCACGGTGAACACGAGGGCACCGAACTTCGGTGAGAACGCGAGAACCACGGCGGTGGCGGCCGCGACCCAGTAGGCGGCGGTGGAGTAGACCCGCGTCGCGGCCATGACTCCGATGTTCTCGGCGTACGTGGTGGTCCCGGAGCCGCCGCCGAATCCGGCAAGGGTGGTGGCCAATCCGTCCGCGACGAGGGCGTCGCCGGCGACGTCGTCGAGCGACCGACCGGTCATGGCCGACACCGCCTTGACGTGGCCGACGTTCTCGGCGACCAGGACGATGACCACGGGCAGGGTCAGCGCGATCACGGACCACTCGAACGTCGGTCCCCGCAATTCGGGCACGCCGAACCAGGCCGCCTCCCGCAGCGCCGTCACCCGCTCCTCGGCGAGTCCGCCGATCACGGCTGCGAACACCCAGCCGACGACGACCCCGACGAGGATGCCGAGACGGCCCAGCAGTCCCGGACCGAGCACGGTCACGAGCAGGATCGCCAGCAGGGTCACCCCGGCGATCAGCGGTTGCGATTCGAACGAATCCACCGCGGTGGGTGCGAGATTGAGCCCGATCAACGCGACCACGGCGCCCGTGACGACCGGCGGCATGACGGCGTCGATGACCCGCGATCCGGCCAGCTTCACCGCGATGCCCACCACGAGCAGCAACAGACCCGCAGCGGCGACACCGCCGAGTTGCGCGGCGGGACCCGAACTCTGCGACGCCGTCAGCGGCGCGATGAATGCGAACGACGATCCGAGATAGCTGGGGATGCGGCCGCGGGTGATGAGCAGGAACAGGGCCGTCCCGATACCCGAGAACAGCAGTGTCGTCGTGACCGGGAACCCGGTGATGGTCGGCACCAGGAGGGTGGCGCCGAACATCGCGATGACGTGCTGCATCCCAATTCCGACCGTGCGCGGCCAGGTGAGGCGCTCGCCGGGAGCGACCACCTCGCCCTCACCGATGCGCCTGCCGTCACCGTGCAGCGCCCACCCGAACGCCCGCGTGGGGGTGGACGGGCCTGCTGAGCCGCCGGCCGGACCGTCGGGGGCGTCGGTTTCTCTTTTCGTCACAGTTCGCCAATAGTAGGCACGATCTGGGAGTTTCGCGCCCTCGGGACCGGATCCCGCAGCACACCCGGGGCTACGCGCCCAGTACCCGGGCCGCCGCGGCGCGCGCCTCCGCGGGATCGCTCGTGGCGAGCACGTCCTCGGCGGCACGACGGCAGTCGTCCAGCGAGACCGATCCCACCTTCGCACCCACACCGGATACAGCGGCACCTGCGCAGGACAGCGACGTGACCCCGAGTCCGATCAGCACGCAGGCGAGCAGCGGGTCGGCGGCCGCCTCGCCGCAGACGCCGACCGGTTTGCCCGCCGCGATGCCCGCCTCGGCCGTGCGGGCGACGAGCGCGAGGACCGCCGGTTGCCAGGGGTCGGTGAGCGATGCCAGGTCGGAGGACATCCGGTCGGCGGCCATCGTGTACTGCGCGAGGTCGTTCGTGCCGATGGACAGGAAGTCGACGTGGCGCAGAAGACGGTCGGCCAGAAGCGCGGCGGCCGGTACCTCGACCATCACGCCGGGCACGAGTCCGCGAGCGCGGACCTCCGCCGCGAAGGATTCGGCCTCGGCGGGCGTCGAGATCATCGGTGCCATCACCCACGGCTGCGACTGCGTCTGCTTCGCCGCGGCGGCGACGGCGTCGAGTTGCCTGCTGAGGATGCCCGGATTCTGTTCGGCGATCCGGATTCCACGGACCCCGAGTGCCGGGTTCGCCTCTTCGGCGTGGTTGGCGAAGCGCAGCGGCTTGTCCGAACCCGCGTCGAGCGTCCGGATCACCACTTTCCGGCCGGCGAACGCGTCGAGCACCTCGCCGTAGATCTCGGCCTGCTCGTCGACACCCGGCTCGGAATCGCGGTCCAGGAAGCACAACTCGGTGCGGAACAGTCCGACGCCCTCGGCGGCGGTCGTGGCTGCCGACCGCGCACCGGCCCCGTCCTGAACATTGGCCAGAATCGACACGGAATGTCCGTCGCTCGTGCGGCCGGGCCCCTCCCACGACTGGATGCGGATCCGTTCGGCGCGGCCGTGTTCCACGGCGGCGCGGGCCTCCACGGGGTCCGGTTCGACGACGAGTTCGCCCGCCGAGCCGTCGAGGAGGACGGGGGTGCCCGCGACGACGGATTCGAGGTCACGCACCGCGACCACACACGGAATGCCCAGCTGCCGAGAGATGATCGCGGTGTGGCTGGTGGGGCCACCGAGGACGGTCACGAGTCCGACGATCAGCTCGGGATCGAGGCCGGCGGTGTCGGCGGGCGCGAGGTCCTGGGCGCACAGGATCGACGGCGTCGAGGGCACGGGGATACCTGGTTCGGACAGACCGAGGAGTTCGGACACCACGCGGTCACGGATGTCGCGCAGGTCGGTCACGCGTTCGGCCATCAGCCCGCCCATCTTGGTGAACAGGGTGGCGAACTGCTCGGTGGCCTCGGCTGCCGCCTCCTCCGCCGGGGTTCCACCGGCGATCAGCTTCTGCGCGGCACCGAGCCAGCCGCGGTCGGCCGCCATCGCCGCGTTCGCCTGCAGCACCTCCGCCGCGGCGCCGGAGACGCTCGCCGCGCGGTCGCGGAGTCGTTGCGACACCACGGCGGCCGCTTCCTCGAAGCGGACCTTCTCCGCGTCGCGCGACACCTCGTCGATCCGGGCCGATCCGGATGCGACCTCCGGCCGCGGAGCCGGCCAGATCACCGGCGCGTAGGCAATGCCCGGTACCACCGGCGTACCTCGCACGATTTCACGGTTTTCGGTCATCGGGTCCTCCTGGCCGGTTCGTTCTGTCTTCGCACAGTCGGAAATGCGAATCGACTATGTGACGGAGATTACTCTCAACTCTTGACATGTCAACACACTCGGGCGTAAAACAACATGACACAACATTTCGTGTGATGCAGACCATAACGGATCACATCACCGAACACTTCATCGACGAGAACAGGAACGAGGTCACGGTGTATCCGGAAGAACGCCAGCAAGCGGTCACCACGCTGATCTCGCAGCGGGGTCGCATGTCGGTCGCGGACCTCTCCGACACGTTCGGCGTCACCACCGAGACCGTGCGCCGTGACCTCGCTCTACTCGAGCGTCTCGGCCACATCCGCCGCGTGCACGGCGGCGCGGTACCTGCGGGGTCCCTCACCGTCACCGAGCCCGGCATGACGGAGCGCGACCACACCCGCGCCGAGCAGAAGGACCGGATCGCCAAGCGCGCCGCCACCTACCTGCCGCCGTCCGGTGGCAGCGTGCTGTTCGACGCGGGAACCACGACGGGGCGCATCATCCCGGAACTCCCGTCCGATCTGGACCTCACCGTGATCACCAACTCCGTGCCGATCGCCGCCCGGCTCGCGGGGCTCAATTCGGTGACGCTCCACATGCTGGGCGGCCGGGTGCGCGGCATCACGCAGGCCGCCGTCGGCGAGGAAGCGCTGCGGATCCTCGACGTCCTCCGCGTCGACGTCGCGTTCATCGGCACCAACGCGCTCAGCGTCGGCCACGGCCTGTCCACACCGGACACCGAGGAGGCTGCGGTCAAGCGCGCGATGGTCCGGTGCGCCAACCACGTCGTCGTGGTCGCCGACTCGTCGAAGGTCGGCCGCGAGCACCTCGTGAGCTTCGCCCCCATCCACAGCGTCGACATCCTCGTCACCGACGCCGACATCAGTTCCGCAGACCGAGCCCACTTCCACGACCAGGGAATCGAGGTGGTGATCGCATGATCGTCACGCTGACCGCCAATCCGAGCATCGACCGCACCGTCAACCTGGTGGGGCGCCTCGAACGAGGAACCGTCCTGCGCGCGGCCGCCACCCACAGCGACCCCGGCGGCAAGGGGGTCAACGTCGCCCGCGCGCTCACCTCGGCCGGTGTCGCCGCTGTCGCCGTACTCCCCGGCAACGAGGGCGATCCCCTGCTCACCGCCCTGTCCGAGCACGGGATCGAACACGTGACCGTGGCAACGTCCGGTCCGGCGCGCACCAACATCACCATCACCGAACCGGACGGCACCACCACCAAGGTCAACGAACCCGGCGTCGCGATGTCGGCCGAATCCCTCGCCGATCTGCAGTCGGAGATCATCGAGCGCGGGTCCAGGGCCGAATGGGTGGTGCTGTCCGGGTCGCTTCCCCCGGGCATTCCCACCGACTGGTACGCCACGCTCGTCGAGGCTTTGCGCTCGGCGCCGTGCAGGGTCGCCGTCGACACGTCGGACGCTCCACTGCTCGCGCTCGCGGACCGGTTCCCCGCGGCCGCTCCCGACCTCGTGAAACCGAACAGCGAGGAGCTCGCGCAGCTCACGGGCGCCGACGGGCAGTTGCTCGAGGAGTCCGCGCTGCGCGGGGACCCGACGGCCACCGCCCATGCCGGCAGGCAACTCGTGGACCGCGGGGTCGAAGCCGTCCTCGCGACGCTCGGCGCCGCGGGTGCGGTTCTCGTGACCGAGGCCGGCGCGTGGTGGGCCACGCCACCACCGATCGTCGCCCGCAGCACGGTCGGCGCCGGCGACTCGTCGCTGGCGGGCTACCTGGCAGCACACATGTCCGGTGCAACGCCCGCCGACTGCCTCCGATCCGCCGTCGCCTACGGCAGCGCGGCGGCAGCCCTCCCCGGCACCACCCTGCCGACCCCCGAACACGTCGACATCGACGCCGTCACTGTCACCGCTCTCAGCTCCCCCGCCCCCGATCCGGCCTGAACAAGAAGGAAACACCATGTCTCACTCGACACCCGACCGCGATTCGGGGCCGCAGATCATCAGCGAAGATCTGATCTCCCTGGACACCGACCTCGGAGCCTCCAAGGAGGACGTGATCTCCGCGCTCTCCCGGCGTCTGGCCGACGCCGGTCGCGCCACCGAGGCGGACGCTCTCCGCGACGCCGCTCTGGCGCGTGAATCACAATCGGCGACAGGACTTCCCGGTGGGATCGCGATCCCCCACTGCCGTTCGGAAGCCGTTGTGGCGGCGTCCCTCGGATTCGCCCGGCTCGCCCCGAAGGTCGACTTCGGCGCCCCCGACGGACCCGCAGATCTGGTGTTCCTCATCGCCGCACCCGAAGGTGCGGGCGCGGAGCACATGAAGCTGCTCTCCTCACTCGCGCGGGCACTGGTGCGCCCCGCCTTCGTCGGCGCGTTGCGTGATGCGAAGACCCCCGCCGAGATCGTCACCCTGGTGAACGACGTCCTGGCACCCGCACCCGCCGCCACACCGGCTGCCGCGGCCCCCGCCGCCGCGGCTGCGGCAGCCCCCGCGGCGGCCGCCGCGGTCCCGGCTCCGAAGCCCGAACCGGTCGCCCCGGAGAAGGAACCCGAGCCCGAAGTGGGACCGAAGCACATCGTCGCGGTCACGGCCTGCCCGACCGGCATCGCCCACACGTACATGGCGGCCGACTCCCTCGTCGCCGCCGGCGAACGCGCGGGGGTCGTCGTCCACGTGGAGACGCAGGGTTCGAGCGGAAGCACACCGCTGGCACCCGGTGTGATCGCTGGCGCATCCGCCGTCATCTTCGCCACCGATGTCGGGGTGAAGGGCAAGGAACGCTTCGCAGGCAAGCCGGTGGTGGCGTCGGGCGTCAAGCGTGCCATCAACGAGCCCGACACCATGATCACCGAGGCACTGCGCGCGGGCATGAACCCGTCCGCGGCCATCGTGGACGCGGGTAGTGCCGGCAGCGCGGCGGACGAGCCGGCCGGATCGATCGGCTGGGGCACCCACCTGCGTCAGGTGCTGCTCACCGGTGTCAGTTACATGATCCCGTTCGTCGCCGCCGGCGGTCTGCTGATCGCCCTCGGCTTCCTGCTCGGCGGGTACGAGATCTCCGGTCCCGCGGAGGACATCGTCCTCAGCAACTCCCTCGGCCAACTCCCCGAGGGTGGCCTGGCGACGTACCTGGGCGCGGTGCTGTTCCAACTGGGTTCGCTGGCGTTCAGCTTCCTCGTGCCCGCTCTGGCCGGCTATATCGCCTTCGCCATCGCCGACCGGCCCGGTCTGGCGCCGGGCTTCACCGCGGGTGCCGTGGCAGTCTTCGTCGGCGCCGGATTCATCGGAGGCCTCGTCGGTGGTCTGATCGCCGGTGTCGTCGCGCTGTGGATCAGCCGGATCCCGGTTCCCCAGTGGTTGCGCGGCCTGATGCCGGTGGTGATCATTCCGCTGTTCGCGACCCTGATTGTCGGCGCCCTCATGTTCCTGGTCCTGGGCCGTCCGCTCGCCTCGATCACGTCGGGCCTGACGAACTGGCTCAACGGTCTGTCCGGCAGCTCCGTCATCTTCCTCGGCATCATCCTCGGCCTGATGATGTGCTTCGACCTCGGTGGCCCGGTGAACAAGGCAGCGTACGCGTTCGCGGTGGCCGGTCTCAACGTCAACGATCCCGCCTCGCTGCGGATCATGGCGGCCGTGATGGCGGCGGGCATGGTCCCGCCGCTGGCGATGGCTCTCGCGTCGACCGTCCTGCGTCCCAGCCTGTTCAGCGAGGCGGAACGCGAGAACGGCAAGGCGGCCTGGTTGCTCGGCTCGGCGTTCATCTCCGAAGGTGCCATACCGTTCGCCGCCGCCGACCCGCTGCGCGTCATTCCCTCGATGATGGCCGGTGGCGCCGTCACCGGCGCCCTGATCATGGCGTTCGACGTCACCCTCAGCGCACCGCACGGCGGAATCTTCGTCTTCTTCGCCATCGGCAACCTGCTGTGGTTCCTGGTGGCGCTGGCCGCCGGTGTCGTCGTCGCCGCACTGTGTGTCGTCGGCGCCAAAGAATTCATCAAGCCCGGCGCGTCCGACGCCGAACTCGACCCCGACGTTGCGACAGTCGCAGCGTAAGAGAAACAGATCGACCCGCTCGACCCGCATCAACCCCACCGACAGAGGAGAGAGTCCATGCCCAGCACCACAGTCGCCGTCGGTTCGTCCATCGGCCTGCACGCCCGTCCTGCCGCCGTCATCGCCGAAGCGGTTGCCGCCGCCGGTGTGCCCGTCACGCTGGCCGTGGCGGACGGCGAACCCGTGGACGCCGGTTCCGCACTGCTCATCATGACGCTCGGCGCCACCAAGGGCACCGACGTCACGGTCACCAGCGACGACGCCGACGCCGTCGAGAAGGTGGCCCAGCTGGTGGCGGCCGACCTCGACGCCTGACCGGTTTCCGGCCGTCAGCCGGTGAGGCCCAGCTGACGGCCGGTCCAGTCCATCTCCCGTTCGAGCGCCGCACCCCAGGTGGCGCCCTCGTGGCCACCGGGGAGCTCGTAGTACCGCACGTTCAGACCGGCCGCCCGCGCGGCAGCGAACATCCGCTGCTGCTGCGGGCGGTATTCGTCGTCCGCCGCCCCGGCGACGAACACCCCGGTCAATTCCGGGAACTGCCGCGTCCTCAGCACGTCGACCGGATTGACCGCCGCGAACGCACGCTCGTCGCCGGCGAACGTCGCCGCGACCGTCCCCGCGTGATCGCCCAGCGAGGGCTCGTCCTGACCGAGGAAGTCGAGAAACGTCGGGTAGATCGCCGGATAGTTCACAGCCAGCTGGATCGAACAGGTTCCCCCGTAGGAGAATCCGCCGATCGCCCACTGCGCAGGATCATGCGACACCTGCAGAGAGTTCTCGATCCACGCGGGGACGTCACGGGCCACGTAGGTGGCGGCGTTGCCCAGCGCCGAATCCAGGCAGAGCGGATTCGCGTCCTGCGCCCCCAGTGCGTCGACCACCACGACGACCGGCGCGAGGCCGTCGTGCCGCGCGGCATACGCATCCACCGTGGACCCCAGTCGTCCGCTGCTGAACCAGTCCTGCGGGCGCCCGGGCTGTCCAGCGATCATGACCATGACGGGGAGCACGGCGCGGGGTGACGTCAGGTATGCCGGCGGCAGATACAGCACCGCCGGCCGGGCCGGGAATCCGGATACGGTGCCCGGGATCTCCACTTCCGTCACCACACCGGAGCCGGGTGTGCGCACCGGACGCGTCCACACCGAGTCCATCGGGGTCCCTGCCTGCACGGCGCTCTCGAACCCGGGGACGTCACCGAACGACACCGGCTCGACGACCGTCGGCGCGCGGTGTCCCACCAGCGAACCGACGGTCGGGAAGACGCCGACCTCCGCATTGACCTGCCCCACCGCCGCGGCCGCGACCACGGCACCTGCCGTCCCGACCGCCGCGGCGCACCGGACACCGGGTTTGCGGAGCAGGATGGTGGCTGCGAGTACGAGGGTGCCGACGGCGAGCCAGATCCACGCGTAGCCCGCCGGCGGTATCTGATTGGGAAGCGGCCGGTACCGCGCCCACACGGCTGCCCCGATCACCACGGTCACGGGCACCGCGACCGCGGCGGCGCGGAGGATGGGTGCCCGGGCGAAACGCGACGCCGCGAGCATCACGACGACGCCCGCCACCACGGCGACAGTCGATACGATCTGGGCGCGACCGTGCTCGAGCGACAGGTGGGCGATACGCGACAACAACTCGTGGGCGTGCACCCCGCCAGTATTCACAACGCGTCGGCCACCGAAAGAATCAGGCTCGCAACATTTCCCGCAAAACAGACCTATCGGGCACGGCGGCGGATCAGGAATCCGGCGACGACCACGAGCACGACCGCGCCGCCGGCGATGCCGAGTCCCCACACCGTTCCCGGCGACTGCGCCGACGCCTCGTCGGCGGCTGTCTGCGCGCGGGCCTGCTCCTGCACCCTCGACACCGCCCCGGGCAACGTCTGAATCGGCGGAACGGGCCCCTCCCGCGCCTCGGAGGCGATCAGCAGGTCGCCGTTCTCGGTGAACGCGATCGACTCCCCCTGCGGCTGCTGCGGCACGTGTGCGCGCCCCACGGGCCCCGCGGCGAACGCGGCGGCCAGGTCGCCGTCCGGGGCCGAGAACAGGAACACGTCGGAGTAGCTGCGGACGGCGGCCACGGTTCCGTCGGCGGACACGGCGCCGCCGGTGAACATCGTCGAGTGCAGGGCCGGGGCCGTGGTGCCGCTCCCGGTGGTGGCGTCGTCGGCGCCGTTCGTCTCCGCGACGTCCAGCGTCCCCACCTTCTCGAGCGGGGTCGGGCCGGGGCTCGCGAGGTCACCCACGACGGCACCCCCCGCAGGCCGGTACACGCCGCCCGCCCCGACCACTTCCTTCGTGACGATCAGCGGGGTGCCGTCGCGCTGGACGAGAACGGTCTCCGCGTCGTGCGGGCCGTCCGGATACGTCAGCCGATGCAGTTCTCCCGCACCGGTGTCGCGGTCCATCGCGATCAGTGCCACCGTGTCGCGGCGGCGTCCGTTGTCGCCGGTGTCAGCGAGCCACAGCCGGCCGTCGGGGCCGGACGCCATGTCCTCGACGTCGTACGGATCGACCGGCAGCGGAAGCCACCGCTGCACGGCGCAGTTCCCGTCCATCACCGCGACCGCGCGATCGGAACCGCTGTCACCGACCGCGTAGAGCAGTCCCCCCGCCGACACGAGCCCCGACAGCTCTTCCAGCGAGGCCTCGTCAGGGGTTCCGGCGGCCGAATCGTCGGGAGTGCAGAGCGGACCGAACTCCGACGCGTCGACTGCCGTCTGATCGCGGAAGAACGGCTCGGCCGATCCGGCGCCCGCCGCCGCGAGCGGTGTGCACGCAGCGAGGACTGTAACCGCGACACGGAGCGACCACCGTGAGCGGTCAGGCACTGCCGTTGTACTGAACCAGTGCCGACGCCAGCGCCTCGGGCACCCGCGCGTGGACGCGCGTGCCGTCCTCCTCGTGGGACGAGTCGAGGATCTGTCCGTCCGAGTGGATCCGCGCCATCAGATCTCCCCGGTTGTACGGGAGGAGCACGCTGACCTCGATCTCCGGGCGGATCAGGACGTCGCTGAGATGCGCGCGCAACTCGGCGATGCCTTCCCCGGTCCGGGCGGAGACGAATGACGCGCCGGGCAGCAGGCCGCGCAACTGGGTCAACGTGACCGGGTCGGCCGCGTCGATCTTGTTCACCACGATGAGCTCCGGCGGCGCTGCGGCGTCGTTCTCCCGGATAACCTCGGTGATCACCTCGTGGACGGCCCTGATCTGATCCGTGGGCAGCGGATCGGAGCCGTCGACGACGTGCAGCAGCAGATCCGCGTCCGTGACTTCCTCCAGCGTCGAGCGGAACGCCTCGATCAGCTGCGTCGGCAGGTGCCGCACGAACCCGACGGTGTCGGTGAGGACGTACTCGCGGCCGTCGTCCAGCGCCGCCCGCCGGGTGGTGGGATCCAAGGTGGCGAACAGCGCGTTCTGCACCAGCACCCCGGACCCGGTCAGCGCGTTGAGCAGGCTCGACTTGCCGGCGTTGGTGTAGCCGACGATCGCGATGGACGGGGTCTCGCTGCGCAGTCGCCTGGTGCGTTTGGTGTCGCGGGCGGCCTTCATGCCCTTGATCTCGCGGCGCAGCTTCGCCATCCGCTCCCGGATTCGCCGGCGGTCCGTCTCGATCTTGGTCTCACCGGGACCACGCAGACCCACGCCGCCGTTGCTGCCGGCGCGACCACCCGCCTGCCGGGACATCGATTCACCCCAGCCACGCAGTCGGGGCAGCATGTATTCCATCTGGGCCAGCGCCACCTGCGCCTTGCCCTCCCTGGACGTCGCATGCTGAGCGAAGATGTCGAGGATGAGGGCCGTCCGGTCGATGACCTTGACCTTGACGACCTTCTCCAGCGCGGTCAGCTGGGCGGGAGTCAGTTCACCGTCACAGATGACGGTGTCGGCGCCGGTCGAGAGGACGACCTCACGGAGTTCCTCGGCCTTACCGGAACCGATGTAGGTGGCAGCGTCGGGTTTGTCCCGCCGCTGGACGAGGCCCTCGAGGACCTCGGACCCGGCGGTCTCGGCCAGAGCCGCGAGCTCGGCCATGCTGGATTCGGCTTGTGCCGCGGTACCCTGCGTCCAGACACCGACGAGCACCACGCGTTCGAGGCGCAGCTGTCGGTATTCGACCTCGGTGACGTCTGTGAGCTCGGTGGAGAGCCCGGCAACTCGGCGCAGCGCGCTGCGGTCCTCGAGTTGCATCTCGCCGACCGAAGGGCGCCCGTCGTCGTAGGCGAACTCAGTGGAGTCGGAGATCGGCGATTCTTCTGTGCGATGTGTTTTCGTCATACACCCTCATGATCCCACGGAATGTCGAGGGAGCGCACGTGCATTTCGCGCAGGGCGATCAGGCGAGGCCGTTCCACCAGCCGTCGTCGAGGGTTCCGGACGCCACCAGGACGGACGGTCCGCGCAACGTCGCCCGGCCGCCGGACACCGCCACAGTGACCTGACCACCAGGAATACGGACGTTCACCTCACCGGAGTCGGCACCGTCGAAGCGCAGCGCGGCGGTGGCCGCGGCCACCGTGCCGGTGCCGCACGACCGGGTTTCGCCGACCCCGCGCTCGTGCACCCGCATGTCCACGGCACCGGAATCGATGCGGGTGAGGATCTCCACGTTGACGCCGTGCGGGAAGAAGCCGGGGTCGAACCCGGGTGCGGCCGTCAGGTCGAGGGCCGACAGGGACGCCGCCGTGAGGTGCGCATCGACACACGCCAGGTGCGGGTTGCCGACGTCGATGCCGATCCCGTTGAAGACCTTGCCGTCGATGGTCGCGGCACTGGTTCCCAGATCCCGCACCACACCCATGTCGACAGTGACCTCACCGAAGGCGCCGTCGGCCGAGTGCACGATTACCGGTTTGCCACCGGCCCGGCTGCCGACCACGAACTCGTCGCGGGACTCGAGCCCTGCCGCCCGGAGGTAGTGGGCGAAGACGCGGACGCCGTTGCCGCACATCTCCGCGATCGATCCGTCGGCGTTGCGGTAGTCCATGAACCAGTCGTCCTCCGACGTGCCGTCGGGGAGTTCGGCGAGCACACCGGCGCCGGCCAGCGCACCGGCCTTCGCGACGCGCAGGATTCCGTCGGCGCCGAGCCCACGCCTGCGATCGCACAGCGCCGCCACCCGCGGAGCGGACAGGTCGATGCGGACATCGGGATCCGGGAGGACCACGAAGTCGTTCTCGGTGCCGTGTCCCTTGCTGAAATCCATGCGCACCACTCTAACCAACGGTCGAGCGGGTGCTGTTCATCTTCACTGCCGCGGTGCGGTTCATCTATGCTGCCGCGGTGCGGTTCATCTACGCTGCCGGGCGATTTCGTAGAGGGCGACGGCGCCGGCGGAGGGGGCGCCGAGGGAACTCGCGGCACCCCCGATCGGGATGTTGACCACCGTGTCGCAGCCGTCGCGCCACGCGGCGCTCATCCCGCGGGTCTCGTTGCCGATCACGAGCACGGTGCCGCCGCCGAAGTCGTGGGCGTCGATGGTGACGGAGCCGGTCTCGTCGGTGCCGACGATGTGCAGGTCGGTTCCGGACGCACGCCGGGCGTCGCGGAAGGCGAGGATCTCGTCGACGGACGAGACCGTGACGACGGGCATCGCGAAGAGGGATCCGGTGGAGGCGCGGACACTACGGGGGTCGAACGGATCTGCGCCGTGGCCGACGACGACGACCGCGTCGGCGCCGAACGCGTTGGCGGAACGGACGAGGGTGCCCAGATTTCCGGGTGAGGCTGGCCGGTCGAACACGACGATCAGGGGGACGGACTGCAGTCGCAGGTCCTTCAGTCGCGGGGTTCGTGTCTTCGCAATGGCGATCAGTTCCGGCGCGGTGGTGGTGGTCTTCTCGCCCAGTTCGGCCATCAGTTCGGCACTGACACCGATCTGTTCGACGGACCGGGTCTCGAGCAGTTCCCGCGCCCAGTCGGACAGTGGCGGGCCGTCGATGCGGTGCAGCAGCGATTCGATCGGCCAGTCGTGTTCCAGCGCCAGGTTGAGGGGGCGGACGCCCTGGATCAGGAAGCGTCCCGCCTTCGTTCGCTTGGCGCGGTTGGTGAGGTAGGACTGCCACTGCTGAAAGCGGGCGTTGCGGGTGGTCACCAGCAGGGACGGGGCCGGACGGTTGCGTCCGGACGGTGCGCGGCTCATCGTTCTCCCATTCTTCGGGTCTCGCCGAGGGTGCGGATCGTGGTGTCCGCGAGGTCGGGGTCACTTCCGTCGACCCAGTGGATGCGGGTGTCGCGGCGGAACCACGACCGTTGCCTACGCACGTAGCGCCGGGTGCCGATGAACGTGCGTTCCTGCGCCTCGTCGAGGTCGTATTCGCCGTCGAGCCACGCGAGGACCTGCGCGTAGCCGATGGCCCGGGGGGCGGTGACGCCCTCGCGCAGTCCCACGTCGATGAGCCCGCGCACCTCGTCGACGAGCCCGCGTTCGAACATGAGTCGGGTGCGGAGCCGGATCCGGTCGTCGAGTTCGGCGGTGTCCCGGTCGACACCGACGATGTGTGTGCCCCAGCGCGGTTCGCCGATGCGAGGGGCCGACGCCGCGAACGGCTTCCCGGTGATCTCGACGACTTCGAGAGCACGGACCAGGCGTCTGCCGTCGGTGGGGAGGATCGACGCCGCGGCCTCGGGGTCCACCCGGCCGAGTTCGGCGTGGACGGCCGCGGCGCCCTTCTCGGCGAGGACGGCTTCCCAGCGCGCCCGCACCGACGCATCGGTGGCGGGGAAACTCCACTCGTCGAGCAGCGACTGCACGTACATCATCGATCCGCCGACGATGACCGGCACGGCGCCGCGCGCGGCGATCCCCTCCACATCGCGGACCGCCGCCTGCTGATAGTTCGCGACGGTGGCCGTCTCCGTCACGTCGAGCACGTCGAGCTGGTGGTGCGGGATTCCGCGGCGCTCGGCCGGGGCGAGTTTGGCGGTGCCGATGTCCATGCCCCGGTACAGCTGCATCGCGTCGATGTTGACGATTTCGCCGCCGAGACGTTCGGCCAGGTCCAGTGCGAGATCCGACTTTCCGGTGGCGGTCGGTCCGACGACGGCGATCGGCACGGGTGACGTCACGGACGCCACTCCCCCACGTGGTAGCCGACTCCGTAGGGTGCTGCGCTGTACAGCGTCCGGCAGGATGCGGGCGGCGCGTCGAACACGCCGGCGAGCACCTGCCACGGGACGCGCCCGCAGATGCCGAGGGACTCGCACTCCGTGGGTTCGAGGGCCAGCAGCGCGTCGCGGTCGCCGGTGTCGAGCGCCGCGTCGATCCTGGCCTGCACGCCTTCCGCGCGCGGGTCGAACGCGCCCGGCGCCTTCGCCGTGAGGGTGTTCGCCCCGTCCGCGACGATCACCAGCCCCCGCGGCTCCGGGTCCCGGTCGAGAAGCGTGCGCAGTTCCGCGCCGTAGGCGGCGCACTGCTCCGGGGACAGGTCGGCGGCGAGGATCCGCGCGTCGACGACGGCGTCCGGCGCGCATGTCCCCCGGATCCACCCGGCCGTCAGCGCCGCGAGCGGCAGGTCGGGGTCGGGATCGCCTGCCGGACCGGGCCGCAGCGCGATCCGCACGTCGACGCCGTAGCCGCGGTAAGTGCCCTGGGCGTCGGGCCGCACCTCCACCGCGGCGGGTGCCGCTCCGACCGCCACCCACTCGGTGGCGAGCGCGGACAACGCCTTCGCCGCTGTCTGGACCGCGTCCCGCAACGGCGCCGTCTCCGCAGCGGCCGCCCCGGTCAGTTCGGGTACCAGTAGCGGTGGGGACGGCACGAGGATTGCGGCGGTGAACACACAGTCACGCTAGTCGACCGTCCGAGCGGACCCGACATCCGATTCGGGTGCTGCCGTCAATCGGTATCAACGCGGACCGTCCGACCTGATTCAATAGTCCACAGGGCCCGTACCGGGTTGAATGGAGCCAGCACCCGTCCCGGGTCGTATGGAGCCAGTATTGCGTTCAGGCAGCCGTGACGCGCGGCAGAGATGAGGAACCGATGACCGACAGCAGCGACGCGAAGCCCGCCGTGGAGCCTGCCGCTCAGCAGCAGAACACACCGAAGTCCAGCGTCCCGAAGCCCGGTGCCGCCGCGAAACCGGGTGCACCCAAGCCCCACCCGACACCGACACACGCCCTCTCCGCCCCCGCCGTCGCCGCCCCCGCCCACAGCGACCCGAGCAAGTTCGGCCGCGTGGACGACGACGGCACCGCCTGGGTGAAGACCGCGGACGGCGAACGGCAGATCGGGTCGTGGCAGGCCGGAGACGCGGCGGAAGGTCTGGCGCACTTCGGTCGGCGCTTCGACGATCTGGCAACGGAAGTGGCACTCCTCGAGGCCCGGCTCAGCTCCGGCGCGGGCGACGCGAAGAAGACCAAGGCGGCAGCGCTCGCGCTCGCCGAATCCCTCCCGACCGCGGCGGTGATCGGTGACATCGATTCACTCGCGGCGCGGCTCGACGTCATCATCGCCGGATCCGACGAGGCTGCGGCCCACGCCAAGCACGAGAAGGAACTGTCGCGGCAGGCTCACACCGAACGCAAGGAAGCACTGGCCGCCGAGGCGGAACAGATCGGTGCCGAATCCACGCAGTGGAAGGCCGCCGGTGACCGGTTGCGCGAGATCCTGGACGAGTGGAAGACGATCCGCGGGATCGACAGGAAGGTCGACGACGCCCTGTGGAAGCGGTACTCGAAGGCGCGGGAGGCGTTCAACCGTCGCCGCGGCGCCCATTTCGCCGAACTCGATCGCGAGCGCGCCGCCGCCAAGACCAAGAAGGAAGAGCTCGTCACCCGGGCCGAGGCGCTGTCCGACTCCACCGACTGGGGCCCCACGGCCGGAGCTTTCCGTGACCTGCTCGCCGAGTGGAAGGCCGCCGGCCGCGCACCGCGGGAAGCCGACGACAACCTGTGGAAGCGCTTCAAGGGCGCTCAGGACGTGTTCTTCGCCGCCCGCAACGCCGCGTCCTCCGAACGCGACGCCGAGTTCGAGGAGAACGCGGTCGCCAAGGAAGAGTTGCTGAAGAACGCCGGCCACATCGATCCGGCCAAGGACATCGACGCGGCGAGGGCCGCACTCCGCGACCTGCAGGAGAAGTGGGACGCCATCGGGAAGGTGCCGCGTGAGCGGATGCACGACCTCGAGGGCAAGCTGCGGGCCATCGAGAAGCGTGTCCGCGACGCCGCCGACGAGGAATGGCGCCGCACCGACCCGGAGGCCCTCGCCCGGGCCGCGCAGTTCCGTGAGCGGGTCACGCAGTTCGAGGAGCAGGCCGCCAAGGCCACCGCGGCGGGCAAGACGAAGGACGCCGAGAGCGCCCTCGCTCAGGCCCAGCAGTGGCGCGAATGGGCCGAGGCGGCCGAGGGCGCCGTCAGCGGCCAGTAGGTCCGATCAGCCGACGTTCCAGTCGCCGCGTCGCTCCGCTTCGGCGGCAGCGGCGCGGCGTTCCTCTTCCGCGGCCAGTTGCAGGGCGGTCCGGCTCCAGACCACCTTCAACCAGTGGAACGTGAGCACGATGACGGTCAGCCAGCCGATGATCAGGCCGATCCCCGGTCCGGCCGCCTCGACCCCGGGCGCCGGTGTCTGCCGCGACCAGATGGCGAGCATGCCGAACACGATGGACACTGCGGTCCCGGCGAGGGCCACCCAGGCGAGGGCCCAGCGGCGGGTGACGAGCGCCAGCATCGACACGACGACCCCGAACACCACCTCGAACCACACGAACAGCCGTGACGGCAGCGCGATCGTCTCCGCGCGGGCGTCGTCCCCGTACACCAGCACCTCCCAGCCGTTGGCGATGCCGGAGTGCGGCAACGTCAGCGAGCCGAGGAGCACGACCACCGCGACCGCGACGACGAGCGCACGCGCGCCGGGATCGATCTCGCCGGCCACCTTCTTCTCGGCGGCGTCGAAATCCTTCAGGTAACTCTCGATCGGCTCGCTCTCGGCACCCGAACCGTTGTCACCGGACCGGTTTCCGTCGTGCCGCTTGTCGTCGAACGGGGAGGTCATGCGTTGCATCCCATCTGGACGGGTAGTGGTGCGGGCGCACCGATCTGCGGCAGTCCGAGTCCCACGCCGATCGGCGGGGTCTTCGGGGTCACGCCCTTCTCGAAGGAGTCTCCCGCGCGGGTGCGGCGGTGGGTCAGGACCGGGGTGTCGGCGACGAGGTGGTGCGGGGCGGCGGCACTGACGACGACGGTGACGACGTCGCCGGGCCGGACGGTCCCGTCGAGATTGCCCTCGGGCCGGAAGTGGACGAGCCTGCCGTCGCGGGCGCGCCCGCTCATCCGGGCGGTCTCCGCGTTCTTGCGGCCCTCCCCGGCGGCGACGAGCAGTTCCACCTCGGCGCCGACGAGCTTCTGGTTCTCCTCGAGCGTGATCTGTTCCTGCAACGCGATGAGACGTTCGTACCGTTCCTGCACGACGGCCTTGGGCAGTTGCTCGTCCATCTCCGCTGCCGGGGTGCCGGGACGCTTGGAGTACTGGAACGTGTAGGCGCTGGTGAAGCGCGCCTGCCGGACGACGTCGAGTGTGTCCTGGAAGTCTTCCTCGGTCTCGCCCGGGAAGCCCACGATGATGTCGGTGGTGATCGCCGCGTGCGGCATCGCGGTGCGCACCTTGTCGATGATCCCCAGGAACCGCGACTTCCGGTAGGAGCGGCGCATCGCCTTCAGCACGCGGTCCGAGCCGGATTGCAGCGGCATGTGCAGCTGGGGACACACGTTGGGGGTCTCGGCCATCGCCTCGATGACGTCGTCGGTGAATTCGGCCGGGTGCGGCGACGTGAAGCGCACCCGCTCGAGCCCGTCGATCTGTCCGCATGCTCGCAGCAGCGCGGCGAACGCGCCGCGGTCGCGGGGCTGGTCCGGATCCGCGAAGGAGACGCCGTACGCGTTGACGTTCTGCCCGAGCAGGGTGACCTCGACGACGCCCTCGTTCACCAGGGCCTGCACCTCGGCCAGGATGTCGCCGGGGCGCCGGTCGACCTCCTTGCCGCGCAGCGCGGGCACGATGCAGAACGTGCAGGTGTTGTTGCATCCCACCGAGATGGACACCCAGCCCGCGTACGCCGACTCCCGCTTGGCGGGCAGCGTCGACGGGAACGCCTCCAGCGCCTCGAGGATCTCGACCTCGGCCCGCTGGTTGTGGCGGGCCCGGTCCAGCAACGCGGGGAGCGAACCGATGTTGTGGGTGCCGAACACGACGTCCACCCACGGCGCCTTCTGCACGACGACGTCGCGGTCCTTCTGCGCCAGGCACCCGCCGACCGCGATCTGCATGTCGGGGTTCCGTTCCTTCGCCGGCGCGAGGTGGCTCAGGTTGCCGTACAACTTGTTGTCGGCGTTCTCCCGCACCGCGCAGGTGTTGAAGACGACGAGGTCGGGTGCCTGCCCCGCGGCCGCCTTCGTGTAGCCGGCGTCCTCGAGGAGCCCCGACAGCCGCTCGGAGTCGTGCACGTTCATCTGGCAGCCGTACGTGCGCACCTCGTAGCTGCGGTGAGGGGTCTGGTCGATCGTGTCCACGTATGCCAGGGTACGGCCCGCGCCAAATCGCCTCGTCGCGGCCGGTGTGCGCCCGGACACACGCCCGAAGCCGGACAGTAAAGTTTCCGTGACATCCCGAGGATTCTCGGAGCAAATGGCAGGTGCTCCCGCTCCCAACACATAGGGTCATCGACTATGACGCAAGCCGACGACGCGACGCCGACACCCTCCACGGGCGCGGCCCCGTCCATGATCTCGATGAAATCGGTGAACAAACACTTCGGCGCCCTCCACGTCCTCCAGGAGATCGACCTCGAAGTCCCTCGCGGACAGGTGGTGATCGTCCTCGGACCGTCCGGCTCGGGTAAGTCGACGCTGTGCCGCACCATCAATCGTCTCGAGCCCATCGACTCCGGTGAGATCGCGGTGGACGGCAAGGTACTGCCGGCCGAGGGCAAGGCTCTGGCGGCGCTGCGCGCCGACGTGGGCATGGTGTTCCAGTCGTTCAACCTGTTCGCCCACAAGACGATCCTCGACAACGTGATGCTCGCACCGGTCAAGGTGCGGAAGAAGAGCAGCGCCGACGCGAAGGCGAAGGCCTACGAGCTTCTCGAGCGGGTCGGCATCGCCAACCAGGCGGACAAGTACCCGGCGCAGTTGTCGGGCGGTCAGCAGCAGCGAGTCGCGATCGCACGCGCACTCGCCATGAACCCCAAGGTCATGCTGTTCGACGAGCCGACGTCCGCACTCGACCCGGAAATGGTCAACGAGGTCCTGGACGTCATGACCTCGCTCGCCAAGGAAGGCATGACCATGCTCGTGGTGACCCACGAGATGGGCTTCGCCCGCAAGGTCGGCCACCGGGTTCTCTTCATGGCCGACGGCCAGATCGTCGAGGACGCCGAGCCCGCCACGTTCTTCACCGCTCCCAAATCCGAGCGCGCGAAGGACTTTCTCGGCAAGATTCTCAGCCACTGACTCGAAGGGGCGCCGCTGCGGTGCTCTCTCGGTCGACCGTGCTCGACACGCAACACCCGTCATTTCAATTGGAGGAACTCGATGAGGATCAATCGCTCGATTCGCGTGGGAATCGGCGTCATGGCGCTCGCCGTCGTCGCATCTGCCTGCGGCGGAGGTGAAGAGAAGAGCGCCTCCCAGAGCGCGTCGGAGGGCAAGCTGACGGTCGGAATCAAGTACGACCAGCCCGGCCTCGGATTGCGCAACCCCGACGGGTCCTTCAGCGGCTTCGACGTCGAGGTGGCCGAATACGTGGCCGGCAAGCTGGGTGTCGCGCCCGAGAACGTCGAGTTCAAGGAGTCCCCGTCGGCTCAGCGCGAGACGCTGATCGAGAACGGTGAGGTCGACTACATCGTCGCCACCTACTCGATCACCGACGCCCGCAAGGAGAAGGTCGACTTCGCCGGGCCGTACTTCATCGCCGGACAGTCGCTCCTGGTGAAGTCCGACAACACCGACATCACCGGCCCCGATTCGCTCAACGGCGGAAAGAAGCTGTGCTCGGTCACCGGGTCGACCCCGGCGCAGAAGGTCAAGGACACGTACGCGCAGGACGTGCAGCTGCAGGAGTTCGACACGTACTCCGCCTGCGTCGAGGCGCTGCGTAACGGTGCGGTCGACGCCGTCACCACCGACGACATCATCCTCGCCGGCTATGCGGCGCAGTACCCGGGCGAGCTGAAGGTGGTCGGCGAGCCGTTCACCGAAGAGCGCTACGGCATCGGCCTGGCCAAGGGTGACGACGAGACCCGCGCCAAGATCAACGACGCCATCGACGCCATGATCGCGGATGGCTCATGGGCGCGCGCGTTCAACGAGACAGTCGGCGCGTCGGGTTACCCGATCCCCGCCCCGCCGACCGTCGATCGGTACTGAGCAACTCACTCATCCGGGTCGGACGACTTCCCATTCGTGGAGTCGTCCGGCCCGGTTCGACACCAACCACCGGTGACCTGGGGAGACGGTAAGTGGACCTACTGAGCAAATACAGCGATCAGCTGATCGACGCGTTCTGGACGACGGTGCAACTCACCGCGTTCTCGGCTGTCGGTGCTCTGATACTCGGCACCATCCTCGCGGCGATGCGGGTGTCACCGATCCCGGTCGCACGTGGCGTCGGCACGGCGTACGTGACGATCTTCCGCAACACTCCCCTGACGCTCATCATCATCTTCTGCTCCTTCGG
Organism: Rhodococcus sp. DK176; assembly: GCF_038447315.2. Taxonomy (NCBI): domain Bacteria; kingdom Bacillati; phylum Actinomycetota; class Actinomycetes; order Mycobacteriales; family Nocardiaceae; genus Rhodococcus; species Rhodococcus sp. DK176. The sequence continues at coordinate 7,384,696 of NZ_CP118321.2, read as the reverse complement.
GCTCTTCCAGACGATGGGTGTCAAGCTCGCCCCCGAGCAGTCGCCGACGTTCTTCGAGGAGAACAACTTCCGGCTCGCCGTGCTCGGCCTCAGCGTCTATACCGCGGCCTTCGTCTGCGAGTCGTTGCGGTCCGGTATCAACACTGTGCACGTCGGCCAGGCGGAGGCGGGCCGGTCGCTCGGCCTCACGTTCTCGCAGAATCTGCGGTTGATCGTGTTGCCGCAGGCATTCCGCGCGGTCACCGCCCCGCTCGGCAGTGTGCTGATCGCGTTGACCAAGAACACGACGATCGCCTCGGTGATCGGCGTGGCGGAGGCGTCGCTGCTGATGAAGGAAATGATCGAGAACGAGGCCGCCATCTTCGTCGTCGGTGGCATCTTCGCGCTCGGATTCGTGATCCTGACCCTGCCGATGGGGCTTCTCTTCGGATACCTGAGCAAGCGATACGAGGTTGCACGATGAGCAATTCCGCCACCGTCCTCTACGACGCACCGGGCCCGAAGGCGAAGAACATCTATCGCCTGATCTCGGTCGTGGTCGCTGTCGCACTACTGGGAATCGGCTACCTCGTCTACGCCGCGCTCGACGACAAAGGTCAGCTGACCGCGGCGAAATGGGATCCGTTCCTCGAATCGACGTCGTGGACGACGTATCTGATCCCCGGCATCCGCGGCACCCTCGTGGCGGCCGCCGTATCGATCCTGATGGCACTGATCCTCGGCGCGATCCTCGGCATCGGACGCCTCTCGGACCACCGGCCGGTGCGATGGGTGGCCGGCGGGATCGTCGAATTGTTCCGCGCCATCCCCGTGCTGATCCTGATGATCTTCTCGTACCAGCTGTTCGCCGAGTACGAGGTCTTCAAGTCGAAATACCTTGCGCTCGCCGCGGTCATCGTGGGCCTCACGCTGTACAACGGCTCGGTGATCGCCGAGATCGTCAGGGCAGGCATCAACTCGCTCCCCAAGGGGCAGAGCGAGGCCGCCATGGCGCTGGGTATGCGCAAGGGCCAGGTCATGCGGACCATCCTGCTTCCGCAGGCCGTCACGGCGATGCTGCCCGCGATCATCTCGCAGATGGTGGTGGCGTTGAAGGACTCCGCGCTCGGTTACCTCATCGGCTATGTCGAAGTGGTGCGGTCCGGCCAGCAGCTCGGTGCGTTCTACGGCAACTACCTGCCCGCCCTGATCGTGGTGGCGATCATCATGATCATCCTCAACTACACGCTCACCGTGGTGGCGACCAAGGTGGAGAAGCGGCTACGGGCCAGCAAGAAGGGCGGAGGCCCCGGGGGGGCCGTTCCCGAGCTTCCGGCGGTGTCGGTTCCGGGTATGGACATCACCGACAAACGGTTGTGATCTGACGCGGGTGTGACATGACACTGCGGTCGGACGGAAACTCTGTTCCGTCCGACCGCAGTGTCGCGTCTCGTCAGTGTTGTTGTCGTCTCGTGGTCAGGTCTCGTCGAACAGGCCGTCGGTTTCCGCACCGGCGCGATCGAGTTGTTCCTTGACCACCTCGAACGCCATGCCCTGGGGGAAGCCGCGGCGCGCGAGCATCGACACCAGCCGGCGGACCGCCCGGTCCCGATCGTCCGTGGACACCGTCCGCAGTTTCTTCGCGACCAGTTCGGTGGCTCGGGCTCGTTCGTCTTCGCTGTCGATCTGAGCGAGGGCTTCGGTGGCCTCCTCCTGACCGATGCCCTTGCGGCGCAGTTCCAGTGCGAGCGCACGTTTTCCCTTGCCGGAGTACGTGTGCCGCGAATGCACCCACTGCTGGGCGAAGTCGGCGTCGTTGACGAGTCCGACCTCGGTGAGGCGATCCAGCACACGCTCAGCGATCTCGGCCGAGTAGCCCTTCTTCGCCAGACGCTCGGACAACTCCGCTCGACTCCGGGCACGGTCAGTCAGAAGACGCAGGCACAAATCCTTGGCCTGCGTCTCCGTTCCACCTTCGCCCGTCGGACGCACGGCGGCGCCTTAGAATTCGACCGGGGCGGCGTCATCCGTAGCAGCAGTGACGTCGGCGCCGATTCCGAGCTTTTCCTTGATCTTCTTCTCGATCTCGTCCCGGATGTCGGTGTTCTCCAACAGGAACTTGCGGGCGTTCTCCTTGCCCTGTCCCAGCTGGTCGCCTTCGTAGGTGTACCAGGAGCCCGACTTGCGGATGAACCCGTGTTCGACACCCATGTCGATCAGCGAGCCTTCCTTGCTGATTCCCAGGCCGTAGAGGATGTCGAACTCGGCCTGCTTGAACGGCGGCGCGACCTTGTTCTTGACCACCTTGACGCGGGTACGGTTACCCACCGCGTCGGTGCCGTCCTTCAGGGTCTCGATCCGCCGCACGTCGAGGCGCACCGACGAGTAGAACTTCAATGCCTTACCACCGGTGGTGGTTTCGGGGGAACCGAACATGACGCCGATCTTTTCGCGCAGCTGGTTGATGAAGATCGCGGTGGTGCCGGAATTGCTGAGCGCACCGGTCATCTTACGGAGCGCCTGGCTCATCAGACGGGCCTGCAGACCGACGTGGCTGTCGCCCATCTCACCCTCGATCTCGGCGCGCGGGACCAGAGCGGCCACGGAGTCGACCACGAGGATGTCGAGGGCGCCGGAGCGGATCAGCATGTCTGCGATTTCCAGCGCCTGCTCACCGGTGTCGGGCTGCGACACCAGCAGCGCGTCGGTGTCGACGCCGAGCTTCTGGGCGTAGTCGGGGTCGAGCGCGTGCTCGGCGTCGATGAACGCGGCGATACCGCCTGCCGCCTGGGCGTTGGCGACAGCGTGCAGAGCCACGGTGGTCTTACCCGAGGACTCCGGGCCGTAGATCTCGACGACACGGCCGCGGGGCAGCCCGCCGATGCCGAGGGCGACGTCCAGCGCGATGGAGCCGGTCGGGATGACGGCGATGGGCTGACGGACACCTTCGCCCAGGCGCATCACCGAGCCCTTGCCGAAGTTCTTGTCGATCTGCGCCAGCGCGAGGTCGAGCGCCTTGTCTCGATCGTGTGCCTGTGGTGCCATCGTCGTCCCCATTCCTCGAGTCTCATCAGTGATCTGCGGTCAGGTTAGATCCGGGTACCGACAAGAACCGTGACCACCGAACATCTCCAGCATAGGGGAACATGTGTTCGATATGCGCGGTCGGTCCGTTCGACACGCCGGATTTCTACCGGCGCTGCGGCGGGACGTCGAACTCCACGCAGAGTTCGCGCCACACCTCGCGGGGCTCCCGGCCGTCCTCGATGGCTTCGGCGGCGGTCTTGCCCCCGAGACTGAGCAGCACGTGGTCGACGAGTAGTGCGTCGCCGCGCATCTGCCCGAACTCTTCGCGGACGAGTTGGTGAAATTCGGTCAGTCGCACACATCCACGCTAGCCGAACCTCGTGCCGGGCTCTCACCGCAGCGCGTCGCGGCACACCGCCACCGGATCGGCGACGTCCACGATGCTCCGCGCGGCCCGCTGCGCGGCGTCCGCATGGGCACCGTTCGAGAGCACCTGTTCGACCGCCGCGCGGAGTGCTTCCGCGCTCGGGGGACGCACCACGACGGCGCTCCCCTGCCGCGCGGCCCGGTTCGCGAGCTCCCACTGATCGCCGCCGCCGGGAACCACCACCACCGGGACCCCTGCGAGCAGAGCCTTCGCCAGCATCCCGTGTCCGCCGCCGCAGACGACGGCCGACGCCTCGCGCAGCATCGCGTCCTGACGGCCGAGACCTGCCCTCGCCCAGGGCGGAACCGGGGCCGGCGATCCGTCCAGTATCGACGCGATCACACGGACACCGGCCCCGTCGAGCCCCGCCAGCGTCGTCTCGAGCATGCCCTCCGCGCCGGTGAACGCGGTCGACGGAGCCACCATGATCAGAGGGTCCGTGCCGTCCGGCGCCGCGAGCACCTCGTTCGTCGGTTCCCACAGCAGCGGCCCGACCACGTGCGCCTCGGCGGGCCAGTCCGGCCTCGGCACCTCGAGCGCGGGGAGCGTCGCGATCAGCCGGCGCACCGGTCCCGGGTCCTTCGCAGGCAGTCCGACGCCGACCCGGGCCTCGGAGCGTTGCCGCTCACCCTGCCGGATCGACCGCGCCGTCGCGGCGCGCATGAGCGTGTCGCGGAACCTGCCCCGAATTCCCACGCCCGGAGCCAATCCGCTTCCGATGGGCGGCAACCCCTTGGACGCGGCGTACAGCGGATGCGGGGACAGCTCGACCCACGGGATCCCCAGCCGCTCCGCGGCCATGCCCCCGCCCGCGGTCAGGATGTCCGAGACCACGAGGTCGGGTCCCCACGCGCGCAGGTCGGGGAGCAACTCGGTGGAGATGTGCGCGGCGCGGGCGTGAATGCGCGCTCCCGCATCGAGGTCGTCGTCCGTCGGGCGGGGCGCAAGGCCTTTCAGCAACTCGGCAGGCACGCCGGCCGCCCGTGCAGGCTCGACCCACCGTGTGCCGGTGAACAGGACTGGATCGTCTCCGGCCTCGATGAAGGCGAGGCACAACGCAAGGGCGGGAAAGGCATGTCCGGGATCAGGCCCGGCGACCACGGCGACTCGCACGAACCACAGGGTGTCACACGGTCGGCGTCACCGTTTCTCGAACACTGCTTCGGCGGCACCGTGAGCCCGGGCACGGTCGGCGGGGACGAGTCCTATCCGGGTGCGCCGGTCGAGCAGGTCGTCGACGTCGAGCGCCCCCTCATGGGTCACCGCGAACTCGAACTCGGCGCGGCTCACGTCCACGCCCTCGGCGATCGGCGCCAGCAGTTCGGCGTCGGCGGCGGCGATCAGCGCCGCCTCCGTTCCGTAGCGGGCGAGCAGCGCCGGCGGGGCCGAGACCTTCCGCAGCGCCTCGGGTGTCGCGGCACCGACGAGCGGCAGGGCCCGCGTCCGGCACGGGCCCGCGTCCAGTCCTGCCACCTCGACCGCGGCGTCGACGGCGTCTTCGGCCATCTTGCGGTAGGTGGTCAGTTTGCCGCCGACCACACTGACGAGACCCGTGTCCGAGCGCAGGATGGCGTGGTTGCGCGAGAGGTCCGCGGTGGATCCGTCCCCGGTGTCGAGGAGAGGTCGCAGCCCGGCGAAGGTGCCGAGGACGTCCGAGCGCTGCAACGGAACCTCGAGCGCGGTGTTGACCGTGTCGAGAAGGAAGTCGATCTCCTGCTCCGACGCCACCGGAACGTCCGGAACGGGTCCCGGCGCGGCCTCGTCGGTCAAGCCGAGGTACACGCGGCCGAGCTGTGCGGGCAGCGCGAAGACGAAGCGATTGGTCTCACCGGGGATCGGAACCGTGAGCGCCGCGGTCGGGTTCCCGAGCCGCTCGGCCGGGAGCACCAGATGCGTGCCGCGACTGGGCCGCAACGTGATCCCGGGATCGATCTCACCCGACCACACGCCCGCCGCGTTGACCACGGCGCGCGCCCTGATCGGCAGTTCCGAGCCGGTCAGCTCGTCGCGCAGGGTCGCGGACGTCCCGGTGACGTCGTACGCGCCCGTCCGGGTGAGCACCTTCGCGCCGTGGAGCGCGGCAGTGCGTGCGAGGGACACCACGAGTCGGGCGTCGTCGATGAGCTGGCCGTCGAATGCCATCAGGCCGCCGCGCAGGCCTTCCCGCCGGACCGCGGGGGCGAGTTCGACCACCCGGTCGGCCCGGACCGTCCGTGACCGCGGCAGGACCGACGACGGTGTGCGAGCGCTTGCACGTAGCAGGTCGCCTGCCAGGAATCCCGTGCGGACGAGGGACTTGCCGAACAGCGTCATCGAATCGAGGACGGGCACGAGCTGTGGGAGAGCCCGGACGAGGTGGGGGGCGGTGCGGGTCATGAGGATTCCGCGTTCGACCGCGCTCTCGCGGGCGATGCCGACGTTGCCCGATGCCAGGTACCGCAGCCCGCCGTGGGCGAGTTTCGAACTCCACCGGCTGGTCCCGAACGCGAGATCCCGCTTCTCCACGAGCACGACGTCGAGGCCGCGTGACGCCGCGTCGAGTGCGACACCGACGCCGGTCACTCCGCCGCCGATCACCAGGACGTCGACGACGGCACCGTCCGACAGCTGGTCGAGTTCGCGCGCTCTTCGCGCCGCGTTCAGAGCCGACGAGCGGCTCACGGGCGGCGTGTTCGGGTGGTTCACCGGTCTCCTCGATCTGTCGGGTGGGTGACGGCGACGTCCGGCGCCAGATAGGCGCCGACAGCGTGCCGGAGTTGCTCCGTGAGGGCGTCGCCGGGAAGTTCCTCGGCCACCATCACGGCCGACTGGACCGCGGACTGTGCGATGAGCAGCACCATCGTAGCGATGTGACGGCTGTCCCCCGCGCGGATCGAGCCCTGGTCCTGACCCGTCGAGACCGCGAACGCGACCTGGTCGATGATCGCCCGCTGGCTCGTACCGAGCCGCTCGAGGATGTAGGTGGTGAACAGTTCCTGATCCGAACGCAGGATCTTCACGAACAGTGGATGGTCACGCACCTCGGTGGACACGTGGACGACGGCGTCGACCAGCTGGCGGTGGACCGATTCCTCGACGGAGAATTCGGGCATCACGGCTGCGATCTCACGGGTCATGAGATCGGCGACCACGGCCCTGGTGTCCGACCAGCGGCGGTAGACGGTCGGCCTGCTGACGCCGGCGCGCCGGGCGACCTCCGCCAGTGTGGTTCGGCGCAGTCCGAAATCGAGAATGCACGAGCGTGCGGCGTCGAGAATGGAGTCCTCGACGCTCGCTGAGGTGTCGTCACGCGACGCAGAATTACGGATAGACATTGTGTGTAACACCGTAACGCATGAATCCCCCGCCGGCACCGAACCGGCACTCGAATCACATCACCCGGGCCGCCACGGCCCGCCCGTCCCCGACGTCGGGGAATTGTGCGACGGAGGTACGACTGGACGGCGAGGCGACAGGAAGGGCCGACACGTCGGATGAACGTTGAGGTGACCCCTCGCTAATTCGGGTAACTTCGGTATTCCGTCCGAGTCCGATTCTATTCAGGTAGGCCGGAGGACCGGCACGATCGTGCTCGCTCGCGGCCTCAGCCGAAGTAATAGAGCTCGAATCCCACCGCGCGTTCGGCGTCGAATCCCGGTTGCGGTCCGGTCACCATCTCGACCTGCGCCCTCGCCTGCTGCCCCACCGGTACGTCGCTCAGCGCCTCGAGGTAGCGGACGTGCTCGGCCAGCGAGAGCACTGCCCGATCCACCGTGTGGGTGACATCCACCGCGTGAGTGGGTGTCATCGTGTTGACGGCGACCCAGCGGACACCGCGCCACGGCGGCAGCCCCGACTCCCCCAGCTCGGGAAAGATCCATTCGTTCGCGGCATCCGCGGTGGCGTCGAGAACGGAACGGCCGAGTGCGCGGTGGTCCGCACTGTTCAGCTGGCCGGGTCCCCACGTGTCCGCGAAGTTGGCCGTCACCACGAGATCCGGGCGATGACGACGGATCGCCGTCGCGAGGTCGCGGCGGAGTGCGAGACTCTCCACGAGAGTGCCGTCGGGGTACCCGAGGAACTCGACGTCGGTCACTCCCACCACGGCCGCGGAACGTCGCTCCTCCGCCTCCCGCAGCGGGCCCGACTCGGTAGGGTGCAGGCCCGCGATCCCCGCCTCCCCGCGCGTGGCGAGCACGTAGCGGATGTCCTTGCCCTGCTCGGTCCAGCGCGCTACGGCAGCCGCTGCGCCGTATTCGATGTCGTCGGGGTGCGCGACGACGACGAGCCCACGATGCCAGTCCTCGGGTACCGGTTCCATGGGTAGAGCATGCCTGTCAGCTCCGGGTGATGTCCGATTTCTCGCCGGATCCGGACATCGCCTTGATCAACAGGTACACGCCGAACACCACGGCGCTGACCACGAGAATCCAGAACAGACCCTTGACGAGGGCACCGACGACCGCCAATGCGATCCAGATCGCCGCGACCGCCAGAACAATCTTCCAGAACATGATTTCCTCCACTGACGTCTCCCCGATCGATTTCTGCGCCCGACATCTGGTCGACCCCACTTATCGGGTACGCACACCAGCGTGGCACGGCGGAGCGAGTAAATCACCAGGTCAGCGTAAAGATCAGGGAAAGATCAGGGTTCTCCCCCACACGATGTACCGGAAGTCGCCGGACGGTTCGGACGACATCAGCGGTAGCGGCGCACGATGTCGTCGATCTCGCCGAGAGCCACCGCGAGGCCGGTGAGCTTTTCCGTCGCCGACACCAGTTCAGCACGCTCGTACGCCAGTTCGCCGACGGCACTCGTCGTTCCGGGAACGGCGACCTCGGCGGCCGCGGCCACCAGTTCTTCGAACTGGTCGACGCCGTCGTCGAGCTGCGCGGCGGCGGAGGCGATCGCCCGGTGGAGCGATGCGGCCGCGGCCCGGCTCCCCCGGGCGGCGTCCTCCATGGACGTGATGTCGAGGGCGACCGCCTGGAGGGCTGCCCCCGCGGAGCGGGCAGTGGAATGGGTGTCCTCGATGTCCTCGCCGCTGATGCTCCCGGACCGGGACAGCACACCGAGGATGCCGTGCAGTGCCCGTTCGCTGTGCACGAGTCGCTCCATCGGCTCCCGGGCGGCCGAGGACGGCCCCGGAAGCACCCGACGGGCAGGCAGGCCCAGTGGCAACGTCACGGCGTCGAGCTTGCGGAACCGGCTGACCGCCAGCACCGCGGGGACCGCGAACACGACTGCGCCGCCACCGGCCATCAGCAGCGACCACTCCGGTGCGGCCATCAGGGCGAGACCCGCGGCGCCGGTGGCCGAGGATCCGGACACGATGCCGTAGCGCTTGGCGCGGCGCCGGGCGCGCCGCTTCTTCCGCAGCAGCCGTTCCCGGGGGTCACGCCACCGCTGCGCCGCGTCCGCGACGGACTCGCCGGCGTCGCGCAGCGCGCCCTGAATCCCCGCGAGCCCGGACACGACAGTGGCCGACCGGACTGCGCGTCCAGGTCGGCCACCTCGGGTGGAACTCATGCGAATACTGTTCGGCTACTGCGCGGCGCCGGTCTGGCCCGCGGCCGGCGGCTGCTTGTCGAGGTTCGGGCTGGCGGGGGTCGCCGGAGCGTTGACGGCACCGCCGGACGGCAGGGCGTCGCCCTTCATCGAGGCCCGGATCTGCTCGAGCCTGCTGTGCCCGGCCATCTGGATGCTCGCCTGCTGGACCTCCATCATGCGGCCCGACACCGAGTTCTGTGCCAGCTCCGCGGAACCGAGGGCGTCGGCGTAGCGGCGCTCGATCTTGTCGCGCACGGCGTCGAGACTGGGCGTGTTGCCGGGAGCCGAGAGGGTGCTGTCCATCGAGCGCAGCGACTCGCTGACGCGTTCCTGCATCTTGGCCTGCTCCAGCTGGCTGAGCAGCTTGGTGCGCTCCGCGACCTTGGCCTGCAGAGCCATCGCGTTCTGCTCCACGGCCTTCTTCGCCTGCGCGGCGGCCTGCAGGGACTGGTCGTGCAGCGCCTTCAGATCCTCGACCCCCTGCTCGGCGGTGACGAGCTGGGCGGCGAATGCCTCGGCGGCGTTGGTGTACTGGATGGCCTTCTCGGTGTCGCCCGCGGCCTGGGCCTGGTCGGCCAGGTTGACGGCCTGACGGGCGTTGGCGTTGAGCTTCTCCACCTCGTCGAGCTGGCGGCTGAGCTTCATCTCGAGCTGGCGCTGGTTGCCGATGACAGACGCGGCCTGCTGCGACAGGGCCTGGTGCTGGCGCTGCGCATCCTCGATCGCCTGCTGAATCTGAACCTTGGGGTCAGCCTTCTCATCGATCTTGGAATTGAAGAGCGCCATCAGGTACTTCCATCCCTTGACGAAAGGATTAGCCATGGGTTTGATCCTGCCTCCATCTGTTGCGCCGCGCGATGCGCGACCCGATACGCGACCGTCACGCACCGGAACAAGGGCTGCGCCCCGACTGCCTGTCTGACCAACCGCCCACGAGATCGGCGGTCAACTGAAATCTATCGGTTCGGCACGGGCGTTGCTACGCGGCGGCCAGCGCCTGCGCAGGTGCAGGGATGACCACCCGGGTGTCGCGGGCAATGGTCGTCGAACCCGGTCGTGCGCTCGCGGCGGGAGCCTCGGCGGGCGCGGATTCGACCGCATGCCGCTCGGTGCCCGCACGCTTGGCCGAAGAACCGTCGGACAGCGATTCGCTGACGTCGACGAGCACATCGGAGAGTGGGACCTCCAACGCGTCGCAGATCGCCGCCAGGAGCTCACTCGAAGCTTCCTTGCGCCCTCGTTCGACCTCGGACAAGTACCCGAGGCTCACACGAGCACTGTTGGAGACCTCACGCAGGGTCCGGCTCTGCGAAACGCGCGTACGCCGAAGACTGTCACCGATTGCCTCACGCAATAGCAGCGCCATCTCGCTCCTCCTTCATCCGTCACCTGTCTCGCCTATCTCAACGCGCGAACAGGACCGATTGGTTCCCGACCTTAGCCTGCGGATGTTTCCTGCACACGATCGAGGAGTCCCGACACGGCGGCGGAAACCGCAGATTTACGGATCTGCCACCGGTCACCGGTCAATCCGAGCTCGCGGACGGTCGTGCCGGACGCCCCGGAAATGCTCAGGAACACGGTGCCGACCGGGTGTCCGTCCTGCATGTCGGGGCCGGCGACACCGGTCAGGCCGACGCCCCAGTCGGCGCCGCAGCGGGCGCGGGCCCCCTCCGCGAGTGCGCGCGCCGTGGACGCGGCGACGGGCCCGTCCGCCGCCAGTCGCGTGGGATCGACCCCGGCGAGGGTGGCCTTCAGGTCGGTGGCGTAGACGACGAGCCCGCCGCGGAGCACGTTGCTGGCGCCGGGCACTCCGGCGATCGTCGCGGTGAGCAGTCCCGCGGTGAGCGATTCCGCGGTGGCCACCGTCTCGCCGCGGGCGGTGAGCACGGCGACGAGGTCACCGGCCCGCGTGCCGTCCACCAGCGGGTCGGTCACGCCCCGGTGCTCGCGTTCGCCTCGACCTTGTGCACCCCGGCCCGTAGCCGGACGGCCTGCACGACGTAGTCCAGCCCGGTCACCACCGTCAGCAGCACGGCGGCACCCATGAGAATCCAGCCGGCGACCTCGAACCCGTCGGGCAGCGGCAGCAGATAATAGCCGATCGCGATCGTCTGCACGAGAGTCTTGAGCTTGCCGCCCCTGCCTGCCGGGATGACGGCGTGGCGCAGGACCGCGAACCGGAGCAGCGTGATGCCCAGTTCCCGGACCGCGATCACCGCCGTCACCCACCAGGGCAGGTCTCCGAGAATCGACAGGCCCACGAGGGCCGCTCCGATCAGCGCCTTGTCCGCGATGGGATCGGCGAGCTTGCCGAAATCGGTGACGAGGCCGTACTTGCGGGCGAGTTGCCCGTCGATCCGGTCGGTGATGGCCGCGACCGCGAACACACCGGTGGCGATCAGGCGCCACATCGTCGAGTGTCCGTCGCCGACGAACAGCACGACCAGGAAGACCGGGACCAGCAGGATCCGGAGAATCGTCAGGATGTTCGCGATGTTCAGAAGTGGTACGGCCGTCTCACTCGCGGGTTCCACCGATGGATCCGGGGCCGCCGGTTGGTCGGCGGCCGTCCAATCCTCGCGCTGCGTGCTCATCGCAGCACCGCAGCGTCGAACTGCACCCCGGGACGCAGCGGGGAGTGGGGAGGATTCGTAGGTCGTACCGGCACGTGCCTAAGAATATCGGTACGGCCGTTGGCTAATGTTCACGACATGACTTCTCGGACGCCGGACACCGCCGACAATCAGCTGATCGTGCGGCGAGCACGAACCTCCGACGTACCCGAGATCAAGCGCCTGATCGACATCTACTCCGGCAAGATCCTGCTCGAGAAGAACCTCGTGACCCTGTACGAATCCGTCCAGGAGTTCTGGGTGGCCGAACGCGACGGCAACGTGATCGGTTGTGGCGCAATGCACGTGCTGTGGGCCGACCTCGGCGAGGTGCGCACGATCGCCGTCGATCCGTCGGCCAAGGGCCAGGGTGCGGGACACCACGTGGTGGCCAAGTTGATCGAGGTCGCGCGGGAACTCGAACTCGAGCGTCTCTTCGTTCTCACGTTCGAGGTCGACTTCTTCGGCAAGCACGGATTCGTCGAGATCGACGGCACACCGGTGACCGCCGAGGTCTACGCCGAGATGTGCCGCTCGTACGACACCGGTGTCGCCGAATTCCTCGATCTGAGCTACGTCAAGCCGAACACCCTCGGCAATACCCGAATGCTTCTCACCCTCTGAAGTCTCAGTGGGTGAGACAGAAGTGCCCTGATCCCATTTTTGTTCGACGAACCCGTCCCGAGAGAGCGAGAACATGTCCCTGTTCGTAGTGGAGTACACGTATTCGGCCGATACCGTCGCCGGACGCGACGAGCATCGCCCCGCCCACCGCGCGTGGCTCGGTGAGCTCGCCGAGCGGAAGACCGTTGTGTCATCGGGCCCCTTCGCCGACGGCAGCGGCGCATTCATCATCGTCGACGCCGCCGATGCGGAGACCGTGGAACTGCTCTTCACCCACGACCCGTTCGCCCGCAACGGACTCGTGGCCGCCTCGCGGATCGTCGAATGGGTTCCGGTGCTCGGCGAATTCAGTTCCTGACTCGCCGAGCACCGGACACCCCGAGCACGACGCCCGGCGGAACTACTGCGCCGGCGTCGTATTCCGCGTCTTGAGAAGGCTGGCGACGGTGGTCACTGCCAGCACACCGAGGATGACGGCGAGCGAGAACACCGTCGACACCTCCGGCACGGCCACGTGCTCGCCGCCGTTGACGAAGCCCAGCGTGTTCTCGTGCAGGGCGTGCAGCACGAGCTTGACGCCGATGAACGCGAGAATGATCGACAGGCCGTACGACAGGTACACCAGGCGGTCCAGCAGGCCGCCGATGAGGAAGTACAGCTGACGCAGACCCATCAGCGCGAACGCGTTGGCCGTGAAGACCAGGTACGGCTCCTGGGTGAGTCCGTAGATCGCGGGAATCGAGTCGAGTGCGAACAGCACGTCGGTGAATCCGATGGCGACCAGCGCGAGCAGCAGCGGCGTCACGACACGCTTGCCGTTGATCCGCGTGACGAGCTTGTCGCCGTCGTAGGTGTCCGTGGTGGGGAGAATCTTCTTCGCGACGGCGACGATCTTGCTGTCGCGTTCCTCCTCCACCTCTTTCTCGTGCCCGTGATCACGTACCAACGTGTACGCGGTGTAGATGAGGAACGCGCCGAACAGGTAGAACACCCAGCTGTAGGCGTTGATCGCCGCGGCCCCGACGCCGATGAAGATTCCGCGCATCACGAGCGCCATCACGATGCCGATCAGCAGTACCTTCTGCTGGTATTCCCGCGGCACCGCGAATGTTCCCATGATGATGACGAATACGAAGAGGTTGTCGACGGACAACGCCTTCTCGGTGACGTAACCGGCGAAATACTCGCCGCCGTACTGACTTCCCCACAACCACATCACGACCAGGCCGAACAGGATCGCGATACCGATGTAGACCGACGACCAGAACGCCGACTCACGGAACGTGGGGGCGTGCGGTGTGCGCACGTGCGCGAAGAAGTCGAAGACGAACAGTCCGAGAATCACCACACAGGTGATGACCCAGACCAGCGGTGACACATGCATGAACACAGACCTCCGGTAGACCTAGCGGGTACCGGAGGTCTCTCCCGCCGCGCCGGAACCCTGTGTCCGAGCGACCGACAGCCCCGGATCGGCAATGGTGCCGATCGTGTTGACGATGCTGTCACAGAGGTGGGGATACTCCCCTCCAATTCGGTGACCATTCAATCACACTGCGCGAGAATCGCCCATTTCGGACACGCGCACCGCGCCCTACTCCTGGTCGGGCGGCGCCTCGCTCGGGTCGCCGCCCCGGATCGACCACAGCAGACCGTCGAGTTCCTCGGGCTTGATGAGCACGTCGCGGGCTTTCGAGCCCTCACTGGGGCCCACCACTCCCCTGGTCTCCATCAGGTCCATCAGGCGGCCGGCCTTGGCGAAACCGACACGCAGCTTGCGCTGCAGCATCGACGTGGACCCGAACTGGCTGGAGACGACGAGTTCCACCGCCTGCAGCAGCACGTCCATGTCGTCGCCGATGTCGGGATCGACGTCCTTCTTCTCCCCGACCTTGGCGGCGGTGACGCCCTCGGTGTACTCCGGCTCCGCCTGATTCTTGCTGAAATCGACGACCGCGGAGATCTCTTCGTCGGTGATGAACGCGCCCTGCAGGCGGGTCGGCTTGCCTGCGCCCATCGGCAGGAACAGCCCGTCACCCATACCGATCAGCTTCTCGGCGCCGGGCTGGTCCAGGATGACCCGGGAGTCGGTCAGGGACGACGTCGCGAAGGCGAGCCGTGACGGCACATTGGTCTTGATCAGACCCGTCACGACATCCACCGACGGCCTCTGTGTGGCCAGCACCAGGTGGATACCGGCGGCGCGCGCCTTCTGGGTGATCCGCACGATCGCGTCCTCGACGTCGCGCGGCGCGGTCATCATGAGGTCCGCGAGCTCGTCGACGATGGCGAGGATGTACGGATACGGCCGGTAGACCCGTTCGCTGCCGAGCGGCGCGGTAATCTCACCCGACTTCACCTTGGAGTTGAAGTCGTCGATGTGACGCACCCGGTTGGCCTGCATGTCCTGATACCGCTGTTCCATCTCCTCCACCAGCCAGGCCAGCGCGGCCGCGGCCTTCTTCGGCTGGGTGATGATGGGCGTGATGAGGTGCGGAATGCCCTCGTAGGGCGTCAACTCCACCATCTTGGGGTCGATGAGGATCATCCGCACTTCGTCGGGTGTCGCACGGGACAGCAGCGACACCAGCATCGAGTTCACGAAGCTCGACTTGCCGGAACCGGTGGAACCGGCCACGAGCAGGTGCGGCATCTTCGCGAGGTTGGCGCTGACGAAGTCGCCCTCGATGTCCTTGCCGAGACCGATCACCAGCGGGTGGTGGTCCTTGCGGGTGCTCGGGGCGGTGAGCACGTCGGCGAGGCGCACCATCTCGCGGTCGGAGTTGGGGACCTCGATGCCGACCGCGGACTTGCCAGGGATCGGCGCGAGCAGGCGCACGTTGTCGGTGGCGACGGCGTAGGCGATGTTGCGGGCGAGCGCAGTGATCTTCTCGACCTTCACACCCGGTCCGAGCTCCACCTCGTAGCGGGTGACGGTCGGGCCGCGGGTGAATCCGGTGACGGCCGCATCGATCTTGAACTGCTCGAGGACCTCGGTGATGGCCTCGATCATCGCGTCGTTTGCGGAACTGCGCTTCTTCGGCGGATCGCCCTCGATGAGCAGCGACGTCGGGGGCAGCGTGTAATCACCCTCGACCACCCGGTCGGTCACGAACTTGTCGACGTCGGGCAGCGGTTCCGGTTCGGGCTCCGGCTTGGGGGCGACGACCGGCTTGGCCTTGGCACGCGCCGGTTTCGGCGCAGGCGCCGGCACGGGATCCGTCGCGGGCTCGGTCTCCCACAGCCCGAGCACCTCCGTCTTCGCGGTATCGCTGACGTCGTACTCGTCAGTGGGATAGTTGTCGGCCGGAACACCCCGGCCCCCGGTCGTGTAGTCGTCGACCGGGTAGCCGTCGGCGTCGAACAGCGTGGGGTCGTATTCGCCGTCCTCGTAGTACTCGCTGTCGTAGTCGGCGTAGTGGTCGCGGCCGAACGACGTCCCGAAGTACGACTGCAGCTTGCCGGGCACCTCCCGGACCGTGGTTCCGGTCAGCAACAGCACACCGAACAGTGCCGCCATAAGCAGCAGCGGCGCGGCGAGCCATACGGTCAGGCCGTCCGTCAGCGGACCTCCCGCCGCGTACCCGACGAATCCGGCGCCGCGGGTCCTGCCCTCGGCGTCGGTGGGCGAACCGGTCGCGATGTGCCAGAGCCCGAGAGCGGGCAGACCGACCAGCAGCGACCCCAGGACCAGCCTCGGCCGGATCTCGGGTTTCGGCTCGGTCCTTATCAGGATCACCGCGACGGCGACGCCGATCAGGGGCAGGACGCCGGACGCGCCACCGAACACGGCACGGACTCCGGTCTCAAGCCACTCGCCCACCGGACCGCCCGCGGAGAACCAGATTCCGCAGGCGACCACGACGCTGATCGCGATCAGCCCGAGCGCGATGCCGTCGCGTCGGTGGCCCTGTTCGATCTCGGCTGCCTTGCCCACGGTGCGGGTGGTGACCCCGACGCCCTTGGCCATCAGCGACCAGCCGGCACCGATTCCCCTGCCCACCGACTTGAGGGGGCCGGATGTAGACGATTTCTTTGAGGTGGACTTACGCGGAGTGCTGACCGTCCGGGTCGTACGGGACTTCGGCTTGGACGGGGTCGAGCCGCCTCGCACGCCCGTCCTCGCCGTGGACGTCGTCGTGCTCGAACCGCGGGCGCTCGCCTTACCTGCCATGGCTCTCAGATTAGTCGCTACGGCACCTTCCGGACCATCCGCAACACCCGTAACACGGGGAGACCTGCGGCGAAATGCCCTCAGAACCCTCGGTCGAGGGAGGTCACGGCCTCGATGTCGGCGGTCTCACCATCGGTCTCGATCCGTACCTGGTCCCGGCCGAACGCGTGCAGGGCGAGTTCCGACGGTTCACCACGCAGGATCACCCGGCCGGTGCCTGCCTTGCGCACGGTGGCCTGCTCTCCGGACGGCCGCTCGAGCACCACCGTCACCGGGGAGTGCCGGTAGCCGAGCTTTCCGACCTTGCGTGCGAGTCCCCACAGCGCATCCTGGCGTTTGCCGGGCAGGACCCGCGGTTCCCATCCGTCGTGGGCGCGGCGCACGTCCTCGTGATGGACGAACATCTCCCCCAGGTTCACCTGTGCGTCCACCCAGTACATCGGCGACCACATCGGCGGACCCGACCGGACCTCGTCCAGCAGGCGGCTCCACGGACGTTTCGCCGTCTCGTTCTGGACGTGTTCCGTGTAGCCGGCGAGCCGACCCACGACGATGCCGGGGGCAGCGTCGAGGCGTCGTTCGCGCACGATCAGGTGGGCGGCCAGGTCCCGGTTGGTCCACGTCCCGCAGAGGGTCGGGGCGTCGGGACCGAATTCGGCCATCGAGTCGACGAGGGCGAGGCGTTCATCTCGGGCGAAGGTCACCCGACCGAATCTACCTGCCGGAGAACTACTTGCCCTCGGCCGACGGCACCGCGATGACGGTCGGGACGATCATCGGCCGGCGACGGTACTTGTCCGCCACCCATTTGCCGACGACGCGCCGGATCGCCTGGGCGATGCGGTGAGCGTCGTTGATGCCCTCGGTGGCCAGTCGCAGGAGTTCCGCCTCGACCAGCTGAGCCGCATCCTTGAGGGCCGTGGGGTCGTCGGAGAATCCGCGTCCGGACACCTCGGGGGTGCTGACCGCACGACCGGTGTGGTCGTCGATGACGACGTTGATGGCGATGAACCCGCCCTCACCCAGGACCAGCCGGTCCGACAGCGTGGAGTCGCCGACATCGCCGACGGACAGTCCGTCGACGTAGACGTGCCCGACGGGAACCTGCCCGACGATCTCGGCGAGACCGTCGACCATGTCGACCACCACGCCGTCCTCGGCGAGCACGATCCGGTCCTCCGGCACGCCGGTGGCCTTCGCGAGAGCGGCGTTGGCACGCAGGTGACGCCATTCGCCGTGGACCGGCATGGCGTTGGTGGGCCGGACCGCGTTGTACAGGTACAGGAGCTCGCCCGCCGACGCGTGACCGGAGACGTGCACCTTCGCGCTCTGCTGGGTGACGACGGTGGCACCGCGCTTGGCGAGTCCGTTGACGACGGCGAACACGGAGTTCTCGTTGCCCGGGATCAGCGAGGACGCCAGCACGACGAGGTCGTTGGCCCGGATGTTGATCTGCCGGTGCTCACCGCGGGCCATCCGCGACAACGCCGACAGCGGTTCACCCTGCGACCCCGTGGAGATGAGGACGAGCCGGTCGTCGGGCAGGTTGGCCGCGGTGTCGATGTCGACCACCAGGCCGTCCGGCACGGTCAGGTATCCGAGATCCTGTGCGATCTGCATGTTGCGGACCATCGACCGGCCCACGAACGCGACCCGCCGGTTGTACCGGTGGGCGACGTCGACCACCTGCTGGATGCGGTGTACGTGGCTGGCGAAGGAGGCCACGATCACGCGCTGTTTGGCCTTGCCGATGACGTTGTCGAGCACTCCCCCGATCTCACGCTCGGGGGTGACGAATCCCGGCACCTCCGCATTGGTGGAGTCGACGAGGAACAGGTCGACGCCCTCGTCGCCGAGACGGGAGAAGCCGGCGAGGTCGGTGAGCCTGCCGTCGAGCGGGAGCTGGTCGAGCTTGATGTCACCGGTGTGCAGCACGACGCCGGCGTCGGTCCGGATCGCGACGGCGATGGCGTCGGGGATCGAGTGGTTGACGGCGAAGTACTCGCACTCGAACGGACCGTGATCGGTGCGCTGCCCCTCGACGACCTCGACGAGGTTGGGGCGCTGGCGGTGCTCACGGCACTTGGCAGCGACGAGCGCGAGCGTGAACCGCGAACCCACCACGGGCAGATCCGGCCGCAGGCGCAGCAGGAACGGGATGGCACCGATGTGGTCCTCGTGGCCGTGCGTGAGGACCACTGCCTCGACGTCGGCCATCCGGTCCTCGATGTGCCGGAAGTCCGGGAGGATCAGGTCGACACCCGGCTGCTGGTCTTCTGGGAACAGCACACCGCAGTCGACGATGAGCAGCTTGCCCTGGTGCTCGAAGACGGTCATGTTGCGACCGATCTCGCCGATGCCGCCGAGAGCCACCACCCGCAGACCCTTGAACGGAGCCTTCGGCGGGGCACCGAGCCGGGCTGTCGGATCGACCGACGCCGGCCGCGTGTCCTGACGCTTGTTGCCGCCTCCGCGCCTGCCGGAGCGGGACGACGACTTGTTGGCGGCGCCGCCCTTCGTGGAGGAGGTCTTCACGGGCGCAGACTTGGCCTGCTCCGACTTCGGAGCCGACGGCTGGTCGGCGACGACGGGCGCCGACTTCGGCGGCTCGGCGACGACGGGCGCCGACTTCGGCGGCTCGGCGACAACCGGCGGCACGATGGCCGGGGGCGCCGACTTCGGCGGCTCGCTTGCGGTGGGGGAAGGGGGACCGGCCTGACGGCTGGCACTGCGACGACGAGGCGGTCGGGTCACGCGAGCACCCCCGCAGCGTGCAGATCGGCGGCCAACAGGTCGAGCTGATCGTGGGTGGGTGCCACCTGCGGCAACCGGGGTTCGCCGACGTCCAGGCCGATCAGGCGCAGACCCGCCTTCGACGCGCTGACGCCGCCGAGACGCGCCACCGAGCGGATGACCGGGATCAGGCTGAGGTTGATCGCGCGGGCGCGGGCGATGTCTCCGGCCGCAAACGCCGTGTGCAGTTCGCGCAACCGGCCGGGCACGAGGTGCCCGATGACGCTGACGAATCCCGTTGCGCCCACCGACAACCACGGCAGGTTGAGTGGATCGTCACCCGAGTAGAACTGGAGGTCCGTCGTGCCGATCAACTCGGCGCCTGCGTTGAGGTCGCCCTTGGCGTCCTTGACCGCGACGATGCGCGGGTTCTCGGCGAGGCGCCGGATGGTCTCGGTCTCGATGGGGACCACGGAGCGGGGTGGAATGTCGTAGAGCATGACCGGAAGGTCGGTGGCGTTGGCGACGGCGGTGAAATGGGCGAACAATCCGGCCTGCGGCGGACGCGAGTAGTAGGGGGTGACGACGAGGAGGCCCTGCGCGCCCGCGCGGGCGGCGTCACGGGCGAGTTCGACACTGTGCGCGGTGTCGTTGCTGCCCGCGCCGGCGATGATCTTCGCGCGGTTGCCCACCGCGTCGATCACTGCCCGGAGCAGCTCGAGCTTCTCGTTCTCGGTGGTCGTCGGCGACTCACCGGTCGTACCGGCGAGGACGAGGGAGTCGCACCCGTTGTCGACGAGGTACGCCGCGAGGCGGACACCGGCGTCGACGTCCAGCTTTCCGTCCGAGGTGAACGGCGTCACCATCGCTGTGGACACGGTGCCGAACGGGCGCTCGACGGGAGAAGCGGAATCACCGTAGGTCATGGTCAGAAGGCTACCCGGTGACCCAGGTACTTTTGCACACCAGTCACGCGTCGGCGGAAAACGTGCTCCGCGCCACCTCCGTGCCGTCACCCCAGACCAGTACCTCGAAGTCGCCGAAGACATTCGGCGCTGCCGCCTGCAGCTGCCTCAGGCACTCGACCGCGACGCGGCGAATCTCCACGTCGGCGTGCTCGGTGGCGCGCATCGAGACGAAGTGCCGCCACGCCCGGTAATTGCCGGTGACCACCACGCGGGTCTCCGTGGCGTTGGGCAGGACGGCCCTCGCCGCCTGCCTCGCCTGCTTGTTGCGCAGCGGCACGCTGGAGGTGTCCGCCAGTTTCGTTTCGAGTGCCTCGAGGAGTTCGCCGTACGCCGCCCGGCTCGCGTCGGTGGCCTTCGCGAACAGCTCCTCGAGTTCCGGGTCGCCCGCGATCGCGGGGGGGACGACGACGTTGCCGTCGTTCTCGCGCACGAAGCGCTGCGACAGCTGCGAGTAGGAGAAGTGGCGGTGCCGGATCAACTCGTGGGTGCAGGACCGGGAGATGCCGGTGATGTAGAAGCTGACCGTGCCGTGTTCGAGGACCGACTCGTGCCCGACCTCGAGCAGATGGCGCAGATATCCGGCGTTCGTCGCGGTGCGGGGGTTGGGTTTGGACCAGCTCTGGTAGCACGCCCGGCCCGCGAACTCCGCCAGCGCTTCGCCGCCGTCGGCGTCGGTCTCCCACGGAATGTCCGCCGGCGGAAAGAACTCCGTCTTCGCGACGAGTTGCACCCTGAGCGGCACGGTCTGCGGCACTGCGCTGTTCCTCCTACCGAACTCCCTGGTGGGGAGTCCCTCCTGAATGCATCGACCCTAGTCGCAGCGGTGATCGGGGTCTCGGCGTGCCCCGTTCCGGCAACGGCCCGGTTCCCGTGCGTTCACCCGCGCGTGTCAGTCTCGACTCGCCCACACTTTCGGTGGCGCCGCAGATTCGCGAGGGAGACTTCCTGTGCAGTACCGGACCGGCCGCGCACGCCGTCGTGATCGCAGTTCTCGGGACAGCGGTTCTCGGGGCCGCTCCCCCGGCGTTCGCCGGACCGCCCGCGACGGGACCGTCGGTCGCCGGTAGTCCGGCACAGCCCGTGACGGCGCAGCGCTCACTCGGGCTCGAGGGTGCCCGAAACGCCCGTGACATCGGTGGATACCCGACGGCAGACGGTGCCGTCGTCCGCTCCGGTCTGGTGTTCCGCACGGACGCGCTGGACAGGCTGACCCCGCGCGACCTCGCGCAACTCGACGCGTCGAATGTGACGATCGTCGACGACCTCCGCACGACGTTCGAGCGGGCGCTCGCGCCGGACCGGCTTCCGGCCGGAGCAGCCGGGAACTGGTACGACGTGCTCGGGCAGTCACCGATCACCACTCTGGTCGACATGCCCGCCGCCTACCGCGCCTTCGTGACGGGACCGGGTGCGAACGAGGCGTTCTCGGCGGTTCTGCACGACATCGCGGCGGCCGACGGCGCCGTGATGTACCACTGCAGCGCAGGCAAGGACCGCGCCGGCTGGACAACGGCCGTGCTGCTCACCGTCCTCGGAGTTCCGCGGGACACGGTGAGAGCGGACTATCTGCTCAGCAACACCTACCGCGGCGCCGATCCGGAGCATCCCGGACTGGACGGCGTCGACCAGGCGTGGCTCGACATCGCGTTCGACACGGCCGTCGCCACCTACGGCAGCTTCGACGCCTACGTGTCGGAGGGGTTGAAGTTGTCCGAGGGAGACATCGCCCAGCTGAAGTCACGACTGCTTGACTGACGTCACTTATGACGCCATGCTGGCGTCATGGACCTCGGCAACTACGTCTCCCGGCTGCAAGACGACCTGAATGCGGCAGCCGCACTCGGCGACGAGCAGACGCGGGCGACCGCGTCGGCGCTCGCCGCCGCGGTCGAACCCGCCGCCCGGCTCCTCCTGCTCTCGGCGCTCACCGATTTCGCGGGTGAAGTGTCGTCCGAGCTGGGTAATCGCACCGTCGGTGTGCGTCTGAACGGCAGCGAGGTCGCGGTCGACGTGCATCGCACCCCCACCGCGCCCGGGCCGGACGGGGACGGAACGACCACAGCCGAGGACATCGGTGCCGCCTTCGATGACGTCACCGGTGACATCAGCCGCGTCACTCTGCGCCTGATGGATCAGATCAAGTCGAAGGCCGAGGAGGCCGCCTCGCAGAACGGGGTGTCGCTCAATTCCTGGGTGTCGCAGGCGGTCCAGGGCGCACTCAAGGACCAGATGCGCCGCAGCGGCAGAGACAATTTCTGAGCACCGGCGTACTCACTCCACACGCCCGTCGGCGGCGGTGATGTAATTACGTCGCATCAGCCACACGGTGAGAGTCGCCACGGGCTCGAAGGAGCGAAGAACATGGCCGTTTCCGGCGTCAAGGAATTCGAGATCAAGGCCGATCCGGCCACGGTGATGGCCGCGATCGCTGCGGTGGATCGCCTGCCCGAGTGGTCCTCGGCCCACAAGTCGGTCACCATCGAGAGCACACACGACGACGGCCGCCCCCATCGAGTCCGGATGAGCGTCTCCATCCTCGGGATCAGCGACGAGCAGGTCGTCGACTACACGTTCGAGGGCGACGACACCGTGTCGTGGCATCTCGTCGAGAGCGGCCAGCAGAACGCCCAGGACGGCTCGTACGTCCTCACCGAGTCCGGCGCAGGCACCAAGGTCACGTTCGAGTTGACGGTCGACCCGAAGATCCCGCTGCCCGGGTTCCTCGTGAAGAAGGCGCAGAAGACGGCGCTCGAGACCGCGAGCAAGGGCCTGACGAAGTTCGTCGAGAGCCTGTAGTTCCTCACTCTCCTCGCGGCCGCGCCGCCGCGGCCGCGAGGAGAGCACCGAGGTTGCCGCGATCGTCCACCCGGATGTCGTCCAGACCCAACCACGTTGCCATTCTTCGCAGTTCCGGGAGCAGCGCCTCCACCACACGCCCCGGATTCCGGTCGGGTTCCACGAACGCAGATCGCACCGCGAGCGTTCCCGACGCACGGTCGGCCTTGAGATCGACCCTCGCGACCAGTTCACCGTTCAGCAGGAACGGATAGACGTAGTACCCGTGGACACGTTTGTGCGCGGGGGTATAGATCTCGAGGCGGTACCGGAAGTCGAATATCCGCTCGGTCCGGGGACGGCAGAAGACCAGCGGATCGAACGGGCACAACAGCGCCGACCCCTCCACCTTCCGGGGAACCCGGACGTCGCGGTGAACGAATGCCGGCGCATCCCAGCCGCGGACTCCCACCCGTTCCAGCACCCCGTCCTCGACGAGTTCCCCGATGGCCGAGGCGGTCTGCGCCGGCGACAGTCGGTAGTAGTCACGGAGATCGGGTTCGGTGGCCACACCGAGGGCCCGCGCGGACCGCTGCACGAGGCCGCGGACGGCGTCCTCCTCCGAGACTTCCTCGGCGAGTATCGCTTTCGGCAGCACCCGTTCACTCAGGTCGTAGTGACGGGTGAAGGCGACCCGCTTGTCCACCGCCAGCGCACCGGACGCGAACAGTTGCTCGCACACCACTTTGGTGTCGCTGCGATCCCACCACGGCCCCTTGCGGTCCGGCCGGTCGACCTCGAGGTGTTTCTCCACGTCGCTCGCGCTGCACGCACCGACGGCGCCGATCACGTCGAGCACGTCGGCGGCGAGCGTGGGACTGCGGTCGAGTACGCGGGATTCACCGGACCAGCGACCGTGCCGGTACCGGTGCATCCGCCAGCGCATCAGCGGCCAGTCCTCGACGGGGATGAACGCCGCCTCATGGGCCCAGTACTCCGCCAGCATCCGGGGTGCGCGGGCGGAATGCGACCACGCCGCCGAATCGACCAGCCCGCGGTCGTAGACACCGAGACGGCTGAACAGCGGGACGTAGTGGGCGCGCACCGCCACCGACACCGAGTCGATCTGGAACAGCCGCACCCGGTCGAGGACCGAACGGACGTGCCTGCGCGTCGGCGCCCCGGCCGGTTTCCGGTCGGCGAACCCCTGCGCCCAGAGCGCCGATCTCCGGGCCGCGGCTGCGGTCATCTCACGCATGCCCGCAGCCTGCCATCAACCACCGACACAACTCCCGGCCGCGACCGTCAGGCGTCCTCGGCCAGCGTCACCGCGACCGTCGCACCGAGTTCGTAGCACCGCTCCCGTGCGCTCGCGTCGAGCGATCCGGTCAGTTCCAGGATCTCGGCCACCTGCGTGAGTGCCAACCCGGTCACGATCTTCTGCACCGATGTCACGGCCCCGGCGGTGTCGTTGTTGCCGTGCACCCAGAGCCCGTAGGGGCGGCCGGCGACCGCGTCGAGGCACGGGTAGTAGACGGTGTCGAAGAAATGCTTCAGCGCACCGGACATGTAGCCGAAGTTGGCGGACGTTCCGAACAGGAACCCGTCGGCTGCCAGGACGTCGGGCACGGTTGCGCCGAGAGCGGGGATCGACTTCACCTCGACGCCGTCGATGTCGGGATCGCGCGCGCCTTTCAGCACGGCTTCGAGGCACTCACGGGTCACCGGCGACGGCGTGTGGTGGACGACGAGTAGTGACTTCACAGTCGTCAGCGTACGACCGGGCCCGTTTCCTACCGGCCGGGCTCGCCTTCCCGTTCGACGCGTTCGAGTTCCACGGCCCGTTTCATCGTCTCCCGGGCCCTGCCGCGGTCGCCGGCGTAGTCGTAGGCGCGGGCGAGGCGGTAGGAGTTCCGCCAGTTGTCCGGGTCTGCTTCCCATTCGGATTTGACCTGATGGAACAGTGCGTCGGCGGCATCCCGGTCGATGCGGCCCGAGGGGCGCTTCGGCAGATCGCTGACATCCAGTTCGAGCCCCTCGTCGGCGATGCGGCGGGACAGATGCTGATGCTGGAATCCGGCACGCAGCGTGGCGTAGACGATCCAGGCGCCCAGGAACGGAAGGATCAGGACGCCGACACCCAGGCCGATCGCGGCTGCTCCGCCGTCCTGGATCAGCTCGATCCCGCGTTGGCCGAGAAGGACGAAGTAGAACGCCAGCGCCGCGACCAGCAGTCCGATCGTGACGACAGTCTTGGCCGAGCCGTCCTTCACAGGTCGAGAAGGGGGTCGATACCGACGGTCAGGCCGGGACGGGAGCCGATCTCCCGTACCCCGAGCAGGACGCCGGGGGCGAAGGAATTGCGATCGATCGAATCGTGCCGGATGGTCAGCGTCTCGCCCTGCGTGCCGAGGATGACCTCCTGATGGGCGACGAGACCTGCCAGCCGCACGGAATGCACCCGCACGCCGTCCACGTCGGCGCCGCGCGCACCCTCCAGTTCGGTGGTCGTGGCGTCGGGGCTCGGTCCCACGCCCGCCGAGCGGCGTGCCGCCGAGATGAGCGCGGCGGTGCGGTAGGCGGTGCCGGACGGCGCGTCCGCCTTATTGGGGTGGTGCAACTCGATGACCTCGACGGAATCGAAGAACCGTGCCGCCGCCTCGGCGAAGCGCATGGAGAGAACGGCACCGATCGCGAAGTTCGGGGCGATCAGGACACCCACCTCGGGCCGCTCCGACACCCACGACCGCACCGTGTCGAGCCGGGCGTCGTCGAATCCCGTCGTGCCCACGACAGCATGAATACCGTTGGACACGAGGAACTTCAGGTTGTCCATCACCACGTCGGGGTGGGTGAAGTCGACGACGACCTGCGTGCCGGCCTCGACGAACGTCTCCAGTCGGTCGCCGTGATCGACCTCCGCGACGAGTTCGAGGTCCGGTGCCTGCTCCACCGCCTCGCAGATCGCTCGGCCGACCTTGCCCTTGGCCCCGAGAACCCCGACCCTGATGGGTGCTGCTGCGCTCACTTCTCCACGCTCCGTCCAGTCACAACGATTCGCCCGAAAGCCTACGCAATCGCCGGGTGCCGACCGGTGCGCAGGGGCGGGGCGGGAGACCTGCGTCTCGCCGTCAGACGCGGCCGGCCTCGTACTCGGGGTGCCAGTGCGGTGATCGGCCGAGCAGCGACAGCACGGTGTCGAAATCGGCGGAGTCGGGGTCGGTCGGCAGGCCGGAAGCGAACGCGGCCCCCTCGCGCATCCGGTCCGCCCCGTCCGGGACGAGTCGTGCGATCGGGAGAACCGCGGCCACCATGCCGGATTCGGGCGCGAAGTCGAACCCGAGTGACCGGGCGACGTCCCACGAATGGACGATGTAGTCGAGGAAGTGGAACCCGACGGCCGTGGGTGCGGGAAACCGGAACTCGGTGCTGATCTCCGGCAACCAGAACTGCTGCTCCCCGATGCCGTCCCGGGCGAAGGCCTCGATGACGGTGTGGGCCGCCGAGCGGTACGCGGCAACGGGATCCGCCGCCACGTGCGGCCGCCACTTCGACAGGTCGGGACCGCCGCCCGCGGCCGCTGCGGCGAACCCCAGGTGCTGCACGGTCATGTGGGCGAGCAGTTCCCCGAGAGTCCACTGCGCACACGGGGTCGCGCGCTGCAGATCGTCGCGGGTCACCTGCGACACGAACTCCACACTCGATTGCACGGCGCGGACATCCCAGCGCCGGACCTCGTCCACATCCATCGTCGACACCTCGTCCTCGACTCGAATTTATATGCGTTCGCTTATCATCTACCTCTGCATATGATCGGTCAAGGTGTATTTTCTGCGATATGCCCAGCCTCGACCCGACCAACGGACAGCACGAACGCACTCGTCCCGACCTCGCGGCGATGACGACCGCTCTGAACCGTTCGCTGGTGGCGGCGGAACTCCCCGTGCTCGCGGAGCACGGACTCACCATGTGGGGATACGTCGTGCTCCTGGCACTCGACGAGCACCCGCTGCGAACCCAGGCCGCGCTCGCGGAAGCAATCGGAGCCGACAAGACCAGGATCATCGGCGTGCTCGACGACCTGCAGGACAGTGGCCTGATCGACCGTCAGCGCGATCCCGCGGACCGCCGGGCCCGCCTGCTGTCGCTGACCCCGGACGGGCACGACGTGCGCGCCTCGGCACAGGCGGCGATCCGGCGGGGCGAGGAGCGGCTCCTGGCCAGGTTGCCGGAGCGCGACCGCGAGAGATTCGTGTCCGCGCTGATCGCGCTGTCGGCACTGCCGGTCGACGACGTCACCGGGTGCCCGGGCGACTCCGCCTGACGGAATTGCTGCCGGTTGGCCTCAGCCCTGCAGCAGCGCGTCCACGGCCTTGCCGATCCGGCGTTGCCGGGTCTCGTCCGTCTTGGCACCCTCGATCGAGAGCACGTGCCGGCGCTGGTTGCTGTACGACAGTGCGTCGAACGCCCTTCTCGCGTCCGGTTGCCGGTCGAGCGCCTCGGCGAAGTCGGGCGGAACCGTGACGACCCTGGGTTCGGTGTCGAGTTCGACGGCGACGTCCACCTCGTCACCTGCCGCCACGCCCGCACCTGCCCTGTTCTCGGCGCTGAGCGGAATCATGAACGCGCCACCCATCAGCGCGACCGTGGTGCGGTAGGTGTGACCGCCGATCGTGACCCGGACCGCGGGGCGCTTACCCGACCCCAGTTCCGCGACGACGTCCTCGGGGATCCGGAAACCGGTCGCGGTCTTGCCGCCCAGCTCGATGGTGGTGCGAAACCTCATGGGCAGAATTCTGCCCGCGACCGGCCCGCCGGGTCAGTCGAACACGATGATCTGCCGGATCGCCTTGCCGTCGGCGAGTTCGTCCATGCCGCGGTTGATGTCGTCGAGCGTGATGCGGGAGGAGATGAGCTTCTCCACGGGGAGCTTCCCGGCGCGCCACAGGTCCTCGTAGATCGGGATGTCCCGCGACGGCACCGCCGACCCGAGGTAGCTGCCGATGATGGTGCGGGCCTCGGCCACCAGAGTGAGCGGGGAGATCGACGACCGCGCGTCGGGCGACGGCAAACCGACGGTGATCGTCTTGCCACCGGGAGCGGTCGCGCGAACAGCCGACTCGAATGCGCGCGCGTTGCCGGCCGCCTCGATGACGATGGGTGCCCGGACACCGGCTTCCTCGAGCTCCGCCGGGGTGTAGACGGCCGTTGCGCCGAGTTCGCGTGCGGTCTGCAGCTTCTCGGGAACGGCATCGACGCCGATGACCTCGCCGGCGCCCCTGGAGACCGCCGTCAGGATCGCGGCCATCCCCACTCCACCGAGCCCGACGACCATCACGGCCTGGCCGGGTTGCGGATCGCCCGCGTTGAGGACGGCACCGCCGCCGGTGAGGACGGCGCATCCGAGGACGGCCGCCACATCGGCGGGGACGTCGTCGCCGACGGGGACGACCGAGCGGCGGTTGACGACCGCGTGCGTCGCGAATCCGGACACCCCGAGGTGGTGGTGCACGGTGTCGCCGCCGCGGTGCAGTCGCACTCCCCCGTCGAGCAGGGTTCCGTCGTTGTTGGCACCGGTGCCGGGCACGCACGGCATCCGGCCGTCGGTGGCGCAGCCCTCACACTCCCCGCAGCGAGGGAGGAACGTCATCACGACGCGCTGTCCGACCGTGACGTCGTCGACTCCGGCTCCGAGTTGGGTGATCCGCCCCGCGGCCTCGTGCCCGAGCAGCATCGGGACCGGGCGCACCCGGTTGCCGTCGACGACGGACAGGTCGGAATGGCACAGGCCCGCCGCCTCGATCCGGACGAGGATCTCGCCCTCGCCGGGCTCGTCGAGGTCGAGTTCGGAGATCGAGATCGGCGCCGACTCGGCGAACGGGCGGGTTCTCCCGATCTCCTCGAGTACCGCTCCACGGATCTTCATCTCGGGCTTCTCCTCTGGTTTCGGCGAATCCTCGTTACCGGACGATGCCGCGCACCGAGGCCGGCAGGTCACGCTTGCGACGATACGGTCCGACGACGGCGGCGCCGAACGGGCGCTGCAGCAGCACTCGCGCGACGTCGCGCACCTCGTCGGTGGTGACCGCGTCGATCTTGCTCAGGGTTTCGGTGATGCTGCGGTGATTGCCGTAGTTGAGCTCACTGCGGCCGATGCGGTGCATCCGGGAGCCCGAATCCTCCAGTCCCAGAACCAGTCCGCCCCGCAGCGATCCCTTGGCGCGGGCGCACTCGGCGTCGGTGATGCCGTCGGCGGCCACGTTCGACAGCACCTCCCGGATCACTGTGGTGACCTCGCCGAGGTTCTCCGGCTGGCACCCGGCGTAGATCGAGAACGCACCCGTGTCGGAGAACGTGTCGATGCCCGAGTACACGGAATACGCCAGGCCGCGGATCTCGCGCACTTCCTGGAAGAGCCGGGAACTGAGTCCGCCACCGACCGCGGCGTTGAGCACCGACAGCGCCCAGCGGTGCGACTCGTGCCGCCCGAACGCGCGCACCCCGAGGGAGAGGTGGACCTGTTCGCTGTCCCTGTTGGTCAGGCTGAGGGTCGGCTCGGCCCGCAGGCGCAGGGTGCCTGCGCGTCGCGGGGCGGGTTCGGACGCCGAGTCGAGGTGCCCGGCGAAGGCGCGCCGGACCAGCTCGACCGTCGGTTCGTGCTCCACGTTGCCGGCGACGGCCACCACCATGCGCGGTGGCGTGTAGCGCCGCACGTGGAAGGAGTGGAGTTGGGTGCGGGTCATCGATTCGATGGATTCGACGCTGCCGATGACCGGCCTGCCGACGGGATGGTCGCCGTAGAGCGCGGTCAGGAACGCGTCGCCGAGGAGGTCTTCCGGGTCGTCGTCGCGCATCGAGATCTCTTCGAGGACCACCTGGCGTTCCACGTCGACGTCGGCGGACCGGCAGCGGCCCCGAAGGACGACGTCACTGACGAGGTCGATGGCGAGGGGCAGGTCGTCGTCGAGCACGTGCGCGTAGAAGCAGGTGTGTTCCTTGGACGTGAACGCGTTGAGCTCGCCGCCGACGCCGTCCATCACCTGCGCGATGTCGAGGGCGCTGCGCGACGGCGTGGCCTTGAACAGGAGGTGCTCGAGGAAGTGCGCGGCCCCGGCGACGGTGGGCTGCTCGTCACGGGATCCGACACCCACCCAGACGCCCACGGATGCGGATCGGACACCGGGAACGTATTCGGTGACCACCCGAAGCCCGCCGGGGAGCACGGTGCGCCGGACGCCGGCATCCGGCTCGTGGAGGGTCGGCGCTTGGGTCAGTGCGGCAGTGCGGCTGCGATCGATCTTGGCCATGTAGTGGTTCAGCAGTCCTCGAAAGCTGGGCGTCGTCGAACGGCAAACTTTACACGCGGCACGTGGCCGTCGGTCACCAGCGTCGGCGATGTGGTTGCGAGCCCGATCAGCTCGCTTTTCCTGAGGACGGCCACAGCGCGAACAACACGATCCTCTGCGTTGTGTCCCGGGTTGCGACGAACCACGTGAACCACTCACCTGTGCCGTGGCGAGAACAGTTGGACGCCGGAGTCAGAGCCCAGGTCAGCGTGGAGCCTCGCCGTACCGGAGGTCGGTCGCGGCCAGCACCGCGATGCGCTCGGTGCGCTGGCCCGGCCGGATCATCTCCCGCGCCTCCAGCATCCTCGTGCGGGACGAGAGGGCGGGACCGAACGGCACGTCCTCCGACGCGACTACGTCCACCCGCAGTCCCCGTTCCTCCAGCATCGCCCGGGTCTTGTCCACACCGTTGAGCGTCGACTGGACGAGGAGCAGGGTGCCGCCGGGGGCGAGAAGGTCCGGGGTCTCGCTGCAGATCCGGTCGAGCACGGCGCGCCCGTCGACGCCGGCATCCCATGCCCGCGCGAGTACACGGCCCGGTCTGCCGTCGTCCGTCGCCGGCGCGTAGGGCGGGTTGGCCACCACCACGTCGAAGCGCAGGGTCCGGACGGAGTCCACCAGGTCACCCCGCACGACGCGGATCGTCCGGCGGCGCAGTTTGGCGTTGAGCCAGGTACTGATCGCGGCCCGGCGCGACACGTCGACCGCCGTCACCCACCCCGCGCCCGCCGCGCACGCCTCGACGCTCAACACGCCTGTGCCACAGCAGAGATCGAGCACGCGGGTGCCCGGTCCGAGATCTCGGGCCGCCAGCACCTCGGCGAGCAGCCAGGTGTCACGCTGGGGGCGATACACCCCGGGCAGACGAACGAGCATGATCGGCTCCCTCCCTCGCCGTTCCCTCCAAGCGTGGCCAGTACCTCGAGTTACATGCAACTCGACACGGGCCAATTCACCCGGTGTTCACCTCCGACCACTCCGCGAGCCGCATCTGCGGTGTCTGCCGGGGTCGAAACCGGGTATTCCTCCCCCGTGCCGCATTCGTTCTCAGCTGATTCCGACGCCTCGGTGGACGTCGCGTGGGCGCTCGTCTCCCGGCCCTCGCGCTGGCCCGAGTGGGCGCCGCACGTCCGCGGAGCGTGGGGTCTCGGGTCCCCCGAGGTTCAGGCCGGCCGGCGTGGAGCGGCGCGACTGCTCTGGGTCGTGCCTGTTCCCGCGTCGATCTCGGCCAAGACACCGGGCCGTTCCTGGACCTGGCGCGTGGGACCGACGACGCTCGATCACGTCGTCGAACCCTACGGTGCCGGCTCGCGGATCACGATGACGATGTCCGCTCCCGGACCCCTCGACTCCGTACTCGCGGTCACCTACGGCCCGGTGGTGCGGACTCTCGTCCGTCGCCTCGCCCGCGTCGCGGGTGAACGCTAGCCGACCGCCACCGGCGGCGCTTCGGTCGGAGCGAGGTGTGCGCCGATCTTCCGGAACAGCCTGTCGGCCTCGTTCTTGTACGCCCCCGTGTCGTCGAAGGCGGCCGGCTCGTACGTGACGGCGATGGCGACGGCGATCTTCTGCGAGGGCAGATAGGCCTCGACCGCCGACGATCCGCTGAACAGCGGGTTCTGCATGAGCCAGGTCCCCACGATCGGTAGTCCGAGCCCGTAGGTGTAGTCCTCCGACTGCGGGAAGCAGGTGGTGCAGCCGGGCAGCGCGGTCGTCTTGCCACGCAGGTCCGTCGACACCATGGCCTCGTAGGACTCGGGCGACAGTAGTTCACCCGTGCCGATGGCGACGGCCGTGTCGTGGAGGTCGTAGATGTTCGTGATCTGGATGGCGCCGTGGGTGATGGTCCAGGACGGATTCCAATACGTGGATTCCTCGTAGAACGGTGCACCGGGCGGGATCTGCAGGGCCTCGCGCCGCTCGGACGAGAACGCGTGCAGGACGGGTTCGGGGATCGCCGCCGTCCCCGGATCCGTGGTGTCGTCGAGGCCGAGCGGACCCAGCACCTCGTCCTGCATGAGTTCCGTCATCGGCTGACCGGTGATCTTCTCGAGAACCAACCCGAGGATGACGTAGTTGGTGTGGGCGTAGTTCCAGTTCGTCCCAGGTTCGTAGAGCAGGGGCTCGGACGTGGCGAATGCCAGGAGTTCCTCAGGCGTCCAGTTGCGGAACGGTGCCGCGTAGAGGGCGCTGTCGAATTCGGTGTTGCCGATGACGTAGTCGACGTAGCCCGAAGTCATCTGGGCGAGCTGGCGGAGGGTCACGCGGTCGGCGTGCGGAATGTCGGGCAGCCACTTCGACACCGTATCGTCGAGACTCACCTTCTTCTCGTCGACGAGCTGGAGCAGCAGCGTGGACACGTAGGAGATGGCGACCGCGCCGTTGCGGAAGTGCATGTCGGTGGTGGCGGGCACTCCGGTCATCGACTCGCCGAGAGCCTGGGTGACGATCTCCTTGCCGTCGACGGTGACACGCACGATCACCGCCTTCAGGTGACTCTCCGCCATGGTGTCGCGCACGATCTTCATCACCGCGTCGGCCTGCGCCGGATCGGCCGACGAGACGGCAGAACCGCTGCTCGCGTCCGCGGAGGAAGAATCGGGGGACGAGGTGTTCGACGTGCACGCGGCCAGGAGAGCGAGGACGCACGTCAACAGGAGAATCCGCCGAGTCGGTGGCATACCCGAGCTTGGCAGATCCGTTCGGCCCAGGGAGTGAAACCCGTGGAGCCGGCCCGGATTCCGGTCAGGAAATCGGCCGGCGCAGATAGAGATCGCGCAACAGCGCCACCTCGGCGCCGTGATGGATGACCTCCCGGTTGATGTGCAACACCAACGCCGCCATGGGATAGTCCGCGAACGCTCCCTCGCCGGCGCCGCACGGCCGGGCGAACCCCTCGACCCCGAGGCTCCGGACACCTGCAGACCAGGCCGCATAGTTCTCGTCGAGTTGCGCGAGCGCCTCGGCCGCGGTGCCGGCGTACTCGAACGTCTGATAGTCGACGGGCGGCCCGCCGAAGTGACTGGTGATCCGCATCCCGAAGACGCCGACGACGAGATGCCCGAGCCGCCACGCGATGGTGGTGACCGGTGGCGGGTCCGGTTCGGGAAAGGCGAAGTCGATGGTGAACGCGCCACTTCCGGCCCGGACCGGCGCCTGCGACTGCCCGCGCGGGCGCACACTCCAGCCGTCCGGCGCGGGTTCCCAGAAATACTCCTCGTCGGTCAGCCCCTCCAGCCGGGGACGCAACTGCTGCTCCCAGTGCCAGCCGAGCTGATCGGCGAGTTCGTGCGGCCAGTCCATGTCGTGTCTCCCCTCTCCCTCTCCCTGTCTCCGATCGGGACACCGGTCTCGCGACGGCTACCGCACACCGTCCGGGGCCCGGACCCCCGGATGATTGGCCCGGAGGTTCATCGCCGCCAGCGTGACCGTCCGCTCGATCCGCCGCTGCCTCGTGTCCGGCTTCCTGGCTGACGCTATCCACTCCAGGATCAACCGTGTCGACGACGGCGGAAACCTGTCGAAGTTCGCGCGTGCGGCGTCGTGTCGCGCAAACGCTTCCTGCAGATCGCCAGGGATGGTCGCGCTGTCCCCGGTCGCCGTGTTCTCCCAGGTCCCCTTGGCCTTGGCCAGATCGATAGCGGCGTAACCGTGCTCGGTCATCAGTCCCTGCTCGATCATCTCCGCCGCGCGCTGCCGGTTCACCCGGCTCCAGGTGCTGCGCGGGGTGCGCGGCGTGAAACGCAGTCGAGAACTGTCGGCGTCACGTCTGCGGCGCAGGCCTCGATCCACCCGAAGCACAGGGCCTGCTCGATCGCCTCGTGGTAGCGCACGCTCGGCGTTCCGCTGTCCTTGTGGTGGATGATCAGCCAGACCTCCGTCTCGGACCGGCAGTTCTCCGAAAGCCAGGCACGCCACTGCGCGGGCGTGCGAGCGACGACGGTGTTCACGTCGTGGGTGTCCATCACGCGCCTGCCTTCGCAGCCAGAATGTCCAGGTAGTGCTGGTTGAACATCACGCCGAGGATGTTCCCGAACGGGTCGGCCACGGATGCGGTGACGAATCCGGGCCCGTGTTCGACCGGCTTGCCGTGCAGGGTGGCACCCAGCGACAGCAGCCGCTCGACGCTCGCGTCCAGATCGTCGACGTGCCAGTAGGTCATCGTGTTCTCGGCACCGCGTGACCGGTCGGGCGTTGCGAATCTGCTGTCGATGATGCCGAGTTCGTGCTGGTAGTCGCCGAGCCGGAACTCGATGTAGGCGGGTGCCCCCTCCAGCGCGCGCACGAAATACGGCTCGACTCCGAGCAGTTCGGTGTACCAGGCCTGGGCGGCCGTGAGGTCGTCGGCGTAGAAGTTGACGGTGGTGAGTCCTCGCAACATGGGTGATTCCCTTCCTCGGTCGGTGACAACATTCATCCTCCAACTCAAAGTGCTCACCAATTGAGCACTTTCTGCGGGAAGCTGAGGACATGCGCGCTGACCGACTCGTCGCCACCCTCCTGCTGATGCAGGCCCGGGGTCGAGTGACCGCCGCCGAGGTGGCGGACGAACTGGACGTGTCCGTCGCGACCGCTCGCCGCGACCTGGAGGCGTTGTCCGCTGCGGGGATCCCGGTGTACCCGCAGTCCGGGCGCGGCGGTGGGTGGTCGCTCGTGGGCGGCGCTCGCACTGACCTCAGCGGGTTGTCCGCGACCGAGGCGCAGGCACTGTTCCTGCTGGTCGGCCCCGCGGCCGCCGTCTCGGGCGAGGCCAAGGCCGCGCTGCGCAAACTCGTGCGGGCACTGCCGCAGACCTTCCGGGCCGACGCCGAGGCCGCCGCCACTGCCACCATGATCGATCCCACCCGGTGGGGCGAACGCGATCGCCGCAGGCCCGAGATGGTCGACCTGCTGCAGGCCGCCGTGATCCGGCGCCGGAAAGTCCGCCTGATCTACACGAACAGCGCCCGGCAACGGTCCGAGCGGCTCGTCGACCCGTGGGGTCTCGTCGACAAGGACGACATCTGGTATCTCCTGGCCGGGACCGAACGGGGGCAGCGGACCTTCCGGGTCGACCGGATCGTCCACGCCGAATCGACGGAGCAGCCCGGCGAGCGCCCCGACGACTTCACACTCGCCGCAGCGTGGGAAGAAGTGGTCGGCGAGGTGGAACAGCGGCGCTCGACGACCTGGGCGACCGTGCTCATCGACGCCAGGTTCGTGCCGATCCTGCGCGATCACTTCGGGCGGCACTGCCACCCCGAGGGTGAGGACGACGACGGTCGCGCGCGGGTCCGTCTCGCCGCACCGACCCCGTTGGACATCGCCCGGAACCTCGCCGGCTGGGGTTCGATGGTCGAGGTACTCGAACCGCGATCGGTCCGGGCCGAGCTGGCCCGGATCGGCACGGAACTCGCCCACCACTATGCCGGCGAACACGGTGAGGCCGGATGACCGAGCTCAGTCGGTCAGGTAGCGCTCGACCGTCTCGACCTTCGCTCGCAGCTGATCGCTTCGACCCGGCCGGATATCCGCTTTGAGAACCAGACTGACCCGCGGAAACTGTTCCAGCAGAACGTCCGTTGCACGCTTCACGACGGCCATCACCTCGTCCCACTCGCCCTCGACGGTGGTGAACATCGACGTGGTCTCGTTGGACAGTCCGGATTCGCGGACCACCCGCACGGCCGCTGCGACCGCGGCACCGACGCTGTCGGAGTCCCCGCCCATCGGGCTGACGCTGAATGCCACCAGCATGTGCTCTCCTTCTCCGGGAATCGACCACCATCGAATCACCTCGTCCAGGATTCCGCTGCATCCCGATCGCCCGCGCGAACAGGTCGTTCCACACACACGTCGGGCGGCGTCCCTGATGAGGGGGCGCCGCCCGCGAGCACGAACGTCGGGTTACCAAGCTGCATGGTTGCGCGGGGTGGAATGTGGCCTCGGCGTCAGACATCCCCCCGCCTGACGCAAGCCCACCGCGCTGAGCCCAGTTAGTGGGCTGTACTTGTGCGTGGGTGCCTACAACTCGTGCTGGGCGCCACGACCGAGAGGTGGAATCTTCTCTTCCGGTCCGACCTTGGTCTGCCGTGGATCCGTACCTCAGGTCTACCCCGCATATCCGGATAAGGCAACGAACGTGAGCCAGAGCCCGCCGGCAGACGCTTCCCACTCGCCCGATACCCGAGCTGCGCGGGTCACCGACCCGGTCCGCCGGGTACGACAGACCTCACTGCCGAGGCGTACAAAGGAAATACACCCGTGAGGCCGGGCAGTGGTGAGACAAGCCGCCATCCGCGCGATCTATGTGACAGGAAGAGCGATCTCCTCCGGCCACCCGCACAGAGAGGACATCGCATGGGAGTTCCGTGGGCATCACGGGCACGATCGGATGCGTACTGGGAGCAACAAGTCTCCGGCGAAGCGCGCAGCTGCGACAGCGGCGAAGCGAGAAAATCCGCATCCTCCGACACCCGCCCGACCCTGGCCGACCACAGCCTGACTCACCGCAACACTGACGCAACTGACACCCCACCTGCAGATCACAGCGAGTGAATTCGCCGGCCTCGGGAGACGACGACCCACACCCGACAGTCCCGCACAGCGGCAACATCATTCGGTTTCACGGGATGCCCGGTCCGTCAGGAGTCTGCCAGCCACGCCAGCACGCGGCCCCGCGACCAGCAGCGGCCGATAGCCTCGGCAGGCCGAGCCGACCGGTCGAACACGGCCAGGCCGATGAGGCTGTGCCCAGAGGCGTGGCGATCGCCGAGCGTGGGTATCGTCGGTGCGACTCCGACTCCCTCCACTGACACCCACGCCACCGGCCGGCCGGCTGCCGCTTCGTGTAGGCGGTCCAGGAAGCGCAGGCGACTCTCGACCGGGAAACGCGACAGCGCCCACGTCGTGGTGACGACAGGCAGGGCGTCCGCGGGCACCCGGGCGACGGCGTCGGGCATCACCTCGACGGCGTCGCCGTGCAGCAGCAGCGGAGGGGCCGACGCCGCCAACGCCATCTCCGCGTCGAGCCTCGCGATCCGCTCCGGCTGATCCGGCCACAGGCAGGCGCGCAACCATCGGGCCTCGTCCGCGTCGGTCACGTCGACCGGATCGAGGTCGACGCCGATCCGGGCGACGACCTCGGGCATCACCCGCGCCGGGACGGGCCGGTCTCCCACGATCGAAGCCGACAGCTGCACGGGAGAGGACAGGTCGCCAAGCGACTGTCCGTTGCCGTAAGTGATGCCCACACGGTCGACATTGAGGTTGAGCCCAGCCGAACAGCCCACGTCGATCAGCCCCACCGCATTCGCGCCGACCCGGCGCGCCGCCTCGGCAATGGCCGGATACAGCACGGTGCTGCGTCCGGTCTCGTCGGGCCGCGTCTTCCGGCGCACGGCGAGAGCCACGACCGAGTCGGTCATCCGCAGCAGCGTGTCGACCGCCGCGCCGGCGGCAGCGTCGCCGTCCGTATCGGCATAGGCCGAGGCAAGCGCGGGAGCGCGACCGGCGAGGGCGAGGTCGTGCAGCGCGGCGAGGATCACTTTCGGGTGTCGCTTGCGCGCGGGCGCCGCCTCGATGGCGCGCAGCGCCTCGTCGGACTCACTCAAGGCGACGGCGACGCGCCCGTACAGCGGCGACGTTTCGGCGTCGATCTCACCGAAGTGTCGGTACACCTGAGCGAGTGTGCGGGCCCTACCCACGAATGCAGCGCTTCCTGCGGTCACCTGACATCGACGCTGATTCTAATGGCGAGCGTTCCAACGTGACAGGGCATTACGCCGTTCGGGGCAGGGGCGGCCCTGTACGCGCACCGGCCTGCGCCTGCCGCCGCAGCGCCTCCAGATTCTGCCGCATCTGCGGCCGCATGTCCCGGTGCTGCGGCTGCAGGCGTGTGTAGAGCGAGAGCAGCGGGCGGTACGGCAAGACGTCGATCCGATACGAGTGCGTCACCCGGGTCCCGTCGCCGTCCGCTCGGAAGGTGTATGACCAGGTGGTCGAGTCGTGGTACAGCGGGTTGCGCCGATCCGACACCGTGTGGAATGCGAACGTCCTGCCCGGATCGGCGGCGGTCACCTCGCAGACCCGGGACCAGCGCATGTGATGTGCACGGTTGTGCCCCCGGAATCGGGCGCCCACGGTCCCCGGCGGCCGTCCCGGTAGCCACGCGCAGCCGCGGCACTCGGGGCTGCGTTCGCTGATTCGGGTGACGTCGGCGACCGCGTCGTACAGCTGCCGTGCCGGGACGTCGATCCACAGTTCTGCCGAGCCCTCGGTGCGGGGTGGCTGGTGGAGCCGGGGGCTCACGTCGAGGTCGGCACCCCACCGGGCGGCGCACGCCCGCCGATATGGTCGCTTGAACGCATGGATCAGCATGAACCGGGTGGCCGGATCGACCTTGCGGACGGTGACGTCGTAGTCTTCCCGGTCGACACCGTCGACGATCCAGTGAGCTTCGATCCCCAGCTCCCGCTTGGTCTTCGAGGCGATGAACACCTGCTGCTCCACGTCGTCCCACTGACGACGGGTCAGGGTGCGGGCGACGACCGGCATCATCTCGTCCTCTTCGCGCTGCAGATGCGGCAGCAGAACCTGTTCGAGAGCCGTGAGGGAACGCGAAAGGTCTTCTCGGGCAGCCGGATGCGCACGGTATTCGACCGCCGCGGCGGCGACCCGCTCCAACTCGGGGCCGATTCGCGCATGGTCGGCGTCCATCACGTCGAGCAGTGCTCCGGCGGCCGGGTTCAACTCGCGGACCAGCGGCCACAGCCCACGGTCCTCGCCGCTGTGGTGCAGGTGCAGGAAATGCATCATCCACACGACGTGATCGGCGAGTGCGACCCGCTGGGTCCGCGCGGGCGGAGGTGGTGTGCGCAGCACCTGAACGGCGCGGGCGATATCACGGCGCAGTGCGCTGTGGACGATGCGCATGATACGAGTGTCGGCGGGAGGCCGAGTGTCGGTTGTCATGACCTACTCCAGACAAAAGCGCCCGTATGTCACACCGGGCGGTCGAGGATTTCTTCGATGCGGTCGATCAACCATGACTCGTAACGGTCGCGACTCCAACCGCATTCGTCCACGAGCAGGGCGTAGACCTGGTCGCCGGTCTGGACCCACAGTTCGTCGACCTGACCGGCATCGGCGTGATGGCCCGTGATGAGGTGTGCGACGTCGGCGACCGAACGCCTGCGCTGGCCCTCCAGGTCGGCGGCCACCGCTGCGAGCGTGGCATCCGCCGTCGCACCCTGACGGATCGCCACGGCCAGGCGGTAGATGCGCTCGTTGATCCTGGCGATCATGCGCGCACCCGTCTCGATGCGGTCGCCGGTCGTGCGCCCCGTACCGATCGCCGTGTAGACGGGCCGGTCGGCCAATGGCACCTGTGCGTCGTCGCCGACGATGGCGACCTCCAGCGCCGCCTTCAACAGGTGGGCCTTGGATCCGAACGTCGTGTAGACGGTTTCGACGGAGACCGCCGAGGCCTGTGCGACATCCCTCATGCCGGTGCCGACCCAGCCGTGCTCGGCGAACAGCCGGGTGGCGGCCTCCAGCACGACCGCCCGCGTCTGAGCTGCCTGCATCCGACGCAGCGGAGAGCGGTAACGGCGGGTCCCGGATCCGCCCGGATCCGCCGAGTCGTAGTCGACCGTCGCCATACCCCAAGGGTAGAACGCGCAGGTTTTCAATACAACACTGTTCCAGCGATTTCCGGAACGACCCCATGTACTACATCCGCGCGTTCCGGACCCGACTCAGCTTCAGTCCGCCCCACCCGGGTGCCGCGACGGTTGGGGGTCCGACGGAAGCTCCGATCGGACATGATCAGATCGTGGCAACCTTCAACGACTACGACGCGTACGCGTCGGCGTATGACGCCGATACCGAGAACAACGTGTACAACGCGCTGTACGAGCGACCTGCGACGCTGGCGCTGGTCGGCGACGTCGCAGGCAGCAAAGTACTGGATGCGGGCTGCGGCAGCGGTGCGCTCTCACGCGCACTCGTCGCCGCCGGTGCTGCCGTCACCGGCGTCGATCTCAGCACGGGTCTGCTCGCGATCGCCCGGACGCGCCTCGGTCCCGATGTGCCGTTGATCCGGGCGGACCTCAACCAGCAGTTGCCCATCCGGTCATCGACCTTCGATGTCGTCGTCGCCTCGTTGGTCATGCACTACGTCCACGATTGGTCGAGACCGTTGACCGAGTTTCGCCGGGTACTCGTGCCCGGCGGGTGCGTCGTCATCTCGACCCATCACCCGTTCGTCGACTTCAGGCTTGCCGGGGAGGGCGACTATCTCGGAACGTACGAGTTCACCGAGGAATGGGTGAAGTCCGGCGAGACCTTCCACATGAAGTTCTGGCACAGGCCGTTGCACGCCATGTTCGACGCATTCAGCGCAGCAGGATTCACCGTCGAACGCGTTTCGGAGCCGCGACCGGGTGCGGCGGTGCGCGATCGCTCCCCCGAGCACTTCGATCGGCTCAGCCGTGAGGCACCGTTCATCTTCTTCACCCTGCGCGTCAGGGAAAGTGCATCAGCTTCCTGGCGAGGGTGAAGAGACGGCGGGCGAGCCTCACCACGGGCAGACCCAGAGGAAGCAGGATGACCGTCACGCAGAGCACCCCACCGACGATCCATACCACCGCCGCGACAATGCCCAGCACCGTGCCGAGTACGGCCGTGAGGATCCCCAGCACCACGTCGAGCAGGCCCCGTAGTAGTCGCATGACAACCTCCTGACCTCCTGGTTCCAGTCTGCGCGCCGACGGTCCGAAGCGCACCCCTGACAGCCGCCCGTCAGGGAGGGTGAACGAGTGCACGGTCAGACCTACAGTGCGTGGCGTGTGACGGCCTGTCGCACATCGGGATCGAACGGTTGCGCTAGACCACTCGCTCCAGCGCGCGCACGTCGGCATCGAGTTTCCGGTACAACCAATACACGGCGACGAATGCGAGCCCGGAGGCCGCGCACAACCCAAGGACCGAGTCGCGCACGAGAGGAAGCTCCGCGGGTTCGAGGGTGCTGAATCCGGCCAGCACCCCGACCAGTGGCACGGACGCCGTCACCGCCAGGTAGACCGTCGTTCTTCGGCGCAGCCCGCGAAGAACGACGGTGTCGTGCGCAGTCGTGAGGCCGTGGCGCAGATAGATGGGATAGACGCAGCGAACGACGTAGAACGTCGACAGAAAGAACGTGTACGCAACAGAGATGGTGCCCGCCACCAGAACAGTCGTCGCCGCATGGACCATCAGCCGGGCCGGAAGGTCCGTGAACCAGCGAAGGAACATCACCCCCGCCACGGATGCGCAGACCGCAAACACGAACGTGTTCAGGGCACACATATCGCCCCAGACCAGTGTTCGCGACCGCACCCGCGCGAGGACGGCCTCGTCGTAGCGTCTGCCCTTGCGTAAGCCGCGAGGAACCGCGAGCAGATCA
Organism: Rhodococcus sp. DK176; assembly: GCF_038447315.2. Classification (NCBI taxonomy): domain Bacteria; kingdom Bacillati; phylum Actinomycetota; class Actinomycetes; order Mycobacteriales; family Nocardiaceae; genus Rhodococcus; species Rhodococcus sp. DK176. The sequence goes on along the minus strand of NZ_CP118321.2, from coordinate 7,343,070 downwards.
CGCGACATATAGGCGTAGACGAGAACCGCCAGCGGCCAGGCACAGAGGTTGAAAACGATCGTGCTCGTGTAGAGCTTCGCGTACGTGGCATCGGACAGGCGCTCGTTGAGCAGTTCCTGGAGGTGCACGGCGAGGTAGATGGTGGCCAGGCCGATGCCGACCAGCGAGGACGACCACAGAATGGGGGTGGGCGATCGGGACAGTCGCGCCCGCCAGCTGTTCGGGGGCGGATAGACCAGGTCGCGGGACCGCTCCTCGAGGCACAGGTCGAGCTGCTGGGCCAGTTCCGAACCGGACGGGTAGCGATCGTCGCGGTCGGGCGACAGGCACTTCAGAAGCACGCGGCGCAACGCCATCGGGCAATCCGGCGGAAGCTCCGACAGGAATTTCGCCTCGACGGGGCTGCGCCGCAGCTCGAGCATGCGGGCCAGCGACGTCTCCGACTCGCCGGCGGAGGTTTCGTCCGCGAAGGGACGGCGTCCCGTGAGCAACTCCCACAGCATGACAGCGAGCGCGAAGATGTCGCTTCGCGTGTCGAGGTCGGCGGCGGTCGCCGGCGAGCCCGGATGGCAGGCTTCGAGCTGTTCGGGCGACATGTACGCCAGCGACCCGCCGAAGTAGGCCAGCGGACTCGTGCCCTTGATGCGATTGCTGGCGCTGACGTTGAAATCGGCCAACTTCGGAATTCCCTCGGCGCTCAGCAGCACGTTCGCGGGTTTGATGTCTCGATGCAACACTCCCCGCTCGGATGCGTGCTGAAGCGCGTCCGCGAGTCGGCGGCCCAGCCAAGCCACAGTCTCCGGCCACGTCAGTGCGGCGGCCCGTGCGCGAACGGCGGATTCGCTGGGCCGAACCTCACCCTTGGCGGCAAGGACCCCGTCGACGGCATCGAGCAGTAGTTGACCACTGCGGTGTTCCGGAGGCGTCGAGCGCAGTAGGTGCACCACGTCGAGCAGCGTTCCCCCCGGTAGGTACTGCATGTAGAGCAGCTTCAGTTCGCCGTCGGCGATCAGTCGCTGGTCGAAGATCCGCACGATGTATTCGTGGTCCAGTTGGGCGAGTGTCTGCGGCTCGATGCCGTGGTTATGGGAAATCTTGACCGCGACCAGGCGTTGCATCGATTGTTGCCGAGCCAGATATACCTGGGCGAAGGCGCCGGACCCGATCCTCATCAGAAGGTCGAAATCGTCGACACGGTCGCCGACATCGATGTTGCCCAGAACAACTTGCGCCAATGGACGGGCAATCATCGTGCTGCAGTAGTCACTCGTGAGCTCGTCGAGGTCGGGGCCACCCGCCATGGTCGCCGCCTCGGCGGCCATGGTTGCCGTATCGACTCCGTGCGCACTTCGGCGCAGGGCGTGGAATTCCTCGTAGACCAGGTCGGCTGGAAGCGGACCCTCCTGCAACTCCGCGAACTCCGCACGGTATTCGGTCAGTCGTTTGGGGAAACAGTGACGAACCCAGCGGTATTCGAGGTCGATCTTGATCAGTTCGATCAGTATCGAACGCCGCTCCGCCGGTTCGCGGGGTAGGAACGCGGACAGGTCAGGCGGGGACCCGGACCCCCAAGCCTCGGAAAACCGTGCCACGACGGTGGCAAGCGCTGTGCGGGTTCGTTCGGCTGATTCGACCAGATCGGTCGGCTCGTACATCGGTAACTCGGAGTGCGGCCCCGTGCGATCACACGGCGACTACGCCCGGTGCGGCCTTGTGTCGTTGTCGACCCACATTGTGTCCTTCCGCCGAATCCCCCGATCAAGGGTATCGCTCCGCTACGAGCGCATGGGCGGCAAAAGCGGGGATCGGCCTCGGCGGTAGGGACTGCCCAGCCGAATCCGGGAATCGTCGAGTATTTGCCGGTACCTGCGCGATGCAGCACGAGACGCACCCTTCGCGAGGCACGATAGATCGGGGAGGTCGGCGCCGCTGACACGGTCTCAGCGGCAACCACCGGCGGTGATCGTGAGGGTGGTCGTATGAGCAACACGACATCTGTCGTGGGTCGACGGGTGCTGGGGCTGGTGTTCTTCCTCGTCCTCGCGTTGTACCTGGCACTCTCCGTCGGGATGTTCGACAAGCGGTTCACCAAGGTCGTCAAGGTCGACCTCGTCACCGATACCGCCGGAAATGCCCTGCCTCCAGATGCAGACGTGAAGGTCCGAGGCCTCATCGTCGGCGAGGTGCGCTCCGCGTCCTCCCAGGAGGACGAGGTCACCCTGGCTCTCGCGATCCAGCCGGACAAGGCGCCGCTGATTCCGTCCGACGCGACGGCGCGGTTGCTGCCCAAGACGCTGTTCGGTGAGCGTTATGTGTCGCTGATCGTTCCCGAGGGCGACACCGCTCCGCCGATCCAGGCCGGCGACACGCTGCGTCAGGACAAGAGTGGCAACGCCGTCGAGGTCGGTCAGGTTCTGGACGGTCTGCTGCCGCTGCTGCAGGCGATTCCGCCGCAGGACCTGGCGAACACGCTCGGCGCGCTGTCCCAGGGACTGAGCGGCCGCGGCGCCGAACTCGGCCTGACACTCGACCGTCTCGAGGAGATCTTGGGCGGGCTGAACACCGAACTTCCTGCCATCCAGGAGGATCTGCGCGGTCTGGCGGACTTCTCGCAGACGTATTCCGAGGCGGCACCCGACCTGGTCGACGCCCTCGACAACCTGCGTACCACCGGAAACACCGTGGTGGAGAAGCAGGGCGAGATCTCCACGTTGCTGGCGTCGCTGACCGGAACGAGTTCGTCCACCGCGGATCTCCTGCAGACCAACGCCGAATCGATCGTCAGTATTGCCGCCGATTCGCGTGAGGCGCTGCAGCTCCTCGGCCGCTACTCGCCGAGCTTCGGTTGCACTCTGGCGGACTTCGTGAAGGCCGAACCGATAGCCCGAGAACTGCTCGCCCTGGACGATCCCTATCCCGGCGGTCGTGGTTCTGTTCAGTTCATCAACCCGAAAGGTCGCTACCTGCCCAACCAGGACGAGCCGCGCCTGCTCGACGACCGCGGACCGGCTTGCTACGACAACGTCACCGCACCGGGCGGGAATTTCCCGCAGTACCCGGGCGGATCGTTCAACGACGGCTCGTACCAGGTTCCGTCGCGAAATCCAGGCCCGTCGACCATCGAATACTTCCCGGCGCCCGCCGGCGTCCCCGAACAGGTCCCGGGGTACGGATCCCAGATCATGCCCGCAAGTTACGCGGGTTCGAAGATGGAGCAGGACACGCTGGACGTCGTCTACGGCGAGGCCGGGGGCATGGCGCCGGAAAACGTGCCGAGCTGGACGACACTCGTGGGCGCCCCGACCATGAGGGGAACCGACGTGTCCTTCAGATGACGACTCGCGACCGTCGCCCGGGCCCCGGACCGCGGTTCGTCAGATCGCCGCCGCGAGGACCTCGACTCCCGGTCCGTCGAGGTCGTCCAGCGCCACCCTCCGACCGGAGACGGCCAGGAGAAGCGACAGGGCGGTGCCGCTCACCTCGGGGCCCTCTCCGATCGACACCTCGGTGTCCGCTGCGGTCAGCCGGACGCGGGCCACGAGTTCTCTGGCACCGCCGAAGGACGCCGGGGTGCGCGTCTGCAGGCGGAGCGATCTGTCGACGGCCTCCGCCGGGTAGGAGCGGGTGAGTTCCAAGGGCCGACGGATGTCCTCACCGTGGACGATCTCCTCGACGAGCCGGCTGTCGAGGGGGGCCGGAGGCGTCGACGTCCGCGACGCCACCCGACGAAGCCGAGCCAACGTCTCCTGCGGTGAGGCACCGCGCTCGCGTTCGACACCGCGGGCATTCTGGCGGTCGAAGTCGAACCGCGCCCGCGCGAGACCGACCATGAAACCGAGTCGCGTCGTCCGAGCCGTGTCGACCAGGTGGGCGACCACGTCGTGCACCGTCCACTCGCCGCAGAGCGACGGCTCGTCCCACCGCGCCGCGTCGAGACTCCCGAGGTCGTCGACCAGCGCCACACGCTCCGCGTGCACCATCGACCAGACATCTTCCACAGCTCGCTCCTTCGGTCGGCCACATCGTATGCACGGTAAGACTCGTCGCGACACGGAATCTCATCGCTGCTCGGGGAACGACCGAATGAGAGCCGACCCACATGGTCAGCCGTCGATGGTGAGCAGGTCTGCGAGGTTGTCCAGGCTCGCCCGCACCGTCCGTGAGTACGCCTTCGCGACTATCGGGTCAGCCAGCTTGCCGAAGATTCCTCCGAGGCCACTTTCGCTGTCGGTCCGATAGGTGAACAGGGTGCCGCCGTCGACTTCCTCGAGCCTCGTCGTCGCGGTGAAGCCGACCTTGCTCTCCACCGACTTGGACGTGGCCACCTTCAACGGCTCGTACTCGACGAATTCGGTCACCCAGTCGAGGCGCCTACCCAGAATGCGGGTTACCCCGCGCCACCGGGTGCCCACCCCGAGTTCCCCGTCGGTGAGCTGCTCGCATTCAACGGTGGACGCCTCCCACGACGGCCAGTTCTCCGCGACGGTGACAAAACTCCACACTTCCGACGCAGGACGGGCGATGACGACGGACTGCTCGACAACCGGCATGGTGATCATCCTTCTGGTGATGGCTGGATCGGAGTCGACCTGCCTCGTCACGCTCCTCGGGCGATGTAGGGCCAGAAGACTGGAGACCGGTCTGTTTGATTTTCCCCTCTGCGCGGGGTCGCTGTCACTGATGGTTAGCGCATCAAAACGCTGGTGGCGGAGTAGACAAGCCCACGAGACGCCGGCGAAACCGGTGCTGGATCGATCCGCCGAGGAGCAGAGATGATCGAACCATGACATCGGATCGCCGTACGCTTCGGAACACATTCGAGTTGGCCGCCGAGAAGTACCACCCCGCTCGGCCCAGCTATCCGTCGGCGCTCTATGACGAACTCGTCCTCACGGCCGGACTGCGCCCAGGTGACTCGCTACTGGAGATCGGAGGAGGCTCGGGCAAGGCCACCGTCGAACTCGCGCGGCGGGGCTTCACCATCACGTCGGTCGAACTCGGGCATGAATTGGCAGCGATCGCGCGTGTGAATGTGGCGCCGTTCCCCAACGCCGAGGTGGTCTGCGCCGATTTCGAGCACTGGGAGCCGGCGCCAGGCGTGACCTACGACCTCGTGTGCGCGGCAACCTCCTGGCACTGGATCGACCCCGCAACGCGATACATCAAGGCGGCCAGTCTCATTCGCCCCGGAGGGCATCTGGCGTTGTGGAGTGCACAACACGTGTTCCCGGAAGGTGGGGACCCGATCTTTCGAGAGATCCAGCCCGTCTACGAGGAGATCGGCGACGGTCTCCCGGATACCGCGACGTGGGCGCGCCCGGGTGAGCTGGCCGATCATCAGGCCGAAATCGAGCAGAACGGACTCTTCGACAGCGTCGTGGTGCGTCACTTCGACTGGGAAGTCAGCTACGACGTGGACGGCTACCTCGACCTTCTCGACACCTTCTCCGGTCACATCGCCATGGCGAGATGGCAACGGGAACGGCTGTACAGCGAGATTCGTCGTCGAGTTGCCGAGCGGCCCGAACGCCGCATCCGGCGGCACTTCGGTGCAGTCCTGCACGTTGCCCGCCGCCGCAACCGGGTGATTCCTCCGAATCCGCACCGCTCCGGCTCGATCCCGTAATCGCAGGTCGAGACCCGACCGACTCTCGATCAAGGCCGGGGAGCGTCGCGGGCTTCGGTGTCGCCGTCGAACGCGCACAGGCACCGTGGCTCCGCTCCCCCGAACAGTGCGACCGCCAACCCCAGAACCCCTGCACCGCCGGCCAACACCGCACCGAGCATGAAACATGTCAGTCACACACCGCAGCCATCCGCGTCCGAACGGCACGTCAAGGCGGACTCAGCATCGCGGACCGGGCGATTCTACAACTGCGGGAAACACACACCACCATCCGCGAGGGCCCTCACAACGCGGCCACCGGCGACGGAGACATCTACGACGCCCGCGCCCGCCAATTCGCCGTCACCGCGGGCAACTACATCGCCCCCGCCGCAGGAAGCCTATCCGTCCAACGCGGCGAACCCACCGAGAGAATGGTCCGGGAAGCCGCCTTCAGCATGGTCTGCACCACCATCCCGGAAATAAAGTCACGCATCCTGACCACCCGTCACCCCCAGTGAATCTGCGAGACCGAGGCGCGATGACACCCGAACCGAGTCAGACGTTCACGACAGTAGCGGCAAGCTGCTCACATATCCCCGGTCCCATCGCCGGCGTCCCGCTCCCGGCACACCGTCCACGACAGCGGGAATCCGCACTCGCACAGATCCGCCAGGCCTGTGCCAAGCCCGGCCAAAGCGACACGATCCTCGATTGATCGCAGCAGGACGTGCACCCACGGGCGGGAGTCCACCATGCGGGCACCCGAGCCCGCACAACGATCGTGTGCAAACAAGCCCAGCGTGATGCGCCGTGCATCACGTGCACCCCAAGTCGTGAGTGCAAACTCTGGACTGGCACGGCACCCGGCACCATGGGCGCGGCGCCGGATCGGCGGCAAGCAGGTCGCAGCCGACTCGAGTCAGCCGGACCCTTCGACGTACGACGCCAGGTTTGCCAGCGAGGAGGCGATCCCGGCCTCGTGTGCCGCTTGGTCTATGCCGGGTGGCACGTCCGTGGCGGTGACGGTCACCTCGGTTCCGTCACCGGCGGCGGCGAGGTGCCAGGTCATCGTCATGGTGCCCGCGTACGAGGGGTCGTCGGCTTCGAACACCGCCCGCTGCACCACGCGTTCCGGTGGCACCAGGTCGGCGAATCCGACATTGACGACATCCGTCGCATCTGACGTCTTTCCGGGGCCGTCGGCGGGGTCGAGGTAGGTCAGGACCATCCGGAACCCGCCACCAGGCCGGGGATCCCACCGCTCGACCCGTCCGCGCATGCCGTCCGGCGGCAACCACGCCTCGAGGGACTCCCGGTCGAGGAGAGCGCCGTACACAGTCGCCGGTGGTGCCGCGATCGTCCGGCTGGCGCGGTCGGTCCTGTCCATCGCCCGATTCTAACTAGCGCCGCCCCGTCCCAATCAATGCCGACGCGGATGGATGTGTTTCGGGGTACTGGTGGCGGGCTCATCGGCCAACCACCGGTAGACACAGGCGATTTCGACGAGTGTCCTCCTCTTGATGAGCGTCCCTGCCGTGTCGGACAGCCGTTGCGCATCGCGAGGTGCGCGTACCGCTAGTCGCCGCCGGTGCCTCTCTCCCGCTGTCCGCGCACTCCTCAAAGCGGCGTTTCGGCGGCGTGACAGCAGGATTCGGCAACCCGGTAACAATGCTGCGGGCGAGTCGGCGTCCCGCGGTGCGGGCGTTGATCCGCTGGATCCTCTTCGCGATCCTTGCGCGTCAGTGGGCGACAAATGCTTCCATCGCACGGTGTTGGGCCTGCCTACGGGCGCCCAATATCGTGCGCGCCGATGTAGTTCATTGGCAGAACATCAGCTTCCCCAGCTGAATACGCGGGTTCGATTCCCGCGTCGGCTCCCTCCCTCCCCAGCGCTCCAACAAGATCAACTTCGCGACCTCCGGATGCGCTGTTACCGCTGCCCGTCCGTTCGCACGCCCCCCGGGCGCCGTCACAGCCTCTTCCGTCCCCATCGGCACAAGACCGGCAACCGTGGGCCAGTCACCCAGCAACCGCCCGGGGTTTCCGGCGAGTCGACCCTCGCCGAGGAGGTCGTGGCCGTTCCATTACCGGACCACGCCACGAGTACTCATGCTCCCCAATGGTCACACACATCGCCACCGGAAAAGGATCCTTCGACCGTCGCACGAAAGCAGGGTGAGCGCGCCCGGTCGCCCGTATCCTGATGGACGCTCGGCAGACAGTCATTGCACACCTCGTCGATCATCCCGCCTCGTTCGACCGCCTCCGCGTCTCCTCGATGCGCTGGCGCTGCCGGACCCCGTACGCCGCCTCCTTGACGGCGGCGTCGTCCTCGAGACCCGACCCGAGCGCCCCACCGATGGTGGCGATGGACGCCAGCAGCCAGGTGAGCGTGAGGTAGTCGGAGAAGTTCACCCCGCGCCCGAGAATGCGGGACAGCAGTTCCGGGGGAAGAGCGAGACACGCGGTGAACAGGAGCAGGCAGAACAGGGCCACGTGGAGGACGATCACACCGATGACCAAGGTGGCGACGGTCGCGGTGTTGTACAACACAGATCGATCGCGCTCCTCCGGCGACTTCGGCCGCTCCCACAGTTCGTGATCGAGGATCAGCCAGAGAATAATCGCCACGATCGACAGGATCGTCGCCGCACTCATACGCCATGGGCCCATCGTGTCGGCGAACAACCAGATCGTGTCGGTGGCCAGTGCGATCGCACCCGTGGCGAACGCGCCGACGAGCACCTTCGACAGTCCGGTGACCAGCCGCCACGGCCGGTTCGCCCGCACCATCCCCGACAGCAGTCGCAGTCGCCGCAGTCCCGAGGGCGCGAAGTACCGGATGCCGTCCTCGATCTGCACACACGGGAACCGTCGCGCCGTGCCGGGGGGCATGAGTTCCGGTTCCCCGAGGATGTGGGCGATCGCGAGTTCGGTGACGGTGCGGATGCGGCGCTCGATGTGGACGCCGCCCACCGCGGCGACGGAGATGAGCGCGAAGAGGTGGTCGGCGCTGACGTCGGCCACCACCGGCAGGGTGTCTTCGCGGCGTGGTAGGTCGGTGAGGTACACGACGATGTCCTCGCCTTCGGAGGATGGATCGACCGCGTCGATCACGTCTGCGAAATCCGCTTGCTCGTCTGAGAGGTACGGCTTGCTGCGCACGCACGTCGTCCACCGGCGCTCGAGGCGGTCACGGCTTCGCATGCGTTGCGGCAGGTGCTCCGCGACGCGTTCGGCGAGAGCCGCAGGCGTGCCCGGATCCGCGATGAACAGCACCGAGACCTGCTCACCGTCCGCACCGGTTTGCCCTCCCCGCAGGTGCTCATTCGCCTCCACTGCCTTCGCGTACCCGCCCGGTCTGCCCCCAAACTCCCAGGCAGTGGGTGCGCATGCATCACAGCGCCGCCGCGGATCTCCGCTGCCTCTCCGGTAGACACCACGAGCGGCCGAGGATGCACCGTCGACCACTATCGGCGGGATCTGGTGCGGTCGGTGCACCTCGGCCGAACGGGTACATCATTGTCCGGGTCATCGATTCCATGACCGGACATCGTCGGGGAATCACGGCAGAGGGCCCTGGCCGCTCTCGATTCGCTGCTTCCGCAGCATGAACTCGGCCTCTCCGAAATCTCGGCTAACCCCGGCACCGTAGGGATCAACCATCGACGTCGAAGGTGGTCGGGCAGAACCTGACGGTGAATGTCCTGCCGCGGTTTCTCAATTTCGTGTCACGAGGACACGCTGACGGCGATGCTAGCCAACGCCCGCAACGTGCCGGGCCGCAACACAGATCCCGTCCGTACCCGCTTCGGTCGCGCTTGGAATCGTAATTCAGCTGGTGGGGCGGTCTGTCACGGTGACCGAGATCTGCTGGGTCTCCCTGCCGCGGAGCACGGTCAGTTCGACTCGATCGCCCGGGTCGACGGCACGGAGCGCCGCGATGAAGTCCTCTGCCGACTCGGTGTCGTGGCCGTTGACCGCGGTGATGACATCGCCGGGCCGGATACCCGCGGTCGCAGCCGGACCGAGCGGGACGACCTCGAGGACGACGACACCGTTGGTGCGGTCGACTGCCAGTTGTTCGGCGATCTGCGGGGTCAACGTGCCGGGTTGAATGCCGACGTACGCATGCTGGGCGGTTCCCGAGGCCAGCAGCTGGTCCGCGACATCGACGACATTCGCCGCGGGGATGGCGAAGCCCAGAGCCACCGCACCCTCCGACGGAGGAATGTAGGCCTGACTCATCCCCACGACCCGCCCTTGTCCGTCGATCAGCGCACCCCCGGAGTTACCCGGCGAGATCGCGGCGTCGGTCTGAATCAGGTCCACCAGCGGGGCCCCGGTGGAGGCCGACCCGGGGATCTGACGGTGCAATCCTGAGATGATGCCCGAGGTGACTGTGGCCTCGAACCCCAGTGGACTGCCCACGACTACGGCGAGCGCACCGACCTCCGGCAGCGCTGTCTCGAACGTCGCCGCAGTCAGATCCGTGCGGTCCGCTTGAAGGACCGCGACGTCGGTCACGCGATCGACGGCCCGCACGTTCGCGGACACCTGTTGCCCGTCCGCGAATGCCACACTCACCTCCCGGGCACCCTCGACCACGTGGGCGTTGGTGACGATGGTGCCGTCAGTCTTGTAGACGATGCCGCTGCCCACGCCGGACCCGGTGAGCACGGTCACGACCGAGGCCTCCACCTGCCGGACCAGTGCCGGCAGGTCTACGGCAGGCCCCGCTGAGGGCGTCGAGGTGGTGGGAGCCGAGGCGCCGCATCCCGCGAGGAGGAGGACCACGATCGCGACCAGCGGCGCCCAGACCGAGGAACGTACGGTCGACGGCACGCGCATCAGCGACCGCCCTCCGTGAGGAATCGGTCTCCTACATACACCTGCCGCGAGCGGGCCCACCCGATCAACATACCCCTGCCTGCTCCCGTGGTCGGCGACTCCCGACCCGCCTCACATACCCAATTGAAATCTACATCGACGATTACAGTGGCGTTTCTCAACTACTCCGGCGACGAGTCGTATATTGTTGTACTACTTTCACTTTCAAACCAGCTCCCCCGTTTAGGCCCGATTCGGTTGCCGTACAAAGAAATCAGAGTTCAGCGACTCCACCGAATGGGCTGATCCAACAGCTGAGAAGTGGATTTCGCCGCTGTTCGATTCTGCGCCAAGTAATTAGAGTCCACCGTCGGGGGCCTGATCCTCTACGTGAGGATGAAGCAGCTGTTATTCCCAGTGCTCCCGCGACTGTACTGTCAGGGTGGAATCGGCTTCCTGCTTTCGGCTTGCCGGGCCCTAGTCACTCACTTCCTTCGGCTGCGAAAATTTGCTATCGGGAGTTGTACTCATGGATTCCCGGAGTAGTGGCTGATGCCCGTAGTACCGGCCGCCTCGAGCGGGTTCCGGCGGAAATTTATGCCCTGGGTGGGGTGTGGACGCCACTGTCCCCCGTTGTGTGGACGCCCATGATGCGAATCTTGGTGACGCCCAGAGGCGGATGAGGAACTCTCAGGCGGTTGGGCCTCCGTGAGCTCAAACGATTGACTGATCGACCGAACGCCGAACTGGTACGCGCGGGCTCGGCGAATCCCGAGTCATTAACGCCTAGGGGGCGTGATGTCAGAGTCCAGTGGCGGGACCTCCGCGGTCCGTCCGAACCGACCTGCCCGCCAGGTGGTAGCAACGTTCGACAACTACGCCGACGCTGAAAGCGCCGTCGACTATCTCTCCGACCAGCATTTCACGGTAGACAAACTGACCATCGTCGGTCGCGATATCGAGCTGGTCGAGCAGATCGTCGGCCGCTTGAACTACGGCTGGGCCGCTCTGCGCGGCGCCGCCGCGGGCGCGCTGACGGGTGCGCTGTTCGGCTGGATCTTCGGGTTACTCGATTGGGTCCAGCCGCTGCTCACGGGCCTCGCGCTCGCCTTCTACGGGTTGGTGTTCGGTGCTGTTGTCGGCGCTCTGCTCGGCCTGCTCATGTATGCGCTGCAGGGCGGCCGGCGCGACTTCACCTCGATCCAGTCATTACAACCACGTCACTACGAAGTCCTCGCCGATGTCGAGGTTGCGGACGAAGCCGTCCGCTTGCTCACCGGCCGAACCGATCGAAAGGAATGAGTCATGGCGACCGCTGTAGGTATAGACCTAGGCACCACCAACTCGGTTATCGCAAGCTGGCAAGGCGGCGAGCCGGTGGTGATCTCCAATGTCGAGGGAGCGCGGACGACGCCGTCGGTGGTGGCGTTCACCGAGAGCGGTGAACGCCTGGTGGGTCAGCTTGCCCGACGGCAGGCGATCTTGAATCCGAAGGGCACGATCTACTCGGCGAAACGCTTCATCGGACGCCATTACGACGAGATCTCCGAGGAGGCCAAAGCGGTCAGCTTCGACGTCGTGCCGGGTGACAACGGTGAGGCCCGATTCGACGTGCGGGGAAAGAAGTACGCGCCGGAGGAGATCAGTGCCCTCGTGCTGCGCAAGCTCGTCGACGACGCGAGCAAGTTCCTCGGTGAGAAGGTCAAGGAAGCGGTCATCACCGTTCCGGCCTACTTCAACGACGCGCAGCGCAACGCCACCAAGGACGCCGGCCGGATCGCAGGCCTCGAGGTTTTGCGGATCATCAACGAGCCGACCGCTGCGGCACTGGCGTACGGCATGGACAAGCAGACCCACGAAACCGTACTGGTCTTCGACCTCGGTGGCGGCACCTTCGATGTGAGCCTGCTCGACGTCGGCGAGGGAGTGGTCGAGGTTCGTTCCACGGCCGGCGACTCCCACCTCGGCGGCGACGACTTCGACCGACGCCTGGTGGACTACCTCGCCGACGAATTCCAGCGTGCGGAGAATATCGATCTGCGCAAGGATGCGCAGGCGTTGCAGCGCCTCTTCGAGGCCGCGGAGAAAGCCAAGGTCGAGTTGTCCTCGGTGACACAGGCCCAGGTCAACTTGCCCTTCGTCACCGCTGACGCGAACGGTCCCAAGCACCTCACCACCACGATCATGCGGTCGAAGTTCGAGGATCTGACGGCGGATCTGGTGGAACGCTGCCTCGGCCCGGTGAAGCAGGCGATGAGTGACGCCAAGGTCACCGCCAACGACATCGACGAGGTGATCCTGGTCGGTGGTTCGACACGTATTCCGGCGGTGCAGGCGCTGGTTCGCCGGCTCACCGGCGGTAAGGACCCCCACATGGGCGTCAACCCGGATGAGGTCGTGGCGCTCGGTGCCGCCGTCCAGGCGGGCGTGCTCAAGGGCGAGGTTTCCGATGTGCTGTTGCTCGATGTCACCCCGCTGTCCCTCGGCGTCGAGACGCAGGGCGGGGTGATGACCAAGATCATCGAGCGCAACACGACGATCCCGGCCCGGCGCAGCGAAGTGTTCTCCACGGCGGAGGACAATCAGTCCGCCGTGGACGTCGTGGTGCTGCAGGGCGAACGCGAACGGGCCGCCGACAACCGGGTGCTCGGCCGGTTCCGGCTGGAAGACATCCGCCCCGCGCCACGCGGTGAGGCCCAAGTCGAAGTCACGTTCGATATCGACGCCAACGGCATCCTCAACGTCACCGCCCGCGACAAGGACACCGGCAAGGAGCAGAGCATCACGATCAGTGAGCAGGGCAACCTGGACACCAGTGAGGTCGAGCGCATGCTGGCAGAGGCCGAACGGAACCGGGGTGAGGACGAGGAGCTGCGCAAAGCGGTCGACGCACGCAACGCGCTCGATTCGGTTGCATATCAAGTGGAACGGCGACTCGCCGAACTCGGTGACAGTGCGCCACCGCACGACAAGGCGCGGGCCGAGATGCTGATCGCCGACGCCAGGAAGGCCGTGAAAGACGGTGCTTCACCCGCGGAGGTAGAGCCACTCACCTCGGAGCTGCAGCAGTTGCTCTACGGGCTAACGCCGGTCCAGGACGGCGGCGACGGACATCAGGCCGGCGGCGCAGAGGCTGCGTCGTCGGATGACGACGACGTGATCGACGCCGAATTCGATCGAAGCTGAGGCACACGATGGAAAGGTCTGCAGATCATTCGACGACCGAGCCGGCTACCGACGGTACCGACAGGGATCAGACCGAGACGGCGCCTGATCGCACCGACACGGGGGCCGAGTTGGCTCAACTCGAGGACCGCTGGCGCAGGGCCCTCGCAGATCTGGACAACCTGCGCAAGCGGTATGCCAAGGATCTGGACCGTGAACGCGCCGCGGAGGTGGCGAAGGTTTCCGCGGCATGGCTGCCGGTTCTGGACAATTTAGAGCTTGCGCTGGCGCATGCGGGCAGCGATCCTCAGACCGTCGTCGAGGGTGTGAAGGCGATCCGGGATCAGGCGGTGCAGGTGCTGTCGCGGTTCGGCTTCGAGCGTCACGACGAGGTCGGTGTGCCGTTCTCCCCGGAGCTCCACGAAGTGGTCAGTGTGGTGGCCCAACCCGACCTTCCCTCCGGGACCGTGATCGAGGTCTTGCGCCCGGGCTACGGGGAGGACGGGCGGCAGCTGCGTCCCGCCGCGGTGGTCGTCAGCCGCCCCGAGGGGTGAGCACCGATGGCGCGTGACTACTACGAAGCGCTCGGGGTCCCGCGGGGCGCCGCCGCCGACGAAATCCAGCAGGCCTACCGCAAGCTGGCCCGCAAGTACCACCCCGATGTGAACAAGGACCCCACTGCGGAGGACAAGTTCAAGGAGGCCAACGAGGCCTACCAGGTGTTGTCCGACCCGGACACCCGGAAACGCTACGACCGATTCGGTGCCGACTTCCGGCGTGTGCCCGAGGACTACGACGAACGGGTCCGGGCAAGCGCCGGTGGGTACGGTGGCGGCGGGTACGGCGGTGGGGGCGGGGGCAGAAGGGTGCACTTCGGTCACGGTGTCGGTGGCGAAGGCGGCGTCGACTTCGAGGACCTCTTCGGGCAGATGTTCGGCGGCGGTGGCGGGTACGGGCCGATTCCCGGCGCCGATCAGGAAGCGGAACTGGAACTGACCCTGGAAGAGGCGTACCGGGGCGGCAAACGCACTCTCAGACTGGACGGACGGCAGTACGACGTCGACATTCCGGCCGGTGTCCTGGACGGCCAGCGAATCCGGCTGGCCGGGCAAGGCGGCCGGGGCAACGGTGACGCGCCGCCCGGGGATCTGTACCTCGTGGTGCGGATCAAGCCGCATTCCCGGTTCCGGGTACAGGGCCGGGACATCTACGTCGACCTGCCAATATCGCCATGGGAGGCGGTCCTCGGGTCGACCGTCGTCGTTCCCACCCCGGGTGGCGAGGCGAAAGTCAAAGTGGCTCCAGGCTCGTCGACGGGAAGGAAGCTGCGCCTGCGGGGAGAGGGAATGCCCAATTCGCGGGGCGCCAACGGCAACCTCTACGCCGAGATCAAGGTGATGGTGCCGGCGAAACCGACAGCACGCGAACGCGAGCTGTTCGAGCAGTTGGCCACCGAATCGAACTTCGATCCGAGGAAAGAGACATGAGCACCCCGACCCCGGTCACCCAGTACGTCTTGGTTCGCCGTGCCGGATTGTCGCCAGATGCCTTCGCCGAACGTACCGGGCTGCACCCGGACCTGGCACGAAAGCTTGTGGCTCTCGGCCTGCTCGACGCCCGCCGCGACGCCGGCGGCGAGATGTCGTTCGAACCGTCCGAAGTGGCCCACGCCGCCCGCATCCAACGGCTGCGGACCGGTCTGGGCCTGAACTACTCGGCAATCGGGCTCGTGCTCGATCTGCTGGATCGAATCGAGAAACTCGAAGCAGCTTCCCGCAGAAGGAGGACACCCCCATGGACACCGGCAGCCTGACTGAGAAGTCACGAGAAGCCCTGCAGGAAGCCCAGAACGTAGCGACCAGAATGGGTCACACCGAGGTCGACGGAGAGCACCTGCTGCTCGCGTTGGTCGACCAGCAGGAAGGGTTGGTCCCCCGACTGCTCGAGCAGGCCGGCGCGAACGTCGATGCCCTGCGATCCGACCTGGAACGTGAACTGTCGCGCAGGCCGAAGGTCAGCGGCCCCGGCGCGACGCCCGGTCAGGTGATGATCACCCAGCGCCTGGCCAAGCTGCTCGACGCCGCGGAACGGGAGGCGAAGCGACTCAAGGATTCCTACGTGTCGGTGGAGCATCTCGTGATGGCCCTCTCCGAGGAGGGGTCGGCCAGTGCGGCGGGGCGGGTCCTCGCCAGTCATGGGGTCACACGAGAGGCATTCCTCACGGCGCTGACGAAAGTGCGCGGCAATCAACGCGTCACCTCGGCGACCCCGGAAGGGGCGTACGAGGCTCTGGAGAAGTACGGACGCGACCTCGTCTCCGAGGGGCGGGCAGGCAAACTCGATCCGGTCATCGGCCGAGATGCCGAGATCCGCAGGGTAACGCAGATCCTGAGCCGGAAGACGAAGAACAATCCGGTGCTGATCGGCGACCCCGGCGTCGGTAAGACCGCGATCGTCGAGGGCCTCGCCCAGCGGATCGTCCGCGGCGACGTGCCCGAGGGCCTGCGCGACAAGACGATCTTTTCGCTCGACATGGGTTCCCTGGTGGCCGGTGCGAAGTACCGCGGCGAGTTCGAGGAGCGACTGCAGGCGGTGCTGTCCGAGGTGAAGGCGGCCGAGGGGCGCATCCTGTTGTTCGTCGACGAGTTACATACAGTGGTCGGTGCGGGATCAGTCGGCGGCGAGGGGTCTCTCGACGCCGGCAACATGCTCAAGCCGATGCTCGCTCGCGGCGAACTGCACATGATCGGTGCCACCACTCTCGACGAGTATCGCAAGCACATCGAATCCGACGCGGCACTGGAGCGTCGCTTCCAGACCGTTCTCGTCGACGAGCCCAGCGCCGAGGATGCGATCTCGATTCTGCGCGGACTTCGAGAACGCCTCGAGGTGTTTCACGGCGTGAAGATTCAGGACGGCGCACTGGTGGCCGCCGTGACCCTCTCGCACCGGTACATCACCGACCGCTTCCTTCCGGACAAGGCGATCGATCTGGTGGACGAGGCGTGTGCCCGGCTACGCACCGAAATCGATTCGATGCCCGCCGAACTCGACGAGCTCACGCGGAAGGTGACCCGGCTGGAGATCGAAGAGGCCGCGCTGTCCAAGGAAACGGACGCGGCCAGCAAGGCGCGCCTCGAAGAGCTGCGTAAGGAGCTGGCCGACCTGCGGGCCGAGGCCGACGCCCGGCACGCTCAGTGGGAGGCGGAGCGGCAGGCGATCCGGCGGGTGCAGGAGCTGCGGGGAGAGCTGGAACGATTGCGCCACGAGGCCGAGGAGGCGGAGCGCAACTACGACCTCAATCGGGCCGCCGAGTTGCGATACGGCGAGATCACCGAGCTGGAACGCAGGCTCGAGGCGGCGGAGGAGCAACTGGCCACCAGGCAGGGCCGGAATCCGTTGCTGCGTGAAGTGGTCACCGAAGACGAGATCGCAGAGATCGTGGCCGCATGGACGGGTATCCCGGTCGCCCGGCTGCAGGAAGGCGAGCGGGAGAAGCTGTTGAAGCTCGACGAGATTCTGCACGAGAGGGTCGTCGGTCAGGACGAGGCGGTGCAACTGGTCGCAGACGCGGTGATCCGGGCGAGGTCCGGTATCCGTGATCCGCGCCGGCCGATCGGTTCGTTCATCTTCCTGGGCCCGACGGGCGTGGGAAAGACCGAGCTCGCAAAGACGCTGGCCAGTGCCCTCTTCGACAGCGAAGACAACATGGTGCGCCTGGACATGAGCGAGTACCAGGAGCGGCACACGGTGAGCAGGCTCATCGGTGCGCCCCCCGGGTACGTCGGGTACGACGAGGGTGGCCAGCTCACCGAGGCGGTGCGGCGTAAGCCGTATTCCGTGGTGCTCTTCGACGAGATCGAGAAGGCCCACGCCGACGTCTTCAATACCCTGCTGCAGGTGCTCGATGACGGCCGGATCACCGATTCTCAAGGCAGGCAAGTCGATTTCCGGAACACGGTGATCATCATGACCTCCAACATCGGATCCCAGCATCTGCTCGAGGGAGTCACAGCCGACGGCGAGATCAAGCCGGACGCCCGGGACTGGGTGCTGGCGGAACTGCGCGGGCACTTCCGTCCCGAGTTCCTCAACCGGGTCGACGACATCGTGTTGTTCACCCCGCTCGCCTGAACTTTTCGTGCAGGAGCGCGGATCAGGGTGGGTAGATAAGCGAAAGTGCCTGTCCTGCACGGCATAATGGGACTTCTCTACGGTTCCACAATGCCAACGGGAAGG
The DNA here is from genome assembly GCF_038447315.2 of Rhodococcus sp. DK176. Lineage (NCBI taxonomy): Bacteria > Bacillati > Actinomycetota > Actinomycetes > Mycobacteriales > Nocardiaceae > Rhodococcus > Rhodococcus sp. DK176. Next base: position 7,325,228 of record NZ_CP118321.2, on the reverse strand, counting down.
CACTTCGCAGGTGAAGAGTATCGCAGCGGGTTCACGGGTGAAAGTATCGGCCGACGGACGGGGTGTGGTGTCGCATGCCGGTGTGGGGATGCTGCGGGAAATGGCGGACCTGACTGGGCTGTCCGCGCAGGTCACGGCAGTGCTGGCCGATACCTACCGCGGGCAATGGGCGCATGCCCCGGGTGCGGTGTTCGCCGACCTAGCCGCCGCGGTCGCCGACGGTGCCGACTGTGTGGACGTTGCCGCACGTGGTTGTGGTGGCCGCGAGCATGTGTTCGGTCCGTCGGCGTCGACGACCACGATGTGGCGGCTGGTTGACGAGCGGATCGATGCCGCGCACCTGCCCGGGATACGCGCCGCGCGTGCCCGGGCCCGGGAGCAGGCGTGGGCGGCAGGGGCCGCTCCGAAGGCGGAGTGGCTGCGGATCGACATCGATGCCACCATCACCCTCGACCATTCCGATAACAAGGAGAACGCAGCTGCGACCTGGAAGAAGACCTACGGATTCCACCCGCTGCTGGCCTTTCTGGACCGGCCCGACATCGCCGGCGGTGAGGCGTTGGCCGGGTTGCTCCGTCCGGGGAATGCGGGAAGCAACACCGCAGCCGACCACGTCACCGTCCTCGGGTGGGCACTGGACTCGCTGCCACCGGCGTATCGGCCCGATCCGACCGACCCTGCCGGGCAGAAGATTCTGGTGCGCAGCGACTCGGCCGGGGCGACCCACGGATTCGCCGACGCCTGCCGAACCGCGGGGGTGGGGTTTTCCTTCGGATTCGCCGTCGACGACCGTGTCCGTGCTGCCACCGAAACACTCAACGCGAAGGCCACCTGGGTGCCGGCGATCGACTCCGACGGCGAGGTCCGCGACGGCGCCTGGGTCGCCGAGGCCACCGATCTGGTCGATCTCGACGCCTGGCCGGAGGGAACCCGGTTGGTGCTGCGCAAGGAACGCCCGCACCCGGGGGCGCAGCTACGGTTCACCGATTCCGACGGGCACCGGATCACCGCGTTCATCACCGACACGCCGAAAGGAGTGGTGCCCGGTGGACTGGCCGGACTCGAACTGCGGCATCGGCAGCACGCCCGGGTCGAGGACCGGATCCGGCAGGCCAAGGCGACCGGGCTGCGGAATCTGCCGTGTCAGCGATTCGACGCGAACGCCGCCTGGCTCGAGACCGTCCTGGCCGCCACCGACCTGGTCGCCTGGGCGAAGCTGATCGGCTTCGGCGACCACCCGGACCTGGCCCGCTGCGAGATCGACACCTTCCGCTACCGGGTCTTGCACGTCGCGGCCCGCATCACCCGCGGCGCCCGGGCGGTCCGGGTTCGGATCGATTCGAGTTGGCAATGGGCCCAAGCGATCGCCGCAGCGTGGTATCGCATCCGCGCCGCCTTCACCTGACCGCGGCCTCCTGCTCCTACGACTCACGAAAGCCAACCCGGCCAGTGGAACCGGGCACCACCCGAGCGACATCGGGCGCGCCCTTATACCCACACACCAATATCTGTCCCGCACCAGCACATCCCAGCCGAAATCCACACCTCAGGCACACGGCACGAAAAATTGAGGCTCACGCTGCCCCAGATCGAGCACATCGTCGAGCTGCAGCTCACCGATCTTCGGAACAGGTTGTCGGAGCGCCAGATACACCTGGATATCACGCCGGAGGCACGCCGGCTCATCGCCGAACACGGTTTCGACCCGGTCTACGGTGCGCGGCCGCTGCGGCGGTACATCGCCCACGAGGTAGAGACCAAGATCGGTCGTGCGCTGTTGCGGGGCGAAATCGAACCGGGTGGCACCATCAGTGTCACGGTGGACGGCGGCGAGCTCGCCGTCGCGTATGCGGAACCCGCCGTCGCGGCGGCCTGAGGAGAGGTGTCGTCATGGGATCCGACAAGGTGAAGTGTCCGCACTGCGGCAAGGTCAACAAGGTGCCGGCGGCCGGGGACGGAAAACCCCGCTGCGGGAACTGCCACGAGCCGCTGCCGTGGATCGCCGCGGCAGGGGACGACGACTTCGCGGAGGTCGCCGACAAGTCCTCGGTGCCTGTGCTGGTCGATCTCTGGGCGACCTGGTGCGGCCCGTGCCGCATGGTCAGCCCGGCGCTCGAGCAGCTCGCCAGAGAACGCGCAGGTCAGATCAAGCTGGTCAAGGTCGACGTGGATGCTGCTCCCCAGACGGCCGAACGGTTCACCGTCCGCGCCGTACCAACTCTGCTGGTGATGGACCGGGGTGAGGTCCTCGCTCGTCAGGCGGGCGCAGCTCCGGTACCCCAGCTGCGCACGTGGCTCGATCAGGCGCTCTCGGAAAATGCAGGCAAGGAAGCGAAGTCATGACTTATGTCCATGCGGACCCACACGTGGCCGCGATCCGGGCCGTGGTGCCCCGGACCCCGCAGGGTTGCGAGGAATGTCTTCGCCTCGGCACCCCGTGGGTGCATCTGAGGCTGTGCCTGACGTGCGGACACGTCGGTTGCTGCGACTCTTCGCCGGGCAAGCACGCGAGCGCGCACGCTCACGCCATCGGCCATCCGATCGTCCAGTCGATGGAGCCAGGTGAAGATTGGCGGTGGTGTTATGTCGACCAGAACTTCGTCTGAGGACGCCGCACCCGTCGGCGTCAATCAGCCGGTCGACGAGACTCCGGACGAGGAAGGTGCTTTCCCGCGGCTGACGGACGACCAGGTCGCGACGCTCGAGGTCGGTGGCACGCGTCGATCGGTTCGCGCCGGCGAGGTGCTGATCCGAGAGGGCGCGCCCAGCAACGACTTCTTCGTCATCCTTTCCGGCAAGGTCGCGGTCCTCGACGAGGGCGACGGGGACGGCGAACGCCGGATACTGCGCGTGCACGGTCCCGGCCGCTTCCTGGGCGAGCTCGGACTGCTGGAAGGCCAGGTGGCGTTCTTCACCGCCGAAGCGATCGAGGATGGTGAGATGCTCGTCCTCCCCGCCGAGCGGGTGCGCGGGCTGGTTGCCCACGATCTTGTGCTCAGCGATCTGATCCTGCGCGCCTACCTGGTGCGCCGGCACCTGCTGATCGGGCTCGGCTCGGGGTACCGGATCATCGGCTCCTGCTATTCCCCGGATACGCTGCGGCTTCGCGAGTTCGCCATCCGAAACCGGTTGCCCCACCGGTGGATCGATCTGGAGCGGGACGAACGGGCGGAGCAGCTGCTGCGCAGCCTGGACGTCGCCCCCGAGGACACTCCCGTCGTGATCTGGCACGGCGACAAGGTGCTGCGCAATCCGACGAATGCGGAACTCGCCCGCATCGTCGGGCTTCCGGTCCCGGACTCGGTCGCGGACGCAGCCCAGGACGTGTGCAACCTCGTGGTCGTGGGTGCCGGACCGGCCGGTCTGGCCGCGTCCGTGTACGGTGCCTCGGACGGGTTGAACACGGTGACACTGGAGTCGATCGCCGCGGGCGGCCAAGCCAGTACCTCCTCCCGGATCGAGAACTACCTGGGCTTCCCGGCAGGGGTCTCCGGCTCCGAATTGGCCGAGCGGGCCGTGATCCAGGCCGGAAAGTTCGGCGCCCGCATCCTGGTGTCGGCGGAGGTGACCGGTTTGGGATCCGAGGCCGGGAACCATGTGCTCCGGCTGGCGGACGGCGGCGCGGTCCGCGGCCGGGCCGTCGTGCTCGCCACCGGGGCGCGATACCGCAAGTTGGCAGTCCCGGGAATCGAGGCACTGGAGGGAACGAGCGTGTACTACGCCGCGACCTACCAGGAAGCGCGGATGTGCGGCACCGATCCGGTGGCCATCGTCGGCGGCGGAAACTCCGCCGGCCAGGCCACTGTCTTCCTCGCCGGCCATGTCTCCCACGTCCACCTGCTCATCCGCGGCGATGACCTCGGAAAGAGCATGTCCCGATACCTGGTCGACCAGATCGAGCACCACCCGCGCGTTACCGTGCACCGGAACACCGAGATTCGTATGGTCCACGGCGAGAAATACCTCGACGAAATCGTGGTCGAGGACAATCGCACGGGCGACCAGGACACGATCCGGGTGCACGCCCTGTTCGTCTTCATCGGGGCGACGCCGCACACCGGGTGGCTGGCCGACGCGATCGCACTCGACGACCACGGCTTCGTCCTCACGGGCATGGACGCGGTCCACGCCCGAGGAGACGGCAACCGGCCGATCAGCGCCGGGCTGTCCAGGACGCTCGAAACCAGCCGGCCCGGCCTATTCGCGGCGGGCGACGTCCGCCGCGGCTCGGTGAAACGAGTCGCATCCGCGGTCGGTGAAGGAGCGATGGCGGTACGCCAAATCCATGAATACTTCGAAAGGAGCTGACGACATGCCAGTGATGGGCACCGTGAAATTCCAGCGGTTCTTCCGGGCAGCGGCTGGACTGCAGGTCGACCGAAACGACCTCAAGCGCTATACGGATTTCATCGACGACAAGATCTACGACGTGATCCTCATCGGCAAAGCCTCGGCCAAGGCAAACCTGCGGGACGTGATCGAACCGTGGGACCTGCCGATCACCAAGGGGCTGCAGGAGAGCATCCACCGGTTCGAGAAACTGGACGAGGAGATCGAACTACAGCCTCTGCTCGATCAACTGACGGCCCGGCCGCCCTTGGACGTGGCCCTCTCCGAGGAGACCGAGCAGCGACTGCCGCTGATCGCCGGAGGCTTGAGCGTGGCGCTGGCGCATACCTTCGTCACGGTCGAGCCGGACCGCAAGAACCCCGGGACCGCCGAATGGAACGTCGCCTTCGACATCTTCCACCTACTGCTCTGACCCCGGGACCCTACGTCCCGGCAAACCAGAGGGTGCCGGGACGCGAGAAATTCGTCCGGAGTCACGTATTACCGGTTGTCGCCCACCACACCGGGTGATCGCGGTGGAGATTTCCATAGATGATCGGGCATCAGCGGCCGCCGCGCTGTCTGCCCTTGCTCGTTCGGGACGCTTCCGGTCACCGTTGAGGGGTCCTTTCGGGGGCGTGGTGGTCGAACACCGTGAACCGGGCCGAATTCTTGGCGTGCCGGAACTGCCAAAGGGGTATCGGGCCTCGTCCCACGTGGAGGCGCGGTGGCGGGATCGGGCTGGGCGAAGAACGTGTGGAACACGGCGGCGACCATGTTGGCGTGCGACTTGTGGACGTGCGCCAACAGGTTTCGTGCGAAATGCGATACGGAATGCGTCGAGTAGCTCGGACAGGTCAGACTCTACGTCGGAGCCGCGCCGCTCGGCCCCAAGCCCCACCACTCCACGGGACGCCTACCCGGCTCTGCAGGATGTTCTCCTGCGGCGAGGCTTTATCGCATCCTCGGTCGGCGCCTTCGCGATACCCCGCCACTCACCATTGACACAAGCTCTAGCAGCAGTTGCGCCGGTTTGGGCCAGTGTCGACGAGCGGCCGCCGGACGGTCGTCGGGCCGGCGGCTCGCGCGCGTCGAGGGCGAACAGGTCGGATGCCGCGACGACCGCCGTCATCGGAACTCGTTGGCAGGATGTGAGGGCCGCCGGGCCCTGCGCCTGACGATTTCCGCGCGATCCGCTGTAGGTCGACCTGTCCGCCGTTCGCGCACGTCATCAGGACAGTGTGAAGGCCTTGTACCCGGCCGCGACGTTTTCCTCCCAGTGGTCGAAGTAGGAAGGAAGGCCGCCGGAGTAGTTGAGCATCTGGCTCGGTTTACCGGGAATGTTTGCCCCGTGATACCAAGACTTGGCCCGCGGAAAGAGCGACATATGGAAGACTTCCTCCACGTGCGCCGTCCATGATTGCTCAGCGTCCTCGCTGGTCTCGAACCGCTGGTATCCGCCGTCGCGAACGTGGGTCAGGAAGTCGACAACGATCTCACCCTGTACCTCCGCGCAAGTGGGCCCGTTGCAGAATCCGGCTGGGCTCTGCGGGCCGTACACGAACATCAGGTTGGGGAATCCCGCAGTGGTGAGTCCCATGAAGGTATCGAGCCGCTCGGACCACTTGTGGCTCAACAGTTGATCATTGGTTCCTCGGATGTCGATCGACGTGATGCCACCGCGGTTCGCGTCGAAACCTGTCGCGAACACCAGGATGTCGAACTCGTGCAGACCGGACTTGGTCTGGACACCCGCCGGGGTGATCCGCTCGATCGGATCCTCGTTCACATCGACGATGTCGACGTTCTCCTGGTTCACCACATCATAGAAGTTCTGCTCCAGCGAGGGTCGCTTCGTCCCGAATGGATGGGGCGGATCCATCGGGGCAAGCTTCTCAGCCTTGACCGGATCGGTGACGCGCTGACGGACCTTGTCGCGCCAGAAGTCGTACATGATGCGGTTCGCGCGTTCATCGAGCAAGATGTCTTGATAATTGGCGAGCCACAGCTCGAAACCGCCGGTAGCCCACATCCGTTCGTACGTGTCAGCTCGCTCCTCGTCCGAGACTTCGAACACGCTCTTCGGGATGAAGTCCATGTCGAACCCGGCAAACGACCTCCGGCGCTGGGCAAATCGCTCGGGAAGGTTTTCCTTCAGCTTCTCTTTGAGCTGGCCTGTCAACTGTTGCTGCCGCATCGGAAGCGCAAGGTTGGGTGTCCGCTGGAAGATGGTGATCTGTTCGGCGTCCGCGGCGGCCTCCTGGGTGACCTGAACGCCGCTCGACCCGGTGCCGATGATCCCCACGCGTTTGCCGGCCATGTCCAGACCTTCTTGGGGCCACAATGCGGTGTGGTGAGATTCGCCTGCAAAGCTGTTGAGCCCGTTGATGCTGGGAATGTGCGGCTTGGCGCCGAATCCAGTGCAGATCACTACAGACCTGGCACGCAGCATCCGGCCCGTGTCGGTGCGCACTGTCCATTGGTTTCGCTCGCCGTCGAAGTCCGCAGACGTCACCCGCGTACTGAAGATGATGTCTCGAGACAGATCGAGCTTGCGGTCGACATAGGCAAAATAGTCGCGCACACCGGACCATGACGGGTAGAGCTCATCGTAACTCCAGTCCTTCCACAGGTCCTCGCGTGAGTACTGATAGATCTGCCCGGTGCTGTCGGTTCGAGCACCCGGGTAGCAATTCCAGTACCAGATGCCCCCAAGCGAGTCACCGGCTTCGACGACCTTCACCGAAAATCCGCGTGAACGAAGTTGATCGAGTTGATACAGACCCGCGAAGCCGCCTCCGACGACGAGAACGTCCAAGACGCCGTTCGCCTCGTCGAGCTCCCTCGTATCGATCGATGCCGTGGTCATGCTGCCTCCTTGAGTGAAATGCCTGGGACCCGCGCCGAGGAGCAGATCGATGTGTGCCAAGCCGGCCCGTTCGTATGACCGACATCACATACGCTAGGGCCGTTCGAGAACCCGGGACTGTCCGATATCGATCCACCGGACACGCGGCGGGCACCGGGCACACGTGCACGCATGCCTCGCGTGGCGAACGGTCAGTTCATCACCGGCATCCACCATTCAACTGCAGCAACATTTTTGGCCGGAAGAACGGCCTGCAGGAGTCCGGGCACTCCTGCATAACTCTGCACGTTGAGCATGGCGCCCGGCTCCGGTGTCGGCATCCACGCCGACGGCGTGGCACCGTACCCCTGTCCTACGCACAGTGAGGAGCAGAACAGCGCTGGCTCCCGCCAGGTTATGGAGTGGCGAGGTGCTCGCTGCGATCGAACCCGATGTGAAGGGCTACTTCCGCGGTCGCAAGCCTGACCAGGTCGGTCCAGACGCGTCAGTTGCTGCGGACCTGTTGTTCGAGAACGTCCAGGTTCCCTCGGATAACATTATCGGTGAGCTCGACTACCGCTTCTTCCACCTGATGACACACTCGCAACAGGAGCGGCTCGAGTGCGCGATCAGCAACCTCGCCAGCGCAGCGCAGATCCTCGACGAGACCGTGGTGTAAAGCAAGAACCACAAAGCTTTTGGTCATTCGATCGGTCAGTTTCAGCACAATGGGTTGCCCCTCGCCGATCTCGTTACTCGATCGAAGTCGCCCGAGCAGTCATCGATCAGTACGCGATTGCCCACGTGGGCGCTGAGTTGACGCCGATTGACGCTGCCAATGCCAAATGGTGGTCCTCGCAGGTGCAGAACGACGTGATCGCCCACTGCGTCCAAGTCCAAGGCGGCAGGGCTATATGAACGAGTACCGGTTGGCCCGCGCTTGGCGTGATGCTCGCGTCACCAAGATCTGGGACCCGCAACACGGGGAGGGCCGTGGCCAGCGGTCTCATGGCCCGGTCATCGCGAAATTCCTCTGCGCGAATAACTCGTGGCTGAGGTCCCCCACCCCAGAACTGAGAGGTGCGTCGCATCGCGTCTAGAGGAAGGTGCCGGTGCACTTTCTTCCACCTGCGCAGCCGTCGCTCAGTTGGCCGGCCGCGCAGGTGTGGCGATGATCTCGGCGGGCACCCCCGAACCAGCACCCTCGACCGCAAGAGAGAAACGCCGGGTTCACGCGGCCATCGGACTGTGGAACTGCCCCGATCAAACTGATCGGCCAACCGTGGGCTCGTCGACACTGATGGGATTTCATTGGCCGGTAGGCAGTGACGATGAAAGGTGCTACCCGTATTCCGCGAGGGACATCACAGCTATGCCTCAGCGACGCTACCGCTCTATCCAGTCGGTGTAGAAGTCAGGAAGGTCGGTTGATACGCGTCCCTTGAACTGGGGCTTCCTCTTCTCTCGGAATGCTTGGACACCTTCTCTTCCATCTCCGATACTGGTGTAGAACATGGCGAGTGAATCGATGCGGTGAGCCTCGGCGGGGTGATCGAGAAGCGCGTTGCGGTACATCATCTGCCGGGTCAGGGCGGTCGCGACACGCGACCGATCGCGAGTGAAGCGATGTGCCAGTGCAAGCGCGGCATCGAGAAGTTCGTCCGGCGAGTGGACCGAGCGAACCAGGCCGATCTCGGCCGCGTCGGCCGCGTCGAGGATGTCGGCGGAGTACACGAGGTCGAGTGCGGTATCGAGTCCGACGATCCTCGTCAGGAACCAGGTCGAGGCTGCTTCGGGTGTGATCCCGAGGCGGCCGAAGACAAACCCGAATCGTGCTGCTGTGGAGGCGAGTCGGGCGTCCATGGACAATGTCAGGGTGGCTCCGATGCCCACGGCGGGGCCGTTTACGGCGGCGATCACGGGTTTGAGGCAGTCGAACACCGCAAGTGTGACCCGACCACCGGTGTCGCGGACGCCGCGGGCAACGACCGGGTCCTGCAAGTCACCCATATCGTGGAGCGTCGGCTCCAATGTCTCGTCGAGGCCGAACACGTTGCCGTCGGTCGTGAGATCCATACCGGCGCAAAACGCACGGCCCGAGCCGGTCACCACCACGGCATTGACGTCGTCGTCGTCATTGACGGCCCGGAAGAGGTGCTCGAGCTCATCAGCCATGGAGATGGTGAAGGCGTTGAGCGACTCCGGTCGATTCAGCGTCACGATGAGCACGCCGTCGCGCAGTTCGAGGGCGATCGTCTCGTACTCGACATCCACGGTGCGGATCATCGGACGGCACCCGCAAGTTGGGGAAGTCTGTTCACGATCAGATCATGGGCTTGATTGACCGTGCCGGTCACGATCTCCTCGCAGGTGAGGATCTCGTCGATCAGTCCCTGTGATTGCCCGGCCCACCACAAGCCGGCATCCACGTCACCGCCGGCCAGAACCTTCTGGCGACCGCGCACCCCGGAGGCCAGATCGGCGACGTCGTCGAATGTTGCGTTCGGAAGCGCGGAGATCTCGGAAATTCTCTCCGAGATGGCGTTGCGGGCGACGCGGGCGGTGTTGTTGAACTCTCGAAACACCAGTTGCGTGGATCGTTCGTCGTTGACGGTGATCTGGCGTTTGACGTTCTCGTGGACCGTCGCCTCTGTGCTGGCGACGAATCTGGTTCCCATGTTGATAGCGCTGGCCCCCAATGCCAGAGCCGCCGCCAGGCCGGCACCATCGGCGAATCCGCCGCTGGCGACGACGGGGATCGACAGTTTGCGGGTGGCGGCAGGGATCAGGACGAGACCGGGGACGTCGTCGTTACCGGGATGGCCGGCACATTCGAACCCGTCGACGCTGACCGCGTCGACTCCAAGCTTCTCCGCCTTCAGCGCGTGGCGCACGGAGACGGCCTTGTGGATTACCTTGACGCCGGCGGCGGCGAAGGCGTGCAGATGGGGAGCGGGGTTGCTACCCGCCGTTTCGACGACGCCCACGCCGGAGTCGATGATGGCAGCGCGGTAGTCCTCGTAGGGAACAGGTTTGAGGGTTGGCAGGATCGTCAGGTTGACACCGAAGGGTCGGTCGGTCATGGACCGACACCTTGCGATCTCCTCGGCCAAGGCTTCGGGTGTCGGCTGGGAGAGAGCGGAGAGGAATCCGAGAGCACCCGCGTTTGCGACGGCGGCGATGAGGTCGGCAGTGCCGACCGCAGTCATGCCGCCACAGACGACGGGATGCTCCACGTCGAAGATCCGTGTGAAGGAGGTAGTGAACACCCCGGGGCTCCTTGGTCAGTTGAAATGTGAGATCAACGCCGGACCCGCTGCGGGAGAGGGTTCCACAGCGGGATCCGGAGGGTCAGGGGCGGCCGGCGTGTGGTACGTCCACTTCGGTGGCGAGCATGCGCCCCAGACGGGTTGCGGTGCGTTCGGTCTCGTCGAAATTCGGTGCGACGCACAAGAACAGGGTGCGTCCGTCGTCGCCGCCGAGCGCGACGGCGAACACCCCGTCGGGTGCGGTGCTGACCTCGTCGAGGATTTCGCCGCCCTTGGCGATCCGCACCGCTCGGTTGTTCGCGGCATCGGCAATCCACACGGCGCCTTCGGCGTCGAGGGTCAGACCGTCGGGCACGATCGTGGCGGCCTCGAGTCGTGTGCCGACGTCGGGCTCGGCACCGAGGTCTCCGTAGCCGGCCCATTCGATTCGCTCGCCGAGCGTGCCGTCCGGGTGGATGTCGAATGCCGAGATCCGATTGCCGAACAATTCGTTGACCAGCAGGGTTGAACCATCGGGAGTGATGACCATGCCGTTGGGGAATGACAGTCCGTCGGCGACGATCGAGGCGCTTCCGTCGGTGTCGACGAGGACGACAGTTGTGTGCTCGTGTGGCGCCCCACCCATGAGGTCGAATCCGAAGTTGCCCACGTAGGCCCTACCCTGGGCGTCCACGACCATGTCGTTGGCGTGGCCACCGCATAGGTCGTGGATGTCGGCATGCTCGACGAGTGTGCCGTCCGACTCTTGACGCAGCACCTTGCGGTCCTTCATCGACACGATCAGCAGCCGCCCGTCCGGTAGCCAGCCGAGCCCAGAGGGTTGGTGCGGGACCGTCGCGACAAGTTCGATGCTGCCGTCGGCGTTCACGGCATTCACGGTGTGGGTGTAGAAGTCCGCAAACCAGAGACGTCCGTCATGCCAGCGGGGGCCCTCGAGGTACGAGTAACCGTCGACAATGGTTCGCAGCGTGTATTCGGTCATGATTGTGCCCCTTTAGATTTGGAGTCGTTTCGGGCTCGGCATTTCAAACCCGCGTTTCTACCACTGTTGTCCGCTGAGTGATCAAACGAATGTCCGAAAATGCAACACCACGTTGGGGCGAGCGATGACTCGTTATAGGACACCTTGTGCCCGACGGGGGGTACAGGATCGGCCTATTACGTCGTCGCAGAGTTGGCATCCATCGAGGACCCGACTTGGAGCAATCTGATGAAAGGCGGTAGGACCGGTGGATGGGCTCATGATGAGTAGTCAATTGTCGGTGGCGAGGCTGCTGTGGCGCGCCGAGAACGTGAACGGCGCTCGGATCAACACGGCCTGGACTTCGGACGGGGTTCGCAGTTTCACGTACCGGGACCTGGTCTCCGACGTGAGGGATCTGGCCGGTGCGCTCGCATCGATCGGCGTGAAACGTGGGTCCCGAGTCGCAACCATGGCGTGGAATACCCGTCAGCACCTGGCGGCATACTTCGCGGTTCCAGCGCTCGGGGCCGTCCTGCACACGGTAAATCACCGCATGCCGGTCGAACACATGGCCTATACGATCAACCATGTTTCAGATGAGGTTCTGATCGTCGACGAGGATCTCCTCCCGTCGGTAGAGGCGATGCGTGGCCGGATTCCCACGGTTCGCCACCTCATCGTTGTGGGCGAACCCGGTGCGATCGATGACTTCGACCAGGTCATTCCCTATGATCAGTTCGTTTCGGGTGCATCCACCCACGGGACCTTCCAGGAGGTCGACGAAAACACTGCGGCGTCGATCTGCTTCACCTCGGGCACGACCGGGTCGCCCAAGGGCGTGGTCTACAGCCACCGGAGCATCGTGCTCCACGCCATGGCGATCAGCACCAAGGGCGGAGTCGAGATCGACGCGGAGCGGGCCTACCTGCTCGCCACCCAAATGTCGCACGTCAACGGCTGGGGTGTCCCCTACGCGGCGGCGCTCCAGGGCGCACGTCTGGTGCTGCCCGGACCGCACCCCACACCCGAGCGGTTCCTGGACTTGATCCATGGCGAACGGCCCGACACCTTCGTCGGCTCGCCAACGGTCGCCGCCCTCATGCGCGACGAGCACCTTCGCCGAAACTGTGGCTACGATCTCTCGGAGCTGAAGACGATGTGGCTCGGAGGGCAGGTGCCGCCGGTCGCTCTGGCGCGGTGGTGGGCTGAGCAAGGCGCCCGCGTCGTAAATGGATGGGGAATGACCGAGACATCTCCGATGGGCACCTTCTCCCCCGGCGGCTCGATGCAGGGCAGGCCACTGCCGTTGTTCGAGCTCCGCGTCGTGGACGAATCCGGCTCACCGCAACACTGGGATGGTCAGACCGTCGGCGAACTGGAAGTACGTTCGCCGTGGGTCGCCCGGGAATACCTGGACGATCCACGAACGGCGGACAGCTTTCGAGACGGCTGGCTGCGCACCGGCGATGTGGCGACCGTTCACCCAGATGCCGGCCTGCAGATCAAGGACCGCGAAAAGGACCTCGTCAAGAGCGGTGGGGAGTGGATCTCCTCGGTAGACCTCGAGAATGCGCTCATGATTCATCCTGCTGTCTCGGAGGCCGCCGTCATCGCCATACCGGACGACACATGGCAGGAACGCCCCCTCGCGTGGCTCCGGCTGGACGCCGACGTGACCGACGAGGAGCTCCGGACGTTCCTGGCGACAACACTCCCCCGATTCTGGCTGCCCGATCGTTTCGTGAGAGTCGATGAGATCCCCAAGACTGCAATGGGCAAGATCGACAAAGCCGACATCAGACGACAGCATCGGGAAAACACAGGTCAGCCCACATCGACAGACCAGGCGAGCACAGTCTCCGATGGTCGCGACCACAACGTTGCAGTCATCCCCACCAGGTCCGATACAACGAGCGGACTGTAGCAAAACGGGACACACACAAAGATGTGAGCCAGGTTACATTCCAAGGAGGGTCAGCTCGGAAAATCCCCTGACCAGTGATGTAAGGTGGCTATGAGTATCGACAAGGCGGGCCGCGAGCCATTGAATGAACGTGAACGATTCTGGACATCAGTGCCATCACGAGAGAGCCAGGAGTTGAGCACCCTCCGACCCGAGATCGAGGCGTCATGGCGGCGGTGTGAAGTTATCGGCGTCTCGGCCGGCGATGGCGACCTTCCCTATACGCCGGACGTGGATCGTGACAGCCGGTTGAGGAGAGCCGCCGATCCGGTGATCGACAACCTCGTCCTGCACCTGCAGGACGCACCCGCGACCATCCTGCTGGCCGATTCCGCCGCTCAGATCGTCGACCGCAGGGCGGGCGACGCAGGGTTGCGAGCGCGTTTGGACCGCGCCTACGTGGCACCCGGTTTCCGCTATGCCGAGGAGGATACCGGCACCAACGGGATCGGCACCGCGTTGGAGGAGCGACGACCGTTCCAAGTCAGCGGTGGTGAGCACTTCCGTGAGGCGCTGCAGAGCCTGGCGTGCGTCGGTGTTCCTATCATCCATCCGATCACCCGCACCGTGGAGGGGATCCTCGACATCACCTCCAACCTGTCGGACTCCAACGCGCTGATGGGTGCCCTGGCGCAATCAGCCGTTCGCGAAATTCAGTCGCGCCTCTACGCCGAGTCCTCCGATCGCGAGCAACTGCTTCTCAAGTCCTTCCTGCAGGCCTCTCGACGTGGCTCCTCTGCAGTGGTGTCCTTGAATCAAGATGTCATCATGACAACTCCGATGGCCGCACAGATCGTCGACACGTCCGACCAGGCGCTCCTGTGGGATTGGGCATGCCGAATGCTGGCCGGCCGCGACGAGTTCATCGGGGAAGTCAGGCTCGCCGACAACGTCGCGGTTTCCGCAACTGCACGTAGAGTCGGAGACTCCCGAACGCCGGCGGGCATCGTCATCGAGATGAGGCCACATCCCCGCGATACGAAGAAGTCGCCCGCCCGTCAATTGGTGTCGGCCTCCCCGGTCGAAAGGCGCACGGAGACTGTCAAGATTCCCGGCCGCAGTTTGTCGACGAAGCGACTGCAGACCGAACTCGAGCGACTCGCCGCGATCGACGCACCTGTGCTCGTCACCGGAGAACCCGGCGCCGGCAAGTTCTTTGCCGCGAGCGCCCTCCACCGGATGCAGGATGCCGACGGCCATTTCACCGTGTTCGACGCTGGTACCGCCTCCGTCGACCCCGACGCGTGGATTGCCGGACTGGTCAATTGGAACAAGGTCGCCGGAGCCCTCATCATCCGGCATCTCGATCTCCTGCCGGAACAACTGGTCTCCAACGTCTGCGCGATCCTCAGCGAGGCCGTCGACAATCGCGCTCACATCATTGCCACCGCCGGCGAGGGGGTCCGTCAAGGCCCCGCCGGACGACTGTGCGATCACTTCATGCGCCGCATCGAGATCGATCCACTGCGACTTCGGTCCGAAGATATCGCCGACATCAGTGTCGCCTTACTACGTAAGCACTCCCCGGACCGCAACGGCCTGCGACTGCAACCCACTGCTCTGCAACTGCTGGTCGCGCGGGACTGGCCGGGAAACGTCAGAGAGCTCGAATCGGTTCTGGCGTCCTCGCTCCTGCGGTCGATGGGCTCCGACATCGGAGTGCAGCATCTGCCCGACGGATACCGCGACGGTGATCTACGCCGCCGAAATGCCTCGACCTCACTCGAATTGGCGGAGCGTGACGCGTTGCTCAGGGCACTCGTCGAGACCGACGGCAACAAACTACTGGCTGCGCAACGCCTGGGGGTAGCTCGCTCCACCCTCTACCGCAAGATGCGCGCCCTGGGAATCGACGGAAGCCGGTTCCTTCCGCAGTAGTGCCAGTCGATGACGGGACCGTGCCGATCGAGACAGAGCGTCAATCACGGGCTCGCGCCCAGGCCTCGAGCATGCGCCTCGCAATCGAGACTGCGCCGGGCAACAACACGTGCGCATCCGCCGAGCTCGTCCAATCCCCTGCAGCCAGAGCCTCCCGTACCTCCGCGCGGGTGCACCAGAGAGCTTCGCCGATCTCGCCATCCATGAAGACGAGCTCGTCTCGAGGATCGGCCGTGGCATGGAATCCGAGCATGAGGGAGCGTGGGAAGGGCCAGGGCTGACTTCCGACGTAGACCACGTCGGAGACGACGAGACCAACCTCCTCCGCAACTTCCCGCGCCACACAGCTTTCCAGAGACTCACCCGCCTCGACGAAGCCCGCCAGCGTCGAGAAGTTCCGTGCCGGCCAGTTCGCCTGACGCGCCAGCAGTACTCGGTCCGCCCCGTCGTGCACCAGACAAATGATCGCCGGATCGGTACGCGGATATTCCTCCCGGCCGCACGTCGTGCACACGCGCATCCAACCACCCGAGGTGATCGTTGTCGGCGCCCCATCCCTCGCGCAGAAATGGGCGTCGTCCTGCCACGTCAGCAATGCCAACGCTGTGACATACCGGTCGGCGTCAGCAGCATCGAGGAGTGCTCCGTGTGAGCGCAGGTCACCGAGCTCGACCTCGGTTCCCGCAGAGGAATTGTCAGCGAGGAACTCGTCCCGCACCGCCCACTCGTGAACCGTGCCACAGACGCCGAGCAGCACGGCGCGCGCGGGAGGCTCGGAGTAGAGGTCGGCGGCCGGTTCCAGCATCAGTTGTCTGTCGACAAGCCGGACCTGACCGCGACCGTTCACGCGAAGTATTCGGGCATCCGGCCACGCCTCCACCCACGCAGCCGCGTCGTCACGTACCGAGACGGGACGGCTCAGGGCACCACGTGACGGGGTCTGCCCGGTGTGTTCGACACTCACCACTGGATCACAACTTTCGGAAACGAGCGATACTGTCGACCGGACCGTCGTTCGACGAACGACGGTCCGGTCGCGTCTATCGCGAGGCGAATTCGATCTGAACGGACGAATACGATTCGGCCATCACCGAGATGAATTCCTGGACGAGGCGCACATGATCGGGATGTGCCAGGTATGTGCGAAAGTCGGGAACGTCTTCGAAGGTCGCGGAGATTGCGTAATCGCCACTGCCGGGCTTGAGGGCCAGATCCCTTCCGTAACGGTATTCCACGACCTCCGGAATCTTCTCCGAGACTGCGCTCAGAGCTTCGTGAAAGGACTCGATATGCTCGTCACTGATGTCCTGCTTCCATTTGAATGTCACAACGTGATTCAACATGGTGAGAATCCTCCCTGGATTCGCGATTCGAACGTGGCATGGTCGGAACCCGGATTGCGTTCCCGGTCAGATCACTACAGAGATTGCTCCGACAACGCCACCGTCTCCGGAGCGTTCTCCACCATGGGGTAGTGCCCGGCTTTGCCCTGAATGGTCTTCAGGTTCCCGTTCTTCAAGGCCGCCAACGTGTCCCCGAGGTACTCGGCGGTGACGAACGGGTCGCTCTCACCCACGATCAGGGTGGTAGGCCCTTCGTAGGTGCCCATCCGGTCGAGGAAGTCGGGACTGGTCCAGTTCTTCAGGTAGGACTCCCAGGTTGCCTGGTCCATCGTCGAGCGGTTGCGGTCGACGAGGTTCTTCAGATCTGTCTCGTCGATGTGTGGTGCCAGTGCGCCACGGATGGCCGCACCCGGGTCTGCCCAGGCCCCGGCGAAGGAACCGTAGGTCGCTTCGTCGAGAGGGGTACCTGCCGGGGAGACGGGCGTCAGTGCGACGACCGAGGTCACGCGTTCTGGTGCGAGGGTCGCCACCCGAAGCGCTGTGGTGCCCCCCATCGAATGTCCGAGAACGGAAAAGGTCGACCATCCGAGCTGATCGGCGGCGTCGAGTGCGACCGCGGCCATCCCGTCGATTCCGTCGGCCGGTGCTTCGGGCCGGTTGACCCCGTATCCCGGAAAGTCGAGGTACGCGTAGGTGAAGCGGGACTGATCCGTCCGGGCGCGGGCGGTGAGCCATACGCTGCTGTCCAGCGCCCAGCCGTGCAACACCAGGATCCGATGGTCACCGCTTCCTTCGATCGCTGCAATCGCATTCACTGCCGTTCCTCTCTGTCGGCGACGCTGATATTCCAGCCGTCTGTTGATCACTCCGAATCAAACTAGAACCGCAGGGCGTCGGCGTGTCCGATTGTGAAACACACGCGCGGATGCGTGTGTGATTTTCGGACACTCCCCGCGCCGAACGCACCCGTAGGGTGGCTCCACCTGTCGGCTGAACAGACTTGCTCATGACATGAAGGAGAACACCATGGCACTCGATCCTGCGGTCAAGAATTTGATAGACACTTTGAACGAGCAGGGACTGAAGTCGTTCGAGCAGATGAGCATTGCTGAAGTCCGTGGGGTCGTCGAGTCCTTCAGCGGCCTCCAGGCACCGAAGGCGGACGTCGCTCGTGTCGTCGATACGGTCTACCCCGGCCCCGGTGGCGACCAGGCAGTGCGTCTATACATCCCGGAGTCCGAAACACCTCTGCCGATCGTGGTGTACATCCACGGCGGTGGCTGGGTCGCCGGCAGCCTCGACGTCACCGAGCAGCCATGTCGCGCGCTCGCCGCCGATGCGAAAGTCATCGTGGCTGCAGTGAGTTACCGGCTTGCTCCCGAACACAAGTTTCCTGCCGCACCCGAAGATGCGTTCGCGGCACTGAACTGGGTGGTCGAGCACGCAGCCGACTTCGGTGGCGACGGCACGCGCGTAGCCGTCATGGGTGACAGCGCCGGAGGCAACCTGGCCGCGGTCACAGCCCTCCGGGCACGCGACACCGGCGCCCCGGCACTGCGCGCTCAGGTATTGATCTATCCGGTCATCGACGGCACGGCACGATTCCCGTCGCGCGAGGAGAACGCCGAGGGGTACTTGGTCACCACGGCAGCCATCGACTGGTTCTGGGAGCAGTATCTGGCCACCCCGGAAGACGCCGAGAATCCCTACGCCTCCCCGGCCAAGGCCGCGGATTTGGCGGGGCTTCCCTCCACCCTGCTGTTGCTCAACGAATACGAGGTCACTCGGGACGAGGGCGTGGACTACGGTCGGAGGCTGGCCGACCAGGACGTCCCCGTGCAGGTCGAACTGTACGAAGGCCTTGTCCATGCCGTGTACTGGATGACCGGCGCCATTCCGCGCAGCGCTGAACTGCACGGTGCCGTCGTCGAATTCCTCGGCAAGCAGTTCGCCGGCTGACCACGGTGTCCCGGGTCGGCTGCATTACGGTCGTACGCTGCGATCGGACCAACTCCGGGCACCTTGCTCCAAGAGGGCGACCAGCCTGTCGCGCTCCTTCGTGATCACGGTGTGTGGTGCGATGACACCGACGGCGGCGACGGTCTTGCCGTTCTCACGAACCGCGATCGAGACACCGTCGCCGTCGGTCGACTCGTTGGGGGAGGCGCAGATTCCGGTCTGTTCGATCTCCGGTAGGGCAGCGAAGAACCGCTCGACAGTGTCGCGATCCTCGTCGGGCAGAGTTTGGATGTACGCCCAGAGGTCACGCTTCTCCATCCCGGCAAGCAGTATCCAGCCGCCGGAGGTACGGATGAGCGATCGCCTCACGTAATTCTCGGCGAGGTACGCGAACCGTGGGTCGGAAGAGCAGTAGTCGACGTAGAAGATGTTCGGACCGACGGCGATCGACAGCACGGTCGTCAAGCCGGAACTCGCGTGGACGTCTTCGAGGTCGGCGTGCGTGACCGTCGAGACGGGCTGCCGCCCTGCGAGGCGGTTGAGTAGATACGGGGCACTGCCGAGCGAGTACCGTCGCTCGTGCTCCTCGAGATAACCCGTCGCAACGAGGCCGTTGACGAGACCTTGCGTCGAGCTGATCGGCGCGTCAAGCTCTTTGGCCATCCCACTCAAGGTGAGTCCGGTGCGGGATCGGGCTACGAGCTCGAGAATCGCAGCAATGCGGTCCACGGTTCGATGGCGACTGCGGCCTCGAACATTCAGGGCGTCATCTGATTGCATCACGGCACATTCTCCCTACGGGCACTGCTCCATCCGAGCGGTCACCACCTACTCTATCTTACTTATATCTGTAAAACACTCCTTTATTGCGGAAACCCGCTCAGGCTGACATAGTCCTTGAAGTGCTTCCTGTCGCAGTGAAAGAGGTTTCAGTGGAACTCACACCCGGCGCTCTTCATGGTCTGCGCGTCATCGATCTGACGACCGTGATCATGGGCCCCTTCGCCACCGCAACCCTCGCCGACATGGGCGCAGACGTCATCAAGGTCGAGAGCCTCGACGGTGACATGAGCCGAGATATAGGTGCCCGCCGCCATGAAGGTATGAGCGCTCTGACACTCAACCTTCAGCGCAACAAGCGCAGCAACGCGATCGACCCGCCTCCGCGGAGGGCCGTGAGATCCTCGACGACCTGGTGCGCAACGCGGATGTGTTGGTGACGAATCTACGGCCGCGCTCCCGGCAGAAGTTGGGCATCACCTACGAGCGACTCTCGGAGACCCTCGTTATGCCCCATACGTCATCGCCGACAAGGTCGTCGGGCTCTACATCGTCACCGCCGTCCTCGCCGCCGCGATGGAGAAGAATCACACCGGCCTCGGCCAGGAGGTCGACGTACCGATGGTCGACGCGATGATCGGCTTCAAACTCGTCGAGCACTTCGGTGAACTTCGGATGGGCGCGCGTGCTGACACCGGAACGAGTCCCGCATCAGACGGCGGACGGCTGGATCTGCATCATGCCGAACTCGGCGAAGAACTGGAACGACTTCTTCATCATCGCCGGCCGCGCCGATCTGGTGAACAACCCCCGCTACGCCTCGGTGAACGACCGCCACACCCACATGGGCGAACTTCTCTCGGCGATCCGTGAGGCCGTCCCGAGCCGGACCACGCGGGAATGGTTGGACTTGTGTCAGACACAGGGAATTCCCGCGTCCGACCTACTCGATCTCGCCCACGCACACGCACACGCACACGCACACGCACACGAGAACGCCTACGTCCTCGACCAGGGATTGATCACCAAGCGTGAACATCCCACCGAAGGCAAGTATTACGCCACCCGCACTCCGTTCGCGATGTCGCGCACACCGATTTCGTTCAGCCGACACGCTCCCTTACTTGGAGAGGACACCTTCACGATCCTCGAAGATCTCGGTTACTCCGCCGACCGCGTCCATGCGCTGGCCGATACATCCGTCGTGACGGCGACGTCGCCTCAGGCCACCTCCTCCTGAATGGAAGAAACATCATGACCAACCTCAGATTGGTGCCCCCGGTCTCCAGTGACCCACACGCCATGGACGACTTGCGGACCGAAGTCCGTGAGTTTCTTGCCGAGCAGCTCAGCGAAGGCAAGATCGGCCGACAGATCGACTCGTGGTTGACTGGCTGGGACGAAGACTTCACACGTGCATTGGCCGCCCGCGGATGGCTGGGCATGACCGTGCCGGCCGAGTACGGCGGCCACGATCGCCGCCACCTCGAACGGTTCGTCGTCACCGAAGAGCTGCTCGCCGCTGGCGCCCCCGTCGCCGCCCACTGGATCGCCGACCGGCAGATCGTCCCGTCGCTGCTGAAGTACGGCACCGAGGTCCAGAAGCACAAGTTCTTGCCGGCGATCACGCGCGGAGAATGCTATTTCGGTATCGGTATGAGCGAGCCGGATTCCGGATCCGACTTGGCCAGTGTGCGCACAAAGGCCACCCGAGTGGACGGAGGGTGGTCTATTACCGGAGCCAAGGTCTGGACCTCAGGTGCTCATCGCGCTGACGCGTTCATCTGCCTTGCTCGCACCGCCCAACTCGATCCGGCACATCGACACGATGGCCTCAGCCAGTTCATCGTCGATCTGCACGCCCCCGGAGTCGACATCCGGCCGATCGTGTCGATGAACGGGCAGCACCACTTCAACGAGGTCCTCCTCGACGAGGTCCTCGTCGAGGACGAGATGGTCTTCGGCACCATCGACAACGGGTGGCAGCAGGTCACCTCGGAACTCAGCTTCGAACGCAGCGGCCCGGAGCGATTCCTGTCGACGTTCGTCCTGCTCGCGAAGACCGCCGAACAGATGAAGCAGGGAACCTTGCCGCGGCAGTCGAATCTGGGCCGGTATTTCGGACGGATCGCCGGTCTGCACCAGATGTCGACCGCAGTGGCGGGCGCACTCGAGCGCCACGAGCCCGCCGACACCGCCGCAGCCGTGGTCAAGGTCCTCGGGACGTCCACCGAAGGCGACATAGCCGACTTTGCCGACCTCCTCACCGATGAATCTTCGGCTACTCACTACACCTCGATGCTCGAGGACGCCATCGTCCAACGCCCGGGATTTACTCTGCGGGGCGGCACCAACGAAGTTCTGCGCGGCGTGATCGCGCGGGGATTGGGAATGCGCTGATGCACGCACCAACCACGGTCGACGCGGACCTCACCGACATGATGTCCGCGGTCTTTTCCGCTCACCGGGAACGAAACGGGCCCGAGAACGCGATGGCCACGTGCGATCCCTCCCTCTGGGCACAACTCGACGAACTGGGTCTTGTCCGGCTGACCGGCCGCGAAGAGACCGGCGGCAGCGGCGCAGGCTGGTACGAGGCCGCGGAACTCTTGCGCGCCGCGGTGTCGCACGGGGTCCGGATTCCTCTCGCCGAACACGACCTGCTCGCCGGTTGGCTCCTCGAGGAAGCCGGCCTACCGATCGACAATGCACGCCTCACCGCATGCGTACTAGACGAGAAAGGCGTCGCCCGCGGCGTGCCGTGGGCGTCCCAGGCGGACAAGATCGTCACAGTCTGGCGGAAGAACGACACGTACGTCGTCGCCGGCCTCGAGACAACACTTTTCGACATCACCTCCCGCCCCAACCTCGCCGACGAACCCCGCGCCATCGTTTCCGCCGACACGACCGCATTGTCGGGGACCCCAGTGTCGGACTCGGTGATCCGACAACTTTTTCTGCGGGGCGCCCTCATCCGAGCGCTGCAGGTGTGTGCCGCCCTCGACCGCATCCTCCATCTCTCCGTCGCCCACACCACCGAGCGAGTGCAATTCGGACGCCCACTGGCCAGATTTCAAGCCGTGCAGAACCTGATGGCTGACATGGCAGCAGAAGCTTCCCTCGCCCGAACCGCGACCGAAGCTGCATTGACGGAAGCGGTCCGCACGCAGTGGTCGAGTGAGAACCTCGAACTCCTCATTGCCGTCGCCCGGTCGTGTGCTGGACACGCGGCATCGGTCGTCGCCCGTAACGCCCACCAGGTGCACGGTGCGATCGGCACCACCCGCGAGCACAGGCTGCACGAATTCACCAATCCCGCCCTGGCGTGGCGCTCAGAATTCGGATCCGTCCACTACTGGGACGACACCTTGACTACCGCCGCTCTCGAAGCAGGTTGCGAGAATATCTGGGGCCTCATCACCCGCTGAAGTGCCCAGGCGCCACCAGAAGGGGCACCAGGTTCGCGAACAGACAAGAAAAAAGAACTCCGTGGAAGCATCCAATTCGCATCCACGGAGTTCTTCAGTTCTCGGGCACGTCACTCGCCGGTGAAGGCGGCAGTTCTCTTCTCCATGAAGGCGTTGACTGCCTCCGTGTGATCGGTCGTCTGCTGAACCAGCGCCTGCATGGCAGCGGACAATTCGAGGAGACTGTCCAGGCTTTGGTGCTGTCCCTCGCGGAGGAGCCTCTTGGCCATCCGTACCGAGTGTGGCGGATTGGCGGCCACCCGGCCGGCGAGTGCGCGAGCTTCGTCGAGCAGCTTCTCCGGCGCAACGACACTGGAGACCAATCCCCACTCGAGTGCCTTGATCGCGTCGATACGGTCGCCCGTCAAGATCATCTCTGCCGCCCGCGCCATCCCGACGGCCTTGGGCAGCAGCCACGCGCCACCGTCACCCGGGATGATTCCCAGCTTGACGAAGCTCTCTGCAAAGAAGGCCTTACTGCTGGCAATGCGAAGGTCGCACATGAGGGCGAGGTCGCATCCGGCACCGATTGCAGGACCGTTCACTGCTGCGATGAGAGGTACGTCGCAGTTGTACATGATCCGCGGAATCCGTTGTATCCCAGCTCTGTAGCCATCCCGCTGTTCGTGAGGCTTCCCCCCGAACAATCCGCGACGATTCGCCATGTCCTTGACGTTGCCGCCGGCGGAAAACGTCGAACCGGCACCGGTGACGATGACAGCTCGCACACCGTAGTCGGCATTGACCGCCTCGACGCAGGCGACCAATGCGTCGACCACCTCCATCCCGGAAATAGGATTGCTCTGCGCCGGTCGATTAATCGTCCATGTCTCGATGAACCCGTCGCGTTGGACGAGGACTGGACTATCCATGGGTGTATCTCCTCTAACTTCACTGCGGATCGATCGTTCGACTGGTACCCGACCGGCACGCGAACGAACTCGTCAGCGGCGGTCCAGACCCGTGTAGACCGCCGCCGACGAACACCTTCACCTCTTGCCGCCGAGAACCTTCGCGTTCATACGCACACGGCGCGGGCGGACTTCAGGCGAGGCCCAACTTGAGTCGCAGCCATTGGGCAATCCGGCTCAACGCTTGATCCGCCTCGGGTGCCCGCCCCGCGTTGAAGTGAAATACATGCTGTTGCTCATCGACCACGTCGAGCACGACCTCGCCACTCACCTTCTCGATCAATTCGGCCAACCGACGTGAGTCGTCCAACAGCGTCTCATAGCCTCCGACCGATACGTACACCGGAGGGAAATCGGTGAAGTCGTTGAGCAGTGGGTTCGCCCGCGGGTCCGTTGCATCTGCGGGTTCTGAGAGAAACATCTCCCGCATCATTTCCAGAACCGCCCTCTTGGCCAATACGTCGACCGCGTCGTTCGATTCGACCGTCAACCCCTTGATCTCCATATCCAGCCACGGCGAAAGCGTGACGACGGCAGCAGGAGTGGGAAGTTCCGAGCTCGCGAGTTCGAACGCTGTCGAGATCGCGAGGTTGGCACCCGCCGAGTCGCCGACAGTCGCCGTGTACTCCGCCTTGTAACCTTGCGTGCGGAGCCACTTGTGGACGGCCATGCAGTCTTCGAGTTGGGCCGGGTGCTTGTGCTCCGGCGCGAGCCGATAGTCCACGATCAGGGCGTGAACACCCGCCAGTTTGGCGAGGTGTGCCGCGAGCTTGCGGTGTGAGAACCGTGAACCTGTCACGAACCCGCCACCGTGGGTGAAGACGATCACGCGGTCCTCGGCGGCCCCCAAAGGCTTCGCCCACGTTGCCGGCACACCGTTGGCTGTCACTTCCTCATAGGTGACTCGATGGGTTCGATGGTCGGAAGATGCCACTCTTCGAACATATCTCGCTGACTGGCGAGGTCCATTCCTTCGGACCGGGTAAGCCACGAAGCGTACAGGTCGTTGAGGAACAGGGATTCTTTGCTCACGGACATGTGTTGTTCACTTTCATCACTACTCGAGGGAGGCAAATTGACTGCTCAGGAAAGCGTGAAGCCCTTATATCCCGCACACACGGTCTCGTCCCACTTGGCCAGGTAGAGGGGAAGACCACCGGGGTAGTTCAGCAACTGCCGCGGCTTACCCGGGACGTTGGCACCCATGTACCAGGAGTCGGCTTTGTCGTAGAGCGCCTCGGCCGTCAGCTCGGCGACGTGATCGGACCAGGCAGCATCCGCGTCCGCCTCGGACTCGATACGGTTCAATCCGTTGTCCCGCATGTAGTCGATGGTATTGACGATGAGGTCACCTTGGATCTCGGCGCAGCTGGGCCCGTTGCAGAAGCCCGACGGGCTCAGTGGTCCGTAGAGGAACAGCAGGTTGGGGAATCCTGCCGTTGCGACCCCGAGGTTTGCCCGCACACCATTCGACCACTTGTCCCGGAGCAATGTACCGTCGGTGCCGCGAATGTCCATGGCGGTCAGGCCACCGGTGACGGCGTCGAATCCCGTTGCATAGACGATGATGTCGAACTCGTGCTGTTCCGATGTGGTCTTCAGCCCGGTGGGCGTGATCGTCTCGATCGGGTCCTCGTGCAGATCGACGACGCGCACGTTGTCCTGGTTGAAGATGTCGTAGTACGTCTGCTCCAGCGAGGGACGCTTCACGCCGAAGGGGTACGCCTTCTTCGTCGGCGCCAGCTTCTCGGCGATGACCGGGTCCTTGATCCGGGCACGCGTCCGGTCACGCCAGAACTCGTAGGCCGTGTCGTTTGCGTCATCATCGACGAAGACGTCTTGGTAGGTTCCGAGCCAGAACTCGAAACCGCACTCCCACAGTCGCTCATAAGTGGTGATTCGCTCCTCATCGCTCACCCCGAGGGCTGACTTGGGTATGAAGTCGAAGTCGAAGCCGGAGAATGACGCCGAACGACGACTGAATCTGTCCGCCAGATCGAACTTGATCTTCGCGTTGTCCTCGTCGGTGAGCTGGCGCTGTCGCATCGGGAGCGCCTGAACGGGGGTGCGCTGGAAGACGGTCAGCTGTGCGGCCTTCTTCGACGCCTCCTGAGCGACCTGCACACCGCTGGCGCCGGTACCGATGATGGCGATTCGCTTTCCTGCGAATTCGATTCCGCCTTCGGGCCACAGACCGGTGTGGTGGTTGATCCCTGTGAAGCTGTCCATTCCCGGGAGCTTCGGGAAGATCGGCTTTGCCGCGAATCCGGTGCACAGAACGAAGTACTTGCAGACGAAACTGCTTCCGTTCTCTGCGGTCACGGTCCAAGTGTTCGCCGTATCGTCGAACTCGGCGGAAATGATTCGGGTGTTGTAGTAGATGTCCTTGCTCAGATCGAGCTTCGCGTCGACGTACTTGAAGTAGCGGCGCAGTTCGTCACCTCCGGGATAGAGCTCGGAGAACGCGAATTCATCCCATAGGTCGGGGCGCGTGAACTGGTAGATGGGACCTTCGCTGTCCACTCGGGCACCCGGGTAGCGGTTCCAGTGCCAGATTCCGCCCAGACCCTCACCTGCCTCGACTACTTTCACCGAATAGCCTCGACTCCGAAGATTTTCGAGCTGGTACAGCCCGGCGAATCCGGCTCCTACAACGAGAACGTCGAGTACTTCGGTCACTGCTGGTGCGGCAGTGCTCATGTTGGCCTCCTCTTGATGCCAAGGGCTACTTCGGGGTTTGTCGATTGCGCTCTGTGCCGCAGAAAGTGAAGAGCTGATTGCGGGAAAGCTCGTCCGGTGCAGCTTCTAGGTCCAGCGGACATACGCAGTCTTGGTGGTTGTGAAGAAAGTACGTGCGGCCTTGCCCTGTTCTCTGCTCATGCTGCTCGAGCCTTTGAGGCCACCGAACGGCACATGTGGCTCGACACTGCTCGTCTCCCGATTGACATGCACCAACCCCGATTGTGTGCGCCGGATGAAGGTCATCGCCGTCGCGATGTCTCTAGTGAACACTCCAGAGGACAGGCCGTAGTCCGTGTCGTTCGCGGCCTTCAGCGCACCGTCGAATCCATCGACCTCCTGCACGGTCACGACTGGCCCGAAGACCTCCTCCCTGACGAGCCTGCTCGTCTCCGACACCCCGGCCAGGACTGTTGGTGCGATATAGCAAGTGTCGGAATCGAACTCCCTACCCGTAAGGAACTCGGCGTTCTCTTCGCGGGCGAGTCGCAGGTATCCGGCCACCGTGTCACGTTGCTCCACCGAGGCAAGGGGCCCGATGTCGGTGGCTTCGTCGTACGGATCTCCGACGACGAGCGCGTCAGCGTACTTCACCAGCAGTTCTCGTAGTCTGGGAGCGACGGCGCGGTCCACGTACACCCGGCTCGTCGCTGTGCAGCGTTGTCCCGTGTGGAGCATCGCGCTCTTCACGATCTGTAGCGCTGCATCCTCGACATCGGCGTCGGCGAGAACAATGGACGGGTTCTTGCCACCCAGCTCGAGCTGGACCTTGACATTACGATCGGCGACAGCCTGACGTAGTCGCGACCCGACTGCACCCGAACCGGTGAATGTCAAGGCTGCGAGTCGCGCGTTCCCGGTGAGTGCCGCCGAAAGCTTTCTACCGCTGCCCGTCACCAGATTGAGGACCCCCGCGGGCAACCCGGCTTCTGCGAGGATCCGCGTCAGAAACACTGCGGATCCGCAGGCCGGTTCTGCAGGCTTCCAGACAACTGCGTTCCCGAAACCTATTGCCGCCGCGATTTTCCATGCCGGAAGCGCGAAGGGAAAGTTCCACGGTGTGATTGCACAGACGACGCCGAGCGGCTCCTCTACCGTCATCAGCATCGTGTGTGGATCAGCACTGGGGTACGTCTCTCCACTGGGCTGCAGGATCTCACCGGCGTAGTAGCGGAGAATGGCGACACTTCGCAGAACCTCGGCGCGTGCGTCGCGGATCGCCTTCCCCATGTCCGCGGTGATCGTCAGGGCAGCGTCGTGAACGCGGCTTTCCAAGAGGTCAGCGGCAGAACGAAGAAAGTCCGACCGCTCAATCGCTGTCGTCTCGGACCACGCTGGTTGAGCACGGCCGGCGGCCGCATACGCACTCTCGACATTGCCGGGAGTCGCCGAAGCGTAGATTCCCGTCACGCGGCGGAGATCGGAGGGATCTACACGCTCGAAAGTGTCGGTGGTGGTACTCCATCGACCTGCGATGTACAACGTTCTCCCGTCAGCGATTGACGGCAACGCTGGGTGGTCCACGCTTATGGACATCTTTGTTCCCCGATCTGTGTAGGCGCAGAAATGGTTGGAAGTTCACCACCCGGCGCGGACTAGAATTGCCGAATCACCCGTCCGCGCAACGCGGCAGGCGTGCCAGTACGAAAATCTTCTCGACTACTCTGTAGTCTGTAGTTTCACCGCGGGCGGGCCGATGTCGGACTTTCCGTGCTCAGTGCAGTAGAGCGACGGTAGTCAAAGTAACTTGGGCAATCGCTCACTTGTCCCCAAACAACCTGCACTCAACACTCTTTTGCCGAGCGAAGTAGAGCCGCGACGAAACCTGGCGAGATCGAGGAGGTGGGCAGCATAGATGGTCGATCTCGCCGCCCGATTTTGGAGTCGGCGGCTTTGACCGGCGCCGAATAGACCTGTCCAACAATACAAATAAACTGAGCGGTCACAGAGTTCCACACTGATTCCGGTGAATGGTCGAATCGGGCTCCACGGCATAGACGAGCGATCTCGCCGGCACACCCGAGCTCCACTCACGACCTGACCGTCGCCCCGGTCCCGACGTCATTTGTTGAGCGAGACGGCTACGGGGTTGGCAGTGTGGTTCAGAAGATTCGAACAGCAGGCCATCCACCGCGGTCCTTCGGCTCCGTGAAGGGGCCTGACCACCAAGATCCACGCCATCAACGGATGGAACGCCCGCTGTGCGCCGTTCGTCTGAACCAACACCGCCAACCAAGTTCTTACCATGGCAGAGCGTAAAGATACTTCAACCACGAGCCACCAGGGACTGAGCGTGCCGCAGTGTCGTTAGATGCCGACGAGAGGGCCGATGACTGGATTCCATTGGTAAATGTGCTGCTCTACGACGACGCCCTGCTTGACGTAAGGATCCTCCGCAAGCAGGGAACGCAAGGCGTCTTCGCTGACCGCTTGGAACACCAGTAGGGCTCCGGCGCCGTCGGCCCAGGCGCCGGCCTCCTGCAGCACGCCTCGGGCAGCGGCATCCTTGACGAAAATCAGGTGTTCGGCATGCGCGGCCTCTTTGACCGAGGCTTCGGTGGTATACGACCAGATCACTGCGAACAAGGCCATGGTTACTCCTCAAGCGGGGGGATAGGACATGAAACGGCTCCGACTATGCACATGGAGTGCGCACCTGAGAAGGGTAGAAGTACGGATGAGGTGACTCGTGTCCCATTTCGCAACACTGGTTGCTCCATGAAGATGGTGTAGGAAACGGAGTCGGATCTGACCATCGTGTCGTAACCCAATGAAGGCAGCATCGCGTAGCTCCTCGTAAGACCTACCAAAGTCACTCGACGAAGGACCACGCGATGGCCGATGTCCACACTATCCACTTGCACCAAATCCTGATCGATCGCCTCACCGACGTCAGCCCTGATCTGCTGCGGAGTTTGTTGTCCCACGTTCATCGAGCGGGCGAGGTCACCACCGAACACGGCCGGGTCGGTGAGCGGGTCGATCACCATCGACCAGTGCCAGAACGTCCACCGCCAGCCGTGGGTGAGAATCAACAGGCTCGGGTAAGACCGTAAGACCAGTCCCCATTCCCCTCTTCCAGCGGCGGACGGGTCAATGTGAGACGGACGCGCAGCCATCGAGGACCTTGCCGGACATGGATCGGTGTGGGCTCCAGGGGGAAGGCGTGCGGGGTGGTCACGGTGTGGTTCGGTGACGAAGTGAGGGAACCTGTGCCGTCAGCCCTGTTGGCCGCGACTCGACCACGTTGGCACCGGCGGGGGTGAGCAGACTGTGTCGCTCGGGGGGTGCGGCCCAGCTGTCGAGCACACCAGTTCCCGGGGGCGTCCCAGCCGATCAGCACGTAGCGCCGGGCGATCCCGGGCCCCGAAGGTAGTCGATCAGAGTGTCGGGGACGGCTTCGAGTTCGCCGACAGCCCCGACGGGGCGCTCGCCGAATCCGTCTGCCGGGACCTCCCCTTGGACCCACCAACGCCCGGATCGTGCCCGGATCGTGCCCGCCTCCGCCCCCTGACCGCCCTCACCGTCACCCACACCACCGCCACACTCCACGGCCCTCACCTCGCCGCGGTTCCTTCGACGTCAAGCGTCGAGTACCAGTGTGGGTGTGCGGGAACGTCCGACGCAGATCATCATCGTCTCGCCCTTCTCACGATCTGCCTGAGAGAGGATCGAATCGTGATGTTCGGGAATGCCGTCGAGAACGCGGGTTTCGCAGGACCCGCAGAAGCCGTCCTCGCAGGAGTACAGGATGTCCGGGTTCGCTTCGAGGACGACTTCGAGCAGGGTGCGGTCGGCGGGCACCTTCAACGTGCAGCCGGTACGGCGCAGTTCGACGTCGAATTCGTTGGGCGACTGCCTGTCCGAGACTCCGGCTGCCGCGGCAGGGTCCGCCCCCACGACGGGAGCGCCGAACCGTTCGAAATGAATCGCCTCGTCACCGAGCACCGGACCGCACACCGACTTCACCTCTTGCAGTGGGCCTTCGGGGCCGCAGCAGTACACGGCGGTGCCGGACGGAACGTCGGCCAGGGCGGCTGCCAGGTCGAGGTTTCCGGATTCGTCTGAGGGAGTGACGTTCACCTCGCCGAGACCGCAAAACTCCTCCACGAATGCCATCGTGGCGCGGCTGCGGCCACCGTAGAGTGCGGACCAGCCGTCGTTCTCCCGCGACAGTTGCCGTGCCATCGAAAGAATGGGAGTGACCCCGATTCCACCGGCGATCAGGAGGTAGTGGGGTGCGGGCTCGAGGGCGAGGTGGTTGCGGGAGCCACGCACCGCCAGGAGATCCCCCACCCGGACACTGTCGTGGATTTCCTTCGACCCACCGCGTCCCTCGTCTTCTCTCAGGACGGCGATCCGGTAGGCGGTCTTGTCGGTGGGGTCACCGCAGAGGCTGTACTGCCGAACGGTCCCGGAGGGCAGCACGATGTCGATGTGTGCTCCGGGCTCCCATTCGCCGAGGGCGGCGCCGTCCGGTCGTTCCAGGGTCAGCGACAACACGCCATCGGATTCGAGTCGTTGTTGCCGGACCAGGAGGTGGTTGGTCTGTTGTGTCATTTTCAGATCCGCGGGGTCGTGAGAACTGGCGCGTGTGCACCCGCGGTGCGGAATCCCCCCTTGAGAACATCGACGAAGGCCGTGGCGAGATCGACCTGGGTGATGGACACCAGCATGTCGAGTTCCATCCTCAGTACTGCCACCGCTTCGGCGCCTTGCTGGCTGTCCCAGTCCTGCTGATCGACCAGTACGCCGGCGAGCAGGTTGCCCGACTGGCGGGCTGATTCGGCCATCGTGGTGGCGAAACCGACGGGGACTTGGGGCAGTACCGAGCCGATGAGAATGACCATGTCCGATTCGGTAGCCAACTCGTCGATACGGCGCGTGGTGGTGGTGTCGGCGTTGATGTCGCGCACGGCTACCTCATTCGGCGCGCGCTCGGTGACTACCTGCACCTCGGTCAGCCCCGCCGCAGCCATCTGGTCGACGAGTCTGTGACCCGATTCACCTAAGGGCACCAGTATAATTCGTGCCATATAAGACAGTCGGCGTGGTGTCATCTCGCTCATGACAACGTTCCTCGTTCCTGATCGGTCGGACGGCGCAGCTGCGGGCGGATGACGACGTGCGGACTCACCGGCCGCTGCCCGGTGGCCATCCGTCCCAGCATGTTGTCGACCTGGTCCAGGTCCACGTCGACGGAGGGCACGATTTCCAAGCCTGATCGCCCGTCGGCGAGGAGTTCGATGCTGCGTGTGACCGCATCGGGGGAGCGGCCGCGAACACCGACGATCGTGTTGGCGCCGCGTACCAGGGATTTGAGATCGAGTTCGCAGACCGGGGTCGAGCCCAGTCCGCCGATGACGAGCCGGCCCCGCTTGCGCAGCACGCGGGGGGCGGCGGCAACGGCCTCTCCCCCGAGTCCGAGCCGTCGGCGCCGCCCGCATCGTCGTGATCGGCGTGCCGGACTCGGTCGGCCGACTCGAGATCGCCGAATCACTCGGTGCGGTATCGGTGATCAACAACAACCACAGCCTCCCCGAGCTTATCCTGCGAGCGGCTATCGCGGCGATGCCGTGGTAGCCGGGGCCGATGACGACGACTGTGGAGCCTTCCGTGGCTCCGCCGGCGTCAACCGTCCAGTCGAGTGCGCTGGCGAAGGGCTGCGTCCACGCCGCGAGATCCGCGCCGAGAACCGCCGGTAGGCGATACACGAGACTGTTCGCGCTGAGCTGCATGTATTCGGCGTTGCCTCCGTGCAGGCCGGCCCCGTCGTCCGCCGAGAGAAGGCCCACTCTCCGTTTTCCCGCGAACAGATCGGTGTGTGGGCACATGCGGTAGTCCCCCATGCGGCAGGCCGGGCAGGCCTCCCGCAGACACGGCAGGTATTCCTCCAACGCGACCCGGTCGCCGGGCCGCACGTCCCACGCGGTCGACTGGGTCTCCCCACCGACACGACGGTCCCGACGACGTGATGGCCGAGCACGGTGGGCGAGTCCAGGCCGGCGACGGCAAGCGCCCCTCCGCATGGAAGACACTCACCACCAACCGCGAACTGATGTTGCTCTCACTCGCGGGGTTCGGCGGCTTCTGGGGCACCTACGGATTCGTCACCTGGTCTAACGCCCTCCTCATCAAAGGACACGGAGTCTCCGGCACCACCGCCGGATTCATCGTGGCCATCTTCGCGGGCGTGGCGGTCGTCAGCAAACCCCTCATCGGAATGCTCGGCGACCGGGTAGGCAGCGCCCGAAAGCCCGCAATCGTCATTCTCGCGCTATTCGCCGTCATCCTGATCTTCTTCGGCACGCTGGACAACGTCCCTGCACTCCTCATCGCGGCACCCATCCTCGGCCTGGTCGGATACGGATACCTGCCGTTGATCGTTGCGATGATTCCCCGCCTGGTCTCGAGCGAGGTCACCGGTACCGCCGCCGGCGCCTCCAACGCCTTCTGGCAGATCGCAAGCACCCTCGTTCCCCTCGCGATCGGCGCAGTCTTCTCTGCCACCGGCTCGTTCCTGGCAGCGTTCACCGCTCTGGCCGTCGGACCGATCATCGGCGCGGCCGTCCTCTACTTCGTCAACGAGGACGGCGGCAATCTCGCAATCGAAGAGCCGGAACCGGAACCTTCTGACGCGACCACCTAACCCCTGACCCCAACGACACGACCGCCTCCCGCCGGAGGGGGTCGTGTTCCTGTACTGCATGCACCAACCGGATCCAAGCCCGCAATGTCTTCGATATCCGCAGCCCTTCTCGTTCCAAACAATCCGTGATCCTCGCCTTCTCAATCGAGATAGAGCGCGGTTCAGGGGTAACGAGAAGCGCCAACCGTACTTTGCCACTTCACTACTCGTGTTGTCGCGCCGAAGAAGGATCACACCGAGGAATGCGCTGCAGTACACCACATGCAACGGCGGACAGGCCTGCCCCAACTGCTTACCGTGGCTGCGGTATTCAATCTCGTCGGCTTTGACGCATTCAGTACTCAGGTACCGAGCACAGGGTGTGCGCCTGGCACACGCCCGACTTCAGGAGTGGGGCGCCGTCCGGGCCGCCTCGGATCACAGCACCGTTCCCGACAGATCGCGCTGACCCCCGCCCGTCGCGACAGGCCCGACCCTCACATCGGGTGAGGGGTTCGGCCAGTGACCGGTGTCGACGTCGTCCGGGACCGCCCCATCGTTACCGGGACTTCTTTTCGGCGACCGCGGTCGCCGGGTGCACGGCGACCAGGCCGAGACCTTGGCGTCGCTTACACAGCCGCGCCAGCTCCCGATACGCGGCCTCACCGAGCAACTCCGTGAGCTCCGGCGCATACGACTGCCACACCGCCTTGGCGCCGACGTGCGCGTCCGGTGAGCCGGAGCAGTACCAGTCCAGGTCCGCGCCGCCCTCACCCCAGCCGCGGCGGTCGTACTCGGTGATCGTCGTCTTCAGGATCTGCTCACCGTCGGGTCGCTCCACCCATTCCTGGGTGCGCCGGATCGGCAGCTGCCAGCACACGTCCGGCTTCACCTCGAGCGGCTCGATGCCGCGCTCGAGCGCCATCGAGTGCAGCGCGCACCCGATGCCACCCTCGAATCCGGGACGATTGAGGAAGATGCACGCGCCCCTGTAGCGGCGGGTACGCAGCGCGGGCTCGCCCTCGAGCTCGTCCTCCTCGATGTACCCCTTCTTCCCGAGACCCTGCTTCATGAACTGCCAGTCCTCAGGTCTGAGCAGCTTCACCGACTCGTGCAACCTCTCGACATCCTCCTCGTCGGAGAAGAACGCGCCGTGCGAGCAGCAGCCGTCGTCGGGTCGGCCCGCGATGATGCCCTGGCAGGCCGGGGTGCCGAACACGCAAGTCCAGTGCGAGAGCAGCCATGTCATGTCCGCGGCGATGAGGTGCTCGGCGTTGTCGGGATCGAGGAACTCCACCCATTCCCGGGCGAAGTCGAGCGCAACCTCGGGGCTGGGCGTCATCTTGTCCGACGGCACCGGAATACCTGCTGTCACAAACCCCCACGGTAGCCGACCCACATAACAAACAAGGACTGATCCGATTCCCGTCCGAGAGCAAACAACACTCGACGCGAATCTCGCCGGCACTCCTGTGGCACCACCGCGGTGATATGCCGTCGATCATCCCGTTGCCGCACATCGGCAGCGATGCTCAGCGACACGGCCCACGATGTCCGGAACCCCGTCAGCCCGTGACGGCCGTGCCGGCCCGGGCGGCCGCGATTTCCCCGTGCGGGAGCGCAGCTCCGCCGGTGTGGCCTGACCGACCCCAACGATGCGCGCACGCGGTAGCCGGCTCGGGATACGCTGTGTGCCGTCGCGGACGCGATGAAGGCAGCGGCCGCGGGTCCCCGCGCAGCGTGGGCGGTCTTTCGATGCGATGTTCGCGGTCGCGCTGTGCTACG
Organism: Rhodococcus sp. DK176; assembly: GCF_038447315.2. Taxonomy (NCBI): domain Bacteria; kingdom Bacillati; phylum Actinomycetota; class Actinomycetes; order Mycobacteriales; family Nocardiaceae; genus Rhodococcus; species Rhodococcus sp. DK176. The sequence continues at coordinate 7,290,365 of NZ_CP118321.2, read as the reverse complement.
ACCGGGCGATGATCCTCGGATTGTCATCGAAACTGCTGATCGAGATCGACCCGCCAGACTTCGTGGATGCGCCGCAAACCAATATAGAGTCGACAGAACTGGAACCATCGGCCGAACCTGAGGTTGTGGAGACTATCGACGTAGATCATCGACCTGCCGTTGCATCGGCCCCCGCGCCCCCTGCGACAGCCCGCGTTTCGTCGGCGCCAGCCGTCGCCGCCACACCGGCCGCAGTCGATTCGCCCTGGGGATAGCCGACGCTCATGGCTGCACGGAAGACCACCCAGCGACGCTCCAGTCCCAGACGAGCCAGCGCCGCGCCGCTGACACCCACCCCGGGGCACGGGGAGCAGATCTGGATCCTCGATGTCCCTTACCGGGCATCCGCGCCCGGCGCCAAGTACTACAAAGCGCTCACAGCGTATGCCTACATCGGCACTCAATTGCCTGACGAACTCGCCGTCTACGCGTCGAAACCGTACTCGTACGCTCGCTGGGTCGAAGAGGACCTCAACGGCGTGCGGCAACCGGGCGCCACTGGTTTCCACAAGACACCGCGGCCAGAACAGGTGGACGCCGCGAAGGTGATCGCGACGGCCTGTCACCACGGCAAGCGCGGATTCTTGTTGGCCGACGAGCCCGGTGTAGGCAAGACCGGCAGCGCGATCATCGGCGCGAAGGCTGCGCTGAAATCAGGGGGCGGTGACACCGTACTCATCACCGTGGACCGGCCGGCCCAGATCACCATCGCCGCGTGGCGCGACGCCCTCGCTGCGTTCGGCGACGGGGGCTATCGGTGGCTGATCATCTCCCCGGACCAGCTGAAGAAGTTGCTCGGACGCAACGGCCAACCGAAGTACTCCTTTTCCCTCATCATCAATGACGAGGCACAGCAATTCAGGCACCTCACGGCCCAGCGCACCCGGTACCAACGGCGTATCAACCGCCTCTCCGCATCACCGGAGAAGGCGCCGTTCGTGATCACCGTCACGGCGACGCCGGGTCATCACCCAGGCGAATACACCTACTTGTCTTCGCTTTTCGCGCAACTGCACGATGACCCGCCGGGCGAGTGGGCCGATCTCGGTAAGAAGCTGGTCGAGCATGGACTTCCCCTGGCTCCCGGGTGGGACAAGGGGAAATGGGACTGGAACGACCAAGCAAAAGATTCTCAGAGGCTGCAGCGTCAGGCCGTCACCCGCGTCCGGAAGTGGATGACCGACTGCGACCCGCCCGTCATGGTGCATCGCGACGCGCCCTGGGGGCCGCCACCGATCGACGGCTTGCCACTCGACTTCACCGCCACCCAATGGGCTGCGTACCACCAGGACTGGAGTGAGTTCCGGAGCGCGATGAGGATCGCCCGCCAGGGGAACGACACCGCCCGCGGCCGTGCCGCTCTGATGCGGTTCCGGCAGAAGGCAGGCATGCTGAGAGCCCCGCAGACCGCCGAGTTGGTAGCCGCACACGTCGAACGCGGCTACCAGGTACTCGTCGCCGTCGAATTGGTCACCACGGCCGCCGACCTGGTAGCCAACCTCCTGGAGGAGCACGGCATTGGCGTCTCACGCATCTTCGGCGGGGGCGATCTCGAGACGGAACGCATGAGATTTCAGCGCGGCCACAACCCGGTGGTGGTGTTCAACACCGCATCTGCGATCAATCTGCAGGCGTCCGAGTTGATGGTCGACGGTTCCCGCGCCTCATCGGCACGTCGCATCGGCTTCTTCCACCAGCCTCGCTACTCCGGAATTGCCGCACGCCAAACGATGGGTCGTGCGCACCGCGACGGGCAGGTTTGCTCATGGTCACTCCTGTTCGCCGCCGGGACGGTGGAGGAGCACGCGGCTCGGATCATGATCAATCGGCTCATGGTGACATCAGCCAGTGTCGATGGCGATCTCGGGGCGTTCGGGAAGCTCGCGCGGCTGTTCGACGCAGACTGGCTTCCCGAAAGCATGTTCGAGTAGGAATGATGCCTGACCAGGGATCTCTGCAATCGAAAGTGAGCGGATGTACACCAGGGCGCATACGGATCGTCAGCATCAGCGCCCAGGCGTGATGCACCGTGCATCACGCCCGCCGCCAGCGGCGGCACCAGCGTCACCAGCACGGGGACACCCACGGTCTGCGCACCAGGCTCCGACGGACGCAATAGGTGGAAGGCATGGAACTCAGCGAACCACCCGCGTCGGCAAGCGCTGGCCGTTTTCCGCGAGTCAGCAGATTGACGGGCAGGTCCGGACGGCGACGCCACCACGGGCGGCGCCGGTCCTCGATAAGCGGCTCGTCAGCACTGCGGGTGAGCTGAGGGAGTCAACCTGGCGCCGCCGTTCGGGGTCACCTGAGCGCCACCCGCGCTCCCTTGCCGATTTGTCCAATTCCCCCTGGTAGAAACTGGCAATGAATCTTCCGGCGGATACGGCAACTGGACCCGGCGGACAACATCCCTGAAATAGGCGCCCACTCGTGGCCTCGCAGCAGTCTGGCAGTCCTGATCGCCGATCGAGCGTCCGGTCCCCTCGATCGGCTCACGGATGGCCTGTGCCACCCCGCCGAGGGAGACGGTGTGTCGGTCGTGGTCCAGTTGGTACCGCCTACCCCGCCGGCAGTGATCCCGGACCGACGGCGCTTTGCGCCCCGCTGCCGCCGTGCTCGAGCAGCAACCGCGGGAGGTGTTCTCCTGTGAGCCGGTCGCCCAGACCGGGCGTGGCGGTCTCGGACACGACGAGCCAATCACGGCTGCGGGCCCGAGCCTCCGCCGCGTTGAGCATGACCGTCTTCCCGACGGCGTATTCAGTCGGTCGACTCAACATTCCTGGAGGAATGGTGTTGTGGACGGTGTTCAAGGGCCGGCCGCCGATCGGGCGGCAAGCGCGGGAGCCGTTCTGTGAATATCTGCGGGCGGGGCAGGACACGGTCAGCGCAGCGTGAGGCCCTCCGACGACACCTCGAGATCCCCGCTCAGTCACCCGAGAACGCCCACTGCCCGGTTCCACCTCGATCCCCTATTTCGTCGGCTGGACACCACTCCGGCGCAGCCCGAAGAAGCGCGGGCAGCACAGAAGCGGCTGCTGTCGACGGCTATTCCGCGACGGTGATTATTTAGCGAAAGTGACGTATCGATGTATAAACCGACCACCTGCTCTGTGGACCACTGCCGACGGGGTGACCTTGTTTCCACAGACTTTCGTGACTTAAGGTGGAGTGCGCGCATCGCGCGGCGTGTCGGGGTCTGGGCGGGTTGCGCTGATAGACAGGCTAAATAGCCCTTCTAAGGATTGATCATGTCCACCAGGCCCACCGGATCGACGGTCCAAGTAACCAGTTGCCCCTCGGCCGGCTCGTCACCAAGAATGCACCAGCGGGCATCGCCGGCACTCAGGCGCAGCTAGTCAATTTCCTCAGGTCGGCGGAACCTCTCGACGGGGCCGACACGTCGAGAGGTCTTGGTGAAAACCATCCGCACCATCGCTGGCACGGGCGGACTTCATGGCTTGGCGCCTCATTCGCACAACGTCGGCCGTTTCGCCCCCAGTCAATGAATCACACGAGCTCCCCGTCCTGGAGGAGGGCGCCACGGGTGGTGCGCGCTCAGACGAAAGCTCCTGCAACAAGTTCGAGGGACCTCATCAAGTCGATGCACCGGCGAGAGAGAACGCACTGTCGCATCCCTCACACGCCGAGAACCGGGCAAACGATGTTTACCAAGACGTTGTTGATCGACAACTACGACTCCTTCACATACAACCTCTACAGCTTCCTCAGCGAGGTCAACGGGTGCCCGCCAACGGTGGTACGCAACGACGTCGACTGGCGTGCGATCGAACTGACCGAGTTCGACAATATCGTGATCTCTCCGGGGCCCGGTCGTCCAGCAAGCGAACGCGACTTCGGCATCAGCTCGCGGGCCATTCTGCAGGGTGGGCTTCCGACACTAGGAGTGTGCCTCGGCTATCAGGGTTTATGCCAACTGTTCGGTGCACATGTCGTCTTGGCACCAGAGCCGAGGCACGGTCGCAACTCAGAGGTATTCCACGACGGAAGAGAATTGTTCGCGGGCCTCCCCTCGCCCCTGTCGGTCGTCCGCTACCACTCTCTCGCCGTCGAAGATCTCCCTGACGAGCTGGAGCCGACTGCGTGGACATCCGACGGGATCCTAATGGGGGTACGGCACCGCCTGCGCCCCCTGTGGGGGGTGCAATTTCATCCGGAGTCGGTCTGCACCGATCGTGGACACGAACTCCTCGCCAACTTCCGTGACCTCACCCCGACTCGCCGGAAGGGATCCGCCCCGAAGCCTCGACGTCGGCCGCGGACCTTATCGCCATACGTGGTGGAAACACGACGGATAGATCGGCGAGTCGACCCACAGACGGTGTATGAGCGCCTGTTCGCAGACGGCCCCAACAGTTTTTGGCTCGATGGCAGCTCCACAGTGGAGTCGGACGCCCGCTTCACCATCATGGGCGACGCATCTGGCCCACGCGCCGAGTACGTCACGTACGACGTTGCGGACGGCACCGTCCTGGTGCACCGTTCCGGCGTTCCGGCCGACAAACGACGCGTGCGATTCTTCGACTATCTCGACGAACAGTTGCGGGCCCGCGCTGTGCCGCCATCGCCGGACCTGCCGTTCTCGTTCAATCTCGGCTACGTGGGCTACCTGGGCTACGAGTTGAAGGCCGAAGCCGACGGCAATGCGCAACATTCCGCGGACACACCGGACGCGGCCCTGGTCTTCGCCGACCGCGCCGTCGTGATCGACCACGTCGACGGCAGCTGCTACCTGCTGGCGCTCAGCGAGCAGGCCCACGAACCCGGAACCCGCGACTGGATGCGCCGTACGGCCCAGGTGATCAACCGGTTGCCCGTCACGACCGACGATGCGCTTCCCGCGCGGCCGCTCATCCGGTCGGCGGCAGACCCGCGCATGACGCTGCGCCACAACCGTGAAACCTACCTCAACAAGATCCGTACCTGTTTGGAGAACATTCGGGTCGGCGAAACGTACGAAGTGTGCTTGACGAACCACGCCCAGATCGATGTCGAGATAGACCCCGTCGAAACCTTCGCCTACCTCCGATCCATCACTCCAGTGCCCTACGCAGCACTCCTGAGGTTCGAGGCAGCGGACATACTCAGCGCCTCCCCCGAGAGGTTTCTGCGCGTGGACACCGACCGGGTAGTGGAGTCCAAACCGATCAAGGGCACCCGACCGCGGGGTGCAACCGCTGCGGCGGACGACGCGCTCCGCCAGGACCTGCTGACGAGCGAAAAAGACCGGGCCGAGAACCTCATGATCGTCGACCTCGTGCGCAACGATCTCTCACGGGTCTGCACTCCCGGTTCGGTGCACGTACCACGATTGTTCGACGTCGAAACCTACGCACCGGTCCACCAACTCGTGTCAACGGTGCGGGGGACGCTACGCGGTGACGCGACTGCAGTCGGGTGTGTGCGCGCCTGCTTCCCGGGTGGCTCGATGACCGGAGCACCGAAGATACGCACCATGGAAATCATCGATCGGCTGGAGGAGGGGCCGCGAGGCGTGTACTCGGGCGCCCTCGGCTGGCTGTCCATCAACGGCACCGCCGACCTCAGCATCGTCATCCGAACCATGGTGTCCCGGCACGGGACAGTGAGCTTCGGGATCGGGGGCGCCATCGTCGCATTATCCGACCCCGACGAAGAGTTCACCGAGACCCTGGTCAAGGCAGCCGCCATGCGCAGGGCCCTCACGATCAGCGCCGGCAGGTCCCCCGCCCTCGCCCACAGCGTTGGTCCGCAGACCTCGAGTGACACCATCGATCGGGCTGGGCGACGACTCTCGCGGGCCGAACTGGGCGGTGTAGAGGTGTGGGTCTGCCCCGGTGTGCTGGCACCCAGGGCCAACACCGAACTTGTACTTGCCGAGGCCCTCGCCGATATTTCACATGTCACGGCTCCAGTGGTCGTGGATCTGTGCACCGGTTCGGGAGCAATCGCCCTGGCAATCGCGCATGCCCGAGCCGATGCCGGTGTACACGCCGTGGATGCGGATCCGACGGCCCTGAACGTGGCTCGACGCAACATCGAACGTCAGATCCGCCTCGGCGAGAGCCCGATCGTGCTTCACGAAACCGCCGTCACCACGCCCAATCTACTGTCCGGCCTCGACGGAACGGCCGATCTTGTCCTCGCCCGTCCGCCGTGCATTCCCGACGACGAAGACCTTCCCTCTCAGTGCGGCGAGTACTGCCGACGGGCTTTGGTCAGTGGCACAGATGGGCTGAAGCTCGCCCGGCAAACGATTGTTGCGGCGGCCCGGCTCCTGCACGCGGGCGGCAGCCTCGTCGTCGAGCATCGTCCCGACCGCTACACGACAGTGCTCGCACTACTCGAAGGGAACAAGTTATTCGGCAACGTGGCAACACATTTCGATCAGGCGGGAGAAGCGGCCTACACCACATGCGCGCGGACCTCCATGCGGCCCCAGCACACCGAGGTCGGGTCCGAGTCCAACCCTTGCACACCTCCTGACGCAAGGAGAAGATCGGAGAAGAGTCGTGGACGCCGTCCCGCCACGGATTCCAGGAGTTGAAATGCGCTCGGGGACCTGCCTTCCGTCGGGGGCGTGCCGTTTATCTGCCGCGCAAAAGGGAATCTGGTTCGCCCAGCAACTGGCCGGCGAGCTCCCGATCACGATCGCGCAGTACGTCGAGGTCTTCGGCGAGTTGGATATCGATTTGCTCGAGGCGACCAGCCGAGTGGCGGCGAGGGAGTTCGGTTCCGGGTTCTTACGCCTGGTCGATCACGACGGTGAGCTGTATCAACTGGTCGACGATTCTTCCGACAGCGGGATCCGGCGAATCGACTTTCGCGCGGAGGACGACCCGAGCGTCGCCGCGCAGCAGTGGATGCGCCGCGAGTTCAGCACCCCGATAGACCTCCTCCACGATGCGCTCGCCGTCTCGGCGATACTCCGGGTCGGTGACCGGCACTACTACTGGTACTCACGCATTCACCACATCGCCCTCGACGGCTACGGCGCCATGACGCTGATGCAGCGTATTGCCGAGTTGTATACGGCCGCAGGTGCCGGTGTCGAGGCCCCGCCGCTCCACGTGCTGGACCTCGCGCAGATCGTTGAAATCGATGCTGCCTACCGGAACTCGGATCGCTTCGAAGCGGATCGGCGGTATTGGGCGGAACGGACCTCGGGACTGCCGGAGCCTGCGAGCCTGGCCGGGCGGTCGGCACCCGTCGAGGCGCATCCGCGAGTGGCCAGCGCGGCCTTGTCACCCGACGTAGCCTCAATGCTCGATTCGGTCGTCTCGAAGCACAACTCGAGTGCGGCACCGGTCCTGGTCGCTGCGCTTGCCGGCTTCCTGTGCCGGATGACAGGCAGATCGGACATCGTACTCAGTCTGCCGGTGTCGGCCCGAACGACCGCACCGCTGCGGCGGTCAGGCGGCATGGTGGCCAATGTCGTGCCGTTGCAACTCGAGGTGGGCGCGGACGTGACGATCGGAGCCCTGATCAAGTCCGCACAGCTCGAGTTGACTGGGGCGCTGCGGAGGCAGCGGTACCGCCGTGAGGACATCTGCCGTGATCTCGGCAGGGACATCAGCCGCAATCGCTCGTTTGGCCCGACTCTCAACATCATGCCGGCCGACCGAGAGATCCGGCTGGGCCCGCACCTCGGCCGACTGCACGTGTTGACCTCCGGGCTCGTCGACGATCTTTTCGTCAACATCTACCCGAGCGTGGGGGGCACCACCACACACATCGACTTCCAGGCCAACCCGAGCCTGTACGACGACGACGTTCTCGATCGTCATCACCACCGCTTGTTCCTATTTCTCGACCGCTTCCTTTCTGCCGATGCGGGGAGTCGGGTCGGTGACATCGACATCCTCGACCCCGACGAACGACGGAACCTGCTCGACCGCACCGGCGGCCCCGAACACCCCGCAACGACACTGCCACAACTGCTCACCACCGCCGCAGCACACGACCGCACCGCACCGGCGGTGATATACCGAGACCACCACCTGTCCTACGAACAACTCGACACCGCATCCTCCCAACTCGCACGGATCCTGATCGCCGAAGGCATCGGCACCGAAAACACCGTCGCCATCGCACTCCCCCGCTCCCCCGACGCGATCCTCGCAGTCTGGGCGACCACCAAAACCGGCGCCGCATTCCTCCCCATCGACCCGAACTACCCGAAAGACCGCATCACCCACATGCTCTCGGACTCCCGAGCCGCACTCGGGCTGACCACCACCGAGCACGCCACCACCCTGCCCGGACCACTGCCGTGGCTCGTCATCGACACCCCCGACATCCAAACCCGCTGCAACACCATCGATCCAGGACCCATCACCGACACCGACCGACTCCGACCCCTGCACACCACCAACACCGCCTACCTGCTCTACACCTCCGGCTCCACCGGCACCCCCAAAGGCGTCGTCGTCACCCACCAGGGGCTGGCCAACCTCGCCGCCGAACAACACGAACGATTCACCACCACCCCCCACTCCCGCACCCTGGCCGTGGCATCACCGAGCTTCGACGCCTCGGTCTTCGAACTGCTCCTCGCCGCCGGAACCGGCGCCACCATGGTCATCGCCCCACCCACCGTCTTCGGCGGCGACGAACTCACCCACCTCCTCCACACCAACCACATCACCCACGCCGTGATCACACCCGCCGCACTGGCCACCATCGACCCCACCCACCTCCACACCCTGCACACCGTCCTCTCGGCCGGCGAAGCCTGCACCCCCGACCTGCTCACCCGCTGGACCACACACACCGACACCTCCCCCACCCACACCCCCCGCCGCTTCTTCAACGGCTACGGCCCCACCGAAACCACCGTGATGAGCAACTGCAGCGGACCACTGCCCCCCAGCGGCCCCATCACCATCGGCGGCCCGATCCGCGGCACCCACGCCTACGTCCTCGACGACCGACTCCGCCCCGTCCCCACCGGCGTGACCGCAGAACTACACCTCGCCGGGATCCAACTCGCCCGCGGATACCACAACCGACCCGCACTGACCGCCGAACGGTTCGTCGCCAACCCCTACGGCCCACCCGGCCAACGCATGTACCGCACCGGCGACCTCGTGCGCTGGCACCCCGACGGCACCCTCGAATTCCTCGGCCGCCGCGACCTCCAAATCAAACTCCGCGGCCACCGCATCGAACTCGCCGAAATCGAAGCAACCCTCACCACCCACCCCGACATCACCCACGCCGCAGTGACAGTCCACCAGGGCCCAGTCACCGAACAACTGGTGGCCTACGTGGTGCCGACCCCGGGCGCCCAAATCGACCCCGCCCGGGTCCGCGCCTTCGCCGCCGACCGCCTCCCCGACTACATGCTGCCCGACCCCATCACCGTCCTCGACCGACTACCGCTGACCCCCAACGGCAAGATCGACCGGCGAGCACTCCCCGCACCAGCACCGTTGAACCGACAGTTCCGACCACCGGTCACCCCCACCGAACAGACCATCGCCGACGTCTTCACCGACGTCCTCGAGCTCGACCGCGTCGGGGTTGACGAGTCGTTCTTCGCTCTAGGTGGCGACAGCATCGTCGCGATTCAGTTGGTGTCGCGCGCGAAAGCCCGGGGCGTGGTGTTCTCCTCACGCGATGTTTTCGAGCGCAGGACTGTTAGCGGCTTGGCTGAAGTCGCGCAGCGTCCCGAGGACTCCGGACTACCGGTGGCCCTCGAGGAGTTGCCGGGCGGCGGTATCGGGTGGATGCCGCTGACCCCGGTCGCGCGGGCGCTGATCGAGCGGGGCGGTGGCTTCGGTCGATTCTCGCAACACATGTTGGTGGAGTTGCCGCCCGGAATTGAGCGCGGTGGGTTGGTGGCGACGATCGAGGCCGTCCTCGATCACCACGACATTTTCCGCTCACGACTCGTCGGCGACGAGCGCGGGTGGGGTCTCGAAGTCGGTGGGTCGGATGCCATCGATGTGGACGGCCTTGTTCGTCGGGTGGAGGTCGCCGCCGATCTCGACGAGGAAGCCGCGGCGGCGTTGGCGGCGGCGCAATTGGATGCGGCGTTGGGGCGGTTGGCGCCGACGACGGGCGTGATGGTGCAGTTCGTGTGGCTCGATTTCCGGTCGGAATGCAGCACCGCGCAGCGGCCGGGCCGGCTGCTGATCGTCGCGCACCACCTGGTGATCGACGGGGTGTCGTGGCGGATAATCCTGCCGGACTTGGCCTCCGCGTGGGCGCAGGTGTCCGCTGGGCACACTCCGGTGTTGGATCCCGCCGGAACGTCGATGCGTCGGTGGGCGCACGCGTTGGTCGAGGAGTCGTCGGCCCCGGCGCGGCTGGCGGAGTTGCCGATGTGGCAGGCGCTGCTGCAGGCGCCCGACCCGGTATTGGGCCTCCGCCCGTTCAACGCGGCTATCGATGTGGGATCCACCCTCGACCGGGTCGAGGTGAGCGTACCGGCGCCGGCGGTGGCATCACTCCTGACGACCTTGCCGACACTGTTCCACGGCGGCGTCGAGGATGGACTGCTGGCGGCATTGGCATTGGCCGTCTGCCGGTGGCGGCGCGCGCGACAGGTCTCCGAATCCTCGACGCTGATCCAACTCGAGGGACACGGCCGTCAGGAGCAGATTGCCGCGGGAGCGGATCTGTCTCGGACGGTGGGATGGTTCACCACAGTGTTTCCGGTGCGTCTGGATATCGGGGCCGCCGACCTCGACGAGGCCTTCGCCGGTGGCGCCGCGGCCGGTGTGGTGGTCAAGTCGATCAAGGAGCAGCTGAGGTCCATACCGGACAGGGGAATCGGCTACGGGCTCCTGCGCTACCTCAATCACGAGACAGCCGAGCAGTTGCGGTCGCTGCCGGTCGGCCAGATCAGCTTCAACTACCTGGGCCGGGTGTCTGGCGGTGGTTCACCGAACGAGGTGCCGGGGGCCGAGTGGGCACCGTGCGGCCATCTCGGCGACATCGCCGCTCCGGGAGATGCCGACATGCCGGCGAACGGCGTCGTCGACATCAATGCGATCGTCACCGACGGCAGCGAGGGTCCGGTGCTGGGCGCCACGTTCACGTTCCCGACGGGTGCAATCGGGCGGACCGAGGTGCAGGACTTGGCGGGAGAATGGTGCGCTGCGCTCGCCGCGCTCGCCACCCATGCGCAGACCCCCGACGCCGGCGGGCTGACACCGTCGGATCTACCGTTGGTCACCACACGTCAATCGGACATCGACCGCTGGGAAGCGGCGTATCCGGCGGTGACGGACGTGTGGCCCCTGACGCCGCTGCAGTCGGGTCTGCTGTTCCATGCGCTGTTGGCCGCGTCGTCGGTCGACGTGTACTCGATGCAGGTCGTGTTCACCCTGACGGGCCGGGTGGACGCCACACGGTTGCATGCGGCGGCGCAGGCGGTACTGGATCGGCACCCGAATCTGCGGGTGGCGTTCGTCGGGGGAGCCGACGGCATACCCGTGCAACTGGTGCTCGACAAGTTGCCGGTGCCGTGGCGCGAGGTCGATCTACGCGACGTCGACGACGCCGCTCGCCCGGACGCGTTGACGCGACTGCTGGCCGCGGACCAGGCCAGGCATTTCGACATGACCGCACCGCCGTTGATCCGGTTCACACTGGTCACGGCAGCCGAGGACCGGTACGAACTGGTCGTCGCCAACCACCACATCCTGCTCGACGGATGGTCGATGCCACTGCTGATGACGGACTTGCTCGCGCTCTATGCCGCCGGCGACGAGGCGTCGGCGTTGCCTCCCGCCCGTCCGTATCGCAGTTATCTGGAGTGGCGCGCCGAACAGGACGAGGCGGCGTCGCGGCGGGCGTGGGCGGCGGCGCTCGAGGGTGTCGACGGCCCGACTCTGCTCGCCCCGGCCGACCCGGGCCGAGAGATCTCCTCGCGGGCGGGTGAAGTAGCCGCCGATCTCGGCGAGCAAAGGACACGTGCCCTGTCCGAGTTGGCCGCCCGGCTCGATGTCACCGTCAACACGGTGATGCAGGCGGCCTGGGGAATTCTGATGATGCGGATGACCGGCCGCGACGACACGGTCTTCGGCAGCACCGTGTCGGGACGGCCACCCCAGCTCACAGGCGTGGAATCGATGATCGGGCTGTTCATCAACACGGTGCCGGTCCGGGTGCGGGCGGATCCGGACGAGACGATCACCCAACTGCTGACGCGGATGCACCGTGAACAGGCCGACCTGCTCGACCACCTCTACCTCGGGCTCACCGAGATTCAGCAATCCGCCGGAACAACCGACACCCTCTTCGACACGCTGACGGTGTTCGAGTCGTATCCCGTCGAGCAGGCCACACTGACCGAACAGGCCGACGCACTCGACGGCATCACCCTCGCCGGTGTCAGCGCCAACGACAACACCCACTACCCCCTCGCCCTGAAAATCACCGTCGACACCCAAATCCGACTAAGCCTGACATACCTCCACGATCTGTTCGACGAACCATACGTCCAGGCCCTGCTGCACCGATACCTGCGCGTTCTCGGAGCCATCATTGCCGATGCGGGCAGCCCGGTCGGCGACATCGACATCCTCGACGCCACCGAAAAACAGCTGATCCTCGAGGACTGGAACCACACCGATCATGCGACAACCACCGACACACTGGTGTCGATCTTCGGTGCGCAGGTCGCGCGCACACCCGACGCGCCCGCGGTGGTGGACGGAAACCGAACACTGTCCTACGCCGAGTTCGATGCACGCGTCAATCGCCTCGCCCGACACCTGATCACCCAGGGAGTGGGCCCGGAAACCATCGTGGCACTGCGGATGCGCCGCTCCCTCGACTTCGTCGTCGGCGTCTACGCGACCCTCACCGCCGGTGCAGCTTATCTGCCCATCGACCCCCACCACCCGGCCGAGCGCACACACTTCATACTCGCAGTGGCACAACCCACCTGCATTCTGACCACCACCCACGACGAGCAAGTCGATCTGCCCGACCCGGTACCGGTCCTCCACCTCGACACCATCGATCTGTCACCGCTGTCCGCGGCGCCGGTCACCGACGCGGACCGGCATGCACCACTACGCCCGCAGAACACGGCCTACGTGATGTTCACCTCGGGATCGACCGGCCGGCCGAAGGGGGTGACCGTGGCGCACAGCGCGATCGTCAACGAGGTGCAGTGGGTTGCGTTCGACTACGGCTTGGGTGACCGTCTTCTGCAGAGCAACGCGGTGACCTTCGACGCATCGACCCCCGATCTCTTCGCACCGCTGCAGGTCGGCGGATGCGTGGTGTTGGCAGGGCCCGACGGCCAACGCGACCCCGACTACCTCGCCGAACTCATCCGCACCCAAGCGATTACCCACATGTCGTCGGTGCCGACGGTGCTAACCAGTCTCATGGCGAGCCGGTCGTCGGACGCTCTCGATGGGTTGAAGGTGGTCTACCTCGGCGGTGAAACGCTGTCCGGGAACACGGTCGCGCGGTTGGCGGAGTTCGGTCCGGCAACGGTGTGGAACCAGTACGGGCCCACCGAAACCACCGTCAGCGTCATCTGCCACCGCTGCACCCAACACGAAGAGTCGGTGGTACCCATCGGCACACCGCAGACCAACTGCCACGCCTACGTGCTGGACCACCGCTTGCATCCGGTACCGGTGGCGGTGGTGGGCGAGTTGTATGTGGCCGGGGTCCAGCTGGCACGCGGATACCACAACCGGCCCGCACTGACCGCCGAACGGTTCGTCGCCAACCCCTACGGCCCACCCGGCCAACGCATGTACCGCACCGGCGACCTCGTCCGCTGGCACCCCGACGGCACCCTCGAATTCCTCGGCCGCCGCGACCTCCAAATCAAACTCCGCGGCCACCGCATCGAACTCGGCGAAATCGAAGCAACCCTCACCACCCACCCCGACATCACCCACGCCGCAGTGACAGTCCACCACGACCACCACACCGGCGACCGGTTGGTCGGCTACGTCGCCCCCCGCAACGGCGCCCCCCTCGACCCCACCACGATCCACACCTTCGCCGCCGACCGCCTCCCCGACTACATGGTGCCCTCACCGATTACGGTGTTGGATCGTTTGCCGTTGACGGCCAGTGGGAAGGTGGATCGGCGGGCGTTGCCGGCACCGGTGTTTCCGGTGCCGCAGTACCGGGCGCCGGTGACGGTGGCGGAGGGGGTCGTTGCCGGCGTGTTCGCCGACGTCCTCGATCGCGACCGCGTCGGGCTCGACGACGACTTCTTCATCCTGGGCGGCAACTCGCTGCTCGCCACGCAGGTGGTGTCCCGGCTCGGTGCAGCAATGGATGCGCGGGTACCGATGCGGGTGCTGTTCGAGGCGTCGTCGGTGCAGGCACTGTCGACGTGGCTCGAGTCCCGGGCCGCTGCGGGTGCACACACCCCCCTGGTTCCGCGGACCCGACCCGAACACATCCCGCTATCGTATGCGCAGCAACGCATCTGGTTCCTCAACCGGTTCGACCCACACTCACCGGTCTACAACATTCCATTCGCCGTGCGCCTGTCGGGACCATTGGACACGGCCGCACTGCTGGCAGCGATCGCAGACGTCGTGGACCGGCACGAGACCCTCCGGACGATCTACCCCGAATCCGAGGCCGGCCCGCACCAAGTGGTTGTCCCGGCGGCCGAGGTCAGCGGCGGATTCGCTACCGCCGCGGTGACCGAGAACGAGCTCGCCACGCGACTGCTGTCGATGGCCTCGTCCGAATTCGACGTCACCACCTCGGTGCCGGTGCGGGCCGCCTTGTTCGAGACGGCCGAAAACGAGCACGTGCTCGCCGTGGTGCTGCACCACATCTGCGCCGACGGCTCCTCGATCGCCCCGCTGGCCCGGGATCTCATGGCCGCCTATACGGCCCGAACCGGCGGACACACGCCATCGTGGCCACCACTGGCGGCGCAGTACGCCGACTACACCCTGTGGCAACGCGAACTACTCGGCTCCGACGACGACCCGAACTCGTTGCTCGCCCGGCAGCTGACCTACTGGCGTTCCACACTCGACGGGCAACCGGAACAGCTCGAACTGCCCGGGAACCGAACGCCGCCCGCCGTCACCCACCGTGGACGAACCCACACGTTCACCCTCGACGCGCCCACCCACCGCGCGGCAGCCGAACTCGCACGACAACACACCGCGACGGTATTCATGGTGCTGCACACCGCATTCGCGGTGTTCCTGGCCCGGACATCGGGAACCGGGGATATCGCGATCGGCACCCCCGTCGCCGGCCGCGGCGACCCGGCCCTCGACGACCTGGTCGGCATGTTCGTCAACACCCTGGTACTGCGAACCCCGGTCGACGGTGCCAGCAGCTTCACCCAACTGCTCACGACGGTGCGAGAAACCGACCTGGCCGCATTCGAGCACGCCGACGTGCCGTTCGAACGGGTGGTCCAGGCCCTCAACCCGGCACGGTCGACCGCCCGACACCCCCTGTTCCAGGTGATGCTCGTCTTCCAGAACCAGGAGCACCCGAAGCTCGAACTGGAGGGGCTGACCGCCCGTGTCGAGGACATCGACCACGCCGCCACCCAGTTCGACCTCACGCTGATGGTGAGCGAACGCGTCGATCGCGATGGTGCCGCTCGCGGTCTGACCGCCGCGCTGACATACGCGCAGGACCTGTTCGACGAGGACACCGTCCGCGGCTTCGCCGACAGATTCACCCGGCTCCTCGAGGCAGTGGTGGCCGATCCCAACAGCCCGGTCGGCGACATCGACATCCTCGACCCCACCGAAAAACAGCTGATCCTCGAGGACTGGAACCACACCGATCATGCGACAACCACCGACACACTGGTGTCGATCTTCGGTGCGCAGGTCGCGCGCACACCCGACGCGCCCGCGGTGGTGGACGGAAACCGAACACTGTCCTACGCCGAGTTCGATGCACGCGTCAATCGCCTCGCCCGACACCTGATCACCCAGGGAGTGGGCCCGGAAACCATCGTGGCACTGCGGATGCGCCGCTCCCTCGACTTCGTCGTCGGCGTCTACGCGACCCTCACCGCCGGTGCAGCTTATCTGCCCATCGACCCCCACCACCCGGCCGAGCGCACACACTTCATACTCGCAGTGGCACAACCCACCTGCATTCTGACCACCACCCACGACGAGCAAGTCGATCTGCCCGACCCGGTACCGGTCCTCCACCTCGACACCATCGATCTGTCACCGCTGTCCGCGGCGCCGGTCACCGACGCGGACCGGCATGCACCACTACGCCCGCAGAACACGGCCTACGTGATGTTCACCTCGGGATCGACCGGCCGGCCGAAGGGGGTGACCGTGGCGCACAGCGCGATCGTCAACGAGGCTCAGTGGGTGGTCGAGGCGTTCGATCACCGTGCCGGTGACCGTCTTCTGCAGAGCAACGCGGTGACCTTCGACGCATCGACCCCCGATCTCTTCGCACCGCTGCAGGTCGGCGGATGCGTGGTGTTGGCAGGGCCCGACGGCCAACGCGACCCCGACTACCTCGCCGAACTCATCCGGGCGCAGAAGGTCACTCACGTGGCGTCGGTGCCGACGGTGCTAACCAGTCTCATGGCGAGCCGGTCGTCGGACGCTCTCGATGGGTTGAAGGTGGTCTACCTCGGCGGTGAATCACTGTCCGGGAACACGGTCGCGCGGTTGGCGGAGTTCAGTCCGGCAACGGTGTGGAACCAGTACGGGCCCACCGAAACCACCGTCAGCGTCATCTGCCACCGCTGCACCCAACACGAAGAGTCGGTGGTACCCATCGGCACACCGCAGACCAACTGCCACGCCTACGTGCTGGACCACCGCTTGCATCCGGTACCGGTGGCGGTGGTGGGCGAGTTGTATGTGGCCGGGGTCCAGCTGGCACGCGGATACCACAACCGGCCCGCACTGACCGCCGAACGGTTCGTCGCCAACCCCTACGGCTCACCCGGCGAACGCATGTACCGCACCGGCGACCTCGTGCGCTGGCACCCCGACGGCACCCTCGAATACC
Organism: Rhodococcus sp. DK176; assembly: GCF_038447315.2. Taxonomy (NCBI): domain Bacteria; kingdom Bacillati; phylum Actinomycetota; class Actinomycetes; order Mycobacteriales; family Nocardiaceae; genus Rhodococcus; species Rhodococcus sp. DK176. The sequence continues at coordinate 7,273,361 of NZ_CP118321.2, read as the reverse complement.
TCGGCCGCCGCGACCTCCAAGTCAAACTCCGCGGCCACCGCATCGAACTCGGCGAAATCGAAGCAACCCTCACCACCCACCCCGACATCACCCACGCCGCAGTGACAGTCCACCACGACCACCACACCGGCGACCGGTTGGTCGGCTACGTCGCCCCCCGCAACGGCGCCCCCCTCGACCCCACCACGATCCACACCTTCGCCGCCGACCGCCTCCCCGACTACATGCTGCCCGACCCCATCACCATCCTCGACGCACTACCCCTGACCACCAACGGCAAGATCGACCGGCAAGCACTACCCACCCCGGTGCTCCCGACACCGCAGTACCGGGCGCCGGTCACGGCGGTGGAGGGGGTCGTTGCCTGGGTGTTCGCCGACGTCCTCGGCCGCGACCGAATCGGACTCGACGACGACTTCTTCACCCTGGGAGGCAACTCGCTGCTCGCCACACAAGCGGTGTCGCGGCTGCGAGAGGCGCTCGGCGTCGAGATCCAAGTAATGTGGCTCTTCACCGACTCCACGGTCGAAGCGATCGCCAGTAGAGTCGAGGCGGCCTCCGACGGGTCGACACGTATCGCGCCGACCGGACCTTCGGCGTTCGACGTCCTGTTGCCGATCAGATCAGCCGGGGATTCCGACCCCATCTTCTGCATACACCCAGCCAGCGGATTAGCCTGGTGTTACGCAGGTTTGGCTCCACACATCGAACCGGGACGGCGAATCTACGGGCTGCAATCCCCCGAACTCGTCGAAGACGACCCGCATCCCCGTTCGATCGAGCAGTTGGCGGAGCAATACGTCAGGGAGATCCAGGCCGTGCAATCAGATGGGCCGTATCGCCTGCTCGGCTGGTCCTTGGGCGGAGTTATTGCCCACGCCGTAGCCACACGACTCCGCCTTCTCGGGAAGCAGGTCTCGATGCTGGCGATGTTGGACAGCCGGTTCCGCGAAGCGGAATCGACTGCAAACCAGGAATTCACTGTTGAAGACATCCTGGTCGAGCTAGCCGATCTGTTTGGATTCGGTGCCGAAGACTTCGATGCCGCGGGAGAAACCATGTCGGCTGAACAAGCGACCGAACTGATTCATCTGCGAACCGGAGCATTCGAGTTTCTCCAGCCATCACACGTGAAGCGGATCGTCGAATCCTTCAATGACGCGCCACGGTTGGTCGCCGACTACCGCCCCGTCGTGTTCGACGGAGACATGGTTTTCTTCGCCGCCGCAGCTGGCGAGATGACCCAGGAGGTTGCCGAAAGTTGTTGGAATCCATACATAACTGGTTCAATCGACTACTATCCCATCGATGCCACGCATATTCGTATGACCACGCCACGTGCCTTGGCAGAGATTGCACGAGTTCTCAACACTTACCTCGTCGACGCTGTCAGTTAGCGGCGCCTCCCCGTGTCAAACGAACTACTCGATGGTGCAACGACCGCATGAAAACGCCATCTCGCGATCCAGCCGGACAAGGGGCAGCTGATTCCGTCCACCACGACGGCGCGGTTGCTGCCCGAGACGCTATCCGGCGAACGCTATGTGTCGCTGATCGTTCCCGAGGGAGACACGGCTTCGCCGATCCAGGCCGGCGGGACACGCTGGCGAACACGCTCGGCGTGCAGTTCATCAACCCGAAAGGTCGCTACCTGCCCAACCAGGACGAGCCGCGCCTGCTCGACAATCGCGGACCGGCTTGCTACGACGTCACCGGGGTCCCCGATCAGGTACCGGGATACGGAGCCCAGATCACGCCCGCAAGTTACGCGGGATCGAAGATGCAGGCGCCCCGACCATGAGGGGAACCGACGTGTCCTTCAGATGACGACTCGCGACCGTCGCCCGGGCCCCGGACCGCGGTTCGTCAGATCGCCGCCGCGAGGACCTCGACTCCCGGTCCGTCGAGGTCGTCCAGCGCCACCCTCCGACCGGAGACGGCCAGGAGAAGCGACAGGGCGGTGCCGCTCACCTCGGGGCCCTCTCCGATCGACACCTCGGTGTCCGCTGCGGTCAGCCGGACGCGGGCCACGAGTTCTCTGGCACCGCCGAAGGACGCCGGGGTGCGCGTCTGCAGGCGGAGCGATCTGTCGACGGCCTCCGCCGGGTAGGAGCGGGTGAGTTCCAAGGGCCGACGGATGTCCTCACCGTGGACGATCTCCTCGACGAGCCGGCTGTCGAGGGGGGCCGGAGGCGTCGACGTCCGCGACGCCACCCGACGAAGCCGAGCCAACGTCTCCTGCGGTGAGGCACCGCGCTCGCGTTCGACACCGCGGGCATTCTGGCGGTCGAAGTCGAACCGCGCCCGCGCGAGACCGACCATGAAACCGAGTCGCGTCGTCCGAGCCGTGTCGACCAGGTGGGCGACCACGTCGTGCACCGTCCACTCGCCGCAGAGCGACGGCTCGTCCCACCGCGCCGCGTCGAGACTCCCGAGGTCGTCGACCAGCGCCACACGCTCCGCGTGCACCATCGACCAGACATCTTCCACAGCTCGCTCCTTCGGTCGGCCACATCGTATGCACGGTAAGACTCGTCGCGACACGGAATCTCATCGCTGCTCGGGGAACGACCGAATGAGAGCCGACCCACATGGTCAGCCGTCGATGGTGAGCAGGTCTGCGAGGTTGTCCAGGCTCGCCCGCACCGTCCGTGAGTACGCCTTCGCGACTATCGGGTCAGCCAGCTTGCCGAAGATTCCTCCGAGGCCACTTTCGCTGTCGGTCCGATAGGTGAACAGGGTGCCGCCGTCGACTTCCTCGAGCCTCGTCGTCGCGGTGAAGCCGACCTTGCTCTCCACCGACTTGGACGTGGCCACCTTCAACGGCTCGTACTCGACGAATTCGGTCACCCAGTCGAGGCGCCTACCCAGAATGCGGGTTACCCCGCGCCACCGGGTGCCCACCCCGAGTTCCCCGTCGGTGAGCTGCTCGCATTCAACGGTGGACGCCTCCCACGACGGCCAGTTCTCCGCGACGGTGACAAAACTCCACACTTCCGACGCAGGACGGGCGATGACGACGGACTGCTCGACAACCGGCATGGTGATCATCCTTCTGGTGATGGCTGGATCGGAGTCGACCTGCCTCGTCACGCTCCTCGGGCGATGTAGGGCCAGAAGACTGGAGACCGGTCTGTTTGATTTTCCCCTCTGCGCGGGGTCGCTGTCACTGATGGTTAGCGCATCAAAACGCTGGTGGCGGAGTAGACAAGCCCACGAGACGCCGGCGAAACCGGTGCTGGATCGATCCGCCGAGGAGCAGAGATGATCGAACCATGACATCGGATCGCCGTACGCTTCGGAACACATTCGAGTTGGCCGCCGAGAAGTACCACCCCGCTCGGCCCAGCTATCCGTCGGCGCTCTATGACGAACTCGTCCTCACGGCCGGACTGCGCCCAGGTGACTCGCTACTGGAGATCGGAGGAGGCTCGGGCAAGGCCACCGTCGAACTCGCGCGGCGGGGCTTCACCATCACGTCGGTCGAACTCGGGCATGAATTGGCAGCGATCGCGCGTGTGAATGTGGCGCCGTTCCCCAACGCCGAGGTGGTCTGCGCCGATTTCGAGCACTGGGAGCCGGCGCCAGGCGTGACCTACGACCTCGTGTGCGCGGCAACCTCCTGGCACTGGATCGACCCCGCAACGCGATACATCAAGGCGGCCAGTCTCATTCGCCCCGGAGGGCATCTGGCGTTGTGGAGTGCACAACACGTGTTCCCGGAAGGTGGGGACCCGATCTTTCGAGAGATCCAGCCCGTCTACGAGGAGATCGGCGACGGTCTCCCGGATACCGCGACGTGGGCGCGCCCGGGTGAGCTGGCCGATCATCGGGCCGAAATCGAGGAGAACGGACTCTTCGACAGCGTCGTGGTGCGTCACTTCGACTGGGAAGTCAGCTACGACGTGGACGGCTACCTCGAGCTTCTCGACACCTTCTCCGGCCACATCGCCATGGCGAAATGGCAACGGGAACAGCTGTACAGCGAGATTCGTCGTCGAGTTGCCGAGCGGCCCGAACGCCGCATCCGGCGGCACTTCGGTACAGTCCTGCACATTGCCCGCCGCCGCAGCTGATCTTGACGCATTTTCGTGCCAGCAATTCAGGTGCGCTCCGCTGGCCCCTCCGTGGATAGGGAAAATGTGGATCGATGACCTGCCCTGGTAGGTCGACCGCACTGGCATCGGGAGCGGGTGAGAGCGCAGGATTTTCATGTGTGCGTTGCGGTCGACCCCGATCCGTCTGTGGTGCCGGTGAGCCTGCGTGTCAGCATGGTGGCGGATGGCCAATCTTCATCCGCGGGAACCGTGGAATGTTGCCTTCGAGCACGAGTAAGAGAGTTCTGTCTTCATCCCGCCCTCCCCGCAACGCGCACCCGAACGAGCGAATACGTGCCACCAGTGACGGAGAGAGGGTGATCGGCGATGGAAGTGGTGCACCCCCGGTGCGCGGGACTCGACATCTCCAAGAAGGACGCGAAGGTGTGCGTGCGGATCCAGGGCCGCGGCAGCAGGCGCACCTCGGCGACGGTGACGACGTGGGGCGCGATGACCAACCAGATCCTTGCCCTGCGCGAGCACCTGGTCCAGCAGAAGGTCACCTGCGTGGTGATGGAAGCAACCGGCAACTACTGGAAACCCTATTTCTATCTCCTCGAGGACACTCTCGAGGTGATGCTCGTCAACGCCCACGACGCCCGAAACATGCCGGGCCGCAAGAGCGATGTGTCCGACGCCGCCTGGCTGGCCGACCTCGGCGCGCACGGATTGTTACGCGGGTCACTGGTGCCGCCGCCACCGATTCGCCGTCTGCGTGACCTCACCCGTGCCCGCACCGCGCTGACCCGCGACCGCGCCCGGCAGGGGCAACGAATCGAGAAGGTCCTCGAGGACGCCGGGATCAAACTGTCCTCGGTCGCCACCGACATCATGGGGGTCTCCGGTCGAGCGATGCTCGACGCCCTCATCGACGGCCGTGACGATCCCGCCGTCATCGCGGGGCTGGCCAAGGGACGGATGCGGTCGAAGATCCCGGTATTGGCCGAGGCACTGACCGGACGATTCACGCCCCACCACGCGTTCTTGATCAGCATGCACCTGACGCTGATCGACCAGTACGGGCAGGCTCTCGGTGAGCTCGACACCAGGATCGCCGAGGCGGTGGAACCTTTTCAGGCGGCCCGGGACTTGCTGACGAGCATCCCGGGTTTCTCGACGACCGTCGCTGAGGTAGTCCTCGCCGAAACCGGCGGCGACATGCGGGTGTTTCCCACCGCCGGGCACCTCGCGTCCTGGGCCGGCACCGCACCCGGATCGCACGAATCCGCCGGCCGGGTCAAGTCCACGAAGACCAGACCGGGCAACCGGCACCTCGAGGGTGCCCTCGGCACCGCGGCGCTGTCCGTGTCCCGCTCGAAGGGCACCTTCTTCTCGGCCAAGTACAAGCGGATCGCGTCCCGCCAAGGTCCGATGAAGGCGCTCGTCGCCGTGCAGCATGCCATGCTCGTCGCCGCCTGGAACATGCTCACCAACGGTGACCTCTACCGCGACCCCGGACCCGACTACTACACCCGACGCGTCCCCACGAAGACCAGGGCCCGGGCCATCGGCCAGCTCGAATCACTGGGCTACCGCGTCATCCTCGAACCCGCAGCCGGCACCGCATAACCACACGCCGACCACGCCAGCCCACCGGGACATCGGCGGGTCACCCCCGCCCGCCCTCACCCGCGGTGGTCACCTAATTTTCGTAAGAGACGGCCGACAACCCGACCGACTCTCCGGTCAAGCCCGAGGCGAATCACAGGCTTCGGTGTGGCCGTCCAACGCACATAGGCGAAGGCGGCTTGGTTCCGCGCCTCCGAACAGTGCGACTGCCAACCCCAGAACACCTCCGCTGCCGGCCAACACCGCACCGAGCATGAACATTCCACTCATCAGACCCTCCCCTCTGTCCTGTCCCCATTACAGCAGGCCCCCACCCGGACACGGGCTCCGGCCTGCGACGGATCCCAACTCCCGTTTCAGCAGGATTCGACGGCAACGACGCGACGCGCGGTTGTCGACGGGAGGAGCGCGAGGACGAGGGCCAGCACCGTCAGGACGAGGACCAGGACGGCCACGTAAAGCCATTGTCCGTTCGCCCAGGCGATTCCTCCGACCCAGCCGAACAGGCTGGAGCCGGCGTAGTAGGAGACGTTGTACAGCGCCGTCGCCTGTGCGCGACCCGTTTTCGCGTGGGCGACCATCCCGGATGCGACGGCATGGCCGACGAAGAGTCCGCCGGTGATCGCGGCCACGCCGAGGAGGATCAGGACCAGCGGTCCGGCGACGCTGAGCATCGCCCCGCCCGCCATGAAGGCGCAGGCCGACACGAGTACGGTTCGGTGACCGAACCGGCCCACCAACCAGCCGGCGGCGCGAGAGCCGGCCGTGCCCGCCAGGTAGGCGAGAAAGATCAGCGACACCACCGTGGGCGCGAGGTGGTACGGAGCGGCCTCGAGCCGGAAGGGAAGGTAGTTGAAGACGGCCACCATGCCGCCGACGAGTAGCGCACCGATGCCGAACAATGCCAGCAGGCGGGTGTCCCGCAGGTGGATGACAAGGATCCCGGTGGACGGGACGGGCGCTCGCCGCCCCCGTCCCGCGGGTAGCAGCGCGATCAGGATGGCCATGAGGATCGCGAGACCTACCCCGAGGATCGCCAGTGCCGGGCGCCACCCGAGGTGATCGGCGACCGGGACGACCAGAAGTCGACCGCTCAAGCCACCCAAAGATGTTGCTGCCACGTAGGAACCGGCCAATGCTGCGGTCCGCGCCCGGGCCGCAACCTCGTGGAGAAGTGTCATCGCCAGCGCCGGGAGTCCCCCGAGCGCCACCCCTTGGACGAATCGTCCCGCCACCAGGGCGTCGAACGTCGGGAGCCAGGGGACGGCCACGGCGAGCAGTCCCGCGGTTGCCGCCGCGTACCGCATCGCGGTGGGGCGCCCCACCCGATCCGAGAACCGGGCCCACGGCAGAACCGACAACGCCAGTCCGAGCGTGGCCGCCGACACCAGGAGGGAAGCCTGCGCCGGGCTCACGGACGCGTCGTGCCCGATCTGTGTGAGGAGCCCTTGAGGGGCGTACATCAGGGCAAAGGTCGCCACGCCGGCACACCACAGGGCCGCCGAGAGTCGGCGGTCCGGATTGCCCGTCGGCGGCGTGTTCCGCACGGCAGCCGCTGCGCGGGTGGCCTTCCTCGTGAGGTCTGTGGCGGACATGAAGTCGACGTTAGATCCGAAGAACTGATGAATCCAATGCAGAACCATCCATCCACTCATACAGTTGAGTCATGAATAGCGAGACCGTCAAGGCGCTGTTGCCGCACCTCCCCGTCCTCGTCGCCCTCGGCGAAGTCGAACACGTCACTGTCGCTGCCGCGATGCTCGGGATGCCCCAGCCCACGGTCAGCCGGATAATCCGCCGACTCGAAAAGCAACTCGACATCCCACTCCTGGAACCGGACGGCCGCGGCGTGCGCCTGACCGATGCCGGCCGGACACTGGTGCCTTACGCGCAACGCGCACTCGCGGCGGTGGTCGACGGCCTCGACGCCGTGCAGTCCGAAGACCGACAGGCGCGGGCCACCGTTCGCGTCGCCTTTCAGATGACGCTCGGCGAGCACCTCGTGCCCGAGTTGATTCGCACCGTCCGCGCGACGGATCCGACGATCCGGTTCGTCCTCAGTCAGGGCGCGCGCCGTACGTGCCTGGACGCCCTCCTCAACCGTGAGGCCGACATCGCGCTCGCCTCCCGTCTCACCCCACCGCCCGCGGGCCTCACGGTCACGCCGCTGTTCGAACAGCCGCTCGTCGTCCTGGTGCCCTCCGAGCACCCGCGGGCCACCTCGACCTCGATGACGATCCGGGACCTCGCCTCCGAGCCGATCGTCACCCTCAAGCCGGGCTACGGGCTGCGGGGATCGCTCGACGACCTGTTCGCGCGAGCCGGTGCCCTACCCACGATCGCGTTCGAAGGAGAGGACGTGCGCACCGTGCACGGCCTGGTCGCATCCGGCTTGGGTGTGGGCATCGTGCCGGCCACGGACACTCCCCCACCCGGGTGCGCGCAGATTCGCCTCGACGATCCCCGAGCCTTCCGCGACATCGGTGCCGCGCGCCTACCCGGTCCCCCGAGCGCCGCGGTCACCACGGTTATCGCTGCCCTCACGACGCTCACGTCGACGGAGCACAGGGAGACGACGTGAACCGCGAACATCTCCAGCTCGATTACGGCCTCCGCTTCGACTGGGGCCTGCCGGGCGCGAAAGCCATCGGCGCAGACGCCGACATCGCGGTCGTGGTGGACGTCCTGTCGTTCACCACCACCCTCACCGTTGCGCTCGACGCCGGCGTCGACGTCCTCCCCTACCGGTGGAACGACGATTCCGCCGAACGCTACGCCCGTGCCTCGGACGCGGTCCTCGCCGTCGGACGCGGCCGGGCCACGAACGGGCAGATCAGCTTGTCGCCGAATACGATTCGGCGATCCGACGCGCCGCGCAGGTTGGTGCTTCCCTCGCCGAACGGGTCGACCATCAGCTTCGAACTCGGCGCCGGAACCGGCGTGTGCGTCGGAGCGTCCCTACGGAATGCGACCGCGGTCGCCGGCTGGATCGCCCGGCACCACACCTCGACGTCGGTGGTGTCGGTGATCGCCGCCGGGGAGAAGTGGCCGGCCGGCGAACTCCGGCCGGCGATCGAGGATCTGTGGGGCGCGGGCGCAGTGCTGTCCGCTCTGACGGCGATCGGTCGGGGCGCAGACGCTTCGCCGGAAGCGCTAGCGGCCATGACCGCCTGGCGCGGTGTCGCGGACACCCTCCCGCAGTCCCTCGCGGCGTGTGCGTCGGGACGGGAGTTGCGCGCCTCGGGGTACCCGCAGGACGTCGCAATCGCCGCCGAGGTGGACCGGAGCACCGCCGTCCCGGTCCTCGAAGATCGCGTCTTCCGAGCGGCTGCGCAATAGAGTGAGCGCCATGTTCGATACCTGGGACGCCGACGCTCCTGGAGTCCTCCGCCTGCCGTCCGGGCGCCTGGTCCGCGGCCGGGGGCTGAGGCGACCACTCCCCGACGGTCCCCTCCCCGATTTCGCCGTCTACCTGCTGGGGCGGACACCGCCGCCGGTGCAGTGGGACTCACGGTGGGTCCGCTGGCCCGATTTCGCGTTGCCGCGGGACCGCGACGACACCCTCGATGCGCTGGGTGAGGTGTGGCGCCGCGCCCCGACGGAACGGGTGGAGGTGGCATGCGGGGGCGGTCGCGGCCGGACGGGCACAGCCCTCGCCTGCATCGCCGTGCTCGACGGGGTCGCGGCGCGGGACGCCGTCGCGTACGTCCGGCAGCACTACCAGCGTCACGCGGTCGAGACACCGTGGCAGCGTCGGTATGTCGGACGGTTCACCGCGGCACCGACCTCCTGACCCACCCCACACGAAGACGCCGACGGCCCCGCACGAGATTCGTGCGGGGCCGCCGGCGTGAGGACCGGGAGAAGGCTACTTCTCGGCAGCCGCCTCTTCGCTCTGCTCGGCCGGAGCCGCAGCGCCGTCTTCTTCGACGGGGATCAGCGAGATCTTGCCGCGGTTGTCGATGTCGGCGATCTCGACACGCAACTTCGAGCCGACGCTCACGACGTCCTCGACCTTGGCAATGCGCTTGCCGCTGCCCAGCTTCGAGATGTGCACCAATCCGTCGCGGCCGGGAAGGAGCGACACGAACGCACCGAAGGCGGTGGTCTTGACGACCGTGCCCAGGAAGCGCTCGCCGACCTTCGGCAGCTGCGGGTTGGCGATGGCGTTGATCATGTCGATCGCGGCCTGCGCGGACGGGCCGTCCGTCGCACCGACGAACACGGTGCCGTCATCTTCGATGGAGATGTTTGCGCCGGTCTGCTCGGTGATGGAGTTGATCATCTTGCCCTTGGGGCCGATGACCTCACCGATCTTGTCGACGGGGACCTTGATGGCCGTGACGCGCGGGGCGAACGGGCTCATCTCGTCGGGGGTGTCGATAGCCTCGGCCATGACCTCGAGGATCGTCGCACGCGCATCCTTGGCCTGCGACAGCGCGCCGGCGAGGACCTTGGACGGGATGCCGTCGAGCTTGGTGTCGAGCTGCAGGGCCGTGACGAAGTCCTTCGTGCCCGCGACCTTGAAGTCCATGTCGCCGAACGCATCCTCGGCACCGAGGATGTCGGTGAGCGCGACGTAGCGGGTCTCACCGTCGACCTGGTCGGAGACGAGGCCCATGGCGATACCGGCGACCGGAGCCTTCAGCGGCACACCGGCGTTGAGCAGTGCGAGCGTCGACGCGCACACGGAACCCATCGAGGTGGAGCCGTTGGAACTGAGCGCCTCCGAGACCTGACGGATGGCGTACGGGAATTCCTCGACGCTGGGCAGCACGGGCATGAGAGCCCGCTCCGCCAGCGCGCCGTGACCGATCTCGCGGCGCTTCGGCGAACCGACGCGTCCCGTCTCACCGGTGGAGTACGGCGGGAAGTTGTAGTGGTGCATGTACCGCTTGGTCGTCTCGGGTCCGAGGGAATCGACCTGCTGCGCCATCTTCACCATGTCGAGGGTGGTGACACCCAGGATCTGGGTCTCGCCGCGCTCGAACAGAGCGGAACCGTGTGCACGCGGAACGATCGCGACCTCGGCCGACAGCGAACGGATGTCCGTGATGCCACGGCCGTCGATGCGGAACTGGTCGCGCAGGATGCGCTGACGGACCAGCTTCTTCGTCAGCGAACGGAATGCCGCGCCGAGTTCCTTCTCGCGACCCTCGAAGTTCGGGGCGACCTGCTCGAGAACCTCGACCTTGACCTCGTCGGTCTTGTCGTCGCGCTCCTGCTTGCCCGCGATGGTCAGTGCCGCGCTGAGCTTCTCCGCTGCGGCGGCCTCGACGGCTGCGAACACGTCGTCCTGGTACGCCGGGAAGACGGGGAAGTCACCGGTGGGCTTGGAGGCCTTGGCCGCGAGCTGCTGCTGCGCGGTGCAAAGGCGGGCGATGAACGGCTTGGCGGCCTCGAGGCCCTCGGCCACGATCGCCTCGGTGGGAGCCTGTGCGCCACCGTCGATCAGGGAGATCACGTTGTCGGTGGCCTCGGCCTCGACCATCATGATCGCGACGTCGGCGTCGTCACCGCTGCCGGAGACGATGCGGCCTGCGACGACCATGTCGAAGACGGCGTTCTCGAGCTGCTCGACGGTGGGGAATGCAACCCACTGGCCGGCCTTGTTCTCGTCCGAGGTGATGAGCGCGACGCGCACACCGCCGACGGGTCCGGAGAACGGCAGTCCGGCGATCTGGGTGGAAGCGGACGCGGCGTTGATCGCGACCACGTCGTACAGGTCCTGCGGGTTCAGGCTCATCACCGTGACGACGACCTGGATCTCGTTGCGCAGACCGTCGACGAACGACGGGCGCAGCGGGCGGTCGATCAGGCGGCAGGTCAGGATCGCGTCCGTGGAGGGACGGCCCTCACGACGGAAGAACGAGCCAGGGATACGGCCCGCCGCGTACATGCGCTCCTCGACGTCCACCGTCAGGGGGAAGAAGTCGAAGTGCTCCTTGGGGTGCTTGCTGGCGCTCGTCGCGGACAGCAGCATCGTCTCGTCGTCCAGGTAGGCGACGACGGCGCCGGCTGCCTGCTGCGCGAGGCGACCGGTCTCGAAACGAATGGTGCGGGTTCCGAAGGACCCGTTGTCGATCACGGCGGTGGATTCGAACACGCCCTCATCGACCTCTACTGCGGAATTCTCTGTCATCTCTTCTTTTCACTTCCCTCTCGTCTTCGCCGTACCCGCGGGGGCGTTCTCACCCTCCTGGCGAGAACTGCGCACCTGAGGGACATCCCCCTCTCGAGTTCTCGGGATGTCGCTGTGCGGAGGCGGCCGTCGATCGAAGTCCCCCGGACCGTGTCCGGAAGACCACTACCGAAGACCGACACCACATTCTCGGGTGCATACGGTAGTGCTGCCCTCGGCAGCTAACGCCGATAGCCAGCGAGGCCCAGTCTAAGCAAGGCCCCGCCGGCTACCGGAGTGATTTGCGATCGAAATGACCGCTGTGTACGAAACTCAGCGACGCAGGCCGAGACGCTCGATCAGCGAGCGGTAACGCTCGATGTCGACCTTCTGGACGTACTTGAGCAGACGACGACGGCGTCCGACCAGCAGCAGGAGGCCGCGGCGGGAGTGGTGGTCGTGCTTGTGCATCTTGAGGTGTTCGGTGAGATCGACGATGCGCTTGGTGAGCATGGCCACCTGCGCCTCCGGCGAACCGGTGTCGGTCTCGTGCAGGCCGTACTCGCTCAGAACCTGCTTCTTTTCTTCGGTGGTCAATGCCACTGGTTCACTCCTGGTGATGACGTTCGCGTGCAAGGATCGAAACTCGGCGCGGCCACCGCGAACCGCAGCGCACGCCAGCCGTCTACTTTACCAGCTGAAACGGGCCGGCTTTACCGCACGTCCTCCGACGCCGCCAGGATCGCACGCGCACGCTCGGCGTCCTTGCCCATCGCGACGATCAGGTCGTCGACCGAATCGAATTTCTCCATCCCGCGGAGCCGCTCCACCAGATCGACGGCCACGTGCTGGCCGTACAGGTCGGCTTCCCGGTCGAGGACGAAGGCCTCCACCGTGCGCGTCCGCCCGGAGAACGTGGGATTGGTGCCCACCGACACGGCGGCCATGTACCGCTCGCCGGAGGTGACCGTGCCGAGATCGACTCCGTGTCCGAGCACAGTGAACCAGGCGGCGTACACGCCGTCCGCGGGAATCGCGGCATACATGGGCGGCGCGACGTTCGCGGTCGGATAGCCGAGCTGCCGTCCACGACCGTCGCCGTGAACGACGACACCCTCGACGCGGTGCGGACGGCCGAGGGCCTCCGTCGCGGCGGCCATGTCGCCGGCGTCCACGCACGACCGGATGTAGGTGGACGAGAACGTGACCGCGTGCTCTGCGAGCAACGTCACACCGTCGACCGCGAACCCGAACCGGTCGCCGATCTGACGCAGCAGGTCGACGTTGCCCGCAGCCTTCTTGCCGAACGTGAAGTTCTCACCGACGACGACATCCGCCACGTGCAGGCGCTCCACGAGGATCTCATGGGCGTATCGCTCCGGCGTCAGCTTCATGAATTCGGCGGTGAACGGCATGACACAGAACACGTCGATCCCCAGCTCCTCCGCGAGCTCCGCCCGGCGGGCGAGCGTCGTGAGCTGGGCGGGATGACTGCCCGGACGAACCACTTCCATCGGATGAGGATCGAAAGTCATGAGCACGCTGGGTATTCCACGCGTGCGGGCAGCCGCCACCGCTCGACTGATCAGTTGGGCGTGACCTCGGTGCACGCCATCGAATACGCCGATCGTGAGAACACAACGACCCCAGTCGGCAGGAACCTCGTCGAGACCACGCCATCTCAGCACGAGTGGCAGCCTACGGTGCCGCGCGCCGATGTTCATCTCCGGACCGGGTGTCCGGCCGCCCCGCGCGTCGGCGAAGCGCCACGACCTCGCGGTTCGCGGTCACCCGGGCCGTCCCCCGGAGACGGATCAGGTGTGTCGATGTGTCTCGCCGGTAAGACTTGCCTAAGCTCGATGGCGTGGCCGTGAACAAGAATGACCAGAGCGTGACCGAGGACTCGACCTCCGAGACCGGGGCTCTCTCGGCAGTGGCGCAGGACTACCTCAAGGTCATCTGGACCGTTCAGGAGTGGTCGCAGGAGCGGGTGTCCACGAAATTGCTCTCCGAGAAGATCGGGGTGTCGGCGTCCACCGTGTCGGAGGCCATCCGGAAACTGTCGGACCAGGGTCTCGTCGATCACGCCCGGTACGGGTCCATCGCCCTCACCGAGGCGGGGCGCGTCGCCGCCGTCGGAATGGTCCGCAGGCACCGCCTCATCGAGACGTACCTGGTGCACGAATTGGGATACGGCTGGGACGAGGTGCACGACGAGGCGGAGGTACTCGAACACGCCGTCTCGGATCTGATGATCTCCCGGATGGACGCCAAGCTCGGCCATCCCGAGCGCGATCCGCACGGCGATCCGATTCCCGCGGTCGACGGCTCGGTGCCCACTCCCCCGGCACGCCAGCTCAGCGACTTCGTCAACGGCGAGAGCGGTCGCATCGCCCGGATCTCGGACTCCGACCCGGCGATGCTGCGGTACTTCGACTCGGTCGGGGTTGCGCTGGACGTCACGATCACCGTGCTGGAGAGACGCGACTACGCCGGAACCGTCTCGATCCGGCTCGGCTCGCACGACGACTCCGTCGAGCTCGGAAATCCCGCAGCCCAGGCCATCTGGCTGGTGTGAACCGCTACCTCAGGGTCGCGGGGCGGACCACCATCACCGAGCTGGCCCGCCGTCCACGTTCCTGGAGCAGCGCGATCGTGTGCCCGCTCGGATCGATGGCGGCGTAGACGCCCTTGATTCCGATCGGCTCGAGCCACCGGCCCTGACTGATCGATTCGGCCTCGTCCGCGTCGATCTGCCGGTGCGGGAACGCGGTCTGCGCGGCGGCGTCGATGTCGAGGCTGACCCCCGGCTCCTCGGCGAGCTGTTCCAGCGTGCGCGCGTGCTCGAGCGTGAACGGTCCCACCCGGGTCCGTCGCAGCGAGGTGAGATGCCCGCCGACGCCGATCAGCGCGATCCCCAGATCACGCGCGAGCGCCCGGACGTACGTGCCGGAGGAACATTCCACCTCGACGTCGAGGTCGACGAACGCGCCCTCGGTTCGCCTCGCGACGACCTCGAACCGGGACACCGTGACCGAACGGGGAGCGAGTTCGAACTCCTCGCCCGCACGGATGAGTGCATGCGCCCGCCTGCCGTCCACCTTGATGGCGCTGACGCTCGACGGGATCTGCTGGATGTCTCCGGTGAGGGTGTGCACCTGCGCGGCGATCTCCTCGTCCGTCACGCCGGACGCATCGGCCGACGCCACGACCTCGCCCTCGGCGTCGTCGGTCGTGGTGGCCTGACCCAGCCGGATCGTGGCCGAGTACGCCTTGGTGGTCAACGCGAGGAGCCCCAGCAGCTTCGTCGCCCGCTCCACACCGAGCACCAGCACCCCGGTGGCCATCGGGTCGAGAGTGCCCGCATGCCCGACCTTCCGAGTGCCGAGCAGCTTGCGGCACCGGGCCACCACGTCGTGGCTGGTGACGCCCGCATCCTTGTCGACGATGAGCAGTCCGGCGCCGACGAGACCGGAAGAGGGCTTTTCACGTGCAGACACGAGGCCCGATTCTGCCAGCCGACGTCACCGCACCGAAATCAGTGCACCGCACAGTACCGAAATCAGTGCACCGCAATGGCGGTGATGATCAGGCCGTCGGACACCATCCACCGTCCGTCGAACGACGCCAGCGGTGGGCCGTCGACGGTCTCTCCGGAGATCAGGAGATCCGAATGGAACGTGCCCGTGCCGTCCCCGGACGCCTCGAACGTGATGTGCGCGTCCTCGAACCCGAGCCACCGGGCGGTGAGCGGGAACCACGCCTTGTACGTGGCCTCCTTGGCGCAGAACAGCAGCCTGTCCCGGTGCACCGGACCGCCGGTGGCGGAGCGCCACTGCCCGGAGTCCGCCGCGCCCGACAGCCAGTCGCGTTCGGCGGGCAGGCTCACCGCGTCCAGCACACCGTCGGGCAGCGCCTCGTGCGGTTCGGCGTCGATCCCCACGGACCGCACCTGCATGGCGTAGCCGAGCACCGCGCCGCGGTAACCGTCGCAGTGGGTGAGGCTTCCGACCACGCCGCGCGGCCACACGGGGGAACCCTTGTCGCCCCGCAGAACAGGGGCCTGGTCCACGCCCAGCTTCGTCATCGCCAGGCGGGCGCAATGACGTGCGGTGGTGAACTCGCGGCGCCGCTTCTCCACCGCCCTGCCGATGAGCGCCTCCTCCTGCGGGTGCGGACGCAGGCCCGGCGGATCTTCGAACAGTTCCGACGACACCACACCGGCAGGCAGAATTCTCTCGATCACAGGGCCCCCCTCGCCCGCATCTTCTCCACTTCGGCTTCCTGTTCGGGGGTGACCTTGAAGTGGCCTCCCCACTTGTTCAGCGTTCCCGGCGGGTACTCCGGCACCGGGAGGATCTGCCGCAGGAGGCGGTCCGGGAGTCCCCGCCGCTGCCACTCCCGCGGGTAGCCGAGCGACACCTCTTCGAACCGCACCCCGTCGTAGTAGGTGGTGCGCGGAATGTGCAGATGCCCGTACACGGCGCAGACGGCGTTGTACCGGGTGTGCCAGTCCGCGGTCAGTTCGGTACCGCACCACAGGGAGAACTCCGGGTACCACAGCACCTGCGTCGGTTGACGCACCAACGGAAAGTGGTTGATCAGCACGGTGCGGGTGCCCGCGGGCAGGGCGTCCAACCGGGCCTTCGTCGTCTCGACGCGGCTGCGACACCAGGCATCCCGGGTTCCGTACGGTTCGCTCGACAGCAGGAACTCGTCCGTGGCCACCACGTTCTTCTCGCGCGCGATCGCGAGACCTTCCTCCTTGGTGGTGGCACCGTCGGGCAAGAACGTGTAGTCGTACAGCAGGAACATCGGGACCAGGGTGATCGGGCCGTCCTCGGCCTCCCACACCGGGAACGGATCCTCGGGGGTGATGACGCCGATCTCCCGGCACATGGTGACCAGGTAGTCGTAGCGGGCGGCGCCGTGGATCTGCACCGGATCCTTCGCCGTCGTCCACAGTTCGTGGTTACCGGGAACCCAGATGACCTCGGCGAAACGACTGCGCAGGAGTTTCAGCGCCCACCGGATGTCGTCGGTCTTCTCCGAGACGTCGCCCGCGACGATCAGCCAGTCCTCGGGCGAGTCGGGATAGATGTCCTCGGTGATCGGGCGGTTTCCCCGGTGCCCCACATGGACGTCGCTCACCGCCATCAGTTTGGGTGCCACGTCAACCACCTTTCCGATCGTGTTCCGCCGCGGGATCGCTGTCCGATCCGTGTCGTGTCTGAAGGTCGGCCCCGACCACTGCCCACCGGCCCGTTCCGACGCGCCATACGACCGCGAGCATCCGAAGAATTATGAACACCGTGAGTCCCGTCCAGATTCCCGCAAGACCCCAGTCGTGCAGCATCGACAGCCAGATCAGTGGAAGGAATCCGACCAACGCGCAGGACAGCGTGGCATTCCGGAGGAAGGCGACGTCGCCGGCCCCGAGCAGTACGCCGTCGAGGGCGAACACCACTCCGGCGACCGGCATGATCGCGACGAAGAACCACCAAGCCACCGCCATCTCGTCGAGCACGGCCTGATCGGAGGTGAACAGTTCGGGGATCACCCCGTGGCCGAGGGCGAAGATCAGGGCGAGCCCTGTCGCGAAGACCGTGGACCATCGGGTGATGCGCCACGACAGTCGCGTGGCGCCCTTGGCGTGTCCGGCGCCCAGCGCGGCACCGACCAACGCCTGTGCGGCGATCGCCAGGGAGTCGAGGGTGAGGGCGACGAGGTTCCACAGCTGCAGCACCACCTGGTGGGCGGCGACCGCCGCCGCACCGAACCGGGACGCGACGGCCGCAGCCGAGAGGAAGCACGCCTGGAAGGCCAGGCTCCGGAGGATCAGGTCTCGGCCGAGCACCATCTGGGCGCGCATGACGCTCCATCGCGGACGTAACGGCACCCGCTCGACCACCAGCGCTCCGACGAACAGGCTCGCGGACAGCGCCTGACCGATAACGTTCGCGACCGCCGAACCCTCGAGTTCCAGCCGCGGCGCGCCCCACAATCCATGCACCAGCACCGGGCAGGCCACGGCCGACACGACGAGACCGGCGAGCACGAAACGGAGGGGCCGCACCGTGTTCTGCACGCCACGCATCCACCCGTTGCCCGCCATCGCGACGAGGATCAGCGGGGCCCCGAACACCGCGATCCGCAGCCAGCTCTCGGCGGCCGCCGCGATGTCGGAGCCGCCGGCGATCGCCGAGGTGACCGGCCGCGCGAACAGGTGGACCAGCGCGATCACGAGCGCACCGATGCCCAGTGCCAGCCACGTGGCCTGCACGCCCTCCCGGACCGCGCCGCGCTCGTCGCCGGCACCGTGCATGCGGGACGCGCGCGCCGTTGTGCCGTAGGACAGGAACGTCAGCTGCGTGCTGACCTGGGCGAGGATGAGACCGCCGACGGCGAGACCCGCGAGCGCCAGAGCGCCCAGCCGACCGACGACGGCGATGTCGAAGAGCAGATAGATCGGTTCGGCAGCGAGGACACCGAGCGCGGGCAGCGCCAGCCCGAACACCGTCCGGGCGGTGGCGTCGCCCGTGACTTCTGAGACGTCAGCCAACGAATTCGGACCTCAGCCGAGCGATTCGACGAGCGAGGTCACGATCTCGTCCGCAGAGCACTCGGCCGTGTAACCGGCGGCGAACCGATGACCGCCGCCGCCGAGATACCCGGCGACGACCGACACGTCCACGTCGGACTTCGATCGCAGCGACACCGACCAAGTGCCGTCCACCGCCTCCTTGAGGACTGCCGCGACCTCGGCCTCGGACGTCGTCCGGACGATGTCGATGACGCTTTCGATCTCCTCCGAGCGGAGGTCTCCGATGTAGGCCTGCCGGATGACGGCGTACACCAGTCCCCGCCCTCCCGCTGCGTCGGGGACGAGCGTCGCCGATCCGAGCACCGAGGACAGCATGGGCAGCCAGCCGAACGGGTGGGTGTCGAGCAGGCGCCGCGCGATGCGGGCTCCGTCGATTCCGGTGGCGAGCAGCCTCTCGGCGAGCGTGTGGGTGCCGGGCTGCACCCAGCGGAACGAACCGGTGTCGGTCACGAGTCCCGCATACAGGCAGTGCGCGAGGTCGGCGTCGATGTCCACACCCCACAGGTCGAACATCTGCGCCACGACAGCGGTCGTCGACTCCGCGGACTCGTCGATCAGGTTCATGCGACCGAAACGGGTGTTGGACCGGTGGTGATCGATGACGAGGGTGTTGCCCGCGTTCGCGAGCCGGTCGGCGAGCTTCCCGAGACGCCCGGCACTGCCGCAGTCGACGGTCACGAGCAGGTCGACGTTGCGGCGCACCTGATCCGCCGGCACCAGCAGGTGGGTGCCCGGCAGTTCCCGCATCGACTCCGGCAATTCGTCGGGCGCGCCGAACGCTACCTGTACCGGAATCCCTTTGCGCTCGAGCACCAACGCCAGGGCGAGTCCACTGCCGATCGTGTCGGCATCGGGTTGGACGTGACACAGAATCGTCACCGCCGTCGCGTTCTCGAGAACGGCGACCGCCTGCGGCAGAAACACCTCGCGACGATCGAGATCAGACAGGGACGTCTCCTGAGTGTGGGTCATGTCGGTGCGTGTCAGTCCGCCTGGCGGGAACCGGAGGGCTCGTCGACTTCCGCGTCGTCCGCGTCCTCGGCTCGGGGCTCCTTGTACGGGTCGGGGTCACCGGCCGGGGACGCACCGGCCGCGACACGCGCGACCTCGTCGTCGGCGGCGCGAGCGCGGGCGAGGAGTTCCTCCATGTGCCGTGCGGTGTCGGGGACGGTGTCCGCGACGAACGTCAACGTCGGAGTGAACCGGACTCCGGTGCCTGCGCCCACCTTCGAGCGCAGAACGCCCTTCGCCTTCTCCAGCCCCGCGGCTGCGGCGGCGAGGTCCGGTTCGGACTCGAGGTCGGCGCCCATGACGGTGTAGTACACGGTGGCGTCGTGGAGGTCGGCCGTCACCTTGGTATCGGTGACCGTGACGAACGCCAGGCGAGGGTCCTTGATTTCGTGGTCGATCGCTGTCGCGACGATCGTGCCGATGCGCTTGGCGAGTTTGCGTGCCCGGGCGGGATCCACCATGACAATCAGACTCCTCTCCCTGGCCGCTGAATAAGTTGTGAAGTTGCGTGTGTAGCTGTAGTTCATTCTGCACGCCGGGCCGCAGATGCGGCGGGGCGGGCAGGGCACTCCGAGTCAGTCCTCGGGGCCGAAAATCCGTCGCCGGACTGCAAGGAGTTGCAGTTCCGGCAGCTCGGCGACGTGCCGTTCGCACGTGTCGAGTACCTCGTGTACGTGATCGACCGCCGAACTCGCCATCGTGACACCGAGCATCGACCGGCGGTACCGATCCTGTTCCCCGGTCTCCGCCGCCGAGACGCCGTAACGTCGCAGCTCCGCCAGAACCGGTTTGACCATTGCACGCTTCTCTTTCAGAGATCGCACGTCACCGAGCAAGATGTCGAGCTCGAGCGCACCGACGTACAAACTTTCCTCCTTCGGGGAGACGTGCGCTCCCCCGGCCGAGTCGATCGGCCAGGGAAGCGCACGCCGGATGACGCTGCTGCGTCACCCCAAACGGATGGTGACTAGTCGCGCGGCTTTTCCCGAAGCTCGTAGGCCTCGATGACGTCACCGACCTTGATGTCGGAGTAGGTGACCGTCAAACCGCACTCGTAACCCTCGCGTACCTCGACAACATCCTCCTTCTCCCGCTTCAGCGAGGAGATGGTGACGGTCTCGGCGACAACCGTGTTGTCACGCAGCAGCCGGGCCTTCGCATTGCGACGGATGGTACCCGAGGTGACGAGGCAACCGGCAATGTTGCCGACCTTGGACGAACGGAACATCGCGCGGATCTCCGCCTTGCCCAGCTCGACCTCTTCGTAGATCGGCTTGAGCATGCCCTTGAGAGCCTTCTCGACCTCGTCGATGGCCTGGTAGATCACCGAGTAGTACCGGATGTCGACGCCCTCGCGGTTCGCCAACTCGGTCGCCTTGCCCTCGGCGCGGACGTTGAACCCGATGATGATCGCGTTCGACGCAGCGGCCAGGTTGACGTTGGTCTCGGTGACGCCACCGACACCACGGTCGATGACCCGCAACTGCACCTCGTCGTCGATCTCGATGCCGTGCAGGGCCTCTTCCAAGGCCTCCACGGTTCCCGAGTTGTCGCCCTTGAGGATGAGGTTGAGCTGCGACGTCTCCTTGAGAGCCGAATCCAGGTCCTCGAGGCTGATGCGCTTGCGGCTCTTCGCGGCCAGTGCGTTGCGCTTACGCGCATTGCGCCGGTCGGCGATCTGACGGGCGATGCGGTCCTCGTCGACCACGAGCAGGTTGTCGCCTGCACCGGGGACCGACGTGAATCCGACCACCTGGACGGGACGCGAAGGCAGGGCCTCGAGCACGTCGTCGCCGTGCTCGTCGACCATGCGGCGCACACGTCCGTATGCGTCGCCGGCCACGATCGAGTCGCCGACCCGCAGCGTTCCGCGCTGGATGAGCACGGTCGCGACGGGGCCGCGTCCACGGTCGAGGTGCGCCTCGATGGCGACACCCTGAGCGTCCATGTCCGGGTTGGCCCGCAGGTCCAGGGCAGCGTCCGCCGTCAACAGCACGGCTTCGAGCAGTGCGTCGATGTTGGTGCCCAGCTTCGCCGAGATGTCGACGAACATGGTGTCTCCGCCGTATTCCTCGGCGACCAGTCCGTACTCGGTGAGCTGCTGCCGGATCTTGTCCGGGTTCGCGCCTTCCTTGTCGATCTTGTTCACCGCGACCACGATCGGCACGTCGGCCGCCTGGGCGTGGTTGATCGCTTCCACCGTCTGCGGCATGACGCCGTCGTCGGCGGCGACGACCAGGATCGCGAGGTCGGTGGCCTTGGCACCACGGGCACGCATGGCCGTGAAGGCCTCGTGACCGGGGGTGTCGATGAACGTCACGAGACGCTCGTTGCCGTCGAGCTCGGTCAGCACCTGGTAGGCACCGATGTGCTGCGTGATGCCGCCGGCCTCGCCCTCGCGGACGTTGGCCTTACGGATCGTGTCGAGCAGTCGGGTCTTACCGTGGTCGACGTGGCCCATGACGGTGACCACCGGCGGACGGGACTCGAGGTCCTCTTCGCCACCTTCGTCTTCGCCGTAGGTGAGGTCGAAGCTGTCGAGCAACTCGCGGTCCTCGTCCTCCGGGCTGACGACCTGGACGACGTAGTTCATCTCGCCGCCGAGCAGTTCCAGCGTCTCGTCGTTGACCGACTGGGTCGCTGTCACCATCTCGCCGAGGTTGAACAGTGCCTGCACCAACGCTGCGGGGTTCGCGTCGATCTTCTCCGCGAAGTCCGACAGGGATGCACCGCGGGCGAGGCGAATGGTCTCGCCGTTGCCACGGGGCAACCGCACGCCGCCGACGGCGGGCGCCTGCATCGAATCGTATTCCTGGCGCTTCTGCCGCTTCGACTTGCGACCACGACGCGGGGCACCACCGGGGCGACCGAACGCACCTGCTGCCGCACCGCGCTGACCGGGGCGTCCACCGCCACCGGGACGACCGCGGAAACCACCTGCGGGCGCTCCGCCACCGGGCGCACCTGCGCCGGCACCGGGGGCTCCGCCACCGCGGTATCCACCGCCGCCGCCACCGGGACGACCGCCGGGGGCTCCGCCGGGACGGCCGGGACGACCGCCGGGGGCGGGACGTGCGGAACGTGCAGGCATCGCGCCTGGGTTCGGGCGAGGAGGCATCGAGCCGGGGCTGGGACGGGGTCCGCCCTGACCGGGAGCCGGACGGGGACCGCCCTGACCCGGTGCCGGACGAGGTCCGCCCTGACCCGGTGCCGGACGGGGACCGCCCTGACCGGGAGCCGGACGAGGTCCGCCCTGACCGGGAGCCGGACGGGGTGCACCCGGACGCGGTGCGCCGGGAGCGGGGCGGGGTGCCGGACGCTCGGCGGGAGCCGAGGAGTACGGGTTGTTACCGACACGCGGGGGCTTCGGGCCGGGACGGGGTCCGCCGGGCTTGGCGCCCGTGGACGGAGCCGCGGGGGCACTGGCAGCCGGGGCTGCGGGTGCGGCCGGAGCTGCGGGTGCGGCCGGAGCCGGGGCAGCCGGTGTGGGGCGACCGGGCTTGGGAGCATTGGTCGCCGGGGCAGCCGGGGTGGCTGCTCTTGCTGCGGGTGCGGCCGGAGCCGGGGCCTGCGCCTCGGGGGTGGCCGCGGGGGTGGCCGCAGCGGGTGCGACCGGAGCCGGAGCCGGAGCCGGGGCTGCCGGCTTCGGGCCGGGACGGGGACCGCCCGGCTTCGCAGCGGTCGCCGGGGTGCTCGGCGCGGGTGCGCCGGGCTTGGCAGCCGGACGGGCTGCGGAATCGGCGGACTTCGCCGACGGGAAGGATTCCCGCAGACGCCTGGCGACGGGCGCCTCCACTGTGGAGGACGCCGACTTCACGAACTCGCCCTGCTCCTTGAGCGTTGCGAGTAGTTCTTTACTTGTGACACCGAGTTCTTTAGCCAACTCGTGCACGCGGGCCTTGCCTGCCACTGCTCTCCTCACTGATGAGGTCGAGCAGGAGGCTCCCCTGAGAGGGGCCCGCACGACCTCGGGTTATCTCCGATGGACGATCATCGCTGGTGCTTCACGGTGTGCTCATGAGTGCTTGTGCCTGTTCTGTTCGAGAGGTACTGCTCTGGGTGGGTGCCCTGCTCGTACCCAGTGGTCGACTTCTGACGTGTCGACACTTCCGGTTACTCGCAGTGCTCTGCCGAATGCTCGGCGTCGTTCCGCGAGACTCAGGCAAGCCTCGGCGGGGTGCAGCCACGCACCTCGACCGGGAAGCCTGTGCCTCGGGTCCGGGGCGAGAACATGACCTTGCGGCCCACTCTCACTAACCACAACCCTGAGCAGATCGACAGCCAGCGCGCGCTCCCTACATCCTATGCATGTTCGGACCGGTGAACCGGTAGGAACGCGCGCAGAATCGGGATGCTCATGCTGAACCATTGACCACTCTACCGCCGACTCGCCCCGATCTCCGCATTCCCGGCTCAACGACTGGTCGCGGCGGGTCCGCCTGCCGACTCGGGGGCGGGTGCGGCATCACTGCGGATGTCGATTCGCCACCCGGTCAAGCGCGCAGCAAGACGGGCATTTTGCCCTTCCTTGCCGATGGCGAGGGACAGCTGGAAGTCGGGGACGACGA
The DNA here is from genome assembly GCF_038447315.2 of Rhodococcus sp. DK176. Classification (NCBI taxonomy): domain Bacteria; kingdom Bacillati; phylum Actinomycetota; class Actinomycetes; order Mycobacteriales; family Nocardiaceae; genus Rhodococcus; species Rhodococcus sp. DK176. Next base: position 7,249,391 of record NZ_CP118321.2, on the reverse strand, counting down.
CACGCGCGGCCCGCGCATCGGGGTCCACGACAGTGACGGAGACCACTTTCGACGGCGACAGCGCGTTGCCGACGAACCGGGCCGGGTCTTCGTCGAAGTCGATGATGTCGATCTTCTCGCCGGCGAGTTCGCTCATCACGTTGCGCACCCGCTGGCCCATCGGCCCGATGCACGCACCCTTGGCGTTCAGTCCCTGCACCCGTGACTGGACGGCGATCTTCGACCGGTGCCCGGCCTCCCGGGCGACGGCGATGATCTCGACCGAACCGTCCGCGATTTCCGGAACCTCGAGCGCGAACAGCTTGCGGACGAGGTTCGGGTGGGTGCGCGACAGCGTGATCTGAGGTCCGCGCTGCCCACGGGCCACACCGACGACGTAGCACTTGAGCCGCTCGCCGTGCTCGTAGTTCTCGCCGGGCACCTGCTCGGCGGGCGGGATCAGGCCCTCGGCGCCGCTGGCCTCGCTGCCGATCCGCACGACGACCATGCCGCGGGAGTTCGCGCGGGTGTCGCGCTGGATCACGCCGCCGACGATCTCGCCCTCGTGGGTGGAGTACTCGCCGAAGCTCCGCTCGTGCTCGGCGTCCCGCAGCCGCTGGAGGATGACCTGGCGGGCGGTGGTCGCGGCGATCCGGCCGAAACCTTCCGGGGTGTCGTCCCATTCCTCGCCGACCATGTTGCCGTCGGCGTCTACGTCGTGCGCCATCACCCGCACGATGCCGCTCTTGGTGTCGACGTCGATCCGTGCGTGCTGCTGATGCCCCTCGGTGTGCCGATAGGCGGTGAGCAACGCGGTCTGAATGGTCGAGATGACGGTCTCGATCGAGATGCCCTTGTCGGCCTCGATGGCGCGCAACGCCGCAATGTCGATATTCACTTGTCCAACCCCTCTACTACTTCTTCATCTCCCGACGCGTCTGCGTCCGCGGGTGCCACTCGACCCTCGGGAATCCCGCCGGCGAGTTCCAGCTCCCTCGGGTCGGGTTTCGAGAATTCCACCTGCACAACAGCTTTCTGAATGTCCGGGAGCGCGACACGCCGAACCTCCGGGCCCGTGCGCGAGCCGATCACCACCGCGACCGAGTCGCCGTCAAGGAGGCCGATCCGACCCACGACGGTCTCGTGCGCGAGATCGATACGCGCCCTGCGGCCGCGGGCACGACGCCAGTGCCGCTCGTGCGTGAGCGGCCGGCCGATACCGGGAGACGTGACCTCGAGCGTGTACGGCGACTCCCCGAAATCGGACACCGAATCGAAGACCTCGGAGATCTCGTGGCTCAGGTTCGCGACCGCGTCGAGTTCGAGTCCGGCGTCGCTGTCCACCATGATCCGGACCGCGCTGTGCCGACCCGCGAGGGTGACTGCAACGTCCTCCAAGTCGTAACCTTGGCGTTGCACCAGATCGGAGATGAGCTCCGTCACCCTCTCCTTGGATGGAACCGGCATCGGGGAAGCTCCTCGTTTCAGTTGTCTTCGTGGTCGGGCAGGTCATCGTGCCGCGCACGCAGCACCTCGAACCCGCCGGGACGGGTTCGAGCATCTAAGAGTAACGCCGATTCGAGGCGTCCGTGACCAGCCCCGGTGCTCGATTCCCGCGATCGCGGCCCGACCTGGCACCATGGACCGGTGCTCATGCCCACCGTCTCCCGGCCCCCGACATCCGGTCCGGCCGTGTCCCGGCGCACCGCTCTCCGGTTCGCAGCAGCGTCGGCGTTCGGCGTCGCGAGTGTCTCCCTGCTGGCGGGGTGCGCCGACGACGCGGACTCCGGCACCGAGGTCGATTCACTCGTCGCACAGTCGCGTCTGGCTCGTCGTGACGCCGCCGGCGCGGCGGCCACAATCGCGCTGCTCCCCGATCGCGGTGCGGCACTCGAACTCGTCCGCGCCCAGCGCACCGCACACGCCGACGCACTGGACGCCGAAATCGCCAGGGCTGCAGGAACTTATCCGGACGGTACCGCACCGACCACGTCCGCTCCCCCGGCGACGACACCGACCGCACCGGCGCCGCCGCCCGGTCTCGATCAATTGCGGGCCGACCTGGCCGAGTCGCAGCGCAGCGCAGCCGATTCGGCGCGCACACTGACCGCCTACCGGGCGGGGCTCTGCGCGTCGATCAGCGCCGCGTGCGGTACGTATCTGGCGGTGGTGCTGCCGTGACGACACCCACCGAAGCCGAGGGTAAGAGCCTCGCCGACGCGCTGACCGCCGAACATTCCGCGGTGTTCGCCTACGGCGTGGTCGCCGCATTCTCGAATCCCACCCGGGCCACCCAGGTGGCCACCGCCGCCGCGGCCCACCGAGCGCGGCGGGACGGCCTCCTGGACACGCTGACCGCGGCAGGACTGACGGCTCCGGCCGCCGAGGCGGGCTACACCCTGCCGTTCCCGGTCACCGATCCGATCACGGCCGCGCAGCTGGCGGCCCAGGTCGAGGCCGACACCGCCGTCGCGTGGCGGGCGGTCGTCGAACACGGTGAGACGGAGGACACCCGCACGCTCGGCGTCACCGCGCTGACCGAGGCGGCCGTCCGGGAGGCCACCTGGCGAGTGGCGCTCGGGACCGATCCGGTGACCGACCCGTTCCCCGGCGGGCCCTGACGACGGGCAGGTTCCCGCCCACCGGGATTCTGCGTCCACGCGGCGCGTTCCCGGCCTAGCGTCTCTCCCGACACGGTGAACGGCAACGGGAGGACGGCAGCGTGGACGAACGCTCGGTGGAGCAGCGTCTGGCGGACCTGGAGCGGATCGACGCGATCAAGGCGCTCAAGTACCGCTACTGGCGAGCGTGCGACGGCAAGGATCCGGACGCGTTCCGTGCCTGCTTCGTCTCGTCCGGGGCGTCGATCGACTTCGGTCCACTCGGCCGGTTCGACGACGCCGACCGCCTCACGGACATCTTCCGCAGGATCGCGCTCCACGAAGTGGACGGCAAGCACGTGATCCTTGACATGCACCACGGCTTCCATCCGGACATCGTGCTGCACAGCGACACCGAGGCGTCGGGCGCGTGGACGCTGAAGTTTCGCCAGGTCGATCTGCTGAAGCGGACGGAGACCGTGTCCTCCGGCGAATACGACGACGCTTACCGTCTCGAGGACGGCGTCTGGCGAATGTCGCGATGCCACTTCACCACTCGTTGGTCGATCACCCGTCCGCTCACCCAGGACACGGTGGTGGTCCAGTGAGCGCCGGGGTAGCTCTGGTCACCGGTGGGAGTCGCGGCGTCGGCAAGGGCGTGGCGACGGCGCTGGGCGCCGCCGGGTGGACCGTCTACGTCACCGGGCGCGGCCCGATGACGGAGGACTGCCCGCTGTCGGCGTCGGCGCGAACGGTCACCGGCGCCGGTGGGACCGGCATCGCGGTGGCCTGCGATCACCGCGAAGACGCAGATGTGCGTGCGCTGTTCGCCCGGATCTCGGACGAGCAGGCCGGCCGACTCGATCTGCTGGTCAACAACGTGTGGGCGGCCCCCAAGGGATTCGGCGGGTTCAGCACCCCGTTCTGGGAGCGGCCACTGGACGACTGGGACTCGCTGATCGGTGTCGGACTGCGCGCCCATTACGTCGCGTCCGTGGAGGCTGCGCGGTTGATGGTGCCCCGCCGCTCCGGGTTGATCGCGAACATCTCGTCGTTCGGGACCCGCGGGCATCTGCACTCGGTGCTGTACGGCATGTCCAAGGCCGGGCTGGACAAGATGGCCAGCGACATGGCGGCGGAGCTGGCTCCGCACGACGTGCGCGCGGTCTCGCTGTGGCCGGGCATCGTCCGGACGGAGATGATCGTCGCCAGCGGCCTCGAGACCATCGCCTGGCTTTTCCGTCGCGGATGCCGAGTCCCCCGAGTTCATCGGCGAGGTTATCTGCGCCCTGACCGCAGATCCCACCCTCCCTCAGCGCAGCGGCCACACCTTCGTCACGGCGGAGCTGGCCGTCGAGTACGGCATCACCGACACCCAGGGCCGGACCCCGCCGTCGCACCGGGAACCGTTCGGCGGCGGCCCGCTGTTCTGAGCCGCAGGCTCAGGTCACGTCGCGCCTGGGGACGAGCCAGACGGATTTCCGCCGTGCGATGTAGCCAGGTCGCGCAGGTGCTGATCGACCGTTGAAGTCGGCGGCACGGGATGGACGAGTATGCCTTTCCCGGCGAACTCTCCGATGCGTTCCTCCCCGCCCTGGAACTGATGCGGGCCCGGACCTCACGGTCCGGGCCCGCCCGCACTCCGGGAGGGTCACGTCGATGCCAGGACGGCCTTGGATCGTCCCGGCATGAGGGCCGCGGCAACGACCGCGACCGCCACGAATCCGGCTCCCACGTACAGAGCGGGTGCGAGGGCGTCGATGTATCCCGTCGGGGTCAGGCTGCCGCCCGCACCGAGGAACACCGCGGTCAGGAGCGCGATCCCCAGCGCGACTCCGATCTCACGGAGTGTCGCGTTGGTCGAACTGGCCGTGCCGTGGTCGGCCTCGGGCATGTCGGCGAGGACGGCGGTCGCGTTGGGAGCGAACGTCAGACCCATTCCTGCGCCTGCCATCACGAACGCCGGAACCATGCTGCCGTACGTGGCGCCGGGGACGATGAGCGACGCCATCCACAGCAGCGACAACCCCTGCAGGACCAGTCCGGTGACGAGGAGGGTCCGGACTCCCAGCCGCGGCGCGAGCAGGCCTGCGATCGGCGCCACCAGCATGGGTGCGGCGGTCCACGGCAGGGTTCGCAGGCCGGCCTCGAACGGGGAGTATCCCATGACGATCTGGAGGTACTGCGACAGGAGGAAGACGGCGCCCATCATTCCCAGCGTGAACGTCAGCCCGATCACGTTGGCCAGGGAGAACTGCCGGGACCGGAAAAGCCGCAGCGGCATCACGGGGAAGGGTGTGCGCAACTCGCGCACCACGAACGCCGCGAGCAACACCGCCGCTGAAACGAGAGCACCGAGCACCGTGGCACTGGTCCAGCCGTCGTCGTTGCCGTGCACGATGCCCCAGACTCCGAGGAACACGGCGGCTCCGGCCAGGACGACGCCGAGCGGATCCAGCGGCTGCCGCTTTCCCTTCGACTCGCCGAGCGCGTACAGCGCCAACGGAATCGCGACCGCAGCGACGGGAACGTTGATCCAGAACACGGCCTGCCACGACACCCCGTCGACGACGGCGCCGCCGACCACGGGGCCGAGGGCGACGCCCAGTCCCGAGACGCCACCCCAGATCCCGATGGCGAGGGCGCGCTTGGCGAGCGGTACGGCACCGGCCAGCAGGGTGAGGGAGAGCGGCATGATCGCGGCCGCGCCGACGCCCTGGACGGCGCGCGCGGCGATCAGCATCTCGGAGGTGGTCGACAGGGCCGATGCAATCGACGCGAGTGCGAAGAGCACTATGCCCCAGAGGAATACACGGCGACGGCCGAGGCGGTCCCCCAGCGCCGACAGCGTCAGCATCAACGTCGCGAAGGCGAGCGTGTACGCGTTCATGAACCACTGCAACTGCCCGACCGACGCACCGAGGTCGCGCTGGATCACCGGCAGGGCGCTGGTCATCACCAGGTTGTCGAGTGTGGCCATGAACATCGGTATCGAGGCGGCGACGATCGCCAGCCATACCGGCACCAGCCGGCCGTGGCCCAGTCCCGAGGGAGGCGCCGCCGATTCGTGTTCCAGGCGTTCGGAGAGTGTCGTCATGACGGGTCCTCGTATTCGAGTCGTGAGTACGGGAAGAAGGGAGTTGTAAGCATCAGATGATTACTTAATTCGAAGACTAGTAATCGACTGATAACATGTCAACATGGCATCGCCCGTGAAACAGACCCGCATGAGCGCGACCGAACGTCGCGAACTCGTCCTGGCCGCCGCCTCCCGAGCGTTCGCCAGGGACGGCTATCACGGCACCAGCACCGACGCCGTCGCACGCGAGGCGGGCGTGTCCCAGCCCTACGTGGTTCGCATGTTCGGCTCGAAGTCGCGGCTGTTCGCCGACGTCTTCGACCGCGCGATGCGTCGGATCATGGACACCTTCGAGCCGTACTTCGACGATGTCGCCGCAAACCCGGAGAACGACGAGTCGTGGCTCCCGATGGGCATCGCATACGCCGAACTGCTCGAGGACCGCGACCTCCTGCTCGTGATGATGCACGGCTTCACGTCGGGCGCGAACCCGGAGATCGGCGCGCTGGCCCGCGACTGGATGTCCCGGCTCTACACGCAGATCCGCACGCGCACCGGGTGCAGCCCGGAACGGGCCCGCACCTTCATCGCCAACGGAATGCTCCTCAACACCCTGCTCGCCATGCAGGTACCCGAGCATGCCGGGCAGGATCCGGCGCTCGAGGAGCTCGCCGTGTGCGCGTTCGGCAGCACCCTGGACGCCGCGGGCTCCGAGAACTGATCCGTGAACGGCGATTTCCGCTCTTGATCTTGCTCAGAGGACACGCGGCGGGGCACGATGGAAGCGTGCCGAAGGGGTGTCGCCGTGGACCGAGCCGTTGAGTCTCGACTGAGCTATTCCGACCGGGAGGGTCACCACCACACCGTGGACCTCTCCCCCACTTCCGCGCGCGTCACGATCGGACGGTCGCCCGGTTCCGATTTGCTCCTCACCGAGGACGACGAGGTCTCACGTCTCCATGCCGTCCTCGAATGCGTCGGCTCGCACTGGACCATCCTCGACGACGGGCTCTCCCGCAACGGCACCTTCGTCAACGGCGAGCGTCTCGCGGGGCGCCGGCGGCTCCGCCAGGGCGACAGCATCCGCATCGGCGGAACGAAGATCCGGTACCTGGAATTCGGCGGCTCTCTCGACGAGGCCACCCGGATGGGCACCGACATGCCCGACGTCCGGTCCCTCACCGACACCCAGCGGGCGGTCCTCACGGCACTGTGCCGGCCGTACAAGCACGGCGCCGCGTTCGCGAATCCGGCGTCGAATCAGCAGATCGCCCAGGAACTGTTTCTCAGTGTCGATGCGATCAAGACTCACCTTCGGGCGTTGTTCGCGAAGTTCGGCGTCGGCGATCTCCCGCAGAATCAGAAGCGGGTCAGCCTGGCCGAGCGGGCCATGCGCAGCGGCATCATCAACGAGCGCGATCTCTGATCAGCCGACGGCCATCAGTTCGCGGTCGAAAGCGGCGGTCTCACCGTGTGCGATCCGCTCGACGAGGCCGATGATCGCGAGTGCGACGTCGGCGGCGCGCTCGAGGATCACCGAGTGGCCGGCCCCGTCGACGCTCACGAGTTCCGAGGCGGGGAGCTTCGAGGCCATCGCGACGGAATGCTGGAGCGGGGTGAGCATGTCCACCGAGCCGCACAGGATCAGCGACGGAATGTGAGCGAGCGCGGCGAGGGAGTGCCGCTCGTCGAACCCGAGCAGGGATTCGAGGAAGCTCGACATGGTGACGACGGACGTGGTGTTGGCCATGGCGGAGACCAGCGCCGCCAGGCGAGGATCGACGACTCGGTTGCGGGCGCCTGCCGCGCGGGCGATCGCCGTGCAGACGGTGCGTCCCACCCGCTTCGATCCGTGCACGACCCGGGGTGCCCGGCGCACCGCGGTGCGGAACAGCGACACCGCGGGGCTGCGCAGGTGTCGTCCGAGACCGGCCTCGGCGAGATCGCACGCCGCGGTGGAGATCAGGGCCATGCCGACGATCCGCGAACCGATCGTGTGCGGGTTCTGCCTTGTGTAGGACAGCGCGGTCATCCCGCCCATCGAGTGGCCGACGAGGACGACCGGACCGTGCGGTGCGACGGCGTCGAGCACGCAGCCGAGGTCGCGGCCGAGCTGATCGATCGTGTAGGTGGCTGCCGGCGCCTCCCCGGACTCTCCGTGTCCGCGGTGATCGTAGAAGACCATGCGAACGTCGTTGCGCCAGAAGCGGACCAGCTGCTTGCGCAGTGCCCACCAGGACTCGGTGCGCAGGCAGTGACCGTGAACGAACACCACGGTGGTGGCTGCGTCGGGCGAACCGAACTCGCGAACCGCGAGTGCGATCCCGTCGTCGGTCCTGACCGTGAGGCGACGGCCTTCGTGCTCGTGTGCAACCGGGGTGTTCGTCATGATGGCCTCCTCGGTTTCTTCGCTCGCGGCTGGTGAAGCGTTACGTTCTTGCTTGTTCTCTACTGTGCCGCGCACGGTCCGACCCGACCAGGACCCCCAGTGGTGGCCGGTGCACCCGGAGGTGTTGCCCTTTCCACCCCTGGGGTGGGTGGACGTGGGCACGCCGAAGCCCCCTCGTCGAGGGGGCTTCGACACAGCAGATGTTTCCGCTGTAGCGTCAGTCCGTCTCGCTCGCGGGACCCGCCTCGATCGTGCGATGCTCACCGCTTCCGAGGCTGGAGACCTCGATCCGCCGCGGCTTCGCCCGTTCGGCGAGCGGGATGGTCACGCTCAGGACACCGTTCTCGTAGGACGCCGAAATGCGGTCCGGGTCGACGCCGTCGCCGAGCGACAGCTGCCGACGGAACGTTCCACTGAACCGCTCGGACGCGATCCATTGCACGTTCTCCTCGGACGGCGCGCTGCGATGAGCCGTCAGGGTGAGCGTGCCGTTGTCGACACTGACGTCGACGGAACCCGGATCGACGCCCGGCAGGTCGGCGTGCAGGACGTAGTGGTCGTCGACCTTGTACAGATCCATCGGCATGAATCGCGGTACCCGTGCGGTTCCAGTTTCCGTGCCGAGCAGACTCTTGGTCATGGATTCGAGGTCGTTGAAAGGATCGAAGCGAAGCACAGCAACACACCTCCCACATCACTCGAGGCGCCCGCCACCCCGACGGGCAGCCAGATTCACTGTGCATCGCTAATTTAGCACTCGGCACCCGAGAGTGCCAGATCGAGAGGACCCCGAAATCTTCGCCTCGTGAGTTCCGGCTTCGGGGTCCTCGCCGCGACGAATCAACCTGTCCGGTCCGCTCGCGACTGGAGGGTATTCTCTACTGCCACTTCAGGATGCGGCACCCGGGGTCGGCGCAACCAGACACCCTGGAGTGCGAATCCGGTCACCCCCAGAGTTGCCCTTGGCCGCCGCCGAAGTCGTATCCGCCGACGTTCGCTCCGCCGGGGCCGGCCTTGATACCGTCCACGGCGATCGGCCCGACATGCGGGCCGCCGATGTCGACGTTGCCGCCCTGGGCGTTCTGTCCGGGGGCAACGGTGCTGACGGAGGGGTCATCGGACGGGGAGTCCGGGGCCGCCGAGGCAATGCCGGCGCCCGCCGCGAGGACGAAGAACGCGGCCGCGACGGTGGCACCCGTGCGCGTGAGGACAGTGGAGAAGCCGAAGGAAGTCGACATGGGAAGAACCTTTCGCAGTGCGTGGCGCCGGGAGGCGGGAAGGTGGTACAGGCGTGGCGCCGAGGGGCCGGCACCTGGCGGTGACGGCCCCTCGGGCTGTTCAGCAAGATCGAGCGATCACGACTCGGTCACCAGCAGAAGACGAACCCGCAGTTCTGGGTGTTGTCCGTGGTCGTCGTGTCGCCGGCACCTGCGCCTCCGTTCGCGGCGCCCCCATTCGCATCCCCGGCGTTCCCTCCGTTGGCATCTCCGGCGTTCCCGCCGTTACCGCCGTTACCGCCGGTGCCGGCGTTCTGGGGTCCGGTGGTAGTGCCCGGGCTGCCGATGACCGGACCGCCGAGAACGACGTTCCCACCGGAGCCGTTGCCACCTGCGCCGCCGGCGCCGCCCTGAGAGGTGCCACCGTTACCGCCCTGCGAGGTGCCGCCCGGCGCCGTGCCGCCGTTGCCACCCGGATCAGCCGAGGCGATTCCCGCTCCGGCTGTGAGGGCGAAGCCCGCGATGGCGAGAGCGGAAAGGGTGCGCTTGAGGGTGTGTGCCATGTGTGGATCTTTCTGTGGGGGTGGGGTTTTGCTTGCCACATAAGAATGCGCCGATCGCACCCACCGGAACAGGCACCCCAGGGGGCGCAACCGGCACCCCGAGGGATGACGCCACCCCACCCCCGTAGAGCCCTGTCTACGGCCGCATTTCGTAGGCGCCGTCGTAGTTCTCCACCTGTGCCCACACCCGAGCGAACCGCTCCGCGTCCACCACGGGGCGGCGAATCGCACCGAGCGCCCACTTCTGCTGCGCCTCGGTGGCGGACGATTTACCTTGCAGCGCAACGGCATAACGGGAGAAATCGCGGATCTGGAAGTCGAAGATCTGGTCGATCAGATCACGGTCGATGCCGGCGATCGCGGCCTGCTCGAGAATCAGGTGCCCGTAGACCACGAGCGAGAACAGGTGCCCGAGGTCGAGCAGGAAGTCGAGATCCTTCTGCTGGGCAGCGTCGGGCGGGGCGGTGGTGAGCAGTTCCCTCAGCGCGGTCGCCTGCTCGTGGAACCGGGCCACGTTGGGGACGTCCGAGTGTGCCTCGTAGGTCTTCGTCCAGTCGTGGAACTGAATCCTGCCGGCACCGCGGGTCGGGCTCTGGGCCCAGAAGAAGGCATCGTCGGCAGCGTCGAGCCGGGGGCCGATCTCCGGGTACTCCGCCGGGTTGAGCAGGTAGTTCGGCATGAACTTGAGGATGAGGCCGACGTTGACGTGTACCGTGCCCTCGAGCTTCGGCAGAGTGCCGATCAGCTGGGCGGCCTCGCGGAAGTAAGTGTTCTTCTCGTAGCCCTTCGCCGCGATCACGTCGTGCAGGAGCGCGATCACCTTCTCCCCTTCGGAGGTGACCTTCGCCTTCGTCATCGGGTTGAACAGCAGGTACCGGCGGTCGTCGAGGCTCGCGCTGCGGAAGTAGTCGACAGAGCGTGCACTGAACAGCTTCATCGCGATCAGCCGGCTGTAGGCGTCGACGAAGTTTCCGCGCACGTGCGCGAAATCGGTGACGGGGTTTCCGTACAGAATCCTGTTGTGCGCGTGGGTGATCGACTCGTAGAAGGCGTGCTCGGAGATCCCGATGGATCCCGTGCACAGGTTGAACTTGCCGACGTTGACGGTGTTCAGCGCCGCCTCGAACGCGGCGACCCCGGTGTGGAGGATGTCTTCTTCCCGCACCGGGTAGTCCTCGAGCCGGAACGTGCTGACGTACATCTGGCCGTGCACCACATTGCCCTGCAGGTGGTATGCCGGGTGGCGGCTGTCCGCGACGAAGAAGACGTACCCGTCGCTGCCCTCCACATCGGTGCGCCTCCCGAACACCGACACCATGCCCGCGACGTTGCCGTTGCCGATGTAGTACTTGTCGCCGCTCGCGGTGAACGCGAGGCCCGGGTCGTTCTCCGCAGGGTTCAGCAGCATGTCCGTCGAGTAGACGTCCGCGCCGTGTTCCTTCTCCGACAGCCCGAACGCCAGCACCCCGCCGTCGTCGAGGAGCGTCGCGGCCCGTTCCTTCGCGGCACGGTTCCCGCTCATCCAGATGGGGCCGAGACCCAGGATGGTCACCTGCCACGCGTACCAGTACGCCAGACCGTAGAAACCGAAGATTTCACTGAGGGCGGCGTTGCGTGCGGCGTCCCAGCGCTTGTCCGGGTCGCCGCCCGCCAGGTCGGCTGGGGTGAGGAACTTCGCGAACAGCTTCTCCCGTTTCACGAACTCCAGGAAGTCCTCGGGCCACACGGCCTCGAGATCGTCCTCGAGCAGCCGCTTCTTGCCCCGCGACTCGAACCACTCGATCAGCGCCCGCAGCAGTCTGCGCGTCTCCGGATCGAAATGCTCGGGATCGTAGGAGGTCGGATCGAACAGCAGGGAATTCGTCACAGCAAGCCTTTCGTCCGGACGTGTCAGGCCAAGCTAACAGTCCGGACGAAAGGCGTGGGGCGGTTTGATCAGCCCCTGACGGCCTTGACGATCTCGCTCAGCGCCGACTCGGCGGCCACCTCGCGGCTCTCGCCGGTGAAGCGGTCGCGGACCTCCACCTTGCCCTCGCCCCAGCCGCGGCCGACGACCACGACGAGCGGGACACCGAGCAGTTCGGAGTCCTTGAACTTCACGCCGGGCGACGCCTTGCGATCGTCGAGGATCACCTCGAGACCGGCCTTGTCGAGTTCGGCGGCGAGTCCCTCGGCGCCTTCCCGGGCGGTCTCATCCTTGTTGGCGATCACCACATGCACGTCCGCGGGCGACACCTCGGCCGGCCAGCGGAGCCCCTTCTCGTCGTGGTGCTGTTCCGCGATCACGGCGACGAGGCGGGAGACGCCCACCCCGTAGGAGCCCATGGTCGGGCGGACGGGCTTGCCGTTCTCGCCGAGCACGTCCACGGAGAACACGTCGGTGTACTTGCGGCCGAGCTGGAAGACGTGACCGATCTCGATGCCCCGGGCCGCGACGAGCGCACCGGCTCCGTCGGGTGACGGGTCGCCGTCGCGAACCTCGGCGGCCTCGATGGTGCCGTCCGGGGTGAAGTCTCGGCCCGCGACGAGCCCCACCACGTGCTTGCCCGGCTCGTCGGCTCCGGTGATCCAGCTGGTGCCGTCGACGATCCGCGGGTCGACGAGGTAACGAACACCGTTGGCTTGCAGCGCCTTCGGCCCGATGTAGCCCTTGACCAGGAAGGGGTTGGCCGCGAAGTCGGCCTCGGTGAGCAACTCGAACTCCGCGGGCTCGAGGGAAGCACCGAGACGCTTGTCGTCCACCTCGCGGTCGCCGGGAACACCGATGCCGAGCAGTTCCCACTTGCCACCGGGCTGCCGGGTCTTGACCAGGATGTTCTTCAGGGTGTCCGCGGCGGTGACGGTCCAGCCCAGGTCGGCGCCGTTGGCCCAGTCGACGAGCGTCGCGATCGTGGGGGTGTCCGGTGTGTCGTGCACCTTCGCGGCGGGCAGTCCGTCGAACGGGACGGCCTCGGGAGCCAGCGTCTTCACGGCCTCGACGTTGGCGGCGTAACCGGACTCGAGGCAGCGGACGTACGTGTCCTCACCGATCTCGCTCTCGGCGAGGAACTCCTCCGACGCGCTGCCACCCATCGCACCGGACGTCGCCGACACGATCACGTACTTGACGCCGAGGCGGCTGAAGATCCGCTCGTAGGCGTCGCGGTGCGCGCGGTACGACGCGGTCAGTCCTTCGTCGGTGAGATCGAAAGAGTACGAGTCCTTCATGACGAACTCGCGGCCACGGAGAATGCCGGCCCGCGGGCGCTCCTCGTCGCGATACTTGGTCTGCACCTGGTACAGGGTGACCGGGAAATCCTTGTACGAGTTGTACTCACCCTTGACGGTGAGCGCGAACAGTTCCTCGTGGGTGGGGCCGAGCAGGTAGTCGCCGCCCTTGCGGTCCTTCAGTCGGAACAGTCCGTCGCCGTACTCGGTCCAGCGGTTGGACGCCTCGTACGGTTCGCGCGGCAGGAGCGCGGGGAGGGAGATCTCCTGGGCACCGATGCCGTTCATCTCTTCCCGCACCACCCGCTCGACCTCGCGCAACACGCGCAGACCCAGCGGCAACCACGAGTAGACGCCGGGCGCGATGCGACGCACGTAACCGGCGCGGACCAGCAGCTTGTGGCTGGGGACCTCGGCGTCGGCGGGGTCGTCGCGCAGAGTGCGGAGGAACAGGTGGGACAGGCGGGTAATCACGGGATACCAGAATAGTCGGCTGGGACGGGGCCGGGCGCGTCGGTAGGGTTTCGTGCGTGCTGGTGCTACTTCCTCCCTCCGAAACCAAATCCGACGGCGGCGCCGACGCGCCCCTCGACCTGGCCGAGCTGTCGATGCAGCAGCTCACCGAAACCCGCGAAGTGCTGGTCCAGGCGCTGGTCGCGCTGGCAGCGGACGGGGAGGCGTCGCAGCTCGCGCTCGGCCTCGGCCCCACCCAGGCCGACGAGATCGAGCGGAACGCCAAACTGTGGGTCTCCCCCACCCGGCCCGCACTCGAGCGCTACACCGGTGTGCTGTTCGACGCGCTCGACGCGAAGTCGTTCACCAAGGCCCAGAAGTCCAAGGCGCTGGCGCGGCTGGCGATGGGATCCGCGCTGTTCGGTGCGGTGCGCGCGGGCGACCTGATCCCCGCCTACCGACTGTCGGGCGGGTCGAAGCTTCCCGGACTGGGCACTCTCCGCGCGTTGTGGAAGCCGGAACTGAGCCGGGCGATCGCCGCGGAAGCGGACGGCCTAGTCGTCGACCTGCGGTCGGGGACATACCAGCAACTCGGACCGATCCCCGAGGCCGTGATCGCCACCGTCCTCACCGAGAAGCCGGACGGCACCCGCACCGTCGTCAGTCATTTCAACAAGCACCACAAGGGTCTGCTGGCACGCGCGCTCACAGTCTCCCGCGCCGAACCCCAGGACGTGCGCGGGGTGGCGCGGGTGGCGTCGAAGGCCGGCCTGCGCGTCGAGGTGGCGTCGGACCGCGAGCTGATCATCCTCACCGACTGACCTGTGAGTACTTATCAACCGCCGGCGGTTGATAAGTACTCACAGCAGCTCTATTCGGGCTTGACGGCCAGGACCGGTTTGCGGCAGGACAGCAGCAGGCGCTGGGCGGTGCTGCCCATCAGGAGCTTCCCGACCGGGGTGCGGTCGCGGATGCCGATCACGAGCAGTTCCGCGCTGGGCGCCGTCATGGCCTCGAGAATCACGTCGACGGTCTCGTCCCCCACGATCTGCCGGATCTCGTGGTCGACCCCGCTCGCGGCCAGCTTGCCTTCGAGTTCCTGGAGGTGCGCGTTGTCGGCGAACGACTGGTCGGCGAGGGAGTCGCCCTTCGACGTGTTGATCACGAGCAGCGACGTCCCGCGCAGCTGCGCCTCCGCGACGCCGTGCTCGAGGGCGGCCCCTCCGAACTGGTCGGGGGTGTATCCGACGACGATCATGCGTGTGCCTTCTCTCTGGTGTCGGTGGAGTCGCCACCGGCCGGTCCGTCGGGGAAATCGGGCGCCGCGACCGGGTAGTGCGCGCGGACGACCTTGGCGACGAGGGGTGCGATGAGGAGCACTGCGATCACGACATAGACGATGATCGCGACGGGCTCGGTGAACAGGCTGCCCCAGTCACCGCCACCGAGCTGCAGGCTCTGCCGCAGTTGCCGTTCGATGCGCGGGCCGAGGATGACGCCGATGATCAACGGCAGCACAGGCAGCCCGAACCTCCGCATCATCAGACCCATCAGGCCGAACGTCAGCAGCAGCGCGAGATCGAGCCACTGGAGGTTGACGGCGAACGCACCCAGCGCAGCGAAGAACAGGATGCCTGCGTAGAGGTAGGGCCGCGGTGTGCGGAGCAGCTTCGCCCACAGCGGTGCGAGCGGAAGGTTGAGTACCAAGAGCAGGAAGTTGCCGATGAACAGGCTCGCGATCAGAGTCCAGATCAGCAGCGGTTCCTTCTCGAACAGTGTCGGGCCCGGCTGGATTCCGTACGACACGAAGGCCGTCAGCATGACCGCGGCCGTGGCGTTGGTCGGCAGACCCAGCGACAGCATCGGCACGAGTGTGCCTGCCGCCGAGGCATTGTTGGCGGCCTCCGGCCCGGCGACACCTTCGATGGCGCCCTTGCCGAATTCGTCCTTGTGCTTGGACAGTTTCTTTTCGGTGATGTACGAGAGGAAGGTGGGTAGTTCGGCACCGCCCGCGGGTAGTGCGCCGAACGGGAATCCGTACGCGGTACCCCGCAGCCACGGTTTCCACGAACGCTTCCAGTCCTTCTTCCCCATCCACGGCCTGCCCACGGGAATGACCTCGGCCGGCTTGCGGCGGAGGTGAGCGGCCACCCAGAGGGCCTCACCGAGTGCGAACACGGCGACCGCGACGACGACGATGTCGATCCCGTCGGACAGTTGCGGGATGCCGAACGTGGCACGCGGCTGGCCGGTGAGGAAGTCGATGCCGACCAATCCGATCGCGAGACCGAGCAGAAGGGAGATGCATCCGCGGAGCTTCGAGGTTCCGAGGACGGCCGTGACGGCGACAAGGGCGAGCAGCATGATCGCGAGGTAGGACGGGGCTCCGAGGGTGACCGCGAAACTCGACACCATGGGAGCGAACAGCACCAGGAGCATCGTGCCGATCGACCCGGCGACGAACGACCCGATCGCGGCGGTCGCCAGGGCCTGCGCGGCCCTGCCGGCCTTCGCCATCTTGTTGCCCTCGATCGCCGTGATCACCGACGACGACTCCCCCGGTGTGTTCAGCAGGATCGACGTCGTCGACCCGCCGTACATGCCGCCGTAGTAGATGCCGGCGAACATGATGAACGCGGCGCTCGGGCTGACGTTGTAGGTGACGGGCAGCAGGAGGGCCACGGTCATGGCCGGTCCGATGCCCGGGAGGACGCCGACCGCCGTGCCGAGGAGGACGCCGATGCACGCGTACAGCAGATTCATGGGGGTGGCTGCTTGCTCGAAACCCTGCAGCAGCCAGTTCAGATTGTCCATGTCAGAGAATTCCGTCCAGAATGCCTGCGGGCAGCGGTATTCCGAGCCCGACGTAGAACGCGTAGAAGCTGCCGAATCCGAGCACGGCCCCGATCGCGATGTTGCGCACCCAGTGCCGGCTGCCCAGAATGGTTGCGGCCCCGGCGAACAGGACGGTGCCGATGATCGCCCAGCCCAGGAAGTCGACGAGTGCGATGGTCACCACGAACAACCCGACGAGCAGGCCCACCGTCTTCCAGTCACCCGGCGAGTCCGGATCGACGTCCTCGCCGCTGTCGGCTTCCCCGGTGGAGCCCCTCAGGATCGCGACGGCGAGCATCACGGCGAAGACCAGGAGTCCCCCGCCGATGACGAGCGGGAACAGTCGCGGACCCACCGGGTCGACCTTCGCGAAACCGTCGCTGAGCGACAGTGCGTCGACGATGAGGAAGACCCCGACCACGGCCATCACCGCGCAGACGATGAACTGTGCGTAGTCCCGCCGCTTCGGCGCCGGGGCCGTGTCCGCGGAGACTGCGGACGGTTCTGCGGGCGCGGTCATGTCAGCCCCAATTCGGCCAGGGTGGACGAGACCCGCTCGTCCTGGTCCCGGAGGAACTGCTCGAACTCCGGTCCCGTCGTGAAGGCGTCACTCCAACCGTTCTTCACCAGGGCCTCCTTCCATTCCGGTGTGTCGTGCAACTTTTGGAGCGCCTCGACCATGTCGGCCTTGGCGCCGTCGGACAGTCCGGGCGGCGCCAGGATTCCCCGCCAGTTGGTGAAGGTCAGGTTCACGCCGGCCTCCGTGAGCGTCGGCGCGTCGATACCCTCGACCCGCTCGTTCCCCGACACCGCGAGGACCCGGACCTGGCCGGCCTCGATCTGGTCGACGTACTCGCCGAGTCCCGACGTGCCTGCGGTGATCTTCTGGCCGAGAAGGGCCGTCAACAGGTCGCCGCCGCCGTCGTAGGACACGTAGTTCACCGCGTTCGGGTCCACTCCGACCGCCCGCGCCGTCTCCATCGGGAACAGGTGGTCCGGGCCGCCGGGCGAGGAACCGCCGCCGATGGTGATCGACGCCGGGTCGGCGCGCCATGCGGCCACGAAGTCATCGATGGTCTGCAACGGTGAATCCGCGGGCACGAGGATGCCCTCCTGCTCCTCGACCACCTTGGCCAGCGCGGTAGCCTCGGAGACCCGTGCGGTGGATCCGTTGGTGTAGCCGGCGCCGACCACACCCAGACCCATCATCATCATGAGGTCGTCGTTGCCGGCCTCGTTCATCAGCCTGGCCATCGCGACCGTTCCACCTGCGCCGATCACGTTGAAGACCTCGACGCGGCCGGTGATGCCCTCGTCTTCCATGATCTTCACCGCGGTCCGCGCCGTGAGGTCGTAGCCGCCGCCCGGACTGTTCGGAACCATCATCCGCACTCTGTGCAAACCCTCGTCCTCGCCGCGGGTGACCCCGCAGCCGGCCACGAGGAGGCCTACGAGCGCGAGCAGGAGCAGCGCGCGTACCCTGCTCCCGCTACCTGTTCTCGACATCGTTCCTCATTTCGCCATGAATGTGATCTTCCGCAATACTGAACCCCAGGGGTGATGCACGTCACCTATGCGAACGAAATGGAACTTAAGTTCATTGTGGTCACCACTTCATCCCCGCGTGCGTAGCCTCGCGGGCCAGGTCCTGCTCCTCCAGCTCGTCGTCGTCGGCGTCGTACTGCTCGCGGTGGCCGCCGTGTCGGTCCACCAGTCGACCGTGGAGTTCCGCGACCTCCAGGGGCAGCGCATGATCGCGGTGGCCGAGAACGTGGCGTCGACGCCGGTGGTGCGCGATCAGCTGTCGGACCGCTCGGTCGAGCGCGTGCTGGCGCCGGAGGTCGATCGCGCCGTCAACCTGTCGGGCGCCACGCTCGCCGAGATCGTCGCACCGAACGGGGCGGTGACCGTGTCGTCCGATCCGACGCGGCTCGGGGTGCCCGCCGAACTCGGCGCCAGCGATGTGATGACCGGGCGGGCCTGGTCGGGCGACGTGGACGTCGACGGACGCCGCGCCATCGTCGGACACGTCCCGATCCTGTCCGCCACCGGGGACGTCCTCGCGGTCGTGACCGTCAGCGACGACTACCCGTCCATCTGGGACCTGCTCAGCAGCGCGGGGGCGCGCCTGCTCCTGTATCTCGGAATCGGCGCCGGTCTCGGGCTTCTCGGCTCGTGGCTGCTGTCCCGCCGGATCAAGACCCACACCCGTGGACTCGAAATCGCCGAGATCGCAAGCCTTGCCGACCATCGCGAGGCCCTCTTGCACAGCATCCGCGAGGGTGTGGTCGCGGTGAACCCCGACGGGGTGATCACCGTGCTCAACGACAGCGCACAGGAACTGCTCGACCTCACCGACGACGCCGTCGGCCGACACGTCGACGACGTCGCGCTCGACCCCGCCGTCCGGCAGTACCTCCTCAACGGGGAGGACGGCCGCGACGTGGTGCTGTCGACGTCGTCGCGCATGCTCGCGCTGAGCCGGCGCGCGGCCACCAGCCAGGGACACAAGATCGGCACCGTCACCACGATGCGCGACAGCACCGAACTGGCATCAATGCAGAGCCAGCTGTCCTCGCACAAGAGTGTCACCGACACCCTGCGGGCGCAGACGCACGAGTTCGCCAACCAGCTGCACACGATCTCGGGTCTGACGCAGCTCGGCGACTACGACGCCGTCACCGACTTCGTCGGCACCCTCACCCGCCGCCGAGCGGAGATCAGTGATGCTGTCACGCAACGTATCTCAGATCCGGCTGTCGCCGCGCTGCTGATCGCGAAGACGTCGCTCGCCGCCGAGACCGGGGTGTCACTGACATTGGAACCCGACTCGCACCTGCACGCCCTCGACCCCGAACTCGCCACCGACGTGATCACCGTCCTCGGCAACCTCATCGACAATGCCGTCGACGTGTCCGAGGGCGGCCGGGACGCGCGGATCTCGATCCGGATCACCGACGACGACGGCATCCTCATCGAGGTCGCCGATTCCGGGCCCGGAGTTCCCGAGTCGATGCGGGAGGAGATCTTCTCGCGCGGGGTCACCTCGAAGCCGGGCACCCCCGGCGGCCGCGGGATCGGGCTCGCCCTGGTCCGTCTCGTCAGCTCCCAGCACGGCGGGTCCGCGGCCGTCTCGGACGCACCCGGCACCGGCGGTGCGTTGTTCACCGTCCACGTGCCGCGTAGCTAGACTCTCCGATCATGACGGGACGGCGTGGCGATGTATGAGGTCCTGGTCGTCGACGACGACTTCATGGTCGCGGAGATCCACCGCCGATTCGTCGACAAGACACCGGGGTTCACCACCGTCGGGGTGGCGCGGACCGCCGCCGACGCCCTCGAATCGGTGCGCACCGCACACCCCGACCTCGTGCTCCTCGACGTGTACCTGCCGGACATGTCCGGCCTCGACGTCCTGCAGCGACTGCGTGCGGAGGGCAACGCCGTCGGGGTCATCATGATCACCGCCGCCAGGGAGATCGACACCGTCAGCCGCGCACTGCACGGCGGCGCCTCCGATTATCTGGTCAAGCCGTTCGACTACACGCAGCTGCAGGAGAAACTCGAGAACTTCCGCCGCCGTGCCCGTGCCCTCGAATCACAGTCCGGTGCAGACCAATCCCTGATCGACTCCCTGTTCGGCGGCAAGGGCAAGAATCCGGAGCCGAGCCGGCTCCCGAAGGGGCTCAGCGCCGAAACCGGGCGTCTGGTGCTCGACATCCTGCGGTCGAAGGGCGAGCTGTCGTCGACCGAATGCGCCGAACTCGCCGGACTGTCCCGGGTCAGTGTGCGCCGTTATCTCGAGCACTACCTGTCCGAGGGACTGCTGGAGGTCCGGCTCGAATACGGGGGCGCCGGCAGGCCAGTCCGCCGATATCGGCCTGCCCCGCGCTGACCCGGTTCGTCAGGATCGGGTGCAGGCGCCGGCGAGGGCGAACGGTGTCGAGTCGCCTGCATCGCGGCGCTCCGCGCGATCCAGCAGGGCGAGCGTTCCGGAACCGAACGTCGGCGAGTAGGACACCGAGTCGGTGCACCCGCCGTGGTCGAGGCCGCCGACGAGGGCGACGACCCGCGAACCCGTGATCCACGGGCCGCCGCTCGTTCCCTCACCGAGACCGTCGCAGACCACCGTGGGATAGCTGTCCGTCGACGTGGTCGCGGCGGTGCACGACACCGGACCGTCCCCGAGGGTCGGATAGCCGGTCACGGCCACGGTGGTCGCGGGTTCCGGCGCGGACGCCAACTCGAATCCCCCACCGACCACCGATTCGACGGATGCCGGCACGGTGGTTCCGCTCGGGGCCACCCGGAGCACGGCGAAGTCGTACTGCGGGTCCTGCGACTCCAGCCATGCGGGGTCGACATAGATCTGGGACACCGTCCACAGTCCGAACGGGGCCACGCCGCGGTCGAATCCGGGCGCGAACGACAGCGCGCCGCCGGACCCCGCGATGCAGTGCGCGGCGGTGAGGACGAGGTCGCCGTCCGCGCTGTCCAGAACCGATCCGGTGCAGACGTGGATGGGCGTGCCGGCCAGGAACAGCGGACCGACGCGAGGATCCGGGGCTGCGGCGGCAGGCGCGGCGGCGGCCGATCCCCCTGCTACGCAGGCAGCGAGGAGCAGGCCCACCGCGGCTGCCCCCGTGACGGACGTGCGGGAGGGCGTGACCACAGGACCATCATGCTCCGCTCATCGCGCGAGGGCAGGCCGATTTCCGCTACCGGCCGCGACGTCAGGTCCGCGGCGGAAGCTGCTGCAGCGCCCACTCGTTGCCGTCGGGATCGGCGAAGTACACGAAGCGCCCCCACGCCAGGTCCTGTACGTCGCTGACGGGAACGCCACGGGCGGACAGCTCGGCGTGGGCGGCGTCGGCGTCGTCGATGACGATCTGCAGCCCGTGCACCGAGCCGGGCGGCGTGTCGACCAGGCCCTCGCCGACAGCGATCGAGCACGCCGACCCGGGCGGCGTGAGCTGGACGAACCGGACGTTCTCGTTCACGCGGTGGTCGTGGTCGACGACGAAGCCGACCTGGTCGGCGTAGAACGCCTTGGCCCGGTCCACGTCGGACACCGGCAGAATGATCAGCTCGATTTTGTAGTCCATGACCGGATGCTATAGACGGACTACGACAACCGGGCCGAAACCGGACCGGACCGCGTTCACGCCTGCTGCGCGGCCTTCTCGGCGGCTTGGGCCTGCGCGACCTGTTGCGGGGTGAAGCGGATGAACAGCGCGGCCAGTCCCGCGATGAGGGCGCACCCGGCACTGCCGACGAGGGCGAACGTGTACCCGTTGCCGAGCGCCTCGAGTTGCGTCGGATTCATGTCGGCGACCTTGCCGGAGATGCCGCCGAGGGACAGCGTTCGCGAGGTGGCCATCGCCCCGATGACCGCCAGGGCGAGGGGTCCACCCAGGGTCTGCGCCACCTGGGCGATGGCGGCGAGCGGACCGATCTCCGTCTCCGACACACCGGCGATGGCGCACAACGGGAGCGGGACGACGGCGAGTCCGACACCGAATCCGATACCGATGACCGGCACGAACAGGTTGCCGAGGTAGGTGGCGGAGCTGTCGAGGGTCGAGCCGTACAGCAGCCCGACCACCATGATCGCCGCGCCGGCGATCACGAGCCACCGGGGCTGGATCCGCACGGCGAGCTTGGACGCCACCGCGGCCGCGCCGCCGAGGCCGAACGCGAACGGGATGAACGCGAGGCCGGCCTCGAGGGGGCTGTAGCCGAGGATGTCCTGGACGAACAACGCGACGAAGGCGGCGACCGTGAACATCACGGCACCGGCGAAGAAGATCGCGACGAGCGTCGCCACCCGGTTCTTGTCGCGGAAGAGGGAGAACGGCAGCAGCGGGTTGTCGGCGGTCCGTTCGACGTACAGGAACGCGCAGAACAGCAACAGACCGGCGACGAGCGCACCGATCACGTACGGGCTCCCCCAGCCCAGTTCCGGACCTTCGGTGAGCGCGAACACCACGCCCGTCGCCGCGACCGTGGCGAGAACCGCCCCGGGAACGTCGAGGGCCAGGCGCTCACCCGCGGTCTCCTTCAATGCCACGAACGCGCACCCCACGATGACGACGCCGATGGGCACGTTGATGAGGAAGATCAGTCGCCACGACACCTCGGTGAGGGCGCCGCCGATGATCAGGCCCGCGATCGACCCGATGCCCGTCATGGCCGCGAAGATCGCGATGGCCTGGTTACGCGCAGGTCCGGCCGCGAACGTGGTCGCGACCAGGGCCAGCGCCGTCGGGGACGCCACCGCGGCGCCGACACCTTGCAGGAACCGGGCGGCGATCAGCATGAACTCGCCCACCGCGAGACCGCACAGCAGCGAGGCGACGGTGAACAGGGCGACACCGCCGACGAACATCTTCTTCCGGCCGAACGCGTCGCCGAGCCGTCCGCCGAGGAGCATGAGGCCACCGAACGCCAGTGCGTACGACGTCAGCACCCAGTTGCGGCCGCTGTCGCTGAGACCGAGATCGGCCTGCAGCGGTGCGAGCGCCAGGTTGGCGACGGTGCCGTCGAGGACCACCATCATCTGCAGCCCGCTGAGCACGATGATCGCAAGCCCCATCACGCGGGTGGCAGCGGGCGGATTCACCGTGGCTCTCGCCGCAGACTTGTTCGACGCCGACGCGCCTTCGGGTACTCGGGATTCAGACACGAGGGTTCACGTTACCCAGCGTCCACAGAAAACCCGGCCACCGGCCCGATGACCACGATGGCGGGCGGCCGGATCTGCTCTTCCTTCACCCGGGCGGCAACGGTCTGGAGATCGGTCCGCACGGTGCGCTGCGTGCGCAGCGTCCCCTCCTGGATGACCGTGACCGGGGTGTCCACCGGACGCCCTCCCTCCATGAGGACCGTCGCGAACGCCTCGATGCGCTCGACGGCCATCAGCAACACGATCGTGCCCTTCAACCGGGCGAGCGCCGACCAGTCGACGAGCGAATCCGGGTGGTCGGGGGCGACGTGACCGCTGACGACGACGAACTCGTGGGTGACGCCTCGATGAGTGACCGGGATGCCGGCGGCCGACGGCACCGAGATGGCACTGGTGATGCCGGGGACGACCGTCACGGGCACACCCGCCGCGGCGCACGCCTCGAGTTCTTCGTAGCCGCGCCCGAACACGTACGGGTCGCCGCCCTTGAGCCGCACCACGAACTTGCCTGCCTTCGCACCGTCGATGAGGGCGGCGTTGATCGCCTCCTGCGCCATCGCACGGCCGTAGGGAATCTTCGCGGCGTCGATGACCTCGACGTCGGAGCCGAGTTCGGCGAGCAGTTCCGGCGGGGCGAGGCGGTCGGCGACCACCACGTCGGCGCGGGCGAGCAGTCGCCGGCCGCGCACGGTGATGAGATCGGGGTCGCCCGGGCCGCCGCCCACCAGTGCGACACCGGCCGCCGGGTGGTCGGCGGTGTCGGCGACCGCACCGGATTGCAGGCCCTCGACGAGGGCGGTGCGCACTGCGGCGGACCGGCGGTGGTCGCCGCCCGCCAGCACGCCGATGCTCATCCCGTCGTAGCTTGCGCTCGCCGGTGTGACGGCGGTGCCGTAGCGGGCGTTGTCGGCGCGGACGCAGAAGACACGATTCCGCTCGGCCTCGGCGACGATCGCCGCGTTGGTGTCCGGTTCGTCCGTGCACGCGATGGCGTACCAGGCGTCGGCCAGATCGCCGTCCCGGTATTCGCGAAGTTCCAGTGTGATCTGTCCCGCGGTGGCCATTCCCTCGACCGCCGGCGTGACCGCGCGGCTGATCAGGTGCACCCGCGCACCCGATGCGATCAGGAGCCCGAGCCTGCGCTGTGCCACTGTTCCGCCACCGACCACGACCACACGACGATCGGCCAAATTGAGTCCGACCAGGTAGTTGGTCTCGTCTCCGGTGGCAGCAGTCACGCGCTCTCCCCGTTTCTCCAGAAAATCCTGCACGTCTCGTCTCGAACCTACGAAACTTTACGGGCTGCCGCGACGACGACGCCATTCGCGGACCACTTGGTCACGATCAAGGGCCCGCCGCCCGCTCCGAGCACCGCCGCCGCTTCCGCGACGCTCGGCGATCCCGTCGCCGAGTGCACGCGGTCCGACGGGTTCGCCACCTCGACGGCGGCGAGCTCCCCCGCGGCGAATCCGCGGACGGCGACACCCAACGCCGCTGCCGCATCCCGGACAGCCGGCTCCGCGGCCTTCCGGTCGAGGGTGCACAGGCAGTCCAGGGTCGCGTCCGAACCCGGGTTCGCGGACGTCAGCGCGTGCCGGACGGCGGCGAGGATGTCCGTGCTGCTCGTTGCCGCGCGGAAACCGACGCCGACGCAGACGTCACCCATGCGCGGCGAAGGTGCGGGCCGCGGCCACGAAACGGGTGATCGCCTCCGGATGACCCGCAGGGTGTGTGTGCAGGTACGAGGCGTGCACGCCGCCGCGGACGAAACCCTCGCGCGCAGGGTGGCCGTCCCAGGGCCGCCAGCCCCAGGCCGGCGCGAAGCCGTCCGCCTCGGCCGCGGCGAGCGACGTGCGATGGAACTCGTGGCCGACCACCCGCTCACCTGCCGCGAAGAGGACGGAGTCCGTGACCGCCACCGCCTCGCGGTACCCGAGCGTGAGACGGGACCCGAACGAAGCGTCGACCCCGACCACGGAGGCCATCGCGTGCCCGTCGAGACTGCGGGCGAGGTAGAGCAGACCGGCGCACTCCGCATGGATCGGCGCCCCCGCGGTGGCGAGTTCGCGGATCTGCGTCAGGAGCACGGAGTTTTCCGCGAGCGCGACGGCGTGCTCCTCGGGGAAGCCACCGGGCAGCACCACGCCGCTGGTGCCGGGCGGCAACCCGTCGTGCAGGGGGTCGAACGTGATCACGTCCGCACCGGCGGCGCCGAGGAGTTCGCGGTGTTCGGCGTACCCGAACGTAAATGCCCGGCCCCCGGCGATCGCCACGACCGGGCGAGGGCCGGGGAGAATCGGCCAGGCCTCGGCGGCGGGGTCCCACACCGGCCCGTCGACCGCCGACGACGCGAGCGCGCGGATGGCAGGCAGGTCGAGGTGGCGAGCGGCCAATCGGGTCATCGCGTCGACGGCGTCCACCGCGTCGGCCCCGTGCTCCGCCGCCGGGATCAGCCCGAGGTGGCGGGACGGGACCTCCAATTCGGCCATCCGCGGCACGGCGCCGAGCACGGGGAGCCCGACGCGCTCGCATGCCTGCCGCAGCACCTGTTCGTGCCGCGGGCTTCCCACCCGGTTGAGGATCACCCCGCCGATGCGGACCCCGGAGTCATAGGTGGAGAAGCCGTGCAGGACCGCAGCCAGGCTCTGACTGTGGCCGCGGGCGTCGACCACGAGCACGACCGGGGCGCCGAGCAGTGCCGCCACCTGGGCCGTCGATCCCTCGGCCGACGGCTCCTGCGACGCCGCGTCGATCTTGCCGTCGAACAGGCCCATGACGCCCTCGACGACCGCGAGGTCACACCCCGAACTGCCGTGCCGGTACAGCGGGCCGATCCGCTGCGCGCCCACCATGACCGGGTCGAGATTGCGTCCCGGACGTCCGGCCGCGAGCCCGTGGTATCCGGGGTCGATGTAGTCGGGGCCGACCTTGAACGGTGCCACCGTGCAGCCCGACGCACGGAGCGCTCCCACTAAACCGGTTGCGACAGTGGTCTTTCCGCTGCCCGATGCGGGAGCGGCGATGACCACCGCCGGCGCCGCGGGGAGCGTGGTCACCACTCGATGCCCCGCTGGCCCTTCCGGCCGGCGTCCATCGGGTGCTTGATCTTGGTCATCTCCGTCACCAGATCCGCGGCGTCGATCAGTGCCTGCGGGGCGTCGCGGCCCGTGATCACCACGTGCTGGTTGCCGGGCCGGTTCTGCAGGACCTCGATCACCTCGTCGACGTCCACCCACCCCCACTTCAGGGGATAGGTGAACTCGTCCAGAACGTAGAACCGGTGTTCCTCGGCCCCCAGCCGGCGGGCGATCTCGCGCCAACCCTCGGCGGCCGCGGCGGCGTGGTCTTCCTCGCTGCCGTGCTTACGCGTCCACGACCAGCCCTCGCCCATCTTGTGCCACTGCACCGACCCACCGACACCGGTGTCCTCGTGCAGCTGACCGAGGGCTCGGAAGGCTGCTTCCTCCCCCACCTTCCATTTGGCACTCTTGACGAACTGGAACACCCCGACGTCGAATCCCTGATTCCAGGCACGCAGCGCCATGCCGAATGCCGCCGTCGACTTCCCCTTGCCCGGTCCGGTGTGGACCGCGAGCACGGGAGCGTTGCGTCGTTGACGTGTGGTGAGGCCGTCGTTCGGAACGTTCTCGGGAACACCCTTGGGCATGTCTCTTCTCTCTACTCTCTCCCCTACCGAAGCCGCATCCGGATCACGCCGCGGCGCGGACGACGCCCGCGACCTGCTGCGCGGACAATTCGCCGAGGCGCACGTAGCCGCCCCGCAGCCGGCGGGCCAGCTCCGCGGCCAGCCCGAGCCGGACCATGCCGGTCTCGCAGTCGACGACCACCGACGCGACCGAGCTGTCGGCGAGCAGCCCCGCGGCCACCTTGGCCCGGTGCAGTGCGTCCTTGCCGCCCGTCGCCCGCCCGTCGGTCAGTGCGACGACGAGGGCGCGGCGCTGCGGATCGCGGAGACGTTCCCGCAGCACGACCTCACGCGCGCGCAGGAATCCTTCTGCCAGTGGGGATTTGCCGCCCGTCTTCATTCCGCGCAGGCGGCGGACGGCGATGTCCACCGAAGACGTGGGCGGCAGGACCAGTTCCGCGGCTCGTCCACGAACTGTGATCACCGCCACCTTGTCGCGGCGCTGGTAGGCGTCGCGCAGCAGTGAGACGACGGCACCGGTCACGGCCGACAATCGGTCACGGGCCGCCATCGACCCGGACGCGTCCACGACGAACACCACGAGGTTGCCCTCGCGCCCCTCGCGAATCGCCCCGCGCAGATCGGCCGAGTCCAGGATCATCCGGCCCGTGCTCCGGCCGCGGGCGACCTGCCGCTCAGCGGCGGCGAACAGCGTGCCCACCAGATGGAGTCCGTGCCCCTGTTCGGCGGTGGAGCGCACCGCGCGACCGCGGGACGAGCGCGAACGGGAACGCCGGCCCGGCGCGCCCTCGCCGACTCCGGGTACCTCGAGGAGCTTGGTGGTGAACTGGGTGCCAGTCGGCCCCGCCGGGCGTTCCGGGGGTGCCGGAGCCCCACCTCCGGGTCCGTCGGGATCGTCGGGCCCCTCGGGGTCGGTGTCCCTGCCGTCCGGTCCGGGCGGGGTGCCGGGCGGAGTTCCCGGCGCCTGCTCCGGCGGTTCCTCGGCACCGGACCTGGCGTCCTCGTCGGCCTGGCGGAGCGCGTCGTCGAGCTGCTGTTCATCGAGGCCGGGTTCGTCGAACGGATCCCGGCGGCGGCGGTGCGGCAAGGTCAGCTCGGCGGCGACCCGCACGTCCTCCGCCGTGACGGCCCCGGCGCCCCGCCATGCGGCGTGCGCGGTCGCGGTCCGGGCGAGGACGAGATCGGCGCGCATGCCGTCCACGTCGAACGACGCACAGAGAGAAGAGATTCGGCGCAACTCGACGTCGTCGAGCTCGACGGAGTCGAGCCGGTCGCGGGCCTCGAGGATGGCGGCCGCCAAGGCCGCGTCCTGCTCGGCGTAGCGCTCGGCGAACCGTGCCGGGTCACGCTCGAAGTCCAGGCGCCGCCGGACCACCTCCATGCGCACGTCCACCTCCCGCGACGCGGCGACGTCGACGGCCAGCCCGAACCGGTCGAGGAGCTGCGGCCGGAGCTCGCCTTCCTCCGGGTTCATCGTGCCGACCAGCACGAACCGGGCGGCGTGCGAGTGCGAGATGCCGTCACGCTCGATGTGGACGCGGCCCATCGCCGCCGCGTCGAGGAGCACGTCGACCAGATGGTCGTGCAGAAGATTGACCTCGTCGACGTAGAGAACACCCTGATGGGCGGCCGACAGCAGCCCGGGTTGGAACGCGCGCTCACCGTCGCGCAGGACCTTCTCGAGGTCGAGGGAACCGACGACGCGGTCCTCCGTTGCTCCGACCGGCAGTTCGATCAGTCGCGCCGGGCGCGTCCCGTTCTCGTCGTGCACCGCGGGCAGCAGTGCGGTGAGAGCGCGGACCACCGTCGACTTGGCCGTCCCCTTCTCACCGCGGACGAGGACGCCGCCGATACCGGGGTGGACTGCGCAGAGGATGAGGGCGAGGCGCAACCGGTCCTGACCGACCACCGCGCTGAACGGGAATCCCCACGAAAAGTCGGGTCGAACCTGGTTCACTTCACGATCCGTACGCACGCTGCATCCCTTCACGTCCCGGTTTCCTCGCCGAGAGCTTTGGCCGGTACGAACGCCGCGGCAATCTGGCTGGGAGACCGGATCGGCAACCAGGGTGGTGGCAGCCGGTCAGAGATCCGTCACAGTGGCGGGACCGCGCCTGATTCGAACAGGACTTCCCCGCGGACATTCACCTGACGACCCTAGTCGGGGCCTACTGCCCGGCGCTCGACGGGGCCGTCTCCGCGACCTCGTGCGCGGCACTGCCGGCGCCGAAGGCGGCGCCGCCGCCGCGCCGCATGGGGACGTGCGGGATGCCGTCCTCGACGAACTCTTCGCCGTCCGGCTTGAAACCGTGCTTGGCGTACATGTCCACCAGATACGTCTGCGCGTTGATGCGGCACGGCGCGTCGCCGACCTCGGCGAGCGCGGCGCGCAGCAGACGCGTCGTGTGCCCCTGACCGCGCGCAGGCCGCGATGTGCACAGCCGACCGATGCGGAACGACGTGGTGCCGTCGGCGTGCTCCTCGAGGAGGCGGAGAGTGCAGACCACCTGGCCGTCCTGTTCCAGCCAGAAGTGGCGGGTCTCGGCCAGCAGATCGCGGCCGTCGAGTTCCGGGTACGGGCACGCCTGCTCGACGACGAAGACCTCTACGCGAAGCTTGAGCAACTCGTAGAGCGTCTTGTTGTCGAGATCGAGTGCCCACGAACGCTTGAGTGCTGCAGTTGCCGTCATGACAGGCAACTATCGCACAGCACCGGCAAGTGCGCGCGCCCGTGGACCCGGCCCGGGCCGTGCGTCAGACCGCGACCGACGCGTCCTCCACCTTGCTGGTGTCGAGCTGGAGCACCTTCGATGTCCAGTCCCACACCTGCGAGAACAGCGCGGTGTCGTCGGAGAGTTTGACGCCCAGCGACGGCACCATTTCCTGGAGCTTCGGCTTCCACGACTCGTACTGGGCCGGGAAGCAGCGCTGCAGCACGTCGAGCATGGCGGGCACCGCGGTCGACGCACCCGGCGACGCGCCGAGCAGGCCCGCGATGGTGCCGTCGGCGGCGTTGACGACGGCGGTGCCGAATTCGAGAACGCCGCCCTTGCCCTTGGCTCGACGGATGACCTGGACGCGCTGGCCCGCGGTGATCAGTTCCCAGTCCTTGCCGAGCGCCTTCGGGACGAACTCCCGCAGTGTCTCGATCCGGCCGGCCTCGGACATCGCGAGCTCACTGATCAGGTACTTGACGAGACCGAGTTCGCTGACGCCGACACCGAGCATCGAGAGCAGGTTGTCCGGCTTGACCGAGCTGGGCAGGTCGGTGATGCGGCCCTGCTTGAGGAACTTGGGCGACCAGCCGGCGTACGGCCCGAACAGCAGTCCGGGCTTGTTGCCGATCACGCGGGTGTCGAGGTGCGGAACCGACATGGGCGGTGCGCCGACGGCGGCCTTGCCGTAGACCTTGGCGCGGTGCTGGTCGATGAGCTCCGGGTTGGTGCAGCGCAGGAAGGCGCCGCTGACGGGGAACCCGCCGAAGCCCTTGGCCTCCTCGATCCCGGACTTCTGCAGCAGGTGCAGCGCACCGCCGCCGGCGCCGACGAACACGAACTTGGCGCGCACGACCTTCTTCACACCGTTGCGGCGGTTGGTGACCTTGACCACCCAGCTGCCGTCGGACTGCTTGGTGAGGTCGGTGACCTCGTGCCCGAAGTGGACGACGCCGCCGGACGCGCCGACGTAACCGAGGAGCTGCTTGGTCAGGGCGCCGAAGTCGACGTCGGTGCCGTCCTGGGTCCAGTTGAGGGCGACGGGATCGCTGAAGTCGCGGCCCTTCGCCATCAGCGGCAGGCGACGGGTGAACTCGTCGGGTGCGTCGATGTACTCCATGCCCGCGAACAGGGGGTGACCGGCGAGGGCGTCGTAGCGGGCCCGCAGGTACTTCGCGTTGGCCTCGCCGTGCACGAAGCTCACGTGCGGGATGGGGTTGATGAACTCCTTGGGCTGCGTCAGCACACCGCTCTCGACACCGTGCGCCCAGAACTGCCGCGACACCTGGAACTGCTCGTTCACGTTGACGGCCTTCGTGATGTCCACGGTGCCGTCGGCGTTCTGCGGGGTGTAATTGAGCTCACACAGCGCGGAGTGGCCGGTGCCCGCGTTGTTCCACGGGTCGCTGCTCTCGGCGGCTACTGCGTCGAGCCGCTCGAATGTGGTGATCGACCAATCGGGCTGCACCTGACGCAGGATCGCTCCCAGCGTCGCGCTCATGATGCCCGCGCCAACCAGCACTACATCCGTTTTCGTCTCTACCGCATTCTGATCTGACACTGGAGTATCGACTTCCTTGTCCATAGCCGTACGCGCATACGCCTGCCGTGTTCGCCGGATAGGTTACCCGCGCGTATGAGCGAGAATCACCTGCCCCAATTGTGCGCCTCCCCGCGCCCCCGAATCGCACATTAGATTGTGATCTGTGACTACATGGGCTCCCGACGTTCTCGGCGACGGATATCAGCAGCTGACCATTCCTCTCGGCACCGACCCGGACGGCGAGGGGGAGGTGAAGGCGACGCTGATCCGCTACCAGCCCGCGCAGGAGACGAAGAAGACCGGCCGCGCCGTGCTCTACGTCCACGGGTTCACCGACTACTTCTTCCAGAAGCACCTGGCCGAGCACTTCGCCGAACAGGGTTACGCCTTCTTCGCGCTCGATCTGCGCAAGTGCGGCCGCTCGCTCGAACCCGGCCAGACGCCGCACTTCGTCTCCGATCTGACGCTGTACGACGCCGAGCTGAACGAGGCGTTGCGCCAGGTCCGGGAACAGACCGGTGACGGGGAGGTCCTGCTGGTCGCGCATTCGACGGGCGGTCTGGTACTGCCGCTGTGGCTGCACCGCCTGCAGCGCAGGCCGGGCGGCACCGCCGCACTCGGCATCAGCGGGGTCATCCTCAACAGCCCGTGGTTCGACCTGCAGGGACCGTCGTATCTGCGGAACGTGGGAACGGTGGCCGTCGACGCGGTCGGGCGCGTCAAACGCAAGTCGATCATCCCGAAGACCGGGCTCGACACGTACGGCGTCAGCCTGCACGTGGAGGGCAACGGCATCTGGAACTACAACCTCGACTGGAAGCCGCTGAGCGGTTTCCCGGTGACGTTCGGGTGGCTGCGTGCGGTGCGCCGCGGGCACGCCCAGCTGCACCGCGGTCTCGACATCGGGGTTCCCGCCCTGATCCTCCGGTCCAAGGCGTCGTACTTCGCGCCGCGGTACGACCCCAGGGTGGACACGGCCGACGCCGTCCTCGACGTCCGGCAGATCGCCCGCTGGGCGGGGTGCCTCGGTGACCGCACCACGATCGTGCCCATCGCGGGCGCCCGGCACGACGTGTTCCTGTCCGCCGACCAGCCCCGGGCGGAGGCGTTCGCCGAAGTGGACCTCTGGCTCGACTGGTTGCACGGCCACAACGCTGCGGAGGCCAACCGATGACACATTTCGATCTGGCGATCATCGGTTCGGGTTCCGGAAACTCGCTGCCCGACGAACGGTTCGCCGACAAGACGGTCGCGATCCTGGAGGAGGGCACGTTCGGCGGGACGTGCCTGAACGTGGGTTGCATCCCGACGAAGATGTTCGTCTATGCCGCGGAGGTGGCCCGCACGGTCGGCAATTCCGCGAAGTACGGCGTCGACGCAGAGCTCGAGGGGGTGCGCTGGCCGGACATCGTCAAACGGGTCTTCGGCCGCATCGACCCGATCTCGGCAGGCGGGGAACGCTACCGCGCCGAGGACAGCCCGAACACCGCGCTGTTCCGCGGGCACGCGACGTTCGTGGGCCCACGGACCCTCGACACCGGAACCGGGGAGGTCATCACCGCCGACCAGGTGGTGATCGCGGCCGGGTCCCGGCCGATCATTCCCGACGTGGTCCGGGAATCCGGTGTGCGGTACTACACGAACGACGACATCATGCGGTTGCCCGAGCTGCCCGAGCGCATGGTGATCATCGGTGCGGGATACATCGCCGCCGAGTTCGCGCACGTGTTCTCCGCGCTCGGCACCCGGGTGTCGCTGATCGCCCGCAGCTCCCACCTGCTACGGCATCTCGACGAGGACGTCTCCCGCCGGTTCACGGATCTCGCCCAGAAGAAATGGGACGTGCACCGCGGCAGCACCGTCGCTGCCGTGCGCCGCGACGGTGACGGCGTCGTGGTCGAACTCGAGGACGGCACCGTCGTCTCGGGTGACGTTCTCCTGGTCGCGACCGGGCGGCAGTCGAACGGGGACGCCATCGGGGCCGCCGCCGGCGGCATCGACCTCGACGACGAAGGACGCGTCGTGGTCGACGACTACCAACGAACCAGTGCCGAAGGCGTTTTCGCGCTCGGTGACGTCTCCTCGCCGTACCAGCTCAAGCACGTCGCCAACCACGAGGCGCGAGTGGTTCAGCACAATCTCCTGCAGGACGCGTGGACGGACACGTCGGGTCTGCGCGTCTCGGACCATCGGTTCGTACCCGCCGCCGTGTTCACCGACCCGCAGATCGCGCACGTCGGGCTGACCGAGGCCGAGGCCCGGGAGGCAGGCTGGGACATCACGGTGAAGGTGCAGGCGTACGGCGACGTCGCCTACGGGTGGGCGATGGAGGACGACGAGGGGTTGTGCAAGGTCATCGCCGAACGCGGCACCGGTCGTCTGCTCGGTGCGCACGTGATCGGCGCGCAGGCGCCCACGGTGATCCAGCCGCTGATCCAGGCAATGAGCTTCGGGCTGACGGCGCAGCAGATGGCGCGGGGGCAGTACTGGATCCACCCGGCGCTGCCCGAGGTCGTCGAGAACGCTCTCCTCGGCCTCGACCTACCGGCCGAGTGACGGTCGCCAAGTCCGTCGCGCTGTTCGCCGTCGCGGCGCTGTTCGAGATCGGCGGTGCGTGGCTGGTGTGGCAGGGCGTCCGCGAGCACCGGGGCTGGATCTGGATCGGCGCCGGTGTGGCGGCGCTCGGTGCGTACGGGTTCGTCGCGACGCTGCAGCCGGACGCCCACTTCGGCCGCATCCTCGCCGCGTACGGCGGGGTGTTCGTCGCGGGCTCGCTGATCTGGGGCATGGTGGCGGACGGTTTCCGCCCGGACCGCTGGGACGTCTCGGGCGCCCTTATCTGTCTCCTGGGCATGGCCGTCATCATGTACGCCCCACGCTGAGCACGGTCGCGCTCGGCGTGGGGCCGGCATCTACCAGGGGCTGGTACGGAGAACGATCTCGGTGGCCAGCTCCGCCGCCGCCGCGGCTGGGACGTTGGTGACGTCGTCGAGTTGTACGACGCGGAAGTCGGAGTAGACGAAGCGGCCGCTCGCGTCCGCCTCGGCACGCCGGTCGGGGCTGCCGACCATCACCGTCGTGGGGAGTTCGACCGGCGGGCAGTCGGATCCGCGCACCGCACCGGCGGAGTCGGGTGCCGCCGGATGCCCCCGGTCGGCCACCACGAGGCTGGCGAAGCGTCCGAACTGGCGAGCCGCCAGCGACCACGCCAGTTCGGCTCCTTCCCGGCTGCCGACGAGGTTGACCCACCCGACCTTCAGTTCGTCGAGGAGAGCCATGATCGTCGTCTCGTCGAGACCGGTGATGTCCTCGGGCACGATCGTGCGCAGATCGGAATTGTGCAGGCGCTCGCAGACGCCGTCGTAGACATCCGGTCCGTCGCCGGCCCCCGGCAGTAGGAGAACGGTGTGTTTGCTCTCCGGTCCGTCGATGCGGACCGTGCAGGTTCCATTTCCCACCGCCACGTGCGTCAGTTCCATGGGCTAAAAACTACGCGATCGGGGACGTCCTGCGCTCGGACCTCCATGGTTCCATGGTTCATTACATGAGTAATGAACCGATCAACCGACGAGGCGGGCGTCGATGATCGACAACGGCAGACCGCTGTTCCAGCAGATCGCAGAACTCATCGAGAACTCGATCATCGACGGAACCCTTCCCGAGGAAGGCCAGGTGCCGTCCACGAACGAGCTCGCCGCATTCCACGGGATCAACCTGGCGACCGCAGCCAAGGGACTGAATCAGCTCGTCGCCGACGGGATCCTCTACAAGAAGAGGGGAATCGGAATGTTCGTCACCTCCGGTGCCCGGAACGCGCTGCGCTTCCGGCGACGCGAGCGGTTCGCGCGCCAGTTCATCGACCCGCTCGTCACCGAAGCGGACAAACTCGGCGTCAGCATCGCCGAACTCGAGGCCATGCTCGACCAACGGGAGGGAGCACGATGATCGGCACAGCATTCGACACGAAGACGGTCGCCTCGGCGCGGGGCCTCGGCAAGCGATTCGGCGACTTCGTCGCACTCGACGGGATCGACTTCTCCTTGCAGGAGAACAAGATCTACGGCCTCCTCGGCCGCAACGGCGCCGGCAAGACCACGCTCATGCAGATCTTCACCGGCCAGGAGTTCCAGACTTCGGGCGCGGTCGAGATCTTCGGTCACGCTCCGCACGAGAATTCCCGGGCACTCACCGACGTGTGCTTCGTCAAGGAGAGCCAGAAGTACCCGGACGACTTCAAGGTCGGGCACGTCCTCGCGACCGCACGGCACCTACTCCCCCAGTGGAACGAGGAGTTCGCACAGACACTGCTGGAGGATTGCGATCTTCCGTTGTGCCGCAAGGTGAAGAAGCTGTCGCGGGGGATGACGTCCGCGCTGGGTGTGACGGTCGGTCTGGCCTCCCGCGCACCGCTCACCCTGTTCGACGAGCCGTATCTCGGCCTCGACGCGGTGGCACGGCACCTCTTCTACGACCGGCTTCTCGTCGACTACGCCGAACACCCGCGCACGGTCGTGCTCTCCACACACCTCATCGACGAGGTCAGCGACCTGATCGAACACGTGATCCTGATCGACAAGGGACGGATCGTCCTCGACGAGGACACCGACGCGCCACGCGAAGGCGCCGTCGTCGTGATCACCTTGCAGAAGTGGTGGCCGGACATCGGCCACTGGTTCGCCGACGCGCCCCGGTCGGTGCCGATGGTGTGGCTGCCGGCACTGGTCGCGGCGGCGGGGATCGTCGCGGCGTGGGCGCTCGTCCGCCGCGCGACGGCCTAACTCACCAGGGTCGACGCGATGGCCGGGAGGCCTTCCGGGGCGCCTGCGCCGAGGAGGTCCTCCAGGGCGCGGAGATCGAGGTTCTGCTCCACCAGATCCGCCAACAGATCGAGTTGAGCGGTCCGGATCGCGGCGACATCCGTGTCGGGTGCGGTGACGAAACCGGTTCTCCCCGCGTGTTCGGCCACATCGTCCAGCAGGAGGCGGCGGAAACGGTCGGTCTCGAGCAGTCCGTGCCAGTGCGTGCCGTAGACGGCGCCGCGGATACTGCCTTCCGCGGCGCCGCTGCTCGCGTGGAGCAGGGGCTGGTCGCCGTTGCGCCGCACCCGGCCGTGATGGATCTCGTACCCGGACACCGGAACTCCGTGGGCGTTGCCGCGCACCTGCGCGAGCACCTTGTCCGGGGCGAACTCCACCTCGAGGTCGAGCAGTCCGAGACCGGGCACCGCACCCCGGCCGGATTCGACGTCGTCGACGATCACGGACCCGAGCATCTGGTAGCCGCCACACACGCCGAGCACCGGACCGCCGCGTTTCGCATGCGCTGCGATCGCATCCGCGATGCCGTTGCGGCGCAACCACTCCAGATCCGACACGGTCGACTTGCTCCCGGGCAGGACGATCAGGTCGGTGTCCTGCAGCCGCGACGGATTGGTGATCCAGCGCACCGACACCCCGGGTTCGCACGCGAGCGCCTCGACGTCCGTCGAATTGGAGATGCGGGGCAGGCGGATCGCGGCCACCCGCAGCCAGTCGTCGCCGATCGGTGGCGCCGGACGTCCGACCGGGGCGTCCCCCACGACACCGAGCGAATCCTCCGCGTCGAGCCACAGGTCCTCGGCGAAGGGAATCACCCCGAGCGTCGGGCGTCCCGTCACGGCCGTCAGCTGCTCGAGGCCCGGCCCCAGCAACGACACGTCGCCGCGGAACTTGTTGATCACGAATCCCGCGATCAACGCCTGGTCGTCCGGTCCGAGGACCGCCACGGTGCCGAACAGGTGGGCGAGCACTCCACCGCGGTCGATGTCGCCGACGACGATCACCGGCAGGCCGGCGGCCCGGGCGAGCCCCATGTTGGCGAGGTCGGTGGCTCGCAGGTTGATCTCGGCGGGTGACCCCGCGCCCTCACAGATCACGACGTCGTAGTCGGCGCGCAGCGACGCCAGTTCCTCGGCCACCACCGCACGCAGGTGCTGCCGATGCTCGATGTAGTCGCGGGCGCCGACGGACGTGACCGCGCGGCCGCGCACCACCAGTTGCGACGTGCGGTCGCTCCCCGGTTTCAGCAGGACGGGGTTGAAGCGGACACTCGGCTCGAGTCCGCAGGCCGCGGCCTGCAGAGCCTGCGCCCGGCCGATCTCGCCGCCGTCCAGCGTGACGACGGAATTGTTCGACATGTTCTGCGCCTTGAACGGCGCCACCCGGACACCTCGCCGCGCGAGCATCCGGCACAGTCCCGCGACGAGCACACTCTTGCCCGCGTCGGACGTGGTGCCGGCGACGAGCAGGGCGCCCTTCCACCTGCTCTCGCTCAAGGCAGGGTGAGGATCTCGTTGCCGGTCTCGGTGACCACGATGGTGTGCTCGAACTGAGCCGTCCACTTGCGATCCTTGGTGACGACGGTCCAGTCGTCGTCCCAGATCTCCCAGCCGATGTCGCCGAGGTTGATCATCGGTTCGATCGTGAACACCATGCCGGGTTCGATGACCGTGTCCACGGAGGGCTCGTCGTAGTGGAGGATGACGAGGCCGTTGTGGAAAGTGGTGCCGATGCCGTGTCCGGTGAAGTCGCGGACCACGCCGTAGCCGAAGCGGTGCGCGTACGACTCGATGACGCGGCCGATGACGTTGAGCGCGCGGCCCGGCTTGACCGCTTTGATGGCACGCATCGTCGCCTCGTGGGTCCGCTCCACCAGCAACCGGTTCTCCTCGGCGACGTCCCCGGCGAGGAACGTGGCGTTGGTGTCCCCGTGCACGCCGCCGATGTACGCGGTGACGTCGATGTTGACGATGTCGCCGTCCTGGATCACCGTCGAGTCGGGGATGCCGTGGCAGATCACCTCGTTCAGCGACGTGCAGCACGACTTGGGGAAACCCTTGTAGCCGAGCGTCGACGGGTAGGCGCCGTGATCGATCATGTACTCGTGCGCGATGCGGTCGAGCTCGTCGGTGGTGACACCCGGCGCCACCGCCTTACCGGCCTCCTGCAGGGCCTGCGCCGCGATCTTGCTCGCCACCCGCATGGCCTCGATGGTCTCCGGGGTCTGCACCCACGGCTCGTTGCCTTCCTTCGCCGTGGGCTTCCACGCGTACTCGGGACGCTCGATCCCCGCCGGTACGGCGAGGACGGGCGACACGGTTCCGGGGCTCAGTGCTGTGCGGACAGACATGGGTACCAGGTTAGCCCCGAGCACGACCCGGACGCCCCCGGACCCGTCGTGCGCGTCGACATCACTCCCGCAGTGTGGTGAGGAAGGCGATCCGGTCGCCGCGGTAGAGGGAACGCACCCGTTCGATCGGGACGCCGTCGGTGTCGAGCGAGACACGATGGAGCCGCAGCATCGGCATCGCGGTGGTCGAGTCGAGCAGCGCGGCCTCCCGCGGGGAGGCCAGCACCGTCTCGATCCGCTCGGTCGCCGACGCGAACACCACGCCGGTCTCGCGGATCGCCGCGTACAGCGAGGTACCCGGGTCGAACGTGCGCGCCATCTCCCCGAACCGGTCTGCCGGCAGATGGGTGCTTTCGAGCCCGATCTTCTCGTCGTCCGCGAGCAGGACGCGTTCGAGGTGGATCACCGCCGCGCCGAACGCCAGACCGAGCGCCTCGGCGAGGTCCGCGTCGGCACCGAGTTCCTCGAAGGTCACCAGTTCGCGCCCGGGCACCCGGCCCTGACTGACCGCACCCTCGGTGTAGGAACGCAACGACAGCGGCTGCACGAGCTTCGGGCTGGCGACGACGGTGCCGCGGCCGCGACGTTCGACGCGACCCTCGACCAGCAGTTCGTGGATGGCCTGCCGCACCGTCTCGCGGGACACCGTGAACCGCAGGGCCAGTTCCCGCTCCGCAGGCACCGCGTCCCCCACCTCGAGCTCGGTGAGGATCGACTCGAGTTCGGTGCGGACCCGGTAGTACTTGGGGACGTTCGGCGTTGCCGTCATCGCGTGACGGTGCCGATCAGCACGGACTCTCCGGACGCGCTGCCGTCGTCGTTCATGCGGCCGAGCGTACCCGAAAAATGGTCTATACCAATTGTTCACCTGCCGTTCCCTTCGCAGTGGGCCACTGGTCTAGACCAAACGGCAAGCTCCGTTTCACAGTCTCCCTCATCGTTAGGAACCCGTCATGCGTCTTCGCCCCCGGATCGCCGCGGCCGCCCTGGCCGCGACCGTCCTCACCCTCGGAACCGCCTGCGGCGGAACCGGTACCGCCGCCGATTCAGGCACCGACACCGTCACCGTCTACAGCGCCGACGGGCTCTCCGGTTGGTACCAATCGCGTTTCGACGCCTTCACCGCACGGACCGGGATCGCGGTGAACCTCGTCGAGGCCGGATCCGGCGAAGTCGTCTCTCGTCTCGAGAAGGAACAGTCGAACCCGCAGGCCGACGTCGTCGTCACGCTGCCGCCGTTCATCCAGAAGGCCGACTCCCAGGGGCTGCTCGTTCCGAGCGGTGTCGACACCTCCGCGGTTCCCGCGGCGGAGAAGGACGCGGCCGGTCACCACGTTCCCGTCGTCGAGAACTACCTGTCCTTCATCGCCAACCCGGCGGCCTCGCCTGCTCCCCGCACCTGGGACGACCTGCTGTCCGACCAGTTCAAGGGCAAGATCCAGTACTCGACCCCCGGCCAGGCCGGCGACGGCACCGCGGTGCTGTTGCTCCTGCAGCACCTGATGGGCAAGGACGGCGCACTCGACTATCTCACCAAGCTGCAGGTCAACAACGTGGGACCGTCGTCCTCGACCGGCAAGCTACAGCCGAAGGTCAGCAACGGCGAACTGCTCGCGGCCAACGGTGACGTCCAGATGAACCTCACGTCCATCGCCGAGGACGGCTCGACATTCGACCTCTTCTTTCCCGCTGCCGCCGACGGCACCCGAACCACCGTTGCCCTGCCGTACGTGATGGGTCTGGCCAAGGGGGCGCCGCGCAGCGAGCAGGGCAAGCAATTGATGGAGTTCCTGCTCTCCGAGGAGTCGCAGAAGACCGTCGCCGACGATGCGCTCGGCATGTCGGTCCGCGAGGACGTGCGCGCCGCCGCGGGCGAGAGCGCCCCGGCGCGGGCACTGCAGGGGGTGCAGGTGTGGTCGCCGAACTGGAACGACGTACTCACCGAACTCGATTCGGACGTCGCCGCGTACCAGAAGGCCACCGGGAGCTGATCGTGTCGGGACTCCAGCCAGGCGGGCAGACCCGTCGTACACCACCGCGGTTCGCGGAGCCACCGATTTCTCCGCGCCGGCCATCACGTTCGACCGCGTCACCGTCGGCTACGGCCGCGGCAAGGGCGTCACCCACGCCCTGATCGACTTCAACCTGCGCGTCGGCCGCGGTGAGACGGTGGCCCTCCTCGGCCCCAGCGGGTCCGGGAAGTCGACCGCGCTCAAGGCGCTCGCGGGATTCGTCCGCCCCACTTCGGGTTCCGTGCGGCTCGGATCCCGCGACGTCACCGACCTACCGCCCGCGAAACGGGGAATCGGCGTCGTGGTGCAGTCGTACGCGCTGTTCCCGCACATGCGGGTGGCCGACAACGTCGCGTTCGGCCTCCGCTCCCATCGGGTGCCGCGCGCGGAGATCGGCGCGCGGGTGGCCGAGGCCCTCGACATGGTCGGCATGGCCGCCTATGGCAACCGCCTGCCCCGCGAGTTGTCGGGCGGACAGCAGCAGCGGATCGCGATCGCGCGAGCCCTGGCGATCCGGCCTTCGGTTCTGCTGCTCGACGAACCACTCGCCGCACTCGACGCGCAACTGCGCGAGAGCATGCTCGGTGAGCTCTCGCGGCTGCGGGCGGCGCTGCCCGACACCGCGATGCTCTACGTCACGCACGATCAGAGCGAAGCGCTGGCGCTGGCCGACCGGATCGCCGTCATGCGGAACTCCCGGCTCGCCGACATCGACACCGCCGAGAACCTCTGGAAGCGGCCGCCGAGCAGTTTCACCGCGGAATTCCTCGGCGGCGCGAACCTGCTGCCGTGCACCGTCACCCGGGTGATCGGGACGTCGGCGCTCGTGTCGATGGGCGGCGTGCCCGTCACCGCCACCGCCCCGCAACCCGACATCGGACACGTGGAGTGGGAGTCGGACCTGCCCGCGTTCCTGTGTGTCCGCCCGCACGCGGTGACACTGACGGCGCCCGGCACGCGGGGTTCGTTCTCGGCGCGGATCGTCTCGACGGTGTGGCGGGGATCGACCACGCGGATCACGCTCGCCGTCGACGACTTCGAGGGAGTGCAGGTGCACGCGGACGTGTCCGGTCACGACCAGCGTGGTCCGGGCACCGTCGTCGGCGTGCAGTTCCCGTCCGACGGCAGCGTCCTGGTGCCGGCGACGTGACCGCGACTCTCGAGCGTCCGCCCGCCGCGACGGCACCGCTCTCCCGCGAACGGTTCCGGTGGCGAGGCATCGCGTGGACGCTCCCACCCCTGCTGCTCGTACTCGGATTCGCCGTCTACCCGATGGCCCGGGTACTCACCGAATCCCTCGCCTCCGAGACCGGGTCCGGTCTGGACAACTGGTCCGCGGTGCTCGGCTCGGAACTGTTCCGCACAGCCCTGTGGCGGACGGTGCAGATCGCCGCCCTCTCCACCCTCGGCTGCCTGATCCTCGGCACGTTCCTCGCGCTCGTCCTGGCGTTCGTCCCGTTCACGGGATCGAAGGTCGTGGGACGGCTGATCGACGCGGTGCTGTCGCTTCCGTCGTTCCTGATCACGCTGGCGTTCACGTTCC
The DNA here is from genome assembly GCF_038447315.2 of Rhodococcus sp. DK176. NCBI lineage: Bacteria > Bacillati > Actinomycetota > Actinomycetes > Mycobacteriales > Nocardiaceae > Rhodococcus > Rhodococcus sp. DK176. Next base: position 7,207,738 of record NZ_CP118321.2, on the reverse strand, counting down.
TTTACGGCACCGCCGGGGCAGTGAACGCGCTGATCGCACGGATCACCGGCGCCGCCGACGGACCGCTGAACTTCCTCGGCACCCCACTCGGGGTGATCGCCGCGGAGGTCACGTTCTTCACCCCGTTCGTCGTCCGCCCCCTGCTCGCCGCGTTCACCCAGATCCCCCGCGAACAACTCGACGTCGCCGCCAGTCTCGGGGCGTCGCCGCTGCGGGTGCTCCGGACCGTGGTGATGCCCGAGGCGTGGCCCGCACTGCTGGCGGGTGGATCGCTGGTGCTGCTGCTCACCCTCAACGAGTTCGGCATCGCCCTGTTCACGGGCGCCAAGGACGTGGTGACGTTGCCCGTCCTGATCTACACGCGCGGCATCGTCACCTTCGACCTGCCGGGCGCCGCCGTGATCGCCACCGTCCAGGTGGCGCTGTCGCTGACCCTGTACTGCACATACCGATTCGTGTTCGCCACGCTGACGGGAGGCAGCCGTGCTGCTGTGGACGAGAAGGTCTAGAGCCCTGATCGTGGGCGTGTTCGCGGTCGTCGTGACCGTCGTGTTCGTGGCACCGATCGCCACCGTGGTCGCGGCCGCGCTGGCCGGGTCCTGGACGGGCCCGCTGCCGTCGGACCTCGGCGGCCGGAACTTCACGACGGCACTGTCCGACGAGAATTTCGCCAGTCTCACTGTCAGCCTGCAGACGGCGTTCGTCGCGGGTGCACTGGCACTGGTGGTCGGGACGTGGGCGGCACTGGCAGCGCGTGAGGCGCCGGCGTGGTTGCGCCGCATCACCGACGCGGCCTTTCACCTGCCGATCGCGATCCCGTCCGTGGCGATCGGTCTGGGTCTGCTGATCGCGTTCAACTCGCGGCCGCTCCTACTCGGCGGAACCAAGTGGATCGTCCTCCTGGCGCACACGATCCTCGTCCTGGCGTTCACGTTCAGTGCCGTCTCGGCGGCACTGGACCGGCTCGATCCGGCCTACCGGCAGGCCGCCGAATCCCTCGGCGCCGGTCCCACCCGGGTCCTGCTTCGGATCACGCTGCCGCTCCTGCTGCCTGCACTCGGCGCCGCCGCGGGCCTGTCGATCGCGCTGTCGATGGGCGAACTGGGCGCCACCGTGATGGTGTATCCAGCAACCTGGAAGACGTTGCCGGTGAGCATCTTCGGGCTCACCGACCGCGGTCGGGTCTTCCTCGCCGCGGCCGACACCACCCTCCTGCTGGCGGTCACCCTCCTCGCCCTGCTGGTCGTCGGCCGCATCCGCAGGCGCTGACGCACCCGTGCGTGGTTGACGAGTCCTGACACTCCTCAACCACGCACGGGCGGCGGAGCCGCCTACTTCTGGCGGAGCAGGTACCGCTGCACCTTGCCGCTGGGGGTCTTCGGCAGGTTGGGGACGAAGTGCACGGTGCGCGGGTAGGCGTGCGCCGCGAACTTCTTCTTCACCAGCGTCTGCAGTTCGACCTCCAGTTCGTCGGTCCCGTCGACGCCGTCGCGCAGGACGACGAACGCCTCGAGCACCTCACCGCGCAACTCGTCGGGCATCCCGACGACCGCAGCCTCGACGACCTCGTCGTGCATGACGAGCACACTCTCGACGTCGAAGGGCCCGATCCGGTAGCCGGCCATGATGATCACGTCGTCGTCGCGGGCGGAGAAGAAGAAGAAACCGTCCTCGTCGGTCTGCCCCGCGTCGCCGGTGAGGTACCAGCGACCGTCGGCGGTGAACCGCTGCGCGGTCTTCTCCGGAGCGTCGACGTAGCCGGTGAACCACATCAGCGGGCTGCTGTGCGTGTCGATCGCGACGCGACCCGGGGTGCGCGGCGGCGCGATCGCGTCGGAGTCGTCCTCGAGAACGGCGCACGCCCACCCCGGCAGCGGTTTGCCCATGGACCCGTCGCGCACCTCGTTCCGCAGTCCGTCGGCCCAGGAGTTGGCGATGAACATGCCGTGCTCGGTCTGGCCGTAGTGGTCGCGGACGAACACGTCCAGGTTGGCCTCGGCCCACGAGATCACGTCGGGGGTGAGCGGTTCACCCGCAGACGACGCGCGCCGCAGTTTCACCGTCTCGGGGATCGGCGTGGGGTCGGCCCGTAGGCTGCGGTAGACCGTGGGCGCGGCGGCGAAGTTGGTGACGCCGAAACGCTCCATCACCTGCCAGGTGAGGGGCGCGGAGAACCCGGCGTGCAGCAGGATGCTGCGAGTGCCCGCGGCGAGGGGCCCGAGCAGCGCGTAGTACAGGCCGTACGCCCAGCCGGGGTCGGCGGCGTTCCAGAACACGTCGTCCTTGCGGACGTCGAGGCCGAACTCCTGGTAGGCGTGGAACGACGCGAGCGCCCGCAGCGGCACCGGCACCCCCTTCGGTGTTCCGGTCGTGCCGCTGGTGAACAACTGGACGAGGGGGCCGTCGCCGCCGACCGTGACGGCCGCGCCCTTCACATCCGCGGCGTCGTGCGACTCCACGAGCGCCCCGAAGTCGAGAGCACCGGAGTCGGCCCCGCCCACGACGACGACCTGCCAGGACGCGTCCGCGGGGAGGTCCTCGCCGGGGGTCAGCTTGTCGAGCTGGCTGGCGTCGGAGACGACGACCTTGGCTCCGCTGGCACCCAGCCGGAACGCGATCGCCGGCGGCGCGAACGCGGTGAACAGGGGAACGTGGACGGCGCCCCGGCGCCAGATGCCGAGCAGCGCGACGACCAGTTCGGCCGACTTGCCCATCAGCGTCGCGACGTGATCGCCCGGCTCGACGCCGAGGTCGGCGAGTGCGGCGGCGAATCGGGTCGACTGCTCGCGCAGGTAGCCGTAGGTCAGGTCGGTCGACGACAGGTCCGATTCGACGACGGTGAACGCCACGTCGTCTGCGGGGTGTCGATCACACAGCAGTTCCGCGGCGGACGCCGTCGGCGTGTCGTACTGGTCCAGCAGCTCACGCACGCGTGCGGTGGGATCGGTGGTCATGCGGTACTCCTTGTGCTCTCATGGCCCGTGACAGATAGTCGGGCCGTCGCCCGAACTCACTACGGTTATGATCTAGCTCACAGACCGCTGTGACTACCCCCGGAAAGGGGTGACCGACTTGGTTGCTCGTGCACCGTCGCTGCTGCGCCCTCGGGACGGGGACGCGCTTCGCGGTGAGCTGCGCTCCATCGCAGCTCACGGCGTTGCGCCGGTCCTGTTCGGCGGCGAGGTCCAGGACGGCACACTGCACCTGAGCGAGTTCGTCGGCACCCGAACCAACAACCTCAAGGGCCTCGCGATCCCGCCGCGTTCCGGTCTCGGCGGCCGCGTCGTCGCCCAGCGCACGCCCGTGGCGGTCAACGACTACGGCCGCTCCTCGACCATCACGCACCACTACGACCGGCCCGTCCTCAGTGAGGGGCTCCGGTCCATCCTCGCGGTGCCGGTCATGGTGCGCGGCAGCTCGCGCGCCGTGCTCTACGCCGCCATCCGCGACTGCGCACCGATCGGCGACCGCACCGCCGACATCGTCGTCGCAGCGTCCCGGCGCCTCGGCACCGAGATCGCCATCCGGGACGAGGTCGATCGCCGCCTCGAGATGATGAAGACGCTCGACGTGAGCGGTGCCGGCGGCGCGACCACCGAGGAACTCCGCGACATCCACGCGGAGCTGCGGAGTGTCGCGCAGACCGTCACCGACACGTCGTTGCAGGCCCGCCTCCGCGGGCTGTCGCAGCGACTGGCGGGCATTCTGCGGCCGGACGCCGACAGTGCCGACGAGGACCCCGGCGTCCACCTCACCCCACGCGAGATCGACGTCCTGTCCCACGTGGCCCTGGGATGCACCAACAGTGAAGCAGCACAGCGCCTCTCGGTGGGACCCGAGACGGTGAAGAGTTACCTGCGCAGTGCCATGAGCAAGCTCGACGCACGGTCGCGGCACGAGGCGGTGGTCACCGCGCGCAGGCTCGGGCTGCTCCCCTAGCGAACACAGTCCTCTCGAACGAGGGACGCAGGCGGTAGCGAAAGGCGGTGGATCATGGGATCGACAGCGGACGCCACGAGTTCGAACGCACCGGATTCGAATTCGCCCGAACAGCCGAGCCTCAAGCGGGTGATGGGCCCGGGGCTGCTCCTGCTGTTCATCGTCGGAGACATCCTCGGCACCGGCATCTACGCGCTCACCGGAAAGGTGGCCAATCAGGTCGGGGGCGCGGTGTGGCTGCCGTTCCTGGTGGCGTTCGTCGTCGCGATCATCACCGCATTCAGTTATCTGGAGCTGGTCACCAAGTTCCCGAAGGCCGCAGGCGCCGCGCTGTACACGCACAAGGCGTTCGGGGTGCACTTCCTCACCTACATGGTCGCGTTCGCGGTGATGTGCTCGGGAATCACGTCCGCATCGACGGCGTCGCGGGCGTTCGCCGCCAATTTCGTCGAGGCGTTCGACCTCGACTTCTCCACCGGGATCGGCATCACCCTGCTCGGTCTCGGCTTCATGACGCTGGTGGGTCTCGTCAATTTCCGCGGCGTCAGCGAGAGCGTCAAGACCAACGTCGTGCTCACCTGCGTCGAGCTGTCCGGTCTCCTGATCATCATCATGATCGGGCTGTGGGCCCTCGGCGTCGGAGACGGCGACTTCTCCCGGGTGGCCACGTTCGACACCGGCGACCGATCCGCTCTCGGCGCGGTCGTCGCGGGCACCGCCCTCGCCTTCTTCGCGATGGTCGGGTTCGAGGACTCGGTCAACATGGCCGAGGAATGCAAGGAACCGAGCCGCATCTTCCCCAAGGTCCTGCTGACCGGACTGATCATCACCGGCTGCATCTACGTGTTCGTGTCGATCACCGCGATCGCTCTCGTGCCCGTGAGCGAACTCGGCGAGGGTGACACCCCGCTGCTGAAGGTCGTTGAGGCCGGGGCGCCCGGATTCCCGATCGGGATCTTCGCATTCATCACCATGTTCGCTGTCGCCAACACGGCGCTGATCAACATGCTGATGGCGAGCCGGTTGCTGTACGGCATGAGCCGCGAGGGCGTCCTGCCTCCCCCGCTCGGCAAGGTTCACGCCACGCGGCGCACACCGTACGTTGCCATCGTCTTCACCACGATCCTCGCCTTCGGCCTCATCACGTTCGTCGGCGAAGTCCCCGAACTCGGCGGTACCACCGCGCTGCTCCTGCTGGGCGTGTTCACCATCGTCAACATCACCGTGCTCGTCCTGCGCAAGCAACCGGTGGAGCACAAGCATTTCCGGGTACCGACCATCCTGCCGATCATCGGCGCACTCACGTGCGGCTTCCTCGTCACTCCTTTCGCCGACCGCCCCGCGGTGCAATACCAGATCGCGGGCGTACTCCTCGGAATCGGTGTCGTGCTGTGGGCCGGGACCGTCCTCGTGAACAAGAGGCTCGGCAAGGGCGGGCCCCAGATCGACCCCGAGAAACTCGCCGAGCACGAGTGACCCGCCCGGTCGCCGCTCAGCACAGCGAGAGGAACAGTTCGACGGACCCGTCCGGATGATGCACCTCGAGGTCTTCCGCGAAGGCGCGTTCGATCCGGCCGCGCGCCGCCGCGTAGTCGGCGACGCTCCACGTCTCGGCGAGCGCGTCCGGTTCCGATTCGTCCTCGCAACAGAATCGGGCGAAATAGCCGGAACGCACGCCGACCAGGACGTCGCCGGGCTCCATCTTGTCGGTCGAATCGCACGGGTATCCGACGACGACCGTGAACGTGCGCGGCGGCGGGGACGCCGCGTAGACGACGAAGATCTCGGAGCTCCCCCGATCCCTGATCCGCTCCAGCGTGTAGTCGACGAGTTCCCGGCCCGGCCCGGGACGTCCGGGTTTGCCTTCGGGAATGGTCAGGCCCACAAATGATTCGGCCTGCCTCTTGACGATCTCGATCATCGCTTCTCACCCATCGCACTCGACCCCATTACGCTCGACGGCGCCCCGGACTCGTACACGTGGATCGGAATGTACAGATCCACGGCATAGGCGTGGGGATACGCTTCGAGGTCGCCGGTGTACGTCCGCTCGATGTCGCCGTTCGTCTCCGCCTCGCTGACCTGCGCCCACAGCCGCAGCATCACGTCGGGAAACATTCCCCGCGAAGAGAACTTGGCGTACGTGCCGGGCGGTATCCGCGAAATGACGTGACCCCGTGTGGCGTCGTCCACCGTCGCGCACTCGTAGCCGACGATCTGGGTGTAATAGGACTCGACGTCGGGAGCGAAGTCGATGTAGGTGGACGCGAGCGGTCCCCGGATCTCGTGGTGGAGCACCCGCGTCCATGCGCGGTCCAGGCGAGGGTCGCTCAATTTCCCCAACGCCCGCTGGGGGCTTCGCACGGGCAGACCGGCCACCAGGGTCTCGCCGCGTTCGATGATCTCGAACCCCATGTCAGATCGCATCCTCGAGAACGTGTGCGTCGCGAACGCCGACGCAGGGCACCCCTCGAGCCCGCGCCAGCTGCATCGCCATCGCATCGGATGGCGAACAGAGTCCGTCCAGGACGTCCTCGGTCGCGATCGCGCAGACGACGTCGCCCTCACATTCGCTGATCGATTCCATTCCGCGGTCGGAAGCCCACTGCCGCAATGCAACCCACCGCGTCAGCTCGGTGCCGGCGCCCGGGCGCCCGACGAACAACACCCTCCGGGCGCCGTTCGCTGTCTCCACGCGGTTCATTTCCGCACTGATGGTCATGGTCCGACTTCCTGTCCACGTTGGCTTTTCGATCCCGGCTGTGCGGGTTCTTTCGTCTGCAACCAACTATGGACCGCCCCGGCGGCAGCGTCTGTCCACCGATCAGCCCCTGAACAGGATGAATTCCGCGTCCCCCGATCGGTGGACAGCGTCGGTGTCAGTACCCCTCGGGCAGCGCGGCGAACATGTCGCGGGTGACGGCGACGGCGTTGTCGGAACTGCCACCGCGCACCACCAGCGTCGCGAACGCGAGGTCGCCGCGGTAACCGACGAACCAGGCGTGCGAACCGCCCTCGACCTCCGCCTCACCCGTCTTGCCGTACACCTCGCCCTGGTCTTCGATCCGCTCCGCCGTACCGCTCGTCACCACGAGACGCATCATGCCGCGCAGCCCGTCGACCATCTCCGGGCTGATCTGGGGATGCTCGCCGTCGATCGTGGTTTCCCGTCCGGCGATCAACCGCGGCACGGGCGTCGAACCGTGTGCGATGGTCGCGGCGGCCAACGCCATCCCGAACGGGCTGACCACCACCTTGCCCTGCCCGAACCCGTCCTCGGTTCGCTGCACCAGGTCCTCCGCCGGCGGCACCGAACCCGAGTCGGTCGGCAGGCCCACCACTTCGTAGTCGGGCCCGATTCCGTACTGCGACGCCGCGACCGTCAGTGCGTCGGGCCGCATCTCGCTGGCGAGTTTCGCGAACGACGTGTTGCACGATCGGGCGAACGCCGTCGCCATCGGCACGGTGCCGAGCGCGAATTCGTTGTAGTTCGGGACGCTGCGCTCACCGATCTCGATGCGTCCCGGACACGGCACCATCGTGTCGGGGGTCGCGATGCCCGAGGAGATCGCGGCGCCTGCGGTGATGATCTTGAACGTCGAACCGGGCGGATACAGGCCGGTGAGCGCGACCGGTCCGTCCCTGTCCGCGGCCTTGTTCTGCGCTACGGCCAGGACGTCGCCGGTCGACGGCTGGATGACGACCATCATCGTCTGATCGGTGCGAGCATTGACGGCGTTCTGCGCCGCGATCTGAATGGGACGGTCGAGGCTGATCGAGAACGACGGGGAGGTCTGCGGCGCCGTCTCGGTGAGCACGTCCGTGTCCACCCCGTTCTGGTTGACCGTCACCACACTCCAGCCGGCCTTGCCGTCGACCTCGTCGATCACGGTCTTCTTCACCTGACCGACCAGATCGGGTGCGAAGTTCCGGTCGGTGGCCACGAGATCCGCCTCGTCGGACACGCTCACCCCGGGAATGGCGCCGAGCACGCCGGCGACCTGTTCGTAGTCGTCCGACCGCAGCCTCGTGACGAGGTAGTCGCCCTTCACCGCCGTCGCCGATTCGGCGATCGACTGCGCAGTGAGCGTGTTGTCGAACGTGGCGAGCGCCGACGCCAGGGACTGGGCACTGCCGATCACGTTGCCCGACTGCGCCGCATCGAGCTTCACGCGGTACACCACTCCGGGCACCAGGACGTCCGACCCGGAATGCTCGTTGACCCGCGCCCGCGGCGCGGCAGTGGACCGCAGCGACATCGTCTGCCGATCACCCAGCCGGGGATGGACGTTGGTGGAACTCCACCGCACGGCCCAGTCGCCGCCGCGCCGCCCCATCTGGAGTTCACCCGAATACGTCCATACCCGGTCCTTCGGCAGATGCCATTCGTACGTGTACCCGACGGTGGCCGTGTCACCGCTGACGTGGACGTCCGTCGTCCGGGCGTCGAGAGACTCGGCCTGCAGCGACGTCCACGCGGACTCGAGGGCCTGGCGGGCGACGTCGGGGCGGTCCGACAGATCGGCGGCCTGCTCCGAGTCCTGCTCGGCGAAGGCCGTCAGAAACGCCTGCGCGGCCGGTTCCGGACCGTCCGGTCTCGGCGTACACGCCGTGAGACCCACCGTCAGCACCGCGGCGCCGCACAGGGCGATCGACTGGACGACGCGTAAGCGAGAATATGGCCGCAGGTTCATCGCCGCCCATGGTATGTCGGCGGACACCGCCGACACGGTAGGCGGACAGCGAGTCAGTCCAGGAGAATTGTGGCGAACGTCGCGACCTGGCTGAAGCCGATGCGCGCGTACGCGCTGCGGGCCACCGTGTTGAAGCTGTTGACGTAGAGGCTGGCGATGCGGCCCTCGGCGATGACGGCCTCCGCGACCGTCGCGGTACCCGCCGCCCCGAACCCGTGCCCGCGATACATCGGATGCACCCAGACGCCCTGGATCTGCCCCACCCGCGAGGACACCGATCCGACCTCGGCCTTGAACACCACCTGACCGTCGTCGAATCTGGCCCACGCCCGGCCGGCGGCGATGAGATTGGCGACGCGGCGCCGGTACCCTCGTCCGCCGTCGTTGGCGCGGGGGTCGATGCCGACCTCTTCGATGAACATCGCGACCGCGGCAGGCAGGTACTGCTCGAGTTCGTGCATCCGCACCTGCCGGACCAACGGATCCGGGCGGCACTGCGGGGTACTCGCCAGCGCCAGCAGCGGCTGGTCGGGCCGGACCTCGCGGGCAGGCCCCCAATCCATCTCGAGCATCTCCCACAGCGGCAACGTCAGTTCGGCCCGGCCGACCAGCGACGAACACATGCGCGGGGTGCGACAGGCTCGGTCGGCGAACGCCCGCATGTCGTCGATGCTGCCGCGCAGCGGCACGAAATTCGCGCCCGAGAAGCACAACGATTCGAGCGGCCCGCCCCGACTCCACAACTCTCCGTGGATCATCCGGGGATCGACGCCGCCCTCTTCTACGCGAGCGGCAACCATGCAGGCGGCGACAGGATCGGCGTCGAGAACGCGGAGCACGTGTGCTGCGTCCCGACTGCTCAACTGTTTGGCACCGAGGAGCTTGAGCATCTACCCAACCTTGTCAGCTAGTGGACCTGCCCACCAGATTGCCATGAACTCGCCGGAAACGGGAGACGTTTCGTTGCCCGCTGCCTGCGCCGACTCAGCTGACCGTCACGACGGGTGATCCGGACGTCGCATCACCCTCCATCTCCTCGGCGATCCGCATCGCTTCCTCGATGAGGGTTTCGACGATCTGCGCCTCCGGCACGGTCTTGATGACCTTGCCCTTGACGAAGATCTGCCCCTTGCCGTTGCCGGACGCGACACCCAGGTCGGCCTCGCGGGCCTCACCGGGACCGTTGACGACGCACCCCATGACGGCCACGCGCAGCGGGATCTCCATGCCCTCGAGACCGGCGGTGACCTCGTCGGCGAGCGTGTACACGTCGACCTGCGCGCGCCCGCACGACGGGCAGGACACGATCTCGAGCTTCCGGGGCCGCAGGTTCAGCGACTGCAGGATCTGCGTGCCGACCTTGATCTCCTCGGCGGGCGGGGCGGACAGCGACACCCGGATGGTGTCGCCGATGCCGTCGGCCAGCAGCGCGCCGAATGCCACCGCCGACTTGATCGTGCCCTGGAACGCCGGACCGGCCTCGGTCACCCCGAGGTGCAGCGGGTAGTTGCACTGCGCCGCCAGCTGCCGATAGGCCTCGACCATGATCACCGGGTCGTTGTGCTTCACCGAAATCTTGATGTCGCCGAACCCGTGTTCCTCGAACAGTCCCGCCTCCCACAGGGCGGACTCGACGAGCGCCTCCGGCGTGGCCTTGCCGTACTTCTGCATCAGCCGCGGGTCGAGGGAACCGGCGTTGACGCCGATGCGGATCGGGATACCGGCGTCGCCCGCGGCCTTCGCGACCTCCTTGACGCGTCCGTCGAACTCCTTGATGTTGCCGGGGTTCACGCGCACGGCGGCGCAACCCGCCTCGATGGCGGCGAAGATGTACCGGGGCTGGAAGTGGATGTCGGCGATGACCGGGATCTGGCTCTTCTTCGCGATGGTCGCGAGCGCGTCGGCGTCCTCCTGCCGCGGGCAGGCGACGCGGACGATGTCGCAACCGGACGCCGTGAGTTCGGCGATCTGCTGCAGGGTGGCGTTGACGTCGTGGGTCTTGGTGGTGCACATCGACTGCACGGATACCGGGAAGTCGCTGCCGACACCGACAGTTCCGACCTGGAGCTGGCGAGTCTTGCGGCGGGGTGCGAGAACGGCGGCCGGGCCTTCGGGCATACCCAATCCGACAGGGCTGGTCACGTGGGTGCCTTCTTTCGTAGCTTCAAGTCCGAGTTTAGCGATCACTGGAAGAGCTTGATCGGGTTGACGATGTCGGCGGTCAGGGTGAGGAGCATGTATGCGCCGCCTATGACGATCACCACATAGGTGACGGGCAGAAGTTTCATGTAGTCGACGGGTCCCCCGCTGGGCAGTCCGCGCCTGCTGCGGAACCAGTCCCGGACCCGCTCGTACACGGTGACCGCCATGTGCCCGCCGTCGAGCGGCAGCAGGGGCAGGAGGTTGAACATCCCGAGGAAGAAGTTCAGGCTCGCGAGCAGCAGCACGAACGCTTCCCAGATGCCTTGTTCGGCGATCTGGCCGCCGATGACGCTGGCGCCGTACACGGAGATCGGGGTCTCCGGGTCGCGTTCTCCGCCCGTCACCGCGTGCCACAGGTCGACGGCCTTGCTCGGCATCTGCACCAGCCGCTCGGCGGTCATCACGAACATGTCACCGGTGAACTCGAGCGAAGCGGGCACCGCCGAGAGGGCCGAGTGCTCGACGACGCTCGGTGTCGCGCCGACGCCGATCGCGCCGACGGTCGCCTCGTGAGGTTCGGTCTCCCCCTCCTCCTGGACCCAGCGCTGCACCTGCTGGACCGGGACGACGATCGTCTGCTCTTCGCCGTCCCGCTCGATCGTGAAGTCCACCGGACCGGACAGCGAGCGCGTGGCGGCGGCCACGTCGGCGAACGTGGGCGTGTCCTTGCCGTCGACCGCGGTGATGACGTCGCCGGTCCGGATGCCCGCCTGCTCGGCGGGGCCCGGACCGGTGCACTCGGACAGGGCGTAGTCGGGGCCGGGCCCCTGGGTGGGCGCCGCGCACCCGACCGAGCCGACGACCGCATCGGTGGACCGGTTGAGGTCGGGCAGCCCCCACCCGACGGCGAGGACGTAGACCAGCACGAGCCCGAGGACGAAGTTCATGCCGATGCCGCCGGACATCACCGCGAGGCGCTTCCACGTCGGCTTCTTGTACATGGCCCGGTCTTCTTCGTCCGGTTCGAGTTCGTCCAGCGCCGTCATCCCGGCGATGTCGCAGAACCCGCCGAGCGGGAGCGCCTTGAGCCCGTACTCGGTCTCACCGCGCCGGAAGGAGAAGACCTTGGGTCCGAAACCGATGAAGTATCGGCGGACCTTCATGCCGGTGGCCTGCGCCACCCACATGTGCCCCGCTTCGTGAAGTGCGATCGACAGCGCGATCCCGAGGGCGAAGAGAACAACGCCCACTGCGAACACCATGCAGTTCTAGCCTTCCTGCTTCACGAGCTGACGTGCTCGCTCACGTGCCCAGCCGTCGGCGGCCAGTACGTCTTCCACGGTAGCCGGTGGCGCCGACCACTCGTCCGCCTCGGACAGCACGGAGGCGACGGTGCGGACGATGCGCGGGAACCGGATGATCCCGTCCAAGAATGCCTGAGCCGCGACTTCGTTCGCAGCGTTGTAGACCGCGGTGAGGCATCCCCCACCCTTGCCTGCCTCGCGGGCGAGGTCGACGGCGGGGAAAACCTGCGAGTCGAGAGGCTCGAAGTCCCAGGTGGACGCCGTGCTGAAGTCGCAGGCCGCGGCGGCGCCTGCGATGCGGTGCGGCCAGCCCAGCGCCAGGGCGATCGGAAGTTTCATGTCGGGTGGGCTGGCCTGCGCCAGCGTCGACCCGTCGGTGAACGTGACCATCGAGTGCACGATGGACTGCGGGTGAACGGTGACGTCGATCCGGTCGTAGTCGACGCCGAACAGCAGGTGGGTCTCGATCAGTTCGAGCCCCTTGTTGACGAGTGTCGCGGAGTTCAGCGTGTTCATCGGCCCCATCGACCACGTCGGGTGGGCACCGGCCTGCTCGGGTGTCACCGATTCGAGCCGATCGGCCGTCCAGCCGCGGAACGGTCCACCCGAGGCGGTGAGAACCAGCCGGTCCACCTCGTCCGCGCTGCCGCCCCGCAGACACTGGGCCAGCGCGGAGTGCTCGGAGTCCACCGGCACGATCTGCCCCGGAGCCGCCGCTGCTGTCACGAGGGGCCCGCCGGCGACGAGCGACTCCTTGTTGGCGAGGGCGAGCCGCGCACCGGACTCGAGCGCGGCCAGGGTCGGCTCCAGTCCCAGCGAACCGACGAGAGCGTTGAGCACGACGTCCGCTTCGGTGGTCCGCACCAGTTCGGTGACGGCGTCCGGTCCGCTCAGCACGCCGGGCCGAGCCAGCGATGCGGCCGCCGACGGATCCGCGACTGCGACGGAGGACACACCCGTCTCACGAATCTGCCGGTCCAGCAGTTCGACGTTTGCGCCACCGGCCGCGAGTCCCACCACCGTGAACTTGTCCGGGTTGGCGGCCACCACCTCCAACGCCTGGGTACCGATCGAACCTGTGCTGCCGAGCAGCAGGACGCGAGTGGGCCTGTTTTCATCCACCCACCCATTCTTCCTGATGAAATGCGGACCGCCCGCCATGGATGGCCCCGCTACATACGACGGGCGGTCGTATGTCACGATATGTCGAGTAGCGCAACCGAATCTGCAGGAGGATCGATCGTGGCCGGTACCCAGTTGGAGCCCTCGTCCAGCGACCCCATCGTGGCCGCACACGTCGACACCGCGGAGGTCCCGTCGGCAGCATGGGGCTGGAGCGGTGAGGCGCCGAAGACGTTCCGGTTCTTCGGATGGTTCTTCGCCGTGTTCCTGCTGCTCATGATCATCGGCAACCACACCGGCCTGGTCGAAGACCTGTGGCTGATCGGCTGCGCGGCCCTGATGGTCGCGATCCTCGTTCGCGACATCGTCCTGCGGCGTAAGCCCCGGTAACACCGAACCACGAACGAACCCCTCGCCCCGATCACTCGGGAACGAGGGGTTTCGTCGTTTCGGCCTGTTCGGTGGGAGCTCAGTTCTCGGCGGCGAGCTGCCCGCAGGCGGCGGCGATCTCCTGGCCGCGGGTGTCCCGGACGGTGCAGGACACACCCTGCGCCAGCACGCGCCGGACGAATTCCTTCTCCACCGGCTTCGGGCTCGCATCCCATTCACTGCCCGGCGTGGGGTTCAGCGGGATCAGATTCACGTGCACCAGCGGCCCGAGCGCCTTGCGCAGCTTCTTGCCCAGCAGGTCGGCGCGCCACGGCTGATCGTTCACGTCCCGGATCAGCGCGTACTCGATCGAGACGCGGCGGCCGGACTTGTCCGCGTAGTAGCGGGCGGCGTCGAGGACCTCCGCGACCGACCAGCGGTTGTTCACGGGGACCAGGGTGTCGCGCAGTTCGTCGTCGGGGGTGTGCAGAGACACGGCCAGCGTGACGCTGAGGTCCTCGTCGGCGAGCTTGCGGATCGCGGGCGCCAGACCCACCGTCGACACCGTCACGGAGCGCTGCGACAACCCGAGGCCGTCGGGGGCGGGTGAGGTGATGCGACGGACGGCGGCGACCACTCGCTTGTAGTTGGCGAGCGGCTCCCCCATCCCCATGAAGACGACGTTCGACAACCTGCCCGGACCGCCGTGGACGTCGCCGTCGCGCAGAGCGGCCGCGGCGGCACGCACCTGGTCGACGATCTCGGCAGTCGACAGGTTGCGTTGCAAACCGCCCTGACCGGTCGCGCAGAACGGGCACGCCATTCCGCACCCCGCCTGGCTGGAGATGCATAGCGTCGCGCGGTCGGGGTAGCGCATGAGGACGCTTTCGAGCAGCGTCCCGTCGTTCGCCTTCCAGAGCGTCTTGCGGGTGTCGCCGCCGTCGCAAGCCAGGTGCTTGACCGGGGTCAGCAGCGTCGGGAACAGGGCCGCGCCCACCTGCTCGCGCACGGCGGCGGGAAGATCGGTCATCTTCTCCGGATCCGCCTCGAGCCGCGCGTAGTACTGCCGGGCCAGCTGGTCGGCCCGGAACCCGGGCAGACCCAGCTCCTTGACGGCCTCCCGCCGCTCGGCGGAGTCGAGGTCCGCGAGATGCTTGGGCGGCATCCCACGCCGGGGCGCGGTGAAAACGAGGGGAAGCGAGACAGCCATAGTTTCTCCATTGTCCCATTGATTCGAGGGTCGTTGTCGTGCGGATGCCTGATCGACGTCGTTTCGCCGCCCGATGCGCATGCAGATCCCGCCCAGGTGGGTGAAGATCAACTTATGTCGACAACACCGGACGACCCCACGAACTTCCCTCCGGACGTCCCCGTCGGCCGCGGCCCCGGCACCGGTCCGGCGCCCACCGACCCGCCGCACCCCGACACCGCACCGGAGGGCACCGAGCATCCCGACGTCGCACGCCGCAAGGGCATCAAGCACACGCGGGTGGGCGCCACGTGGACCGGTCTGGTGATCGGAATCGTCGTTCTGGTACTGCTTCTCGTGTTCATCCTGCAGAACCTCGACAGCGTGACCCTCGAAATGTTCGTCTGGGAATTCACCCTCCCACTGGGGGTCACACTGTTGTTCGCGGCGATCGCCGGCGCGGTGATCATGGCCCTCGCGGGCGGTGTCCGCATCATCCAGATCCGCCGGGCCGCGAACCGGCAGCGGCGCCTGAACAGTAATTTCTAACTGAACAATAGTTACGCAAGTGGATTGCGCAGACGCTGAGCGAGCAGAATTACTGTCGTGGATATCACCGGAACGGCACGACTGTGAAGGCCGACATGGAGACGACTGTGGCACCGCGTATCACGGCTGAACAAGCACGATCCTGGCTGCTGGTTCCCGCCGGCAAACCCGAGGGTTTCGAGGCGGCCCGTGCCAGCGCCGCCGACGCCGTGATTCTCGACCTCGAGGACGCCGTCACCCCCGACCTCAAACCCCGGGCCCGCGCTGACGTCGTCGCCTGGCTCGGCGAGCACCGGCGCGCGTGGGTGCGGATCAACGACGCGACCACCCCCTACTGGGCGGACGACCTGGCAGCCCTGAACGGTGTTCCCGGGCTCGAGGGCGTCATGCTCGCCAAGACCGAGAGTGGAATGCAGGTCGACGCCACCGCCGAGCGGCTCCCCGAGGGCACGAAGGTGCTCGCCCTCGTCGAATCCGCGATGGGACTCGAGGCCGCGCCCGAGATCGCCCGGACGGAGGCCACGTTCCGGCTCGCGTTCGGCAGCGGCGACTTCCGCCGCGACACCGGGATGGACGACTCGCCGCTGGCGATGGCCTACCCCCGCTCCCGGCTGACGGTCGCCAGCCGGGCGGCCCGGATCGCACCGCCGATCGACGGCCCCACCCTCGGCACCGACGTCGACGCCCTGGTCCGGGCGTCGGCGCTGACCTTGTCGATGGGCATGACCGGGAAGCTGTGCATGACCATCGCGCAGACGGCGCCGGTCAACGACGCACTGAGCCCGTCCCCGGCCGACGCCGAATGGGCGCTCGACGTGATCGCGGACCTCGGCGAGGACGGCTCCCGTGTCCGGGACGGCAGCGACCTCCCCAAGCTGGCGAAAGCCAAGAAGATCAACGCGCTCGCGAAGCTGTTCCACATCGCGCCGCGGTAGACAACGCCGGTCAGAGAATCTGCAGCCCGGCGGGCTTTCGGCGGACGTGCACGCGGTAACGCACGTCGAGAGCCACGCCGGGTGTCTGCGCGAACGCCTTCGACGCCGTCTTCTCGGTGAACTCGATACCGAGGACTCCGCGCAGCGATTCCCGATCCGGGAATCGCCATTGCGTCTCCACGCGCACCATGTCGAACCCCTGCGCCGCGAAGAAGGCCTCGACGGTCGCCGGGTTGTACTGCGGCAGGTCTGCCCGCATCCATTCGCCGTAGGGATGGGCCGTGGCGTCGAGATCGACCACCACGAGCGCGCCGCCCGGGCGCAGCACCCGCATCGCCTCACAGATTCCGCGGCCGCAGCCGGGACCGAAGAAATAGGCGGTCCGCGCGTGCACGACGTCCACGCTCGCGTCGCCCAGGGGTATGCCCTCGGCCGAGCCCTCGATCACGCGGACGTTCGGCAGGTGCCCCACGCGGGTGCGGGCACGCTCCAGCAGCGGCGGATGCGGTTCGATTCCGTAGACCGCGGACGCGGATTCGGCGAAGACCGGGAGATGGAAGCCGGACCCGCAGCCCACGTCGGCGACGGTGCCGCCCGCCCAGTCCACGGCCCCACGCAGGTGACGGAAGATCGCACCGTCCACGTCCTGGGCGCGATTCTCGACCTCGTACCACTCCGGCCAGTGCCAGATGTTCGGGCTGGGGATGGTCACGGCAGGGCGGTCAGACGAGGACCGTGAGCACCAGCCACGTCACGAACGCCGACGGCAGCAGGGAATCGAGACGGTCCATGATCCCACCGTGCCCGGGGAGCAGGGTGCCCATGTCCTTGATGCGAAGCTCTCGCTTGACCTGGGATTCGATCAGATCGCCGAGCGTGGCGGTGACCACAAGGACCACACCGAGGAGCACGCCGATCATCGAGTTCTCGTCGAGGATCAGGGTGACCGTGAGCAGGCTGCCGATGACGCAGAACAGCAGCGAACCGAAGAACCCTTCCCACGACTTCTTGGGGCTGATCGCCGGCACCATCGGATGCTTGCCGAACAGCACACCCGCCGCGTAGCCGCCCACATCGGAGCAGACCACACCGATCATCAGGCACAACACGCGCCCGGCGCCGTCGTCCTGCAACACCATCAGCACGGCGAACGACGCCAGCAGCGGAATCCAGGAGGCGACGAACACGGTGATCGCGGTGTCCCGGAGGAAATTCTGGGGTGTCGCCTTCAGCCCGTGGTCGAACAGGCGCCAGACCATGCAGACCAGCACCGTCCCCGCGAAGGCGCTGAGCACCCCGACCGGGCCGAACGGCCACCCCAGCCACAGGATCGCCTGGCCGCCGGCGAGCAGCGGGATCCGGGGGGCGCTGATCCCGGTCTCACGCAGGCGCTTGGTGACCTCCCACGTGGCGACTGCCATCGCGACGGCCACCACGCCGATCCATACCAGCGGCACGTAGACGAGGATCAGGATCAGCGCGACGCCGAGACCGACGCCCACGCCGATCGCGGCAGGAAGGTTACGCCCGGCCTTCGACTTCGCGGCCGGGGCCGCCTCCGGCGCACCCTCGGAGACCGGTTCCGAGGGGTCGCCCTCGGAGATGGGTCCCCCTGGGGTCCCGTGTTCTGCTGGCACGGTCACTGTCCCCGATCCACTCCTCGTCTCGTGACTAAACTTCCAGTAACTCGGCTTCCTTGTGCTTCACCAGTTCGTCGACCTGCGCGACGTACCGGGCGGTCGTCTTGTCGAGTTCCTTCTCGGCCCGACCGACCTCGTCCTCGCCGGCCTCGCCGTCCTTCTGGATCCGGGACAGCTCGTCCATCGCCTTGCGCCGCACGTTGCGCACGGACACCTTCGCGTCCTCGCCCTTGGACTTGGCCTGCTTGACCAGTTCGCGGCGGCGTTCCTCGGTGAGCTGGGGAACGGAGATGCGGATCAGGTTTCCGTCGTTGGACGGGTTCACGCCCAGGTCGGAGTTCCGGATCGCCGTCTCGATGGCGCCGAGCTGCGAGGCCTCGTACGGCTTGACGACGACCAGTCGCGCTTCCGGCACGTTGATGCTGGCGAGCTGCGTGATCGGGGTGAACGCGCCGTAGTAGTCGATTCCGATGCGATTGAACATGCCAGGATTCGCGCGACCCGTGCGGATCGATTGGAGATCGTCCTTGGCCACCGTGACAGCCTTCTCCATCTTCTCCTCGGCTTCGAAGAGAGCTTCATCAATCACGGCTGTTCCTCCATGTCGTTCTGCATCGATTCGTCACTGCCTCTATTTCGAGAAAACCCGGTGTCGAGCGTGTCACTCGCGTCATGACTTGACGAGCGTTCCGATCTTCTCACCGGACACTGCCCGAGCGATATTCCCCTCGGTCAGCAGATTGAACACCATGATCGGCATCTCGTTGTCCATACAGAGACTGAACGCCGTCGCGTCGGCGACCTTGAGTCCCTGTTCGATGACCTCACGGTGCGTGATCTGCGCGTACATCGTCGCGGTCGGGTCGAGGTTCGGGTCCGCGGTGAACACGCCGTCGACGGCCTTGGCCATCAAGACGACCTCGGCGCCGATCTCGAGTGCGCGCTGCGCGGCGGTCGTGTCGGTCGAGAAGTAGGGCATGCCCATGCCGGCGCCGAAGATCACGACGCGGCCCTTCTCGAGGTGCCGCTGGGCGCGCAGCGGAATGTAGGGCTCCGCCACCTGCCCCATCGTGATCGCCGTCTGCACGCGGCTGTCGATGCCCTCTTTCTCCAGGAAGTCCTGCAGAGCAAGGCAATTCATCACGGTGCCGAGCATGCCCATGTAGTCGGACCGCGCGCGGTCCAAACCTCGCTGCTGCAGTTCCGCACCACGGAAGAAGTTGCCGCCGCCGATGACGACCGCCACCTGCACCCCGGACCGTACGACCTCGGCGATCTGTTCCGCGACCTTGGTCACGACGTCGGGGTCGAGGCCGACCTTGCCACCACCGAACATTTCTCCGCCGAGTTTGAGAAGGACTCGATGGAATCCCGTACGTTCGTTGGCTGGTTCGGACATTGCTCTCCTCAGTTCCACAGCACTCGTCGATTTCGACAGCGGCCGAGCGCACCCACGCGCCTACTCGACCCATTCAGACGGCCATCTTCATCCTGCCTCATCAGGACGGTGGCGGTATACGTAGGCCCCGCCGGGCGAGCGCACTCGTCCGACGGGGCCATACGACTCACACGACTAGCTCGAAGCACCGACCTCGAAGCGAACGAAGCGCTTGATGGTGACGCCGGCCTCGTCGAGGATCGCCTTGACGGACTTCTTGGAGTCCTGCACCGAGGACTGCTCGGTCAGCACGACGTCCTTGAAGTAGCCGTTGACGCGGCCTTCGATGATCTTCGGCAGAGCCTGTTCCGGCTTGCCCTCGGCGCGAGCGGTCTCCTCGGCGATGTGACGCTCGTTGGCGACGATGTCCTCGGGGACCTCTTCGCGCGTGACGTACTTGGCCTTGAGCGCCGCGACCTGCATGGCGGCACCGCGAGCGGCCTCCGCAGCAGCGTCACCCTCACCGGTGTACTCGACGAGGACGCCGACGGCGGGCGGCAGGTCGGCGCTGCGCTTGTGCAGGTAGACCGCGACCGGTCCGTCGAACGAGGCGATCTTGCTCAGGACGAGCTTCTCGCCGATCTTCGCGGACTGCTCCTGGATGACGGTATCGACCGTCTTGCCGTCGAGGTCGAGCGCCTTGAGCGCGTCGACGTCGGCGGGCTTCGCTGCCGCGGCGACCGTGACGATCGACTCGGCGAGCTTCAGGAAGTCCTCGTTCTTCGCGACGAAGTCCGTCTCGCAGTCGAGCTCGAGCAGGACGCCGTCCTTGGAAACGACCAGGCCCTCGGCCGTGGTGCGCTCGGCACGCTTGCCCACGTCCTTGGCGCCCTTGATGCGCAGCTGCTCCACAGCCTTGTCGAAGTCACCCTCGGCCTCAGCGAGAGCGTTCTTGCAGGCCATCATTCCGGAGCCGGTGAGCTCGCGGAGCCGCTTGACGTCAGCGGCGGTGTAGTTCGCCATGGTGAGCGAGCCTCCTCATATGTCTGTCGGGACGTAAGTCAGGGTAGTACTCGGACCAGACCGTGAAACGGCCCTGACCAAAAGATCTCTGGTCAGGGCCGTGTGCATCGGATCAGGCCTCGGTGGAGGGTGCCTCTGCTGCGGGGGCCTCGGCAGCCGGAGCCGCCTGTGCCTCAGCTGCGGGAGCGGCCTCTGCGGCGGGCGCTGCCTCAGCGGCGGGCGCGGCCTCAGCGGCGGGCGCGGCCTGCGAGAGCAGTTCCTGCTCCCACTCGGCGAGGGGTTCGCCGGCGCCGGCCTCGGGCTTCGCGTCCTTGTCGGCGCTCAGTCCGGCACGGGCCTGCACGCCCTCGGCCACTGCGGATGCGACGACCTTGGTGAGCAGGGCGGCGCTGCGGATGGCGTCGTCGTTGCCCGGGATCGGGTAGTCGACGAGGTCGGGGTCGCAGTTGGTGTCCAGGATCGCGATGACCGGGATGTTCAGCTTGCGAGCCTCGGCAACGGCCAGGTGCTCCTTGTTGGTGTCGACGACCCACACCGCGGAGGGGACCTTGGCCATGTCGCGGATACCACCGAGAGTGCGGTCCAGCTTGGTCATCTCACGCGTGAGCATGAGGATCTCCTTCTTGGTGCGACCCTCGAAGCCACCGGTCTGCTCCATTGCCTCGAGCTCCTTGAGGCGGAGAAGACGCTTGTGGACGGTGGTGAAGTTGGTGAGCATGCCGCCGAGCCAACGCTGGTTGACGTAGGGCATCCCGACGCGAGTGGCCTCGGCCGCGATGGATTCCTGGGCCTGCTTCTTGGTGCCGACGAAGAGGACGGTGCCGCCGTGGGCAACGGTCTCCTTGACGAACTCGTACGCCTTGTCGATGTACGTCAGCGTCTGCTGCAAGTCGATGATGTAGATGCCGTTGCGGTCGGTGAAGATGAAACGCTTCATCTTCGGGTTCCAACGACGGGTCTGGTGACCGAAGTGCGTGCCGCTGTCGAGCAGCTGCTTCATTGTTACGACAGCCATGGCTGTGTATCTCTCTTTCATTGCCGGTTGATGCAGAGCATCTCGAGACGCTCCACCCTGGCGCCCGCAGACCATCGGACTCACACCGAGGTGCGAGACCAGCCGATGGCCGATAACCTGCGCGGGCGCGCGAAGTCGGACTGTGGGAGCACAGACCGCTCGATCAGTGTACGGCCTCCACGCCGAACGCCCTAACCGCCCTGCCACACCGCGGCCGCGCGTGCAAGGGTTTCGCAGGATCTGTGGACAAAACGTAGTCGATCCACATTCTCGTCCGCTGCCCGTTCACCGGCCCGGACGTACGGGATCGTCCATCCATGACGACATTCGGGGCGATCGTGCGGGCACTCACGGCGTCCACGCTGCTGACCGCCGCTGCGCTCTTCGCCCCGCCCGCCGACGCCGCGCCGACCGGTGAATTCGACTGGCCGCTGCACCCACGACCCCGGGTGGTCCGGGCGTTCGACAACCCCGAGCGCGACTGGCTTCCCGGCCATCGCGGCGTGGATCTGGGCGGCGTGCCCGACGAGGCCGTCCTGTCCGCAGGTACGGGTGTGGTGGTGTTCGCCGGCACGGTGGCGGGCAAACCCGTCGTCTCCGTCGACCACCCGGGTGGGCTCCGCACAACGTACGAGCCGGTGACCGCCCGGGTCACCCCCGGGCAGCGCGTGGGCCGTGGCACCGTCCTCGGCACGCTCGAACCCGGGCACCCGCGCTGCATCACCTTGGTCGCCGCGTGCCTGCACTGGGGTCTTCGCCGCGACCGTGAGTACCTCGACCCGCTCGGGCTCGTCCGCGTGGCGCCGGTGCGGCGCTACCCGTCGGGGCCCCCGACCGCGGTGGCTCGCGCCACTCCGCGACGGCGTGCCTGCCTGCCGACTCCGGGAAGTCGTCCGCGACCATCGCCGCGAGTTCGACGAATGCCTTCCGCGTCGCCGGACGCAGCAGGTCCAGATCCACCACCGACCCCTCGGCGAGGTGCCCGTCGAACGGCACCACCTTCACGGCGCGGCACCGGAGCAGGAAGTGATTGGTCAGTTCCGTCATGTCGATCGTGCCCGAGCCGGGCCGGGCGGCGCTGATCTTGACGACCGTCCGCGAGACCAGGTGCCCGTAACCGTGGTGCTGCAACCAGTCCAGCGGAGCGGCGGCACTGCGGGCTCCGTCGACGGCCGGCGAGCTCACCAGCACCATAGGGAATTGGCGAGTTGCAGAACGCCGTTCATCGCCGAATGCATGATGCCGGTGCCGCAGTCGGTGAGGATGATGTTGTAGTGCACCTGCAGTGTCGATCACCCGCCGGTAGTCGTCGTCGGAGATCGCCGGGTCCTGTTCGCTCGCGAGCACCTCGAGACGGCTCGGCGCCTACGACGTGTGGGCCCCGCACATCTGAGTAACGCCGGATGGTCGACTGCGCCGCGATGGGATCACGGACGGTCGAATGCGTCTGCAGGAGCACACATTGCGAGAGCGTCCCGAAGTCGGGGTTGGCGTCGACGGCGATCACGCAGTCGCCGCGCAATGACGCGAACGTCGATCCCAGCCCGATCGTGGTCGTCATCTTGCCGATGCCGCCCTTCAAGGACAGGAAGGCAATTCGATAGTCCCCCTGGATCGGCTGCCGGATGCGGTCGAGCAGTACCGCTTCGCCCGTCTCACCTGCCGACGCTCCCGGATTCACCGATCCCCTGGTGAGCCGGTGCAGTCCGCGCCGCCACCCTCGGCTCGGCGCCTTGCGTGCCCGTTCGAGGAGCGCATCCGCCACCAGATCCTGACTGGTCACCTGATGCCGGTTGGCTCCAGGGCGGGACCGTCCCAGGATTGCTGCCCCACTGATCGGCCGCGGTGTCGCTCGCGGCCACGGCCCAGACATTCTCTAAGCAGGAGTCCACGCCTACCGGCCGGCTCCCAGTTCCCGAACAAGGACACCACTCGACCAGACACCGAGCCCGCAGACGACCACTCAAAAAGCCAGGGATCACCAGGTGTCCCGGTCGGACGTTCAGCCCGCCTGCGGACTCCCCCCGAGGCTAAATGTCGGAGGCCGGCGTTACTGTCGAGGTCTTACGCACCCGGTTGCCACATGTACTGGTGGGAGGGTTGATGGATGACGTAACGGCGGTGCCGGCATCGTTGTCCGGCGTGGTTTCTGGGCGCTCTGGTCGCCACGGAATCAACGACGGGGTCTCCACGACGCCGCGGCAGTTCTCGTTCACCACCCGCGCCCACGTGGCGGTCGACGACGCGACCGGTGAGCGGATCGGCCTCGATGACGTCGACACCCGGGTGGGGTGGCTGCTCGATCTGATTGCAGGTGCTGGCGCCGAGTTGGTGTCGCGGCTGTGGCGGCCGGCGACGTTCGACGTGCTCGCCGCCGGCCGTGACCGCCAGGACCGCAGGCTGCCCGCACAGGGTCATGTCGCCGCGGCGCGGCTCGGCTGGGATCCGACCTTTCCGGACGGGGTCTATGTGCCGTCGCGGGTGAGCCGGGTGGTGACCGCGCAGGTGCTGGCAACCCTGCGGACCCTGGCCTACCGGGACACCGCGATCGCGGCACTGTCGACCCGATTCGACCCGGCCACCGGTCGTCTGACCGCACCCACCGAGCCGGGCGACTCTGTGCCCTCGGGTTTCGCTCGGGGTGTGCGGCGCCAGCTCGCCGCACGCGCCCGCTCCAGTGGCGGGGCACCGGCCGGCCGGTTGCGGATCACCGACCTGCAGGGACCACCGCAGATCGCGGCCATGGCCCGACTGTCGGCCGCCGATCGGCAGCTCGCGCAGCTTGCCGTCACCGTCGCAGAGCATGAGCTGGTGTTGACGGTGAAGCTGCCGACCTGTCCCGCGCCGGTGGGGCGGGCGCAGTGGCGGCGGGTGCGGCTGACCGCGGCCATCCCCGCGCACCTGTGCGGCCGGCCTGTCATCGATTGGCATCTGCCGATCCTGGTCCTCGACCACCGGGGTCTGTTGTGGCGGTGCGCCGCCACCGAACTCGTCCCGGCAGATGACCTGGACTCGGCCGCCGTGGCGGTGGGCGTGGATTGGTCCCCGTCCACGCTCGGTGCCGCCGCCATCACCACCGACAGCCCGGAGGGGCTGGTGTCGGATTACCGGGGCTTCACCTACGACGACCGCGGCCTCGGAATCAAACTGGCGCGCCTGCAGGCCGAGGGGCAGCTGCTGCACGCCAAGGCCGCCCGGCTGACCCGGCTGGCCGCCACCGCCCCACCGGAGGTCCGCGCCCAGCTGGAGGCGAAGATCGCCGTCCTCGACGAACACCGCACCGCGGTGGGTGCCAAGCGGGGGAAGATCAACCGGGAACTCGCCTTCCACTTCGCCCGCCAGGTCACCGACTACGCCACCACCGCGGGAGCGCAGGTGATCGCGGTGGAAGATCTCAGCACCCTCGAGACCCGCGGACACGGGCGGGTCAACAACAACCGGGCCGCGCAGTCCGCCCGCCGCCAAGCGGTCGCCGCCCTCGCGCACACCGCCACCGGTGCCGGCATCACGGTGGTCTCGGTGCCCGCCCGAGGATCGTCCGCATGGTGTCCGGGCTGCGACGAACCACTTGCCCGTCCCGGCGGGTACCACACCGCGTGGTGCCCGGGCTGCCGGGTCGGCGGCAACCGCGACCACCTCGCCGGGGTGAACCTGGCCAAACGCGCACTGCTCGGCAAAGGCAAGGTCACCCGTCGACGCGGGCAGCTGCCCGCGGTCCGGGTCGCCGAGCACGCGCCGATACGCAGGTGCCGCGACAAAACCGGTCCGACCCCGAGCAGGCCCCGGCATCGCCGGGTCCGCCGCAGCCTGCCCACCGCACCACGGCGGTTGGGGGTGAATCCGAAACAGCATGTTCCTGCACCACAAGCGTCGGTGTGGGACACGGTCCAACCCACACCACCGCACGGTGACGCGGGTAGCCGTGACACACGTCCATCTCAGGCGCCCGCCACACCAGTGGCAGACAGTCCGAGATCTACGTAGACGCTGTGAAGTTGCGCACCTCCGGGGCGATGCTGGCCGCAGCCTGCCCGCGAGCCACGACCGCAGCACCTGGATGTCGAGCTCGCCGAGGTGTGCCTCCGGTGACGTCGACAACCAGTACCGCAGTAGCGACTCGCGTCCGCGACGTACGCCTTCACGGTGTGCTGCGATCGGCCGCGTTCGAGCCCGAGATGCGCGCGTACTCCTCGAGTACCAGCTCCAACGGTGCCGGTAGGTCGCTGCTCATGGTGGCAACAGTCGACTCGGGCGGGAGATAAATCAAGCAGCCGCGCCGCTAGAGTTCTTTTGTGCAGCGAACGATCTCCATTCCCATGTTGTGTGTCCTGGCGTTACTGTCCGCGATCGCGCCGCTGGCTACCGACATGTATCTCCCCGGTCTCCCCCTGATGACTGAGAGCCTGAACACGTCGGCGCCGAGCGTGCAGTTGACATTGACCACGTTCATGGCAGGGCTCGGAATCGGGCAGCTCGTCGTCGGACCGCTGTCGGACGGCCTCGGACGCCGTCGTCTGCTGATCGGCGCCACCGTCGTGACGACCCTCGCCGCGATGGCGTGCGCTCTCGCGCCCACCGTGGAAACCCTCATCGCTGCAAGACTTTTCCAGGGGCTGAGTGGTGGCGCGGCGATCGTGCTCGCACGCGCCTGCATCGCCGACCGGGCCCGTGGAGACAACGCCGCCCGGCTCTTCAGCATCATGATGATCATCGGCGGGGTTGCGCCGGTCGTCGCACCGTTGATGGGCGGCGCACTGCTCGGACCGGTCGGCTGGCGAGGGATCTTCTGGGTGCTCACCGTCGCCGGTGTGGTGATGTTCGCGGGAGTGCTGATCCTCGTCCCGGAGACGCTTCCCGAGGAGAACCGGCACGGCGGCGGGCTCACTGCACTGGTCCGGAATCTGCGTTACGTCGTCGGCAACCGTGTCTACCTGGGTTACGCGTTCACGTTCATGTTCGGGTTCGTCGCGCTCTTCTCGTACATCTCCGCATCCCCTTTCGTTGTGCAGAACGTCCTCGGGCTCAGCCCGGTGCAGTTCTCCATGGTGTTCGCGGTGAACGCGGCGGGCATGGTGAGCGCCGCGATCGTGAACACGCGGCTCGTGGGCACATTCCATGCCCGGCAACTGCTGGGGTTCGGGGTCACGCTGCTCCTGGCAGCGGGCGTCGTGCTGCTTCTCGCCGCGGTGCTGATCGATTCGCCGCCGTGGTGGGCGATCCTGATTCCGTTGTTCGTCTCGGTGTCGAGCATCGGGTTCGTGATGGGCAATGCGACGGCGCTGGCCCAGGGCGAGGTGACCAAGGCGTCCGGCACCGGGTCAGCGCTCCTCGGCGCCGGCCAGTTCGGCCTCGCCGCGGTGGTCTCGCCGCTCGTCGGCATCGCCGGCCCCGACACCGCAGTGCCGATGGCCGTCGCGATCCCGACCGCGGGCGCCGTGGCGATGCTGTCGCTGGTGGTGCTGACGCGGCGGACGCACCTCTCGTAGCGCGTCCACCGCACCGGGTCAGCGGGAGGCACCCTCGCTCGCGGCGAGCTCGGACTTCCACACGCGGAAGCCCTCCTCGGTGCGACCGCGACGCCAGTAGCCGGAGATGGACGCGGCCGACGCGGGGACGCCTCGTTCCTTACGCACGTAGGAGCGCAGGTTGTGCATGACGGCCTGCGCCTCACCGTGAATGAAGACCTGCGCCGTTCCGGGCAGCCATGCGGTATCGCGCACTGCCGCGACGAGGGGTGCGTTGTCCCCGGACGCCTCTTCACCGATCCGGTCCGACGTGTCGCCGCGGTGAATCCAGGTGACGTCGACGCCGGCGGGCGAGTCGAAGACGATTTCGTCCTCCGGGCCGGCGACCTCGATGATGACCCGTCCGACAGCCGACGCGTCCAGCTTCTCGACGGACGCCGAGATGGCGGGAATTGCGGTCTCGTCGCCGGCGAGCAGGTACCAGTCGGCTGCCGGGTCCGGCGCGAACGCGCCGCTGGGGCCGCGCAACCGGAGGACGTCACCGGCCGCCGCGGATGCCGCCCACGGTCCAGCGACGCCGGCGTCGCCGTGCACCACGAAATCGATGGCGATCTCTCGCTTCACCGAATCCACCGACCGGATCGTGTACGTGCGCAGGACGGGCTCGTCGGGGCTCCCGAATTCGAGTTTCGCGTACGCATCGGTGTAGGAATTTGGAACGAAGCTGTCGAATCCCGGGTCGCCGAGGAATACCCGCACCATGTGCGGGGTCAGCCATTCGGTCCGGAGCACGGTCAGTGTCGCAGTCGGCTTTGCCACAGGCATCTCTCCAATGAACTCAAGTTGGTTAGTGTTACCTAACTACGGTACAGGAGTGACTGGCGACGGCGGTCAGAGCGGAATCAGGTGGTGCTTCTGCTCGCCGCGGGCGGAGCGCTTGTCGCGGAGCAACGTCAACGCCCGCCGGATCTCGAGCCGGGTGGCGGACGGTTCGATCACCGCGTCGATGTAGCCGCGCTCGGCGGCCGAATACGGTGTCGCGACGTTCTCGTTGTAGGCGTCGACGAGTTGCTGCCGCATCGCCTCCTGTTCCTCGCCGGCAGCTTCGAGTTCGCGGTGGTAGAGGAGACTGATCGCGGCCTCGGCGCCCATGACCGCGATGCGTGCGGTCGGCCAGGCGAAGTTCACGTCGGCACCGAGTTGCTTGCACCCCATCACCGCGTATCCGCCGCCGTAGGACTTACGGACCACAACAGTCACTTTCGGCACCGTGGCCGCCGCGAACGCCTGCAGGAAGCGGCCGCCGCTGCGGAGCACGCCGTTCCGCTCCTGTTCCAGCCCGGGTAGGAAGCCCGGCGTGTCGACGACGAACACGAGCGGAATCTCGTAGGCGTCGCAGATCCGCACGAAGCGGGCTGCCTTGTCGGCACCGACCTGATCCAGTGCTCCACTGAGGAATTGCGGCTGGTTGGCCACCACTCCGACGGATCGTCCGTCCACCCGGGAGAATCCGGTGATCACGTTCGGTGCCGTTTGCGCGGCGAGTTCGTGGAAGTCTCCGTCGTCGAAGATGTTCAGCAGCAGGTCGTGCATGTCGTAGGCGGCATTGTCGGCGTCCGGCATGAACTCGTTCAACGCCAGATCGTTGTCGGTGATCTCGGGTTCGAGTCCCGGGTTCACGATGGGCGCCTCTTCGTGCCTGCTGGACGGGAGGAAGCCGAGATAATCACGCACCCAGGCGAACGCCGCTTCCTCGCTTGGCGCGACGTGGTGGACGTTCCCGTTCTCGGCCTGGGCGCGGGCGCCGCCGAGTTCGTCGAGGGTGACGTCCTCGCCGGTGACGGATTTGATGACTCCGGGACCGGTGACGAACATGTACGCCTGCTCGTCCACGGCGACAACGAGGTCTGTGTTGATCGGCGCGTACGCCGCGCCGCCCGCGCATTTGCCGAGGAGGATCGAGACCTGCGGGCACACTCCCGACAGCGGGATCTGGCGGCGGCCCATTTCGGCGTACCAGGCGAGCGACGTGACGGCGTCCTGTACGCGTGCGCCGCCGGAGTCGTTGATGCCCACGCAGGGGCAGCCGATCCGTCCGGCGAATTCGATGATCGATGCGACCTTGCGACCGAACATCTCCCCCACGCTGCCACCGAACACGGTGTGGTCGTGCGAGAACACCGCCACCGGACGTCCGTCGACGGTTCCGTGGCCGGTGACGACGCCGTCACCGTAGGGGTTGTCGGGGGCTCCCGGGTTCTTCGCCATCTGTCCGACCTCGATGAAGCTGCCGGAATCGAGCAGCATCCGGATCCGTTCGCGGGGTCCGGGCAGACCTTTCTGCTTGCGCCGCGCGATCGCCCTCGGGCTCCCCGCATTCAGCGACTGCTCGAGCCGATCCTCGAGATCGGCGAGCAGTTCCGCCGTGGTCCTGGTCATGTGAGATTCCTCCTCGAGACGCACCCGCGAGCGGACTGCACTCCCGGACCGCCGGTAGTTGCCTCATCGGACACCGTATGTGCACCGACCGGACGCTGTGGGTGAGCCGACTGGACTCCAAGTACCCACGACGGGCGCAACTACCCCTCCGGCACAACGCTGGGTGGAGTGGAAACCGTCGACCGGAGCGCTGCGAGGACTTCACAGACTCGATCGCCCCGGGGCGCGATGTCGGCCCGGGGCGTGCCCTCAGGCAACCGGCAGCTAGCTCCGCTACGAGCCGGAGGCGATCAACAGGCTCAACACCTGCGCGACGAAGTTCCGCCACAAGTCCTCGGCTGACCCCATATCTCACTCCTTCGTGCGGTTGTGAGGTGCGATATGAAAGTTTCTACCCCAACGTGACGTCGATCAGTCGCTTCGACTCGCATTAGGGGCAACCGAGCACGATGAAGTGCGCGCCGAGCGGACTCCCGACTGGCTCGTCACCCCTCACCTCTGCCGCGACCACCCCGTGTCGTCGGAGCCGACGAAGCCCTCCATCTCCAGAAGCGGCAGCACAGCCCGAACCTGCTCCACCGCGACCCCGGACAGTTCGGACAACTCCCGGACCCCACGCGGCCCGACCGCGGGCAACGACTCGTACACCAGCAGGGCGTCCCCCGACAGCGCATCCAGATCGCGGACCACGTCGGGGCCGTCCCGCAGCCCGATCGGCCCGGCCTCCTCCACCACGTCACCGGCATTCGCGACCAACCGCGCCTCCCCCTCCCGAATCATCCGATTGCACCCCGTCGACGACGCCGACGTCACCGGACCCGGCACGGCCATCACGGGACGCCCCAGCTTGCGCGCCCAACTCGCCGTGTTCCGCGCACCGCTGCGCCACCCTGCCTCCACCACGACCACCCCGTCGGACAGGCTCGCCACCAACCGATTCCGCGCCAGGAACCGATGCTTCGCCGGTGTCGTGCCCGGTGCGTACTCACTGATCACCGCACCGTTCTGCGCGATCTGCCGCAACATGCGCGCAT
Organism: Rhodococcus sp. DK176; assembly: GCF_038447315.2. Classification (NCBI taxonomy): domain Bacteria; kingdom Bacillati; phylum Actinomycetota; class Actinomycetes; order Mycobacteriales; family Nocardiaceae; genus Rhodococcus; species Rhodococcus sp. DK176. The sequence goes on along the minus strand of NZ_CP118321.2, from coordinate 7,177,501 downwards.
GCCCCGCCGGATACGCACGATCCACACCACACGCGAGCACCGCCACCGTCAGGCCCCCGACACCCAGCGCTGCCCGATGCGCGGCACCATCGACCCCGAACGCCGCACCCGACACGATCGTCCACCCGTCGACGGCGAGATCACCGGAAATCTCGGCAGTCACGTGCTCGCCGTAGGCACTCGCCGCCCGCGTCCCCACGATCGAGATCGCCCGATCGGTCAGTTCGGCCACCGGCCGCGAACCGAGCACCCACAGCGCCAACGGCGGGCCCTCGTCCCGCGATCGGGACAGATTCCCGAAGCCGAGGAGCCGCCACTGCGGCCACTCGTCGTCGTCCGGCGTCACGAGCCGGCCACCCATCCCCGCCACCAGTGCGAGATCGTGCGCGGCGGTATCCACATGCGCCCGGGCAACGGTCCGCTCCCCCAGAATCTCCGACAGGTCCCGCTCCCGCACGGCCCGCGCCGCCTCCTCCGGACCCACCTCCTCCACGAGCCGCGACAGCGCCGGGCTCGGCCCCTGCACCACCTTCGACAGATACGCCCACGCCAACCGCCGCGGATCCTGGACCACATTCAGACCGCTTGCACCACTTCGACTTTCCACTGTCACTGAAAGCTCCGATCACGAAACCCCAACGCGGTGACCACCTGCTCCGGGCCCGGCATGTCGAGTCCCGCCAGATCGCTCACGGTCCAGGCCACTCGCAACGCCCGATCGGCGCCCCGGGCCGTGATCAGTCCCTTCCGTAGCGCACGCTCCACCGGCGCCAGCGCGGGCCGTGCCAACCGGAACTTCTGCCGCAGGGCCGGTCCGGGCACCTCCGCGTTGGTGCGCCAGCCGTAGTCGCTCCACCGCTCGCCGGCGGCCGCCCGCGCCTCCGCCACCCGCTGGCGGACGTCCTCGGTGCTCTCCCCGACCTCGTCGATGAACGCTCCGGTCGCGACGGCCTGCATCCGCACCCGCAGATCCACCCGATCCATCAGCGGTCCCGACAGCTTCCCGAGGTAACGTCGCCGGGCAGTCGGTGCGCACACGCAGTCGGCTTCCCGCGCGGGCGCGCACGGGCACGGATTGGCCGCGAGGATCAGCTGGAAGCGCGCCGGATAGCGGGCGACCCCGTCCCGGCGCGCGATTCGCACCTCCCCGTCCTCGAGCGGGGTCCGCAGAGCTTCGAGTACCTTGGTTCCGATCTCGGCGCACTCGTCGAGAAACAGCACCCCTCGGTGGGCGCGACTGACCGCGCCGGGCTTCGCGACCCCGCTTCCCCCGCCGACGAGTGCGCTCACGGACGCGGTGTGGTGGGGTGCGATGAACGGCGGCACGTCGATGAGGGGACGCTCGGGCGGCAGGAGCCCGGCCACGGAGTGGATTGCTGTCACCTCGAGCGATTCACTCTCGGTGAGCGGGGGCAGAACCCCGGGAAGTCGTTGCGCCAGCATCGTCTTCCCCACGCCGGGTGGGCCGGTGAGCATCAGGTGGTGCGCTCCCGCCGCCGCCACCTCGATGGCCCAGCGCGCCTCTGCCTGACCCACCACCTCGCTCAGATCGGCGCGCACCGGTTGCGCAACCCACTGCGCCGGCTCCGGATACTCGAGATCCCGCTCCTCCCGCAGCCACGCGATCGCCGCCCGCAGGTCGTGCGCGCCGAGCACCTCGACACCACCGACCAGCCCTGCCTCGGGCAGCGACTGCACCGGGACGACCACCGTCGCCCACCCCGCATTCTTCGCCGCGAGCACCGCAGGCAGAATCCCGCGCACCGACCGGAGCCGCCCGTCCAGCGCGAGTTCTCCGAGCAGAACGGTCTCGCGCAGCCGCTGCCGCTTCACCTGCTTGGCCGCGTCCAGCACGGCAGCGACGAGGGCGAGATCGTAGACCGAGCCGACCTTCGGCAGCGTCGCCGGCGACAGCGCGAGGATCACCTTCGAATCCGGCCACTCCTCGCCCGAGTTCGCCACCGCGGCCCTGATCCGGTCCCGAGCCTCCTGCAGCGCGGTGTCCGGCAGCCCGACCAGATGCACCGCGGGGAGTCCGCGGCCGATATCGGCCTCGATCTCGACCAGTTGACCGTCGACCCCGGTCACGGCCACCGAGTGTGCTCGCCCCAGTGCCATCAGAACGCATCCCGGACGTGTTCGATCTGGGGCTGCGGACCGTGCCCGATCATGATCGCGACCACGTCGAACCGCACCCGCGACCAGTGCCGGCCCGAGTCCCGCAGCCACTCCACGGCCAACAGGCGGATCCTGCGCTGTTTCGAGAACGTCACCGCCTCGGCCGGACTGCCGTATCCCAGGCCGCGCCGTGTCTTCACCTCCACGAACACGAGCCAGTCTCCCTCTGCCGCAATGAGATCGACTTCCCCGTATCGGGATCGCCAGTTCCGGTCGACGATCTCCATGCCCGCCTCGGTGAGATACCGGGCGGCCAGATCCTCCCCATGTGCACCAAGCGCGAGATTGTGCGCCACAGCAGCCTCCACCCCGTCCCCCGGCGGCCCACCGATGCAAACCGCGTCTCTCGCACCACCGTGCCCGACCCGCATTCCGGGAAGAGGTGCCCGAACTGGGCGAACGAATTGGGCTGTGTATGAAGTGCACGTTGTGGACAACTCGGCACTGCGCGGCAAGTGTTCACCCCAAAGGCCCAGGCCAGGGCTGTCAAGCCGGTAATCGAACGGTCAGCCGAGCGCGGGCATCCATCGGCGCGCGAGCGATGCCACCCAGTCGGCGGCCGCGCCGGGATCCCCGGGTGGCGACTCGACGAGGACGAGTTCGTCGACTCCCGCCTCGGCCAGCGCATCGACGTCGGAGGGGTCCACTTCCCGCAAGGCTACGGCCAGGCGCAACTCCTCGGCGTCGCGCCCTGCGTCCCGGCACAGTGCGTGGATCGTCCGGATTCGTTCGGTGACGGCGTCGACGCCGTCCAGGCTGAACCCGTACCAGCCGTCACCCCACGCCGCGACCCGGCGGAGTGCCGCGTCACTGTTGCCGCCGAGCACGACCGGAATCCGGCGATCACGCACGGGTTTCGGATTGACCCGCACCGAATCGACGCGGACGAACGCACCCTCGAACGTCGCGACGTCGTCACGCCACAGCGTGCGCATCGCCGCAACGTATTCGGCGGCGCGCTCGCCACGTCCCTCGAACGGAATGCCGAGCGCAGCGAATTCTTCCCGGGACCATCCGATGCCCACGCCGAGCGTCAGCCGGCCCCCACTCATCAGATCCAACGTCGCGGCCTGCTTGGCCATGAGGACGGGATTGTGTTCGGGCAGTAGCAACACTCCGGTGGCAACGCCGATCGTGTGGGTGGCAGCGGCGGCGAAGCTCAGCCCGATCATCGGGTCGAGCCAATCCGCGACGGCGGGGACCGCGATCCGGCCGTCGTCCGCGTACGGATACCGCGACTCCGACCGGTCCACCATCACGACGTGCTCGCCTGCCCACAGCGTGGCGAATCCGCTGTTCTCGGCGGCAACCGCGACCGAGTCGATCACCGCGCGACGAGCGCCGGTGCCGATCCCGAGTGCGTGCAACCCGAGGCGCATCGGCCGATCGTCTCACAGTTACCCGGCCGAAGTGACTCGCTTCCGGGACGCTTCTATCCGCGGACGTCGAGGCTACGGGCGTAGTGCTCCTTGAACACCTCGAGATGCGTCCAGGTCTCCAGGGCCATCACACCGTCGATCGTCCGGATGTGTTCGGCAAGGGCGTAGAGGTCACCCGACGAGTCGGCGGCGACCGTGCCGATCAGGTCGAATCTGCCGAGTGTCCGCGCCAGGAACTCGATACCCGGCAGGTCCTCGATCTGCGCGCACGCCTCCCGGTCCCGCGATCCGAGGCTGACACCGATGCCCATGGCGAGGGTTCTGCCGCCACCGCGGCGCCTCACGACGGCTCCGACGCGCAACGCGGTGCTGTCGATCAGATGGTTCACGCGATTCCGCGCCGCACTCGGTGAGAGCCCGGTGCGTTCGGCCAGTTCCAGAAACGGCATACGCCCGTTCCGTTCCAGTAACTCGATGAGCGCGACGTCTTTTGCGTCCAGTCGGACGTCGGCCCGTAATGCGCTCTTGGGCATGAAGATTCCCTTGATGACATCGGCGTAGAACAGCGTGTTGACGGTGCGGACACCGGGTTCCGCACGGATCGCGGCGATGGCGTCGTAGAGGTCCCGCTGGTTGGGGACGCGCAGTTCGGCGATGATGTTGTACTGCCCGCTCACAGCGGAAATGTAGACGGCCGCCTCCGACGCGCAGAGTGCCTCGGCGACGGGACCCACCGGCCCCGACACGGCGACGGACACGTGTGCCATCGCCTTGAGGCCCAGCAACTCGGGGTGTGCGACGGCAACGACACTCACCGTGCCCGTATCGAGCAGCGTCTGGACGCGCGTGGACACCGCGGCGCGGGGTGCGCCCACGGTCGCGGCGAGCTCCCGATAGGTTGCGCGACCGTTCGACTGCAACGCCGCGATGAGCTTGGAATCCAGTTCGACAGTCATGATGCCCCGAGATTTCTCGATTTCTTTCTGCATTCCCGACAGACAAGAAGAATCGCACAGATCCCAATATTCTGCGAATCGGTGCAAATCTGCTCCAAATACTGAACACATTCGTCGTCGAACGATCGCTCCGAAACTTTGATGTATTGCGTAGCCGCTGGTCAGGGCGTAATTTCCCTCCCAACCGGAACGTGACCCACACCACCATCTCGAAGGATCACCATGCGCAAGCTGTTTCACCACGAGGCGTCCCCCCTCGACGCCACCGCCACCGTCTTCACCGGTGGCACGCTCCGCACCGTGGACGCAGACACCGAGGGCGCCGAGGCCTTCCTCGTCTACGGCAATCGCTTCGCCGCGGTCGGCACCGCTGCGGAATGTCGTGAGGAAGCGCGGAGGATCGGCACCCGGACGACGGACGTCATCGATCTCGCCGGGGCGACCGTCGTACCCGGGTTCGTCGATCCGCACGCCCACCCCCTGATGTACGGCCAGATGCTCAGCTGGGTGGACTGCGGCCCCGAGAAGGCACGCACCATTCCCGAGATCGTCGCACTGCTCCGGGAGGCGGCGGGGAACCAGCCTGCCGGGATCCCGGTGCGTGGGTACGGCTACGAGCACCGCAACCTCGTCGAGGGCCGTCATCCCACGAAGGAGGAACTCGATCAGGTCGGTACCGACCGCGAGGTCTACCTGATGAACGCCAGCGGCCACGGCGGCGTCGTCAACACGTTCACCCTCGAACTCCACGGCGTCACCCGTGACACCCCGAATCCGCCCGGCGGCGAGTTCTTCCGCGACGCGGACGGCGAGCTGACCGGCGAACTGTCCGATGCCGCCTGCAACATCCTCACCGGCGTGAACGGCGTCAAGGTCGGTCATCACGGCCCGAACTTCCACCTCGAGGACGAACCCGAGGAGCATCTGCGGCAGCTCTCCGTGGCGCAGGAGAAGTTCCTCGAGGGCGGCGTCACCACGATCGGCGACTGCCAGGTGACGCGGCGCGAGTTCGACATGTACCTACGACTGGCGGAGCAGGGCCGGCTCGAGACCCGGGTGAGCATGTACCTGCTCAGCCACCTGCTCGATCACGCGCTCGACACCGGGCTGCACGGTGCGTTCGGCAACTCACGTCTCGCGTTCGGCGGGATCAAGTTCTACGCCGACGGCACTCTCGGCGGTTGGACCGCCTACTTCCCTGATGGGTACGTGGGCGACCCGTGCCGGACCGGACAGCTCTATCACGAGCCCGCCGACTATGCGGCGCTGATCGCGAAGGCACACGCCGTCGGCCTGCAGACTGCGACGCATGCGCAGTCGCCGACCGCGATCGACATGGTCCTCGACGCGATCGAGGCCGCGCAGAAGGCGCATCCCGACGCCGATGCCCGTCACCGCATCGAGCACTGCGGGTTGCCGACCCCCGAGCAGATCACGCGGATGCACGCACTCGGTGCGTACCCCGTCAACCAGCCGCAGCACTACTACAACTGGGGCGAGGGCGTGACCGCGGCCATCGGCACCCCGGGTGAGCGTTTCAATCCCCTGGGCGAATTCGTCGAAGCCGACGTACCGGTCACGATCAGTTCCGACGCACCCGTCGCCGAGCCCAAACCACTCGAGGCGATCCAGGCCGCCGTCACCCGCATCACCCGGCAGGGACATCAACTCGGCTCGAACGCATTGCGACTGACCGCCGCCCAGGCCCTCACCGCGCACACGCTGAACGGGGCCCGCGCGCTCGGACGGGAATCCGAACTCGGCAGCATCTCCCCCGGCAAGCGCGCCGATTTCGTGGTCCTCGGCGCCGACCCTCTCACCGTCGACCCGCACACCATTGCCGACATCGAGGTCCGTGAAACGTGGATCGACGGCGAATTGGCGCATTCCACCCGCAGCGACCTACTCTCGACCACTGCAACCACCGAGGATCAGCCATGAGTCACGACACTCAGATCGCCAAGGCCCGCAAGGCGGGTTTCGCGGCCTTCGTCGGCACCACCATCGAGTGGTACGACTTCTACGTGTACGCCACGGCGGCGGCCCTGGTGTTCGGTGAGATCTTCTTCCCCTCCGACACCGACCGCCTGACCGGCATCGCCGCCGCGTTCGCCACCTATGCGGTGGGCTTCTTCGCCCGCCCGCTCGGCGGCATCGTCTTCGGACACGTCGGCGACCGGGTCGGCCGGCGGACGGCGCTCGTCGTGACACTCACCCTGATGGGCGCGGGCACGTTCCTGATCGGTGCGCTGCCGACATACGCGCAGATCGGGTTCTGGGCGCCGCTGCTGCTCGTGATGCTGCGTTTCGTGCAGGGTTTCGCGGTGGGCGGCGAATGGGGTGGCGCCGTGCTGATGGCCGTCGAACACGCGCCCGAGGACAAGAAGACGTTCTACGGCGGATTCGCACAGCTGGGCAACCCCGCAGGCGCGCTGCTCGCCACCGGGTTCTTCAGTGTCCTCTCGACCTTCGGCGACGACGCCCTGCGGGACTGGGCGTGGCGGCTGCCGTTCCTGTGCTCGGCGCTCCTGATCGGCGTGGGGTTGCTGGTGCGACTGAAGGTGGAGGAATCCCCCGTCTTCGAGTCCGAGATGCAGACGGCGACCGAACCCGAAGCGCTGCCGCTGAAGTACGCCATCGTCACCAACTGGCGCCCGATCCTGCTCGGCATGGGCATCCTGCCCGTCGCGGTGGGCGGCTACTACCTCGTGACGACGTTCATCACGGCGTACGCCACCGACCCGGACGTCGGGCTGTCCGAGACACTCGTCCTCAACGCGCTCAGCGTTGCCGCGGTGGTGGAATTGATCGCCACGCTCGGAGTGGCGTGGCTCGGCGACAAGGTCGGCCGGATCCGCGTGGTGATCTACGGACTGCTGGCCGTCGCGGTGCTCGCCGCGCCACAGTTCCTGGTCCTGACGTCCGGGTCGGTGGTCCTGATCTTCCTGACCTTCGCCGTCATGCGGCTCGTCCTGGCCGCGACGTACGGTCCGATCGCGGCGGTGCTGTCGCAGATGTTCCGGCCGCAGGCCCGGTACACCAGCATCTCGCTCGCCTACCAGGGCGCCGGCGCGATCTTCGGTGGACTGTCGCCGTTGGTGTCCACGCTCATGTACCAGGCCACCGGCAGCGTGTGGCCGGTGATCGGCCTCCTGATCGGAATGTGCGCAGTCAGCATTCTCTGCCTGCTCGTGGCGCCGCAGCACGTCGATCACGTCGACGGCGAGTCCGACGAATCGGTGGGCGACCTCGGCGCCGCCCGGGCTGGGGCCTCGAGCTGACATCGCCGTGAGTGGCAGGGCCGGTGCTGCGTGCGCAGCAACGGCCCTGCCACCTGTCAGGTGGGCTCGCCGTCCGAATCTGCCGGAGACACAGCGGCTGCCGGCGAGACGAGACCGGCGTCGTCGAGCGCACGCCCGGTGAGAACCCGACCCAGTTCGATCATCTCGGCGGCACGATGGTAATCGAGACTGCGGCACGCGTTCCGGGGCACCCGAACGTGCACGTCCGGTGGGTACGCGGCGAGCTGATAGCGAGCCAACGTTGCCTGCATCACGTCGAGCGAACGGTTCATCACCGCGAACCGGCTGAACTTCGGGACGGCCACGGCGTCGCCCTCGACCACAGTCTGATCGCCGATCACCTGGCCGTCCTGCTCGTCCGTCGGATCCGGGTCGGTGTGCGCAGCGCCGAATCGCCCCACGACCGACCGCACGATGTCCAGGTCACGCAGCTGCGCGGCGCTCCGGCGGAAGCGCGCCACCCATTCGTCCACCGGCCGCGAATCCGCGCTGACGTTCTCCGGGGCCAGCGAGCGCCCGTCCCGGTCCTCGGCGCTCAGGCTGATCCCGACGGTCAGGTCGGCGCTCACGGAGACGAGCGGCGCCATCGGCAAAGGGTCGAGCACCCCACCGTCGGCGAGCACCCGGCCGTTGAGCACATACGGCGTGATGACGCCGGGGATGGCGATCGACGCACGGATCGCCGCGTCGACGGGCCCTCGCTGGAACCACACCGACCGGCCCGCAGCGAGATCGGTGGCCACGGCCGTATACGGAATCGGAAGGTCTTCGATGCGGATCTCGCCGAGTATCTCCCTGACCCGTTGCAGGATCTTCTCGGCGTGGATGGCTCCGGGGGCGGACACCGACAGGTCGAGAAGACGCACGACGTCGAGCTGGGTCAGGCCGATCGCCCACCGGGTGAAGTCGTCGAGCGTGCCCGCTGCGTGGAGTCCTCCCACCAGGGCCCCCATCGACGAGCCCGCGACACCGACGATCTCGAATCCGCGCTCCTCGAGCACCTGGATCGCTCCGATGTGGGCGTACCCCCGCGCACCGCCGCTCCCCAGAGCCAGCGCGACACGCCTCGGTCCGGTCATCGGACGATCGTACGCGGACGAGAACTCCGGATCGTCAGGACAGACCGTTGTCGGGGAGCCGCAGGTCCGGCTTGTCGAGTTCCTCGATGTTCACGTCCTTGAACGTGATGACGCGGACATACTTCACGAAACGCGCGGGACGGTACATGTCCCACACCCACGCATCGGACATCCGCAGCTCGAAGTAGATCTCTCCGTCCGCGTTGTGCGGCAGCAACTCCACCGAGTTCGCCAGATAGAACCGGCGCTCGGTCTCCACGACATAGGAGAACTGACCGACGATGTCCCGGTACTCGCGGTAGAGCGACAGCTCCATCTCGGTTTCGTACTTCTCGAGATCCTCGGCACTCATCGGTCTCGGAGTCCTCCTGCTCTGGTGTGAATTGTCATCATCTCGCACTTCCGGAACTGTTATCCACTCGGTGTATCAGCGCGGCGACGTTCGACCACGAGCGGCGGTGCTCCGGGCACGGGCCCAGCTTCTCGAGAGCCGTCAGGTGCGCGGGCGTGTTGTACCCCTTGTGGATCGCGAAACCGTAACCGGGATGTGTCTCGTCCATTGCGACCATCACCCGGTCGCGAGAGACCTTGGCCAGCACACTCGCCGCCGCGATGCATGCCGCCGCGGCGTCGCCGCCGATCACCGGCAGCGACGGGGCCGGCAGGCCCGGGACGCGGAAGCCGTCGGTGAGAACGTAACCCGGGGTGGTCGAGAGCCCGGCAACGGCACGTCGCATGCCCTCGATGTTGGCTACGTGCACACCCATCCGGTCGACTTCCTCGGCCGGAAAAGACACGACGCTCCACGCCACCGCGAGCCGGGTGATGGCCGGGAACAACTCTTCGCGCGTGCGTTCGGTGAGCTTCTTCGAATCGTCGAGGCGCGCCAGCGCCGGATACGGCTTCGGTGCGAGCACGCAGGCCGCCACGACGAGCGGCCCCGCACACGCGCCCCGGCCTGCTTCGTCGACACCGGCCACCGGACCGAGGCCGCTACGGACCAGCGCCGACTCCATCGTCCGCAGACCGGACGACCTGCGAATGACGATGCGTGGAGGCCAGGAAGTCACTTGCCCTGGATATCGGGTGAACTGATCGTGCCCATCCGCGACGGCGGCAACGCGATGAAGACGGCCTTACCGATCACGTTGTCGAGCGGGATGGTGCCTTGTATGTCGTCGCCCACGTGGTACCGCGAGTCCGCGGAGTTGCTGCGATTGTCACCCATCACCCACAGGTGTCCGTCGGGCACGGTGACCGGGCCGAAGCAGCGCGCCGACTTCAGTGCCGTGTCGCAGGTCTGGGAGCCGGGGACGAACGGGAAATCCATTACGACGTAGGGCTCGTCGAGCGGCTTGCCGTCGACCAGGATCCGGCCCTGGTCGTCGCAGCATTCGACGGTCTGACCGCCGGTGGCGATCACACGCTTGACGAGGTCGTTCTCGTCCGGGGGGACGAGTCCGACGAGGGAACCGAGTTCCTGCGCACCGCGGATCACCACGTTGGAGGACCGGGTGGAGACGAAATCCTGCGACCACGAATCGGGGCCACGGAACACGATGACGTCACCCGGTTGCGGTTCACCGAAGCGGTAACCGATCTTCTCGACCACGATGCGGTCGCCGGTGCAGCCCGCGCACCCGTGCAGCGTCGGTTCCATCGATTCGGACGGAATGAGATACACCCGGGCGACGAACGTCTGCAACAGGAAACTCAGAACGAGCGCGACCAGAATCAGGATCGGCAACTCACGGAGGAAGGAGCGGGGCTTCTTCTCGGGCTCCGCCGTTCCGCCGTTCACGGCGGAGGTGGCGGCCGAATCGCCGGTGGTCTCGGATTCCGACGACAATGCCCGCTCCTTCGAAGAATCTGTCACGAAATCAGATTAGCCCGGCACTGCGACTACGCAGTGCCGGGCTCATCGGAAAGGTCAGCGCTTTTCCTTGATCTTGGCGGCCTTGCCACGCAGATCGCGGAGGTAGTACAGCTTGGCGCGGCGGACGTCACCGCGGGTGACGACCTCGATCTGCGCCAGGTTGGGGCTGTGGACCGGGAAGGTGCGCTCGACGCCGACACCGAAGGAGACCTTGCGGACGGTGAAGGTCTCGCGGACGCCGCCGCCCTGACGGCGGATCACGACGCCCTTGAAGACCTGCACGCGCTCCTTCGAGCCTTCGATGACCTTGACGTGCACGTTGAGGGTGTCGCCGGGACGGAACTCGGGAATGTCGTCGCGGAGGGACTTCTTGTCCAGGAAATCGAGAGTGTTCATCGGTGTTCCATCCTTGCGTTTTCGCAGGAGCAGAGGAACCGAGCGGCACCCGGACGTTCGAAGAACACCGGTGCTCGTCTGGTTCGTGCCCAGATCAAGTACTGCTGCCTGGTCCAGGCAACCCGTCCATTGTGCCAGACGCCACCGGGTGAAGAGAAATCGGCGGCGGCGCCGCATGCACCACGTGGTCGAGTTCGACCTCCGCCGCCACCCTGGCATGTTCCGCGGCTTCCTTCACGTGCACTGCGCTGGGAGTCCCGGCGATGAAATCCTGCACGAAGATCTTGGCCCGGATGACCGGCCGACGCCACTTCCGCTCCCGCTCGAGGGCCCGGAGCATCCGCTTCGGCTTGGAGGTGTAGCGCCACCGGGCCCACGGTGCGCTCGGCCGGCTCAATCGGAGCGCCCCGATCAGCAGGATCGGGAAGATGAACAGGCCGAGCAACCCCGTCCAGATCTTCCCCTTCAGCAGCACCACCGCCGCGATGAGCAGGTTGATCACGGACGAGAACGCGATCGCGATCCGCACCCAGGGATCCGGCGAGTCCCGGAAGTCGGTGACGTTGATCAGTTCGAGCGGCCGGAGACCGAGGAGCAGCAGACCCGTCACCGCGATCGCCACGAACACGGCATCGACCGACGTCCGGCCCTCATCCGCCCAATACACGTCCTGCAGGTAGAAGATCAGCGCGAACTCGTCCAGCACGAGCGCGGCGCCGACCCCGAAGAACGTGGCGAGGACGGCGCCGGTGGTCTGGGTGCCGTCCTCGTACACGGCGATGAGGGAGACCCCCGAGACGAGCATCGTCACGACGCCGAACACCACGTGGTGGACGTGATGCCCGCCGGGTTTCACGTTGCCCGGCCACCACGACACCTCGGCACGGATCATCCGCACGCTCAACCGGATGAACAGGAAAGCCGCGAGAAACCCGAGCAGGAAAAAGAGCAGAGGCAGGCGCCCGTGCCCGACGATTTCCCGATCCAGCCATTCGTACATCGGCATCCACTATCCCAGTAAAGAACTAGTCACTCCATCGAAAAGTGGAGGCTCGTGTCGGGATGGTGACCTCTTTACTTGCCGAATCCCGCCTTCCGCAGCGCGTCGGCCATCGAACCGCCGGGCGCCGGGCGGGAGTCACGCCCGCGATCGCGTCCACCCTGCTGCTGCTGCGGCTTGCCGCCGCGCCGGTCCTGTGGCTGACCGCCGCCCCGCCGGTCCTGCCGCTGCCCACCGCCGCGGGGACCGTCGTTCTTGCGGCCGGCCCCGACCTCGTCGTCGAGCCGCAAAGTCAGTCCGATGCGCTGACGGGCCTCGTCCACCTCGAGGACCTTCACCTTCACGACGTCACCCGACTTCACGACGTCCCGCGGGTCCTTGACGAAGTTGTGGGACATCGCGGACACGTGAACGAGGCCGTCCTGGTGAACGCCGATGTCGACGAACGCGCCGAACGCCGCCACGTTCGTGACGACGCCCTCGAGCGTCATCCCCGGCTTCAGGTGCGACACCTTCTCGATGCCGGCGGCGAACGTGGCCGTCTTGAACTCCGGGCGGGGGTCGCGGCCGGGCTTCTCGAGCTCACCGATGATGTCGGTGACCGTGGGCAGACCGAACCGGTCGTCGACAAAGTCTGCCGGGTTCAGGCTGCGGAGCGCGGACGTGTTGCCGATGATCTCGCGCACGCCGGTGCCGCTCGCGCCGACGATCTTGCGCACCACCGGGTAGGCCTCGGGGTGGACGCTGGACGCGTCGAGCGGGTCGTCCCCGTTGGGGATGCGCAGGAAGCCGGCGCACTGCTCGAACGCCTTCGGACCGAGTCGCGCGACGTCCTTGAGCCCCTTGCGGCTGCGGAACGGGCCGTTCTGGTCCCGGTGCGCGACGATGCTCTCCGCGAGCGAACCGGCGATACCCGACACGCGGGACAGCAGCGGCACCGACGCGGTGTTCACGTCGACGCCGACCGCGTTCACCGCGTCCTCGACGACGGCACCGAGCGACCGCGCGAGCAGCGTCTCCGACACATCGTGCTGGTACTGCCCGACGCCGATCGACTTCGGGTCGATCTTCACCAGTTCGGCGAGCGGGTCCTGCAGACGTCGCGCAATGGAGACTGCTCCGCGGATCGACACGTCGAGATCGGGCAGCTCCGCCGAGGCGTACGCGGACGCCGAGTACACGGACGCGCCGGCCTCGGACACCACGATCTTCGTCAGGTTGGTGGTACCCGACTTGGCGATCAGCTCGGTCGCGAGCGCATCCGTCTCGCGGGAGGCCGTGCCGTTCCCGATGGCGATGAGCTCCACGCCGTGCTTGGCGACGAGACCGGCGAGAGTGGCCAGGGAGGCGTCCCACTTGTTCTGGGGCTGATGCGGATAGATCGTGTCGTGGGCCACCACCTTGCCGGTCGCGTCCACGACCGCGACCTTCGTCCCGGTCCGGAAGCCGGGGTCGAGGCCCATCGTGGCGCGGGTCCCGGCAGGCGCTGCCAGCAGCAGGTCCCGCAGGTTGTTGGCGAACACGTCGACGGCGTCCTTCTCCGCCGACTGTCGCAGGCGCATCCTGGTGTCGATGCCCAGCGTCACGATCATCTTGGTGCGCCACGCCCACCGCACGGTGTCGAGCAGCCACCGGTCGGCGGGCCTGCCGCGGTCGGCGATGCCGAACCGGCCTGCGATCCGGCCCTCGTAGACGGTGGGCTCGCCGGGGACGGGCTCCTCCGTGTCGGGTGCCAGCGTGAGCGTGAGTACCTCTTCCTTCTCGCCGCGCAGCACCGCCAGGATCCGGTGCGAAGGAAGCTTGCCGAACGGCTCGGAGAACTCGAAGTAGTCGGCGAACTTCGCGCCCTCGGTCTCCTTGCCCTTGCGGACCGCGGACACCAGCTGCCCGCGGGTCCACATCAGCTCGCGGAGCTCACCCACCAGGTCTGCGTCTTCGGCGAAACGCTCGACGAGGATCGCGCGCGCACCCTCGAGCTGTTCGGCCGTGTAGGACGCCGGATCGGTGGAGGGATCGGTGATCAGTGCGTCGGCGACGGGTTCGTGACCGGCCTCGCGGGCGATCTGCGCCTTGGTGCGCCGCTTCGGCTTGAACGGCAGGTAGATGTCCTCGAGGCGCGCCTTCGTGTCGGCGGTCATGATCTGCCCACGCAGCTGGTCGTCGAGCTTGCCCTGCGAGTCGATCGACTCGAGCACGGCGACCCGGCGATCGTCCAGTTCCCGCAGGTACCGCAGGCGTTCCTCGAGCTGGCGGAGCTGAGCGTCGTCGAGCGTTCCGGTGACTTCCTTGCGGTACCGGGCGATGAAGGGCACGGTGGCTCCACCGTCGAGGAGGTCCACGGCGGCCGCGACCTGTCCCTCCCGGACGTCGAGCTCCTCGGCAATGCGCTGGTTCACGGTCTTGAGAGTCACGGAAATGGACCCTACCGCTACTCTGAGACAATATCGTCGGCGGTGAGGCCGTCACGGAAATCTCGGGAGAATTTCATGTCCAGGCTGATCGTATGCCTGACGGTCATGGTCTTCGTGCTGGTTGCGCCGGCCTGCACCATCCCGACCGGGACGAACTCCTTGGTCGACATCCCGGCGACGTCACCGGCCGTCGCGACCCCCGATCTCCCCCCGGCCGACGACCCGCCGGCGGGTGACGGCGTGACCGTGAGCCCGGAGCCGTTCCCCTCCGCGCGAGTTCCCGTTTCCGCACCCCTCGCCGAACGCATCTCGGCGGCGGTCGCGACGGCGTCCGCCGAACGCGGCGCCGACATGTCGATCGCCGTTCTGGACCGCGCCACCGGCAGCTATCTGGAGGGCGCCGCCGCCGAACCCGTCGAAACGGCGTCGTTGGCCAAGCTGTTCGTCGCCGCCCAGATGTATCACCTCGACGCGCTCGGTGAGCGGCCGCTGTCCGACTTCGACAATGTCCTCCTGAAGCGGATGCTCGAATCGTCCGACGACGACGCGGCCAACACTCTCTGGGACGATCTCGGCGGCTCCGATGTCGTCGTCGACGTCGCCGGGCGGTACGGACTCGCCGCGACCACCCCGCCCTGGGACGGGTTGTGGTGGAACACCGAGACGACCGCCGCCGACCTCGTGACGTTCTATGCCGGGCTCCTCGACGACCGCGACGGCCTGGGCGCGGATCGCATCGCCGAATTCGTCGGCTACCTGCGCTCGTCGACACCCGAGGGGATCGACGGTTACGACCAGCGGTTCGGCATCCCCGACGGGTTGCCCGGCGAGAACGTCGCCGGGGTGAAGCAGGGTTGGATGTGCTGTGTGGGAGATCGGTGGATCCACGTGTCGACCGGCCTGATCGGTGAGGACAACCGCTACATCGTGGCCGTCGCGTCGCGGGAGGACATCCGGTACGAGGACGACGAGGAGTCGTACCCGGACACCGCTGTCACGGATGTCAGCGAGGATTCCAGCGCCCGGCATGCGCGGGACACGATGACCGGGTTCGTGAAGTCCCTGTTCCCGAACGGTGTCGTCGACGACTGGGCGCAGCCTCAGGGTTAGCGCCCGGGCAGGCCCGGAAACCGGTTCAGGGCAACAGGTCCGGGCGGCGTTCGGCGGTGCGTTGCAGCGACTGCTCCCGCCGCCAGGCAGCCACCTTCGCGTGATCACCCGACAGCAGGACCGGCGGGACGTCGAGTCCGCGCCACGTTGCCGGCCGCGTGTAGCTGGGTCCTTCGAGTAGGCCATCGGAGAACGAATCCTCTTGGTGCGACTGCTGATTGCCGAGAACTCCGGGAATCAGGCGCACGAACGCCTCGGTCATCACCAGCACGGCCGCCTCGCCCCCGATGAGGACGTAGTCGCCGATGCTCACTTCTTCGACGCGCACCCGGCGGGCGGCGTCGTCGAACACACGCTGATCGATGCCTTCGTAACGTCCGCAGGCGAAGACGATGCGCTTCTCCCCCGCCCAGCGCTCGGCGGTAGCCTGCGTGAAAGGAACACCGGCCGGGGTGGGGACGACCAGCAGAGTGTCCGTGTCGCCGTCGCCCGCGGCGAGGACGTCGTCGAGGGCGGGACCCCACACGGTGGGTTTCATGACCATCCCCGGCCCGCCGCCGTACGGCGAATCGTCGACGGCCTTGTGGACGTCGTGCGTCCAGTCCCGCAGATCGTGCACCTCGACGGAGATGAGGCCCTTGTCGATGGCCTTGCCGAGCAACGCCGCTCGCAGCGGTTCGAGGTACTCAGGGAAGATGGTGACCACGTCGAGACGCATGGCTACCGACTCACTTCCCGTCGGCGGATTCACCGAAGTCGGGATCGAGCAACCCTTCCGGCGGATCGATCAGGGCGACACCGTCCGCGACGGACACCGACGTGACGATCGCGGCCACGAACGGGACGAGAAGTTCTCCGGACTGGTCGCCGGCCCGGCGGATCGAGAGCAATTCGCCCGCCGCGGAATGCAATACCTCGATGACGGTTCCCACCTCGGTGCCGTCCGCGAGGCGCACCGACAGTCCCTCGAGTTCGTGATCGTAGAACTCGTCGGGGTCGTCGGACGGCTCGAGTTCGGCGCTGTCGATGACGAACAGCGTGCCCCGCAGGGCATCCGCCGCGGTGCGATCCGACACACCCTCGAGGCGCAGCAGAAGCCGCCCGGAATGGTCCCGGGCGGCTTCCACCGTGTATGTGCTCACAGTCTGCTCGCGCGGCTTGTGTCCCCGCAGCACGGCACCCACGGCGAATCGATCCTCGGGTTCGTCGGTGCGAACCTCGACCACGATCTCACCCTTGATGCCGTGCGACTTGGCGACACGGCCGACGACGAGCTCCACTGCTGTAAGGCCTCTACTGATCGGTGTCGACGACGTCGACACGGATCCCGCGGCCACCGATACCGGAGACCAGCGTGCGCAGAGCGGTCGCGGTACGACCACCGCGGCCGATGACCTTGCCGAGATCGTCAGGGTTGACGTGCACCTCGACAGTGCGCCCCCGACGCCCGGTGATCAGCTCGACACGAACGTCGTCGGGGTTGGCGACGATGCCACGAACGAGGTGCTCCACAGCATCGGCGACGACGGCACTCACTTGTCAGCAGCCTCGGACTCTGCAGCAGCCTCGGCGGGAGCGTCGGCAGCAGCCTCGGCGTCCTCGGCCTTCGCCTTCTTCTTCTTGGGCGTGATGGCCTCGCCGACGGGCTCGTTCTCGGCCTGCGCGAGCGCAGCCTGGAACAGCTCCAGCTTGGAGGGCTTGGCTTCCTTGACGCGGAGGGTGCCCTCGGCGCCCGGCAGGCCCTTGAACTTCTGCCAGTCACCGGTGATCTTGAGGATGGCCTCGACGGGCTCGGTGGGCTGGGCGCCGACGCCGAGCCAGTACTGAGCGCGCTCGGAATCGACCTCGATCAGCGAGGGCTCTTCCTTGGGGTGGTACTTGCCGATGGTCTCGATCGCCCGGCCGTTGCGGCGGGTGCGGGAGTCGGCGACGACGATGCGGTACTGCGGGTTCCGGATCTTGCCGAGCCGGGTGAGCTTGATCTTGACAGCCACTGCTGTACTTCTCCTTCAGTGCGCACACGAGTGTGCCCACGTGTCACGTGCAATTCGGCGACGCGCAAGAATAGCGCGCCCGGTTTTGCCTCTAACCTGTGACCGCCGCGCGGTGCGTGACCGGATGCGACGAACAGCGGTTCATTCTGCCAGACGAACACCGTCAGGGGAAAACCAGGTCATCGGGTCTTCACGACGTTGCCCCGCAGCACCACGACATCGGGCGCGGCGAGGGCGTCGCTGCTCGCCCGCGGGTCGTTCCGGAAGACCAGCAGATCCGCGGGCGCACCCGCTTCCACACCCGGATGTCCGAGCCACGTCCGCGCGTCCCAGCACGCGGCGCCGAGAGCCTCCGCCGGGCTCAGTCCGACCGCCTTCAGTTCCTCGACCTCGTCGGCGATGCGTCCGTGGACGATCGATCCGCCCGCGTCGGTGCCGGCGTAGATCGGGATCCCCGCGTCGTGAGCGGCACCGATCGTGTCCTTCACCCGTGAGTGCAGGTCACGCATGTGCGCGGCGTAGATCGGGAACCGCGAGGCGGACTCGGCGATATCGGGGAACGTCGCGATGTTGATCAGCGTCGGGACGAGCGCGGTTCCGTGCGAGACCATCAGCTCGATCGTCTCGTCGGTGAGCCCGGTGCCGTGCTCGATGCAGTCGATTCCGGCGTTGATCAGGCCCGGAAGCGCATCCTCGGCGAAGACGTGCGCGGTGACGCGAGCCCCTTCCCGGTGCGCGGCCGCGATCGCCTCGACGAGGATGTCGTCGCTCCACAACGGCGCGAGGTCACCCGCGGAGCGGTCGATCCAGTCGCCGACGAGCTTGACCCACCCGTCGCCGGCCCGGGCCTGGCGCACCACCTCGTCCGGCAGCTGGGACTCGTCCTCCAGATCGACCGGCAGTCCGCGGATGTAGCGCTTGGGGGCGGCGATGTGCTGTCCGGCGCGGATGATCCTCGGCAGGTCGGGGCGGTCGTCGACGAACCGGGTGTCGACCGGCGAACCGGCGTCCCGAATCAGCAGGACCCCGCAGTCGCGCTCGGTCTCCGCCTGCGCGATCAACCCGTCGACGCTCTCGCCACCGCCGCCGCCGAACCTGATGCCGACGTGGCAGTGGGCATCGACGAGTCCGGGAACGATCCACCCGGATTCGCAGACGGTCTCGGCGCCGGGAACCGGTTCC
The DNA here is from genome assembly GCF_038447315.2 of Rhodococcus sp. DK176. Taxonomy (NCBI): domain Bacteria; kingdom Bacillati; phylum Actinomycetota; class Actinomycetes; order Mycobacteriales; family Nocardiaceae; genus Rhodococcus; species Rhodococcus sp. DK176. Next base: position 7,158,638 of record NZ_CP118321.2, on the reverse strand, counting down.
GTCGAGATCACACCGTTGTCGACCCAGAGTTCGACCGGCTGTTCGTCGGGCAGACCGGTGCCCCGGAAGTGCAGCGCGCCCATCGGCTACTTCTTCGGCAGCTTCAGCTGGGACAGGTCGATGCCCTCGAGTCCGGGCGGCAATTCGTCGAGGCCCTTCGGCATGTTCGACAGGTCGGGCATCCCCGCGGGGAGCCCTCCGGGCGGCATACCCGGGAACCCGCCGGGCAGGCCGCCGGGGAATCCGCCGCGCACCTTCGGCGGCGTCGGCCCCTTGCCGCCCTTCTTGCCCTTCTTGCCCTTCTTGCTGCGCTGCGGCTTCCGCGAACCGGGCATGCCCATACGCCCGGCCATCGCGGCCATCATCTTGCGGGCCTCGAAGAAACGGTCGACGAGCTGGTTGACGTCGGAGACCTTGACACCCGAACCGTTGGCGATCCGCAGCCTGCGGGACGCGTTGATGATCTTGGGATCGTCACGCTCGGCGGGGGTCATGCCGCGGATGATGGCCTGCACTCGGTCGAGCTGCTTCTCGTCGACGTTCGCGAGCGCGTCCTTCATCTGCCCCGCACCCGGGAGCATGCCTAGGAGGTTGCCGATGGGGCCCATCTTGCGGACGGCCATCATCTGCTCGAGGAAGTCCTCCAGCGTGAGCTGTCCCGAACCGATCTTCTGGGCTGTGGCTTCGGCCTGCTCGGCGTCGAAGTGCTGCTCGGCCGCCTCGATCAGGCTGAGGACGTCACCCATGCCGAGAATGCGGCTGGCCATGCGGTCGGGGTGGAAGACGTCGAAGTCCTCGAGCTTCTCACCCGTGGACGCGAACAGGATGGGCTGCCCGGTGACCTCGCGGACGCTGAGCGCCGCACCACCGCGGGCGTCACCGTCGAGCTTCGTGAGCACGACACCGGTGAATCCGACACCCTCACGGAAGGCCTCGGCGGTGCTGACCGCGTCCTGACCGATCATCGCGTCGAGGACGAAGATCGTCTCGTCCGGGTTCACGGCGTCGCGGATACCCGCCGCCTGCGCCATCAGGTCGGCGTCGATACCCAGCCGGCCCGCGGTGTCGACGATCACCACGTCGAACTGCTTGTTGCGGGCTTCCTCCACACCTGCCCGGGCCACCTCGACCGGGTCGGCCGCGGTGACGCCCAGCTCGTTGTCGCCGCCGCCGATGGATGTGCCGGGGTGCGGTGCGAACACCGTGGCTCCCGCGCGCTCGCCGACGATCTGCAGCTGGGTGACGGCGCCGGGACGCTGCAGGTCACAGGCCACGAGCAGCGGCGTGTGTCCCTGGTCGCGCAGCCACTTCGCGAGCTTGCCTGCGAGGGTCGTCTTACCGGAACCTTGGAGACCGGCGAGCATGATGACCGTCGGCGGCGTCTTGGCGAACGCCAGCCGGCGGGTCTCGCCACCGAGGATCTCGACGAGTTCCTCGTTGACGATCTTGACGACCTGCTGCGCCGGGTTCAGCGCCGCCGAGACCTCGACGCCCTTGGCGCGTTCCTTGATCTTGGCGATGAACGAGCGGACGACGGGCAGCGCGACGTCTGCCTCGAGCAGTGCCAACCGGATCTCACGGCAGGTGGCATCGATGTCGGCTCCGGAAAGGCGACCCTTGCCACGCAGATCCTTGAGGGCTCCGGTCAACCTGTCGGAAAGGGATTCGAACACCGAGTGCGCTCCTGAAGTCATGCGAGTGTGCGGTGGATATTCTCGGGCCCCAGCCTAGCCGCTCACGTCCCGTCGTTCATTCTCCCCCGCTGCCCTCCTGCTTCTTCGGCTTCGTGAGCGGAACGACGCCGAGGATCGCGCTCTCGACCTGTTCCCGGCTCGCCCGGGTGTCCCCGCCGCCGAGATCGAGGCAGAATGAGTCGATCACCGACGAACCCAGGGTGGTCACCCGCGCCCAGCGGACGTCCGCGCCGCACGTGTCGAACGCGTCGGCGAGCCGGGACAGCAGCCCCAGCCGGTCCTCGGCCCTCAGTTCCAGGATGACCTCGCCGGGCGGTGCGGTGTCGAACCAGATGACCCGCGGCGGCGCCTGCGCGTACTGCACCGGAACCGCGGCTTCGCCCCGTTCCTCCACCGCGGCGACGCGCTGGCTCTCGCGAGCCTCCTCTTCCTTGGCCGTGAGCATCTCCAGCAGGTTCAGCTCCCCCGCCAGCGCGCGGATCAGCTCCTGCCGCAGCAGACCCGCCTGCGGCGGCGCCCCGAACCTCGGGGACACGACGAACGAGTTGACCGCCGACCCCTCGGCGCTGCCCAGGGACGCGGAGTAGACCCGCAGGGAGTGCAGCGCGAGCACGCCCGCCGCCTTCGACAGCAGACCCCGCTGATCGGGCGCGATCACCGTCACCACATACGTGTGGGGACTGTCGGCGGGGACCAGCGCGACGTGCACGCCACCCGACGCCGCCAGCGCGACGTGTTCCGGATCGAGCGGATCGGGTGCGGGAAGCACCTCTCCCGCCATGACCAGGCGGCAGCGGCGCACGAGTTCGCCGATCAGCGACGACTTCCAGTCGCCCCACACACCGGGACCCGTCGCCAGCGAATCGGCCTCCGCCAGCGCATGCAGCAACTCCAGCAGGACTCCGTCGCCGCCGATCGCTTCCACGACCCGCTCGACCGTCTCGGGATCGTCGAGGTCGCGCCTCGTCGCGGTGTGCGGCAGCAGCAGGTGGTGGCGCACGATCGCCGTCAGCAGCGCAACGTCCGACGGCCACAATCCGAGGCGCCTGCCGATCTGGGTGGCCAGTTCGGCGCCGACCACGCTGTGGTCGCCGCCGCGGCCCTTGCCGATGTCGTGCAGCAACGCACCGAGCATCAGCAGGTCCGGGCGGGCCACGCGGGTGGTGAACCCACTGGCATAGGCAGCGGTCTCGACGAGATGCCGATCCACCGTCCACGTGTGCACCGCGTCCCGCGGCGGCAGGTCCCGGACGGCACCCCACTCGGGAAGAAGCCTGCCCCACAGGCCGGTCCGATCGAGAGCCTCGATCGCCGCGACGGCACGGCTACCCGAGCCCAGCATCACCAGCAGATCGTTCAGCGCCTCCTTCGGCCACGGCTCGCGCAGCTCGGGGGCGTTGTCGGCCAGGCGATTCAGAGTGGACGCCGACATCGGCATTCCCGTCGTCGCCGACGCCGACGCGACCCGCAGCACGAGGCCCGGGTCCTTCGCCGGCCGGGCGTCGCGCGCCAGCACCACTTCACCGGCGTGCTCGACGACACCCTCGTCGAGGGGCCGTCGCACCGGTGGTCGGCGCAGCCGCGCCAGGCCGCGCCGCGGCAGGGCGTGTCCGGCCGTCCGCACACCGACGTCGACGGAATAGCTGATGGTGCGCGCGGCATCACTGAGCATGCGCGCGAGGTCGAATCGATCGCCGATCCGCAGTGCGGCGCCGATCTCGTCGGCATCCTGCGCCCGCAACTGATCGCGGGAGCGGCCCGCGACCCGGTGCAGTTCGGTGCGGACGTCGAGGAGCCGCCGATGTGCGAGTGCCAGTCCTCCGCCGGGCGACTCGGGACCGAGCCCGGGCATGCCGTCGGTGAGCTGCGCGATGGACAGCGCGTTGAGCAACTGTACGTCCCGCAGTCCACCGCGACCGCTCTTCAGGTCGGGCTCTGCGCGGTGGGCGATCTCGCCGCTGCGTTCCCAGCGCGACCGCGTCTGCTCGATGAGTCCGTCGAAACGGTTGCGGATGTCGGTGCGCCACTGCCTGCGGACCCCGCTGATGAGCAGATTGGTCAGCTCGACGTCGCCGACGATGTGACGCGCCTCGAGCATTCCCAGAGCCGCGGTGATGTCCGTGTCCGCCACCTGCAGTGCCTGAGGGATGGTGCGGACGCTGTGGTCGAGCTTGATGTGCGCGTCCCACAACGGATACCAGAGTTGGTCGGCCACCTGCGCGACGACCGCCGGATCCATGTCGTCGTGAAGGAGGAGGAGGTCGAGATCCGAGTACGGCAGGAGTTCCCGCCGTCCGAGCCCACCGACCGCGACGAGCGCAAAACCGCTGTCGGGCTTGATGCCCAGCTCGGCTCCCTTTGTGGTCAACCAGAACTCGTGCAGGTCGACGAGCGCGTGACGGAGCGCGGCGGCGTCGAGCCGGCGCCCGTGACCTGCGGGATTCCTTGCGCCGGGGCCGGTCTCGGAGCCACCGGTGAGCAGTTGCCTACGTGCGCGGGCCAGGTCCGCTGCTTCGTCCGATCCGCCTGACGCAACCGGCCCTGGTTCCGTCGCCTTGGCGACGGGACCAGGGCCGGTCTTACCGGACCCGTTGGGGTCAGAGTGCATCCGCGCCGCGTTCCCCGGTACGCACCCGGATGACCGACTCGACCGGTGAGACCCAGACCTTGCCGTCACCGATCTTGCCCGTGCGTGCCGCCTCGACGATCACCTCGACGACCTTGTCCACAGCAGCGTCGTCCACGACGACCTCGACCCGGACCTTCGGAACGAAATCGACCGAGTACTCGGCACCTCGGTAGACCTCGGTGTGGCCCTTCTGCCGGCCGTACCCCTGGACCTCGCTGACGGTCATCCCCAGGACGCCCGCCTGCTCGAGTCCCGTCTTCACGTCCTCCAGAGTGAACGGCTTGACAATTGCTGTGATCAGCTTCATTTCCTCATCCCTCCTTGCCGGATACACGAGCAGTCGCCGAGTTTCCGCCGAGAGCGGCGAAATCGTAGCCAGTTTCTGCGTGTTCCGACTCGTCCACTCCAAGTGATTCACCCTCGTCGCTGAGCCGCAGACCGATCGTGAACTTCACGATCAACGCGACGACGGCCGTACCGACGAGCGAGTAAAGCAGTACTGCTCCGGCGCCCACTGCCTGACGCCAGAGTTGGTCGAGGCCTCCACCATAGAACAGTCCGACAACACCCGCGGGCGCCTCAGCCGTTGCGACCAGGCCGACCATCAGCGTTCCGACGATGCCGCCGACGAGGTGGACACCGACGACGTCGAGCGAGTCGTCGAACCCGAAGCGGAACTTGAGTCCGACCGCGAGCGCGCAGAGTGCGCCTGCGACGACGCCGATGGCGAGCGCGCCGAGGACGTTCACCGACGAGCAGGAAGGCGTGATGGCAACCAGGCCGGCCACGATTCCGGACGCCGCACCGAGTGTGGTGGCGTGGCCGTCGCGAATCCGCTCGACCAGGAGCCAGGCGAGCATGGCCGCGCACGTTCCGATGACGGTGGTGATGAAGGTTGCTCCGGCGATGCCGTTGGAACCGACGGCCGAACCGGCGTTGAAACCGAACCAGCCGAACCAGAGGAGGCCGGCGCCGAGCATCACGAAGGGCAGGTTGTGCGGACGGAACGGGGTGCCCGGCCATCCCTTGCGCTTGCCGAGGATGATCGCGAGGACGAGGCCGGCGGCGCCGGCGTTGATGTGGACGGCGGTACCACCCGCGAAGTCGACCGCGGCGAGCTTGTTGGCGATCCAGCCACCGGTCTCTGCGGTGACGCCGTCGAAGGCGAAGACCCAGTGCGCCACGGGGAAGTACACGACCGTCGCCCAGAGGCCGGCGAACAGCAGCCAGGAACCGAAGCGCAGGCGATCCGCCACGGCACCCGAGATGAGGGCCACGGTGATGATCGCGAACATGGCCTGGAACGCGACGAAGACCGTCGCGGGGATGGTGCCGACGAGCGGGATCGCGGAATCGGCGATCACCGAACCGGCATCGTCGGTCTCGGCGAGGTACGACCCGCCGATCAGTCCTTTGAGCCCGAAGTACTGGAACGGATCACCGACAAGGTTTCCCTTGTCCTCACCGAAGGCCATGGAGTAGCCGTAGAGAACCCACAGGATGCCGACGACACCCATCGCGCTGATGCTCATCATGAGCATGTTCAGCACGCTCTTGGCCCGCACCATGCCGCCGTAGAAGAACGCAAGACCCGGAGTCATGAGCAACACGAGCGCGGCGCTGGTCAGCATCCACGCTGTGTCCCCGGTGTCCGGTGCACCGATAGTGGGGAAATCCACCTTGAGCCTCCTCCTTCTCTGCCCAGCCGGTAGCGGCTGACGACCTGAGAAGAAGGGTGCTCAGTTGGTGTTTCGGCTGTGCCACTGCACTGTTTCGCGCGCGTGAACGCATCGGCCTATTTTGTTGCGTGCAGGTTTCGCCAGGCGATTTGCGGTCGGTTTCAGCCCGCCTGAGCGGTCCGGGAGCCCGAGACGACCCTGAATCGCTGCGTCAGCCGAGCAACGCGTCGACGAAGGCGCCCGGCTCGAACGGCGCCAGATCGTCGGCGCCCTCACCGAGTCCGACGAGCTTCACGGGAACCCCGAGTTCGTGCTGAACCTGGAACACGATGCCGCCCTTGGCGGTGCCGTCGAGCTTGGTGAGCACCACACCGGTGATATCGACGACCTCGGCGAACACCCGCGCCTGCGCGAGGCCGTTCTGGCCGATGGTCGCGTCGAGGACGAGGAGGACGTCGTCCACCGACGCCTTCTTCTCGATGACCCGCTTCACCTTGCCCAGCTCGTCCATCAGTCCGGTCTTCGTGTGGAGCCGGCCAGCCGTGTCGATCAGCACGACGTCGACGCCGTTGTCGATTCCCTTGGCCACGGCATCGAACGCGACGGCCGCCGGATCTGCGGCTTCCTTCCCGCGCACCACCTCGGCGCCCACCCGCTCGGCCCACGTCTGCAGCTGGTCCGCGGCGGCAGCACGGAACGTGTCGGCGGCACCGAGCAGGACGCGCCTGCCGTCGGCCACGAGAACACGCGCGAGCTTGCCGGTGGTCGTGGTCTTGCCGGTGCCGTTCACACCGACGACCAGCAGGACCGCCGGGTGGTCGTCGTGCGGCAGGGCACGGATCGAGCGATCGAGTTCCGGCCGGAGTTCGGCGACCAGGACTTCGCGGAGCAGCGCACGGGCATCGGCCTCGGTGCGGACGCTGCGCGACGCCATCTGCTCACGCAGCGACGTGACGATCTTCGTGGTGGTCGCCGAGCCCAGGTCGGCGATGAGGAGTGTGTCCTCCACCTCTTCCCAGGAGTCCTCGTCGAGATCGCCGCCGCCGAGCAGTCCGAGCAGGCTCTTGCCCACCGCGGACTGGGAACGGGATAACCGCCCACGCAGACGGTCGAGCCGCCCCTCCGTGGGAGCGATGACGTCGAGCACCGGCGCGGCGGGGGCCGGTGCGGCTTCGGCTTCGGGTTCGGGCGCGGGCGCGACCTCGGGTTCCGGTTCGACCTCGGGCGCGACGACCGGTTCGTACGTGACCGGCTCCGGCGGGACCGTCGGCTTCTCCGGGGCCTTCTCCGGCTCGGGGGCCTTCTCCGGTGCCGGGGGTGCGACGACCTCGGGTTCGGGTGCGACGACCTCGGGTTCGGGCACCGGCTTCGGCAGAACCGGCTCGGGCGCAGGCGGACGTGGCGGCGCCGTCGCCGTCGACCCCTGGCTGAAGTTGAACCCGCCGTCCGCGCGGTAACTGCCCGAACGGTCCTTTTCCGCCGTGGTGACCTGCGGGGTGTCCGGCGCCTTCAGGGAGATTCGGCGACGCCGATACAGCAGGGACCCGACGACGAGAACGACGAGAAGTACGGCCAGTGCGGCCGCGATGGCAATCCAAGCTCCGGTAGTCACGCCGCCCATTGTTTCAGGCTCCGGATTTCGTTGCGCACTGCCTTCCCACGCGCACAGTCCCGGCTCGGACCGGAATCAGGCGTCCGCGGCCGCCATGTCCTGGCCACGGAGCCGCTGGGAGATGACGGTGGTGATGCCGTCGCCGCGCATGCTGACGCCGTAGAGCGCGTCGGCGACCTCCATCGTCGGCTTCTGGTGGGTGATGACGATCAGCTGCGACTTCTCCCGCAACTGCTCGAACAACCCGATCAGACGACGCAGGTTCGTGTCGTCCAGCGCGGCCTCCACCTCGTCCATCACGTAGAAGGGGGACGGCCTGGCTCGGAAGATCGCCACGAGCATCGCCACCGCCGTCAGCGACTTCTCGCCACCGGACAGCAGCGACAGCCGTTTGACCTTCTTGCCGGGCGGCCGGGCCTCCACCTCGATGCCGGTGGTCAGCATGTCCGACGGGTCGGTGAGCACCAACCTGCCTTCACCGCCGGGGAACAGTTTCGCGAACACCTGCACGAATTCGCGTTCGACGTCCGAGTAGGCCTCGGTGAACACCTGCAGGATGCGGGCATCGACGTCGGCCACCACCCCGAGGAGATCCTTGCGGGCGGTCTTCACGTCCTCGAGCTGTGTCGAGAGGAAGTTGTAGCGCTCCTCGAGCGCGGCGAACTCCTCGAGTGCCAGCGGGTTGACCTTGCCGAGCGTCGCCAGGTCCTTCTCGGCACGTTTCGCGCGACGCTCCTGCGTGGCGCGGTCGTACGGAATCGGTGCGGGCATCGTGACCTGCTCGCCGCGCTCCTTCGCCTGCTCGTACTCCTCCATCTCGAGTGCGGACGGCGGCAGCGCGACGTCGGGGCCGTATTCGGCGATCAGGTCGTCCAGACCGATGCCGTGCTGTTCGAGGATCGCCTCCTCGAGCTGCTCGATGCGCAGCGCGGCCTGGGCGCGAGCCACCTCGTCGCGGTGCACGGCGTCGGTGAGCGACGCCAGCTGTCCGCTCAGCTGACGCACCCTTTCCTTCACCTGTTCGAGTTGGGTGGTCCGCTCGGTGCGGGCCCGCGCGAGTTCGTCGCGGTGAGCCATCGCGGCGTCGACGACGTCACCGAGGTGCTCGGCCACCCGCTGCCCGGACTCGGCGACCGCCGCCGCGACCGCGGCCGCGTTCTGGCGCGCCTTCATCGCACGTTCGGCCCGGGCGCGCGCGTCGCGTTCCACCTGTGCGGCGCGGCGCAGGGAATCCGCCTTGCCGCGCACCGATTCGGCGCGCTCCTCGGCCGTCCGCACCGACAGTCGGGCTTCCACCTCCACGGCCCGCACTTCGGCCAGCGCCGCGGCCGCCATCTCACGATCGATGCTCGTCGTGTCGGATCCACCCGTGTCGGCACCGGAGGACGACCCGTCCTGTTCCGCCAGGCGCAGCCGTTCCTCGAGTTCGGCGAGCGCGGTCAGCGTGTCCTCCCGACCGCTCTCGGCCTTGTCCCGCTGCGCCATGAGCCGATCGGATTCGGCGCGCGCGGCCCGCGCGGCCTGGCCGAGGCGGCCGAGGCGCTCGTAGATGGCGGACATCGCGGCGTCGGACTCGTTCAGCGCGGCCAGTGCCTGCTCGGCGTTCTCCTGACGGTCGGCCTGTTCCGCGACCGCGCCGGACAGTGCCGCGGACAGTTCCTCGGCGCGACGTTCGGCGCGGGCCAGATCCTGCACCGAGTTGTCGATGGCGGCCTGGACCTCGAGGGTGCTCGGCTGACGGTCCGAGCCGCCGCTCATCCAGCCCGCTCCGAGGAGATCTCCGTCTCGGGTGACGGCGCGCACGTCGGGCCTGCGCCGGACGGTCTCGACGGCGTCGTCGAGGGAATCGACCACGACCACCCCGCCCAGGAGCGCTGCGAGCCCGGTCCGCAGTTCGGCGGGGCAGTCGATGACGTCGACGGCCCACCGGGCGCCGGAGTCCAGGTGCCCGCCGTCACGTGCGACGTGATCGGAGCCGATGAACAGGGACGCCCGTCCGCTGTCCGTTTCCTTCAGCGCACCGACTGCGCTGCGGGCGGCGTCGAGGGATTCGGCGACGACGGCGTCCGCGGCGGGGCCCATCGCCGCGGCGACGGCACCCTCGTACCCCTTCTCGACTGTGATGAGTCCACCGATCGGTCCCCGGATGCCGTGCTGCGCCCGATTCTCGACGAGCCAGCCGGCGCCGTCCTTGCGTTCGAGGCCCATCGACAGCGCGTCGATCCGGGCACGCAGGGATGCCACTTCCTGTCCGGCGGCGCGCTCCTCGGCCTGGAGTTCCGTGACGCGTTCGGTGATCAGGCGCAGTGCCTCGACGGCACGCTCGTGGTGGGAATCCAGCCCCAGCTCGCCGGCGTCGAGGTCACCGATCTCGTCCTGGACGACCTCGAATTCGGACTGTGCCGCGTCGCCGCGCTGCCGGGCCTCTTCGATTGCGACGGTCAGCCGGGACACTTCGGCGTCGACGGAGTCGGCGCGGGTGCGCAGCGTGTCGACCTGCCCGGACAACCGGGCCAGGCCTTCTCGGCGGTCGGCGATCGCCCGGACCGCCGCCATGTGAGCGCGTTCCGCCTCGGCGGCGGTCTCCTCCCCCAGTGCCAGCTGCTCCTTGGCCGCGTCCAGCGCCCCGCGCGCCATCTCGACGGCTTCGACGAGCTCCATCTCCTCCGCGGCGATCCGGTCGGCGCGGGCCTCCATCTCGTCCGGATCCTGACCGCGGTTCGCGGAGGGCTCGGAGTCGAGGTGGCGCGCCCGTTCGCGGGCGATGCGGATGGTCGCATTGACGCGCTCCGCGAGTGCCGACAGCTGGAACCACGTCTGCGCGGCCGCTTCCGCACCCGGTGTGAGTCTCGACAGTTCCTGTTCGTGCCGTCCCAGCTCCAGATTGGCCTCGTCGAGCGCCTCGGTGACCTGATCGTGCTGCTCGCGCGCCACCTTCTCGTCCTGAGCCTGGTCGGCCAGCTCCTCACGGCGCGTGACCAGGTCGTCCGCGGCGAGCCGCAGCTTCGCGTCGCGGAGGTCGGCCTGCACCGTCTGGGCGCGGCGCGCCACCTCGGCCTGCCGGCCGAGCGGTTTGAGCTGGCGCCGCAGTTCCGCCGTCAGGTCGTTCAGGCGCGCCAGATTGGCCTGCATGGCGTCGAGTTTGCGAACCGCCTTTTCCTTGCGCTTGCGGTGCTTGAGAACGCCGGCCGCTTCCTCGATGAATGCGCGCCGATCCTCCGGACGGGATTCGAGGATGGCGGCGAGGCGGCCCTGACCGACGATCACGTGCATCTCCCGGCCGATGCCGGAGTCGCTGAGCAGTTCCTGCACGTCCATCAGCCGGCAGGAGCTGCCGTTGATCTCGTATTCTCCGGCGCCGTCGCGGAACATGCGCCGGGTGATCGACACCTCGGAGTAGTCGATCGGCAGGGCGCCGTCGGAGTTGTCGATGGTCAGCGTGACCTCGGCGCGTCCGAGGGGCGCCCGCCCGGCGGTGCCTGCGAAGATGACGTCTTCCATCTTGCCGCCGCGCAGGGCCTTCGCTCCCTGCTCCCCCATCACCCAGGTGAGAGCGTCGACGACGTTGGATTTACCCGACCCGTTGGGTCCTACGACACAGGTGATTCCCGGCTCGAATCGCAGAGTCGTTGCGGACGCAAAGGATTTGAATCCCTTCAGCGTCAGACTCTTCAGATGCATGACGGAGAACTTTACCTGCGGTTCACCGTTCCACGAACCCGGTGAGGTCGCCGCGGGCGGAATCCCATTGCTCCACGACGAGATCCACCGCGCCCGGTGTGTCTCCCGACCGCAGCAGCGTCAGCAGGGTTTCCAGCTTGTCCCGAGGTCCCTCGGCGATGACGAGCACGCGGCCGTCCTTCTGGTTGGCCGCGTATCCGACGAGGCCGAGTTCCAGCGCGCGGGCGCGGGTCCACCACCGGAATCCCACACCCTGCACGAATCCGTGCACCCACGCGGTCATTCTCTCCATGTCCGTCACGACCGTTCGAGCTTGTAGATCTTCCCGGTGAAACTGGTGGCGTAGAGCGCGTCCGGATCCCAGCCCGGTCCTGCGCCGAACCGCACCGAAGACACGAGCGGCAGCCCGGACGCCAGGGCGCAGCTCTCCCCTGTCGCGGGATCGACCCGCACCACCTTGCCGCCGCCGTTGTAGGCGACGTAGACGATGCCGTCCGGTCCGACGGTGAGGTCGTCGGCCGCGTTGAGGGGCCCGGAGCCGGGCAGCTCGACCGAGACGACGGGGCCATCCAGGTCGTCTTCGCGGAGGATGCGCAGCGTAGTGGTCGTGTCGAATGTCGTCACCGTATAGACGTTGCCGTCGTGCGCGGCGAGACCGTCCACGGTTCCGAGATCGGTGCGGACGATCTCCGGGGTGTGGGGATCCGCCGCCGGGACGCGGGTCAGTCCCGCCCCGGAGCCCAGATTCCGGGCGGTGAGGATGTCTCCGTTGCTCAGCCGGACCAGCCCGTTCGGCATGACCAGCCCCTCGGCCACGGTGCGTGTGTCACCGGTGTCGAGGTTCACGACGTCGATCGTGCCGCTCGCCGAGCCGGTGACCCCGGCGGCGAAGGAATTCCCCGTGGCGAAGTACGCGTCGGTGCCGTCCACGGCGATTCCACCGGGCGACTCGACGTCGGGCACGATCGGGGTGACGGTGCCGTCGGGGGCGACCCCGTCGAGGGCTCCGCCGCCGACCAGGCCTGTCCGCGACACCAGCATGGTGCCCGCGCCGTCGAACGCCAGGTTCTCGAGAACACCCGCCCCGGACGTCACCTCCGACACCGACCACGGGGTGCACGCACCGCCGGGGGGCGCGAACGCGGGCCCGGCGGCCGCGGGCGCGACCACGAGCAGACCCGCGCAGAGCGCTGTCCCGCCCGCGAGCGCGGCCAGCTCACGACGCATCATGCTTCCCTCTGGACGGTCAACGTCACCGTCGTCCCGGCCTTCAGCGTCCGCCCGACCGTGCAGACCTTGTCGACGGATCGTTCCACGAGCGCCACCAGACGCTCCTGCGCGTCGGCGTCGAGCTCGCTGAGATCCAGTTCCAGCACCTCGTCCAGCTGCGGGTACACCTCGTTCTCCCGGTCGGCGGCACCGGACACCCGGATGGTGGCGTCGTAGTTGTCACCCAGTCGCCGCGACAGCGGGAAGTCCGAGCTCATCCCACTGCACGCGGCGAGTGCGATCTTCAGGAGTTCCCCGGGAGTGAATACGCCCTCCACGCCCTCGGAGCCGATCAGGACCTCGGCGCCGCGCGAGCTGCGGCCGGTGTATCGCCGGGTGCCCGTTCGCTCGACCCACAGTGAGGTGGGCGCCGTCGTGTCGGAAGTCTGTTCTGCCATGCGCTCAATCCTGCCACCGATCGGCGCAACGCCAGGTAGGTGGGTGGGCGGCAGTGGTTTCCACGCAATTGTGAACGACGATTCTCAGCAGAGGGAACCGGCGGGCCGTAGGGTGAACCGACCAATGACGCCGAGACGTAGCGGGGAATGCAGATGGGCCAGATCGGTAGTGTGGGAGAGCGCGGGCTTCAGTCCGAGTACGGAACCGAGGATCGTGCCGCCAAGTTCTACTCGGATCAGATGCTGGACCATCTCAATCCGACGATGATCGACTTCGTCGGCCGCCAGGAGATCGCCTTCATCGCCACCGCCGACGCGTCCGGCGAATGCGACAACAGTCTGCGCGCCGGGACACCGGGATTCATGCACGTCATCGACTCGAAGACCCTCGCGTACCCCGAGTACCGCGGCAACGGAGTCATGGCGAGCCTCGGCAACATCCGGGAAAACCCGCACGTCGGAATCATTCTCGTGGACTTCGTGCAGGACCTCATCGGACTGCACGTGAACGGCTCGGCCCGGATCGTCGAAGACCCCGTCCTGCGCTCCGAGATCGCGGATCTGCCTGCGGACCACACGAACGGCCGGATCCCGGAACGCTGGGTGGTCGTGGACGTGGAGGAAGCATACATCCACTGCCGCAAGCACATTCCGAGAATGGCACCGGTTCCCCGCCACCGCGAGTGGGGCACCGACGACGTGAAACGCAAGGGCGGCGACTACTTCGACGCCAAGGCGACACCGCGCCACGACACCGACCGGCAGCTCTCCGAGGAGCCCGCGACCGCCGAACTCACACAGACGATTTCGCCAGGCTTCTCCGTGGTGCCGGCTGGCACTTCGGGCAACTGAACGACGAGCGGTTCATGAATTTCTCTCGCCTGATCGCGGTGCCGCACCGCGGGCACGGGCGATCCTCCTGACCGTAGGCGGACAGCGAACGGTCGAAATAGCCCGACTCGCCGTTGACGTTCACGTAGAGCGCGTCGAAGGACGTGCCGCCCTGGGTGAGTGCCTCACGCATGACCTCCTGGGCGGCCGTGAGCACTTCCCGGACCTTGGGACCACTCAGCCTGTCGGTGAGCCGATTTCCGTGGATCCGTGCGCGCCACAGCGCCTCGTCCGCATAGATGTTGCCGATGCCGGAGACGACGGTCTGGTCCAGAAGCGCACGTTTGACCTCGGTGTGCTTGCCGCGCACGACCTTCACGGTGGCCGCGAGGTCGAAACGCGGATCCAGTGGGTCGCGGGCGATGTGCGCCACCGAGTCCGGGACGAGCGAGCCGTCGACGTCGACGAGCGGCGCCAGCGCCCAGCCCCCGAACGTCCGCTGGTCGACGAACCGGAGGTCGAGACCGGAATCGAGCCGGGCCCGGATCCGCAGATGCTTCTCGGTCGGCAATTCCGGTGGCTGCACGAGCATTTGACCACTCATGCCGAGATGCACCACGAGAGCGACCGTGCTGGGTTCGAGGACCAGCCACAGATACTTTCCACGACGGTCGGCGCTCGCGATGCGTTCGCCGGTGAGCTGTCCGGCGAGGTCGGCGGCGCCGGGCAGATGACGCCTGATCGCCCGTGGGTGCAGGATGTCGACGGAATCGATCGACGCCCCCACGATGTGGCGTTCGAGTCCGCGCCGGACCACCTCGACTTCGGGTAGTTCAGGCACTGACGTCGTCGGCCGCTACGTCGGGGCCTGCGTCGGACAACGCATTCCACGCCGTGCTCGCAGCCTTCTGCTCGGCCTCTTTCTTGGAGCGGCCGATACCGACGCCGAGGGGCTTGCCGCCGACGATCACGGTGGCGGTGAATTCCTTGTCGTGGTCCGGGCCGGTCGCGGTGATCTCGTACGCCGGGACACCGACGCCACGCTCCGCCGTCAACTCCTGCAGACTCGTCTTCCAGTCCAGACCCGCGCCGAGGCGGGGGGCTCGCTGGAGGAGGTCGCTGAAGAGGTCGAGTACGACGCGCCGCGCCGTGTCGATGCCGTGCTCGAGGTGGATGGCGCCGAGAATCGACTCCATGCCGTCGGCCAGGATGCTCGGCTTGTCACGGCCACCGGTCATCTCCTCGCCCTTGCCGAGCAGAAGATGGGCACCGAGGCCGCCCTCACCGAGAGTGCGGGCCACCTCCGCGAGCGCGTGCATGTTGACGATGCTCGCCCGGATTTTCGCGAGGTCACCCTCGGACTTGTCCGGATGCGCAAGGTACAGCTTCTCGGTGACGGTGACTCCGAGTACGGAGTCACCGAGAAATTCGAGACGCTCGTTGGTGGGCAGACCACCGTTCTCGTACGCATACGAGCGGTGCGTCAACGCCAGGGTGAGCAGCGAAGGCTCGATTTCTACGCCGAGGGCGGCGAGGAGGGAAGCATGATCCTCCTCGCCGCCGGCGGGTGTATTACTGATGTCGCTCGTCACAACGCCTCTCCGCGGAGAACTAGACGGCGGCAGTGACCTGGCGGCCCTTGTATGTGCCACACGACGGGCACGCGACGTGGGGCAGCGTCTTCTCGCCGCAGCCACGGTTGGGGCAGGTGACGAGGGTAGGCACAGTGGTCTTCCACTGGCTGCGACGCGACCTCGTGTTGGATCGCGACATTCTGCGCTTGGGGACAGCCACTTCTACTTCTCCTCGGCTTCGGTGTTCACAAGATTCTTGCTGGGTTCTGATTCCACGCCAAATTTGGCTGCAAGACCAGCCCAGCGAGGATCAAGTATGTCATGCCCATGGCCAGATTCGGCAATCGCCAGGCGAACGCCACATTCTGGGCACAATCCTTGGCAGTCGTCACTGCAGAGCGGCTGCAACGGCAGTGCGAGGCCGACGGCGTCGATCACGACGGGTTCGAGGTCGATCTCGTCGTCGACGACGTGATAGACCTCCCCCTCCTCCGTGGTCTCTTCCGTGGCGCTGTCCGGGTAAGCGAACAGCTCCGTGAGAGTCAGGTCCACCGTGTCCGAGAACGGCTCGAGGCATCTCGAACACTCCCCCACGGTGTCGGCTCGCAACGAACCGGTGACCAGAACACCCTCGGATACGGCCTCCAACCGGAGATCGAGATCGATCTCCGATCCTTCCTCGATGGCGATCAGGTCGAGACCGATGCGCTGTGGCGCCGTCACCACCCGTTCCACGGTGCGCATCGAACCGGGACGACGGCCGAGTTTGACCGTGTCCAGCACGAAGTCCGCGTCCCGTCGGGAACGCGATGAGCTGTGGCGATGGGATGACAACAAACTTCACTTTCGAGAAAAGGGAAACGACAAAGGGCAACCACTCCACGGTACGCAATCTGCGCGGTGGAGCCAAATTCGGTCGAGAGCGCCGGCCTGACGGTCGCTCAGCGGCGACGCTCCGCCCGTCGGTCGTCGACGTCGTAGTCCGAGGCGTAGTCGGGGACACCCGAACCGGTCCGCAACTGCTGACGTCCCCGGCCCACGGACCGGACGGTGCCGTTCAGGAAGTCCTCGAACTCCGCGAGCTTCGTGTCGACGTACAGATCGCAGTCCGAGCGGAGACGATCCGATTCGGCGTGCGCGGAGTCGATCACCCGGGCCGACTCGGTGTGCGCCGCCTGGACGACTTCCGTCTGCGAGACGAGGCGTGCCTGCTCGGCTTTACCCTCCGCAACGGACCTCTCGTACGACGCCTTGCCCGACTCGATCATGCGATCGGCTTCGGAGCGCGCACGACCCGTCAGTGCGTCGTACTCGCGCTGGCCTTCCGCGACGGACGACTCGGCCTCGGCGCGCGCGTCGGTGACCAACTGCTCGGCGTGCGCGCGGGCCTCGGCGACCATCCGGTCGGCCTGCGCCTTCGCGTCCGCCAGAATGCGGTCGGCGTCGTCTCGCGCGTTTTCGATGGTGGAGTTCGCCTCGGCGTTGGCGCTGGAGATGGTCTTCTCCGCGTTGGACCGGGCGTCCCCCACCAGTTTGTCCTTGTGGTCCAGGACGTCCTGGGCGTCGTCGAGTTCACCGGGAATGGCATCGCGCACGTCGTCGAGCAGTTCGAGGACGTCGCCGCGCGGAACCACGCAGCCGGCGGTCATCGGTACGCCGCGTGCCTCTTCAACAATCGCGACAAGTTCGTCGAGCGCCTCGAATACCCGGTACACAAGCAACCCCAATCATCCATGACCCTCAGCAGGTCGGCGCAGCCTTCTTCGTGCAAGTCTGCCCGACCGGACGCCGCGGGTGTGTCGTGGCAGCCGGTGTGTCGGGTATCAGCTGCTCTCGGCGGCGCGCTCGGCGATCCTCGCGAGAAGGCGGGCGTGCACCTTCTCGGGCAGCATGTCGGAGACGTCGCCGCCGAACGTGGCCACTTCCTTCACGAGCGAACTCGACAGGTAGCTGTAGGTGGGGTTGGTCGGGATGAAGAGGGTGTCGACGCCACTGAGCTTCTGGTTCATCTGCGCCATCTGCAGCTCGTAGTCGAAGTCGTTGGCGCCGCGCAGGCCCTTGACGATCGCTGTGATCCCTTGCTGCTTGGCGTAATCCACCAGCAGGCCGTGCCACGAGGACACTCGCACGTTGGGCAGCTCACTGGTCGAGTCTTCGAGCATCTCGATGCGCTCTTCGACGGTGAACAGGCCACGCTTGCTCTTGTTGACCATGACCGTCACGATGACCTCGTCGAACTGCGCGGCAGCTCTGCCGATCACGTCAAGGTGGCCATTGGTCACGGGGTCGAAGGATCCGGGGCAGACAGCGCCAGTCATGAGTCCAGACCGTAGCAGGTCGCCAATTCGATTCTCGCCTCGCCGTACTTCTTCGCCTTGACGGGCGCGAAGCCCTCGGGCCAGGCTGTCTCGGGTGACCTCGACGACCGCTCGAGCACCACGATCGAGCCGTCGCCGACCCAGCCGTTGACCCGGAGGTGGCCGAGCACCGTCTGTACCGCCTCGTCGTCGACGGCGTACGGCGGATCCGCCATCACCAGGTCGTACGGCCGGTCGGCGGTGCCCGCGAGCACCGCCGCCACCGGAGCGCCGCGCACTTCCGCTCCCGGCAGACCGACCGTCGTCACGTTGTGCTTGATGATGCCCGCCGCTTTCGAGTCGGACTCGACGAGGACGACGCGGTCCGCACCCCGGGAGAGCGCCTCCAGGCCGAGCGCCCCCGACCCCGCGTAGAGGTCGAGGACGGACGCGCCTTCGAGATCCATCCGGCTGTGCAGGGCGCTGAACAATGCCTCGCGGACCCGGTCCGAGGTGGGCCGGGTCCCGCTCGGCGGGACTCGCAGGCGTCGACCGCCCGCGAGTCCCGCGATGATCCGAGTCACTCGCTCGCGGACTCCCCCGTCGACACGACGGCGAGGAGGTCGCCGCCCTCCACCTGCTGGACCGATCCGATGGCCAGCCGGGAGACCGTGCCACTTCGCGGGGCGGTGATGGCCGCTTCCATCTTCATGGCCTCGATGGTCGCGATCGTGTCGCCGGCGGCGATGTGCTGGCCCTCGGTCACGGCGAGGGTCACCACACCGGCGAACGGCGCCGGCACATGGCCGGGGTTGTTCTTGTCGGCCTTCTCGGCGGCCGGGAGCTCACTGGAAATGGACCGGTCGCGCACCGACACCGGACGCAGCTGACCGTTGAGGATGCACATGACGGTGCGGTATCCCCGCTCGTCGGGTTCGGAAATGGCCTCGAGCCCGATGATCAGCTCGACACCCGGTGCGAGGCGGACCCGGTGCTCGTCGCCGCGGCGCAGGCCGTAGAAGAACTGGTTCGCCGAGAGCTGCGACGTGTCGCCGTACTTGTCCCGGTGCTCGAGGAATTCCTTCGTCGGGCCGGGGAACAGCAACCGGTTGAGCGTCGCCCGACGTTCCGCGGACGTGCCCGCGAGTGCCTTCTCGTCGTCCGCGGACAGAGCCACCTCGGGCTTGGCGGCTCCGCGACCTTCGAGGGCCCGGGTACGGAACGGTTCGGGCCAGCCGCCGGGCGGGGTGCCCAGTTCGCCGCGCAGGAACCCGACCACCGAATCGGGGATGTCGAACTTCGCCGGGTTCTCCTTGAATTCCTCGGTGGACGCTCCAGATCCGACGAGGTGCAGGGCGAGGTCGCCGACCACCTTCGACGACGGGGTGACCTTCACCAGGCGGCCGAGCATCCGGTCGGCGGCCGCGTACTTGGCCTCGACCTCCTCGAACTTGTCACCGAGACCGAGCGCAACGGCCTGGGTGCGCAGGTTCGACAGCTGACCGCCCGGGATCTCGTGCGTGTAGACGCGTCCGGTCGGGGCCGGCAGCCCGGACTCGAACGGCTTGTACACCTTGCGCAGCGCTTCCCAGTACGGCTCGAGGTCGCACACGGCCTGCAGGTCCAGGCCGGTGTCGTACTCGGAGTGCGCGGCCGCGGCCACGATCGCCGACAACGCCGGCTGGCTGGTGGTGCCCGCCATCGCGGCCGAGGCACCGTCGACCGCATCCGCGCCTGCCTGCCATGCGGCCAGGTACGTCGCGAGCTGACCACCCGGGGTGTCGTGGGTGTGCACGTGCACGGGCAGGTCGAAGTTCTCGCGCAGCGCCGTCACCAGGGTCGTGGCGGCGGGGGCGCGGAGCAGTCCGGCCATGTCCTTGATCGCGATGATGTGCGCACCGGCCTCGACGATCTCCTCCGCCAGGCGCAGGTAGTAGTCGAGGGTGTACAGCTTCTCGTCCGGGTTCGACAGGTCGCCGGTGTAGGACAGGGCGACCTCGGCGAGAGCGGTGCCGGTCTCGCGGACGGCGTCGATGGCCGGTCGCATCTGGTCGACGTTGTTGAGGGCGTCGAAGATGCGGAAGATGTCGATGCCGCTGTTGGTGGCCTCCTCGACGAACGCCCGCGTCACCTTCTCCGGGTACGGGGTGTAGCCGACGGTGTTCCGTCCGCGCAGCAGCATCTGCAAACAGATGTTCGGCACGGCCTCGCGCAGAGCGGCCAGCCGGTACCAGGGGTCCTCGTGCAGGAACCGCAGCGCCACGTCGTAGGTCGCACCACCCCACGCCTCGATGGACAGCAGCTCGGGGGTCAGCCGGGCGACGTGCCCGGCGACGTCGAGCAGACCGCTGGTCCGCACGCGGGTCGCGAGCAGCGACTGGTGTGCGTCACGGAACGTGGTCTCGGTGACGGCGAGGGCCTTCTGCTCCCGCAGTGCCTTGGCGAATCCCTCCGGCCCGAGGGCGAGCAGCTTCTGACGGCTGCCGTCCGGCGGCGGGGTGGACAGGTCGATCTGGGGCAGCTTGTCGCGCGGGTACACCGCCGACGGCCGCTCGCCGTGCGGCTTGTTGACCGTCACGTCGGCGAGGTAGGTGAGGATCTTGGTGCCACGGTCGGCGGAGCTGCGCAGCGTGAGCAGCTGGGGGCGCTCCTCGATGAATGACGTGGTGACCCGGCCGGCCTTGAAATCGGGGTCGTCGAGCACCGCCTGCAGGAACGGGATGTTCGTCGACACACCGCGAATGCGGAACTCGGTGACCGCGCGGCGGGCCCGGGCGACGGCGGTCTCGAAGTCGCGGCCGCGGCACGTCAGCTTGACGAGCATCGAATCGAAGTACGCGGAAACCTCCGCGCCGACCGACGTCCCGCCGTCGAGGCGGATGCCGGCACCACCCGGGGTGCGGTACCCGGTGATCCGGCCGGTGTCCGGGCGGAACCCGTTGGCGGGGTCCTCGGTGGTGATGCGGCACTGCAGAGCCGCACCGCGCAGCGTGATCTTGTCCTGGCTCAGGCCCAGGTCCGCGAGGGTCTCCCCCGACGCGATCCGCAGCTGCGACTGCACGAGGTCGACGTCCGTGACCTCTTCGGTGACGGTGTGCTCGACCTGGATGCGGGGGTTCATCTCGATGAAGACGTGGTTGCCGCGGGTGTCGAGGAGGAATTCGACGGTGCCCGCGCAGGAGTAGTTGATCTCCTTCGCGAACGCCACTGCGTCCGCGCAAATCTTCGCCCGCAGCTCTTCCGAAAGGTTCGGGGCCGGCGCGAGCTCGATCACCTTCTGGTGGCGGCGCTGCAGCGAGCAGTCCCGCTCGAACAGGTGGATGACGTTGCCCTGACCGTCGGCCAGGATCTGGACCTCGATGTGACGCGGGTCGACGACGGCCTGTTCGAGGAATACCGTCGGGTCGCCGAAGGCCGACTCGGCCTCACGCGCGGCGGCCTCGATGGACTCCTTGAGCTGAGCCCGCTCGGCGACGCGGCGCATGCCGCGGCCACCGCCGCCGGCGACGGCCTTCACGAACAGCGGGAACTGCATGGTCTCGGCCGCGGCCAGCAACTCGTCCACATCGGCGGACGGCTCCGACGACGCCAGCACCGGCAGACCGGCGGCCTTCGCCGCGGCGATTGCACGCGCCTTGTTGCCGGTGAGCTCGAGCACCTCGGCGGAGGGACCCACGAACGTGATGCCCGCCTCGGCGCACGCGGCGGCGAGATCCGGGTTCTCGGAAAGGAAGCCGTAGCCGGGGTAGATGGCGTCGGCGCCTGCCTGCTTGGCCGCGGAGACGATCTCGTCGACGGAGAGGTACGCCCGAACCGGGTGTCCCTCCTCGCCGATCTGATAACTCTCATCAGCCTTCAGACGGTGGATCGAGTTCCGATCCTCGTACGGGAACACCGCGACCGTTCCAGCACCTAGTTCGTAGGCGGCACGGAAAGCGCGGATCGCAATTTCGCCACGGTTGGCGACCAGGACTTTGGAGAACATTGGAGCAAACTACCCCGCCGCGGACGGCCGCGGAGAAGTGGCATCCCACATTTCAGGATCCTCCACAAACTTCACAAAGACCCCCCTGACGTGTGCGAATTCTGCAACAGACCCGAAACAGACGAGCGAAGATTTACGTGAAGCGAAGTAAGTTCTCACGTTTTCTCCAGATACTCGATGCGGTCCGCGTCGAGCGCCGAGGTCACCATCGCGGACAGCCCGGGATGGTTGTCGAGGCGCGGATCGTCCGCGATCACCGAACGCGCGAACTCGGACGCCGCAGCGATGACGTCCTCGTGGCCGAGCAACGACAACAGCCGCAACGTGGACGTCGTGCCCGACTGCGCCGCGCCGAGAATGTCGCCCTCGCGGCGGGTGGCGAGGTCGAGTTGCGCGAGCTCGAAACCGTCGTTGGTCGACGCCACGTTCGACAGACGCTCGTAGGCGGGACCGCCCGGATTCATCTCCGTGACGAGAATGCACAGGCCCTGGTGTCTGCCACGGCCGACGCGTCCGCGCAGCTGGTGCAGCTGACTCACACCGAAACGGTCCGCGTCGACGATCACCATGATCGTCGCGTTCGGGACGTCGACGCCGACCTCGACGACCGTGGTGCACACCAGGACGTCGATGTCGCCGGCCGTGAAGTCGCGCATCACCGCGTCCTTCTCGTCCGCGGGAAGACGGCCGTGCAGCAGACCCACCCGCAGGTCGGGCATGATGCTGCCACTCAACTCCTCGAACACCTCGACGGCGGACTTCGTCTCGGGCGCCTTCTCGTCGAACGCGTCCTCGCCGTCACCCTTCTCGCCGTCGCCGATGCGCGAGCACACGACGTAGGCCTGCCTCCCCTCGGCCACGTCCTCGCGGATCCGTTCCCACGCGCGCGCGACCCACTGCGGCTTCTGGGACGCGGGTACCACACTGCTCTTGATCGGCGACCTGCCCTTCGGCAGCTGCCGCAGCGTCGACACCTCGAGATCGCCGAGCACCGTCATCGCGATGGTGCGGGGAATCGGCGTCGCCGTCATCACCAGCAGGTGCGGGCTCAGCCCCTCCCGCGCCCTCGACCGCAGCCGGTCGCGCTGCTCGACACCGAACCGGTGCTGCTCGTCGACCACCACCATCCCGAGGTTGAAGAACTCGACGTTGTCCTGGATGAGGGCGTGCGTGCCGATGACGATCCCGGCGTCGCCGGTGATCGCCTCGTTCAGAGCCGTGCGTTTGGCGGCGACCGGCATCGACCCCGTCAGCAGCGCCACCCGTGTGGCCTTTTCGTGCGCCCCGAGTTCCCCGGCGGTCGCGAGGGAGCCGAGCATCGCCCGCAGCGACCGGGCGTGCTGCGTCGCGAGCACCTCGGTCGGGGCGAGCAGGGCGCACTGGTAGCCGGCGTCGACCACCTGGAGCATTGCGCGCAGGGCCACGATCGTCTTACCCGAACCCACCTCACCCTGCAGGAGCCTGCTCATCGGGTGCGGCCGCGCCAGGTCGGCGGAGATCTCGTCGGCGACCGCGTGCTGACCGTCGGTGAGCTGGAATGGAAGCATCTTCTCGAACACGTCGGCGATCCCGCCGGGCACGGGCGGGCACTCGGGCGCGACTCGCTCGGCGTTGTCGTGGCGGCGACGGGCGAGAACCAGTTGCAGCGCCGTCGCTTCGTCGAACCGCAGACGGTCGTGGGCGTTCTCCACGTCCTCGCGGGTGTCGGGCAGGTGGACCGACCGGAGGGCGTCGTCGAGGCCGATCAGGTCGCGTTCGGCCCGGATGTTCTCCGGCAGGGGGTCGTCGACGTGATCGAGCTGGTCCAGGATCTGGCGGACGCATTTCATGATCGTCCAGCTCTCGACGTCCCGCGTGGCCGGATAGAGCGGGATCAGCGCCCGGTCGAACACGGACATGTCGACCCCGGCACCGGCTTCCTGCGACGCCCGGGCGATTCCTGCGAGATCCCCGGCGCCGCGGATCCGGCCGACATTCACGACGGGGTCCTCGCTGCCGGCCCGCGGCTCGGGAAGGATGAGGTAGCTCGGGTGGGTGAGGCTCCACTTCTGGCGGAAGTACTTGACCGTTCCCGAGAACATCGCGCGCACACCCGGCTTGATCACGTGCTTGACCTTCTGCGGGCTGAAGAAGGTGACGTCCACGTTCTGGGTATCGGTGGACAGGACCACCTTGAGCATGCTGCCCGGCCGGTTCTTCATCTTCACGACGGCCGCGGACGTGACCCGGGCGATGATCGTGATGTGCTCGCCCTCCGGCGGGTCCTTCTCCGCGAGCTCGCGGCCCTGCGAGGCGTACCGGTGCGGGTAGTGCCGCAGCAGGTCCTCGACCGTGCGGATGTCGAACGCCTCCTCGAGCGCGTCGGCGGTCTTCTTCCCCAGCAGATGATCGAGCCGGTCGGACAATGTGGCCATCGAATTCCTCATTCCACCCCGAGTTGCAACAGATCTCCAGGCTGTCCACCGTGGTAGATCATCACCTCGACGCCGGGGTGCCGCTGCGAGATGTGATCGGCCAGTTCCGTGTCCAGCCCGTCCGGCGCCTCCGACCCCATCAGGAGCGTCACCAGTTCGCCACCCGCGCCGAGGACGAGGTCGACGAGTCGCCGTCCGGCCGCGACCGCGTCCGGTTCGATGACGATCACCTCGTGACCCATCAGTCCGATGCCGTCGCCCGGTTCGCACGTGCCCACATAGGTGAGGGCCCGTTCCCTGGCGATGCGCAGCGATCCCCAGCGGGTGGCGGCGGCGGCCTCCGACATCGCGAAGGCGTCGTCCACCGCCTCACGCTCGGGGTCGTGCACCGCCAGGGACGCGAGTCCCTGCACCATCGCGGACGTCGCGAGCAGCAGGACCTCGTGCCGGGCGTCCCTCGCCGCGGCACTGACCGCGACGAGTTCCTGCGCCGTCAGCGCGCCGTTGGGGAGGACGAGCACCTCGGTGCGTCCCATCTGCCTGATGATGCCGAGGAGCTGGGCCCGGGTGACGGGGGCGTCGTCGCATCGGAGGACTGTCGCGCCCTCGCTAGCGAATAGTTCGGCGGCACCGTCACCGGCCACGACGGCGACGATTCCCCGCTCCCCCTGATCCGGCCGGGTCCGGACCGGTGGAACGAGCAACCCCTGGTCCCGCGCATCCACGAGGAAGCTGCTGACCCGGATTCCGTGGATGCGTCCCGCCGAGAGGCCGGCCTCCACGGCTGCGCCCGCGTCCGTGCAGTGCACGTGCACCGACCAGCCTCCGCCGCCGTCGCCGACGATCACGATCGAGTCCCCGAGGGCGTTCAGCGTGGTGCGCAACTCCGCCATGCGGTCCTCGTCGGACTCCGCGACCAGGTACATCACCTCGAAATCCTGATCCGAACCCTCGTCGCAGTCGGGTCCGGGTCCCGGATGCGCGTGCGGGCCCTGCGACGCGGGCGGCGCGGAAACGGGGACGAGCTCTGCGCGATGCCTGGACGGGGTGCGGCGCGGAACGTGGAGCGCGATCGGTGCGCGATCGGGCGGTGCCCCCGTCACCGCTGTGACGAGAGCGTCGAGGATCACGACGAGGCCGAGTCCTCCCGCATCGACGACGCCTGCGGTGCCGAGCACCTCGAGTTGCGACGGCGTCCTGGTGAGCGCGGACGCCGCCGCATCCGCGGCTGCGCGGGCCGTGACCGCGATCGGCGCCTCGTCCGGATACTCCGCCGCGGCGTCGGCGGCGCAGCGCAGCACGGTGACGATGGTCCCCTCCACCAGGTAGCTCACCGCGTCCGTCACCAGGTTGGTGGCCATCAGCAGCCCGGTCCGGACGGTCCTGGTGTCGACGGCGGGGGTAACGGCTGCTTCCGCAATCCCTCGCAGCACCTGGGACAGGATCACCCCGGAGTTCCCGCGCGCGCCGGCGACCGCGCCCCGAGCCAGGGCGATGGCCACCTGCCGGACGTCCTTGGTGCCGCTGCCCGCGAACTCGTCGATCGCACCCAGCGCCGCACGCATCGTGAACAGCAGATTGGTGCCCGTGTCGGAGTCCGGGATCGGAAAGACGTTGAGGCTGTTGATCTCCTCGCACCGCTTTTCCAGACCCGCGACGGCGGTCCGCGCCCACGATTCGAGGACTCGCCCGTCCATCGGGAGCTCAGGGGCCACTGTCATCCTCTCCGGCCAGGGAATGGGAAGGTGCCGTCAGACTAGTCGGGGGACGATGATCGGGCCCGCGGTCCGAGCGCTTCGGGACCGGGTTTGGCCAATCCGCACTCGAGCGGCTACTCTTGCACGGTTGCCTCGTACAGGGCGCGCTTGCTGTGTCCTGTCTCCACGAGGCCAGCAAATTTCACAGTTCACTATCTTGAAGGAGTTCGCGACTATGGCTGCCGTCTGCGACGTATGCGCCAAGGGGCCCGGCTTCGGTAAGTCGGTCTCGCACTCGCACCGGCGTACCAACCGTCGCTGGAACCCGAACATTCAGACTGTTCGTGCCGAGGTTGCCCCCGGAAACACCCGGAAGGTCAACGTCTGCACCTCCTGCCTGAAGGCTGGAAAGGTTGCTCGGGGCTGACCCGACGCTGCGTGCGATGTCACTGCGCCCCCGACACTTCGGTGTCGGGGGCGCAGTTTTTTATGTCGCCACACCTGTCCGATTCGGCGTCGTCGCAGCGCATCGGGGCACGTCGGGCCCCGGCGGGGGCCCACGTAAGGTGCAACGGTGACTTCACTCGATGGACTCAGCAAAGTACAGCTCGAAGACGGCGTCCTGCGCATCACGATCGCGACGGCGGAGAACGGCACCTCGCTGGACGGCGAGGGCATGGTGCAGGGTGCCCGGGCACTCGAAGCAGTCGGTGACCGAATCGGCAGCGTCCTTCTCGTCGGGGAGGGCCCGAACTTCTGCGCGGGCGGCAACGTCCACGCCTTCGCGTCCGCACCGGTGCGAAGCGAATACGTCGCCGAGGTGGCGCGCGTGTTCCACGAATTCGTTCGTGCGCTCGACGCCGTGACCGTTCCGGTGATCGCCGGTGTTCACGGGTGGGCAGCGGGCGCCGGCATGAGCCTCGTGTGCCTGACGGACGTCGCCATCGGCGGCCCGGGCACCAAGCTGCGCCCGGCCTACCCTTCCATCGGCTTCACCCCGGACGGCGGCATGTCGTGGACCCTCCCGCGCATCGT
The DNA here is from genome assembly GCF_038447315.2 of Rhodococcus sp. DK176. Lineage (NCBI taxonomy): Bacteria > Bacillati > Actinomycetota > Actinomycetes > Mycobacteriales > Nocardiaceae > Rhodococcus > Rhodococcus sp. DK176. The sequence continues at coordinate 7,131,843 of NZ_CP118321.2, read as the reverse complement.
CGGCGACGCCCGGGCGCGCGAGATTCTGATCACCGATGCCGTTCTCAGCGGTGACGAGGCCGTCCGCCTGGGCATCCTCAGCCGCCTCGTCGGCGACGACGTCGTCCAGGACGAGGCGCTTCGGCTGGCCCGCACCCTCGCGGCCGGCCCGACGCCGTCCTACTCGGGGATCAAGACGCTCGTGCGCGCCTCCCGATATCGCACGCTCGCCGAGCAACTCGACGCGGAGGCCGCGTCGATCGCCACCGCGGCCGACAGCCCGGTGGGACGCGAGGGCGTCGACGCCTTCGTCGAGAAACGGCGTGCCGATTTCTCGTCTGTGCAGTGAAACGGCGTGCCGACTTCTCGTCTGTGCAGTAAGGAAATTCGCCGTTTACGGCAGCTGCCAGTTCACCGGTTCGGCGCCCAGGCCGTCGAGGAGTTCGTTCGCGCGGCTGAACGGCCGCGAACCGAAGAATCCGCGCGACGCGGACAGCGGTGAGGGATGCGCCGACTCGATCGTCGGCACGTCGCCGAGCATCGGTTTCAACGTGGATGCGTCCCGGCCCCACAGAATTGCGACGAGGGGTTCGGGGCGCGCCACGAGAGCGCGAATGGCCTGCTCGGTCACCGCCTCCCAGCCCTTCTTCCGGTGTGAGGCCGGGAGTCCGGGCTGCACGGTGAGAACCCTGTTCAGCAGAAGCACTCCCTGACGCGACCACGGGGTGAGGTCCCCGGTGGTGGGCGTCTCGTGGCCGAGGTCCTTGCTGTATTCGGTGAAGATGTTGCCGAGGCTGCGCGGGACGGGGCGCACGTCCGGAGCCACCGAGAAGCTGAGACCGACCGCGTGACCGGGTGTGGGGTACGGGTCCTGACCCACGATCAGGACCTTGACCTCGGAGAACGGGTGGGTGAACGCCCTCAGGACGTTCTCTCCGGCGGGAAGGTACTCACGCCCGTCGGCGATTTCCGCGCGCAGGAACTCACCCATCTCCGCGATCCGTCCGGACACCGGTTCGAGTGCGTCTGCCCATCCGGCCTCGACGAGGTCCGCCAGCGGCGCCGCCATCAGTCGAGCCTGCGCAGCGAGTCGCGGTAGTAGGCCGCGTTCGCGGCGTACATCTTTACGTTCATCTCGAGGTGCCCCTCGGGAACCTCGTAGCCCTGCCGGATCTTCGCGGGGACGCCGAGCGCCATGCTCCGCGGCGGAACCTCGAATTTGAACGGAACGACAGCGCCGGCACCGACGACCGAACCGGCGCCGATGACCGAACCGTTGAGAACGACCGAACCGGAGGCGATCAGGCAGTGGTCGCCGATCGTGGATCCCTCGATGTGCGCCGCGTGACCGACGACGCACCCCGTGCCGATGACGGTGGGATCGATCATCGTGCAATGGATCACGGTGCCGTCCTGGATGTTCGTGTCGGCGCCGACGGTGATGGTGCCGTAGTCGGCGCGGAGCACGGCCTGCGGCCACACCGAGGTGCCTGCCGCCAGGGTCACGTTCCCGATCACCACGGCGTCGGGATGGACGTAGGCGTCCGGATGGATGTCGGGTTCGCGGTCCCCGAGCGCGTAGATAGCCATGCGTGCAACCTATACCGAGAAACTCTGCCAGCCGCCGGCCCCCGGCCAGGTCTCGCCGTCGACCGAGATGCCGGACCCGTCGTGCACCGCGCCGATCGCGGTCCACCCCGCCGGGAGCGGGACGGCGGCGGGGAAGGTGGCGGCGAAACCGTGGTCCTCTCCCCCGGTGAGCACCCATTCCCAGTGGTCGACGCCGAGAACCTTCGCTGCCGACACCAGTTCGGGTGAAACGGCCAGGTCGGATCGGGTGAGGGACATTCCGACGCCGGAGGCGTCACAGATGTGACCGAGGTCGGCGAGGAGCCCGTCGGAGATGTCGGTCATCGCGTGGGCGCCCCCGTCCGCGGCGGCCCAGGCGGCGGAGTACGGCGGAGTGGGGACTCGATGCGCGGCGAGCAGGTCCGGGAAATCCGAGGACCCGCCGAGCAGCAGCGCGAGACCGGCCGCCGACCGGCCGAGTTCGCCGGCCACCGCGACGACGTCGCCGGGCCGCGCGCCCGACCGCCGGATCGGGCTTCTGCCACCGAGATCACCGAGGACGGTGACGGAAATCACGACCTGTCCGGCCTGCACGAGATCACCGCCCACGACGCCGGCCCCAAGTTCCTCGGCGCTTTCCCCGATTGCCGCCGAGATGCCGTCCGCCACGTCGATCGACGTGTCCGGCGGGAGACCGAGGGAGACCAGGAAGGCCGTGGGCCGCGCCCCCATCGCCGCGACGTCAGCCGCATTCTGTGCCACCGCCTTGCGGCCCACATCGCGTGGGGACGACCAGTCGAGCCGAAAGTGCCTGTCCTGCACCAGCATGTCGGCGGACACCGCCACCCTGCCGTCGTCCGCTCGGACCAGGGCGGCGTCGTCGCCGGGGCCGATCAGAGTGGACGGGGGCTGCACCCGGCCCTGCACCGCTCGGCCGATCACGGCGAACTCGCCGACGTCGGCGACGGTGAGGGGCGGGGTCGGGTCCGGGGAATCCGTCGGTGTGATGGTGTGCCTCCAGTGTCGGGTGGCCCGTGCAGCGGCTGTGGGTCCGGTCGACGGAATGTGCGACTGCGGTACCTTTTAGCTGTTGCCGGGACTTCTCGGCACGTGACCGATCAGCGCGCCGAAGCACCCGCGACTCTACCGAGATCGATGCGGCGCGGAGCAGGGAAGGGCCGTAGCGAGAGTGCAAGCGTTCATCCTGATCCAGACCGAAGTCGGCAAGGCTGCGGCGATCGCGACCGAGATCGCGAAGATCACCGGAGTCCGGACCGCCGAGGACGTGGTCGGGCCGTACGACGTCATCGTGCGGGTGTCCGCTGACGAGGTCGCTCCCGTCGTCAAGGAGATCCGTCAGGTCTCCGGCATCACCCGCACCCTCACCTGCGACGTCCCCGAAAAGTCTGCGAACAAGAACTGAGCATGTCCGACCTCGAACCCGAACAGAACACACCCGCCGGCAACTCCGACCCGGTCCCCGCGGAGCGGCGGAATCCCGCACTCATCGCGACGGCCGTGGCGCTTCCCGTGGCCCTGGTCATCGGCAGCGTCGTCGCGGCGGTGTTCGCCGGGCGGAACCCGGCGAAGGAACCCGTGTCGCTGGGCCCCGTGCCCGCACCCGCATCCGGCTCCGCGGAGTGCGCCACCCTGATGGCGGGCCTCCCCGACGCGCTGGGCGACTACACGCGCGCCGAGCTCACCGAACCCGCACCCGAGGCGACGGCGGCGTGGCAGCCGGCCGAGGGTGAACCACTCGTCCTGCGTTGCGGTCTGGACCGTCCCGCGGAGTTCGATCAGGCTTCGGCGCTGCAGGTGATCGACGGAGTTCAGTGGTTCGAGATCTCGGGTGCGAGCGCCGGAATCGACGCGAGCAGCTATTTCGCCGTCGACCGCGGCGTGTACATCGGACTCACGGTTCCCACCGGGGTGGGACCGACGCCGCTTCAGGACATTTCCGGCGCGGTGTCGCAGGCGTTGCCGCAGAAGCCCCTCGATCCGGCGCCCGTGGCGAATCCCTGAGCGCCGGACCGCGGTTTCTCTAGCGCAGACCGATGCCGCGCGCGAGGGCGGTGTCGACCAGGGTCGAGACGAGGGTGCCGTAGTCGACGCCCACCGCGCCCCACATGCGCGGGTACATCGAGATCGACGTGAATCCCGGCATCGTGTTGATCTCGTTGATCACCGGGCCGTCCTCGGTCACGAAGAAGTCGACCCGCGCGAGACCCTGGCAGTCGAGCGCGGAGAACGCGCGCACCGCGAGTTCGCGGATCTCGTCGCTGACCGATTCGTCGAGTTTCGCGGGCACGTCGAACTCGCACACGTCATCGAGGTATTTGCTGTCGAAGTCGTAGAACGCCTCGTCGTCGCCAGCGCCTTCCGGCATCCGGATCTCGGCGATGACGCTGGCCCGCACGTCGCCGTCCGGGAACTCGAGGACTCCACACTCGACCTCGCGGCCGATGATCCCCGATTCGACGATCACCTTGGGGTCGTGCAGGCGGGCGTGGGCGATGGCGTCGTCGAGCGCGGCCCACTCGGCCACCCGGGTGATACCGATCGACGATCCGCCACGGGCCGGCTTCACGAACACCGGGAGGTGGAGGCGGGACTTCTGTTCGTCGGTCAGTGTGGCGGTGCCCGGTCGCAGGACGACCTGGAACCCGATGGGCAGGCCTTCCGCGGCGAGCAGCTTCTTCGTGAATTCCTTGTCCATACCGGCAGCGCTGGCGAGTACGCCGGGACCGACGTACGGGACACCTGCGAGTTCGAGCAGGCCTTGGATCGTGCCGTCCTCGCCATAGGCGCCGTGCAGGACGGGAAAGACGACGTCGACCGAGGCCAGGATCTTGCCCGCTTCGCCGTCGTCGAGGGCGACGAGGTCGCCGGACCGTGTCGGGTCGGCGGTGAGGGCCAGTGCGGACCCGTCGGCATCGACGCTGGGCAGTGCCCGGCCGCGGATGGACAGCGTTTCGGGGTCGGTGGAGCCGAGGACCCACGAGCCCTCGGTGGTGATGCCGATCGGCACCACCTCGTACCGTTCCGGGTCGAGGTTCCTCAGGACGCTTCCGGCCGACACACAGGACACGGAATGCTCGTTGCTGCGGCCACCGAAGATGACGGCTACCCGGGTACGCGGTTTACTCACGACACAAACCGTACCGTCGCCGCGACACGCTCACCGCACCCACCTCTCCTCATATTTCCTTCGCCGACCTCACGACACGTCGAGCCCTGCACTCACAATGCGGACAGGGCCTGCTCGAGATCGGCGACGAGGTCTTCGGTGTCCTCGATTCCGCACGAGATCCGCACGAACCCGTCGGGTACCGGGTCTCCCCACCGGGCCCGGCGGTCGGCGCTGGTGTGGATGCCACCGAAGCTCGTCGCGGGCACGAGGAGTTCACTTCCGGCCACCAGTCGGTGGAACTGTTCGGCGGAGTCCACCTCGAAGCTCACCAGCCCGCCGAATCGACGCATCTGACCGGCGGCGACGGCGTGCGCAGGATCTCCGGGCAGACCCGGATACCGGACGCGGTGGGCCACCGGGTGTGACTCGAGCAAGACCGCCACGGCAAGGGCGTTGGCGCACTGACGCTCGAAACGCAGACCGGCCGTCCCGAGACTCCGGTGGGCGAGCCACGTCTCGAACGGCCCCAGCACCGTGCCGGACAGGGCCCTCTCGCGTTCCATCCCGGCCAGGAAGTCGGCGTCCGACGCGGCGATGTATCCCATGAGGAGATCACTGTGACCGCTCAAAGCCTTTGTGCCACTAGCGACTACCACGTCGGCACCGAGTTCGAGCGGTTGCTGGCCGAGCGGGGTGGCGGTCGTGTTGTCCACCACGAGAACGGCGCCCGCGTTCGCGCACTGCTCGGACACGGCGCGTAGATCCACCACGTCGAGGGAGGGGTTGGCCGGAGTCTCGGCCACCACCACCGTCGTCCCCTCGGCGGACGCCAGCAGTGCGGCGGCCGCCTCGCCGGCCATGTCGGCGGTCCTCAGTTCGTGCACGGTGATGCCCATCGGCTCCAGGCGCTCCCGCGCGTACGCGCGCACCTGGTAGTAGCCGTCGGACGGAACGACCACGGTGTCGCCGGCGGTGAGCAGACTCCTCAGCACGACGGTGACCGCCGACATCCCGGAGCCGACGACGAGCGCGCCCGCGGCGCCTTCGAGCGTCGCCAGCGCCGATTCGAGGTCGCGCCAGCCCGGATTGGAGGCACGCGCGTAGGTGTCGGACTCGGTTCCCTCGTCCGCGCTCAGCTGATACGGCGCCGCGAAAACCGGCCCCCTCTGCATCGGCGAGCCGGGAACATTTTCTGCGGCAACGGCTTTGACGCAGCGGGTGGAATCACCACTCACGAGCTCACTCCGGCTTCGTGCGACGGCCGAGCAGCTGACCGATCGCGTCCTGCACCACGACGCCCTCGTGGCACACCCGGTGCACGGCATCGGTCAGCGGCATCTCGACGTCGTAACTGGCCGCGAGAGCCCGCACGGACGAGCACGATTTCACACCCTCGGCGACCTGACCGTGAGTAGCCGCCTGGGCACTCTCGATCGAACCACCCTGACCGAGGCGTTCACCGAACGACCGATTGCGCGACAGGGGCGACGTGCACGTCGCAACCAGATCGCCCACTCCCGCGAGACCCGCGAGGGTGGCAGGTTTCGCACCGAGGGCCACTCCCAGCCGGATGATCTCGGCGAGACCACGAGTGATGATGCTCGCAATCGTGTTCTCTCCCAGACCGATTCCCGATGCCATACCGCAGGCGAGGGCAATGACGTTCTTGCAGGCGCCACCGATCTCACACCCGATGACGTCCGAATTCGTGTACGGACGGAAGTATCCGGTGGCCGAGGCCTTCTGCAGTTCCAGTGCCCGCGTCGAATCCGTGCACGCGACGACCGTCGCCGCCGGTTGACCGATCGCGATCTCCCGGGCCAGATTGGGCCCGGACAGCACGGCGACACGCCCCGGGTCTGCGCCGGTGACCTGGATGATCACCTGACTCATCCGCATGAGGGTGCCGGTTTCGATGCCCTTGGCGAGGCTCAGCAGGGTGGCGTCCTCGGGGATCATCGGACTCCAGACCTGCAGATTGTCGCGCAGGGACTGCGACGGCACCGCGAGGACGACGATGTCGGCGCCGTCGAGTGCGGCCCGCGCGTCGTCGGTGGCGGTCAACGACGGAGGCAGGGCGATGCCCGGCAGGTAGTCCGCGTTCTCGTGCCGCGACACGATCGATTCGGCGACCTCAGCGCGTCGCGCCCACATGGTGACATCGGTCCCGGCATCGGCCAGGACCTTCGCAAATGCAGTCCCCCATGAACCCGCTCCCAGTACCGCAGCCTTGCTCACACAGCCCCCTCGTCGTTCGTTACCCGATGCGTCGCCCACAGTATTGCCGATGCCGAGGTCGGGCGCCGCCCCGCTACCGAACTCGTTCGCTGCTCAGCCGCGACCGGGCGTCCGGAGCACCGCCCCGCGCGGGCTGGCAAGATATCCGCATGAGCACAGCGACCCGATCCGTGGCGCCGCGCGCGCACGTTCTCGTCGCGGTGAAGGAACTCCACGCGGCCAAGACGCGGCTGTCGGGTGTCTTCGACACGGCGGACCGCACCGGACTGGTCCTGTCGATGCTGCGCGACACCCTGGCCGTCGTCAGCGACGTCGCGACGGTCGTCGGTGTCACCGTGGTCACGCCGGATCCCGCGGTGGCGCGGCTCGCGCGCAGTGTCGGCGCGCACGTCTACGCCGACCCCGCACCCGTTTCCGCCGAGGATCGGCCGGACGAGGGCGGCACCGAGCACAGCCTCAATGCGGCGCTGTCGGCGGCGGCCGAGCACGTCCGCCGCAACGAGCGCGGAGTCGACGTCGTCGCACTGCAGGCCGACCTTCCGTCTCTGCGCGGAGGCGAATTCGGTGAAGCACTCGCCGCGGCGAGAACCGGTGGCAGGTCGGTCGTCGTCGATCATCACGGCACCGGAACCGCCGCACTGTTCTCCTGCGACCCGGAGATTCCGCTCGATCCCCGGTTCGGACCGGGATCCGCGAAGCGGCATCTCGAGTCCGGGGCGCGGCCCCTCGACGGGCACTGGCCCGGTCTGCGAACCGACGTCGACACCGCCGACGATCTCGATGCCGCGCAGGCTCTCGGCGTCGGACCTGCGACGCGTGCCGCCCTCGACGCTCTCGAACACACCGACCCCTCGCGCTGCGGAAACGAGTAGGCCGCGCGCGCCGTGTGAATTTGCCCCATCGATTGTCGGCGGCCGAATTCTCGAGGGATGATCGTGGAGTGAGTAACCGAGAAGCACTCGACCAGCAGACCGACGTCGACGGAAAGAACGGAACCCGCGACAGCATCGTCACGGCCAATCCCACGAACGTTCCGATGGCGCCACCCGCTGCGACGAGTGCCCTCACCAGCGCGCTGACCGACGGACTCCCCGAAGATCGTTACCTGAACCGCGAACTCAGTTGGCTCGATTTCAATGCCCGTGTCCTCGCCCTCGCCGAGGACACGTCGCTGCCGTTGCTCGAGCGCGCCAAGTTCCTCGCCATCTTCGCGTCCAATCTCGACGAGTTCTTCATGGTCCGCGTGGCCGGACTCAAGCGCCGCGACGAGACCGGGCTGTCCGTGCGGTCCGCCGACGGTCTCTCCCCGCGCGAGCAGCTCTCGCTGATCGCGACCCGGACCCAGGAGATCTCGGAGAAGGCCGCACGGGTCTTCCTCGACTCCGTTCGTCCCGCGCTTGCCGCCGAAGGGATCTCCATCATCGGATGGGACGATCTCACCGACGACGACCGCGAGCGCTTGTCGGTGCATTTCCAGGACCAGATCTTCCCCGTGCTCACTCCGCTCGCCGTCGACCATGCCCACCCGTTCCCGTACATCAGCGGGCTGAGTCTCAACCTCGCGGTGACGGTGAAGGATGCGGTGACCGGTGGCGAACACTTTGCGAGGGTCAAGGTTCCGGACAACGTGGGCCGGTTCGTCCGCGTCCGCCGCGACGAAACGCCCTCCTCCATCGACGCGTTCCTGCCCCTGGAAGATCTGATCTCCGCTCACCTCGACATGCTGTTCCCGGGCATGGAGATCGTGGAGCACCACGCGTTCCGGATCACGCGCAACGCCGATTTCGAGGTCGAGGAAGACCGCGACGAGGATCTTCTGCAGGCCCTCGAGCGTGAGTTGGCCCGCCGCCGCTTCGGTTCACCGGTGCGGCTCGAGGTCGCGGACGACATGACCGAGCACATGCTCGAACTTCTCCTGCGCGAACTCGACGTCGATCCCGGCGACGTCATCCAGGTACCCGGATTGCTGGATCTGTCGTGCCTGTGGCAGGTGTACGCGGTCGATCGGCCCGCCCTCAAGGACGCACCGTTCGTCCCGGCAACGCATCCGGCGTTCGGCGAGAGAGAAACACCCAAGAGCGTCTTCTCCACACTCCGCGACGGCGACGTCCTGGTCCACCACCCGTACGACTCGTTCTCCACGAGCGTCCAGCGCTTCATCGAACAGGCCGCGGCCGACCCCCAGGTTCTGGCGATCAAGCAGACGCTCTACCGCACTTCGGGCGACTCCCCCATCGTCGATGCATTGATCACCGCCGCCGAGGAGGGCAAACAGGTTGTGGCACTGGTCGAGATCAAAGCGCGATTCGACGAGCAGGCGAACATCAAGTGGGCCCGCAAACTCGAACACGCGGGTGTGCACGTGGTGTACGGACTCGTCGGGCTCAAGACCCACTGCAAGACGTGTCTCGTGGTCCGTCGCGAAGGGTCCACCATCCGGCGTTACTGCCACATCGGTACCGGCAACTACAACCCGAAGACTGCCCGCCTGTACGAAGACATCGGCCTCCTCACCGCCGCACCCGAGATCGGCGCGGACCTCACCGACCTGTTCAATTCCCTCACTGGCTACTCGCGGAAGACGCAGTATCGCAACCTGCTCGTCGCGCCGTACGGTGTGCGCCGGGGAATCATCGAGCGGATCGACGGTGAGATCGCGCACAAACTGCGGGGCGAGGACGCCGGAATCCTGCTGAAGGCCAACGCCTTGGTCGACGAGCAGGTGATCGACTCGCTCTACCGCGCGTCCCGGGCCGGTGTGCCCGTCGAAATCGTCGTGCGTGGCATCTGCGCCCTCAAACCCGGAGTTCCCGGCCTGAGTGAGAACATCCACGTCCGGTCGATTCTCGGACGATTCCTCGAGCATTCCCGGGTGTTCCATTTCCGCGGCGCCGACGAATACTGGATCGGCAGCGCAGACATGATGCACCGCAACCTCGACCGACGCGTCGAGGTCATGGCGCAGGTGAAAGATCCTCGACTCACTGCTCAGATAGGCGAGATCGTCGACTCCGCGCTCGATCCCGTCACGCGGTGCTGGGTGCTCGGGTCCGACGGCCGGTGGGTTCCGTCGCCTGCCCGCGGCGAGGAGGTTCGCGACCACCAGGAGGCCATGATGCGCAAACGAATGGGCACCGGATCCTGATCGCGGCGAGTCCGCGGCAGAAGGAAGGAACTCGGTGAGCAGTTCACCCGGCAAACCGGTCAAAGCCAATATCTTCGCTGCTGGGGCAGTGCTGTGGCGAAAGTCTCCCGGCAATCCCGACGAGATCGAGATCGCGCTCATTCACCGGCCCAAATACGAGGACTGGTCATTCCCGAAGGGAAAGCTCGACCCCGGAGAGACCGCCGTGGTGGCCGCACTGCGTGAGGTGGAAGAAGAGACGGGTATTCGCGGGCGCCTCGGCCGGCATCTGGGCGCGTTGACATATCCGATTCCGGGCCACCGCCGATTGAAACGAGTCGAGTACTGGGCGGCAGAAGCCCGCGCCGGTGAATTCGTCTCCAACAGCGAAGTGGACGAGATGCGGTGGCTTCCCGTATCCGAGGTGGCCGATCAACTGTCGTATCCCATGGATCGCAAGATGCTCCGCCGATTCACGGCCCAGCCACCCGACACCGCGACCGTGCTCCTGGTCCGGCACGCCAAGGCTGGAAGCCGGAAGCGGTACAAGGGCGACGACACCACCCGGCCCCTGGATACGAACGGCCTACACCAGGCCGAGGCGCTCGTCCCGCAGCTCGAAGCGTTCGGGGCCACCGTCATCACGTCCGCCGACCGGACGCGGTGCACACAGACGGTCGAGCCGCTGGCGCGCGCGCTGGACACGACCGTCCGGTTGGATCCGCTGCTGTCCGAGGAGAGTTACACCGCCGACCCGGTGGCCACCCGCACGAGGGTCCGTAAGATCGCCGCTCTCGGCGGAGTTCAGGTGATCTGCAGTCAGGGAGGCGTCATTCCCGATCTGCTCGACTGGTGGGCGGAGAACGACGGCATCACACTTCCCCCGGCGCGGAACAGGAAGGCGAGCACCTGGGTGCTTTCGCTGTCCGGCGGCAAACTCATCGCCGCCGATCACATCGACAGTCCGCTGCCTCCCACTCGGAAGGACTGAGCCCTACCGGCCAGAGTTCACCGGGAGGCCAGGAGAACACTGACAGGCGCCAACCCCCAGGGTCGGCGCCTGTCAGTGTTCGGGCAGTCCCGTGTGCGCTGTATTACTTGGCGCGCTTCGCGGGAGCCTTCTTTGCTGCGGTCTTCTTGGCAGCCGTGGTCTTGGCCGGAGCCTTCTTGGCTGCAGTCTTCTTGGCTGCAGTCTTGGCCGGAGCCACCTTCTTCGCCACGGTCTTCTTCGCAGCCGTGGTCTTGGCCGGAGCCTTCTTGGCTGCAGTCTTCTTGGCTGCAGTCTTGGCCGGAGCCACCTTCTTCGCCACGGTCTTCTTCGCAGCCGTGGTCTTGGCCGGGGCCTTCTTGGCTGCGGTCTTCTTCGCGGCCGTGGTCTTGGCCGGGGCCGCCTTCTTGGCTGCGGTCTTCTTGGCAGCCGTCTTCTTTGCAGCAGCCTTCTTGGCGGCAGCCTTGGTGGCGGGCGCCGCTGCGCCGCGCTTGACTGCCGGACCGGTGGCCGGAAGCTTCTGGCCGCCAGCGATAACCGCCTTGAACTGAGCGCCCGGACGGAACGCCGGCACCGACGTCGGCTTGACCTTGACGGTCTCACCCGTGCGCGGGTTGCGTGCGACACGTGCTGCGCGACGACGCTGCTCGAAGACGCCGAAACCGGTGATGGTCACGCTGTCGCCGCGGTGCACTGCCCGGACGATCGTGTCCACGACATGCTCGACAGCTTCCGTTGCCGTGCGCCTGTCCGTGCCCAGTTTCTCGGTCAGAACATCGATGAGCTCTGCCTTATTCATTGAAATTCCTCCGCGAACTAATGGTCCATCATCGGACCGACTACGAACTACGGTAAACCTGAATACCGCAGGAGTCTATGTGCCACGCCAATTCTCATACAACGCGGCACCATTCTCAGGAACTTATTATCTGGCAGACAGGGCTCCTATTCCAACTTTCAGTCGGCAGGAGTGGGCTCCGGAAGAGTCGCAGGTTTCCAAGAAGGCCTTGACTTTTCGAACTCGGAAATGGCTTCTACCTGCCGTAATGTCAATCCGATGTCGTCCAGACCCTCGATCAGACGCCACCGCGTGTAGTCATCAATCGCAAAGGGCACCACGGTGGTTCCGGCCGTCACAGTCTTGTTCTCGAGGTCGACAATCAATTCGAGACCGGGTTGCTCGTCGAGCAACTTCCAGAGCAGTTCGACGTCCGACTGGGCCACCTGAGCGGCCAGCAGACCGGCCTTGCCGGCGTTCCCCCGGAAGATGTCGGCGAAGCGAGACGCGATCACGACCCGAAATCCGAAGTCGGATAGCGCCCACACGGCGTGCTCGCGGGAGGAGCCCGTGCCGAAATCGGGCCCGGCCACCAGAACGCTGCCCTTGTCGTACGGGGCGACGTTCAGAACGAAGTTCGGATCGTTCCGCCACGCGGCGAACAGACCGTCCTCGAAACCGGTGCGGGTCACTCGTTTCAGGTAGACCGCCGGAATGATCTGGTCCGTGTCCACGTTGGATCGCCGCAGCGGAACGCCGATACCTTTGTGTGTGCTAAAGGATTCCATCGAAAAATCTCCTAAATTCCTTGGGTCCTAGGCCAGATCTGTCGGCGCGGACAGTGTTCCCCGGACTGCGGTCGCGGCGGCGACCAGCGGCGAAACCAGGTGAGTCCGGCCGCCCTTGCCTTGACGGCCTTCGAAATTGCGGTTGGACGTGGAGGCCGAACGCTCGCCGGGCGCGAGCTGATCCGGGTTCATCCCGAGGCACATCGAGCACCCCGCCTGCCGCCATTCGGCGCCCGCGGCGGTGAAGATCTCGCCGAGACCCTCCTTTTCGGCCTGCGCACGAACGCGCATCGAGCCCGGCACGATCAGCATCCGGACCCCGTCGGCGACGTGGCGGCCACGCAACACGTCGGCCACGGCCCGCAGATCCTCGATCCGACCGTTGGTGCACGAACCCACGAAAACTGTGTCGATCGCCACCTCACGCAACGGAGTTCCGGCTTCGAGACCCATGTAGGTCAACGCCTTCTCCGCGGCGTGACGCTCGCTCTCGTCCACGATCTCGGCCGGATTCGGCACGGCCTCGCCGAGCGGCAGCCCCTGCCCCGGGTTGGTGCCCCAGGTCACGAACGGCGTCAGGGAACTCGCGTCGATGTGGACCTCGTTGTCGAAAACCGCACCCTCGTCGGTCTTCAACTGCTCCCAGGCCTCCACCGCGGCGTCCCAGTCGGCGCCCTTCGGCGCGTGGGGACGTCCCTTGATGAATTCGTAGGTGATCTCGTCGGGGGCGATCATGCCTGCCCGCGCACCCGCCTCGATGGACATGTTGCAGACGGTCATCCGCGCTTCCATCGACATCTTCCGGATCGCTTCGCCGCGGTACTCCAGGACGTAGCCCTGGCCTCCGCCCGTTCCGATCTTCGCGATGACGGCCAAAATGAGATCTTTACTCGTCACGCCGTCGGGCAATTCGCCGTCCACGGTGATCGCCATCGTCCGGAAAGGACGCAACGACAACGTCTGCGTCGCCATGACGTGTTCGACCTCACTGGTGCCGATGCCCATCGCGAGCGCGCCGAAGGCGCCGTGGGTGGACGTGTGGCTGTCACCGCACACCACGGTCATGCCGGGCTGGGTGAGACCCAGCTGGGGTCCGACGACGTGGACGATGCCCTGGTCGATGTTTCCCATCGGGTGCAGCCGGACACCGAATTCCTCACAGTTGCGCCGCAGCGTGTCCACCTGAGTCTTGGAGACGGGGTCGGCGATCGGCTTGTCGATGTCGACGGTGGGGACGTTGTGGTCCTCCGTGGCAATCGTCAGGTCGGGCCGGCGCAGCGGGCGCCCCGCCAGCCGAAGTCCGTCGAATGCCTGCGGACTCGTCACTTCGTGAACGAGATGCAGATCGATGTAGATGAGGTCGGGGTTGTCTCCCTCACCCCGGACCACGACGTGGTCGTCCCACACCTTCTCTGCCAGGGTGCGTGCTTTCTCCGCCATCTTCTCCACCTCTGTGTGTCCTCTCGCACCGCGGGCTTCGGGCCGGTCCGCCGTGCGCTTGATGTCGTTACCCTCTTCCCGGACACGCACTCGACGTGAGACGAAGGTGCGCTATGATCCCAGTATGCGAGAAAGTGGTATCGACCTATGAGACAGCATAGCGGCATCGGAGTCCTTGACAAAGCGGTGGGCGTGCTGCATGCCGTGGCCGAGAAGCCCTGCAGCCTCACCGAACTGTGCTCGCGCACCGGACTCCCCCGCGCCACCGCCCACCGGCTGGCCGTCGGGCTCGAGGTCCACCGCCTCTTGACCCGCGACTCCGACGGGCTGTGGTGCCCCGGTCCCGGCCTCGCCGAACTCGCTGCAACGGCTAACGATCCGCTCGTCTCGGCGGCGGCGCTCGTCCTTCCGCGGCTGCGCGAGATCACCGGTGAGAGCGTGCAGTTGTACCGCCGGGAAGGCACCCAGCGCATCTGTGTGGCGGCGATGGAGCCGCCCACGGGTCTCCGCGACACCGTTCTCGTCGGGGCACGACTGCCGATGAGCGCCGGCTCGGGCGCCAAGGTCCTTCTCGCCTGGGCCGACCCACAGACCCAGCGCGCGATTCTTCCCGACGCGGCGTTCGGCGAACGCGTGCTGCTCGAGGTCCGCAGGCGCGGCTGGGCACAGAGCGCCGCCGAGCGGGAACCCGGTGTCGCCAGTGTCGCCGCACCCGTGCGGGATGCCGGCGGCGCTGTCATCGCAGCAATTTCGGTGTCCGGTCCCATCGACAGAATGGGCAGGCGACCGGGCGCCCGTTGGGCGGCCGACCTTCTCGCCGCCGCCGAGGCGTTGCACAAGAGGCTCTGATCGACCACGACCGACGTTCACCGCGACAGGAGAAGCCGATGGGGAAGAACCAACGATCGCAGATCACGATGACGGATTCGGAGATCGCCGAATTCGTGGATCGGAGCCGGATCGCCACGCTCGCAACGGTGGCAGCGGACGGCCGGTCCCATCTGGTCGCCATGTGGTACGCCGTGATCGACGGCGAGATCTGGTTCGAGACGAAGTCGAAATCGCAGAAGGCGGTCAACCTGCGCCGTGACGACCGCGTCACCGTCCTGATCGAGGACGGCCAGACGTACGACACCCTGCGCGGAATCTCCGTCGAGGGCCGGGCGGAGATCGTGGAGGACCCGGACGCGATGTTCGCGGTCGGCGTCAGCGTGTGGGAACGGTACACCGGGCCCTACACCGACGATCTGCGTCCCGCCATCGATCAGCTGCTGCACAAGCGGGTTGTCGTGCGGATCGTTCCCGAGCGCATCAGAAGCTGGGATCACGCCAAGCTCGGCCTGCCCGCGATGCCGGTGGGCGGGACCACGGCCGCGTACCTGGAGACGGCCGACCGCCGCGCCTGACACCGCGCAGAAAAAACGGGAGCATTCTCGGTGCCCTCGGCGTAGCTTCACAGAGTGAACCGGCTACCCGAGGGAGTTCACCATGACCGACGCCAGTAACGAGGACACGAAAAAGAAATTCCGCGAAGCACTCGAGCGGAAGAATCATCAGGCCGGACTGTCCACCGATCACAAGGACGGACATTCCAAGGCGCACGAGGCGCATGGGCCTGCCGACCACAAACGCGAATTCCGCCGCAAGACGGGATGAACGACATATCGTCCGGATAAAAAGAAACACCCTCCAATTTCTTGGAGGGTGTTTCTTTTTGTAGCCCCGACGGGATTCGAACCCGCGCTACCGCCTTGAGAGGGCGGCGTCCTAGGCCGCTAGACGACGGGGCCAGGAACTTTGTCTTGCTTTGGAAGCTCAGCAAGCATAGCTTCCAGAAGTTCGGAGTCAAAATCGGCCGAACTTCCGCTGGGGTACCAGGACTCGAACCTAGAATGGCGGTACCAGAAACCGCTGTGTTGCCAATTACACCATACCCCAATGGCCGTTCTCGAACCGCTGAGCTTCTGGGCTCTGCGGCCCGCCTCGGGCCGAAGAAGAGATTACCAGCCTACTGCCGGGATTTACCAAATCGTCTGGTCAGAGGCTGTTTTTACACCCTTTTCGGCCCGAGAGCGGCGTCCTAGCCGGCGACGCCGGCCCGCGCAGAGCGCAGCCGGGACAGCGACACGTCGCGTCCGAGCAGTTCCATCGATTCGTAGAGCGGCGGGCTGATGTGCGAGCCCGTCACGGCCACCCGAACCGGCGCGAACGCCTTACGTGGCTTGAGGCCCAGTTCGTCCACGAGAGCGGTCTTGAGGGCCTCTTCCAGTGAGGCCGCATCCCATGCCTCGACTGCGTCCAGCGACGCGAGGGCGGCGTCGAGAACCGGTGCGGAGTCGGCGCCCAGGTTCTTGGCAGCGGCGGCCGGGTCGATCGCGAAGTCGGCCTCGTCGACGAACAGGAACTTCAGCAGATCCCAGGCGTCGGACAGGACCACGATGCGCGTCTGGACCAGTTCGGCGGCGGTCGCGAAGACGGACTCGTCCACGGTCTCCCCGAGATGACCGTGGAGCGTCAGGAACGCGCGCAGGCGCGCGGCGAAATCAGCGGGCTCGAGCAGCCGGATGTGCTCGGCGTTGATCGCGTCGGCCTTTTTCTGGTCGAACCGGGCCGGATTGGAATTGACCTTGGAGATATCGAAGGCGGTGACCATCTCGTCCAGCGAGAACACGTCGTGGTCGTCGGAAATGCCCCAGCCCAGCAGCGCCAGGTAATTCAACAATCCCTCCGGAACGAAACCGCGGTCTCGATGGATGAAGAGGTTCGACTCGGGATCGCGCTTGGACAGTTTCTTGTTGCCCTGCCCCATGACGAACGGCAGATGCCCGAACCTCGGAGTGAAATCGGCCACGCCGATCCGCTGCATCGCCTCGTAGAGGGCGAGCTGCCGCGGCGTCGACGACAGCAGGTCCTCGCCGCGCAGCACGTGTGTGATCTTCATCAACGCGTCGTCGACCGGGTTGACCAACGTGTACAGCGGAATCCCGTTGCCGCGGGTGAGGGCGAAGTCGGGAACGGTTCCGGCCTTGAACGTCGTCTCGCCGCGCACGAGGTCGTCCCACGTCAGGTCGTGGTCCGGCATCCGCAGCCGGACCACGGGCTTGCGGCCCTCGTCGAGGAACGCCTGTCGCTGATCCGGCGTCAGATCACGATCGAAGTTGTCGTAGCCGAGCTTGGGATCGCGGCCGGCCGCCTTGTGCCGCTCCTCGACCTCCTCGGGCGTCGAGAACGACTCGTACGCCTCGCCCGCCGCGAGCAGTTTCGCGACGACGTCCAGATGCAGGTCCCGTCGCTGGGACTGACGGTAGGGCTCGTACGGTCCCCCGACCTCGGGGCCCTCGTCCCAGTTCAATCCGAGCCAGCGCAGCGCGTCCAGGATCGCCTGGTACGACTCCTCGCTGTCACGGGCAGCATCGGTGTCCTCGATGCGGAACACGAACGACCCACCGTTGTGACGGGCGAACGCCCAGTTGAACAGGGCGGTTCGGACGAGCCCCACATGCGGGGTTCCGGTGGGCGACGGGCAGAAACGGACGCGAACTTCGCTTGTGGTCATGGCTCACTTGGGTCGACGCTGGGAAAACGGACTCCTACAGGCTAGTCCGCTCCCGATGTCGACACGAGAGCCGTCAGCGCTTGGCGGTCACCGGATTGGTGAGGGTGCCGATGCCACCGATGGTCACGCTCACGCTCTGGCCGTCCACGATCGGACCGACGCCTTCCGGGGTACCCGTGAGAATGACGTCGCCCGGGAGTAGCGTCATGACGGCCGACACCCATTCGATGATCTTCGGAATGTCGTGCAGCAGAAGCGAAGTGTTGCTCCGCTGCTTCACCACTCCGTCCACCTCGGTGGTGATGTCGACGTCGGACGCGTCGAGCTGGGTCTCGATCCACGGTCCCAGTGGGCAGAACGTGTCGTGGCCCTTCGCTCTCGTCCACTGCCCGTCGTGGCGCTGGTGGTCACGGGCCGTCACGTCGTTGGCGGCGGTGTACCCGAGCACCACGTCGAGGGCCTTGGCTGCGGGCACATCCTTGCAGGGGCGCCCGATGACGACCGCGAGTTCTCCTTCGTAGTGAACTTCATTGGAGGACTTCGGCAGGACGATTGCGGCGTCGGGGCCCACGATCGAGGTGTTGGGCTTGAGGAAGATCACAGGATCGGCCGGCGCCTCTCCCCCCATCTCGGCGGCGTGGGCGGCGTAGTTCTTTCCGATCGCGACGACCTTGCTGGCGAGGATCGGTGCCAGCAGTCGCACGTCGGCGAGCGGCCAACTCCGGCCGGTGAAAGTGGGGGTGCCGAACGGGTGCTCGGCGATCTCCTTCGCGATCCGGGACTCCTCGTCCCCCTCGATACTGACGAACGCAACACCATCGGGACTTGCCACTCGACCAAGACGCATGGCGCCGAGTCTATCGGCCCGGGTTCAGCGCCGTGCCGGGACGCCGAGGGACGCGGGGTATAGACTCCGTATGCTCCCCAATATATGAGACTGCAATCCTAGATATTGAGATAACATGACTGCATCGATCGACACGCCGTCCGCCGTCGGAACTGCCCGCAGATGGTGGATGCTCACCCTCGGGATGTTCGCCCAGGCCGCACAGGCGGTCTTCGTCAACGGCGTCGCCTTCCTGATCCCCGAACTCCAGGAGAATCACGGGCTCAGCCTCGCCCGCACCGGACTCCTCGTCGCCGCACCCACCCTCGGAGTCATGCTGACGCTGATCGCGTGGGGCGCCCTCGCCGATCGCTACGGCGAACGCCGAGTGCTGGCCGCCGGGATGGCGGCCACGGCGGCTGCGGGAATCGGCGCGGCCCTGTCCGGATCACTCACGGCCACCGCGGCCTTCCTGCTGCTCGGCGGCATGGCGGCCGCCTCGGCGAATGCCGCGAGCGGACGCGTCGTCGTCGGATGGTTCCCGCCCGAGCGCCGCGGACTGGCGATGGGTATCCGGCAGATGTCGCTGCCGCTCGGCATTGCCTGCGCTGCGCTGACGCTGCCCTCGGTCGCACACGACCACGGCATCGGATGGGCGCTCGCGCTGCCCGCCATCCTGTGCGCGACCGCCGCGCTGGCCTGTGCACTCTGGGTTGTCGATCCGCCCAGGCCGAGCCGAAGCGCCGCGGCGGATCTCGGCATGCTCGCGAATCCGTATCGCGACAGCAGCACACTGTGGCGCATCCACGCCGTCTCGGTGCTGCTCGTCGTGCCCCAGTACACGGTGTGGACCTACGCGCTCGTGTGGCTGATCTCCGAAAGGCATTGGGAAGCAACGGCGGCAGGCCTGATCGTGACGTTCGCCCAGATCCTCGGCGCGTTCGGCCGGATGGGAGTCGGTTTCTGGTCCGACGTGGTGGGCAGTCGTATGCGTCCGCTTCGCTGGGTCGCCCTCGCCGGCGGAGTGTCCATGGTGGCGCTCGCCGTGACGGATGCGATGGATACACCGGTGGCGATCGTGGCGCTGCTCGCGGCGTCGGTCGCGACGGTGGCACCGAACGGCCTCGCCTTCACCGCCGTCGCCGAGATCGCGGGCCCGTTCTGGGGCGGACGCGCGCTCGGTGTCCAGAACACCGGTCAGTTCGTCGCGGCCTCGATCGTTCCCCCGGTGTTCGGCGCACTGATCGGAATCGTCGGTTTCCCGGTGACTTTCGCCATAGCTGCGGCATTTCCGGCAGCCTCGATACCACTGATCCCTGTGGCCCGGTCCGAAGACCGGGCCACAGGGATCGAGGGAGACAAGATCGAATCGCGGTCCTAGAGGGCGGCGGCGATCCGGTCGCCGACCTCCGACGTGACGACCTTCGAGTCGCCGCGGGACGCCAGATCGGCCTCGACGGCAGCTTCGATGCGCGCGGCATCGCCGTCCCGGCCGAGGTGACGCAGCAGCAGCGCCGCGGACAGGATGGCCGCCGTGGGATCCGCGATCCCCTGGCCGGCGATGTCCGGGGCGCTGCCGTGCACCGGCTCGAACATCGACGGGTTCGTCCCCGACGCGTCGATGTTCCCCGACGCCGCCAGTCCGATGCCTCCCGTGACCGCACCCGCGAGGTCGGTGATGATGTCGCCGAACAGGTTGTCCGTGACGATCACGTCGAATCGCGACGGATCGGTGACCATGTAGATGGTGGCCGCATCGATGTGGCAGTACGCCGTCTCCACGTCCGGGTATTCGGCCGACACCGTCTCCACGGCACGCGTCCAGATCGCACCGGCGTTGGAGAGGACGTTCGTCTTGTGGATCAGGGTGACGTGCTTACGCCGGGTCTGCGCGAGCGCGAACGCGTACCGCACCACCCGCTCGGCACCGAACCACGTGTTGATCGACACCTCGGTCGCGATCTCGTGCGGGGTGCCGACGCGAATCGCGCCACCGTTGCCGGTGTACGGACCCTCGGTGCCCTCGCGCACGACCACGAAGTCGATGTCCGGCTGCGCCGCGAGCGGCGACTTCGACCCCGGATAGAGCTGCGACGGACGCAGATTCACGTGATGATCCAACGCGAATCGCATGTTCAGCAGCAGCCCCCGCTCGAGCACACCCGGGGTCACCGACGGGTCGCCGATGGCGCCCAGCAGAATCGCGTCGTGCTCGCGGATCGCCGCGAGATCGGCATCCGGGAGCAGTTCCCCGGTGGCGTTGTATCGACGGGCACCGAGGTCGTACTCGGTGGTCTGGAGATCGGGTACGAGCTTCCGCAGCACCTTCAGTGCCTCGGCCGTGACCTCGACACCGATGCCGTCACCCGGAATGACCGCAAGCTTCATGAACGCCTCACTTCACATAGAGCTGTGCGCGTGCCACGACAACGGGGGTCGTGACACGCGCACAGTGGGGATTAGGCCAGGTTGACGAGCTCGATCTTGGTGGCGCCGACGGCGGTGGAGATCGCGTCCCGCACCTCGCTCGGCACCTCCCGGTCGACGCGGAGGAGGATGGTCGCGCCCTCGCCCTCGGCGTCCTGGCTGAGCTGCGCAGCCTGGATGTCGATGCCGGCGTTGCCGAGCTGCGTGCCGATCTTGCCCAGCGCGCCGGGCTGATCGGTGTAGTTCACCACCAGGTTGAGACCCTCGGCGCGCAGTTCGAAGTTGCGGCCGTTGATGTTGACGATCTTCTCGACCTGCTGCGGGCCGGTCAGCGTGCCCGAGACGTTGATGACGCTGCCGTCGCCGAACACCGCGCGCAGGTCCACCACGCTGCGGTGGTTGGGGCTTTCGGCGGCCTTGGTGACCTCGGCCGTGACGCCGCGCTCTTCCGCGAGTGCGGGAGCATTGACGAACGTGACCGCGTCCTCGATGACGGCGGAGAACACACCGCGCAGAGCCGAGAGCGCGAGCACCTCGACGTCCTCGGAGGCCAGCTCGCCGCGTACGTCGACCGAGAGGTTGACGGGCAGTTCACCCGACAGGGCCCCGATGAGAACACCCTGCTTGCGGACGATCTCGAGCCACGGGGCAACTTCCTCGCCCACGGCGCCACCCGACACGTTTACGGCGTCGGGAACGAAATCGCCTGCGAGAGCGAGCAGTACGGACTTCGCGACGTCGGTTCCGGCGCGGTCCTGAGCCTCGGTCGTGGAGGCACCGAGGTGCGGCGTCACGACGACCTCGGGCAGGTCGAACAACGGGCTGTCGGTGCAGGGCTCGGTCTCGAACACGTCGAGGCCCGCGGCACGCACGTGACCCGACTTGATGGCCTCGGCCAGCGCTGCCTCGTCGATCAGACCGCCACGGGCGGCGTTGACGATGACGACGCCCTTCTTGGTCTTCGCCAGGTTCTCCGTGCCGAGCAGTCCCTTGGTCTCGGGAGTCTTGGGGAGGTGCACAGAGATGAGGTCGGCCCGCTCGAGCAGTTCGTCGAGGGTGACGAGCTCGATGCCGAGCTGCGCGGCACGGGCGGCCGACACGTAGGGGTCGTACGCGATGACGTGCGTCTCGAACGCGGCGAGCCGCTGCGCGAACAGCTGGCCGATGCGGCCGAGGCCGACGACGCCGACGGTCTTGCCGAAGATCTCGACACCGTTGAACTTGCTGCGCTTCCATTCACGGTCGCGCAGGGTGGCGTCGGCCGCGGGGATCTGGCGCGCGGTGGCGAGCATCAGTGCGACGGCGTGCTCGGCTGCCGTGTGGATGTTGGAGGTCGGCGCGTTGACGACCATGACACCACGCTCGGTGGCGGCGGCCACGTCGACGTTGTCGAGGCCGACGCCGGCCCGGGCGACGATCTTGAGCTTGGTACCGGCCGCCAGGACCTCGGCGTCCACGGTGGTGGCGGAACGGACGAGGATCGCGTCGGCCTCGGGCACCGCCGCGAGCAGGGCCGGGCGATCAGGTCCGTCGACCCATCGCACCTCCACACCGTCGCCCAATGCCTCGACGGTGGACGGCGCGAGCTTGTCGGCGATCAGAACTACAGGACGGCCTGGCTGGCTCACGTGCAAACTCCCTGAATAGGTGGGTGTGGGGGTGTTTTAACCACACACAGCTTAGTCCGCCCTGACAGGGAAACCGCATCCTGGTCTGCAATACCACATAGTGGACGCCTGCAACAACGGAATCGGACACGAAACAACACCGGCCCAATGTCACATCGGGGGCCTCTGACGAGACCGATGCGGCATCGGGCCGGTGGTTCGGTGGAACAGAAAAGCAGTGAAACCTAGGCGGTTTCGGTGATCGGCCGGTCGACCCAGCTCATCAGGTCGCGCAGCTTCTTGCCGGTGACCTCGATCGGGTGCTCGGCGTTGGCCTTGCGCAGGCCCTCGAGCTCGGTGTTGCCGTTCTCGACGTTGGCGACGAGGCGGCGGGTGAACTCACCCGACTGGATGTCGGCCAGGATCGCCTTCATGCGCTCCTTGGTGCCGGCGTCGATGACGCGCGGGCCGGAGAGGTAGCCACCGAACTCCGCGGTGTCGGACACCGAGTAGTTCATGCGGGCGATGCCACCCTCGTACATGAGGTCGACGATGAGCTTGAGCTCGTGCAGCACCTCGAAGTACGCCATCTCGGGCGCGTAGCCGGCCTCGACCATGACCTCGAAACCGGTCTTGACCAGTTCCTCGGTGCCGCCACAGAGCACGGCCTGCTCGCCGAAGAGGTCCGTCTCGGTCTCTTCCTTGAACGTGGTCTTGATGACGCCGGCGCGGGTGCCGCCGATGCCCTTGGCGTAGGACAGCGCGAGGGCCTGGCCCTCACCCTTCGGGTCCTGGTCGATCGCGATGAGCGCGGGAACACCCTTGCCGTCGACGAACTGACGACGCACCAGGTGGCCGGGGCCCTTGGGGGCGACCATGCCGACGGTGACGAACTCCGGAGCCTTGATCAGGTCGAAGTGGATGTTGAGGCCGTGTCCGAAGAACAGCGCGTCGCCGTCCTTCAGGTTGGGCTCGATGTCATTGGTGAAGATCGACGCCTGCGCGGTGTCGGGTGCGAGCACCATGATCACGTCGGCCCACTCGGAGACCTCGGCGGGGGTACCGACGGTCAGGCCCTGCTCCTCGGCCTTCGCGCGGGACTTCGAGCCTTCCTT
Organism: Rhodococcus sp. DK176; assembly: GCF_038447315.2. Lineage (NCBI taxonomy): Bacteria > Bacillati > Actinomycetota > Actinomycetes > Mycobacteriales > Nocardiaceae > Rhodococcus > Rhodococcus sp. DK176. Next base: position 7,108,278 of record NZ_CP118321.2, on the reverse strand, counting down.
GAGGCCGATACGCACATCGACGCCCGAGTCGCGCAGGCTCAGCGAGTGCGCGTGGCCCTGGCTTCCGTAACCGATCACAGCGACCTTACGGCCCTGGATGATCGACAGATCGGCATCGTCGTCGTAGAACATCTCGACTGCCACAGTTCAACCTCTTTCTTGGATTTGCGTATCTAAAGTACTAGCGAGTGGCCGTGATGGACTTCGGCCCCCGTCCCACGGCCACGACCCCGGACTGCACGATCTCCCGGATACCGTACGGATCGAGCATCCGCAGCAGCGCATCCAGCTTGGATCGCGTCCCAGTCGCCTCGATCGTGACCGACTCCGGGGAGACGTCGATCACCTTGGCGCGGAACAGATTCACCGTCTCGATCACCTGCGTGCGCACGCTGGCGTCGGCTCGCACCTTGATGAGCACCAGCTCGCGGGCGACGGAGGCCTCACCGTCCTGCTCGACGATCTTGATGACGTTGATGAGCTTGTTGAGCTGCTTGGTCACCTGCTCGAGCGGGAACTCGTCGACGGTCACGACGATGGTCATGCGGGAGATCTCGGGAAGCTCGGTGCCACCGACGGCGAGCGACTCGATGTTGAACCCACGACGCGAGAACAGCGCGGCCACCCTGGCCAGCACGCCCGGCTTGTCCTCGACGAGAACACTGAGGGTGTGGCTGGTGCTCACTGATCTTCCTCCCCGGCCGCTGCGGCCGTGCCCGAACGCTGCTCGCGCTCCATGGCCTCGTGAATGACGGCCGGCTCGGCGGCCGCCTCGTCGTCGTCGAACAGCGGACGGATGCCCCGCGCCGCCATGATCTCGTCGTTGCTCGTGCCCGCAGCGACCATCGGCCACACCTGGGCGTCGGCGCCGACGATGAAGTCGATCACCACCGGCTTGTCGTTGATGGCCTGCGCCTCACGGATCGCCGCCTCGACGTCTTCTTCGCGCTCGACGCGAATGCCGTGGCAGCCCAACGCCTCCGCCAGCTTGACGAAGTCGGGGATGCGGATTGCGCCATGCGTGCCGAGGTTGGTGTTGGAGTAGCGCTCGTCGTAGAACAGCGTCTGCCACTGGCGCACCATGCCGAGGTTGCCGTTGTTGATGAGCGCAACCTTGATCGGGATGCCCTCGAGCGCGCAGGTGGCGAGTTCCTGATTGGTCATCTGGAAGCAGCCGTCACCGTCGATGGCCCACACCTCGGTGTCGGGCATGCCCATCTTGGCGCCCATCGCGGCGGGAACGGCGTAGCCCATCGTGCCGAGACCGCCGGAGTTCAGCCAGGTGCGCGGCTTTTCGTAGTTGACGAACTGCGCCGCCCACATCTGGTGCTGTCCGACGCCGGCGCAGTAGATCGCGTCGGGACCGGCGAGCTTGCCGACCGCCTGGATCACGTACTCCGGGGACAGCGCCCCGTCGGAGGGACGGTCGTAGCTGAGCGGGTACGTGCGACGGATTCCGTCGAGGTACGCCCACCACTCGGTGAGGTCCAGCGTGGTTCCCGTGGCCAGGTCGGCCTTGATCGCCTCGATCAGTTCGACGATGACCTCTTTGCAGTCGCCGACGATCGGGACGTCCGCGTACCGGTTCTTGCCGATCTCCGCCGGGTCGATGTCGGCGTGGATGACCTTGGCATCGGGGGCGAACGAATCGAGCTGACCGGTGACGCGGTCGTCGAAGCGCGCACCGAGCGTGATCAGCAGGTCGCTGCGCTGCAGTGCCGCCACCGCCGCGACCGTGCCGTGCATGCCGGGCATGCCGCAGTTCAGCGTGTGGCTGTCCGGGAACGCGCCGCGCGCCATGAGGGTGGTGACCACCGGAATGCCAGTGAGCTCGGCCAGTTCGAGCAGTTCCGGAGACGATTCCGACTTGATGACGCCGCCACCGACGTACAGCACCGGGTGCTTCGCGTCGGCGATCAGGCGGGCCGCCTCGCGGACCTGCTTGCCGTGCGGCTTGGTGACGGGACGGTATCCGGGCAGCCGCATCTCCGGCGGCCACGAGAACGTGGTCTGCGCCTGGAGGACGTCCTTCGGGATGTCGACGAGCACCGCACCGGGACGACCGCTGGAGGCGAGGTAGAAGGCCTCCGCGATGATCCGGGGGATGTCGACGCCGTCGGTGATGAGGAAGTTGTGCTTGGTGATCGGCATCGTGATGCCGGAGATGTCGGCTTCCTGGAACGCGTCCGTGCCGATGAGACTGCGGCCGACCTGGCCGGTGATGGCCACGACCGGAACGGAGTCCATCTGCGCGTCGGCGAGCGGCGTCACGAGGTTGGTCGCACCGGGACCGGACGTCGCCATACAGACGCCGACCTTGCCGGTCGCCTGGGCGTACCCGGTGGCGGCGTGGCCTGCGCCCTGCTCGTGACGGACGAGCACGTGCCGGACCTTCTTCGAGTCGAAGAGCGGGTCGTAGACAGGCAGAACGGCACCACCCGGAATGCCGAATACCGTGTCGACCTCGAGCTCCTCGAGGGCTCGGACCACGGACTGGGCGCCGCTGACCCGCTCGGGGGCGAGTTGGCGGCGGCTACCGGTCTGAGTCGCGGCGGCCGCGGTCGTCGGGCTTGCTGCCCCCGACTTGCGCGGCGTGGGTTGAGGCCGTGCGGTTGGTGCGCTCACTGGGAAATCCTCTGATTCTGGCTCCGGGCAACAAAAAACCCCCGTCAGCTGATGCTGTACGAGGGTGGCGCGTCGTTATCTGGCGAGTTGAAGGAATCGACTCAGGCGACGACGCGCCGGCCGATTACGAGCAACTCATTCTGTTTCACGCGCTCGACGGTAGGCGCGCTAATAGTGAACAGTCAACTTGGTGAGTCGGCCGTCCCAGAATATGAGATACATCGGCTGCGGTGCGAAGATGTAGAGGTGTCAACTCCGCAGCAGCCCGTGCCACCAGAATCATCATCCCACACCACGAACCCGCCCAAGCAGGTCATCCGGATTTCTCCCCTGGCCTATCTGGGATGCGCCTTCCTCCTGTTCGCCGTGTCGTTCCCCATCTTCGGCTGGCCCGCCGCCTTCGGCTGGCTCGTGATCGCCCCGATCGTCGCGGTGGCCTGGGTCGCGCGGGTGCGCACCACCGTCACGCCCGATGGACTCGAAGTGCGCCGGCTGTTCGGCGGCCGCTCGCTGGCGTGGTCCGAGATCACGGGATTCCGCTTCCCCAAGCGCGGCTGGGCCCGGGCGACGCTGACGGACGGGGGCGAGGTGACCCTTCCCGTCGTCACGTTCGACCGGCTTCCCGACATCGCCGAGGCGAGCGGCGGCCGCATCACCGACCCTTACGCGGCAGCCGCCGCGGCGGACGAAGCAGCCCACCACGCCGATGCGGGATCGAACGGCGGGCAGCCGGTGAAGAACCGGCCGGACACAGACGGGGAATAGTGCGCGAGTAGCGTTTGTCAGTACTTCCGTACGCTGACTAAGGAATACGCTCATGCCCCCGCTGAGGTCCCGAACCACCACCGCAGGACGAAATGCCGCAGGCGCCCGCGCACTGTGGCGCGCCACCGGAATGACCGACTCCGACTTCGGGAAGCCGATCGTCGCGATCGCGAACTCGTACACGCAGTTCGTTCCCGGGCACGTCCACCTGAAGAACGTCGGCGACATCGTCGCCGACGCCGTCCGCGCCGCCGGTGGTGTACCTCGCGAGTTCCACACGATCGCCGTCGACGACGGCATCGCGATGGGACACGGCGGCATGCTGTATTCCCTTCCCAGCCGCGAGATCATCGCCGACTCCGTCGAGTACATGGTCAACGCGCACACCGCCGACGCACTCGTCTGCATCTCCAACTGCGACAAGATCACTCCCGGAATGCTCAATGCCGCATTGCGTTTGAACGTTCCGACCGTGTTCGTGTCGGGCGGCCCGATGGAGGCCGGCAAGGCGGTGGTGGTGAACGGTGTCGCCCAGGCACCGACCGACCTCATCACGGCGATCTCGGCGAGCGCCAACGACGAGGTCGACGAGGAAGGTCTGTCCGAGGTCGAGCGCAGCGCCTGCCCGACGTGCGGGTCGTGCTCGGGCATGTTCACCGCGAACTCCATGAACTGCCTCACCGAGGCGCTCGGTCTGGCGTTGCCGGGCAACGGTTCCACGCTGGCCACCCACGAGGCCCGTCGCGCACTGTTCACCCGCGCGGGCACCACCGTCGTCGAAGCCGCCCTGCGGTACTACCGGGACGAGGACGACTCCGTCCTCCCCCGTAACATCGCGACGCCCGCCGCATTCCGCAACGCGATGGCACTGGACGTCGCAATGGGCGGTTCCACCAACACGGTCCTGCACACCCTCGCGGCCGCGCAGGAGGGTGAGGTCTACGACTTCGACCTCGACAAGATCGACGAGATCAGCCGCAAGGTGCCGTGCCTGTCGAAGGTCTCCCCCAACTCGGACTACCACATGGAGGACGTGCACCGGGCGGGCGGAATCCCCGCCATCCTCGGCGAACTCCGCCGGGCCGGCCTGCTCGAGAGCGACGTCTCGACCGTGCACACCGAGAGCTTCGACGAGTGGCTCGACACGTGGGACATCCGGTCCGGCAAGGCATCCGACGAGGCAGTCGAACTCTTCCACGCCGCACCCGGCGGTGTCCGCACCACCGAACCGTTCTCGACGAACAACCGCTGGTCGTCGCTCGACACGGACGCCGCCAACGGCTGCATCCGCGACTTCGAGCACAAGCACACGGTCGAAGGCGGCCTGGCCGTGCTGCGCGGAAACATCGCCGTCGACGGCGCCGTCATCAAGACGGCGGGCATCGACGAAGACCTGTTCCACTTCCAGGGACCCGCGCGCGTCGTGGAGTCTCAGGAAGAGGCGGTGTCGGTGATCCTCGGGAAGAAGATCCAGCCCGGCGAGGTCCTAGTCGTGCGTTACGAGGGTCCTGCAGGCGGACCGGGCATGCAGGAGATGCTGCACCCCACCGCATTCCTCAAGGGCTCCGGCCTCGGAAAGAAGTGTGCGCTGATCACCGACGGCCGATTCTCCGGCGGTTCCTCGGGACTGTCCATCGGCCACATCTCCCCCGAGGCCGCCAGCGGCGGCGCCATCGGCCTGGTGGAGGACGGCGACCAAATCCTCATCGACATCGCGACCCGCACGCTGAAGCTCCTCGTCGACGACGCGGTGCTCGCCGAGCGCCGGGCGAAGATGGAGTCGTCCGAGCGTCCGTGGCAGCCGGTGAACCGCGAACGCACCGTCACCACCGCCCTGCGGGCGTACGCCGCGCTGGCCACGTCCGCAGACAAGGGCGCGGTCCGTCAGGTCCCCTGACGCACTCGTACCGGGCGCACCGAACAGACACGAAGCCGGGTGCCGCAGCAGGAGCTTCCTGCCGCGGCACCCGGCTTCCGTCGTCGGTGCGACGACAGAATTCCGCCGCGGATGTGACCGCGCTCACGGGTGATCAACTCGCTCAGGCGACGACACCCAAGAACAGGTTCTACTGATCGAATTGATCAGTTGAGCCCGCGCTTCTTGCACACGGCGCTCAGTAGTGGTTCCCTCAGTTGGCCGTTGAGACCTACATCACAATCGGCAGCACCACCGGAACATCTCCGGCCCACGAGGCCATCGGGAACACAACCAAGGAGCGACACATGCCAGGAGTCGGCATTTGGCGAACGAAATCCGTTGAGCAATCGATAGCGGACACCGACGAACCCGACACCCGGCTGCGGAGGGAACTCACCGCGAAGGACCTCACCGTCTTCGGTGTCGCCGTCGTGATCGGCGCCGGCATCTTCACGCTCACCGCCCGGACTGCAGGCAACGTCGCAGGGCCGTCCATCTCGCTCGCCTTCGTCCTCGCCGCCATCGCGTGCGGCCTGGCCGCCCTCTGCTACGCCGAGTTCGCATCCACCGTCCCCGTCGCGGGCAGTGCGTACACGTTTTCCTACGCCACCTTCGGCGAGTTCGTCGCCTGGATCATCGGCTGGGACCTCATCCTCGAATTCGCCCTCGCAGCGGCCGTCGTCTCCAAGGGCTGGTCGCTGTATCTGGGCAACGTCCTCGGGTTCAGCGGATCCACCACAGCCCATCTCGGTCCCGTCGACTTCGACTGGGGCTCGCTGATCATCGTCGGCGGCATCACGATCGTGCTCGCCATCGGGACCAAGGTGTCCTCGCGCGTGTCCGCCGTCATCACGGCCATCAAGATCGCCGTCGTCCTCCTCGTCATCGCCGTCGGCGTCTTCTACATCAAGAAGGAGAACTACGCCCCGTACATCCCGCCCGCCGAGAGCAACGAGAGCGCCGCGCAGGGTGTGCACCAGACCCTCTTCTCCTTCCTCTCCGGAGCCGACGGCAGCAGCTACGGCTGGTACGGCCTCCTCGCCGCAGCGAGCCTCGTCTTCTTCGCCTTCATCGGATTCGACGTCGTCGCCACCACCGCCGAAGAGACCAAGAACCCGCAGAAGGCGCTCCCCCGCGGCATTCTCGGCTCGCTCGCCATCGTCACCGTGCTCTACGTCGCCGTCACCCTCGTGCTCACCGGCATGGTGAAGTACACCGACCTCAAGACCGGTAGCCCGCTCGTCGGCGACAGCAGCGCCACCCTCGCGACCGCGTTCGAGGCACACGGCATCACCTGGGCCCAGACCGCGATCAACTTCGGCGGGCTCGCGGGACTCACCACCGTCGTGATGGTGATGATGCTCGGCCAGACCCGTGTCCTGTTCGCCATGTCCCGCGACGGACTCGTGCCCCGCGGTCTCGCCAAGACCGGCAAGAACGGCAGCCCGGTCCGCATCACCCTGTTCGTCGGCGCCGTGGTCGCACTCCTCGCCGCCTTCTTCCCGATGGGCACGCTCGAGGAGATGGTGAACATCGGCACCCTCTTCGCGTTCGTCCTCGTCTGCATCGGCGTCATCATCCTTCGCCGCACGCGTCCCGACCTGCCCCGCGGATTCCGCGTTCCGCTGGTCCCGCTCGTCCCCATCCTCGCCGTCCTGGCTTGCGGATGGCTGATGCTGAACCTGTCGGTCGAGACCTGGATCCGGTTCCTCGTCTGGATGGCCCTCGGCGTCGTCGTCTACCTCGCCTACGGCCGGCGCAAGTCGGTCCTCGGACAGAAGCTCGCCGCCCAGGCGGGCCCGCCCGAGGAGGAGAACATCCCGGAACTCGCCCAACGCTGATCCCGAACGAAAACGACTGCGCCGCACTCCCGATCCGGGGGTGCGGCGCAGCCGTGTAAGGAAAAGACGCTCAGATGAGCGGGTTGGCACCGTTCAGGAAGATCCACACGCAGACACCGGCGGCGACGCCCAGGATCAGCGCCGCGAAGGACCCGATGAACGGGCGCGTCGCCCAGCCCCGGCGACCGTCGAGCGAGATGCGTCCTGGCCCGGTGAGAATGATCACGCCGGCGCACACACCCAGCAGCGTCTCGTACTCGGTGCCTGCGGGCGCGAAGTACTCGAGCCCCGGTTCCGCGATCTGCCGGAACGCCCACGCATTGATCATCACGGCCAGCACCGAGGCCGCGGCCAGCGGGGTGACGAGGCCGAGGATCAGCAGTGCACCGCCCGCGACCTCACCGATGGCACCCAGAATCGCGAGCAGTTTCGCCTGCTGGAACCCCGAGTTCACGAGCACCTCTTCGAACCCGTCGAGTCCCGGACCGTTCCACATCCCCGTCAGCTTCTGCAGACCGTGCACGAGCGCCGTTCCGCCGACCGCGAGTCGCAGGGCCAGCAGTCCGAGGTCCAGGGTGCCGCGGCCGATCTTCACGTCGCCCTCGCCGATCCGGTCGGTCGACGGATCACCCGCCGTCGCCCCGAGGGACGCGCCGGAACCCGCGCCGATCACCTGGGTCGGCTGGTCCGACATGTCGGACGCCGCCGACTGCCGGTACGCGGGGATCTGCTCGGTGGGGAGACCCCCGCCGCGCGCATCGCCGTAGTCGAGTTCGTCATCGGTGTGCGGCAGACGCTGCCCCGCGGAACCGGACGTCGGCGTGGCCGACGGAAAGCGCTCGGTGGGAAGGTCGTAAGGGCTCGAGACCTTGCCGTAGCCGGGTGAGGCGCTCTGGTCCGCAGCACCCTGGTCCGACGACTCGCTGGGGTCTTTCCGCATGTCAGTCACACCGTCAAGCCTAGGTCGACCGGCCGGACATCGCTGGTAGGCGGAACCGGCGTGGCGGCGACCTCGCACTCTTCCGTAACGTCTCCATCATGATGGTGGGTGGGCGGCGCCGCACGGCGTCCCGCAAGATGGCGATGTCCGCACTGTGCGTGACGGCGGTCCTCGCCGCTGGATGCGCGAAATTCGACGACTCCGCGTCCTCCCCGTTCACACCCGAGCCGACCGGTGCCTCGGGCGCCGAGGTGGAACCGGAGAACCCGCCGCCGTCCACGACGACCACCCCGCCACCGAGCGGTCCGCTGGGACCGTGCCAGGATCCCGACCCCAGCGTGATCGCCACCTGCCTCGACACCACCGGCGGACTCGTCGTCCTCCCCGACGGGGCCACCGCCCTCGTCGCCGAGCGCCGGACCGGACGCATCCTGCAGGTCGCCCAGGGCCAGACCCCCAAGGAGATCGCGCACGTCGACGTCGACGGCAGCACCGACGGCGGACTCCTCGACATCGCGCTGTCGCCGAGTTTCGTCGAGGACAACCTCATCTACGCCTACGTCACCACCCCGACCGACAACCGGGTGGTGCGGATCGCACCGGGTGACTCCGCCAAGGAGGTTCTCGGCGGGATCCCGCGCGGCGACGCGGGCAATGCGGGATCGCTCGAATTCTCGGGCGACGAACTGATGGTCCTGACCGGCAACGCGGGCAACGCCGCCGCGGCCGCCGATCCGGCGTCCCTCGCCGGGAAACTGCTGAAGGTCACCGCCCTGTCGCCCGCAGCGACGCCGGCGCAGCCGCGCCCTCAGGTCGTGCTGTCGGGCATCGGGACCGCCGGTGGGGTGTGCGTCGACCCCGGGGTGGCCGTGTGGGTCACCGATCACACCCCGCTGGAGGATCGGCTGCTGCGGGTCAGCGCCGACGGAGCCGTGTCGTCGCCGGTGTGGACGTGGCCGGAGCGCCCCGGCGTCGGCGGCTGCGTCGCCGCCGGTGACGTCGTGGCGGTGTCACTGAGCACCGCGAAGGCCATGTCCGCACTCGCTGCCGACCCCGGCACGGGGGCCGTGACCACCGCCCCCGGTGTCATCGTCCAGGACCGGTACGGCCAACTCGGCGGCGCCGCGCTCGGACCCGACGGTCTCATCTGGGTGAGCACCGTCAACAAGACGGCCGGTCAGCCCGGACCCAACGACGACCGTGTGATCAAGATGCCCCTGCCCTCCGGTGGCGGCGGATTCGACTGACCGCCCGCCCCGTCGAAACGAACGGGACGCTCGTTCGGTTCAACCGAACGAGCGTCCCGTTAATGCAGAAGGGATTCAGCCGCAGGCCTCGATGACCAGCTCCTTGACACGGGCCGGGTCGGCCTGACCACGCGTGGCCTTCATCACGTCGCCGACGATCTTGCCCGCGGCCGCGACCTTGCCGCCACGAATCTTCTCGGCGATGTCGGGGTTCGCGGCCAGAGCCTCCTCGACAGCCGCCTTCAGCTTCGTGTCGTCGCGTTCGACGACGAGCTCGGGGTGGTTCGCGACGACCTGCTCGGGGTCGCCCTCACCCTCGAGGACGTGGTCGACCACCTGGCGGGCCACCTTGTTGTTGAGCTTCCCGCTGTCGATCAGCGCGACGACCTGCGCGACCTGAGCCGGGGTGATCGGCAGCTCGGCGAGTTCCACCCCGCGGGTGTTGGCCTGCTGCGCCAGGTATGACACCCACCAGGACCGCGCGGCCTCCGGGGAGGCGCCGGCCTCGACGGTGGCGATGACGAGGTCGAGGGCGCCGGCGTTGACGAGGTCGCGCATGACCTCGTCGGAGACGCCCCAGTCGGCCTGGATCCGGGCACGGCGGACCCACGGCAGCTCCGGCAGGGTGCCACGCAGTTCCTCGATCCATTCCGCGCTGGGCGCGACCGGCTCGAGATCGGGCTCCGGGAAGTAGCGGTAGTCCTCGGCGGTCTCCTTACGGCGGCCCGGCGACGTGGTCCCATCGGCCTCCTGGAAGTGCCGGGTCTCCTGGATCACCTCACCGCCGGCCTCCAGCACAGCTGCCTGGCGGCGCATCTCGTACCGGACCGCCACCTCGACGCTCTTGAGGGAGTTGACGTTCTTCGTCTCGGTGCGGGTGCCGAGTTCGGTCGCCCCGATCGGCATCAGCGACACGTTGGCGTCGCAGCGCATCGAACCCTGGTCCATGCGAACATCGGACACGTTCAGCGACTTCAGCAGGTCGCGGAGCGCGGTGACGTACGCGCGGGCCACCTCGGGGGCGCGGGCACCGGCACCGCTGATGGTCTTGGTGACGATCTCGACCAGCGGGACCCCGGCACGGTTGTAGTCGAGCAGCGAGTGGCTGGCACCGTGGATGCGCCCGGTCGCGCCGCCGACGTGCAGCGACTTTCCGGTGTCCTCTTCCATGTGCGCGCGCTCGATCTCCACGCGCCACGTGGTGCCGTCGTCGAGAACGACGTCGAGGTGGCCGTCGGTGGCGATCGGCTCGTCGTACTGGGAGATCTGGTAGTTCTTCGGCTGATCGGGGTAGAAGTAGTTCTTCCGCGCGAACCGGCCCCACGGCGTGATGGAACAGTTCAGTGCGAGCCCGATCCGGATCGCGGACTCGACCGCCGCCTCGTTCACGACGGGCAGCGACCCGGGCAGGCCGAGGCACACCGGGCACACCTGCGTGTTCGGCTCGGCGCCGAACTCGGTGGGGCACGGGCAGAACATCTTCGTTTCGGTGCCGAGCTCGACGTGCACCTCCATGCCGAGAACAGGCTCGTACTTGGCGAGCACATCGTCGTAGTCGAGGAGGTCCGGAGCATCGACAGCAGTCATGCCCCAGAGTTTATGCGTCCGGGCGTTCGCCGAAAAACGCGGTCAACCGAAAAATGCGGCCGCCTCCTCGTACCGCTCCCTCGGCACCGTCTTGAGGCGCCGGGTCGCCTCCTCGAGGGGCACGAGGTCGATCGACGTGCCGTGCAGGGCCACCATGTTGCCGAAGTCGCCGCGGTGGACCGCGTCGGTGGCGTGCACCCCGAAGCGGGTGGCGAGCACCCGGTCGTACGGCGTCGGGGTTCCGCCCCGTTGCACGTGCCCGAGCACCGTCGTCCGCACCTCCTTGCCGATGCGGCGGACGATCTCGTCGCCCAGCTGCTGTGCGACACCGGTAAATCGTTTGTGGCCGAACTCGTCGATACCGCCCTCCCGCAGACTCATCGACTCCGGAGTCGGAGTGGCGCCTTCGGCGACGACGCAGATGAAATGCGAATCGCCGCGCTGGAAACGTTTCTTCACGAGGGAGCAGACTTCGCCGACGTCGAACGGGACCTCGGGAACGAGAGTGAGATGCGCACCGGTCGCGAGCCCCGAGTGCAACGCGATCCAGCCCGCGTGCCGGCCCATCACCTCGACGAGCATCACCCGCTGGTGGGATTCGGCGGTGGTGTGCAGCCGGTCGATCGCATCGGTCGCGATGGACAGCGCGGTATCGAAACCGAACGTCACGTCGGTGCAGTCGATGTCGTTGTCGATCGTCTTCGGAACCCCGATCACGGGCACCCCGCTCTCGGCGAGCCAGCTCGCGGCCGTGAGCGTGCCCTCCCCGCCGATCGGGATGAGCGCGTCGATCCCGTTGTCGTCGAGAGTCTGCCGGATCTGGTCGAGACCGGCCTTCAACTTGTCCGGGTTGACCCGCGCGGTGCCGAGGATGGTGCCGCCCCGGGTGAGGATGCGATCGATCCGGTCGTCGTTGGACAGCACGACCTTGCGATCCTCGAGCAGGCCGCGCCAGCCGTCACGGAATCCCACCACCGAGCTGCCGTATCGGCCGGCGGCGGTCCGAACCACCGCCCTGATCACCGCATTCAGTCCGGGGCAGTCGCCGCCTCCGGTGAGCATTCCGATCCGCATCCAAGCACCCCTCGTCGTCTCGTGTGGTGATGGTGGTTCTCATTACACATCTTGCCGCTCGAACCGTGTTCGAGCACCTCGGACCGGCCGGTTCACTCACCCGGGTGTGACGAGACCGCTCTCGTACGCCAGGACCACTGCCTGAGCGCGGTCGCGCAGATCCAGTTTCGACAGCACCTTGCCGACGTGCGTCTTGACGGTCTGCTCGGCAACGAACAGGCGCTCCGCGATCTCGGTGTTGGACATGCCGCGGGCGATGAGTTCGAGCACCTCGCGTTCGCGGGGCGTCAGCGCCGACAGCGCGGCCGGTTTTCGGCGCGCCGTGCTGCGGCGGCTGGTCACGTCGGCGATGAGACGCCGGGTGACGGTCGGCGCGAGCAGTGCCTCGCCGTCCGCGACCACCCGCACCGCACGGATGAGTTCCTCCGCGGGCGCGTCCTTGAGCATGAAGCCGCTGGCCCCGATGCTCAGCGCCTCGTACACGTAGTCGTCGACGTCGAACGTGGTGAGCATGAGCACGCGCACCGGCGGGTCGAAACCGGCCGACAGGATGATGCGGGCCGCGTCGAGTCCGTTCATCTCCGGCATACGGACGTCCATCAGGACCACGTCGGGTCGCAGACGCCGGACCTCGCTCACCGCCACGACCCCGTCCGGAGCGTCACCGATGACACTGATGTCGGGCTGTGAGGCGAGCAGGGCTCCGAAGCCCTGCCGGACCATAGCCTGGTCGTCGGCGATGAACACGGTGATGGCCACCCAGCCAGCCTAGGCGGAGGCGACCGGGAACTCGGCGTGGACCTCGAATCCGCCGTTGTCGTGCAAGAGGGTGGTGAGTATGCCCCCGACTGCCTGCGCACGCTCACGCATACCGATGATGCCGTTGCCGCCGGTCGACTCGTGCCTGGTCAGGGCGGAGACGAGACTCCGCCTCGGCGGGCCGTTCACGATCGACACCGACGCGATCGGCGACTCGTACGCGATCTTCACCTCCACCGCGGCGCCCGCCGCGTGGCGGGCCGTGTTGGCGAGGGATTCCTGCAGAATGCGGTACATCACGAGCCCGACCGACTCCGACACGAGCGTCGGGTCGCCGTCGACATGCCAGGAGACTGGCATGCCGGCCCTGCGGCTGCCCTCGAGCAGCTCGCTGATCTGCTGAACCCCGGGCTGGGGTGCGTGCTCGGCCACCTGGCCGTCACTGCGCAACACTCCGAGCAGTCCGCGCACCTCGTTCAGCGCGGCGCGGCCGGCGGCTCCGATCGATTCGAACTCGGCCCGCGTCTCGTCGGACATGTCGGCGATGCGGTACGGCGCGCTCTGCGCCTGCACCACGACCATCGACATGTGGTGCGCGACGACGTCGTGCAGGTCCCGGGCGATGCGTGCCTTCTCCTCGAGGATCGTCCGGCGAGTGCGCTCGAGCTCGCTCAGCTCCTCCTGCTGTGCGAGTTGCCTGCGAGAGAGCACCAGCCACCGGATCAGCAGGCCGAAGACGACGATCGCGGTCAGACCCACCGCCCACCCGCGGCCGTTGGTGCCCGGGGTGTCGGCGAGGAACAGCAGGACGGTGGAGATCCATGCCACACCGACGACCGGAATCGCGGCCCGCATGCTGACGGCGGCCAGCAGGGCGAGCATCACGAGGATGTGGACCACCTGCCACGGGTAGTCGTAGCCGTCCTGCAGTGCGAAGACGCGCGGAATCACCAGCGCCGAGATCGCGGAGACAGCCCAGGCCAGCGCCGGATTCGACCGGATGAGCAGAAACGGGAACGTCGCGAGCGCCGCCACGAACGGCTGGATGGGAGGACTGACCTGGTGGGTCAGCTGCAGCGTCGGCCACGCCACGGCGAACAGGATCGCGGTGACCACGACGATTGCCACGTTCAGCCACTGACCCTCGGCGGCTCTCCGGATACGCGTCTTCGCCTTCACACTGTCGACAGTAGAAACCGTGGTCACGGAGTGTCCTCATACCCCGGTCCCATGTCGGCGTAGCCCCGCAGTATGAGATCGGGGCTCCCTCGCACCACGAAGCCAGGGATCGAACCGGTCTCCGGGGTGATGTGGCTGCGCAACACGAATTCATAACGTTCTCGTCATGCGAAAGACGGGGACACGGAGGACGACCTGGGCCGCGGTGGCGTGCGCCGCAACCGCACTACTGACCACGACAGGATTCGCAGGCACCGGCGCGGCGAGCACGCCCCGGCACGAGAACGCCGCCGCCTCCGCCGCGGTGCACACCCTCACCGCACCGGCCGCGGTCTCCGAGGACTCCATTCCCGCGGACTTCGCCGACGTGATGGGGTACACCCCCGTGCCGATCGACGGGATGCTCGCCAATCCCGGCGGGGACTGCTCGTCCCCCGTGCCGCTGCCCCTCGAGTTCGACACGTCGTGCAAGGCGCACGACCTCGGTTACGACCTTCTGCGGTACGCGTCACGGTCCGGCGAGGACCTGGGTCCCTGGGCGCGGCAGAGCCTCGACGCGCAGTTGGATCAACGCATGCACGCGGCATGCGACACCCGCGCCGACGAGCAGGCACGGGCGCAGTGCTTCGTGATGGCGAACGTCGCGACCACCTTCGTCACCGGAAACAGCTGGCGCCAAGGCTATTCGGCACCGGTCACCGAGTCCGGGCTCCCGTACGCACTGGCCGGCGGTGTCGGTGTCGCGCTCCTCGCAGGCGCGGCCTGGTCGATCCGCCGCCGGCCGCATCCGGTCGGAGCCGTCGCATGACCATCACCGCTCTGTCCGGTCCCGGACGGAGCACGGTGCACTGTCGCTCGCGCACGAAGCCGAATGCCCTGCGCCGCACACTGGCCACGACGATCCCGGTCTCCGCTCTCCCCCGCGTCTCCTCCACGATCGTCGTCACCGCCGTCACACTCGCGTCTCTCGCTCCCTCACTGCTCCCCCGGAGTGCGCTGACGCAGGCTCTGTTCACCGGAGTCCTCGCCGTGATCGGTTTCGGGTTCGTCGTCCTCGCCCGCCGTCTGCGGTACCTCGCGACCCGTTCGCGCGGCCACCACCCTCCGCGGGACTCGGTGCGTCTGCTGGTGCTGATCGGCGCCATGATCGTCGTGACCTGGGCGATCGTGCTCGCCGACCACTGGCAGGATTCGCTGCGCGCCGCCATGGGCATGCCGGGCATCGGGCCGGACCACTGGATGCAGGCGATCATCGGGGCGGCGCTGACGTTCCTGCTGTTCGCCGGCATCGGCAGCATCGTCGGCACGGTCGCCCGCCGTCTCGGCTGGATCGGCAGCGCCACCACCGCCGTCGTTCTCGCGACCGCACTGCAACTGGTTGCCGGACCGGCGTTGTGGGGAATGATGTCGCGTTCCTACAGCGACTCCAACGCGCTCGTCGACGTGTCTCTGCACCGGCCGATGTCCGCCGAATTGTCCGGCAGCCCGGACTCCGCGATCAGCTGGGAGTCGCTCGGTCGCCAGGGACGACGGTTCGTGGCGGCGGGCGAGCAGTCGGCCGCCATCCGTACCTATGTGGGGATGGATTCGGCGCCGGACGTCGAATCGCGTGCAGCACTGGCAGTCTCGGAACTCGAGCGAGCCGGCGGATTCACCCGGGCCGCCATCGTCGTCACGGTGCCCACCGGCTCGGGGTGGATCGACGAGAACGCCGCCGAGGGATTCGAGGAACGCTTCGCCGACGACGTCGCCATCGTCGGCATGCAGTACTCGTACCTGCCGAGCTGGATCACGTTCGTGTTCGGACGTTCTGCCGCAGACGAATCGGCGGCCGCGTTGTTCGATGCCGTCGCCGAGCGGATCGCCGACCTCCCCGACCTCCTGCGCCCGGCACTGTACGTCTACGGCCAGAGCCTCGGATCCGTCGGCGGCAGTGCAATTTTCACCGACGCCGACCAACTGCGCGAGCAAGTCTGCGGCGCACTGTGGGCCGGCCCGCCCGCCGGCTCCGTCCTGACCGACGGGGCGACGGTGCTGGCGAACACGTCCGACCCGGTGGTGTGGTGGTCCCCCGACCTGATCGTGCACCGACCCGACCTCTCGCTCGCAGTACGCGATGCGCCGGTACCCCAATGGATTCCGGGCATCACGTTCCTGCAGACGAGTGTCGACCTGGTGTCCGCGCTGAACTTCGCGGCCGGCCACGGACACCGCTACGGCAACGAGCAGGGCACCGCCCTGCCCGACTGCTCCTAGTTCGGCGAGCCGATCGGACCGCGTGCGGCCTCGTAGGCGGCGCCGACGCGGTACAGCCGCTCATCGGCCAGCGCGGGTGCCATGATCTGCAGTCCCACCGGCAGACCGTCGTCAGCGGACAGTCCCGACGGAACCGACATCGCGCAGTGCCCCGCCAGGTTGGTGGGCAGCGTGCACAGGTCCGAGAGGTACATCGCGAGCGGGTCGCCGACCTTCTCGCCCAGCTTCCACGGAGTGAACGGGCTGGTGGGCGACACCAGGACGTCCACCTTCTCGTACGCCTTCTCGAAGTCCCTGGCGATGAGCGTCCGCACCTTGAGCGCCTGACCGTAGTATGCGTCGTAGTAGCCGGACGACAGCGCGTAGGTACCGATCATGATGCGGCGCTTGACCTCCGGGCCGAAGCCGGCGGCGCGCGTCGCGGCCATCACCTGGTCGGCGCTCATGTCGCCCTCATCGATGCGCAGGCCGTACCGCATCCCGTCGAAGCGTGCGAGGTTCGACGACACCTCGCTCGGCAGGATCAGGTAGTACGACGCGAGCGCGTACTCGAAGTTGGGGCACGACACCTCGACCACCTCGGCACCGAGTTCGGTGAGTTGCGCGACGGCGGCATCGAAAGACGAGATGACCCCGGGCTGGTAGCTGTCGGAGTGCAGTTCCTTGACTACACCGACCTTCACGCCCTTCAGGTTGCCACCGGCACCCTCACGCGCAGCCGCCACCACGGGACGCACGGGCGCGTCGATCGACGTGGAGTCGCGCGGGTCGTGCCCGGCGATGACCTCGTGCAGCAGCGCCGTGTCGAGGACCGTGCGGCCGCACGGACCACCCTGGTCGAGCGAGGACGCGCAGGCCACCAGGCCGAAACGGGAGACCGTGCCGTACGTCGGCTTGGTGCCGACCGTCGCCGTGACGGCGGCGGGCTGACGGATCGAGCCGCCGGTGTCGGTGCCGATCGCGAGCGGGGCCTGCCGGGACGCGAGGGCCGCGGCACTGCCGCCGCCCGAACCGCCCGGGATGCGCGTGGTGTCCCACGGGTTACGGGTGGGGCCGTAGGCGGAGTTCTCGGTGGACGAACCCATCGCGAACTCGTCGAGGTTGGTCTTTCCCAGGATAGGGATGCCGGCCTCGCGCAGTTTCTTCGTGAGCGTCGCGTCGTACGGTGCGATCCAGCCTTCGAGAATCTTCGACGCGCACGTGGTGGGCATGTCCGTGGTGGTGAAGATGTCCTTGAGCGCCAACGGAACTCCCGCGAGCGGGGAGGCAGGCGCATTGCCTGCGGCGAGGCTGCTGTCCACTTCCTTCGCCGACACGAGGGCCTGCTCGCCTGCCACGTGCAGGAAGGCGTTCAGGTCACCGTCGACCGCGGCGATGCGGTCCAGGTGCGCCTGGGTGACCTCGACGGACGACACCTCACGGCTGTGGATCTTCGACGCGAGATCTGCGGCGTCGAGAGTGGTCAGTTCGGCGCTCATTCGCCCTCTCCAAGGATCTGCGGGACAACGAAGCGACCCTGCTCGACAGCCGGTGCGCCGGACAGCGCCTGCTCGGGAGTCAGGCCGGGAACGATCACGTCGGGACGGGTCACGTTGGTGACCGCGTTCGGGTTCGCCATCGGCGGAACATCCTCGGCGGGTACCTCGGTGACCACCTTCACGTGGCTGAGAATCGAGTCCAGCTGACCGGCGAACTCGTCGAGCTCGGCATCGGTCAGGGCGAGTCGAGACAGCCGCGCGAGGTGCGCGACCTCGTCACGGGAGATGGCAGGCACCGCGGGGCCCCTTTCGGTTCGGACGTACACAAGTGGGTCCCAGCCTAGAGCGTGGCCCGATCAGCCGTGCAGCCAGCGCCGCAACCTGCCCGTCAGGAACGGCAGAACCACGAAGACCATCACCGGAGTCGTGACGACCGACGCCACCACGGTGCGGGTCACCACGTCCAGGGCCGAGAGCCGAGGGGTGACGAACAGCGCGATGAGAAGTGAGATCGGGAAGAAGCCGAGCCAGATGGTGACCGCCTGCTTCCACCGCGGCGGTGGCGGCGTGACCCGAACGGCGTGCGTGAGCGTCGACTGCGGTTCGAACCAGCCCTCCACCCCGGTCAGCCGGTGCGTGACCGTGTCCTGCGCGAGACCTGTCCCCCTGCCCACCCACACCTTCCTGGCGGGCGACGTCGTCCACGCGTCGAGAGTGTCCTCGTCCGCGAACCGGTACACCACGTGGTACTGCTCGGGGTCGGTCGCCGCGCGCAGCCATCCCCCGCCGAGGAACCCCGGGAACGTGCCCGCAATTGCCATCCCGGCGTCCGTCCAGCGTAGGAATTCCTGTTCCCGGCCCGCCGCCACCCGCCGCGAGACGGACGTCGTCACTCCCGTTGCCGTGGTGTTCATGCACCCATGTTTGGGCTGTCGTGTTTCGCGGACGAGGCGAATCCGTATCGGCAGTGTCACGAATCGAGCGCGACCTGCACGTCCCCGTCCCGTCCCCGGCGAAGCCGCAGGGGGGACCGCATACTCGGGAACGAAAGTGCAAGGATGGTGAGCGACGGGGGTCGCAGGTACTCCCGCGTCTATCTCGTGGTGAAAGGGACGCACGTGTCGTATCTGCTTCGCGTCCAGCTCCCCGACCGTCCCGGCAGCCTCGGCTCTCTCGCCGTCGCCCTGGGCTCGGTGGGTGCTGACATTCTGTCGCTCGACGTGGTGGAACGGGGTGCCGGATTCGCCATCGACGACCTCGTGGTCGATGTCGAGCCGGGATCGCTCCCCGACACCCTCATCACGGCCGCCGAGAACCTGCCCGGCGTCACCGTCGACTCCATCCGGCCGTACGCCGGAATTCTCGACACCCACCGCGAGCTCGAGCTCATCGACCAGGTCGCCACCGCGGCGGACGATCGACTGCAGGTCCTCGTCGACGGGGCGCCGCGCGTGCTCCGGGTCGGCTGGTCCGTGGTGGCCGACCTCGGCCCGCACGGCGCATACCGTGTGGTCGGCAGCTCGGGAGCTCCCGAGACCCATGCCACCGAGATCCCGTGGATGCCGCTGGAGAAGCCCACGGCGCTCGACGGCGAGGGCGACTGGGTGCCGCAGGTGTGGCGCGACATGAACACCACACTCGCGGCGGCTCCCCTCGGGACCACCGGCCGTGTGCTGATGCTCGGCCGCCCCGGCGGCCCGGAGTTCCGTCCGTCCGAGATCGCCCGGCTGGGTTACCTCGCCGGCATCATCGCGACGGTTCTGAGCTGACCACCGTCCCGGGCCGAAAGGTCCGGGGGTGGTCGTCTCAGACGAGCTCGCGGACCAGGACGGTGAGCTCGACACCCGGAACGGGCGCCCAATTGCGTTCGGGCACAGGCACGAAACCGTTCCGGTCGTAGATCCGGCGGGCATCTTCCATGTCCGGCTGGGTGGACATCACGACCGCGCGGTCGCCGCGGTCGTACGCCGTGTCCAGGACGTGCCGCACGAGCGCCGACCCGACCCCGGAACCGCGGGCGTCGGGTGTCACGGCGAGCATCCGGAATTCGAGCTCACCCGGCTGCGCGACGTCGGCGTACGGGGAGGCCGGATCCGCGATCGTAACGGAACCCACGATCTGGCCCTCCTTCACGGCCACCCGCACATCCGCCTTCTCCGCCCGCTCGGCGGTGTCGCGCAACCGGTTCGTGTACGGATCGTGCGCCTCGACGAATCCGCCACCCACGTAGGCGATCACCGTGAGGTCACCGATGGCCTCGTAGTCGTCCGGCGTCGCATTCCGAATCTCGATCATGTCCAGAACTATGACAGGACTGCTCACGCCGCCCAAAATGCGAGCGTGAGGTTCCGATCACACTCCGGAGTCCGCGACCGCGTCCGGTCCGCCCTCCAGCAGTCGGCGGAACCCGTCCTCGTTGAGGACCGGCACTCCGAGTTCGACGGCCTTGTCGTGCTTCGAGCCCGGCGATTCGCCGACCACCACGAATGCCGTCTTCTTCGACACCGAACCCGCGGCCTTACCGCCCCGGACGAGGATCGCCTCCTTCGCCTGGTCGCGCGAGAACGTCTCCAGCGACCCCGTCACGACGATCGACAGTCCCTCGAGGTTGCGCGGAATCGATTCGTCGCGTTCGTCTTCCATGCGAACCCCGGCCGCGGACCACTTCTCCACGATCTGCTGGTGCCAGTCGACGCCGAACCACTCGGCGACAGCCGCGGCGATGGTGCCGCCGACCCCGTCCACCGCCGCGAGTTCCTCGACGGAGCTCTCCCGGATCCGCGCGAGCGACCCGAATTCACCGGCCAGCGCACGCGCCGCCGTGGGACCGACATGGCGGATGGACAGCGCGACCAGCACCCGCCACAGCGGCTTGTCCTTGGCGGAATCGAGGTTGTCGAGCAGCCTGCGGCCGTTGGCCGACAGGCCGCCGGCCTTGGTCCGGAAGAGCGACGTCTTGAGCAGATCGTCCTCGGTGAGCGAGAACAGGTCGCCCTCGTCGCCGATCGCCTTGGCTTCGAGCAGGCTCGTGGCGGCCTCGTAACCGAGGACCTCGATGTCGAATGCGCCGCGGCCCGCCACGTGGAACACGCGTTCCCGGAGTTGCGCGGGGCAGTACTGCTGGTTGGGGCAGCGAATGTCCGCGTCCCCCTCTTTGGCGGGGGCCAGCGGTGTGTCGCACTCCGGGCAGTGGGTGGGCATCACGAACTCGTACTCGTCGCCCGTCCGGGCGTCGACCACGGGTCCGAGGACCTCGGGGATGACGTCGCCGGCCTTGCGCAGCACGACCGTGTCGCCGATGAGCACGCCCTTGCGTTTGACCTCGGAGCCGTTGTGCAGGGTGGCGAGGGAGACCGTGGAGCCGGCGACCGTGACCGGTTCCATGTAGGCGAACGGGGTGACCCGGCCGGTGCGACCGACGTTGACCCGGATGTCGAGGAGCTTGGTGGTGGCCTCTTCCGGCGGGTACTTGTAGGCGATCGCCCAGCGCGGCGCCCGCGACGTGGACCCCAGCCGGCGTTGCAGCGACGTCTCGTCTACCTTGACCACCAGACCGTCGATCTCGTGCTCCACGTCGTGCCGGTGCTCGCCCCAGTACTGCACCCTGTCCACGACGGCGTCCGCGCCCGTGACGCGGGCGGTGTGGGTCGACACCGGCAGGCCCCACGCCGCCAGAGCCGTGTACGCGTCGTACTGGGAGACCGGCTCGAATCCTTCGCTCCGGCCGAGGCCGTGGCAGATCATCCCGAGGCGCCTGCGGGCCGTGACGGCCGGATTCTTCTGCCGCAGCGACCCGGC
Organism: Rhodococcus sp. DK176; assembly: GCF_038447315.2. Lineage (NCBI taxonomy): Bacteria > Bacillati > Actinomycetota > Actinomycetes > Mycobacteriales > Nocardiaceae > Rhodococcus > Rhodococcus sp. DK176. The sequence continues at coordinate 7,086,811 of NZ_CP118321.2, read as the reverse complement.
CGCGGAATTTCGGGGATTCGCGAACGGCGCCTTGCCTTCCTCTACGAGCGCCGCATTGAGTGCGGCGAAGTCCTCGAGCCGGAAGAACACCTCGCCGCGCACCTCGAGGAGTGCCGGGATGGGGTATTCGTCTGTGCCGGTGAGCTTTTCCGGAATGTCGTCGATGGTCCGCGCATTGAGCGTCACTTCTTCACCGGTCCGGCCGTCGCCGCGCGTGGCGGCCCGGACGAGCCGGCCGTTCTCGTAGACCAGGTTCAGCGCGACCCCGTCGATCTTCACCTCGCACAGGTAGTGCAGGTCGGGCCCGGTCTCCTGCTCCACCCGGCTGATCCAGGTGCGCAGTTCGTCGGTGGCGAAGACGTTGTCGAGGCTGAGCATCCGCTCGAGATGATCGGCGGAGGCGAAGTCGGTGGAGAACCCGCCGCCGACGAGTTGTGTCGGCGAATCGGGCGTCCTCAGGTCGGGGTACTGGTTTTCGAGGTCGTTCAGCTCGCCCAGCAGCACGTCGAACTCGCCGTCGGAGATGATGGGCGCGTCGCGGACGTAATAGCGGAACTGGTGCTGCCGCACTTCCTCGGCCAGCTCGTTCCAATGCTCCCGGACGTGTCCGGGGGCCGGTGTCGGGGCTTCGGTCGATTCACTCACTACCGAAGATTAACCGGTCCGGCCGACACCGAATGCCGGACTCAGAGCGATTCGGGGTCGTCGGTGAACGCGCTGCTCACCTCGGCGCACAACTTCAGCGCCTCCCGACTCCAGGACGCGTCGGCGCCCGCGAGCCCGCAGGCGGGCGTCACCGCGACCTGGGTCCGCAGCGTCGTGCGGGCGAATCCGAGCCGGTCGATCAGCGTCACCGCAGGTCGAGCCAGGTCGCGCCACGTGGCAGGCACGGCGGGAACGGTGGTCGGGACGAGGCCGAGCGCGAGCTCCTTGCCCGCGTCGAGCAACTCGCCGATACCGTCCAGGTCCGTGGACGCCAGCTGTGACACGTCCAGACCGACCGCGCGGGCACTGCTGCGTCGCAGAAGGTCGGTGGGCAGATCCGCGGAGCAGCAATGCACCATGGTCACCGCGCCGCAGCCGGCGAGGGCGGCCTCGAGCACGGCGAGAGCCTCCGGTTCCGGCATCGCCCGCACGGTCTCGAGCCGCGATCGACCGGACAATGTCCCCGCCAGCACGGCGGGCAGACGCGGCTCGTCGAACTGGACCAACACCTGCGCGCCGAGACGTCGGGTGACCTCCGCGGCGTGCCGCGCGAGCCCCTCGCCCAGCGATTCGGCGAAGTCGCGCACCGCACCGGGGTCGGTGAGCACACGCCGGCCGGTGCCGAGTTCCACCTCGGCCGCCAGCGTGAGTGGGCCCACCGACTGCACCTTCACCACGTGGTCGGCGCCGACGAGGCCCGCACTGTCCCACGCCTCCTCGAGCGCGTCCAGATCCTGGTTCAGGAGGTCGGTCGCCCGCTTGGCGACCGAACCGCGACGCTGCACCACCCGGTAGGCCGTCGTGGACACGTCCAGCTGCAGATCCACGAGCAGAGCGCTGGCGCGGCCGATCATGTCGGCGCCGAGCCCGCGGGCGGGCAACTCGACCAGGTGCGGGAGCCTGCCGAGTTCGCCGAGGACGATCGTGGCGGCTTCACGCGGATCGGTGCCCGGCCACGAGCCGACGCCGGTGACGGCACCGGCCAGTGAGATACCCTGCGTCACTGTGTGTTCGGACGTGCGTCGGTACCCGAGATCGTTCCGCTGCCCAGCACGATGTCGCCTGCCGGATCGGTCCGGTACAGGACGACGGCCTGCCCCTTCGCGACACCGGTGAGCGGCTCTCGAAGGGAGATGGCGATGCCGCCGTCGACCGCTTCCGCGACAGCCTCGGCGAGACCGCCGTGGGCCCGGACCTGCACGGTGCATTCGACCGGTCCGACCGGCGTGCTCCCGGACGTCCACACGGCGCGGTCCGCCGTGATCGCGTGCACCTCGAGGTTACGGGCGGAACCGACACGGACGGTGCCGGTGTCGGGTTCGATCGACGTCACGTACCGCGGTTGCCCGTCGGCGGCGGGACCCTGGACGCCGAGACCCTTCCGCTGACCGATCGTGAAACCGTGCACGCCTTCGTGTTCCGCCAGCACCTCACCCGAATCGGCGTCGACCACACTGCCCGGACGGACACCGATGCGGGCGCCGAGGAATGCGCGGGTGTCGCCGGACGGGATGAAGCAGATGTCGTGGCTGTCGGGCTTGTTCGCCACGGCGAGGCCGCGTTCGGCGGCCTCCTCCCGGATCCGGTCCTTCGGGGTGTCACCCACCGGGAACATCGCCCGCGACAGCTGCTCGGCGGTGAGCACACCGAGCACGTACGACTGATCCTTGTCCGCGTCGACGGCACGGCGCAGCACGCCGTTCTCGAGTTGCGCGTAGTGGCCGGTGGCCACCGCGTCGAACCCGAGGGCGATCGCACGGTCCGCGAGCGCCGCGAACTTGATCTTCTCGTTGCACCGCAGGCACGGGTTGGGGGTCTCCCCCGCGGCATACGACGCCACGAAGTCGTCGATCACGTCTTCCTTGAATCGGTCGGCGAAATCCCAGACGTAGAACGGGATTCCGAGTACGTCCGCGGCACGCCTGGCATCACCGGCGTCCTCCTTGGAGCAGCAGCCCCGGGATCCGGTCCGCAGCGTGCCCGGCTCGGCGGACAGCGCGAGATGCACGCCCACCACGTCGTGTCCGGCTGCGACCGCCCGTGCCGCCGCCACCGCGGAATCCACGCCGCCACTCATGGCCGCCAGTACTCGCATCAACGATCCCCTCCACGCGCTCCGACACCGGCGAGCCCGGCGGCGCGGGCCCGCTCCACAACTTGCGGCAGTGCCGCGATGACTGCATCCACGTCCGCGATCGCCGACGTGTGCCCGAACGAGAAGCGCAACGACCCCCGCGCGGTCGCGGAATCCACGCCCATCGCGGTCAGGACGTGGCTCGGACGAGCGACCCCGGCGGTACACGCCGAGCCGGTCGAACACTCGATCCCGGCGGCGTCGAGCAACATCAGCAGTGAATCGCCCTCGCAGCCGGGGAACGTGAAGTGGGCGTTGCCCGGCAGTCGTGCGCTGCCCACCGGCCCGTTCAGCACGGCGTCGGGAACGATCTCGCCCACGCGCTCGATCAGGCGGTCGCGCAGGACGGCCAGTTCCGTCGCGCGGGCATCGAGGTCGGCGGTCGTGTCGCGCAGGGCGGCCGCCATACCGACGACACCCGCCGTGTCCGGGGTACCCGAACGCAGGTCGCGTTCGTGTCCCCCGCCGTGCAGCAGCGGCACGCACGGCACCTGCCGTCCGAGCAGCAGCGCACCGACGCCCTGCGGTCCGCCGACCTTGTGCGCGGCGATGCTCAGCGCGGACAGCCCGCTCGCAGCGAAGTCCACCGGGATGTGCGTGACAGCCTGGACGGCGTCGCTGTGCATCGGCACACCGAACTCAGCCGCGACGGCGGCGAGTTCGGTGATCGGCATGATCGTGCCGACCTCGTTGTTGGCCCACATGATCGTGACCAGGGCCGTCTCGTCCGCGTGGACCGCGAGTTCGTCGCGCAGCGTCTGCGGGGACACCCGGCCCAGTTCGTCGACGGGCAGCCATGTGACCCGAGCACCCTCGTGCTTCTCGAGCCACTCCACCGCGTCGAGGACCGCATGGTGCTCGACGGAACTGGCGAGAATCCGCACCCGGCCCGGGTCGGCGTCGCGCCGGGCCCAGAAGATGCCCTTGACGGCGAGGTTGTCACTCTCGGTGCCACCGGAGGTGAAGATGACCTCGGACGGCCTGGCACCGAGGTCGGCGGCGATGGACTCGCGGGCCTCCTCGATGCGACGGCGGGCGGCGCGCCCGGAACCGTGCAGCGAGGACGCATTGCCCACGGTCCTGAAGATGTCGGTCATCGCCCGGACGGCCGCGGGCACCATGGGAGTGGTGGCTGCGTGGTCCAGGTAGACGGGGTGATCGGCACTGCGGGCAGAGGTCATGACGTGACCAGGATAGCTCAGGCGACGAGACGCTCCGCCGCCTCGATGCCCGCGGCCGCCGTCCCGGCCACACCCTGCAGCGGATCGAGGATGTCGTGCGCTGCGAGATCGATCCGTTCGTCGCCTCGCGCGGCGCGCTCGCACCGGGCCGCCAGATCGCGGCGGCACTCCCCCGGATACTCGATCGGCGCCAGCCGCACCTCCGCGGTGACCCCCTTCTGTCGGATGATGCGCCGGACCGACTGACCGATCGTCTCCTCGCCCACGAAGCAGGGCCCGGTCGTCAGCTCCCCGCCCCGGCCGGTGTACCGCAGCGAGATCGGCTGGACCGGGCATTCCGCGTCGATCGCGGCCTGGAACAGCGCGGGCCGGAATCCCCCGTACGCCCGTCCGCACCACGTGGTGCCCTCCGGGAACGCCACGACTCGTTCGCCGGCGCGCAGCCTGCCCGCTGTCGTCGCCACCGTCGCCGGGAGCGCCCGCAGGCTCTGCCGCTCGATCGGAACGACCCTCATCCGACGCGCGAGCGACCCCAGCACCGGCCAGTCCAGCAGATCCCCGCGGGCGACGAAGTTCGCCGGCGCGAGCGCGCTGAGCACCAGCACGTCGGTCCACGACACGTGGCCGGCCACCACCAGGATCCCGCCGGTGTGGCGCCGCTTTCCGCGACGATCGACGACGAGGAGGCGAATTCCCACGCAGCGCAACAGAATCGCCGCGTACCGCCGCTGCAGACCGGTCCGCCACGACCGGGGCAGCAACCATCCGGCGGTCAGGAGCGGCGCGGTCGCCAGGGCCGACACCACCAGGCACCACCGAACGACCACGGTCGGCATCGACACTCCGTTCGCCTCCGCGGGCAGACACCCCGCACCGCACGGACTCGACGGCATCCACGAGTGCACGGTCACCTCGGTCACCTCGGTCGACTCGGACAGGGCCGTGCTCATGCCTGTGCCCCCGCCTCGAGAGTGGCCGACGCCGACCGCAGGCGTTCGAGGTACCGCTCGTTGGCACCGTGCAGTCCCTGCAGGGCGACGAAATCGGCCACACCGAACTCCGGATCGTGCGCGGGCTCACCGCACACCTTGGCCCCGAGGCGCAGGTAGCCCCGGAGCAGCGGCGGCAGGGTCGGGCGGGCGGGTGGCGCGATCTCGTCGAGCGACCGCCCGTCGACGCGCACCGGGTTCCTGGGCACGGCCCGCGCGGCCGGGTCGTTGCCGTACTTGCGGAGCAGCAGGTCGCGCACCCCGCGGACGTTGGAACCGGCCACCGCGTCCGGATGCTCCCGCATCGGCACGGAGACACATCCCATGACCCACTCGTATCCGGTGAGCTGCAGGTAGTGGAGGATGCCTGCCCACATCAGGCTCAGCACCGAACCGGAGCGGTGGTCGGGGTCGACGCACGCCCGGCCCATCTCGACGATGCGGTTGCCGACGGGGTCCAGAGCGGAGATGTCGAATTCGGTGGCGGTGTAGTAGCCGCCGGCCTGGGCAGCGGCGTCGGGCGGGAGCATGCGGTAGCAGCCGACGAACTCGCCGGTCGCCTCGTGGCGGACCAGGAGGTGGTCGCAGAAGTCGTCGAACCGGTCGGCGTCGAGGGCGTCGGCGTGCGCGGGGACGGAGAATCCGGGTTCGGAGGCGAACACGCGGTAGCGCAGCCTCTGGGCCGCAACGCGGTGTTCACGGTCGGACGAGACGACCAGGGAGTATCGGGGCGCGGTTACAACAGAATCGGCGGTCTCACTCGGTGCGCGGAGAACTGACGAAGTTGTCATGGCGCAGGTTTACCGAGCAGGGGCGGCGTGAGGGCATCGCCCGGGTGTCGTGTCGATGCAGCCCGGATGAACGACGGAAGATACGACGGCGGCCCCGCTCCCTCGAAGGGAGCGGGGCCGCCGTCGGTCGAGAATCAGCCCTTGTGGGCCTTGACAGCCTCGGTGAGCTGCGGCGCGACGTTGAACAGGTCGCCGACGATGCCGTAGTCCGCGATCTCGAAGATCGGGGCTTCCTCGTCCTTGTTCACCGCGACGATGGTCTTCGACGTCTGCATACCGGCGCGGTGCTGGATCGCACCGGAGATGCCGAGCGCGATGTACAGCTGCGGGGAGACCGTCTTACCGGTCTGACCGACCTGGAACTGGCCCGGGTAGTAGCCCGAGTCGACCGCGGCACGCGAGGCACCGACAGCGGCACCCAGCGAGTCGGCGAGTTCCTCGACGACGGAGAACTTGTCGGCGCTGCCGACACCGCGGCCACCGGAGACGACGACGGTCGCCTCGGTGAGCTCGGGGCGGTCGCCACCGACGATCGGATCACGCGAGGTGATCTTGACGGCGCCCTCTTCCTGGGCCGGAACCTCGACGGAGACCTTCTCGCCTGCGCCCGCTTCGGGCTTCGCCTCGATGGCACCCGGACGAACCGAGATGACCGGGACGTCGCCGTTGGCCTTGGCGTCGACGGTGAACGCGCCACCGAAGATGGAGTGCACGGCGCTGCCGTCGGACTTCACGTCGACGACGTCGACGAGCAGGCCGGAGCCGATGCGGGCAGCAAGACGTCCGGAGACCTCCTTGCCCTCGACGCTGGCGGCGGTGATGACCGCAGCCGGCGCGGCCGACTCGACGAGCGACGCGAGCACGTCGACCTTCGGGGTGACCAGGTAGCCGTCGATGTCGTCCGACTCGGCGACGTAGATCTTGGCCGCGCCTGCGGCGGCGAGGCCCTCGGCCAGCTTGTCGGCGGTACCGGCGGGACCGGTGACCACTGCGGCCGGCTCACCGAGCGCGCGAGCGGCGGTGATGAGTTCGGTGCTGACCTTCTTCAGCGCACCCTCTGCGTGCTCGACGAGCACCAGTACTTCTGCCATGTCTAACTCTCCCTGTATGTGTCTGCTGGTCGGTAGAGGGGCGCGATCAGATGATCTTCTGGCCCACGAGGTAGGCAGCGATCTTGCTGCCGCCGTCGCCCTCGTCGACGATGCGCTCACCAGCGGTACGCGGGGGCTTGGGGGTGGAGGCGGTGACGGTGGAGCCCGCGTTGGCGACACCGACGGTCTCCGGGTCGACACCGAGGTCGGCCAGCGTGTAGACGAGAACTTCCTTCTTCTTAGCGGCCATGATGCCCTTGAAGGAGGGGAAGCGGGGCTCGTTGATCTTCTCGGTGACGCTGACGATGGCCGGCAGGCTCGCCTCGAGGCCGAAGACGCCCTCGTCGGTCTCGCGCTCGCCGGTGACGGTGCCGTCGGCGACCGTGAGCTTGCGCAGCTGCGTGAGCTGCGGGATGCCCAGGTACTCGGCGATGATGGCCGGGACGGCGCCGACGCGGCCGTCGGTGGCCTCGTTACCGGCGATGATCAGGTCGGCAGGCTCTTCGTTCTCGAACGTGATCTGTCCGAGTGCCGCGGCCAGGGTCCATGCGGTCTGCACCGCGTCGGAGCCGTGGAGGGCCGGGTCATTGATGTGCACTGCCTTGTCGGCACCCATGGAGAGGGCCTTGCGGATGGCGTCGGTGGCGCGGTCCGGACCTGCGGAGAGGACGGTCACCTCGCCGCCCTGAGCCTCCTTGATCAGGAGCGCTTCCTCGACGGCGCGCTCGTTGATCTCGTCGAGCACTGCATCGGCGGCCTCGCGGTCAAGCGTGTAGTCACCGTCGGTCAGCTTGCGCTCGGACCACGTGTCGGGGACCTGCTTGATCAAAACAACGATGTTCGTCATGGGTCTTCGTCGACCTCCTGTGTGTTCTTGCGTGGTTATCGTGAGTTGCTCCGCGTGGGCCGAGCTCTCGTTGTCGATATTTCGTCGCACGATGGCTCTGCGACAGATTACCCCACGTTAAGTTACCGGTCGGTAACTTGCGTGAAAGTCTCGTTCACCATAACGGCCGAAAGTGCATTTCATCCCTGTGATGTAGACCACCTGGACGAGCGACCTTGCCGGTGGCACTAACCTCGCAGCGGTGAGCGAATCATTTGTCGGCGACCGCGAGGACGCACCGCTGCCCCCGCTCGGTCACGAGCAATTGCCATCGACCGGAGACGAGCAACTGCCCCTCACGGGCGAGCGGACCGTGCCCGGGATCCCCGAGGAGAACTACTGGTTCCGGCGTCACGAGGTGGTCTACCGCGACCTCCTCCCCCGCTGCGCGGGACGCCGGGTACTCGAGGCCGGATCCGGGGAAGGCTACGGCGCCAACATGATTGCCGATGTGGCACGGACCGTCACCGGACTCGACTACGACATCTCCGCGGTCGAGCACGTGCGTGCGCGGTACCCCCGCGTCGAGATGCTGCACGGCAACCTCGCGGAACTTCCCCTCGACGGTGAATCCGTCGACACCGTCGTCAATTTCCAGGTGATCGAACACCTCTGGGACCAGGCCCAATTCCTCCGCGAGTGCTTCCGGGTGCTGACGCCCGGCGGAGAACTGCTCGTCAGCACCCCCAACCGCATCACCTTCTCGCCGGGCCGCGACACACCCCTCAATCCGTTCCACACCCGCGAACTCGACGCGGCCGAGCTGACCGAGCTGCTCGAGGAGGCCGGCTTCAGGGTCGCCCTCATGACCGGCGTCCATCACGGCGACCGGCTGAAATCCCTCGACGCGAAGCACGGCGGCTCGTTCATCGGCGCTCAGATCGACCGCGCACTGGCCGGTGAACCCTGGCCCGACGAACTGACCCGCGACGTCGAGGGCATCACCGTCGACGATTTCGCCCTGCACGAGGGCGACATCGACGACAGCCTCGACCTGGTGGCCGTCGCGGTGAAGGATCCTGTTCGGTGACCGAATCCGACAACCGCACCGGAGCGGGCGACGCGACGGAACCGGGCATGTTCTGCCTGGTCCTGCACTCCCACCTGCCCTGGCTCGCCAACCACGGCCGGTGGCCTGTGGGCGAGGAGTGGCTGTACCAGTCGTGGGCGGCGTCGTACCTCCCCCTCACCGCGATGTTGCGGCGGCTGTCCGACGAGGGTCGCTCGCATCTGCTGACCCTCGGCATCACCCCCGTTCTCGCAGCTCAGCTCGATGATCCGCACTGCCTGGCGGGAATGCACCACTGGCTGGGGAACTGGCAGATCCGCGCCCACGAGGCGGCAGGCATGCCCGACGACGCGCACCGCGATCTCGGTGCCCGCGAGCACCGCGCGTCCGCCGCCGCACTCGCCGACTTCGAGCTGCGCTGGCGGCACGGCGGCTCACCGGTACTGCGCGACCTTCTCGACCGCGAGGCGTTCGAACTGCTCGGCGGGCCGCTGGCCCACCCGTTCCAGCCGCTGCTCGACCCGCGGTTGCGCGCCTTCTCCCTCCACGAGGGGCTCGCCGACGCCGCCGCACGGTGGAACTGCACACCGACAGGTATCTGGGGACCCGAATGCGGGTACACCCCCGGCATGGAGACCGGATACGCCGAGGCGGGCGTCACTCATTTCATGGTCGACGGCCCCGCCCTGCGCGGCGACACGTCGCTCGGCCGGCCGGTCCGTGAGTCCGACGTGGTCGCGTTCGGACGCGACCTGCAGGTGAGTTACCGGGTGTGGTCGCCGAAGTCGGGCTATCCCGGGCACGGCGCCTACCGCGATTTCCACACGTACGACCACGCCACGGGTCTCAAACCGGCCCGGGTCACCGGACGCACCGTCGACTCGGCCGACAAGGCGCCGTACGACCCGGCTCTCGCGACGGCCGCGGTCGATCGGCACGTGGCCGACTTCGTTGCCACCGTGCGCAAGCGACTGCGCGACGAATCCCAGCGCAACGGACGGCCCGCGCTCGTCGTCGCCGCGTTCGACACGGAACTGTTCGGGCACTGGTGGCACGAGGGCCCCGAATGGCTCGAGAAGGTGCTGCGCGCGCTGCCCGAGGCCGGAATTCGGGTCGGCACCCTCGACGACGCCCGCAGGCAGGGTTACGTCGGCGAACCCGTCCAACTCGAGAACTCGTCGTGGGGATCCGGCAAGGATTGGCGGGTGTGGGCCGGCGATCAGGTCTCGGACCTGGTGCAACTCAACGCCGAGGTGGTCGCGACCGCCCTCGACACCGTCGACAAGACCCACGACGCCGACACCGCCCCCGGACGCCCCGCGCTCCGGAACCGCGTGAACGACCAGATCCTGCGGGAGGCACTCATGACGGTGTCGAGCGACTGGGCGTTCATGGTCAGCAAGGATTCCGCCGCCGGATATGCCCGCGACCGGGCGCACAAGCACGCGCACGCCACCCGCGAGATCGCCGCCGCGGTCTCGGCGGGCAAGGACGCGACCGCGAACCGGCTCGCAGAGGGATGGAACCACGCCGACGGCCTGTTCCCCGGACTCGACGCGCGGCGTCTGCCCGGCAGGGACCATCGGCTGACGGGCACCGAGGGAGGGGCGTCGTGAAGATCCTGATCGTGTCGTGGGAATACCCACCCGTCGTGGTCGGAGGTCTCGGCCGACACGTCCACCACCTGGCCACCGAACTCGCGGCGGCCGGACACGAAGTGGTGGTGCTGTCGCGGCGGCCGTCGGGCACCGACGCCTCCACCCATCCCACCGTCACCCACATCGAGGACGGCGTCCTGGTGGTCGCCGTCGCCGAGGACCCCGCGCACTTCGTCTTCGGCGAGGACATGCTGGCGTGGACACTCGCGATGGGGCACGCGATGGTGCGCGCCGGCGTCGCCCTGCACAAGCCGGGTGTCGGGGAGGGCTGGCAGCCGGACGTGGTGCACGCACACGACTGGCTGGTGGCGCATCCCGCCATCGCGCTGGCCGAATTCTACGACGTCCCTTTGGTTTCCACGCTCCACGCCACCGAGGCCGGGCGGCACAGCGGCTGGGTGTCCGGCCGGATCAACCGGCAGGTGCATTCGGTGGAATGGTGGCTGGCCAACGAATCCGATGCGCTCATCACCTGTTCCGCGTCGATGCAGGACGAAGTGACCACCCTCTACGGTCCGCAGCTTCCGCCGATCACGGTGATCCGCAACGGAATCGACCTCACCACCTGGAGCTTCCGCGAGCGCGCGCCGCGGTCCGGACCGCCGAAACTCCTGTTCGTCGGCCGCCTCGAATACGAGAAGGGAGTGCAGGACGCCATCGCCGCGCTCCCCCGCATCCGCCGCAGCCACCCCGGGACCACGCTGTCGATCGCCGGGGAGGGCACCCAGTTCACCTGGCTCTACCAGCAGGCCCGCACCCATCGCGTCGCCCGTGCCGTGAACTTCCTCGGCAACCTCGACCACATCGAACTGCTCGGGTGGCTGCACGGCGCCGACGCCATCGTCCTGCCCAGCCGCTACGAGCCGTTCGGGATCATCGCACTCGAGGCCGCGGCCTCCGGCACCCCGCTCGTGGCGTCCACCGCCGGCGGCCTCGGTGAAGCGGTCGTCGACGGGGAGACCGGCATGTCGTTCCAGCCGGGCGACGTCACCGGGCTCACGTCCGCGGTCCGGGAGGTCCTCGACGACCCGGCCGGGGCCCAGCAGCGCGCGGTGGCCGCCCGTGACCGTCTCACCGCGGATTTCGACTGGCACAAGGTGGCCGAGGACACCGTCCACGTCTACGCGGGCGCCAAGCGTCGCGTGCGGCACCCGTTGGCGAGGCCGGAGATTCCCGAGCGCCCGCTGCCCGGTCGCTGACGTGGCCCTCAGTCCGTGCGGGTCCACCGGATCCGGATCGGTCCCCGTGCCGATCGCGGATCCACCACGGCACCTTTCTGGGTGACCTCGACCTCCCCGGTATCGGCCAGGCGCCCGGCGGCCTCCCGCACCGGTTCCATCAGGGGCCGCCAGTCGTCCGGGGCGACGGCGCGCGCGACGTCCGACGGGCAGATGCTCGCGCTGTCGGCCCGGGCATCGAGGAGCGCCCGGATGCACTCCTCGAGTTCCCTGTCCGACACGGTCATGACGCCGACTATGCCACCGCGGCGGTCAGTTCTCCTGCGCCGCCTTCTTCCGGGCGATGTCCTCGAGGGCGGCGATGTACTTCGCGCGTTCGGACGCGCCCGCCTCCCACTCGGCCTTGCGGTTCTTCACGGCCTTGGCCGGCGAACCGACGGCGATGCTGAAGTCCGGGATGTCACCCTTCACGACGGCATGCGCGCCGAGGACACAGCCTCGCCCCACCCGCGTATTGCGCAGGACCGTGACCTTGGCCGCCACCCACGTGTCGGGTCCGATGCGGACCGGGCCCTTCACGATGCCCTGATCCTTGATCGGGACGTTCACGTCGTCCATGCGGTGATCGAAGTCGGTGATGTAACACCAGTCCGCCACGAGCGTCGACGCGCCGATCTCGATGTCGAGGTACGTGTTGACGACGTTGTCCTTGCCGAAGACCACCTTGTCGCCGATGCGCAGCGAACCCTCGTGGCAGCGGATCGCATTGCCGTCGCCGATGTGTACCCAGCGGCCGATCTCGAGCCGCGACAGGTCCGGGGTCGAATGGATCTCCACCCGCTTGCCGAGGAACACCATGCCGCGCAGGATCACGTGCGGGTTGGCCAGCTTGAACTTCGCGAGCCGGTAGTACCGCACCAGGTACCACGGCGTGTACGCCTTGTTCGCCAGCACCCAGCGCAGCGAGTCGCGTGTCAGGAAGCGGGCCTGCTCGCTGTCGCTCCGCCGGGATCCTCGCCACCTCGTACGCAACGGTGCGCCCCACATGCTCGTCATAGCCTGTCAGCCTACGTTCACGGCTCGCGCCCTCGTGCGGGTGTGTCCGGACTCCGACACCCGCATCGGGGTGTGCCGATCGGCGCAGCCTCGGCGGGATAGTCTCTGGGCCGAGCGTTATCGAAGACGAGGAGAAGTAATGCGGCGGGTCCTACGTTCGTCAGTACTGGCGCTGGCGACGATCTCGACTGTCGTCCTCAGCGGCTGCAGCAGCGGAACGCAGGTCGACGACATCTTCTCCGCGGGCGGGTGGCCCGGCATGCACGCCGACGCCCGCAACAGCGACACCAGCCCCGTCACCGGTTCCCGCGACCTCTCCTTCGCCTGGTCGCGCCCGCTGGGCGGTCCGGTGGCGAATTACGCATCCGTGGCCGCCAGCGGCCAGATCTTCATCACGGCCCGCACCGAGAAGGGCTGCAACCTCTTCTCCTACCAGATGGACAGCGGCCGCAAACGCTGGTGCCGCCAGCTCGCGCCGGGTGTCGTGGCGTCCACGCCGATCGTCGACGGCGCCGCCAACGTGTACGTGGGCGAGAACGGCGCCATCAACTCGTTCAACGAGTACGGCCAGCTGCGTTGGCGCACACCGGTGGTCGGGACGCCGCTGTCGGCACAGTTCACCGGCGACGGCAATCTCCTCTTCATCACCCAGCTCGGCCAGATCAACGTCGTGGACACGCAGACCGGCCAGAAAGTCGTGGCACCGTACGATCTCGTCCCACCGCCGTCCGTCGCCGAGGGCGCGAACGTCGACATCCTGCCCGACGACAAGGGCCTCAGCGGCTGCTTCTTCGGCGCACCCGACTGCCCGGTGGCCAATATGCCGGCCATCGACCTCGAGTCGGGCAAGTTCTACTTCACGTTCTTCGCGCCCGGCGCTCCCGCGGCGGAACTCGTCTCGATGAAGTACTCCGGCGGCGACAACCCCGCCATCACCCAGGAGTGGTCCAGCGATGCGCTGCCGGGCGGTAGCGCGTCCAGCCCCGACCTGTCGGCCGACGGCTCCGTCGTCTACACCAACGACAACTGGGGCACGTTGTGGGCGATCGATTCCGCGACGGGTGATCCGAAGTGGAGCTACGACATCGGGTACGCCGCCGCCGGCAGCCCGTCGACGTCCGCGGACGGCCTGATCATCCCCGCGGGCGGACTCGACGGCCACCTCCTGGCGTTGCAGGACAAGGGCGATCACGCCGAACTGGTCTGGGAGCGGAAGGATCTGCTGCAGCTGGGCGTCCCGGCGCAGACAGCCGGGTCGACCGGTTACGCGGTGGTCCGCGAGGGTACGGACGGGCTGGCGATGCTCACGTTCGACACCGGGACCGGCGAAACTCTCGACCAGGAGACCCTGCCCGGCGCGAAAGGCTTCACGGTCGGCACGTCCGTCGGGCCGAAGGGTGAAGTCCTGACGCCGACACTGCTCGGGGAGCTGTTCGTCCTCCGCTGACCCGTGAGTACTTGTCAACGTCCGGGGGGCTGTTGCGGAATTGAGTGAGGGTGGTTTGGTTCTCTCGTGACTTGGCGGGTGCCGGTGCGGGCGGGGGTGTCCCCGCCTGGTCATGAGGTGGCCGGGAGCGGGGTGCCTGCGGTCAGGTGGGTGAGGATCTTGCCCAGGTTGTGCACTGCGGCGTGGAACGCCCATTCGCTGCGGGCGCGGTCGAGTCCGCGGCTGGTGAAGCGGCGGAATCCGAGGTTGTGTTTGGCGTGCCCGAACACGGTTTCGGCGATGGGTGAGCGTTTGCGGTAGGTGGCGATGCCGGCCTCGGTGCGCAGCCGGCGGGTCATGGCCTGGATCGGATCCGATTGCGGCGGTGGCGGTCCGGTGACCGGATCAGCGGCGGCGGCAGCCTCGAGGTGATGGGATTTGCCGGTGGCGATCAACCGGTCCGGGCCCGGCGAGGTGAGATTGGCGCGGGAGCAGTAGCCGGCGTCGAAGAGCATCACCCCGATCAACTCCTCCGGGGCCGGGGCCGGGGCCGGGCGGGCAGGGTCCGCGCCGACCGGGTTCGTGTCGCGGCGGGAGGTGTCGATCAGCTGCGCGGCCTTGCCTGCCTTGTCGACCATCTCGGGGAAATAGTCGTAGTCGACCGGGCCGGTCCCGACTCCGGTGGCCAGGATCAACCCGTCCGCACTGGTGAAGGCCTGGCAGTTGTAGCCCTGCAGCCACCCGCCGCCGCGCAGCGGCTGCAACCGCGAATCGGGGTCGGTGATGTTGCGGCGACGCTGCCCGGCGGCAGCGGTGCGCTCACCCTCCTTGCGCAGGGCGGTGTCGAGTTCGGCGCGCCGACGCCGCACCAGGTGGTGCTCGTCGACCGGTTTCGGAACGAACCCGCCCCCGCCCCCTGACGCGGTGCGCCCCCGGAACCGCTCGATCACCGACTGCTGGGCGGCGACCGCCTCGGCCAGACGCCGCTCGGCGGCGGCGACCTCGGCCCCGACCGGCACCCGGCCCATCACCGTCTCACCCGCGTCGAGCCGGGCCAGGTAGTCCTGTGCCTTCCCGTCCCGCTCGGACTGTTCGGCCTGCTTCTGCGCGTCGAGCTGTGCCAACGCCTCGGCGATGCGTGCCGAGCGGGTCGTGGGATCGGCCAACTCCGCCGGCACCTGCCCCGGGCCCGGATCGTCCTCGCCGTAGAGGTCGTCCTCGGCGGCGTCACCGGCGGCGTGCGCGGCCGCCGCGGCCGCGGCGATCCGCGCGGCCTCCGCCTCGGCCGCCCGACGGAGCCCGTCCTCGGTGCGGTTGGCGTCCTTCGATGCGTTCGAGGCGATCTTCACCCCGTCCAACGCGATCGTCTCGAGCCGGCCCAGACCCAACCGTGCGGCCAGCATCAGTACCTGTGTGAACAGGTCCTCGCAGGCGGTGTGGTTGTCCTTGCGGAACCGCGAGATCGTCACGTGATCGGGGGCATCGCCGGCACAGATCACCCGGTAGGACACCACCTCCGAGCAGGCCCGCTCGATCTGCCGGGAGGACCGCATCCCCCGCGACCACGACCACACCAGCAGGGTCACCAGCATGTCCGGGTCGTACCCGGCCCGCCCGGCGCCTCCGGTGCGGCGAGAGTCATGAAAGGCACTGGTGTCGAGATGGGTGTCGACGATCTCGATCACCGTCCACACCGGATGCGTGGGCGGCACCCACTCCCGCATGTCCGGAGGCAGCAGAAACTGCTGGTCACGATTCACCGGTCGATATCCCTTGGCCACCAACACATTATTCAGGAAACCCAAGGTCAGGGAATGGTGCCACGCGGGCGCTCCGTCCCGGGATTTCGAAACAGCCCCCCGGCGGTTGACAAGTACTCACGGGCGCGAAGCGCAGATGAACGCGACGCCTGCACGGCCGATCCGCGTGATCACCACACTGAGCGAACGACTTCCGCGCAACTTCAGCTTCGGACGCAGGACCGCGGGATCGACGTCGACGCCGCGCACGAGGATTTCCGCCACACCGCAGTCGTGACGCGCCAGCTCCTGCCGCAGCGACTTCTCCGAATACTTCACCTGCTCGAGAATGCGGAAGCCCCGCACACCGTCCGGAACCGAATCGCCGGTGAGATAGGCGATCCGGGGATCCAGCTGCCACAGTCCGTGCCGGGCCGCGTAGTGCCGCACCAGGCCCGCACGCACGACAGCCCCGTCCGGGTCGACGATCCATTCCCCCGGTGCGCGTTCGGGGATGTCGTCGTCCTCGGCGTCCGTCACCGTCCACGCGGTGCCGTCGGAGCCGAGGACGCTCGCCCGCCGGGTGACACCGGCTCCGGACAGTCCCGGCGACCACAGGCACGCCTCCCGCACGCCGCCGTCGAGCGACACCACCTCCACCTCGCCGTCCCAGCCGAGTCGGTCGAAATCGAGTCCGGGAGCGCACTTCACCGCGAGATCCCGTCCGCGGTACGCGTCGATCAGATCCGGCAGCGGCGGTTCCAGCGCGGCCGGGTCGTGTGTTCGCCTGCCGCCGGACCGTCGCGCCGGGTCCGCGAGCACGACGGTGCCGCGGGTGCACGGGACGAGCGCGTCGGCGCGGACAACGGCCGCTCCGGGCACGTTGTGCTGCGCCATCAGGAGCCGGACCGGGTCGAGGTCGCTTCCGATCACCGTCGCGGCCGTCCCGACCACCGCGTCCAGTTCGGCACCGATGGAGCACGTGACGTCGTGGACGTCCCGGTCCCTCAACCGGATCGCACGATGCGCGGCGACCGCACGCGGTGTCGCCTGTTGCAGGGCGTCGTCGGTGAATAACCAGTTTTCGGTGCCGGGAAGTTTGGCGACCGCCTTCCGCCGCAACAGCACGGTCTCCACCAGCAACGCCACGTGTAAGCCGAAACGCGCACGCGCCCGGCCGATGTCGGCCAGGCGCGTAGACGTGGTCAGTGCGAAGCGGTCCACTTCCGCGAGAGCGGCTGCCCCGTCCGGGCTCTGCAGGAACTCGACGTCCCCGGCAGTGAACGCATAACCCAATTCAGTTGCCGGGCTTCACGCCGGTGATCATGACGTTGTAGAAGAATCCCCGCGGCACCACGTGCCGGAGCACCTTCTCGTCGACCCAGCTGAGGGTCTTCCATCCGGTGAACGCGAAACGCCCCCAGCCCCAGCCCAGCTTCTCCGGGGGGACAGCAGCCTCGAACGTACGGACGGGCCACCCGAGCAAGGCGGCGGCGAATTCCTCGGTGGCGGCGTGAACCTGCTCGGCGCCTGCCGACTTCGCGATCTTCTCGAGGTCGCTCGGATCGAACGTGTGGAGGTCGACGACGGCCTCGAGCGCGGCCGCGCGGGAGGACTCGTCCAGTTCCGCCTGCGGGCGACGCCAGTCGGCGAGGAACGGCAACTTGGTGACCCGGGTGGTGACCTCCCACGTCGCGCGACCCAGCCAGCGGGCGTAGAAGTTGCCGATCGTGGTCGGCTCACCGGCGAAGACGAAACGCCCACCCGGCTTCAGGACGCGCAGGACCTCGCGCAGCGACTGCTCCACGTCCGGGATGTGATGAAGGACAGCGTGTCCCACGACGAGGTCGAACGTGTCGTCCTCGTACGGGATGGTTTCGGCGTCGGCGACGCGGCCGTCGACGGACAATCCCAGGCCCTCGGCGTTGCGGAGGGCGACCTTCACCATGCCGGGCGACAGATCGGTGACCGAACCGGTCTTCGCGACTCCACCCTGCATGAGATTGAGGAGGAAGAATCCGGTGCCGCAGCCCAGTTCGAGCGCCCGCTCGTAGGGCAGCGGCTGATCGCCCGCGACGGCGTCGAAACGTCCGCGCGCGTAGTCGATGCACCGTTCGTCGTACGAGATCGACCACTTCTCGTCGTACGTCTCGGCTTCCCAGTCGTGGTAGAGCACCTGGGCGAGTTTGGTGTCCTTCAGCGCGGCCTCTACCTCTTCGGCGGTGGCGTGCGGATGAGGAGCTGGGTCGTCATGGGCGCTTGCAGTCATGCGGCAAATCCTACTCGCTGGTAAGAGTGAACAGGTTCTAGTTTCGGGCTCCAGACTACTCGCCCGTGAACTGAGCCTTACCTGGGCCGTTCTCGATGAACGATTCCATCCCGATCTTGCGGTCCTGGGTGGCGAACAGTGAGGTGAACAGCTGACGCTCCACCGCGAGCCCGGTCGTGAGGTCGACGTCCAGCCCACGGTCGACGGCGGCCTTCGCCGCGGCCAGGGCACGGCCCGCACCCTTCGTGAACTGCGACGCCCACCGACGGGCAGCCTCGTACACGTCGTCCGGCGCCACGACCTCGTCGACCAGCCCGATCGCGAGGGCCTCCTCGGCGTCGACGAACCGGCCCGTGAACAGCAGATCCTTGGCCTTGGACGGTCCGATCAGCCGGGCCAGACGCTGGGTGCCGCCACCGCCGGGAATGACGCCGAGCAGGATCTCCGGCACACCGAGCTTGGCGTTGTCGCCCGCGATACGTCGGTCCGCCGACAGCGCGACCTCCAGGCCGCCGCCGAGCGCGTACCCCGCGATGGCGGCGACGGTGGGCTTCGGGATCTCGGAGACCGCCGCGAGATCCGACTGCAGGTCGCCGATCACGTCGGACATCTGCCCGAAGGTCATCTCGGACATTTCCTTCACGTCCGCGCCCGCAGCGAAGACCTTCTCGCCGCCGTAGACGATGACGGCCTTCACGTCGGCGTCGACGGTCGCCGCCCGCGCCGCTGCCCGCAACTCCTGCTGAACCTGACGGTTCAGGGCGTTCATCGGGGGGCGCGCGAGCCGGATCGTGCCGATGCCTTCGGATACCTCGAGAGTGACAAACTCAGCCATGAGGCAAAAGGCTACTTGTCTGCCTCCGACCCGGTTTCGCGGCCCGCCGCATCCCGATCAGTCGCGGGACGCCCACGGGTGCGGACCGGCTTCGTAGTAGCTGTCCTGCCCCGGGAACTCCACGCGGAGTTGCTCCTCGTCCGTGATCAGGGTCGGCAGGATCACCGGGATCTCCGGCTCCGCGGCCAGCACCTCCGCGACCGAGCCGAACGCGCTGAGCGCCGTGAGCTGACTCCACGTCGGCGGCAGCAGGATGCTTCCGCCGCCCTGCCAGTGCGCGAGCGCCGCAGCCGGACTCTGCCACCGCACCTCCTCGGCCTCGGACGTCGCACCGTCCGCGATCTGGCCGTGCGGTGCGGCGGCCACGAAGAACCGCGTGTCGTAGCGGCGGCCCTCGCCGACCGGGGTGATCCAGTTGGCCCATGGGCGCAGCAGGTCGGCGCGCAGGACGAGGTTCTCGCGCTTCAGGAAGTCGCTGAACGACAGTTCGCGCTTCTCGAGTTGTGTGCGGGACTGCGCGTAACGGGACGTGTCCGCCACGACCGTGTCCGCGCTCGGTCCCGCGAGGAGCACGCCGCATTCCTCGAACGTCTCGCGCACCGCCGCACACACGAGTGCCTTCGCGCGCGCAGCGTCGGTGGAGAACCGCGCGGCCCACCAGTCGACGGACGGTCCCGCCCAGTCGACCTCGGCGTCGGCGTCCGACGGGTCGACGCCGCCACCGGGGAACACGGTCATGCCGCCGGCGAACGCCATCCCCTTCACCCGGCGGAGGAGGAACACCTCGATGCCGGGCGCCGCGGCGTCTGCCGCGGCGTCACGGATGAGGATGACCGTGGACGCGTCCTTGGGTGCCACGTCGGTACTGTCGCGGGGCGCCTGCTCTTGCTTCGAGACCATGTCTCGGAACCTACGCCGCCGGGTGACGCGGGTCGCAGTCGGTCCCCCGGAGTGACCGCCGGTCCTCAGCCCCGCCGGTGCGCGCCGGGGACGCGGGTCCGCCGCGCGAAGAAGCGGCCGTCGACCTTGTCGAGGCTGATGGACTGGCTGAACGCCTCGCTGAGGTTCTCGGCCGTGATGACCTGATCCAGGAGCCCCTGCGAGACCACCTCCCCCTCCTTGAGGAGCAGTGCATGAGTAAATCCCGGCGGGATCTCCTCGACGTGGTGGGTGATGAGGACCGTCGCGGGGGCGTCGGGGTCGGCGGCGAGGTCGGTGAGGCGCGCGACGAGTTCCTCGCGCCCGCCGAGATCGAGACCGGCGGCGGGCTCGTCGAGCAGCAGCAGTTCCGGGTCGGTCATCAGCGCACGGGCGATGAGGACGCGTTTGCGCTCCCCCTCGGACAGGGTGCCGTACGTGCGCTTCGCGAGGTGCTCGGCGCCGAGGCTCTCGAGCATCTCGACGGCACGGTCGGTGTCCATGTCGTCGTAGCGCTCACGCCAGCGCCCGAGCACCGCGTAGCCGGCGGAGACGACGAGATCGGTCACGATCTCCTCGGACGGCACCCGGTTGGCGAGCGCCGAGGAGGACAGTCCGATCCGCGGTCGCAGTTCGTTGATGTCGACGCGGCCGAGCCGTTCGCCGAGAAGGTAGGCGCTTCCGCTCGTGGGATGCAGTTCGGCGGCCGCGATCCGGAGCAACGACGTCTTTCCTGCCCCATTCGGTCCGAGGACGACCCATCGTTCGTCGAGTTCCACCTTCCAGGTGACCGGGCCCACCAGAGTGTTGCCCCCGCGGCGGAGGAGAACGTCGTCGAATTCGATGAGGAGATCAGGATCAGGTTCATGCACGCACCCATCTTCCCGCACATCTTCCGAGCATTCACGGCAGGATCACTTGCGTGTCGCCTCACATCGATTCGCACCCCGGCGAGATGTCGTCGCTCCCGCCGAGTCTGCGGCTGCCCGGATCACCGTTTCCCCTGGGAGCGAAAGTGCGTGGCACCGGAACGCAGTTCGCTGTTCACGCTCCCGACGCCGAACTGGTACAGGTGTGCCTGATTTCCGGGGACGGCGACGAGATGCGGATCGATCTGGTCCAGCGGACGTACGGCATCTGGCACGGCATCGTCGAGGGCGTCGGCGCGGGACAGCGCTACGGCTACCGCACGCACGGACGCTGGGACCCCGCACGCGGCGTGCGCCTCAACCCCGCCAAGCTGCTTCTGGATCCGTGGGCGACCCGCATCACGGGAAAACTCGGCGACCACGACGCACTCGTCTCCCACGACGGCGACCCGTTCGGCGGCCCGTCACGCGTCGACAGCCTGGGCCACACACCGCTGTCGGTGGTCACGGCCGACCACGCCCGCACGAGCGGACCGCGGATCGAAAGGCCGTGGGAGGAAACCGTTGTCTACGAACTTCACGTGGGATCGTTCACCGCGCGGCAGCCCGACGTGCCTCCGCAGTACCGCGGAACGTATCTGGGTCTCGCCGAACCCGCCGTCGTCGGCCATCTCGTCCGCCTCGGCGTAACCGCGGTCGAACTGCTTCCCGTCCAGGCGTACGTCTCCGAGGCCACCGTCCGCTCGCGGGGCATGCGCAACCACTGGGGGTACTCCACCGCGGCGTTCTTCGCCCCCCACCCGGGCTATGCGGTGGTGCCCGGTGAGGAGATCACCGAATTCCACACGATGGTCGACGCTCTGCACGCCGCGGGGATCGAGGTCATCCTCGACGTGGTGTACAACCACACTTGCGAACAGGGTGTCGACGGCATCAGCCTCAGCTGGCGCGGCCTCGACGCCCCCGGCTACTACCTCCTCGACTCCGACGGTCGCGACATCGATATCACCGGTTGCGGGAACACCGTCGACGCACAGTCGCCCGTCGTCGTCCGGATGATCGGCGACAGCCTGCGCTACTGGGCGCACGAGATGGGGGTCGACGGCTTCCGGTTCGACCTCGCGTCCGCTCTCGGCCGGCCCGGTGGCGGCCGATTCGATTCCCGCGCTTCGATCTTCTCCGCGATCACGGCGGATCCCGTTCTCTCCCGGTGCAAACTGATCGCCGAACCGTGGGATGCCACGTCGGACGGATACCGGGTCGGGCACTTCGGCGTCCAGTGGTCGGAATGGAACGACAAGTACCGCAATACCGTTCGACGTTTCTGGAACGGCGGCACCGGGGTGCGCGATCTCGCCTCCCGGGTGGCGGGTTCCGAGGATCTGTTCGGAAACCGGCGGCCGTGGGCGTCCGTCAATTTCGTGACTGCGCATGACGGGTTCACCGCCGCGGACCTCGTGTCGTATGTCCGTAAACACAACGAGGCCAACGGCGAGGACAACCGGGACGGCGCCGATCACAACGACTCCGTCGACCACGGCGTCGAAGGCCCCACCGACGATCCGTCGATCATCGAGACGCGGTCCCGGCACGTCCGCGCGCTCCTGGCCACGCTCGCGCTGTCGACCGGCACGCCGATGTTCACCGCCGGCGACGAATTCGGTCACACCCTCGGCGGCAACAACAACGCGTACTGCGTCCCCGAGGACACCCCGCGTGAAGACTCCTGGCCGCTCGACTGGAGCACCGGGGACACGACTCTCACCGCGTTCGTCACCCGCGCCCTCGACCTCCGTCGCGCCTCCCCTGCCCTGCGCCAGCCGGAATTCTTCGAAGGCAGGCGCACACCCACCGGCCATCCCGACCTCGTGTGGTTCGGCGCCGACGGCGCCGAGATGGACGACCCCGCGTGGTACGACGACTCCAGGCGCACTCTCCAGGCGTGGATCGACGGATCCGACATCCGCTCCCACACCGAGGACGGGCGCCAGCTCACCGACGACAGTTGGCTTCTCGTCTTCCACTCGGGCGGACCCGCCGTAATTACTTTGGGCTGCCCCGAATGGTTCTACGGGACAGTGCTCGCCGAATTCGACTCGACATCGCCCGACGGCGCACCCGCGCCAGGCGGCCCCATCTCGGGAGACTCCGCGATCGCACTGTCCGGTCCGACGCTGCTCGTCTTCCGTGCGGTCGGGTAGATGCCGCCGAAGCGCATCATCAGCTGGATGAGCGGGCCGATGCCCAGCGCGTAGACGACGGTGCCCACCCCGACGGTGCCGCCGAGCAACCAGCCGGTGGCCAGCACGGTCACCTCGATCGACGTGCGGATCACACGCACCGACAGCCCGGTCCGCGCGACCAGACCGGTCATGAGACCGTCCCTCGGTCCGGGGCCCATCCCCGCACCGATGTACAGCACGGTGGCGAGCGCGTTGAGGACCACGCCACCGAGCATCACCACGATCCGCACGAAAAGGGAGTCGGCGGGTTCGAGGAACGCGAGCGACGTGTCCACCGAGACGGCGATGACCACGACATTGGCGATCGTGCCGAATCCCGGTTTCTGACGGATCGGGATCCAGAGTGCGAGTACCACGACACCGGTCAGCGCGGTCACCACACCGAAACTGAGTGGCGTGCGATCCGCGACCCCCTGATGGAACACATCCCAGGGGTCGAGGCCGAGACCGGCGGTGATCATCATGGCCATCGAGAAGCCGTACAGCCACAGTCCGGCGAACAGTGCGATCAGGCGTCGAGCGAGCATGACCGTCAGTGTTCCGGGAAAACCTGCCGCATCCCATAGCCACCACGCAGGCACTGGACCGACGAGGCGTCGACGCTCAGGGGCAGGCGATCACGGTCATCGATCCGGGAGCCACCTCGGTGAAACCGGCGTCGCGCACCGCGACCGCCCTGCCCCGCACCACCTCGATGGTCAGCTCTTCCCACAGTCCGACGTCGGCATCCCGCACTGCGCAGCGGTAGCCGGTGGCCGCCCACGCGCGTGCCTGCTCCGTGGTCATCGCACCGGCGAGCAGCATCGACGCGTGACCGACCTGCGCCGCGGCCTTCCCCACCGTCATGTCCAGGGCGGAGTTGATCCACAGCACCGGAATCCCGCCCGGGATCTCCCCGGGGTCGTCGTGTTCGAGATCGGTGCCGCCGATCTGCAACTTCCGGATGCGGGGGTCGAGTGCGCCGACGGCGACGGGCACGAGTGCGCGGGCCTGCGCACCGTCGACGTCGACGGTGATCCCGTCGACCTCCTGCGCCGCACGCCACCCCGCTCCCCGCGCACGCCGCGACACCTTGCGGATCCGGGACCCGATCCAGGCGCGGTAATCCTCCTGCCACGGTCCGGGCGCGCCCGTCTCGTCGGGGCCGACGCGAGAGTCGAGGCACAACGCCACCGCCGCGGCCGCCGCAGCCTCGAGCAGAGCACTACGCGGCGGGGGGTCGGCCTTCGGAATGTGCAGCACGATCGGCATGGCGAGAACCTGCGCCGGGTCGTCCGGATCCGGCCGGCCGCCGTATCCGGCCGCGAGGACGGCGTGACGCGCCGCCCACAGGGCGTCGTCACGGGTCTCCCCGGCGGCCGCGTCGCGGCGCGATTCCGTCACGACAGCGGGACGCGCCGCACCACGCCGTCCACCGCGTCGGCGGCCTCGACCTCGTCTCGGGTGACCCCCAGGATGAACAGCACCGCGTCGAGGAAGGGGTGCGACAGAGCGGTGTCCGCGACCTCCCGCAGAGCGGGCTTGGCGTTGAACGCGATTCCCAGTCCGGCCGCGTTGAGCATGTCGATGTCGTTGGCGCCGTCGCCGACCGCCACCGTCTGCTCCATCGGGACCCCGACCTGAGCGGCGAACTTGCGCAGTGCGGTCGCCTTCGCGGCCCGGTCCACGATGTCGCCGATCACCCGGCCGGTGAGCTTGCCGTCCACGATCTCCAGCGTGTTGGCCTGCACGAAGTCCAATTCCAGTTCGTGGGCCAGGCCCTCGATGACCTGCCGGAAACCGCCGGACACCACGCCGCAGTGGAAGCCGAGCCTGCGCAGCGTCCGGATGGTGGTGCGGGCACCCGGTGTCAGTTCCAGGTTTTCCGCGACGTCGTCGATCACGGAGGCGTCGAGGCCGGCGAGCGTTGCGACCCGCTGATGCAGGGATTCGGTGAAGTCGATTTCGCCGCGCATCGCCGCTTCGGTGACGGCGCGGACCTCGTCCTCGACGCCCGCCCGGGCGGCGAGCATCTCGATGACCTCGCCCTGGACGAGGGTCGAGTCGACGTCGAACACGATGAGCCGTTTGGCGCGCCGGGCCAGTCCCCCGCGCTCGACGGCGATGTCGACGTTCTCGCGCACGGCCACTTCTGCCAGTACGGTGCGCAGACTCTTGTCCGCCTCCGCCGAGCCGGGAGCGCTCACGAGAAGTTCGAGGCCCGTCACCGGGTAGTCGGCGACACCGCGGATCGAGTCGATGTTGACCCCGAGGGTCGCCATCTCCCGCGCCACCGAACGCAGTGCGCGAGCCGACACCGGACTACCGAGCACGACCACGGCGTGGGTGGACAGCGACTGCCTGCCGGGATCGGCACCGATCTCGACGTCCACAGACATCCCGACGGTGGCCATCGCCTCTTCGAGTTCCTCCTGCAGCGCTTCCCCGTTCTCGGGGCAGGCCACCAGGACACCGAGGGTCAGACGCCCACGAATCACCACCTGCTCCACGTCGAGAAGGCTCACGTCGTGGCGGGAGAGCGACCCGAAGAGCACCGAGGTGACGCCGGGTCGGTCGGGGCCCGTCACGGTCACCAGAACAGTGGTGTCAGCTGCACCCACCGATGTACTCCGATCATGTTGCTCGCGCGGCTTGTCCGGCACCCATTGTGCCAACTGAAAGGCCCCGCCCGGTGTGGGGGCGGGGCCTTTCCGAAACTGATGTGTCAGCGGCCGGTGTCGGTTCCGGGGTCGCCTTCGTCGCCGACGGTCAGCGGCTCGTGGCGTTCCTTCTCGAGCACGGTGCTGGCGTGCTTGCCACCGTGGCCCGGTCCGACGTGCGCCTCGGCCTTCATCCGCTCGACCATGTGCGGGTAGTGCAGCTCGAACGCGGGACGCTCGGAGCGGATGCGCGGCAGTTCGGTGAAGTTGTGCCGCGGCGGCGGGCAGCTGGTGGCCCACTCGAGGGAGTTGCCGTAACCCCACGGGTCGTCGACGGTCACGACTTCGCCGTACCGGTAGCTCTTGAAGACGTTCCAGATGAACGGCAGCGTCGAGGCACCGAGGACGAACGCGAAGATCGTCGAGAAGGTGTTCAGGAATGTGAAGCCGTCCGAGGGCAGGTAGTCGGCGTAACGACGCGGCATACCTTCGTTACCCAGCCAGTGCTGGACGAGGAACGTGCCGTGGAAGCCGATGAACGTGGTCCAGAAGTGCCACTTGCCGAGACGCTCGTCCATCATGCGTCCGGTCATCTTCGGGAACCAGAAGTAGATGCCCGCGTACGTGGCGAACACGACGGTGCCGAAGACCACGTAGTGGAAGTGAGCGACCACGAAGTAGGTGTCCGTGACGTGGAAGTCCAGCGGCGGGCTCGCGAGGATGACGCCGGACAGACCACCGAAGAGGAACGTGATCAGGAAGCCGATGGAGAACAGCATCGGCGATTCGAACGTCAACTGCCCCTTCCACATGGTTCCGATCCAGTTGAAGATCTTCACACCCGTAGGAACGGCGATCAGGAACGTCATGAACGAGAAGTACGGGAGCAGCACGGCGCCGGTGGCGTACATGTGGTGCGCCCACACCGCGATGGAGAGCGCGGCGATCGCCAGGGTCGCGTAGACCAGGCCGCTGTATCCGAACACGGGCTTACGGCTGAAGACCGGGAAGATCTCCGAGACGATGCCGAAGAACGGCAGCGCGATGATGTACACCTCGGGGTGGCCGAAGAACCAGAACAAGTGCTGCCACAGCAGCACACCGCCGGTGGCCGGGTCGAAGATGTGGCCACCGAGGTGACGGTCCACGAACAGGCCCATGAATGCAGCGGTCAGCAGAGGGAACGCCAGCAGAATCAGGATGCTGGTGATGAAGATGTTCCACGTGAAGATCGGCATGCGGAACATGGTCATGCCGGGGGCACGCAGGCAGATGACGGTGGTGATCATGTTGACACCACCGAGGATGGTGCCGAGGCCGGCGACCGCGAGGCCCATGACCCAGAGGTCGGCGCCGACGCCCGGGGAGTGCAGTGCACTCGTCAGGGGCGTGTAGGCGGTCCAGCCGAAGTCCGCGGCACCGCCGGGGGTGATGAAGCCTGCGGTGGTGATGATCGCGCCGAACACGTACAGCCAGTAGCTGAACGCGTTGAGTCGCGGGAACGCCACGTCGGGGGCACCGATCTGCAGCGGCAGGATGTAGTTGGCGAACCCGAACACGATCGGCGTCGCGTACAGCAGCAGCATGATCGTGCCGTGCATCGTGAACAGCTGGTTGAACTGCTCGTTCGACAAGAACTGCATACCGGGCACAGCGAGCTCGGCGCGCATCATCAGGGCCATGAGACCACCGATGAGGAAGAACGCGATCGAGGTCGTCAAGTACATGATTCCGAGCACCTTGGGGTCGGTGGTCGTAATCATTTTGAAGATGAACGAGCCCTTGGGTCCCTGCCGCGGCGGGTAAGGCCTGGCTGCAGCTATCGCGGGGACTGGCTGGGGCGCTACGGCAGTCACTGATCCTCCTGAATGCGCGTCCGTCCCCGGGCTGCGAGGCGAACGGTCTCTGGCTTGCGCTCATCGAATCGTAGACCGTGCCCTGAGCGGCCTCCGACTGGGTCCTACCCACTGTCGTACTTACCCGGACTCAGAGCAAATTGTGGCGGATGCGACCTGCGGTTTGTCGCGCCGGGGAGTGCTCACTGTCACGCGGTCCGGCGTGTCGCACGTGACCGGTCGATGCGGATCCACGGAGGCTCCGACACGCGGAACCCCGGTGCTAAGGTTTCGCTCACCTAACTTTCGATCAGGAGCTCCATGTGAACGTTCTCTCCCGACGCCGGGTAGTCGCCGGCGCGGTCGCACTCGCCGCTGCAGCCACTTTCTCGATCACGTCATGCTCCAGCGGCGACGACTCCCCCGCCGCGTCCGGCACCACGTCGTCGACCGGGCAGTTCCCCCGCACCGTCGACCACTTTCGCGGCAGCACCGAGATCCCGGCCGCACCGCAGCGCATCGTGGCACTCGACAACAGTTTCACCGACGCCGTCCTCCTCCTCGAGGCGCCACTCGTCGGATACGTCGACTACCGCGAACCCGGCCTCCCCGACTACCTCGGCTCCTCGCGGAACGAGTTCGCGGCGGAAGCCGAGTCGGTGGGCAAGGTCAGCACCGCGAGCCTCGAGCAGATCGCCGCGCTGCAACCCGACCTGATCATCTCCGCCGAGGTGCGCGACGGAAAGAACTATGAGCAACTATCCGCGATCGCGCCGACCATCTTCACCGAGACGACCGGGCCCACGTGGAAGGACAACATCCGTCTCGTCGGCAAGGCACTGGGCAAGGAAGAACTCGCGGAGCAGAAGATCGGCGCCTACGAGGAGCGGGCCGCGGCCGTCGGCGCGGAGATCAACGACACGGCGTCGAATCCGGTGATCTCGGTCGTGCGGTTCGCGGGCGAGCCGACGGCACGCCTCTACCGCACGACCTCGTTCAGCGGGATCGTGCTCTCGGACGCCGGGCTCGCTCGTCCGCAGAGCCAGGGCCCCGATCCGGCCGACCCCGACAACATCATGCAAGCCATCAGCCCCGAGCTGATCAGCGAGGCGGAGGGCGACGCCATCTTCGTCAGCACCTGGCAGGACCCGGCCGGCAAGAGCGCCGAAGCGGCGAAGCCGTTCCTGGAGAGCCCGCTGTGGCAGACGCTGAAGGGACGCAAGGTCGACGTCGACGACGCCCGCTGGATGTCGCCGGTCAGCATCCAGGGTGCGCACCTCATCCTCGACGACCTGTCGGACACGTTCGGGGTGGACAAGCACAGCGGCTAACCTGAACGCGCCCGCACACACAGGAAGTCGCCGAATTGTCCCCTCGTAGGTTTTCCGCCCGCCGCGCGTCCACCGGTCTCGTCGCCGTCGCTGTGCTCGCAGTCGCCGGCTGCTCTCAACCGTCCGACGACGATCCCGCAGCGTCCATCGTCCGGACCACCACGCAGATCGCCGGAGCCGGTGTGGTCGGCATCGAGCGGGACACCACGACCGCCTGCGCCGAGCCGGCCCCGGTCGACGCCGCACTCGCGGCCGGCTCGACGCACCGGGTGGTCCACACGAAGGGCGAGAGCGAAGTTCCGTCCGATCCGCAGCGGATCGTGGTACTCGACAGCGCCGCACTGGACGCGGTGTGCGCACTCGGTCTGTGGAAAAACGTGGTCGGCGCGGCGACCGTCGACGGGGACTCGCCTCAGCCCGGCTACCTCGGCACGGGCATCTCCGAGATCCCGAGCGTCGGATCCGTCGACGCCCCGGATGTGAACAAGATCGCGCAGGCGGACCCGGACCTGATCCTCGGATCGAGTCCGGCGTCCGACCAGCTGTACGGCGCGCTCTCCCCCATCGCGCCCACCGTGTTCGTCGGCTCCGACCCCGTGTACTGGAAGGCCCAGTTCCTTCTCGCCGGCAACGCCCTGGGCCGGGCCGACGCGGCGACGGCCGCACTCGAGCAGTACCAGCAGGACGCCACGCAGCTCGGCGTCGGCATCGATGCCGCGCAGACACAGGCGTCCGTCGTCCGATTCGACGCCGACAGCATGGAGGTCGAGGGTCCGGCCACGTTCGCCGGCCAGGTGCTCACCGACGCCGGAGTGCGGCGGCCCGCCTATCAGAACCTCGACGGCGCAGTCACCGAACCGATCACCGAATCCGACATCGACCAGGCCGAGGGCGACCTCATCTACGCCGTCCTGGACGGCGAGGAGGGCACCGCGCACGCGGAGGACGTCATGTCCGGTGAGGCATGGGAAGACCTCGAGGCGGCCTCCGACAAGCGGGTCTTCGCTGTGGAGGGTGACGTGTGGGGCGGAAACGGTGTCGTCGCCGCGCGCGCGATGCTCACCGACCTGCGGAACACGCTGAACGGCTACGTCGGCTAGGAGGCCCGGTGCCTGTCCCCGAGTTCGTCACCGCCCTGCGCGGCCACGTCGGCACTGCGCCGCTGTGGCTGTCCGGGGTCAGTGTCGTGGTGCGCGACGCCGACGGCCGGGTGCTGCTGACCCGGCGCGTCGACAACGGCAAATGGGCCGTCGTGTCCGGCATCCTCGAACCCGGGGAGGAACCCGGACCCGCGGCGCTGCGTGAGGTACGCGAAGAAACCGGCGTGCTCGCGGAACTGGTCCGGATCACGAGCGTCGACGTCACCGACCCGATCACCTACCCCAACGGCGACGTCGCGCAGTATCTGGACGTGTGCTTCCTCGCGCGGTACGTCGGCGGGCATGCAACGGTGTCGGACGACGAGAACCACGACGTCGCCTGGTTCTCCCCCGACGAACTGCCGCCGGATCTCACCTCGTCGTCGCGACTGCGGCTCGACAAGGCCCTGCAGGACGAGCCCGAGGCGTGGTTCCGCCGCTGAACGCAGTTCGCCCGATGTCACACCGGTGCAGTCGAACTGAACAGGTGTGACATCGGGCGACAGGCCTGGGCCGGCTCTAGAAGTCGCGAGCGGGTCGCTCTAGAAGCGCGAGCGGGTCGCTCTAGAAGTCCCAGTCCTCGTCTTCGGTGTTGACGGCCTTGCCGATGACGTAGGAGCTGCCCGAGCCGGAGAAGAAGTCGTGATTCTCGTCCGCGTTGGGTGAGAGCGCCGACAGGATCGCCGGGTTGACGTCCGTCTCGTCCTTCGGGAACAGACCCTCGTAGCCGAGGTTCATCAGCGCCTTGTTCGCGTTGTACCGCAGGAACTTCTTGACGTCCTCGGTGAGGCCCACCTCGTCGTAGAGGTCCTGGGTGTAGTCGACCTCGTTGTCGTAGAGCTCGAAGAGCAACTCGAACGTGTAGTTCTTGAGGTCGTCGCGCTCGGCCTCGGTGAGCTGCTCGAGGCCCTTCTGGTACTTGTAGCCGATGTAGTACCCGTGCACGGCCTCGTCACGGATGATGAGGCGGATGAGGTCGGCGGTGTTGGTGAGCTTCGCCCGCGACGACCAGTACATCGGCAGGTAGAAGCCGGAGTAGAACAGGAAGCTCTCGAGCAGGGTGGAGGCCACCTTGCGCTTGAGCGGCTCGTCGCCCTGGTAGTAGTCCATGACGATCTCGGCCTTGCGCTGCAGGTTCGGGTTCTCCTCGGACCAGCGGAAGGCGTCGTCGATGTCGCGGGTGGAGCACAGCGTCGAGAAGATCGAGCTGTAGCTCTTGGCGTGCACCGACTCCATGAACGCGATGTTGGTGTACACCGCTTCTTCGTGCGGGGTGATGGCGTCGGGGATGAGGCTGACGGCGCCCACGGTGCCCTGAATGGTGTCGAGGAGCGTCAGCCCCGTGAACACCCGCATCGTGAGCTGCTTCTCCTGCGGCGTGAGCGTCCCCCACGACGGGATGTCGTTGGACACCGGCACCTTTTCGGGCAGCCAGAAGTTGCCGACGAGACGGTCCCACACCTCGGCGTCCTTCTCGTCCTGGACGCGGTTCCAGTTGATCGCGGATACGCGACTCACCAGCTTGACCATTGATTCCTCACTTCGTTCGGCTGTGAGTACTTATTAACCGCCGGCGGTTAATAAGTACTCACGGGCGGCGGAGCCGCCTACAGCATGCAGGAAACGCAACCTTCGACCTCGGTACCCTCCAGAGCCATCTGACGCAGCCGGATGTAGTACAGCGTCTTGATGCCCTTGCGCCACGCGTAGATCTGCGCCTTGTTGATGTCGCGGGTGGTGGCGGTGTCCTTGAAGAACAGCGTCAGCGACAGCCCCTGGTCGACGTGCTGCGTCGCCGCGGCATAGGTGTCGACGATCTTCTCGTACCCGATCTCGTAGGCATCCTGGTAGTACTCCAGGTTGTCGTTGGTCAGGTAGGGCGCCGGGTAGTAGACGCGGCCGATCTTGCCTTCCTTGCGGATCTCGATCTTCGACGCCACCGGGTGGATGGAGCTGGTGGAGTAGTTGATGTACGAGATCGAGCCCGTCGGCGGGACGGCCTGCAGGTTCTGGTTGTAGATGCCGTACTTCTGCACGGACGCCTTCAGCTCGCGCCAGTCGTCCTGCGTCGGGATGTGCACACCGGACTCGGCGAACAGCTGACGCACCCGCTCCGTCTTCGGTTCCCACACCTGATCGGTGTACTTGTCGAAGTACTCGCCGGACGCGTACTTGGACTGCGGGAAGCCCTTGAAGTGGGTGCCCCGCTCGATGGCGATCCGGTTGGACGCCCGCACCGCGTGGAACACGACGGTGTAGAAGTAGATGTTCGTGAAGTCGATGCCTTCGTCGGAGCCGTAGTAGATCCGCTCACGGGCCAGGTACCCGTGCAGGTTCATCTGCCCGAGGCCGATGGCGTGAGAGTCGTTGTTGCCCTGCTCGATCGACGGGACCGAGTAGATGTGCGTCTGATCGGACACCGCGGTGAGGGCGCGGATCGACACCTCGATGGTGCGTGCGAAGTCGGGCGAGTCCATGGTCTTCGCGATGTTCAG
This sequence comes from Rhodococcus sp. DK176, assembly GCF_038447315.2. Classification (NCBI taxonomy): domain Bacteria; kingdom Bacillati; phylum Actinomycetota; class Actinomycetes; order Mycobacteriales; family Nocardiaceae; genus Rhodococcus; species Rhodococcus sp. DK176. The sequence goes on along the minus strand of NZ_CP118321.2, from coordinate 7,054,395 downwards.
CGAACCGAGGTTGCAGGAGATGTCCTTGCCGACCTCGCTGTAGGAGAGATCGTCGTTGAACAGCGACGGCGTCGAGACCTGCAGGATCTCCGAGCACAGGTTGGAGTGGGTGATCTTGCCCTCGATGGGGTTGGCCCGGTTCACCGTGTCCTCGAACATGATGTACGGGTAGCCCGACTCGAACTGCAGCTCGGCGATGGTCTGGAAGAATTCGCGCGCCTTGATCTTCGACTTGCGGATCCGCTTGTCGTCGACCATCTCGTAGTACTTCTCGGTGACGTTGACGTCCGCGAACGGGACACCGTAGATGCGCTCGACGTCGTACGGCGAGAACAGGTACATGTCCTCGTTCTTCTTCGCCAGCTCGAACGTGATGTCCGGGATGACCACACCCAGCGACAGCGTCTTGATGCGGATCTTCTCGTCGGCGTTCTCCCGCTTGGTGTCGAGGAAGCGGTAGATGTCCGGGTGGTGCGCGTGCAGGTACACCGCGCCCGCGCCCTGACGCGCGCCGAGCTGGTTGGCGTACGAGAAGGAATCCTCGAGCAGCTTCATGATCGGGATGACACCGGAGCTCTGGTTCTCGATCTTCTTGATCGGGGCACCGTGCTCGCGAACGTTGCTGAGCAGCAACGCAACTCCGCCGCCGCGCTTGGACAGCTGCAGGGCGGAGTTGATGGAGCGGCCGATCGACTCCATGTTGTCCTCGATACGCAGCAGGAAGCAGGACACGGGCTCGCCGCGCTGCTTCTTGCCGGAGTTGAGGAACGTGGGGGTGGCGGGCTGAAACCGGCCGGCAATGATCTCGTCGACGAGCTTGGTCGCCAGCTCTTCGTCGCCGGCGGCGAGCGTGAGCGCGACCATGCAGACACGGTCCTCGAACCGCTCCAGGTAGCGCTTGCCGTCGAACGTCTTCAGCGTGTACGAGGTGTAGTACTTGAACGCGCCCAGGAACGTCGGGAAGCGGAACTTCTTGGCGTAGGCGTGATCGATCAGCGACTTCACGAACGCGCGCGAGTACTGGTCGAGGACCTCGGGCTCGTAGTAGTTCTCCTCCACGAGGTAGTCGAGCTTCTCGTCCAGGTTGTGGAAGAAGACGGTGTTCTGGTTGACGTGCTGCAGGAAGTACTGGCGGGCGGCGGCGACGTCCTTGTCGAACTGGATCTCACCGTTGGGGCCGTACAGGTTGAGCATGGCGTTGAGTGCGTGGTAATCGAGACCGTTCGTCGAGTCTCCACCGCGCGCGTCGCGCTCTACGCTCCCCGCGTCGATGGTGTCTGTGATGGTCGGCGCCACTTCTCGTGCTCCTCGTCGTCTAAGTGATCCCAGAATTCACCCAGACCGGCCCTGACCCGCTCGACGTCCTCGGCTGTGCCCATGAGTTCGAAGCGGTAGAGGTAGGGAACGTGGCATTTCTGAGAAATGATGTTTCCTGCAAAGCAATAGGATTCACCGAAATTGGTGTTTCCTGCCGCGATCACTGCTCGGATCAGCGACCTGTTGTGCGTGTTGTTGAGAAATCGGATGACCGGCTTCGGGACGTAACTGGTGTCGCGGCCCATGGCCGTCGTTCCCCCGCCATAGGTGGGGACGATCAGCACGTAGGGTTCGCGAACCTTGAAGGTCCCCTCACGGTCGTGAATGGGTATGCGCGTCGCAGGCAGCCCGAGCCGCTGGACGAATCGGTGCGTGTTCTCCGACGCGCTGGAGAAGTACACCAGCGATGTCATCGGTTTCCACCATCTGGACTAGTACTACCGTTTACTGCCGCCCGGGAATCGGTTCGATCTCCGCCTCGGGCGGTGCGATCGCCTCGCTTCAAGCAGCGTTTGCCGAGAGGGTCTTGATGCGGTCGGGGCGGAAGCCCGACCAGTGTTCGTCACCAGCCACGATCACGGGCGCCTGCAGGTATCCCAGTGCCATGACGTAGTCCCGGGCTTCGGGGTCTTCGGTGATGTCGACGACGGAGTATTCGATACCCGCCTTGTCGAGGGCCCGGTAGGTGGCATTGCACTGAACGCAAGCGGGCTTGGTGTAGACGGTGATGCTCATGAAGTCCCTCTTTCCACTGCCGAATGGAGCTGACGAAGTGTGTGTTCAGCGCACTGAGACTTCCCCGGATCGAGATGGCGGTGACCCCCGATGGAGATGCTCACCGAGTCGGTTCTCGTTGTGGTCTCTCAGTGCTCAAGACACTACACCTAGTGGCCGACAGAAACACTTAACCCGAGATGTTGTGAGTCACATTGATGAAATTCCCAGGTCGTCATCCCGCGAACCATAAATTTCGCGCTCGCTCCGGCGTGTCGCACATCACATTTTCGGCGTGACGCGGAACACCCCTCGCATCGCGCTCCCGCACTGGAGGCTTTCAGCTGTTGCCGATATATCTAATCTAATCGATAGGTTCTGACACTGGTCTGCCGGTGTGAATTGGTGAGGCGACTTGGGATGTCGGTGGTTGGGTGCGCAAGGCGGCAGGGAGGGCCGGTGGCCTTCTGGGTGCACCGGTTCGGGTCACCGAATCTTTGACCGCGCGGACCTCGACTCCTATCAGTGCAGGCCGCCCGGATGGGGGAGTGCGGGCCCGGGTCGGCGGGGGCAGCGGGCGGGGTTGGGCCGGATGCTCGACGACGCGGCCGAGGGTCGGTTCACGGCGGTGCGGGTGGTGTGGCGAGATCGATTGGCCCAGTTCGCCGGTGGGCTGGATCGGGCGGTACTTGAGTTCCTAACGGAGGTCAAGCCACCTGGCGGCTCGTAGGCTTGGTCGTGGCGGGCTGGGCTGTTGGAGCGCATCGCGACTCCTGGGACTCCTGGCCCGCCGCGTGCTTGCGGCGCTCGCGCATCCGCTGGTATCGGACGTTTTCGCGCCGCCGCGGGTCGATCTTGTAGCGCGCCTTGACGATCGCCCGGCCCTCGGCCTCGGTGATCGGCGTGCCGTCGACGTCCCGCAAGGCGTACGGCTGGCCGGTACGCATGCAGGCGGCGATCCGGGTGACCAGATGGGTGGCCAGATGACAGATCGCGGACTCGTGGTGCCGGTCGCCGACCATCAACCGCTGGTACTTCGCCGCGAACTGGGGATCGACCCTGCGGGCCTGGTCGGCAGCGGTGCACAGCATCTCACGCAACAGCGGATCCCCGGCCTTGGTGATCGAGGACTCGACCTTGCTCACCCCGGACTGGCTGACCTTGGGAACCAGACCGGTGTACGCGCGGATCGCGGCCAGGGAGGTGAACCGGTGTGGGTCGCCGATCCGTCCAGCGATGACCGCGCTGATCACGGCCCCCACGCCGGGAGCAGAGGCAACGATGCCGGCCGGGTCGGCGTCGGCGTAGAGGTTCGCGACTCGCTCGTCGATCTGCTTGATCTGACGGGTCAGGAACAGTGCCTGTTCGGCTTCGTGGGCGATGTCCTCAGCGAGCTCGGCGAAGTCCATCCCGTCAGACCCGTCGCTGGTGCCCCACAGGGCGAGGGTCTCTCGGGCCGCGGTGATGAGCCCGGCGGCGTGATCGTCGCGCCACGCACCGCGGGACCGGGCGATCAGGAACCTGGTCAGCCGCGCTTGGCCTAACCGGATCACAGCATGCGGATCGGCATAGCGGGCCAGGAACTCGAGCGCCGCGATGCCGTAGTTGGACCCGAGTACCGCGTACCAGCCCGGCCCGAGCAACTCGACCAACGCATCGAGCCGGGCATAGACCGCGACCCGGCGCTTGACCATCGTGGAGCGCTGCTTGACCAGCCGTCGCAGCGAGTCGGCGGGCCCCTGCCCGGAGTATTCCCGCAGGCCTTCGGGGTGCAGCAAGGGCAGTCGGGCGAGCAATTCGGAGTCGATCCGGTCGTTCTTGGTGTGCTTGGAGTAGTACTTACGCAGGTCGGCCGACTGGGTGGTCGGGACCATCACCACGCGTGCACCGTGGCGACGGAACCACTCCGCCAACACAATCCACGCGTTCCGGGTCGGTTCGACCACCACGGTCAGCTCTGCCGGATCGGGCAGGTCCAAGTCGGCCCACAACCGTTCCAGATCGGCCGGCCGTGTCCAGAACTTCCGGCCACGCCATACCGTGGCACCGTCACGGGCGAGCGTTGCCTGATGCTCCGCCCGGACAGCCACGTCGATCCCCAACGTCAATGCCATCGTCATTGCTCCTGTCGGTCGACATCCCTGTTCACCAGGTGACTGACCATCGCGGCCACGGCCCAGACATTCTCTAAGCAGGAGTCCACGCCCTACCGGCCGGCTCCAAGTTCCCGAACAAGGACACCGCTCGACCAGACACCGAGCCCGCAGACGACCACTCAAAAAGCCAGGGATCACCAGGTGTCCCGGTCGGACGTTCGGCCCGCCTGCGGACTCCCTCCGAGGCTAAATGAGTGAGGCCGGCGTTACAGTCAAGGTCGTACGAGACAGGAGCGACAGATCGCTGGTGGGAGGGTTGATGGATGTCGTCAGGGCGGTGCCGGCATCGTTGTCCGGCCGGTTCTCTGGGCGCTGTGGTCGAAACAGAATCAACGACGGGGTCTCCCGCTCGACAGTCTTGCTACGTTGCACGCGCGCCCGCTGGCTGCTCGATTACGATCAGGCAGCCACGACGCCGCGGCAGGGTTGGGAATGGGTTAACCGGTGAGCATCTCGGGCGTTCGCGGGTTCTTGTCACCGGCGGTGCCGGCGGACGGCTGGTGCATCATGGTCCGCGCGTGTGGGAACGTGAAGGTGCTGACCGATCCCGAATTGTGCCGGCTATGACCGGGCCGGGATCGACCGCGGCGCGGCAGTTCGCGTTCACCACCCGCGCCCACGTGGCGGTCGACGACGCGACCGGTGAGCGGATCGGCCTCGATGACGTCGACACCCGAGTGGGGTGGCTGCTCGATCTGATTGCAGGTGCTGGCGCCGAGTTGGTGTCGCGGCTGTGGCGGCCGGCGACGTTCGACGTGCTCGCCGCCGGCCGTGACCGCCAGGACCGCAGGCTGCCCGCACAGGGTCATGTCGCCGCGGCGCGGCTCGGCTGGGATCCGACCTATCCGGACGGGGTCTATGTGCCGTCGCGGGTGACCCGGGTGGTGACCGCGCAGGTGCTGGCAACCCTGCGGACCCTGACCTACCGGGACACCGCGATCGCGGCACTGTCGACCCGATTCGACCCGGCCACCGGTCGTCTGACCGCACCCACCGAGCCGGGCGACTCTGCGCCCTCGGGTTTCGCTCGGGGTGTGCGGCGCCAGCTCGCCGCACGCGCCCGCTCCAGTGGCGGGGCACCGGCCGGCCGGTTGCGGATCACCGACCTGCAGGGACCACCGCAGATCGCGGCCATGGCCCGACTGTCGGCCGCCGATCGGCAGCTCGCGCAGCTTGCCGTCACCGTCGCAGAGCATGAGCTGGTATTGACGGTGAAGCTGCCGACCTGTCCCGCGCCGGTGGGGCGGGCGCAGTGGCGGCGGGTGCGGCTGACCGCGGCCATCCCCGCGCACCTGTGCGGCCGGCCTGTCATCGATTGGCATCTGCCGACCCTGGTCCTCGACCACCGGGGTCTGTTGTGGCGGTGCGCCGCCACCGAACTCGTCCCGGCAGATGACCTGGACTCGGCCGCCGTCGCGGTGGGGGTGGATTGGTCCCCGTCCACGCTCGGTGCCGCCGCCCTCACCACCGACAGCCCGGAGGGGCTGGTGTCGGATTACCGGGGCTTCACCTACGACGACCGCGGCCTCGGAATCAAACTGGCGCGCCTGCAGGCCGAGGGGCAGCTGCTGCACGCCAAGGCCGCCCGGCTGACCCGGCTGGCCGCCACCGCCCCACCGGAGGTCCGCGCCGAGCTGGAGGCGAAGATCGCCGTCCTCGACGAACACCGCACCGCGGTGGGTGCCAAGCGGGGGAAGATCAACCGGGAACTCGCCTTCCACTTCGCCTGCCAGGTCACCGACTACGCCACCACCGCGGGAGCGCAGGTGATCGCGGGGGAAGATCTCAGCACCCTCGAGACCCGCGGACACGGCCGGGTCAACAACAACCGGGCCGCGCAGTCCGCCCGCCGCCAAGCGGTCGCCGCCCTCGCGCACACCGCCGCAGCCGTTGGTATCGCGGTGGTCTCGGTGCCCGCCCGAGGATCGTCCGCATGGTGTCCGGGCTGCGACGAACCACTTGCCCGTCCCGGCGGGTACCACACCGCGTGGTGCCCGGGCTGCCGGGTCGGCGGCAACCGCGACCACATCGCCGGGGTGAACCTGGCCAAACGCGCGCTCCTCGGCAAGAACAACGTCACCCGCCGGCGGGGGCAGATGCCCGCCGTCCGGGTCGCCGAACACGCGCCGGTCCGGCCATCGCGCGACAAAACCGGTCCGACCCCGAGCAGGCCCCGGCATCGCCGGGTCCGCCGCAGCCTGCCCACCGCAACACGGCGGTTGGGGGTGAATCCGAAACAGCATGTTCCTGCACCACAAGCGTCGGTGTGGGACACGGTCCAACCCACACCACCGCACGGTGATACGGGTAGCCGTGACACACGTCCATCTCAGGCGCCCGCCACACCAGTGGCAGACAGTCCGAGATCTACGTAGACGCTCCGGGAGCTTACGTCCTTCGGGAGAGCACCGCCCGCACCGGCCGGAGACGACTCCGCGGGACGACGTCGGCCCCCTCCGAGCGCAGCCCTCGTCCCACCCGGAGGCGCCGCTCCCCGACCGCGCGCGGCCGGGCACGCCGGGGCGTCGCACACGACGCGCTCCCCATGCTTGCCGACCGGTAGCTGCCTGCCGGTCCCGGTACCGTGAGCGCATGTCCGACGACCCCCTGGAACACCTCGCCTGGTCGGCATCCGTGGCGCGCACGACGCGGGTGACGCCGAATATGCAGAGGATCACCCTCGCGGGCGGAGATCTCGGTCGATTCGAGTCCAGCGGTCGGCCGGACGAGCGCCTGCTCCTGGCCTTCCCCCCGGACGGCGCGGAGAAGCGCAGCTACACCGTCCGCCGCTGGGACCCGGACGCCCTGGAGATGGACATCGATTTCGCCGTCCACGCGGGCGGAACCGCGGCGCACTGGGCCGCACGCGCGCGCCCGGGTGAGACGCTCGGCTTCTCGACCGCCTCGGGGTGGCACGCGCCACCCGCCGACGCCGAGTGGCAACTCCTCCTCGCCGACATGACGGCACTGCCCGCCGTCGGCCGGATACTCGAGGAACTACCCGGCTCGTCGCGGGTGCACGTCATCGCGGAGGTCACGACCCCCGAGGACCGACAGCAGTTCGCCACCGATGCCGGGGTGACCGTCACGTGGCTGGACGGGAGCGGCAACGGCGCCGGCGACAGTCTGCTCGCCGACGCGGCCCGCGACTGGTCGCGACCGGATGGACCGGGATACGTGTGGTTCGCGGGCGAGGCGAAGGTGTCGCGGGTGGTGCGGCGCTGGTTGCGCCACGACCTGGACTGGCACTCGGACCGATACGACGTCATCGGTTACTGGCGCGACAACAAGGAGGAGTGGGTCGCGCGGTACGAGACGGTGCGTGAACAGATAGAAGCCGCCAGGGACTGCGCCCTGGCGGCCGGTGACGACTTCGACTCGGTGCGCGACGCCGTCGACGCAGCCCTGGATCGGACCGGGCTGTAGCGGCGACGGCGGCGCGTGCGAGCGGATCGTCAGGCGTCGACGAGCTGCTTCGTGGCGTCGACGAGGCTGGCGACGACGTCGGCGACCTGCTGCGCGACCTCGGCGTTCTCGCGCGGGTGCCGGTCACCGAACTTGTCGATGGTGCCGCCGATGGCGAGGGTGACGTCCTCGAGAACCTTGCCGCCGGCGATGCGGACGGCCTTGCGGGTGTCCTCGTGCGCCCACTGTGCACCGTTGCCGCTGGGCGAGGCGCTGATGACGGCGACGGGCTTGTCCTTCACGGCTCCGGTGCCGTACGGCCGGGAGATCCAGTCGATGGCGTTCTTGAGGACGGCGGGGATGGTGCCGTTGTACTCGGGCGTGAGAAGCAGGAGCGCGTCGGCGCGGCCGGCGGCCTCACGCAGCGCCTCGACGGCGGGGATGGAACCGGCGACGTCGATGTCCTCGTTGTAGAAGGGGACGTCTCCGAGGCCGTCGAACACGGTCACCTCGGCTCCCGCGGGCGCCACGGCGGTCGCGGTCTCGGCGAGCTGACGGTTGACCGAGGCGGCGCGCAGGCTGCCGACGAGAACGAGAACGTTGGTCTGTGACATGTCAATGATCCTTCGATGGTGCGTAGGGCGATTCGTGAACATGTATAGCAACTAAACGGACCGCGGTCCACTTATGTTCCCGTCACGGTAGGATGCGAAGCGTGACCAGTCCCCTGCTACCCCAGATCGGGGTCGATCCCCCGGAACGCGGAGACGCCGCCCGCAACCGGCGTCTTCTGCTCGATGCTGCGGCCCTGCTGGTCGCGGAACGCGGCGTCGACGCCGTCACGATGGACGCGGTCGCCTGCAAGGCCGGTGTGGGCAAGGGCACAGTGTTCCGCCGGTTCGGCAGTCGGTCGGGCCTCATGCACGCACTCCTCGACCACACCGAACGGGAACTCCAGCAGTCGTTCATGTTCGGTCCACCGCCGCTCGGGCCGGGCGCCGATCCGATCGACCGGCTGATCGCCTACGGGCACGCGCGCATCGCAATCGTGGAGGTGCAGGGCGAGGTCCAGCGCGCGGCCGAGAACTCCGTCGAGTTCCGTTTCGCCGCACCCGCCCGGGCGGTGTCCGTGCGCCACGTCGTGTCGCTGCTTCGCGCGGCCGGGGTGCGGTGCGACCACGAACTGCTCGCCTGTTCACTGCTCGCACCCCTCGAGGCCACGCTGGTACTGCACGAATTGCGCGACCTCGGGATGTCCGTCGAACGGCTCGGCGCCGCATGGGAGGACCTGATCCGGCGCGTCACCCGATGTTGATCCAGAATCCGGACAATTTGTCTAACCTCGGGGAATGCGCACCACCGCCACCGTTCTCGGCCTCCTGACGTTCGCCTCGCTCACCGCCTGCGGCGGCGACGCGCAGCCTGGGCCGCCGGATCCGGCGGGCCGCACCTTCGTGTCCACCTCCGTCGAGGGCGATCCCATTCCCGGCGGTGGGCCGCTCGTGCTCGGCTTCACCGACACCGGACGCCTCTCCGTCGAGGCCGGATGCAATCACGGCAGCGCCGACGTCGACCTGTCCGGCGGGAAGGTCGTGGCGGGTCCGCTCGCGATGACGTTGATGGCCTGTCCGGGCGAGGCCGCCGGCGCGGACGCCTGGGTGGCTGCACTGCTGGACGCGCAGCCGAACTGGACGCTCGGCGGCGACACACTCACCCTCACCACGCCCACCGGTTCGGTGACGCTGACGGACGAGAAGGTCGTCCGGCCGGATCGGCCCGTCGTCGGGACCACCTGGACGGTGACCGCCCTGATCAGTCCGGACGCGGTCACGACGACGGCGGCGCTGGAGAGGACGGCACCCCAGTTGCTGATCGCCGGCGACGGTTCGGCGTCCGGCTTCACCGGCTGCAACCGCATGACCGGGACCGCGGACGTGCAGCGGAGTTCGATCTCGTTCGGGCCCTGGGCCACCACCCGGATGGCATGCCCCCCGGACGTGTCCGAGGTCGAGCGTGCCGTACTCGCCGCGTTGACCGGGGAGACGGGCTACAGCGTCCATTCGGACTCGCTGCGACTGGTCAACAGCGACGGGATCGGACTGACGCTGCGGGCGAGCTAGAGATCCGCCAGCCAGCGACCGAGTTCCCGGGCGCTCGAATCGATCCGGGCGGGCCAGTCCAGTGCCGAGTCGTCGGCCGTGTCGCTGACGTGCTTGACCAGCCGGCACCGGGCGCCGCCGCGAGCGCTGGCATAGGCGACGGCGAAACCCTCCATGTCGACGAGGTCGGCTCTGCGGGCGAGCACGTCGCGCACGCCGGCGTCGGACACGAACAGATCGCCGGTCGCGAGCACCGAACCGTCGCCGTCCGGCAGGGCGAGGAGATCGGCCACGTCGTGCCCGAGTGCCCGGATGGCGTCGCCACTGATGTCGTGGTTGAGGACGGTGGATGGCGTGAACAGGCCGCTGTGATGCTCGTGCAACGCACCGGCGGTGCCGATGTTGACGACGAGCGGCTTGTCCGTTCGCGGATAGTCGGCGAGTGCGGACGCCACGGCCACGGCGGCGCTCACCTTGCCGATCCCGGTGATCAAGACCTCGAACTCGGACGGGACGTGCACGGCCTCCGCCTTGGTCGCGCTGACCACCAGAACGTCCGATCTACTCATGCGCGGAACCGTACCCTGCGTTCGTCAGGGGCACTCGCTAGAGTTCTGTCATGGCTAATCTACGTGCGCAGATCCTCGAGGAACTCGGTGCCCGGCCCACCATCGATGCGGCCGACGAGATCCGCAAACGTGTTCAGTTCCTGAAGGACTACCTGCTGTCGACCCCGGCCAAGGGATTCGTCCTGGGCATCAGCGGCGGTCAGGACAGCACCCTCACCGGACGCCTCGCCCAGCTCGCGGCGAGCGAACTGCGCGACGAGGGCCACGACGCCGAGTTCGTCGCCGTGCGGCTGCCCTACGGCACCCAGGCAGACGAGTCCGACGCGCAGATCTCCCTCGACTTCATCAAGCCCGACCGGTCGGTGGTCGTCAACGTGAAGCCCGGTGCGGACGCCACCGCGAAGGAGTCGTCCGAGGCGCTGCGCCACATCATCGGCGACGGCGGCGAACTCCGCGACTTCGTCCGCGGAAACATCAAGGCCCGCGAACGCATGGTGATCCAGTACTCGATCGCCGGCCAGCTCGGGTATCTCGTCGTCGGCACCGACCATGCCGCCGAGGCGATCACCGGCTTCTTCACCAAGTTCGGCGACGGCGGCGTGGACGTCACCCCGCTGACCGGGTTGTCCAAGCGTCAGGGCGCCGCGCTCCTGCGAGAACTCGGCGCACCCGAGAGCACGTGGAAGAAGGTCCCCACCGCCGACCTCGAGGACGATCGGCCCGCCCTCCCCGACGAGGAAGCGCTGGGAGTCACGTACGCCCAGATCGACGACTACCTCGAAGGCAAGGACGTGCCGGACGCCGTCGCGCAGAAGCTGGAGACGATGTTCCTTAATACCCGCCACAAGCGGGCGGTCCCGGTGACCCCGCTCGACACGTGGTGGCGGTGACCCGATGGTCCAGGCGCTCGTCGCGGGCGGTACCGGCACTGCAGGCAGGCAGGTGGTCAAGGAGTTCCTCGCGCGCGGTCACTCCGTCCGTGTCCTGACCCGGCACGGCGGTGCGCCGGGCAGCGAGATCGCCCATTTCCATGGTGATCTCGTCACCGGTGACGGCCTCGCGGAGGCACTCGACGGTGTCGACGTCGTGGTGGACACCACCGACGGCAAGACCCGCGGCACCCGGGCCGTGCTGGAGAAGGGCGCCGAGAACCTCCTCGCCACGGCGGACGGCGCGGGGGTCGGACGCGCCGTGCTGCTCTCCATCGTCAACGTCGACCGCAGCGCATTCCCCTATTACCAGGCGAAGCGGAAGCAGGAACGGGTCTACGAGAGCGCCGCGGTGGCGACGTCGATCGTGCGGGCGACCCAGTTCCACGACTTCATTCCCATGATCGCGAGGCCGGCGAGCCGGGCCGGGTTGATCCCCGCGTTCTCCAAGACGAGCTTCCAGACCATCGACACCAGGGATGTCGCGACCGCGCTGGTCGACGCCGCCCTGGCCGCCGAACCGGCGCCGGAGAGGACGATCACGATCGGTGGACCGGAGGTTCGCACCGCACGCGATCTGACGGCGGCATGGAAGAAGGCCACCGGGACGCACGGATTCGTCGTGACCGTGCCCCTTCCGGGCGCGATGGGTCAGTTCTTTCGGGACGGGTCGAACCTGGTGCCCGACAATCGGTTCGGAACGATCACTTTCGACCGGTGGCTGGCCGACTCCGTGAACGCGGCCCGCTAGCCGCCTGCGAACGGCGGCAGGACGTCCACCTGCGTGCCGGCGCTGCGGGTCAGGTCGCGCGTCAGCTCGGAGTCCACCAGGAAAGCGGAGACCGACAGCACCTGCTGCATGTCGGGGCCGTACTTGGCCAGGAGATGTTCCTTCACCTGGCCGAGGTCGGCGCCGGCGGGGAGGTCGAGAGTTTCCTTGGTGCAGCCCGCCGCGTCGGCGGCGGCCGCGAAGTACCGAACGGAAATGCCTGTCACGTCAACCACCGATAGCTCCCATGCTGCGTTGCGGCGGGGCGAAGCCGTCCGCGTTGATTCCGTGGCCTGCCCACTTGTTCCACATCGCGCCGCGCCACAACTGCGCCAATTCCTCGTCGCCCGCCCCCGACCGCAGGGCCGCCCGCAGGTCGATCTCCTGGTCGCTGAACAGGCACGACCGTACCGTTCCCTCGGCCGTGAGACGGGTGCGGTCGCAGTCCGAGCAGAACGAGCGGGTGACGGACGCGATGATTCCGACCGTGGCCGGTCCGCCGTCGACGAGCCACTCCTCGGCGGGCGCCGACGGATCTTCTCTCCCGTGTTCGGTGAGGGTGAATCGTTCGCCGAGGACGGCCAGTAACCGGTCGGCGGCAACCATGTTCTCGCGTGCCCACTCGTGATCGGCGTCGAGCGGCATCTCCTCGATGAACCGCAGCGCGACGCCCTCGCTCAGGCACCATTCCAGGAGATCGGCGGCTCCACTGAGCGTTTCGGGCATGAGCACCGCATTGATCTTCAGCGGCGCCAGTCCCGCCCGGGCGGCGGCGCGGATACCGGCGATCACCGACGGCAGCCGGTCGCGCCGCGTCAGTCTCGCGAAGTGCTCACGATCGACCGAATCGAGGGAGACGTTGACCCGCGTCAGTCCAGCTCGGGCGAGCCCGGCCGCGCGGTGCTCGAGACCGACCGCGTTGGTGGTCATCGCGAGCGGGATCCCCGGTGCACGCTCGGCGCACCCGGCGATCATCTGCTCGAGATCCACCCGCATCAGCGGCTCGCCCCCGGTGAACCGCACCTCGCGCACACCGAGCCGGTGGACGGCGATGTCGACGAGCCGGACGATCTCGTTCGCGGTGAGGAGGTTCTCCGCCGGAATGGCGGGCAGGCCCTCCTCGGGCATGCAGTACGTGCAGCGCAGCGAACATTTCTCGGTGATGGACACCCGCAGGTCACGCGCGACCCGGCCGAACCGGTCGACCAGCTGGTCGACGTCGGGCCTGCCTGCGAGCGAGACCGACGACCGGACGGTCGGGATACCCATCGCCACCGCCGTCATCGAGTTGCCTTTCCCTGCATCTGTCCAGTATGCCGCGAGGGGGTGACCGTTGTCCGGCGCGGTGCCCTCGTCGCCGGTTGGTGGGATGCCTAGGATTGGTGACCATGGCCGGAGGAACATCGTGACCGCACGCTCTGTGGAGCAGCACGCCCAGCACGTCGCCGAACTCCTCGCGACGCTCCATGAGCGCCCGGCCGAGGAGATTCCGCTCGGCGAGGCGCTCGGGCGCGCCCTCGCCGCCGACGTTCACTCCCCCGTCGACCTGCCGTTGTTCCGGAATTCGCAGATGGACGGATACGCGGTCGACGCCGCGTCCGTCGCGTCGGTCCCGGCCGTGCTGCCGGTGCTGGGCGTGATCGCCGCGGGACCGGCCGGCGCCACCGCCCACACACCCGGGACCGCATACCGGATCATGACCGGTGCGCCGATCCCCGACGGCGCCGACGCCGTCGTCCCGGTGGAGGACACGCAGACCACGGACGGACAGGTTCGCATCGAACGCTCGCGCACCGCGGGCGAATTCGTGCGCGAGCGCGGTAGCGACGTCCGGGAGGGCACGCTCCTGCTGCCCGCCGGCAGTGTTCTCGCCGCCCGGCACATCGCCGTCCTCGCCGCCGTCGGCCTGCAGCGTGTCCCGGTGCGTCCGCGTCCCCGCATCGCCGTGATCACCACGGGCGCGGAACTGGTGGACGCGGGGACCACACTGCACCCCGGAGAGATCTACGACTCCAACGGAATCGCCCTCGCGTCGAGCGCCAGGGCCAACGGCGCCGAGGTCGTTTCGATCACCCGCAGCGGCGACGACCCGGCCGAGTTCCGGACCCTGCTCGCGGAGGCGACCACCACCGCCGATCTGGTCCTCACCTCCGGCGGGGTGTCGATGGGCGACTTCGAGGTGGTCAAGGAGACGCTCTCGCCGCTCGGCGCACAGTTCGGTCACGTCGCGATGCAACCGGGCGGCCCGCAGGGCACCGCCGTCGTGGACGGAACGCCCGTCCTCAACTTTCCCGGGAACCCGGTGAGCACCCTCGTCTCGTTCGAGGTGTTCGCGCGTCCCGAGATCCGGCGCGCGGCCGGGCTCCCCCCGACCGAACCCGAGGAGCTGCCGCTTGCCGCGGCCGTCACCTCCATTCCCGGCAAGCGGCAATTCCTCCGCGCACGCCGCACCGACGCCGGAGTCGAACTCGTGTCCGGCCCCGGTTCCCATCTCGTCGCCGCGATGGCATGGGCGGACGTCCTCCTCGACGTTCCCGCCGACGTCACCGCGCTCGACGCCGGACAACTCGTGAAGGTGATCCCCCTATGAGCGACCTGACGCACCTCGACAGTGAGGGCCGCGCCCGCATGGTCGATGTGAGCGCGAAAGCGGACACGACCCGAATTGCGGTGGCCGCCGGGCAATTGGTCACCACACCCGCGGTGATCGAACTGGTCCGCGCCGACGATCTGCCCAAGGCGGACGTTCTCGCGACGGCCAGGATCGCCGGGATCGCGGGTGCGAAGAAGACGTCCGAGCTGATTCCGCTGTGCCATCAGCTCGCGCTGTCGTCGGTGAAACTGGAGTTCGGGTTCACGGGCGACGCCATCACGATCGAGGCCACCGCGAAGACGAAGGGCCCGACGGGCGTCGAGATGGAGGCCCTCACCGCCGTGGCGGTGGCCGGGTTGACGTTGCACGACATGGTGAAAGCCGTCGACCCCGCCGCGACACTGGACGGTGTCCGATTGCTCACCAAGGACGGCGGCAAACGCGGACACTGGACGCGTGAGCAGCAGAGTCCCGAAACCCCCACGGTGACACCGCGGTCCGCGGCCGTACTGGTCGCCTCGACCGGCGGCGCCAAGGGCACACGGGCAGACACGACCGGCCCGGTGATCGCCGCGTGGCTCGAGGACCGCGGCTTCACCACCCGGGGCCCGCTGGTCTATGCGGACGCCGACATCGCCGTCGGCCTCGCCGACGCACTGTCCGGCAATCCGGCGCTGATCATCAGTACCGGCGGTACCGGCGTCTCCCCCACGGATGCCACCCCGGAGGCCACCCGTGCGGTGCTCGACCGAGAACTCCCCGGTGTGGCCGACGCCATCCGGAACCGCGGGACGGAGGTGACGCCGCACGCCTCGCTGAGCCGCGGACTCGCCGGTGTGGCGAACGGCACAGTCGTGGTGAATCTGCCCGGCTCACCGGGTGGCGTCAAGGACGGATTGTCCGTCCTCGACCCCATCGTCGACCACCTTCTCGCTCAGGTCGCAGGCGGAGGTGCGCACGATGAGTGACATCCTCGCCCAGATCTCGGATCAGCCCCTCGATCCCGCCGTCGTCGACGCCGTCGTGGCCGGGCCCGAGCACGGCGCCGTGGTGGTGTTCACCGGCGTCGTCCGCAACCACGATGGCGGACAATCCGTTTCGGCCCTCGAGTACCAGTCGCACCCGGACGCCGAGCGCTTCCTCCGTACCGTCTGCGAGGAGGTCGCGGCGTCGACCGGACTGCCCGTGGCCGCCGTCCACCGGGTCGGGTCCCTCACCGTCGGCGACCTCGCGGTGGTCGCCGCGGTCGCCGCACCACACCGCGCCCAGGCGTTCGCCGCGTGCGCCGAACTGGTCGAACGGATCAAGCACGAGGTACCCATCTGGAAGCGGCAGAAGTTCGCCGACGGGGCCTCGGAATGGGTCGGTTTGTGAGTCCTCGGTCGGACCGGTCGGCTGTCACCGGGTAGAGTGGCGATCACTAGGTGACCACGACGGTCATCGAGCGTCGTAGAACGCATTCAGTTCGGTCACCCGAATCCTGTTGGATGTGCACCACCGCATCCGCTCTTCTTACGGCGAAGAAGCTTGCCGACCGGCAACGCCGCCAACCTGTGCTCGAGCTCCGACGGAGACCTTCCGTATCGGCCCTCCGGGCACAACCCTGTGCCCGAAAGGCCTGACCACTTGTCTGATACACATACTCCCGACACGACGTTCGCTGCGCTCGGCGTCCGCGAACCACTGGTGAAAGCACTCGCCGACAAGGGGATCACCTCCCCGTTCCCGATCCAGGTCGACACCCTCCCCGACACGCTGTCGGGCCGCGACGTGCTCGGCCGGGGCAAGACGGGCAGCGGTAAGACGCTCGCCTTCTCCATTCCGATGGTGTCCCGCCTCGCGGGCGAACTGTCCGGCGGAAAGCGCCGCCCGGGCCGCCCGGTGGGCCTGATCCTGGCCCCCACCCGTGAGCTCGCCACGCAGATCACCGCAGCCCTCGAGCCCCTCGCCGCCGCCTACGACCTGCGGGTCACCACCATCTTCGGTGGTGTCTCCCAGAACCGTCAGGTGAGCGCTCTCAAGGCCGGCGTCGACATCGTCGTCGCGTGCCCCGGACGGCTCGAAGACCTGATGAAGCAGAAGTTCGTGAGCCTCGACGCCGTCGAGATCACCGTGCTCGACGAGGCCGATCACATGGCCGACCTCGGCTTTCTGCCCGTCGTCACCCGCATCCTCACCGCGACCCCCCAGCACGGGCAGCGGCTGCTGTTCTCCGCCACGCTGGACAACGGCGTCGACAAGCTGGTGAAGCGGTTCCTGAAGAACGAGGTCCTGCACTCGGTCGACGAGGCGAACTCGCCCGTCGCCGCCATGACGCACCACGTGTTCGACGTGGACGGCGTCGAAGCCAAGCGGAAGCTGGTCGAGCGGCTGGCGTCCGGAACCGGACGCCGGATCCTGTTCATGCGCACCAAGCACCAGGCCCGCAAGCTGGCCCGTCAGCTCACCGAGGCGGGAATCCCCTCGGTCGACCTGCACGGCAACCTGTCGCAGGCGGCCCGTGACCGCAACCTCGCGTCGTTCTCCGCCGGTGAGGCACGCGTGCTGGTGGCCACCGACGTCGCAGCGCGCGGCGTCCACGTCGACGACGTGCAGTTGGTCGTCCACGTCGATCCGCCCGCCGAGCACAAGGCATACCTGCACCGTTCCGGTCGCACCGCACGCGCGGGCAGCGCCGGCGACGTCGTGACGGTCGTGCTGCCCGAGCAGCGCAAGGACCTCGCGCTCCTGATGCGCAAGGCCGCGATCAAGGTGACCCCTCTCCGCAGCACCGCGGATTCCGCGCACGTGCTCGACCTGGTCGGCGCCATCGCACCGCACGTCACCCCCGCCCCCAAGGCGGCGGCGCCGGCGTCGAACGGCGGCGGACGCAATCAGCGACCGGGCGGCGCCCAGGGTGGACGCGGCGGTCAGGACGGTCGCGCACACGGCCAGGGCGGCGGGGCACGTCGCTCCCGCTCCGGCGGTGCCGGACGCCCGCGCGCCGCGTCGTCCACGGGCGGTGGAACCCGCACGGCGTCCGCGGCCGGCTCACGCCGCCGTCAGGGCTAGAACTTTTCGAGGTGGACGGCGTCGGCCAGTGGCCGGCGCCCCCGCCACCCGAAGCGCTCGAGGTCCGGCACCTGCTGGAACTCGGCAACCTTCCCCACGCACAGCCAGGCGATGGGGCGCACCGGGTCGGGGATGCCCAGCAGTTCGGTGAGATACGGCTCGTCGTAGAACGACACCCAGCCGACGCCGACGTTCTCGGCTGCCGCGGCGAGCCACAGGTTCTGGATCGCGAGCACCGCGGAGAACAGACCGGTGTCGTCGACCGTGTGCCTGCCGAGGATGTGTTCGCCCCCTCGGCTCCGGTCGTAGGTGACGACGACTCCCATACCGCTCTCGCAGATCCCCTCGATCTTGATGGGATCGAACTTCTTCTTCCGGTCCTCGGGCAGCGAGTCCGCGAAACGCCGCCGGGCGCCGGCCACATGATCGGCGAACGTGGTCAGCGTCGCGGTGTCGCGCACGACGACGAAATCCCACGGCTGCGTGTTGCCCACGCTGGGGGCGCAGTGCGCCGCACCCAGGATGCGGTCGAGCACGGCGGCCGCGATCGGCTCCCCGGTGAACTCGGCCCGCACGTCGCGGCGACGACGGATCGCGTCGTACACGGACAGCGCGGGCTCGGGATTCGTTTCAGGACTACACGCAGACTCGGTCACGCGGTCACGG
Organism: Rhodococcus sp. DK176; assembly: GCF_038447315.2. NCBI lineage: Bacteria > Bacillati > Actinomycetota > Actinomycetes > Mycobacteriales > Nocardiaceae > Rhodococcus > Rhodococcus sp. DK176. The sequence goes on along the minus strand of NZ_CP118321.2, from coordinate 7,036,127 downwards.
TATAGCGGTGCACGCCCAGCATCGCGCCGGGGTCCGCCTCGTCTCCCTCCGCCACGACGCAGTCCGCGAGCCGGGTCCGCACGTGCTCGGCCTCGATGTCGGCGCCGATGAGCACCAGCTGGGTCGCCCGCTCCTCGCCGGGTTCCCAGCGCGTCGACGTGAATCTGATGTGCGGGCCGACCGTCTGCACTTCGAACTTCCGCGACTGTCCGGGCACCGCGAAGTGCACGAATCCCTTGATCCGGTAGATCCCGACCGGTCGCTTCTCGAGGAACTCGACGAGCCGACGCGGATCGATCGGGTCGTCGGAGGCGAAATCGACTGCCTCGTAGGACGAGTGCAGGTGATCGTGGTCTTCGCAGTGATCGTGCTGGTCGAGCAGGAGCTGGTCGAGGGTGAGCTGCTCCCCCGCCGCCGGTTCACGCCCGGGTTCACGGTCGAACAGCAGGGTGGGCTCGATCCTGCCGTGTGCGGTGGTCAGGACGGGCGCGCGGTCGTTGTAGTCGCGGACCATCGCCTGCACGGCGGCGCGTCGGCCGTCGTCGATGCGGTCCGTCTTGTTCAGGATCACGAGGTCGGCGAGCGTGACGTGCTTGCCGAGGTCCGGGTGCTGCGCCGACATGTCCTCGAACTGCTCACCGTCGACCATCACGACGAGGCCGCCGTACACGACGTGCGGGTTGGTGCTGCCGAGAACGAGCCGAATCATGTTGCGCGGCTCGGCAAGTCCGCTCGCCTCGACGATGATGACGTCGATCTGCGACGTGGGATGGGCGAGGCGGTCCAGCATCTCGTCCATGTCGCTGACGTCCACGGCGCAGCACATGCAGCCGTTGCTCAGCGACACCATGGAATCGACCTGACCGGCCACCAGCATCGAATCGATGTTCACGGCGCCGAAGTCGTTGACGATGACGCCGACCCGGACCCCGCGGTTGTTGCGCAGCACGTGGTTGAGCAGTGTCGTCTTTCCCGAACCGAGGAATCCGGCGACGATGACGACGGGAATCCGCTTCTTCGCCAACGCTGCGACCTCCGTGGGACCTCGACGATCTACCGGGCGCCCATCCTAGCGTCCCGCCCCCGCGGAGAGGATCGCCGCGTCGACGTCGGCAGCGGGCGTCATCGGCAGCGCGTGATGTGTGGCGCCGGGGATCGTCGTGACCGTGGCCGACGGGAGCAACCGGCGGACGTTCGCCGCCACCCTGCCCGGATCGTGCGCCCGACTGCCCCCGGCAAGCACCACGGCAGTGCGCGAGGTCAGCCTCGCCAGCGCCTCGGCCTTCGGGCGCGGCGGCACCATGAGCGCAGTGCGGCCGAAAGCGGCCGCCCCGAGCGCGCTCACGGCCAGCCACCGCGGGTCGACTCCGGTGCCCGCGGTCTCCCAGCCGATCAGACTCCGCTGCCGCTTCTCCGTCGGCCTGATCAGCGCCGGCACCGCACGGAGCAGATACCTCGGGCTCATGCCCGCAAAGCAGGACGTCGGGTCGAGCAGCACCAGGCTGTCGACGCGACGGGAATCGTGCAGCGCGTAGGCGAGGGCGATCATGGCGCCGTACGAATGACCGACCACCGCGGACGCGTTCACCCCGAGGTGGTCGAGCACCGCGTCCAGCCACTCGAACAGGTTGAGGGCCGTGCGCAGCGGTACACCGTCGTTCACACTGCGCCCCACATCGCCCATGACGTCCACCGCGAACACCCGGTGACTGCGGGCGAGCGCCGCGACGTTCCCGATCCACACGGTCGACGTCGCCCCGCCCCCGGGCAGCAGCAGAAGCGACGCCCCCGACTCGGGTCCGCACACGTTCACCCGGGTGGACCCGAACCGCGTCGGGACGTCGACGGGGGTGACGTCCACCGGCCACTCGTCCAGCAGCGCGTCGTAGGCGGCGAAGAAGTCGTCGACTGCCTTCATCAGCCCTCCTCGGTTATCTCGACAATTGAGATACTAGACAAACGAAGGAAAAGTCGCAGTAGATTGCAGAGCGTGGACCCGGACGAAGGCGCGCAGACCGTGCACCGGCTGCGCGCACTGGCAGTCGAGCTGAATCTGCTCGGCGCCGAATTCGCGCAACTGCACGGACTGCACACCACCGATCTGCGCGCCCTGATCTGCATCCTCGACGCCGACCGGGCGGGACTCGTCGCCACACCCGGATGGCTCGGAAGTCAGCTCGGCATCAACTCCGCCTCGGTCACCGCCCTGCTCGACCGCATGGAGAAGGCAGACCTGATCCGGCGCGACCGGGACGCCGACGACCGCCGCAGGTCGTTGCTCGCGGTCACACCCCGCGCCGTCGACCTCGGTCGGGCGTTCTTCGGGCCGCTCATCGACCGGACGGCCTCCGTCCTCGACGACTTCGACGCCCCCGAAAGGGCCACCATTTCCCGGTTTCTCGACGGCGTGAACCGTGCGGTCACCGTCGAACGCCAGGCCGGCGCTCAGCGCACGGACGGCGCGGAGTCGAGGTCGCGGACACGACGCGCGGGCGACCCCGCGTAGAGCCCGTTCGGCGCGCAGTCGCGGGTGACCACCGTGCCCGCCCCGATGACACATCCGTCCCCCACCGTCACTCCGGGAAGGATGATCGCGCCCGCGCCGATCCAGCACCCGTCGCCGACCACGATCGGACGGTCGACCACCCGCCCGCCCCGGCCGTCGCTCGGACCGATCTCGTGAGTGCTCGTGATGAACTGCGCGCGGTGCCCGACAGCAACCTGCCTGCCGAGCGTGATGGGCGCGGTGCCGTCGAACAGCACTCCGCGGTTGACGAACGTCCCCAGCCCCATCGTGACGTCCCTGCTGCCGAAATAGCAGCCGGAATAGATACCGGCTCCCCACACTTTCGCGCCCGCCGCCATCAGCAGGAGAACGCGAAGCCACACGGGGACGAACGCGGAGGCCTGGACGATGGTGACGAACCGCATCCCGTCACCCTATCGCCACGGTGCCGGTTCGATACCGGAAGTTGCTCGTCGTTAACTGCGACACCGCCCGAAGATCCGAGGCGCGGCGTACGATGTGGGCGCCAACGAAGATGCCCGAGGGGGGACAGTGAGACAACTGGATAGCGACGGATTCGCTGCACTGATGGAGTCCATCCCCCACGCGATCAGCGTTCACGACCGGGAACGAAACCTCGTGTTCAGCAACCCCGCCTGCGCGGCCCTGATCGGCTACGACACCGCCGAATTCGCAGACCTCGAACACGAGCAACTGTTCCACCCCGACGACGCCGAGCTGTGGGGCACCATGCTCGCCCGGGTTCTGGGCACGGAAAGCACCAGCGCGACAGCACATCTGCGCATCCGCCACCGGGAAGGCCACTGGATCTGGGTGCGCGTCGCGGCGTCCACGTTCACCGCAGGTGCCGAGAGGTTGGTCGCCCTCGTGCTCCAGGACGAATCCGACACGATCTGGGGCAACCCCACGGCCGCGAGGCAACCGATCCGATAACCGCCCGCTCACCGACCGTCGCCGGACGCCGTGCCACTACACGGCGGAGTCCGGACGGTCGCGCCGCAGCGCCGGCAGAAATGGGTGCGGTGCCCACCGTTGGTCGACGTCGCGCACCCACACACCTCCCACCCCACCAGGCACGTGTTGGCGGCCAGCGCGTGCCCGTTCGGACAGCGCCCCGGCGCGGTTTCGGTTCTGGCGGCCACACGCCCAACCTACCTCGCGATCGAACATATGTGCGAGCTCGACCCGGACCGCCGTCGCTGCGGTGGGCGGTCACATGTAGTTGCCGGGCGACCCGTCCTCCTGCCCGTCCTCCCGCTCCACCAGGAACCAGCTCCCGGGGGCGTAGATCAGCTCCCGGGCGGCACGGACGATGACGAGCGCCCCGGACTCGTGGATGCTGTAGCTGTCGTCGTCGCCGAAGTCGGTGACGGCGAACTCCGCCAATTGGTCGAATGATCGATGCGTCACAGTGAATGTCATGACGCCAGTGTCCCACCGGGACAAGGGGATGAACGAGGAAAGCCTCCCACCCGCATGGTCTGCGGATGAGAGGCTTCTCTCGAAAGTGGAGCTAAGGGGACTCGAACCCCTGACCCCCACACTGCCAGTGTGGTGCGCTACCAGCTGCGCCATAGCCCCGTATTCGGTTGTTCTCTGCACTCGGAATGACTTCCTCCGTGCTCGAAGAAAGTTACACCATTGCCGACCGGGCCAACAAATCGCCTGGTCAGAGGCGCTTCGCGCCCGTGCGTGGTTAAGGAGTCCAGACACTCGTCAACCGCGCACGGGCGGCGGAGCCGCCTACAGCTGCGACACCCAGTTCTCGTTGGAGAGTGCATCGATCACGGTGCCGTCCTTGACCACGGCAGGGGTGCCGGTAGCGCCGCTCGCGGCGAGGGCCTGACGGCCCGCCTCGGCGTGCGCACGGGCCTGCTCGACCTTCGCACCGGTGGTGATGCACTGGACGGCCTCGTCGGACGCTCCGGCGTCGCCGGCGATCTGCGCGAGCTCCTCGTTGGTGTGATCGGAGCTGCCGTTCTCCTTCGGCTGGTTCGACGGCGAGAACAGCGCCGCGTGGAACGCCGAATACGCCACGGCGTCACCGGTTTCTGCGACGCACTCGGACGCCGCGACGGCGCGGGTGGAGTAGTCACCGCTGGCCGAGAGCTGGTCGAGGAAGTTCAGGACGTGATAGCGGACCGCCACCTTGCCGTCGTCGACGGCCTGCGCGAGTTCCTGGCCGTTCTTGTTCTCGAGTTCGGCGCAGTACGGGCACATGGGATCTTCGAACAGATCGACCGTGGTGGCCACGTCGGGGCGGCCGAGACGCACGACGCCGTCATCCTGCAGCGCCACCTGGACCTCGGAGTTCTGGACCCCGCCGTAACCGTCGTTGCGCGGCTTGCTGCGGTTGCTCTGCCAGATCACACCACCGATGACCAGTACGGCAATGACCAGTACGGCGAGCCCACCGAGAATGTAGGTGGACCGGCTGGATTCCGGCTGCGGGTTGTACTTGTTCTTCGAGCTCACGTGGATGCAGTCCTTCGACGTCGGATCGATTTACCGAATGCTTACTCTGCCACCGCCTGCTGAGGGGTCACTGAGAAAGTGGTGCGGGAGCCGAGCCCCAGCGCGGACGGGCTGCGGGGGAAGACGATCAGCCACACAGCCAGTGCGAGGAAGCCCACATCCCGAAGGATTTCCTTGGCGTAGTCCCAGCCGTTCACGTCGGCCGCACCGCCGCCGCCGAAGCATCCGCAGTCGATGGACAGTCCGCGGGCCCACACCGAGACGATCACGGCGATGAGAACGAGCAGGAGCGCGGCGGACACCGCGGCCGTGGCGCGGACGGCGAGCCCGATCAGCAGAAACAGCCCGAGGGCGATCTCGAAGAACGGCAGCGTGTTCGCGACCGGCCGGACGAGGTCCTCGGGAAGCAGTTGGTAGGCGCGGACCGCGATGATCGTCTGGGCGGGGTCGGCGACTTTGAGTGCGCCGGAGACCAGCCAGACGGCGGCGAGAGACAGCCGGGCGAGAAGGGAGACGACCTTGATCCACACCCGAACGAGCGTACCGAAGACGCCGGTCAGACCGCCTCGACCGACACCTTGGGCGCCGGCTTGTTCGGCACGAGCAGCCAGCCCACTGCGGCGAGGAGCATGACCCCGCCGGTCACGCCGAATGCGACCGCGTACGACAAGTGCTGGGCGAGCAGACCCGCCCCGACCGGTCCGAGGACTCCGCCGACGTCGGCGACCATCTGGAAGGTGGCCAGCACGGGACCGCCGCGGGACTTCGCGCCCACGACGTCGGCGACCGCGGCTTGCTGCGCGGGACTCATCACTCCGGAACCGACGCCTGCGATGCCGGACAGCACCAGGAACACGAGCAGGTTCTCGCTGAGGCCCATCCCGACGGTGCTGGCGCCGCACACCAGCAGTCCGAGCAGGACGAACAGCTTCCGGCCGTAGACGTCGGACAACCGCCCGGACACGATGAGGACGAGCGCGTTGCCGACGGCGAAGACGGTGAGGGCGATGCCGGCGAGGGCGGCGTCGCGGTGCAGCGCCTCGACGACGAACAGCGGGACCATCGCCACCCGCACGCCGAAGATCACCCCACCGAACGCGAAATTGGAGCCGAGCGCGGCGCGATAGACGGGTTGCCCGAGGGCCTCCCGCAGCGTCATGGCGGCTCCGGCGGCGGTGGCGTCGGGCGCCGTCAGGTGCGAACCCCGCAGGCTGACGAAGACGACCGCGGCCGCGATGACGAGGGCGATCGCGTAGATGACGAACGGAACCCGGAGCCCGAATCCGACGAGCAGCCCGCCGACGAGGGGTCCGGAGATCGATCCCATCAGGAAGCTCGTCGCGTACAGCCCCGACACTCGACCGCGGCTGTCCACCGGTGCGATGCGGATCACCAGGCCCATCGCCGACACCGTGAACATCGTCGAGCCGATGCCCCCGAGTGCGCGGAAGACGAGCAATTGCCAGTAGTCCCCCGCGACCGCGCAGGCGGCGGTCGAGGCGGCGACGATCAGGAGTCCGGTGATGTAGACCGGCCGCTCCCCCAGTTTCTGCACGAGCCGGCCGCTGACCGGGGCGAAGACCAGGCGCATGAACGCGAAGGACGAGATCACGACGGTGGCCGCCGTCACGCTCACGTCGAAGCTGCGGGCGAACTGCGGGAGGGCCGGTGCGACGATCCCGAATCCGAGTGCGATGACGAAGCTGGCCGAGACCAGCACCCAGATTTCCGAGGGGAGCCGCGGGCTGCGCCCGGCGGGCAGCCCGGCTGCGCGAGTGTTCATAGTTGAATCCGATGGTAGGTGCCCCACCTTCGGCGGCAGCACCTACCCCGGCCGAACGTCTACTTCAGGACGTCGGCCACCAGCTCCTTGGCCGCCGCCTGCACCTGCGCGAGATGGTCCGGGCCTTTGAACGATTCGGCATAGATCTTGTACACGTCCTCGGTACCCGACGGCCGCGCCGCGAACCACGCCGACTCGGTGGTGACCTTCAGCCCACCGAGGGCGGCCCCGTTACCCGGGGCACTCGTCAGCGTCGCGGTGATCGGCTCCCCCGCCAGTTCGGTGGCCGACACCTGTTCGGGCGACAGCTTGGCCAGCACCGCCTTCTGCTCCCGGGTGGCGGGGGCATCGATGCGCGCGTAGGCGGGGCTGCCGAACTGCTCTGCGAGTTCCCGGTACCGCACCGAGGGTGTCTTGCCGGTCACCGCCGTCATCTCCGAGGCGAGCAGGGCCAGGATGATCCCGTCCTTGTCGGTGGTCCACACCCCGCCGTCGTGGCGCAGGAACGACGCACCCGCACTCTCCTCGCCACCGAAGCCGAGCGAGCCCTCGAGAAGTCCGGGGACGAACCACTTGAATCCCACCGGCACCTCCAGCAGTTCGCGGCCGAGGCTTCCGACCACCCGGTCGATCATCGACGAACTGACGAGCGTCTTGCCCACCTTCACCGTCGAACCCCACCCCGTGCGGTGCGAGAACAGGTAGTCGATGGCCACCGCGAGGTAGTGGTTGGGATTCATCAGTCCCCCATCGGGAGTGACGATCCCGTGCCGGTCCGCGTCGGCATCGTTTCCGGTGGAGATGTCGAACCGGTCCTTGGCTCCGATCAGCGAGGCCATGGCGTCGGGCGACGAGCAGTCCATGCGGATCTTGCCGTCGGTGTCGAGGGTCATGAACCGCCACGTGGCATCGACGAGCGGATTGACGACCTCGAGATCGAGCCGATGGGTGTCGGCGATCGCACCCCAGTAGTCGACGCTCGCTCCGCCCAGCGGGTCGGCGCCGATCCGGACTCCGGCGCTCCGGATGGCCTCGAGATCGAGGACGCTCGGCAGGTCGTCGATGTAGAAGCGGAGGAAGTCGTACCGCTCGGCCCGCTGGATCGCCCGGTCCGCGGACACTCTCCGCACACCCGAGAGGTCCCGGCGGAGTAACTCGTTGGCACGGTCGGCGATGATCGTCGTCGCCTCGGAGCCGGCGGGGCCACCGTGCGGCGGGTTGTACTTGAAGCCGCCGTCGCGGGGCGGGTTGTGTGACGGCGTCACGACGATGCCGTCGGCCTGCGACTCCGGGCCGCTGCGGTTGTAGCGGAGAATCGCGTGACTGACCGCGGGGGTCGGGGTGTACCGGTCCCGCGAATCGATCAGCACCGTCACGTCGTTCGCGGCCAGCACCTCGAGAGCCGACGTCCACGCCGGCTCCGACAGGGCGTGGGTGTCGCGCCCGACGAACAGCGGTCCGTCGATGCCCTGGGACGCCCGGTACTCGACGATGGCCTGGGTTGTGGCCAGGATGTGTGCCTCGTTGAAGGCGTTGTCGAGGCTCGACCCCCGGTGCCCCGATGTCCCGAACACCACCTGCTGCAAGGGATTCTCGGGGTCGGGCACGCCGCTGTAGTACGCGGTCACCAGGTGCGCGATGTCTACGAGATCCTCCGGCAGTGCCACCTGACCCGCTCTGTCGTGCGCCACGAGACCTCCTGGAAATTCATCGGGATCGAACTCGACTACCCACCCATCCTGCACCCTCGCACCGGAGTCTGCCCTCAAGACGTCAATCGGAATCCCAGCCAGGCGGCGGCCAGTCCGGCCGCCACACTCGCGACCACGTAGACGACGGACGGGAGCGCCCGCCGGATCCGCAGCAGTCCCACCGATTCCACCGCGAACGTCGAGTACGTGGTCAGTCCGCCGCAGAAGCCCGTGCCCAGCAAGGCGAACGTCTGCTCGGACAGCGATGCCCCCGACAGCAGTCCGAGGATCAGGCACCCGGCGACGTTCACGAGGAAGGTGGCCACCGGAAAGCTGCGATACGAGTCGACGTACCGGCCGGTGAGGTATCGCGTCGTCGCACCGAGCGCGCCGCCGAGGGCCACGAGCAGGACGGTCATGCCACCGCCTTCCGGGCCAGCCGATGCCGGTGACCGGCGAGCATCCCCAGCCGCGCCGCGAGCAGGGCAGGTATCAGGGTGGCCACCACGTAGAGCGTCGCGGTGACGGCGTCCTCCCGCACCGCGTCGACGGCGAACGTCGAGAACGTGGTGAAACCGCCGAGGACGCCGACGCCCAGGAACAGTCGCGACAACCGGTCAGGCCCGACCGTCTCGGCGAGGTAGCCGAGCAGCAGTGACCCGACCACGTTGATCAGAAGGACGGTCCAGATGCCCGGCCACAGCTCGGCCAGCAGAAATCTCGCGGACGCACCGAGCGCACCACCCAGGGCGACCACGGCCACCGGTTTCGTCAGGGACACGGCACACATCGTGTCACGGCGGCGGGGCGGGGTGTTCGAACTCCGCCGGGCACGAAAAAGTCCGGGCCGGACACCTGGTGGTGTCCGGCCCGGATCTGGTGGAGCTGCCGGGAATTGAACCCGGGTCCTCCGCAGCAAAGCTAGGGCTTCTCCGTGTGCAGTTTGCTATGTCTCTACTTGGATCTCCCAGTCTCGCAAACAAGCCAGGATGACGATCCCAGTCGCTGTTGGTTGTCCCATTCGACTCCGCGACCGAGTCGAACGGTAAAGCCCTCTAGCTGATGCCAGTACCCGGGCCGAGGGCGAACCCGGACTGACAGACACGCAGTCGCTACTTAGGCAGCGAGTGCGTAGTCGCGCTGATTGGAATCGGCGCTTATATGTTTGCAGCGACGCTTACGGTGGTCTCTTGCCTGCACCGACACGCTTCCCCTACCTCAACGTACGCAGTCGAAACCGTTCAGCCCCGTACGTGCCCCACGAGTCTCGCGGGGCCACCTAGTGTAACGCGAACCCGGTCCGGTTTCATCCCGGTTTTCCTCCCGAGTGTCGACGGCCGTATTTCAGCTGGCCACAGCGATCATTCCGACGGCCGCGAGGGCGAGGAGCATCCCCGCCTGCTGCATTCTGCTCACCCGTTCACCGAGCATCACCATCGCCAGCAGCACGGTGGCGGCGGGGTACAGCGATCCGATCACGCTGACGAGCGACAGCAGCCCGCCCTGGAACGCATACATCATGGCCGCATTGGCGAGGACGTCGAGGAAACTCACGTACACGGCGAGCTTGAGGGGTTCGCCGTGCGGGAGCACGAAGTGGCCGGCCGACAACGCGACGAGCCACACCACCGCGGTCGCCGCGGCACGGGACACGGCGAGCGCCCACATCCCGCCGTCGTCACCGATCTGGTGCAAGGACACGAAGGAGAGCGCGAACGCGATGCCGGATCCGACGGTCAGCAGCGCCACGGTCCGGGTGAAGCGCAGCACCCTGCCTCCGGCCACCTCCCCCGCGGTCTCGTCGGGAGATTCCCGGCTGACGAGGACCACGGCGACGAGGGCCACGACGATCCCGACGTACGCGATGGGCCCGGGCCGCTCACCGAATGCGAGCCCGATCAGCACCGGAATCCCCGCGACCAGCACGGCCGTCAACGGCGACACCACCGACATCGGTCCCGACGCCAGTGCGAGGTAGAACCACCAGACCGCCACGCCACCGGCCGCTCCCGCGAGAGCACCCCAGACGAGGGAGGACGAGGTGAGGGTGCCCCCGGCGAACGGGGCGATCGCGAGCACGATCAGCAGCGACAGCGGGTACGACACGATGACGACGCGAAGCGCCGCCACCCGGCGGGACGCGACTCCCCCGATGAAATCGCTCACGCCGTAACCGATCGCGGCCACGAGCGCGAGCAGGATCGATGTCAGCGCATGCCCTTGACTCGGCGGCCGAGTTCGCGGGTCACCTCACGCTCGGCGGTTCGCCTGGCCAGATCCTGGCGCTTGTCGTAGTCTTGCTTACCCTTCGCGAGCGCGAGCTCCACCTTGACCTTGCCGTCGGAGAAGTACATCGACAGGGGAACGAGGGTCTGGTTTCCCTCCCGCGTCTTGCCGACGAGATGCTCGATCTCCTGCTTGTGCAGCAGCAACTTCCGGGTTCGGCGCGGCGCGTGGTTGGTCCACGTGCCCTGCGTGTATTCGGGAATGTGCAGGGAGCGCAGCCAGACCTCACCGTCGTCGACGGTGGCGAACGCGTCGACCAGCGACGCCTTGCCCTCGCGCAGACTCTTCACCTCGGTACCGACGAGGGCGATTCCCGCCTCGTAGACGTCGAGGATGGTGTAGTTGTGACGCGCCTTGCGATTGGTCGCAATGACCTTGCGGCCCTTTTCCTTCACGTTCCGGGCCTTTCAGTCCGCGATGTCCGAGGTGAACAGTTCGTACCTCCAGCATAGGAGAAGAGGCAAACCGAATTATTCGCGGACGTACAAGCGCAGGGTCACGTACGCGGTGACGGCCGCCATTCCGACGCCCACGAGCACCAGCACCGGTGAGACGAACAGCACGTCGCTGTTGGAGATCCGGGCCACGATGTTGGCCTCGTACACGTCGGCGAGCACGTCGTCGATGAACATGTTCTTCGCGGTGAACAGGCCGACGATGGCGAGGACGGCACCCACCAGCGCGGCGACCACCGCCTCGAGCAGGAACGGCAACTGCGTGTACCAGCGGGTGGCACCGACCAGCCTCATGATGCCGACCTCGGTGCGCCGGGTGAACGCGGCGATCTGAACCATGTTCGCGATCAGCAGGATTGCCGCCACGGCCTGGACGATCGCGATCGCGAACGCGGCGTTGCGGACACCGTTGAGGACGCTGAAGAGCCGCTCCACCAGCTCGCGCTGGTTGAGGACGCTCTCGACTCCCGGGCGGGTGCCGAACTTCTCGTTGATCACGCCGAACCGCTCGGGGTCGCTGAGCTTGACCTTGAACGAGGCCGGGAAGCTGTCGGGGCTGACGAGCGCGGCGAGCTCGGGCTGATCCTTGAACACCCGCTCCGTCGCGTCCTTCACGGCGTCGTCCCGGTTGAGGTACTCCACCGACACCACCGACGGGGTCTCGTCCAGTTCCGTGCGCAGCGTCTTGCAGATCTCCCCCTCGCAGCCCGGGTCCGACGTGGAGATGTCGTCGGTGAGGAAGATCTGCACCTCGACGCGGTCCAGGAAGATCTGCTGAGTCTTGCCGGCCATCTGCACCACCAGCAACCCGCTGCCGAACAGGCCGAGCGAGATCGCGGTGGTGAGGATCATCGCGATGGTCATGGTGACGTTGCGACGGAGTCCGGTCAGGACCTCACTGAAAATGAAACTGGCACGCATCGGGGAATCAGAGTCCTTCGTAGGAGGCTTGGGGACAGTACTGAAGCTGGAGTGCAGGGAGGGCGGCTAACGCCCCACGCCGTACACACCCCGAGCCTCGTCGCGCACCACTCTGCCGAGGTCCAGCTCCACCACGCGACGGCGCATCGAGTCGACGATGTGGTGGTCGTGGGTGGCCATCACCACCGTCGTTCCGGTGCGGTTGATCCGTTCGAGCAGCAGCATGATGTCCTGGCTCGTCTCCGGGTCGAGGTTTCCGGTGGGCTCGTCGCACAGGAGCACCAGCGGCCGGTTCACGAACGCCCGCGCGATCGCGACGCGCTGCTGCTCACCGCCCGACAGTTCGGTGGGGAGACGGTCCGCCTTCCCGGACAGCCCGACCATCTCGAGCACCTCGGGGACGGTCCGGGAGATCATCGCGCGCGGCTTCCCGATCACCTCGAGCGCGAACGCGACGTTCTCGGACACGGTCTTCTTCTGCAGGAGCCGGAAGTCCTGGAAGACGACGCCCATGCTCTGCCGCAGCTTCGGCACGCGCCGGGCAGAAAGCTTGTTGACGTGGAAGTCCGCGATGTGAATGTCACCCGACGTCGGCGACTCCTCCTTGAGGAGCAGGCGCATGAACGTCGACTTTCCCGACCCCGACGGGCCGATGAGGAAGACGAACTCGCCCTTGTCCACCTCGACGCTCACCTTGTCCAGGGCGGGCCTCGTGGAGGTCTTGTACGACTTCGACACATTCTCGACGCTGATCACGAGGAGCCAGTCTAGACGTTATCGAACAGTGACCAAATGGAGCGACGCGCGGACGTCATCGTCCGCTCTGCGACGTCGTCGGGACGGAGGACGTGGTCGGCGGTGTGCCCGTCGGCGGAGGCGGGAACGGGTTGGGAATCCCGAACGGCAACGTCGGGGTGGACGTCACCTGACTCGTCCCGGTGGGCTCCGTCTCCTGCGGGATCGCCTCGGGTGTCGTCTCGGTGGTCGTGACCGTCTCCGACGTCGACTCGGTCGTCGGCTCGATCTCGGACGTCGGCAGCGTGGTCTCCTGAAGGGGCGCCTCCCGGGTGGGCACGACAGCCGGCGCGACAGGGCCCTGGACCACCTCTTCGGCCGGGTTCAGATACGTGTACAGCGTGTACAGCACCACCCAGAGGATGCACAGCACCAGCGTCGACGTCCGTACCCGTCCGCCGAAGATCTTGGCGGGAAGGAACGACGAGTGCAGAATCCGGTCCAGTCCGCGCCGGGGTTCGTCGGTCATCCCTCGCCCTCCGCTGCCCGGACCGTCTGGAGGTCCGGTTCGACGGTGATCCCCTGCCGTCTCATCGCGGTGGCGATGCGCACGCGCAGCGCGCGACCGACCTGGAACTGCTTACCCGGCAGGGTTCGCGCCACGACGCGAACGCTGACCTCGTCGACCGTCAGACTCTCCACTCCCATCACCGTCGGTTCGTCGAGCAATAGCTTCTTCAGCCCGCGATCCGCGAAGGCCTCGACACCGACCTGGTGCAGCACCTCGTTGACCCGGTTGATGTCCGACGTGGCCGGGACCGGCACGTCGATCACGGCGCGCGCCCAGTCCTTGGACAGGTTGATCGCCTTGACGATCTGGCCGTTGGGAACGGTGATGACCTCACCGTCCGAGTTCCGCATCCGGGTGACCCGGAGCGTGACGTCCTCGATCACGCCCTCGGCGTCTTCCGACGACCCCGTCACCGCGAGTTGCACCGTGTCACCGAAGCCGTACTGGCGTTCGGTGATGATGAAGAAGCCGGCGAGGATGTCCTGCACCACGCGCTGCGCGCCGAAACCGAGTGCCGCACCGAGCACGGTGGCCGGGGCCACCAGGCTACCGATCGGCAGGCTCAACTGGTCCAGCACCTTCATCGTCGCGATGACGTAGATGATGGTGATGATCACCCAGGTGATCACCTGCGCCACCGAGTGCCGGTGCTTCGTCGCCTCGGACCGGACGAGGGCGTCGCCCTGCATGTAGTTGCTGTCGATCCGGTCGGTGACCTTGCTGCCGCCCCAATTGACGAATCGCGCCATCAGGATCGCTCCGAGGACGGTGAGCGACACAGCAAGCCCCGTCGACGAGAGCCAGTCGAGCAGGTTCTGGGTGGGAGCGAACATCGCCGCCGTCGCTTCCATAGGTATTAGGACGCCTGATTCTCGCGCATCCGCCACCGGATGCCGGATTCGAGGAAACCGTCGATGTCACCGTCGAGCACCGCCGACGGGTTGTTGACTTCGTACTCGGTGCGCAGATCCTTGACCATCTGGTACGGGTGCAGCACGTAGGACCGCATCTGATTACCCCAGGAACTGCCGCCGTCGCCCTTGAGCGCGTCCATCTCGGCGCGCTCCTCCTTGCGCTTGACCTCGAGCAGCTTCGCCTGCAGGACGCGCATCGCCGACACCTTGTTCTGCAGCTGCGACTTCTCGTTCTGACAGGTCACGACGATGCCGGTCGGAATGTGTGTCAACCGGACCGCGGAGTCGGTGGTATTGACGGACTGCCCACCGGGACCCGAGGAGCGGTACACGTCGACGCGGACGTCGTTCTCGTTGACGTCGATGTGGTCGGTGGTCTCGACCACGGGCAGAACCTCGACCTCGGCGAACGACGTCTGCCGGCGACCCTGGTTGTCGAACGGGCTGATCCGGACCAACCGGTGCGTGCCCATCTCGACGGACAGCGTTCCGTAGCTGTAGGGCGCCTTGACCGCGAACGTCGCGCTCTTGATGCCGGCCTCTTCGGCGTAGGACGTGTCGTAGACCTCGACCCCGTAACCGTGCTTCTCCGCCCAGCGGACGTACATGCGCATCAGCATCTCGGCCCAGTCGGCGGCGTCGACGCCACCGGCGCCGGATCGGATGTTGACCAGTGCGTCACGCTCGTCGTACTCGCCGGAGAGCATCGTCTTGACTTCCATCGCGGCGATGTCCTCGCGCAGGCTGTGCCGCTCGGCGTCGGCGTCGGCAATGGCGTCGGCGCCCTCGTCCTCGGCGAGTTCGTAGAGCACCGGCATGTCGTCGAGCCGCGTCCGCAGTTCCTCGACGCGGCGCAGTTCGGCCTGGGAATGCGAGAGCTGGCTGGTGACCTGCTGGGCGTGCTCCTGGTCGTTCCACAGCTCCGGATCGGCGGCCTGGTGTTCGAGCTCGTCGATGCGGCGGCGCAACTCCTCCACGTCCAGCACCGATTCGACGGTACGGAGGGTGGTGTCGAGCTCGCTGAGGTCTGCGGATACGTCGGGATGCACGGTTCCCAAGGCTACCGGGTGCGCGCCCGGGCCCTCTCACCCCTGCTTCCCAGCCGAAGTCACCCCTTCGGATCACGTCGAGTCGAACCCTTGCGGACCCCGGACACCCCTTGTTACATGCACGAGTACGCACATGTTTGTGCCGCCATTCCGGACGGAGTCGAAATGACCGTGACCGACCAGTACCTGAAGAACAACGAGGAGTACGCCGCCGGATTCACCGGGCCACTCCCCCTCCCCCCGAGCAAGCACGTCGCGGTCCTCGCCTGCATGGACGCGCGTCTGGACGTCTACCGGGTCCTCGGCATCCAGGAGGGTGAATCGCACGTCATCCGCAACGCCGGCGGTGTGGTGACGGACGACGAGATCCGGTCGCTCGCGATCAGCCAGCGACTGCTCGGCACCACCGAGATCATCCTCATCCACCACACGGACTGCGGGATGCTCACGTTCACGGACGACGACTTCAAGAAGTCCATCCAGGACGAGGTCGGTATCAAGCCGGCCTGGTCGGCCGAGGCGTTCTCCGACCTCGACGAGGACGTCCGGCAGTCGCTGCGCCGCATCCAGTCCAGCCCGTTCATCACGGCGACCAGGTCCCTCCGCGGGTTCGTGTTCGACGTCGCCACCGGGAAGCTCGCGGAAGTGAAGATCGACTGAGTTCGCGCTGGCGCGGTACGAGTCGGCGGTACGAGTAATCTGGGCGACCGTGACCGACCTCCACGCCGACCTGCAGCTCGCCCTCCGAATCGCCGACGAGGCGGACGCGATCACCAGGGCCCGATTCGGGGCGCTCGACCTGTCGGTCGACGACAAGCCCGACCTCACGCCGGTCACCGACGCCGACCTGGCCGTGGAACGGGCAGTGCGTGCGACGCTGGACGCCGAGCGACCCGCCGATGCCGTGCTGGGTGAGGAGTTCGGCGGCGACGCGCAGTTCGCGGGACGCCAGTGGGTGGTCGACCCGATCGACGGGACGAAGAACTTCGTCCGCGGCGTCCCGATCTGGGCCACGCTGATCGCGTTGCTCGAGGACGGCGTTCCCACCGTCGGTGTGGTCAGCGCCCCGGCACTCGCGCGCCGCTGGTGGGCCGCGTCGGGCGCGGGCGCCTGGTCGACGTTCGACGGATCGGAGCCCGCCCGTCTCGCCGTCTCCGCCGTCGACCGACTGGGATCGGCCAGCCTGACGTTCTCGAGCCTGTCGGGATGGAAGGACCTGGGCATCCGCGAACAGTTCCTCTCCCTCACCGACGACGTGTGGCGGGTCCGCGGGTTCGGCGACTTCTTCTCCTACTGCCTGCTCGCCGAGGGCGCCGTCGACATCGCCGCCGAACCCGAGGTGTCGCTGTGGGACCTCGCGCCCCTCGACGTTCTGGTGCGCGAGGCCGGCGGCCGCTTCACCAACCTCGCCGGCGCCGACGGCCCGCACGGAGGCAGCGCACTGGCCACCAACACGCTGCTCCACGACGAGGCGCTGTCCCGCCTGCGCTCGAACTGACGTCGGGACCAGCACAGACAGCAGGTTCTGACAAGACTCCGACGGACGACTCCGGCTCCGCCATCCTCGGCCCCGAGGAGGACGGCGCGCCGGTCTCCGTCACGAAGAATTTCTCCTGAGCCAATTGCCGCCGCGATCCTCGCGGCGACAGGACCCAGGAGAATCGTGACTGCCCTCGCCCGACGTACCTTTCTGATGGGACTGGCGTCCGCGCCGTTCGCCCTGTCCGCTGCCTGCGCCTCCGGAGGATCGGACTCCCCTGCCCCCGTCGCCGGGGGAGGTTCGCCCGGCGACTCCCGATTCCGCCGTTGGCCGCTCCACCGTCGACGATTCGGGCGTCCGGCACTTCACGCTCACCGCGCGAGCGGGCACGTCCGAGATCCTGGCCGGTCGCAGGACCCCCACCTGGGGTTACGGCGAATCGATGCTCGGCCCGACCCTCCGCGCCCGACGGGGTGAAGGGGTTGCCTTCGCCGTCGACAACGAACTGCCCGAGCCGACGTCGGTGGCATGCACGTCCCGGCCAGGTGTGACGGCGGACCGCACCAGTCGACGAACCCGGCGCGCGGTGGGAGCCGTCGTGGACGGTGAACCAGCCTGCCGCCACGCTCTGGTATCACCCGCACCCGCACGGCTCGACCGAAAAGCACGTCTACCGCGGACTCGCCGGACCCTTCCTCGTCGACGACGACACGACCGACGCCCTCGCTCTACCGAGAACGTATGGCTTGGACGATATTCCGCTGATCATTCAGGACAGGCGGTTCACCGCGGACGGTGCCGGCCTCCGCCGGGCGCGCATCGCGACGTCGACCAGCGCGACCGCGCCGAAGTAGGGAACCAACTCGGAGAGCCCCCAGGCGTGCGCCGCGAACATCGGAACTGCGAGCCGGGGCGTTTCGCGGACGGTTGCAGGCACTTGAACTTACTCGATAGTAGACACCCACCTTACCGCTGAGTAAGATAGATCGTGTCCACGCCCGAACACCGAGAAACAGCTGGTGATCATGAGCAAGCAAGACACTGTTGCCCCCCACGACAGCGCGAAGCGGAAGCCCCGCGACACGTCCGCCGTCGGACTGAATCCGGTCAAGCGCGACGCCATGGGTGCCGCGATGCGTGTGCTGACCAAGATCACCGGTTCCGAGCTGGCCGAGAAGTACAACCTGCGCCAGACGATCGACCGGGTGACCTACGAAGGCACGAGGACCGGCTTCAAGACACTTGGCGCCGCGACCCGCGGGTTCCAGAAGGTGTCCGGCGGCGGTGCGCCGAAGCGCCTCCCCGACAACCCGACCGCCAAGGCCGGCTACTTCGACCTCACCCCGAGCGACGAGCAGCAGATGATCGTCGAGACCGTGCGTGAGTTCGCGGCCGAAATCCTGCGACCTGCGGGCCACGACGCCGACGCCGCCGCAGCGGCCCCGGCGGACCTCGTGAAGCGCGCCGCCGAACTGGGCATCACCCTCATCAACGTTCCCGAGGAACTCGACGGGGCCGCCGGCGAGCGCGGGGCCGTCACCAACTCCCTCGTCGCCGAGGCTCTCGCCCACGGCGACATGGGGCTCGCCCTGCCGATCCTCGCGCCGAGCGGCGTCGCCGTCGCCCTCACCCAGTGGGGCACCGACTCCCAGCAGAAGACCTACCTGCCCTCGTTCACGGGCGAGCAGGTTCCGAACGCCGCCGTGGTCGTCAACGAGCCACGCGCACTGTTCGATCCGTTCGCGTTGCAGACCAAAGCGGTTCGCTCCCCCAGCGGTTACAAGCTCAACGGCGTCAAGAGCCTCGTTCCCGCCGCCGCCTCGTCGGAGCTGTTCATCGTGGCAGCCGAACTCGACGGCAAGCCCTCGTTCTTCATCGTCGAGGCCGACACCAAGGGACTCGTCGTCGAGGCGGACCCGAGCATGGGGCTGCGCGCCGCGGGCCTCGGCCGGCTCAACCTCACCGATGTCGCGGTGCCCGAGTCGGGTCTGCTCGGCGACGCCGACGCCGACGTGCGGAAGACCGAGTACGCCGACGCCATCCGGCTCGCCCGCCTGGGCTGGGCGTCGCTCGCCGTCGGCACCGGACAGGCCGTTCTCGACTACGTGATCCCGTACGTCAACGAGCGGGTCGCGTTCGGCGAACCGATCAGCAACCGTCAGGCGGTCGCGTTCATGGTCGCGAACATCGGCATCGAACTCGACGGCCTGCGTCTGGTGACGTTGCGCGGCGCCTCGCGCGCCGAGCAGGGGCTCTCCTTCGCCCGCGAATCGGCCCTCGCCCGAAAGCTGGCATCCGAGAAGGGCATGCAGATCGGCCTCGACGGCGTCCAGCTGCTCGGTGGCCACGGTTACACCAAGGAACATCCCGTGGAGCGCTGGTACCGCGATCTGCGCGCCATCGGCGTCGCCGAGGGCATCGTCCTGATCTGAGCGCCGGATTCGAACTAAGGAAACTGTCATGATCAACCTCGAACTTCCCAAGAAGCTCAAAGCCTCCGCGAATCAGGCGCACCAGGTCGCCGCGGAAATTTTCCGGCCGATCTCCCGCAAGTACGATCTCGCGGAGCACGCCTACCCCAAGGAACTCGACACCATGGCCGCCATGGTGGAGGGACTCAACGACTCCGGTAAGGGTGCGGCGGGCGCCGCCCTCGGACGGGGAGACGAGCCGAAGGTCATCGGGAACGTCAACGGCGGCAACATGTCGTCGCTGATGAACGTCATCGAAACCTGCTGGGGCGATGTCGGTCTCACACTGGCGATCCCGTACCAGGGCCTGGGTAACTCGGCCATCGCCGCCGTCGCCACCGACGAGCAGCTCGAGCGTTTCGGCAAGGTGTGGGCCTCGATGGCCATCACCGAACCCGGCTTCGGTTCCGACTCCGCCGCCGTAACCACCACCGCGGTGCTCGACGGCGACGAGTACGTGCTCAACGGCGAGAAGATCTTCGTCACGGCCGGCGAGCGCTCCACGCACATCGTCGTGTGGGCCACCGTCGACAAGACGAAGGGCCGCGCCGCGATCAAGTCGTTCGTCGTCCCGCGCGACGCCCCGGGCCTGAGTGTCGCCCGCCTCGAGCACAAGCTGGGCATCAAGGCGTCCGACACCGCGGTACTGCTGCTGCAGGACTGCCGGATCCCCAAGGACAACCTGCTCGGCACGCCGGAGGTCAACGTCGAGAAGGGCTTCGCCGGCGTCATGCAGACGTTCGACAACACCCGACCGATCGTCGCCGGCATGGCGGTCGGCCTCGGCCGCGCCGCGCTCGAAGAACTGCGCAGCATCCTCTCCGACGCCGGTGTGGAGATCTCCTACGACACCCCCGCGTACAACCAGCACGCGGCCGCCGCCGAGTTCCTGCAGCTCGAGGCCGACTGGGAAGCCGCCTACCTGCTCGCTCTGCGCGCAACGTGGATGGCGGACAACAAGAAGCCGAACTCACTCGAAGCATCCATGTCGAAGGCGAAGGCCGGGCGCACCGGAACCGCCATTTCCCTCAAGGCCGTCGAACTCGCAGGCACTTTGGGCTACTCGGAGCGCCCGCTGCTCGAGAAGTGGGCGCGCGATTCCAAGATCCTCGACATCTTCGAGGGAACGCAGCAGATCCAGCAGCTGATCGTCGCTCGCCGTCTGCTCGGAAAGTCGTCCGCCGAGCTGAAGTAGCAGCTCGAGGGGACTTTCATCGAGGGGTGTAGCCCCCGCCGCGCTCACCTGCGGCGGGGGCTTCTTCGTGCGGGACATCCGGCTTCGCCGGACCGCGTGGCCGGACCGGCCTCTTCATCTACGCTGAACGGGAAATCCGTCACTGCAGCCGGAGGGGTTCGCCATGCCAGCTCAGCACTTCCTCACCAAGATCACGGACACCGTGGGAGCTGTGCGGGTGATGAACCGCGCAGGCCTCGTTCCCTTCCCCCGCGTCGACCAGGGCGTCCGCTCGATCCTGGCCGTGCGGAAGTTCGGTCCGTTCGCCGGGCCCGTCCACGCGAATGCCGAGGCCGGGCTGGATGCGGTGGCCCTGATCGACGAGCGCGGCCCGCTCACCTACACCGACATCGAGGAGCAGTCCAACGCCCTGGTGCGGGCCTGGCAGGCCGACGGCATCACTCCCGGTTCGGTCATGGGATGCATGTGCCGCAATCATCGCGGCCTGGTCCTCACGATGCTCGCCGCCGCCAAGAACGGCACCAAGCTGGTGCTGATGAACACCGGGTTCGCCCGGCCGCAACTCGTGGACGTCGCCGCCCGCGAACAGGTTCAGGCGTTCGTGTACGACGACGAGTTCCACGCGGTCGCCGAGGCCCTCCCGGACGAGGTCATCGCCTATCGCTCCTGGGAGGACGATTCGACATCCCAGGTCCGCACACTCGACGACGTGATGGAGGGCAGAGACCGCAGTTCGCTCCCCGCGCCGTCCACGCAGGGCGGATTCGTCCTCCTCACCAGCGGCACCACGGGCACACCGAAGGGCGCTCCCCGCGGACACACGTCGCCGCTCGCGTCGGCCCAGTTCCTCGACCGGGTTCCGCTGCGACGCGGGCAGACGATGATGATGGCGGCCCCCGCCTTCCACGGGACGGGAGTCTCCCAGTTCGCGCTCGCGCTGGCGCTGGGCCAGACCGTGGTGATGCATCGCAAGTTCGACCCGGAGAACACGATCCGCCTGGTCGAGAAGCACCGGTGCGACACACTGGTCGTTGTTCCCACCATGCTGCAGCGCATCATCGACCTCGGGCCCGAGACCCTGGCCAAGTACGACACGTCGAGCCTGAAGATCATCTTCGCGGCCGGGTCCGCACTCTCCCCCGACCTCTGCAAGCGCACCACCGCCGCCTTCGGCGAGGTGCTCCACAACCTGTACGGCTCGACCGAGGTCGCCGTCGCCACCGTCGCGACTCCGGCCGACCTCGCGCTGGCGCCGGGCACCGCGGGGAGGGCACCCGTCACCTGCCACGTGGAACTCTACGACGAGTCGGGTCAACGGATCACCGAACCCGAGACCGTCGGACGAATCTTCGTCGCCAGCGGTCTCAGCTTCGCCGGCTACACCGACGGTCGCGACAAGGAGCGCATCAACGGTCTGCTGTCCACCGGCGACGTCGGCCACTTCGACCGCAACGGCCTCCTCTTCGTGGACGGCCGGGACGACGACATGATCGTCTCCGGCGGCGAGAACGTCTACCCCCTCGAGGTCGAGAACCTGCTCGCCGACCGCGAGGACGTGCTCGAGGCTGCTGTGATCGGTGTCGAGGACTCCGAATTCGGCCATCGCCTCAGGGCTTTCGTGGTACCCGGTCCGGGGTCCGCGAAGGACGCCGACGAGTTGAAGGCCCACGTCAAGTCGAACCTGGCGCGGTACAAGGTGCCCCGCGAGATCATCTTCATCGAGGAACTCCCCCGCAACGCGACGGGCAAGTTGCTGCGTCGCGTCCTGATCGAGATGGACGTCACGGAGAGCTGATCCCGATCGCGGCATCGGTGAACCGGTTCGTGTAGATCTGTTCCGCCGTCAGCGAATCCGGGATCGCGGCACCCCCGGCAACGAGGATCGGTTTCAGTTCGTCGACCGTCCCCTGCACTCGCGCCATGTCGTACGTTCCGACCGATCCGTCGGCCTCGTTCGCGATCAGCCCTTCGTCCTTCAGCAGTTGGGCACTGAACTCCGCCTCGCCCTCGGAGTAGGGCGAGAAGGAGGAGTCCCGGGACACGACGTCCACGATGGCCGCGTTGGTGACCCCGGGAGCGGTGATGTAATCGGCGGTGGACTGCTGGATGATCGGCACCAGTTTCTGCAGGCACGGCGTCAGAGACTCCAGCTTGTCCGCGCGAACGGAGATGTTGGACGCGTAGATGTCGAAGCCCGAGTCCTTCAGGAGGTCGTAGGCGACCGGCTTGTCCCAGGCGGGAGTCTCGTACTCGTAGGTGTACGGCTCCGAGTTCGCGAAACCCTGTTGCGCGATCGCGGGATCCCCGACGAACCGGGAGGGCGCGCCGTCGTAACTCGTGTCGATCTGGGACTCCTTCAGCAGACCCCGGGCCACCAGCCACTGGGGGAACAGCTGTTCCTTCGAGACCACCACGAAGGCATCGGACTGCCCGATGTCGGCCACGGTCCGCCAGTCCGGGTGGGTCTGCGCATCCCACATCAGGATCGCCGGGCTGTACTTCAGCAGCGGCGTCACCGCCACGACCGGTTGGCTCGCGGCGGCGGCGATCACCTGATCCCCGTGGACAACGCCGAGTGCGATCGAATCGTCCACGTACATCTGCGACGTCACCGACTGGAAGCCGATCGCCGGACCGCCGGCGCGGAGTGTCAGATCCACACCCGTGTCCTTACCGCCGGCCACCAGCGGTCCGGTCACGGACTTCTCGTCGGCGTCGACGGCGTATCCGGCGCCGAGCATCCGGAACAACCCGCCCATGTCCGACTGCGGCTGCCACTGCAACTGGACCACGACGTTTTCCGGGCACACCCCGGCGAGAGTCTGCGATTCGGCGGCGGGTTCGAGGGTGATCCCGGCGGCGCTGCCGCCGTCGGCCGAGCTGCACGCCGAGAGGCCGAGTGCGGCCAGCACGACGGCGGACATGCCCGCCTGCCGGAGGGTCCTGATGTTGCGGTTCATTGTTCTCCTCGCGAACACAATCGATGACGGTGGTCGCCGGCACCGCGGAGGTGCGGTGAACACTCGTGACGACCAAGGGAATTCGGTGCCGGCTCGACGCGTCGGCGGCCGGTGCGCCCAGTGTGCACGCGAACTGATTACATGCAATATCGATTTTGTTTCGGTCACGTGAACGACCGCCTTGGTGCTCGCTATCACGCCACCTACTCGACGTTCTGCGCAGGACCGGCCACATGTCACCGGGTGTTCACACTTCGCAACCCGCAAGACATACATGTAATCGAGACTATTCCTATCGAAATGACCCATTCGTTGCATGCATTAGTCACTGGAGGTTGGGATGAGACTCGCCGACACGACGCGGGACGTCGACGCCCGCAGGCTCACACACGACGTCGCGATCGCCTTCAGCAGCGTCGTCAAACGGTTCGACACGGGAACCGTCGCACTGGACGGCATCGACCTCGACGTTCACCGCGGCGACTTCGTCGCCGTCGTCGGACCTTCGGGCTGCGGGAAGTCGACACTGCTGAGAATGGCCGCGGGACTGGAACGTCCGACCGAAGGATCCGTGACCCTGGCCACCGACTCCGTCGGGTTCATCTTTCAGGAACCCACACTGCTGCCCTGGCGGAGCGTGCGCGCCAACGTGGAACTCTCGGCCGAACTCGGCCGGGGCGACGCGGCGGTCCGGAAGGCACGCGCGGCCGAGGCCGTCACCGCCGTCGGGCTGGACGGTTTCGCCGACCAGCTACCCCGGTCCCTGTCCGGCGGAATGAAGATGCGCGTCTCCCTCGCCCGCGCCCTCACGCTCGCACCCGAGGTGATGCTCCTCGACGAGCCGTTCGGGGCCCTCGACGAGATGACCAGGCTCGACATGCAGGTCGAACTCCACCGGCTGTACAGCAACCGGGGGTTCACGTCGATGTTCATCACCCACTCGGTGTCGGAAGCGGTGTACCTCGCCAACCGGGTCGTCGTCATGACCGCGCGGCCCGGACGGATCGCCTCGGTCGTCGACATCGACTTCCCTCACCCGCGAAGCCCCCAACTGCGATTCGACCCGAAATACACCGAGTACATCGCCCAGATCTCGACCTGCCTGCACGGGAGCACGCGATGACCGAAGCACCTGCCGTCCTGCCCCTTCCTGTCGCGACCGCGCGGACCCCGGCCGTGACGGCCACGGGCTCGCAGGCGCGGCGACCGCGAACGGTCACGGTGGCCACGGGCCTGCTGTTTCCCGTGCTGTCGCTGGCAGGAGCACTCGCACTGTGGTCCGCGGTGAGCTGGTTCGTCCTCTCCCCCGAACGGCAATTCCTCCTTCCTCCGCCGAATCGTGTTCTCACGCAGTCGCTCCTGGACTGGAAACACCTGTCCCCGATGCTCGAGGCGCTCGCCGTCACTGCCCGCGTCGCGCTGGTCGGCTTCGTCGTGGCCGTGCTCGTCGGAGTCGGTACCGGAGTCTTGATGAGCCGCGCGAAGTGGATCGAACGGATCATCTACCCCTACGCCGTGGTGCTCCAGGTGATTCCGATCCTCGCGATCGTCCCGCTGATCGGCCTCTGGTTCGGTTACGGAATGACGGCCCGCACACTCGTGTGCGTCCTCATCGCGGCTTTTCCCATCATCACCAACACTCACTTCGGACTCCAGTCCGTCGACCGCGGCCTGCACGAACTGTTCACACTCGGCCGGGCATCCCGATGGGATCGCCTGGTAAAACTGGAACTTCGCGCGGCACTGCCCGCCGTCCTCGCCGGCATCCGCACCGCGTCCGGCCTCGTCGTCGTCGGCGCGATCATCGGAGACATGTTCTTCGCCAAGGGCGAGCCCGGCATCGGCACGCTTCTCGACGTGTTCCGCAGCCGGCTCCAATCCGAGGATCTCATCGCCGCGATCGTGATCGCATCAGTCTTCGGCGTCGCCGTGTTCTCCGCGTTCGGCATCCTGTCCCGACTGCTCGTCGGCAGCTGGCACGCGTCCGGCCACAAGTCCTGACCACCGCTTCCCCGAAAGGCCGTCATGCCCACTTCCCCGTTCATCGTCCCGACCGTCGACATCAGCCCGTATCTCGCCGAGGGAGCGCGCGCCCACAACAGCGCCGAATGCGCTCGTGTGGCAGCGGAACTCGACACCGCGTGCCGTGAGGTCGGCTTCGTCCAGATCGTCGGTCACCGGATTCCCGGAGCGACGGTCGACCGCCTCACCAGTGCGCTCGACGAATTCTTCGGACTCCCGCTCGAGACCAAGAAGAAGTACCGGCGCGCCTCCGCCGAGAACCGTGGGTACTCGCCGCCCGCGTCCGAGTCCCTGAGCATGAGTCTCGGGGTGGAGTCCGCGAACATGATGAACGACTTCTACGAGGCCTTCATCGTCGGGACCGAGACCACCGAGTACCCCGAACTCGAACTCCCCGAGACCAGCTACGCCACCAACACCTGGCCGGAGGACGCCCCGGCGTTCCGCAGCGGCGTGGAGGAATACTTCGCGCGCGCCCAGGTACTTGCACGAATTCTCCTGGCCGCGTTCGCCGATGCCCTTCGGGTGGAACCGGGATACTTCGACGCGATGGTCGACCATTCGATCAATGCATTGAAGATGAACAACTATGCGCTCCCCGAGGGCGAGGCCGCATTCGACGGCGATGCCACCGGCATGGGCGCACACACCGACTTCGGAATTCTCACGATTCTCTGGACCGATCAGGTTCCCGGCCTGCAGGTCCTCGGCTCCGACAACACGTGGCACGATACGCAGCCCGCCGACGACGCGTTGCTGATCAACCTCGGCGACGCCATGGCCCGGTGGACCAACGACCGGTGGCGCTCGACCGTGCACCGGGTGAATCCGCCCATCACCGACGGACAGATCATTCGCCGGCGATCCGCGGCGTTCTTCTTCGACGGGAACCACGACGCCGTGATCGCACCGCTCCCCGGCACGCTCGTCGACGGGGAGCCGGGATACCCGCCGATCACGGTCGCGGAGAACATCGCGGCCAAGGTCGCCGGATTGAAGGCAGGCGTCAAACCGGCTGCGGCACTTCGCGAAGCCGCACGGGTGCGGTCCGCCCACTAGCGGGATCAGCCGGTGGGAGGCCCTCCCGCCGGCGATCGAATAGAGTCGACGCAGGAGCCGGGCCGGGCGGCGAGGTCACGACCCGCCCCGAGGGAAGGGTTCGGAAGGATCGATGACACACACGGAACGAGCCCTGCTCACCGAATCCGTTCACGACACTCTTCGTGAACAGATCTTCTCCGGCGAACTGCCCCCCGGCACGCCCCTCAGCGTTCCGGCGCTGGCCGCGAAACTCAACGTCAGCCGCACCCCCGTCCGGGAGGCCGTGCAGCAACTCATCTACGAGGGCATCGCCGTCTACACCCGCAACGCGGGCGCCAAGGTCGATTCGCTCGACGCGGACTCGATCCGCGCCGTCTTCGAGGTCCGCGAGGTACTCGACGGACTGGCTGCATTTCACGCGACTGCCGCTGCCACCCATGAGACGGTGCAGCAATTGAAGAAGATGGTGCAGGTCCAACGTGAACTGCTGGACGGTCCCGCCGATCAGCGTCGCGATTCACGGCTCGACCTCGAATTCCACACCCTCATCCGGGAAACCGCCCGCAACAAGCCGCTGAGCGAAGCCCTCCTGCGGTTGGACGGGCAATCGCACCTGTACCGGTCGGACATGTGGAGTGCGGATCTGAATCGGAGACTCGCCGTCACCGAACACGAGCGGATCGTCGGGGCCATCGAGTCCGGAGATGCGGTCGGGGCGCGGGCAGCAGCGTGCGCACATGTGGCGGGATTGCTGATACGGACGACGCGTATGTGAGAACCGCCCCCTCGACCGGGGGGCGAGCGGAGACAAAAAAGAACCGGTGTCCTGATCCAGGACACCGGTTCTTCGGTGGTAGCGGGGACAGGATTTGAACCTGCGACCTCTGGGTTATGAGCCCAGCGAGCTACCGAGCTGCTCCACCCCGCGTTGCATGAACAAAGTTACACGAGCGAACGAACGGATTGCAAATCGCCCGGAAAGAGTCCGAGTAGCAACCTTGCAGCACCACTCGAGTCACATCTGTTACCTAAAAGTTATGACGCTCGTCACATTCTAGGCGAAATCTGTAACGCTGCCGAAACCTCAAATTTCTAGGACGACCTGGGAAAACACCGGTCGTTCGTCCCAGTATTTGGACGCCCGTCACAGAAAATCGACCCGTGACCATTCCGTGATCACCGCGTACGTTCGTTGCCAGCCCGAAACTACCGGGCAACGCCGACCCGCCGCAGCTCGACCTGCCCCCGCGGGATTCGGAATCCCGACACCTCGAGGGGCAGGGACGAGGACAGATCGACCACCGGGTCGGCACACCAGCCGTTACCGCACACCACAACCTCGTCAGCAGGCGCGGAGAGGAATCAACCACATGACCAATTCCAGCATCGTCAAGCGGACCATGGGCGCAATTGCACTCACCGGAGCAGTCATCGGAGTGCCGCTCGGTCTGAGCACCGGCACCGCATCGGCTGCTTCCGGAGACTGGGACGCCGTCGCAGCGTGTGAGAGCAGCGGCAACTGGGGCGCCGACACCGGAAACGGCTTCTCGGGCGGTCTGCAGTTCACCGACAGCACCTGGGCAGCGAACGGCGGCAGCGGCTCGCCGGCCAACGCCTCGCGCGAGGAGCAGATCCGCGTCGCCGAGAACGTCCTGGCGACCCAGGGCCCCGGCGCCTGGCCGGTCTGCGGACAGTACCTCTGATCCGCAGCACATTTTCGGGAGTGCCCCGCACGCAGCACGACTGCGCGCGGGGCACTCCTGCATCGCGTGGCCTCGCGATACACCACCGGGACCCGATTTCCTGCCATTTCGACGTGAGCCGCTGCACAAAATAGTGGTGATCCGCGACACATAACAGCGGGGTAACGAATAGACTCCGAAACGATATCGAGGCGGACTGACCTGCACAGACAGGGTGAATTCGCCTTCGGCGCCAGACAGCTGTCCACCATTTTCGCCAGGTGAACTGCGGCCGAAGCTCCCGTACGGTCGCTCTCGGCCCGAAACAACCGGGCGAAAGTCGGCCCGCCGCTGCTAGCTCTGCCCCGCGGGTTCGGAATCCCCGAAACCTTCGAGGGGCAGGGACGCGGCACAGAATCGCAGCCCGGCGTGACGACGCAGACGTCGTCACCCGCAGGCCGGCCACGCCAGCAAGCGCGGAGAGGATTGACCCCGCATGACCAATCACAGCATCAGCAAGCGTGCCCTCGGCTGGATCGCCGTCACCGGAGCCGTCGTCGCCGTCCCGCTCGGACTGAGCACCGGCATCGCCTCCGCCGCTTCCCACAACTGGGACGGCGTCGCCCAGTGCGAGAGCGGCGGCAACTGGGGAATCAACACCGGAAACGGCTACTACGGTGGTCTGCAGTTCTCGCAGAGCACCTGGGAGGCCAACGGCGGCACCGGCTCGGCATCGAGCGCCAGCAAGGCCGAGCAGGTCCGCGTCGCCGAGAACGTTCTCGCGACCCAGGGCCAGGGTGCATGGCCGGTGTGCGGTCAGTACCTGTCCACCGGTGGCGGCGACGTCGCCGAGGCTCCCGCACCCGCTCCGGAGCCCACCCCGGCTCCCGCCCCCGCGGCTCCGGCTCAGGTCCAGGCACCCGCCCCGGTCCAGCCCGCCGCACAGCAGGCGCTCGACGCCGCGCGTCAGGTCGCGGATCAGAACGGCTACGGACAGCAGTTCCAGCAGCTGGTGGACGCCAACCCGCAGTTGGTCGACGCACTGCGCTGATCT
Source organism: Rhodococcus sp. DK176 (assembly GCF_038447315.2). Taxonomy (NCBI): domain Bacteria; kingdom Bacillati; phylum Actinomycetota; class Actinomycetes; order Mycobacteriales; family Nocardiaceae; genus Rhodococcus; species Rhodococcus sp. DK176. The sequence goes on along the minus strand of NZ_CP118321.2, from coordinate 7,006,815 downwards.
TCCGATCAGATACGACGAGGCCCTGTCATCCGGTTCGGATGACAGGGCCTCGTTCTGCGTTGAAGCGCCTCTACTTCGGGATCGCCTCGTACGCGGCGACCGCCTTCTGGACGCGAGCAAGGGCTGCGCCGTACGCCGCGAAGTCACCGCTGCGCTGCGCCGACGTCAAGGCGTCGAGCGACGCGTCCAACTCCGCCACGGCCGCCGAGACATCCGTGCCGGACGGCGGCGTCGCCGGGGCGGTCGGCGCCGGTGCCGCACCCTGATCGACCGGCGGCGTGGTGCCGGTCTCCGGAGGTGTCCCCTCTTCCGCACTGGGTGCCGTCGCCACCGAGCCTGTGCCGGCACCGAACACCTGGTCGAGCGCCTGCGCCAACGTCGGGGCGTACCCGACGCGCACACTGTTACTCGGCGGTGGCTCGCGGTAGCTCACCAGCACTCGCGACAGCTGCGGGAACGTCGACGTGTTCGGACCCGTCGAACTTCGCTCGGTATACATCGGTTCGACGTAGAGGATGCCGCCGTCCGCGATCGGCAAGGTCAGCAGGTTGCCGTACTGAATCTTGTTCGATCTCTCGAGCAGGGTTCTCTCCGACGCCACCCGTGGATCCGAGATCATCGAGTTCTGCGTCTGCTGCGGACCCTGGGTCTGCGTGTCCGTCGGCAACTGGAGCACCGTGAACTTGCCGTAATTCTCCGGATCCGATTTCACCGACAGATATGCGGACAAGAATTCGCGACTGTAACCGACCATCGCACTGGTCAGATTGAACGACGGTTTCCCGGTCTCGGGATCACCGACCAGCACGTAGTACGGCGGCTGGTTCGCGCTCGTGTCGATCGTGGGATCGCTCGGCACCGACCAGAACGCGTTGTTGGTGAAGAACTCCTTGGGATCGTCCACGTGGTACTTGGCGAGCATCTCGCGCTGCACCTTGAACAGGTCCTCGGGATAGCGGAAGTGCGCTCGCAGTTCGTCGGGAATCGAATCCGCCGGCTGAACCGCATCCGGGAACACACCCATCCATGCGTCGAGCACCGGATCGTTCTGATCCACCTGGTAGAGCTTCACGGTGCCGTCGTACGCATCGACGGTGGCCTTCACCGAGTTGCGGATGTAGGACACCTCCTTACGGGGCAGCAGGCGGCCGGTGTTCTGGTCGATGCTGTCCTCGACGAGTCCGTCGAGCGAACTGCGCTGGGCGTACGGGTAGTCCTGCAACGTGGTGTAGGCGTCCACGATCCACACGACCTTGCCGTCGACGACGGCCGGGTACGAGTCGCCGTCCGCGGTCAGCCACGGGGCGACGCGCGTGACCCTGTCCCGCGGGTCCCGGTTGTAGATGATCTTGGAATCCGAACCGATGGCACCGGAGAACAGGATGTTGCGCTCGGTGTACTTGGCCGCGAACGCCAGCCGGTTGAACCAGTTGCCGATCGGCACACCCCCGGAACCGGTGTACGTGTAGCGCGAGGTGTCGGTGTCGTACTCGCGCGGGTCCGAACCTCCGGATCCGCCGACGATCGCGTAGTCGGCGTCCGTGTCGGCGATGACCTCGCCGTAATAGATGCGCGGCTGCTGGACCGGAATCACCTGATTACCCGCCTCCTGCGAGGCGATGTCGCTGACCATGTAGACGGGGTAACCACTGTTGCTGTTGGCGGCTTCCTCCGCGGACTCGCCGGCAGCGGCGTTCACCCGGTTCGCGGGGGCTGCGACCAGTCCGTTGCCGTGCGTGTAGACGGTGTGCTTGTTGATCCAATCCGTCTGGTTACCCGTCAGGCTCTTGGACGACAACTCGCGGGCCGCGACGATGTAGTCACGCAACTGCCCGTCGATGTCGTACCGGTCGATGTCGAGCGTCGGCGGGAAGCCGTAGAAGTTCTTCAACTGCTGCTGCTGGGTGAACGTCCGCGACAGGATGTTCGGATCGAGCAGTCGCGTGTTCTCAATCGTCATGACGTCGGCAGGCACGTCCCGCGGCGGCTTCGTGCCATACCCCTGATAGTCCTGGTACTCGACCTTGTCGTCGGTGATGCCGTACGCCTGCCGCGTGGCGGCGATGTTCCGCTCGATGTACGCGCTCTCCTTGTCGGCGGCGTTGGGACGCACCGAGAACTGCTCGACCACGAGCGGCCACACCGCGCCGACCAGGATGGAGGAGAGCACGAGAAGCGCTGTCGCCATTGCGGGAATCCGCAGATCGCGCAGGAAGATCGCCGCGAAGAAGGCGCCCGCGCAGATGACCGCGATGGCCAGCAGGATCAGCTTCGCCTGCAGCACCGCATTCATGTCCGTGTAGCTACCACCGGTGAACGTGGGTTCCTTGCGGCTGCTCGACAGCAGCGAGTAACGGTCGAACCAGTACGCGACGGCCTTGAGGAGAATGAACGTTCCCGCGAGCACCGCCAACTGGACTCGCGCCGCATTGGTCAGTGCCCCGCCCCGGCCCGCCAGTTTCAGCCCGCCGAAGATGTAGTGCGTCACCAGGCTCGCGAAGAACGCCAGCAGAACCGCGACGAACAGCCAGTTGAGGACGAAACGGTAGAACGGCAGATCGAAGGTGTAGAAGCCGACGTCGAGGCCGAACTCGGGATCGGCGACGCCGAACGCGCCGCCGTTGACGAACAGCTGAACCGTCACCCAGCTGGACTGGGCGATGAGCCCGGCGAGCAGCCCCACCGCGATCGGAATGGCAAGGCCGAACAGGCGCAGCCGAGTCATCACCGTGGTGCGGTACCGCGCCACTGGATCGTTGGGACCCGACACCGGGACGAACACCGGCCGCGAACGGTAGGCGAGCAGCAGTGCCAGCCAGACGATTCCGCCGACCACGACACCGACTACGAGGAAGAGGAGCAGACGGGTGATCAGGACCGTGGTGAACACACCCCGGAATCCGACCTCACCGAACCACAACCAGTCCGTGTAGGTACTGATGAGCCGAGGACCCACCAGCAACAGGGCCGCGACGACAAGCGCCAGCACCAGCAGCACTCGGCTGCGTTTGGACAACGACGGTAAACCTGCGGGGGGCCGCATGCCCACGTGCCACACTCCAAGAACTCGGCGACGCTGTCGCGCCGCGATCAACTGCACCGTTCGTTCGTCCACACCCGAACAGCAAGGGCGTGACCGTTTCGTCCCACTCTACGTAACAACCGGGAGATGCGGCCGTCGGTCCTGTGCCGGGGGTGCGAAGATGGGTCTCGTGAGTGAAGAGAATGTGAACAGAGAGACGGACGCCCTCGCCCGCTGTGTGCGCGAGGTGGTCGAATTCGTCGATGCCGGAGGGTGGGATCAGCCGCCCCAGATGTTCGCACTCGTCCCGACCGAACTGCTCGCGGCCGCCGAACCGAGCCTGCTCGACCAGCTCGCCGACGGCTCGGAATTGACCCCGGTGGAACAGGATCCGTTCCCCGACGACATCGACGGCGGGTCGCGCGCACTCGACGAGTTCCTCGCCACCACCAGCTGGCCGGAGTCCGTGGTGGGGTGCGCCCTCGTGCAGGAGATCGTCGTTCTGCCGCCCGAGGCGGAGTCCGACCTCGACGACGCGCTCGTCCCCCTGCTGTCCGATCGCGACGCCGCCGACGACGCCGCGCGGGCCGCGGCCGAGTCGCATCCCGACCGCCGGTCCGCCCGGTTGATCGCCGCCGTGCTGCGCGACGGACCGTCGTTGTGCCTGATGCAGTTGCGCCCCGACGAGGACGCCGACCCGTACGCCGGGATCGAACTGCTCACCTACGAGGATCTGGCGCCGAATCTCATCAGCGCGTTGTACGCCACCCTCGACGCGACCGAGGAGGACTGACCGCTCAGCAGTGCGGCGCGTCGGCTCCGGTATTGATCGCCTCGAGCGCGTCGACGGCGCCGTCGAGGTTCTCGACCTTCACCAGCCGGAGCCCGTCGGGCGCACCCTGGCGTGCCTCGTCGCAGTTCTTCGCCGGCACGAGGAACGTCTCGGCGCCCGCCTCCTCCGCGGCGATCAACTTGTACTTGATGCCGCCGATGGGGCCGACGTCGCCGTCGGAGTCGATCGTGCCGGTGCCGGCGACGAACTTGCCGCCGTTGAGTTCGCCCGGGCTGAGTTTGTCGATCACGGCGAGGGTGAACATGAGCCCTGCCGAGGGGCCGCCCACGTCGGCGAGGTTGAAGTCGATCGTGAACGGGACGTCCGGGATCTCCTCGGGAGTGATCCCCAGGTAGCCCTTGGACTCGTCGTCCGGGCGTGCGCCGAGCACCACCCGCACCGTCGTCTCGGCGCCGTCGCGCCGGATCACGATCGGCACCTCCGTGTTCGGGGGCACATCGGCCACCGCCTCCTGCACGCCACCGACCGTCGAGACCGGCTTTCCGTCGACACTCACCATTACGTCGCCCTCGCGCAGCAGTCCCTGGGACGGTCCGTCCTCACCGACCTTGGCGATCCGCAGGTCCACCGGCTTACCCAGGAAGTGGAGCGCCGCGAGTTCGGCGCTGTCCTCCGACTGCTGGAAGTCGGCGTCGTTCTCCTGTTTGACCTCGTCCTTCGACTTGTCCGGCGGGTACACCTCTTCGCGGGGGACGATGCCCTGACGCCCACTGGCCCACAACCCGAACGCTTCGAACACGTTGAGGTCGTCGCGCACGGCGACCGTCGTCATGTTGAGGTGGCCGGTGGTGTCGTCGACCTCCGTTCCCTCGATGGCGACGACTTCCTCACCCCCCACTTCGCCGAGTGTGTTGAACGTGGGTCCCGGCCCGAGGGCCACGTACGGCACCGTGATCACCGTGCCGAGAATTCCGAGTACCACGATCGGGGCCAGCGCAGCCAGAAGCGTCACGATCCGTCGATTCACCTGGACCAGCGTAGAGCGCGAACCCGTGGACACCGTTGTCGGCCGTCCGCGTGTTCGCCGTCAGCGTGACGAGGTGGACACCACGGAACCACGCGCCTTGTACCGTTGAGTCATGAGCAATCCGCCCTTCGGCTTCTCCAAACCCGACGACGATCCCGATCGTGACAAGAACACGGGGGATCAGAACGGGCCCGACCGCGACAAGAACGCGGGCGGTTCCGACGACTTCGGTTTCGGGGCGGGTGGTTTCCCCGCCGGGGGCTTCGACCCGGCCGCCCTCGGCCAGATGCTGACCCAGTTCGGCCAGATGCTGAGCGGGATGGGCACGTCGATGGGCTCCGGTGAGCAGACCGGCCCGGTCAACTACGAGATCGCGAAGAAGCTCGCGCGCCAGCAGATGGGGTCCGTCGCTCCCATCACCCAGGGCAACTCCGAGGCGATCGCCGATGCCTCACGGCTCGCGGAACTGTGGCTCGATGCCGCGACGACGCTGCCCGCGGGCGCAACGAAGACCGTCGCGTGGACGCCCAACGACTGGCTCGACAACACTCTCGACACCTGGAAGCGGCTGTGCGACCCGGTCGCGGAGAAGGTGTCCGGCATGTGGGTGCAGGGGCTGCCCGAGGAAGCGCAGCAGATGGCAGGCCCGATGATCGGCATGATGAGCCAGATGGGTGGCCTCGCGTTCGGCTCCCAGCTCGGCCAGGCCCTGGGGCAGCTGTCCAAGGAGGTGCTCACCTCCACCGACATCGGTCTCCCCCTCGGTCCGGCAGGCACTGGCGCACTGCTCCCCGCCGCGGTGGAGCGGTTCAGCAAGGGCCTCGAACAGCCCGACCGCGAGATCCTCGTCTTCCTCGCCGCACGGGAGGCCGCCTACCAGCGCCTGTACAGCCACGTCCCGTGGCTGCGTCAGCGTCTTCTCGCCACCGTCGAGGAGTACGCCCGCGGCATCACGATGGACTTCTCGGCCATCGAGGACATGGCGAAGGGACTCGACCCGTCTGCACTGACCGATCCGTCGCAGCTCGAGAACATCCTGCAGCAGGGCGCATTCGAACCGCAGACCACACCCGAGCAGAAGCAGGCTCTCGAGCGACTCGAGACGCTGCTCGCCCTCATCGAGGGCTGGGTCGAGGTCGTCGTCGCGTCGGCACTGAACGACCGACTCCCCGGCGTCGCGGCCCTCAGCGAGACGCTGCGCCGCAGGCGTGCGACCGGCGGACCCGCCGAGCAGACATTCGCGACGCTCGTCGGACTCGAACTGCGTCCTCGCAAGGTCCGGGAGGCCGCGCAGCTGTGGACTCGCCTCACGTCCGAGTCGACCGTCGATGCCCGTGACGGTGTGTGGGCCCACCCCGACCTGTTGCCCGACTCATCCGATCTCGACAGCCCGGATGCGTTCGTCGAACGTGTGCTAGGCGGCGGCGACGGCGGCGACTTCGACAATCCGATGGCACAGCTGGAGGCGACCGAGGCGCGCGAGCGGGCCGAGGAAGCCGAACGCGGCAAGTCCGGCAAAGACGACGAGTCCGAGTCCTGACCTTCCGATCCCACCAATTTTCGATAGCGGGAAGTCTGCAGGTCGAGGCATGTTTCGGCCTGTGGACAACCCGCGTTTTCGGCGCTGATGCCCGGTCGTGGCCTGCGATCCTCAGCGTGTGACCATCCAGCCCACACCGCACGTCGGTGTCACTCTCGATCCCCGGATCGCCGTACTCGTCCGCCCCGACGGGCGGGTGCAGTTCGGCTGGGATCCCGAACGCGCGCTCGTACTCGCCCCGCCGCCCGGGGTCCGGACCGAGCAACTCCTGGCCGTCGTCCGACTGCTCGACGGCAAGAACTCGCGGCCGCACATCCTGTGGACCGCCGTCGGGTACGGCCTGGCGCCCACAGACGTGTCGAAACTGCTCGGCGACCTCGACCGGGCCGGTCTGATCGATGTCGCAGGCACGTCCCCCGTCGCGGACACGATCCCGATTCGCGTGCACGGGCGCGGCCCGCTGTCGGATGCGGTGTCGGCCGGGCTCACGGACGGCGGTATCCGGGTCTCCCGCTCCTTCCGCTATTCCGCCGACAGCGACGTCCGGCGGTGGAACGTTCTGTGCGTCGTACTCGCGGACGATCTGGTGGCAGAACCTCGGCTCGTCGCGGATCTGGTCCAGAACGGCATACCGCACCTGCAGGTCCGGCTGCGTGACGGCCGCGGTGTGGTCGGCCCTCTGGTGCTCCCGGGCCACACCAGTTGCCTACGGTGCGCCGACCTCCTCCGTGCCGCGTACGACGAGGACTGGCCGCACCTGTCCGCTCAGCTCCTCGGGACGGTCGGGCACGCGAGCCCCGCCGTGATCATGGCCACGGCAGCAGTCGCCCTCGGCCAACTCGAAGCCGTCTTGGCCGCTCCGCGAGGCGCGCCGCCCAGCAGCCTCGACGCGACGCTCGAGATCGATCTCGGCGCGCACCGGCTATCGACCCGGCGCTGGCCACGGCAGGCGAGCTGCAGCTGCACGTATCTGGCACCCGCCGTGGGCGAATCGAACCGGCTTCGGTCATGATGCATGATGGTGGGGTGTCCGACATCCCCCGCAGGAGTTCCGCCCGCACCGCCAAACTCGCGAGCATCCCGTTGGGGATCGCGGGGCGTGCCGCGATGGGCTTCGGCCGGAAGCTGACCGGCGGTGACAAGGACGAGATCGACGCCCAGCTGAGCGCGAAGGCCGCCGAGCAATTGTTCGCGGTCCTCGGCGAACTCAAGGGCGGCGCCATGAAACTGGGGCAGGCGCTCAGCGTCATGGAGGCGGCGATCCCCGAGGAGTTCGCGGAACCCTACCGTGAATCGCTGAACAAGCTGCAGGCGCAGGCGCCTCCCCTGCCCGCGCGGGCCGTCCACAGAATGCTCGACCAGCAGCTGGGCACCAAGTGGCGTGACCGGTTCCAGTCGTTCGACGACACCCCGACCGCATCGGCCAGCATCGGCCAGGTGCACCGCGCCTTGTGGGCCGACGGTCGCGACGTGGCCGTCAAGGTTCAGTACCCCGGCGCCGACGAGGCGCTGCGCGCCGACCTGAAGACGCTCGGCCGGTTCGCGGGACTGTTCGCCTCGGTCATGCCCGGCGTCGACGTGCGCCCGGTCATCGACGAGTTCACGGCCCGCACCGAGGAAGAACTCGACTACCGGATCGAGGCGAACAATCAGCGCCGCTTCGCCAAGGTGTACGACGGGGATCCACAATTCGCGGTTCCGCACGTGGTCGCCAGTGCCCCCAAGGTGGTGGTCACCGAGTGGATGTCGGCGAAGCCGCTGTCGGCCATCATCGCCGACGGCACCCCCGAGGAACGCAACACCGCGGGTGCACTGCTCGCGGAGTTCCACTTCGCCTCCCCCACCCGCGTCGGCCTGCTCCACTGCGATCCGCATCCGGGCAACTTCATGTTGCACAGCGACGGCCGCCTCGGTGTCATCGATTTCGGTGCCGCGGCACCGTTTCCGCACGGTCTTCCCCCGGTGCTCGGGTCCATGGTCCGGCTGGCGCTCCACGAGCAGTTCGACGAACTGACGGAGTTGCTGCACGCCAACGGATTCGTTCTGCCCGGCCGGACGGTCACCGACAAGGAGATCGCAGACTACCTGCGTCCCGTCACCGACCCGATACGCACCGAATCGTTCCACTTCACCCGTGCCTGGCTGCAGAAGGCCGCGGGTTCCGCGACCGACTTCAACAGTGCGCAGTTCCGGACGGCCCGGGCACTGAATCTGCCGGCGGAGTACCTGATGATCTTCCGGGTTCTCGTCGGCTCGGTGGGAATCTGCGCTCAGCTGGACGCGTACGCGCCGTACATGGAGATCCTCACGCGGTGGCTCCCCGGGTTCGCCGAGCCTGCACCCGAGGACGAAGACACCGTCTGACCTCGAAGACACAGAACGGGCGTTCGCCCGGACCACTCGTGTGAGTGGCCGGGCGAACGCCCGAATTCTCCCGCCCCGTACCGGTTTCTACGCACAGACCAGAGTCTGAGTCTTGCGCGGACGTCCCCGGGGACGCTTGCGGGCGATCACGACACCCTGGTCGAAGATCTCCCCACCCCACACGCCCCACGGCTCACCCCGATCGAGGGCCGCGTCGAGGCAGCGGGAGCGGATCGGGCAGGACGCGCACAGCGCCTTCGCCTGTTCCAGCTCGGTGGGAGAATCCGCAAACCACAGGTCGGGATCATCGACCCGGCAGGGCAGGTCACCACGCGCGGACACTATCTGAACAAATCCGCTTGTGGCGGTTGAGGTTTCGGATACCCCTCGGCATGTCACGGTAGACACGTCCTTCTCCTCTGCTCTCATTGCGACGGTCAATTCTTCGGTTCGATGAAGTGGGTGCGAACCAGAGCCGAGGCTGCGAGCGGGAAAGGTGCTCGAACTACAAAGGCCACGGTCCGCGATGCGGGTCCGTGGCCTTGAAAAGACGGTGGGAGTTGGCCTACCGAGGAATTCCTCGACAACTCCGATACACGGACTCGACTGCTGCTGCGGGACGACGACGGGCTGCCGACCAGACAATCGCCGGTGCCGCTTCCGCCGCGTTCATGCCGAACAGTGCGGAGGCAGCAGCGACTGCCGTCTCATGTGCTTGGTACTTCGTCATTTCACTGCCACCTCCATTTCTTCTCGATCCGATGTGAACCACACGGGTCTCCCCGCGCACTGAAACCACAGTAGGCAATTCTCCAGAACCGCACAACCTATTTTTGACCTGCAGTGATGCGCACTACTCACTCACCGCGCGGGAGTCGTTCAGGGACTACCGCTTCCCTTGATCACACCGAGGACGTCCTCACCGAACTGCTCGAGCTTCTTCGCACCGATCCCGGGGATCGCGACGAGCCCGCGATCGTCCTGCGGTCGCTGCTCGGCGAGAGCCGTCAACGTGTTGTCGCTGAACACCACGTACGCCGGAACCTTCAGCTCCCGCGACTTCTCGAGCCGCCACGACCGCAGCGATTCGAGCAGTTCCACGTCGACGTTCGACGGGCACCCTTCACAGCGACCGAGCATGGTCGCGGTCGTCCCGATCAGCTGTTTTCCGCACAGCCGGCACCGTGGACGCTTCTTGGTGCTCTTGGCGGGCGCCGCGATCCGCGAGGCAGGTGAATCCTCGGGGATGAGGCCGTGCAGGAACCGCGAACGGCGCCGCGACTTGCGGCCGCCCTCGTTCCGGGACAGCGCCCACGACATCTGCAGGTGCTCCCGGGCGCGGGTCACGCCGACGTACAGCAACCGGCGCTCCTCCTCGACGGCGGCCTCGTCCGGTGCCGAATTGGAGTCGCCGAGCACGTGCTGGATGGGCAGCGTTCCGTCGGTCAGCCCGACGAGGAACACGGCGTCCCATTCGAGCCCCTTGGCGGCGTGCAGGGACGCGAGCGTCACACCCTGCACGACGGGTGGGTGCCGCGCCTCGGCCCGCAGGCTCAGTTCACGCAACAGCGCGTCGAGGGTCAACTCCGGGTCCTGGGTCAGCTGCTCCTCGGTGAGCGCGACCAGCGCCGACAGCGACGACCACCGTTCGCGAGCCTGCGCACCCGCCGGTTCCGCGTCGGTCAGCCCCAGCGGAACGAGGACCGCGCGGACGAGCGTGACCAGGTCGGCGCCGACCGCATCCGGCAGGTCGTCGCGACCTGCGGCCTGACGTAGTGCCGCCACGGCCTGACGCACCTCGGTACGCGCGAAGAATCCCTCTCCGCCCCGGACCTGGTACGGGATGTCGAGTTTCGTCAGCGCCTGCTCGTGCACCTCGGACTGGGCGTTGATCCGGTACAGGACCGCGATCTCCGCGACCGGAGTGCCGGACGCGATGAGCCGCTTGATCGTGCGCGCCACCCCGGCGGCCTCGGCCGGCTCGTCGTCGAACTCGACGAAACTCGGCTCCGGTCCGGAGTCGCGTTGCCCGATCAGCTGCAGACGGGTGCCCGCGATCCTGCCGCGCGCCGCTCCGATCACCCGGTTCGCCATCGACACGACCTCGGGGGTCGAACGGTAGTCGCGCTCGAGGCGCACGACGGTGGCCTCGGGGAACCGGCGCGAGAAGTCGAGCAGGTAGTTGGGTGTGGCGCCGGTGAACGAGTAGATGGTCTGGTTGGCGTCACCGACGACGGTGAGGTCGTCCCGCTCCCCGAGCCAGGCGTCGAGGACACGCTGCTGTAGCGGGGTGACGTCCTGGTACTCGTCCACCACGAAGCACCGGTACCGGTCGCGGAACTCCTCGGCGACAGCCGAATGCTCCTCGAGCGCCGCCGCCGTGTGGAGCAGGAGATCGTCGAAATCGAGGAGCATCCCGTCCTGGCCGCGGGCCTTGAGCTGCTCGTAGCCGTGATAGACCTCGGCGACCTTCGCGGCGTCGACCGGCGCCTCCCTGCGTAACTTGGCCACCGCACGCGGGTAGTCCTCCGGCGCGATCAGCGAGGCCTTGGCCCACTCGATCTCGCTCGCCAGGTCGCGGACGCTCTCCGTGCTGGTGGACAACCCGACCCGTCCGGCGGCGGACGACACGACCGCGAACTTGCGGTCCAGCAGCCGCCATTCCGTGTCGCCGATCACCTGCGGCCAGAAGTACCTCAGCTGTCGCAGTGCGGCGGCGTGGAACGTGCGCGCCTGAACCTGCGCTCCCCCGTCGCCGATCCCGAGGCTGCGCAGCCGGCCGCGCATCTCGCCCGCCGCGCGAGCCGTGAACGTGACCGCCAGCACCTGCCCCGCGGCGACGTGCCCACTGGCCACGAGGTGCGCGATACGCCGGGTGATGGTCCGGGTCTTCCCTGTTCCGGCCCCCGCCAGCACACACACCGGGCCCCGGGGAGCGAGTACCGCTGCGGACTGTTCGGGATCGAGACCGGTACTCGTCACCTCTGCTGCGCCGGCTGCTGACATGGCGTCCATCATGACAGGGGCAACCGACACGGCGCGAAGCGGACGAACACCGCAGTGGGAACACACGACGGAGTCGTGGTGTTATATCCGCCGTGACTGCTACCGACACCCCCGCCCTGACCATCTACTCCACCACCTGGTGCGGCTACTGCCGGCGCCTGAAGACCCAGCTGGACGAATCCGGCATCGGCTACGTGGAGATCGACATCGAGGACGACCCGGCATCGGCGGAGTTCGTCGGCAGCGTCAACGGCGGCAACCACGTCGTCCCCACCGTCAAGTTCGCCGACGGCAGCACCGCGACCAACCCGTCGTTGGCGCAGGTCAAGCAGCTCCTCGGCGCCTAGGACTCCGTCGCTGCTCCCGCCCAGGACTCGATGATTCCCCGCGCGATGGAAATCGAGCCCGGGAGCAGCAGCGGGGCGTCGGTGTCCGACGCCCAGTCGCCGAGTTCGAGTGCCGTCCGCACCTCGTCCCGAGTGAACCACCGGGCCTCGGCGATCTCGCCGTCCGCGAACGTCAGCGGGGCGTCGGGATCGCCGACGGCCGCGAACCCGATCATCACCGACCGGGGAAACGGCCACGGCTGGCTGCCCAGGTAGCGCACGTCACGAACGTCGACACCCACTTCTTCCTTGATCTCCCGGACGACGCACGTCTCCAGCGATTCACCGGCCTCGACGAATCCGGCCAGGATCGAGAACCGCCGCGCAGGCCACGTGGGCTGCCGGGCCAGCAGGACGCGGTCTCCGCCGTCGTGCACGAGGCAGATGACCGCCGGATCCGTGCGGGGAAATTCTTCGTGCCCGGTGCTCGTCGAGATCCGCGACCACCCCGACATCGTCGGTTCGGACGGCGCGCCGTCGAGCGCGCTGAAGCCTGCGCTGTCGTGCCAGTTGAGCATCGCGAGGGCCCCGGTGAGTACGCCCGCGTCCGCGTCGTCCAGCGTCCCGCCCAGAATCCGGAGATCGGCGAGCTCGCCGGTCAGCGCCTGCACCCGCACCGCCCATACGTGCCGGTCCTTGCGGATGCCGAGGAAGACCGCCCCGCGTTGCGGTTCGGGGCCGAGTTCGGTGGCCTCCGCGAACACGAGGCCGTCGTCCCCCACCCGCACCTGTCCGCGGTGATTGACGCGCAGCAGCAGCGCATCCCGCCAGCCCGCTCGAAGGGCGTCCGTGTCCGAACGCAATTCCTCGGCCCGCCCGACAGCGGAGCGGGACAGGAGCGGGGTGTCGTTGAGCCGGAATTCAGTCACGCCCTCGACACTACTGCCGGTCAGTTGGCGACCCGACGGATGTACAGCAGTCGGTCGTTCTCCTCGATCGAATCGACCTCCGGAGAGCCGACCCGGATCAGCCGCCCGTCCCGCACCACACCGAGCACGATGTCCGCGAGGTGACGTGGGGAGCCGCCGATCTCGTCCCGCTCGACGGGGCGCTCCGCGATCGCGAAACCCGCCTCCGGAGTCAGGAGGTCCTCCATCATCTCGACGACGCTCGGCGTCTTCGTGGCGATGCCGAGGAGCCGGCCCGCGGTCTCGGACGACACGACGACCGAATCGGCGCCGGACTGCCGGAGCAGATGCGTGTTCTCGGATTCGCGGATCGCCGCGACGATCTTCGCCTTCGGTGCGATCTCCCGCGCCGTCAGCGTCACCAGCACCGCGGTGTCGTCACGGTTGGCCGCAACGATGATCGCCGACGCGTTCTGCGCGCCCGCCAACCGCAGCACGTCCGATTTGGTGGCGGACCCGTGGACCGTGACGAGCCCCTTGCTGGCCGCCGAGTCGAGCACCGCATGATCGGTGTCGACCACCACGATCTCCGACGGCGGAACGTCGTCGCCGAGCATCGCGTCGATCGCGGTGCGTCCCTTGGTTCCGTAGCCGATCACCACGGTGTGATTGCGCACGTGCTGCCTCCAACGCTGGATTTTGAACGCCTGCCGGGAGCTCTGCGTGAGCGCGGAGAGAGTCGTACCGACGAGGACGATGAGGAAGAAGATTCGAAGAGGCGTGATCAGGAGAACGTTGACGAGCCTCGCGGACGGTGTGAACGGCGTGATGTCGCCGTAGCCCGTCGTGGACAACGACACCGTCGCGTAGTAGATGCAGTCGAGCAGCGACAATTCGTTGTCCTGCGCGTCGCGGTAGCCCGCCCGGTCGATGTAGACGATGAGAACCGCCAACATCAACGCCGCCAGGGCGATACCCACGCGGCGGTAGATCGCCCGCGCCGGACTGGTCTGCAGCTCCGGAATCCGGAGCACCCCCACCAACGCGAAGTCAGGCCGGTCGGTCAGGGTGTCCGACCTGGTCAATCTCTCACGCAGCCTACCGGCCATATGTTCGTCCCCACGTTGCACTGAACTCCGACATCGGCTGGCAGCCTAACCCCGATTGTCCCATCGGTGACACGTCGGAGCCTCGTTGTCGCGAACCGAGTTGCTCGGGCAAGCTGACGTCATGCAACGAGAGAGCCACACACCACGACCGAGCCAGAAGCCCGCACTCCGCCTTGCCGCGCTACTGCTCGGCGCCGGCACCATGCACTTCGTCGCCCCCAAGTTCTTCGACTCCACGGTCCCCACCCAACTTCCGGGCGAGGCCCGCACCTACACGTACGTGTCGGGGGTCGCCGAGCTCGCCATCGGCACCGCGCTCGCCGTGCCGCGAACCCGCAGGCTCGGTGGCGGCCTCGCTGCTCTCCTGTTCGTCGCCGTCTTCCCCGCCAACGTCACCATGGCAGTGGACTGGCTGACGAGCTCCAAGACGACGAATGTGCAGAAAGCCGGTGTGCTGCTGCGCCTTCCGCTGCAGATCCCGTTGGTCACCGAGTCGCTGAAGGCTCGGCGTCAGGCCTGATCTCCTCGTCGGGAGAACCGGCGGAACGGAGCAGACGGGCGAGCGCGTCGGCGTCGGGCAGGTGGTCCGGCGCGATCGTCCGCCCGGTCCGCACGTAGTGGAACGCGGCGCGCACCCGCTCGATCGGAACGTCCATCAGTTCGGCCCACGCCAGCCGGTACGCGGCCAACTGCATCACGACGGCCTTCTCGTTGGCCGCGCTCGGCTCGGCGCCGGTCTTCCAGTCGATCACCGTCCACCCGCCGTCGGGGTCGGTGAACACCGCGTCGATCCGGCCGCGCAGCACCGTGCCCGCCACCGACGTCTCGAACGGCACCTCGACCTCGGTCGGGTTGCGGTCGGCCCAGGACGAGCGCAGGAACGCATCCTGCAGGGTCGCGAGGTCGGTGTCGGGGCCCGCGTCCGTGTCGGCGGCACCGGGCAGCTCGTCGAGGTCGAGCAGCCGGGTGGCCCCGAAACGGCGCTCCACCCAGGCGTGGAACGCGGTACCGCGACGCGCGAGCGGATTCGGCGGGAACGGCAGCGGACGCCGCAGCCGGGCGGCCAGGGCGTCCGGGTCGGCTTCCAATTCGACGAGCTGGCTCACCGACAACTGACCGGGCAACACCACCTCGGTGCGTGCGTTCGCCCGCGCCTCGCGCTCCGCGAGAAGCGCGTCGACGTCGGCTGCCCAGTTCTCGGGATCGTCGTCCTCGCCTGCCGGTGCCGGCGCGCCGGCACGCTTCAGCGCCGCGACGACCAGCGCCGCGCCCCGCTCGACCGACTCCCGGCGGAGCCCGAGCGGATCCCGCGGCCACACAGCCGACTTGGGGGTACTCGTCAGCGGGTTCTGCTCGTCGGGTTCGGGTGCGGGCGCCCAGATGTCGACGATCCCGATTCCCTCGTGCTCCTCGTCGGTCACCGTGTCACGCAGTTCGGTGAGGAACTCCGAGGGACCCTTCGGCTCGGTTCCGGATTCTGCCCAGTGGTGACCCGACGCGAACAGCACCCGTTCGGTGCGGGTGAGTGCGACGTAGAACAGCCGGCGGTCCTCGTCGAGTTTGCGCGCCGCCAGCGCCGCCTTGTGCGCCTTCACGGCCTCCTCGAGGTCTTTCCGGTCGTACAGGTTCTCGAGCTCGAGAACGGGCACGCCGTCTGCCGACTCCCCCGGCCGCGCACGGTCTCCGCGCAGTGAGGGCGGCAATTCACCGACGGCACCGAGCCAGGATCCGGACGCCGTCCGCGACGGAAAGACGCCTGCCGTGAGGTGCGGCACCGCCACCACTTCCCACTCCAGCCCCTTGGCGGAGTGCACCGTCAGCACCTGGACGCGGTGCGGGTCCACCTCGACTTCGCCCGGCGCC
Source organism: Rhodococcus sp. DK176 (assembly GCF_038447315.2). Taxonomy (NCBI): domain Bacteria; kingdom Bacillati; phylum Actinomycetota; class Actinomycetes; order Mycobacteriales; family Nocardiaceae; genus Rhodococcus; species Rhodococcus sp. DK176. Next base: position 6,990,857 of record NZ_CP118321.2, on the reverse strand, counting down.
AAACCTTTTTCGACCGACTCCGCGGCCGACAGGAAGGCGAGCAGTCCGGTGACGGTGGCCGACGTGCGGCTCGCGTACCCGGCAACGACGTCGGCGAAGGCGTCGAGATGTTCACGGCCGGCACTGCCCCGCGCCGACCGACGTGTCCGGGCCTGCGCCTCGATGCCGATACCCAGCGCCCGTTCCACCTCGGCCACCAGCTCGGTGAGTGGCTGCCCGATCCGCTCACGCAGAGACGCCAACTCCGCCGCGACGGCGGTGATCCGGGCGTAGCCGACCTGCGAATAGCGTTCGGCGGGGCCGGGATCCGCGAGGGCATCCGCCAGCCCGGCCTGCTCCGCGTGTTCACCGGGCAACGCCTGGCCGACGGCGTCGGCCAGAGCGGACGAATCGGTGACGGCGCCGGTGGTGCCGTAGCCGGTTCCGATGGCCAGTTCGGATGCTCGCCGCGACAGCGCCGTCAGGTCGGCGGCCCCGATCTGCCATCTCGCCCCGGTCAGCATCCGCACGGCGGCACTGCCCGCCATCGGGTCGGCCACCACCCGGAGCATCGCGATCACGTCGGCCACCTCGGGGGTGTGGAGCAGCCCGCCGAGCCCGACCACTTCGACCGGCAGCCCCCGGGACCGCAGGACCTCCGCGATCGGTGCGGCGTCCGCGTTGCGACGGATCAGCACCGCGGCGGTCGGCGGATCCTCGCCCCTACTGGTGGCGTCCGCGTACTGTTCGGCGATGCGGTCGGCCACCCATTCGCGTTCCTGCACGACGTCACCGGTGAGGGCCAGCCGCACATCACCCGGGACGGCCTGTGGTCGTGCCCGCAGCGTGCTGACCGACACGCCCCGCTCGCGCAGGGACGCCGACGCCATGTTGGCCAGCGCCAGGGCCTCCGGCGGGTTACGCCAGCTCGTGAGCAGTTCCAGGGTCGGCGCCGGATCTCCGTTCGCCAGCGGGAAATCCGTCGCGAAGCGGGGCAGGTTGGCCGCCGAGGCACCACGCCAGCCGTAGATGGACTGCATGGGGTCACCCACCGCGGTGAGCGCGAGTTCGCCGTCGAGACCGCCGCCGAACAGGGACGACAGCAGCACCCGCTGCGAGTGTCCCGTGTCCTGGTACTCGTCGAGCAGCACCACCCGGAAGCGGGTGCGCTCGGCGAGTCCGACCTCGGGGTGGTCCGCGGCGACCCGTGCCGCCAGCGACATCTGGCTGCCGAAGTCGAGCGCACCTTCCCGGCGCAGAGTGTCCGCGAGACGCTGCACCAGTGGAAGGAGTTCCACCCGCCGGTGCTGGGTGTCGAGGATGTCGAGCAGTTCCTTGCCGGGGCCGCCGCGCTGCCGTGGTCCGGCGGGCAGGGTGTGGACGAGTTTGTCGAGCTCGGTGTGCGCCTCCCGCAGATCGTCCGGTTCGACGAGATGCTCGGCCAGTTGCCCGGACAGCGCGAGCACGGCTTCGGTGACGGACGCCGGATTCCGGTCGGTGTCGAGGTCGCCGTCCCACGAGCTGACCACCCGGTGCGCCAGCTGCCACAGTTCCGTCTCCGACAGGAGCGTCGCCGACGGCTCGATGGGCAGCAGGAGCCCGTGCTCGGACAGCAGTCGCCCGGCGTAGGAGTGGTAGGTGCTGACTTCCGGTTCGCCCGCGAGGATTCGCGATCGCAGGTCACCGCTCGGATCGACCCTGCGGAGCAGGTCCGAACCTGCAAGCCGGGCAAGGCGTTTCCGGATCCGGGCAGTGAGCTGCTGCGCCGCCTTGCGGGTGAACGTCAGCCCCAGCACCGCCTCGGGGTCGACGACACCGTTGGCCACCAGCCACACGACGCGGGCCGCCATCGTCTCGGTCTTGCCCGCGCCTGCCCCCGCGACGACGAGGGTCGGGCCGAGGGGTGCCGCGATGACGGCAGCCTGCTCCGGGGTCGGTGGGTGCTGCCCCAGGCCGACAGCGAGTTCCACCGGATCGATACGGATCGTCATTCCGACGTCACCTGCCGTCCCTCGTCGTGCGCGGGGCAACTCGTGCGCACCGGGCAGTGCCGGCAACCGTCGTTGACGCGGGCGAGGAACTCGGGCCCCTTGGTGGCCGCCGCTGCCGCGTGGATGACCGCGAGCCACGTCTCGAGGTCCTCGTCCGACAGCGGTGCCTGCACCCGCTGGGTCGCGCCTTCCTTCCTGTGCGGTTTGGCGACGAAGACCAGCCGCGCCCCACCGGGTTTCGACGCCGGCTCCCCGTCGATCGCGCCGACCGCCGCCGCCACCTGGTACGCCGCGAGCTGGGCGTGCTGCTGGGCGTCGTCCTTGGTGACCGGTGAGCGGGCGGTCTTCACGTCGACGATGACGGGCCTGCCCTCCGCATCGCGCTCGAGCCGATCGATCCGCCCCCGCAGCCGGATCGTCGGGGAACCCTCTTCCCGCGGTTCCAGGACGCCGTCGACTGCCACCTCGACACCGACCTCGGTGAGTTCGGACCGGGTGTTACCGAGCCAGGCGGTGAACGTGGCGAGCATGTCCCGGGTGCGGTCGAGTTCACGCCGCGAGTACCACTGAGATCCCAGATCGATCGAATCCCAGGCATTCTCGAGCGCGCGTGCCACCTGATCGGGCGGGATCCGCCCGGCGAGCGCCTGCACCAGAGTGTGCACGAGCGTTCCGGCGATGGCGTGAGTGTTGTCGCCGTCCGTCCCGCCGTGGCGTTCGAGCAGCCACCGCAGCGGGCACGTGTTGAGCAGGTCGATGGTGGACGGCGACAACGACACCGGACCGTCCTCCTCGTTCCACAACGCCACGCCGGTGCTCGGTTCGGCGGTGCCGTACCACTGGTCCGGGTGTGCACCACGCACTCCGGCGTCGGCGAGCCGGGCGAGTTGGCGCGCCGCGCGTTCCTGCCGGGCGGGGTCGGATTCCGCGACGTCCGGATCGCAGACCACGCTGCGCAACTCGGCGACCAGGGCGGGGAGGGCCAGGACCCGGGTCGCGGGATCCTCCGCCTGCACGACCGCCTCCTCGACGTCCGAATCCTGGTCTCCGGAGAGCAGTTCGTCGACGAACCGGGAGTGGACGAGGTCGGCGTCGCCGCTGGCCGAGTCGACCGCGGTGACGAGCAGACTCCGCCGCGCCCGGCTGCACGCCACCAGGAAGAGCCTGCGTTCCTCGGCCAGGAGAGGTGCGGTGCGCGACATCCGGTCGGCAGCCGTCTCGCTGCCGTCGGACACTCCGGCCGTCAGGTCGATCAGCGCCTCGGTGCCGAGCAGGCTTCCGCGAGCCCGCAGACTGGGCCACAGCCCTTCCTGCACACCCGCGACCGCGACGACGTCCCATTCGCGGCCGGCAGCCGAGTGGGCGCTGAGCACCGAGACCGCGTCGACCGGGACGGCGGAGACGTTCCGGGTGGTGGGAATGGCCTGCCCGGTGAGGTAGTCGACGAACCCGGCGAGCTGTGCGCGCGGGAGGCGGTCGACGTAACTCGCCGCGGCATCGAACAGGGCGACCACGGCGTCGAGGTCGCGGTCGGCCTGTGCGCCGATCGGACCCCCGCGGGCGGAGGCCGCCGACCAGCGGCGTTCGAGTCCGGTGGCCTGCCATGCCGCCCACAGCACGTCCTCGATGCCGCGCCCGCGGTCCAGGGGAACCTTCGCCTTGCGCAGCACGGACAGCACCCGGTTCAGGGATGCCGCTTCGACGTCGGTCAGCTTGGCCGTGACCCTGCGGGTGCCGTCGGTCTCGCCTACCAGCACGAGACGGAGGAGCTCCGCGGAGTCGCGGTCGCCGCCGGACGCCAGCTCGGCGCGCCGCAGACCACGGCGAAGACGCCGGAGCGCCACGGGTTCTGCGCCGCCGACCGGGCCGGCGAGCAGGGCGAGCGCGTCCTCGCCCGTGAATTCCTGCCCCGACAGGGCCCGCAGCACCAGCATCAATCCCGACACCCCGTGCTGACGGGCCAGCGGCAACTCGGACGCCGCGGTGGTGACGGGCACACCCGCACCCAGCAGGGCGCGGCGCAGCGGCGCCAGGGCCCGCGGCACCGAGCGCACGATCACCGCCATCTCCGACCACGGCACCCCGTCGAGGAGGTGGGCGCGACGCAGGGTGTCGGCGACGAGCGCGGCCTCTTTCGCCACCGTGCTCAGCACCCGGACCGACGTCCGTCCACCGTCCTGCGCGGGGCTCCAGATCCGATGCGGCAGGTGTCCCGGAAGCCGGGACGTGATCCGGGCCGCCGTGGTCGCGACCTCCGCCGAACTGCGAAAGTTGACCGGCAGCAACACCTGCCGGGGATCGCCCTTGTCGGCCAGGTCGGCGAGGAACGTCGGGTCGGCTCCGCGAAAGCCGTAGATCGACTGGTCCGGGTCGCCGGCGACGACCGTGGTGCGAGTGCCGGTGCCGAGGAGCCGGACGAGTTCCGCGGCCTGCGGGTCGAGGTGCTGGGCGTCGTCGACGAGCAGGTGCCGAACCCGGGCCCGCTCGATGCGCAGCAGGTCCGGGTCGGTGGCGAACGCGGTGAGGGCCGCACCGATGAGTTCGGCGGCGTCGAGCGCGGGCGCCGTGGCCTCGGGGGCCTCGACACCGACGGCTCCGCGCAGCAGCATCCCGTGCTCGTACCGGGCGGCGAACATTCCTGCCGCCACCCACTCGGGACGGGAGTGCCGCTGCCCCAGCCTGATCAGGTCTTCCGGGCCGAGTCCGCGCTCGCTCGAGCGCAGCATGAGGTCGCGTAGTTCGACGGCGAAGCCGCCCAGCGCCAGTGCGGGACGCAGACGTTCGGGCCACATCTCGCCGCCGTCCGCGATGTCGCCGTGCAGCATCTCGCGCAGCACCGCGTCCTGTTCGGCGCCGGTGATGAGCCGTGGGGGCGGATTTCCGTGGGCGGCGGCCTGCAGTCTCAGCACCGCGAAGGCGTAGGAGTGGACGGTGCGGACGAGCGGTTCGCGCGTGGCGCGGGGGCCGTGGTGTTCGTCGTGGCCGATGAGGGCGGCGGTGACCTCTTCGCGCACCCGCCCCGCCGCTCGCTTCGACTGCGTCAGCACCAGCACCGACTCCGGGTCCTCGCCGCCGGCGATCCGGTCGACCGCGACGTCGACGAGAAGCGACGTCTTGCCCGTTCCCGGGCCGCCGAGCACCTGCCAGGGATTCCAGCCCAGGCCGAGGGGCGGTGCGGTGAGGACCTGCTGCGTGGCGTCGTCCCACACCCGGGCCTCGCGGACCGGGTTCTGGCGGTGCACGAGCCGGGCACGGGGAACCGACGTCCTGGTGCGCACCGCCGATTCCGTCATGGGTGGCATTCCACCAGAACGGTCCGACATCTCGTGCGGCGACCCGATCCGGCATCATGGGTCACGTGTCAGCACTGAATACGTACCTGTTCGGCGCCGAGGACGGCACGGAGATCCTCGCCCTGCACGGACTCACCGGTCACGGCAGACGGTGGGAGGCGCTGGCCACCGACCAGCTGCCGGACGCCCGCTGGATCTCCCCCGACCTGCTCGGCCACGGCCGCTCCACGTGGGCGCCGCCGTGGAATCTCGAGGCCCACGTCGCGAGTCTCGTCGACACGCTCGACGCATACGCCCGGGGACCCGTGCTCGTGGTGGGCCACTCGTTCGGGTGCGCCCTGGCACTGCACCTGTCGCGTGCCGTCCCCGACCGCGTCCGGGGACTCGTGCTGCTCGATCCCGCGATCGGGCTCGATCCCGAGCTGATGCAATCGGTGGCGGATCTCACCATCTCCTCCCCCGACTACACCGACGTCGCGGAGGCCCGGTCCGAGAAGGTGCACGGCTCGTGGGGTGAAGTGGCCCGCGACGTCCTCGAGAACGAGATCGCCGAACACCTGGTGCCGCTGGCGAACGGCCGGGTCAACTGGCGGCTGTCCACCCCCGCCGTCGTCACGGCGTGGGGTGAGCTCGCACGCGAGGCCGTCCTGCCGCCCGCGCACCTGCCGACCGTCCTCGTGCAGGCGTCGAGGGTGCAACCGCCGTACGTCACACCCGAGTTCCGCCAGGCTCTCACCGACCATCTGGGCGACAACCTCACCGCCGTCGACCTCGACTGCGATCACATGGTGCCGCAGGCCCGGCCCGACGAGGTCGCCGAGCTCGTCCGCACACTCCTCTGATGGTCGTGTGATGGTCGCGACGACGGAGGAACAGGTCGAGGCGGTCCGCGCGCTGGTCGCGTCGATTCCGCCCGGGCGGGTGGCCACGTACGGCGACATCGCCTCGGCGGCAGGGTTGTCCAGTGCGCGGACGGTCGGCTGGATCATGCGCACCGACTCCGCAGACCTCCCCTGGCACCGGGTGCTGGGCGCGTCGGGACGACCGGCACCGCACCTCGCGCACCGGCAGATCGCGAAGCTCGAACTCGAGGGTGTTCCCATCCGCGACGGCCGCGTGGATCTCGCGGCGGCCCGGCACCGGTTCGATCGGTCCGGCTGACGTCCCGCCCGCCTCAGCAGGTGCTCGGTGCAGGATCACCGCGGAACCGGGCGTCCATCCAGTCCAGCCCCTGGGGCAGTCCCAGCGCCGCCGCCGACAGGTGGTCGGGGGTCGGAGTGAGCAGCGTCTGCACCGGTGTGCCCGCGTCGCAGTACCGCCGCAGGGTGGTGTCGATCGAATCGACCGGGATCAGGGCGTCCGTCGGGCTGTGCCATTCGAAGATCGGCGTGGTGGGCACGCCCGGATACAGCTCCAAGCTGTTCTCCTCCATCACCTTCCACGCTTCCGGATCGTCCATGAAGTTCTTGTTGTCGGTCATCTGTGACGCGCTGCGCCCCAGTCCGAACAGCATGATCTCGTTGGTGCATCCGTTGCCGATCATCTGCTTCATCCAGCGGCCCTCGTCGTTGAGCTGGCCGCTGACGTCGATGCGGTCCGGGTATTCGCGTTCCAGGCCCAGTGCGGCGGCCATCGCGAGACCGAACGCGGGGTGCGGGTTGGTGCCGAGTGCCTCCGCCATCTTCACCAGGTTCATCGGGGTTCCGCCCTCGGCGGCACCGACGATATTCAGTTCGGGGGCGTAGCTCGGCGCCAGCGCCGCCGCCCAGGCCGTGGCCATGCCGCCGCCGGAGTATCCGCCCAGTCCGACCTTGCTGTTCTGCACCTGCAGTTCCGGGACCTGCTGCACGGCGCGGATGCCGTCGAGGGTGATCTGGCCACCGAGCTTCGCCGCGCCGTACGCCATCCTCGGTCCGAGATGGTCGGGCAGCGCCACTGCCCACCCGCGCGCGAGTGCGATGTTGAGTCCCGCAGCCTCGCGGATCTGGTGCAGGGGGTCGGTGGTGTAGAGCTCGGTGACGATCTTGCACTTGTTGCCCAGCGAATTGATGATGTGCTGGTACGACACCAGCGGTCCGTCCGGGACGTGGTTCGGGGGCAGCACGTATGTGGTGTTCGCCGCGATCGGCTTGCCCTCGGAGTCGGTGGTCCGGAAGAGCAGCTCCCACATTGCGCTGCCGGGGAAGTAGTACGACGGCGGCAGCTGGCGGATCTTCAGGACCTCGCCCGGTGCATGGTCGGCGACGTCCGCGGGCTGGATGTAGAAGGGGTCTGGGTCGGCGACGGGGAAGATCGCGTCGGCGGCGGGTGGGGACAGCAGGGGGGGCAACGGCAACGGGGGTTGTGCCGTGGAGGTGCCTGCGCCCGCGAGGGCGGCAGTCAGCGCGAGGACCGAGCCGAGTACAGCGGTGCCGAAGGATCTGCGGAACAACGAGCCCATGACATACCCCACAATTCAGCGAGCGGTCGACGGCATCACTATGCCAGAGCGTCGATAAAGATCAGCCCCTTTCCCGGTACCGAACTGGTCTCTGACTGATACTTGGATTCACAGGTACTTTCTCGTCGGACACCCGCGCGTCACACGACGAGCGTCGGCGACGCGGACATCGACGCGTCGCCGGACACGACCAGGGTGGCAAGGATATTCACGGCCGCGGTCAGCTCGGACACCGGCCGCGTGAACGGCAACCGCTGGTGGTCGTCGAACAGATGGCCGGTGCCGAACCGGGGCCCGGGCGCCAGGAGCAAGCCCCTCGACCGTGCCGCGGCGACGAGATCCGTCGAACCCGTTCCGGCCGGGAGCGCGCACCACAGGGACAGTCCCCCGGCAGGCAGCACGTAGTTCCACCCGGGCAACCGATCGTCGACCGCCGCCGCGAGCGCGTCCCGCTGCACCCGGAGGTCGCGGCGCCGCTGCGCGACCAGGCGGTCGTGCCGGGCGAACAAGCGCACGGCCGCAAGCTGATCCAGCACCGAGACCGACAATTGCCTGCGTGCCATGATCTTGGCCATCTGCGCGGTGCGGGCGGCCTCGGCGCGCACCCAGCCGATGCGGATACCTCCCCACACGGTTTTGCTGAGGCTGCCGATCGCCACGGCCGCCGATTCCGGGACCGGGACGCCGAACGGCTCGAGGTCGTCCGAACCGTCCAGCACGAGTTCCGCCGCCACCTCGTCCACGACGGTCACCACGCCGTGGCGCGCCAGGGTCGCGGCCAGTCGCCGCCTTCCCTCCGGGGTCGCCCTGGCTCCCGAGGGATTGGAGAAGTCCGGCATCAGGTACGCCACCGTCGGGGCGCTCTGCCGCGCCGCCCGGTCGACCTCGGCGACGAACGCGTCCGGGTCGGTCGCATCGATCGCCACCGGAACGGGTCTGCCGCCGGCCGCCTGCACGGACTCGACCGCGCCGGGGTAGGTCGGGTGTTCGACCAGGACGCGATCGCCCGCCTCGACCAGCGCTTCGAAGACCACTTCGGTGGCATCACCCGCGCCACCCGTGACGAGGATCTGGTCCGGGGTGGTCGGGCGACCCCTGCGGGTGTAGTGGCCTGCTATCGCCGCCCGCAGCGTTGTCAGTCCGCCGGGGTGGTATCCGTGCTGGGGCATGAAGCGGGGCAACTCGTCGACGGCGTCCAGGTAGGCCTCCCTGAGTTCGGGGGCGGCCGCCGGCGCGGCATTGACGAGGTCGATGACACCGTCCACCGGCGCGCCCACCATGCTTCCCCACGCCGGCGGTCCCGACGGCATCGCCACGAAGGTTCCCGATCCGTGTCGCGCCGACGCCCAGCCGGACTCGCGGAGTTCGCGATACGCGGCACTGACAGTTACCCGGCTGAGCCGGAGCTCCTCCGCGAGGGCCCGTTCGGCGGGCAGCCGGACTCCCACGGCCATCGACCCGTCCGCCACTCTCTCGCGGAGGGCGTCGGCGAGCCCGCGGTACAGCGGTTGCCCGCCGGTGGGCGCCGCCCCGAGCAGCACCGCCAATTCGGTTGCCGAGACGCTTCGGACTGGTTCGACACTCATACAGGCCACTTTTCCACAGAGGACTGGAATTCGCGGTCCACTTTGCCCCGACAATCGATACATGCTCGTAATTGGAATCCTCTTGACCCTCAGCCTGGCGTCGGTGGCCTGGCTCTGCGTCAGCACGGCGCGCGGCGGACGGTCCGGGCTCGCCGGACCTCCGCGCAGCCACCTGCACAGCGACTGAGGGTGTGCGGCAGCATGAGGGAATGAACTCTGCCGCACCCGTTCACGCGATCGTCCTCGCCGGTGGACGAGCCACTCGGATGGGCGGCGTCGACAAGCCGGCCGTGGTGGTCGGCGGACGCCGGATGCTCGACACCGCCCTCGACGCCGTCGACGACTGTGAGCGCATCGTCGTCGTGGGACCTCGGCGCGCCGACCTCGATTCGACGGTGCTCCAGACACAGGAGACGCCGCCGGGCGCCGGGCCGGTCGCGGGGGTGGCCGCCGGACTCGCCGTGCTCGACGCCGAACCGGACGACCGGGTGATTCTGCTCGCGTCGGATCTGCCGTTCGCGGAACCCACGATGGTGGCGGCCCTCGCCGCCGCCGTGCAGGACGCCGACACCGTGTTCGCGATCGACGAGTCCGGCCGCCTGCAGTTCCTGTTGTCCGCGTGGCGTGTCGGTGCGTTGACCGACCGTGTGCGCTCGCTCGGGTCGGCGGTCAACCAGCCGATGAAGGCGCTCGTTCCGGACACGTTCGACACTGTCCTGTTCCGCGGCGTCACCGACTGCGACACACCGGAGGACGTCGAGCGGGCCCGGAGCAGGGCCGCGGCGGCACCGGTCACGATCACCGAGGCAAGGGAGGCGATCCTGTCTGTCGTCCCCCCGCTCCCGCCGCGGTCCGCGGCGCTCGGCACAGCGCTCGGCGCCACCCTCGCCGAGCCGTTGCTCGCCGCCGAAGCTCTCCCGCGCATCGCCGTCTCCGCCATGGACGGATACGCCGTCGCGGGCGACGGTCCGTGGATGCTGCGCGACGACATCCGCTACGCGGGAAGCTCCGAGGAACTCGAACTGGCGGAGGGCGAGGCGGCCCGGATCGCGACGGGTGCGCACCTCCCCACCGGCGCCACCGCCGTCGTGCGCGACGAATTCGCCGTGGCCACAGGCACTTCCGAGGGGCCGCGACTGTCCCGCCGGGAAGACGCCCCCGTGCGCGACGACGCGCGGCGGCGTGGAGAGGACTGGCACGAGGGGTATCGGCTCGCGGCGGAGGGCACGGCCGTCACGCCCGCCCTCGTCTCCGCGGCTGCGAGCGCGGAGGTGACCACCGCGGGGGTCCGCGGACCCGTCCGCGCGCACGTGGTGGTGACAGGGGACGAGATCCGGCGGGACGGTCCGCTGCGCCATGGGCAGACGCGGGACGCTCTGGGACCCGTTCTCCCCCAGTTCCTCTCGTGGTGCGGGATCCGGACGGTCGCGGACACCCACCTGCGGGACACGTCCGCCAGCTTCGACGAACTGTTCAGGGAAGTCCGCCAGCCGGATCTGATCGTGATCGTCGGGGCCACCGGCGGCGGCGCGGCCGACCAGTTGCGTGCGGCGCTCGACCGGGCGGAGGCCCGCATCGTGGTGGGGCGGGTGCGGTGCCGCCCGGGCGGTTCACAGGTCACCGCGCTGCTGCCCGACGGGCGGGTGGTAGTCGGGCTGCCCGGGAACCCGTACGCCGCGGTCGTGACGCTCCTGACCACGGTTCCGTCCATCGCGGCCGCACTCACGGGCCGCGGCCCGGCACCGCGTCAGCTGGCGCGAATCGCGAATGCGTCCGAGGTCAGTGGTGACGCCACCCGCATCCTGCCCGCGGTCCCCCAACCGGACGGCACGTGGCGCGTCGACCCCGGAATCCGCACCGCGCATCTCGCGGGCCTGATCGACCGCGAAGCGCTGGCGCTGGTCCCTGCCGGTGCGGCCGACGGTGATCTGGCCGAACTGGTGCCGCTACCGCGCTGACGGGTCAGCGCTGGAACGACAGGGTTCGCTGCGCGGCCGGAATTCCGCTGCGGTAGCGCTCCGCCACGAGGTCGACGATGGCCGGATCGACACCGAGCGGCTCGGCCACTCCGTCCGCACCGGCATCGGCGAGGCGCGCGTGAAACAGTCCGTGGGCCAGGAGATACGACGCGACGAACACGCGCTTCTCGCCGCCCGCACGCAATCCGGCCACCACGTCGGGGACGCGCGGCTGCGCTGTCGCCACGTAGCCGATCCGGACCCGCGACGCGACGAGCTCCGACAGCAACGCCGCGGCGCGCCGGATGTCACGCAGGGCCCGCGGGTCGGACGATCCGGCCGCGGCGAGCACGACCGCGTCGCCGGGCCGCCAGCCCACGTCGACGAGGCGCCGCAGCAGGACCTCCGCGAGGACGGGGTCCGGTCCCAGCGCCCGGGTCACGGCCACCGAGGGGTGACCACTGTCCGCGACTTCCCGCGGAACGTCGGTGTGGACGTGGTAGCCGGACGCGAGGAACGCCGGGACCACGACGGCGGGCCCGGTGATGTCGCGGAGCACCTCGGCCGGTGAGGGCCCGAGAACGTCCACGAAGGACACCCGGGTGGGTCCGACCTGCTCGGCGACGGCGTCGGCGAGCGCGGCGATCATCTCCACGCCCCGGGGACTCCGCGTTCCGTGTGCCACCAGTACCAGTGCTGTCTCGTTCATTGCTGTCCCTCCTCACGTGAATCGACGCAGTCGACGGGGTCGAGAGCGAGGCGGTATCCCCGCTTGACCACCGTCTGAACGGCTTTCGGTGCACCCAGGGACGCCCGCAGCCTCGCCACGGCCGTCTCCACGGCATGGGTGTCGCCGCCACCGCCGGGCAGCGCCGCGAGCAGTTCGTCCCGGGGCACGACCCGGCCGGGCCGGGCGCCGAGCGTGCGAATCAGCGACATCGCGGCGGGGGGCAGCTGCCGCACCTCGCCGTCGACGACGACGCAGCCGCCGCGGATGCTCAGCTCGTGTCCGGCGGTCTGGATCTTGTTCGCCCGCCTGGGCAGTTCGTCGGCGATGTGCCGCGCGAGCGCACCCAGCCGAGAGCGCGCCGGCATCGTCGTCGGCACCTCGAGTTCGCGCAGCGGTCCGGCGGTCACCGGCCCCACGCAGGCCGCGAGCACGCGGTGCCGGAACGAGTGCAGCACCATCTCGATCATTCCGGTCTCCTTGGCGCGGGTCAGCAGCGAGGCCACCGCCGGTGCGCTGGTGAAGCTGACCGCGTCGAGGCCGCCGGAGGCGATCAGTTCGATCATCCGGTCCATCGGGGCCTGGTCCTCGAGCGGCGTCCACCGGTAGACGGGGACGGCGATCACGTCGGCGCCCGCACAGCGGAGCACCTCGCAGAAGTCCGCGACCGGCTCCCATTCCGTGGTGGCACCGTGCAGCTGGACCGCGATGCGCTTGCCTTCGACGCCCTCACCGAGCAGGTGATCGAGCACCTCCGCCGACGACTCCGAGGCGGGTGACCACTCTTCCCGCAGGTCCGCGGCCCGGATCGCGCCCTTCGCCTTGGGTCCGCGGGCCAGCAGGCGGCTCGCCGCCAGTGCGCGGCCCAGTTCCTCCGCTTCACCCCAGCCGTCCGCGGCCTCCATCCAGCCGCGGAAGCCGATCCCCGTCGTCGCGACGACGATCTCCGGCGGGTTGTCGATGATCTGGCGGGTGACGCGCTCGAGTTCGGTGTCGTCGGCCAGCGGGATGATGCGGATCGCCGGAGCGTGCACCACGGTGGCACCACGCCGCGTCAGCAGTGTGGCGAACTCTTCCGCACGCCGGGACGCCGTGATCCCGATCGTGAACCCGCACAGCGGCGTGTCGTCGTTCACGCGTTCGTGCTGTGAACCTGGACGACGCCGGCCCACACCCGCACGTCGTACACGGGCAACCGCACCGACTCGTCGTCGAGGCAGCGACCGTCGACCAGCGAGAACACCTGCTTGAGCAGCGGTGACGCCACGGTGGGCTCGCCTGCCCGGTCACCCACGAGGCCGCGGGACATCACGGCCGCGCGCCCGAACGGGTCGATGTTGCCCACGGCGCGCAGCGATCCGTCCTCGAGCAGGAACAGTGCCACCTGCTCACCGCCCCGCAGCAGCACCGCCACCCCGAGACCGGGAATCAGCTGGCTGAGCGGGCACGCGGACGTCCATTCGAGACGGCCTGACTTGACGCTCTCACGCCTGGTTCCACTGGCACTGTGCACATTCATGTCGACGACGGTCATCACAGTCCTCCTTCGGGCTGGTGTGTATCCGTGCTTGGATACATCGTTCGGGGTCGGTGTTTCCGCAGCGTTAAGTGGGGATTACTCCGATGTAGAAGCTGCGAATTTCGGCATTCCCATCAACACCGGGACCTTCCGGACGCCCGTGTCGTCGAACGAGACGGTCGGATCGGCTTCCTCGGGCGCGTTGACGAACGACACGAACCGCGACAGCTTCTCCGGGTCCTCGAGCACGCCCGCCCACTCGTCCTTGTATCCCAGAACGTGCTTGGCCATGGCAGCCTCGAGATCGGCGGCGATGCCCAGGCTGTCCTCGCACACCACGGCCTTGAGGTGGTCGAGCCCGCCTTCGAGGGACTCGACCCACGGCGCGGTGCGCTGGAGACGATCCGCGGTGCGGATGTAGAACATGAGGTACCGGTCGATGTAGCGGACCAGGGTCTCGTCGTCGAGCCCGCCGGCGAGCAGCTGGGCGTGCTTCGGCGACTGGCCGCCGTTGCCGCCGACGTACAGGTTCCAGCCGTTCTCGGTGGCGATGACGCCGACGTCCTTGCCGCGCGCCTCGGCGCATTCGCGGGCGCAACCCGAGACACCGAACTTGATCTTGTGCGGGGACCGCAGGCCGCGGTACCGGTTCTCGAGGTCGACCGCCATGCCGACGGAGTCCTGCACGCCGTACCGGCACCAGGTGGATCCGACGCAGCTCTTCACGGTGCGCAGCGACTTGCCGTAGGCCTGACCGGACTCCATGCCCGCGTCGACGAGACGCTTCCAGATCGCGGGCAGCTGCTCGACGCGGGCGCCGAACAGGTCGATGCGCTGACCGCCGGTGACCTTGGTGTAGAGGCCGAAGTCGCGGGCCACCTCGCCGATGACGATGAGCTGTTCGGGCGTGCATTCGCCGCCGGGCATCCGCGGCACCACCGAGTAGGTGCCGTTCTTCTGGATGTTGGCCAGGAAGTGGTCGTTCGTGTCCTGCAGGCCCGCCTGGTTACGGTGCAGGATGTGGTCCGAGTCGGTGGACGCCAGGATCGATGCGACGACGGGCTTGCAGATGTCGCAGCCCGAACCCTTCCCGTACTTCGAGATGAGCGCGGAGAACGTGCGCGTGTCGGTGACCTGCACGATCTCGAACAGCTCGGCGCGGGACTGCTCGAAGTGCTCGCACAGCGCCTTCGACATCACCACTCCGGACGACGCGAGGAGCTGCTTGATCGTCGGCAGGCAGCCGCCGCACGTCGTTCCGGCGTTGGTGCAGCTCTTGACCTGTGCGATGTCGCAGGCACCGTCGGCGATGGCGCCGCAGATCGAACCCTTGGTGACGCCGTTGCAGGAGCACACCTCGGCGTCGTCGGGCAGGGACCCGGCGCCGGGCTTCTCCCCCGCCGGCGAGATGAGCGAGGCCGGATCGCCCGGCAGTTCACGGCCGACGAGCGGGCGCAACGACGCGTATGCGGAGGCGTCGCCGACGAGGATGCCGCCGAGCAGCGTCTTCGCGTCGTCGGACACGACCAGCTTGGCGTAGGTGCCCTTGGCCGCGTCGCTGAGCACCACCTCCAGGGCGCCGGGGGTCTCAGCGTGCGCGTCGCCGAAGCTGGCGACGTCCACACCCATCAGCTTGAGCTTGGTGGACAGGTCGGCGCCCGGGAACTCCGCCGCCCCGCCGAGCAGCCGGTCCGCGACGATCTCCGCGGTGGTGTAGCCGGGAGCGACGAGGCCGTAGCACCGTCCCTCCACCGCGGCGCACTCGCCGACCGCGTAGATGCTCTCGTCCGACGTGCGGCAGCCGAGGTCCGTGATGATCCCGCCCCGCTCGGCGACCTCGAGGCCGGCGTCGCGGGCCAGCTGGTCCTGCGGCCGCACACCCGCGGAGAACACCAGCAGCGCGGCCTCGATCACCGAACCGTCGGACAGTTCGACGCTGATCCCGTCCGGACCCTCGGTGATGCCCGCGGTGCCGACACCCGTGTGGACGGTGAGACCCAGGTCGGTGACCAGGTTGGCGAGCAGCGCTCCACCGCCCTCGTCCACCTGCAGCGGCATCAGCCGGGGCGCGAACTCGACCACGTGCGGTGTCATGCCCATCAATTTGAGCGCGTTCGCGGCCTCGAGTCCGAGCAGACCACCGCCGACGACGACACCGACGGCGCCGGGACCGGCCGCGTCGGCACGCTTCCGGATGCCGTCGAGGTCGTCTAGCGTGCGGTAGACGAAGCACTCCGGCCGGTCGTGCCCGGGGATCGGCGGCACGAACGGGTACGAACCGGTGGCCATCACGAGAGCGTCGTACGCGACGACCTCGCCCGAATCGGTGGTGACCTTGCGGGACTCCCGATCGATGGTCGCGGCCCGACGGCCGATCCGGAGATCGACTTGAGCGTCGTCCGGGTAGTCGTTTCCCGCAAGCGCAAGCTCCTTGGGGTCCCACGCCCCCACGTAGGAGGACAGTCCCACCCGGTCGTACGCGGGGAGGGGCTCCTCGCAGAGCACCGTCACCGACCAGTCGTCCGACTCGTCGCGCGCACGCAACGCCTCGACGAATCGATGTCCGACCATTCCGTGCCCGATGACCACTGCTGACTTGCGGCTCATGCCGTCGCTCCTTCTAGCTGAATTACTCGAGTTCATGCGGTACTGCGCGAGGTCACGCCGAAACCGACACCTTTTCGTCGTCGCCGTCGGAGACGGTGAGCCCACGAGTGACGGACGGGCGGCGCAGGAAGACGAACCAGGTGACGAAGATGCACGCGATGTAGAAGGCGAGGAACACCCAGAACGCCATGGTCGCCGATTTCGCGGTGCCGCCGTAGGACGCGCGCAGCACCAGGTTGATGCCGACACCGCCGAGACCACCGATGGCGCCCGCGAACCCGATGAGGGCGCCGGACATCGCCCGCGACCACGCCGCCTTGGCGTCCCGGCTCAGTCCCTCGAGTCCCTGCGCCTTGGCCTCGAAGATCGACGGAATCATCTTGTAGACCGAGCCGTTGCCGATACCCGCCAGCAAGATGAGGGTGATGAAGCCGAACACGAACGCCACCAGCACTCCGGCCGTGGCCGCGCCGGGCGTGCCGTCGTCGATGGTCCCCGCGGTGACCAGCACTGCGGCGGCGAGCGCCATGGCGACGAACGTGTACAGCGTGATCTTGCCGCCGCCGATGCGGTCGGCGAGCTTGCCGCCCATCGGCCGCGCGATGGAGCCGAGCAGCGGTCCGATGAAGGCGATCTGCGCGGCGTGCAGCGCAGCCGCGGCGGGGGTGGCGCCACCGGCGAGGAAGTTGATCTGCAGCACCTGGCCGAACGCGAAGCTGAAGCCGATGAACGATCCGAACGTTCCGATGTAGAGGAAGCTGATGACCCACGAGTCGGAGAACTTCAGCGCCTTGGCCATCGACCGGAGATCGGACTTCTGGTTGCCGAGGTTGTCCATGAACAGGGCGGCGCCGACCGCGGCGACGGCAATGAACACCAGGTAGACGGCGCAGACGATCCACGGCTCCGTGTTACCCAGGGTGGCGATCACGAGCAGGCCGATCACCTGGATCATCGGGACGCCGATGTTGCCGCCGCCTGCGTTGAGGCCGAGCGCCCAGCCCTTGAGGCGCTGTGGGTAGAACGCGTTGATGTTGGTCATCGACGAGGCGAAGTTGCCGCCGCCGACGCCGGCGAGGGCGGCCACGAGAATGAACGTCGTGTAGGACGCGCCGGGGTTCATCATCAGGTACAGCGTGAACAGCGTCGGCACGAGCAGGACCAGGGCACTGAAGACCGTCCAGTTTCGGCCGCCGAAGCGGGCCGTCGCCACCGTGTACGGGATTCGCAGAATCGAGCCGACGAGGGTCGGGACCGCGACGAGGAAGAACTTGCCCGCCGCGTCGATGCCGTAGATGTCGGTCGGCATGAACAGCACCATGACCGACCAGATCGACCAGACGGAGAAGCCGACGTGCTCAGCGACTACCGACCAGATCAGGTTCCGCTTGGCGATGTCCTTGCCGCCCGCCTCCCAGGCGTCGACGTCTTCCGCGTCCCAGTGCTCGATGTAGTGCTTCTTCACCCGGGCCTCCTCGTTGTGTGGGAGACCCAAAGGTAGAAAACCGGTGTTGCGGCGGTGCTGCGGTCGGTGACCGCAGCGTCAACTGATCCTCACTTTTCAGCTGGGCCGATGTGAGGTTTCCCGCATGTTTCCTAGACGTGTCGAAGAGCGTCCTGCGGCTCCGAATCGACGTGCCAGCTGTCCTCGAGCATGCGTGGCTTGCACGCCTGGAACGCTGCGATGAGGAGGATCACCACGCCGAACGTCAAGAATCCGAACGACAGTGTCCACCCGCCGGAGGCATCGTGGAACACCCCGAACAGCAACGGGCCGAGGCACGCGACGGCGTAACCCACACCCTGGGTGAAACCGGACAGCGTCGCCGAGCCGACGTGGCTGCGCGTGCGGAGATTGATCAGTGTCAGCGACATCGGGAACGTGCTGGGCCCGAGCCCGAGCAGCACGATCCACAGGATCGGCGCGCTCATCGGGGCGAGCAGCAGTCCGCTGAAGGACACGAGGTAGCAGACCGCGCAGCCGATCACGATCGGGAACGGGTTGCGCATACGCGCGCACAGCGTCGGGGCGCCGAACGCCGCGACAAGTCCCATGAACGAGAACAGTCCCACCATGGCACCGCCGAACGCCTCACTCGCGCCGGCGTCGGACAGGATGTCGGGGATCCAGGTGAACATCGAGTACGTGATCATCGACGTCATCCCGAACATGCCGGCCATTCCCCAGCCGACGGGCGATCGCCAGGCCTTCCCGTGGGGACGGTCCGCCGGAACGTCCGCGGGCGGTTGCGCCGTCACGACAACGCGACGTCGTTCGCGGGTGAGGAGGAGGATCCACGGGACCGCCGCGACGAAGCCGAGGAGCGCCCACACGCCGATCGAGAACCGCCAGCCGAATGCCTCGGCGAGCGGGACGGCCACGAAGGCGGGCGCGATCGTGCCGATTTGCACGCCGACGATGTACACCGAGCTCATCACGGCCAGCCGGTCGGAGAAGTAACGCTTGACGAGCGGCGGAATCACCACGTTGCCGATTCCCATGCCTGCCAGCGCGAGCGCCGACAGCGCCAGCAACGACCAGGTGTCGCTCATCAGGGCTCTGGTGAGCATGCCGACCGCGGCCATCAGCATCGCGACGAGGGCGGTCCGTTCCAGGCCCCACCGCTTGGCGATGAGCGGCGTCCCCAGTCCGAACAGCGCGAACATTGCCGTCGGCACCATTCCGAACACCCCGACGACCGTCGGTGAGAATCCGATGTCCTCCCGGATCTGCGAGGCAAGTGGGGTGAACGAGGTGACCGCCAGCCTCAGGACGAGAGCCGACATGGCGATCGCACAGAAGACGAGGAGGCGGCCGCGTAGAAGAGTCACATGAGAAATCATAGGATGACAGGATGACCTTTGGAAAACCCGTGCGCCGCTCGAGTCTGATCTCACAGGTCACCGAGCAGCTGCGCGACGAGATCTGCAGTGGCCGGTGGGCGGTCGGCGCGAAGATCCCCACCGAGACCGCGCTGTCCGAACTCACCGGAACGGGACGCAACACCGTCCGCGAGGCAGTGCAGGCCCTCGTCCACACCGGCCTGCTCGAACGGCGGCAGGGATCCGGCACATACGTCGTCGCCACCTCCGACGTCGGGGGCACCCTCGGCAAGTACTTCGCAGGCGCGCACGAGCGCGACGTCACGGAACTGCGGCAGGCGCTCGACGTCACCGCCGCCGCTCTCGCCGCCCGGCGCCGCACCCCGGACGACGTCACACGCCTGCAGAGCCTCCTCGACGAGCGCTCCCGGTGCTGGGCCGAATCCGACACGGAGGCCGCCGTCGCTGCGGACATCAGTCTGCACCGCGCGATCGTCGAAGCGAGTCACAACGCGGTGTACCTGGAGTTCTACGACTCGCTACTGCCCTCGATCGCCCAGACCGTCGACCGGCACGTGCACGCGACCGGTGCAGGGTTCCACGACGAGCACGGGCGGCTGATCCAGGCGGTGGTCGACGGAGACGAGGCCGCCGCGACCGCGGCCGCCCGCGATCTGTTCGCGGAGCTGCTCACCTAGAGCAGGAGGCGTACCACGTCGGCCGTGCGGGCGAGTCCGGGAAACGCCTCCGCGGTCGAGCGTGGGTGCAGCACGTGGACGGCGAGCCTGAACAGCACCGCACGCAGGAGCATCTGCGGCCATTCGGGCAGATCTTCCCAACGTCCGATGAGGGCCTCGTCGGCCCCACCCCAGGAAATGGCATCCACCACGGCCACCGCCGCCGCCCACGACGAGGGACGCCAGTACGGAGTGATGTCGGTGATCCCGGGCGCGAGCGCCCCGGCGAACAGGACGGTGCCGAACAGGTCTCCGTGCACCAGCTGGTCCGGGCTCGTGACGGGCTTGCGCAGCGTCGCGAGTCCGGTGATCAGTTCCAGGCTCTTGCGACCGTCGGGGGACGGCGTCTCGAGCTGTTCCGCACCCTTCGCGCTGCGCAGCGGGATCTTCTCCCAGGCGGCCCGATCCGCCGCCACGAACACGTCGACCTCCGCCCACGGCGCGACCGGGGGCTGCACGAGGAACCGGGGACGGTCGAGCTGCGAGGTGGCGGCGTGGAGCCGACCCGACATCGACACGACCTCGTCGTGACGCGGTTCGGGCGTGCCCTCGATGAACGTGTCGGCGCGCCACCCGGACACCACGTACCGGCCGTCGGTGGACCGCACGGGACGCGCGAGCCGCACCCCGTCCACCTCGAGCGTCTCGCGGACCTTGGCGGACCATGCGGCGCGCGCGTGGTCGGCGACGGCTGACAGGACTACGTCTCCACAGAGCCACCCGCCGTCCCAGTCCGCACCGAGTGGGATGGGCTCGACTTCCCGGAGGCCGAACGTGGAGCACACGTGTTGAGGGGGTTGGCCTGTGCTCACGGACTCAACGCTACCGCCGGGTGGGCCGGTGGCACTGCAAGGCGCGCTGGCCCGGAGACGGCAATCATGCCGTGGCGGAGGTCAGTAGACAGGCAGGCTGGTGTCCACCTGTTTCGCCCATGCGATCACGCCGCCCTGCAGATGTGTGGCGTCGGAGAATCCCGCCTTCTTCAGCGCGGCCAGCGCCTCCGCCGACCGGACCCCGGTCTTGCAGTGCAGCACGATCGGCTTGTTCTGCGGAAGCTCCGACAGCGCCTCCCCCGACAGGATGCGGTCCTTCGGGATCAGCACGGCACCGGGCAGGTGGACGATGTCCCACTCCACCGGCTCGCGCACGTCGATCAGTTCGATCTCCTTGCCGGAATCGAGGAGATCACGCAGCTCCGTGGCCGTGATGGTCGAACCGGCCGCCGCCGCCTGACCCTCGTCGGACACCACGCCGCAGAACGCGTCGTAGTCGATCAGTTCGGTGACCGGGGTCCGCGCCGGATCCCGGCGCAACGTGATGGTGCGGTAGGTCATGTCGAGTGCGTCGTAGACCATCAGCCGTCCGAGCAGCGACTCCCCGATGCCGGTGATCAACTTGACCGCCTCGGTGGCCATGATCGAACCGATCGACGCGCAGAGCACGCCGAGCACACCGCCCTCGGCGCACGACGGCACCATTCCCGGCGGGGGCGCCTCCGGGTACAGGTCCCGGTAGTTGAGTCCGCGACCGTTCGGCGCGTCCTCCCAGAACACGGACGCCTGGCCCTCGAATCGGTAGATCGAGCCCCACACGTACGGCTTGTGCGCGAGGACGGCGGCGTCGTTGACGAGGTACCGGGTGGCGAAGTTGTCGGTGCCGTCGAGGATCAGGTCGTACTGCTCGAACAGTTCGACGGCGTTGTCGGGCTCGAGCCGGAACTCGTGCAACCGGACGTCGACGTTGTCGTTGATCTCGCGGATCGAGTCGCGCGCACTCTCTGCCTTGGGACGGCCCACGTCGGACCGGCCGTGGATCACCTGCCGCTGCAGGTTCGACATGTCGACCTCGTCGAACTCGACGATGCCGAGCGTCCCGACACCCGCCGCCGCCAGGTACAGCAGGGCGGGTGAGCCGAGGCCGCCCGCGCCGATGACGAGGACCTTCGCGTTCTTCAGGCGCTTCTGCCCCGCCATGCCGACGTCCGGGATGATCAGGTGCCTGCTGTACCGCGCCACCTCGTCGCGGGAAAGTTCGGCGTCCGGTTCCACCAGCGGCGGCAGTGCCTCGGTGGTCTTCACAGAACGGTCAAGCGACACGGTCCACTCCTGACGATTGCGCGACAGCTTCCGATACGTCGGACAGCATTGAATTCAACGCTCCGACGGG
Organism: Rhodococcus sp. DK176; assembly: GCF_038447315.2. Taxonomy (NCBI): domain Bacteria; kingdom Bacillati; phylum Actinomycetota; class Actinomycetes; order Mycobacteriales; family Nocardiaceae; genus Rhodococcus; species Rhodococcus sp. DK176. Next base: position 6,969,031 of record NZ_CP118321.2, on the reverse strand, counting down.
GTCCATTCTTCCCCTCCCGCCGGCAGTCGCGCGGGGCGGCCCCTGCTCACGCCCTCGGGAACGGCCACGGATTGAAATGGCAGGTCAGACCGTTCATCGGGACGATACCCTCGGGGTCGAGCTGCGCGATGTCGTTGTTGGCCGTGCCGAACGTCTGCTGCATCATCACCGGCGCGAGTCCGCCCTCGGTTTCGCACGGCTGGTGGTCCTGGTAGCCGATGGCGTGCCCGACCTCGTGGTTGATCTGGTACTGCCGGTACGACCCGATGTCGCCCTGGAACGCAATGGCCCCCCGCACCCAGCGCGGCTCGTTGAGGACGACGCGATCGATGCCGGGGTTGTAGCAGGACACCTCCAGCTGGATGTCGTAGCCGCACGCCTCACGGATGGTCATCTGCGACGTCAGCGACACCCGGAAGTCGGGGTCGCCCTGGTCGACGCGGCGGAACGCGAACCGCGGGTCCTTCGTCCAGCTCTTCGGATTCGACAGCGTCTGGTCGACCATCCGGCCGAACGACTCGTCACCGCCGAACCCGGACGTGTCGACCCCGTCCTCGATCTCGACGCTGTACGTGAATTCGCGCTCGGTGCCCTGCCCGATCTTGGTCCCGCTTCCGGGAACCACGTGCCAGGTGCCTGCGCCGACCGCCGTGAACGGGCCTCCCTCGGGCAGCGCGCCCGAGGGAAGTTCGGCGGCGAAGTTACCGTCGGCCTCCGGCGGGATCCCGATGACGCTCGAACCATCGGTGTCGCGGGACAGGGTGCCGAATCCGGGTGTGTCGGTCTCGGCCGTCGTCTCGCTGCCACTGCCGGTGTCCCGGACCGCGTCGACCACCACGAGAACGGTGACCACGAGCAGGATCGGGATCGCGTAGGCCCGCCAGCCGTAGGTGGAGACGAACCGGCCGATGCGGCTCTGCTTCCTCGCCTGCCGCTCGGGGCGCGGGTTCCGGGGCCTGCCGACGTCGCGGCTGGTCGGGTCCCATTGCGCACGGAGCGGCTGATGCGACTGCGCCTGCGGTGCCGACTGCGAAGCGCGGGGACGGACGTCACGCTGGTCGATGCTGCGCGATCGTCGCTCCCCGTCCTCGGAGCTCTGGGGAGCCCGGCCGCGAACCCGCGGTCCTCCTCGGTCAGTCACGCAGCCCAGAATCTCACAGTCCGGCACCGCCTCGTCCCAGCGCACCGTCCGCAGGTCATTCGGCGTGTCACGCAGATGCGATCCGCAACGTCGCGGCTACCCGGATCACCAGGCGCCCCCGAACCCCACAGGACCCCAGTTACCGGTCAGGCAATATCCTTGACCGGGCGAGTCCAGCGAGTCCACCATGAACGGTTCACTACGCGCGGGTATCGTTCAGACAGTTACACAGAATGTGACGCGGAATACTTGTGCAGATTGGAAGCGCTATGACTGAACTCGCGGATCGGACGAACTCCGATCGCGATGCCACGCCCGGAAAGGGCACCGGGGCCCGTCGCAGCACGCGACTCCCCCGTGACGCCCGGCGACTGCAGCTACTCGCCGCAGCCAGCGAGGTCTTCGTCACACGCGGATACCACGCTGCCGGTATGGACGAGATCGCCGAGTGCGCCGGTGTGAGCAAGCCCGTCCTCTACCAGCACTTCCCCGGCAAGCTCGAGTTGTATGTGGCGGTGCTGCAGAGCTATGTCGACAGCCTGATCTCCGGCGTCCGGCAGGCACTGCGCTCGACCACGGACAACAAGCAGCGTGTCCGCGCCGCGGTGCAGGCGTTCTTCGACTTCGTCGACAACGACTCGCAGGGCTTCCGGCTCGTGTTCGAGTCGGACCTCATGGGTGAGCCGCAGGTGCAGAGCCGCGTCGAGCAGGCCACCGAGGCGTGCGTGGACGCGGTGTTCGACCTCGTCAGCCACGACTCCGGTCTCGATCCCTACCGCGCCCGCATCCTCGCTGTCGGCCTCGTCGGCGCCAGCCAGTTCACCGCGCGGTACTGGCTCGAGGCGTCGCGCCCGATCCCGAAGGAAGAAGCGGTCGACACGACGGTCACGCTCGCGTGGGGCGGTCTGTCCCGCGTGCCGCTGCATCCCGAACAGCGCTGACACCGCGCATGGGAAAGGGCCCGCAGTCGAGTCGACTGCGGGCCCTTTCCCGTGTGTTCACTTGGTCGGAGCGAATCCGACCTTGCGGATATCGGACGGGCCGATCTCCACGTAGGCGATCTTGCTGGACTGCACGAGGTACTTGCGTCCCTTGTCGTCTTCCAGAGACAGGATCCCGTCGCCACCGGTGAGGGCGTCCGAGACCAATGTCTCGACCTCGTCCGGGGTCTGCTCGCTGCTGACGATGAGCTCACGCGGGCTGTCGATTACACCGATCTTGACCTCCACGGTCAACCTCCGAACTCTCCGAGAAACATCAGCTGTCCTGGCCAGGCTAATGCAGTGGCCGCCGCCGGTGCGCGTCTGTGGGCTGTGCCCTGAGCGAACATGCCGTCATACCAGGCACGACGGCGGTGCCGTCACACGAGACCCAGCACGGCCATGCGTTCGGCGTGCATCTCCTGCATGCGGTCGAACAGCGCGACGACGCCGTTGAGGTCGCCGGACGCGGAGATGACGAGTTCGGTGAGCGCCTCCCGCTGCGCGAGGACGAACTGTGCCTGGGTGATGGCCTCGCCGAGCAGTCGCCTGCCCCAGAGCATGAGGCGGTCCTTGTCGCGGTTGCTGGCCTTGATCGCCTGCTGTACCTCGTGGACGACGAACTCCGAGTGGCCGGTCTGCGAGAGCACCTCCTCGACCGTCCGCGACACCTCGGCGGGCAGCGAGTGCCCGATCTCGCGGTAGAAGTCGGCGGCGATCCCGTCACCGACGTAGGCCTTCACCAATGCCTCGAGCCACGTCGACGGTGTGGTGGACGCGTGGTAGTTGTTCAGGGGGCGGACGAACGGATCCATCGCTTCGAAGATGTCGAACCCACGCGCGGTCAGCGCCTTCTCGAGCATCTCGAAGTGGCCCATCTCGGCGGCGGCCATGCTGGCGAGCGCCACTTTGCCCTGCAGGGTCCGCGCCATCTGCGCGTCCTCCGACAGCCGGTAGAACGCGGAGATCTCGCCATACGCGAGGACCGCGAAGAGTTCACTGACGCCGGGGTGATCAGCGGGAATGGTGGAATCAGAGGATGCAGGCGTGTTGGGCTCCATGGCGCCACAGCCTAGTGGGTCACCCAGTGATGTTTGCCATGCGAACCGGTTGTGGGGCGTTCTCCAGCTACAATGATCGTGGGCAACCGCTCGTCACCACGTTCGCCTCCACGGAGAACGCGGTTTGAGTGATGATCGATCACGATCCGATCAGCGGTTCCCACCGATAATGTGCGCGCACCTGATCGACGGTCCCAGCCGCGCCTCGCCGAAATCTCCGATTTCAGCGCTGAGGCAGTGGCAGGATCGACTCGGAAGAGGACATCGACGAGCGTCGACTGGGAAATCGGGCCGACCAGCGGCCTGGCCCTTACCTCGTGCGTGCGTGCAGCTACGAGGAAGGCCAGTCCCCTGAGCAAGATCACTGTCGACCATGAAGACGACGCAACCGAGACCACGCTGTCTGCGCAACTCGACTCCACGCACGTCGCCCCCACTTTCGCCGAGCTCGGAGTTCGTGACGAGATCGTCCGCGCTCTCGACGAGATCGGCATCGAGCGGACGTTCGCGATCCAGGAGCTGACGCTCCCCCTCGCCCTCGCCGGCGACGACCTGATCGGTCAGGCCCGTACGGGCATGGGCAAGACGTTCGGTTTCGGCGTCCCGCTGCTCCACCGCATCTCCAGTGGCACCACCGGGACGGCCGCACTCGACGGCACTCCCCGCGCACTGGTCATCGTCCCCACCCGCGAGCTGTGCATCCAGGTCACCAAGGACCTCGAGGGCGCAGCGAAGTACCTGAAGGGCGAGAAGAACAAGCTCGAGGTCCTCGCCATCTACGGTGGCCGCCCCTACGAGACGCAGATCGCGACGCTCCAGAAGGGCGCCGACGTCGTCGTGGGCACCCCGGGCCGTCTGCTCGACCTCGCCAACCAGGGTCATCTGATCCTGGGCAAGGTCGAGGTCCTCGTTCTCGACGAGGCCGACGAGATGCTCGACCTGGGCTTCCTGCCCGACATCGAGCGAATCCTCGGAATGGTGCCGGACAAGCGCCAGACGATGCTGTTCTCGGCGACCATGCCGGGTCCGATCATCACGCTCGCCCGCACGTTCCTCACCCAGCCGACGCACATCCGCGCCGAGCAGGCCGACGACTCGGCGGTGCACGACCGGACCAGCCAGCACATCTACCGGGCGCACGCGCTGGACAAGGCGGAGATGGTGGCCCGCGTGCTGCAGGCCGAGGGCCGCGGCGCGACGATGATCTTCACCCGCACCAAGCGCACCGCCCAGAAGGTCGCCGACGATCTCGCCGAGCGCGGTTTCTCCGTCGGCTCCGTCCACGGCGACCTCAATCAGGTCGCTCGCGAGAAGGCGCTGAAGGCGTTCCGCACGGGCAAGATCGACGTGCTGGTCGCAACGGACGTCGCGGCCCGCGGTATCGACATCGACGATGTCACCCACGTCATCAACTACCAGTGCCCCGAGGACGAGAAGACGTACGTCCACCGGATCGGCCGCACCGGCCGGGCGGGCCGCACCGGCATCGCGGTGACGCTGGTGGACTGGGACGACATCCCGCGCTGGCAGCTCATCGACAAGGCTCTCGGCCTCGGCATCCCCGATCCGGCGGAGACGTACTCCAGCTCCCCGCACCTGTTCGAGGAGCTGTCGATCCCGGCCGGCACGACCGGCACGATCAAGCGCCCCCGGGTGGAGAAGGCCGAGAAGGTCACACCCGAGCGGAGCGAGAACACGGGCGCCGAGCGGAGCGAGAACACGGGCGCCGAGCGGAGCGAGAACACTGATACCGGGCAGGGCGAGAAGGCCGAGCGCACGGAGCGTCCGGCACGCACCCGCACCCGCCGCCGCACCCGTGGTGGCCGCCCCGCGGACTCCGTGGGCCCCAAGTCCGTGTCGCCGGAGCCGACGGCACCCGAGTCTGCCGCTCCGAGCGGGGACACCGACGGCGAGGGTGCCTCCAAGCCCCGCCGGCGTCGCCGCCGCCGGACCACGAAGGTCGGCGCCGCCGCGACGAACGCGGAGTAAACATCCACCGTGCTCGCACCTGAGCGGCGCTCGCGCGCCGATCACGTCGTCGCTGCCGGAATCGCCGTTGCGGTCGTGGTCGCCCTCACCGTGGTGTGGTTCCGCAGCGATGCCCGGGGCACCACCTCGGTCACCGCCGCCGAGCCGCCGCCTGCGCTCGTCACCGCCCTGATGGTTCCGGAGACGCTGCGCCCGATCTGGGACTCCGCCAGTTCCGCCACCTCCGCACCCCTCGTCGTCGGTGGTGCGGTCGTCACCGCCGACGGTGGGGACGTCGTGGGACGGGACCGGATGTCGGGTACCGAACTGTGGCGGTACGAGCGTGATCTCGACCTGTGCGGTGTGACGGCGTCGTGGGGGAAGGTCGTGGCCGTCTACCGTGACGACCGCGGCTGCTCCCAGGTCACCGAACTCGACGGCGGCACCGGCGAGCGCCTGGCGCAGCGGAGCAGCGACGCCGATTCCGATGTGACGCTGAAGGCCGACGGTACGTATGTGGCGTCCCTCGGCGACCGCCGGCTGGAATTGTGGCGCTCCGACCTCGTCCGCACCGTCGAGTACGGCCGGGTGGACGCGCCCGTGAATCCCAGGAAGCAGCCGCGTAGCGGATGCACGCTGATCGACGTCGGTTCGAGCAGCAGCAGACTGTCTGTTCTGGAGCGCTGCCCCGGCGAGGTGGCCGATCGTCTGACGGTCATGAACCCGTCGCCGAAGGACAATCAGGAACCCGAGGAGTACGGGTCGAGCGTCTTGGCGGGGGTGGATGCCGGCGTCGAGGGCGCCCGCATCCTCGGGGTGTCCGGCGAGACCACGGCCGTCTACCTACCCGCGGGCCCGTCGCACGGACCGCGGATCGGCCTGTTCGACGGCACCGGCAACGCCGTGTCCGAATACGCGCTCACCCTCGGGGTCGGCCCGAATCCCGTCACGTCGACGAGCAGTTCGGTGGTCACCTGGTGGACCGGTTCGGACGTGGTGTCGCTCGGCGCCTCCGATCTCGCACCGCACTGGATTTTCCCCGGCGCTCTCGGCCCGGGAGCGGTGATGGCCGGAAACCTGCTGGTTCCGGTGGAATCCGGCATCGCCGTGCTCGACCTGTCGACCGGCGCGTTGCTTCGCACGATTCCGGTGACGCGTGATGCCGCGGCGGGGCCGATCCTCACGACGGTGGCCGGCGACGTCGTCCTCGAACAGCGCGGCGATGCTGTCGTGGCGCTGCGCTGAGGTCGCCCCTCACGCAGGTTCGGCGAATACCACGAGATAGCCGTCGAGGTCGCGGATCCAGATCTCGCGATGTCCTGCATTGGGATTGACGTGCACGTCCGTGACCACGTCGGCACCCGCCTCACGCACCCGCGCGACGGTGCCGTCGAAGTCGGGGGTCTCGAACCAGATCGCCACCCCGTTTCCCCGCGGGAGCGAAGGATCGCCGAGGGGGCCGTGGTGGTGGCCCTCGTCGAGCCGGTGCAGTTGCAGGATCATGTGCCCGTCGACGAGGAGTTGCTCGTAGTCCCGTCCGCCGTGGCCGCGGCGCGCGTCCAGGACCTTCCGGTACCACTCGCCTGCGCGTTCGACGTCGTCGACGGCGAGGAGCGGCTGAGCCCGCATCGTCAGGGTGTTGCTTCGAGGCGTATCCGAGACTGTCATGGCCCCGACGTTAGCGCCGTGCTCTCCCCCGCACTTGGACGAATGAGCATGCCGTCAACGGAAAGTGGCGCGGTACGCGGACGGTGAGACGCCGACCGTGCGCGAGAGGTGTTGTCGCAGAGACGTCGCGGTGCCGAATCCCGCGGCCGCCGCCACGTCGTCCACCGGCAGGTCGGTGTTCTCGAGCAGTTCGCGGGCGCGGATGATCCGCTGTTCGAGAATCCACTGCGTCGGCGACATCCCCGTCTCGGCCCGGAATCGCCGGGTGAACGTGCGCACGCTCATCGACTCCCACGCGGCCAGCTCCCGCAGCGACAGCGGTTGATCGAGATGCGACAGCGCCCGGGCTCGCGCTCGCGCCGTGGACACACCGTCGGCGTCCGGGACGGGTTCGGTGATGAACTGCGCCTGACCACCGCTGCGATGAGGCGGCACGACCGTCCCCCGCGCCACCTCGTTGGCCACCGACGCACCGTGGTCGAGACGAATCATGTACAGGCACAGGTCGATTCCGGACGCGACGCCGGCGGCGGTGAGCACGGCTCCGTCGTGCGTGTAGAGCACGCCGGGGTCCAGGTGCACGTCCGGGTACAGCCGCCGGAACGCGTCCGCCGACTTCCAGTGCGTCGTGGCACGCCGGTCCTCGAGAAGGCCTGCCGCGGCGAGAACGAACGAACCCGTGCAGATCGATGCGACCCGAGTGCCCGGGCGAATGTGCGCGAGGGCGTCCGCGAGGTGACGGGGCAGGCGCCCGTCCTCCGGCGGGTCGTAGTCCTGATCGGACGCCGGGATCACGACGGTGTCGGCTGTGCCGAGCAGTGCCGGGCCGTGCTCGACCGTGATCGTCACGTCGGTGTCGGTCCGGACGGCGCCGGGTGTGAGGGTGCACGTGAGGACCTCGTACAGCGGTTCACCCTCCCGCGATCGCGCCTCACCGAGCAGTCGGTGGACGATTCCGAACTCGATCGGGAGCAGACCGTCGCGCACGAACACGACCACGCGATGACGACGCAGCGTCCGCTTGCCTCTCGAATCGGACATGGCCCGATTGTTTCATATATCGTCCCACCGGCCACTGTCGCGGCCACCGCAACGCGTCCATGATCGGAGAGGTCAGGACGACCGAGCGGAAGGCGAACCATGAAGATCCTGTGGGTATCGGCACATCCCGAACCGAAGTCCCTGAACGCAGCACTCCGCAGCGACGCCCTCGCGGCACTGCGCGGGGCCGGCCACGACATCCGGACATCGGACCTGTACGCGATGCGATGGAACCCGGTGGTGACAGCAGACGATTTCGGACACAACCCCCACCGCCGCCTCCTCGTCGGCGCGCGGTCGGGTCAGGCCCTGACCGAGGGCGCCCTGGCCCCCGACATCCGCGCCGAGCAACGCAAACTCGCGTGGGCCGACGCGGTGGTCGTGCAGTTCCCGTTGTGGTGGTACGGCATGCCCGCGATCCTCAAGGGCTGGTTCGACCGGGTCTTCGTCGAGGGTTACGGCTACGGACTGCGCCGCGAGGACGGCTCCACCCGGCGGTACGGCGACGGAACCCTGGCCGGCAAGCGGGCGATGACGGTCGTCAGTTTCGGCGGCAGCGCCGACAGCGCAGGCCCACGCGGGATCAACGGCCAGATGGACGAGGTCCTGTTCCCGATCCACCACGGAATCTTCTGGTACACGGGGATGTCCGTATTGCCACCGGTCCTTATCGACAGCGCGGACCGGTTGCCCGCCGAGCACTACCCCGGTGTCGCGGCCCGGCTGATCGATCGCCTGTCCGGCCTGTTCACCGACGCGCCGTTGCCTTTCCGCTCCCAGAACGGCGGCGACTACGACGCCCGGTTCGTGCTGCACGAGGACCGGGCGCCCGGCGTCACGGGACTACGCGCCCACTATGCCGACGCGGATTCCGGCACATGCGAATCGGAGGCCGAAGTCCGCATCACCGCGATCTGCAACGTGTTCTAATTCACGGCATGGCAACCTACGTGATCACCGGCGCCGCCTCGGGTATCGGGGCGGCGAGCCGCCGCACACTCGAGTCCGGCGGTCATACCGTCATCGGAGTCGACCTCGCACACACCGACGTGACCGCCGACCTGTCGACCCCCGGCGGACGAACCGCGGCGGCCGACGCCGTGACCGAGGCGAGCGGCGGCGTCGTGGACGGTCTCGTCTGCTGCGCCGGACTCGGGTCGCTGTCGCACGTCCCGGGCGGCACACTCGTCGCGGTCAACTATTTCGGGGCCGTGGAACTCGTGACCGCACTGAAGCCCGCCCTCGAGCGCGCGGGCGGCGCCTCGGTGGTGGTGATCTCGTCGAGCAGCACCACCACGCAGCCGGGGATTCCCGAGAATCTGGTGACCGCGTGCCTCGACGGTGACGAGGCGGAGGCGGTGCGCATCGGCGACCAGGTGACCGCCATCCCGGCATACCCGGCGTCCAAGCTCGCACTGGCCTGGTGGATTCGGCGTGAAGCGGTACGGCCCGAGTGGATCGGCAGCGGCATACGACTGAACGCGATCGCGCCGGGCATGATCGACACACCGATGACCAGCGGGGACGACCTCGACCCCGAACTGGCGAAGGCGCTGGACTTCTATCCGGTCCCGCTGGGCAGGCGCGGACGCCCGGACGAGATCGCCACGCTCGTCGAGTTCCTGCTCGGACCGGGGTCGACACTGTTCTGCGGCAGCGTCGTCTTCGCCGACGGGGGCACGGACGCCCAGTTACGCCAACAGGATTGGCCCGCCGCGTGGAATCCGACGCCGGAAGAACTTACTCGGCACTTCCAGGCGAAAATGTAGCCAGCTCGGATCCCGCCCAGTGCTTGGCGAGGTTCTCGGCCAGGTCCCGGTACGCCTGGGCACCCTTGTTCTTCCGCCCCGCCAGCACCGTGGCACCCGACGCCGTCGCCTCCGCGAATCGCACCGTCCGCGGAATCGGCGGAGCGAGGACCGGCAGGTTGTAGCGGTCGGACACGTCGGAGAGTACGTCTCTGCTGTGCGTCGTGCGGGCGTCGTACAGCGTCGGCAGCGCTCCGAGCAGCACCAGGTCGGGGTTGGTGATCTGCTGCACCTCGGTGACCGTCCTCAGCAACTGCCCCACACCCCGGTGGGCGAGCGTCTCGCACTGCAGCGGCACCAGTACCGACTGCGCCGCCGTGAGCCCGTTGAGCGTGAGCACACCGAGCGACGGCGGGCAGTCGATGATGATCGTGTCGTAGTCGTCCAGCAGCGGCGCCAGAGCGCGCTTGAGAGCGAACTCACGACCGGGACGCATGAGCAGCAACGCTTCCGCGCCCGCGAGGTCGATCGTCGCGGGCAGAAGGGCGACACCGTCCTCGGTGTCGATCACGGCCTCCTGCGCCGTCAGATCACCCGTCAGCACCTCGTGGACGGAGGCGTCCAGGCGGTCCGGGTTGTGCCCGAGGGAGAACGTCAGACATCCCTGCGGGTCGAGATCCACCACCAGAACCTTCTGGCCCAGCCCGACGAGGGCTGCGCCGAGAGAAGCGACCGTGGTGGTCTTCGCGACCCCACCCTTCTGATTTGCCACTGCAAGAACCGTTGTCACGGCTCGATCCTTACCTACTTCGTCCCCGGAGGCGAGCCATACACGCAGATTGACTGACATGATGGATGGATGCCACCCAGTGATTCGCCGCGCGGCCGTCGGATCGTCCTCCTCCGACACGGCGAAACGGAATGGGCCCGTTGGGGTAAACACACCGGTCGGACCGACGTTCACCTCACCGAACTGGGTGAAGCCCAGGCGCGGCGGGTGGGCCCGGCGATGGACGCCCTCGAACTGCGCGACCCCCTCGTCATCGTCAGTCCGCGGCAACGCGCCCAGGAGACGGCGGAGCTGGCGGGATTGAAGATCCAGCGCACCTGGGACGCACTCGCCGAATGGGATTACGGGATCTACGAGGGCATGACGACTCCCGAGATCAGGCAGCAGGTGCCGGACTGGACCGTGTGGACGCATCCGTGCCCTCGCGGCGAACAGGCCGAGCAGGTGCACACCCGGTGCGACCTCGTACTGTCCGTCGCGCATTCGCAACTCGTCGACCGCGACGTGATCCTCGTCGGGCACGGCCACTTCTCGCGGGCGCTCATCGCCCGCTGGGCGGAGCTTCCCATCAGCGAGGGGCGCCGGTTCGCGATGTCGCCGGGCGCGTATTCCGTCCTCGGCTTCGAGCACGGGGCGCAACAGGTGGTCAGCCACAACGTCACAAGCGAGGAAGGTGCCCGATGATCCGACGCGCAGTACCCGAGGACGTCTCCGCGATCACCGCGATGATCTACGAACTCGCCGAACATCAGCGGGCCCGCGACGAGTGCACCGTCACCGCCGACCAGATCGACGACGCGCTGTTCGGCCCGCAGCCATCCACGTTCGCCCACGTCGCGGTGAACGACGACGACCGGGTCGTCGGGATCGCGGTGTGGTTCCGCAACTTCTCCACCTGGGACGGAACACACGGCATCTACCTCGAGGACCTGTTCGTCAGCCCGTCCGAGCGCGGCGCCGGGCACGGCAAGGCCCTGCTCGCCACACTCGCGAAGGAGTGCGTCGACAACGGCTACACCCGACTGTCGTGGTCGGTGGTCAACTGGAACAAGCCGTCGATCGCGTTCTACGAGTCGCTGGACGCGCACCCGCAGGACGAGTGGACCACTTACCGGCTGACCGGGGAGCCGCTCGGCCGCCTCGCGTCCGAGGTGGGCTAGCGGTCCGACGGGTTGTCGTTGTCGGCCTCCTGGCCGTACTCGGCAGCCATCCACTTCGACGTGGGACTGCTGAACAGGCACCCGAGGGCCGCCACGACGACGACGCCGAGCAGCACACCGAAGAACGGCTGGTGCGAATCGGTGAGCAGCGACCACGCCACCGGAAGCAGGAGAAGTTGGGCGACGATCGCGATCGCCCGCCCCCAGCGCCGGCCGAAGATCAGCGCGAGCCCGGCGGCCAGCACGGCGCCACCGAGAATCGCGAACCAGGCTGCGGTGCCGTATCCACTGCTGACGCTCTGGTCGTGCCCGAGCACTCCCCTGATGACCAGCACCACGGCGACACCGACCGCCACCGCGCCCTCGAGCGACACCAGGGCGCCCGCCGCGCGGACCGTGGTGGGCGTGGACTTGCTGAGAGACGGCTTCGGCACGTCGGCCAGCCTAGAACACCCCGTCGCCGGCGGCCTCGGATGGTGACACGTGCCGCCCCCGCTAGGCTTGGGCCCCGTGCGCGCGCTGCTGATCGTCAACCCCAATGCCACATCGACGACTCCGGCCGGGCGTGATCTCCTCGCCCACGCGCTGTCGAGCCGGGTGCGGTTGACGGTCGCGCACACGACACACCGCGGTCACGCCGCGGAACTGGCGCAGCAGGCCTGCGTGGACGGGATGGGCCTGATCATCGTCCACGGCGGCGACGGCACCGTGAACGAGGTGGTCAACGGACTGCTCGGCACCCCGGCACCGAAGTCGATGAGCGCCGTGACGGTGGGGCCGATTCCCCCGATCGCCGTCGTCCCCGGTGGGTCGGCGAACGTGTTCGCCCGCTCGCTCGGCATCGCGCCCGACCCGGTGGACGCCACCAACCAGCTCATCGATCTCCTCGCCCGCAGGCAGCGGCGCCGGATCGGGCTCGCGCACTGCGACAGCCGCTGGTTCACGTTCAACGCCGGTCTCGGCTGGGACGCCCAGGTGTGTGAGGCGGTCGACATGCACCGCAAGAACGGGCGGCCGGCCACACCGGCGCAATATGTCCGCGCGGCGGTGCGCGTGTTCTTCCGATCGAAATACGCCGAGCCGACCCTCACCGTCGAGGTCCCCGATCGCGATCCCGTCGAGGGCGTTCACTACGCATTCGTGTCGAACGCGAGTCCCTGGACGTATCTGAACAAGCGGGAGGTCCACACGAATCCCGACACCACCTACGACACCGGCCTCGGCGTCTTCGCGATGCGGTCCACCGCGATTCTCACCACGCTGCGGGTGGCCCGCCAGCTGTTGACCCCCGGAACCCGTCCGAAGGCGAAGAAGCTGGTCCGGGTCGACGACGTGCCGTCCGTGCGGATATCCGCGTCGGAGCCCATCGGACTGCAGATGGACGGCGACTACATCGGACTGCGCAAAGTCGTCGAGTTCGTGTCGGTGCCCGAGGCGCTGGATGTCGTCGCGCCGGCGCGACCCTGAGCAATTCTCGAGAATTGCCGTTTTCACCTAGCGGGAAGTGCCTGCACCGGGTACAAAGGACGGCGCACCTCGAAGGGCAGCCTAAGAACGTGAGCTCCCCCACGGTGCGGCGGTTTTCTATTGACATCCCGCCAGTTCGTGAAAGCATTCACAAGCAACAGTGCGGAAACATTCTCTACGCACACATGAACTCATGAAGACGAAACGGTGCATTACGCACCCAGTTAAGGAGCAGAAGGATGGACTGGCGCCACAAGGCAATCTGTCGCGACGAAGACCCCGAGTTGTTCTTCCCTGTGGGAAACAGCGGTCCGGCTCTCGCGCAGATTGCTGATGCCAAGGTTGTCTGCAACCGCTGCCCGGTGACCGCCGAATGCCTCTCGTGGGCACTCGAGTCGGGCCAGGACGCCGGTGTGTGGGGCGGCATGAGCGAAGACGAGCGACGCGCACTCAAGCGCCGCAACGCTCGGACGCGTGCCCGCACCACCGTCTGATACTTCAGAAGGAGACGGGCCCGGCACCACATGGTGCCGGGCCTTTTGCTTGCCCGCCGATCAGTACCGCGGCCCACGACGGCCCAGCGGTACGCGTAACACGGCATCCGTTCCACCCTCCGGCCCGGGGTGCAGCCCGAGGGAACCGTTCAGCTCGGCGGCCACCAGAGTCCGGACGATCTGCAGACCGAGACGGTCGGACCGCTCGAGGCTGAAACCGGGCGGCAATCCCCTGCCGTCGTCGTGGATCACGACGTCCAGCCACCGCGCAGAACGCTCGGCCCTCATGGTGACCGTGCCCGGAGCGCCGGGTTCGAAGGCATGCTCGATCGCGTTCTGCACGAGTTCGGTCAGCACCATCACCAGCGGCGTGGCCCGCTCCGCGGAGAACACCCCGAAGCTGCCCTCCCGGCGGACCTTGATCGGCGTACTCACCGTCGCCACATCGGACAGGATCGGCACCAGACGGTCGACGACCTCGTCGAGGTTCACTTCCTCGTCCACCGACATCGACAACGTGTCGTGCACGAGGGCGATCGACGTGACGCGGCGCACCGATTCGCTCAACGCCTGCCGGGCTTCCTCGTTGTTGGTGCGGCGGGCCTGCAGTCGCAGGAGCGCCGCCACGGTCTGCAGATTGTTCTTCACCCGGTGATGGATCTCGCGGATCGTCGCATCCTTGCTGAGCAGGGCGCGATCCCGCCTCTTCACCTCGGTGACGTCCCGCACGACGACGGCGGCGCCGACGCGCTTCCCGCCGGGTTTGAGGACCAGCGCCCGGAGCAGGACGGTCGCTCCCCTGGCCTCGATCTCCATGCGGCGGCCCGGCTTGTCGGCGATGGTGTCGCGGATGTACCCGGCGACCTCCTGCGACTCGAACGGATCCGTGACGAGCGACCGCGTGGTGGCCGCCAGGTTCTGGCCGATCAGGTCCGAGCTGAGACCCATCCGGTGATAGGCCGACAGCGCATTGGGACTCGCGTAGACGACGCGGCCGTCGGTGTCGAGGCGGATGAAGCCGTCGCCGGCGCGAGGACTCGAGTTGGTATCCGACCGGGCCTCCCGGATCGGGAAGGTGCCGTCGCTGATCATCTGGCACAGATCCTCGGCGCAGTCGAGATACGCGACCTCGAGCGGGCTCTGCGCCCGCTGGTGCGACAGGTTGGTGTCCCGGCTCAAGACCGCGATCACTTCGCCGTTCCACCGCACCGGGACCGCTTCCCGGCGCGGCGGCAGACCGGCGTGCCCGCCGCCGTCCTCGGGTCGCACGACGCGGCCCTCGAGCAGCGCCTGCAGCACCTGCGGATGTTCCGACTCCGACACGACGGTCCCGACGACGTCCTCCGGGAAGGCGGTCGACGCGGTGGTGGGCCTGCAGTGCGCGACGCAGATCACGGTGCCGGTCGGGTTGGTGGCCGCGGAATCCGTTCCGACCCAGAGCAGAACGTCCGCGAAGGAGAGGTCGGCGAGCAACTGCCATTCACCCACGACGCGCTGGAGATGATCGACGGCCTCGCCGGGAAGGTCGGTGTGTTCGGCGAGCAGGTCGCTCAGTGTGGACATCGTCGGTGGCTGTCAGCTCAGGAGATCACTGCGATCAGGTCGCCCTGCTGGATCACGTCGCCGACCTTGACGTCCACGGAGGTGACCGTGCCGGGTTCTTCGGCGATGACGGGGATCTCCATCTTCATCGACTCGAGGATGACGAGGGTGTCGCCCTCCTTCACCTCGTCGCCCGCGCTCACCACAACCTGATACACCGTCGAAACCATTTCGGCGCGCACGTCTTCTGCCATTGTGATCCTTCACTCCCGGGTGTCGAGAAAGCCCTGTTGCAAGGACACCCAACCACACGTGGAAGACTGTGGTGAAAAGAAGGGAGATCTACTCATGGGTAAGCGTGGTCGTAAGAAGCGCAGTCGCAAGGGCAACGCCGCAAACCACGGCAAGCGTCCCAACGCCTGACGCGCCGTAGAACGCACCAGGGGCCGGAAAGCAGCGATGCTTTCCGGCCCCTGATTGCTGTTCTGACGAGTTATGCGTCGGGTTCGGTGTTCGTGATGAGGATCGTCCGCCGTAACTCTATGGAGAGCCTCTGACGGAGGCTTTCCGGTGCGTGCTCCCCGCCGCACTTGCGGTTCACGAGAGACTTCACCTTCTCCTCGATGCCGTACGCCTCGAGGCACGACCCGCACTCGTCGAGGTGCCTCTGCAGCCGCGCCCGCGACGCCGCGTCGCATTCACGGTCCAGCATCAGCCAGACGTCCGCGATGACGGCGGAGCAGTCGAGCTGCTCGAATTCGTCCTGCTCGCTCACCGAGAAACCTCCTGTTCCGCGCTCACTACACTGTCGCCGGGCACGTCGTCGGTGCCCCCACGGTTGAATCCACGTTCGCGTGCGACGTCGGCGAGCAGACCCCGGAGCTGCTTGCGCCCGCGGTGCAGTCGCGACATCACGGTCCCGATCGGGGTGCCCATGATCTCGGCGATCTCCTTGTAGGGGAATCCCTCGACGTCGGCGTAGTAGACGGCCATCCGGAACTCCTCCGGCAGGGCCTGGAGTGCCTCCTTGATGTCGTCGTCGGGCAGCGCGTCCAGGGCCTCGACCTCGGCGGATCGCAGCCCGGTCGACGAATGTTCCGCCGTCGCCGCCAGCTGCCAGTCGGTGATCTCGTCGGTGGGGTACTGCGCGGGCTGGCGCTGCTTCTTGCGGTACGAGTTGATGTATGTGTTCGTGAGAATCCGGTACAGCCACGCCTTGAGGTTGGTGCCCTCACGGAACGAACGGAACGCCGTGTAGGCCTTCACGTACGTTTCCTGCACGAGGTCCTCGGCGTCCGCCGGGTTCCTGGTCATCCTCAGAGCAGCGCCGTACAACTGATCCAGAAGTGGGAGCGCGTCCCTTTCGAAACGCGCGATCAACTCGTCCTGTGGCTCGGCCTGGTCTGCCGTCGGACGGTCATGTTCCTGCACGCTGATCCCTTCGGTCGCCGTGGGCGTCAACGTTACCGCCAACTGCAGACGCGACGTGGGCTCCATCACCGAGGACATCACGATACGGACCACTCCCTTCGATGCACTCTGTTCTTCTGCAGGTACCAACACGCCTCCCGTCCGCTGTGTTCCCGACCGCGTGGCAGAGTGTCTGTCCATGGCCGGAACTGCCACTCCCGCGACGAAGCTGCTCGCGAAACACCGCATCGACCACACCGTGCACAGCTACGCGCACGATGCGCGGGCGGAATCGTACGGTTCGGAGGCCGTCGACGCCCTGGGCGAGACGGTCGGCGTCACCGCCCATCAGGTGTTCAAGACGCTGGTGATCAAACTCGACACCGGCAAGCTCGCGGTGGCGGTCGTGCCGGTGCCGGAGAAACTGTCGCTGAAGGCGGCGGCCGCGGCGCTGGGCGCGGGCAAGGCCGTGATGGCGGACCGTACCGAGGCGGAGCGCTCCACCGGGTACGTCTTCGGGGGCATCTCACCGCTCGGGCAGCGCAAGGCACTCCCGACCGTCGTCGACGAGTCGGCGCTCGACTGGGACCGGGTGCTGTGCAGCGCGGGCAGGCGCGGACTCGAGATCGAACTCGCGCCCGCCGACCTGGTGCGGCTCAGCGGAGCCGTCACCGCGGCGGTCACAGCAGGCTGATCTGCTCCCCCACCTGAGCCTCGTCACGACCGGCGGCATCGGGGTCGAGGAGTTCCGGCCCGTTGTTCTTCACGCTGTTGACCAGCGTGGACACCCGCCGGACGGTGATGTCGGCGATGGCGTCGGGTGACACCTCGAGCAGATCCGTCGACGCGGGATGCTCGGGATCGAGCCACGCGGACCAGCGGTCGCGGGGCATCACCAGCGGCATCCGGTCGTGCACGTTCTCGAGCTGGGCGGCGGAGTCGACCGTGATGATGCTGCAGCTCAGGACCGGGTGCGACTCCGCGACCGCGGGATCGTGCCACACCGACCACAGCCCGGCCATGTACAGGCGCGAGCCGTCCTCCGGCGACATGTAGTACGGGATCTTTTTCGCCTTACCCGACTTCTTCCCCGCGGCCGCCGCATCGACCTCGGTCTGCCACTCGTACCAGCCGTCCATCGGAACGAGGCAGCGCTTGTATTTGAACGCGTTCCGGAATGCCGGTTTGTTGTCGACCGAATCCGCTCGCGCGTTGAACAGCACCGGCCCCTTGCCGAGCTCCTTCGTCCACGACGGCACGAGCCCCCACCGCATCCGCCGGATCCGCCGGGCGTCGTGACGGTCGACCACCGTCAGGACCTGCGTGGTGGGCGCCACGTTGTAGTCGGGCGGACTCTCCTCCTCGCCCGCCTCGTTGATCGCATCGAGGTCGGCGGCGAGTGTCGCCGGATTCGCAGTGGTCGCATACCTGCCGCACATGCCCACCAGAGTGGCACGAACCACCGACACCCGCGACACGCCGCCCACCCCGCCCGGCGACCCGCCCGATAGGCGAAGATGGAGACCGTGAGCCTGAGCCTGTGGAACGCCCCCCGCGCCGAAGCGCCCGTCGTCGCGACGGTCGCCCTCCCCGGATCGAAGTCGATCACCAATCGCGCGCTGATCCTCGCCGCACTCGCGGACGGTCCGTCCACCCTCACCGGGGCACTGCGCAGCCGGGACACCGACCTCATGATCGAGGCTCTCCGCACGCTCGGCATCAGCATCGAGACGGTCGGCGCCGACACGACGCTGCGGGTCACCCCCGGACCGCTCCAGGGTGGTGCGGTCGACTGCGGCCTGGCCGGCACCGTCATGCGGTTCCTGCCGCCGGTCGCCGCACTCGCGAGCGGAACGGTTCACTTCGACGGAGACGAGCAGGCGCGCACCCGGCCCCTCGACACGATCCTGGACGCGCTGCGCGGTCTCGGCGCGGACATCGACGGCGACTCCCTCCCGTTCACGGTCCGCGGTGCGGGCTCGCTGCGCGGTGGACGGGTCACCATCGACGCGTCCGGCTCGTCACAGTTCGTCTCCGGGCTGCTGCTGTCGGCGGCCGCATTCGACGAGGGCGTCACCGTGCATCACGACGGCAAGACGGTCCCGTCCATGCCGCACATCGACATGACGGTCGAGATGCTGCGCGAGTCGGGCGTCGAGGTCACGACCCCGGCGACGGGCGGGGAGGCCGACACATGGCGGGTGAGCCCCGGTGTCGTCCGGGCCGTCGACCGCGCGATCGAACCCGACCTGTCGAATGCCACCGCTTTCCTGGCAGCCGCCGCCGTCACCGGCGGTGAGGTGACCGTTCCCCTGTGGCCGAGCAGGACGACGCAACCCGGAGACGCGATCCGCGAGATCCTCCTGGCGATGGGCGCGGACGTCCGACTGGACGGCGCGAATCTCACCGTCCGCGGGCCGCAGCAGCTGACCGGCATCGACATCGACCTGCACGACGTGGGCGAACTCACCCCGACCGTCGCGGCGCTCGCCGCACTGGCGGACGGGCCATCGCACCTGCGGGGCATCGCACACCTGCGCGGTCACGAGACCGACCGGCTCGCCGCGCTCGCACACGAGATCAACTCGCTGGGCGGAAACGTCACCGAGACCGAGGACGGCCTGACGATCGTCCCGGCAGGCCTGCACGGTGGAACGTGGCGCTCGTACGCCGACCATCGGATGGCGACCGCGGGCGCAATCGTCGGGCTGCGGGTCGACGGCATCCGGATCGAGGACGTCGGCACCACGGCCAAGACCCTGCCCGGTTTCGAGAACCTGTGGGCCACAATGCTGTCCGCAGCTGCGGGCACCGAGCGGAAGGCGAGCTTCTGAGTCGCAGGCAGTACGACGAGTCCGACGTCCGGGTACGCCCGGGCCGAGGAACGCGCCCGCGCACGAAGACCCGGCCGGAACACCTCGCCGCGGAGTCGGCGATGGTCGTCTCGGTCGACCGCGGCCGATGGGGTTGCGTGCTGGGCGGCGACCCCGAACGTCCCCTCGTCACCATGCGCGCCCGGGAACTGGGCCGCACCCCCATCGTGGTGGGCGACGAGGTGAGCGTCGTCGGTGACCTGTCCGGCAAACCCGACACCCTGGCGCGGATCGTGCGGGTCGCCGAACGCTCCACGGTGCTGCGACGCACCGCCGACGACACCGATCCGTACGAGCGGATCGTCGTGGCCAACGCCCAGCAGCTGCTGATCGTCGTGGCGCTCGCGGACCCGCCGCCACGGACGGGATTCGTCGAGCGTGCGCTCGTCGCCGCGTACGCGGGCGGGTTGAGTCCCATCGTGTGCCTGACGAAGAGCGATCTCGAGCCGCCCGAGGAGTTCGCGAGCGCGTTCGCCGACCTCGACGTTCCCGTCGTCGTGGCCGGTCGCGACGATCCCGTCGACGAGGTGCTGTCGATGCTGTCGGGCCGGCTCACCGCGCTGATCGGCCATTCGGGGGTCGGGAAGTCGACTCTCGTCAACCGCCTCGTGCCCGACGCCGACCGGGCCGTCGGCGTGGTCTCCGGCGTCGGCAAGGGCAGGCATACGTCCACGCAATCGGTCGCGCTGCCGCTTCCGACGGGCGGCTGGGCGATCGACACTCCCGGCATCCGGTCGTTCGGACTGGCCCACATCTCCCCGGAGAACGTGGTGGCCGCGTTCTCCGATCTGGCCGCGGCCATCGAGGACTGCCCGAGAGGGTGTACCCACCTCGGCCCGCCCGCGGACCCGGAATGCGCGCTCGACCTACTGGAGGGCAAGGCCGCCAAACGCGTCGACGCGGTCCGTCACCTCCTCACGGCCATCGCATCCAACGAAGCCTGGTGAGGGACGAACCGCGTCTGTAGCGGAACTTTTCTAGCGGGACAGCAGCGCGCGCAGACCGCGGCGCTTGCGGGTGCGCTTGATCGCGGTACTCAGCCCCTGACGGCGGCCGGTCACGGGATCGATTGTCGCCGTGGTGTTTCCACCGAACTTGCGTTCCGACGCCGTCTCCGGCGCGTCGTCCGCGGTCGCCTTGAGGTACTTGTTCGGCAACGACAGCTTGGCGATGGTGCGCCACGACTTCGCGTACTGCACGAGGAAGGGCCCGGTGGTGTACGGCAGGTCGTACTTGTCGCACAGTTCCCGCACCCGCACGGCGATCTCCGAGTAGCGGTTGCTGGGCAGGTCGGGGAACAGGTGGTGCTCGATCTGGTAGCTGAGGTTGCCGGACATGAAGTCCATCAGCTTGCCGCCCTCGATGTTCGCGCTACCGAGCATCTGCCGCAGGTACCACTGGGGCTGCGTTTCCTTGTCGATGTCCGCCTTGGTGAACTTCTCGGCGCCGTCCGGAAAGTGCCCGCAGAAGATGATCGCGTTGGTCCACACGTTGCGGATCATGTTCGCGGCGATGTTGGCGGTGAGAGTGCTCTTCCACGCGGGACCCGTGACCGCGGGGTGGATGACGTAGTCCTTGAGGATCTGCTTGCCGACCTTCTCGCCGACCTCGCGGAGCTTGCGCTGGGTGTCCTCGCTCGGCACGCGCCCCTTGGCGACCTTGCCGAGTTCGAGATGCTGCGCCGCGATGCCGTACTCGAAGAACAGCGCGAGCAGCGTGTTGTACAGGAGATTGCCGGTGTTGAACGGCTTCCACCGCTGGTCGCGCGTGACGCGCAGCAGTCCGTATCCCACGTCGTCGTCCATGCCGAGGACGTTGGTGTACTTGTGGTGAATGTAGTTGTGCGTCTGCTTCCAGTGAGCGGACGGTCCCGTCACGTCCCACTCCCACGAGGTGGAGTGGATCTCGGGATCGTTCATCCAGTCCCACTGGCCGTGCATGACATTGTGGCCGAGTTCCATGTTCTCGATGATCTTCGAGAGGGAAAGCATGGCCGTGCCCGCCAGCCAGGCGGGACGCCGCTTGCTCGCGAAGAGGACGGCTCGGCCACCGATTTCGAGGGAACGCTGCAGTCTGATCGTGTTTCGCACGTACCGCGCGTCACGCTCCCCGCGGGACTCTTCGATATCGCGCCGGATCGCATCGAGCTCGCGTCCGAGCGACTCGATGTCGGCTTCGGTGAGATGTGCGTATTCCTTGACGTCTGCAATCGCCATGGGGGACCTCCTCCTGGCTGGGTCGACAGTTCACACCCGTGGGCGCTGACTCGACCTACCGTACCGTAAGTTACGACACCGTAGGTTACCTGGGTGTAGGTGTGAGTGAAATCACCGTCGACGGCGAGGAATCTTGGCCTCCGCGCGGGCGCGCAACGCCGACAGCAGACCGCGCCGCTGCCCCGTGACGGGATCCGTACGCAACGTCTCGACCATGGCGGCGCCCGCATCACGGGCGTCGCGGAACTTGCGTTCCGAGGACGTCTCCGGGGCGTCGTCCGCCGTCGCCCGCAGGAACCGGTCGGGCAGGGCGAGTTTGTGGATCGTGCGCAGAGCCAGCAGGTACTGCTTGGCGAGCGAACCCGTGGTGTACGGCAGGTCGTACTTCTCGCACAGCGCCCGGACCTTCACTGCGATCTCCGGGTACCGGTTGCTCGGCAGGTCCGGGAACAGGTGATGCTCGATCTGGTAGCTGAGGTTCCCGCTCATGAAACCCATGATCTTGCCGGAATCGAAATTCGCACTGCCGAGCATCTGCCGGAGATACCACTCGTGCCTGGTCTCGTTCTCGTATTCGTCCACCGTGAACTTCTCGGCACCATCCGGGAAGTGCCCACAGAAGATCACCACGTAGGCCCACAGATTCCGCACGAGATTGGCGGTGGCGTTGGCCGTCAGCGTCGACTTCCACGCCGGTCCCGCGAGCACCGGGAACAGGAGGAAGTCCTTGCCGACCTGGCGGAAGATCTTGCGCCCGAAATCCTTGTTGGCCTGGGAATTGAGCTGCCCCTTCTCCGCACCCTCGAGCTCGGCGGCGAACGTGAGGTCGTGGAGCGCGATCCCCCACTCGAACGTGGCGGCCAGGATGATGTTGGCGAAGGGCTGCAGCAGGTTGATCGGCCGCCACTCCTCGTCGCGGGTCATCCTGAGGATGCCGAACCCCACATCGGAATCCATTCCGACGATGTTGGTGAACGTGTGGTGGGAGTAGTTGTGCGCCCGCTTCCAATGCTCCGAGGGGCCCGTCTGATCCCACTCCCACGACATGGAGTGGATCTCCGGATCGTTCATCCAGTCCCATTGGCCGTGCATCACGTTGTGGCCGAGCTCCATGTTCTCGATGATCTTCGAGAGGGAGAGCATCGCGGTGCCCGCGAGCCAGGCCGGGCGGTAGCGGCTTCCGAACAACGCAAGCCGGCCGCCGAGCTCCAACAGCCGTTGCGCCCTGATGGCCCGGCGGATGTAGCGGGCGTCGCGAACGCCCCGCGAATCCTCCACGTCGAGCCGGATACCATCCAACTCACGCCCGAGCGATTCGATGTCCGCTTCGGTCAGATGCGCGAACTCTTTGATGTCGGTGATCGCCACCGTGCTCCTCCGTCTGGTGAGAGTCCGAGAATAGCGGAGTCAGGTGAACAACACGCTCACGCTTACGCGTCGAGCGTGCAGTCCCCTGCCGCCGCGGAGATACAAGTCTGGACTCGGTCACCTTCGGCGTGCTGCTTACCCGACCTCAGGTCGATGGCATGCCCGGCGAGAATCGGCACGACACAGGTCTGGCAGATACCCATCCGGCAGCCGAAAGGCATCAGTGCCCCGACCTGCTCCCCGGCCTCGAGGAGAGTGGTGGCACCGTCGACCGACACGGTCTTGTCGGCCTTGGCGAACGTGACGGTCCCGCCCTCGCCGGACGTGTCCGCACGGGAGACGGCGAACCGCTCGAGGTGCAACTTGTTCTCGATGCCCTCGTCGCGCCACAACGTCTCGATCTCGTCGAGCATCGGCAGCGGGCCGCAGGCCCACGTCTGACGTTCGCGCCAGTCGGGGCACACCTCGTCGAGCGAGGACAACGCGAACTTGCCCTGACTACGGGTGAGCTGGATCTTGCACCGGAAGTCGTCGTGCTCCTCGTGGAGCTGGGTGAGTTCGTCGGCGAACATCACGTCGGCGTCGGTGGGCGCCGAGTGGACGTGGAAGACGTCGGGAAGCTGACCGCGCCGGTTCATGGTGCGCAGCATCGCCATCACGGGCGTGATGCCGCTGCCCGCGGTGAGGAACAGGATCCGCTCCGGCGGCGGGTCGGGCAGCGCGAAGTTGCCCGTGGGGGTCGCGAGCCGCACGATCGTCCCCGAGGGCACACCGTTGACGAGGTGACTCGACAGGAATCCCTCGGGCATCGCCTTGACGGCGATGGAGATGAGCTTGTCGTCCCAGTTCGGCGGCGAGGTGAGGGAGTACGAGCGCCAGTGCCAGCGCCCGTCGATGTGCAGACCGATGCCGATGTACTGGCCGGGCTCGTAGTCGAAATCGAATCCCCAGCCCGGCTTGATGACGATCGTGGCCGAGTCCGCGGTCTCCGCGCGCACCTCCACGATCTGTCCACGCAGTTCGCGAGCCGACCACAGCGGGTTGGCCAGATGCAGGTAGTCGTCGGGCAGCAACGGCGTCGTGAGCCGTGCCGCCGCGCCACGCAACCAATTGAGCTTGGACCGCTTGGCGGGCACGACCGCTGCTGCGGGCGCCTCGATCCAATCCTTCAGACCCATCCGACCTCCACCTTTTCCGTCATGACCTACGCTACCGAAGGTTATCAAGTTACGGTACCGTAGGTTACCCCGAGGTAAGCGGGCGTACCGGTCAGAGTAGTTCGAGCAGGAACGGAAGCTCCTGAGTGGCGTACCACGCCAGCACATGATCCTCCGCGTCACCGAGGACGAACTCGGCATCGGGGTCCCCGAGATCCGCCTCGTCGATCGCCGACACGGCCCGCTCGATGTCCGGCTCCGCCTCCGCCAGGTCGACGTGCACGGACGCGACCGTGCCGATCGTCACCGGACCGGGCAACCGGACCACGGCGTCGTCGAGGTCCGGGCGCGGCGTCACGTCGTCCACGTCCGCGGCGACCACGGCGCGACGGAACCGAACCCCGTCGCTCCCGCTCTCCCCCACCCGGCCCGCGATCAGTCGCAGCGAGGCCCGGGCCGCCTCGGCCATCGCGACCTCGGCCAGTTCCTCGTCGTCGCCCGACGAATACGCCTCGCGGAGCGTGGGGGTGACGGCGAACGCGGTACGGCTCATCGGATCGAACTCCCGGTCGGTGACGAGCCGCTGGAGGATCTCGATCGTCGCGGGAACGTACACCCTCGTCATGCGTCACCCGTCATTCGCACCGCGGACTTCTCACCGGCTGGCATCCAACAACTCCTCGAGAGATTCGTACAGCAGCGCCGCCACCACATCCACGTCGGCCATGGCATCACGGTCTGCATTCAAACCGTAGTAGACGTTGCCGTCGTAGGACGTCAGACCGATGCTCAAAGTCTGGTTTTTCAGCAGCGGCGACACCGGATACATCTCGAGCATCCGCGCTCCCCCGACGTACAGCGGCAGCTGCGGACCGGGCGCGTTGGTGATCATCAGGTTGAACATCCGCTGCGAGAAACTGCTCGCGACACGGGCACTCATCGCGTGCAGGGTGGCCGGCGCGAACCCCGACAAACGCACCAGGGTCTCCGCGGTGACCCGCTGACTCTGCTTCGCGTGCGCCTCCATGGCGTGCGCCACGTGTGACAGCCGCACCACGGCATTCGGTTCCCCGACCGGCAGGTCGATGAGGAACGACGACACCATGCTCCGCGGATCCGCCCACTCGCCGCGGCGTGATGCCTCGTCGTCGGCCTCGGGATCCGTCGCGTACACGGACATCGGAACCATCGCGCGGACCGTGGTCGACTCGGCCACCGGCTCGCCGCGGGAGAGCAGCCAGTACCGCATCGCACCCGACACGACCGCGAGGATGACGTCGTTGACCTCGCACCCGTACTGCGCGCGAATCTTCCGGTAGTCACCCAGTTCGGTCTTGACCACCGCGAAGCGCCGATTGCGGGAAATGGTCGCGTTCAGCGGACTCGCCGGCGCCACCTGCGTGGCGGTGCGCACGACGGCGGCCACCTTGCCGACGGCGCGCACGGTCTCACCGAGCGCAGACGCCATGTCGCCCAACGTCATCCGCAGCGCCGCCAGCCCTTCGCCCGGCCGCGCCACCATCTCCGCCAGCGCCCCGGCGATGAGGGTGGACTCACTGGGGGCGGGGCTCGGCATCCACAGTTCCTCGGCCATGGGCCGCCGGGTCTTCGCCGGGTCCAGGATCACCTGGCCGATCTCGAGCGCCGTCTCGCCGTCGACCAGCGAGGAATGGGACTTCGTGAAGATGGCGAAGCGATTGTTCGCCAACCCCTCCACCAGGTACATCTCCCACAGCGGTCGTGTGTTGTCGAGCGGCCGGGACGTGAGCCGCGCGACCAGATCGTGCAACTGGGCATCCGATCCGGGCTTCGGCAGCGCCGACCGCCGGACGTGGTACTCGATGTCGAAGTCCTGGTCGTCCACCCACACCGGCCGCGACAGTCCCAGCGCCACCTCCCGCACCTTCTGCCGGTAGCGGGGCACCAGGCTCAGCCGTTCCTCGACGAGGCTCAGTAATTCCTCGTAGGACAACCCGTTTCGCGGCTTGCGGAAGATCGCGAGCGATCCCACGTGCATCGGCGTGCTGCTCGCCTCGAGAAAGTAGAACGACGCGTCCTGCGTAGTCAGTCTCGTCACCATGTCGGCGCCTGTCCCCCTTGCATCCCGTCTCGATCGACCTCGAGAAGTATCGCTATCTCGTCCGCGGTGGCGCCGCCGTCGACGTGGTGGACACCCACCATCCCGACGGCCACCGCACCCCGGACATTGACCGACAGGTCGTCGACGAAGATACAGTCCGCCGGGGCCAGACCGAGCGCGTCGGCCGTCAGCCGGTAGATCCGCGGATCAGGTTTGGCCACACCGACATCCCCGGACAACACGACCTGATCGACCAGCCGGCCGTCACCGAGTTCTCGCAGCCACTGCGCGCCGGGACCACCGGGATCGTTGCTCAGGATCGCGGTCCGCACCCCACGAGTCCGGGCACCGGCAAGGACGGACGACAGGCCGTCCATGTCCGAACCGGGACCCGCGAGAACTCCTCCGAAGTCCAATATCAATCCCCGCACGTTCCCACCCTAGGGTCCGCTCCCCGGTTCGGCGACACGACGACGGGATCCGTGCGAGTATGACCGCTACGACGGCCGTCTCATGCCGAAACCGGGGGGTAAGAAATGAGTGAGTCCTACACGTTCCTGTCACGGGTGCCGCGCTTCGAGCCGGCCGCCGGTGACGTTCCCGCACCGCCTCTGCCGGGGCATTCGGCGGTGCCGTCGAGCGGGCGGCACGCGGCCGGGCGCAGCAGGCACCGGTCGTCGCCCCACTCGGGGGCGTCGCCACGCACCGCCACGACGCAGCCGGGAACGCTGCCCCTTCCGTCGCCGGACGTCCAGCGATTCACGGAGCAGGCGTTCCGGCTGGTCCTCGAAGTGCTGGATCGGCGCCGCAACGTGCGGCAACTGCGGCCGCTGGTGACGCCGTCGCTCATCGACGTCGTGCGCACGCTCGCGCTGTCGGAGTCGCCCGCCCGGCGACTCGGTGTCGCGACGCTCGTCCGCGTGCACCTGTGCGCCGTGGAGCCGTGCGCGTTCGAGGCCTTCGGCACCTACGGCCGGGGACCGCGGATCTTCGTGATCGCAGCCCGTGTCGAACAACAGTCCGACACGGGCTGGACCGTCACCTCGCTGGTGATCGGCTGATCGACTTCTCCGCGGTCAGCGCCTGCGCTTGGTCCGCGGGGCCTTCTTGCCCTTCGACTGCGACCGCGCGGCCTCACGCCGCTGACGACGGGTTCCGGCGTCGGCGGCATCGTCCGACTCGGCTGCTCCGCGGCGGCTGAGCTGGGCGTTGCCGTCCTCGGCAGGTCCGGAGTACGTGAGCCCGCGGGGCTCGCCGTCGTCCAGCCCCTTCGCGCGGAGGGCGGACGGTGCCGCCGTGCCCTGCGCCTGCTGCGCCGCCTCCTGGGTCGGCAGTGGCCGCGGCGCGGCCGGAGCGGGCGAGGCCGCCGCCGTCGCCGCTGCGGACGCCGCGGTGACGCTGACGCCCGGGGCCTGCGCCGCCTGCGGGGCGGCTGCCTCGACCTGAAGGTTGAACAGGAATCCGACCGACTCCTCCTTCAGGCCCTCGAGCATGCCGCCGAACATGTCGAAGCCTTCGCGCTGGTACTCGACGAGCGGATCACGCTGGGCCATCGCCCGCAGGCCGATGCCTTCCTTGAGGTAGTCCATCTCGTAGAGGTGCTCGCGCCACTTGCGGTCGAGCACGCTCAGCAGGACGCGGCGCTCCAGTTCGCGCATCGATCCCGCGCCGGCAACACCGTCGATCTCAGCCTCACGCCGGGCGTAGGCGTCGTGTGCGTCCGTCAGCAGGGTCTCGCGCAGCTCGTCGGCGGTGATGTCGTTGGTCTCACCGTCGCCGTCGCCGACCAGTTCCTTGTAGTCGACGCCGACCGGGTACAGCGTCTTGAGGGCCGTCCACAGCTGTTCGAGATCCCAGTCTTCGACGTATCCCTCGGCGGTGGCGCCGTCGACGTACGCGGTGACCACGTCGGTGATCATCTTCTCGACCTGGCCCTCCATGTCCTTGCCCTCGAGGATCTGGCGGCGCTCGTTGTAGATGACCGTGCGCTGCTGGTTCATCACCTCGTCGTACTTGAGGACGTTCTTGCGGATCTCGAAGTTCTGCTGCTCGACCTGCGTCTGAGCGCTCTTGATGGCCTTCGAGACCATCTTCGCCTCGATGGGAACGTCGTCGGGCAGGTTGAGGCGGGTCATGATCGACTCGAGCGCCGCGCCGTTGAACCGTCGCATCAACTCGTCGCCGAGCGACAGGTAGAACCGCGACTCACCCGGATCGCCCTGACGGCCGGACCGGCCGCGCAACTGGTTGTCGATACGCCGGGACTCGTGCCGCTCGGTACCGAGGACGTACAGTCCGCCCGCCTCACGAACCTTGTCCGCGTCAGCCTTGACCTCGGCCTTGACCTGGTCGAGGACGTCGTCCCACGCCGCCTCGTAGTCGTCGGGCGTGTGGACGGGGTCGAGTCCCTGCTTGCGGAGCGCGATGTCCGCGATGATGTCGGGATTGCCGCCGAGCACGACGTCGGTACCACGACCGGCCATGTTGGTCGCCACGGTGACGGCGCCCGACCTGCCGGCCTCGGCGATGATCTGAGCTTCCTGCTCGTGGAACTTCGCGTTCAGCACGTTGTGCGCCACGCCGCGCTTGGTGAACTGCTTCGACAGGTACTCGGACCGCTCGACGCTGGTGGTGCCGATCAGGACCGGCTGGCCCTTCTCGTGCCGCTCCACCACGTCGTCGACGACGGCGTCGAACTTGGCTTCCTCGGTCTTGTAGATCAGGTCGCCGTTGTCGACGCGGACCATCGGCCGGTTGGTGGGGATCGGGATGACGCCGAGGTTGTAGATCTGGTGCAGCTCGGCGGCCTCGGTCTCGGCCGTACCCGTCATGCCCGACAGCTTGTCGTAGAGACGGAAGTAGTTCTGGAGCGTGATCGTGGCGAGGGTCTGGTTCTCGGCCTTGATCTCGACCTTCTCCTTGGCCTCGATCGCCTGGTGCATGCCCTCGTTGTACCGGCGGCCGACGAGGACGCGGCCGGTGAACTCGTCGACGATGATCACTTCGCCGTCGCGGACGATGTAGTCCTTGTCCTTGGTGTAGAGCTCCTTGGCCTTGATGGCGTTGTTCAGGTAGCTCACGAGCGGCGAGTTGGCGGCCTCGTACAGGTTGTCGATGCCGAGCTGGTCCTCGACGAGCTCGACGCCGGCCTCGTGGACGCCGATGGTGCGCTTGCGGATGTCGACCTCGTAATGCACGTCCCGCTTGAGCAGCGGCGCGATGCGGGCGAACTCCGCGTACCACTTGCTCGAGGCGTCGGCGGGACCGGAGATGATGAGGGGGGTCCGGGCCTCGTCGATGAGGATGGAGTCGACCTCGTCGACGACGGCGAAGCTGTGACCGCGCTGGACGAGATCGTCCAGGGAGTGCGTCATGTTGTCGCGCAGGTAGTCGAACCCGAACTCGTTGTTGGTGCCGTATGTGATGTCGGCCGCATAGGCTGCGCGACGCTCGGCGGGCGACATGCCGGACAGGATCACGCTGGTGTCGAGTCCGAGGAAGCGGTGGACACGGCCCATCCACTCGGAGTCGCGCTTGGCGAGGTAGTCGTTGACCGTGACGACGTGCACGCCGTCTCCGGCGATCGCATTGAGGTATGCGGGCAACACGCAGGTCAGGGTCTTGCCCTCACCCGTCTTCATCTCGGCGATGTTGCCGAAGTGGAGGGCGGCACCGCCCATGATCTGCACGTGGAAGTGCCGCTGGTCGATCACGCGCCAGGACGCCTCGCGGGCGACCGCGAACGCCTCGGGCAGCAGTTCGTCGAGCGTCTCGCCGTCGCGGTAGCGGGCGCGGAACTCCTCGGTCTTCGCGCGGAGTTGCTCGTCGGTCAGGTCTTCGACCTCGGGCGACAGCGAGGAAACGTGGTCGGCGATGTGCTTGAGCCGCTTGACCATGCGACCTTCACCAACACGGAGCAGCTTCGATAGCGACAGCGACGGCACAGTCTTGTTCGTCCTCAATCTTCGGCAGTGGATGGGTGACACACAAAATCCGGCCGGAGGTCCGAGAACCCCGGCCGGATTCCATGGTAGGCGCTTCCGCGATCGGACGAGTAGACCGACCGCTCGGATCGTCAGGCGGAACGGGAGTACATCACGCCAGACGTATCAATCCGTAGTCGAACGCGTGCCGCCGGTAGACGACGGTCGCCCTGTCCGACTCCTTGTCGTGGAACAGGAAGAAATCGTGTCCTACCAGCTCCATCTCGTACAAAGCATCGTCGACGGTCATCGGCGTGGCCTTGTGTTCCTTGGTACGCACGACATGACCCGGTGTGTGCTCGTCCGGCATCTGACCGTCCAGGGAGATGTCGGGACTGATGCCGAGACTGTCGTCCTCGGCGAGTGCGGCGGTGGCCTCCGCCACCGACACCGGGGTCTTTTCCCCGTAGTGGACCTTTTTGCGGTCCTTGGTGCGGCGGAGCCTGCTCTCGAGCTTGGCGGTCACCGACTCGAATGCTGCATAGAAGCTGTCGGCGCATGCCTCGGCTCGGGCTACCGGCCCCTTGCCTCGGGCAGTGATCTCGACGCGCTGGCAGTTCTTTCTCTGGCGTCGATTAGGTTCGTGGTGAAGTTCGACATCGAACAGAAATATGGAGGGATCGAAGCGCTCGAGGCGCGACAGCTTCTCGGAGACGTACACGCGGAAGTGGTCGGGTACCTCGACGTTGCGTCCCTTGACGACGATCTCGGCGTTGGGGGTATCCGTCTTCTCTTGTGCATCCGTTGTGCGGTCGTCGACGAAAACCGAGGCTTGCGAAGGGGTCGTCACTCGTACCTCCCGATTACGGCCCCGCCCCTTGATGGGCGGCGGCGAGTTTGAGCAATGCCGGAAGGGGGTCCGCCCGGCACCAGGTTCGAAGTTCCACCTCCTACCTGTGTTTTCGGGTGTGTCCGCGACGCTAGTACGTAACGCGCGCGAGTGCCACTGTTCGGCAGAATTTCATCCGACACCCGCCACGACGACCACCGCGCTCACTCGGATACCCACTCGCGACAGCACCCGGACCGACTCGGTGGCGGTCGCCCCGGTGGTCGACACGTCGTCCAGCAATACCACCGATATCCGTTGCAGTGCAGCCGGTTCCGACGCAAGATGTCGCGCGAATCCTTCGCCGCTCCGCGTCAACCGGACACCACCCTCGAGGTTTACTCGACGTTGATCTGCGCTCAGTCCGACCGAATCGCGCACGGCGCGCCGCATCACGAGCGCGGGGCACACGCGCCTGCCCCCCACCGCGGCGACGGCGATCCGGGTGACGGGGTCGCCGCCGCGTCCCCTGGCGGCCCGGGGACGCGTCGGAGCCGGCACCAGAACCACCGGGGCGACGTCCGGCGGGTCGAGTTCACCCCACTGCTGCAGACGGCCCAGGGCGCCCGCGACGGCGGACCCGAGGGGCGCCGCGAGATCACGCCGCCCGCGTTCCTTCGCGGCGATCACGGCCCGACGGCGGGCACCCGAGTACGGACCGAGGGCCCACACCCCGACCCCGGGATCCACGCGGGGCCGGAGCAACACGGGATCGTCGGCCAACTCCGTGGCGCAGCGGGCACACCACTGCGTGCCCGGGACCCCGCACCCGCCGCATTCGGCGGGCAGGATCAGGTCGAGCAGACTCCGGAGGCCGGGCAGGGCGCGCATGCGGGCAGTATCGGCGACCGCACCGACAGCCTCAGCCCGGCAGGACCGGGATCGCCTTCACACCCGTCAACCCGGGAACCTCCCGCCAGTACCGGTCGCCCGCCGGATCGTTGTTGTTCAACTGGAACACCGCCCGCGAGTCGGCGACGAACTCCGTGGTCGTCGACGCGTCCACGGCCACCACCGGCGCGGTCAGATTGCGGCTCGGCAGCGCGTCCATCCGCGAGCCATCGACGGCCACCTGGACCACCGGGATGTCCGAGGCCGCGCGCGCGACGACGATCGTGTCGCTCGTGCTCCAGTCCAGCGACAGCGCCGGGCTGCCCAGACCGATCGCGACCGCACGGGGATTCGTCAACGCGTACTCACCGCCCGGCATCTGGGTGACGATGGCGAGATAGACCTTGCCGTCGACGATCAGCGCCGCGCGCACCCCGTCACGGGACAGCCGCAACTCGGTGATCGTTGCACCCAGCGCGGTGACGGCGCCGGCGTCGACGTTGACCACCGACGTGCGGCCGGTGCCGGGCTCGCGCAACACCCGAATGACGGTGTTACCGTTGACCGCTGCCCAGATCGCCGAATTGTCGGGTGCCCATGTCGGGCGGGTGATCGCGCCGCCCTCGAGCACCGACGCGGCACCGTCCTCGTACGCGCCGACCATGAGCGAACTCGCGGGTTCCGGCGCCGGACGCCCGGTGTCCGCGACGGCGGCGACCAGCTTTCCGTCCTGCGACAGTGCGAGCGAACGCATGTTGCGGGCCGAACCGAAGTACCCGGGCACCGGAGTGACACCGGTCTCGGTGACGCTCACCATCGACCCCTCGCGCAGCGCGTGCAACCCCACGGTGGCACTCGACGTCGCGAACGGATTCATCGACGCGACGTCGGCGGTGGTCCACCCGTTCGGGAACCGCTCGTCGAACGGCTCGCCGTCGGCGAGCAGCACATAGGGGCCCGAGATCTCCGCGTTGGCCAGCGTCCAGATCACCTGCGCCGCGAACAGCTGTTTCGCCTGCGCGTCCATCGGCGGCACGCCGGCGAAGTCGATCCGGATGCCGCCGAGCCCCACCCCCACCTGCGCGGTGCGGCCGTCGGCCTTCGTGATCGGGCCCCGCACGGACACGCCGTCACCGAGCTCGTTGCGCACGGCCGGGGCCAGGGCGGCCTTCGGCCCGTCGATCAGCAGGCCGATCAGCTGGGACGCCATCTGATCCTGAGCGCCCGACACCCAGCGCGGATCGGGCACCACCGTCGTCCCGGCCGGGTCGAGGAAGTACAGCGATTTGCGCTGGTACGTGTTGAGGAACTGCGCTCGGTCGAGGATCACGCCCGCGGGGAGCTCGGAGATCCGCCACTCACCGCCCTGCAGCTCGAGACTGATCTTCGTCTCGAAGCTGCCCTCCTCCGCCACGTACAACCCACCGGGCTCGAGCTGCCCCACCTTGTTGGCGCGGATCGTGTACGTTGCCTGGTCGGCCGACCGTGTCTCCGGGAGGACGTCGACCTTGTCGACGATGGTTGCGCTGGCCGCGTCGTCCCACCTGCCGGACACACCG
This sequence comes from Rhodococcus sp. DK176, assembly GCF_038447315.2. Classification (NCBI taxonomy): domain Bacteria; kingdom Bacillati; phylum Actinomycetota; class Actinomycetes; order Mycobacteriales; family Nocardiaceae; genus Rhodococcus; species Rhodococcus sp. DK176. The sequence goes on along the minus strand of NZ_CP118321.2, from coordinate 6,935,665 downwards.
GGGGTGAGGAACTGGCGGGCCGCGAGATGCCGGTTGGACGGGTCGGTACTGGCCTTGAAGAAGTCGCGCAGCAGCAGGTCGGGTTCACGCCCCGGCGCGGGGGCCGCGACACTCGAGCCCGGTGAGTCACGGTTGATCGTGCCGATCGCCTGCGGCGTGGAGGAGTCCGGGAGGCTCGCGCACCCACTGACCGTCACGAGCACCGCGAGGACGATCGCCCCGCACACCGACCGCGACAGCAGGGCAGATCGCCGGCCGGGCGTCACAGGTCCTGCTCCGGTCGATGCGAACCGTCTCGGTCACCGACGTGTGCTCGCTCACGCTTCTGGGGAATCGTGCGGGACTCGTCGGCCGCCGTCTCCGGGCTCCCGTTACGCACCGGCAACGTGGTGTCGCCCGGGACAGGCTGCCCTTGAACGTATTTCGCGGTTCCCGGCTTCAGCGGCAACGGGCTCGACACGACCTTGCGGCCCCGCACCCGCGGCAGCGTCAACCGGAAGCAGGCACCTTGGCCGGGTTCGCCCCACGCCTCGAGCCTGCCGTCGTGGAGATTCGCGTCCTCCACACTGATCGCGAGCCCGAGGCCGGTACCGCCCGACCGTCGCACGCGCGACGGGTCGGACCGCCAGAACCTGTTGAACACCAGCTTCTCCTCGCCCGGCCGCAGTCCCACGCCCTGGTCGCGCACGATGAACGCCGCGGCGCTGTCGTCGGCGCGCAGGCGCAGCAGCACCGGTTTGCCTTCTCCGTGATCGATCGCGTTCGCGAGGAGGTTCCGCAGAATGCGTTCCACGCGACGCGGGTCCACCTCGGCCATGACTGCCTGATCGGGCAGGTCCACGATCAGTTCGGTCCCGCTCTCGCGCGCGAGGTGACGGACCGTCGAGACCGCCGCACGCGCACACATCCGGACGTCGAGTTGCTCCGCGGCCAGTTCCGCCACACCGGCGTCGTGCCTGCTGATCTCGAGGAGGTCGGCCAGCAACCCCTCGAACCGGTCGAGTTCGGCGACCAGCAATTCCGACGACCGCCGGAGCACGGGGTCGAGGTCGTCGCTGCCGTCGTGGATGAGGTCGGCCGCCATGCGCACGGTCGTCAGCGGGGTCCGCAGCTCGTGGCTCACGTCGGAGGTGAATCTCTTCTGGAGATTTCCGAACTCCTCGAGCTGGGTGATCTGTTTGGACAGGCTCTCCGCCATCTCGTTGAACGACATCGCCAGCCGTGCCATGTCGTCCTCGCCGCGCACAGGCATGCGTTCCTTCAGCCGGCCGTCGGCGAAGCGCACGGCGATCCGGGACGCCGACCGGATGGGCAGAACCACCTGCCGGGCGACGAGGAGCGCGATGGCCGCGAGCAGCACGGCGAGCACCGCACCACCCACCAGCAGCGTGCCGCGGACCAGCGACAGGCTGCGGTCCTCACTGGCCAGTGGGAACACGAGATACAGCTCGAGCGTGGAGATCGCGGACGCGGTCGGGCTCCCGACGATCAACGCCGGCCCCGAATAGCCTTCGGGATCGTTCACGGTGGCGAACTGGTAGGCCACCTGACCGGCCTGGACGAACGCCCGCAGCGATTCCGGGATCTGGTCCGCCGGACCGCTGGACGTCGGGGCGCGGGGGCCGTCACCAGGCACGATCAGCACGGGATCGAACGTTCCCGCCGACCCCGACGCCTGACCGGCGTCGGGCTCCCGGTTCGTCAGCGCGGCCCGGGCACCGTCGAGCTGGGTGGTGGGCGAGCTACTGTCGTCCGCGCCGGCCAGCTGCCCCTCGACCGTGCTGCGGGCACGGTCCATCTCCTCGGTCGCCGCGTTGATCTTCGTTTCGAGCAGACGGTCGGTGATCTGGCTCGTGAGCACGACGCCGAGCACGACGATGACGATGAGCGACAATGTCAACGTCGAGACGACAACCCTCAGCTGCAGCGAACGACGCCACGTGTGCGCGAGGGTATTGCTCAGTGAGTGACCCCACCGAAGGATCGGCGAAACGCGTCGGTTGACACGACGCCGCCATCGGGAAACACCTGTCACGGCGGTCCGGCCTTGTAGCCGACCCCCCTGACCGTCAAAACCACTTCGGGATTTTCGGGATCAGTCTCGACCTTGGCCCGCAGACGCTGAACGTGCACGTTGACCAGTCGGGTGTCGGCTGCATGTCGGTAACCCCACACCTGCTCGAGCAGGACCTCACGGGTGAACACCTGTCGCGGTTTGCGCGCCAGAGCCACCAGGAGATCGAACTCGAGGGGGGTGAGGGAGATCAGTTCTTCGCCCCGGCTCACCTTGTGGGCGGGGACGTCGATGACGATGTCGGCGATGCTGAGCAGCTCGGCCGGCTCGTCCTCGGTCCGGCGAAGCCGTGCCCGGACCCGCGCCACCAGTTCCTTCGGCTTGAACGGCTTCATGATGTAGTCGTCCGCGCCGGATTCCAATCCGAGGACCACGTCGACGGTGTCCGTCTTGGCGGTCAGCATCACGATGGGGACACCGGAATCGGCCCGCAGGACGCGGCACACGTCGATGCCGTTCATGCCGGGCAGCATCAGGTCGAGCAGCACCAGGTCCGGGCGTGTCTCCCGGACCGCGGTGAGCGCCTGGGTCCCGTCCCCCACCACATACGGATCGAATCCTTCGCCGCGGAGGACGATCGTGAGCATCTCCGCGAGCGCAGTGTCGTCGTCGACAACCAGAATCCTTGGCTTCATGTCCCTATCGTTGCATCTTCGGAGGCCGTAACAGCCCGTTCGCCGTTACGGCGTGCCGTGTTCTTTCTCGTCACGGCGTGCCGTGTCGTCACTCAAGAGTGCCAGGTTTTCGGCGAGCGTGATCGGATCGGTGTCCGGGGTGAGCACCCACCACGGCGAAATCCAGTCCTTCACGGCCAGCTCGCGGTACACCTCGCCGGTACGTTCCTGCAGTCCACGGTCGCGTTCGTAGGCGTCCAGCGACCGGCTCGCATCCGCCGATTCGCGGCCGCGGGCGCGTTGCGCGGCGAGCGCCACGGGGACGTCGAGGTACAGCTGCAGGTCGGGCCGGGGCAGCCCCAGCCGCTCGAATTCGAGGTTCTGCACCCAGCCGACGAACTCCCCGTCGGCCCCCTGATGCAACCGGGCCGCACCGTACGCGGCGTTGGACGCCACGTAGCGGTCGAGGATCACCAGGTCGTGTTCGGCGAGCAGCTCCGCGAGCTCCCCGACGGCACCGGACCGGTCCAGCGCGAACATCACGGCCATCGCGTGCACGGAGTCGCTGAGGTCACCGTGCGCGCCCTTGAGGGCCTCGGACGCCAGATCCGCGTGCACGGACCTGCCGTACCGCGGAAAGTCGAGGGTGCCGACCGTCAGGCCCTGTTCGGTGAGGCGTCCCACCACTGCGCCGACGAGTGTTCGCTTGCCGGCGCCGTCCAGGCCTTCCAGCGCAATCAGTTTTCCCACGAGGAAGAAGGCTATCCCCCGGCCCGCACGCGACGGGCCGGGGGACGCCGCGGCCTCTAGTAGCGGTAGTGCTCGGGCTTGAACGGGCCCTCGACGTCGACGCCGATGTACTCCGCCTGCTCCTTCGTGAGCTTGGTGAGCGTGCCACCGAGCGCTTCGACGTGGATCTTCGCGACCTTCTCGTCGAGGTGCTTCGGGAGGCGGTACACCTCGTTGTCGTACTCCTCCGGCTTCGTCCAAAGTTCGATCTGCGCGATCACCTGGTTGGAGAAGCTGTTGCTCATCACGAACGAGGGGTGTCCGGTGGCGTTGCCGAGGTTCAGCAGGCGGCCCTCGGACAGCACGATGATCGAGTGGCCGTCCTTGAATCGGAACTCGTCCACCTGCGGCTTGATGTTGATGCGGGTGACCTCGCCGGAACGCTCGAGGCCGGCCATGTCGATCTCGTTGTCGAAGTGGCCGATGTTGCCCAGGATGGCCTGGTGCTTCATCTGCTTCATGTGCTCGAACGTGATGATGTCCTTGTTGCCCGTGGACGTGATGACGATGTCGGCCCAGCCGATGGCCTGCTCGACGGTCTTCACCTCGAAGCCGTCCATCAGCGCCTGGAGGGCGTTGATGGGGTCGACCTCGGTGACCGCGACGCGGGCTCCCTGTCCGCGCAGAGCCTCCGCGCAACCCTTGCCGACGTCGCCGTAACCGCAGACGAGCGCAGCCTTGCCGCCGATCAGCACGTCGGTGCCGCGGTTGATGCCGTCGAGCAGCGAGTGCCGGGTGCCGTACTTGTTGTCGAACTTGCTCTTGGTGACCGAGTCGTTGACGTTGATGGCCGGGAACGTGAGCTCACCGGCGGCCGCGACCTGGTAGAGACGCAGGACACCGGTGGTGGTCTCCTCGGTGACGCCCTGGACCGACTGCGCAACCTTGGTCCACTTGGTCTTGTCCGCTTCGAGGGACTGACGCAACAGGGCGAGGAACACCTTGTACTCGTCGGAATCCTGCTCGTCGTCGGTGGGCGGCACGACGCCGGCCTTCTCGAACTGCGCGCCCTTGAGGACGAGCATCGTGGCGTCGCCGCCGTCGTCGAGGATCATGTTCGCGGGCTTGTCGGCGTCCGGCCAGGTGAGCATCTTCTCGGCGGCCCACCAGTACTCCTCGAGCGTCTCGCCCTTCCACGCGAAGACCGGGGTGCCCTGCGGCTCCTCGGGCGTGCCGTGCGGGCCGACGACGATCGCGGCGGCGGCGTGATCCTGCGTCGAGAAGATGTTGCACGAGGCCCAGCGGACCTCGGCGCCCAGAGCGGTGAGCGTCTCGATGAGGACGGCCGTCTGGATGGTCATGTGCAGCGAACCGGAAATGCGAGCGCCCTTGAGCGGCAGCACCTCTGCGTACTCGCGGCGAAGCGCCATCAGTCCCGGCATCTCGTGCTCGGCGAGCCGGATCTCCTTGCGGCCGAACTCGGCAAGCGAAAGGTCCGCCACCTTGAAATCGATCCCGTTTCGGCTCTCGGCCACGGGCGTGGTTGAAACTGAGGTCGTCATCTGCCTCTCCTGTTTGACTGCTGTTTCGGTCAAGGCTATCGGTACTGCGGCCCGAGGGTCACACTCACGTGAGGCTGCGCCGCGGGGCGGTCACTCCCGATCGGCCCCGTCGACCGCCTCGTCCACGAAAGGCCCCAGAAGAGCTCCCAGATCCTCGGCGACGTTGGCCTCGGATTCGGGTGGCATCGAGATGTAACTCATAGCGAGGCGCACGATGGCGCGGCTGAGAATCCCCGCGTCCGACGGGTTCGCCCGCACCCAGCACCGCTGGAAGACGTCGGCGAGCCGCCTGGACGCCCGCTCGATGATCGGCGCGCTCTCGGTCGTGATCAGACGCAGCAGATCGGGCTTGGTCTCGCCGCGCAGAAGTGATTGCACGAGCGGGTCGGACAGGCTGGCCGCGAAGAACGCGGTGAACCCGGAGAGCAGCGCGGCACGACCTTCCCCGACATTCGCCACGAGCGCCTCGTCGACGGCGTCGACTAGTTCGTCGGCCAGCCGGAGGGCGTACGCCTCCGCCAGCCCCTGCCGGGACTTGAACTCGTTGTAGAGCGTCTGCCTGCTCACCCCGGCGCCGGCCGCGACATCCGACATCGTGATGTCCGACCAGTCCTTCTCGAACAGGAGATCTCGCATCGCATCGAGTACCGACTGACGCAGCAGCAGGCGCGCAGCCTCCTGATAGGGCACCCGGACACGCGACGAAGTCATGGCCAAGACACTAGTGCCCGCTGCCTCCGGGGTACTCGCCCGGTACTGCCGCTCCGGCACCCGGACGTCGAATCCCGTTGCGTGTCAGACCTCGCCGCGGCTTCGTCTCTCCATCATCGAGTGGCGGCGGCTGTAGGCGAAGTAGATGATCACGCCGAGCGCCATCCACACGATGAACCGGATCCACGTCTCGACGGACAGATTCACCATCAACCACAGGCAGGCGAGGACGGCGAGGACGGGCACCCACGGGACCAGTGGGACACGAAATCCGCGGGGCAGGTCCGGTCGCGTCCGGCGCAGCACGATCACGCCGACCGACACGAGGACGAACGCGAACAGCGTTCCGATGTTGACCATCTCCTCGAGGGTGCCGATCGGGAAGATCCCCGCGAGCACCGCCACCACGACACCGACGAGCACGGTGATCCGAACGGGTGTGCCGTGCTTGCCGGTCGGCGCGAGCCGCCTCGGCATCAGTCCGTCGCGGGACATGGCGAACAGCACCCGGGTCTGCCCGAGCATCAGCACCATCACCACGGTGGTGAGGCCCGCGAGCGCACCGAACGAGATCAGGTTCTTCGCCCACGTGATCCCGTGGATGCCGAACGCGGTGGCCAGATTGGAACTGTCCCCGGCCAATTCGTGGTAGTCGACCATGCCGGTGAGCACCAGCGTCACCGCCACGTACAGGATCGTCACGATCAGCAGCGATCCCAGAATTCCGCGGGGCAGCGCCTTCTGCGGATCCTTCGTCTCCTCGGCGGTGGTGGCGACGATGTCGAAACCGATGAACGCGAAGAACACCAGGCTCGCCGCCGCCAGCAGGCCGTACCAGCCGAACGTGCTGCCGCCGGCGCCCGTGACGTAGGAGAACAGGGACTGGTGGATGCCCTCGCCCGTGCTGCCCGCCTCGGACGGGGGAATGTACGGGGAGTAGTTGTCGGTGTCGATGTAGAACGCGCCGACGACCACCACCACGAGCACCACGGCCACCTTGATCGAGGTGATCACGAGGGAGACCCGCGACGACAGCTTGGTGCCCGTCGCCAGCACGACGGTGATGATCGCGACGATGAGTACCGCACCCCAGTCGAACGTGACCGAGCCGATCTGCGCCACCGGCGTGTGGTTGCCGATCACCTCACCGAGATAGAGCGACCAGCCCTTGGCCACGACCGACGCGGCGAGCGCGAATTCGAGGATGAGGTCCCATCCGATGATCCACGCGATCAGTTCACCGAACGTCGCGTAGGAGAACGTGTACGCACTGCCCGCGACCGGAACGGTGGAGGCGAATTCGGCGTAGCAGAGCGCGGCGAGCCCGCACGCGATGGCGGCGATCACGAACGCCGCCGACACCGAGGGACCGGCGACGTTGCCTGCCGTGCGCGCGGTGAGCGTGAAGATGCCGGCACCGATGACCACGGCGACACCGAAGACGGTCAGGTCCCACGCCGTCAGATCCTTGCGGAGTTTGGTCTCCGGTTCGTCCGTGTCTCGGATCGACTGCTCGATCGACTTGGTGCGGAACAATCCGGTCGGCCTGCCGCCGAGGTGCGGTTCTCCGCTGCCTTTGTCCTGGATGGCCACATCAGCCTCCTCAATCGAAAGTTGCCGTTCAGCCTATGCCTTCGGTTGCCCGGAACAGGTCGGGTTCGATGTAGATGCGGCGAGCCGCGGGGACTGCGCCGCGCACTCGCGCCTCGGCCTCGTCGATGGCTTCGGCGACCGCGCTGATGTCCGATCCGGCGGCCACGGCCACTTTCGCGGCCACGAGGATTTCCTCGGGTCCGAGGTACTGAGTCTTGCAATGGATGACGCGCTCGATCTTCTCGCCGTCGACGAGGGCTGCGAGAATGCGCGACTCCTCGTCGGCGGTGGCTCCTTCACCGATCAGCAGGCTCTGCATCTCGACGATGAGGATGATCGCGATGATTCCGAGCAGGGCGCCGATGCAGAGGGTGCCGACACCGTCCCACACCGGATCCCCGGTGAGCATCGTCAGTCCGACACCACCGAGCGCGAGAACCAGACCGACCAGTGCACCGGTGTCCTCGAGCAGCACGACGGGAAGCTCCGGGCTGCGCGACGTGCGAATGAATCCCCACCAGCTCGCTGTCCCCTTGAGGGGACGCGACTCCCGCACGGCGGTGAGGAAGCTGAACGTCTCGAGCCCGATGGCGATCACCAGGATGACCACCGCCACGAGGGGCGACGTGAGTTCCTCGGGGTGCTGGATCTTGTGGATGCCCTCGTAGATCGCGAACAGCGAACCGAGGCTGAACAACACGAGCGCGACGACGAACGAGTAGAAGTAGCGGCTACGCCCGTACCCGAACTGGTGCAGATCGTCTGCGGCGCGTTCGGCCTTCTTCTGGCCGAGCAGGAGCAGGCCCTGGTTGGAGGTATCGGCCACCGAGTGCACGGATTCCGCCAGCATGGACGACGAGCCGGTGATCAGGAAGCCGGCGAACTTGGCTACCGCGATACCGGCATTGGCGCCGAGCGCGGCGAGAATCGCCTTCTTTCCCCCATGAGCCGACAACTGACTTCTCCTCTCGGTCGCGCACGACCCTCACGACGGGCCGCGGAGCCCTTCTCGGATCGCAGGGCGGGTCACAGGCTACGCGATCGGCGGGCCGACCCTCGCACTGAACAACTGGGCACACTCGGTGCCCGCGGTCACCACCACTTCGGGGTCCTCGGCCGCGATCCAGACGGCGTTGCCCTGGGACAGTTCGAGGGCATCGGTTCCGCACCGCAACTCCACCGAACCCGAGGTGCACAGCAGAATATGCGGTCCCTCCGAGTCGAGCCGGTGCTCCGTGGGGCCGTCCGGTGACAGATCGATCCGCGCGAGAACGAATTCCGGCGCCGGCGTGGAGTACACGAATTCGCCACTGCCCGGGCGCTCTTGCGCCTCCAGTATCGGAATGTCGACGGTGTCGAAGTCGAGGACGCGCAGCAACTCCGGAACGTCCACGTGCTTGGGTGTGAGTCCCCCGCGCAGCACGTTGTCGGAGTTGGCCATGATCTCCACGGCCATTCCGTGCAGGTAGGCGTGGAGGTTGCCCGCGTCGAGGTACAGGCCCTGCCCCGGTTCGAGGGTGACCCGGTTCAGGAGGAGCGCGGCCAGCACCCCCGCGTCTCCCGGGTACACCTCACTCAATTCGAGGGCCGTGCGGATCTCCGCTGCGAACTCGCCGTCCTTCGTATTCGACAGATAGGCGACGCATCCGTCGAGCACCCTCGGCATCAGCGCGCCGAGCACCGGCTGCGGCAACGTGATCCACGTGGTGAACAGCGCGCGGAGACCGTCCGAGTCGGGTTGTCCGGCAATCAGGCCGACGTAGGGCTGCAGCTCCGGAACCGCGATCGCCTCGAGCAGCTTGACCGTCCGCTGAGGGTCCCGGAAACCAGCGAGCGCGTGGAACCGGCTGAGGGCCACGACGAGTTCGGGTTTGTGGCTGGCGTCCTTGTAGTTGCGCACCGAGGATTCGAGCGGGATTCCCGCCTCGTTCTCCCGGGCGAACCCCTCCCACGCCTGCTCGGTGCTCGGGTGGGCCTGCAACGACAGGGGTTCCTCCGACGCGAGCAACTTCAGCAGGAACGGGAGGCGATCGCCGAACGTCTCCACGCTCCGCTTGCCGAGCTGGCGTTCGGGTTCCGAGTGCACCAGGTCCAGAAGGGACCGGGGCCCCTCCTCGGTGAGGACGCGGGCGGGATCACCCGGGTGCGCGCCCAACCACAGTTCCGCCTCCGGATGCGCGGTGGGAACCGGAAGTCCACGCAGCTGTGCGATGGCTGTGCGCGATCCCCACGCGTAGGACCGGAGCGCACCTTCGAGTCGGTGCACTAGATACCGCCGATCAACTGGAGATACGCGGCAGTCATGTCGAGCCTGCCGACGAGAACCGCCGCCTGTTCCAGCTCGGGACGCTGCGATGGAACCTGGCCCTCGTCCGAGGATGCGACGACGAGGTCGACGTCGCCCAGGGCGGCGATCCTGCGTTCGACGAGCATCCGATCGGCGTCGGCCGACAACACGAACGTGCGCACCGGGCTGGCCGAGGGCGGACCGTCCAACTCGGGATCGTGGAATATCGAGTCGTGCGCGGAGAGCGCCTGGTCGACACGGAACGTGCCCGCCGCGCTCAGAACGTCCGGAAGTTCCGACGCGGTCGCCACACGACCCGCGTGCAGCAGCGCCTCGGCGCCGTGCCGGGCCAGTTCCACCGTGCTCTCCGTGTCACCCGTGAGCACGATGCGGCGTCCCTGCATGCGGGAGGCCAACGATTTCGCGGGATTGTGGAACACCTCGCTGTTCGGCCTGTCACGCAGCGCCTCACCGTCGACGGCGTCGGCGATCTGCTCGAGGTCGGGAACCTCGTCGCCCCAGCGTTCCGAACCGACCACCCGAAGGACGGCCAGCAGTACGGCGAAGTACCGCAGCAGACCGTGCCGGGTGAGTGCCCGGACCCGCGGCGCGAACATGACGACCCGTCCGGCCGCCGCGGCCTGCAACGGCCCTTCGTCCGGCGCCGCCACCACCACTTCGGCGCCGCGGCGCACCGCCGCGTCGATGGCCTGCACGAGCCGGGGGTCGCCTGCGTCGTCGCCGGCCACCACCACCACGTCGAGCGGGCCCACCCACACGGGGGTCCGGGTGGCGCGCACCAGCGGGAAACCGATCCGTTCGGCGAGGACCGCCGTCAGGATCGCCGCCCCGCGGCTGGCACGCCCCGCGCCGGTCACCACCACCACGCTGCGCGGACGCAGCCCCTGCAGTCGTTCGAGAGCCCCCTCCTCGACCGCGGACCGGGTGGCCCGGATCTGGGCACCCCCCATGGCGGCGGACCGCAACACGCCCTCGGTGTCCGCCGCGACCAGTGCGTCCCCGTCGTCCAGATCGAACAGGGGCGTCGGCGCTGTCATGACACCGCACCCCCTTTCTTCGTCAGTGCAAGCCACATTCGCAACACGTGCAGAACCTGTAGTTCCAACTATGGCAGTCAGGCTCGGACGATGCCCAGTATCTCGGTAACGAGTGCATCTACCTCGGCCGCCGTCGCCGCCTCCACGTTGAGCCGCAGGAGCGGCTCGGTGTTGGAGGCCCGCAAGTTGAACCACGCACCGTCCGCGAGTTCGACCGTGACACCGTCGAGCCGGTCCACGACCGTGGTGCGGTCTGCGAACGCCGACAACACCGCGTCGGTCCTTTCGGCGGCGTCCGCGACGGTCGAGTTGATCTCTCCCGACGCCGCGTACCGCTCGTACTTCGCCATCAGCTCGGACAGCGGACGATCCTGCTCCCCCAGCGCCGCGAGAACATGCAGTCCGGCGAGCATCCCGGAGTCGGCGCCCCAGAAGTCGCGGAAGTAGTAGTGCGCGGAGTGCTCGCCGCCGAAGATCGCGCCCGTCTCGGCCATCTGCTGCTTGATGAACGAATGCCCCACCCGGGTGCGGACCGGGTGTCCGCCCAGCTCCGTCACCAGCTCGGGCACCGCGCGGGACGTGATGAGGTTGTGGATGACGGTGGCGCCGGGCTCCTTGGCCAGCTCCCGCTCCGCGACCAGGGCGGTGACGGCGGACGGCGACACGGGGTTGCCGAGCTCGTCGACCACGAAGCAGCGGTCGGCGTCGCCGTCGAAGGCCAGACCGATGTCGGCACCGGTCTCACGGACGTATCGCTGCAGATCCACGAGGTTCGCCGGGTCGAGCGGATTCGCCTCGTGGTTCGGGAACGTGCCGTCGAGCTCGAAGTACAGCGGCTCCAGCTTCACCGGCATCGGCTCGAACACCGCGGGAACGGTGTGCCCGCCCATGCCGTTGCCCGCGTCGACGGCCACCGTCAGCGGGCGGAGGTCGGACAGGCTCACCAGTCCGCGGACGAAGCTCGCGTACCGCTCGAGCACGTCCTCCTCGGACACCGCGCCGGGAGCGCCGTCGAACACCGGAACCCCGTCGATGACCTCGGCCGCGATCGTGGCGAGGCCCGTCTCCTGCCCCACCGGCTTCGCGCCTGCGCGGCACAGCTTGATGCCGTTGTACCTCGCCGGGTTGTGGCTCGCCGTGAACATCGCACCCGGGCAGTCGAACAGCCCCGACGCGAAATACAGCTGATCGGTGGACGCGAGACCGATGAGTACGACGTCCAGGCCCTGGGCGGTGACGCCGTCGGCGAATGCGCGGGCCAGTTCCGGGGACGACGCGCGCATGTCGTAGCCGATCACGACCTTCGTGGCGCTGTCCTCGCGAACGAGTCGTGCGAATGCGCCACCCACATCCTGCACGAACGCGGCGTCGATGTGTTCACCGACGACACCCCGCACGTCGTAAGCCTTGATCACGGCATGTACGGACTCGGCTGATCGCGCCACTTCTTGTTTCTCCTTTACGAGCACCAGTGCTGGCGCAAGCCTAATGCCTGCCCGTCGCGGGCACGGCACGCCGCGGGCCGCAGGCCCGGAAGCAGGCGGGGACGTCAGTTGGAAGGGTCGGGAAGTACCCGCAGGTGGCCGCGGCGACCGGTGCGCGCCGGGCCGGGCTGGGTGCCGGTCTCCGCGCGATCCTCGGTGGACACGGTCCGTTCGGACCGCCAGCGATCGCCGAGGCCCGCCTCCCGCACGGCCTCCGCCAGCGCGGTCAGGTCGTCCTCGTCCGGGGTACTCGACGAGAACCCACCCTCGTACCGAACCAGTTCCCAGCCCTTGGGTGCGGTGATCCTCGACGCGTGCGTTTCGCACAGATCCCACGAGTGCGGCTCGTCGACCGTGGCGAGCGGGCCGACGACGGCGGTGGAGTCGGAGTAGACGTACGTGAGCGTCGCGACAGCGGGGTTCTTACACCCGGGGCGGCAGCATCGACGCAGAGATCTCACAGCTAGGGAGCCTAGCCCCACGAAGGCCCGACACCTACTCGGACACACCGAGAGTGTGCGGCTGTCGTAATGTCCACACCATGTCCAGAGCACGACGCAGGCGTCCCGTGACCACCCGATCCGTCGACCGACGGGGACGGGGAATCCGCGGGTCCGTGTTCCCTCCGGACGCGCCGGCACGACGGAGCCGCGCAGAGAAGTTCGATCTGGTGGTGCTCGAGGCGTTCGCGCCGATCGACGCGCGCTGGCGCGAACGCCTGACGAAGCTGGACATCGCGGTCGACGAGGTCCCGAAGATTCATGCTCTCGACCCGGATTCGGTCAACTGGCCCGCCGAGGTCGTGGCGGACGGGCCCGTGCCACTGTCCCGACTGATCCCGGCCGGCATCGACCGGCACGGATCCACGACGCGGGCGCGAGTCGTCCTGTTCCGGCGACCGCTCGAACAGCGCGCCAAGGACCCGGACGATCTCACCGACCTGGTGCACGACGTGCTCGTACAGCAGGTGAGTACGTACCTCGGAGTCGAACCCGAGGTCATCGACCCGGATCTGCCGGGCGACGAAGACTGAACTAGACGATCCCCCGCTTCAGGCGCCGGCGCTCACGCTCCGACAAGCCACCCCAGATACCGAACCGCTCATCGTTGGCCAGTGCGTAGTCGAGGCATTCGTCCCGCACCTCACAGCCCAGGCAGATGCGCTTCGCTTCCCTGGTGGAGCCTCCCTTTTCGGGGAAGAAGGCCTCAGGGTCGGTCTGCGCACAGAGCGCGCGCTCCTGCCACTGATCCTCGATGGTCTCGAACAATTCGTCGAAACCGGTCACCAGACTCAACGCCGGGCGGGGGCCCGTCGTCTCGACTTCCTGTGCAACGAGTTCCGGCACAGAAATTACTTTCACACTGTCTTCTTGCACACTGGCTTCTTGCACACAGACTTCTTGAACACAGACGCCGTCCGCTGCGCCTGCTTCGGAATTGGTCTGCGGTTCGTCGCTTACTGTGCTCCAGCGAGTCTCCGACTCGATCTGCTCATTGGGCATCGTTCCGCCTCCTCACCTGTGATAGCGCAGAAAATTTCGATCGATCATGTACCCCGAACCGAACACCCCTGCCACCCGTTCGAACAACCGTTCGAATTGATCCCCGCTGCAAGCGATCCCACGCCCACAACGTCGGAATGACATATTTGTGATTAGACACGCCCAGCGTGTCGCGGTCAAGCTAACCGTTGAAAGTCGATTACTATTTCGCGCTCTCGATTCGCTCCGGGGAAGCAGCACACGGGAGGCGGGCGGCCACCGCCTAGGCTTGCACCGTGAACGTGACTGTATTGGTTGGCGGGGTGGGTGGGGCCCGGTTCCTGCAAGGCGTGCGGAGACTTCTGGGGGCCGATGCGCCCGGTGGTGGGGGCGCCGATTCCGCGCACCGGATCACTGCGGTGGTCAATGTCGGTGACGATGTGTGGATGCACGGGTTGCGGATCTGCCCGGACCTGGACACCTGCATGTACACCCTCGGCGGTGGTATCGACACCGAGCGTGGGTGGGGGCATGCCGGGGAAACCTGGAACGCCCGGGAGGAACTCGCCGCCTATGGTGCGAAACCGGATTGGTTCGGGCTCGGGGACCGGGACATCGCCACCCATCTGATCCGCACCCAGATGCTGCGGACGGGGTATCCGTTGTCGGCGGTGACCGAGGCGTTGTGCAACCGGTGGCAACCGGGTGTGAGCTTGCTGCCGGTGACCGATGATCGTAGTGAAACTCACGTCGTGATCACCGATCCCGAGGACGGGGAGCAGCGGGCGATCCATTTCCAGGAGTGGTGGGTGCGGTACCGCGCCCAGGTGCCGACGCACAGCTTCGCGCACATCGGCGCCGAGCAGGCCGCGCCGGCGCCGGGGGTGCTCGAGGCGATCGAGACTGCCGACATCGTGTTGCTGGCGCCGTCGAATCCGGTGGTCAGTGTGGGGGCGATCCTGGCGGTGCCGGGGATCCGGGGCGGCCTGCGCACCACCGCCGCGAAGGTGGTCGGGATTTCGCCGATCGTCGGCGGAAAACCGTTGCGGGGCATGGCCGACGAATGCCTCGACGTGATCGGGGTGGACACCTCGGCGGAGGCGATCGGCCGCTGGTACGGGGCCCGGTCCGGGACCGGGATCCTCGACGGCTGGCTGGTGCACGACACCGACACCGCGGAGGTCCCCGGGGTGCAGGTGCGGAGTGTGCCGCTGATCATGACCGACCCGGACGCCACCGCGGCGATGGCGCGGGCGGCGCTGGACGTGGCGGGGGTGACGTTGTGACCGAACCCGCGGGTGCGTCCGGGCTCGATCACGCCCCGGGCGGTGCGATCGAAATCCGGCCCATCGCGGGCCTGCCCGAGTTCCGGCCCGGCGACGACCTGGCGGCCGCGATCGTCGCGGCCGCGCCGTGGCTGGCCGAAGGCGACGTGCTGGTGGTCACCAGCAAGGTGTTCTCGAAGGTCGAGGGCCGGATCGTGTCCTCCCCGACCGACCCGGAGGAACGCGACGCGGCCCGCCGACGCCTCGTCGAGCAGGAAGCGGTCCGGATCGTGGCCCGCAAGGGCCGGACCCTGATCACCGAGAACCGGCTCGGGATCGTGCAGGCCGCGTCGGGGATCGACGGCTCGAACGTGGCGGGTTCCGAACTGGCGTTGCTGCCGGAGGATCCCGATGCCAGCGCCGCCGCCCTGCGCGAGGCGATCGAGGTGGCGTTGGGGGTGCGGGTGGCGGTGGTGGTCACCGACACCATGGGCCGGGCGTGGCGCAACGGTCAGATCGACGCCGCGATCGGTGCGGTCGGGTTGCCGGTGCTGCACGGGTACGCCGGGTCCCGCGACAGTCAGGGCAATGAACTGGTGGTGACGGAGGTGGCGGTCGCCGACGAGATCGCCGCCGCGGGCGATCTGGTCAAGGGCAAGCTCGGTGGGGTACCGGTCGCGGTGGTGCGGGGCCTGGATCTGGTCGACGACGGTTCGCGGGCACAAGATCTGATCCGCCGCGGCGCCGAGGACCTGTTCTGGCTCGGCACCGCCGAATCCGTCGAGCTGGGACGGGCGGAGGCGGTGCTGCTGCGCCGCTCGGTTCGCCACTTCGCGACCGACCCGGTCGACCCGGACGCGGTGCGGGCGTCGATCGCGGACGCGCTGACCGCGCCCGCCCCGCACCACACCCGACCGGTCCGGTTCGTGTGGATCCGCACCCGCACGGTCCGCGACGCACTGCTGACCCGGATGCGGGAGCAGTGGCGCACCGACCTGGCCGCCGACGCGATGAGCGCCGACGCGATCGACACACGGGTGGCCCGCGGCAACATCCTGCTCGACGCACCCGAGGTGATCATCCCGTTCTGCGTCCCCGACGGCGCCCACCACTACCCCGATCAGCGCCGGCGGGCGGCGGAGTCGACGATGTTCACCGTCGCGGTCGGTGCCGCGGTGCAGGGGCTGCTGGTGTCGTTGGCGACCAAGGGAATCGGCAGCTGCTGGATCGGGTCGACGATCTTCGCCCCGGACACCGTCCGCGGCACCCTCGACCTGCCCGCCGACTGGCAACCCCTCGGCGCGATCGCCGTCGGCCACCCCCTCGAACCACTGACCCCCCGACACGCCGCCGACCCCGGCGACGCCCTGATCGAGAGATGACCCACGCGCAATGAGCGCCGAATCACTGCACCGCACCGCGACCGCCGCACTCGAGGGCTGGAAGACGCTCGACGAGAACGACGAATCATTGCGGCACACCATGCTCGCGTTCCTCGCGTCGGCGCCGCTCGGGTGCCTGCGGGAGCACGCACCCGGACACATCACGGCGTCCTCCCTCGTCCTGGACGAGGGAGGATGTCACGTGCTCCTGACCCTGCACCCCAGGGTCGGCCGGTGGATCCAATTGGGCGGGCACTGCGAGCCTTCCGACGAGACCGTCGTCGACGCCGCGCTGCGGGAGGCGTGCGAGGAATCGGGAATTCCCGACCTCCGGATCGATCCCGACCTGCTGTCGGCGCACACCCACCCGATCACATGCTCACTCGGACAACCCACCCGGCACCTGGATCTCCGCTTCCTCGTCCGCGCGCGGCGCGACGCCCACATCGTGCGCAGCTCCGAATCGACGGACCTCCGCTGGTGGCCGGTGGCCGCACTGCCGCCGAACGCGGAGAAGTCCACGATCGACCAGCTCGTGCACCTGGCCGGACTGCGCTAGCGGCGCTGTTCCGACGTCGGGCGTTTCGCCGAGATACGGTCGCCGGGGGATGTTCCCCAGATCGCCGGGTCGGCGTAGCCGAGATCCCCCGAACGGGCCGCACGTTGCTCGGCAACCCGATCCGATCATCCGCGTAATCCGTTGGGACGCCTCGGGTCCGGATCGCCGATCCCTCCGTAAACGAATCGTCGGGCGCCACTTAGCGTGTGAAGCCGTGCGTCACTTCACCAGCGCTTCGGCGGAAGCCGGGCCCTTCATGGCCGGAGGTAGCCGATCAGAGTTGCGTGGTAGAGCTGGGACTGCACGACTCCCCCGGGATCAGGGCTGTTTCTGGTTGGTGATGTATGGGGCGACGTTTGATTGCGGGGTCTCTCCGGCGGAGGCAACGAAATACGATGGTGGCGAAGAGTGACTGCAGAGGTTTGCCCGGGTGTGGTCGGGGGAAATTGCTGTCGCGGATGCCGTGCCGAGACACCCTCGAGGCTGGTGCCAGAATTGACGGTTCAACTGTCGGTGGGTCGTGGGTCGTGGATCGGCAGATGCACGTGATCGTGCTTCGCGTTGAACTCGGTCAGCGCCACACCGAACGCGTCACACACCTCTGCCATGATCTCCTCACAGCGGGTGAGCATCGGACGGGTGGTGAAGATCAAACTTGCCCCCACCGACGCGCAGGCGCATGCGCTGCACGACACGCTGATGTTGTGTAACACCGCCGCAGGCGTGGCGTCACGGGTCGCGCAAGCGAGCGAGGATTGCCGCGCGTTCGCCCTGCAGAAGGCCGTCTACCACCAGTTGAAGGCGTTGGGACTGTCGGCGCAACCGGCGGTCCGCACGATCAAGAAGGTCGCGGACGCCTACGCGACGCGGGGCGCGAACCTCGAGGCCGGTAATTATGGTCCGCGTGGCGGCAAACGCGCCACGGATATCGCCGCCGCGGCGATCGGGTTCCGGGCGTTGGCGGCGCAACCGTTCGACGATCGGTGCCTGTCCTGGAAACAGCAGGGCTCGACGATCAGTATCTGGACAAGCGAAGACCGACTCAAAGCGGTGCGGTACGTGTGCGCGCCGTGGCAGCGTGCACTCCTGGAACACTGTTGTGGTGAGACAGATCTCGTGTTCCGCGACAACATGTGGTTCCTCCACGCGACGGTCGACGTCCCGGCACCCGAACCGGTAGTGGTCGAGGAGTTCCTCGGCGTGGACCTGGGGATCGTGAACCTCGCGGTCACCTCCGATGACACCGCTGCGTCGGCGGACTGGTCCGGTGGGGCGGTCACCGCACGCCGCGGCAAGTACACGCGGACAAGGCGAACCGGATCACACAGGATCGGTTTGTGTGCCGGGTGTGTGGACATGTCGATCAGGCAGATCACAATGCCGCGTTGAACATCGCCTACCTGGGATACGCGAAGTACATGACCACGACGCACGGCTATTGGGCCGCCTAATCAACCGGCCTACGGTCGGCGCGCACCTGACAGCCAGTCGGGGACGCGACTGGCAAACCCGGCCCTTCAGGGCAGGGGTACGTTGATCTCTCACACGTCCGTGCTGAACCGGACCCCGCCGTCGGGCAACGTCACGCCCGGCCACACCCGGGCCCCGCGCAGGAGTTCGCACCGGGCGCCGATGTCCGCTCCGTCACCGATCACCGCGTCACGCACCAGAGCCCGCGGCCCGATGCGCGCGCCGAAACCGATGATGGACCGTTCGACGGTCGCTCCGGCCTCGACCACGGCGCCGTCGAACAGCACCGCGCCGTCGAGTCGCGCGCCCGCACCCACCTCGGCGCCGCGGCCGACTACGGTCCCGCCGATCAGCAGCGCGCCCGGGGCGACACCCGCGCCCGGGTGGACGAGCGATTCGCCGCGCGGTCCGTCGAGCGCAGGCGACGGAGCGATGCCGCGCACCAGGTCCGCGGAACCGCGCACGAAGTCCTCGGGGGTGCCCATGTCGCGCCAGTACGAGGAGTCGACGTGTCCGTAGATGCGGGCGTCCTCGGCCAGCAGCGACGGGAACACCTCGCGCTCCACCGACACCGGACGGCCCTCGGGGATCCGTTCGATGATCTCGCGCTTGAAGACGTAACAGCCGGCGTTGATCTGGTCGGTCGGCGGGTCCTGCGTCTTCTCCAGGAACGCGGTGACCCGGCCGTCGGCGTCGGTGGGCACGCAGCCGAACGCCCGCGGATCCCCCACTCGCACGAGGTGCAGGGTGACGTCGGCGTCCCGGTTCCGGTGGGTGTCGAGGATCGCGCCCAGGTCGGTACCGCCGAGAACGTCGCCGTTGAAGACCATGGCGTGGTCACCGCGCAGCTTCGGCAGAACGTTGCGGATGCCGCCACCGGTGCCGAGTGGTTCGGTCTCGGTGACGTAGTCGATCTCGAGCCCGAGCTTGGAACCGTCGCCGAAGTACTCCTCGAAGACCTCCGCCTTGAAGGACGTCCCGAGGACCACGTGCCTGATCCCGGCCGCCCCGATCCGCGCGAGCAGATGCTGGAGGAACGGCAGACCCGCCGTCGGCAGCATGGGTTTGGGCGCCGACAACGTCAGCGGGCGGAGCCTCGTTCCCTGACCGCCGACCAGCACCACTGCGTCGGTCGTCTTCTCAATTGCCATGAGTCGTTCCCCCCTCGTTCTGGTTCGTGCGTCGTTCCCGGACTGCGGCAGCCACGGCGATCTTCGACCGCACTGCCAATCCTCCCCGAAGTGCCCACCGAAGCGGCGCCTGCCACCAGTGGGGATGACGATCGGCCTGGAACCGGTACGCGCTCTGATGGTGAGCGGGCAGCATCAGTTCCGGATGCTTGCCCGCGGCGTGCCCCTTCGCGTGGGTGACCTCGGCGGAGGGCACGTACACGTTCAGCCACCCGGCCTTGCCCAGGCGGTCGCCGAGGTCGACGTCCTCCATGTACATGAAGTAGCGGGAATCGAAGCCGTTGATCGAGTCGAAGGCCGCGCGCCGCATCAGCAGGCACGAACCGGACAACCAGCCGACCGACCGCTCGCTGACCGTCTCGTTCTCCTGGCGGTAGCCGGCAGTCCACGGGTTGGACGGCCACACCGTGCCCAGAATCGCGTGCCCGGCACCCGACACGAGGTCGGGCACCTGGCGCGCCGACGGGTAGATGCTCCCGTCGGGTTCCAGAACGAGAGGTCCGAGCGCCCCCGCTCGCGGCCAGCGCTCGGCGGCCGCGAGAAGTACGTCGATCGATCCGGGCGCCCAGCGAACATCCGGATTGGCGATGACGACGAATTCGATCTCGTCGTCGATCTCCGCCACAGCCCTGTTGATGGCACCGCCGTAGCCGATGTTCCCGCCGGTGCGCAGCAGGCGCACGTGCTCGTGCGCCGCGTCCGCGGCCTCGGGGGCGCCGTCCGTCGATCCGTTGTCGGCCATCACGACCTGCGGA
The DNA here is from genome assembly GCF_038447315.2 of Rhodococcus sp. DK176. Lineage (NCBI taxonomy): Bacteria > Bacillati > Actinomycetota > Actinomycetes > Mycobacteriales > Nocardiaceae > Rhodococcus > Rhodococcus sp. DK176. The sequence continues at coordinate 6,915,451 of NZ_CP118321.2, read as the reverse complement.
TCTTCTTTCGTCGCCTCGGCGAGAGTGCCCAGGAACTGCTCCAGATGCTCACCTGGCGAAAAGGTCACCGTCACCACGGCCAGCTTCGAACTCACGCGGGCAAGCGTAGCCGTTGGGAGCAGGTCCGCCTCACACCGCTTCACGCACAGCCGCATGCAACGCGTCTCGCCACGGCCGCAACGGGGTCAGCCCGGCGTCGGCCCACGCGCGGCCGGACAGCACCGAGAACGCCGGTCGCGGGGCGGGCCGCACGAACTGGGCACTCGTGCACGGCCGGACTCGCTCCGGGTCCGCGCTTGCTTCCTCGAACACGGCGCGCGCGAGGTCGAACCAACTCGCCCGGCCCGAATTGGTGGCGTGCAGCACCGGCGCGTCGACGTCGCTGCGCCCCGCGAGTTCGAGCAGTGCATCGGCCAGGTCGCCGGCGAATGTGGGCGAGCCCACCTGATCGTCCACGACGTCGACCGTGTCACGTTCGCGCTCGAGCCGGAGCATGGTGGAGACGAAGTCGGAGCCGACCCCCGTGTAGACCCATGCTGTGCGCACGACGTGGGCGGACGGAAGCGCTGCGTGGACGGCGCGTTCGCCGGCGAGTTTGGTGCGTCCGTAGGCGGTCGCCGGACCCGTCGGGGCGTCCACCTCGTACGGCGTGTCGCCCTGCCCGGCAAAGACGTAGTCGGTGGAGACGTGAATCAGCCGGGCACCCACCCGGGCGCACGCCGCCGCCAGGTTCCCCGGCCCTGTCTCGTTCACCGCCCGGGCGGTGTCCTCGTCCGACTCCGCAGCGTCGACCGCCGTGTACGCCGCGCAGTTGATCACCACCGATCCGGGTTCGACCTGCTCGTTCACCGCGCCGGGGTCGGTGATGTCGAGCTCAGCGGACCCCACCCCCCGGGCGGGAATTCCCGTCGCCTCGGCTCGTCGGAGGAGGTGCCCACCCAGCTGTCCCCGGGCGCCGGTCACAAGGATCTTCGTCACGGGGGTCAGTCTGGCACGCCGATCGACGCCTCCCTGCTCCCGGCGCGTCGACCAGTAGCCTGGTTTCCGTGTCACACGAGCAACCCGCACCAGACGCACCCCCGAGCACGGCTCGGCGGCCGATTCACATCGCTGTGGCGGTGCTGTCGGTGCTCGCCCTCGTCGTGACGGGATTCGCCTGGCGGAGTATCGACTCGCTGCGCAACAATCTGGCAACCGCGGGCGGTCTGGGACTCGGCGGAAGCGCCGACGGCGCCGTCGACATCCTCATGGTCGGCACCGACAGCCGCACCGACGCCCACGGTAACCCCCTGTCCCAGGACGAACTCGACTCGCTTCGGGCCGGCGAGGAAGTGGCGTCCAACACCGACACCATCGTCCTCATCCGCGTGCCCAACGACGGGAGTTCCGCCACCGCCATCTCGATCCCCCGCGACTCCTACGTCGACGTGCCGGGCATCGGCATGTCGAAGATCAACGCCGCGTACGGGGCCACCAAGGAGACCGAGCGGCTCGAACTCGTCGAGGACGGCGCCACCGACGAGGAAGCCGAGGAGGAGTCGACGAAGGCCGGCCGCGAGGCGCTCATCCAATCGGTGGCCGACCTCACCGGGATCACCGTCGACCACTACGCCGAAGTCGGGCTGCTCGGGTTCGTCCTCCTCACCAACGCCGTCGGCGGCGTCGACGTCTGCCTCAACGAACCGGTGGACGAGGACATGTCCGGCGCGCACTTCCCCGCCGGTGAGCAGACGTTGAAGGGTGCCGACGCACTGAGCTTCGTCCGCCAGCGCCACGACCTTCCCCGCGGCGACCTCGACCGCATCGTGCGTCAGCAAGTGTTCATGGCCTCGCTCGTCGGCAAGGTGCTGTCCGCGAAGACGCTCAGCGACCCCGGCAAGCTGAACGAACTCAGCGGCGCCGTGCAACGCTCGGTGGTGCTCGACGACGACTGGGACATCATCGAATTCGCCACCCAACTGCAGGACCTCGCCGGCGGCAAGGTGCAGTTCGAGACGATTCCGGTCGCGGATCTCAACGGCATGACCGATTACGGCGAGTCCATCGTCGAGGTCAAGCCGAAGGACGTGAAGAAGTACGTGGCCGGTCTCGTCGGCGAGGAGCCCACCGACTCGGAAGACACCACAACGTCCGAGACGCCCAAGATCGACGCCTCGACCGTCACCGTCGACGTCGCAAATGCCAGCGACGTCGGGGGCCTCGCGAACGGCGTCGCCGACGCCCTCACGTCGCTCGGCTACGGCCAGGGCGAGGTCGGCAACTACACAGGTCAGTCGGTGAGCGAGACCACCGTCTTCGCGCACTCCGCGGACGACAACAGCGCCAAGGCGGTCGCCGCAGCACTCGGCGGACTCCCCACCGACACCGACGCGACACTGCCCGAAGGCTCGGTGCGGGTGGTGCTGTCGAGTGACTACCAGGGCCCGACGTCCGCCGAGACCACCGGCACCACCACGTCGTCCGAGTCCTCGGAGACAGGCCTCGAGCCCGCGTCCGCAGCAGGAACGACCCCCACCCCGGCACCGCCCGGCCCGCCCATCGATGCCGGCTCGTCGGGCCCGCGTTGTGTGAACTAGAAAACGAGAGACGGATCGTGTCCATGAACCATGCGTCCCGCACGCTGACCGACGCCCTGCTCGACCCCATCCTGAAGAACGACCCGGCCGGCCCGCGCGTCACGTTCTATGACGACGCGACCGGCGAACGGGTCGAACTCTCGGCCCTCACCCTCGCCAACTGGGCGGCCAAGACCGCCAACCTGCTGCGTGACGAGTTCGGCGTCGAGCCCGGCGCCCGCGTCGCGGTGCTCCTTCCCGCGCACTGGCAAACCGCCGCAGTTCTGCTCGGCGCATGGTGGGCCGGCGCCGAGGTCGTCCTCGAAGCCGATGCGGACGCCGAGATCGCACTCGTCTCGGCCCAGCACCTGGGCGACGTCGAGGACGTACCCGAGGTCGCGGCGCTGTCGCTGGACGCGTTCGGCAGGCCCGTCCCCGACCTCCCCGTCGGCATCACCGACTACGCCACGTCCGTGCGCGTCCACGGCGACCAGTTCCGGCCGACGGTCGCCGGACCCGCACTGGCGGGCAAGAGCGTCGACGACGTCCTCGCCGCAGCACTCGCCTCCGCCGAATCGCAGGGAATCACCGGGACCGACCGGGTGCTGTCCGAAGAGGCGTGGGACTCCCCCGACGCCCTGATCGACGGTCTGGTGGCGGTCTTCGCGGCCGGCGCGTCACTCGTGCAGGTCACCAACGCCGACGCCGCAGCCCGGTCGAGGCGCGTCGACACCGAGAAGATCACCCGTCAGCTCACCCGGTAGCCGCCGTCCGCGAGGCCCGCGGCGACCTCGAACCTGTTCCGGGCACCACGGTGCCGCAACTCCTCGAACAGGTACCGCAGAGCGAAGGTCCACCCGTACGTAGCCCATTGGTCGGCGTGGACCGCTTCGTGTCGCACGAGCGATCTCGCCGGTTCCCGGCCGGTGAGAAATGCGCCGCCGATCGTCGTCCCGCCGCGCGCGTACCCACCCCGCATCCCGCTGCACACGAAGATGCCGAACTCGGCGTCGAACGCGATGCGCGCACCCCACAGCCGGGCATACGCTAACGCCAGCCGTGTGATCGCCGCGGACTGCGAGCTCCCCCGCGACGCTCGGATCATCGGCACACCGCGGCTGCGTTTCACAGGCGCAGGATAAGTGCTCGAGGCGACGTTCATCCACAACTTCTCGCCCATCCACAGACCAACCTGAAGTCTCAGTTCGCGCGCGGCAGGGATGACGCGCCCGCCACGATGCTGCCGATCATGACCGCACGCATTCGTACCCTGAAAGAACTCACCGACGCCGGATCCCCCGCAGCACCATCGCCGCCCTGTGCCGAGGTGGCAGCTACCACCGCGTGCTGCCCACGGTGTACTCCCGCGTCGAACCCGACACGTACATCCGGTGCGCCGCCGTGTCGGCGTGGCGGCCGGCCGCGGTCCTGAGCCACCGCACCGCGGCCTGGCTCTACGGCTGGTTGCCCGAGCCGGCGGTCGTCGAGGCGACGGTTCCCCGGGGCTGCGCGTCACGCCGCCGGACTGGCTTCGGCTGTTACCGCCGCGACCTCGCACCGCACACGGTGTCGATGGTGTCCCTTCTTCCGGCGGTGTCGCCCGCCCAGGCGCTCTTCGATTGCGCAGGCGTCATGCCCGAAGGAGACGTGGCGTCCCTCGTCGACAGCGAACTCGACCGGAGCGTCGGTCCGCACCGTGACCTCTGCGCCGCTCACCACGGCCGGCACGGCGCGCCCGCGGCACGACGGCTGTTACGCCACGCTCCCCTCTTAGCCGCGTCGGAACCCGAGCGGGTACTCGGTCGCGAGCTCAGCCTTCGCGTTTTCCCGCTCGAGGCCGGATCGTGGTCGAGGTCGACGGCCGCGAGTTCCACAGCGAGAACGACCGACGGCGTCAGAACTGGCTCGTCAGTGAGGGGTGGATGGTGCTCCGCTTCGCGGCCTACGACGTGCTGGCGCATCCCGATGTGGTCGCCGGCGAGATCTTCGATTCGGTGCGTCGACGGCGTCGCAGTCGGCGCCCGAAGTGAACTGAGCCGCCACTCCTTGCTCCCCCAGGGCTGATTCGGCCCCCGGAGCAGCGAAGAGTGGCGGCTCAGTTCGACGCGCTCAGCCCAGCAGCTTGTCGCGGAGTGCCTTGTCCTTGTCCAGGACCATCTTCTCGAGCCCGTCCTGGAACGCGACCATCTGCTGCTGCAGGGCGGGGTCGGAGGCGCCGAGGATGCGGACGGCGAGCAGGCCCGCGTTGCGGGCGCCGCCGATGGACACGGTCGCGACGGGGACACCTGCGGGCATCTGCACGATCGAGAGCAGCGAGTCCATCCCGTCGAGGTATTTCAGCGGGACGGGCACACCGATGACGGGCAGTGGGGTGGCCGATGCCACCATGCCCGGCAGGTGTGCGGCACCACCGGCGCCGGCGATGATCACCTGGATGCCGCGGCCGGCCGCGTCCTTCGCGTAGTCGAGCATGCGCTGCGGTGTGCGGTGCGCGGACACGACACCGACCTCGAAACGCACCCCGAACTCGGCGAGCGCCTCGGCGGCAGCCTCCATGGTGGGCCAGTCGGAGTCGCTGCCCATGATGAGCCCGACCTGTGCGCCCTGCCGTGCTGCCGTGTCACTCACCGTGTACATCCCATCCGTCGGTCCATTCAGCGTGCGAGAGCCAATGCGCGGCGCGCTCGGCGCGCTCGCGCACCCGCGCCACGTACTCGGGGTCGTCGATCGAGCCGGGTCCGCCGACGATGTTCACGTGGCCGATCTTCCGGTCCTCACGTTCCCCCTTGCCGTACAGGTGGATCTTTGCGTCGGGCATTCGGGCGAAGAGGTGGTGGACGCGTTCGTCCATGCTCATCTCGGGGGCCGTCGGTGCACCGAGCACGTTCGCCATCACCGTGATCGGTGCGAGCGGTGCGGTGTCGCCGAGCGGATAGTCGAGGACCGCGCGCAGGTGCTGCTCGAACTGTGAGGTGCGGGCGCCGTCCATGGTCCAGTGGCCCGAATTGTGCGGGCGCATCGCTAGTTCGTTGACGACGAGCGTGCCGTCGGTGGTTTCGAACAGTTCGACGGCCATCGCGCCGACCACTCCGAGTTCGGACGCGATGCGCAGCGCCAGTTCCTCGGCGGCCTCGGCGACCGAGTCGGGCAGCGCCGGGGCGGGGGCGAGGACCACGGCGCACTGTCCGTGGCGTTGCACCGTCTCCACGACGGGCCACGTGGCGCCCTGACCGAACGGTGACCGCGCCACCATCGCGGACAGCTCACGCCGCATCTCGACCTTCTCCTCGACGATGAGGGAGACACCCTGGTCGAGTTGCTGGGTGACGATGCGCTCGGCTTCGTCGGAATCGTCGGTGATCCACACGCCGCGACCGTCGTATCCGCCGCGGACGGCCTTGATCACGACGGGCCATCCGTGTTCGGCGCCGAACTTGACGACGTCCTCGGCCCAGGTCACCTCGGCGTAGGCCGGGACCGGTGCGCCGAGTTCGGCGAGCTTGCGGCGCATCGCCAGCTTGTCCTGTGCGTAGATGAGCGCCGTCGGCGGCGGCTGCACGTTGACGCCCTCGGCGACCAGGACGTCGAGGTGCTCGGTGGGCACGTGCTCGTGGTCGAAGGTCAGCGCGTGCGACCCGACCGCGGCCCTGCGGAGCGCGTCGAGGTCGGTGTGGCTGCCGAGGACGACGTCGGGGCTCACCTGGGCTGCGGGTTCGTCGGCGGTGCCGGAGAGCACCCGCAGGGTCTGGCCGAGCGCAATCGCGGCCTGGTGGGTCATCCGCGCGAGTTGGCCGCCACCGATCATCGTCACGACGGGTTGCCCGGCGGTCAGATCGCGGGGTGTCGTGGGACGCGGTGTGGAGTCAGAGTTGCCGGTCACGGGTCACTAGTTTGTCACGTCCGGCGCTGGGTTCCGCCGCCGAGGTGCCGGTGGGCAGTTTCTGTGATTCTCCTGATGATCTCGCCGCCAATTGGTGGTATCCGGTCCGACTTTCGTAAACTCATCCGTTGTGTCATTTGTCGACGGCGTCCTAGCACGCGTTCCCCAGCCTTTTCGGGCTCTCGCGTTGCGGCATCACGAACTGATCAAGTTCGCGATTGTGGGCGGCACCACCATGATCTTCGACCTCGCGATCTTCTATTCGCTGAGCCTGACGATCCTCGAAGAGAAGCCCGTTGTCGCAAAAGTTCTGTCCGGAATTCTCGCGACGGTCCTGAGTTATATTCTCAATCGCGAATGGTCGTTCAAGAACCGTGGCGGGCGTGAACGTCACCACGAGGCCCTGCTGTTCTTCACGATCAGCGGGATCGGTGTGCTCCTCGCGGCGGCGCCGCTGTGGATCGCCAACAACGTGTTCGACATCCGCGCCAGCCAGGAGAACCTGACCACGCTGGTGGTCGTCGACTTCGTGCTCAACTACATCATCGGAAACCTGCTGCAGATGGTGTTCCGCTTCTGGGCACTCCGCCGGTTCGCCTTCCCCGACGAGAACGTGCACATCATCGATCCGGACCTCGTCGACGAGGCCGTCGAGGAAGAGTTCGGCCACTCCTGATCGTCAGCGCGGTTCCCGGATCCCGGTGACCCGCGTCGGCACGTGCTCGCGGGCGATGGGAACGAAGATCGCGAACAGGGCCGGGCGGCGACGCTGCAGTTCCAGCCGGCCGCCGTCGGCCTCGATGAGCGCACGGGCCAGCGCCAGGCCCACACCGGTCGAACCGGCCCCCGAGAATCCGCGGTCGAAGATGTGCGGCGCGAGGTCGTTGCTGACCCCGACTCCTTCGTCCGACACCTCGACGCACACCATGGTCTCGCGGGGCGACGTCTCCTCGCCGGGCGTCCTGAGATTCTGACCCTGGATCAGGCGCACCGCCACGGTGCACGTTCCCGCCCCGTGCATGAGTGCGTTGTCGACGAGCACCGCGACGGCCTCGCGGAGCCGGGAACCGGTGGTCGACGCCATCACGTTCGTGTCCCCGCGCAGCAGCAACTCGCGGTCGGCGTCTTCGAACGGACGCTTCCAGTCCGCGATGACCACGCCGAGCTCCCGGATCACCGACACCTGGGTCTCGGTGCCGCTGCTGCGTGACGAGCGGACCAGTTCGTCGATCGCGATGGTGAGACGGTCCACCTGCGCCATCGCCTCGTCGGCCTCGACCACGACCGCGGGGTCCGAGTGCACGGACAGCTCGTCGAGCCGGAGTCGGACGGCTGTGAGGCGGCTGCGGAGCTGATGGGAGACGTCCGCGACGAGCGCGTGTTCGCGCTGCAGCCGTCCCGCGATCTCGACGGTCGCGGAGTCCAGGACGTCGGAGACGCGGTCGAGTTCGGGGATGCCGTGACGCCGGGTGTCCGGCCGGAAATCGCCCTCCGCGAGTCGGGCCGCCCGGTTGGCGACGTCCCGCAGTGGATCGGCGAGCCGCTTCGCGGTGACGTAGGCGACCACGGTGCCTGCGGCGATGGACACGAGCACCAGCAGCGCGACGGCACCGACCGCCTGGCGTTGCTGGGTGCGCATCTCGTCGGACGGCACCTCGAGGCGTAGCGAACCGGATGTGCCCATCGCGAGTGATTCCACGAGAGGCGACTGCACGGACGATTCGCCGATGTCCACTCGCGCTGCGCCGTCGTCGGTGGTCGGGTAGACCACCACCAGGCGGCCCCCGGCGGGCGTCAGCAGACGCAGGGAGTTCGTGTCGAGATCTCCCTCGACGACGCCGTTGACGCCCTCCTGGGTGATGATCTCCGTCGCCATCCGATCGAGCCGGACCTGGAGATCGCTCCGGTTGAAATCCTCGACCCACAACCACGCCGTGTAGATGAGCGGCACCCCGAGCAGCAGCGCCGTCAGGATCACGACTGCGAGGATCGACTGGAGAATTCTGCGGCGCACTACCCCGCCTAGTCGGTGTTGATGCGGAAGCCGACGCCGCGGACCGTCGCGATGCGACGCTCGGCGGCGGGGCCTTCGTCACCGATCTTCCGGCGAAGCCACGACATGTGCATGTCGAGTGTCTTCGAGCCGCGCAGTTCCACGTCGCCCCAGACCTCCGCGAGGATGGTGTCGCGGGACACCACCTGCCCCGCGTGCTCGAGCAGCACCCGGAGAAGCTCGTACTCCTTGTTGGCGAGGGCGATCTCGGTGCCGTTCACGAGCACCCTCCGGGCTGCCGGCTCGAGCCGGATGCCGCCGACCTCGACGACGGAATCCTCGCCGCCGCCGCGACGGCGCAGCAGGGCGCGCACCCGTGCCATCAACTCCGCCAACCGGAACGGCTTGCCCACGTAGTCGTCGGCGCCCGCGTCGAGTCCGACGACGAAGTCGACTTCGTCGGTGCGTGCGGTGAGCATGAGCACCGCCAGTTCCGAACTGTGGGCGCGTACCTGCCTGCACACCTCGAGACCGTCCATCCCCGGGAGTCCGAGGTCCAGGATCAACAGGTCGTACGCTCCGTCGAGCGCCTGCTCCAGCGCTGCCGGGCCGGTCTGCTCGATGGTGACGTCGTATCCCTCCCGGCCCAGTGCTCGCGACAGCGGGGCGGCAATGGCTTCGTCGTCTTCGGCAAGCAATACAGCAGTCACCTCCACAGCGTACGGAGGTGCGAAGACGGCTGTGACCGGTTACCAGCCTTTGCCGGTGTCGGCGTCGCCGCGCGGGTCGTCACGCTCCCGTTCGCGGTGGAGATCCATCGCGTCGAACACCTGGTGATAGAGCAGCGAGTGGACGCGCTGCACGTCGGGGATGTCGTCGAATTCCAGTGGATCGTCCGAGGACGACACGATGACCAGCGTTCCGGTGCGCAGCATCCGGTCGAGGAGGCCGTGCCGGAACTGGACGTTGCTGATGCGCCCCATCGGAATGTCGATCCCGGTGTGCGTCATCACACCCTGGCGGATGAGGACACGCCGGTCGGTGACGATGAAGTGGGTGAACTTCCAGCTGAGAAACGGCGCGACACAGCGCCAAACGACGAGGCCCAGCCATGCCACGAGGACGACGACGAGCACGACGTTCAGCGCGGAGCCGTCCAGCTTGTCCTCGGCGAATCCCGCCGCGAAACCCGCCACGGCCGTCGCCAGCAGAAACGTGACGGCGGGAAGCAGCAGCATCTTCCAGTGTGGATGACGGTGAAGCAGCAGTTCCTCGTCCTCGGCGAGGGCGTCCTCCGGATATCCCATGCGAAGAGTGTGCCTCTATCGCATGCGGCTGAGCACTATCGGGGTGATGACGATGATGATGCCGTACAGCACCATCCACACTCCGACCACGATCACGAACACCTCGAGCGACAGTTCGGGCTGCAGGAGAACGAAGCCGCCGGCGACGACGCTGATCACGCCGAGCACGATGGTCAGCCCACGATCCGCGACCGAACCCGAGGCGCCTTCCACGATCTCGAGCACACCCCGGAACACCCACCACGCACCGACGACGAGCGCGATGATCACGACGGTCTGGAGGGGGCTCCTCAGCACGAGGAACGCCAGAAGTATTGCCAGGGCGCCGGATACGCCCACCAGGGTCCGCGCGGCTGCCCCGGCCTCGACGTCGGCGAACGCCCGGATGATCTGGACGATCCCGAAGCCGAAGAACTGGATGGCGATCAGGACCGCCAGCACTGTGAGCGTCACGTGCGGCCACACGAGCACCGCGATGCCGAGACCCAGTGTGAGCAGACCGAGCACCACCGTGAGACCGGTCAACGTGCGCCGGGCTGCGGTGACGGAGGACTCCGGAATTGAGGTACTCATGTACCACAGTGTCGCACTACTCGGTGCGCACCGGGCGTAAATGTGTGATGTCACCTGCGGCGACGGCGATCGTGCCGGGCTGACCGTCGGGGGCGATCACGACCCGGCCCTCCGCGTCGACGTCCGTTGCGATGCCGATCAGTTCACGCCCGCCGGGCAGTTCTGCGCGCACTCGCTGGCCGAGCGTGCCGCAGCGGGCGCGGTAGGCCTCGGCGAGTTCCGTGACGTCCCAGTTGGCGTCGTGCCATTGCTGCCAGCGATCGGCGATGGCGCGCAGCACCGCCCGCACGAGGGTGTCGCGGTCACTGACCTCGGCACCTTCGAGGACGAGCGACGTGGCGTGCTCGACGGGCAGTTCGTCCCTCGTGAGACTCACGTTGAGACCGATTCCGACGACCACCGCGGGATCCGGTGCGGTGGCGGACACCTCGGCGAGGATGCCGGCGACCTTGCGGCCGTCGATGAGCACGTCGTTGGGCCATTTGAGTTCCGCAGGAACCTTGGCGGCAGCGCGGAGCGCGTCGACGACGGCGACACCGGTCAGCAGTGGCAGCCACCCCATGTCCTGGACGCTCATCCCCGGCATCGTCAGCAACACGGAGACCGCGATCTGCGCCTGCGGCGGACTCACCCAGGCGCGTGAGTGGCGGCCCCGGCCGCTGCCCTGGAATTCGGCGAGCAGCACGTGCCGGTCGCAGTTCGACGTCGCGGCCCGCGCGAGAAGATCGGCGTTGGTGGACCCGGTCTCCTGCACCACGTCGAGCCGCGCCCAGAACCTGCGGGTGTCGCTGTCGTCGTCACCTCGGACGAGCGCCGCGCGCAGATTGTCGGCGTTGAGAGGGGGTCGGTTCAGGTCGGTCCACATCACCACAGCCTAGGACGAGCTGTAAAAGGTACTGGTCAGTAGCCGGGTCCGGGCAACCCGCCGCCTGACCACCTCCCTTGGCAGAAGCTCGCCGGCTCTCGTTAAGCTGACCTGTCATGACCACTGTTCAGGAGCCGAGCGCGGCGGAGTCGGCGAGTACGCCCGATATTCACACGACGGCGGGAAAGCTCGCCGACCTGCGTAATCGTCAGGCCGAGGCGCAGCACCCGAGCGGTGAAGCCGCGGTCGAAAAGGTCCACGCCAAGGGCAAGCTCACCGCCCGCGAACGCATCACCGCCCTGCTCGACGAGGGCAGCTTCGTCGAACTCGACGCCCTCGCCCGGCACCGCTCGGTGAACTTCGGCCTCGCCGACAACCGCCCCGTCGGCGATGGCGTCGTCACCGGCTACGGCACCGTCGACGGCCGCGACGTCTGCGTGTTCTCCCAGGACGCCACCGTCTTCGGCGGCTCCCTCGGCGAAATCTACGGCGAAAAAATCGTCAAGGTCATGGACCTCGCCCTCAAAACCGGGCGCCCCCTGATCGGCATCAACGAAGGCGCCGGCGCCCGCATCCAGGAAGGCGTCGTCTCCCTCGGCCTCTACGGCGAAATCTTCCACCGCAACGTCCAGGCCTCCGGGGTCATCCCGCAGATCTCCCTGATCATGGGCCCCGCCGCCGGCGGCCACGTCTACTCCCCCGCCCTGACCGACTTCGTCGTCATGGTCGACCAGACCTCCCAGATGTTCGTCACCGGCCCCGACGTCATCAAAACCGTCACCGGCGAAGACGTCACCATGGAAGATCTGGGCGGCGCGCACACCCACATGGTCAAGTCCGGCGTCGCCCACTACGTCGCCTCCGGCGAACAAGACGCCCTCGACTACGTCAAGGACCTGCTGTCCTACCTGCCGTCCAACAATCAGGCCGCGGCCCCCCGGATGCTGCCCACCGACCCGATCACCGGCTCCATCGACGACTCGCTGACCGCCGAGGACCTCGAACTCGACACCCTCATCCCGGACTCGGCGAACCAGCCCTACGACATGCACGAGGTCATCCGCCGCATCCTCGACGACGACGAATTCCTCGAGGTCCAGGCCGAACGCGCCGGCAACATCGTCGTCGGCTTCGGCCGCGTCGACGGCCGTAGCGTCGGGATCGTCGCCAACCAGCCCACCGTCTTCGCCGGCTGCCTCGACATCGACGCCTCCGAAAAAGCCGCCCGCTTCGTGCGCACCTGCGACGCGTTCAACGTCCCCATCATCACCCTCGTCGACGTCCCCGGCTTCCTGCCCGGCACCGACCAGGAATACAACGGCATCATCCGCCGCGGCGCGAAACTGCTCTACGCCTACGGCGAGGCCACCGTCGGGAAGATCACCGTCATCACCCGCAAGGCCTACGGCGGCGCCTACGACGTGATGGGCTCCAAGCACATGGGCGCCGACGTCAACCTCGCCTGGCCCACCGCCCAGATCGCCGTCATGGGCGCCTCCGGCGCCGTCGGCTTCGTCTACCGCAAACGCCTCCTCGAGGCCGCCCGCAACGGCGACGACGTCGACGCCCTGCGCCTGCAACTGCAACAGGAATACGAGGACACCCTCGTCAACCCGTACGTCGCCGCCGAACGCGGCTACGTCGACGCCGTCATCCCCCCGTCCCACACCCGCGGACAGATCGTGGCCGCCCTGCGCCTCCTCGAACGCAAGATGGTCACCCTCCCGCCCAAGAAGCATGGGAACATCCCCCTATGACCGCTATCACCGAGGACGACGTGCGCACCGCGACAGGTTCGGACGCGACGTCGTCAGTCAACGGTTCCGCAGCGGACACCACGCTCGCGGACGGTGCGGCCACCGACTTGCCGACTGACACGGACGGGACAGCCGCCGACGCGGCCCGTGAGCCTTTCCTGAAGGTGGTCAAGGGCTCACCGTCCGACGAGGACATCGCGGCGCTCGTCGCGGTGCTGTCCGCGGTCGCCGCCGCCGGCAGCGGTGAACCGGATTCGCACGTCCCGCCCGAGTCCTGGGGCGCCCCGACGCGGATGCACCGGAGCGTCGCGCCGTTCTCGCCGTACGCGTTCCCGAACGTGTCGGCGTACCGGCGTTGATCAGGATCCGGTGACGTCCTTCGTTCTCGCCTCGGCTTCCCCGGCGCGGCTGGCTGTTCTGCGCAGCGCCGGGGTGGAGCCGATCGTGCGAGTCTCCGGAGTCGACGAGGATGCCGTCATCGCGGCACTCGGTGCCGACGCAGCCCCCGAGCACGTCGTCACCGAACTGGCCCGCGCCAAGGCCAGCGACGTCCTCCCTGTTCTCGCGCGGGACGGGATCTCGGACGCCGTCGTCGTCGGATGCGACTCCATGTTGCTGATCGACGGGTCCCTGCAGGGCAAGCCCGGAACCGTCGACGTCGCCCGCGCGCGGTGGTCGGCGATGGCCGGCCGTAGCGCGACCCTGCTCACCGGGCACAGCGTCCTGCGGATCGCGGAGGGCGCGGTGGTGGGTGACGCACACGATCACAGCGCCACCGTCGTCCATTTCGCGAGCCCGCCGGACGCCGATCTGGAGGCCTACCTCGCCACCGGGGAGCCATTGCAGGTCGCGGGCGCGTTCACTCTGGACAGCCTCGGGGGTTGGTTCGTGGACCGCATCGAGGGCGATCCGTCCAGCGTGATCGGTATCGGCCTGCCGCTCGTCCGGAGGTTGCTCGCGGAGGTCGGTGTCGGCGTCGCCGAGCTGTGGGCGTCGTCAGGCCGCGTCGACTGACTGTTCGTCGACCGACAGGTTCCGGCGCGGAAGCGTCAACGACGCCACACCGATAGCCGCCGCGACGGCCGCGATGATCCACAGGATGCGGCGCTCTGCCTGGAGAAACGCCTCGCCTGCCGCTGATCGGGTCGATTCCCGTGCGGCTACCACAGCGGAGTCGGCGGTTTGCTGCTGAGCGGCGCCGAGCGCCGCACCCCCGGATGCCGGCGAACGGCATTCGTCGGGCACCTTCATCGGGGACGTGGACCCGAGTTGCTCCGTCGCGCAGCGCACGAACGTGTCCTCGGCGCGCGGGATCAGCGCCGGCGGCACCCCGGCCTCGGCGAGTTGCGCGGTCAACGCAGGCCGCTCGGCTTGCACCGCGTCCGCCGACTGCGTCGCGACGAGGTTGAAGAACACGACGCCGATCACCGCGAGGCCGATCGAACTACCCACCTGCTGGACGGTCGGGAGCAGCCCCGACACCGACCCGGCGTTCCGCGGTTGCACGGTCGCGAGGATCGCCGTCTGCAGTGGCGCCACGAACAGCCCTAGCCCGGCTCCCCCGATGAACAGCGGCCCGGCCAGCGCCGACCACCGCGGATCGGTGCCCTCGTGCTGCAGTTGCGCCGCCAGCACGACGAGGGAGCCGGCGAAGAGCAGCATCCCGAGAGGCAGGACGAGGTTGCCGATGCGCCGGTACACGGCAGCGGAGGCCAGCGCGGCGAGCCCGGTTCCCAGCGCCCACGGCAGCGTCATCACCCCGGCCCTGAGCGGGGAGAACCCGAACCCGAACTGCAGGGTGAGGGAGATGGTGAAGATCAACGACGTGAGAGTCCCGAAGAACACGAACGCGATGGCCGCGCCGAGCGAGAACGCGCGGTCGGTGAACAGCTCGAGGCGCAGAACCGGGTCGCCGCCGCGGCGCCCGAGCCGCCACTCGTAGACGACGAACGCGATCAGGACCGGTACCGAACACAGCAGCATCACCACGAGCGACGTCGGCCAGCCGCGTTCCCGGCCCTCCGCGAGCGGAAAGATCAGGAGGAACAGTCCGAGCGCCGACAGCACGGCGCCGCCCACGTCGAGCCGGCGGATGCCGTCGGGCTTCGCGTCGACGAGATAGAAGTAACCGAGGACCAGGGCCGCGAACCCGATCGGGAGATTGACGAAGAAGATCAGCCGCCAGCCCCAGTCGAAGAGATCCCATTGGATGAGAAGTCCGCCGACGAGCGGACCGCAGATTGTGGCGAGCCCGATGGTCGCGCCGTAGATTCCGAATACGCGCGGGTGCGAGCGTTTCGGAAAGAGTCCCGAGATGATGGCGAACGTCTGAGCCGACATCGACCCCGCCGCGAGGCCCTGCAACGCCCGCGACACGACGAGCGCGGTCGGCGACTGGGCCAGTCCGCAGAGCAGAGAGGCAACGATGAAGGCGGCCAGTGCGGTGAGGAAGACCCGTCGTCGGCCGAGCAGATCCCCCAGCCGCGCCCCTGTGATCAGCGAACATGCGAACGACAGCGTGTAGACGCTCACCATCAGCAGCTGCGCCGACACCGAGGCGCCGAGATCGACCGCGATGCTCGGAAGCGCGACGTTGACGATGGTCGCGTCCAGGAGTTGCATGAACACGGCGGCGAGACTGGTGGCCAGACCCAGCCACGGGACCCAGCGACCGAGTTCGCCTCGATAGAGTGCGTCACGCTGAGTCACAAGCATCCGGACAGGCTAGCGGCTCGAACCTCACAGAATGCTGTGAGGTAGTTCAAAGGTTGCTGGATAATACGCGAAGAACTTGCAGCGTAGAACCCTTTTGCCCGACACTTGACGGGACCGGGACCGACCTGTAATCAGTCTCATACTTCTTTACCTCTCGCGGTAAGGCACTCGGTGCCGCATCCTGTTGCGAGAAAGTCCGTGCCACACCCGACCGAACTCGCAACTCGAATCCGACCAGGAGCCGCTCGATGGACTTGAACTTGATCACCCACTGGAAGCCAGAGCCTGGGAGGGTCGTCGAGTGGAAAGTCACGGACGCGAGTGCACGAGCGGCTGCCGATGCGCCGGTGGATCCGGCACTGCCGACCACCATGCAGGAGCGGCACCTGCGCCGGGCTCGGCTGGCGGCGAACAACGGCGAGACGCAGTCCCCGTGGATCGGCATCGCCTTCGACTTCCCCGGTCGCCTCGACATCGCCGCGATGACGCGAACCCTGGAGCGCTACGTCCTGCGGCACGACACGTTGCACAGCTGGTTCTCGTTCGAGAACGCGGACGCCGACCCCACGGACACCACCAATGCCGTCCGACGGCACGTCGTGCCCGCAGGCTCCATCGCGCTCACAGCGCACGAGGGCGAGACCCTCACCACCCCTGAGCAGGTCCGTGACCACGTCGCCGCGCGCTTCGCGAACGATACGAGCGCGCTGGCCTGGCCCGCATTCGTGTTCGGGGTGGTCGAGCACTACGACACCGGGGCGCCCGGGAGCGAGGACAGCTTCACCCTGTTCCATGCCGTCGATCATGCGCACACCGACATGCAGTCGATGATCCTCACGTTCGCCGAGACCCGGACCATCTATCAGGCCGAACTCGACGGCGAGGAGCCCGAACTGCCGGACCCGGGCAGCTACGTGGAATACAGCCGGCGGGAACGGGAGAAGGCGGCGACGCTGACCCTCGCCTCCCCCGAGGTCCACGGCTGGATCGGTCACCTCACCCGAAACGGCGGGACCTTCCCGAGCTTTCCCCTCGACCTCGGCGCTTCCGACGAACCCCAACCAGCCATCGGCAGCCGGTTCGACCTCGCCGACGCCGACGAGTGCGAGCGGTTCGGTGCCGTGTGCAAGGCCCACGGTTCCAACTTCATCGGCGGCGTGTTCGCGGCCCTCGCCATCACCGAACACGAACTGGTCGGGCGCGACCGCTACATGGCGCTGTCGCCCCTCACCACTCGCAACGACCCGCAGTTCTATTGGTCCCAGGGGTGGTTCATCAATCTCATTCCGGTCGGGTTCGCCCTCGAGGACGCCACGACGTTCACGGGCCTTGCCCAGCGCGCGCAGGACGCCTACCGGTCCGGCAAGGCACTCGGCGAGGTGTCCGTGCAGCAGGTGATCGACACCGTGGTCGCTCACGCCGGCCCCGAGGCGATGTCGCAACATGCCACAACACTCGCACCGCCGCCGATCGTGTCGTACATCGACGGCAGGCGGTTGCCGCAGACCGAGAGTTTCACGTCGACCCGGGCGACCGGCATCGTCGGCGGCAAGGCCACGCAGATCGCGTCGATCTGGGTGAACCGCATGCTCGAGGGCACGTGGATGGCCGTCTCGCACCCCGATACCGAAGAGGCGCACAGGTCCGTGACCGCATATGCGGAACGGTTGTCGGCCATCATGAAAACCGTTGCCCGCGAGGGCGATTACACGGTGACATCGTTCGCGCCGGCGGCGGACTCCGCGACTGCCGCAGGGGTGGAGTAGTGCACGTCACGTCGATCGACCGGTACATGCTCGAACCCGGCCTGGTGACGGAATGGTCCGTCGCGCCGGGCAAGGTCTCCCCGTCCGCGGTGCCGCCGTCGTACAACCAGCAATTCCATCTCGACACCGCCCGCACCCACGGCGTCGGCCGAAGCGTATGGATGGCAGCAGCTTTCGACCTTCCCGGGCGACTCGACCGGGATGCTCTCGCGCAGGCACTGGTGCACTTCATCCGCCGGCACGACACGCTGCAAACCGGCTTCGACGTGAGCCCGGACGCGATGGCGCGCGTGGATCTCGACCCCGAGGACATCACCGTCGTCGCGTCCGAGTCCTCGGTGACGACGTCACCGCACGAGCTCCGCGACCATCTGCGGTACCGGTTCACCGAGGCGTGCGACCCGCTGACCTTCCCCGCGTACCTGTTCGCCACCATCGAGCGCGACTCGCACTACACCGTGGTCAGTGCGTTCGATCACACTCTCGTCGACGGATACTCGCTCGTCATCGCGCTGGGCGAACTCCGGCAGATCTACCAGCGACTCACCGGGCTCGGCGGCTCGGCCGAACTCACGGAAGCGGACCTGACGAAAGAACTCGGCGATCCCGGGAGCTTCCTGCGGTACTGCGAACTCGAGGCCGAGACGCCCGTCACCGAGATCGGCGACCCCCGGGTGCGCGAATGGGCACGCTTCTACGAACGCTGCGGCGGCACCGCGCCCAGTTTCCCGCTCGATCTGGGTGTCGAAGCGGGCAGGCCTGCACCACAGGGAGCGGACGTCCGGCCCCTCCTCGACGCCGCCGACACCGAGCGGTTCGAGGAAATCTGCCTGGACTCGGGTGGAAGCCTGTTCACCGGGACGCTCACCGCGATGGGCATGGCAGTGCACTCGATCAACGGCATCTCCCGGATGCCGTTGCAGTTTCCGCTGCACATTCGCCAGGACCCGCAGTGGGCCAATGCGATCGGGTGGCTCACGACGAGCGCGCCGCTGACGGTCGAACTGACCCCCGACTGCGACTTCCAGTCCTCCCTGGCGCACACTCACGCCTCGTTCCGCACAGCCCTCACGCTCAAGGGTGTGACGATGGCCCAGGTGCGGGAGGCGCTCGGTGACGGATACCGCCGCACCCGCACCGACGTGTTCATGGTCTCGTACATCGACTACCGCAGACTGCCCGGCACCGACGATCACGACGAGCTGAACGCACACCACATCAGCAACGTGACGGTCGCGGACGACGCGCAGTTCTGGATCTCCCGCACCCAGCGGGGTCTCGCGCTGCGGTCGCGGTTCCCGGAGACGGCGACGGCACGCCGCGCGGTCACGGAATTCCTGGTGCGGTTGCGGGAGATCATGCACGACATCTGCGAGAACGGCGTCACTCCCATCGCGGAGCTCACCAGTCAACTGAACCTGGAAGGCACTCCGGTCGTCTGACCGCCGGAGGCTCGAACAGTCGTCGCCGCATCGCGCGGGCAATCTTGCCGGCCTCGACCTTGGCCCGCCCCGCGACGTCGCCTGCGAACAACTCGTCGACGCTGGACGACCACAGTTCGACCCAGCGGTCGAAGTGCCGGTCGGTGAATCCGTGCCGGCCGTGCAGCGCCCGGTGCACGGCGAACGCGCTGCCTCGGTAGACGCCGGTGCGCAGCAGGATCGTCTCCCAGAAGTCGCACATGACGGGCAGGTGGTCGTCCATGCCGATCACCGCGAGCGTCTCGAAGGCCGGCTCGAGGACCGGGTCGGCGAATGCCCGGCCGTAGAAGTGCCGGAGCAGCAGTTCCAGGTCGGCGCGCGTCGAGATGTCGGGCATGAGGCCTCCGTTCGGGTGCGAATCTACGCGTCCGGCCGGCCTCCCTCACCGTCCACGGAAGGTAAGTGTGAACGCCGGTCGGAAGAACCTCCGGCGTCCGCCTAGAATTGACGCCGTCCCCGTCGCATCTGCCCCAGGAGCCCACCCGTGCCCGTAGCGCCAGATCCAACCCAGTCCTTCGCCGAGTACGCCAACCCCGGTCGGCTCGTGTCGACGGAGTGGCTGTCCGCGAATCTGGGCACACCCGGCCTCAAGGTGGTGGAGTCGGACGAGGACGTGCTCCTCTACGACGTCGGCCACATCCCCGGCGCCGTCAAGGTCGACTGGCACCTCGACCTCAACGATCCGGTGACCCGTGACTACATCGACGGCGAGCAGTTCGCCGACCTGATGAGCCGCAAGGGCATCAGCCGCGACGACACCGTCGTGATCTACGGCGACAAGAGCAACTGGTGGGCGGCATACGCCCTCTGGGTGTTCACGCTGTTCGGACACGAGGACGTCCGTCTCCTCGACGGCGGCCGCGACGCGTGGATCGCCGAGAACCGGGACACCGCGTTCGACGTCCCCGAGACCTCCCCCACCGACTACCCGGTGGTCGAGCGCAACGACGCCCCGATCCGCGCGTTCAAGGACGACGTGCTCGATCACCTCGGCAAGGGTCCGCTGATCGACGTGCGTTCGCCCCAGGAATACACCGGCGAACGCACCCACATGCCCGACTACCCCGAGGAGGGCGCGCTGCGCGGCGGCCACATCCCGAGCGCGCTGAGCATTCCGTGGGCCAAGGCCGCAGCCCCCGACAGCCGTTTCCGCTCGCGCGGTGAACTGAACGAGATCTACGGCGGCGTGTCCGCCGACGACGACATCGTGGCGTACTGCCGCATCGGTGAGCGTTCCAGCCACACCTGGTTCGTCCTCACCCACCTGCTCGGTTACCCCAGCGTCCGCAACTACGACGGTTCGTGGACGGAGTGGGGCAACATGGTTCGCGTTCCGATCGTCAGGGGTGAAGAGCCGGGAGACGTTCCCGGCGCATCGTCATGACCGAACTACCCGATTCGCTTGCCGAGATCGTCGACGACTTCGCTGCCGTCGACGGCTCGGACAAGCTGCAGTTGCTGCTCGAGTTCAGCCGCGAACTGGCGCCTCTGCCTGCCGAACTCGAGCAGGACGCGATGGAACCGGTGCCCGAGTGCCAGTCTCCGCTCTTCCTGTCGGTCGACGACTCCGATCCGGAACACGTGCGTCTGCATTTCAGCGCGCCCGCGGAAGCGCCGACGACGCGGGGTTTCGCGTCGATCCTGCACCAGGGCCTGGACGGGCACAGTGCTGCCACCATCCTCGGCGTTCCGGACGATTTCTATTCCGCGCTCGGGCTCGCCGACGCCGTCAGTCCCCTGCGACTGCGCGGCATGTCCGCGATGCTCGCGCGAATCAAGCGGCATCTTCGCGGCTAGGCAGGGTCTGAACACACACTGATGGAATTCACCGAACTTGCCGACTACCCCGTTCCGGTGGGCGCGCTCACCGAGTGGTTGCCGTGCGCCCGCTCGGAATGGGTGGACGATCCCCGCCCGGCCTCGTACATCCACGAGGCGCACCTGCGCCGGTGCTCCGACTCCGGTGGTCGCGAATCCTGGCTGGGCACCGCCTTCGAGATCCACGGCACGCTGAACGTCACCGCTTTCCGGTCGGCGCTGGAGAAGTGGACCGATCGTCACGAGGTGCTGCGCTCCCACACGGCGTTCGACGCGGAGACCGAGCGCGTTAGCCGGCGCACCGTGCCGCAGGGCGGGCTGCACGTCGGGGTCGTCAGCCACGGGTACGACGCCGCCGGCGGCGACAACTTCGCGCACCTGCAGCAACTGTTCGACGAGTACGCCTCGCCGCACAGTTGGCCGTCGTACGTCTTCGCGACGCTCGAAACCGTCCAACGCGACCGATTCACGGTGTTCTTCGCGGCAGACCACTCGATCATCGACGGGTTCTCCATCGTGCTCGTCGCCCACGAGTTGACCGCCCTGTACGAGGAGGCACTGTCCGGTCGCACGGCCAACCTGTTCCCCGTCGGCAGCTACATCGACTTCGGGCGTGAGGAACGTGAGAACTCCACCGACGCCGAGGTCAAACGGGAGGCGCTCGACGTGTGGCGGTCGGCACTCGAGGGACCGGGACTCCCCGAGTTCCCGCTCGAGGTCGGCCCGCGCACCTCGTACGCCCAGCAGAACCTGTCTGCCTGGATTCTCGATGCCGACCAGGCTGCGGCGTTCAACTCGGCGTGCCGCGAAGCGGATGTGGGTTTCTTCCCCGGCCTGCTCGCGTGTCTGGGGATGGCCGGGTCGGAAGTGGCGGGGCATCAACGCTTTCGGACGGTCACTCCGGTCCATACGCGGCATTCCCCGCAGTGGGCGTCCGCGCTGGGATGGTTCGTGGGTCTGAGCCCGATCGACTTCGAGGTGACGTCGGACGACTTCGCCGCCGTCGCCCGCGAGGCCGCCGAGAGCGTGGCCCGGACGAAACCGATCTCGGTGGTCCCGTTCGACCGGATCGAGAAGGAACTCGACATCCCCATCCGGCCGCGCTTCGTCGTCTCCTACATGGACGTCAGGTTCGTGCCCGAAGCAGGCCGCTGGCACGAGCGCAACGCCCGGGCGCTGCGGAGTCGGCAGTACACCCACGACGTGTACGCGTGGATCAATCGCACCCCCCGAGGCGTCAATCTGGCGGTCCGATATCCGGGCAACGACATCGCTGCCGCGAGCGTCCACACGTGGGTCGGAAGCCTCCGCCGGCAACTGGAACAGGTTTCAACCAGCTACCCATCGGTAGGGTTGCGAAGCGTCGGACAGCCCTGACCGGGAAATTTCGGTCCGGTGACAACACGGATCGGTTCGGTGCCTAGACTCCGAAGTGACGCCGTAAACGACCGCTGGTGACACCCACGGGAGCCACCGCGGAGACAGACCATGCGAACCACAGGAGGCTCAGTGCCCAGTCATGCCAGCGCGCACATCACGAAGGTGCTCGTCGCGAACCGCGGTGAGATTGCAGTGCGGGTGATCCGGGCCGCCGCCGATGCCGGCCTGGCCAGCGTCGCCGTCTACGCCGAACCCGACGCCGACGCCCCGTTCGTGCGCCTGGCCGACGAAGCATTCGCCCTCGGCGGGCAGACCTCCGCCGAGTCCTACCTGGTGTTCGACAAAATCTTGGACGCCGCCGCCAAGTCCGGTGCCGACGCCATCCACCCCGGCTACGGCTTCCTCTCCGAGAACGCCGACTTCGCGCAGGCCGTGATCGACGCCGGCCTGATCTGGATCGGCCCCTCCCCGCAATCGATCCGCGACCTCGGCGACAAGGTCACCGCCCGGCACATCGCCGAAAAAGCCAAGGCCCCGATGGCCGCCGGCACCAAGGACCCGGTCAAGAACGCCGACGAGGTCATCGCCTTCGCCCAGGAATACGGGGTCCCCGTCGCCATCAAGGCCGCGTTCGGCGGCGGCGGCCGCGGCATGAAGGTCGCCCACACCATCGAGGAAATCCCCGAACTGTTCGACTCCGCCACCCGCGAGGCCGTCGCCGCGTTCGGCCGCGGCGAATGCTTCGTCGAACAGTATCTGGACAAGGCCCGCCACGTCGAAGCCCAGGTCATCGCCGACCAGCACGGCAACGTCATCGTCGCCGGCACCCGCGACTGCTCCCTGCAACGCCGCTTCCAGAAACTCGTCGAGGAGGCCCCCGCCCCGTTCCTCACCGACGACCAACGCCACCGCATCCACACCTCCGCCAAGGCCATCTGCAAAGAGGCCGGCTACTACGGCGCCGGCACCGTCGAATACCTCGTCCAGGGCGACACCGTCTCCTTCCTCGAGGTCAACACCCGCCTGCAGGTCGAACACCCCGTCACCGAGGAAACCGCCGGCATCGACCTGGTCCTGCAACAGTTCAAGATCGCCAACGGCGAACGCCTCGACCTCACCGAGGACCCCACCCCCCGCGGCCACGCCTTCGAATTCCGCATCAACGGCGAGGACGCCGGCCGCGGCTTCCTGCCCGCCCCCGGCCCGGTCACCAAGTTCGTGCCCCCCACCGGCCCCGGCGTCCGGATGGACTCCGGCGTCGAAACCGGCTCGGTGATCGGCGGCCAGTTCGACTCCATGCTCGCCAAACTCATCGTCACCGGCGCCACCCGCGACGAGGCCCTGGCCCGCGCCCGCCGCGCCCTCGCCGAATTCCAGGTCGAAGGCCTGGCCACCGTCATCCCGTTCCACCGGGCCGTCGTCTCCGACCCCGCCTTCATCGGCGACGGCACCTCATTCGACGTCTACACCAAGTGGATCGAAACCGAATGGGACAACCAGATCGAACCGTTCACCGGCACCCAGCCGATCGACGAGGACGAAACCCTGCCCCGGCAGAACGTCGTCGTCGAGGTCGGCGGCCGCCGCGTCGAGGTGTCCCTGCCCGGCCAGTTCACCCTCGGCACCGGCGGCGGTGCCGCACCCGGGGCGGTCCGCAAGAAGCCCAAGGCCCGCACCCGCGGCGGCGCCCACGGCGGCGCCGCCTCCGGTGACGCCGTCACCGCCCCCATGCAGGGCACCGTCGTCAAGGTCGCCGTCGAAGAAGGCCAACAAGTCGCCGAGGGCGACCTCATCGCCGTCCTCGAGGCCATGAAGATGGAAAACCCCGTCAACGCCCACAAGGCCGGCGTCGTCACCGGCCTCGCCGTCGAACCCGGCGCCGCCATCACCCAGGGCACCGTCCTCGCCGAACTGAAATAGGCGTCTGCACCACTCGTGAGTCCTTCTCGGCCCCCGGGGTCGAGAAGGACTCACAGTAGTCTGTACGCATGTCTGACGTTCCCGAGATCCGTATCGGCACTGCCGAACGTGAGCAGGCCCTGAACGTGTTGAGCGAACATTTCGCGGCGGGCCGTCTGACGGTCCCCGAGTTCGACGAGCGCAGTCGCGCGGTCACGAATGCCACCACCCGCGGCGAGCTCGATCGAGTGTTCACCGACCTCCCCGCGACCACGGTCGGCACGCCCGCCAAGGCCGAGTCGGCCGGCGCCGACAACGACCAGAACTGGCGCCGCATCGTGATGTCGGTGATCCCGCTGGTCGCTCTCGTGCTGTTCTTCGTCGTCCCTGTCGACAACAGCTGGCTGTTCTTCCTGATGATCCCTGCCGCCGGCGCCATCCTGTTCGGCACCCGCGACGACCGCCACGGCCGGGATCGCCGCCGAGACCGGGACCGCTGACGTGGAACCTGTCGAGGTCAATGCGGGTGGCTGGTACCTGCGCGCGCTGCGGGCTGACGAACGGGTCGACGATCGTCCGGCGCTCGCGGACGGTGGAATCGCCGAACCCGAATATGTCGCCCGCCGAACCGCGCAGTGGTTGAGCGACGAGCACTATTCGTGGGCGATCTGCCAGCCCAACACCGGCGAACTGCTCGCCGAGGTGGGGCTCACTCCGTCCGGGGACTCCGCGACCCTCACCGGCTGGGCGCGGACCGGCCACGAGGACGCGCTCGCGAGCGGATCGGATGCGGTGCAACGGTTTGCGGAGGGCGCGTTGGGGTTGACGGTCGAGCGGTGAGTATGCGATCCGTTCCGGTGGCAGCCCTCACCGCGCTGGCACTGGTCATGCTGCTGTCCCCCGCGTCCGCGACGCCGTCGGGTCCCGAGCATGCCGACAAGGTGGTGCACGCCCTGCTGTTCGCGGCGCTCGCGGCCGCCTCCCGGTATGCGCTTCTGACGCCACGGATCACCGTGCTCTGGCTCGCGGCGTTCGCGGTGATCACCGAGATTCTGCAGGGCGTGCTGCCGATCGGCCGGCACGGATCGGTCTGGGATCTCTGCGCCGACATGGTCGGCGTGGCGCTCGGCTTGTCCGCTCAGTCCGCGATCATGCGCTCCCGCAGCAGGGTCTGAACCCCGGCGTCGAGGCCGAGTCCGTCGGAGAAGTACCGCTCGACGGTCCCGTACTGCTCCCGCATGACGGCCAGGGACACCTCCAGATACTGCTCACGGACTCCGAGCACGGGCTCGAGCAACGCCGGATCTCCACCCGCGTCGACGAACTTCTCGAACACGCCCGCGAACGACGGAAGCAGGAGTTCGTTGGTCAGCAGGTAGTCGTGGAACACGTCTTCCTCGCTGACTCCGAGGAGCAGCAGTAGTGCCGCCGTGGCCCATCCTGTCCGGTCCTTGCCGGTGGTGCAGTGCACGAGAGCAGGAGTGTTGCTGTTCGAGGCCAGGCCGCCGAACAGCTCCCGGTAGGAGGAGACCGCGCTCGGCATCACGACGAAGTCGCGGTAACTGCCCTCGAAGTATTCGATCGCGCGCCCGCCGCCGAGTTCCCGTTCGGCGATCATCGGGTCGGCGATCACCTGGAGCATCTGCGCGGGAATCGACCGGATCCCCTTGTCGGCGAGCACGTCCAACGCAACCGCGCGGGCGCCGTCCGGGAGTTTGTCGGGTGCCGCGTCACGCTCGTCCGCGGTGCGCAGGTCGTACACCGTCCGGATCCCGAGACCGTCGAGCAGCGGCATGTCCGTGTCCGCGACCCGGCTGAGATCGGTCGAACGGAAGTACACGCCGGTGCGCACTTTCGCGCCGTCCCGGGTTCGGTAGCCACCGACGTCTCGCAGATTGGGCACGGACGTGAGCGGTATCGGCGTCATGCGTCGACGGTACCGCCCAGCACTCGGGCCAGTGCATCCACGGCGGCGTCGAGTTCGGCCGTCGTCACCGTCAGCGGCGGACGGAACCTGATCCCGCGCTTGCCGGTCGGCAGGATCAGCACACGCTCCCGGTCCCTGAGGTCGGCGACGACGCGGTCCCGCCGCTGCGGGGTGGGAAGCGTGATCGCGCACATGAGGCCGCGTCCCCGCGGCTCGGTCACCTCGGCGTTCGCGCGTGCGAGTTCCCGCAGTCGTTCGAGAAGATGCGCCCCGGTCATCCGGGCTCGGTCGACGAGCCTGTCCTCCTCGACGATCTCGAGGATCCGGCGGGATCGCACCATGTCGGTGAGGTTGCCACCCCAGGTGGAGTTGATCCGGGAGCTCACGGCGAACACGTTGTCGGGGATGTCGTCCACCCGGCCGCCGGCCATGATGCCGCAGACCTGAGTCTTCTTGCCGAACGCGACGACGTCCGGGTGTACTCCCAATTGCTGGTACGCCCAGGCGGTGCCGGTGAGACCGCATCCGGTCTGCACCTCGTCGAATATGAAGAGGGCGTCGTTCTCCCGGCAGAGCGCCTCCATCGCCTGGAAGAACTCCGGGCGGAAGTGGTGGTCGCCGCCCTCACCCTGGATCGGTTCGGCGATGAAACACGCCACGTCCGAGGGGTTCTCGGCGAACGCGCGCCGCGCCTGGTCCAGCGCATGGCGCTCGGCTTCCACGACGTCCCGCCCGTCCGCGAGGTATGGGGAGTCGATGCGCGGCCAGTCGAATTTGGGGTACCGCGCCACCTTGCCCGGCTCGGTGTTGGTCAGCGACATGGTGTATCCACTGCGCCCGTGGAACGCCTCGGTCAGATGGAGCACCTTGGTGCCGAGCGCCGGGTCGAGGCCTCGGCTCTCGTTGAGCCTGCTCTTCCAGTCGAACGCCACCTTCAGAGCGTTCTCGACGGCGAGTGCGCCACCGTCGATGAAGAAGAGATGCGGCAGCGCGGGATCGCCCAGCACCCGGGCGAACGTCTCGACGAACCGTGCCATCGGGACGGTATAGATGTCGGAGTTGCTCGGTTTGTTGATCGCCGTCGCTGCCAGTTCCCGGCGAAAGGCGTCGTCGTCCGCCAGTGCCGGATGGTTCATCCCCAGCGCCGACGAGGCGAAGAATCCGAACATGTCCAGATAGCTGGTGCCGTCCCGCTGGTCGACGAGATGCGTACCGCGTGAGCGTTCCAAGTCGAGCACCAGGTCGAAACCGTCGACCAGAATGCGCTCGCGCAGCACGTCGTGTACCTGGCTAGCCGGCAGCCCGCCCCCATCTCCGGTAAATCGAATCGCTGTGCTCATACCCAGAGATTACGTCAAAATTCCTGTGAACCGGCGACGATTCGGAAACATATCCGGCACATCGCTCACCTGTCGTAAAATGTTTGCAAGATAATAGTGCTGCGCGTGTGTACGTTGGCGGTGGCACGGATCTCCTGCAGCAGGTGTTCCAGCTCCCGTGGGGAGGCGACGCGCACCAGCAGCACGTAGCTCTCCTCCCCCGCGACCGAGTGACACGCTTCGATCGCAGGGAGGTTCCGCAACCGGGCCGGGGCATCGTCGGGCTGCGACGGATCGAGAGGGGTGATCGCGACGAATGCGGACAGACCGTGCCCGAGCGCATCCGGATCGATCTTCGCGGTGTACCCGCGGATCACTTTGCGGGCCTCGAGCCTGCGCACCCTGGACTGCACGGCGGAGATCGACAGCCCTGCCTTCTCGGCGAGTGTCGCCAGAGTCGCCCGGCCGTCGGCCACCAACTCCTGCATCAGTACCCGATCGATGTCGTCGAGAGGAGTATGGGGTGCGTCGCTACGAAAAGAATCCACCACCAGCGCAGGCTAGCCCAGCGGAGATGCCTCATGCTCGAAACGTCAGACCTGCGCGCCCGTCTTACCCCGGCGCGGAAGCCGAATTCGAGGCGAGGGCGCCGGCGTACTTCTCCCACCTACCGCGGCTCGCCGAGACACTCGGCCGGCCCGTGCACGACCCGTTCACGCTCCATTGACAGCAGCAGGATCGAACCCGAGAGGACAGCATCGTGAACCTTCCCGCCCCCGAGGAGTTGTGCCGCCGCGCCGAGGAAGCACTGATCAGGTGCGGCGCCGAGATCACCGACGCCGGTGGACCGCTCGTCGCGCGCACCCCGATCACCGGGACCGAACTGCGCACGGTGACAGCGAGCAGCGCGGACGACGTGGACCGGGCGATCACCGCGGCGCACGAGGCCTTTCTCGAGTGGCGTACCGTCCCCGCACCCCAGCGCGGCGCGGTCGTGCGTCGCCTGGGTCAGTTTCTGACGGAACACAAGACGGATCTGGCGGAGCTGGTCACCCTCGAGGCGGGCAAGATTCCGTCCGAGGCGCAGGGTGAAGTGCAGGAGATGATCGACATCTGCGAATTCGCGGTCGGTCTGTCACGCCAGTTGTACGGCAGGACGATGGCCTCGGAACGTCCGGGACACCGGCTGATGGAGACGTGGCACCCGCTGGGAGTCGTCGGGGTGATCTCCGCGTTCAACTTCCCCGTGGCCGTGTGGTCGTGGAACACCGCCGTCGCGCTGGTCTGCGGTGACACGGTGGTGTGGAAGCCGTCGGACCGGACTCCGCTCACCGCAATCGCCTGCGATGCGCTGCTGGCGCGCGCCGCCCGTGACGTCGGTGCACCCGCGGGGATCCACGCCGTGGTCCAGGGCTCGGGGGACGTCGGTGAGCGTCTCGTCGACGACGCACGCGTGGCTCTGGTCAGCGCCACCGGGTCGGTGCGGATGGGTCGCGCCGTGGGTCCGCGCGTCGCCGCGCGGTTCGGCAAATGCCTGCTCGAACTGGGCGGCAACAACGCCGCGGTGGTAGCTCCGTCCGCCGATCTCGACCTCGCCGTGCGGGGAATCGTCTTCTCCGCCGCGGGCACCGCGGGCCAGCGATGCACGTCACTGCGGCGGCTGATCGTGCACTCGTCCGTCGCCGACGAACTGGTGCAGCGCATCTCTTCCGCGTACGGCCAGTTGAAGGTCGGGAATCCGTTCGACGACGGCGTCCTCGTCGGTCCGCTGGTGAACGGCTCCGCGTTCGAGGCCATGCAGACCGCGTTGGACAAGGCCCGCGCCGACGGCGGGACCGTCGTCTGCGGCGGCGAACGCAGCGGAGGTAGCGACTCCGCCTACTACGTCTCGCCCGCCCTCGTCCGGATGCCTGCGCAGACGTCGGTGGTGCAGGAGGAGACGTTCGCACCGATCCTCTACGTCCTCACCTACGACGACTTCGATCAGGCGATCACATTGCACAACGAAGTGCCCCAAGGCCTCTCGTCGTCGATCTTCACCACCGATCAGCGTGAGGCCGAGAGATTCCTCGCGGCAGACGGTTCCGACTGCGGCATCGCGAACGTCAACATCGGCACGTCGGGTGCGGAGATCGGCGGCGCATTCGGTGGCGAGAAGGAGACGGGCGGCGGACGCGAGTCCGGATCCGACGCATGGAAGGCGTACATGCGCCGCGCGACGAACACCGTCAACTACTCCGATCGACTCCCGCTCGCACAGGGGGTGGAGTTCACCTGATCGGCGGCGTCGACCGGCTACTCTCGGGGCGTGAGCAACTGGACCGAGATGGCGCGTGAGATTGCCGAGAACGTGTTGTTCCCGGTGGCCGACAGCGTCGATGCCGACGGCGAGATTCCCGACAGTCACTTCGAGACTCTTGCCGCCGACGGCTTCTACGGACTCGCGGCACCGGGCGAAGAAGGTGTGACGCCGTCGGTGCTGGTCGACGTGATGGAGACGTTGTGCGGCGGCTGCCTCGCGACGGCGTTCACGTGGATGCAGCATCACGGCGTCGTCGCCGGTCTCGCCGCGTCCCCGAACACGGCCCTGCAGGATCGCTATCTCGACGGACTCGTCGACGGCACCGTGCGGGCCGGTGTCGCCCTGGCCGGCGCGATTCCCGTCCCGCCCACGCTGTGGGCACGCAGCGTCGACGACGGCTACGTGCTCGACGGGGTGTCGCCGTTCGTCACCGGCTGGGGCATCGTCGATCTGCTCCAGGTGTCGGCGCGCGACGAATTCGACGACTCCATCGTGCATGTCATCATTCCCGCACAACCGCTTCGGGGACTCACCGCCGAGGAACTCCCACTGATCGCGGCCCGCGGGTCCAACACGGTCCGGTTGAAATTCGACGGACTCGCCGTGCCACGCGATCTGGTGAGTGCCGTCGTCTCCCCCGAGGATTTCGCGAAGAGCCAGCTGTTCGGGTCGTGGATCAACGGGTGCATGGCGATGGGGATCACCCGGCGGGCGATCAGCGAACTGGAGGCTCTCGGCGTCGACGCCGACCCGTTCGAAGAGCAGGCCGCGCGGGCACGACTCGACCTCAACGCCGCACTCGAAGGCCGGGCGGAGATCGCCGAAGCACGGGCCCGCGCTTCGGAACTCGCCATCCGCACCGCCACCGCCCTCGTCACGGCGAAGGGCAGCTCGTCACTGCTCGCCGGGAACACCGCCGAACGTCTCATGCGTGAAGCCACCTTCACGCTCGTCGCGGCGGGACGTCCGGCGATCAAGTCGGCGTTACTGCAGCGCCTGGGCCGCGACTAGCGGGTGTGGACCCTCAGGTCACCGAACAGTGTGACAAGCGTGATCGTCGATGTGCGGGCGCCGATCACGGCCGACCGGAGGTCGAGCTTCACGTCCCCGAACACGAGCAGGGCCAGTGTCTTCACGGCGAGCGACCAGCGGCCGGAACGCTTGGTGTCGCCGAAGATTCCGATGATCGTGGACTGAGGTCGCGACACCGGTGCCGTCGGAGCCTCGACGGGAACCAGCCGCCGAAGACGCTCGACGTCGACGTCACGTGACCAGACGATCGCGGCGTGCTCCGAATACTCCTCCCATGTGAGCTTTCCGTCTCCCACCCCCTTCTCGAGGCGGGCTTGCGCGGCCTCGCGGAGTCGATCGAGTTCATGGCTGTCCCCTGCAGCAGTCATGGCTCCACCGTAGCTGTCGGTGCCCTCGCCTACTGTGTGACGGCTCCACCCGTGACGCACCGCCCCTTCGACCGAAGCGAGACAACGTGTTCAGGATGATCCGCGCAGTTGCTCTGGCGCTGCTCGCTGTGGGCGCCTATGCGGTGGTCTCCGAGCACGAGCCCGCCACCGTCGAGTTGCCGCCGCCGTCGTTCGTTCCGGCGACAGCGGACCTCACGACCGCGTGAGGGGCGGCGCACTGCTAGGGCACACCGTCCTCGGCACGTGCCCGGTCACGGGCTTTCCGGCGAGCGCGAGCGATCAGCTCACCGGCGTGATGTCGGTGATTGATTCGCGGGTTTCCGTCCGGGTCGATGTGCGGTGGCGGAATCCATTCGGTGCACCCCGCATACGTGTCACCCGCTGCCGCGCGGGTGGTCGCCCAGCCTGTGGGCCCGTCGTGGACCTGGGCGTGGCAGGCATCGCACGCGAGCGTCAGTGAGTCGATGTCGGTGGATCCGCCGTTGCGCCACTCCAGCACGTGGTGCACCGCGCACATGCTGGCCGGGGCCGCCGCGCAACCAGGTCGTGTGCATCCGCCTTCGGCGCCGATGAGAGCGCGGCGTTGGTCCGTGCTCGCCACTCGTCGGCGCCGTCCCAGATGCAGGGGCCGGCCGTCGTGGTCGAACAGGACGAGCACCGGGTGGGCGCGTTCGGCGAGCTTCAGCGCGTCGCCGAGGGGAAGGAGTCCGCCGCTGGCCGTGGTGGTCACGCCGCCTGCGTCCTTCTCGAGTTGGTCGAGAGTCGTGGTGACGATCACCGTGACGGGCAGACCCCGATGCCGGCCCAGGATCCCGGATTCGGAATCTTGACGGCCCAACGAAACACCACGCCGCCGGAAGCGATCACGATCGTCACCCAGGTTTCCGTCGGGATCGAGATGAGCGAGGAGTCGGTGGCCGGCACTCTCGACATCTTCGGGCGTACCTCCTCTCGCACACTGCGCCAGGATCGACTCCGCCGATGCGACGTCGGCGTTGGTGACCGCATGCGGGATCTTTCACATGATCTTCCGGATTACGCGTGCATGGTCGGCACCGATGTCGCCATCCCGTTGCGCGGAGGCGGTTTCCGGCAGCGCTGCCTCCATCTGCTCGCCCGAAGTTGTATGAAACAGACCGAGGTCGCGGGCGGCCGCCACCCGTGCCGACGCGTCTGCCGCCGACACGCGCAGCACCTCGACCAGGAGCTTGTTCGGTGAGTTGTACCCGAGCGTCGCGGGTAACGAGCGCTCGGCACTCTCGACGATCAGCCGTAGCGAGACTGCACCGGCGCGGCGGAGGGACTTCTCGAGCTGCTGCATGATCAGCACCACGTCAGAATCCGACACAGCACTGAGGTCTGCGTCGAGCAGGCCTGACACGGCATCGTCCAACGCCGTCAGGTGTTCCCTCACCTGATCTGCCGCCAACCCCCCAGTCGAACTCATGTTCGAATAATACTGCGCCCCACCGACACGTTCGCCGAACCGGGTTGTGGACCGCACGGTATGTTCCCGCTGCCTGTCGTACCCCCGGTGCACTATGGAACGGTGACCGACGTCCTGGGCAGGTTCTCCGCTGCCACCCGCGAGTGGTTCGACGGCGCCTTCCCGGCGCCGACGGCCGCGCAGCTCGGTGCGTGGGAGTCGATCGCCAGCCGGGCGCACACGCTCGTCGTGGCACCGACCGGTTCGGGCAAGACGCTGTCCGCGTTCCTGTGGTCCCTCGACCAACTCGCCGCCACCGACGGGAAGGACCGCAAGACCAAGGTCCTCTACATTTCTCCGCTCAAGGCCCTGGGTGTCGACGTCGAACGCAACCTGCGCGCCCCACTGGTCGGGATCACGCAGACGGCCAAGCGGCTCGGGCTCACGCCGCCGGAGATTTCGGTGGGCGTCCGCTCCGGCGACACACCGGCGGGCGATCGGCGCGCCCTGATCAAGAATCCGCCCGACATCCTCATCACCACCCCCGAGTCGCTGTTCCTCATGCTCACGTCCGCCGCGCGCGAGACGCTGACCCAGGTCGACACCGTCATCGTCGACGAGGTGCACGCGGTGGCAGGCACCAAGCGCGGCGCCCACCTGGCCCTGTCGCTCGAACGCCTCGACCAGCTGCTCGCCACCCCGGCGCAGCGCATCGGGCTGTCTGCGACGGTGCGGCCACACGAGGAGGTGGGCCGGTTCCTGTCCGGTTCGGCGCCCATCCGGATCGTCGCACCGCCGTCGCCGAAGACGTTCGACCTCACCGTGCAGGTGCCGGTCGAGGACATGACCGAACTCGGACTCGCCGAACCCGCCGAGGGTTCCGCGTCGGCGACCCCGCAGGCGGGGTCGATCTGGCCGCACGTCGAGGAACAGATCGTCGACCTCGTTCTCGCGCACCGGTCGTCCATCGTGTTCGCCAACTCCCGGCGGCTCGCGGAGCGCCTGACCGCGCGGCTCAACGAGATCTACGCCGAACGCGCCGGGACCGCCGTCGACAAGAACCCGAAACCGGCCTCACAGATCGGCACGCCGTCCGAGGTCAATTTCGGCGCGGACCCTCTGCTCGCCCGCGCCCACCACGGGTCGGTCAGCAAGGACCAGCGGGCCCTGATCGAGGACGACCTGAAGTCGGGGCGGCTGCGGTGCGTGGTCGCGACGAGCAGCCTCGAACTCGGAATCGACATGGGCGCGGTCGATCTGGTGATCCAGGTCGAGGCACCACCGTCGGTGGCGAACGGCTTGCAACGGGTCGGCCGCGCAGGACACCAGGTCGGGGAGATCTCCCGGGGTGTCGTGTTCCCGAAGCACCGCACCGACCTCGTGCACTGTGCCGTCACCGTCGAGCGCATGGTCACCGGCAAGATCGAGGCGCTCGCCGTCCCCGCCAACCCGCTCGACATCCTCGCCCAGCACACGGTGGCGGCCACCGCACTCGAGCCGCTCGACGTGGACGACTGGTTCGAGACGGTCCGGCGCAGCGGCTCCTTCGCGACGCTGCCGCGCTCGGCGTACGAGTCCACCCTCGACCTTCTCGCGGGCCTCTATCCGTCCGACGAGTTCGCCGAGCTCAGGCCCCGCCTCGTCTGGGACCGCGAGGCCAACACGCTCACCGGACGCCCCGGCGCGCAGCGGCTGGCGGTCACGTCGGGCGGCGCCATCCCCGACCGCGGTCTGTTCACGGTCTACATGGTCGGTGAGAAGGCGTCCCGCGTCGGCGAACTCGACGAGGAGATGGTGTACGAATCGCGGGTCGGCGACGTCTTCGCGCTCGGGGCCACCAGCTGGCGGATCGAGGAGATCACGTTCGACCGGGTGCTGGTCAGCCCCGCGTACGGGCAGCCGGGGCGGCTGCCGTTCTGGCACGGTGACGGTCTCGGCAGGCCGGCGGAACTGGGCGAGGCGCTGGGGCAGTTCCTGCGGGAGATCTCACTCGGGCACGAGACCGAGGTGCAGGAACGCTGCCGCACCGGCGGGCTCGACGAGAACGCCACGAACAATCTCGTTCAGCTCGTCGCCGAGCAGAAGACCGCCACCGGGCAGGTCCCGACCGATCGCACCCTGGTGGTCGAACGATTCCGTGACGAGCTCGGCGACTGGCGTCTGATCCTGCACTCGCCGTACGGCCAGCGAGTTCACGCTCCGTGGGCGCTGGCCGTGAGTGCGCGGCTGAGCGAGCGCTACGGCCTCGACTCGAACGCGACGGCGTCCGACGACGGCATCATCGTGCGCCTTCCCGACACGGAGGACACCCCGCCCGGCGCCGACCTCTTCGCCTTCGACACCGACGAGATCGAGGACATCGTCACCGAACAGGTCGGCGGGTCGGCGCTGTTCGCCTCCCGGTTCCGTGAGTGCGCGGCCCGGGCGCTGCTGCTGCCGCGCCGCACACCGGGAAAGCGTGCACCGCTCTGGCAGCAGCGGCAGCGGTCCGCCCAGCTGCTCGACGTGGCCCGCAAGTATCCGACGTTCCCGATCCTGCTCGAGACCGTCCGTGAGTGCCTGCAGGACGTATACGACCTACCGGCCCTGAAGGACCTGCTCCGCCGGCTGGCGCGTCGCCAGATCCGCATCGTCGAGGTAGAGACGCAGTCGCCGTCACCGTTCGCCGGCGCCCTGCTGTTCAACTACGTCGGCGAGTTCATGTACGAGGGCGACAGCCCGCTCGCCGAACGCCGGGCGGCGGCCCTGTCCCTGGATTCGACGCTGCTGGCGGAATTGCTCGGCCGGGTGGAGCTGCGTGAACTGCTCGACGCCGACGTCATCGCACACGCCGAACTCGAACTGCAGCGCCTGCTTCCCGACCGCAAGGCGAAGGATCTCGAGGGCGTCGCCGACCTGCTGCGCCTCCTGGGTCCGCTCACCTCCGACGAGGTCGCCGCACGGTCGGCCAGCGATCCCATCCCCTGGCTCGACGAACTCGTCCGCGCGAAGCGGGCGCTCGCCGTCTCCTTCGCGGGTCGCGAATGGTGGACGGCCATCGAGGATGCGGCGCGCCTGCGCGACGGGCTCGGGGTGCCGCTGCCCATCGGTGTTCCCGCCGCGTTCATCGAACCCGTCGACGATCCGCTGGCCGACCTGATCAGCCGGTACGCCCGCACCCACGGTCCGTTCACCATCACCGACGCCGCCGCCCGTTTCGGGCTCGGTTCCGCCGTGGCCCGCGACGTGCTGCAGCGGCTCGCGCAGGGCAAGCGGGTGGTCGAGGGCGAGTTCCGTCCCGGCGCGACGGGAAGCGAATGGTGCGACGCCGAGGTTCTGCGGCGTCTCCGCAGGCGCTCGCTGGCCGCGGCGCGTCAGGAGGTCGAACCGGTCAGCACCGCGACGCTCGGCCGCTTCCTCCCGGGTTGGCAGCACGTCGGGGGCACGTTGCGCGGCATCGACGGCGTCGCGACCGTGGCGGAACAGCTCGCCGGTGTCCCGGTGCCCGCCTCGGCACTCGAGTCGCTGATCCTGCCGTCCCGGGTGGCCGACTACTCCCCCGCCATGCTGGACGAACTCACCTCCACCGGCGAGGTGCTGTGGTCGGGCGCGGGCAGCATCTCCGGGAAGGACGGGTGGGTGTGCCTCCACCCCGCCGACACCGCACCGCTCACGCTGACCACGCCCGCGGAGTCGGACCTGTCCGATGTTCAGCGCCGGGTGCTCGACACGCTGTCCGGTGGCGGCGCGTACTTCTTCCGGCAACTCGCGGACACCCTCGAGATGTCCGACGACACCGCGCTGGCCACGGCTTTGTGGGATCTGGTGTGGCTGGGCCACGTCGGTAACGACACGCTTGCCCCGGTCCGTGCCCTGCTGTCGGACACGTCCAGGACCACCACGAGCCACCGGTCGCCGCGACGACCGCCGCGCGCCCGCGCGTACCGCAGCCTGACCGTTCCGGTGCGGACCGCACCGCCCACGGTCGGGGGACGGTGGTCGATACTCCCCGCCGCCGAATCCGATGCCACGCTGCGTGCCAGCGCCACCGCCGAACTCCTGCTGGAGCGGTACGGGGTGGTGACGCGTGGGTCCGTGATGACCGAGAACGTGCCCGGCGGATTCGCGCTGATGTACAAGGTCCTGGGAACGTTCGAGGACAACGGCCGCTGCCGGCGCGGACATTTCGTCGAGTCGCTCGGCGGTGCACAGTTCTCCACTCCGCCCGTGGTGGACCGACTCCGCAGCTACGGCGACTCGCTCGAGGGCAGGCACACGACCCTGCCCGCGGTGACTCTCGCCGCCAGCGATCCCGCGAACCCGTACGGGGCGGCTCTCCCCTGGCCGAAACGCAGCGACGACGCGCCCGCGCACCGGCCGGGACGCAAGGCCGGCGGCCTGGTGGTGCTCGTGGAGGGTGAACTGATCCTGTTCGTCGAACGCGGCGGCCGCACGATCCTCACCTTCACCGACGACCCCGGTGTGCTCCGCACCGCGGCGGTCACACTCGCCGGTGTGGTCAAGCGTGGCGGGATCGACAAGATCGTGGTCGAGAAGGTCGACGGCGACACCATCCACGGCAGCGACTTCGCGCCGATCCTGACCGAGGCCGGTTTCTCGCCCACCCCTCGCGGATTCCGGTTGCGAGCCTGAGATGCCCGAAGGCGACACCGTCTGGCGCACCGCCAACTCGCTTCGCGACGCCCTCGAGGGCAAGGTGCTGACCCGCTGCGACGTGCGCGTCCCCCGGTACGCCACCGTCGACCTGTCCGGCCAGCTCGTCGACGAGGTGGTCAGCCGCGGGAAGCACCTCCTCATCCGGGTCGGCGACTACTCGATCCACACCCACCTGAAGATGGAAGGCGCGTGGCACATCTACGCGCCGGACACGAAGTGGCGCCGTCCCACTCACCAGGCCCGGATCGTGCTCGCCACCGAAGACAGGGTGGCGGTGGGATTCTCGCTGGGCATCACCGAGATCCTGGGGCGGGACGACGAAGAGTCCGCGGTCGGCCACCTCGGCCCCGACCTGCTGGGACCGGACTGGGACGCCGACAGAGCGATCCGCAATCTCCGGGCGGCCGGCGACCAGCCCATCGGTCTCGCCCTGGTCGATCAGCGCAACCTGGCCGGTCTCGGCAACGTGTACCGGAACGAAGTGTGCTTCCTCCGCGGCGTCCACCCCTACACGCCGTCGAGCGAGGTGGCCGACCTGCCCGCACTGGTCACGCTCGCGCATCGCATGATTCACATCGACAAGAACAACTCGATCCGCCATCGGCCGTGGGTGTACGGGCGTGCCGGGAAACGTTGCCGCCGGTGCGGGACGGTGATCGAAGGCCACGACCTCGGTCAGCAGCAGATCTTCTTCTGCACGTACTGCCAGCCACCGATCGTGGGCTAGCGGAGGACGGTGGTCGGCGGCCCGAGCGGCGGCGGCCTGCGAGTCCGTCTGCGGCCGAGCAACCACGCGGCACCGTCCGGCACCCACAGCACCGCGGCCGTGGCGATCGTCAGCAGATATGTCGGCGCGATGACGGGCAGGAGGATGCACCCGAGTAGCGCGACGGGAAAGTCTCTGCGCCACAACAGCGACAGCACGACCGGAAGCACGAGAAAGAGGGCGGCCAGGCCGAAGTGCGAGGTCGCCGTCGCCCAGGGCACGCCCACCACCCAGCACATCATTCCGAGCACCTGGTGCGCGATGAGCAGGAACCGGGCGACGTCGGTGAACGTCCAGAACCGGCCGACCTCGACGCCGACCCAGAAGATGCGGCTGCGGAACGGTCCGACTCCCTCGTCGAGCAGGGCGAGCCGGAACAGTTCGTCCGCGTGCCGGCGCAGCGTGTTTCCGTCCGGTCCCTGCGCACTCGCACGTTTGCAGAGGTCGTCGTGCATGATCGCGGGGAGTAGCTGCCGACCGTACGGGGTGAGCAGGCCTTGCAGCGGCGCGGGGATCGATGCCAGATCCGTGCGCAGAAGGCACGGCATGGGGGCGCATCCCGGCACCGTCACCACCGTGTCGCCGTGGACGTAGACGAACTCCCCGACGAGTTGGAAGAACTTGCGGTCGAGTACCCGGAGCTCGGGTTGCGGGCGAGTCGGATCGTCCACGGATACCTGGAACGGCATGCGCACCTCACTCGTGGCCGGCCTTGTTTGCCTCCACCACCAGAGTGACGCAATGAGCGACGAATTGCTCGCGCGACGCGGCAACAGTTCCGTCGAGATATCCGATGAACAGCGTCGTGAGGGCTCCCACCACACCGACCGCGACGAGCTGTTTCTCCACCTCGTCGTCGACGGCGGACAGCTGGTCGTGCACGAGTGCGACGAAGCCGGGCATCAGGTCGATGCCGCGCCTGCTCAGCGCGGGTTCGGACAACGGTGCGAGCAGCAGCACCCGTCCCATGGCGGGATCGTCGACCATGAGTTTCACGAATGCATCCACGGCGGCTTCGGCCCGTTGGCGCGCGGTCTCGGTGGACGCCACCGCCTCCACGAGGGCGGCCTGCGCCTCGTCGCCCACGGCGGTGTAGACCGAGCGCACGAACTCGTCCCGGTCCCGGAACGACTCGTAGAAGTACCGTTCGGTCAGCGCGGCGGCACGGCAGACTGCGCGCACGTTCACCGCGGGACCGTCCGGGGCTCCGAGCAGCGCGACGCCCGCACGGAGCAGCGAATTCCGCCGTGCTTCCCGCCGGTCCTCCAGCGTCACTCTTCTCGCTCCGATCCTTGACTACGTGTGTTGTCAGATCCTAGTCTGACAACGTGCGTAGTCACTTGAACGCGGACGGTACGCCCGTCCCGACCTCCGCTCCCGTCCCCCTCGGCCCCGACTCCCTGACTTGGAAGTATTTCGGCGACTGGCGCGGAATGCTGCAGGGCGTCTGGGCCGGTTCGATGCAGAACATGCATCCCGGACTCGGCGCCGGCGTCGAGGAACACTCCCGCTTCTTCGACGAGCGCTGGGAGCGGCTCTACCGGTCGCTGTACCCGATCGGCGGCGTCGTCTTCGACGGCGAACGCGCCCAGCAGACCGCGGAGCAGGTGCGGGGGTATCACGACAACATCAAGGGAATCGACAAACACGGCCGCCGGTATCACGCCCTCGACCCCGACACGTTCTACTGGGCGCATGCCACGTTCTTCATGGGCACCATCCTCACGGGCGACCATTTCATGGGTGGCCTCACCGAAGACCAGAAGCGCCGCCTGTTCACCGAGCACATCCAGTGGTACCGCCTGTACGGAATGAGCATGCGCCCCGTCCCGGAAACCTGGGAGGCGTTCCAGGAGTACTGGGATCACATGTGCCGCAACGTCCTCGAAGACAACAAGGCCACCCGGGACGTCCTCGACCTGTCCGGTCTCGGCGTTCCCCCGTTCCTGTCGTGGCTACCCGCCCCGATCTGGGCGGTCCTCCGCATCCCGGTGGCGAAGGGCTTCGTGTGGCTGACGGTCGGCATGTACGACCAACCGGTCCGCGACCTCCTCGACTATCGCTGGACCGCGCGCGACGAGCGCCTGCACACCGTCGTCGGTCGCGCCGTCGACGCGGTCTTCCGTCTCGTCCCCTGGCGATACCGCTACCACCCGCGCGCCCGCGCAGGCTGGGATCGCGAGACCGGACGCGCCCCCGCGCACGCTCCGCTCGTCCACACGCCCCGGCGCAATCTTCCCCCGCTCGGCCGGCGCGACGACCCCCAGCACTACAGCCCGAAGGCCTGAGTTCCCAGGGAGCTCACAGACAACGCCCACATCGCTCACGGGTTCCGGGACGATGCTCGATCACATGGAATTCATCGCTGTCGCAGCCCTCGTCGTCATGGCCCTGTCGGGAGTCGTCGCCACCCACGCCCCGAAATCGCTCGTCCACACCCGCTGACCGACGGAATCGTGGAATGCTCGGAGGATGGAGTGGGACCTTCCGAGGCTCTTGAACCGCCCGCCGCTGACCAGCGACGAGCCGCTGTCGCCCGACCATGCGGCGAGCCGCATCAGCGCCTACATCTACGGCAACATTCTGGTGCTCGCCGCGCTCATTCCGGTGACCAAATCCCAGGAGACCCTGGGCATCGCCATCGTCCTCGGTGCCGCCCTGTCCACGTTTCTCGCCCACGTGTTCGCCGAGTCCGTCGGCCAGACGCTCCGGCTGGGCAGATCACTGTCCGGCACCGAACGCGTACGGGAACTGCGGGACAGCGTCCCCGTCCTGACGTCCGCGGTGGTGCCTGCCGTGATCCTCTGCACAGCCCTGCTGGGCTGGCTTGAACCGAGAACCGCGCAAT
Organism: Rhodococcus sp. DK176; assembly: GCF_038447315.2. Taxonomy (NCBI): domain Bacteria; kingdom Bacillati; phylum Actinomycetota; class Actinomycetes; order Mycobacteriales; family Nocardiaceae; genus Rhodococcus; species Rhodococcus sp. DK176. The sequence goes on along the minus strand of NZ_CP118321.2, from coordinate 6,874,797 downwards.
TGATCGCCGAGATCGTGATGATCGCCCGTATCGGGTCGATCAGCTACGTGATCAGCCGTCTCCGCCGCGAAAGGGTCACGAACGGCACGCACCTCGCCGCGTTCGGCCTCGCCGTAATTGCGACGATCATCGTGGTCATCAAGGTATTTCTGACACACTGACCGGTGGTTCGAGCAGTTCGACCCGCGACTCGGGCGCCGCAGCCCGCAACGCGTCGGCCGACAGGTCGTCCGGCTGTGCCTGCGACTGCACCTCCGCCTCCACCCGCGCCTGATACGTCTTCACCTCGCGGTCGACGGCGTCGGCATCCCAGCCGAGGACCGGGGCCACCAGTTGCGCCACCTGCTCGGCGCAGTTCACACCCCGATGCGAGTACTCGATGGCGATGCGCGTGCGCCGGGCGAGGATGTCGTCGAGATGCAGGGCACCCTCGGCCGCCGCCGCGTACACGACCTCGACCTGCAGGTAGGCGGGCGCGTCCGTGAGGGGCTGGAGAAGTTCCGGTTTCCCGCGCGCCTGGTCGAGGACTTCGTCGATCAGCGAACCGTATCGGTCCAGCAGATGCTTCACGCGGTACGGGTGCAGGCCGTACATCTCTCCGAGATGGACGGTCTGATTGACGAGCGCGAAATAGCCGTCCGCACCGACGAGCGGCACCTTCTCCGTGATGGACGGTGCCATCCGCGCGGGAATGTCGTCGGCGGCGAGATCCACGGCGTCCTCGGCCATCACCCGGTAGGTGGTGTACTTGCCGCCCGCGATGGCGACCAGACCCGGCGCCACGCGCGCGACGGCGTGTTCCCGCGAGAGTTTCGACGTTTCGTCGCTCTCCCCCGCGAGCAGTGGGCGCAGACCCGCGTAGACGCCGTCGATGTCGTCGTGAGTCAGCGACGTCACCAGCACCTTGTTGACGTGACCGAGGATGTAGTCGATGTCGGCCTTGGTGGCCGCCGGGTGCGCGAGGTCGAGATTCCAGTCCGTGTCGGTGGTGCCGATGATCCAGTGGCTGCCCCACGGGATCACGAACAGCACCGACTTCTCGGTGCGGAGGATGATCGCGGCGTCGCTCACGATCCGATCGCGCGGCACCACGATGTGGACGCCCTTCGACGCGCGGACGCGGAACCGGCCGCGTTGCCGCGACAACGCCTGGATCTCGTCGGTCCACACCCCGGTGGCGTTGATGACGACGTGCGCCTTCACGTCCGCCGTGCGGCCGTCCTCGCAGTCCCGGACGCGCACTCCGGAGACCCGGTCCGCCTCCCGGAGGAATCCGACCACCTGCGTGGACGTGCGCACGACCGCCCCGTAGTGAGCGGCGGTGCGGGCGACGGTCATGGTGTGGCGGGCGTCGTCGACCACGGTGTCGTAGTACTGGATGCCGCCGGTCAGCGAGTTGCGCTTGAGCCCCGGCGCCATCCGCAGCGCACCCGCCCGCGTCAGATGCTTCTGCGCCGGAACCGATTTGGCCCCGCCCATCCGGTCGTAGAGGAAGATGCCCGCCGCCATGTAGGGGCGCTCCCACACGCGGTGGGTGATCGGGAACAGGAACTTGAGCGGCTTCACCAGGTGCGGTGCGAGGGTCGTCAGCGAGAGCTCACGCTCCCGGAGCGCCTCCCGGACCAGCCCGAACTCGAGCTGCTCGAGATAGCGCAGACCGCCGTGGAACATCTTCGACGAGCGACTCGACGTCCCGGACGCGTAGTCGCGTGCCTCCACCAACGCCACCTTCAGCCCGCGGGTGGCCGCGTCGAGGGCCGCACCGGCTCCGACCACACCACCGCCGATCACGACGACGTCGAACTGTTCGGTCTGCAGCTTGTCCCATGCGGCATCACGCTGCCGGGGACCGAGGAACTGCACACCTGGCTGACTACTCAACTCGGGCTCCTGTGAGATGACGACGGATTCTCTGCCAGGCTAGTAGCTTCATGCGTGTGATTCAGTACATCGCCGCGATAGACCAGGGCACCACCTCCAGCCGCTGCATGATCTTCGATCACGACGGCGCCGTGGTCAGCGTCGCCCAGAAGGAACACGAGCAGTTCTTTCCGCGCGCAGGCTGGGTGGAGCACGACCCGAAACAGCTGTGGATCAACACCCGCGAAGTGGTGGCGTCCGCGCTCGCGAAGGCCGATCTCACCAAACGCGACATCGCCGCGATCGGCATCACCAATCAGCGGGAGACGGCGGTGGTGTGGGACCGCAACACCGGAGAACCCGTGTACAACGCCATCGTCTGGCAGGACACGCGCACCGACGAACTGTGCACGGAACTCGGCGGCGACGAGGGTTCCGGCCGGTACCAGAAGCGCACCGGGCTGCCGCTGTCCACGTATTTCTCGGGGCCGAAGGTCCGGTGGATTCTGGACAACGTCGACGGCGCCCGTGAGAAGGCGGACGCGGGTGAGCTCTGCTTCGGCACGATCGACAGCTGGATTCTGTGGCACATCACGGAGGGCACCCACGTGACGGATGTCACCAACGCCTCCCGCACCCTGCTGATGAATCTCGAGACCCTCGACTGGGATCCGGAGATCTGCGCCGATTTCGGCATCCCGATGTCGATGCTGCCCGAGATCCGCAGCTCTTCCGAGATCTACGGCGTCGGACGCCCCCACGGGACGCTGCCCGGTGTGCCGGTGGCCGGAATCCTCGGCGACCAGCAGGCCGCCACGTTCGGTCAGGCCTGCCTGTCGGAGGGCGAAGCGAAGAACACGTACGGAACGGGGAACTTCCTGCTGCTCAACACGGGGACCACTCCCGTGCACAGCAAGCACGGCCTCCTGACCACCGTCTGCTACAAGATCGGTGACGCGCCGGCCGTCTACGCGCTCGAGGGATCCGTGGCCGTCACCGGCTCACTGGTGCAGTGGTTGCGCGACAACCTGGGAATCATCGAGTCCGCCAAGGACATCGAGGATCTGGCCAAGTCGGTCGAGGACAACGGCGGCGCCTACTTCGTGCCCGCGTTCTCCGGACTGTTCGCCCCACGCTGGCGGCCCGACGCCCGCGGGGCCATCGTCGGGCTCACCCGGTTCGTGAACAAGGGCCACCTCGCCAGGGCCGCCCTGGAGGCCACCGCGTATCAGACCCGCGAGGTGATCGAGGCGATGCGCGCCGATTCGGGCGTCGAACTCGCCTCCCTCAAAGTGGACGGCGGCATGGTCGTCAACGAGACCCTCATGCAGTTCCAGTCCGACATTCTCGCCGTGCCCGTCATCCGTCCCGTCGTCAACGAGACGACGGCGCTGGGCGCCGCATACGCCGCGGGGCTGGCCGTCGGTTTCTGGGAGAGCGAGGACGACATCCGCGCGAACTGGGCCGTGGACAGGACGTGGGAACCCGCGATGGACGAGGCCGAGTCCACCCGGCTCTACGCCGAGTGGAACAAGGCGGTCGAACGGACCTACGACTGGGCGTGAGCGGTGTACGCGTCACCGAGTCTCGCCACCGCACCCGTCAGCACGTCCTCCGAGCAGGTCGCGAAGCACAGCCGCACAGCGCTCCGGTGCTCCGCGGCGACGCCGAAAGCCGATCCGGGGACGAAGGCGACACCGTGGTCCACGGCGGTCTGCAGCAGTGCCGACGTGTCGAGGTCCGCGTCCGTGAACTCGGTCCAGCAGAACATCCCGCCCGCCGCCGAAGACACGCGGACGCGGTCGCCGAACGTCGAGGTGACGCCGTCCGCGATCGCCCGGGCCCGGGACCCGTAGCGGGCCCGCAGCGTCTCCAGGTGCAGATCCAGCCACGGCTCGTCCGACAGCAGTCCGGCGGTGATCTGGTGCGTCAGCGACGACCCGCAGAGGTCCGCGCCCTGCTTGAGCAGCTCGACGGCCTCGCACACCCGCCGGTCGCCGTGCAGCCACCCGACCCGCAGCGCCGGTGCCAGGATCTTCGACGCGCTGGACAGCCGGATCACCCGGTCCGAGAGCGCCGCGACGGGCGCGGGCGGTGGTCTGTCGAAGAAGAGTTCGCCGTACGGGTCGTCCTCGATCACCCAGAATCCGTAGCGGTCGGCCAGTGCGGCGAGATGTTCCCGGCGGCCGGGCGTCAGGACGACGCCGCGAGGGTTGTGGAAGTTGCTCACCGTGTGGACCACGGTGGGCCGCAGCCCGTCCTCGAGCATGCCCTGCAGGGCGGCGGTGTCCATCCCGTCGGCGTCGAGTGCGACGGACCGGACGTCGGCCTCGGCGGCCCGGAACACCTGCAGCGCTCCGGTGTAGGCGGGTTCCTCGACGATCACGACGTCGCCGGGATCGAGCAGCACCTGCGCGAGCAGGCTCAGTGCCTGCTGCGAGCCGTGGGTGACGACGACGTCGGCGGCGCCCAGCGGCCGGCCGATCCTGGCGCCCTCCCGTGCGGCGAGCACGTCGCGGAGCCGGCGCAGCCCGGTGGTCTCGCCGTACTGGACGGACGCCGGATCCGTGAGCGCGAGTTCGGCTTCCTTCCGGATCCGTTCCCGTGGAATGAATTCGGGGTCGGGAAGCCCGCCTGCGAGGCTGACCACGTCGGGCCGGGCGGTGAGGGTGAGAAGGTCACGGATGGCGGAGCTGTGCAGACCATCCATGCGGCGGGCAAGTGATTGCGGCATGTCGACTCCCAGGAGGCACGTCAAAGCAGGGATCAGGTGAGGAACACCCTGTCCGTCCTGGGTCTGCGGGGCGGGAGAGCGCCGAGGCACGGGTCGATGATTTCGAACCGTGCCTCGACTATCTCACCGGAGGAGCCACTATGTGAAATACGAATCCCACACTTCGGGATCAGTCCAGGTCGTCGTGCCGCATCAGCTGGCGTGCCGCCTCGGTGATCGAACCCGTCAGCGACGGGTACACCGAGAACGTCGCGGCGAGATCGTTGACGGTGAGATTGTTCTGCACGGCGATGGCGATGGGCAGGATCAGCTCCGACCCGTTGGGGGCGACCACCACACCGCCGATGACCACACCGGTGGCCGGGCGGCAGAAGATCTTCACGAAGCCGCGGCGCAGACCGGACATCTTGGCGCGCGGGTTGGTGTTGAGCGGGAGCATGACGGTACGGGCAGGCACCTCGCCGTCGTCGATCGCGGCCTGGCTGACGCCCACGGTGGCGATCTCGGGGCGGGTGAACACAGCCGAGGCCACGGTCTTCAGCTTGATGGGGCTCACGCCCTCACCGAGCGCGTGGTACATCGCGATGCGGCCCTGCATGGCGGCGACGGACGCCAGCGGCAGCAGTCCGGTGCAGTCGCCCGCCGCGTAGATCCCGGACACCGGCGTCCGCGACACACGGTCCACGCGCAGGTATCCGCCCTTGTCGAGCTCGATGCCGACCTTCTCCAGTCCGAGACCCTGGGTGTTGGGAACCGAACCGACGGTCATCAGGGCGTGGCTGCCCTCGACCGTCCGGCCGTCGGCGAGCACGACGACGATGCCGTCCTCGGTGCGCTTCACGGCATCGGCCCTGGCGTGCTTGACCAGGGTGACGCCGCGTTCCGCGAGGACGTCCTCGAGCACGAGGGCGGCGTCGGCGTCCTCACCGGGGAGGACGCGGTCGCGGCTGGACACCAGTGTGACCTTGACGCCCATCTCGGTGTAGGCGGACACGAACTCGGCACCGGTCACACCGGAACCGACGACGACGAGGTGCGTGGGCAGCTCGTCGAGGTCGTAGAGGTCACGCCACGTCAGGATGCGCTCGCCGTCCGGCTCCGCGCCGGGGATCACCCGGGGGCTCGCACCCGTGGCGATGAGGACGACGTCCGCGTCGAGCGTCTTCTTCTCGCCGTTCTCGAGAGTCGCACACACCTGGTGGGACGCCATGCCCAGTCGTGGGTCGGCGATCTCGGCGGTGCCCGACAGCAGTTCGACACCCACCGTCTGCAGGCGGGTGCGGATGTCGGAGGACTGCGCCTGCGCGAGGCTCTTCACGCGGGCGTGGATCTGCGGCAGGGCGACCGTGGCCTGCTCGGGATCGAGCGCAATGCCCAGGTCGGAGGCGCGCCGCATGTCGGTGCGCACGCCGGTGGAGGCGATGAACGTCTTGGACGGCACGCAGTCGAACAGAACACAGGCGCCGCCCACCCCGTCCGAATCGATCAAGGAGACGGAGGCGCCGTGCTGTGCGGCCACCAACGCTGCCTCGTATCCGGCAGGCCCGCCACCAATGATCACGATTCGGGTCATCTGTCCTCCAATTCAACTGTCGACCGGGGTCTCCGGCCGGCTTTTTCTGCAATCGCAGCGCGTCGTGTCGTGCACTGCATGCAACAGATTACTAGCCACCGTTTAGGCTTGCCGCCGTGTCGATCTATGCCGCCTACGGGTCCAACATGCATCCCGAGCAGATGTTGCAGCGCTGCCCACACTCGCCGATGGCGGGGACGGGCTGGCTGCACGGCTGGCGACTGACGTTCAGTGGCGGGGACATCGGCTGGGAGGGCGCACTCGCCACCGTGGTCGAGGACCCCGATTCCAAGGTGTTCGTCGTGCTCTACGACGTTCCCGAAGAGGACGAGGTCAGCCTCGACCGATGGGAGGGCTCCGAACTCGGCATCCACCGCAAAATCCGCGTCCGCGTGGACACCGAGGGCGAACCCGCGCTCGCCTGGTTGTACGTGCTCGACGCGTACGAGGGCGGTCTGCCGTCCGCCCGCTACCTCGGGGTGATGGCCGACGCCGCAGAGATCGCCGGGGCGCCCGCCGACTACGTGCGCGACCTGCGCACCCGCAACAGCCGCAACGTCGGACCAGGCACCGAATAGAACCGCCTGACGCCGCGCCTCAGCCCAGCACGAGGCTCGACAGCACCCGCACCCCGATGCCCAGCGCCCGCTCGTCCAGATCGAACGTGGGCTGGTGGATGTCGAGCTGATCGCCGACGCCCGACCAGACGCCGAGCCGGGCCATCGCACCGGGAACCTCTTCGAGATACCAGGAGAAGTCCTCGCCGCCGCCGGACTGCGGCGTGTCGGCGAGGGCGTCCGGGCCGACCGTGCGGATGGCGTCCTCGAACATGCGCGTCGACACCTCGTCGTTGACGACGGGCGGAACGCCGCGGCGGTAGTTCAGCTGGTAACGCACCCCGGTGGGCGCGAGCAGACCATGGACGATCTCCCGGACCAGTGGCTCGAGCATCTCCCACGTCTCGTGATCGCCGGTCCGCACGGTGCCGGTCATCATGCCGGTCTGCGGAATGGCGTTGGGCGCCCGGCCTGCGCTCACAGCACCCCACACCATCACGGTGCCGGTGCGCGGGTCGATCCGTCTGCTGAGCATGCCCGGCAACCCGGTCACGACGGTGCCCAGCGCGAACACGAGGTCGGTGGTCAGGTGGGGACGCGACGTGTGGCCGCCCGGTGAGTCGAGCACGACCTCGATCGTGTCGGCCGCGGACGTGATCGCACCGAGCCGCACCCCGACCCGCCCGGCCGCGAGCCGCGGATCGCAGTGGAGGGCGAAGATCCTCGACACCCCCTCGAGCCGTCCGGCGGCAACGACCTCGAGGGCACCGCCGGGCATGACCTCCTCGGCGGGCTGGAAGATCAGCCGGACACCCACCGGGAGGTCGGGGATCTCGCTGAGCGCCAGACCGGTTCCCAGGAGGATGGTGGTGTGGGCGTCGTGGCCGCACGCGTGCGACACGCCCGGCACCGTCGACGAGTACGTGGCGCCGGTCAGTTCCTGCAACGGAAGGGCGTCGATGTCGGCGCGCAACGCGATGCGGGGACCGTTCGACGGTCCGAGATCACACGTGAGGCCCGTTCCGCCGGGCAGCAGTTCGGGCGACAGACCGGCCGCGGCCAGCCGGGTCCCCACGAATTCCGTCGTCGCGTATTCGTGTCGCGCGAGTTCGGGATTGGCGTGGATGTGTCGACGCCACTGGGAGAGTTCGTCGGTGTGAGCGAGAATCCATTTGTCGACTGCCGCGTTCACCGGCGATCAACTCCTTCCAACAACCGCACCCGCTGTGTGTCGTCCGTCGCCGCGCGAACTGCCGTGCGAGCCAGCGCAATCGCTCCGTCGATCACGGCGCGGTCGGCGGACTCGGTGATGCACGCCGCCGCGAACCGAGGCTGATGCGTCACCGCGCCGTCCGAATCGAGGCCGATGACGGGATGAATTCCGGGCAGGACGTTGGTGACGTTGCCCATGTCGGTGCTGCCCAGCGGACGGACGCCTTCCCACTCGAGCGGCAACGGTGTCCGTCCCATGTCGATGATCTGCTCCCGGTACGTCGCGACCAGCCACGGGTCCGGCGTCAGTTCCGTGTACGTCGGCGAAACCGTGCGGATCTCGTGCGTGCACCCGGTGGCGAGTGCGCCTGCCGCGAAACACGCCTCCGCGCGTGTCGTCAGCTCGGACAGCGCCCACGCCGTCTCGGCGCGCAGGTAGTACAGCATTTCGGAGCGTGCGGGAACGATATTGGGCGCGGTGCCGCCGTCGGAGACGATCCCGTGGATCTGCTGCCCCGGCGAGAGGTGTTGGCGCAGCAGGCCGATCCCGACCTGGGCGACGGTCGCGGCGTCGGCGGCGTTGCGCCCGAACTCCGGTGCGGCCGACGCGTGCGCTTCGCGGCCGGTGAACGTGACCGCGATGTCGGCCAGCGCGAGCGACGTCGCTCCCGTGATGTCGATCGGACCCGGATGCACCATCAGGGCGGCCGCGACATCGTCGAAGACGCCCTTCTCGAGCATGGCGATCTTCCCCCCGCCGCTCTCCTCGGCGGGCGTCCCGATGACCCGCACCGTGATCCCCAGCCGGTCGGCGACCGTGGCGAGCGCGACGCCGGCACCGACCGCGGACGCCGCGATGATGTTGTGCCCGCACGCGTGACCGATCTCCGGGAGCGCGTCGTACTCGGCGCAGATACCGATGACGAGGTCGCCGCTGCCGAACGTGGCGTCGAACGCCGTCGGCAGGTCCGCGATGCCCGACCGCACGTCGAACCCGCTGCGTTTGAGCAGTTCGGTGATCTTCGCGACGCTCCGGAACTCCTCGAACGCCAGTTCCGGTTCGCTGTGGATCGAATGGGACAGCGCGATCAGATCGGTCTCGATTGACCTGACCGCCGCCTCGACATCCGCATTCACGTGCTCATTCTCTCACCCGAAGCTGAAGTTGCTCTTGTCCGTCACCGTGGCGAGCGCGGCGAGGGCGTCGTGATGGATTCCGCGCTTGATCCCGGCGAGGTTGGCGCCGCGGGTGGCGGTGAGTGCAGCGGCCCGTGTCACGGCGGCCGCGAGGACGCCGTCGCCGTCCGCGACCTCGTCGACGATGCCCGCGGCGAGCGCGTCGGAGCCGCCGAAGCGGCGGCCCGTCGTCATCGCCTCGACCGCGGCCTGCTTGGGCAGACGAGTGTTCAGGAGCGCCGACATCCCCACGGTGAAGGGCATGTTCAGCGACACCTCGGGGAGGCAGTAGAACCCGCGGTCGGCGCGCATGAACCGGAAGTCGTGCGACGTGGCGAGCATCGCGCCTGCACCGAAACTGTGCCCCTGGACGGCGGCGACGGTGGCCATCGGGAACGCGAGGAGGCGGCTGTAGATCGTGTGCACGCGGTCGAGATATTCCGGGAGCTTGTCCGTGTTGGCGAAGATCCACGTGGTGTCCAGGCCGTTCGTGAAGAACTTGCCCGTCGCGGTCGTGACCAGTGCGGCGGGACCCTCGTGGGCTTCCACCTCGTCCAGCGCGGCGTGGGTGGCGTCGATCCAGTCCGGATGGAAGCGGTTCTCGTTGTCCGCCTCGCCCTCGTTGCCGAGGTACAGGATGAATACGTCGCCGTCGCGATCGAGATAGGGCATGAATGGAAGACTATCGCCTCATGGGAACGCCAGACGCCGCGGCCGCCGCGCTCGCCGCGCACACGAACTGCGCCGAACACTCGATCGCCGTCGTCCTCGGATCGGGGTGGAATGCCGCCGCCGACCGGTTCGGCGAATCACTCTGCACCGTCCCGATGGCCGATCTACCGGGGTTCACACCGCCGTCCGCCGCGGGTCACGCCGGAACGATCCGCTCCGTGGACGTGGGCGGCACACGGGTCCTCGTCCTCCTCGGCCGCACCCACGCCTACGAGGGCCATCCCCTGTCGTCCGTCGTCCACCCGGTACGCACGGCCATCGCCGCGGGAGCGACGACCGTCATCCTGACGAACGCCGCCGGGGGAATCCGCGAGGACTTCACCGTCGGACAGCCCGTGCTGATCAGCGATCACCTGAACCTCACCGCCCGGTCACCGCTCGTGGGCGCGGAGTTCGTGGACCTCGTCGACGCGTACGACCCCGAACTGCGGGCCCTCGCCCGCGACATCGACGGGTCGCTGACCGAAGGCGTCTACGCCGGTCTGCCGGGTCCGCACTACGAGACCCCCGCCGAGATCCGCATGCTGCGGACGATCGGTGCGGACCTCGTCGGCATGTCCACCGTCCACGAAACGATCGCGGCACGGGCACTGGGCGCCCGCGTCCTCGGGATCTCGATGGTGACGAATCTCGCGGCCGGCATCACCGGCGAGCACCTGAACCACGAGGAGGTCCTCGCCGCGGGCCGAGCGTCCGCCGACCGCATGGGCGGTCTCCTGCGAGAACTGGTGGAACGCTTGTGAGCGATCCGATCACGGACTGGATCGACGCCGATCCCGACCCCGAAACCCGGGCGGAACTCGCAAATCTCTCCGCCGACGAGCTCGCCGACCGCTTCGCCGCTCCGCTGAGTTTCGGGACCGCGGGTCTGCGCGGGCCGGTACGGGCAGGCCCGAACGGCATGAATCACGCCGTGGTGATCCGCACGACGGCCGGGCTGAGCGCGTGGCTGAAAGACCGGTGCCCGGGCGGCTCCACCGTCGTCGTCGGGCGCGACGCGCGGCACGGATCCGAGAAGTTCGCCGTCGCCGCCGCGGAAGTGCTGGCGGCCGCAGGATTCTCGGTCGTCCTCCTCCCCCGCCCGCTCCCCACACCGATTGTCGCGTTCGCGGTCCGCCGCCTCCGCGCCGCGGCCGGCGTGCAGATCACCGCCTCCCACAACCCCGCCGCCGACAACGGGTACAAGGTCTACCTCGACGGCGGCGCCCAGTTGATCTCGCCGTCCGACAAGGAGATCGAAACATCGATCGCCCGGGTCGGGCCGGCGAATCTCGTGCCCCGCACCCCGGTGACACCGACGTCCGAGGAACTCCTCGACCGCTACGTCGAGCGGGTCGCGTCCCTGCCGACGGGACGGTCGCGGACCCTGCGCATCGCGATCACCGCCATGCACGGCGTCGGCGGCGAGACCGCGGTCACCGCACTGAAATCCGCCGGATTCACCGACGTCCACACCGTCGCCGCACAGTTCCACCCGGACCCGGACTTTCCGACCGTCGAATTCCCCAATCCCGAGGAGCCGGGCGCCTCGGACGCCGTCCTCGCTCTCGCCGCGGACGTCGGCGCCGACATCGCGCTGGCCCTCGACCCCGACGCCGACCGGTGCGCGGTCGGCGTGCGCGGGCCGGACGGCTGGCGGATGCTCCGCGGCGACGAGACAGGGGTCCTGCTCGGCGAGCACGTCCTTGCCTCCGCCCCTGCCGATTCGCTCGTCGCGACGACGATCGTCTCGTCCGACCTCCTCGGAAAGCTCGCCGAAGCCCGCGGCGCCCGCTTCGCCCGCACCCTCACCGGCTTCAAGTGGCTCGTCCGAGCGGGCGAGGGTCTCGTGTACGCGTACGAGGAAGCGATCGGTCACTGCGTCGACCCGGAGTCGGTGCGCGACAAGGACGGTATCTCCGCCGCGGTGATGGCCGCCGATCTCGCCGCGACCCTGCGAGCAGAGGGGACGACACTCCTCGACAGGCTGGACGACTACGCGCTCGAATTCGGATTGCACGCCGGAGACCAGCTGTCGCGACGTGTCACCGACCTCACGGACATCACCGCGATGATGCAGCGCTTGCGGTCGGAACTGCCGACCGAACTGGCCGGCGAACCCGTCGAGGCCACCGACCTGGCGGAACTGCGGGGGCCGTCCCGCACCGACGCCGTCGTCCTCGCCGGGTCCACCGTTCGGATGGTCGTGCGTCCCTCGGGAACCGAACCCAAGCTCAAGTGCTACCTGGAGGTCATAGTCCCGGTGCCCGATCAATCGGCGCTACCCTCAGCCCGCGAGACGGCCGCAACCCGGTTGAACCTGTTGCGCGAGTTCGCCGAAGCCCTGTAGCCGAGGCGTCAGCGCGGTCCGAACTGACGGTCCCCGGCGTCGCCGAGGCCGGGCACGATGAACGCGTCCTCGTTGAGCCCCTCGTCGACCGCAGCGGTGACGAGTCGCACGGGATAACCCGACGCCGAGAGGGCGGCAACACCTTCGGGCGCCGCGACGACGCACACGGCCGTGACGTCCGTGGCGCCGCGGGCGACGAGCAACTCGATCGTGTGCACCATCGAACCGCCGGTCGCGAGCATCGGGTCGAGAACGTACACCGGGATCCCGGACAGATCCGCGGGGAGCGACTCGAGGTATGGCACCGGCAGATGCGTCTCCTCGTCCCGAGCCATCCCGACGAAACCGACTCGCGCCTGCGGGATCAGGCTGCTGGCCTGCTCGACCATGCCCAGTCCGGCGCGCAGGACGGGAACGAGCAACGGCGGATGAGTGAGCCGCACCCCGTCAGTCGTCGCGATGGGAGTGACCACGTCGAACGTCTCGACCGGAGCCTCGCGCATCGCCTCGTACACCAACATGTGCGTCAGCCTTCGCAAGGCGGCGCGAAATGTGGCATTCTCGCTGCGCGCATCGCGCATCGTTGTCAGGAGGACCGCTGCGAGCGGGTGGTCGACGACGTGCGTGTTCATTCTCGAAGGATAAGGGGGCGCGGGGCTAGATTTCGCAGGAGAGCAATTCTCGGCGAATCGGGGGCGGAACCGAATCGGTCTCACCGGCGGCGCGCGTCCAATATGGTGACCGGTTTGACGTCCTCTCGGCCGTGAACGACCGAGATTCCCCTCGAGACTCGCGTCCCGAGGTTCCTGTTTCACCGACAGTTGCCTCCCCACACTTTATGTGCGGGGCGGTCTCACACCATCTCCGCAGGCTGCCACCGTCAGTCCGACGGCCAAAATGTTCTTCGCCGCGTTCACATCCCGATCATGGACGGCGCCGCATCGGCACGCCCACTCCCGCACGTTCAGTGGCATCGTCGAGGCGATCGCCCCACACACCGAGCAGGCCTTCGACGACGGATAGAACCGGTCGATCGCCACCACCCGCCGCCCGTACCAGCCGGCCTTGTACTCGAGCATCGACCGGAACTCGGACCAACTCGCATCCGAGATCGCCCGAGACAACGACCGATTCTTCACCATGTTCCGCACACTCAGATCCTCGATGGCGATCACTTGGTTTTCGCGCACCAGTCGAGTGGAGAGTTTGTGCAGATAATCGCGACGCCGATCGGCGATCCGGCCATGTATCTTCGCGACTTTTTGTCGGGCCTTAGCCCGGTTACAGGATCCTTTCTCCTTCTTGGCCAGCACCCGCTGCGCCTTCGCCAACCGCTCACGGTCCTTGCGCTCATGACGCGGGTTGGTGATCTTCTCCCCCGTCGAGAGCGTGTAGAGGCTCGTGATCCCGGCATCGAGCCCGACCACATGACCTATCGGCCCGAGCTCGGTGATCGTGTCCTCGACGAGGATCGAGATGTGGTACTGACCACGGGTATTGCGCGACACCGTCACCTGCGACGGCGCGGCCCCCTCCGGTAGCGGCCTCGACCACCGAATGTCCAGGGGTTCGGACTGCTTGGCCAACCGGATCTGCCCGCCGCGGTAGGTGAAGCAGTTCGAGTAGTAGGTGGCCGAATCCTTCGACCGGCCCTTCCTCTTGAATTGCGGGTAGCGGGTCTGTTTGCGCCAGAACTTGTCGAACGCGCCCTGCAATTGCCGCAGCGACTCCTGCAGCGGTCCCTTCGAGGGCTCCGACAACCACTCGGTTTCGGTGTCCCGCTTCCATCCGGTGAGCATCTTCGAGGTATCCGCGTAGGTCACCCGTCGCTGCTCCTGCGACCAGGCACGCGAGCGCTCGGCCAACGCCCGGTTGTAGACATACCGGGTGCATCCGAACGTCCGAGCTAGCTGTTCCGCCTGCACCGCAGTCGGATAGAAGCGGTACTTGAACGCCCGCTTCACCACCCTCCCCGCCATGCCTGAGAGACTAACATCCTAAAATTCCAGTTGCAGGGGATCGGCTATCCCGGACCTGTCCGACCTGGTTTGCCCCCGAAAGATTCACGGATCAAATCCGACTGGGGGGATGACGATGAACGACTTGAGGGCGGCTACCGCGAGTATCGCCGAGTCGAGTGAGTCCGATCACGTTACGGCCGCAGAAGACGGGAACGCACGCTGACCGGTCTCTGGATCGACGACTCCATCTCGACGCTCGACGCCCGCACACTCGCGACGATGATCACGAGCACCACGCAGGAGGCCGCCCGGCTCGCCACCGGACAGCGCACCCGGGTGATGACGACTTTGCAGGACGGGTTCGGGAGGGTGTGACCGTCATTCCCCGGCGAAGTCGATGACCGTCTGGCTGAGCGGCATTTCGTCGGTACGGGGTTCGGGTGTGGGCAGATACGTGACGTCGTCGAGTGTCGCGTGCCCTGCCAGGTCGAACGCGTCGAACTCGAACGGCACGCTCTCGGCCAACGCGGGATTCGTGTTGTCCATCAGATGGAAGTGCAGGTGCGGCGCCGTCGACTGACCGCTGTTGCCGAGTTGGCCCAGCATCGCCCCTTTCTCGGCGCGATCGCCCTCCTTCACGGCGATGCTGCCCGGCACGAAGTGGCCGTAGAACGCGTACACACCGTTTCCGAGGTCCAGGACGATGTGGTTGCCGGTCGCCTCGGTGAGGTTGCGCTCGGGCTGCGGTTCCCCGATCACGTTCTCCTCCTGGCCGTCGAGAACCGAGACGACCTCCGCGTCGGCCACCGCGACCACGTCGGCCCGGTACCCGACGTAGTTCTCTTTGGTGTTGTCGCCCCGGTACGCGTAACCCTCGCGGTCCACCCCCAGGAAGTCGATCGCGTACCGCTCGAAGTTCAGCAGCCGTCCGTCGACCGACCAGACACCGCGGCGGTGATGGGTGTTGTCGGCGCAGCAGCCTTCCATCGCCGCCCATCCGTCTCCGCGGAGCGGCGGGCCGATCACCGGGACCGTTCCGTCGAAGACCGGGATGGTCACCGACGTGTCGAGGGTGGCAGGCACGGGACCACCGGATTCGTCGACCATGCCCGCGAGGCCGGGAATCGGCTGATCGGGCGGCGGCGTGCCCTGGGCGCGGACCGAGACCGTCGCCTGCACCCCGTCCGGCACCGGGGTCGCCTCGTCCAGGGCGACGTCGACGAAGAAGACGCCGAGTTGGGCGGGTTGCAGGCGATCGGTCGGGGTCGCGTTGTCACCCACGAGGTTCATGTTCGCCGCGACCGACGCACCCTCGTAGTTCGCGAGGACGCCGTCCGCTCCGTCGGCCGAGTCGATCTGCACGCGCTGCACGACCAAGGGAACGGCCGCGGTGTTCGTCACGTGGACCTCGAACGTCAGATGGTTGCGACCGTCCGTCGCGGCGACGGGGGACGGGGCGAAAGGGATGGACAGCGCGACAGGCGAGGGTCCGTCGAGCTCAGCGGTCGACGACAGCCGTTCGGCGCTGGACCATTCGGTCCCCCACTCCGGCGAATCCGACCCGGAGGCGTCCGACGTGCCGCACGCGACCGTCGTCGCGCACATCCCCAGCACTGCGATCGAGGCGGCGAGCGACCGTCGCCGCCGGGGGCTTCCCGTCACATTGCCGATCCGGAACATGCAGCCTCCTCGAACGACTCGACGCACAGTGAACGTCATGGTAGGGCCCCGATACGCGCCGCTCGCCCCGTTTGGCCGACTAGGTCGCGGCCGCCGCGACACGGCGGCGACGGGCGCCGGAAACGCTCCGCACACAGCCCGGGTACAACTTTGGCCGCGGGGTCGATAGGCTTCGCGCCATGGCTGGAGACATCGTCCCGATCGAACTCGGTCTCACCGACGGCGACCTCGTGACACTGTGGGCACCACGGTGGCGTGAGGGCGACGACGAGTGGGAAGCATTCCTTGGTCACGAGGAAGACCTCTACGGGTTCGAATCAGTGGCAGAACTCGCTGCCTTCATCCGCACGAACACCGACAACGATCTCGTCGAGCATCCCGCGTGGAGTGTGGTGTCCGGACTGTCCGCCGCCGAACTCGAGCCCGACGAGAACTTCTGCTTCGATCTCATCGGTGTGCCGGAGCTTGCCGCGAGCGACCCCGAGGCTCTTGTCGTGAGCGAACTCGAAGACACGCTCAACATGGTGCGCAACATCGGTGAGGTCTGCGAACTGGACGCGGTCACCAAGTTCTTCAACGCGAACCCCATTCTCGGCGCGCTGCCCGCAGGCGTCAGCGCGTTCGAGGGCCGCGAGGGCGAGGAACTGTGGGCCCAGATCGGTACCGCCATCGCGAAGGGCTGGGATGACGTCCTCGACGCCGTCGACAACATCGTCGCCACCCCCGAGGTGGACGCCGAGGCGGTAGCCGTCGCCGAGGCCGAACTGGTGGCCGCCGACGAGAACACCGTCGACGTGGACGACGTGGCCGAAGAGGCGGAGGAAGACGAGGAGTTCGTCGCGCTCGACCTCGACACCGAGGACGAAGAGGAGGACGACTCGTTCTGGGGTGCGGTGGGTGTCGACCCCGTCAAGATCATCACGTCCGGGGAGACCTACTTCACGCTCCGCTGCTACCTCGACGACGACGCGCTCTTCCTCGGGCGTGACGGCGCGATCTTCGTCTTCACGTCCGAACGCGCGCTGGCCCGTTACCTTGCCGACAACCACGAGCACGCGCTCGCGCAGGTGAGCACGTACGAGGAGATCCAGGTGGCGGCCGTCGACGGATCGCTCGAGGTCGAGGTCACCGACGAGAACGTGTACGTTCTCCCCGGTCTCGCCGACGACCTGGCCGCCGGTCCGGAGTCCGTCGACGCGGACCAGCTCGACCTCGCCGTCGAATTGTTCACCGATGCAGCCGATTTCGCCGACGACGACTCGGTGGAAACCGCACTCGCGACGTCCGAGCCGCTGGGCTGGTACGTCTCGTTCGTCCTCAACCCGGATCCGACGCGGATGGCGCCCAGCGCACCGTTCGACGCCGAGGCGGAGGCGTGGCGGACGCTCGAGCGGGAGTTCGAGGCCCGCCTGCGGAAGGTCTGAGCGCCCGCATTCGGGACGCTCAGCCCACCAGCACGGCGAATCCCGGCTTGATCACCTCGTCGATCAGCTGCAGCCGCTGATCGAACGGGATGAAAGCCGATTTCATCGCGTTGATGGTGTAGCGCTCGAGGTCCGTCCAGCCGTAACCGAACGTCTCGACGAGGCGCAGCATCTCCATGCTCATGCTGGTGTCGCTCATCAGCCGGTTGTCGGTGTTGACGGTCACCCGGAACCGCAGCCGGGCAAGCAGGTCGAACGGATGATTCTCGAGCGCGTCCACGGCCCCGGTCTGAACGTTGGAACTGGGACACAGTTCCAGGGGAATCCTCTTGTCCCGCACATAGTTCGCAAGCTTGCCCAGCACCGGGACGCCGTCGTCGCCGATCGTGATGTCGTCGGTGATCCGGACCCCGTGCCCGAGGCGGTCCGTCCCGCAGAACGCGATGGCCTCGTGGATGGACGGCAGACCGAACGCCTCACCCGCGTGAATGGTGAAGTGCGCATTGCTGCCCCGCATGTACTCGAAGGCGTCGAGGTGGCGGCTGGGCGGATTCCCGGCCTCGGCCCCGGCGATGTCGAAACCGACGACGCCGCGGTCCCGGAACCGGATCGCCAGTTCCGCGATCTCCCGGGACCGCGCCGCGTGCCGCATCGCGGTGAGCAGTACGCCGATCCGGATGTTCTGGCCGCGCACCTCCGCCGCCGACTCCCCTGCCTCGAATCCCAGCAGGACCTGCTCCACCACCTCGTCCAGGGTCAGCCCCTCCTCGAGGTGCTGCTCCGGGGCGAACCTGACCTCCGCGTAGACCACGCCGTCGGCGGCGAGGTCCTCGGCGCATTCACGGGCGACGCGTTCGAGCCCGACGGGTGTCTGCATGACCGCGACCGTGTGGGCGAACGTCTCGAGGTATCTCTCGAGCGAACCGCTGTCGGCGGCCTCCCGGAACCACGTGGCCAGCGCGGGCGCGGTGTCGGCGGGCAGCGCGTCGTAGCCGCAGTCGCGGGCGAGTTCGAGAACCGTCTCGGGCCGGAGACCCCCGTCGAGATGGTCGTGCAGCAACACCTTCGGCGCTCGGCGCAGGGCCGACAGATCCAGTGCGGTCATGCGTCGACGTTAGCGTGAGGGATCCTCTATCCGCTCGATGACGAGCGGCGTGGTCACCGACGGCGCGTCGGCCACGACGGTCCAGGCTTCGGAAAGTACGGCTTTCGCCGCGGCGAACCGTTCGGGCGTGTCGGTGTGCAGCGTGACGAGCGGGGTGCCCACCGACACCGTCTCCCCCGGCTTCGCGTGCAACTCGATGCCCGCCCCCGCCTGCACCGGCTCGCCCTGTCGCGCCCGACCCGCGCCGAGCCGCCATGCGGCGAGCCCGACCGCCATGGCGTCGAGACCGCACACCACCCCGTCCGACTCGGAGAGCAGCACCTCGGTGTGCCTGGCTGTCGGCAGCGGCGCGTCGGGGTCGCCGCCCTGGGCGGCGATCATCCTCCGCCAGCGGTCCATGGCGGATCCGTCGCGGAGTTTGTCGGCAGGGTCGACTCCGTCGATTTCGGCTGCCTTCAACATTTCTCGCGCGAGCTCGAGAGTCAGTTCCACGACGTCGGACGGGCCGCCTCCGGCCAGCACCTCCAGCGATTCCCGCACCTCCAGTGCGTTGCCCGCGGTGTGACCGAGGGGCGCGTCCATTGCCGTGAGCAAAGCCATCGTCCGCACTCCGGCGTCGTTCCCGAGGTCGACCATCGTCTGGGCGAGCTCCCGCGCGTCGTCGAGCTTCTTCATGAACGCGCCCGAACCGACCTTGACGTCGAGCACGAGCGCGCCGGTGCCCTCGGCGATCTTCTTGCTCATGATCGAGCTGGCGATCAGGGGAATCGACTCGACCGTCCCGGTGACGTCGCGGAGCGCGTACAACCGCCGGTCCGCCGGCGCCAGGTCTGCGCCGGCGGCGCAGACGACGGCTCCGACGGCGGGATCGGACAGGATCTCGGCCATCTCGGAGGTGTCGAGGTCGGCGCGCCAGCCCGGGATCGACTCGAGCTTGTCGAGGGTTCCGCCGGTGTGACCGAGCCCGCGTCCCGACAGTTGCGGCACCGCGGCGCCGCATGCCGCGACCAGCGGTGCGAGCGGGAGCGTGGTCTTGTCGCCCACACCACCCGTCGAGTGCTTGTCGACGGTGGGGCGCCCGAGGTGGGTGAAGTCGAGGCGTCGACCGGACGAGATCATCGCCGTGGTCCAGCGGCTCACCTCCTCGCGCGTCATCCCGCGGAAGTAGATCGCCATGGCCAGCGCCGACATCTGCTCGTCGGCCACGACCCCCCGGGTGAATGCTTCGACCACCCAGTCGATCTCTGCACCGGACAGTTCCCTGCCGTCGCGCTTGGCGGCGATGATCGACGAGGCGTCATGCATGGCTGATTCTCCCCTTCTCCTCCGGACCGAAAGCGTCCGGCAGCAGCTGTTCCAATGGGCGCACGCCGGCCCGGTGGTCGACGAGCAGTCCGGGGCCGCCGTGCTCGAAGAGAATCTGCCGGCAGCGTCCGCACGGCATGAGTATGTCGCCACTCGCGTCACAGCAGGTGAAGGCGATTAATCGCCCGCCGCCGCCCGCAAATAAGTTACCGACCAGTACACACTCGGCGCAGAGCCCCAAACCGTATGAGACATTTTCCACATTGCATCCGACGACGATTCGCCCATCGTCCACCAGCGCCGCCGCTCCCACCGCGAACCCGGAGTAGGGCGCATAGGCCTGGCCCATCACCTCACGCGCGTTGGCGCGCAACAGCTTCCAATCGATCTCGACCATGGTTCCCCATCCAATCACGTGGGCTGAATGGATGCAGAGATTCGCTCGGTACGGCCCATCCGCATTGGAGAGGCAAACCTAACTTCATTTGAAAGGGCCGTACGAACCCCGACTCGAATTAGTTCCCCCGTTTCCGTTGGGTTTAGAGTTCAGAGAAGTCGGTTCAGGATCACGTCGGGTCCCCAGTTGTGGTATGTCCGCAACGCTGCGCAGACTCGACACGTCCACCAATGACGTTGGAGGCACAGCACTCGATGAGTACTACGACTGAAGCCGCTCCGGCCAAGGAGCGCACACGGTCGCTTTACCGGGGCGACCCCGGAATGTGGTCCTGGGTTTTGCACCGGATCACAGGCGTAATGACGTTCTTCTTCCTATTCGTGCACGTGCTGGATACCGCGCTGGTGCGTGTGAATCCCGACACGTACGACAGTGTCATCGAGACCTACAAGAACCCGATCGTCGGGCTCATGGAGCTCGCGCTCGTCGCCGCGGTGCTGTACCACGCACTGAACGGCGTCCGGGTGATGCTGGTGGACTTCTGGTCCAAGGGACCGCAGTACCAGCGCCTGATGCTCTGGGTAATCCTTGCGATCTGGTTCCTGGTGATGATCCCGGGCGCAGGCCGCATCTTCTACAACATGTTTGCGGGGCACTGACATGACGACAGAAGCCAAGAGTCTCGGCAAGACCTACGACCGTCCCGCCAGCCTGGACAACCCGCGCTCTCCGCGCCGGACCTCGAAGAACAACTTTGAGCTGTACGCCTGGCTGTTCATGCGGTTCTCCGGACTCGCACTGATCTTCCTCGTGCTCGGCCACCTCTTCATCATGCTGATGCTCGACGACGGTGTGCACCGCATCAACTTCGCGTTCGTCGCAGGCCGCTGGTCCAGCCCGTTCTGGCAATTCTGGGACCTCACCATGCTGTGGCTTGCCCAGCTGCACGGCGGAAACGGACTCCGCACGGTCATCGCGGACTACTCCCGCAAGGACTCCACGCGCTTCTGGCTGACCACGATCCTCGTTCTCTCGATGATCCTGATCATGGGCCTCGGCACGTACGTCATCTTCACCTTCGACCCCAATATCTCGGCGAGCTAGGGGAGCACAGATTTCATGCAGGAACACCGTTATGACGTGGTCATCGTCGGTGCCGGCGGCGCCGGCATGCGCGCAGCGATCGAGGCCGGTCCCCGCGCCCGCACCGCGGTACTGACCAAGCTCTACCCCACCCGCAGCCACACCGGTGCGGCCCAGGGCGGCATGTGTGCCGCGCTGGCGAACGTGGAGGAAGACAACTGGGAGTGGCACACCTTCGACACGGTCAAGGGCGGCGACTACCTCGCCGACCAGGACGCCGTCGAGATCATGGCCAAGGAGGCCATCGACGCGGTGCTCGACCTCGAGAAGATGGGTCTGCCGTTCAACCGCACGCCCGAGGGCAAGATCGACCAGCGCCGTTTCGGTGGTCACACCCGCGATCACGGTAAGGCCCCCGTGCGCCGCGCATGTTATGCCGCGGACCGCACCGGTCACATGATCCTGCAGACGCTCTACCAGAACTGCGTCAAGCACGACGTCGAGTTCTTCAACGAGTTCTACGCCCTCGACATCGCGATCACCGAGACGGAGAACGGCCCGGTCGCCACCGGCGTCATCGCCTACGAGCTGGCCACCGGCGAGATCCACGTCTTCCACGCGAAGTCCATCGTGTTCGCCACCGGCGGCTCGGGACGCATGTACAAGACGACGTCCAACGCGCACACCCTCACCGGTGACGGCATGGGCATCATCTTCCGCAAGGGCCTTCCGCTGGAGGACATGGAGTTCCACCAGTTCCATCCCACAGGCCTCGCGGGGCTCGGCATCCTCATCTCCGAGGCCGTGCGCGGTGAGGGCGGCATCCTCCGTAACGCCGACGGCGAACGGTTCATGGAGCGCTACGCCCCCACCATCAAGGACCTCGCACCCCGTGACATCGTTGCGCGGTCGATGGTCCTCGAGGTCCTCGAGGGACGCGGCGCGGGACCGAACAAGGATTACGTCTACATCGACGTGACCCACATCCCCGAGGAAGTCCTCGACGAGAAGCTCCCCGACATCATGGAGTTCTCCCGCACCTACCTCGGTGTGGACCCGGTCAAGGAACCGGTGCCGGTGTACCCCACCTGCCACTACGTCATGGGCGGTATCCCCACCCGGATCAACGGTGAGGTCCTGCGCAACAACGACGAGATCGTCCAGGGCCTGTACGCCGCCGGCGAATGCGCCTGCGTCTCCGTCCACGGCGCGAACCGTCTCGGCACCAACTCGCTGCTCGACATCAACGTCTTCGGACGCCGCGCCGGCATCGCCGCCGCCGAGCACGCCAACAACAGCGAGTTCGTCGACATGCCCGAGGCGCCCGAGAAGATGGTCGACGACTGGATGGCCACCATCCTGTCGGACCACGGTCACGAGCGTGTCGCGGACATCCGCAGCGAGCTGCAGCAGTCCATGGACAACAACGCCTCCGTGTTCCGTACCGAAGAGCGCCTCACCCAGGCCCTCAAGGATGTGCGCGCACTCAAGGAGCGTTACAACCACATCACGGTGCAGGACAAGGGCAAGCGCTACAACAGCGACCTGCTCGAGGCCGTCGAGCTCGGCTTCCTCCTCGAAATGGCGGAGGTCACCGTCGTCGGCGCGCTGAACCGCAAGGAATCGCGCGGCGGCCACGCCCGCGAGGACTACCCGGACCGCAACGACGCCGAGTACATGAAGCACACGATGGCATACAAGGAGGGCGACGGCCTGCTCTCCGACATCCGTCTCGACTACAAGCCGGTAGTCCAGACCCGCTACGAGCCGATGGAGCGTAAGTACTGATGAGCGCACCTGCAGTCGACAAGAGCGAGAACAAGTCGGATCTCCCTCCCGTGCCCGAGGGCGCCGTCATGGTCACCCTCAAGATCGCTCGGATGAACCCGGAGTCCGGCGAGGGCCAGCACTGGGACAGCTTCCAGGTTCCGGCTCTGCCGACGGACCGCATGCTGAACCTGCTCCTGTACGTGAAGGGCTACCTCGACGGCACCCTGACGTTCCGCCGCAGCTGCGCCCACGGCGTGTGTGGTTCGGACGCGATGCGGATCAACGGCGTCAACCGTCTGGCCTGCAAGCTCCTCATGAAGGACATGCTGCCCAAGGACGGCAAGCCGGTCACGATCACCGTCGAGCCCATCAAGGGCCTGCCGGTGGAGAAGGACCTAGTCGTCGACATGGAGCCCTTCTTCGACGCGTTCCGCGCCGTGAAGCCGTTCCTCATCACCACCGGCAACGAGCCCACCCGTGAGCGCATCCAGTCGCAGCACGACCGGGCACGTTTCGACGACACCACCAAGTGCATCCTGTGTGCCTGCTGCACCACGTCGTGCCCGGTGTACTGGAGCGACGGCAGCTACTTCGGTCCCGCTGCCATCGTCAACGCTCACCGGTTCATCTTCGACAGCCGTGACGAGGGTGCGTCGGAGCGTCTCGACATCCTCAACGACAAGGACGGCGTCTGGCGTTGCCGGACCACGTTCAACTGCACCGACGCGTGCCCGCGTGGCATCCAGGTGACGAAGGCGATCCAGGAAGTCAAGCGCGCGCTGCTCTTCGCACGCTGACCCCAGGTCTGCCGAGCACGTTCCAGGGCGCCCCCGACCGCACCGGTCGGGGGCGCCCTGCGTCGTGTCCAACCTCACTGTCCGAGCGGTCACACGGTGAAATCTCCGCGCTAGTGTCGAGAACAGATGCTCCCGACGGACAGTGAGGTTCACCCATGGCGCAGTCGCCCCCTCCCGCAGTGGTCACGGTCACCGGAGCGGCAGGCAGCATCGGCTACGCGTCGCTGTTCCGGATCGCCGCCGGCGAGATGCTCGGACCCGACACCCCGATCCGGCTGCGTCTCTTGGAGATTCCGTCCGCCGTGTCCGCCGCCGAGGGCACCGCGATGGAGCTCGACGACAGCGCCTTCCCGCTGCTCCGCGACATCGAGGTCCACGACGACCCGAAGCGGGGTTTCGACGGCACCGACGTCGCCCTTCTCATCGGATCACGTCCCCGGTCCAAGGGCATGGAGCGTGGCGACCTCCTGGCCGCGAACGGGCAGATCTTCACCGTGCAGGGTCGCGCGCTCAACCAGGTTGCCGCGGACGGAGTCCGGGTGCTGGTCGTGGGCAACCCGGCCAATACCAACGCCCTGGTCGCCGCGAACAACGCCCCCGACATCCCGGCGGAACGGTTCACGGCGCTGACCCGGCTCGACCACAACCGCGCGATCGCCCAGCTGGCACGGCACTCCGGCGCCGCGGTGAAGGACATCCGCCGCGTCGCGATCTGGGGCAACCACTCAAGCACCCAGTACCCCGACATCTTCCATGCGCGGGTCGGTGACCGGTCCGGTGCCGAGTTCGCCGCCGACCGCGAATGGCTCACCGGCGACTTCATTCCCACGGTCGCGAACCGTGGCAGCGCGATCATCGAAGCTCGCGGCGCATCCTCCGCGGCCTCCGCCGCCAACGCCGCGATCGACCACGTCCACGACTGGGTGCTCGGCACCCCCGACGACGACTGGACGTCGGTGGCGCTGCCCTCCACCGGCGCCTACGGCGTGCCGGAGGGACTGGTGAGCTCGTTCCCGGTTCGCTCGGTCGACGGGTCCTGGCAGATCGTGGACGGGCTCGAGATCGACGACTTCTCGCGGAAGCTGATCGACGCGTCGGTCGGAGAACTCGAATCCGAACGCGACGCCGTCCGGGGCATGGGATTCATCTGATCCGACGTTCGCCTTCCGGAACGGTCGCGCCGACGTCACGAAATCGTGTCGACACGTGTCCGTTTTCGGAAGTCGACCGGTCGTCGCATACGCTGCCTCTTCGATGATGTGGCGTCGAGTGTGTACCGCGGTCGTGTCCGGAACCCTGCTGGCCGGACTCTCGGTGAGTGCTGCCGGGGCGATTCCGCCTGCAGCGCCCTCCTCCCCCACCTCCACACCGTTCGCCACCCCGAACACCGACAACTGCCCCAACAGGTCGGCCCCCGCGCCTGCGATCGACCTGTCCGAGGTACCCCAGCCGGGTGATCCGGCACCCAGCGCCGTGTCCGTGCCCGACGAGCCGGTGGGCGGGCCGAAGCTGGCCGAGTGCGGGGTGATCCTTCCCGACGACGCGCCCGCGCTACCCGCCGACATCGCGGCGTCCGGCTGGGTGGTCGCGGACATCGACACCGGCGACGTGCTCGCGGCGAAAGACCCGCACGGCCGCTACCGGCCGGCGAGCACGATCAAGATGCTGCTGGCTCTCGTCGCGCTGAGCGAACTGGATCTCGACAAGACCGTGACCGCCACCGCCGAGGACGCCGCGGTGGAGGGCAGCGCCGTCGGGATCGGCAAGAACGGTCAGTACACGAACCGGCAGCTGATGCAGGGCCTGGTGATGGCGTCGGGGAACGACGCCGCCCACCTCCTCGCCCGGCAACTCGGCGGCGACGCCGCCACGGTCGACAAGATGAACCACCTCGCCGACACCCTCGGCGCGCACGACACGAGGACCGCGACCCCGTCGGGGCTCGACGGCCCCGGAATGAGCAGCTCACCGTTCGACCTCGCACTCATCTTCCATACCGCGATGAAGAACCCGACGTTCGCGGAGCTGATCTCCACCGAGACGGTGCAGTTCCCGGGTTTCCCGAAGGATCCGGCGATCCCGGACGATCAGGACCGGCCCCCGTTCGCACTGGCCAACGACAATCAGCTGCTCTACAACTACGACGGCGCACTGGGCGGCAAGACCGGGTTCACCGACGACGCCCGCCACACGTATGTCGGCGGCGCCGATCACGACGGTCGCCGCCTGATGGTGACGTTGATGGGCGCCGAAGCCCAGCCGATCCGGCCGTGGGAGCAGGCGGCACGACTGCTGGATTACGGTTTCGCCCTCGACCGCGACGCCCAGGTGGGATCACTCGAAGACCTGTATCCGACCGAATCCGATTCCGCCGCGGTGCTTGCCGCACCGCCGCAACAGGATTCGGCCGCCGCGACGAGTTCCGTCGTCGCGTCGGGTTCCGACCACCCCCACAACACACTCGCCCTGCGGGCAGGTGTGGGGATCGTGGGGACGGCCGTCGTGCTCATGCTCGTGCTCGGCGCGCGTCGGCTGTCCCGCAGGCGCTGACGAACACCGGCGCCCGGCTCAGCGCTTGGTGCGGGTGAACAGTCCGGACAGTCCGAGCGCAGCGATGGCGCCCACACCGACCAGTGCGAGTCCCCCACGCACACCCGGACCCTCGTGCACCTCGATCCGGGGGTTGATGACGGCCGGATCCGGCGGCGGCACGAAAGCGAGCGCAAGGCTGGCGCGGCTGGTCGCGGCCCACGCCGTCGAGAAGAGCAGCATCCGGCACGTCAGGTAGATGAACACGAGCAGACCGATGATCGGACCGAACGCGACACCGGCGGGACCCGCGGTGACCGCCGAGAGGTAGATGGCACCGACCTGCTTGAAGATCTCGAACACCACGGCCGCGAGCAGGGCCGCCTTGAGCGCACTGCGGAATGTCACGGGCTCTCGGGGCAGTCGGGCGATCACCCAGGCGAACACCGCCCACGTCGCGACCAGCGACACCACGGTCGACAGTGCGCGCAACCCGGCGTCGACGCCGGGCACGTCGTCGAGATTGAGCACCTCGACCACCGTGCGGGCCACCGGGCCGCTGCTCAGCGCGGAGGATCCGAGAGAGACCACCATCGCCAGACCCAGCCCGAGCAGAGCGGCCGCGTCGCCCAGTTTGGTTCGCACGAATCCCTTCGACTCGCGCTGGCTCTCCCACATCGCCGTCAGCGCGTCGCGCAGGTTCGCCATCCACCCGAGTCCCGCGTAGGCGGCACCGAGGAGGCCGAGTACACCCACGCTGGCACGGGACGCGATCGCCGAATCGATGACCGTGTTGAGCGTGTCACCCAGACTTCCGGGAACGTTCTTGGTGATGCTGTCCTGCAGTTCCTGCAGCAACTCCGGCTGACCGGCGAGGACGAAACCGGCGATGGCGAACGCGACCATCAGGATCGGAATCAGTGCGAGCACACTGAAATACGTGATCCCCGCCGCGTAATAGTCGCCCTTCTGCTGCTGATACCGCTGTGCGGCCCGCATCAGATGGTCGAACCAGGGGCGCGCTGCCCGCTGCCTGTCGAGAAAACTCGGTTCGTCAGCCACAGTGCTCATCCCTTCGGTGTCAGAAACCCAACCTTCTCGTATACGGCCGCCAGAGTCTGCGACGACACCTCACGGGCTCGGTGTGCACCGGCGGCGATGATCCGATCGAGTTCTGCCTCGTCCGAGAGGTACCCCTCCACCTTCGCTTTCAACGGTGTCACGAATTCGGCGAGGACATCGGCCGTATCGGTCTTCAGGTCGCCGTACCCTTTGCCCTCGTACCCGGCCACCAACGTCTCGACCGGCGTGCCGGACAGCGCGGACTGGATGGTGAGCAGGTTGCTCACACCGGGCTTGGCCTGCGGGTCGTAGCGGATCTCCCGCTCGTTGTCGGTGACCGCGGACTTGATCTTCTTCGCCGACACCTTGGGGTCGTCGAGAAGGTTGATCAGCCCCGCGGGGCTCGGACCGGACTTGCTCATCTTCGACGTCGGATCCTGCAGGTCGTAGATCTTGGCGGTGCCCTTGATGATCTGCGCCTCGGGAATGACGAACGCCTTCCCGAACCGGGTGTTGAACCGCTGGGCGAGATCGCGGGACAGTTCGAGATGCTGACGCTGGTCCTCGCCGACGGGGACGCGCTGCGGACGGTAGAGCAGGATGTCGGCAGCCATCAGCACCGGATACGTGAACAGGCCGACGCTCGCGTTCTCACTGCCCTGTTTGGCCGACTTGTCCTTGAACTGCGTCATCCGGCTCGCTTCACCGAAACCGGTGATGCAGTTGAGAACCCACGCCAGCTGCGCATGCTCGGGCACCTGGCTCTGCACGAACAGCGTGGCGCGGTCGGGGTCGATTCCGAGCGCCAGCAGCTGCGCCGCCGCGATCTTCGTGCGACGGCGCAGCTCCTTCGGGTCCTGCGCCACCGTGATCGCATGGAGGTCGGGGATGAAGTAGAACGCGTCGAAGTCGTCCTGCAGAGGCACCCACTGCTGCAGAGCACCCAGGAAGTTGCCGAGGTGGAACGAGTCGGCGGTGGGCTGGATGCCGGAGAGCACCCGCGGTTTCGCGGTGGGTTTCTGAGCTGCAGGGGTCGACATGAGTACTGATCTTTTCACGTGCGCCGTGACGACACGAATCAGATACCGGCCGTCACCGGTACTGGACGGTGACCGGCGCGTGATCGGACCACCGCTGGTCGTAGGTTTCGGCGCGCTCGACGACGGCCTGCTTGGCCCGCTCCGCCAGTTCCCGGGTGGCGATCTGGTAGTCGATGCGCCAGCCGGAGTCGTTGTCGAACGCCTTCCCACGGTACGACCACCAGGAGTACGGCCCGTCGACGTCGGGATTGAGCTGCCGGACCACGTCGGTCCAGTGCGCGTCCTCGGCGAACAGTGCCCCGAGCCACTCGCGCTCGTTCGGGAGGAAACCGGAGTTCTTCTTGTTGGTCTTCCAGTTCTTCAGGTCGAGTTCGGTGTGGGCGATGTTCCAGTCACCGCAGACCACGACGTGCCTGCCTGCCGCGACGGCGGCCGCTGCGGTGGCGGTGAGGTACCGGGCGAAGGAGTCCATGAACCGCTCCTTCTCCTCCTGCCGCGGTGTCTGGGCCTCCCCGGAGGGCAGGTACAGGCTCGCGACGGTCAGGTCGTCGAAGTCTGCCTCGAGGTAGCGGCCCGCGGTCGCGAACTCGTCGTCACCGTGGCCGACGCGGAAGGCGTCGGCAGGTTTCCGGGACAGGATGGCGACGCCGTTGCGCCCCTTCGACGACGGCTCCGCGGACACCAGGTTCCATCCGCCCTCCAGAGCGGGCGCGAGCGTCTCGGCGAGCTGCTCGTCGGACGCCCGCGTCTCCTGCAGACACACGACGTCGGCCTCCGTGCGCTCGATCCACTCGGTGAGCCCCTTGCGGGCGGCGGCGCGAACGCCGTTGACATTGACGGTGGTGATGATGTGTGGCACGGCAAGCACCGTAGCGGACGCGTACGACAGCGCGGCTACCGAGACGAACGGGCGCTGCGGCGTTCCATCGCGACCGCCACGGTGAGGACCACGAGCCCCGCCACGGCGAGCAGCGCACCGACCGCGGCGGGCGCCGTGTAGCCGTGGCCGGCCGCGATCACGACACCGCCGATCCACGCCCCGAACGCGTTCGCGATGTTGAGGGCCGCGTGGTTGAGCGAGGCGGCGAGGGTCTGGGCGTCGGCGGCGACGTCCATCAGCCGGGTCTGCAACCCGGGAACCATCGACGCACCCGCCGCGCCGACGAAGAAGACCAGCAGCAGCGCCGTGTACGGGTTGTGGGAGGCGATCACGAAGATGCCGAGCAACACCCCGAGCGCCGTCATCGATACGAAGAGACCGGGAAGCAGCGCCCGGTCGGCGAGCCGGCCGCCGATCAGATTGCCCGCGACCATGCCCAGCCCGTAGATCATCAGGGCCAGCGGCACCAGCGACCGCGACAGGCCGGCGACGTCGGTGAGCGTCGTGCTGATGTACGTGTAGACGGCGAACATGCCGCCGAACCCGACCATGCCGATGATCAGCGTCATCCACACCTGCGCGCGGCGCAGGGCACCGAGTTCGGTGAGGGGATTCGACATCCTCATGGCGGCGAGGGCGGGCACCCACGACCAGATCGCGCCCAGTGTCGCCACACCGATCACGGCCACGAGAGCGAAGGCGCTGCGCCAGCCGAGCGTCTGGCCCAGCCACGACGCGACGGGAACGCCGACGACGTTGGCCACCGACAGTCCCATCATCACGAGAGCGACCGCCCTGGCCCGCTGGCCGCGGTCCGCGAGGTGCGCCGCCACGAGGGCCGCGACACCGAAGTAGGCGCCGTGTGGGAGGCCCGCCACGAACCGCGCGGCCATCAGCACACCGTAGTTCGGCGCGAACACGGTGGCGGCGTTGCCGATCGTGAACGCCGCCATCAGCGCGATCAGCAGCGTCTTACGGGGCACCCGCGCGGTCAGCGCGGCGATGAGTGGCGCGCCCACGACCACACCCAGCGCATACGCCGAGATGACGTGCCCGGCCGTCGGCTCGGTGATCCCGAGGCTCGACGCCATCTCGGGCAGCAGCCCCATCGCCACGAACTCGGTGGTCCCGATCCCGAAGCCACCGAGCGCGAGCGCGATCATGGCGAGCTTGCGGACGGACGGATGTTGGGCGATGACACCGAGGTGCTCGGGGCGGACGGGGGTGGAAGTGCTCACAGAAGAACTTTCGACTAGGCAGGGAGACGGCTACGCGGCGCACGGCGCCTCGTTGCGCAACGACCCACATCGAAATTCTCTTCCCCGGATTCCGCTTTTCGCGCATCGAGCGACCGTGAGATGACTCACCCGGGCCCGGAGACGCCGGACGGGACGCCCCGTGAGGGACGTCCCGTCGGTAGCGCTGTGGCTCGATGCCTACTGCTCGGCGATGGCCTTCTGGAGGTTGATGTCCAGCGCACCGAGGAACTCCTCGGTGGTCAGGTAGCCCTGGTCGCCGCCGACCAGCATCGCGAGGTCCTTGGTCATCTGGCCACCCTCGACGGTCTTGATGACCACGTCTTCGAGCTTCTGGGCGAAGCCGATGACGTCGGGGGTGTTGTCCAGCTTGCCGCGGTGCTCGAGTCCACGGGTCCATGCGAAGATCGACGCGATGGGGTTGGTGGACGTCGGCTTGCCCTGCTGGTGCTGACGGAAGTGACGCGTCACGGTGCCGTGTGCGGCCTCGGCCTCACACGTCTTTCCGTCCGGGGTCAGCAGCACGGAGGTCATGAGGCCGAGCGACCCGAAGCCCTGCGCGACGGTGTCCGACTGGACGTCGCCGTCGTAGTTCTTGCAGGCCCAGACGTAGCCGCCCTCCCACTTGAGCGCCGACGCGACCATGTCGTCGATGAGTCGGTGCTCGTAGGTGAGTCCTGCCGCGTCGAACTCCGACTTGAACTCGGTCTCGTAGACGTGCTGGAAGATGTCCTTGAACGCGCCGTCGTACGCCTTGAGGATGGTGTTCTTGGTCGACAGGTACACCGGGTAGTTCTGCTGCAGGCCGTAGTTGAGCGAGGCACGCGCGAAGTCCTCGATGGACTTGGTGAAGTTGTACTGCCCCTGGACGACGCCGCCACCCTCGGGGAAGTTCACCAGCTCGTGCTCGATCGGCTCGCTGCCGTCCTCGGGCGTGTAGGTGATCATCACCTTGCCGGGGCCGGGGACCTTGAAGTCGGTGGCGCGGTACTGGTCGCCGAAGGCGTGACGGCCGATGATGATCGGCTTGGTCCAGCCCGGAACCAGTCGCGGAACGTTGGAGATGATGATCGGCGCGCGGAAGATCGTCCCACCGAGGATGTTGCGGATGGTGCCGTTGGGCGACCGCCACATCTTCTTGAGACCGAACTCCTCGACGCGTGCCTCGTCCGGGGTGATGGTCGCGCACTTGACGCCGACGCCGTGCTTCTTGATGGCGTTGGCCGCGTCGATGGTCACCTGGTCGTCGGTCTCGTCCCGGTATTCGATGCCGAGGTCGTAGTACTCGAGATTCACATCCAGGTAAGGATGGATCAGTTTGTCTTTGATGAACTGCCAGATAATGCGCGTCATCTCGTCGCCGTCGAGTTCGACGACGGTGCCCTCAACCTTGATTTTGGACATGGGTGCTTCGCGTCCTCCTAGGAAGTTTCCCTGGTTACACGGTTGCGGGCGCACTTTGTGAGTGGGTCCGCGAACGGTTCGCTTTTCAAACGTAAACGGTCGAAGCGGCCGCTGGGAGACCGCACGTAAACAAGACAAGCGTACTGCTATGCGCCACGCGCGCAAGACGTGGGGCACGCAGGCCGTCCCTACTCGCGGGTAACTTTTCCCTGCTAGTGGCCGTGAATCGGTGCCGTTTCCGGTCGTTCCACCCCAGCCGCTAAGATTCACTCCAGGTCATGAGTGCCAGCAACGAGCCCCGGCTAGCTGGCCGGCAACCCTCCACCGCGGTGGGGTGCCCCGGGTGATGACCTGGTTTCCTGATTCACACAACAGTCGGGTGACAAGCGCGGGTCCGACATCGGAGGTTCATGATGTGTTGTTGTCGTAGATAGACCCCAGACAAGCCCTGCGCGCGAACGAACCAGCAACTCTGTCGCGCCTCGTCAGACCACTGGAGTAGACAGCACATGACCGAGAACTGGTCGTTCGAGACCAAGCAGATCCACGCCGGGCAGACGTCCGACGCGACCACCAAGGCGCGGGCGCTGCCGATCTACCAGACCACCTCGTACACGTTCGACAGCACCGATCACGCTGCCGCGCTGTTCGGTCTGGCCGAGCCGGGCAACATCTACACCCGCATCATGAACCCCACCCAGGACGCGGTCGAGCAGCGCATCGCCGCCCTCGAAGGCGGCGTCGCCGCCCTGCTGCTGTCCTCCGGACAGGCCGCCGAGACGATCGCGATCCTGAACCTCGCCGAGGCGGGCGACCACATCGTCTCCAGCCCGCGGCTGTACGGCGGCACCTACAACCTCTTCCACTACACGCTGCCCAAGCTCGGCATCGAGGTCTCGTTCGTCGAGGACCCCGACGACCTCGAGCAGTGGAAGGACGCGGTCCGGGACAACACTAAGGCGTTCTACGGCGAGACCATCTCCAACCCCCGCAACGACGTCCTCGACCTGCCGGGCATCTCCGGGATCGCACATCAGCACGGGCTCCCCCTGATCGTCGACAACACGGTGGCCACCCCCTACCTGATCCGCCCCCTCGAGCACGGTGCGGACATCGTGGTGCACTCCGCCACCAAGTACCTCGGTGGCCACGGCACGGCGATCGCCGGAGTCATCGTCGACGGCGGCACGTTCGACTGGACCCAGGGCCGCCACGGCAACTTCACCACCCCGGACCCGAGCTACCACGGCGTCGTCTACTCCGAACTCGGACCGCCTGCGTTCGCCCTCAAGGCGCGCGTGCAGCTGCTCCGCGACCTCGGCTCGGCGATCTCCCCGTTCAACGCGTTCCTCATCGCCCAGGGTCTCGAGACGCTGAGCCTTCGGATGGAACGGCACGTGTCCAACGCGACCGCCGTCGCCCAGTACCTGGAGGCGCGGCCGGAGGTCGTGTCCGTCGGATACGCCGGGCTTCCGTCCTCGCCCTGGCACGACCGGGCGAAGCAGATCGCGCCGCGGGGTGCGGGCGCCATCGTGACGTTCGAACTCGCCGGCGGCATCGACGCCGGCAAGAAGTTCGTCAACGCGCTCACCCTGCACAGCCACGTCGCGAACATCGGCGACGTCCGCTCGCTGGTGATCCACCCGGCGTCCACCACACACTCCCAGCTGACCCCCGAGGAGCAGGCCGCCAGCGGCGTCACCCCCGGACTGGTCCGCCTGGCTGTAGGCATCGAAGGGATCGACGACATCATCGCCGATATCGAGACCGGACTCACGGCGGCGGCATCTTGACCGTGAGCGCTGTACAGAACCTGCCCGTGGCGGACGGACGTCTCGGCACCATCGACATCGGATCGCTCGAACTCGAGAGCGGAACAGTGATCCCGTCGGTGTCCCTCGCCGTGCAGCGATGGGGTGAGCTGTCCCCGAACCGGGACAACGTGGTGCTCGTCGAGCACGCCCTCACCGGCGACTCCCACGTCACCGGACCCGTCACCGACGAACACCCCTCCCCCGGCTGGTGGACCGGGATGGTCGGTCCCGGTGCGCCGATCGACACCGACGAATGGTGCGTCATCGCGACCAACGTCCTCGGTGGCTGCCGCGGCACCACCGGTCCCGGTTCGATCGCCGAGGACGGGCGCCCGTGGGGCAGCCGCTTCCCCGAGATCTCCATCCGCGACCAGATCGCGGCCGAGAAGAAGTTCACCGACCTACTGGGCATCGACAAGCTGGCGTCCGTCGTCGGCGGTTCGATGGGCGGAATGCGCGCCCTCGAGTGGGCCGTCACCTACCCGGACCAGGTGGCGTCCGCGCTCATTCTCGCGGTCGGCGCCCGCGCGACCGCCGACCAGATCGGCACGCAGACCACTCAGATCGCGGCCATCACCAGCGACCCCGACTGGCAGGGCGGCGACTATCACGGCACCGGCCGGATCCCCCGGGCCGGACTGCGCATCGCCCGCCGGATCGCGCACCTGACCTACCGCAGCGAGGCCGAACTCGACTCCCGGTTCGCGAACTCGCCGCAGGACGGCGAGGACCCGTGGCGCGGCGGCCGGTACTCCGTCGAGAGCTACCTGCAGCACCAGGCCGACAAGCTGGTCGGCAGGTTCGACCCGAGCACGTACGTGCTGCTGTCCGAGGCCATGAACCGGCACGACGTGGGCCGCGGTCGCGGTGGCATCGCCGCGGCGCTGGGGACGATCACCGCACCCGTCATCGTGGGCGGCGTCGACTCCGACCGCCTGTACCCGATCCGCCTGCAGGAGGATCTGGCCAACGACATCCCCACCTGCGACGGTCTGCGGGTGCTCAACTCACGGGACGGCCACGACGGGTTCCTCACCGAGGCCGCCGCCGTCGCGAAACTGCTCTCCGAGACGATGCAACTGGCCCGCGCGGGACGCTGACCCCCGTGCGGGACGACACCCGCTCGGACCGCTAGTCGGTTCCGAGCGGGTCGATCGACACGGCCAGCCACACGATCGCGCCCCCGACGGCCACCAGCGCACCCACGTCGAAAGGCTTGCTGCGCACCGCGAGCAGTCCGACGCGCTCCGACGGCATCATCAACCGGAACACCGCCGCGAGCAGCGTGGCCACGCCGAACACGAACGCGCCTCGCCGCCACCGATCCGCGAGCACGAACACGACGGCGACGACGATGACGACGAGGACTGCGAGCATCGGCAGATTCTTCTTCGCGAACTGCCCCCAGTCGGCCATCTCAGCCGAGAGACGCTGCGACACGCTCGGCCCGCTCCACGACGTTGGTCAGCAGGAAGGCACGGGTGAGCGGCCCGACGCCACCGGGGTTCGGGGACAGGAAGCCGGCGACCTCGGCGACATCCGCCGCCACGTCGCCGCGCAGCCCGTCCGCGGTGCGGCTCACACCCACGTCGAGGACCGCGGCACCGGGCTTGACCATGTCGGCCGTGATCAGACCGGGAACACCGGCCGCCGCGATCACGATGTCGGCGCGGCGGACCTCCGCTCCGAGATCCCGCGTACGGGTGTGGCAGAGGGTGACGGTGGCGTTCTCGCTGCGCCGGGTGAACAGCAGACCGATCGGGCGGCCCACGGTGACACCGCGACCGACGACGACGACGTGCGCCCCCTCGATCGGCACCTCGTACCGGCGCAGCAGGTGCAGGATTCCGCGCGGCGTGCACGGCAGCGGCGCTTCCTTGCCCAGCACCAGCCGGCCCAGGTTGACCGGGTGCAGGCCGTCGGCGTCCTTGTCGGGGTCGATGCGCTCGAGGGCGGCGTTCTCGTCGAGCTGCTTCGGCAGCGGGAGTTGCACGATGTAGCCGGTGCAGTCCGGGTTGGCGTTGAGCTCGTCGATGGTGGCGTCGAGCTTCTCCTGCGTGATGTCGCCGGGCAGGTCGCGGCGGATCGAGGTGATCCCGACCTTCGCGCAGTCGTTGTGCTTCCCGCGCACGTAGGCGGCCGACCCCGGGTCGTCCCCCACCAGAACGGTGCCGAGACCGGGCGTGATGCCCCTGTCCTTCAGGGCGCTCACCCGCACCTTCAGGTCTTCGAAAATCTCGTCGCGGGTCGCCTTGCCATCGAGGATCGTTGCAGTCACGTGCCCCATTCTCTCAGGTTCGCCATACACGCGTCAGGTCGGTTCCACCACGAGCCCGTTGGCGGTCGCGTACGCGATGGCCTGGGTGAGTTCGATCTGCGCCTTGTCCAGCGAGACCGCCGTCCACAGGTTCGCGTCGACGTGGGCCCCGCGCAGGTCCGCGCCGTCGAATTTCGCGCCGCCGGTGCGGGCGCCGAACAGATCCGCCGACCGGAGCACGGCGCGCCGGAGGTCCGTGCGGACGAGGTTGGCTTCCCGGAACCGGCAGTCCGTGAAATCGAGTCCGCGCAGGTCGGCGCCGCCCAGCGACGCGAGCGTGAAATCGCATTCGTCGAAGACCATCGGGCGCAGCCGGCAGTTGTCGAACTCCGACCCGAGGAAGCTGCAGTTACGGAACTCGCTGTGCCACAGCGTTGTTCGGGTGAACGAGCATGAGCGGAACGCCGTCCCCACATGATGCGACTCGGCGAGGTCGGCGCCCGTGAAATCGCATTCGGTGAAGATCACCGACTCGGTGCGGAGTTCACTCAGGTCGGCGTCGCGGAAGTTGCATTTCGTGTAGTGCCGCCGCCGCCAGTTCTGCGCGGGGAGTCGTGCGTCGCCGTAGTCCTCACCCACCACCTCTTCTACCGGATCCATGCGTCCATCATGCCGCCTCGCGGTGTGCCCCTAAGCTGTGCGGGTGTTCCGAGTGATGTTCCACGAGTGGGATTGCAGCTTTAGCGCAACCTGGATAACCGCAGGTAGACCCCACAAATGAAACGACCCCGGCAGGTGCTACCAACACCGACCAGGGTCTAGGACACAACGGAGAACGCCGTTATGAACCGTAGGCACGATTCTAGCTCTGTCCAGCGTCAAGCGGGCAGCTACACGATCAACCAAGCTGCCGACCTCCTCGGTGCGGACACCGCCGACGTCATCGACGCTGCTGGCCTCACCTTGGGTGAGCTTGAGCTTGGAGCCGTCGAGATCGGTCTCTCAGTGACCGACTACCGGAACGTCCCGGTCCTCCGGAAACAAGACCTCGCAGTCATCGCATCCCGACTGGATGCTCAGCCCTACCTCTGACACCACCTGAGCCCTGTTAGGCCCTCCACGGGCCTCTCAGGGCCAAACGTCGTTATCCGTGCGAGTCCGACGCTAACCAACCGCATCCGTGATTCATCCCTAGTCCCCGTGAACGGCACGGGGCACCTGATCGAGTGGAGTGCACGCCGTCGAACAGGTCCAGCACAACCGGCTGCCCCAGATGGCAGTCGGCTAGAAGTGTTGGCCGAGACGGTATATCGGGGCATGGCTACCGGGCGACCTTGGGGAGGGGATTCGACACCGGCACCCTTAGGTGCTCCTCTCGGTCCAGGGCAGTCACCCCGAAGGGGTGTCCTTCTCATTTGCCGCTTTACGGTGACCGAGTTCGAGACCGACCTGATGGATAAGCGCCCTTCGCGCATTACCCTCGCTGACTCGTAACTCAACGAGCGTCCGTCTCGGATTCGGTTCCCCCGGTTCCACTGTCGCCAGGCCCGCCTCGATCGCGTTGATCTCCCCAACGACAAGGACCATTTGGGTTACGAGGTCACGCCAGGCCTTCATCCGGGCCTTCACTTGCTCCGTCCCATACGCGTTGACGAACGTCTCGACATGCACCTGCTCGTGCATCTCTGGGAGCTCCGGAGCCGGACCCGTCTGATCATCGAATAGTGGATACACCAACTGCGACCACAGCGACACTCGCTCCGACATGAGGAGCAGTTCGTGGTAAGCGGATTCCAACCTTTGCTCGACGCGCTGCGCCTTGGCGGTCTCGTCGGCGTGCTCGCGCCCCTTCTTACCGG
Organism: Rhodococcus sp. DK176; assembly: GCF_038447315.2. Taxonomy (NCBI): domain Bacteria; kingdom Bacillati; phylum Actinomycetota; class Actinomycetes; order Mycobacteriales; family Nocardiaceae; genus Rhodococcus; species Rhodococcus sp. DK176. Next base: position 6,837,001 of record NZ_CP118321.2, on the reverse strand, counting down.
TCCGCCAGGTGACGAACCCGTTGACGGCACCAACGAGCACGACAGTCGTCGATGTCGCGACGGGGGTGACCCATTCCCATGCCACAGTCCAATTATTAACCAACCTAGCGGTACGAAAAAGCCCCGCGCCCGGTCGGTCGGGCATGGTGCGGTTCGCTACATTAGCCGGATGCCAGAGGATGACCTGCCGGAAACCGTCTACCACTACACCGACATACACGGTCTGCAAGGCATCTACGAGCACGGCAAGCTGTGGGCTACCAACTCCCGCTACTTGAACGACACCTCCGAGATCCAACTCGGGGTGGTCACCTTGAAGACCCGGTTGTTACAAGGTCGGTTGGAACTCATGAAAGAGGAGAACGACCTTCTGAATGCGAGGCTAGATGCCACCGAGCAGGACCGGGAGATCCCTGACACAACGGACCGCGAATCCGAGATTGGGACCCGGCTCAAGAAGCTGCAGCGGCTTCTCGATGCAGCCGAGCGGGTCTCGAAGAACGAAGACACCTACGTCACCAGCCTGAGCGCAGCTCCGGACCAGCTAAGCCAATGGCGCGGGTACGCCAAGGACGGATACTGCATCGGTTTCTCCACCGAGCTTCTACGCAAGGGCATGGGGACGGATTTCGACATGCGCCCGGTTGCCTATCAAAAGGGCACCACTGACGACGATGTCCACGCAAAGCGCACTCACGAGCTTATCGATCAGCTCATGGATGACATCGATACGGACGACGATTTTTCAACGGAGGATGCCGATTGGATCGTCTCGTCGGTAATCCGGCAGGAAACGGCATTCGTCAAGGACAGGCATTTCAGCGAAGAAGCGGAAATCAGGATCGTTCCCAATACGTGGAGACCACCTGACCTTTTCACCCCCAACAGGTACGGGATGGTTCCTCGGATCCTCATCGACTTACCTGACGGTGCAATCACCAAGGTGATCGTCGGCCCCGGCGCACACCAGGAGCTGCGAATCCGCTCGCTCATCGAGTACTTCATGTTCGTGAAGTTCAAGAAAGACGACAACTCCAGCTCTAAGCCAAAGATCGAGCGTTCGATCATCCCCTACCGCGATTGGTAGAAGCTACACGAAAGCCCCTCACCAGGACGGGACAGTCCAGTGAGGGGCTGACGACACTCTACGCGGTACCCAGACACGAGAATGCCCCCGGCCTTACTAGGTCCGGGGGCTCTTACGTCCAATGTCAAGTTCCGTCACTCTGACGAAAATGGGCGAACCTCCTGCGGCGCCCCAGGGACGATCCGGGACAAGATCGCCGACGCCTCCGGCGTGAGCTGTCCGCCCTTTCGGCCAGCGGAGCCGGTGAGCAGTCCTTCTTTACGCGCCCTCCACAAGTGCCCCCGAATCGTCTGCAACGACTTCCCGATGTCCTCGGCGAGATGCTCGACCGGCTTCGCCTGCCCCGAGTTCACGCGGGAGACGTACGCCGACGACAACAACGCCAGATATTCCGGTGTGACGCCCTTGGCGAGCGCGTCACGGATCCGCTCGATCCGGCCTGCCTCGTATTCGTCCGACCGCCTCCGCCATCTGTCGGCATTCGCAAGCCGACTCCGCAGCTTGGCCGTAGCGGCGCGGAAGTCCACCGACCGCAGGACCGTGCTCGATATTCCTCCTGCCGGGTACGTCTGCGGATCGGACGGCTCGATCAAAAGTGCGATCGGCCCGCCCTGAATGTCCCCCTCCTCTGGCCAGGACATCTTCACTATCCAGTCAGGTCCGAGATCCATCTCCACTTGGCGATTCGATGTCATATGCCGACCCTAGCATCGAACTCAACATGTTGGAGTTGACAGACATGTTGAACCACTGTCATAGTCATGACATCGCCCGACGGACCGGCGATACACACGAGGAGATAGACACAGTTGAAGACCACTACCGGGGTCGACACGTTCGCTTGGCTCGATGCAATCGACCAGCACCCCACCACCACCGACGCGGACCTCTTGGCCGCGCACGGACTTCTCGGAGTCGACATCGACCGGACGCCCGAGGAAGCCGACGAATCGACGTTGCGTCTGCACTTCGCGGGGTTCCTGCGCCCCGATGCGATCGACGGCAACGAATGGAGGTATCAGCTCGCAATACCACCGGAAACCGTTGCGGCTTAGAGCAACGTCCAAGGTCAATACGTTGCATTGATAACCACGACGCGTGCAACACACGCAATAGACGACGGAGCCCCCGGCGCAGGTATCGCCGGGGGTTTCTTGTCCCCACCCTAACTCAGACAAAGGAATCCATGACCACCACCAACAAGTTCAAGCAAAGGACCTATGCCGAAGTGAACCCCCTCACCGACGAAGACGCATGGATCATCGACGGCTACGTGTCGTCGTTTCACACGATGTTCTACGGCGAACCGAAGGCAGGTAAGTCTTCGCTCGTCTCCGCTGTAATCGCCTCTGTCGTCTCAGGTCAACCGTTCCTTGGGGTCTCGCCTAACCGCAAGATGCGGGTAGCTGTGTTCGGCTCTGACGACGGAGCCGCAGAGGAGTACCGGGAACGTATTGGTTCCGCGTTCGCGGAGGACGACCTGGAGAGTCCTCCCATCGGCTTCTACGACCTCCCGGTGATGTCCGCGAGCGACTGGCCGGAAGCCGTCGCCCAGGTGATCGAAGACGGGTACGACTTCGTCGTGATCGACAACGTCGAAGGCTGCATCGATGGAGACCCGAATCAGTCCCAGCCATGGCAACGGCTGTACGCCGGGACGAAGGGATTCATCGCCAAGGGGATACCGGTGCTGCTCGTCCACCACGCATCCGACAAGTCATTCCAAGGGTCGAAGTCATCGAAGCCCGGTGGCCACTACAAGGCCACTGCGTCAGTCCGTCATCGGGTGCACATCCGGAAGATCGGCAAGATCGGGAAGATGGAATTGGACCTGGTCGGTAACCGTGGACAAGAGCGCACGGTGAAGCTGATGCGTACCGGACTTGTCGAGTTCGACGTCACCGGCGAAGAGACCGCCGAGGAGATGCAGGCCGAGTCCGAGAAGACGAAGCGGACCCGGGACAAGGCCGTGATGGACACCAACCTAGAGAAGTCCAAGTTCGTCGTTGCTCACTGCCAGGGGATGTCCGATCGTGACGCGGCATCATCCCTTGCCGCCAAGTTCGGTGGCACCGAGGAAGGTCAGAAGACGTTTCTTCGGCACATGAAGGGTGCACTACTCGACAAGCAAGGACGAGGGTCAAGAACGTCGTGGGAGCTGCTCACGAGCTGATCGAGGTCTGATTGGGTTTGGGGTTTTGGGGGCCCTATAGGGGTTCGTTCCTCACCCCATACCCACTGAAAGATCTTTTGTCGCTCCGCTCCCGATGGGCGAAGGACAACTGAGCCCCGTTTCCTTCGGACGGGTCTCTTGACGATGAAGGTGGCCATAGGGGCCACACGACAAGTCCGAGTGGGAACACGAGGACATCGACACCGGACCTGACAGTTGGCAGCCTCGAAGCTGCCACACCAGGAAGTTGTCGCTTCCCCACAGGCCGGAGTCATGCCGGCCAACCATCCACCAGGAAGAACACGAGAGCGCCTATGTGGGCGCTCCACAACATCAACGAGAGGAACCACATGGACTACCCACGCATCACCACAGAGGACCGCAGTCATGCAGTCAACCCGTTGTCGCACAAGAAAGCGAAGACGGTCGACTCCAAGGTCGACGCATATCGCAGAGAGAATCCCGATGCGTTCCACACGTGGACCACCAAGTCCGGAGGTTGCGTGATCCAATTCTGGGGGATGCGCGTCTACTACGGTCGCTGCGAGGAATGCTCCACGCTTGTCACCCGACGCCGGAACATCTCGCACAAGAAGGAGGGGCCGACCAACATCGGCCGCTGGCCCAAGTACTGCGCCGGGTGCAACACACGCAAGCACGAAGCACACAACGATGCCGCCAGGGCTCGTATGCGCCGGTTACGCGCTGGAGGGCGTCAGCGCCCTTTCGAGTTCTCCGGGAAGCGAAGCTAGGCCACTGACCTGCACAGGTGTTCCACGCAATTACTACTAAGTGTAGGGGGTAAGAGGGTCAATCCCCTCAAGACCTTCGCTCGGCACGGTCCTAACTCCTCCCTGGGACCGTGCTGATGCCGCCGGGTTGTTCGGTCCCGGCGACCTCGGTTGAGTGAGTCCGCTGTTTGGTGGACCAGCGTTCGTCCTCCCGAGGTCCTCAACTTCCGCAATACACAGGCTCCAGCTTCCCGGCTGGGGCCTTCTCTCATTTGACCTCGGGTGATAGCCCGATCAACAGAAAGGAATCACCCGATGAAAGACGAATGCACCAACGGTCACGAGATCGTGGATCGGTCCCGTGACCGAACACCAACGGGACATTGCCGCCGATGCAGCTTGGATGCTGACCGGCGGTACCGGCTGAAGCGGAGAGCTGCACTAGAGCTTGTACGCGCGTTCGAAGCGAGCGGGGTCCATGTAGACCCCGAGACCTTGACGTTGACCACCGAGCCGACGACGGAGCCGAACGGAGTCGTCGCACAACGACTCGTCAACACCCACGGAGACATCAAATGACCATTATTCGCGGCATTATCACTGACGTCGGAGGCTCTACCCCCACCGGCACCATCGTCATTCGGGCTAGACACCCCCGACGCAACGAAGATGGCACGTCCACGGTTAGCACCGGGGCAGCGACCATCCAGGTCACCTCCGGCGATGTGAACCCCGAGCTGAAGGACATAGACCCAGGTCTGGTATCCCTCGAGTTCAATGTTGGTAGTTGGTACGAGATGTTCCCGTACGCCACGATCCCCCCGGTAGAGGGCGAGATCGACCTCTGGGAAATTATCAAGCCCCTGGTTGGTGCTTGATGATCACCACCGAACGACCCAGCAGGCGAACCGAGGCCGAGAAAGCCGAGGCGTTCGCCGAGTACATCTCCCGGACCGAACCGTACTTCGCGAAGATCCTCGACGACGGAGACCGAGTGTGGTTCGGCTCCGAGGCCGAACGCCGTGAGCTGTTCGACCGGAGGTACGTCCAACCCGCTCCCCCCGCAGGGATGGAGCGGATCAAGTCCGTTCGGGAGTACGCCCGCGAGGGCTGGTCCTGACGTCGTTTCTAAGCGATCGAGAAGCCTTTCCCACCCCGTCACACCAGGAGCGTACGAAACACGCTCAGCGTTGAATCATCCATCACAAAACACCAGGTCGGAAGCCGCTAACTTCCGAAGACAGGACTCAGCACCCGTGCCACAACACACAGACCTTCCAGTACTCGCATCATCCGCTGATCTAGCCGACATCCTCGGTGTCACCGAACGCACGGTGAACACCTGGCGGAACAACGGACTCGACGTCGTCGGGTCATATCTTCCCGCAGGCTCCCGGACACCGATCGATCTGTTCTCGGTAGAGGACGCACGCAGGATGCAGCGCCGAAACGCGGCCTGATCACAACCACCAAGGAGAAGACGAACAATGGCAACCACGAATCTGAAACCAGCTAACGCGCTCATGAAAGCGTTCATGGCCTCTGGTAGTCGGCCCGCACAGGCCGACGACGTCGATCAGGATGTTGAACGCATCCTGGGACGACTCAGCTCAACCCAGGCCAGCAAGGCGAAGTACACGCCAGGGGGCAAGGTCGAAGCTCAGGCGTATATCCCGTTGAACGGCGCATCGGTTCTACGTGCCGCCCTCGGAGCTAACTCCGGGAGCATCAACGGTGACGCCACCAACTCGGCTGCTGCACTGATCAGAGATGCGATCACCCAGCGACAGGACTACGCCGGATAGTCGTATCCAATTGCTAGACAACTGAATACCTCGCACACGGCCAGCCATCGAGCTGGCCATTCTTATGCCCGGACCATGGGCACACCACCAAGGAGAGAAAACCACATGTACATCGACCCCACTGTTACCGCCGCCAACGTCTCCGACTGGACCGCTCTCGGAATCAAGCTCCCTGCTGACCTGACCAAGTTGATCGACGCCTACGAAGCACTTCGCTACGTCGAGGTCGGGCACCAGCCTGTCATCGACGTCACCAAGCTCAAAGCCTCCAACGCCGCCGCAGAGGTCGACAAGATCGCTGGGGAGCTGAGCCTCAACGAACAGCGCGAGGAAGCGAAGCGTCGTCTGTTGGCCACGCTCGCGAACAAGATCGTTCGCGAAGCCGGTGACGCAGTCCCCGACCTGATCGAACAACTCACCCCTGGTTTCGTCACCGAGGCAGCAAAGTTCGCCGAGGCAGTCGCGAAGCTCCCCCAGGAGCTGTCTCCGGAGACCATCGTGGCCTCTGCTGACCCGAGTGTTCTCACCGCGTTCGGAGACGCGAAGCAGGCAGCATCGCACCTTGCTGCCGTCGATGCGTGGGTAGCTGGACTCTCCCAGCTCCCCCAGTTCGCTGGTGTCGAATCTCAGCCGGTGCTCCGGGTGCTCGCACCTGATACTCATTCGCGCCTGCACACGCTGCTCACGGCACGCAACGGGGTTAACCACGACGAACTCGTGCGGCAGATCAACCCTGTGTTCCTCACGGCTGCACGTCTCGGTATCAGTTTCGAGATCCACACCCCGCGCGAAGCCGATCAGCTTCGCCAGCGTCTCGAAGCGTCGAAGCCGTTGACCGCTGGCCAGAGGCTCATCGGCATGAACAGCCGTCGCTGACGACGCCGGTAAGAACTTCACACCACCTCGGGGGCAGGTACCGACATTGCCTGCCCCGTGGGGGTTAATCATCAAGAGGGATAAAGACATTGAACGAAACACAACACCCGTGCTCAAGGCCCGGATGCCCGGATACGGTGCCACAAACCATTGTGGATCAAGGGTTCCGGCACTGCTCCAGGCTGTGCCAGCTCGTGGATCAAGAACTTGATCAGCTAGAGGTCCAATGCCAGACACCGGGACTTCGCTCCGAGGATGACGCCGTGCTGACGGAGGCATGGACCACGCTCGTCGCAGCCGCTGACGCCTTCTCGGCGTACCGAGCAGGTGCAAAGGATCTACGAGACGTGCTCACCCGTGAAGGCAGGCGCTCTAGGCGCAGGCGTCAACGCGATAACCAACGACGGAAACCGACACCGCTGGACGCAGCTCAGACACTCACTGGGCCAGCTCGTCTGGCACTATCCCGTCAGTCAGCCACTCCAACGGCACCCCGCACCTGAGCGACCACAGCCGCAGCGTCTGCAATGGCACCCTCGCGCTGCCGCTCATGTACCGGCCTGCCGTCTCCCGGGTGATCCCGAGGTACTCGGCCATTGCGGTTGTCGTCATCTGTGCCGACTTCAGCGCCTTACGCATACGGTCGCCTTGATCCCACTCGGGGATGTGAACCGGGGGCATCAGTTCCTCGCTCATACGAGACAACCTGACACGGTGTGACTCTACGAGCAACACCCATCGGCAAAGACCGGCGTGTCTCTCACACAAGACCGTGGGTTTGTAGGTTCGTACGAGCCGGCCACCGCGGCCGGCAACTACTGACCTCGCGGTTTCCAACGCTGCCCGGAACAGGTCTTGTCCGGTTCCCACAAACAGCACACGCCTACCCGACTACCGGCTACTGCTGGCTCGGGGTAAACCCGGTCGGGGGAGGTCGGGTCAGTCCCTCCTTCTCGGTCACGAATCCACATGAGTGTGCCGCCTCCCCTCGGGGGAAGTGCGGGAGGCACGTAGGGCACTGCCTGCCTGGGTCTGGGTCGCCTGGCTCCGGGTAGGCAGGCGCTGCACGGTGTCGAGTGGGTCCTCTCGGGGCATCTCCGCAGGTCAGGACGGGTGACACCCAGGGGGTAATGCCCGGCCCTACACCTTCTGGATCGGGTCGTAATGCGGATCTGCCATCCGCTGAGGTTTTGAGAACGCTGAGTTTTTCCTATTCGCCCTGCTCAAGGGCCAAATCGACCAAAACGACGAAAGGTAAATTTATGAAGATCTGCACCTCGTGCCAGCGCGAGCTGGACACCACTGAGTTCGCCCAGGACAAGCGCACACGCGATGGACTGGCCAAGATCTGCCGTGACTGCGGCTCCGCTCCTGAGGCGGACGCCGTCAAGGTCCCACCCGCTCCGTCTGGACTCAAAGCGAGAGGACGCGCGTTGTGGACCGAGCTTCACCAGACGTTCGACTTCTCCGGTGACCCGCATCGTCACCTACTCGTGGAGGACGCTTGTCGAGAAGCGGACTTGATCGATCGGCTCCAAAGAGCCGTCGATGCCCAGGGCCTCCGCGTGGTTGGCTCCCAGGGCCAGCCCACGGCTGCACCGGAAGTGAGTGAGCTTCGTATGCACCGAGCGTTGCTGGGGCAGCTCGTGGCGCGTCTGAGCCTGCCAGATGCCGAGGAGGACAAAGAACCTGTGATTCCGCAGTCTTCGCAGGTGCAGCGTAAGGCGACGCTCAAGGTGGTGAAGTAATGGCGAAGCGACTAAGCGCGAAGAAGGTCAGCTTGGTCGATCGACTACCGGTGCGGTTCTTCCGCCCGGTGATCGACCCCGAGGACGTATTCGGCTCCCTCAACGCGTACATGGATGACCTGGACATCTGGGTCCGGGAGGAGCTGAGGCTCCCGGAACGTAAAAATTGGGACTCGCACCACAACAAGACCGACGAGCTGAGGAAAGAGATCGGCATCGACATAGCCGAGTGGATTCGGATCGGTATGACCAGCCAACGGCCTGGGAAACACCCGGTAACGAGTGTCCTCTAGGCCCCCGGTCCGCAGCCGGCCAAAAGCAGGCAGGCTGCTATGTCCCTGGGACCTCGAAACGCTCGCCCTTCTTGGACACGAACACGGCCTTACCGTCCCCGATCTCGACTCCGGCGATGTCGCACTCGGTCAGCGCCTCGAACATCTTGGTGAGGTTCTCGGGCATCTTCAGCCCGAGTGACTCGTAGAAGCCATGAGGAATACGGATGTCAGCGGACAACTGTCCATCGTGGAACTTCGACCGACGGACCCCTCCGGTCTCCAGGTGTATGGCAACAGTGATACCGGACCTGAGCAGTAGTTCGCGACGACCATCGGTGTCGGCTGCTCCCCAAGCGTCGAGGTACGTGCCACCGGTAGCCCGGTACTCCCACCGGGCCTCACGAGCTGGGGTCGATTCGAGTTCGACGATCCGGGCATCAACAGCCCGGAGCTGCTCTTGGATCCGTTGAACAGCCTGAGCGGACCTCATACTCCGGAGAGCCTTGGCCAACTCGTCCAGAGCCGACTGAGCTTCTTTCAGGTCCGCATCCCGAGAGTCACCGGGAACCCAGACACGCTCTCGGACCTCCAGGTCCCCGACCCGACCGAGGAAATGCTCCTCTACCAGCTCCTCCAGCTTCTCCGCTGGTATCTGGGTGGTGTGCTTCTCAGCACAACGGTAGTACCGGTAGTAGCGCCCCCTGGACTTGTGCCGGGTGTGGTGCAGAGGGTTGTCACACACCAGGCAGACCGCTACACCAGATAACGGGCTGGATTCGGATCGTTTGATCCCCTTACGGGACTCCTCGCGTCGGTCTAGGTACGCCTGGATCAACTCCCACTCGTCAGGGGAGACAAGCGGTTCAGCCATCTGGAGCGGCTGACCGTCGTCACCACGAACCGTCTCGCCGTTGTGGTGAACGTGTCCTCGGAGAGCCTTGGACCGGAGTAGCTGCCGAAGCGTCGTAGGTGCCCACTTTGAGCGTTTGCTGCCCTCCGAGCTGTTATCGGTGAAGTCAGGGCACAACTTCGCTGAGGGGTTGCCTGCTTTCACTGTGGAGTAGTACGCACCGGGGGTCAGATACCACTCGTCGTTGAGTTCCCGAGCAAGCCGGGTAATCGGCTTACCATCCAGGATGTGGTCAACGATTCGACTCACCAGCTCCGCTGCCAGGGGGTCAATCTCCAAGGCCCAGCCTTGGCCGTCTGTCCGCTTCACTGCCGTGTACCCGAACGGGGGCTTACCACCAGCCCACCGGGCACGCTCACGGAGCTTGGCCCGTGATGCCAAGGTCCGCTCCCGGATAGCCTCCAGCTCCCCCTCTGCGATACCGGCGATAATCGCCGCCAGCATCCGACCGGTAGTGGTGCTCAGGTCCATGGACTCGGAACAGGACACCAGCGTCTTACCGTGCTCCAGCGTCCACCCGAACAGCTTGTTGAGCTGTATCGCGTTACGACCGAGCCGGTCCAGCTTCCATGCTGCGAGAATGTCCCACTCGTGGGCCTTGCTCGGGTCCGTCAACCACGGACCCAGCGCCGGGGTATCGAACGGGTCCACGGACCCGGATACGTCCTCGTCTACGGCCCAGCCGACGACGGTGTGACCGTGGGCGTCTGCCCACCGAGTGATGATCTCGCGTTGCCGCTCGATAGAGGTTGACTCCTCGGTGGCGCGGGAGATCCGCAATCGACCGAGGACACGGCTAGGATTCGCAGAGGTTGACACAGAGTGAGATGATACATTCTGGTTGTGTTCAAGCTGATGTTCCACGAACCCCGAATCCCACCCAACACCGGCAACGCCATCCGCATGGTGGCAGGCACCGGGTGCGAGCTGCACCTCGTGGGTCCACTCGGATTCGACCTGTCCGAGCCGAAACTCAAACGTGCCGGACTCGACTACCACGACCTGGCGTCGGTGACCGTGCACGAGAACCTGGAGGCGGCCTGGGCTGCGCTGGAGCCCGCGCGGGTGTACGCGTTCACCGCGCACGCCACCGTGTCGTACGCCGACATCGCCTACCAGCCCGGCGACGTTCTGCTGTTCGGTCCCGAACCCACCGGACTGTCGGAGGAGGTGCTGGCCGATCCCCACGTGACGGAGCGGCTCCGCATCCCCATGCTTCCCGGCCGCCGGTCGCTGAACCTGTCGAACGCCGCCGCCCTCGTCACGTACGAGGCGTGGCGCCAGCACGGATTCAGCGGGGCTGCGCTGTAGCTCCGACGACTGCGGCCCCGACACCGGCGGCCGCGCTGGCACCGAGCGCGATGTCGAGGAAGTCGCGCGCCGCACCCTGAACGCCGCGCACCGGGTCCCAGACGGCGGAGAGCCGCCGCGGAAGCGTCAACCCCTCCACCTGAACGGAGGCGAGGCGGCCGTCCGTCAGGTCGGCGGCCACCGCCAGCGAGGACAGCACCGCCGGAGCGTTACCCGCCACGACCGCCGCCTTCACCGCCGTGCACGACGTCAGCTCCAGCAACGGCGGAACGCACTGCGGCACCGCGTTCTCCAGGGTGGTGCGCGTCCCGGAACCGGACTCACGCTGGATCATCGGCGTCGCGGCGAGTTCGGACACGGAAATCGGTGACCGGCGGACCCATTCGTGCTCGGGCGGCACCACGACCACCAGGTGGTCGCGGCCGATCTCCCGTACCTGCAGTCCCGCCGGAATGTCCGGGCCCTCGACGAACCCGAGATCCGCCTCACCGGACAGCACCCGGGCGGTCACCTCGGACGAGTTGAGCAGCCGCACGTTGGTAACCACGTTCGGGTACTTGCGCCGCATCGCGACGGTCCACCCGGGAACCAGGTACTCGGCGATCGTCATGCTGGCCGCCACCGTCAGCCCGGCCTGCCGTTCGCCGCGCAGCGCCGCGACTCCCGACGCCAGTTCCTCGGCCGTGGCGAGGATGTGACTCGCCCATTCGAGGATGAGCGCGCCTTCCGACGTGGGCCGCACCCCGCTGGCGCCGCGGCTGAACACCTTGATGCCGAACTGACGCTCGGCCGAACGCACCCGGGCGCTGACGGCCTGCTGGCTGAGCCCGTGTTCACGGCCCGCCGCCCCCATGCTTCCGAGCCGCTCGACGGACAGCAGGACGTCGAGGGCACTGAGTTCGGGTACTCGGGGAGACAGCGGCACAACCCAAGGCTAGTCCCACAAACGCGATTTGTGGGTATTCAACGACAAGCCTTCTACCGGCCACGACGATGCGTCGGCAAGCTCTAGGTATGACCCCGAATTGGTTCGCAGCAGTGATGGGCACCGGCATCGTCGCAGTCGTCGCCGCGGCATTTCCGGCAGGCGGTCCGGTGGCCCGGACGGCCGCCGAGATCTTCTGGCTGATCGCCGCGACGCTGCTCGTGGTGCTGACCACCGCACTGGTGCGGCACTGGATCCGTCGCCGCGACGACGCACTCGCGGACGCGCGCAGCCATACGATGTTCCCGTTCTACGGCGCGGTGTCGATGGCGGTGCTGACAGTCGGCGCCGGCACCGGATCCGCGGGTCGCGCACTTCTCGGTGGTGTCGCCGTCACCGCGTCGGCCACCCTGTGGACGATCGGGACCGTCATCGGGCTCGTCACCTACGTGGTGATGGCGCGCCGGCTGACCCGGCCTCACCAGGTGACTCCGGTGCCGTCCTGGCTGATGCCCGTCGTGCCGCCGATGGTGTCGGCCGCCACCGGTGCCGCGCTGGTCAAGCACCTCCCGGAAGGCGCGCCGCAGATCGCGATGCTGGCGCTCTGCTACACGCTGTTCGCGCTGGCGCTGAGCGCCGCGCTGACCGTCGCCGTCGTCGTCGGACGCCATCTGCTGAGCAACGGGCTCCCCGACACCCCACTCGTGCCCACCCTCTGGATTCCGCTCGGCGTGATCGGCCAGTCGGTGGCGGCGATCAATCTGCTCGGCGGGGTATCCGGCCACGCCTGGCTCCACTCGGTGGGCGTGGTCTACGGGACCACCGTCGGCGCGCTCGGCGTCCTCGCCCTCGTGACGCTGGTCACCGTGACCGTCAGGGCCTTTCGCCGCGGACTGGGGTTCACGCCCGGCTGGTGGAGTTTCACGTTCCCCGTCGGCACGTGCGCGCTGGGCGCGAACTCGCTCGGCGTCGCATTGGACTCGGTGGTGATCGTCGGCGCGGGCATGACCCTGTGGTGCGCGCTGGTCCTGATCTGGAGCACCGTCGCGGTCCGCACAGTGCGCCACGCCGCCGGGCAACGGGGTGGGCGCTCGGTCCGCGACGATTCCGCGGGGCACGCCCTCAGCGCGGCGCGCTGACCGCGAACCCTGATCCGGGTGTCAGGCGCCCGACTCGACGGGGCGTCCGGACTGCATCCACGCGGACGTCCCGCCCGCGACCGACACGGCGTTGATCCCCCGCGCGTTCAGGTACTCCGCCGCCTGCAGGCTCCGGCCACCCACCCCGCAGATCACGTAGACGACCTCGGCTTCCGGGATCTCGTCCACGCGCGCGACGAACTCACTGAGCGGAATCAGCGTCACACCCGGCACCCGCGCCTGGGCGTACTCGTCGGCCTCGCGCACATCGATGACGGGGGCACCCGACGCCAACGCACCGTCCAGGGCATTCAGGTCGACTTCGATCATTGCGTCTTCGCCTCTTCTCGTTCCGGCGCCGGGCCCGGCGGTGGGCCGGCCGGCCTGTTGTACATCCGGCGCAGACGGTACGCGCCGTACACGACCAATGCGATGACGGCCACGAAACCGAACCAGGGAATCAGCGCCCCCACGACCACGGCACCGCCCTTGATCGCAGACAGCAGGGCGTGCCAGCCCGCCACGAGACCTTCCCAGAAGTTGTCCGGACCGGGACTGGGCTGCTCGGCATCCGTGGCGGTGACGTCGATCATGAGCGTCGCCAGTGCCACCTGGTCGCTCAGCGACCGCTTCTGAGCGGTGAGGCTGTCCAGTTCGCCCTGACGCTCCGACAACGCCCTCTCGGCCTCGATCAGATCCGCGGTGTTCGCCGCCGACGTGATGAGCCCCTGCAGCCGGGTGACGGAGGCCGTCAACGCGCCGATCCGGGCGTCGAGATCCTGCGACTGCATCGTCACGTCGCTCTTCGTGACGCTGACGCTGGTGACCTTGCCCAGTTCCCGCAGATCGTCCAACGTCTGCGTGAGCGAGTCGGCGGGCACCCGGATGGTCAGGGAACTGCTCGCGTCCTGGTCGTCGGAGCCCGGCTGTTCGGTGAGCTGGTCGACGCGTCCGCCCAGATCGTCGACCTTGTCCACGATCTGCCTGCCGACCGCCACCGGGTCGTCCGCGGTGAGCGCGACCTGACCGGTGATGATCTCCTGGCGGTCGGTGGGCGCCTGGTCCTTCGCGGGTTGCTGTACCGCGCCACCGATTTCCATCTGGCTCGAGTCCCCGGGTGTCGGGGCGAGCGACGGTTGGGAGGAATCACTGCCGGAACCACCACACCCCGCGAGCGCCAGCGAAGCCACGACGATCACCGACACGACGTATCTCCTCATGTCCGAATGCTAGCGGTGCCTGCTCACCTGAAGTCCCTGGATTTGGCGGACACCCGCAAATCCATCAGCTGCAGCCGATCCGCCACCACCGTCACCGCCCCCTCCGCGTTCTGCACCTTGCCGCGCACCAGCAGTGCGGGCGCCGTGTTGGCGAGCTTGCGGTACTTCGCCCACAACCCCACCGAACACACCACGTTGACCATCCCGGTCTCGTCCTCGAGGTTGATGAACGTGACCCCCGCGGCCGTCGCCGGGCGCTGCCGGTGGGTTACCGCCCCACCCACCAGAACCCGGTCGCCGTCGGGAACATCGAGTAGGCCCGCCGCCGGGATCACCCCCAGCGCGTCGAGTTGCGGGCGCAGGAACTGGGTGGGGTACGTGTCCGGTGACACCCCGGTGGCCCACACGTCCGCCGCGGCCAGTTCGAGATCGCTCATCCCCGGCAGGGTCGGCGCGCGGGTGGATGCCCCGATCCCCGGCAGCCGGTCGCGGCGCTCCCCCGCCGCGGCGCCCGCCGCCCACAACGCCTCCCGGCGGGACAACCCGAAACTGTCGAGAGCACCTGCGGTAGCCAGCGATTCGGCTTGCGCCGTACTCAGTTCCACCCGGCCGGTGAGGTCGAGGAACGACGTGTACGGACCTCCGTCGCCGCGGGATTCGACGATCCGCTCGGCCAGCGCGGTCCCGATGTGCCGCACCTCCCCGAGCCCGAGACGCACCTCCGTCCCGCCCGCCTCGACGGTGGCGTGCGCGAGACTCGCATTGATGTCCGCGCCGTGCACCGGCACCCCGTGCCTGCGGGCGTCGGCCACCAGCGACTGCGGCGAGTAGAACCCCATCGGCTGCGCCCGCAGCAGACCGGCGCAGAACGCCGCCGGGTGATGCAGCTTGAACCACGATGAATAGAACACCAGGGCGGCGAAACTCTGCGAATGACTTTCGGGGAAACCGAAATTCGCGAAGGCGTACAGCTTCTCGTAGATCCGGTCGGCCACGTCGTCGCCGATCCCGTGCAACTCCCGCATGCCCTGGTAGAGCCGCCCCCTCAGCCGTTCCATCTTCTCGGGCGACCGCTTGGACCCCATGGCCCGGCGGAGCTGGTCGGCCTCGGCCGGGCTGAAACCCGCGACGTCGACCGCCATCTGCATCAACTGCTCCTGGAACAGCGGCACACCCAGCGTCCGCTTCAGCGCCTTCTCCAGGGACGGGTGGTCGTAGGTCACCGGTTCGAGCTTGTTGCGGCGGCGGATGTACGGGTGCACCGATCCGCCCTGGATCGGACCGGGACGGATGAGCGCCACCTCCACCACCAGGTCGTAGAAATTCCGCGGTTTCAGCCTCGGCAGGGTGGCCATCTGGGCCCGTGACTCCACCTGGAACACCCCCACCGAGTCCGCCCGCTGCAACATCTCGTAGACGGCTTCCTCGGAGAGGTCCAGCTGCGCCAGATCCACCTCGATCCCCTTGTGCTCGGCCACGAGGTCGATCATGTAGTGCAGCGCGGAGAGCATGCCGAGACCCAGCATGTCGAACTTCACCAGACCCACCGCCGCGCAATCGTCCTTGTCCCACTGCAGAACGCTGCGGTTCTCCATACGCGCCCACTCCACCGGGCACACGTCGGCGATCGGCCGGTCGCAGATCACCATGCCGCCCGAGTGGATGCCGAGGTGCCGCGGAAACCCCTCGATCTGGGCGGCCAGTTCGAGGACGGCGGGCGGAATGTCGGTGCCGACCTCCTTCCCGATGCCGCCCCAGCGGCTGACCTGTTTGCTCCACGCGTCCTGCTGCCCCTGCGAGAAACCCAGCGCCCGGGCCATGTCCCGCACCGAAGACTTTCCGCGGTACGTGATGACGTTCGCCACCTGCGCCGCGTACTGGCGTCCGTACTTGGCGTAGACGTGCTGGATGGCCTCCTCCCGCCGATCGGATTCGATGTCGACGTCGATGTCCGGCGGGCCGTCGCGTTCGGGCGAGAGGAAACGTTCGAACAACAGCTTGTTGCGGACGGGATCCACGTTGGTGATGCCGATGGCGTAGCAGACGGCGGAGTTGGCCGCCGAACCCCTTCCCTGGCAGAGAATGTCGTTGTTCTTGCAGAACGACACGATGTCGTGGACCACCAGGAAGTAGCCCGGGAAGTTCAGCCCGGTGATGATGTCCAGTTCGTGCTCGATCTGCCGGTAGGCCTCCGGCCGGTCCGCAGGCGCACCGTAACGTCGTCGGGCCCCGTCCATCGTGAGCTGCCGCAGCCAGCTCGCCTCGGTGTGCCCGTCGGGCACGTCGAACGGTGGCAGTTGCGGCGCGATGAGCCGCAGGTCGAACGCACACTCCCGGCCGAGGTCCGCGGCACCGCGGACGGCTTCCGGGTACGCGGCGAAGAGGTGCGCCATCTCCTCACCGGACCGCAGGTGCGCTCCCCCGGCGGGCGCCAGGTGCCCGGCCGCGTCGTCGAGGCTCTGCCGGGCCCGGACGGCGGCCATCGCCATGGCCAGTCTCCGGCGCGGCGGTCCCGCGAAGTGCGCCGCCGTGGACGCGATCACCCGAAGTCCGTGCTGCTGTGCGAGTTCGGCGAGGGAGGCGTTGCGCTCGGCGTCCTCCGCGATGCCGTGATGGGTGAGTTCCACCGTGACCCGGTCGGCCCCGAACCGGTCGATCAGCTCCCGCAGCCGGGCGGCCGCGGCGTCCGGGCCACCGGCGGCCAGCGCCTGACGCACATGCCCCTTCCGGCACCCGGTCAGGATCTGCCAGTGCCCCCCGGCAGCGTCGGTGAGACGGTCGAGGTCGTAGCGCAGCTTGCCCTTCTCCCCGCCCGCGAGATGCGCCGCCGCGATCTCCCGGGAGAGCCGCCGGTACCCCTCCTGACCTCGCGCCAACACCAGCAGATGCGCGTCGTCCAACGTCAGTTCGGACCCGAACACGGTGCGCATGTTCAGTTCCTTCGCCGCCTCCGCGAACCGGACCACACCGTAGAACCCGTCGTGGTCGGTGAGTGCGATGGCCTCGAGACCGAGCCGGACGGCCTCCTCCACCAACTCTTCCGGCGGGGAGGCGCCGTCGAGGAAACTGAACGCCGAATGCGCGTGGAGTTCGGCGTACGGAACGGTGGAGCCGGCCCGCTCCTGCGGGCCCGCCCGGTACTCACCCCGCTTGCGCGACCACGCGGGGCTGTCGCCGCCGTCGCCCGGGTACAGCGACTCCGGGCTGACCCGCCCCGGCCTGCCCGACAGGACGCGCTCCATCTCGGACCACGTCGGCGGACCGTTTCCCCAACCCATCTGGCACACCTCTTCATGTCACGCACGTGCCGTGCCGAAACCATGGAAGATGCCGCTGGGGAAGACGCATCATTCGAACGGGAGTTCGAACGCTGTCAGTCTGCCATCACACCCGCAGACCGGTCAACGCGGGCCACCCGGACTCACGTCACGAGCGCGGCCAGACCTCGCAGACGGTCCTCGGCCGGCCTCCTCGGGCAGCTCACACACTTGCCCGACCCGGGGGTCTCGTAGATCAAGCAGCACGACGCCCGCTGCGTGAACCGGCGTGACAGTGCCCCGGCCCGGACGTCGACGAACCGCGGGTCCGGCAGCACCACACCGACGCGGCGGAGTGCGTCCACCAGCCCCCGGGCGAAGATGCTGCCGCGTGCGCGATCGCCGCACGCCGTTCCCGCGTCGAGTGACCGGTTGGCAATCGAATCCGTCGTGATCGCCCACATCGCCGCCTGCCGCACCCCGGACGCCGCGGCGAGAGCGTCGATGATCGGCGTCAGCGCCGCGGCCATCTCGGACGCCAGCTCGGACAGCCCCTCGGTGACCGGCAGTGCCGACGACGCGGTCAGGCCGCCGAGATACCCGTCGTCCCGCAGGAATGCCACGGCGTCGACGAGCCGAGGCCGGGCGGCGACCCCGGTGACGAGCGCGGTCGCGATCGGAATCCCGGTCAGTGTCGAGCTGGCCGAGTACCACCACAGGGTGCCGTTGACCCGGGGATCGTCGCTGCCCCACCGCCGCGCCGTGTCCGCGACGCGGTCCGCGAGCCAGCCGGGATCGGTCAGGCGCACGGCCGGGAACGAGGAGGCCCCGGGTTGCCCGATCTGGTCGGCGATCATCGGGACGCGGCGGGCGGTCAGCTCGTACGCACGCCGCAGTTGCTCATCCATCGGCCAACCCCAGGATCTCCATCGACAGCCGCGGCGCCGACCGCACCACGGCGCGGATGCCGAACACCCCGCCCAGCACGGTGTCGTCCAGCACGTCGGCGGGCGGACCGGTGCTGATCACCCGTCCATCGTGCATCACGGCCAGCGTGTCGCAGAACTCGACGGCCAGCCGGAGGTCGTGCATGGTCACGACGATCGCCAGACCGTCGCACGCGAGGTCACGCAGCAGGTTCATCACCGTCAGCTGATGCCGCAGGTCGAGGTGGTTGGTGGGTTCGTCGAGCAGCAGGACCCTCGGCTGCTGCGCGAGCGCCCGGGCGATCGACACCCGTTGACGCTCCCCACCCGACAGTGCCTGGACGTCGCGACCCGCGAGTTCGGCCAGCCCGACCTGACGTATGCACGTCTCGACGATCTCACCGTCGGCGCCGGTCGCCCGCTCGAACCAGCCCCGGTGCGGGATGCGTCCGAGCGAAACGGATTCGCGCACGGTCAGTCCCGCGGACACCCGCGGCTCCTGGGTGCTCGCCCCGATCGTGCGGGCCAGTTCCCGCCGGCCCAGATCGGCGGTATCCGTTCCGTCGACGACGACGGCGCCCCCGGTCGGGGTGAGCGCGCGGTAGCAGCAGCGCAGCGCGGTGGTCTTGCCGGAACCGTTGGGCCCGACCAACGCCAGCACCTCCCCGGGACGCACGGAGAAGTCGATGCCGTGCAGCACTTCCCGCGACCCGAGTTCGGCGCGGACACGTTGCAGGCTCAGGGCGGTCACTGTTCGGCCCTCCGATACTGCCGGTAGAGCATCCACACGAAGATCGGCGCTCCCACGAGCGCGGTGACGACGCCCACCGGGACCTCGATGCTGTGCGCGACCGACCGCGCGGCCGTGTCCGCCGCGACCATCGCGATCGCGCCGAGGAATGCCGCGACGGGCAGCAGCCTGACCGCCCGGGCGCCCACGACGTACCCGGCAAGGTGCGGCACCAGCAGACCGATGAAGCCGATACCGCCTGCGACGGACACGGCGGCCCCGGCCAGCATCGACACACCGAGCAACTGCACGACGCGGAAGCGTCGCACGTGCATGCCGAGGGCGGCGGCGCCGTCGTCTCCCGCCTGCAGCAGGTCGATTCGGCACGCGCTCAGCATCATCGCAGCCCCGACCGTCGCGAGTGCCACGGCCGGGAAGACCGCCGTCGACCAGCGCGAGTCGCCGAAACCGCCCGCCAGCCAGTGCATCACCGAACTCAGTTGATGCTCGTCCGCGACGACCAGGATCGAGAACGTGATGAGGGCCGAGAACACCTGCGCCGACGCGACCCCCACGAGGATGACGGCCGTCGGCTGCGGATACCGTCCGCCGATCGCCAGCGACAGGAACAACGGCACCATCGCGCCCAGGAACGCCGCGACGGGGACGGTGAACGCGCCGAGCGCTCCCACCCCGAGCCCGAGCACCGTCACCACCACCACGCCGAAACCGGCACCCGAGGACACGCCGAGCAGATAGGGATCGGCCAGCGGATTGCGGGTCACCGCCTGCGCCACGGCGCCTGCCAGGGCCAGCGCCGCACCGACGGCCGCCGCGGTCAGCGCCCGCGGCAGCCGGGAGTCGAGGACGATCGACTCCCGCGCCTGTGACCACCAGGACTCGAATGCGCCGGGGGCCACGCGGTGCGCGACGATCGCCCACACGTCGCCGACCGGGATGCGCACGGAACCGAACGACACCGCGAGGCCGACGACGAACAGGGTCGTCAGCGCGAGCGCCACCATCAGGCCCGCGAAACCGAGGCGTGCGCGGGCCGGGTGCGGTGCCTGCGCCGGCGGTGCCGCGCATTCTGCGGTAACGGTCATCGCGCGCCGACGACATCCGGATGCAGCGCCCGCGCGATCGTCTCCACCGACCGCACCAGGCGCGGGCTCTCGAAGAAGTCGTCGAGCGGCACCACCACGAAGCGGCCGGCCTTCACGGCGGGTGTCGTCGACATGATCGGGTGCGACTTCAGGAAGTCGATCTTCGCCCGCGCACTCGTCGTGCCGTAGTCGAGGACGACGATCGCCTCCGGGGCGCGTTCACCGATGATCTCCCAGGTGGACTTCGAATACGGCTTCTCGCCCTCGGCGAAGAGGTTGGCCGCGCCCGCGTGGTCCGCGATGAGCTGGCCGACTCCCACACCGCCGATCGTCAGCGGGACGTCCTCGCCGGAATCGTAGAAGAACGTCGGAACCGGGGCGGTGCCCGCGATCTCGTCACGCACGGCCTGCAACCCGGACGTCACCCGGTCGGTGATCGCCCGCGCCCGGTCCGGGACTCCGAGGATCTCGCCGAGCTGCTGGTAGTCGCCGCGCAGCAAACCGATGTCCGGGAAGCCGTGCCCGCAGTACTCGGAGAACAGGAACGTGGGAATGCCCTGGTCGCCGAGGGATTCACGCGACCGCCCCTCCTTCTCGTCGAATGCGCTCCGCATTCCGCCGACCACCAGGTCGGGGTCGAGGTCGAGGATCTGCTCCCGGGTCGGGTACTCCTTCGCGAGTTTCGGGATCTTCCCGAAGGCGTCCGCGAACTCCGGCAGCGGGGTCGCGTCGCCGTACCCCGTGCCGACGATGCGGTCGCCGGCCCCCATCTCGATCAGCACCTCGGTGACGTGATCGTTCATGCTGACGATGCGCTGGGGCGGGGCGTCGAACGTCTCCGTTCGATCGCAGTTGGTGACGGACACCGGCTCGGCGAAGGATTCGGCGGAAGCGGTCTGCCCCACGGACTCCCCGCGCGAACAGCCGGCGACCACCAGCGCGGCCACCAGCGCGGCCAGACCGGTACTTCTGAACAACTGACCGTGCATGTAAACCTCATTGCGGCTCAGAGCCACGAATGAGAAGTCAGCAGACGCCGGTGCGACGCCTGCAGGACTCCGCTTCGTAGACCACGACGAAAAGGATGTCGCACACCCCACGCCGGGTAATCGGGCTCGCCACCGAAAGGATCTGGTGGCCTACCGTTGCGGGTCAGCGCCGGATTCGGACCGGCTTCCCCCGTGCGTGTGGCTGCAAGTGCGATGCCGAGTATGCACGATTTGCCGGGAGCCGCATCACACCCCCGTCGGTGACACCCCGATCCGCACTACAGTCGGCAGTCGCAGCTGCCCGCCCCCGACACGCCGGAGATGACGCATGACACGTTGGGCCTCGACCGTTGTTTCACGCAAATGGTGGGTCCTGAGCCTCGCCGTCGTCGCCGTTCTGGTGAGCGGCCTGTGGGGCACCGGTGTCTTCGCGAAACTCAGCTCGGGCGGGTTCACCGATCCCGGTAGCGAATCCGCGGAGGTGGCCCGGATCGTCCAGGACAACCTGGGTCCGCAGACACCGGACATCATCGCGATCTACACCGCACCCGACGGGAAGACCCTGGACGACATCGGCCCCGAGGTGACCGCGAGTCTCGACCGGTTCGCCGCCGAGGTGCCGACGTATTCGGTGACGTCGTACTGGACCGCGGACGCGGCGAGGAAGCAGCTGATGGTGTCGGAGGACGGCACCAAGGCGTCGGCCGCGATCACCGTCGACCCGGACGCCGGGATCACGGCCGCCACGTTCGACGACCTGCTGCCGAAGCTCGAGGTGGAGGGCATCGACACCGAGTTCGCGGGCAATTCGGTGGTGGGTGTGGCGTTCAACAACCGGCTGCAACAGGACCTGGTGCTGGCCGAGGCGATCGCGCTCCCGATCACTCTCGTGCTGCTGGTCTTCATCTTCGGCGGACTGGTGGCCGCGGCCGTTCCGGTGTTCGTCGGGCTGCTCTCGATCTTCAGTGCCCTCGCCACCCTGCGCCTGCTGACCCTGTTCACCGACGTCAGTTCGTTCGCGATCAACGTGGCGTCCCTGCTCGGCCTGGGGCTCGCGATCGACTACGGCCTGTTCGTCGTCGGACGTTTCCGCGAGGAACTCGAGTCCGGCGCCGACGTCGCCGAGGCGACCCGGCGCACCGTGCTGACCGCGGGCCGCACCGTGCTGTTCTCCGGTCTGCTTCTCGTGTGCGCCTTCTCGGGCATGCTCGTGTTTCCGCAGGACGTGATCAAGTCTCTCGGATTCGGTGCGATGGCCGCGGTCGCGAGCGCGGCGCTGCTGTCGCTCACCGCGGTTCCGGCGCTGCTCGCGATCCTGGGGCATCGCATCAACGCACTGACCTGGCACAAGGACGCTTCGCAGCGTGGGGAGGTTCGCGCCCGCAAGTTCTGGGGCTCCGTCGTCACCTGGGTGATGCGGCGGCCGGTCGCCATCGCGGTCGGCATCGTCGCGGGGCTGCTGGTCCTCGCCTCGCCCCTGCTCAGCGCGTCGCTCGGCGAGGTCACGTACACGGCGCTGCCGGAGAACGACCCCGCCCGCATCGCCACCGACACTCTCACCACCGAATTTCCGACCACCGGAAACGGCGCCACCCTCATTCTCCGGGGCACCGACGGCACCGCCCCGACCGCGGCCGACGGTGCCGCGGTTGCCCAGGCCGCCGGCCAGGTGGAGGGCATCGGGGCGGCCACCGTCGTCGCGTCCGGCAACGAAATGGTCGCCGTCCAGGCCGTCTACTCCGAGGGTGTCACCACCGACGACCAGAGCGCGGCGGTCGACGGTCTCCGCGCCATCACGCCACCCGAGGGAACCGAACTCCTCGTCGGCGGCGGCCAGGCGACCGTCGACGACGGGAACGCGGCGATCGTGCACTGGATGCCGGTGATGATCGCGATCATGGTGGGGTCGACGCTCGTGCTGCTGTTCCTGGCGTTCGGTTCGGTGGTGCTGCCGATCAAGGCGGTCGCGATGGCGGGGCTGAGCCTCGCCGCCACGTTCGGTGTGCTCACGTGGATCTTCGAGCTGGGCCACGGCGCGAGTCTGCTCGGGGTCAGTCCGGCACCGCTCGAGGCGACGTTCGTGGTCCTCATCCTCGCCGTGGTCTTCGGCCTGTCGACCGATTACGAGGTGTTCCTGATGTCACGGATGGTCGAGGCGCACGAGGCAGGCGCGACCACGGAAGAGGCGGTGCGCTTCGGCACCGAGCGCACGGGCCGCATCGTGACGGCCGCGGCGCTGCTGCTCGTGGTGGTGACCGGAGCGTTCACCATCTCCGGTCTGTCGATCATGCGGTTCCTCGGTGTGGGAATGATCGTCGCGCTCCTCGTCGACGCGACGGTGGTTCGCATGCTCCTCGTTCCGTCCCTCGTGAAGCTGATGGGCGAGGCCAACTGGTGGGCTCCGGCCTGGATGAAGAAGGTGCACGCCAAGGTGGGTCTGGGCCACTAGTGCATTATCTTACTTTGGAGTAAGTTCGGGTCATGGCCACCTACCTCGTCACCGGCGGAACCGGCTTCCTGGGTCGGCACGTGCTGCCCCTGATCCTCGACCGCGATGAATCAGCCGAGATCCACGTCCTCGTCCGGCGCGCGTCCGTCGCGCGGTGGGAGGCGCTCGTCGACGGCATGCCGGGCGGCGAACGCGTGCATCCGCTGATCGGCGACCTGACCGAGCCCGGCCTCGCACTCACCTCGGCGCCGGCGGCCGACCACGTCCTGCACCTCGGCGCGATCTACGACCTCACGGCGGGCGACGAACAGGCCACCACGAACGTCGACGGCACCCGCTCGGTGATCGCACTGGCCCGGGAACTGGATGCGACGCTGCACCACGTCTCGTCCATCGCCGTCGCGGGGGATCACGAAGGTCCGTTCAGGGAAACCGATTTCGATCTCGGGCAGGGTTTCCCCACCCCGTATCACCGCACCAAGTTCGAGGCGGAGAAGCTGGTCCGGGAAGCCGACGGCCTGCGGTGGCGCATCTACCGCCCCTCCGCGGTGGTCGGCAGTTCGGTCACCGGCGAGATGGACAAGATCGACGGCCCGTACTACCTCTTCCCCGCCATCGCGGCGCTCGCGAAACTCCCCGCGGCCCTGCCCGTGGCCGTCCCGCGGATCGGATCGACCAACGTCGTCCCCGTCGACTACGTGGCCGCGGCCATCGTGGAGTTGATGTCGGCACCGGGACGGGACGGCCGGACGTTCCATCTCGTCAATCCGCGCCCCCAGCCGGTCCGCGAGATCTACGCCGCGCTCGCCGAGGCCGCCGGTGCACCGCATCCCGCGGCCGGACTACCCGGCGGACTCGTCCGCCCCTTCCTCACTCCCACCCCCGACTCGGCCCTCGACACGGGCCGCAAAGTGGTGCTCGGCGCCCTCGGCATCCCGCCCGTGCTCGCCGAGAACATGACACTGCCCACGGTGTTCGTGAACGACGACACCCGGGAGGCGCTGCGCGGCACAGGCATCGACGTCCCGCGGTTCGCGTCGTACGCCGACAGGCTGTGGTCGTACTGGCGCGAGAACCTCGACCCGGACCGAGCGCGCAGGCCCCACCCGGCCGGACCGCTCGTGGGCAGGCACGTGGTGATCACCGGGGCGTCGTCCGGCATCGGCCGGAGTTCCGCGATCGCGACGGCCCGCAAGGGCGCGAAGGTCATTCTCCTCGCCCGGCGCACCGAGGAACTCGACGCCGTGGTGGCCGAGATCCGCGCGGCGGGCGGCGACGCCTACGGCTACCCCTGCGACATCACCGACGACGAGTCGGTCGAGCACACCGTCAAAGCCGTTCTCGCCGAACACGATCACGTCGACATGCTCGTCAACAACGCCGGCCGGTCGATCCGGCGGGGCCTCTACCACTCCACGGACCGGCTCCACGATTTCGAGCGGACCATGGCCGTCAACTACTTCGGCGCGGTCCGGCTCGTCCTCGCCTTCCTCCCGCAGATGCGCGACCGGCGGTTCGGGCACATCGTCAACATCAGCAGCGCCGGGGTCCAGGGCGCGACGCCGCGGTTCGCCGCCTACGTCGCCAGCAAGTCGGCCCCCGACGGCTTCACTGACGTCGCGGCGTCCGAAACCCTCTCGGACGGAATCACGTTCACCACCATCCACATGCCACTCGTCGAGACGCCGATGATCGCGCCCACCGGCCGGTACAACATCGGACCGATCACCTCCCCGGAGAAGGCGGCGGCAATGGTCGTCCGGGCGCTGATCGAACGCCCCAAGCGCATCGACGTCCCGACCGGCACCCTCGGGGAACTCGGCCACGTCTTCGCACCCGCCGTCAAGGATCGCGTGATGCACCAGATGTATCGCATGTTCCCCGATTCCCCGGCGGCGAAGGGGCAGAGCACGGACGACGCGGCGCCGGCACCTCAGCACACACCGGAACCCAGGCACCACACGTCGTCGGTGCTCGGCCGCGCGGCCCGGAAGGTCGGAAGGCTGGTGCCCGGCACCCACTGGTGACCGAGTCAGGGGGCGAGGGCGCGAACTCCGGTGGCGACGACGGGTCGCACCGGCTTCGGCGCCGCCCCGCAACTCGCCGGCCGGGGCGGCAGCTCCCGCTGCTCCAGGTCGACCACCCAACGGCGTCCGTCGCGATGCGCGACAACCGAATTCGCGTCCACCGTGAGCTCGTCCGCGGCCGCGTCCACGAAATCGCGGACGGCGAGTTCCGCCACCTGCCCCGGCGCGTCCCAGCAACTGCGGCCGCGCAGCCCGGTCGGGTACACCTCGCCCCGGGCGGCGGCGCGGACCGCGTCGACACTCTCCTGCGTCGACAACCGGCCGTAGGTGTAACCCGTGGGCAGCAGGATCAGCGAGGGAGCGAACCGGTGCCCACCCGTGTGCGAGCACTCCCACACCGCGTCGCCGAACTCCGCGGCCAGGCCGGCCGCGACCGGCCGCCCGAGGACGGCGCAGCACTGATCCCTCTTCCCGTGCGCGCACACCAGCACGACCGGGTCCGTCACCGGTGTGCCCAGACCGGGCGCGGTCCCCGCGATCAGCCCGAGGTCCAGGTCGAGCAGGTCTTCCGGAAAGGCGATCTCGAGCCGCTCGCACCACGACCGCGTGGGGTGCGACTGCGCCAGCAGCACCGTCCGCCGATCCGGGTCCGCGGTGCTGCGGCCCGGCCGGCGGATGAACATGACCCGCACCCCGGCCGCGTCGGCGCGGGCGTCGAGCTCACGGGCCAGATCCGGTCCGAGCGCGGTGCCGTCGAGCACGTCCCGGCCCCACGCACCCGGGAACTCCAGGCACACCCAGCCCGTGACATGCGCAGCGGTGCCCGCGAGAGGTTCGTCGGTCGCGGACAGAGCGGAGCAGGTGGCGGTGATCGTGTCAGGCACGGTGCCATTGTGTCAGCCGCGAAAATCGATCAGTCATGGAACTTCCTGCGCTCCGACAACTGCTGGACGAACTTCTCGATGCGGCGGGCACGTGTCTCCGGGCGGGTGGCGTCCTGCAGGCGGTAGTAGACGGCGTACCGGTTGTGGCTGTCGAGCGTCGCGTAGAAGGCCTCGGCCTCGGGGTTCTGCGCGAGGGCGTCCAGGAAGTCCTGCGGTATCTCCGCCGCCTTCTGTCCCGCGTACGCGCGGTCCCAGCGGCCGTCGGCCCTGGCCCGCTCCACCTCCGCCGCGCCCGCGGGCTCGAGGAGACCGGCCTCGGCGAGTTTCTCCGCGAACTCCCGGTTCCGCTTCGACCACGGACTCCGCGACGACCGCGGGGTGAACCGCTGCACGAAGAAGTCGTCGTCGACGCGGCGGACCTGGCTGTCGATCCAGCCGTAGCACAGCGCGACCTCGAGAGCCTGGTCGTAGTTGATCGACGAATGCGCCGACCCCTTCTTGGCCATCTTCAGCCAGATGCCCGGTGAGGAGTCGTGATGAGCGCCGAGCCACTCCCGGAACGCGGCCTGCCCGGAGAAGTACTCGACGCTGAGCTCGGCAGCACACATGTGCCCGAATCTAGCGGGAGAACAGCTTTCCCGCCCAGACCCGGACGAATCCCTGGGACAGATATCCGAGCGTCCCGAGCGCCAGCACCCATTTGGTGACGCTGACCGCACTGGTGGTGCGCACGGTCGCGTCGGTGATGTGCTCGCGATGAGACAGCAGATACAGCCCGACGACGTTCTCGGCGTAGTCGCCTGCCGCAGAGATCACCGGGGCCGCCGCCAGCACTTTCTGCGTTCTCGCCGAGAGTGGTGTCAGCTCCGCCAGACGTCGTGCGCCCGTGCGCAACGCGACCGCGTAGATCACGGGATGGACGAAGTCCGGGTAGTAGTGGCTGCGGTAGCGCGCCCTGTCGGCGGCGGACATTCCGTCGAGGATCGCCGTGTAGGACCGGGCGGACCGGGCGGTCTGGATATCGGCGAGCCGGGGTGCCACCGGGCCGAGCAGCCGGATGATGTTCGCCTGCGAGATCACGAATGCTGCAGACCAGCCGAGGAGTCTGCGGTCGAGTGCGGTGAGCGCCATGAGCCGATCCTGCCATCTCCCACCGCGACGCGTGCCTCAGCCGGCGGCCTCGGACATCGCCTTGGCGTCCTCCTCGCCGAACTTCTCCTCGAGGGCCTCGGGTGAATAGTCCAGATCGATCTCCTCGACCGGGCGGCCCCGCGCAGACTCGATCGCCCCCAGCCGGCGCTGCGCCCGGTCCGCGGCGTACGCGATGAACTCCTGGTCGTCGAGCCCGTACGGCTGGACCTCGAATTGCTTGTTGACCCAGTCGATCATGCCCAGTGCCAACGGCATCAGCTCCGCCATCCGCTCCTGGACGACACCCCAGTTGCTGTCGTCGGCGGCCACGTGCCGGCGACAGGTGAACGTCCCCCACGCCATGTGGCGTCGTTCGTCGTCGCCGATCCTGCGGACGAGTTCCTGCATGCCCGGCAGGATCCCGCGCGTCGTGCACACCTTCTGCCAGGCGTAGTACCCGGTGAGTGCGAGACTGCCCTCGATGACATGGTTGTAGGTGACGCTGGCCCGCACCTGATTGACCGGACTGGGATCGGTCTCGAGCACCTTCAGCGATCCCGGCAGCTCCTCGTAGAACAATTGCCGGTAATACGGGTTCTCGGCGACGAAGGGATGCAGGTCGCGTGTCAGGCCCACCGCGTCCATCCACAACCGGAACACCTGGGTGTGCTTGGCCTCCTCGAAACAGAACTGCGTCAGATACATCTCGTCCCCGAAACGCCCCTCGGCGGCCATCGCCTTCATGAACGGCTGGATGTCCTCGGTGACCGCTTCCTCACCGGCGATGAACTGTGCGACCAGATACGTGGAGTTGCGCTGTTGCTCCGAGTTCAGCCCCTCCCAGTCCTCCGCGTCCCGGCTGAAGTCGAGGTCCGTGGGATTCCAGAACTTGGCGTTGCCCTTCGTGAACAGCCGCAACGGGAACGCGTCCCAGTTGAGGCCCCCGGCGCGGAGCGAGCTGAACCCTTGCCTGCCGGGCGCATAGGGGCGTCCAGGCGTGAGTGTCGACATCGTTGGCCTTCTTCCGGACGTGCGGAAGACGTCGTCGGACGCCCCGCGGCTTCGGGGCGCTCATCGTGACAACCGGCCCGTTCCGAGCCCCCGCTTCGGTTCCCACGCTAGTCCTGTCGACGCCGTCGCGGTTTACATTTCCGGACTTTTTGTCAGCTCGTCTCGAGCTTCATCAAGAACGGCAGGACCGCCGCCGCGAAGTCGTCGTAACGGTCGCGGTGAATGCTGTGCCCGCTACGGAACACCACCACCCGGCAGTTCGGTATCGCCGCCACTGCGGACTCGAGTCTGCGCGGATCCACCATTCCGCCCAGACCGCCCCGCAGGATGAGCGTGTCGGCCTCGATGTCCGGCAATCTGTCCCACCACAACGGATCCGGGCGGCGGAACTGCTCGAGCGCCGAGCCCGTCATCGACCGGTCGAACGCGAACGCGGCCCGCGGATGCCGGATCAGGCTCGTCGTCGCGTGCCACAGTTCCGGCAGCGACGGCAGCCGATTCGCGAAAACCTGTTCCGGGTCACCGGGACGCAACGGGAGCGGGGCCTCCTCGATCACCAGCCGGCGAACCAGCCCGGGCCGGGTCTGGGCCGCGAGCGACGCCGCATGACCACCGAGCGAATGCCCGACGAGATCCACCCGCGTCAGCCCGAGGTTGTCGCACACCTCCACCACGTCGGCGCCGAACTCCTCGAAAAGGTACGACGCGGCGCGGGCACTGCGACCGTGCCCCCGCAGATCCACGACGAGGACGCGGCGCCCGCGGGCGACGAGTGCGCGGGCGAAGCGGTCCCAGGTGCCGCCGTCACCGCCCATCCCGTGCACCAGAACCACCGGCACGGGATGGACGCCCGACGTCCCCGGCACCGAGGACTCGCCGCTGTCCCGGTAGGCGATCTCGATACCGGCGCGCGTCGGGGTAGTCCTGCTCGTCTCCACGAGAATCCAGACTAGCGACCGCCACGGACTACCCGCCCGACCCGTACGGGCGGGTGATGATCTCCAGATAGTGACCGGACGGGTCGAGGAAGTAGACGCCCCGCCCGCCGTCGTTGGTGTTGATGGTGCCCGGCAGCGTCTGCCGCGGATCCGCCCAGTGATCGAGCCCCCACTCGACGATCAGACCGTAGATCCGGTCGAAGTCGTCCTCACCGACGAGGAACGCATAATGCTGCGGCGGGAATTCGACCGGCGGTTCCGCGAAGTCGAGAGACACCCCGTTGTCGAGGGCGACCGCCAGAAAATGTCCGGCAGGCACGGCGTCCGGCAGTCCGAACAACGTGGTGAAGAATGTCGCCGACTCCTGCTTGTTCTTGGCAGCGACAATCGTGTGGTTGAAAGAAATGGTCACAGTCGACCCTTTCGAGGTATGCCACGACCCGACGATGCGGCCGTGGCCGGCCTCCATGCCTGACGCTGTCCGCCACCGGCACGCGACCCTCTGCACAGCAAAGCATTTCGAACGGTCGGTTCGCAAGACAGGTCGCCGGGTGGGTTACGCTGCCCGCCCCACCCGATAACGCAACGTGACCACCCCGGAGTCGTACCCCTTCGACTCCAGCAACGTCAGCGCATGCATCCCGGTGTCCTCGTCGAGGAGCCTGCGGCCGTGCCCCAGCAGGATCGGCACCACGTGCAACTGGATTTCGTCGACCCGCTCGGCGGCGAGCAGTGCCCGCGCGAGGGTGATGCTCCCCCAGACGATCATGTCGCCACCGGGCTCCTGCCGGAGGTGCTGCACCCGCTCGACGGCGTCGCCCGGCCACAGCTGCGCCGGCTCCCGATCCCCCCACGGGGCGCTGTCCAGCGTCGAGGAGAACACGAGTTTCGGGATCGAGTTGACGGCCTCGGCCACGACCTCACCCTGCGCCTGTTCGGTGGGCCAGTAGTCCGAGAACATCTGATACGTCTTTCGCCCGAGCAGGGCGAGGTCCGTGTCGGCGAGCAGACGGAGGTTGTATCGGTCCACCTCACCGTAATCCGGCACCGCATCGAAGAAGTCCAGCTCGCCGGACCGTCCGGCGACGAACCCGTCGAGGCTCGTCAATTCCTGGACGACGATCCTGCGGTGCGGTGCGTCCCGCTCCGTGTCACTCATAGATTCCCTCCACCGACCAGCGGCCAGCCGTGCAGATCACCAGCAGCGCCCGCGACTCTTCCAGCAGCACCTGGGCCCGGGCCGCCGTCCGGGCGGCCGGAGGGTCCCACCACCGCTCGTCCACCGGCCACGGTCCGGCCCATCCGCACACCGCCCACTCTCGGCTCCCCCACCGCAACCGCGCGGGAGGCGCGCTGAACACACCCCGTTCCGTGACCGTCACAGCCATACCCCGCTCGTCCGACATCCACACCTCCGGATACGCGGTCAGCACCGCGGCAGGCGCCGGTTCCGGCAACGTGCCCGGCCACGGCTCCGACGGATCGTTGCGCGGAATCAGCTCGTCGCCCAACGGCAGCAACGTGATGCGCTCCGCCGGGCCCCGCCCACCGCTGAGGACACCCACCTGCACGGCTTCCCCGCCGAGCAGACCCTGCACCCGCACCAGAGCCCGCCGGGCCCGCTCGTCCCGGTCGCCGACCCCACCCCACAGTCCCAGCTGCAGGGCGCCGGCGGCCACCACTTCCACCGGTTCGAGCCGCAGGACGGCGATACCGGCGGTGGGCCGCTTCTCGCTGCGCCCGGTCAGCCACCCGTCCAGCTGCCACCGCACCCGGTCCGCCGTCGCCTCCGGCGTCAACGGTTCCGCGCACCTCCAGATTCGGGACAGTTGCTCACCGTTGCCGGTGCTCGCCGAAATCGACAGCCGGGTGCAGGCCACCGCGGCGTCCGACAGTGTGCGATGAAGCTTCTCCGCCAGCGCACGCCCCGCGAAGGCGGCGGCGTCGACCCGTTCGATGACGGGATCGCACCGTTCCTCGACCTCCAGGTCGGGAGGCAGCGACCGGCCCGACGGCGGACGCTCCGGTTCACTCCGCGCAGCGCGATGCGCCAGCACCGCATCGGTTCCGAACCGCGACGCCACATCGCCCGCCGACAGCGCGGCGAAACTGCCGATCGTGCGCAACCCGAGCCGGTGCAGCAGATCGACCAGCTCACCGCGATGGGGTGCCGCGAGGCTCGGCTCGGCGGCCAGTTCCCGCATCGGGAGCGGCGCCAGGAAGGCCGTCCCCTCACCGGGCGGCACGAGAGTTGCTCTGCGCGCGGCGATCACGGCCGTGGACAGCTGATCGGCGATGCCGACCTGGCACTCCACCCCCACCGCCGACACCTGGTCCACCAACCGCTCCGCGGCGGCTTCCTCCGAACCGAAGTACCGGGCGACACCGCGAGCGGACAGCACCACCAGACCGGGTCGCAGCACCTCGACACCGGGCGCCACCGCGTCGACGGCCGAGGCGACCGGCTCGAACAGCCGCGCGTCGCGGTCGGGATCGGCGGTCACCACGTGCAACCGGGGGCACCGGGCCTGGGCCTCGCGGCGGCGCAGGCCTCTGCGCACCCCGTCCGCGCGGGCCGGTGCCGAGCAGGCGATCACCCGATTGCCCGACGTCACCGCCACCGGGTGAGTCGGCGGGAGGTCCGCGGCAGCGGCCGCCGCGACCGCGGGCCAGTCGGGGCACCACAACGCCAGCACCCGGCTCACAGACCCACCACCTCCACCGGCGCCGGGAAGGGGGCGACCTCGAGGGGCGCCACCGGTTCCGGTGCGCTCACCCATTCCACCCGGCCCTGCGCCGACCGCACGTCCAACCGGGTGGTGCGCGGCTGGAACGACCGCCCCCGGGCGCACACCGCCAGGCTGAGGGAACGCAACCGCCCGCATCCCCGGTCCTGAGATCCGTTGCCCAGTCCGGCGTAACCGTGCACCCGGGCTTCCAGCCGCATCTCCGCGCCGTCCCAGTGCCCGTCCGTGACGACCAGGGTCGACCCCTTGCTCCGGGCCCGGGCCACCACCGCACGCGCCCGGGACGGCGCCACCGACGCCCCACCCAGTCCGAGCACCACCAGATCCATTCCGTCCAGGAGCACCGCGGCGATCTCCACCGGATCGGCGCCCGGATCGGGGATCAGGGCCAGCCGTTCCAGCTGCGCCCCCATCTCGACCGCTGCCAGCACCCCGAGCCGGGGATGTCCGATCACCGCGACGTGTCCGCCGCCCGCGGTCACGGACGCGACCAAACCCAGCAGGAGCGAGGTGGCACCCGACACCGACACCACCGAACCGCGCACCAGCCCGCCTCGGGGAAGGAGCTCGGCCAGCGCAGCCGGAACCGGAAGCACCCCGGCAGCATGGGAATCGGGCGCTGCGGACGTGCCCGTCGTGGGGAGCGCACTCTCCACCGGGGCGCGGCTCGCCACCGATTCACCGCGCGCGGGAACAGCGGCCATCCGTCGTCGGAGGTAGTCCAGACGCTCCTGCCGGGACAGCCCGGACAACTCGGGAGTCCCCGGCACCGGAAACCCCGGCTCGCCGGCCACTTCAGCCAACTCGACACCCCTGACACTCGGCACCAACAGCGGTCGGCAACCACGGGGAAGACGCGGCTCGAACAGACGCTTTGTTCGAACGTATTTTCGAACTCATTTCAAGTAAAGCCGGTCGGTGGAGGCCCGTCAAGTGGACCCCGAACGGCCAGGTCAGGACCGTCGCGCATCCCGTGTCCGCGCAATCCTCTAACCTGAACGCGTGATGGAGCAGGAGCAGAGCGAAAGGGGCATCGGACCCGAATACCTGGTGGCCGGAAGGTACCGCCTGCGGTCCAAACTGGGCGGCGGTGGAATGGGCGCGGTCTGGCTCGCACGGGACACCCTGCTGCACCGCGACGTCGCCATCAAACAGGTCACCACGACGGCCGGACTCGACCCCGACGAGGCCCGTCGTGTCCGCGAACGCACCATGCGGGAAGGTCGCAACGCCGCCAAACTCGCCCACAGCCATTCCATCGCGATGTACGACGTCGCGCTCGAGGCAGGCGAGCCCTGGCTGGTCATGGAGTACCTGCCGTCGCGCAGCCTCGCCCAGGCGATGAACATCGCCGACACACTGCCCCCGCTCGAGGTCGCCCAGATCGGCGCGCAGGTGGCCGACGCGCTCACCGCCGCCCACGCCGCCGGGATCGTGCACCGGGACATCAAGCCGGGCAACATCCTCGTCGCCGACCGCGGCCGCGAACTCGGCACCGTCAAGATCAGCGACTTCGGCATCGCCCGCGCCAAGGGCGACTCCGCCGACACCACGAACGGGGTCATCACCGGCACACCCGCGTACTTCTCCCCCGAGGTCGCCCGCGGTCAGGACCCCACCGAGGCCAGCGACGTCTTCTCGCTCGGTTCCACGCTGTACACCGTCGTCGAGGGCCAGCCGCCGTTCGGGATCGACTCCGATTCCATCGCACTCCTGCACCGGGTCGCGAAGGCCGAGATCTACCGTCCCAGTAAGGCCGGACCGCTCACCGACACGCTGCTGCACCTGCTCGAGCCCGACCCGGCGCGTCGTCCGACGATGGCCGAGGCCCGCGACGCCCTGGCCCGGGTGGCCATGTCCGGGGACGGGAACGTCGCGCACCTCGTCGGCTCGCCCGTCTATTCCGCAGACGGCACCATCCCTGCGTGGGCACACCGTTCGACCCCCTTGCCCGACTCACGCCGGCGCAGCAAGCTGGTGAGTTCCACCCAGGCCGGTCTGCCCGCCGTGCCTCAGAGCACCCCGCTCAAGAACGTGCCGCGTCCGCTCGGCCGGTTGCAGTGGCCGCCGCGCCCGACGAAACCCGCTCCCGGTTCGCCGGCCCCCACCGTCCGCGATCAGGTGGTGGCGTGGGCGCCGATCGCCATGGGTGTCATGGTCGCGATCCTGATCCTGGCCGTGCTCGTGGCCGTGATCGTCCTCCTCGCCCAGCCCTGACACCCCGGGAGGTCAGTCGATCCGCCGGCGGTGCGCCCACCTCGTGAGCGCATTCCGGTTGGACTGCTGCGTCTTCCGCAGCACGTTCGACGCATGCGTTTCGACCGTCTTCACCGAGATCACCAGTTCCTCGGCGATCTCGCGGTACGTGTACCCCCGCGCGAGCAGCCGCAGCACTTCCAGCTCCCGCGGTGTCAGCGAATCCAGCTCCGGATCCAGCTGCGGCTCAGGAGCATTGGAACGCCCGGTGAAGGAGTCCAGCACGAATCCCGCGAGCCTCGGGCTGAACACGGCGTCACCGCCGGCGACGCGGCGCACGCCGTCGGCCAGTTCCGCGCCCGAGATCGTCTTGGTGACGTACCCGCGTGCCCCGGCGCGAATCACGGCGATCACATCCTCGGCGGCGTCGGACACGCTCAGTGCCAGGCACACCGGACCCGACTCGATGCCCCGCAGCACGGCGACACCGCCGCCCTCGGGCATGTGGACGTCGAGCAGCACGACATGCGGCGAGGTGGCGTTGATCCCGGCCACCGCCTCCGCGACACCGCCCGCCTCGCCCACCACCTCCATGTCCGCTTCCCTGCCGAGTTCGGCGCGGACCCCGGAACGGAAAACGGCATGATCATCGACGAGAAAGACACGGTACGGGGGTGTTTCAGGCAAAGTCACTGCAGCTGTTCCTCGCGTGGGCGGTAGAGTCACCCCACTCTAGAGCGTGTCGAATGATTCGCACTGTCGCCGCACCACCGCCGGCATCCCGTCTTCCCCGTCGGTGGCGGTATCCGATTGGAGAGCCGCACCGGCACTGCGGAACCAGGCCTTCACCAGATATCCGAAGCTCGGCCACGTTCCGTCCTCCGGCCGCACGACGCAGAGACCCGTCATCCACTTGCCGAACGTCGCATGGAATCGCGCCTGAATCGCGGTCCGGTGGACGAACGAGAACACGAGCCACGCCGGTATCACCGCGAACCCCGCCGTTCCCTCCGCCGCGTTCGGCGGCACCGACTGTCCGGCCGTCTGCACGATGTAGACGAGGACCCCGACCACGGCCCCGACGAGTGCGTGCAACACGAGGTCCAGCACCAGGGCGACACCACGCCGGAGGTGACCGGCGGGCCGGACCCGCAGCCGGCTGTCGGCCCCGTTCACGGCAGACGCCCGTCGATCTCGTCGCGGGCACGCCGGACGTCGTCGTCGAGTCCGGTCCGGTCCAGCACCTCGTCGACGACGGCGCCGCTGAACCGCGGTGCGCCGACCGTCTCCTCCTGCACGTAGGAGCCGAGCATGCCCCCGAACTGAGAACGAGGGTCGGTGAACTTCAGCCCGAACGCGCCGTTGACCGCCCCCTTCACGCCTCCCCGAACCGCACCCTTGCCGCCCGCCTCTGCAACGTTGCCCCAATCCATGCTGTCGCGCCGACCCACGTGTATCTCGTACTTCTGAAACGCAGCCTCGAGGACCGCCTGGGCTCCGGCGCCGGCCGCCGCGCCCGTCGCGGCGCGGGTGAGGATCGAGGTGATCAGCTGCCGGATGATCATCCGGACGGTGACCTGTGTGGCCGCTTCCGCCGCGAACGCGGCCGGGCTCGCCGCGCCGAACGTCATCGCGCTGGCCACCGCGACCGCGACGAGTTCGGCCGCCAGTGCCACCAGGGCCGCGATGATCGACAGTTTCGCGACCCGGATGTCATCGGCCGACCAGTCGAGGGTGTCGCCCAGTTCGTGGAGCAACCCCGACAACTCGCGTAGTGCCCCGTCCGCACCGATCCGCGCCCAGTGCTGCGCCATCGCGGTGTCGACGTCACCACTCACCCCGGACATGGCCGACCGCATCGCGGCGTCGGCCTCCTCGATGATGTCGTCGAGCGAGGCACCGGCGTCCTTCCACCCCTGCCCGAGCCGCTCCATCGCCGTTTCGTCCGCGTCGGGCCAGTCCGCCCCGACGACCTTCTCCGCCAACCACCGGACACTGCCCGGAACCTCGATGCCCATCAGAACAGCCCGGCGAGGCTGGATGCGGTGCCGCGGTCGGTGTCATCGAACGAGTCGGCGGTGCTTCCGAGTCTGGATCCGAGCGCGGCCAGCGCCCCGACGGCGAACCCCAGCGACTGCCCGGCCGCGTCCGCGGACGGCAGATACCCGCTCGCGAACGTCGTCCCGGTCTCGTCGCCGCCCCAGCATTCACCCTCGGCCTCGAGGGTCGAGTGCAGTGTGGCGGCGACCGCTGCCATCCGCTGCGACAGTGCGTCGAATCGGGGTGCGACGCTGCGCAGATGCGCCGGGTCCACCCACAGCTGCGCGCTCACTGCCACCCGTCCCGCAGGACCGGCCGATTCCACTGCGCGTCGTCGGGATCGTCCGGGTCCGGTTCCCGATCGGCCGGGACGCCACCTACTTCGGGCTCGAGGCGCGGGAGGAAGTCCCGCAGGCTCGGAGCGCCGGGGACGAGGTCCGGCAGATCCGGCAGGGTCTCGGTCGCGGCCACGATCGATCCCATGATGCGCACCGACTCGGTGTGCGCGGCCTCGCCCGCACGCCGGGCGGCTTCGGTCATCGCACGTCCCAGCGACTCGGGGGTGGACCGCCGGAACGCGTTCGGCGCGAGGCGCACGTCCACCACGCCGCCCACCGAGTTCACCACCACCTGCACCAGTCCGTCTGTGGACGCCCCACTCACCCGCAGCTGCGCCACCTGCTGCTGAGCGGCATGCAGTTCCTGCGTCGGCCGGTCGAGCGCGGCCAGCATCGAATCGATCTGATCCTGCAACTCGTGCTCGCGCACGCGCAGACCCTCACGGTCGAACATGAAATCCCCCCTTGACATCTCGCGTCCCACCCCGCCGCAACACGGTGCGAGCACACGACCCCCACAGTCGTGTCGCCGGCGAACATTACCCCCTCGCTGGGACAGCATGCGAGCAGACACCGCGCACCAGTGCGCCGACACGGCGAAAGTGGTGCTCACGCACCCTGACTGAACGGCACGTCCTCGACGCCGGCAGTGTCCGTGTCCTCGGCGGTGGCCGCTGTCGCCCACGTCCGGCCGTTCCGCGGCATGTGGATTCGCACCTCGGTGCCCTTGCCGGGTGCGGACCGCACGTCGACGTGCCCGCCGCGCCGCTCGATCCGTCCACGGATCGACTTCGCCAGGCCCTGACGGTCCGGGGACACCTCGTCGACGTCGAATCCGACGCCGCGGTCCCGGACGAACACACTGACCTGTTCGTGCTCGGCTTCGGCGAACAGGTTGATGTCCGTCTCCCCGGAATGCTTGGCCGCGTTGACCAGAGCCTCCCGCGTCGCACCGAGCACCGCCGTGAAACTCTCCTTCGACAGGCCCTCACCCGTGCCCTCGACGTCGAGCGCCACATCGCCGACCGTCACCGGCCGCACCGTGACGCCGTGGTGGTCCTCCACCTCGCCCGCGATGATGCGCAACGCCTCCGCGAGGCTCGAATGGTCGGCGTCTCCCCCACCGAACAACCACTTCCGCAGTTCTCGTTCCTGACCCCGGGCAAGCCGCGCGACCTCCTGAGGATGGTCGGCCTGCTTCTGGATCAGCGCCAGGGTCTGCAGGACGGAATCGTGCAGGTGTGACGCGATCTCCTCACGCTCGTCGTTGCGGATCCTGGCGGCACGCTCCGCGCCCAGCGCGCGCCACAGTCGCAACCACAGGGGCACCGTCAGCAGCCCGGCGCCGACCAGGGTGACCACCACAGCCAGCAACGACGAACGCAGCGCAGCCAAGTCGACCTGCGCGAGGATCACCACACCGAGACCCGACACGATCAACGTCACGCCACCGAGGACCCGCGCCCAGGTGAGGACGGTCGGACGCTGCGGCAGCCCGATGACGGTGCGCGGACCTTCCGAATCGAACTCGCGCCACACCAGAGCCGCGCCGACCGCCACCACGATGATCGGCGCGATCACCGAACCGACGCGGCCACTGAACAACCACGACAACGCGGACGCACCGGCAAGGCCGATCGCGATCAGTCCGTACGCTCTCCGTCGCTCGGAGGCACTGGGCTTCTCGGTGTCGGAACCTGCGGCCGTGAAGATCCACAACAGTCCGTAGCCGACGATGCCGGCGCCGGCGAGCGCGGCGAGACACGCGAACGCGACCCGCACCTTCATCACGTCGACGCCCAGCTGATCGGCGATACCACCCGCGACGCCGCCGACGATGCGACCACCGGTCCGGCGTTCGAGCCGCGGCATGGGAATGCCGTCGGGCGGGGCAGGTGCGGTCACGTCGCCCGCGTACTGGGCACCGCCCGCGGACGTGTTCGACACAGGTTGCACATGTTCGATACTGGCACGATCCCCTGGCCACGGCATCAGGGTCCAACCCTGACTTCGGCACGCGTTCCGGCCCACCCCGACCGGAAAGATCAGGGTAGTTCCCGATGTACGCGCGCCGCGCCGACCGGAACGATGGTCGTATGAGCAATGGGAGCTTCCAAGAGCAGATACAGGATCTGTGGCGGACCCGGCCGGTGCGGTTGCCGGGCCGTGGTCACGTCGCCGGTGTCTGTGCGGGAATCGGCTACCGCTACGGCGTCGATCCCGTACTGATACGAGTCGCCTTCGTCGTGTCCACCATCTTCGGTGGCGCCGGCGTGCTCCTCTACCTGGCGTGCTGGCTCGCCCTCACGAAGTCGGGCGACCCGGCCTCCCCCGCGGAGTCGCTGGTGGGACGTGGTCACAGCTCCGACTCCGGCACCAAGACCATCGTCCTTCTCGTCGCACTGGCCATCGCGCTGAGCACCGTTGGTCCCTTCGGTGTCGGGCTCGGCGGCTCCGGGCTGGTCAGCATGGCGTTGATGCTCGGCGGCCTGTGGCTGCTGTACCAGCGGCAGCCGATACCCCCACCGTTGCCCGCCGGAGCCGTTGCCCCGGGTGTCGGGACCGGGTATCCCGGGACGAGTTTCTCGCCCGGTCAGTTCGGCGCCAACCCGTTCGGCCCCGGCACGTACGGTCCGAGTGCGTACGGTCCGGGTGCGTACGGTCCGTACACGAAGCTTCCCGACTCCTACACGCCGAGCACTCCGCCCACCTCGGACGAGAAGCCGGCCGACGCGCCCACCGAGGCACTGAAGCCCGAAACTGCTGCGGGCGAAACCGTTCCGGTGTCGTTCGAGAAGACCCCGACCCCCGGTCCGCAGGTCGACACACCCTCGGCCCCGTTCGCGCCGCTCGAACCGCGACCGCCGGCGTGGGACCCGCTCGGGGTCGCCCCGTTCGCATGGAATCTGCCCGAACCGGCCAGGACCACCACGCCCGCAGTACAACCGGACCGCACCCACTCCCGCCTGACGACGATGGTGATCGGGTTGGCGATCCTCGCGGCCGCGGCGGCGACCGCGTTGTCGGTCGCCACCGGATCCGACTGGTTGAACGCTGGCCGCATCGGCGCGGTCGCGCTCGCCGTCATCGGAGTGGGGCTGCTGATCGGCGGATTCCTGCGCAAGGGCTACGGACTTCTCGTCGTCGCCGGACCGCTGATCGGTTTCGTGATCCTCGCCTCGCTCGTCGGTTCACTCGACCTGAACAGCGAGAACATGGGCGATCGGACCTGGAACCCGGCGACGGCGGCCGCCATCGAGCCCGCCTACTCCGGCGGATTCGGCAGCTTCACGCTCGACCTCCGGAACGTCACTCTCACCGAGGACAAGACGGTCGACGTCAGCGGGCAGTTCGGTGAGGTCGTGGTACTCCTGCCGCCCGGTATGAACGTCGAGAACCACTGCACCACCCAGTTCGGCGACGCGCAGTGCCTCCCGGAGGGTCTCGACGGTGGCGTCGACGGCACGGACGGTCACGTCCTGACCCTCAACGCCGATGTCCGATTCGGAAGTGTGGAGGTGCGCCGTGGATGACATCGACGACACTCACGGCAACGAACAGACCCGGACGCGGAAGCGCCCGTCGCCACTACTGCTCCTCGCAGGATTGGCAGCACTCCTGGTGAGCGGCTGGGCACTTGCGGGGCCGTTCTCGCTGGAACCGCTCGCGAACGTCGAGTTCCGCTGGCTGTTCGTGGTGGTCGCGGTGCTGGTCGGCGTTGTGCTCGTGTTCGCACCCAACCGGCGAAAGTAGAGGCGCAAGCGCACGTGCGCGGTGAGCGGGTCCTCGGACTCACTCACCGCGCACAGTGCGTCACTCCCACTCGATGGTGCCCGGAGGCTTACTCGTGATGTCCAGCACGACACGGTTGACGTCGTGCACCTCGTTGGTGATCCGGGTGGAGATCCGCTCGAGAACGTCGTAGGGCAGTCGCGTCCAGTCCGCGGTCATCGCGTCCTCGCTGGACACCGGGCGGAGCACGATCGGGTGGCCGTAGGTGCGTCCGTCGCCCTGCACCCCGACGCTGCGGACGTCGGCGAGCAGCACCACGGGGCACTGCCAGATCTGACCGTCGAGCCCGGCGGCCGTCAGCTCTTCGCGCGCAATGGAATCCGCGTGACGCAGGATGTCGAGCCGGTCCTGCGTGACCTCGCCGATGATGCGGATGCCCAGGCCGGGACCGGGGAACGGCTGGCGTCCCACGATTTCCTCGGGCAGACCCAGCTCGCGCCCCACCGCCCGGACCTCGTCCTTGAACAGCAGGCGGAGCGGTTCCACGAGCGTGAACTGCAGGTCTTCGGGCAGTCCGCCGACGTTGTGGTGGCTCTTGATGTTGGCCGTGCCGGTGCCGCCGCCGGATTCCACGACGTCCGGGTACAGCGTGCCCTGCACGAGGAATTCGACCGTGTCGCCGTGCGCGGCGTTCTCGCCCAGCACGTCGCTGACCGCGCCCTCGAAGCTGCGGATGAACTCGCGGCCGATGATCTTGCGCTTGGTCTCCGGGTCGGACACGCCCGCCAGCTCACCGATGAAGGTGTCGGCGGCGTCGACCGTGATCAGCTTTGCGCCGGTCGCGGCAACGAAATCCTGTTCGACCTGGGCACGCTCGCCCGCACGCATCAGACCGTGGTCGACGAACACACACGTCAGGTTGTCGCCGATGGCGCGCTGCACGAGCGCCGCCGCGACAGCGGAGTCGACACCGCCGGAGAGCCCGCAGATCGCCTTGCCGTCGCCGACCTGCTCGCGGACCTGCTCGACGAGGGCGTCGGCGATGTTCGCGGCCGTCCATGCGGGAGGAATGCCGGCGATCTCGTGGAGGAACCGGCTGAGCACCTGCTGACCGTGCGGCGAGTGCAGCACCTCCGGGTGGTACTGCACACCCGCGAGCTTGCGGGCCCGGTCCTCGAACGCGGCGACGGGTGCGCCCTCGCTCGTGGCTGTCACCTCGAAGCCCGCCGGGGCCTCGGTGACCGCGTCGCCGTGACTCATCCACACGGGCTGGCTGGCCGGCAGCCCCTCGTGCAGCAGACCGCCCTGCACCTTGAGGTCGGTGCGGCCGTACTCCCGGGTGCCGGTGTGTGCCACCGTCCCGCCGAGTGCGCCGGCCATGGCCTGGAATCCGTAGCAGATGCCGAACACGGGAATGTCCAGATCGAACAGCGCCGGATCGAGCTGCGGCGCACCGTCCGCATAGACGCTCGACGGCCCACCCGACAGCACCACGGCAAGGGGATTCTTGGCCGCGATCTCCTCGACGGTCGCGGTGTGCGGAACCACCTCGGAATAGACCTTGGCCTCACGCACCCGCCGGGCGATCAGCTGCGCGTACTGCGCGCCGAAGTCGACGACGAGGACCGGTCTCTGTTGCTCGATATCTGCCACCGGGTCAGTCTAATCGGCGCAGCTCTGTGGTCTGCGCGACCCCATGACCCGGCCCTCTCGCGCCCTATGCAACGCCGTGCTTCTGCGCGTCGGGCACCACGGCGCTGTTGCGGATCTCGACGATCGGCAGCACCAGCGCGGCGGGCGCCCCCTCCGGGACGACCGGTGCGATCGGGGCGACCGGGTTCAGGCGCCGGTATCCCTCCCCCTGCGCCGGGCGCAGGTCCTTCTCGCCCTTGTTCGGCCAGAGCGAGGCCGCACGCTCGGCCTGCGCCGAGATCGTCAGCGACGGGTTGACGCCCAGGTTCGCGGACACGGCCGACCCGTCGACCACGCTCAGCGTCGGGTAACCCCACACGCGGTGGTAGGGGTCGATGACGCCCTTCGACGGTTCCGACGCGATCGTGCAGCCGCCGAGGAAATGCGCGGTGAGCGGGATGTTGAACACGTCGCCCCAGGTGCCGCCCGCGCGACCGTCGATCTTCTCCGCGATCCGGCGGGTCGCCTCGTTGCCTGCCGGGATCCAGCTGGGGTTCGGCTGGCCGTGGCCCTGCTTGCTGGTGACCTTGCG
The DNA here is from genome assembly GCF_038447315.2 of Rhodococcus sp. DK176. Taxonomy (NCBI): domain Bacteria; kingdom Bacillati; phylum Actinomycetota; class Actinomycetes; order Mycobacteriales; family Nocardiaceae; genus Rhodococcus; species Rhodococcus sp. DK176. Next base: position 6,794,076 of record NZ_CP118321.2, on the reverse strand, counting down.
CCGACCGAACAGGCCCTTCTTCGTGTACGTGGTGATGGAGTTGTCGAGGTTCTGCATCACCAGGGCGATGATGGTGCGCTCGCTCCACTTGTACGGGGTGAGGACCTTCAGTGCTGTCGGATCCTTCGCCAGTTCCTTGAGGAACGTCATCCACCGCCGGCCGCCGCCGTCGGTCAGCAGCGTCTGCAGTAGGGCCATCGAGTTCGACCCCTTGCCGTAGCGCACCGGCTCGACGTGGGTGTCGGACGTCGGGTGGAACGACGACGTGATGGCGACGCCCTTCGTGAGCTCGAGCGCGGGATCCACCTTGTTCTTGGCGGCGCCGAGGATCGACTCCGAATTGGTGCGGGTGAGCACACCCAGCCGGTCGGAGATCTTGGGCAGCGCGCCCGTCTCCTTCTGGTCGAACAGCAGATGCTGGGTGCCCCACGTGCCCGCGGCCAGGACGACGTTCGCGGCGGTGTACGTCTTGCGGTTCCGGTTCTTGCGCGGCCCGCTGCGCCGGGTGAAGACGTCCCAGGTGCCGTCGGACGCCTCGCGCAGACCGGTGACCGTGGTCATCGGGATGATCTCGGCGCCCGCCTTCTCCGCGAGACCCAAGTAGTTCTTGAGCAGGGTGTTCTTGGCGCCGTGCCGGCATCCGGTCATGCATTCGCCGCATTCGATGCACCCGGTGCGGTCGGGGCCGACGCCGCCGAAGTACGGGTCCGGCACGGTCTTGCCCGCTTCACCGAAGAAGACACCGACCGGGGTCTGGATGAACGTGTCGCCCACGCCCATGTCCTCCGCGACCGACTTGATGATCTCGTCGGCGGGGGTCATGTGCGGGTTCTGGACCACGCCCAGCATCTTGCGGGCCTGCTCGTAGTAGGGCGTGAGCTCGTCGTGCCAGTCGGTGATGTGCGACCACTGCTTGTCCTGGAAGAAGGAGGCGGGCGGCTTGTAGAGCGTGTTCGCGTAGTTGAGCGAACCGCCACCGACGCCGGCACCGGCGAGGATGAGGCAGTCGCGCAGCAGGTGGACGCGCTGGATGCCGAAGAACCCGAGGGCAGGCGCCCAGAGGAACTTCTTGAGATCCCAGCTGGTCTTCGCGAAGTCCGCGTCGGCGTAGCGACGGCCCGCTTCGAGGATGCCGACCTTGTAGCCCTTCTCGACCAATCGGAGTGCGGTGACACTGCCACCGAATCCGGACCCGACTATGAGGACGTCGTACTCCGTTGCGCGCTGCTTACTCATCACTCGACCTCCAACGAAACCTGAGTTATTACTCGCCAGTATGCACCCCTCGGTTGTGACAGCTGCCACAAGGGTCACCTAACTGTAACGAGAGGTATCAGGAACGGTCGAGATACCCGCAAACGCACGTCGCCCAATGCCTCACCAATGCAGTTGAACTGCACCGATGTGACATTGGGCGACGAGAGAAGCGGCGACGAACGGACGCCTCAGGCGCGGACGGTCAGGCCGACCTTCTGGAACTCCTTCAGATCCGAGTACCCCGACTTCGCCATCGAGCGGCGCAGACCGCCGACGAGGTTCAACGAACCGAACGGGTCGTCGGACGGACCTGTGAGGACCCGGTCGAGCGACGGACGCGCACCGAACGAGACCGGCAGCATCGTGCCGCGCGGAACCGAGGGATGCGCCGCGGCCGACGGCCAGTACCAGCCGCCGCCGGGAGCTTCCGCCGCAACGGCCAACGGTGCGCCCAGGACGGCGGCGTCCGCGCCACAGGCGATCGCCTTGGCGAGGTCGCCCGAGGACGTGATGTCGCCGTCCGCGATGACGTGGACGTAGCGTCCGCCCGTCTCGTCCAGGTAGTCGCGGCGGGCCGCAGCGGCGTCCGCGATGGCCGTGGCCATCGGAAGACCGATGCCCAGCACCTCACCGGTCGTCGTTGCACCCTCGGTGGAGCCGTATCCGACGATCACACCGGCCGCGCCCGTACGCATCAGGTGCAGTGCGGTGCGGTGATCGCTCACCCCACCGGCGACGACGGGGACGTCGAGCTCGGAGATGAACGTCTTGAGGTTCAGCGGCTCGCTGTCGCCGTGCACGACGTGCTCAGCGGAGATGATCGTGCCGTGCACGACCAGCAGGTCGATGCCCGCCTCCAGCAGCTGCGGGGTGAGCGCCCGGGCGTTCTGCGGGCTGACCCGCACCGCGGTCGTGACACCCGCGTCGCGGACCTGGGCCACGGCAGCGGCCAGAAGTCCCGGCTGCAACGGCGCCGCGTGCAGTTCCTGCAGCTTCTTGATCGGTGCCTCGACGTCGACGTCCGACTCCGCCAGCGCGACGAGTTCGGCGAGCTTCGCCTCGACGTCCGCGTGCCGGCCCCACAGACCCTCACCGTTGATGACCCCGAGGCCACCACGCTTGCCGAGTTCGATCGCGAACGACGGCGACACGAGCGCGTCGGTCGGATGCGCCAGCACAGGGATGTCGAACCGGTATGCGTCGAGCTGCCAGGACGTCGACACCTCCTTGGAGGAGCGGGTCCGGCGGGAGGGGACGATGTCGATGTCGTCCAGCTCATAGGTTCGTCGGGCTGTTCGGCCCATGCCGATCTCAACGAGGTCGCGCACGCGCGCCCCTTTCTCGTGAATCGTGACTGGTTGCTAGCGAGCGGTGTAGTTGGGAGCTTCGACCGTCATCGTGATGTCGTGCGGGTGGCTCTCCTTCAGACCCGCAGCGGTGATCTGCACGAACTGCGCGTTCTGCAGTTCCTCGATCGACGACGCTCCCGTGTAGCCCATGGCAGCCCGCAGACCGCCCGTGAGCTGATGTGTGACCTGGGACAGCGGACCGCGGAACGCGACTCGGCCCTCGATGCCCTCCGGAACCAGCTTGTCCTCGGACAGCACGTCGTCCTGGAAGTAGCGGTCCTTGGAATACGACTTCGCGGCGCCACGGCTCTGCATCGCGCCGAGGGAACCCATTCCGCGGTAGCTCTTGTACTGCTTGCCGTTCACCAGGATCAGCTCACCCGGCGACTCCGCGGTGCCCGCGAGCAGCGAACCGAGCATGGCCGTCGACGCGCCTGCAGCCAGGGCCTTCGCGATGTCGCCGGAGAACTGCAGTCCACCGTCGGCGATCACTGGCACACCGTGCGGTTTGGCCGCGGCGACTGCTTCGAGGATCGCCGTGATCTGCGGGGCGCCGACACCGGCGATGACACGGGTGGTGCAGATGGAGCCGGGGCCGACACCGACCTTGACCGCGTCCACACCGGCCTCGATGAGAGCGGCCGCACCGCTGCGGGTGGCGACGTTGCCGCCGATGATCTGCACGCGCTCGTCGACCTCGGCCTTGAGCTTCGAGATCATGTCCAGCACGCCGGCCGAGTGACCGTGGGCGCTGTCGACGACGAGCACGTCCACTCCGGCGTCGGTGAGAGCCATTGCGCGGCTCCACGCCTCGTCACCCACACCCACGGCAGCACCGACGAGGAGCCGGCCGTCGCGGTCCTTGGTGGCGTCCGGGTGCTGCTCGGTCTTCACGAAGTCCTTGACCGTGATGAGGCCGGTGAGCTTGCCCTGACCGTCCACGATCGGCAGCTTCTCGATCTTGTGGCGGCGGAGCAGACCCAGCGCCACCTCCGCGGTGACACCCTCCTGGGCGGTGATCAGCGGCGCCTTCGTCATGACCTCGGACACGGCGCGGTTCTGGTCGACCTCGAAGCGCATGTCGCGGTTGGTGATGATGCCGACGAGCTGCCCGGCCTCGTCGGTGACCGGAAGTCCGGAGATCCGGAAGCGGGCGCACTTCGCGTCGACCTCGGCGAGAGTGTCGGACGGCTTGCAGGTGACCGGGTCGGTGACCATTCCCGCCTCGGACCGCTTGACCGTCTCCACCTGCCCGGCCTGGGCCTCCACCGACAGGTTGCGGTGCAGCACGCCCATGCCACCGGCGCGGGCCATGGCGATAGCCATCCGCGCCTCGGTGACGGTGTCCATCGCGGAGCTGACGAGCGGCACTCGCAGCCGGATGTCCCTGGTCAGCTGGCTGGACGTGTCGACCTGGCCGGGGATGACATTCGACGCCGCCGGCAAGAGCAGGACGTCGTCGTACGTGAGACCCAGCATCGCGACCTTGTTCGGGTCGTCACCGCCGGTGTGTACATGCCCTGCTGAACTTGTCATGCGGTTCGGGCCCTCCATGGAACATAGGTGCGGCGCCGGTGGCGCCGTCTGCGGACATTCAGATCTTCGATCTGGTGGAAACTTTCGGGAACACGGATACAGGAAAAAGGCCGGAGCGACGATCGATATTCCCAGCTCCACAAACCATGATATCGGCTCGACGCGATCACCACGGAGCCCACCCACGCTGGGCGTACGCCGAACGGCTGGCGCAGACCGGGCTGACCTGCGTACCGTGGTGCTGTGCGCGATCAACTGCCTCCAGGTCTGCCCCCGGACCCCTTCGCCGGCGACCCCGCCGACCCGTCCGCAGCTCTCGACGCGATCGAACCGGGCCAACCACTCGACCCCCACGAGCGTCTCGCCGTGGAGGAAGATCTGGCCGACCTCGCCGTGTACGAGGCGCTGCTGGCACATCGAGGGATCCGCGGTCTCGTCGTCTGCTGCGAAGACTGCCAGCAAGATCACTACCACGATTGGGACATGCTTCGTGCCAACCTCCTTCAGCTTCTGGTCGACGGCACCGTGCGACCGCACGAGCCCGCCTACGACCCGACACCCGAGGCATACGTCACCTGGGACTACTGCCGCGGCTACGCGGACGCCTCGATGAACGACGCTCTGCACGGAGACGGTTTCGACGCCTGATCCGGCACAACCCGATACAGACCACTGTGGCCCGACACTCGAAGTGTCGGGCCACAGTGGTCTGTGCGGGAGGGCCGCCGAACCGCTAGCTGGTGGGCGGCAACACCGGGACCGGGGTCGTGGTGGTGGGCAGCGGCACCGTCGAAGGCTCCTGCGGCGGCTGCTGGGTGGACGGCTCCGTCGCCGGGATGTCCGAGGGCAGCGTCGGAACCAACATGATCGTGGGATCCGGGCTCGGGGACGGCACCGTCTCGGGCGGAGGAGGCGGCAGCGTGGGCAGCTGTGGCAGCGGAATGGGCGGCAGTCCCGGAATCTGCAGGTCGGTCGGCAGGGTTCCCGGCAACGGCCCGACTCCCGGCAGTGTCGTCGAACCGGGTGTGCCCGGCACGGTGGCGGGCAACTCGGTGGTCTGCGTCGGCGCGCCGGTGGTGGTGGTACCGGGCGTCGTCGTCGCAGGCGGCGTGGTGGGAGCGATCTTCTCGACCTCCGCGGCGAGCTTCGCCCGCCACACGTCGAGTTCGTTGCGCATGTCGGCGTCACGTACCCCGCCGGAACGGTCGGCGGCGCCCTCGAGCAGGTTCTTCGCCGCCGCCGCGTCGCCCGCGGCGATCAGCCGCTCGGCCTCCTGCAGCTGCGACGTGGTGTCGATCTGCGCGACGGTCGAATCGGCCTGCTGGCTGAACACGACCGACTTGACGCTCCACAGCGGATCACCGGGTGCGGCGTTGTACGAGAAGATGGTGGCGCCACCCATGACGACCGCGATCGCGGCGGCGGCGCCTGCGATGGGTCGCAACAAGCGGAGCTTTCCGCGGGCGGCGCTGCGTGCGGAACGGGCGTCCGAGGCGTCGATCGCCGCGATCACGTCGTCGAGCAGCGGCCCGGTCGGCATCGGCGTCGCCACGATGTCGGCGCGCCAATTGGTCAGCAGAAGCGCGAGCTCGTACTGCTCCGGCGAATCCGTTGCGACGGGACCGCCGCCGGCGATCGCGTCGATCAAAGCGTCGTCGCGGCGCACTGCCGCGACGTTCACCGGTGCGTCGTCTCCTGGGAGATCGGCATCGGGATTGCCGTTGCGCTTGATGCCCCTAGCCAAACCTCTCACCTGCCCTCGTCACTTCTTTTTTCAGTTTCGCTATGGCTCGGTGTTGAGCCACGCGGACAGCTCCCGCGGTACTACCCACGGCCGCGGCCGTCTCCTCGGCTGACATACCGACCACGAGGCGGAGGATCAGGATCTCCCGGTGCTTCTCCGGCAGCGTGCTCAGCAGTTCGTTCATCTGCCTGCTCGCTTCCGAGTCCAGCGCCCTCTGTTCGGGTCCGTCATCGTTGGCTACGACATCCGGTACTTCGGCGACGGGCTCCGACTTGTTACGGGCGGAGTTCCGATGCGCGTCGGCAACTTTGTGTGCGGCGATCCCGTAGACGAATGCCATGAACGGCCGGCCTTGATCCTCGTAGCGAGGCAAGGCCGTCATCACGGCGAGGCACACTTCTTGCGCCACGTCGTCCGCGGAGAGTTGTCCCCTCTCCGCAGCACCGACCCTGGCTCTGCAGTAACGCACAACCAAGGGCCGAATGTTTTCCAGGACCAGAGCTAAAGCGGCCCGGTCACCCTGCGTTGCAGCGGCGACTGCGGAGTCCAACTCCTCGCTCGTATTAGTCATCGTTGCTGAATATCCTGGCGTTACAGTGGCACCTCCCCCGATGGGTGTGCTCCCGCTCTCAGCGGAACACTCCAAGAGTAACGGTGCGGACCGAACGGTATTCGCCCGGATTCGCAGCGATTCGCGCGCAACCCGGCCGTACGGGGCCCGACCAGCGGAGTCAGATTCGGAAGCGCCCACCTCGCGCCCTGATGACGGTTTCGCACTCCGTACGCACGGCCTCCGCACGTGAGTCGGAAGTCACACCACTCAGCAACATCGCAGCTGCCCACTTCAGAGGTATCAAGCCGTACCGATCGCACCGGTCGAGCACATCCGCGGCAAGCCGTGCCGCCGGACCCGAATCGGACTCCCCCGTCATCGACGCGCTCCGGAGCAGATCCGATTTGACGCGGTGCCGCGCAGATCCGGCGGCCTCCGAAATTTCCGCAGCGGTCTCGGCGTGGCGGCGTGCCGAGGCGAACTCTCCGCCCGCGAGAAGCAACTCCGCGCTCACCCAGTGCCTGCGGACGCGCTGCCGCCACAGGTCGTCGGGAGCAGTCTCGTCCAGGTGCTCGGAGCACCTGCCGAGAAGCCGCCGGCCCAGTGCCAACCGGCCGCACCCCAGCGCGTCGGCGGCCAGCCCCGTCAGCGCGTCGCACCGAGCTTCGCGAACCAGGACGCCGTCCTCGTCGTCGGGACGGGTCCCGACGACGGCCAGTGCCCGGCCGTCGAACCCGGACGCCACACCGTGCCAGCCGAGCTGCCTCAGCAGCGACGCCTGCGTGCTCCAGGCGAGCGAGGCGACCGCGGGCCCGGCCACCCCGCCCCGCGTCAGTGCGTCCAGCTCTGCGCGGGATCGGGCGTAGTGCCCCCGGGCGCCCCACGCCACCGCTCGCATCCAGCGCTCGACGGGAACGTCGGACGCCGGCAGCGGGCACCCGCCCGGATCGGGGCCGAAAGCCGCGCGGATCAACGAATTCGTGGCGTCGGAACGGAGACTGGAGTCGGGCACGCCGAGATCATCGCATCGTCCGGGCGCCCCGCGGTCAGGTGACCGCGGTGACGGCGTGCACGGCCTCGTCCAGCGTGCCCAGCACCGAAATCGATCGGGGCAGCGACCGCGTCCGGCATCCGGGGCCGCCCGCGAGCATCGTCAGGCCCGTGCGCCTGCGGCGGATCGCCCGCAGGAGAGACGGGAGGTCGCCTCCGGCGGCGGGCAACCACAGGACGATCACGTCCGGCTCGGCGTTGGTCACGGCAGCGAGCAGCGCCGACCGGCACAGGGGCAGCGCGATCCTCGTGTCCACCGAGCCCGTGGCCAGGGCGGCGCCCAGCGCCCGGAATTCGAGACCGTACGGGTCGGCGGGAACCGCGTCCGGCGGGTCCGCCGGCAGGTGCACGAGCAGGACACGGCCGCCGCCGCCGATCGGCGCGTCCAGCGTCATCGTGGACAGAATCCCCGCGACGCATTCGGCGAAGACGCGGACACTCGCAGCCGCAGCGTCCGAATTCCTCCCCTCGTCCGCCCATTCGAGCACCGGAACGACCAGGGTCGTCCACATGGAGACGAATCCCCGCTCCGCGACGGCCCGCACGACGATCCGCCGGATTGTCACGACGTCTCGCGCCAGCAACGCACCCGATAAATTCCGGACGGACGCCTCGGCGCCGCCGAGGCCGGAAAAGGATGACAAAAGGTTCGACGGGTCTGTTTTCGTCCTGTTCACCGAGTTGTCACCCAGATTTTTCACACCCGGCCGGTGGTCGCTTTCTGACGAATATGTAGCCATTGCGTTAATCGCATATCTCGCGGCCTCCGCGGAGTTTGCACCACCGTCCAGAGCGTGTTGCATGCATTCGAGCCGGGCGACGTCGCGCGGCGTGTATCGCCGGTGACTTCCCTGCGCGTGCACGGAGGGTCCGATGCCGTATCTGCGGTCCCAGGTGCGGAGCGTCGACGGAGCGACCCCGAGCTTTCTGGCCAGGGCAGATACCGAGATCGTGGGTCCCTCGTCCGGGGGTCCGGAAAGTGGCTGGGTGTCAGGCTCCGCGGGCTGGGGCACCCGCACATCGTCACCCGTGACCGGGGGTCTTTCAACCCGAAACGGAATCACGGAACCGCGGGAAAGTAAATATTTTCCAGGTTAACTTTCAGCTCGTGGGATATGTAAATCGCCACTGTGAACAACTATTGACGCGATTTCACAACCGACTCTACGGTTAGCGACGTGAATGATTAGTGGCTTGAACGTACCTACGAGCCTACGGTCCGCTCGTCGCCCGAGGCGAGCTTGCAGCTAAGGAGTCCACATGCCTGCACCCAACCACCTGCCCGGCCCGAACGCCGATATCTGGGATTGGCAGATGCACGGCCTGTGCCGCGGGGTCGACTCCTCGATGTTCTTCCATCCCGACGGAGAGCGTGGCCGGGCGCGCGCGCAGCGGGAGACCCGCGCCAAGGAAATGTGCCGACGCTGCCCGGTCCTCGCCCAGTGCCGCAATCACGCGCTGAGCGTGTCCGAGCCGTACGGGATCTGGGGCGGAATGTCCGAGACGGAACGCGAAATGCACGCCCGGCACAGACGCGGCCGGATAGCCGTCTGACCGCTCGACCACACTCACCGGGAACCCTCGTCGCCGCACGGGGGTTCCCCGCGTCACATCGACACCCTCGACACCCATCCACCGCGACGCGGTCTCCGAATGCCTACCGGCTGGAGGAGATGAGTGGATGTGCACGCTACCGTGGTTCTCGATGAAGCGAGACGACTTCCGGTGACGAACCCCGAGGGCAACACTCCAGCGGAAGACGTGTGCTCGGCGGATGCAGCCGGCGCACACAGGGCCCGAACCACCGAATCCACCGAACTCCACGACACCATGGCCCGCGTCGCGAACGGGGACGCCGACGCGTTCGCCGAACTCTACGACCGGACGAGCGCCCGAGTACACGGCATGGTTCTGCGGGTCCTACGCGACCCCGGGTACGCGGAGGAGACGACGCAGGAGGTCTTCCTCCAGGCGTGGCGCACCGCATCGAACTTCGATCCGGCCCGCGGCTCCGTACTGTCCTGGCTGATGACGCTCGCGCACCGCCGGGCGGTCGACCGCGTGCGGTCGGAGCAGGCGGGCACCGACCGCGAGGCGCTCTACGAGACCACCAACATCGCCGGGCCGTTCGACCACGTCACCGAGGAGGTGACCCGCCGGCTCGAGCATCAATCGGTGCTCGCCTGCCTGGACTCGCTCACGGACACGCAACGTGAGTCCGTCGCGATGGCGTACTACGACGGCCGCACCTACCGAGAGGTCGCCTCCCAACTGGGGGTCGCCCTGTCCACGGTGAAGACGCGCATCCGTGACGGACTGACGCGACTTCGCGGGTGCCTGGGAGGTCTGTGACATGAACGACGAACTCGTGGGCATGGCCTACCCGTACGCACTCGATGTGCTCGACGACAGTGAGCGCCGCGAACTCGACATCGATCTCGCCGTCACGGACGAGGACACCCGCTCCACGTTCACCGACGAGGTCCGGCGGATCCGCGAAGCGTTCGCGGTGGTGAGCGCGGTGGGAGCCGTCGAACCCCCGCCCCGGGTGCGGACACGAGTCCTCGACGAGGTCAGGAAATCCGCGTCCGGGCCGACATCGCTCACCGAACGCCGCTCCCGCAGGCGCCGCTGGCGGGTCGCCGTCGCCGCCGCTGCGGCCGTCGGGGTGCTCGCCGGCGGAACGGTGATCGTTCGGCATCTCACGGAAGGTCAGGCGCCGACCGTGGCGGAGCAGGTTCTCGACGCCTCCGACGTGCACTCGTCGACGAGTGCGATCGCGGCCGGTGGGTCCGCGACCGCCAACTACTCGAAGTCGCAGGACGCCGTGGTGTTCGTGCTGGACGGTGTCGCCCCGCCCAGCGCCGACACCGTGTACCAGCTGTGGCTGATGCCGGCGTCCGGGGCCGCGCCGGTGCCCGCCGGAACCCTCTCCCCCGGAGAAGTGCAGCCGACCACGACGATCGTCCTCGACGACGTGGGGTCGATGTCGAACCTGGCCGTCACCGTCGAACCGCCCGGAGGATCACCCCAGCCGACGTCGCAACCGTTCGCGGTGCTGCAACTGAGCTGATCCGGCGCCTGCCGACAGAAGAAACCCCCGCGCGGTGATCCGCACGGGGGTTTCTTCGCTCGAACGGTCGAAGCCGATCGGTCGCGACGGCAGAGCCTAGTGGCTGTGCCCGTGACCGGTCTGCTGCTCGTTCTCTTCCGCAGGCTTCTCGACTACGGCGCTCTCCGTGGTGAGGATCATCCGCGCGACCGAAGCCGCGTTGACGACCGCGGAGCGGGTGACCTTCACGGGGTCGACGACACCGTCGGCGAGCAGGTCGCCGTAGGTCAGGGTCGCGGCGTTGAAACCGTGGCCCTTGGGCTGCTCGGCAACCTTGCTGGTGACGACGGAACCGTCGAGACCGGCATTGCTGGCGATCCAGTACAGCGGCGCCTGCAGTGCTTCGCGCACGACCTTGACGCCCGTGGCCTCGTCACCGGTCAGACCGAGGTTGTCGGCCAGCTCGGTGCTCGCCTGGACGAGGGCGGAACCGCCACCGGGGACGATGCCCTCGGCGACAGCAGCCTTCGCGGCGTTGACGGCGTCCTCGACGCGGAACTTGCGCTCCTTGAGGTCCGTCTCCGTGGCCGCGCCGACCTTGATGACGGCGACGCCACCGGCCAGCTTCGCCAGACGCTCTTCGAGCTTCTCGCGATCCCAGTCGGAGTCGGTGTTCTCGATTTCGCGGCGCAGCTGCGCGACGCGACCCTTGATGTCGTCGTCTGTTCCGGCGCCGTCGACGATCGTGGTCTCGTCCTTGCTGACCACGACGCGGCGTGCGCTGCCGAGCAGGTCCAGCCCGGCGTCCTTCAGCGTGAGGCCGACGTCGGAGTTGATGACCGTGCCACCGGTGACGACGGCGAGGTCGTCGAGGAACGCCTTCCGGCGGTCACCGAAGAACGGCGCCTTGACGGCGACGGCCTTGATGGTCTTCCGGATGGAGTTGACCACGAGCGTCGAGAGGACCTCACCCTCGACGTCCTCCGCGATGATGAGGAGGGGCTTGCCGCTCTCGGCAACCTTCTCCAGCAGCGGCAGGAAGTCGGGCAGGGACGTGATCTTCTCGCGGTACAGCAGCACGAGAGCGTCCTCGTACACGGCCTTCTGTGCATCGAGGTCCGTGACGAAGTACGGCGACAGGTAGCCCTTGTCGAACTGGACGCCCTCGGTGATGACGAGCTCGGTCGCCAGGGTCGAGGATTCCTCGACCGTCACGACGCCGTCGGTGCCGACGCGGGTGAGCGCCTCGCCGACCATTTCGCCGATCTCCTCGTCACGCGAGGACACGGTCGCGACCTGGGCGATGGACGTCTTGCCCTCGACCGGCTTCGCGGCGGCGAGGAGTGCCTCGACGACCTTGTCGGCCGCGGCGTTGATGCCGATGCCGAGCGCCATCGGGTTCGCACCCGCGGCGATGTTCTTCAGACCGCCCCGCACGATGGCCTGAGCCAGCACGGTCGCGGTGGTGGTTCCGTCGCCTGCGACGTCGTTGGTCTTGGTGGCGACGCTCTTGACGAGCTGCGCGCCGAGGTTCTCGAACGGGTCCTCGAGCTCGATTTCCCGGGCGATGCTGACGCCGTCGTTGGTGACGGTCGGGCCGCCGAAGGCCTTCGCCAGTACTACGTGGCGGCCACGCGGACCCAAGGTCACCTTGACCGCGTCGGCAAGCTTGTCGACTCCACGCTCGAGAGACCGGCGTGCGACCTCGTTGAACTCAATCTGCTTGGACATGTGTTCTGTCTTCTCCTGGATCTCAGGGTTACGCGCGTGAACGCACTCCGCCCCGGGATCCTGTGGGGACTCCGGGGCGGATCACGTATGGCTTACTTGGAGACGACAGCCAGCACGTCGCGTGCCGACAGGATCAGGTACTCCTGGCCGGCGTACTTGATCTCGGTTCCGCCGTACTTGGAGTAGATGACCGTGTCACCCTCCTTGACGTCGACCGGGATGCGGTTGCCCTGCTCGTTGACGCGGCCTTCGCCGACTGCGACGACGGTGCCCTCCTGGGGCTTCTCCTTGGCCGTGTCGGGAATGACCAGGCCGGAGGCAGTCGTCGTCTCAGCCTCGTTGGCCTGGACGAGGATCTTGTCCTCGAGCGGCTTGATGTTGACGCTCGCCACGATGAGCCCTCCACTTTGGGGTATGCGGATCCGGATACTTCTCCGGACTCCTGTTTGAGTGTTCCGTTTACGGCACTTCACACAGCCCCGTCGTCGCGGGTGCCGGAGCTCGATCGGCGCCACTTGGCACTCTATACGTGAGAGTGCCAACGCTCAAGGAGAAGGGGGTGGTAAACCGCGCCGAGCCGAATGTCGGCCTGTCTCACGGGTCGTCACCTAAGGTTCCTCAGGTGTCTGACATCAATCGGCGTAAATTCCTGACATTTGCCGGACTCGGGGCGATCGGGGCAGTGGGATTCGGAGCACGCCCGTGGGGGTTGCAGTACGCGGGCGCGGCGCCTCTTCCCACGTCCGAGGCCGGCACCACCCTCGAAGCGGTGGCCGTCCCCCTCGGCAGCTCCGGCTACCGCAGGCTCGGCGCGGGACCGGGGTGGCCGACGATCGTCCGCACCGAACTCGCCGAGGCGCGCAGCGGGCGCGAGGACCGGCGCACCGCCCTCGCCTCCCTCGTCCAGCTCACGGACGTCCACCTGGTGGACGCCCAGTCCCCGATGCGGTTCGAATACGTCCACCCCTTCACCGGTTCCGCGTTCCGCCCGCACGAGACACTCACCGCACAGGGCCTCGTCGCGCTGGTCGCGCGCGTCAACGCGCTCGCGTCCGGCCCGCACACCCAGCGCCCCTTCGACGCGGTCGTGAGTACCGGCGACAACACCGACAACAAGGAGTTCGCCGAACTCGGCTGGTTCCTCACCGCACTCAACGGCGGCACCATCGTCCCCAACACGGGCGCACCCGACCGCTACGAAGGCGTGCAGAACTCGGGTGCGGATCTGTACTGGAACCCGGAGTCCTCCCTCCAGGACATGTACAAGAAAGCCGGGTTCCCCGAGATACCGGGTCTGCTCGGCGCGGCGATCGCTCCAGTCACGAGCCCCGGCCTGCGCACGCCCTGGTACTGCGTCTTCGGCAATCACGACGACTCGGTGGAAGGCACAGTCCCGAGCGGTATCCCACCGCTCGAAGCCATGTACACCGGTTCGCTGAAATTCGAGGTCCCCGGCTCGCCGGAGCAGGCGAAGGCAGTCGACATCGCAACCAGGTTCGACCCCGGCGCCATTCCCGCCGCCCTGTCCGCATTCACGACACCGCCGCGGGTCGTCACACCCGACCCTTCACGCGCCCCGTTCACGCCCCGCCAGTTCATCGCCGCCCACCTCGACCCGGCCAACACCGGTCCCGGACCGGTCGGCCACGGTTTCGCACCGGACGCCGGTGAGACCGGGATCGGCTACTACTCGTTCGAGATCGCACCCGGCGTGGTCGGCATCAGCATGGATTCCACCAACCGGGCGGGGTTCGTCGACGGCTCGCTCGGTGCGGAGCAGTTCCGATGGATCGAGGACACTCTGGTGGCCGGTAGCAGCCGGTACTTCGACACGGCCGGCAATCCGGTGACGCAGGCACGCAGCGACACCTGGTTCGTCCTGTTCAGCCATCACACCAGCGGCAGCATGGACAACGTCGTCCCCGATCCCTTCGCCCCGGCGGAACCCCGGATCCGTGGTTCGCGACTGGTGGATCTGCTGCACCGATTCCCGAACGTCCTCGCCTGGGTCAACGGACACACCCACGAGAACCGGATCACCCCGTGGCCCGGATCGACTCCGGAGCAGTCGTTCTGGGAGATCAACACGGCCTCGCACATCGACTTCCCCCAGCACGGGCGGATCATCGAGGTGGTCGACAACGTCGACGGAACCGTGTCTCTGCTCACGACGCTGTTCGAGGCCGACAGTCCCTACGCCGTCGACCACACCGATCTCTCACCGCTCGGGTTGGCGTCGCTGTACCGGGAGTTGTCGTTCAACGACATTCACGCCGACCCCGACCTGCTCGGCGGGACACCCGACAGGAACGTCGAACTGATGCTGGCGTCGGGTCGCTAGACCCGGCGCCTGCGGGCCCAGCCGACGGCCGCGACGACCGCGCGGATGCCGACGCCGAGAAGGATCAGGTTGCCGATGATCTGCACACTCACGACGGCTCGTGACGGATCGGTCGTCGCGGCGATGTCGCCGAACCCGACGGTCGAGAAGACGGTGAGCGAGAAGTACAGCGCACCCATGCGGGTGAGGGGTTCGGAGAAGAAACCCGGATCACTTTCGGACATCAGGCAGTAGCCGGCCGCGAACCCGAGCAGGTAGATCGGCAGGATCAGGGCCACTGCTTCGATCGCCTGGAGCGCCGGTATGTCGGACTGGACGATCCGGCGGATCTGCCAGACCGCGACCGCCGCGACCACGAGCAAACCGCCGGCCAGGAAGAACACGCCCGACATGTCCCCGAACGAGGTCCACGGCAGGGCGAAGTAGACCACCAGGCACAGGAGGACCGTGACCAGCGGGCGCAGAAGTGCACGCAGCACAAGCCGTCTGCGCTCGCGTCTCGTGAGGTTACGAAAATCGCTGGCGCGTCGCATGAGATTCCTTTGGACAACTGTGCAGGTGAGACCGGATATCGAGCGCCATCCTCGTCTTGTGCGGCCGAAAGTCGGAAGCGAAATCCGTTTGTTTTCTGTAACGTTCAGATAACAGTCGCCGATTCAACGGGCAGGGATTCCCCGCTGAACAGGGCGTTCCGACAGAGATGGCAGGTCACGCGTCGAAAACGTGAGGGGGTGTGTGATGGGGATGTCCTTGGGGATGTCCACCGGTGCGTCCGGTGTGGGTTCCGCCCTCGTCACCACGGCCTCCAACGGTTCGCAGAACGTCGAGTTCCGTTACCTGTCCGCCGATCAGGCGCACACCGACCTCGGTGACCTGGTCCGCTCGTCGATCTCGCTGATGACCACCCAGGTCCCTGCCGACCCCACCATTCCCGACGCGTTCGCCGTCGCGTACCGCACGGCGGAACAGGCGCATTCGATCCGCAGCGCCGTCAGCAGGCAGCGGCACCGCGTGCATCTCGTGCCCGAGACCGCCGCAACGCTCACCTACCTGCGGCACACCGGCGAGGTCGCCCAGCACGCCACAGTCGCGATCGTCGACTTCGGCGAGTCCGGACTGTCCGTCGCCGTCGTCGATCAGGTCGACGGCACCGTCCTGCACACCGACCGCACGAGCCGTGTGAGCGGCACCGGAATCGACGACCTCGTCTTCCACCACGTCGTCGGCAGCCTCTCGACCCCGCATCCCCTTCGGCACCTGGACCGCGACCTGCTCTCGGCGCGGTGCCGCGTCGCCAAGGAGCAGTTGTCCTCGGAGCCGAACGCACACGTCGACATCGACCTGCAGGGCATCCGCCCGATCGAGATCAGCCGCACCAGGTTCGACGAGATCGCCGCACCCACTGTCCGGGTCGCGGTGGAGTTCATCCGTGCCACCGTCGCCGACTCCCCACGTCAACCGGACGCCCTGGCCCTCGTCGGTGGTGGCGCGAACATTCCCGCGATCACCGCCGCCGTCACCGACGCGTTCGCTGCACGGGTCGTCGTGATGCCCGAACCCGACACGGCGACCGCGAAAGGTGCGGCGTTGCTCGCCGTCTCCTCCGCCATCCGCGACTACCCGGCCACCGAGTCGAACCGACCCGGTTCGACTGCCAAGGTGTCGGGGGCACTCGTCGGCGCCCTCGTGGTCGGAGGTCTCGTTCTCGGGTACGGCGTCAAGGAACTCGCGCCCGCGCCGGATCCCAATGTCTCCCCCGTGGGGACCGACATGTTCCAGACCACCGAGCAGGTCACGACCACGACAACGGACGGACCTCCCGCCACGCGGATTCCGTCGTACGATCCGACGCCGACGTCGGAGTTCCACCCGAATCAGGTTGCGCCGCCCACGTCCGGACCGCAGACGGACCGGACCTCCGAGCAGACGCCCGATTCGACGAGCGAGACCACGACACCGCGCACCACCACCCCGGTGCCGACGCCCACGGCGCCGCCGCGTCCGACGCTGCCGGGAACGAACCCGTCGCAGCCCTCGTGGCCGCACATCGAGTGGCCCGCGATTCCGCCGCTGTGGCCGCAGGTTCCGGGGGAATCCACGCCGAACGAACCGAGCCCCGTCGCGCCCGCACCCGACGTTCCCGAGGCGGCACCGCCGCCTGCGGAGACGCCCGCCGCTCCCGCGGAACCGAGTGCGCCCGCGGCACCCAGTGCACCCGCGACACCCGAGGGGCTCTTCCCGATGGTCCCGGCGCCGGGCACGGTCGCTCCGAATCCCGATGCGTCGCAACCGAGTGGTGCTCAGCCCGGTGCGGCGCTCACTCCCCCGGCCACGCAGACCGTCACGATTCCGGTCAGCTGAACACCTGACTGGTCGCCACCGACAGTCCGGGGTCGCTGGCCACGGTCAGCAGGGACGGCGCGGCGCCGCCAGCGATCAGATGCGCGCCGAGCGAGGCGATCATCACTCCGTTGTCGGTGCACAGGCGCGGTTTCGGTACCCGCAGGGTCAGTCCGGCGTCGGCGCAACGTTCCTCGGCGAGTGCGCGGATACGGGAGTTGGCCGTGGCACCGCCACCGAGAACCAGTGTGTCCACGCCGACGTCGCGGGCTGCGCGCACCGCTTTCATCGTCAGCACGTCCGCCACGGCCTCCTGGAAGCTCGCGGCGATATCCGGCACCGAGCACACCTCCCCTGCCCGCTCCTTGGACTCCACGTACCGTGCCACAGCCGTTTTCAGCCCGGAGAACGAGAAGTCGTGCCGGGCGTCCCGGGGCCCGGTCATACCGCGCGGGAAGGGAATGGCGTTGCGGTCCCCGTCCTGCGCCGCGGCGTCGAGAGCGGGGCCACCGGGGAATCCGAGGCCGAGGAGGCGGGCCACCTTGTCGAAGGCTTCGCCGGCGGCGTCGTCCACGGTGGTGCCGAGTTCGACGATGGGCTTCGCAAGATCCTCGACGTGCAGGAGGTGGGTGTGGCCGCCGGACA
Source organism: Rhodococcus sp. DK176 (assembly GCF_038447315.2). Classification (NCBI taxonomy): domain Bacteria; kingdom Bacillati; phylum Actinomycetota; class Actinomycetes; order Mycobacteriales; family Nocardiaceae; genus Rhodococcus; species Rhodococcus sp. DK176. Next base: position 6,776,478 of record NZ_CP118321.2, on the reverse strand, counting down.
CGAGCAGCGCCACGCACGGCGGCATCGGTCCGTGTTCGAGCGTGTCGACCGAGACGTGACCGCCGAGGTGGTTCACCGCGTAGAACGGGACGTCCCACGCCGCCGCATAGGCCTTCGCGGCCGCCACACCGACGAGCAGGGCGCCGGCCAGACCGGGTCCGATGGTGACGGCGAGAGCGTCCGGCTTGGCGATCCCGGCGGCGGCGAGGGCCCGCCGCATCGTCGGGACGATCGCCTCGAGGTGCGCACGGGACGCGACCTCCGGCACCACCCCGCCGTACCGTGCATGCTCTTCGACGCTGGATGCGACCTCGTCCGCGAGGAGTTCGCACGTTCCGTCACCGTTCCACCGGACGATGCCGACTCCGGTCTCGTCACAAGAGCTTTCGATCCCCATGACGATCATTGCACCGGCTCCTCACCCGATCCGGGGCGACGCATCGTGAAGGCGTCCGCACCGCTCGGTTGGTAGTACTTCTTACGGGTTCCCACGATCTCGAATCCTTCACGTCGGTAGAGGGCGATCGCCGCGTCGTTGTCGGTGCGCACTTCGAGAAACACCGGGCCACCCCGGGTGTCGGCCACTCGGAGGAGTTCGTCGAGGAGAGCACCGCCGATCCCCCGCCGCTGACACGCCGGATCCGTTCCGATCGTGTGGATCTCGGATTCAGGATGCGAACCGTCACCCAGCAGGGCGATTCCGGCGTACCCGACGACGTGGCCGGTGTCGTCCCGCGCCACGGTGTAGTGCACGTGCGGGGCGGCCAGTTCCGCCCTGAATGCGCCTGCACTCCAGGGTCCGTCACCGGCGAAGAGGAGTGTCTCGAGCTCCGCGCACCGTTCGGCGTCGGCGGCCGCCATCGGTTCGATGCGGAAAGTCATTTCTTCCGGTCCGCCAATTCGACCGCGTCCGGGCGCCGCAGGTAGAGCGGTACGAGCGCCGCCGGGGCAGCATCACTGAACAGGGCCCCCGCGGCCACCGCGACCAGTCCTGCGGGCGACGGTGTTTCCACGGGCTCGACCGGCAGATCGAAGAAGTCGACGTGTGACGGCGATCCCGCCACCACCTCGGACGGCATCGGCTCGAGTTCGCGCGGCTTCACCACCGCGGGACCTTCCACCCTCACCCCTGCCGAATAGCGCGCCCAGTACACCTCACGCCGCCGTGCATCCGTGACGACGAGCAGATTCCGGTCACCGTCCACCTGTGCGGCGATGGCGTCGAGGCTGCACACGCCGTGGGCCGGAATGCCGAGGGCGTCGGCGAACGCGGCGGCGGTGGCCATCCCCACGCGCAATCCGGTGAACGGCCCGGGTCCGGCGCCGACCACCACCGCGTCGAGGTCCGCGGCGACGTGCCCCGACTCGGTGAGGCATTCCAGGATATGCGGGGTGAGCACTTCCGCGTGGGCGCGCGGATTGACCGTCACGCGCACCGCGAGGGTGTCCACCGCCTCCACCGATGCGGAATCGGCCGAAACCCGGACGACTCCGGCGGTCACGGCAGGCGTGGACGTGTCGATGGCGAGAACAAGCACGGTAACTGAGGGTACTCGCACGTCAGAACCGCTCCCGACACCCGACCCGTCAGGAAATCCACTCCCAGTGGGCGGTGCGGACGTCCGTCTCCGGCTCGCGGCGCAGGCGTACCCGCAGATGACGATCGGCAAGCTGCTCCGCGATGCCCTCGCCCCATTCGACGACGACAACCGCTGCAGCCAGGTCGGTGTCGAGGTCGAGCGCGTCGAGTTCGTCCAGCGCATGCGGGCCGCTTCCGCCCAGTCGGTACGCGTCCACGTGCACCATCCCGACCGGGGTGCCCCCGTCGGGCCGCGTGCCCGCCCGGTGCTCCCGCGCGATCACGAATGTGGGCGAAGTCACCCGCCCCTGCACGCCGAGCCCGGCTCCGATCCCCTTCGTCAGTGCGGTCTTCCCCGCACCGAGGGGTCCGTCGAGGACCACGAGATCCCCGGCGACGAGGCCCCGGGCGAGATCTCGGCCGAACTGCTCGGTGTCCTCCGCCGTCGGCAACACCACGGTCCCGCTCACGGGCAACACTCCTTCTTCAGCCGACATCGGACTGCTCACGCGACTCGTACGTCTTCAGGCCACGATGCAGCACCCGGTCGACGGCGTCCGACACCACGGACGGGAATTCGAGCTGCACCAGATGGCCGGCACCGCGTACCCGCACCAGTTCGGACTCCGGAAGGTCCGCTGCCAGTTTCCGGGAGCTGCCGAACGGGATGATCATGTCGCTGTCTCCGCACACCACGACGGACGGGGTGCGCTCGATCGCCTCGAGTGACGCGGACTCGTCGTGCAATTCGAGTGTGCGCAGAAAGTTCACGATGGTCACCACCGACGTCCGGTCCAGCATGGAGTCGGAGAACTTGTGCAGCCGCGGACTCACGTCCGTGCCGTACGACGCCGCCCGCAGAATCGGGGTGATCAGCACGCGGGCGGCGCCGCGCGCGTGCTGGACGAGTTCGGGCGAGGTCCGGACGGCCATCCGGAAGCCGTCGATGACCGGGTTCTGCAGGTTCCGCGTCAATCCGGTCTCGCTGAGACCCGCGGCGGCCGTGGCCACCAGGCCCACACCGACCACCCGCGACGCCACCAGTTCGGGCCGCTGCCCGGCGAAGGCCAGGACCGTCATCCCGCCCATCGAATGCCCCACGAGCACAACCGGTCCGGTGGGGGCCTTAGCCTCGATCACGGTCGCGAGATCGGCGCCCAGCTGAGCGATGGTGCAGCTCGCCGTGGACGGCACACCCGAATCGCCGTGCCCGCGTTGGTCGTAGAACACCATCCGCACGTCGTCGCCCCACCGCTCGGCGAGCTGGCGGCGCTGGAAATGCCACGACGTCATGTCCAGGCAATAGCCGTGCACGAACACCGCCGTCACCGGCGCGTCCTCGGGGCCGACCTCGCGGACCGCGAGCGCGACGCCGTCCTCGGTGACCACGACGCTGCGCCGGTCCCGCGACATCAGCGTGAAGTCCTCGTCACCGTAGATCTCGCGGCCCGGCCGGGTCGCGGTGCGCAGCGCGTTGACGCCGGCGACCGAACCGAGGGCCAGCGCGCTCAGCAGGCCGCCGACGAGCCCCAACCGCTTCGACAACCCCATGATCTAGGTGCCCGTTCCGCCGACGTAACTGCGCACCGTGCGTCCGCGTACCCCTGTCACCACCTCGTAGTGAATGGTGTCGAGTTCATCGGCCCACGCTTGTGCGTTGGGTTCGCCGAGGTCTCCGTTGCCGAAGAACACGGCGGTGTCCCCCTCCCGGACTCCGCCGCCGTCCGGTCCGAGATCGACGACCACCTGGTCCATGCAGACGCGTCCGATACCCGGCCGTCGCTGCGCGCCCAGCTGGACCTCGAATCGGCCGCTGAGCGAGCGCGGCAGCCCGTCGGCGTACCCGAACGGCAGCAGCGCCACCGTCGTATCCCGTGGGGCCACCCACTGGTGCCCGTAGGACACGCCTTCACCTGCCGCTACCTTCTTCACCAGAGCCACCCTCGATCGCAGTGTCATCGCCGGGCGCAACCCGAACTGACCGAGTTCGGGTACGGGCGACAACCCATATATCGCGATTCCCGGGCGAACCATGTCAAACCGCAGGTCGGGACGGGTCAGGGTGGCCGCGGAATTGGACAGGTGCACCACTTCGGGGACCAGTCCCTGACGCTTGGCATCCGCGATCGCGCTGATCAGCCGATCGCGCTGGGAATCGATCCAGGCGTGGTGCGGCTCGTCGGCGTGGGCCAGATGCGAGAAGATGCCGCGCAGCCGCACCGAGCCCTCGGCCTGTGCGCGCGCCAGATCGACGAGGACCTGCGCCAGTTCGTCCGGCGCCACCCCGTTGCGGTTCAGTCCGGTGTCGACCTTGATCGTGACGATCGCCGTGGTGCCGACGCTCTGGGCGGCAGCGACCACCGCGGCGAGGTGACGGGGCGAGGAGACACCGAGTTCGACTCCGGCCGCGATCGCGGGGGCGAAATCGGCGTCGACGGTGTGCAGCCAGGCGAGGACGGGTGCGTCGATGCCCGCGCGGCGCAGAGTCAGCGCCTCCGACACCGTCGTCACGCCCAGTTCCGACGCTCCGGCGGCCAGCGCGGCGCGTGCCACGGGTACGGCGCCGTGGTTGTAGCCGTCCGCCTTCACGACGGCCATCATCGCCGCGTCCCGGGCGCTGTCGCGCAGGATGCGGACGTTGTGTGCGATCGCGTCCAGATCGACGACGGCCTCGGCCTGCGGTGCCGGCGCCTGCGTGGGCGCTGCGGGTTCGCTGTGTCCGTGGTCGTCGGCCGGTACTGCTTCAGCAAGCGTCATATGTTCGATCCTGCCATTCACGATGAGGCCGGCATTTCTTCGGGTGACACCCCCGCACGAAGAACTCTGATCGACTCCCTGAGGTGCGCGAGCAGCGTCCCGGCGGAGATCGGTGCTGTTCCGCGACCTGCGGAGAGGTCCGCGCCACCGCCTCGGGCGGCCAGGTTCGCGGCCAGCGAGTGCGCTCGCGCACCCACCGCCGCGGCCCGGGCCGGGCCGATACCCGCGGCCATGAGTGAGCCGATGATCCCGGCGAGTACGTCCCCCGCCCCCGCGGTGGCGGACCAGGACCCGCCCGCCTCGTTGACGAAGATCCGGCCACCGGGTTCCGCGATCACCGTGGCCCGCCCCTTCAGCAGCAGGTGAACGTTCCAGTCGGCCGCGAGAGCGCGTACCGACGCCACCCGGTCCGGACCCGGATCCGTCCCCGTCAGCCGGGCGAACTCCCCGGCGTGCGGGGTCAGCAGTGTCGCTGCGGTCCGCGACCGCACCAGATCCGGGTCCTCGGCGAGCAGGGTCAGACCGTCCGCGTCGACCAGCACGGGCACGTCGGAGTCGAGCACCGTCCGCAACGTGCGACGGGCGGCGTCGTCGGTTCCCATGCCCGGCCCGATCACCCACGACTGGACACGTCCCGCCTTCCCGAGATCGGCGGTCGCGATCACCTCCGGCGCGTGCGCGAGCACCTCGTGCGTGCACGGCCCGGCGTAGCGAACGAGCCCCGACGTGGCCGTGACCGCGGCGCCCGTGCACAGCACACCGGCACCCGGGTAGCCGTCGCTGCCAGCGACAACCCCCACCACGCCCTGCGAGTACTTGTCGTCGTCCGCCCCCGGCACCGGCCACGCAGCACCGACGTCGGCGGCGTCGAGGGCGGTGATCCCGGCATCGCCGAGCGACAGTCCGATGTCCACGAGCTCGACTCGGCCGCAGTGCGCGGCGCCGAGCACATGGACCGGTTTGAGGGCACCGAATGCGACGGTGACGGCGGCGCGCACGGCGGGCCCGTCGACCGCACCCGTGTCCGGGTCCACACCGCTCGGCAGGTCGGCCGACACGATCGGAGCCTCGATCCGGTCGACCAGCGCGGCAGCATCGGGTCGCAGCGGCCCCCGGCCGGAGATTCCGACGATCCCGTCGACCACCAGATCGGGCAGGCCCAGCTCGTCGGACGGGGCGGCCACCCGGCCGCCTGCCGCGGTGAACGCGGCCAGCCCCGCCTCGTGCGCCTTCTCCGGTTTCAGCAGGACCGCGGTGGCCGCGACGCCACGCCCCCGCAGCATCGACGCCGCCCACAACGCGTCCCCGCCGTTGTCCCCGGACCCCACCAGCACCGTGATCGTTCGACCCGCGACGCCCCCGGTCCGCGCTCGCAGCTCCGCCGCCACCACCGTGGCGAGCCCATGCGCTGCGCGTCGCATCAGCGCGCCGTCGGGAAGAGACGCCAGCAACGGCGCCTCGGCAGCTCGAACCTCGTCAGCGGTGTAGTAGCCCCGCATGGGAACTCCTCGTCGAGAAGGGTCGGTACCGGGTCAGACTACGCTCGACGTCATGCGTGGACGTGGAAGCTCGTGGATCGCCGGAGTGGCTCTGGCCGCAAGCATTTCGATGGCGGGCGTCGTGTCCGGGTGCAGTTCGCCGGACACCGCGGCGCCCGAGGCCCCGACCGGACCCGTCGTGCAGGTCGCGAACATGGCGTACGCGCCCGCAACGCTCACCGTGAAGGCAGGAGATACCGTCACCTGGAATTTCGACGACCGGGGTGTCACCCACGACGTGGTGGGTGTCGGCGCCGCGAAAAGTGTGCTGCGGAGCCGGTTGATGCAGACCGGCACGTTCACGTACACGTTCACCGAACCTGGGACCTACGAGTACACGTGTTCGCTGCACCCCGAGATGACGGGCACCGTCGTCGTCACCCCGTAGGGGCGCGGCCGGCCCGGCCACGCCCCTACGGTGGTTGTTATTCGACGGTGACGGACTTCGCGAGGTTGCGCGGCTTGTCGACGTCGTAGCCGCGCGTCTGCGCGACCTCCGCCGCGAACACCTGCAACGGCACCGTCGACAGCAGCGGCTGCAGCAGCGTCGGGGCCGCCGGGATCTCGATCAGGTGATCGGCGAACGGGCGCACGGCCTCGTCGCCCTCCTCCGCGATCACGACGGTCCGCGCACCGCGGGCCTGGATCTCCCGGATGTTGCTCAGCAGCTTCGAGTGCAGCACCGCGCGCCCCTTCGGCGACGGCATCACGATGATCACCGGCAACCCGTCCTCGATCAACGCGATCGGCCCGTGCTTGAGCTCGCCGGCCGCGAAGCCCTCGGCGTGCATGTACGCCAGCTCCTTGAGCTTGAGCGCACCCTCGAGCGCCACGGGGTACCCCACGTGGCGGCCCAGGAACAGCACCGTCGACGACGACGCCAGCTCCCGAGCCAGCGCCCGCACCGGCTCGACCGTCTGGAGTACCCGGCTCACCAGGTCGGGCATGGCCTCCAGGTCGGCGTACTCGCGTGCGACCTCGTCCGGGTACTTGGTGCCGCGGGCTTGGGCGAGGGCCAGGCCGACCAGGTAGTTCGCCGTGACCTGCGCGAGGAACGCCTTGGTCGACGCGACACCGATCTCCGGACCTGCCCGGGTGTAGAGGACGGCGTCGGCCTCGCGGGGAATCTGGGCGCCGTTCGTGTTGCACACTGCCAGCACCCGCGCCTTTTGGTCCTTGGCGTGGCGCACGGCCTCGAGAGTGTCGGCTGTCTCACCGGACTGCGAGATGGCCACGACCAGCGTCGACCGGTCCAGGACCGGGTCGCGGTAGCGGAACTCGCTGGCGAGCTCGACCTCGACGGGAAGCCGGGTCCAGTGCTCGATGGCGTACTTAGCGAGCAGCCCCGAGTGGTAGGCGCTGCCGCAGGCGACGACGAAGACCTTGTCGACGTCGCGCAGCTCCTGATCCGACAGTCGCTGCTCGTCGAGAACGATCTTCCCATCCGCGAAATGCCCCAGGAGGGTGTCCGCGACCGCGGCCGGCTGCTCTTCGATCTCCTTGAGCATGAAGTAGTCGTGGCCGCCCTTCTCGGCGGCGGCGAGGTCCCAGTCGATGCGGAACGGGCGGCCCTGCGCCTCGGATCCGTCGAAGTTCAGGATCGAGTACCCGTCCGCGGTGATCACCACGACCTGGTCCTGCCCCAGCTCGACCGCGTCACGGGTGTGCTCGATGAACGCCGCGACATCGGACCCGAGGAATGTCTCTCCCTCGCCGACACCGATGACGAGGGGCGTCGAGCGACGCGCCGCGACGATGGTGTCCGGGTGGTCCGAATGCGTGAAGACGAGCGTGAACGCGCCCTCGAGCCTGCGCAGCACGCTCAGCGCGCTCGCGACGAAGTCACCGGCCGTCTCGCCCGAGGCGTAGGCCCGCGCGACGAGGTGCACCGCGACCTCGGTGTCGGTGTCGCTGACGAAGTCGATTCCGTCGTGTTCGAGTTCGGCCCGCAAGGGGGCGAAGTTCTCGATGATGCCGTTGTGCACGACGGCAACCGTGTTACCCGCATCACGGTGCGGGTGCGCGTTGCGGTCGGTCGGCCTGCCGTGCGTGGCCCACCGCGTGTGACCGATCCCGGTGCTCCCGGTGAAGTGCTCGGCCCCGACCTCGTCAAGTTCGGCCTCGAGATTCGCGAGACGACCCGCCTTCCGCTCGACCGCCATGCCGCCGTGGCCGTCGAGCACGGCGATACCGGCGGAGTCGTATCCGCGGTATTCCATTCGCCGCAAGGCCTCCACCACAACGGTCAGAGCCTGCCGGTGGCCGACGTATCCCACGATTCCGCACATGGTTCATCAGGGTACTTGGACCGGGCGACGCGACGAAGTCGGAGTGTGGGCCCCATCGGCTCTATCGCCGGCCCGCGAATCGGATAACGTTCTCCCCGTGGCGCCGAAACCGAAGACCCTGGCCCGTGAACTGTCCAAGCGAGGACCGCACCGCGTGCTGCGGGGTGACCTCGCACTCGCCGGACAGCCGGGCGTCGTATACACGCCCGAATCAGGCTTCAACCTGCCCGCCGTCGCGTTCGCGCACAGCTGGATGGCAGGTGCCGACCACTATCGGAAGACGCTCGAGCATCTGGCGTCGTGGGGAATCGTCGTGGCCGCCCCCAACAGCGAGCGGGGTCCCGTGCCCTCTCACCTGGGCCTCGCCACCGACCTGCGGGCCACCCTCGACATCTGTGTGGGTGTGCGTCTCGGTCCCGGCCAGATCAGCGTGCGGCCTGACCGCGTCGCGTTCGCAGGACACGGGATGGGTGCGGGTGTGGCAGTGCTCGCCGCCGCGCAACGGGACGTATCGGCGGTCGCCGCCCTGTTCCCGGCACCGACCGCACCTAAGGCCGAGAGATATGCGTCCAAGATCACAGCGCCGGGGCTCGTCGTCGCCGGTGCCGACATCGACACCATGAACAGCAACGCCAAGGCGCTGGCCGAGGCGTGGGGCGGAGAACACGTCCTGCGCGCCGTCAACGGTGCCAAGGAGTCCGGGCTCACCGAGGGACGCCGTCTCCTGGGTGCACTCGGCATCGGCGGTTCCGAGCGGAAGACCCAGCAGATCACGCGCGCGCTGCTCACCGGCTTCCTGCTCTATCACCTCACCGAGGACAAGAAGTACGAGGTGTTCGCGAAGGCGGACGCCGAACTTCCCCACACCACGCTCGTCGATCCGCACGAGGAGCACACCGACGCCGGCTTCGAGGGTGTGCTCCCGCACATTTGAGTTCTCCGGTCACACCAGCCAGCTGCGCGGACGATAGAACTCGTCGTCGTCGAGTGTTTCCGGTGGCGCAGCAGCGGGTGATGCCGCTGCAGGCTCGGTCCGGCTACGGCCGGACCGGTTCGCCGCGGCTTCCTCGTCTCTGGCTCTGCGCTCGTCGATCCGTTCCCGGAACATGTCGAGGTCGGCCCGCATCTGTGCCCGTTGCGCGCGCAACTCTGCGGCTCGGTGGCTCACAGTGGCCCCGCCTCGGCCAACTCGGCGCCGCTGTCGAATCCGCCCACGGGACCTGTGGCCGATTCGGGCGCGGACCGCGATTCCTGTAGCGGCGGGAGCCGGCTCCTGCTGCACTGACACCGCCTGTGGTTGCGGGTCGGCCGTGGCGTCTCCGGCCGATGCAAGGGCCGGTGTGTTCTCGTGGTCCGGCACGGCGTCCGCGGCCGGTCGGCCGGGCGTCGGCTGTTCTTCGGATGTCGCGTCCGTGGCGGCCTCGGTATCACCGCTGACCTGTGATTCCGGGGTCGGCGAGGCGGGCGCGCAGTCGGCATCTGCGGAGTCTCCTTCGCCCGCAGCGGTTCCCGCTGCGATCTGCGGCAGACCATTTGGGCCGATCTCGACTCCGAACCTGGCTGTCCCGCCCTGTCCGTCGTTCAGCTCGAGATGAATTCCCTGGCCGTCGGCATCCATGGCGAGGGTCCACGACTGTCCGTCGAGGTTCAGTTCGAGGCCCTTGTCGTGTGACGTGCCGTCGGCCGACTCGCCGTCGTCCTCCCGCGGATCACCGAGTTCTTCGCCGAGATCCTCAGTGTTCCGCTCCTCGTCCCTGCCGGTGCGGGCCGAGACGGTGTCCTCGATCAACGGGCAAAGGATCGAACCGAGATCCGCCAGACCTTGACGCACCAATCACCCGGGCCGGGCATGGGCCCGGGGCAGTAGTCATCGGAGGCGCCGCAGCAGTCATCGGTGCGGTTGTCCACTCACACGGAGGCGACGGTGCCCGCCAGTTCGTCGGCGAGTTTACGGGCTACTTCGATGTCCGACGCCTCGACCATCACACGGACGAGTTGTTCGGTTCCCGACGGCCGCAGCAGCACCCGGCCGTTGTCGCCCAGGCTGCGCTCGGCGGCCACGACCGCGTCCAGCACCACCGGGGACGCGGCGACGGCGCGCTTGTCGGCGACCCTCACGTTCACCAGAACCTGCGGGAGCGTCGTCATCGCCGACGCCAGATCTGCGATCGCCTGTCCGGTCTCCGCCATCCGGCCCATCAGCCGCAGTCCTGTCAACACTCCGTCGCCGGTGGTGCCGAAGGCGGGGAACACGACGTGTCCGGACTGTTCGCCGCCCAGGCTGAAGCCACCGGACCGGAGTCCTTCGAGGACGTAGCGATCACCGACGGCAGTGGTGACCAGCGTGATCCCGGCCTCCCGCATCGCGATGTGCAGACCGAGATTACTCATGACCGTCGCGACGAGGGTGTTGTCCACCAGTTCGCCTGCGTCGCGCATACCGAGGGCGAGCACGGTCATGATGGCGTCGCCGTCGATGAGGGAACCGGCGGCGTCGACGGCAAGGCACCGATCCGCATCCCCGTCGTGCGCCAGCCCCAGATCGGCGCCGTGCTCGACGACCGCCTTCTGCAGGCTTTCGAGGTGAGTCGACCCGCAGTTCTCGTTGATATTGAGTCCGTCGGGTTCGGCGTTGATCGCGACGACGGTGGCGCCGGCGGCCCGATAGGCGGCGGGAGCGACGCCCGATGCCGCGCCGTGCGCGCAGTCCACCACCACGGTCAGCCCGTCGAGGCTGTTCGGGAGTGCGGTGGCCAGGTGCTGCAGATACCGTTCCGCGGCATCCGGCACCGTGCGGACACGTCCGATCCCCGCACCGGTCGGCGCCCGCCGTGTCGTGGTCCCGGCGGCGACGGCCTCGATCCGGTCTTCCACCTCGTCGTCGAGTTTGTGTCCACCGGCCGCGAAGATCTTGATGCCGTTGTCGGGCATGGGATTGTGCGAGGCGGAGATCATGACACCGAGAGCTGCGTCCAGCGCCGCGGTCAGGTAGGCCACCGCGGGTGTCGGCAGCACCCCGACGTTCAGAACGTCGACACCGGCCGACGTCAGGCCCGCGACGACCGCCGCCTCGAGCATTTCACCGCTGGCTCTCGGGTCGCGACCGACCACAGCCGTCTTGCGTCCCCCCGAACCCGGCGACGCCAGCACCGTCGCGGCGGCGGAGGCCACCTGCAACGCCAACTCGGCGGTCAGCTCGGTATTCGCGAGACCACGAACCCCATCCGTCCCGAACAATCGACCCATAGACCAGACTCCTCGCACCTAGGAAACCCACTACATCTCGGATAAAGCACGAGAGCAGGCGTCCGGTAACGATGGACGCCTGCTCTCGGGAAGAACAGGTGCCGAAGCCGACCCCGGAGGGCGGCTTCGGCGACACATCAGCGCTTCGAGTACTGAGATGCCTTGCGGGCCTTCTTCAGGCCGTACTTCTTGCGCTCGACGGCGCGGGCGTCACGCGTGAGGAAGCCGGCGCTCTTGAGAGCCGGACGGTCCTCGGGGGTGACCTCGATGAGCGCGCGGGCGATGGCGAGACGCAGTGCGCCGGCCTGTCCGGACGGTCCACCACCGTGCAGCAGCGCCACGATGTCGAAGGACTCGGCACGCTCGACCGTCACCAGCGGAGCCTTGATCAGCTGCTGGTGCACCTTGTTCGGGAAGTAGTCCTCGATGGTGCGGCCGTTGAGCTTGAAGTCGCCCGAACCGGGGGTCAGACGGACGCGGACAACCGCTTCCTTACGACGACCGACGGTCTGGATGGGGCGATCGATCACGATCGGGGCCTGCGGTGCAGCAGCGGCCTCGATGTCCTCGGCGACCTCGGGCTCCTCGACGGACACGTACTCGTCCGCCGCGACCTCGACAGCCTCGGTGATCTCTTCGGGGTTGGACACGTTCTGCTCCTCCGGCGCCGTCACTGGGCCACCTGCTTGATCTCGAATGGCACCGGCTGCTGCGCGGCGTGGGGGTGGTTCGGGCCCGCGTAGACCTTCAGCTTGCTGCTGATGGCGCGACCCAGCTTGTTCTTGGGGAGCATGCCGACGATGGCCTTCTCCACGAGGCGGTCGGGGTTCTTGTCGAGAACCTCACCGACGGAGCGGGACTTCAGACCACCGGGGTGTCCGGAGTGGTGGTAGAGGAACTTGCCCTCACGCTTGTTGCCGCTGATGGCAACCTTCTCGGCGTTGATGATGACGACGAAGTCGCCGCCGTCAACGTGCGGTGCAAAGGTGGGCTTGTGCTTGCCGCGCAGCAAGTTGGCTGCCTGGACGGCAAGGCGGCCGAGCACCACGTCAGTGGCGTCGATGACGTGCCACGTGCGGGTCACATCTCCGGCCTTCGGGGTGTACGTAGACACAGAACTTCCTCGTCTTGTTCAATCCGCTGCTGGCCATTGCGTATCGTCGAGCGATTCCCGGCGGCCAGTTGAGACCCGAGAACCGCCAGCCACTGCGACACGAGGACGCAGCGGCGCACGGCACGCCAACGGAGAACAATACCGGTCGGTGAGGCCCAGGGTCAAAACTCACTCGGCGAGCGCATCGGCGAGCTGTTCGACCGCCCACGTCAGCTCGTCCCGTTCGATCACCAGCGGCGGGGCGATGCGGATCGTTCCCTCGTGCGCGTCCTTCGCGAGGACCCTGCGTGCCAGAAGTCTTTCACAGATCGTTCGAGCGGACGGCATACCGTCGGCCAGCTGCACACCGGCCCACAGTCCGCGCCCACGCACCTCCGAGACGTGGTCGGGGGGCAGTTGCGACAGCATTCTGTGCAGGTAGGCACCCAGGTCGCGGCTTCGCTGCTGGTACTCGCCGGTCTCGAGCAGGTCCACGACGGCGCTCCCGACCGCGCAGGCGAGGGGGTTGCCCCCGAACGTGCTCCCATGTTGTCCGGGGCCGATCACCGCCATCACCGGCCAGTCGGCGACGACGGCGGAAACCGGTATCAGACCACCCCCGAGTGCCTTGCCCAGGACGTACACATCGGGGGTGACGTTCTCGTGGTCGCACGCGAACGTGTCGCCGGTCCGCCCGAGCCCGCTCTGGATCTCGTCGGCGACCATCAGGATCCCGCGACGAGTGCAAATGTCCCGGACCGCTGCGAGGTAGCCGGGCGGTGGCACCAGGACCCCGGCCTCTCCCTGGATCGGTTCGAGGAGCACCGCCACGGTGTTCTCCGTGATCGCGGCCTCGAGCGCATTCGCGTTCCCGTATTCGACGGACGCGAAGCCCGCCGGGAACGGACCGAATCCGGTGTACGCGTCCGGATCGGACGAGAACCCGACGATCGAGATGGTGCGACCGTGGAAGTTCCCGGCGCACGTGATCACCTCGGCACGCCCCGGCGGCACTCCCTTGACGTCGTAACCCCATTTGCGGGCCAGTTTCAGCGCGGTCTCCACGGCTTCGGCGCCCGTGTTCATCGGCAGCACGGCGTCCTTCCGGCACAGCCTGCTCAGGTCCTCGCAGAAGGACGCGAACCGATCGTGCTGGAAGGCGCGGCTGGTCAGGGTGAGCCGGCCGAGTTGTTCGCGTGCCACCCGGACGAGGGTGGGGTGCGCGTGGCCGAAGTTGAGAGCCGAGTATCCGGCGAGTACATCCAGGTAGTCGACGCCATCGATTCCCTTCACCCACGAGCCCGCGCCCGACTCGATCACGACCGGCAGCGGCGCGTAGTTGTGTGCGCTGTGCTCGTCGGCCCTGATCAGCTGTTCACGCGTGGCATCCGACACGGAAACGACACCGTCCGACATTGCTGGTCACCCCTGATCTTCCACGACCCGGAGCCCGCGGAATCCGCGGAGCTCCAAAGTGCTGCACTTGATTCCGCCACCGGATTTGAGGAACTCCGAATAGTCGACCGGCACGGGCTCGTACCCGCGAGCGGACAATTGGTCTGCAAGGTGCGAAGCCTGCACGGGTAGCACCACATTGGCACCGTCGCTGACCAGGTTCAGTCCGAGCCAGTCGGTGTCCGTCTCGGCCGCGATCACCGCGTCGGGATACATCTCCTCGAGCAGAGCGCGACTGTCCGGCGAGAACGCCGCCGGCAGGTAGGCGATGGTCCAGTCGTCGAGCACACCCAGCGCGGTGTTGAGGTGGTAGTAGCGGGGATTCACCAGGTTCAACGTGATCACCGGGCGGCCGAGGTGGGCCGAGGCCTCGGCGTGTGACTGCGGGTCGGACCGAAATCCGGTTCCGGCGAGGATCACGTCGCCGACGACGAGGAAGTCACCCTCCCCCTCGTTGACATACCGCGGCAGGGTGGGCCTGACCAGCCCGTTGTCCAGGAACCACCGGAACACGTGGTCGGCCTCGGCCCGCCGCTCGGCGGACCGGTAGCGGGCGCCGAGCGCGACACCGTCGACGACGAGTCCGCTGTCGGTGACGAACACCATGTCCGGGAGCCCCTCGACAGGGTCGATCGTGAGGACCTCGTGTCCGAGCCGCCGGTACGTGTCTGCGAGCGCCGACCACTGCGACATCGCACGATCCCGGTCCACGGGTTCCTCGGGCCGCATCCAGTCGTTGATGGCATAGACGACGTCGAAATACGTGGGCGGGCACATCAGGTAACTCCGCGAGTGAGCACGCCGGGCCACGCGGGCGGCGTCGCCCCGCACCTCTGCCGTCTCTTCGTACGGGTTTTCGGACTCGATACCAGCAGTGGGCGCCATCTCCACTCCCCCTCGGTCGGTGTCGGTGAAATCAGTATCCACCCACCAAAAGCCCTGATCAATGCGCTAGCGTTCCATCACATGGATGATTCATTGCGTCTGGACGGGCTCGATCGGCGGATCGTTGCGCGGCTGGAGCGCAATGCGCGGTCCAGCTTCGCCACCATCGGCGCCGAGGTCGGGCTCTCCGCACCCGCCGTGAAGCGTCGGGTCGATCGACTGATCGAGTCCGGAGTGATCACCGGATTCCATGCGGCGCTCGATCCGCGTGCTCTCGGCCACGGCGTCGAGGTCTTCGTCGAGTTGTACTGCAGCGGCCGCACCTCGGCCGTCGAAATCGCACGGATCGTTTCTCGTCACACCGAGGTTCAGGAGGCGTACACCGTCACCGGGGATGCCAACGCCCTCCTCCGCGTCCGCACCACCGACACGGCACACCTGGAACGCACGCTGGAGAATCTGCGGTCGGAGCCGGCCGTACTTCAGACCAAGAGCAGCGTCGTCCTCAGCCGGCTGATACCGCCCGCCGACTGATCACTCGATCCCTCGTCCGAGACGACAGTGCCCCAGCAAAATGCTGGGGCACTCGACCTGTCACGCGAGGATCAGAGCAGGCCGCGACGTTCTGGTCTTCCGCGGTCTGCATATCGACGGCGCCCTCCGAGACCGTTGACGTAGCGTCTACGTACATCTCGGACTGTCTGCCACTGGTGTGGCGGGCGCCTGAGATGGACGTGTGTCACGGCTACCCGTATCACCGTGCGGTGGTGTGGGTTGGACCGTGTCCCACACCGACGCTTGTGGTGCAGGAACATGCTGTTTCGGATTCACCCCCAACCGCGGCGTCACGGTGGGCAGGCTACGGCGGACCCGGCGATGCCGGGGCCTGCTCGGGGTCGGACCGGTTTTGTCGCGCGATGGCCGGACCGGCGCGTGTTCGGCGACCCGGACGGCGGGCAGCTGCCCCCGCCGGCGGGTGACGTTGTTCTTGCCGAGGAGCGCGCGTTTGGCCAGGTTCACCCCGGCGATGTGGTCGCGGTTGCCACCGACCCGGCAGCCCGGGCACCACGCGGTGTGGTACCCGCCGGGACGGGCAAGTGGTTCGTCGCAGCCCGGACACCATGCGGACGATCCTCGGGCGGGCACCGAGACCACCGCGATACCAACGGCTGCGGCGGTGTGCGCGAGCGCAGCGACCGCTTGGCGGCGGGCGGACTGCGCGGCCCGGTTGTTGTTGACCCGGCCGTGTCCGCGGGTCTCGAGGGTGCTGAGATCTTCCACCGCGATCACCTGCGCTCCCGCGGTGGTGGCGTAGTCGGTGACCTGGCAGGCGAAGTGGAACGCGAGTTCCCGGTTGATCTTCCCCCGCTTGGCACCCACCGCGGTGCGGTGTTCGTCGAGGACGGCGATCTTCGCCTCCAGCTGGGCGCGGACCTCCGGTGGGGCGGTGGCGGCCAGCCGGGTCAGCCGGGCCGCCTTGGCGTGCAGCAGCTGCCCCTCGGCCTGCAGGCGCGCCAGTTTGATTCCGAGGCCGCGGTCGTCGTAGGTGAAGCCCCGGTAATCCGACACCAGCCCCTCCGGGCTGTCGGTGGTGATGGCGGCGGCACCGAGCGTGGACGGGGACCAATCCACGCCCACCGCCACGGCGGCCGAGTCCAGGTCATCTGCCGGGACGAGTTCGGTGGCGGCGCACCGCCACAACAGACCCCGGCGGTCGAGGACCAGGATCGGCAGATGCCAATCGATGACAGGCCGGCCGCACAGGTGCGCGGGGATGGCCGCGGTCAGCCGCACCCGCCGCCACTGCGCCCGCCCCACCGGCGCGGGACAGGTCGGCAGCTTCACCGTCAACACCAGCTCATGCTCTGCGACGGTGACGGCAAGCTGCGCGAGCTGCCGATCGGCGGCCGACAGTCGGGCCATCGACGCGATCTGCGGTGGTCCCTGCAGCTCGGTGATCCGCAACCGGCCGGCCGGTGCCCCGCCACTGGAGCGGGCGCGTGCGGCGAGCTGGCGCCGCACACCCCGAGCGAAACCCGAGGGCACAGAGTCGCCCGGCTCGGTGGGTGCGGTCAGACGACCGGTGGCCGGGTCGAATCGGGTCGACAGTGCCGCGATCGCGGTGTCCCGGTAGGTCAGGCTCCGCAGGGTCGCCAGCACCTGCGCGGTCACCACCCGGCTCACCCGCGACGGCACATAGACCCCGTCCGGATAGGTCGGATCCCAGCCGAGCCGCGCCGCGGCGACATGACCCTGTGCGGGCAGCCTGCGGTCCTGGCGGTCACGCCCGGCGGCGAGCACGTCGAACGTCGCCGGCCGCCACAGCCGCGACACCAACTCGGCGCCAGCACCTGCAATCAGATCGAGCAGCCACCCCACCCGGGTGTCGACGTCATCGAGGCCGATCCGCTCACCGGTCGCGTCGTCGACCGCCACGTGGGCGCGGGTGGTGAACGAGAACTGCCGCGCCGCGGTCGATCCCGGCCCGGTCACGCCGGGCCCAATTCATGAGCGGCGAGCACCGTCGCGTTCCGAGATGACCCGCGATCGCCCGAGATGCTCACCGGTCACCCCTTCCCCAACCGTGCGGCGGCATCGCCCCGAAGCCGGTGATGATTCTGCTTCGACCTCGACGGAGAGAACCGGCCGGACAACGATGCCAACCGTGCCATGCCGTCATCCATCAACCCTCTCCACCAGCGATGCATCACCCTTCTCTCGCAGGACCTCGACTGTAACGACGGCGTCCGACATTCAGCCTCGGAAGGAGTCCGCAGGCGGGCCGGGGCAATCGATCTCGCCACATGACCCGCACCACCGCGACCCGCCCAGGGCCGCGTCGTCGATCATCCGGCCGCGCAACCGCCGCTCCCGCAAACCCGAACACGATAGTTGTAGACCCGATACACCGCACCAGCAGGCGCCCTCCCGCAACATCTTTTGCTGATCAGGCAGCGACGCCTCTTGCGATCGTGCCCGACAATGCAATGCGTCCACTCTCTCCGGAGTCTGCTCCCGCACACTCTTATGCGGGCCTGCCCAGATAGGCGTCGCGGTCCGTGAGGTCAATGATTCGGTGACCCGAACCGATACGCCGGGAAAAGTAACCGGCCGTCCGATGCCTCGTTGCGCACCCAACTACCGAAGCGCCCACGGTTGAGAGGTAGCGGCAACAGTTGGAGCCTCACGCAGGTCACTCGGGACGGCTTCCAGACGACGCACGAACTCCCCACCGACGCCCTCGCCGCGCGTCTCGTGCAGCACGACATCTCGCTGAGCGGAATCGACATCGCCAGCCAAGGTTATCGTGCCGCGGCCGGCTCCCCCACCACCGACGTGTACGACAGGCTGATCGGTCCGCTCCCGGCGACCGAGACCCGGATGGTCTGGCTCGCCCTGCGATTCGACGCCACCCAGAGCGTTGCCGCCGTGGCGCGGCGCGGCGGCGGCGAGGAAGGCGCATCGCGCGCGATCACGATCGCGGCAAGCCGCGTCGTGCGTGCACTGGCCGATTCCGGCTGCCGCGCCCGCATTCTCACCGCACCGGAGATCGAATCCGCAGCGCTGCAGATCAGTCGCGGCGTCGATCCGAAGACCTTCACGGAGATGTGGAAGCATGCCACTGCCCGGAGTGTGCAACACCGGCTACGGAGTCGACCCGCGCTACCTGACACGAGATCTGCTCGCGAAGCTCTGGGTTCCGTCGAGCCTCGGCACGACCGTGACGATCCGGCTGCGCCCCAGCGCACACCACGGTCAAGTGAAGGTCGGCGCGGCCTGCCGGGTCACCACCCGGACGATGCCCGAGCCGCTCACGATTCCCGGACTCGTCTCGATGCAGGGCAGGCACCGGGACGGACTGCTGTCCAATCTTCCCGTCGCGATGCCGGACCTCGACGACGTGATGCCGTTGACCGACATGTCCGTCGAGGACCTGCGTGCGCTGCAGTTACCGCCCGCGGGGTGCGGCCAGCTCATCGGCTCCGACGACAACGGGCACGGAATCACCGCCCGCATCGCAGGTCCCGGCGTCGGCATGGTCTACGTGGCGGGCGAATTGTATCTCGCCCAGCAACTGGTGTTCCGCGCCGGCGCGACCGGAGCCCGGGTGCTCATCCACACCGATCGGCCCGACACGTGGTCGTCGTTGATCGACTCCATCGCCACACCCGACCGGTTGCGGATCGCCGGCCACAATCCGCAGTCCGACAACAGGTTCAACACCGTCGTGCTCGACGGCGTCAACGCGCTGCCGCCCCGCGCCGGGGTCACCGCGATCTATCTCTACGGAGAACCGAGCCAGTGGCCCGGTGCCGAACCGGACTTGTCGATCGTCCAGCCGAATGCGCTGGGCGACCGCATTCTTCTGTCGACCGGAGGGACGAGTATCGAACTGATGCTGGTCACGATCTCGTCCGAGACGGCATCCCGGCCGGCCTCGCGCGGTGGACGAGTACCCGCCGGTCCACCAGTACTAGCCGGGGTACGGGACCGTCCCGCGCTGGACACGGACTGCGTCGGCCCACCACGCCAACTGCGCCAGCATGCGGTCCGCCGAGTCGATGGCGGCGCCGTCGGTCGTCTGCCCCTGGTCGTCGAATCGCTTGCGCACCTGGTGGAAACTCACGCTCTGCCGCACCGACACCATGTGCAATTCGGCCACCACCTGGCGCAGCTGTTCGGTTGCCCGGAGCCCGCCTGCCAACCCGCCGTACGACACGAAACCGATGGGCTTCGAGCGCCATTCGTGTTTGACGCTGTCGAACGCGGTCTTCAGCGCTGCAGGGTAACCATGGTTGTACTCGGAGGTGACGGCCACGAACCCCTCGGCTCTGCCCACTCGCTCCCGGAATTTGTCCGTCACGGGGGATGCGCCGAGATCCTGCGGCAACGGCGTGTCGGCAAGATCGATGATGCCCACGTCCAGTCCCGGGTAGGCGCGAGCACGTTCGGCGAACCAGGCGGCGACGACGGGAGCGATCCGACCCACTCTGACGGATCCGATGATGATCTCGATCCGGACGGGTGCGACTGCGGTCATGAACAGGCTCCTTCTCTTCCGGAGCCATCGTAGGTGCTGGTGCCTGCGCTAACGCGGTGGTGATCGACGCCGCAGATTCCGGTCAGTCGCCGCAGCAGCCGCCCGGCGCGGTCCTGACGTCCCGGGTGATCTTGTTGCGTGCCGCCAGATCCGCGTCGTCCGGGTAGTCGACGCGCACCAGGGACAGTCCGTGCGCCGGGGCCACCAGGATCGAACTCGACCGCGACTTCTCCTGGAGGAGTCCTTCGATCCAGCCGAGGTCGCGGCGTCCCTCCCCCACGGCGAGAACAGCACCGACGAGACTGCGCACCATCGACCAGCAGAAGGCGTCGGCGCTGACGAAAGCCGTGAACACGTCGCCGTCGCGCTCCCAGTCGAAACGTTGGAGATCGCGGACAGTCGTGGCGCCCTCCCGGCGTTTGCAGAACGCCGCGAAGTCGTGCAACCCCAGCAGCGTCGCGGACGCCGAGCGCATGAGTTCGAGGTCGAGAACCTTCGGATACGACACGGTGTCCCGGGCTCGGAGCGGATCGGCGCCGTAGACCGCCGATGTCAGGCGGTACTCGTAGTGCCTGCGCATCGCGGAGAACCGTGCATCGAAGTGTTCGGGCGCAAAGGCGATCCGCTTGATCCGCACGTCCTTGGGCAGGAACCGCGCGAGCCTGCGGACCAGCCGAGACGGGTCGTCCGGAAGGGCGTCGACCGGAACGTCGACGTGCGCCACCTGTCCGGTGGCGTGGACCCCGGCGTCGGTGCGGCCCGCCACCGTGAGTTGCAACGGCGTGCGCAGGACGGCGCCGAGCTTCTCCTCGATCTCCCCGCACACCGTGCGTAACCCGTTCTGCCGGGCCCACCCGGAGAAATCGGTTCCGTCGTATGCGATGTCCAGGCGCAAGCGACGGGTCCCATACGAAACGGGCCCGCCGTCCCTCGGGGGGACGACGGGCTCGTTCGATTCAGCGTGTGCCGAAACCAAGTGGACTAGTCCTTCTTGGCCTCTTCGGCCTCGGGGGCGTCGGCCGCGGTGGCGGTCTCGTCCTCGATGGCCTCGACGACGGCGTCAGCGTTCTCGACCTCGGCGTCGGTTGCCTCGGCCTCGACGGCCTCGACGACGTTCTCCTCGGCGGGAGCTGCAGCCGGCGCATCCTTCGATGCCTTCACGCGACGAGCGCGGTCGGCCTCGGAGGTGACGGTCTTCTCCTTGACGAGCTCGATGATCGCCATCGGCGCGTTGTCGCCCTTGCGGGGGACCGTCTTGATGATGCGGGTGTAGCCGCCGTCACGATCGGCGTAGAACGGGCCGATCTCCGCGAACAGGGTGTGCACGACATCCTTGTTGCGGATGACCTTCAGAACCTCGCGACGGTGAGCCAGGGTTCCGGCCTTGGCGTGCGTGACGAGCTTCTCGGCGTACGGGCGCAGGGCCTTGGCCTTGGACTCCGTGGTGGTGATGCGGCCGTGCTCGAAGAGCGCGGTAGCCAGATTGGCGAAGATCGCCTTCTGGTGCGAAGCCGACCCGCCGAAGCGGGCACCCTTCTTGGGCTTGGGCATGATGATCTCCTAGTAAAGGACCGTGAGCTACAGCTGTTCGGTCTCGGCGTAGTCCTCGGTGCCCTCGGCATCACCGAAGGAACCGGCGTCCGTGTCGCTCCACGTTCCGGTGGCGGCGTCGTAGCCGGCAACGGTGGTGGGATCGAAGGACGCGGGGCTGTCCTTGAGGGCCAGGCCGAGCGAATGCAGCTTGACCTTGACCTCGTCGATGGACTTCTGTCCGAAGTTGCGGATGTCGAGCAGATCGGACTCGGTACGGCCGACAAGCTCACCGACGGTGTGAACACCTTCGCGCTTGAGGCAGTTGTAGGAACGGACCGTGAGGTCCAGGTCCTCGATGGGCAGTCCGAACGAAGCAATGTGATCGGCCTCGGCAGGCGAAGGTCCGATCTCGATGCCTTCTGCTTCGACGTTCAGCTCACGGGCCAGGCCGAAGAGCTCAACCAGGGTCTTGCCTGCCGAAGCGAGCGCGTCCCGAGCGGTGATGGAGTTCTTGGTTTCCACATCGAGCACGAGCCGATCGAAGTCGGTGCGCTGCTCGACGCGGGTGGCCTCCACCTTGTAGGTGACCTTGAGCACCGGCGAGTAGATCGAGTCGACCGGGATACGGCCGATCTCGGCGCCGGACGCCTTGTTCTGGACGGCGGGGACGTAGCCGCGACCGCGCTCGACGACGAGCTCGATCTCCAGCTTTCCCTTGTCGTTCAGGGTGGCGATGTGCAGATCCGGGTTGTTCACGGTGACGCCGGCCGGGGGCACGATGTCGCCTGCGGTCACAGCGCCGGGGCCCTGCTTGCGGACGTACATGGTGACCGGCTCGTCCTCTTCGGAGCTCACGACGAGGCCCTTGAGGTTCAGGATGATGTCGGTGACATCTTCCTTCACACCGGGAACTGTGGTGAACTCGTGCAGAACGCCGTCGATGCGGATGCTGGTGACAGCAGCGCCGGGAATCGACGAGAGCAGCGTGCGGCGGAGCGAGTTGCCGAGGGTGTACCCGAAGCCTGGCTCGAGGGGCTCGATGACGAACTTCGAGCGGTTGTCAGCGATGACCTCTTCGGTCAGCGTGGGTCGCTGAGAAATGAGCATTTGGATTTCCTCCTGTACGGGCGTCCGCTATTTGACGCCCACGATGGGAAAGGCACTTCGTGCCCGTGCGCCTTTCCGGTAGTCGGAACTACCGGAAAGGCGCACGAGCCGTCAGGCCTACTTCGAGTAGTACTCGACGATGAGCTGTTCCTGCAGAGGAACGTCGATCTGCGCACGCTCGGGAAGCTGGTGAACCAGAACCCGGAGACGTCCACCGACAACCTGCAGCCAACCCGGGATCGGGCGATCGCCCTGGGTCTCGCGCGCAACCTGGAAGGGAAGCGTGGACAGCGACTTCTCCTTGACATCGATGATGTCGTACTGGGAGACGCGGTAGCTGGGGATGTCGACCTTCTTGTTGTTCACAAGGAGGTGGCCGTGGGTGACCAGCTGACGGGCCTGGCGGCGGGTGCGAGCCAGTCCGGCGCGGTACACGACGTTGTCGAGACGCGACTCCAGGATGCGGAGCAGGTTCTCACCGGTCTTACCGGGGCGGTTGTTCGCCTCCTTGTAGTACAGGCGGAACTGCTTCTCCATGACGCCGTAGGTGAAGCGAGCCTTCTGCTTCTCCTGCAGCTGGAGCAGGTACTCGCTCTCCTTGATCCGCGCGCGGCCGTGCTGGCCCGGCGGGTAGGGACGACGCTCGAACGCCTGGTCGCCTCCAACGAGGTCGACGCGCAGACGACGCGACTTGCGGGTGATGGGTCCGGTATAACGTGCCATTTTCTTCTACCTATCCTTCCCGCTAGACCCGACGCCGCTTGGGCGGACGGCAGCCGTTGTGCGGCTGGGGGGTGACATCGGAGATGGTGCCGACCTCGAGGCCCGCGGCCTGAAGCGAGCGGATCGCGGTCTCACGGCCGGAGCCGGGGCCCTTGACGAAGACGTCGACCTTCTTGACACCGTGCTCCTGCGCCTTGCGGGCTGCGTTCTCGGCGGCCAGCTGAGCGGCGAACGGGGTCGACTTACGCGAACCCTTGAAGCCGACGTGTCCCGAGGACGCCCAGGAAATCACGTTTCCGGCGGGGTCCGTGATGGACACGATGGTGTTGTTGAACGTGCTCTTGATGTGAGCGGCGCCGTGCGGGACGTTCTTCTTGTCCCTGCGACGCGCCTTCTGGGTCTTCTTCGGACCGGTGCCACGTGACTTGGGGGGCATTACTTCGCCTTCTTCTTGCCTGCAATGGTGCGCTTCGGACCCTTACGGGTGCGGGCGTTGGTCTTGGTGCGCTGACCACGCACGGGCAGACCACGACGGTGGCGCAGGCCCTGGTAGCAGCCGATCTCGATCTTGCGTCGGATGTCGGCCTGGACCTCGCGGCGAAGGTCACCCTCGACCTTCAGCGACTCCTCGATGTACTCGCGGAGCTTGGCCAGATCCTCGTCCGAGAGATCCTTGCTCCGCAGATCCGGGCTGACGCCGGTGGCGTCCAGGATCTCCTTGGAGCGGGTACGGCCGATGCCGTAGATGTAAGTAAGTGCGATCTCCATCCGCTTTTCACGGGGAAGATCGACACCTGCGAGACGTGCCATGTCGGCATTTCCTATCGGTGTGCGGAGGTCTGCTCCCAGTCCATCCCCTGTGCCTCTTCAAACGTCGACGGTCTCGCGACCGACAATGCTTCAACTAACTCAGTGGGGCCCCGGCCTCCGTGCCGGGGGTGAACCAGTACCTGCTCGAAAGCCGTGAGTACTGGCTGGTGCTGGGAGGTCATCTTTGCTTGTTGCCAAGCAGATCCTCGAAAAGCGGAGATCTAGCCCTGACGCTGCTTGTGGCGCAGGTTCTCGCAGATCACCATGACCCGGCCGTTACGACGGATCACCTTGCACTTTTCGCAGATCTTCTTGACGCTCGGCTGAACCTTCACGTCTTCTGATCTCCTGTTTTGTGGCAGCCCACTACGCAGAGCCGCAGCGGACGTACTTCTCCCCGACCTGGTCGGGCGGGGAAGCTTTACTTGTACCGGTAAACGATGCGTCCGCGCGACAAGTCGTAGGGCGAGAGCTCTACGACAACGCGATCTTCCGGGAGGATGCGAATGTAGTGCTGACGCATCTTTCCGCTGATGTGGGCGAGAACCTTGTGGCCGTTCTCGAGCTCAATGCGGAACATCGCATTGGGCAGCGGCTCGACTACTCGTCCCTCGACCTCGATGGCCCCGTCTTTCTTAGCCATATCCTCCGCGATCCATGTGGTTTGGCGTGCTTATTGCATCTGTTTCCGTTACCGTGGCGCCCAATGGGATCTTCACCGGCCGAAACATGAACAATCCGGATCGAATCCGGCACTGGGCACGCAGACAACCGGCACGCATAGCGCACCGTTGATCCATGTTACGGGAAATTGCTCACCAGGCCAAATGCGGTCCCCGACGGAGCCGCCCGCCCGGCAGAATTCGACTTCCGATACCCACGGCCACGATGCGAAGGATGGTGTGCGTGCGCGCCCTGGTACAGCGAGTGACGTCCGCGTCGGTCCGCGTCGACGGCGACGAGGTCGGACGGATCACTCCCCCGGCCGGCGGCCACGGGCTGCTCGTCCTGGTCGGCGTCACCCATACGGACGACGAGGCGAAGGCGGCTCTGCTCGCGAAGAAGGTGTGGACCATGCGCATCCTGGAGAACGAACAGTCCGCGTCCGACCTCGACGCCCCGGTGCTCGTCGCCAGTCAGTTCACGCTCATGGCGGACACCCGCCGGGGCCGGCGCCCGTCCTGGTCCGCCGCGGCGCCGAGGCCGGTGGCGGAACCACTCGTGGACGAGTTCACCGGCGCCCTGCGCGAGCTGGGCGCGACCGTCGAGACCGGCGTGTTCGGCGAACACATGGAAATCAGCCTCGTCAACGACGGCCCGGTGACGTTGCTTATCGACGTATAGGCCCGCGCCCTCCGGCGGCCGGCCGCTACTCCGGACGCAGGGTCAGGATGCGCGGCCCATCCTCGGTGACCGCGACCGTGTGCTCCCAGTGCGCGGCACGGGTGCCGTCGGAGGTGACGACCGTCCAATCATCCTCGAGGACAACGGTATCGGTGGTGCCGAGGGTCAACATCGGTTCGATCGCCAGAACGGAGCCGACCACCAGTTGCGGCCCCTTGCCCGGAGCGCCCTCGTTGGCGAGGAACGGCTCCATGTGCATTTCGCGACCGATGCCGTGACCGCCGTAGCCGTCGACGATGCCGTACTTTCGGTCGTGCGCCACCTCGGCGGCGCGGGTGCCGAGTTCGATGGCGTGGGAGATGTCGGTGAGGCGGTTGCCGGGAAGCATCGCCGCGATCCCCGCCTCCATGGACAGCCGAGTGGCCTCGCTGAGCTGCTGATCCGCTTCGATGATGTCTCCGACACCGAAAGTCCACGCAGAGTCGCCGTGCCAGCCGTCGAGAATGGCGCCGCAGTCGATGGAGACGAGGTCTCCCTCGGCGAGAATGTCTTCCGCCGAGGGAATCCCGTGCACCACACGATCGTTGACGGACGAACAGATCGATCCGCTGAACCCGTGGTAGCCCTTGAACGAGGGCACGGCGCCTGCGCCGCGGATGACCGATTCGGCCACCTCGTCGAGTTCGAGCGTGCTCACACCCGGCTTCGCCGCATCGCGGACCGCCACCAGAGCCGCACCGACGATGGCACCGGCGGCCGCCATCGCGTCGAGCTCGCCTGCGGTCCGGAACGGAACGACCTTGCGCTTACGCCCGAAGCCCATTACTTACCCAACGCTGCCAGTGCACGAGCGTTGACCTCGTCGACCTCGCCCAGGGCGTCGACGGTCACCAGCTGGTCCTTGTAGTAGTCCAGCAGCGGCGCGGTCTCCTCGCGGTACACCCGGAGCCGGTTGCGGATGACGTCTTCCTTGTCGTCGGCGCGGCCACGGGCCAGCATCCGCTCGACCACGACGTCCTCGTCGACGATGAAGGACAGCACTGCGTCGAGCTTGGTGTTCAGCTCGGCGAGGATCGCCTCGAGCGCCTGAGCCTGGTCGACCGTCCGGGGGAAGCCGTCCAGGAGGAATCCGTTGGCCGCGTCCGGCTCGCCGACACGGGCCTTCACCATGTTGTTGGTGATCTCGCTGGGAACCAGGTCCCCGGCGTCCAGGTACTTCTTCGCCTCGAGGCCGAGGGGGGTGGCCTGGCCGATGTTCGCGCGGAACAGGTCGCCCGTCGAGATGTGCGGGACGCCGAGCTTCTCGGACAGAATCGCGGCCTGGGTGCCCTTGCCTGCACCGGGAGGACCAAGGAGGACAAGTCTCACTTGAGGAACCCTTCGTAGTTACGTTGCATCAATTGACTTTCGATCTGCTTGACCGTGTCCAGGGCGACGCTGACGAGAATCAGCACGGCCGCACCACCGAAGATGCTGCTGGAGGTCTGGCTTCCGGACAGGAAGAAGTGGGGCAGCACCGCGATCAGGCCGAGGTAGATCGAGCCGGGAACGGTGATGCGGTTGAGCACGTAATTCAGGTAGTCCGCGGTGGGGCGACCGGGGCGGATACCGGGAATGAAACCGCCGAACTTCTTCATCTCGTCCGCGCGCTCTTCCGGATTGAACGTGATCGCGACGTAGAAGAACACGAAGAACACGATCAGCGCGAAGTAGATGACGATGTACACCGGGTTGTTCGGATTCACCAGGTACTCGTTGATGATCCGCTGCCACCAGCTGGGATCGGCGGACGACGTGGCGCCGGTGAGCTGCGCGATGAGGTTCGGCAGATACAGAAGCGACGACGCGAAGATGACCGGGATGATGCCGGCCTGGTTGACCTTGAGCGGCAGGTACGTCGACGAACCGCCGTACATCTTGCGGCCGACCATGCGCTTGGCGTACTGCACGGGGATCCGCCGCTGGCCCTGCTCGACGAACACGACGCCGGCGATGATGGCGAGGGCCGCGACGCAGATGATCGCGAAGATCAGTCCCCCACGGCTGTCCAGGATGGCCTTGCCCTCGGACGGCAGGCGGGACGCGATACCCGAGAAGATCAGGAGCGACATGCCGTTACCGACACCGCGCTCGGTGATGACCTCACCGAACCACATGACGAGAGCAGCGCCCGCGGTCATGACCAGCACGATGATCACGAGGCCGAAGATGCTCTTGTCGGCGATGATCTCTTCCTGGCATCCCTGCAGCAGCTGGCCGCGCGACGCGAGCGCCACGATGCCGGTGGCCTGCAGGATCGCCAGGGCGATCGACAGATAACGCGTGTACTGCGTCATCTTCGCCTGGCCGGACTGGCCTTCCTTCCGAAGTTCCTCGAACTTCGGGATGACGACCGTCAACAGCTGGACGATGATGCTGGCCGTGATGTACGGCATGATGCCGATCGCGAAAATGGACAGCTGGAGTAGCGCGCCGCCGGAGAACAGGTTGATCAGCGAGTAGATACCCGCGGAGTCACCGCCCGACAGCTGATCGACACAGGCTCGGACGTTCCCGTAGTCGACGCCCGGCGACGGAATCACGGCACCGATGCGATAGAGCGCAACGAGACCGAGCGCGATGAGGATCTTCCGCCTCAGGTCTGGGGTCCTGAGGGCCGAGACGAAGGCGGAAAGCAAAGATCCTCCTGGCACGACGGTGGGGAGACGAGTCGAAAGCAGACTTGTCCGTGAATGAACTCTAGAACTCTAACAGTGGCAACTGAACGCACAGTTGGGAGACCTGCGGCAGGGCTGCCCGTACAGCCGCAAATGGCCGCAGTACAGCGCGAGGCTGTACTGCGGCCATCTACTGGCTAGCGGTGATAGCTCACAGCTCGGTGGCGGTACCACCGGCAGCAGCGATCTTCTCCTTGGCGGAGCCGGTGAACTTGTCGACCGTCACCTGGACGGCGACAGTCAGGTCGCCGTCGCCGAGAACCTTGACGAGCTGGTTCTTGCGGACGGCACCCTTGGCAACGAGGTCCTCGACCGTGACCTGTCCACCTTCGGGGAACAGACGGGCGATGTCGCCGACGTTGACGACCTGGTACTCGGTGCGGAACGGGTTGGTGAAACCCTTGAGCTTGGGCAGACGCATGTGCAGCGGCATCTGTCCACCCTCGAAGGCGGCGGGCACGTTCTTGCGGGCCTTGGTGCCCTTGGTGCCGCGACCGGCGGTCTTGCCGCGCTTGCCGCCTTCACCACGACCGACACGAATCTTGTCGGACTTGGCTCCCGGCGCGGGGCGTAGGTGATGCAGTTTGATGGTCATGGTTAGACCTCCTCAACTGTGACGAGGTGGCGCACCACGTTGATCAGACCGCGGTTCTGAGCATTGTCCTCGCGGACAACCGTCTGACGGATGCCCTTCAAGCCGAGGGTGCGCAGCGAGTTCCGCTGGTTCTGCTTGGTACCGATGGTGCTCTTGATCTGAGTGACCTTGAGTTCGGCCATTACTTCACGCTCCCAGCCTGTGCGCGCGCACGCAGCATGCCGGCGGGGGCAACGTCCTCGAGGGCGAGACCGCGGCGAGCGGCAACTTCCTCGGGGCGCTGCAGGCCCTTGAGCGCAGCAACGGTCGCATGCACAACATTGATGGCGTTGTCGCTACCGAGCGACTTCGACAGAATGTCGTGGATGCCGGCGCATTCCAGCACGGCACGCACCGCGCCACCGGCGATGACACCGGTACCGGGGCTTGCCGGACGCAGCATGACGACGCCCGCTGCGGCCTCACCCTGAACCGGGTGCGTGATGGTGCTGCCGATCATCGGAACGCGGAAGAAGCTCTTACGAGCCTCCTCGACGCCCTTCTGGATGGCCGCAGGAACTTCCTTGGCCTTGCCGTAGCCGACGCCGACCAGTCCGTTGCCGTCGCCCACGATCACAAGCGCGGTGAAGCTGAAGCGACGACCACCCTTGACGACCTTCGACACGCGGTTGATCGTGACGACGCGCTCGATGTGGTTCGACTTCTCGGCCGACTGTCCGCCGCGACGATCGTCGCGACCGCCACCACGACGGTCGCCGCCGCCGCGGTTGTCCCCGGTGTTGGGGCCATTCTGTCCGGCGGGTCCGCTTCCGCCGTCACGCCTCTGACGTCCCGGCATCAGGCTGTCCTTCCGTTCATGTACTCGGTCTTGGTCATCAGAACTTCAACCCGCCTTCGCGAGCTGCGTCCGCAAGGGCCGCGATGCGACCGTGGTAGCCGTGTCCACCGTGGTCGAACACGACGGCCTCGACACCGGCTGCCTTCGCGCGCTCGGCGATCAGCTGACCGACCTTCGCACTGAGGGCCTTCTTGTCGCCGTCCGCTGCACGCACGTCGGCCTCGGTGGTCGACGCCGCAGCCAGGGTGTGGCCTGCGAGGTCGTCCACGAGCTGGACGTGGATGTGGCGCGCGGACCGGTTGACGACCAGGCGGGGACGCTCGGGCGTGCCGGAGACCTTCTTGCGGAGACGGAAGTGACGACGCACCTTCGACAGGCGACGCTTCGTGGACGCATCCTTGCCGAGCGGAATCCGCTTGGCTTTCTGGTTTGCAGTCTGGCTCATATCACTTACCCGTCTTTCCGACCTTGCGGCGGATCTGCTCACCCTCGTAACGCACGCCCTTGCCCTTGTACGGGTCCGGACGACGGAGACGACGGATGTTGGCCGAGATCTGCCCGACCTTCTGCTTGTCGATGCCCGACACCGAGAACTTGGTGGGCGACTCGACCGCGAAGGTGATGCCTTCCGGAGCCTCGATCGGAACCGGGTGGCTGTAGCCGAGTGCGAACTCGAGGTCCTTGCCCTTGAGAGCGACGCGGTAACCGACGCCGTGAATCTCCATCTTGGTGGTGTAACCGTCGGTGACACCGGTGATGAGGTTCTGCACCAGGGTGCGAGACAGACCGTGCAGCGCGCGGCTGCGACGCTCGTCGTCCGGACGAGTCACGCTGAGCGTGCCGTCGTCGTTCTTCGCAATGGCAATCGGCTCGGAGATCGTCAGGGCCAGCGAGCCCTTGGGACCCTTGACCGTGACGTCCTGGCCGTCGATCGAGACGTCGACGCCGCCGGGGACGGTGACGGGAATCTTTCCAATACGCGACATTGTGGTGGCCTCCCTTACCAGACGTAGGCGAGGACTTCCCCGCCCACTCCTTGATTGGCCGCCTGGCGATCGGTGAGCAGGCCGGTGGACGTGGAAATGATCGCCACTCCGAGGCCGCCCAGAACCTTGGGCAGGTTGGTGGACTTCGCGTACACACGCAGACCGGGCTTGGAGACGCGACGCACGCCGGCAAGGCTGCGCTCACGGCTCGGGCCGTACTTCAGGTCGACGATGAGGGTCTTGCCCACCTCGGCGTCTTCGGTGCGGTAGTCGGCGATGTAACCCTCGCGCTTGAGGATCTCGGCGATGTTCGCCTTGATCTTCGAGTGGGGCAACTTCACCTCATCGTGGTACGCCGTGTTGGCGTTGCGCAGACGCGTCAAGAAGTCTGCGATGGGGTCGGTCATGGTCATGAGGTTGACCTCTACCTTTCTCACAACGGTTCCCTCTGCCGATTCCGGCGCAGGCCTATCGCGAAGTAGGTCTTACGTTTCCCGGTCCGAGGTTACGAACCGGAAGTCTGTGGGGTGACGCCGCCGCCGAGGCGACGGCGTCACCGGCTCACCAGGAGCTCTTGTGAACGCCGGGCAGCTCGCCGGCGTGCGCCATCTCACGGACGCAGATTCGGCACAGGCCGAACTTGCGGAACACCGAGTGCGGACGGCCGCAGCGCTGGCAGCGGGTGTAGGCGCGCACCGCGAACTTGGGCTTCTTGTTGGCCTTGTTGACCAATGCCTTCTTAGCCATTAGCTCAGTTCTCCTTGAACGGGAAGCCGAGGTGCTTCAGCAGGGCACGGCCTTCTTCGTTGTTGGTCGCGGTGGTCACCACGGTGATGTCCATGCCGCGCGGGCGGTCGATCTTGTCCACGTCGATCTCGTGGAACATCGACTGCTCGTTCAGGCCGAACGTGTAGTTGCCGTTGCCGTCGAACTGGTTGCCCGACAGGCCGCGGAAGTCCCTGATGCGGGGAAGCGCGACGGACACGAGACGGTCCAGGAACTCCCACATGCGGTCGCCACGCAGCGTGACGCGGGCACCGATCGGCATTCCCTCGCGGAGCTTGAACTGCGCGATGGACTTGCGTGCCTTGCGGATCTCGGGCTTCTGACCGGTGATCAGAGCGAGATCGTTGACGGCACCGTTGATCAGCTTGGCGTCGCGCGCGGCGTCACCGACACCCATGTTGACGACGACCTTGACGACGCCGGGGATCTGCATCACGTTGGCGTAGTCGAACTCGGTGTTCAGCGCAGCCTTGATCTCCTC
Organism: Rhodococcus sp. DK176; assembly: GCF_038447315.2. NCBI lineage: Bacteria > Bacillati > Actinomycetota > Actinomycetes > Mycobacteriales > Nocardiaceae > Rhodococcus > Rhodococcus sp. DK176. The sequence continues at coordinate 6,744,676 of NZ_CP118321.2, read as the reverse complement.
GCGGTAGCGAGTCTTCAGGCGCGGCTGGATCTTGTTCTCAGTGGAGGTCATGTCAGATGTCCTTCCCGTTCTTCCGGGAAATCCGAACGCGCTTGCCGGACTCTTCGTCGGTCCGGTAGCCCACGCGGGTGGGGTTGCCGTCCGAGTCGACGACCGCGACGTTGGAAACGTGGATCGGGGCTTCCTGCGTGACGATGCCGCCGGAGGAGGCTCCGCGCTCGTTCGCGGAAACCGCGGTGTGCTTCTTGATGCGGTTCACGCCTTCGACGAGGACCTTGTTGGTCGCGGGGTAGGCCTGGATGACCTTGCCCTTCGCGCCCTTGTCCTTGCCGGCGATGACCAGCACGGTGTCACCCTTGTGCACCTTCATCACAGCACCTCCGGGGCGAGCGAGACGATCTTCATGAACTTCTTCTCACGCAGCTCACGGCCGACGGGGCCGAAGATGCGGGTGCCACGAGGATCGTTGTCCGGCTTGATGAGGACGGCGGCGTTCTCGTCGAACTTGATGTACGACCCGTCCGGACGGCGACGCTCCTTGGTGGTACGGACGATGACGGCCTTGACGACCTCGCCCTTCTTGATGTTTCCACCCGGGATGGCGTCCTTGACGGTGGCGACGATGATGTCACCGATCCCGGCGTAGCGGCGAGACGAACCACCGAGAACGCGGATGCAGAGAATCTCCTTGGCACCCGTGTTGTCGGCGACGCGCAGCCGCGACTCCTGCTGAATCACTTACTTCTCCTTGACCTGGACTGTTGCACGGCAGATTTCCGACCCGACGTGCGCGGTCTGTACCCGTGCCCTGCGAGAGGGGCCGCCCGGGTGGGCGGCACAACGGTGGGGTTGCCGTGCGTCTGCCGCAAGGCAACCCCACCATCGTACTGGATACATTATTCGGTTTCTTACTTGGCCTTCTCGAGGACCTCGACGAGACGCCAGTGCTTGGTCGCGGACAGCGGACGGGTCTCCATCAGCTGCACGCGGTCACCGATGCCTGCGACGCCGTTCTCGTCGTGCGCCTTCACCTTGCTGGTGCGCCGGATGATCTTGCCGTAGAGCGGGTGCTTGACCCGGTCTTCGAGCTCGACCACGATCGTCTTCTCCATCTTGTCGGAGACGACGTATCCGGTGCGGACCTTGCGGCTGCCGCGCTCTTCAGTGCTCACTGCTTTTTCCTCACTCATGCCGCGTCACCTGCGTCCGGACCAACGGCCAGCCCGAGCTCACGCTCACGCAGAACGGTGTAGATACGCGCGATCTCGTGACGAACGGTACGAAGTCGACGGTTGTTGTCCATCTGACCCGTTGCCATCTGGAAACGAAGGTTGAACAGCTCTTCCTTCGACTCACGAAGCCGGGTGACCAGCTCTTCTTCGGTGAGCTCGCGGAGCTCTGCGGCTGGGGTTCCAGTAGCCATCAGAACTGCTCCTCCCTTGTCACGATCCGGCACTTGCACGGGAGCTTGTGCATCGCGCGGCGCAGGGCCTCACGAGCGATCTCCTCATTGGGGTAGCTCATCTCGAACATCACGCGACCGGGCTTGACGTTCGCGATCCACCACTCGGGCGAACCCTTACCGGAACCCATGCGGGTTTCGGCCGGCTTCTTGGTGAGGGGGCGATCCGGGAAGATGTTGATCCAGATCTTGCCGCCACGCTTGATGTGCCGGGTCATGGCGATACGAGCGGACTCGATCTGCCGGTTGGTGATGTAGGCCGGCTCGAGAGCCTGGATGCCGTAGTCACCGAAGGTCACCTGGGTTCCACCCTTGGCGGCACCCGAACGGCTCGGATGGTGCTGCTTGCGGTGCTTGACCCGCCGTGGGATCAACATGCGTCAGCCCTCCTTCTGTTCAGTCGTAGCGGGTGCATCGGCAGTGGCGGTCGCTGCGCGGCCGGCCTCGGTGCTGGTCGCGGTGGTGCCGGTGGCACCGGAACGACGGGGACGGCTCGGACGCTCACGACGCGGGCGGTCGCCTGCGGGAGCAGCCACGTTGGCAGCCAGCTCACGCTTGCCACCGACGATGTCGCCCTTGTAGATCCAGACCTTCACGCCGATGCGGCCGAAGGTGGTCTTGGCCTCGTAGAGGCCGTAGTCGATGTCCGCACGAAGCGTGTGCAGCGGCACACGGCCTTCGCGGTAGAACTCCGACCGGGACATCTCGGCGCCGCCGAGACGACCGGAGCACTGAACGCGGATGCCCTTGACGTTGGGCTGACGCATGGCCGACTGGATGGCCTTGCGCATGGCGCGACGGAAGGCGACTCGGTTCGAGAGCTGCTCGGCCACACCCTGTGCGACGAGCTGAGCCTCGGCCTCGGCGTTCTTGACCTCGAGGATGTTCAGCTGGACCTGCTTGCCGGTCAGCTTCTCGAGCTCGGAACGGATGCGATCGGCTTCGGCGCCGCGGCGGCCGATGACGATGCCCGGGCGAGCGGTGTGGATGTCCACACGCACACGGTCACGGGTGCGCTCGATCTCGACCTTCGCGATGCCCGCGCGCTCCATGCCGGTGGCGAGGAGCTTACGGATCGCGACGTCTTCCTTGACGTACTCCGCGTACTGCTTGTCTGCGTACCAGCGAGACTTCCAGTCGGTGGTGATGCCGAGGCGGAAGCCGTGCGGGTTGATTTTCTGGCCCACTACTGAGCACTTCCCTTCCGGCGATTACGGGTCGATGTTCCGGTCTTCGGCAGGCTCTCCACGATCACGGTGATGTGACTGGTGCGCTTGCGGATACGGAACGCACGTCCCTGTGCACGCGGCTGGAACCGCTTGAGGGTCGCGCCCTCGTCCACGAACGCCGTGGCGACGACAAGCGTGCTCGGGTCGAGGTCGAGGTTGTTCTCGGCGTTGGCTGCTGCGGAGGCGATCACCTTGGCGACCGGCTCGCTCGCTGCCTGCGGCGCGAACTTCAGGATGTTCAGGGCGTCTTCAACCGAACGCCCGCGGACCAGGTCCACAACACGACGCGCCTTCATCGGCGTGACGCGCACGTGGCGCGCTACTGCCTTGGCGGTCGGGTTGGCGGTTTCGGTGTTGCTCATCGCCTCTTCGCCTTCCGATCATCCTTGATGTGACCCTTGAACGTGCGGGTCGGTGCAAACTCTCCGAGCTTGTGTCCGACCATCGAGTCGGAAACGAACACGGGGACGTGCTTGCGGCCGTCGTGAACCGCAAACGTGTGGCCGATGAAGTCCGGGATGATCGTGGAACGACGGGACCAGGTCTTGATGACCTGCTTGGTTCCCTTTTCGTTCTGCACGTCCACCTTCGCGAGGAGGTGGTCATCGACGAACGGGCCCTTCTTGAGGCTGCGTGGCATCCTTCACTCCCTCCTAGCGCTTGTTCTTGCCGGTACGGCGACGACGGACAATGAGCTTGTCGCTCGCCTTGTTCTTGCGGGTGCGGCCCTCGGGCTTGCCCCACGGGCTGACCGGGTGGCGACCACCGGAGGTCTTACCCTCACCACCACCGTGCGGGTGGTCGACCGGGTTCATCACGACACCACGGACGGTCGGGCGCTTGCCCTTCCAGCGCATACGGCCGGCCTTGCCCCAGTTGATGTTCGACTGTTCGGCGTTGCCGACCTCACCGATCGAGGCGCGGCAGCGAACGTCGACACGACGGATTTCGCCGGACGGCATACGCAGCGTGGCGTAGGTGCCTTCCTTACCGAGCAGCTGGATGCTGGATCCGGCCGAGCGGGCCATCTTGGCGCCGCCACCCGGGCGGAGTTCCACCGCGTGGATGGTGGTACCCGTCGGGATGTTGCGCAGGGGCAGGTTGTTGCCGGGCTTGATGTCGGCGCCTGCGCCGGACTCGACCGGAGCACCCTGGGCCAGGCCCTTGGGGGCGATGATGTAGCGCTTCTCGCCGTCCGCGTAGTGCAGCAGGGCGATACGCGCGGTGCGGTTGGGGTCGTACTCGATGTGAGCGACCTTGGCCGGCACGCCGTCCTTGTCGTTGCGACGGAAATCGATCAGCCGGTAGGCGCGCTTGTGTCCGCCACCCTTGTGCCGGGTGGTGATACGACCGTGTGCGTTACGTCCACCGCGTCCGTGGAGCGGGCGAACCAGCGACTTCTCGGGGGTCGACCGAGTGATCTCGGCGAAGTCCGAGACGCTCGAGCCACGACGGCCCGGGGTAGTCGGCTTGTACTTACGGATTGCCATGAGTCTTCTCGTCCTCTATGTCTCGTCAAGTCCCGGGCGCTTACGCGACCGGTCCTCCGAAGATCTCGATGGGCTTGCTGTCGGCCGAGAGGGTCACGAGCGCGCGCTTGGTGTCCTTGCGCTTGCCGTAACCGAACCGGGTCCGCTTGCGCTTGCCCTGACGGTTGGCGGTGTTGACGCTGGTCACGGTGACGCCGAAGATCTTCTCGACGGCAATCTTGATCTGCGTCTTGTTCGAGTCCGGGTGCACCAGGAAGGTGTAGGTGCCTTCCTCGATCAGTCCGTAGGACTTCTCGGAGATGACCGGGGCGAGCAGGATGTCGCGGGGATCGGCGATGGTGCTCACTTGCCCTCCTCCTTGTTCTCTTCCTGGGCGGTCTCGGCGGGCCCGTGGATGAACGAGTTCAGCGCCTCGACGCTGAAGACGACATCATCGCTGTTGAGCACGTCGTAGGTGTTGAGCTGGTCGGGTGCAATGGGGTGCACGCCGTCCAGGTTCTGCACGCTCTTCCAGGCCGCGATGTCCTCGCGTCCGACGACGAGCAGGACCTTCTTGCGGTCCGAGATCTCGCCGAGGAAGGTGCGGGCGGACTTCGTGGACGGAGTCTGACCGGCAACCAGTTCGGTGATCACGTGGATGCGCTCGTTGCGGGCCCGGTCGGAGAGGGCTCCGCGCAGGGCGGCGGCCTTCATCTTCTTGGGGGTCCGCTGGCTGTAGTCGCGCGGCTGCGGGCCGTGGACGGTGCCACCGCCGGCGAACTGCGGTGCACGGGTCGAGCCCTGACGAGCGCGGCCGGTGCCCTTCTGGCGGTACGGCTTCTTGCCACCGCCGCGAACCTCGCCGCGGGTCTTGGTGGCGTGGGTGCCCTGACGTGCAGCAGCGAGCTGCGCGACGACAACCTGGTGGAGAAGCGCGATGTTGGCAGGCGCGTCGAAGATCTCCGCGGGGAGATCGACGGTGCCGTTGGTCTTGCCGCCGGCGACCTTGACGTCCAGCGTCAGCTTGGTCGTCGATGTCTCGGTGCTGGTCATGCTCGTGCACCACCCTTCACTGCACTCTTGACGATCACGAGGCCACCCTTGCGGCCGGGGATCGCACCCTTGATCAGCAGCAGGCCGTTCTCGGCGTCCACCTTGTGAACGGAGAGGTTCTGCGTCGTGATGCGGTCGCTACCCATGCGGCCGGACATGCGCATGCCCTTGAACACGCGGCCCGGAGTGGCGCAACCACCGATGGAACCGGGGCGACGGTGAACGGCCTGCGCACCGTGCGATGCACCCTGACCGGCGAAGCCGTGACGCTTCATGGTTCCGGCGAAGCCCTTACCCTTGCTGGTTCCGGTGACGTCGACGTAGGCGCCGTCCTCGAAGACCTCGGCGGTAAGTTCCTGGCCGACCTCGTACTCCGAGGTGTCGGCAACGCGGAGCTCCACAACGTGGCGGCGCGGGGTGACGCCGGCCTTGGCGAACTGGCCGGAAGTCGGCTTGTTCACCTTGCGCGGGTCGATGGCGCCGAACGCGAGCTGCACGGCGCTGTAGCCGTCACGCTCTTCGGTACGAATCTGGGTCACGACGTTCGGTCCGGCCTTCACGACGGTGACCGGAACGACCCGGTTGTTCTCGTCGAAGACCTGGGTCATGCCGAGCTTGGTGCCCAGGATTCCCTTGATCTTGGTATCAGTCATTGTTTTTGTCTCCGCCGCGCTCACTGAATGTTGACGTCGACGCTGGCCGGAAGGTCGATGCGCATGAGCGCGTCAACCGTCTTGGGCGTCGGGTCGAGGATGTCGATAAGCCGCTTGTGAGTACGCATCTCGAAGTGCTCGCGCGAGTCCTTGTACTTGTGCGGCGAGCGGATGACGCAGTACACGTTCTTTTCGGTCGGCAACGGCACGGGTCCAACGACGCGGGCCCCGGTACGGGTCACCGTCTCGACGATCTTGCGCGCTGACGCGTCGATCGCCTCATGGTCGTAGGCCTTGAGCCTGATGCGGATCTTCTGTCCCGCCACGCTTAGTGTCCTTTTCTTGCCGCGTTTCGTAGTCCCACCCGAGTCGGGCCGAACTACCTCGTCTGCACAGTCCCTTACCTGGGCCGCAACTGTCCGAACGCTAGGCGACCGGGACACACCCGATCCGCTGCCGCTGTTCATCTGTCATGGTTCTCCGGTACACGCGGTCGGGCGTGTCGCCCTCCCACTCATTCTCCGACCCGGAACTTTTCAGCTTTTCGGGCCGGGAACGCGCACCGGATGCACTCGAATTCGAGTGCCAGTAGGTACTGCTTCCGTCTTGCATGTGGCCGCGAGCAGGTCATGTGATCTACACCGCGACGTTTCACCCCACCTGTTTCGGGCCGCAAACGATCGCGTCCCAGACAAGGCAACCCGACCAGTATGCCGTACCGGGCGGGAGACTTCAAACCGGGCTCGATTCCTCTCGTACTCGACCGAACTTACTCTGAAGTAAGATACGGGCATGACTACCTCGAGTCCCACGTTCGCCGCGTGGCAGAAGCTCCCCGACAACGCGCTCGGGCACGTCCTCTTCTCTGTCGGCATGTGTCTGCGCGTCCCCTACTTCGGCTCGGTACTCCCCCGCGTCGTCGAGATGCGGCCGGGCCGTTGCGAAGTCCGCGCACCGAAATGGTGGGGCGTCCGCAACCACCTGGGCACGTTCCACGCGATCGCGGCGTGCAACCTCGCCGAGGCCGCCATGGGCATGCTGTCCGAGGCGACCGTGCCGTCGACCCACCGGTGGATCCCGAAGTCGATGACGGTCGACTACCTCGCCAAGGCGAACGGAACGCTGCGCGCCGTCGCGGAACTGCGGGAGCTGCCGGACTTCGCCGCGATCACCGAGGGCACCGACGTGGTCGTGCCCGTGCGCATCTTCGACCGGCAGGGAGTAGAGGTGGTTCACGCCGACATCACGACGTGGGTCACGCCGCGGTAGAGCGCGAAAGGCACATGTCGAAGCTCACATTCGTTCCGGAGTTCGTGGGGGTGGCCCGAATTACCGTGTGGCACTTCCCCGGAGCCGGAACGTCACGGCACAGCACGCCCTTCCGGCCGGACGGGATCGGTTTCCGCCGTGGTCGCCGGGGCCGAAGTGGTACAGACGTCCGGCATTTATCGTGTACCTGTCTTTACGCGTTACAGAAGTTTTCCCCTCCCCTTCGTCGGGCGCGAAGGTGTTCCCCGGTCTGCCTTGATCACCCTCTTCGCGTGACATACTCGGGACATGCCAGCACCTGACACCGCCGTTCTTGTCGAGGGAATCGAGAAATCCTTCGGTGACGTAGCAGCGTTGCGGGGTGTGAGCTTCGAGGTGCCCCGCGGCACGGTCCTGGGCATCCTGGGCCCCAACGGCGCAGGGAAGACCACCACCGTCAACGTGCTGTCCACTCTGCTGCGGCCCGATGCGGGCCGCGCGTTCGTCGCCGGACACGACGTCGTCGAGGAGTCGGCGAACGTCCGGCGCAGCATCATGATGACGGGTCAGTACGCCGCCCTCGACGAGTCGCTGACCGGCCGCGAGAATCTGGTGCTGTTCGGCCGCCTGATGGGCCTGCCCAAGGCGTCCGCGAAATCGCGCGCGCAGGACCTCCTGAGCCAGTTCGATCTGCTCGAAGCGGGTGACCGGAAGGTGTCCGGGTACTCCGGCGGTATGCGCCGGCGCGTCGACATCGCCTGTGGCCTCGTGATCCGTCCCGAGGTGGTGTTCCTCGACGAGCCCACCACCGGCCTCGACCCCCGCAGCCGCCAGGGCGTGTGGTCCCTCGTATCCGCTCTGAAAGAGCAGGGCATCACGATCCTGCTGACCACGCAGTACCTCGAAGAGGCCGACCTGCTGAGCGACAACATCGTCGTCATCGACAAAGGCACCGTGATCGCCGAGGGCACGGCCGACGAACTGAAGGCCCGGACCGGCGGAAGCTACTGCGAGGTCGTCCCGGTGAGTCTCGACGACCTGCCGCGCGTCCGCGAAATCCTCACGAGCCTGTGCCCACCCGATCGGGCCATCGAGGAAGGCACCGACCGGTTGTCGATTCCCGCCGAACACGGCGCCCAGACCCTCGCCGAGGTTCTGCGCCGCCTCGACCTCGCCGGGGTCACGCTCGCCGACATCGCCCTGCGGCGCCCGTCCCTCGACGACGTCTTCCTCTCCCTCACCGGTCACGTCCGCGTCGACGAGAGCCTGCCGTCGTGACGGCGCCCGCCCAGCTCGGATTCGAGAGTGCCCTCGGCAGGCACCGGCGGCCTCAACCGTCGATCATCCAGCAGTGGATTGCGCTGTCCCAGCGGAACCTGCACACGATGTGGGTGTTCGGCCAGTTCTTCATCGCGGTGTTCGCCCCGCTGATCTTCACTGTCGGTTTCTATCTGCCGCTGCGTCTGGTGATGAAATTCCAGGGCATCGACTACGCGCAGTTCGTCATGCCGATCATCGTCCTGCAGGCCATGGCGTTCACCGCGATCTCGGCGGCGCACCGCGCGGCCACCGAGGCGTCGAACGGCATGAATTCGCGATTCCAGACGATGCCGGTCGGGGCGGCGGTCCCACTGGCCGCGCGCATGACAGCCTCCCTCGTGCACTCGACGATCTCACTCGTCGCCGCGATCGGCTACGGATACGCGATCGGCTTCCGGTTCGACGGCGGCTTCGGGCTGACCGCGGCGTTCTGCGGGCTGGCGATGCTGATCGGTTTCACGCTGACGACGGGTGCCGACGCCCTCGGCACGCTGACCCGGAGCCCCGAGGTCACCAGTCAGGCGCTGACGCTCCCCCAGCTGATCCTCGGCATGTTCTCGTCCGGTTTCGTTCCGGTGACGCAGTTCCCGGAGTGGGCGCAGGGTTTCGTGCGAAATCAGCCCATCTCGCAGTTTTCCTCGTCCATGCGTGCCATGACGGAAGGCACGATCACGTTCCACCAGCTGACACCCACCCTGTTGTGGTGCGGAGGGCTGGCGCTGGTCTTCATTCCGTTGTCGATCTGGTCGAATGTGAGGCGCGGATGACCACCGAGTACCGATCCGACACACCGGCGACGGTGACCTTCCCCGAGGTGCTCGAACCCCACCCGGAGAATTCCTTCGCCGCACTCTTCTCGCACAGCCTGCTGCAGACCGGACGACTTTTGCTCCGATGGGCTCGCGACCCGTACACCATGCTTCAGGCGATCGTGTACCCGTCGTTGATGTTGCTGATGTTCTGGGCGGTGCTCGGGATCTCGATTACCAAGGCCACCGGGGTCAACAGCGTCTTCGGGACCGTTCCGATGATCACGCTCGTCGGCGCGATGTTCGGATCCATCGCGGGCGGTCTGTCGCTGAAGAAGGAATGGGCGGACGGGCTCCTGAGCCGGTTCTGGGTGCTGCCCGTGCACCGCGCGTCGGGCCTGCTCAGCCGCCTGATGGCCGAATCCGTGCGGATCATGCTCACCACGGTGCTGATCATCGCCGTCGGTTTCGCCATCGGGTTCCGGTTCGATCAAGGCATTCTCGCCGGTATCGCATTGATGCTCCTGCCGCTGCTGTTCGGGGTGAGTTTCGCGACGATGGTGACCGCCCTCGCCGTCAACGCGGCGAAGGCGCCGCTCGTCGAACTCCTCTCTCTGCTGTGCACTCTCCTGCTGTTCTTCAACTCGGGATTCGTACCCACCGGCGCCTACCCCACGTGGCTTCAGCCGTTCGTGGAGAACCAGCCGATGTCGTGCGCCATCGACGCGATGAAGGGACTGTCGATGGGCGGACCGGTCGCGGAACCCCTGCTCAAGACGATCGCGTGGTCGCTCGCCGGGCTGCTGATCTTCACCTACCCGGCGGTGCGCGGCTATCGCCGGGCCGCGGGCAACCCGGCGTAGCCCCTCGCATACCGGAGTTCAGAAGAGTTTGATCCCGGACAACCGGTGACGCACCGCCGTCGCGGGGGTCAGCAGCCAGTCGACCGTCTCGACGATCCGGCCGACGCGCAGCAGCAGCTCGTCGAGGTCCTGTTCGGGGTCCGTCAGCGACCCGACGACTCCGTCCACCGACCGGACCGTGCCTGCGAACGTGTCGAGCCCGTCGGCGAACTTGTCCAGCAACGCGTCGAACCTGCCCAGCACGCGGGCGAATTCGTCGAGGGACGTCCCGATCTCGTGGGCCACCCCGTCGACGCGGCCGATGGTGACGTCGGCATTGAGTGCGGCCTGGGTGAGTCTCCTGATACGGCCGGCCGTGTCGACACCGTCCGCCCCTACACCCGTCGGTTTGCTCATCGATGTTCGCTCCTCGGCTCGTGCACGGACCTAGCGTGGGGTGTGCCCCGTGAGTGGCGGCTCGATCACCAGCGGATCGTCCGCAGCCGGTGGTCCGTAGACGCCGCCGTTCCTCGTCGCGTTCTCCTGACCCAGGTCGTCCGGTCGCGGAACGTTCACGGCGCCCCGCTGCTCCAGGTACTGCTGCGAGTGGCACGTCCAGTCCAGGGCGGGCTGACTCGGTTCCGCGTCGGTCACCAGACGGCGAGGGGCGTCGTACACGCATATCGGCCCCTGCGTTCCGACCAAAAGTAGGTCCGCGAGTCCGCCCTTCTCGATCGAGGCGATCTTCGGCAGCGCGCCGGGCATGATCGTCAGGCCGTAGTCGAGGGAGGGTGTGCGGTCACCGACGATCCGCGTGGGGAGAACCAGATTCGCCATCAGGGCGCCCAGTGAGTCCCGGTTTCCCGACAGCAACGAGTCCAGGCTCGCCATAGTCTGCGGCGAGCGCCCGAGCAGGTCGACGAGCGCGGAGTCGTTCGCCCGCAACTGCTCGAGGACGCTCCGGGCGGTGCTCGCCGATTCCGGCAGAGCGGCGGTGAGGCGGTCGGCGGTGTCCAGGAGCGGCATGCCCTTGTTCACGATGGTCGACAGTGCGTCGGTGCGGGTTTCGAGTGTCCGGGCGATCTCGGCGGAACCGTCTAGCAGGTTCTGCAGGTCGGGCCCCGTGCCCCCGAAGGCGGTGCCGAACGTGTCGGCCAGCGACGACAGAGCGGTGACGTCCAACGAGTTCACGAGGTCCGTGGTCTCGACGAGGGTCGCGTCGAGCGAGCGCGGGATTCCCTCCTCCGGAACCTCGACGACGTCCCCGTCCGCGAGGTACGGCGCGTTCGCACTGTCGGGCATGATGTCGAGCGCCTGGATGCCGATCGCGTTCTCGGTGGTGATCTTCGCCGTCGAGCCGGCCGGCACCTGGGTACCTGGATGCAGTTCGATGCCGAGGACGACGCCCGTTCCTTCGGGGTTCACGTCGATGGAGCTGATCGTGCCCACTCCGACGCCGCGATAATTGACGGACGCTCCCTGGGCGAGGCCGGCGGCGTGGTCGAGCCGCGCACTCAGGTGAATGGGACTTCCGAACGTGTCCGGGCCGGCGACGTACCGCAGCCCGAACAGCATCGCGGCGATCGAGATCACGAGGAACAGGACCAACTGCGCCACCACGTGACGTGTCATCATCGGACGCCTCCGCCGAGTACCTCGGGCAGCGTGCGGGCTTCCGGCACCTCGAGAGGAGCCGATCCGGTGAGCAACTTGGCGATGACGGCGGTGACGTCGAACGTTCCGTCGAACGTCGTGTAATCACCGGGTGTTGCCGCGGCGAATCCACCGAGGAACGTCGCCACCGAATTCAACGTCGGCGCGAGTTGTGACTCGAACCCGTCGAGTGCCGTGAGCACGGCCCCCGCGTCGCTGATCTCGGCCGACAGTTCGGATCCGGCGCTGCCGAGGACATGCTGCGCCTCGCGGCTGAGACGGGACGCCTCCCCCATCAACGCGACGATCTGATCTCGTTGCGACACCAGGAGGTCCACCGCAGGAGCCAGGTCGGTCATCGCCCGATCGAGGGTCGGTTGCCCGGCGGCGAGTTCCGCCGCGAAGGCATTGGACGCCACCATCGCCCGGTCGAGTTCGTCCCGATGGTCGTCGACGACGCCCAGTGTGTCGTTCAACATGTCCACCAGTTCCCGGACCTTGTCCGAGCGGCCCGCGAAGGCGACGGTCAATTCGTTCATGATGGCGTGCATCTGGTCGATGCCGCTGCCGTTCAGCACGGTGGCCAGCGCGGCCAGGCCGCTCTCGATGTCGGGACCGCGCGACGTCCGGTCCAGTGGGATGGTGTCACCCTCGCTCATCGGCGCGCCCGCCGCGTCCCCGACCTCGAGTCGGACGAAGGGATTGCCGAGGGCCGTGGGCAATTCGATCCGGGCCGTCGCATCCTGCGGTATCGGGACGTCGTCGCGGATCCGCATCTCGATCCGAGCGGTGAAGTCCCGGGTCGACACGTCCGAGACTCGGCCCACCACCTCTTGACCCACCCGGACCTCGGCGCCGGGGACGACACGATCTACTCCGTCGAACTGCGCGGAGATCTGATACGACGGACCGTCCGGCGAACGGCCCACCGACAGATCCTGCAGGCTCAGCGAACACCCCGCGACCGGCAGCGCCATACCGACGATCAGCGCCGCCGTCAGCGATTTCGTTCTCGTCCGGATCGTCATCGTCCTCCGACCATGAGTTCGCGCAGCCCGAACGGGTCGGACATGCTGGGCGGAAACTGAATCGGGTTGGTGATTCCCGCTCCGCGGCAGAGGATCGGATCGACCACCGCGCAGAGCGGGGACGTCGGCTCGGCCTGCGCCAGGTTGGTAGAGATGTTCAGCCGGATGCGGGCACGCTGGTCCGGGGTCACCGCACGCTGGATGTTGTCGATCAGCAAGGGCACCAGGTCCATGATCTCGGCGAGGTCGGTGTCGTGTCTCTGCAGCACCTCGCTCACTCCCGCGAGGTTGTCGATTCCGGCGGTGACATCGCCGCCCCGGGCGGACACGAGTTGGTCGATCTGGTCCAGGAGCGTGGACAACTGAGTAACGGTGTCGCCGATCGCGAACTGCCGGCCGGCGAACTCGTCGCCGATCGCGGTGAGCGAACCGGCGAGCGAATCGACCTGCGCCTGACGCGACGAGATCGCGTTCACGAGCACCTCGAGGTTGTCGACGAGCGCGCCGACGTCCGCGCTGTTGCCTGCGATCACCGAACTCGCCTGCGACAGTGTGCGGATGGCGTCGTTCATCGCGGGACCGAGACCGTCCGTGGACGCGGCGGCAGCGGAGATCGCGGCACCGGCGTCACCCCCGTCCGGGCCGAGTGCCTTGACGACGGTGTCGACGCTGTCCATCAACTGGTCCCAGGTAATGGGCGAATGACTGCGCTCGGGTGGAATGGTCTGCCCACTCTCGAACACCGGGCCGCCGGTGTACGCGGGGCCGAGTTCGACGAAACGCTCACCGATCGCAGACGTCACCAGCACGTACGCGTTCGCGTCCGCGGGCAGCACGATGTCCGACGCGACGGACATCGTGACCATTACGGTCGCGCCTCTCGGCTCGACCGCCTCGACGGTGCCGACCGGAACCCCGAGCACCGAGACCTTGGTGCCGGGGAACACGCCGTTGACGTAGGCGAATTCGGAATGCACGACGGTGGACGACGTGCGGAAGATCAGCAGCCAGCCGGCCACGACGATCGCGACCACGAGCGCGAGCACGCCGCCGATCCCGGCGGCCCTGCGCGCGATGCCCGCGTTCACGAGCACCCCGTGATCAGCCCGACGACGCACAGCAGGTTGTCGGCGATCACGGCCGACGGCGCGGAGACGTCGGCCCAGTCGCCGGTTCCGGTCGCGTTCACGAGCGCCCTCGCGGCGGGTGCACCCGTGGTGAGGAGCGCGTCGAGGTTGGCGAGGTTCGCCTGCAGCCGGTCCGTCACCTGTCTCGCGTTGACGAGCAGTGAATCCAGCTCGGCGGTGTTCTCGCCGAGGAACTGGGATGCCTGTGCGACGAGCCCCTGAAGATCGTCGACCATCTGGCGGATGGCTGCACGCCGGGTGGCGAGTGTGTTCATCACGACGTCCGCGTTACCGAGCAGGGTGGTGAGCTGACCCTGCTGACCGACCAGCACGTCCGTGAGGGTCCGCGAGCTGTCGAGCAATTGCGTGACCTGATCGGCGTTCTTCGCCAGGATCGTGGACGCCGCACTCACACCCGCCAGTGCCTCCCGGTTGAGGTTCGCGTCCTGCGGCAACGTCTCCGTCACCACCGCGAGCATCTTCTGCAGTCCCCCGAGGTCGAGTTCGTCCGCCGTCTCGATCGCGGACGACCCGATCTCGTCGAGCGAATACGGAACGCTGGTGCGGCGGAGTGGAATCACCCCGTCGTCCCCCAGGTCTCCCGGCCCCGACGGTGCGACGTCCAGATAGCGCTTGCCGAGGATGGTCGACAGCTTGACCCCCGCGGACGTCGTCGATCCGAGGTGACGTTCACCGTCGAGCCGGAAGTGCACGACCACGTGATCGCCCGCCAGGTCCACTCCGGTGACCCGGCCGGCGGGGACCCCCGCCACGTACACGTAGTCCGAATCGGTCAGGCCCGCAGCGTTCGCGAGTTCGGCTGTGTAGCCGTCGGTCCGCACGGCGAAGCTCACCCGCGGGATCACCAGAACCAGCGCCAGCGCCAGCGTCGCCGCGAGAATTCCCGCGATTCCGACGATCAGCGGGTTGACGGGCCGCACGCGCTGATTTCCGGCCAGCGAGTCCCACACGTCGCGCACGTTCTCGGTGACACTCATTGGCAGTACCTCGAATGCAGGTCGGGACCGAGGGCGCCTTCGCGACCGTCGACGTTGACGATGAAGGTGCACAGGTAGATGTTGAGCCACGAGCCGTACGAGCCCGAGCGGTCGACGGACGAGAAGAACTCCGGCATGGCCACCATCAGGTGATCGAATTCCGGGTTCGCGCCCAGCATCGCCCCCGTCAGCGAGTGAAGTTGTTCCACGGTGCGGCTGAGCTCCGGGACGCGCCCGTCCACGATCTGCAGCGCCGAGCGGCTCACCGCCGCACTCTGATCGAGGGTGTCCATGAGAACCTCGTTGTTCTCGGCCAGCATCCCGGTGAACTGGGTGAGGCTGTCGACCAGGTGGGACAGTTCGGGACCCCGCGCCGCCGCCGTTCCCACCACCACCTCGAGGTTCCGGATGAGGTCGCCGATCAGCTGATCGTGATTCGCCAGGTTGCCGGTGACGTCCGCCACCCTGCGCAGCAGAGTTTCCATGCTCGTCTTCCTGCCGTCGAACACCGCGACTACTTCGGTTGCGAGTGCGTTGACCTGTTTCGGGTCGATGGCGTCGAACAGTGGCTTGAATCCGTTGAAGAGGCTGGTGAGGTCGAGGGCGGGCGACGTTCGGTCGAGCGGGATCGTGTCGCCCTCCTCGAGGGTGCCCTCGTCCGACGGCCCGGCCGCGAGATCGAGATACCGGACCCCCAACAGGTCGCCGTATCGGATGGCGACGGTGGTGTCGGCGGGAAGTTCCTGATCGCGCTGCACCTCGAAGTCCACCAGGGCGGTGGCACTTCCGGCATCGCCGTCGACGATGTCGATCGAATCGACACGTCCCACCCGCACACCGGCGATGGTGACGTCGCTGCCGGGAGTGACACCCTGGGCGTCGGTGAACAACGCCTTGTACGTGACGGTCCGCCCCTCGACCGGCACCCGCAGCGTGTTCACCACGAGCACTGCCGAGAGGATGCCGAGGACACCGAAGATCGCGAGTTTGATTGCCGAGTTCCGGACGCTCATCCTCCGCCACCTCCCCCACAATTCGGTCCGTCCATGCCGGGATACTGCGGGCAGTCGGCCGACGTGTAGGGCCGCGGGTTGGACAGGTCCGCGGCGACGCGGACCGCGAATTTGCCGGTGGAGAAGACGGCGGCACCGGCCTCGCCGAACGGGCCTGCCTCGTCGAGGGTGGCCCGCAGCAGATCGGACTTGCTGGCCATCGTGCCCAGGGTCGGCGAGACGTTCAGGGCCACCGCGATCATGTTGTCCGCGTTCTGTTCCAGGACGTCGCCGGAATTCCTCGAGACGACGAGCGAGGCGGCGAGGAAACCCGTGAAGCTGTCGGTGTTCTCGACGAGAGTGCTCGACAGCGACACCGCGGCGTCCATGGCGGCGAGGACGTCCGGCGCGGCCGCGGCCAGTTGCTCACTGATCCGGGCGATCTGCGGAGCCCGCTCCGCGACCGACTCGACGAGTGGCGCGGTGGATGTCGCCACAGCGTGGAGGCTGTCGATAGTGTGCCCCAACCGCTCGCCGCGACCCCGCAACGCGTCGGCGACGGCGCTGAGTGCGGCCTGCATCTGCTCGGGCTTCACCCGCGACAGCATGTCGTAGACCTTCGAGTACAGGTCGTACATCTGGACGGTCTCGGCCGAGGTGTCGGGTTGCAGCCGCGCGCCGGCCTCGAGTCGGGCGCCGCCGGTTCCGGCGGTCGACACCAGCTCGACGGTCTGGTCGCCGAACAGCGTGCGGGGCACGACCCGCACCTGGACGGACGCCGGGATGTGGCGCATCTGCTCGGGGCGGAGACTGATGTCCATGCCCGTCTCGTTCATTCCGGGGTCGACACTCGACACGGTTCCGACGGTCGCCCCCTTGTAGGACACCGTGGTGTGCGACTTCACTGCACCGGCGTCGGCCGGAAGTGTCGCTGTCACCACGGGATCGGTGACGATCGTTCCGGTGCCGAAACCGACCAGCAATGCCGATCCCAGGATCAGGACCGCCACTCCGATCACCCCCCGCACTGCGAGTGCGCCGGTGCCCGGCCCACCCGGGCGACCGCGCATCACGGCAACCCCAGGGCGGGGGCGGACGGGACGAGGCCCCACAGCGAGAGCGTGAGCAGCAGATCGACGATGCCGATGGCGAGGATGCTGGTCCGCAACGCGCGTCCGGCCGCACGGCCGACGCCCTCGGGGCCGCCGTGCGCGTGGTACCCGTACGAGCAGTGGACGAGCGCGATGATCGTCGCGAACACGACGGCCTTGACGAACGAGTACACGACGTCGGTGGGGGTGAGCATGAGATGGAAGTAGTAGTCGTACGTTCCGGCCGACTGCCCGCCGAACGTGACGATCACCAGCCGCGAAGCCAGGTACGACGACAACAGGCCGACGACGTAAAACGGGACCACACAGATCAGGCACGAGACGAGTCGTGTGCTCGCGAGGAACGGCAGCGACCGGATCGCCATCGCGTCCAGCGCACTGATCTCCTCCGAGATGCGCATGGCGCCGAGTTGCGCGGTGAACCCGGTTCCGACCTTCGCCGCGAGCGCGATACTGGCGATCACGGGCGCCAGTTCGCGGGTGTTGAGGATCGCCGACAGGAGTCCGGACAGGGATCCCATGCCGAGCAGGTCCAGTCCGCGCAGCCCCTCGATGCCCACCTGCGTCGCGGCGACGGCGGACATCGCGAAGACGACACCGATCGCGCCGCCGCCGGCGAGCAGCGTGGCACCGCCGAAGCTGATGTCGCCGATCTGACGCATGATGTGCCGCCAGTACTTCACGATCGCGAGGGGAACTCCGGCGATCACGCTGCCGTAGAACGTGAATTCCCGGCCCAGCCCCGTCATCAGGTCCAGGGGCTGACGGGCCCGGGCCCGCACCCAGTGCACTGCGGGCCATCTGGTGCTCACGACCATCAGTAACCACCTACCGGGACGACGAGAACGGAATAGAGCTGACTGAGCACGGTGTTGACGATGAAGACCAGGATGAAGGCCAGAACGACGGCCTCGTTGACGGCGTCGGCGACACCGCTGGGCCCGCCCTTGGCGTGCAGCCCCTTGAAACTGGCGACGAGCGCCGACGTCACCGCGAACGCCATCGATTTGACGAGGGCGACCACGAAATCCGACAACCGCGTGTATTGGGACAGTGCAGTGAGAAAGCTTCCCGCCGAACTGTTCTGGACGATCACCTGGAAGAGGAAGCAGGCCGACACTCCGACGGCGGTGACCATCGCGCAGAGTGCGATGCCGACGATCACCGCTGCGAGCACGCGCGGGACCACGAGCCGCTCGATCACGTTGAGCCCGAGCACCTCCATGGCCTCGACCTCTTCGCGGATCGTCCGCGAGCCGAGGTCAGCGCAGATCGCGGACCCTCCGACCCCGGCCAGCATCAGCGCGCAGACCAGGGCGGACGCCTGCCCGACGATCACGAACCCCACGACCGCCCCGGTGTACCCCTCGGCGCCGAGCTGACCGGCGAGGCTACCGATCGTGACAGCGATGAGGACTCCGATGGGGATCATCAACAGCAGGGCGGGCGCCGACGTGACCGACGCGAGCCGCCAGGCCTGGTCCAGCAGTTCCCGCCAGGCCAGCTTGCGCCGCACCAGAACTCGTACCGCGGCCACCGTGGTCGCGATGGAGAATCCGATGAGTGCGCCGACTTCGTTGGCGAAATGACTCACGGGCCCTTTGGCGGGTGGCAACTCGAATGTCACGCGGTCCTCCCCCGTTGCCGGTCACCGCAGAGCGGGGACCGGCCTCGAGATGTTCGATACGGGGTCAGACGACCGCGACGCCGGTTGCGCCGTGGGCCTTTCGGAGCTCGCCTTTGACGACCTTGCCGCTGGCGTTGCGGGGCAGAGCGTCGACGATCACGACGTCTTTCGGGTGCTTGTACCGGGCGAGCTTGTCGTCGAGCCACGCCGCGAGTTCTTCCACGGTGAGGTCGGATCCCTCGTCGTCGAGTGCGACGACGGCGACGGGCACCTCGGTCCACTTGGGATCGGGCCGGCCGACGACGGCGGCCTCCCGGATCCGCGGGTGTCCGAACAGGACGTTCTCCACCTCGGCGCAGTAGATGTTCTCGCCGCCGGAGATGATCATGTCCTTCTTCCGGTCGACGACGTAGACGAATCCTTCGTCGTCCTGTCGCACCAGATCTCCGGAATGGAACCACCCGCCTGCGAACGCGTCCGCCGTGGCGGCCGGGTTCTGCCAGTACTCCAGCATCATCGTCGGTCCGCGGTAGACGATCTCGCCGACGGTCCCGGGTGCGACGTCGTTCATGTCGTCGTCGACGACGCGCGTCTGGATCGTCGGGATCGGCTTGCCCACCGAGCCCAGCTTGCGGATCGCGTCGTCACCGTCGAGGACACAGGTGATGGGCGACATCTCGGTCTGCCCGAACACCGCGACTATGAGCGCCCGCGGGAACGTGTCCGCCATGGCGCGCAGCACCGTATCCGATGCGGGCGCCGCCCCCCAGCTGATGACGCGGAGGGCGAGATCGCGACCCCGGACGGTCGGGTCGGCGCAGACGGCCTGCCACTGCACCGGCACGAGGAACACCGTCGTGATCCGCTCCTGCTCCCACACGTCGAGCATCTCGGTGGGGTTGAACGCCTTGAGGGGGTGAATCACCGTGGTACCCCCGAGCATCAGCATCGGGGCGACGGAACCGAGCGCGGCCACGTGGAACACGGGGGACGCGAGAAACCCGATGTCGTCGCCGCGGTCGTAACGCATCGCGCGGAGACAGGTGATGGACTGTCCGACCATGTTCGAGTGCGACAGCACCGCACCCTTGGGCGTACCCGTCGTTCCGGACGTGTAGAGGATCAGCGACGGTGTGTCCTCCGGCAGATCGACGCGGGCATGGGCCGGGCCGTCCTCCGACACGAGTTCTTCGTAACCGAGCACGTCGGCTTCCGTGTCGGCGCCGATGTTCACGACCAGGCTCAGTCCGGGAACGTCCTGCCGCACCGCGGCGACCAGCGGTGCGAGCGCGGGCTCGGTGAACACCGCACGAGCCCCCGAGTCACGGGCGATGAACGCGACCTCGGGTGGGGTGAGCCGGAAGTTGACGGGAACCGCGATGGCGCCGAGGGCGTTGATCGCAAGAACCGCCTCGAAGAACTCGGTGCGGTTGAGGGTGAGCAGCAGGACACGGTCGCCGAAGTTCACACCGCGCCGGGACAGTGCGCCGGCGAGCGCCTCCGATCGGTCGTGCAAGTCGCGCCAGGTCGTACTGTGGCCGAGAAAGCGGAACGCGGCCTGATCGGGCTTCATCTCCGCGTGTGAGGCAACCCAGTTGTTCCAGTGGTTGCGGCGGGATTGCAGTGGCTGCTCCAGCAGCTCGCTACGTGACGACATGTGGTGGTGGTCCCTTCGCTGTACTCGTGCCCGGCGCCTGTGTGCCTGTTCGGACCTGCACCGAGATGTGACGAGTATTACAGATCTCGACGTCTATCGGAACAATCTTGTTAACCGCAATTCGCATCAGCTCCGGAAGTTCGGAGTGCGTTTCGCGAGCATCGCGGTGACCCCTTCGACGAAGTCGGGGCCCTGCAACAGTTCCGTTTGGCCCGCCTTCTCGCGGTCGAGCGATGCGTCCAGAGCTGTCAGTGTCGCTGCGGTGAGTGCCCGCTTGGTGAGTTCGATGGCCCGCCTCGGACCACGAGCCAGCCGGACCGCCACGGCATCGACGTGCGCGGCGAGTTCGTCCGGTGGGAGAACACCCGCGATCAGGCCCTCCCGCTCCGCCTCCGCGGCGGGCAGGCGCTCCCCGAGGAGAGCCATCCGGGTGGCCCGCGCCCGGCCGATGGACGCCGCGATCAGCGCGCTGGAACCGCCGTCGGGCATCAACCCGATGTTGACGAACGCGAGGAGTAGATAGGCATTCTCGGAGGCGTACGTCAGATCGGCGGTCAGAGCGATAGACGCCCCGACCCCCGCGGCCGCCCCGTTCACCTGCGCGATGACCGGAACGGGCAACTCGACGATGGCACGAACCACCCGGTTGGCGGAGTCCATGACCACCTCGGCGGGCGCTTCCCGGCCTCCGGCCGCGGCGGCCGCCGCGAGGTCCGCGCCCGTGCTGAACGCCTTGCCCGCCCCCGCGATGACCACGACACGAACGGAGGAGTCCGTGGCGGCTGCAGTGAGCACGTCTCCCAGCGCCGTCATGTGCGCCAGGTCGAGGGCGTTCATCCGGTCGGGCCGGTCGATCGTGATCCGGAGGATCCCGGCCTCGTTGACGACGCGTAGCCCGTCGACCGCCGGGGCGGTCACGACACCGCGCCGATACGCGAGTCGACCGTGCTCGCGAGCCGCCCGGTGATGATCGATTGCGCCTCCGTGACCATCCGGGTCACGAGTTCGCGCACCGTCGGGATGTCGTCGATCAGGCCCTGGCTCTGTCCCGCGGTCCAGATTCCGGCGTCGAGATCGCCCTTTTCGAACACCGTGCGTCCCCGGGCTCCGGCGACGAGATGCTGGATGTCGGCGAATTCGCAGCCACGGGATTCGATGCCGACCACCTCGATGCTGACCGCGTTGGTCGCGACGCGGGCGGTGTTGCGAAGGGAGCGGAAGATGAGTTCGGTGTCGCGTTCGGTGTTGGCGACGATCCGTTCCTTGACGGCGCGTGCCACCGGGGATTCGACCGTGCACATGAATCGGGTGCCCATGTTCACGCCGTCGGCGCCGAGTGCGAGTGCTGCGACGAGACCACGCGCGTCCGCGATACCACCGGACGCGATCAGGGGGATCGTGAGCTTTCGGGCGGCTGCCGGGATCAGAATCAGGCCCGCGACGTCGTCCTCACCCGGGTGCCCTGCGCATTCGAAGCCGTCGATGCTGACCGCGTCGACACCTACCTGTTCCGCCTTCACCGCGTGCCGCACGCTCGTGCACTTGTGGATCACCTTGATCCCCGCGTCCTTGAGGTGCGGGAGGTGGTCCGCCGGATTGGAGCCGGCGGTCTCGACGATGCCGATTCCGGAATCGATGATCGCCTGGCGGTACTCGGCGTACGGCGGCGGGTTGATCGACGGGAGGATCGTCAGATTCACACCGAAGGGCTTGTCGGTGAGCTCCCGTGTGCGGGCGATCTCCGCGACGAGATCTTCGGGAGTCGGCTGGGTGAGCGCGGTGAGAAATCCGAGCGCCCCCGAATCGGCCACGGCCGCTACGAGTTCGGCACGGCCGACCCACATCATGCCGCCCTGGACGATCGGATGCTCGACACCGAAGGCCTCGGTGAATTTCGTCCTCAAATCAGTTCACCTCTTCGAACGTGCCGCCTGTGGCGGCCTTGTCCAGCAGCAGTTGGGGTGGAAGGAATCGGTCGCCGTACCGCGCGGCCAGCAGTTGCGCCCGGGAGACGAATCCCTGGATCCCGCCCGGGTACTGGTCGATGTAGCGGGCCACGCCCCCGGTCCAGCCGGGGTAGCCGATGCCGAGAATGGAACCGACATTGGCGTCGGTGGTCGACTCGAGCACACCCTCTTCCAGGCATCGGACCGTCTCGACGGCCTCGATGAAGAGCATCCGCTCCTTGATGTCCTCGAACGGGATCTCGGTATGCGCACCATCGCGCCGGAACATCTCGAGCCCGGACCACAATCCGACCCGCCTACCGTCCGCGTACTCGTAGAAACCGGCGCCCGTGGAGCGGCCCTTGCGACCGAATTCGTCGATCATGCGATCGACGACGGCATCCGCCGGATGCGGCTCCCAGGTCTTCCCGTCGGCGAGTATCGCGGCCTTCGTCTCCTCGCGGATCTTGCGGGGCAGAGTGAGCGTGAGTTCGTCCATCAACGCGAGGACGGGAGCGGGATATCCGGCCTGCGACACCGCCTGCTCGATCGACACCGGGGAGACGCCCTCGCCGAGCATCGCGATGCCTTCGTTGGTGAAGGTACCGATGACGCGGCTCGTGAAGAAACCGCGGCTGTCGTTGACGACGATCGGAGTCTTGCCGATCTGCCGGACCACGGCGAGCGCGCGTCCGAGCGCGTCGTCGCTGGTCTTCTCGCCCTTGATGATCTCGACCAGGGGCATCTTGTCGACCGGCGAGAAGAAGTGCAGGCCGATGAAGTCCTCGGTACGCGACACGTTCTCGCCGAGGAGGGTGATCGGCAATGTCGACGTGTTGGTGCAGAGCAGCGCGTCGGGCGCGATGAAGCCGTCGATCTCGGCGAACACCGTGTTCTTCACGGCCGGGTCCTCGAACACGGCCTCGATGACCAGCTGGGCACCTGCGGTGTCCTCGGGCCGGTCGGTGGGGAGGATTCGCGCGAGGATCGTTTCGGCCTTCCCGGCGGACGTCCGGCCCTTGGCGACTGCCTTGTCCAGAAGAGTCTTCGAGTACCCCTTGCCCTTCTCGGCCGCGGCCAGGCTCACGTCCTTCAGCACCACGTTCATGCCCGACTCGGCACACACGTACGCGATGGCCGCGCCCATCATCCCCGCGCCGAGCACCGCGACGGTGCCGACGGGTGCGCGGTCGGCACCGCCGTACTGGTTGACCAGACTGTTGGCCTTCTGGAGGTCGAAGAAGAACGCGCGGATCATGTTCTTCGAGATCTGCCCCGTCGCCAGCCCGGCGAAGTAGCGGTTCTCGATCTTCTGAGCCGTGTCGAAGTCGACGAGCGCACCTTCGACGGCAGCGCTCATGACCGCGATCGGAGCCGGATAGGGCGCGCCTTTGAGCTGTTTCCGCAGGTTGGCGGGGAAGGCGGGAAGATTCGCGGCCAGCGCCGGGGACGCGGGAGTTCCACCGGGAATCCGGTACCCCTGCACGTCCCACGGCTGCACTGCATCGGGGTTGTCGGCTATCCACTTCTTCGCCGCGGGCACCAGGTGGTCGACATCGTCCACGAGCTCGTCGATCAGACCGAGACCGTGCGCCTTCTCCGCTGTGTGGCGCTGCCCCTGCAGGAGAACCTGCGTGAGGGCGGAGACGACTCCGAGCAGGCGCACCGTCCGGACCACACCTCCCCCGCCGGGAAGGAGCCCGAGCGTCACCTCGGGGAGTCCGATCTGCACGCCTGCGGCATTCAGCGCGATCCGATGGTGGGTGGCGAGTGCGATCTCGAGTCCGCCGCCGAGAGCGGCGCCGCCGATGGCCGCGACGACGGGCCTGCCCAGCGTCTCCAGCCTGCGCAGTGGTTCCTTGATTCGGTCGACGTTCGCCATCACCGCCTCTGCCTGTCCCGCGCGGGACTTCAGGATGTCATTGAGGTCGCCGCCGGCGAAGAACGTCTTCTTCGCGGAGGTGACCACGACTCCGGCAATGGTGTCGCGCTCGGTGGTCAAGCGGTCGACGACCTCGCCCAGGGACACGATGAACCCCTCGTTCATCGTGTTCGCGGACTGGGCGGGGTCGTCGAGAACGAGGGTGACGATTCCGTCCGCGTCCTTCTCGTACCGAATTGTGCTGTCAGTCATGCTGTTCGCTTCTCCTGTGGTCAGTGCTGGATGCGTTCGACGACCGTCGCGATGCCCATGCCCGCGCCGACGCACAGGGTGGCCAGGCCGTAACGCTTGCCTCGACGTTCGAGTTCGTCGAGCAGCGTGCCGAGGATCATTGCGCCGGTGGCGCCCAGGGGGTGGCCCATCGCGATGGCGCCACCGTTCACGTTCACCTTGTCGAGCGGGATCTCGAGGTCTTTGGCAAACTTCAGTGCCACGGAGGCGAATGCCTCGTTGATCTCGAACAGATCGATGTCGGAGACGGCCAGTCCGGCTTTCGCGAGTGCTTTGCGCGCGGACGGCGCGGGACCGGTGAGCATGATCGTCGACTCGGAGCCGATGACGGCCGTGGACACGATCCGGCCGCGCGGCGCGAGGCCGGCGCGTTCGCCGGCTTCGGCGCTGCCGATGAGCATCAGGGAGGCACCGTCCACGATTCCGGACGAGTTGCCGGCGTGGTGGACATGATCGATGCGCTCCACCCAGTGGTATTTCTGCAGTGCCACCGCGGAGAATCCGCCTTGCTCCCCCAGCGCGGCGAATGACGGCTTCAACGCCGCCAGGCCCTCGACGGTGGCGCCGGGCCGCATGTGCTCGTCCCGGTCGAGGACGACGACACCGTTGCGATCCCGCACCGGGACGACCGAGCGGTCGAACCGTCCGCGGGCCCACGCCTCGGCCGCCAGTTCCTGTGAGCGAACCGCGAACTCGTCGACCTGGCAGCGACCGAATCCCTCGATGGTCGCGATGAGATCGGCGCCGATCCCCTGCGGAACCATGTACGTGTCGTAGTTGGTCGCCGGATCGAGTCCCCATGCACCGCCGTCCGACCCCATGGGAACCTTCGACATGGACTCGACGCCACCGGCGAGAACGAAGTCTTCCCAGCCGGACGCCACTTTCTGCGCGGCGAGGTTGACGGCCTCGAGCCCGGAGGCGCAGAAGCGGTTGATCTGGACACCCGCGACGGTCTCGGGCAGTCCGGCAGCCAGCGCCGCGACCCGCGGAAGCACGCCGCCCTGTTCACCCAGCGGCGACACGATGCCGAGCACGATGTCGTCGATCAGTGCCGGGTCCAGATTCGGATTCCGGACCTGGATCTCCTCGATCAACCCGACCGCCAGGTCGATGGGCTTGGTGCCGTGCAGGGCACCGTTGCTCTTGCCCCGCCCACGGGGGGTTCTGATCGCGTCGAAGATCAATGCCTGCCCGCTCTGCCGGGTTGCACTCATGATCCAGCTACCTCCGATAGTTCGAAATGTGACATCCAGGAGCGCACGACCGTCAGGAGACCGCGGACACATGCGAATTGCGGTTAACTTATTCCGCTTGTTCCTTACGTGTCAATACCCCCACGACACCTCCGCAGCCGGATTCACCGGCATTTTCCGAGAATGCGGCGTGGCGCTTTCTTCGCACGCGACCCTCAGCCGACCCGACGATGCGAAAGTCTCGGTTAAGATGATCGACAGTTAAACTGGCAGATGACTGCCGATTACTGGAGGTGACCGTGGCTCGGACCAGCACGGCGGCCGGTGCCGCCACCGAGCGGCCGATCCGCCGTCGCCCGAAGAACCGCAAGGCCCAGATCGCGAACGTCGCTGCCGAGGCCTTCAGCGAGCGCGGCTACCACGCGGTCGGCGTCGACGAGATCGCCGCCACCATCGGGATCTCCGGCCCCGCCCTCTACCGGCACTACCCCAACAAGTACGCCCTGCTCGTACACGCCGCCACCACGACGGCCGACGCTCTGCAGGCAGCCGCGGACGGCGCGCTCGAGGGGATGGCCGAACGCGAGCCCGGAGACCGCCTCGACCATCTGGTCTCCGCGCTCGTCGCGAACACCATCGAGAACCGCAAGGTCGCCGGGCTCTACCGCTGGGAGGGCCGGTACCTCGAGGCCGAGGATCGCACGCGAATCCGCGACGTCTTCGTTCACGTCACCCAGTGCGTGGCGGGCCCCCTGCGGGAACTGCGCCCCGAACTCACGTCCGTCGACGCCACGACGCTGGGGGCGTCGACACTGAGCGTGATGGGGAGCATCAGCGCACACCGCACCACCCTCGCGACGCGCCGGCTCGACGCGCTGTTGAAGTCGGCGTGCGAATCGATCCTGCGTGCGACACTGCCTCCCGCCGTCCCGGCCGACGGAAGGAACGCGGGCACAGGTGCGGTACGCGGCCTGGCGGTGACATCCAAGCGCGAGTTGCTGATCAACGAGGCCGTGAAGATATTCGACCGGCACGGCTATCACGACTCGAGCATCGAAGAAATCGGCGCCGCGGCCGGCATCAACGCGTCGAGTGTGTACCGCCACTTCCCCAGCAAGGCCGACCTTCTCGCAGCGGTGTTCTACCGTGCGTCCGACCGGCTGGCCGTGGCCACCTCGGCGGCGCTGTCCACCGCCACCGGCCCCGAGGATGCGCTCCGCAAACTCGCGGAGTCCTATCTGGAACTCTCCTTCCGGAACCCGGAAGTGCTGTCGGTGTACTTCGCGGAGATCGGGAATCTCCCGAAGAACGAGCGGACCAATCTCCGCAACGTGCAGCGCCTGCACGTCGAGGAGTGGGTCCACCTGGTGACCACCGTGCGCTCCGAACTCTCGGCTCCGGAGGCACGGTTCCTGGTTCACGCGGCGCTGGGATTGGTTCTCGATATCGGCCGACTGGTCCACTTCGACACCCGCGAGGAGTCGCGTGCGCGTCTCCACACCCTGATGACGGCGGTACTGCTCGGCCACTGAGGCCGTGCCCCTGGACGAATCACCCAGGGACACAGCCCGTCATGCGACCCGTCGACGGGCTCCACGGTGATTGTCGCCGTCCGCCCCCAGGTCCCGGGGACGGTAGCCGACCGGGTATCCGGGGTAGCTCCGGTTGTGCCGATCCCGGGCGGCCTTGGACTCCCGCCGCGGCGGCAGGTAGCGCACGAACCTCGCCCGTATCCCCAGCGCACGGCGGGACGCGTTCTGCAGCCAGATCGGGGCGGCGGGAAACCCGAACGCCGACAGCATCATCGGGTCGAGGAGGGCGTAGACCCCCTGAGCGACGAGCGGCCGGAGGGGCGCCGGAAACCAGGAGCAGAACAGCTTCAGTGTGTAGGTACCGACGCGATGGTTGTCGTCGGTG
Source organism: Rhodococcus sp. DK176 (assembly GCF_038447315.2). Lineage (NCBI taxonomy): Bacteria > Bacillati > Actinomycetota > Actinomycetes > Mycobacteriales > Nocardiaceae > Rhodococcus > Rhodococcus sp. DK176. The sequence goes on along the minus strand of NZ_CP118321.2, from coordinate 6,717,225 downwards.
TACCGGAAATGCCGCCGCTCGTAGTCGACCTTGAACCGGTAGAAGGCCTCGAAATCTTCGGGAATGTTCTTGATTCCCATGCGGATTCCCACCTGACGGTAGAAATGGAAACACGCGAGACGCTCGTTCGGGGTCAGCCGCCGCCACCCGAAGCGTTCGATCCAGTCGATCGGCTCGTAGATGAAGGTGGTCAGCACGTACAGCATGTCGTCGTTGTCGATGTCGTACTTGGCGTGCATGCGGTTCACGACGCGCAGCGATTCGACGCCGCGCTCGGAGTCGTAGCCGTGTTCGACGAGTTCGGCCATCAGCAGCGCGGTGTCGTCGTACCGTTTCTGTGGTCGTTTCTCGAACTCACCGGTGCGCTGCAGCAGTTCCGAAATGGTGGGGACGCAGTACGTCCGGAACAGCGCGAACTCGAGGGATCGCTGGTAGTCCCACGGAAATTCGTAGCCGGCCGTGATGCGATGGATCTCCTGGTGATCCCGAACCGGGTCGAGTTCCTCGATGCGGCGCTGCCAGCCGTGCCTGCCCCGCGGAATCCCGCCCGGCGCGCCGCTGTCGGCGCGCTTGGTCTTCATCAACATGTGAATACCCTCCTGCCGTGTGATCAGCGTCCGTGCCGGTTCTTCAACATCCAGGCCGAGATCTTCATGTCCCGCGACTTGCGCTGCATGGTGAGCAGGTTCAGCGGAGCCGTGAACTTCTGCCTGGCGATGGATTTGACCCGGCTGAATTCACGCAGACCGTCGGCGCCGTGGATGCGGCCGAAGCCCGAATCTCCGACACCGCCGAACGGCAGCGCCGCCACACCGGCGAACCCGAGCACCGAACCGATCGTCACGACTCCGGTCCTGAGCTTCTCGGCAGCCTGCATCGCCTTCGTCGCGTCCTTGGTGAAGATGGATGCGCCGAGCCCGAACGTGGTGCCGTTGGCCTTCGTGACCGCTTCGTCGAGGCTGGCAACCTTGTTGATGACGACCGTGGGGCCGAACGTCTCTTCGCGGATCGCGGTGCTGTCCTCGGGAACGCCGGTCAGCACGATCGGCCCGACGTAGCCGTCCTTGATGGAGTCCAGTCCGCCGACCACCGCGGATCCGCCCTTGTCGAGTGCGTCCTGGACGTGACTGCGGACGACGTCGGACTGGCCGGCCATCGTCATCGGACCGTAGGCGGCGTCCCGGGGGCCGGGGTGCAGGGCCTTCGACTTCTCGGCGACCAGTCGGACGAACTCGTCGTAGACCGAGTCGACGACATAGATGCGCTCGACGCCGGCGCACGTCTGTCCGGCGTTGCCCATCGCGCCGAACACCGCGAAGCCGGCCGCCTCGTCGAGATTCGCGTCGGCGTCGACGAGCATGGCGTCCTTGCCGCCCGCCTCGACGACGAGGGGGGTGAGCGTTTCGGCGCACGCGGCCATGACGCGCTTGCCGGTGGCGGCAGATCCGGTGAAGGCGATCTTGTCGACCCCGGCCGAGACGAGCGCCGCGCCGGTCGATCCGTCTCCGGTGACCACCTGCAGCACGGGCTGGTTGGGAACGAGCGCCTTCCACTTGTCGGCGAGCCACACCGCGACCCCGGGGGTCAGCTCGCTGGGTTTGAAGACCACGGTATTGCCTGCCGCCAGCGCATAGGAGATCGAACCCATCGGCGTGTAGACGGGGTAGTTCCACGGCCCGATGACACCGACCACACCCATCGGCTCGTATCCGACGCTGCTGGCCTGGTTCGCGCTGACCAGGCCGGACGGCACCTTGCGCCGTTTCAGGACCTTGCCCGCGTTCTTCGCGGCCCAGTCGAGGTGTTCGACGGCGAGCATCACTTCGAGGAGCGCGTCGTCGTCCGGCTTACCGGTTTCGGCGGCGACGAGTGCGGCGAGCTGCTCACCGTCTCGTGCGACGGACTTCTTCCAGTCGAGAAGCCATTGCTTGCGGCCGTCGAATCCGAGAGCGTTCCACCACTGCGCGGCCGCTCGGGCCGCGTCGACGGCGTCGCGCACCTCCGGCTCCCCCTGGATCGGGTACTCGGCCAGGACGTTGCCATTGCGCGGGTCCAGGGACGCGAACGTCTTCGGCGCCTGCTCCGTCGGGGCTGCGGGCTGTTCGCCGGCCGTCGTCTCGGTCGTCTCCGCCTGCTGTGGCATGGTCTGTCCTCCCTCGAGATCACATCAAATATATGTGATGTAATGTAGTGGACATCACAGTATGCGGCAGACCCCATCGCGGCAAGCCCCGCACAGTCACTCCGGCCGACCGATTCACCGGCCGAATCAACCATGAGGAGTCCCCCGGACATGAGCGTCGAATTCACCAGTGAACAGAAGGACTTCGCGTCGGCTATCGCCGATTTCTGCAAGCGCGAGAGCGGCACCCGCGAGCAGCGCGACAGGCTGACGAATCACGGCGAGCACAACCACAATCAGGACGTCTACGAGAAGATGGCCAAGCTGGGCTGGCTGGGCATCACCATTCCCGAGGAGTACGACGGCTCGGCCGCCAGCCACGTCGACATGTGCATCCTGCTCGAGGAGGCCGCCAAGGGCATGGCACCCATCGGCGGCATCGGTCCCACCCTGATCACGGGCGGCGCCTACGCGAAGTTCGGAACAGACGCACAGAAGGACGTCGTGCTGCGCGGCATCGTGGCAGGCCGATCGCAGTCCATCTCGATGTCCGAGCCGGAAGCCGGTTCCGATGTCGGCAACCTCAGCACCCGCGCGGAAAAGACCGCCGACGGCTGGGTGATCAACGGTCAGAAGACGTGGTGCTCCAACGCGCACTTCGCCGACAACATCCTGCTCGTGGCCCGCACCGGGCGCGGCGACGGCAAGCACGAAGGCCTCACCATGTTCCACGTCCCCGCGGATACCGCCGGGCTGAAGATCAGCGGCATCGACACGATGGGCGGCAAGGAGGTCAACGATCTCTACTTCACCGATTGCGTCCTGCCCGAGGACGCGGTGGTGGGCGAGGTCGGCAACGGCTGGCGCCAGCTGATGACCGGCCTGAACTTCGAACGCCTGATCCTCGCCGCCATGATGCTCGGCACCGCGCAGCGCGCGTTCGCCGACACCCTCGACTTCGTCACCCAGCGAAAGCAGTTCGGGCGGCCCGTCGGATCGTTCCAGGCGCTGCGCCATCGCATCGCCGATCTCGCGACGGAGATCGAGTGCTGCAAGCTGCTCGTCTACAGCGTCGCCAAGGACGTCGACGCGAACCCGGACAAGATGCTGGCCCGCGAGGCGTCGATGGCCAAACTGAAGGTCACGGAGACGGCGAAGAAGGTCGCGCTCGAGGGTATGCAGATGATGGGCGGGTACGGCTACGCCACCGAGTTCGACATGGAGAAGCACGTCCGCTCCACCATCGTGTCGACCATCTACGGCGGTACCAACGAGATTCAGCGCGACATCATCGGCAAGACCTACGGCTTGTAATCATCCCCTGCGGTTTATGCTGGTTTGCCGCATCGAAGGAGTTCTCCATGGCATCGCCCTCCGTGTCACGATCCCCAGCGGGCCGCACCCTGCGCCGCCGACCCCAGCTGTCGGACGACGTCGCCGTGCACGTCCGCAACCTGATCATGTCCGGGGGCGTTCGCCCGGGTGACTTCATCCGCCTCGACGAGACTGCGGCAGACCTGGGGGTCAGCGTCACACCTGTCCGTGAGGCGCTTCTGACCCTGCGGGGCGAGGGACTCGTCGAACTGGTTCCTCACCGCGGGTACGTCGTCGCACCGCTCAGCCGGGACGACATCCACGACCTCTTCTGGCTGCAGGGGCAGATCGCCGAGGAACTCGCGGTCCGCGCGACACGGTCGGCCACCCCGGAGGCCGTGGAAGAGCTGACCGCGATCAACGAGAAGCTGCGGCGCGCCGTCGAGGACGGCGACGCCGGCCGCATCGAGGACCTCGAGTTCTCGTTCCACCGGGTCATCAACCGGCTTGCCGACGCGAGCAAGCTGTCGTGGTTCCTGCTCAGCGCCACCCGCTACACCCCGGTGCAGTTCTATTCGTCCGATCCGGCCTGGGGTGAGTCGGCGGTCGACAGCCATCGCCGTCTCATCGCCGCCCTCGCCGACGGGAAGGCCGAAGTGGTGGGTGCCGAGAACAAGGCCCACTTCATCGACGGCGCCCAGCGACTGGTCGCGCATCTCGACGAGGTCGGCATCTGGGACTGACCGGCACTACCGGTCCCCGGCGCCGGGTCAGCACGGTGCGGGGTTGCGATCTCCGTAGGTGGGGTCCAGCGCCCGCTGGATGATGTACACGGCCCGCGCATCGGTGGTCAGCTGGCCGTGTTCGGCCGTGTTCGTCTCGCAGCCGTCCTGGAGCCAGATGTTGTGCACGACGGCCCCCGGACCAGCCGCCAGGAACGTGTTCTCCGGCGGGGTCGACACAGTATCCCTGCGGCTGGCGACCACCGTGTACTCGATGCCCGGGTCGGTGTCGCCGCCCGCGTTGAGGAGTTGGAGGAAGGGCGAGCCCACCATCTGCTGGATGTAGGACGGCCCGACCGCGACACCGGCGAGCGTCGTGACCGGCACGCCCAGTGCCTGAGCGATTGCACCGAGCGCCTGGACGTCCCCGAAGCTGGTGCCGTGGTTGGTGGCACCGAGCGTGACGAGCGAGTGCACCTTGTTCAGCGCGGGGTTCGTTGGGTCGGCGCCGCCGTCGAACCGCAGGTACTGGCGGGACACCGTGCCACCGAGCGAATGCCCGATCATGTCGACCTGCGAAGCGCCGGTGGTGGTACGGACCTGGTCGACGAAACCGGCGAGCTGCCGCGCGGACTCCGCGATGTCGGCGCCGCCGAACATGCGCATCAGGTTGCCCTCGGTCAGACCGGCAGCCTGTCCGTAGTTGAGGGCGAAGACGCAGTACCCCTCCGCCGTGAGCGCCGGGGCGAGGTCCTTCCACGTTCCCACCATGCCGGTCCAGGTGCCGTGCACCAGTACGACGGGACGCGGGTGCGCCGCGGACGGCTTACAGCTCCAGTCGTTCGCCCCCGGCAGTACCGACGGGTCGGCCGCGGGTGCGGGTTCCGCTTCCACGGGATCCGCTGCCGCTGGTGCCACACCGCAGAGCATCACGATGCCTGCCAGCGCGAACAACAGGGCCTTACCGGCCGACGATATACGCATATTCCTCGTATCCTGAGTTGACGGAAATAGACTTCAGGTTACGTTACCCAACTGTCCATCGAAGTCTCAACCTGAGATCGAGACTCTGGGGGTGATAACCCACACGATTCGTCTTCGGCTGATCACAGACAGTCCTCCCGGCCATCCGGAAGGCTCGCCGAAACGAACCACCAACGACACACGATAGTCGGGATGAGAAAGCTACTGCCAATCGAGTGAGTGGGGCGATTATGTATTTCTCCGTAGAACAGCGGAACGGCGACGATTCCGGAGAGCATTCTGACGCCTCGGCGCAGCAGGCACTCGACGGTCTGCGCGCCGAACTCGACGCAGTCGACGCGACCCTTCTCGACGCGGTCCGGCAGCGCTTGGAGGTGTGCCTGCGCATCGGCGAACTGAAGCGACGCGAGCACATCGCCATGATGCAGCCCGGCCGGATCCACATCGTCCGCGAACGGGCACGACAGTACGCGGACAGCCACTCACTGTCCCCGGAGTTCTTCGACTCGCTTTACGACCTTCTCATCGCCGAGACCTGCAGGCTCGAGGACCTCGTGATCAACGCGGAGCCCGCCGACGAGGGCCCTCACCACAACGGACGCCACGACCACCATGACAACCACCACGTTCGTCACAGTTCCGTGCCCTCTGCGAATGTCGAGTCGTGATGAGTACCCGGACGCTCTTGGTCGACAATTACGATTCCTTCACCTACAACCTGTTCACCCTGCTGGCCGAGGTGAACGGTGAACCCCCCACGGTCGTGCACAACGATGTGGAGTGGGATTCGATCCCCTGGTCCGACTTCGACAACATCGTCATCTCCCCCGGCCCCGGACGCCCGGAGCGGCAACGGGACTTCGGCATCAGTGCGCGCGTCATCACGGAGACCGCACTCCCCGTCCTCGGCGTGTGCCTCGGCCATCAGGGGCTGTGTCAGCTGTTCGGTGGCAGTGTGGTTCTCGCACCCGAACCGATGCACGGCCGCGTGTCCCTCGTCGAACACAACGGTTCCGAACTCTTCGCGGGCATTCCGTCACCGTTTCCGACGGTGCGCTACCACTCGCTGATCGTCGAGGATCTCCCCGACGACCTCGAGGCCACCGCCTGGACCGCCGACGGCCTGCTGATGGGTGTCCGTCACCGCACTCGTCCGCTGTGGGGCGTCCAGTTCCACCCCGAGTCGATCAGCACCGCCTTCGGTCACGAACTGCTCGCGAACTTCCGCGATCTCACGCAGACGCATTCCGGGACATCCACGCACGGTTCCATGCTCAGAATCCCGATTCCCCACGCGCCGTACGTGATCCAGCAGGTGCGCGTCGACCACGAAGTCGATCCCCGCACCACGTTCGAGGATCTCTTCGCGTCCGGGCCCAACGCGTTCTGGCTGGACGGGACGTCGGCGTCGGAACCGAATTCGCGGTTCACCATCATGGGCAATTGTTCCGGCCCCCGCGCCGAATACATCACGTACGACGTCAGCGAAGCGATCGTCCGGATCACTCGCGAGGGGTTGCCGGTCGAACAGGTACATGCACCGTTCTTCGACTACCTCGAGCGGCAACTGCAGGCCCGGTCGGTGCCCGGCCTCCCGGGGGTGCCGTTCGGCCTCGGCTACGTGGGGTACCTCGGCTACGAACTGAAGGCCGAGACCGGCGGCACGGCGGCCCACAAGTCGCCCACCCCGGACGCCGCGCTGGTGTTCGCGGACCGCGCTGTCGTCATCGACCATTCCGGCGAGCGCACCTACGCGCTGTGCCTGAGCGATCACCAGGACGATCCGGAGTTGCGCCGCTGGCTCGACGAGATGGAGGTGGCGCTGCATCGGCTGGCCGAGCCGGACAACCCGCCGACCGCGGTGTCGCCGATCCGGAAGCCGGAGTCCGCCGAACTCGCCCTGCGCCACGATCACGACAAATACCTCGAACACATCGGGACCTCGCTCGGCGAGATCCGGACCGGCGAGTCCTACGAGGTGTGCCTGACCAACATGGCGACGGTGGACCAGTCGATCGATCCCCTGCACACGTTCGAGTTGCTGCGCTCCATCAGCCCCACCCCGTACAGCGCGTACCTCCAGTTCGCCGGTCTGTCGGTTCTCAGCGCCTCCCCCGAACGGTTCCTCAGGATCGGAGCGGACCGGGTGGTGGAGTCCAAACCCATCAAGGGGACGCGTCCGCGCGGCGCGACCCCCGCCAAGGACGCGGCGCTGCGGCAGGACCTGCTCGACAGCGAGAAGGACCGCGCCGAGAACCTGATGATCGTCGACCTGACGCGCAACGATCTGGCCCGGGTGTGCGTTCCCGGATCGGTGCACGTTCCCAAGCTCTTCGACGTCGAGACGTACGCGGCCGTGCATCAACTCGTGTCGACCGTGCGCGGGACGCTCAGCGCCGACGCCTCCGTCGTCGAGTGCGTTCGCGCCGCCTTCCCGGGCGGATCGATGACGGGCGCCCCGAAGATCCGGACCATGGAGATCATCGACCGGCTCGAGTCCGGGCCTCGCGGTGTGTATTCCGGATCGATCGGCTACTTCTCACTGACGGGGACGGCCGACCTGTCGATCGTCATCCGCACGATCGTCGCCACGGATACCGAGGTGACGTTCGGCATCGGCGGCGCGATCACCGCCCTCTCCGACCCGGAGGAGGAGTTCGACGAGGCGATGGTCAAGGCCGCCACCATGTTGCGGGCACTGACCGTGACGGCAGACCGGCCGAACGAGATCGGGCCGTGAACGTCCCGGCCGCATCCACCCGGACCGTCGCGCTGATCGGCGGTTCCGGCGATGTCGGCCGGATGCTGGCGGCTCGGCTGCGCGCCGACGGAAACACGGTGCGCACCATCGACATCCGATTCACCGACCGGTCCGACCCGGATCAGGTGAAGGGGGACGTCACCGACCCGTCGCCGGAGCTGCGGGCGGTGGTGCACGCCGCCGATGCGGTAATCCTCGCGATCCCCGAAAGCGTCGCTCTGGAGGCGATTCCGTTCGTCGTCGCGGAATTGCCCGAACACGCCCTGCTGGTCGACACGCTGTCCGTGAAGTCCCGATTCGACGCCGCCCTGCGTGACAGCGCGTTGCGCAACGGCGCGGTGGGCATCAACCCGATGTTCGCGCCTTCCCTCGGGCCGGAGGGCCGCCCCGTCGCGGCGGTGACCTACCGGGACAGCGGTGAGGTCGAGTGGTTCCTGTCGGTGCTGTCCGGCTGGGGGTCGTCGGTGGTCCGCCTGGACGCCGAACACCACGACCGGCTCACGGCAGCGACCCAGGCACTGACCCACGCCGGCGTCCTCGCGTTCGGCCTCGCGCTCGCGGACCTCGGTGGCGACGGCGCCGAACTCACCGCGGTGGCAACCCCTCCCCACCTCGTGTCGCTCGCGCTCCTCGCGCGGGTCGGCGGAGGTGTCCCGGAGGTCTACCGGGACATCCAGGCGGGCAATCCCTTCGCGGGCGAGGCCCGCCGCGCGCTCGCCGCGGCGCTGACCACTCTCACGGAAACCGTCGAGCAGGGCTCGGAGGATGATTTCGCCACGCTCATGTCCCGCTCGACGTCGACGCTCGGCGGCCGGAGCGAACCCCTCGCCCGGCTGTGCGCCGACCTCTTCACCGATCTCGTTCGCAGACAGCCGCAGTCGTGGGACAGGAATGGAGATTCGTCATGACGCCCCAGAAGACTCCTTCGCTCCCGGAGTACGACCCGTCTGATCCGGTGGAGAGCGCCGTCGTGTCCCGACTCGCCCGGAACTGGGGACAGCGGGCGACCGTGAAGAAGCCGGAACCGGACCTCGACGCGCTGTTCGATCTCGACAAGCAGGACTACCCGAACGAGTTGCTGCCCTTCGCCGATCACGATCGGTTCCTCGGCATGCGCGAGGAGCAACGGAACCAGCTCCGGGCGTGGGCCTGGATCGCTTTCAACAAGAACGTCATGGACATCGAGCAGTACGTGGTCAATCCCGGGTTCGACCTCGTCGCGCACGACGCCCTGGACACCGGGCTCGGCGACACGTTCGCCGTGGCCGTCCACCAGGCGATGGTCGACGAGCAGTACCACACCCTCATGCACCTGAACGCGAGCGCGGTCACGCGCAGGCAACGCGGTTGGGCCATGCCGAACAACGCCCTTCCCGACGTCCTGACGTTGCGCCGTCAACGCGCGGCGACCGCCGATGCCGCCGACCCGAGGAAGCGGGCGATCACCACGTTCGCCTTCATGACGGTGGCGGAGATCTCGATCAGCTCCTACCTCGACCTGATCTCCGAGAACGACGTCATCCAGCCGGTCAACCGGGCGACGGTCCGCCTCCACAACCGCGACGAGTACTGTCACGCCTCGATCGCCGACGACATCGCGGGCGTCGTCTACGACACGCTGAGCCCCGACGACCGCCGCCACTTCCTGGACGGGCTCGTCGACGCGATGACGGCATTCAGCAGCAACGACTACTCGACGTGGCACACCATCGTCGACATCCTGGACCTGGACGGCGGTCAGGCGATGATCGACGACGCCGAACACGACACCCGCCGATCCGCACTGGTCCAGGATTTCAGTGGGATCCACAAGCTGTGCAAGCACCTCGGCGTCGCGGGCGAGATGTCCTTCGAGTGGGCCTGACTCCGCGGCGACGGAAACAGACGGGGCCACGTGGTGGGAAGGCTCGGAGCCTCCCCACCACGGGCCGCGGAGATCAGCGCCCGGATCGCTCCTCGGCCTGAGCCACGAGCGCGGTGAGGGCGGCCACCCAGAACTCCCCGAACCGATCCACTTCCGGCGCCGAGATGATGTCGGGCGGGAACGACATGAACGCCGACAACTGCAGGCCCTCCGCGGTTTCCGAAACCACCGACTGGATGTCGAGAACGGCCTGGGCAGGCATCGCGCTGTTCTCGTATCCGCCTGCGATGGAGGATTCGAAATCGGGCAGCCAGTCGAGTCCGCGTACCGCCTCGGGAACCTCGGCCGCGCTGACGCGTCCGATGTAGTTGAACACGATCTGCGGTTCCGACCAGTTCCTCATGACCGCCGACGTGTCGGGGTTCAGGTACCGGAGCAGCCCGTACCCGATTCCCCGGTCCGGGATCGCGCTCAGCTGATCCCGTACGGCGCGCACGGCGTCCGCCGCGCCCGCGCCACCCCGCAGGGCATCGGCGATGTCGACCCCGGCGAGGTCGAGACGTGCCGGGTACATCGTGGTGAACCAGCCGACCGTCCGCGACAGATCCGCACCCGGCACCGTGGACTCTTCACGTCCGTGGCCCTCGAGGGTGACGACCGTCGACGAAGCCTCGACTCCGCGGTCGCGCCGCCATGCGGCCACTGCCAACGCGAGGGCTGCCGCGAGGACGTCGCCGATCTCACCGTCGAGCGAACCCGGCGTGCCACCCAGCAATGCCTCGGTGACCGGTGCCGGAACATCCACCCGGGTCCGCTCCAGCGTGCTCACCAGATCGGTTCCCAGGTCCAGCTCACGCGATCCGAGCAGCGGATCCGGGCCGGTCAGCATGTGTTCCCACACCTCGAGTTCGGCCACCCGCTCCGGCTTGACCGCCGCCTCGAGCAGACCGTCGGTCCAGCGCCGCAGCGACGTTCCGACCGGCTCGAGTGACGGCGACGTACCGGCGGCGATCTGCGCGCCCGCGGTCGCGAAGTCCGGCACGAGGATCCGCCACGACACGGAGTCGATGACGAGGTGGTGCGGCACCACGAGGAGCCGTCCGCGCCGATCCGACTCGGCGGGGTCGAACCAGACGAACTGGAGCATCGACCCGGTGCGCGGGTCGAGGCGATCCAGCGCCGCGTCGAACGCCGCACTCGCCACCGCGTCGAACTCCGGCGAACCGGGCTCGTCGCCGGCCGCGATCGCCACCCGCTGCACGGTGGCGTCGATGTCGACGCTGCCCGCGGGTGCGATCTCGAGCGCGTCCCCCACGCCGGACGTGACCAGGGTCGACCGCAGCACGTCGTGCTTGTCGACCACGGCGGCGATCGTCGCGATCACCTGCTCGCGTTCGATCCCGGCGGGCAGTGTGAGCAACAGCGGCATGACGAACCGGTCGAAGTCGCCGCCGCGCTCGACCATCTTGCGGGCAACTGGGGTGAGCGGCACCGTTCCGACGCCACCACCCTCGTACTCCTGCAGTGCGGCCGCCGCGGACTCGCCCGAGTCGGCCACCGCGGCCAGCTCGGCAACGGTGCGCCGCTCGAACACATCTCGCGCGGTGAAGTGGATACCGGCCGAACGTGCCCGCGCCACCAACTGGATCGACACGATGCTGTCGCCGCCGAGCTCGAAGAACGAGTCGTCGATTCCGACGCTCTCCCGGCCGAGCAGTTCACCGAACACGGTCGCGAGTGCACGCTCGGTGTCGGTGCTCGGCGCCCGGAACTCGGCCGCCGACGCGAAGTCCGGCACCGGCAGTGCGCGCCGGTCGAGCTTGCCGCTGGTACCCAACGGCAGTTCGGCGAGAACCATCACGAAATCCGGAATCATGTACTCGGGCAGCGATTCCGCGACGAACCCGTTCAGCGCCGCCGCGTCGAGAGCGGCATCCGGCTTCGGCACGACGTAGGCGACGAGCCGCGCACCCACCTCGCTGTTGTGGACGATCACGGCCGCCTGCGCCACGTCGCGGTACCGGACGAACGCCTCCTCGACCTCGCCGAGCTCGATACGCAGTCCGCGCACCTTCACCTGGAAGTCGGTGCGGCCCACGAACTCGAGGACGCCGTTCTCGTTCCACCGGACGAGGTCGCCGGTGCGGTACATCCGCGCACCCGAATCGTCGAACGGGTTCGCGACGAACCGTTCCGCACTCAGTGCGGAACTGTTGACGTATCCGCGAGCGAGTTGCGCGCCGTCGAGGTACAGCTCACCGGGAACACCGATCGGCGCCGGCTTCAGATGAGCGTCGAGCACGTAGGCCCGCGTGTTCCAGGCCGGCGAACCGATCGGCGCGATCGTCGCCGTTCCCGACGGCTCCACCACGTGGGCCGTCGAGTTGATGGTCACCTCGGTCGGGCCGTACAGGTTCACCAATTCCGCGGAACCGAGACCGGCGACCCGCTCGGCAGCCGACTGCGGCAGCGGCTCACCGCCCGCGAAGACCAGGCGCAGCGAACCACACCGGTCGGCCGTCGCGGCGTCGAGGAACATGGTCAGCACGGACGGGACGAACTGGATCACCGTCACCGCTTCCGTGCCCACGGTCGCTGCCATGTACTCGGGGTCGCGGTGACCGTCCGGCGACGCGATCACGAGAGTGCCACCGACCACCAACGGCAGGAACAGCTCCCACACCGAGGCGTCGAACGTGAACGGTGTCTTCTGCAGCACCACGTCCTGCGCGCCGATGCCGTAGACGTCCCGCATCCACGCCAGCTGGTTGGCCAGCGCCGCGTGCGGAATCGCCACGCCCTTCGGACGTCCCGTCGAACCCGACGTGTACAGCGCGTAGGCCAGGTTGTCCGGGCGCAACTCGGCGAGCCGCTCGGAATCCTCGACCGGGCCGGCCGCGTACTCGGACAGGTCGAAGTCCTCGACCAGGTACACCGGCACGTCCACGTCGAGATTCGCGATGTCGTCGGCCAGGCTCAGCACACACGTCGGCCTGGCACTGTCCACCACGTACGAGGTGCGGTCCGCCGGGTGCTCCGGGTCGATCGGCACGTACGCGCCACCCGCCGCGTGGACGGCGTAGAGGCTGATCACCATGTCGAGCGAGCGTCGCATCGCGATGCCCACCACCGAGTCCGGCCCCACACCCATCGATATCAGGTGCCGCGCCAGACGATTCACCCGCGCGTCGAACTCCGCGTAGGTGAGCCGGACGTGGTCCGCCACCACCGCCGTTCGATCCGGTGTGCGGGCGACTTGGGCGCCGAACATCGACACCACGGATTCGTCGGTGACGTCGTGCCCCGAGTCGTTCCACCCGGACAGGACGAGTTCGCGTTCGTCGCCGGTCAGCAGGTCGAGATCGCCCACCAGCGTGGAACTGCCTGCCGCGATGGTCTGCAGGATCCGGTTCAGCCGGGACCCGAGCCGCTCGACGGTGTCGGCGCCGAATACGTCGGGAAGGTACTTCAGGACCAGTTGCAGCTCGCTGTCCGACTGGGCCAGCAGGCTCAGCGGGTAGTGCGAGGCGTCGCTGATCTGCACCCCGGCGACCCGGAGACCGTCGATGTCACTGTCCTCGGTGAGACCTGCGCGGTCCACCGGGTACGACTCGAACACCGTCAACGTGTCGAACAGCCCACCGATTCCGGCGATCTGCTGGATCTCCGGAAGACCGATGTGATGGTGGTCGAACAGCGTCGACTGTTCCGCCTGCAGCCGCTCGAGTAGTCCGAGGAGCGACTCACGGGGATCGATACGCACGCGGATCGGGATGGTGTTGATGAACAGGCCCACCATCGACTCGATGCCTGCGACCTCCGGGGGACGACCCGACACGGTGGCGCCGAAGACGACGTCGTCCGAGGCCGTCATGCGGGCCAGCAGCAGACCCCACGCAGCCTGGACGATCGTGTTCATCGTCAGGCCGCGGTCCCGGGCGATGCGCGCCAGGTTCTCGCTCACCACCTCACCGAGGTGCAGCGCGAACTCGGCCGGCTCGGGTCGGTCCTCGCTGCTCGGCGCCGGGGCCAGCACGGTCGGGCCGTCCAGTCCCGCCAGTGCATGCGCCCAGGCGCTGCGCGATGCGTCGGTGTCGCGTTCGGTCAGCCAGCCGAGGAAGTCTCGGTAGCTGCGCACACGCGGCAGCACCGAACCGTCTCCGCGGGTCGCGTACAGCACCAGCAGGTCCTTCATCAGCAACGGCATCGACCATCCGTCGAGCAGGATGTGGTGGTTGCTGATGGAGAACCGGTAGCTGTTCTCGCCCGTGCGGATCAGCAGGAACCGCATCAGGGGCGGACGACTCATGTCGAACCGCGCCGAACGATGCTCGCTCAGAACGGAACTCATCCGCTCCTCGCGTTCGGCCCCGGACAGACCGGAGAGGTCGAGCTCTTCCCACGGCAGTGCGACGCGGTCGACGACCACCTGGACCGCGGTTCCCGAATCGTCGGGGACGAACGCCGTGCGCAGGTTCGCGTGCCGTGCGATCAACGCCTCCGCCGCGCCGCGGAGCCGGCCGGTGTCGACGATGCCCTGGAAGTCCAGCACCACCTGAGCGGTGTAGACGTCGACCGCGTCCTCGGCGAGAACGGAATGGAAGAACATTCCGGACTGCAGAGGGGCGAGCGGCCACACGTCGGTTGCGTCGGGGTAGCGCCGCTCGAGCGCCTCGAGGTCGTCCTGCGTCACGGACACCAGCGGAACGTCGGACGGGGTGAGACCGCCGCCGTTCGGTCCGGAGGCGTGCTCGGCCAGCGCGGTCGCCGCGGCGTGCCACAGTTCGGCGAGCTCCCACACGTCCGCCTCGTCGAGAATCTCGGTGGCGAACGCGATCTTGGCTTCGATCTGGGGACCGGACGCCGTCTCCGACGTCACCGCGTTGATGCTGAGTACCGCGGGTGCCACCATGTCGTCGTCCATGGCACCGCCGAACTCACCCGAATCGCTGTCGGGGATCCAGCCGAGATCCCGGATCTCGGCGGGCAGATCCACCGAGCCCGCGCGACCGAGGTAGTTGAACCCGATCTGCGGAGTCGGCAACGATGCCAGAGCCGCAGCGGTCTCCTCGTTCAGGTAGCGAAGCAGCCCGTAGCCGATGCCCTTGTCGGGCACGGCAAGCAACTGTTCCTTGACAGCCTTCAGCGCCGCGCCTGTCGACGTCCCGCCGTCGAACGCGTCGTCGAGATCGGCCCGGGAGACGTCCAGCCGCACCGGGTACAGGCTCGTGAACCAGCCCACCGTGCGGGAGAGGTCGGCACCGGGCACGGTCGCCTCTTCCCTGCCGTGTCCCTCGAGGTTGATCAGCACCGAGCGATCCTCGGTCCCGTTGCGGAGTCCACGCCAGCGCGCGACCGCGAGAGCGAGAGCCGCGAGCAGGCCGTCGTTGACACCGCCGTTCACGGACTGCGGGATCGTGGTGAGCAGCGCCTGCGTCACCTGCGTCGAGAACGTCATGCTCAGGCGGTCGGTCCGGGCGATCACGTCGCGTGCGGGATCGAATGCACGCTTTCCGATCAGCGGGTCTGTGCCCGCGAGCATCCCGCGCCAGAAGTCGAGTTCCGCCACGCGGTGCGGCGACTTCGCCTCCTCGACGAGACCGTGCGCCCACGCACGGACCGACGAGCCGACCGGTTCGAGCTGCGCCGGCTGTCCCGCCGTGACCTGCGAACCCGCGGTCGCGAAGTCCGGCAACAGCACTCGCCAGGACACACCGTCGACGACGAGGTGATGCGCGAGCACCAGCAGGCGGCCGCTCTGCCCCGGCAACGACGCCGCGGGAGCGAACCACACGAACTGCGTCATCCGGCCCGACGCCGGATCCAGCCGCTCCGCCGCGCGGTCGAGAGCCGCGCGTGCCAGCCTCTCGAATCCGTCCGTTCCCGGCTTGTCGGTGAACTCGATCCGCTCGATCAGGTCGTCCGCACCGAACGCTTCTTCGGTGGAGAGAGCCTCGAACGCCCAGTCGTCCCCGGCCCGGGTGAGCCGGGATCGGAGAATGTCGTGGCGTTCCAGGACAGCATCCACCGTGGCCACCAACTGATCCCGCGTGACCGCGGGCGGGGTGGTCAGCAGAACCGCCTGCGAGAACTTCTCGAAGGTCCCTGCCGTCTCCACCAGCCAGTGCGCGATGGGCGTGAGCGGAATCGAACCGACGCCGCCGCCCGGCAGCTCCTCGAGCTTCACCGACTCGACGTCGGTGGCCCAGGCGGCCACGTCGGCCAGCGCCGAGACGGTCTTGCGCTCGAAGACGTCCCGAGCCGTGAACAGCACCCCGGCGTTCTTCGCGCGGGTCGTCAGCTGGATGGACACGATGCTGTCGCCGCCGAGGGCGAAGAACGAGTCGTCGACGCTGACACGGTCCACACCGAGCACCTGCGCGAAGACGTCGGCGATGGCCTTCTCCATCGGCGTCGACGGCGCGCAGTACTCACTGGCGGCCGACACGAACTGAGGTTCGGGAAGCGCCTTCCGGTCGAGCTTTCCGGCGGGCGTCAGCGGCACCGAGTCGATCGCCATGATCGACGACGGCACCATGTACCCGGGCAGGGTCTCGGACACGAACGCCGACAGTTCCGCGACGTCGATCGACGCGCCGGCAGCGGGCATCACGTACGACACCAGCACGGTCTGACCGGTCTGCTCGCGGTGGTGGCCCAGCGTGACCGCGAAGTCCACGCTCGGGTGGCTGCCGAGTTCGGCGTCGATCTCACCGAGCTCGATGCGGAACCCGCGGACCTTCACCTGGAAGTCCGACCGGCCGACGTAGTCGAGGACGAGGTCGCCGGTCTCCCCGTCGTGCACCCAGCGGACGACGTCGCCGGTGCGGTAGAGCCGCTCACCGGGACCGCCGAACGGGTTGGCGACGAATCGCTCCGCCGTCAGGGCGAACCGGTTGTGATAGCCGCGTGCCACGCTCGGACCCGCCACGTACAGCTCACCCGCGACCCCCACCGGGACGGGCGTGAGCCGCGAGTCGAGCACGACCACGTCGACGCCCCGGGTGGGACCACCGATGGTGACGGGCTGATCCGCCTTCATCGGGTTGCTCGACGTACTCCAGATCGTCGCCTCGGACGGGCCGTAGAGGTTGAACATGCGCCGGCCCGGCGCCCACTTCTGCATGAGTTCCGGCGGGCAGGCCTCACCGGCCACCGACAGCACCTCGATGCCGTCCAACCCGGCCGGGTCGACCGTGGTCAGAGCCGCGGGCGTGATGAACGCGTGCGTGACCTTCTGCTTCTTCAGCAACCGGGCGAGTTCGTCGCCGCCGTAGACCACGCCGGACGCGATGACCATCGTCGACGCGGCGGCCACGGCGTGCAGCAGTTCGAACACGGACGCGTCGAAGCTCGGCGAGGCGAAGTGCAGCACCCGCGACTGCGGAGTGAGGCGGAGTCGCTCGACCTGCTCGGTCGTGACGTTCGCCAGCCCGGTGTGGGTGACGACGACGCCCTTGGGCAGACCCGTCGACCCCGACGTGTAGATGACGTACGCCGCATCGTCGACCCGTGTCGGACGGATGCGGTCGGCGTCGGTGACGGCCTCGGACGACACGGACGCGCAGTCGCCGTCCATCTCGTCCTCACCGAGCACCAGCCAGCGCACGGTGTCCGGCAGCTCGCCGACGTGGGCGCCGGTGGTGAGACCGACCTCGACGCGGGAGTCCGTGACCATGTGCAGGATCCGGTCGAACGGGTAGCTCGGATCGACGGGCACGAATGCGGCGCCGGTCTTCGCGACCGCCCAGATGGAGAGGATGGATTCGACGGAACGCGTCAGCGCCAGTGCGACGAAGTCGTCGGCCCCGATGCCCCTGCCGATCAGGACGCGGGCGAGACGGTTCGAGCGCTCGTCGAGCTCGCGGTAGGTGACCTGTTCGTCGCCGCACACGACGGCGACGGCATCGGGGTCCACCGCGGCGGCGGTGGCCAGGATGCTCGACAGGAGCTCGGGTGCGGCGCTGTCGGCGCCGCGCACGGGTGCCAGCACCGCGTGCTCGTTCTCGCTCAGGACGTCGATGTCCCCGATCAGCACGGAGGCGTCGGTAGTGATCGCCTCGAGGATGCGCTGGAAACGGAACGCGAACGACGCGATCGTGCGTTCGTCGAACAGATCCGTCGCGTAGGTGAAGACGCCCCGCATGGGCGCGTCCCCGTCCGTGCCGGCTGCGTCCGCGAGCGTGAGCTGCAGATCGAACTTCGCGGCGCTGATCCCACCGTCGAGTCCCTCGACCGTCAGACCGGGCAGCTCCAGGTGCGCCTGCTCGATGTTCTGGAAAGCGAGTGCCACCTGGAAGAGCGGCGAGAACGCCGTGGAGCGTTCCGGCTGGAGGATCTCGACCAGCCGCTCGAACGGCACGTCGGTGTGCGTGAACGCACCGAGGTCGTGCTGACGCACCTGCGCGAGGAGGTCGGCGAACGTCGCGTCGACGTCGACCTGCGCGCGCAACACCAGCGTGTTGACGAACATGCCCACGAGGTCGTCGAGCGCGGCCTCGCCGCGGCCCTCGATCGCGGTCCCCAGCGCGATGTCGTCCGTGGCGCTCAGCCGAGCGAGCAGCACCGACAGTGCCGCGTGCGCGACCATGAACAGCGACGCGTTGTGCTCACGCGCCAGCGCCCCGAGCCGGTCGCGCAGTTCCGCGTCGATCTCGAAGTCGAAGTTCGCGCCGCGCATCGACTGCGCGGGCGGCCGCGGCCGGTCCGTCGGCAACGGCAGCACGTCCGGCAGACCGCTGAGCGTGGTCCGCCAGTAGTCGATCTGCTTGGTGGCCAGCGAATCCGACGCGTTCTCGTCGCCGAGCAACTCGTGCTGCCAGAGCGAGAAGTCCGCGTACTGGACGTCGAGCGGAGCCCAGGCAGGTTCGGAACCGGCCGCGCGTGCGCTGTACGCGATCACCACGTCGCGCGCCAGCGGTGCCGTCGAGGCACCGTCGGAGGAGATGTGGTGGACCACGATGACCAGCACGTGCTGCTCGGCGTCGATCCGCAGGAGACGCGCGCGGACCGGGACGGTCTTCGCGACGTCGAAACCGGCGGTGACGAGGGAGATCACGCGCCCACGCAGGGCGTTCTCGTCTGCGACGTTCTCCACGTCCAGTGAGGTGAAACTCCGGGTACGCGACAGCACGACCTGGCCCGGACCGTCTCCGGTGTCGGGGTACGTCGTGCGCAGCGTCTCGTGCCGTTCGACGACGTCGCCGAGTGCCTGTTCGAGCGCCGGGACGTCTAGGTGGCCCGTCAGCCTGATCGCCAACGGAATGTTGTACGCCGCCGACGCCGTGTCGAACTGGTTGATGAACCACATGCGGGACTGCGCCGGGGACAGCGGAATCCGGGCCGGACGCGGCTGCGGCACCAGGGCCGGGCGGTTCGCGCCCGCCGAATCGGACTGCTCGGCGCGAGCCGACAGCGCGATCACCGTCGGAGCCTCGAACAGTTCGCGCACACCGATCGACGTGTCGAGCGCGGCGTTGACGCGGGCGACCACGCGCGTCGCGACCAGTGAGTTGCCGCCGAGGTCGAAGAAGCTCGTGTCCACGCTGACCCGCTCGTGACCGAGCACGTCCGCGAAGACTCCGGCGACGATCTCCTCGACGGGCGTACGCGGAGCCTTGTAATGGTCCACGGCGCCACCGAACTCGGGTTCGGGGAGCGCCTTGCGATCGAGCTTGCCGTTGATGTTCAGCGGCAGCACGTCGAGGGCGATCAGCGCGGACGGCACCATGTATCCCGGCACCGACCGGCCGGCGAACGTGAGAACGTCGGCGTCGTCGACGGAGACGCCCTGCTCCGGCACCACGTAGCCGACGAGCCGGTCCCCGGTGTGACGGTCGTGGTGGACGACGACGACGGCCTGCGCCACCGACGGGTGCGCCACGAGCGCCCGCTCGATCTCGCCGAGTTCGATCCGGAAACCGCGGACCTTGACCTGGAAGTCGCTCCGGCCGACGTAGTCGAGGTTGCCGTCGCGGTTCCATCGCACCAGGTCACCGGTGCGGTACATCCGGTGTCCGGCGTCGCCGAACGGGTTGGCGACGAACCGTTCCGCGGTGAGGTCGTGGCGGCCGAAGTAACCGCGCGCCAACTGCTCGCCCGCGAGATAGAGCTCACCTGTGACGCCGGCGGGAACCGGGTGAAGACGCGCATCGAGAACGTACGTCTGCGTGTTCCATTCGGGCCTGCCGATCGGGACCGAACCGTCGCGCTCGTCGCCGCACCGGTAGTGGGTGACGCTGACGGCGGCCTCGGTGGGGCCGTACAGGTTGAAGATCTCCGCGTCGGAGACGTCGCGGAAGCGGAGCATCGTGTCGGCGGGCAGTGCCTCACCGATGCAGAGCACACGTCTCAACGACACCAGCTGGGCAGGCTCCGCCACCGCGACGAACGCCGACAGCAGCGAAGGCACGAAGTGGACCGTCGAGACCTGCTGCTCCGCAACGAGTGCGGCCAGGTACGACGGGTCGCGGTGGCCGTCCGGTGTGGCGACGACCAGACGTGCGCCCGCGGTCAGCGCCCACCAGAACTCCCACACCGACAGGTCGAACGTCGCCGCCGTCTTGAGCAACACCGAGTCTTCGGCGGTGAGCGGATATTCCGACTGCTTCCACCGCAACTGGTTGGCGATCGCACGGTGCGCGATCGCCACACCCTTCGGGCGGCCGGTCGAGCCGGACGTGTAGATCACGTACGCGGCGTTCTCCGGCCGCAGCGGCGTGATCCGCTCCGAGTCGGTGAGCGGGGACGGGTCGATTCCGCCCAGATCCAGTTCGTCGAGGAGGAGGTAGTCGACCTCGCCCGGCAGTCCCCCGACGACGGCGCGGGTCGCCAGGACGCAGACGGGTTGTGCGCTCTCCATCACGTACGCGGTGCGCTCGGCCGGATGGTCCGGGTCGATCGGCAGGTACGCACCGCCGGCCGCGGCGATCGCGTACATGCCGACCAGCAGTTCCACCGAACGCGGAATCGCGAGGCCGACCACGGTTTCCGGGCCGACCCCGCGGCCGACGAGGTGCCGGGCCAACCGGTTGACCCTCGCCGAGAAGTCGGCGTACGTCAGCGACTCGCCCTCGAACACGAGAGCGGTGACGTCCGGGTTCTCCGCGGCGGCGGACGCGAACATGTCCGAGAGCGTCGTCTCCGGCAGGGCCCGCTCCGTGTCGTTCCATCCGGACACCACCAGCGCACGCTCGTCGCTGCCTGCGAGCGGCAGGTCGCCGACCGCGGTCCGCGGCGAGTCCACCGCGGCGGCCAGGACGCGGCGGAACATGTCCGCGAAACGCTTGACGGTGGCGGCGTCGAACAGGTCGGTCGCGAACGTGAACACGCCCGACATCTGCTCACCCTCGGGGCTGTCGCCCAGGATCAGATGCAGGTCGAACTGCGCGGTGTCGCCCTCGACCTCGAGCGGTGTGACGGTGAGGTCGGGCAGTTCCAGCTCGGCCTTCGTCGTGTTCTGGAACGAGTAGCCCACCTGGAAGATCGGGTGGTGGGCCATCGAGCGTGCCGGGTTCAGGACCTCGACCAGGCGCTCGAACGGCACGTCGGCGTGCGAGAACGCCTCGAGGTCGGCCTCCCGGGCACGATCGAGGATCTCGTCGAACGTCTGCTGCCCGTCGACCTGCACCCGCAGCGCAAGGGTGTTGACGAACATGCCGACGACGTCGTCGAGTTCGCGCTCGCCGCGGCCTGCGATCGGGGTGCCCACCGAGATGTCCTCGGCGCCGGACAACCGGCTGAGCAGCACCGCGAACGCGGCGTGCACGGCCATGAACACGCTGGCGTTGTGCCTGCGGGCCAGCGCTGCCAGACCGCGGTGCACCTCGGCGTCGATGGTGAAGTCGATCCGCGACCCGCGCAGGGACTGCACGGGCGGTCGCGGCCGGTCCACCGGCAGCTCGAGGAGATCGGGCACGCCGGCAAGCGTCTTCTTCCAGAAGGCCAACTGGGCGGCGATCAGGCTGTCGGGGTCGTCCTCGCTGCCGAGGAGTTCACGCTGCCAGATCGCGTAATCCGCGTACTGCACCGGGAGCGGCGCGAAGCCGGGTTCCCGGCCTGCCGCCCGCGACGCATACGCCACCATGACGTCGCGCACGAACGGCGCCGTGGACTCACCGTCGGTGGACACGTGGTGCACGACGAGTGCCAGCACGTAGTCCTGCGGGCCGACCTCGAACAGTCGCGTCCGGATCGGCGGAACGTCGGCGGTGACGTCGAATCCGGCGGTGACCATCTCCACCAACTGCTCGCGCAGTTCGTCATCCGACACCGCAGCGGGCGTCAGGTCCAGCCGGACCTGGTCGGCGGGGAGGATCACCTGGTGCGGGCCCTCCGGCGAGTCCGGGTAGATCGTGCGCAGCGACTCGTGCCGGTCGAGCACGTCGAACACGGCGGACTGCAGCGCGTCCACGTCCAGCGCACCGGTCAATCGGACCGCGAGGGGAATGTTGTAGGCGGGCGAGTCGGGGTCGAAGCGGTTGATGAACCACATCCGGGACTGTGCCAGCGACAGCGGGACGAAGGCAGACCTCTCCCGCGGCGCGAGGACGGGCCGCGGTCGGAGGTTCTCGTCCGGAGTGGCGATGCGGGCGGCGAGGCCCGCGACCGTCGGCGCCTCGAACAGTTCCCGCACTCCGATGCGGCGACCGAAGACCTGCCCGGCCCTGGACACGACACGGGTGGCGCTCAGCGAATTTCCGCCGAGGTCGAAGAAGCTGTCGTCGACGCTGACCTGCTCGAGTCCGAGCACGTCGGCGAAGATGCCTGCGATCGTCTCTTCCGCGGGTGTCGTCGGGGCACGGAACTCCGCGCCCGCGGTGACGAACTCGGGTTCGGGCAGCCGCGCGCGATCCAGCTTGCCGATGCCGGTCAGCGGGACCTCGTCGAGGAGAATCACGACGGACGGCACCATGTACGGCGGAAGCGTCTCGCCGACAACCGACTTCAGCGATTCCGGATCGACCGTTGCCCCGTCGGCAGGCAGGACGTACGACACGAGAGTCGTCAGCCCGGCAGGGTTCTCGCGACCCACGGTCACGGCGAACTCGACGTTCGGCTGCGCGGCCAGGGCGGCGTCGATCTCACCGAGTTCAACGCGGAACCCGCGGACCTTCACCTGGAAGTCGGACCGGCCGACGTACTCCACCCGGTGTCCGTCCGCCCAGCGCACGACGTCGCCGGTGCGGTACATGCGCGCGCCGGGTTCGCCGAACGGGTTGGCCACGAACCGCTCCGCCGTGACCGACGGACGGTTGTGGTAGCCGCGGGTCACCGACGGACCGCAGATGTAGAGCTCCCCGGGAACTCCCTCGGGCACCGGACGCAACCTCGAATCGAGGATGAGGGATTCGACGCCACGCAGCGGCGAACCGATCGTCACGCGTTCGCCCGCCACCATCGGTTCGGTGATGGTGACGATGACCGTGGTCTCGGTGGGACCGTAGGCGTTGCGCATCTCGCGGCCGGGAGCCCACCGTGCCACGAGTTCCGGTGTGCAGGTGTCGCCGCCGACCACGACGGACGTGACCGTGTCGAGCCCGTCGGGGTCGACGGTCATCAGCGCGGTCGGTGTCATGACCACGTTGTTGACCCGTTCGCGGCGGATCAGGTCGGCGAGTTCGTCGCCGCCGTACACGTCCGCGGGCGAGATCACCAGGGTGGCGCCCGCGCTGAACGCGGCGAGCATCTCCCCGACCGACGTGTCGAAGCTCGGCGACGCCACGTGCAGGAAACGGGAGTTCGGCGACACGACGTAGTGCTCGCGCACCTCACGGGTGAGGTTCGCCAGACCGCGGTGGGTGACCACGACGCCCTTCGGCTTACCCGTCGAACCCGAGGTGTAGATGAGATACGCCGGGTGATCGACCGCGAGGGGACGGATGCGGTCACTGTCCTCAACCGGGCCCGCATCCTCCAAATCGACCTCGGCGACGAACTTTTTGTTGTCAAGCTGCAACCACGTCACGGCCTGCGGGAGACTGTCGTGCACGCCTGACACAGTGAGGCCCAGGCCCGCACCCGAGTCCGACAACATCTCGGCCACGCGGTCGAGCGGAAGCTTCGGGTCCACAGGCAGGTAGGCACCGCCGGCCTTCGCGATCGCCCAGATTCCCCAAATTGATTCGACAGAACGCGTGATCGCGAGAGCAACATAGGTCTCCGGACCCACGCCGTGCCCAATGAGCACTCGTGCCAACCGGTTGGACTGCTCATCGAGCTGACGGTAAGTCAGCTCACGTCCCTCGAAAGAGAGCGCGGTTGCATCCGGAGCGATCTCGACCCGTGAACGCAGCAGATCGGGCAGCACCTGCGGTGCCACCGAATCGAGACCTCGCACCGGCGCGATTGCCGCCTTCTCCTGCGGATCGAGGATCTCGATATCACCGAGCACTGCCGACGGCTCGGTCGAGACCACGTCGAGGATGCGGGCGAATCTCCTCGCGAAGCCCTGGATCGTGTCCTCATCGAACAGATCTGTCGCGTAGTTGAAGGACGCGGAGATACCCGCGGCTCCCCCCTCGACGTAGCGCTCGCCGACACTGAGCTGTAGATCGAATTTCGCCACATCCAAGGGTGTTTCGAGTATCGACACCTCCAGTCCGGGGAGTTCGAGCGTGGCGCCGGTGCTGTCGTTGAACGCCAGCGCGACCTGGAACAGCGGTTGATGCGCGGTCGAGCGGGGCACCTTCAGCACCTCGACCAGGCGCTCGAAGGGGACGTCGGCGTGCGCGAATGCCTCGAGGTCCGTCTCGCGAACCTGCTCGAGCAACTCGACGAAGCGGGCGTCCGGGTTCACCGTGCTCCGCAACACCAGCGTGTTGACGAACATGCCGACCATGTCGTCGACTTCACGTACGCCGCGACCAGCGATCGGGGTCCCGATGGCGAGATCGGTGTCGGAGCTGAGACGCTCTAGCAGCACCGCGAACGCCGCGTGCACAACCATGAACATGCTCGCGTTATGCCGGCGCGCGACAGCGGCGAGCGCTCGATGCGTCTGCGCATCGATCTCGAACGCGAATGTCGCGCCCCGCAACGACTGCACCGGCGGACGCTGATGGTCGGTGGGCAATTCGAGCAGTTCAGGGAGGTCCGCGAGTGTCCTACTCCAGTAGCCGATCTGTCGCGCCGCGATCGAACCCGGTTCGGATTCGTCGCCGAGCACCTGACGCTGCCACAGTGCGAAATCCGCGTATTGCACCGAGAGCGGATCCCAGCCTGGTTCTGTCCCCGCAGCGCGCGCAACATACGCTTCCATCATGTCGCGGAACAGCGGCGCCATCGATGCACCGTCAGCCGCGATGTGGTGGACGACGAGGACGAGGATGTACTCGTTCTCGCTCACCTTCAGAAGGCGGACGCGAAACGGAACGGAAGTGCTGACGTCGAAACCGGCGTTTGCCAGTTCCCTGGCCTGCCTGTACAGCTCGGCCTCGTCGCCCACAGACTCCGCGACCAATTGCGGTACCGCATCCGAGGCCGGGAGAATGACCTGACACGGCCCGTCGGGCGATTCGGGAAACACGGTGCGCAGCGACTCGTGCCGTTGCAGGACATCAGCAAGTGCAGCACGTAGGGCCTCGACGTCCAGGTTTCCGCTCAGGCGTAGCGCCATCGGCAGGTTGTAGGCCCCCGACCCGGTGTCGAACTGGTTGATAAACCACATCCGGGACTGTGCCAGTGACAGCGGAATCCGTTCCGGACGCGGTCCGGCGACCAGTGGAAGACGGGGGCGGTCGCCGTCGACAGCCCGCTCGACCAGTGCAGCAACACCCTCGACGGTGGGGTTCTCGAACACCGAACGCACCGTGAGCTCCGTGCCGAGAGCCATATCGAGACGTGCAACCACACGGGTGGCACTGAGCGAGTTCCCGCCGAGATCGAAGAACGAATCGGTGGCGCCGACCCTGTCGATTCCGAGGACCTGCGCGAAGACGCCCGCCACGACCGCCTCGACCTCGGTCCGCGGTACGACGTACTCGCGATACTCCGATTCGAAGTCGGGTTCCGGCAGGCGCTTGCGGTCGACCTTGCCGTTGTTGTTGAGCGGCATCGACTCGAGCACCACGAGTACGTCCGGAACCATGTGCGCGGGCAGCTTCTTCTCGAGCGAGGCCAAGACCTCGCTCGGGTGCAGCTCTCCCTCGGCCGGCACCGCGTATGCCACGAGGCGCTGACCCTGCGGACTCTCATGCACCACCGCCACCGTCTGGTAGACGTCGGGGTGGGCGAGCAGCGCGAACTCGATCTCACCAAGTTCGATACGCAGCCCGCGAATCTTGACCTGGAAGTCGGTACGGCCCAGGAAGTCGTAGTTCTTGTCGTTTCGGCGACGCACGAGGTCGCCGGTGCGATACATGCGCGTTCCCGAAGCGCCGAACGGGTCGGCGATGAAACGGGTCGACGTGACACCGAACATGTTGCCGTATCCGCGGCCGACCGCGATGCCACCGACGTACAGCTCACCCGTCATGCCGTCTGGCACTCGGCGCAGACGGCTGTCGAGAACATAGAGAGCCACGTTGTCCAGCACGGGTCCGATCGGCAGACGCAGCTGATCTGACACCGCGTCCGCGGGCTGGATCACGTACGACGTCACGATGTCTGACGCCTCGGTGGGCCCGTAGCTGTTGTGGCACCGCACGCCTCGGTCGAGGAACTTCTTCAGCGGCGCCGCCTTGACGGCTTCGCCACCGAGCGCGATGGTGCGAACGGAGGCAAGTTCCTCATCGTTCTCCAGCTCGGCGACGATCTCGAATGCTCCGGGCGCCATGTTGACCACAGTCAACTCGT
The DNA here is from genome assembly GCF_038447315.2 of Rhodococcus sp. DK176. Taxonomy (NCBI): domain Bacteria; kingdom Bacillati; phylum Actinomycetota; class Actinomycetes; order Mycobacteriales; family Nocardiaceae; genus Rhodococcus; species Rhodococcus sp. DK176. Next base: position 6,690,664 of record NZ_CP118321.2, on the reverse strand, counting down.
TCTCGGCGATCTGCCGCAGAATCGACTGCGGCTCGAAGCCTTCCACCGCGAGATGGATGGCGCCTCCCGATGACAGCGTTCCCCACACCGTCTTCTGGGTGAGGTCGAATCCCGGAGCCGATGAAACCAGAACACCGTCCCCTTGCTCGAGGGAGAGCTGCCCCCGGAACCAGACCATCATGTTGCAGAAGCCGGTCATCGGTACGAGGGCGGGCTTCGGCCTGCCGGTGGACCCTGACGTAGAGATCACGTATGCCAGGCGTACACCGGAACCCGGCTCCGCCCAACGGTTGTCGAGATCGGTGCCCTCGCGCGCGGCGAGTGCCTCGGACACATCGGGATCGTCGAGAACGAGCACATCGACATTCACGCCGTCCGCGTCAGCCCACGAGCCCGTGCTGATCACCATGCGAGCGCCACAGTCCTCGATCATGGCTGCGATGCGCTCAGCCGGATACGCCGGATCGATCGGAGCATAGGCAGCTCCGGCCTTCCAGGTCGCCAGCATGCCGACGATCCACTCGATCGACCGCGGGACGACGAGGGCCACCACGTCGTCCGGACGGACTCCGCGAGCCACCAGCTCGTGCGCAACGTGGTTCGCACGCGTGTTCAGCTCGCGCCGCGACAGTCGGATCCCGTTACCTACGAGCGCGAGAGTGTCCGGGTCGAGACTCACCTGCTCGTGCCAGCAATCGATCAGATCGACAGGAAGGGCGTCGACGCGTCCGTCGGACGTCGAGGTGGCCTCGGCGATCACCCCGGCGAGCATGCCTGCGAACTGATCCGCGAAACCCTCACCGGACGCACCATCGAGCAGACCGGGCAGCAAGGTGGACAGCGCGACAGTCACCGCGGCCTCCGGACCGACACCGACACTCGCCAAGGTCTTGGCCAGCTCGCCGGACTTCTCGTGCCATTGCCGATAGGTGACGTCTATTCCGTTGTGCGACAGCGCGGTGCCGTCGGGGTTGATCGACGCTGCAGCGTCGAGGAGCTCCGGCAGCGGCTTCGCGGCCAAGTCCTCGGCGACACTGTGCGAACCGAGCGACGCTACGGGGGCTTCGGACGCGACGCGGCTGTCGAGCTCCGCGTGCTCGTCGGCCGACAGGATGTCGATGTCGCCGACCACGACGGAACTGTCCGCCACGACCGCGTCGAGGATGCGCTGGAAACGATCCGCGTACTTGCCCACGGTCGTCTTATCGAAGATGTCGGTGGCATAGGTGAGGACCGCCCGCGTCGGGCCTTGGGCGTCCGCTCCCTGCTCGTCGATTGCGAGCGTCAGATCGAACTTCGCGAGGGTGGCTTCGCTGTCCAGTGCCGTCACGGTCAGTCCCGGCAGCTCGAGCCGGGCAGTCTCGTTGTTCTGGAAGGTCAGCATGACCTGCACCAACGGTGCATACGTGTTGGACCGCACCGGAGCGAGCGCTTCGACCAAACGCTCGAAGGGCACATCCGTGTGCTCGAACGCGCCGAGATCCGTCTCGCGCGCACTCGCCAGGACGTCGCCGAAGGTGGCCGATTGCGCGACCTTCGTCCGCAACACGAGCGTGTTGACGAACATACCGACGAGGTCGTCGAGGGCGGCATCTCCGCGACCACCCACCGGTGTGCCCACCGCGATGTCGTCGGTCCCGCTCATCCGCGAGAGGAGCACCGCGAAGGCGGCATGCACCACCATGAAGACGGTCGCGTCGTGCCGACGGGCGACCTCGGCGAGCGCGGCCTTCTGCTCGGCATCGATCTCGAACTCCACACGCGCACCCTGTGGCGACCTGTGGGGGGTCCGCTGACGATCCAATGGGAGGTCGAGCAGGGCCGGGAGGTCCGCGAGGGTGTCCTTCCAGAACTCGAGCTGCTTCGACGCCGGGGACGTCGGGTCGTCCTCGGAGCCGAGCACCTCACGTTGCCACAACGCAAAGTCCGCGAACTGCACCGGAAGCGGCGTCCAGCCAGGCTGCCCGCCGGCAATCCGAGCACTGTAGGCAGTCAGCAGGTCCCGCGCGAGCGGCGCCATGGAGCCGCCGTCCGCGGAAATGTGGTGGATCACCACGACGAGCACGTGTTCGGTACTGCTCTCGCCGCCTACCCGGTAGAGCGCGGCGCGAACCGGGACGGCCTTCGCGACGTCGAAACCGGTCGTTGCGAGGGCGAACACCTGCCGGTGCAGATCGGTGTCGTCGGCGACAGGCGTGACCGCGAGGTCGATTCCTACCTCGTCCGGGGTACGCACGACCTGGTACGGCCCCTCCGGCGAGGAAGGGAACAGTGTCCGCAGCGATTCGTGCCGTACCACGACGTCCCGCAACGCGGTCTGCAACGCCGCGACGTCGAGCGATCCCGTGAGCCGTAGCGCGAGCGGGATGTTGTACGCGGCTGAAGCCGGGTCGTACCGGTTGGCGAACCACATCCGCTGCTGTGCGAGAGACAGCGGGATGCGGTCGGGGCGCGGACGCGGAACGAGCGCGGGGCGGGCGGCAGTACCGGCGCCGTGTTCGGCCACGCGCCGGGCGAGACCGGCGACGGTCGGTGCCTCGAAAAGTTCACGAACGCCGAGGTCGGTGCTGAGCGCCGTGTTCAGCCGCGACACAACGCGAGTCGCGACAAGCGAGTTGCCGCCCAGATCGAAGAACGAGTCGTCCAGTCCGACCCGCTCCACACCGAGAACGTCGACGAAGATATCCGCCACGATGCGCTCGACGTCTGTCTCGGGAGCCCGGTATTCCCTTCCCTCCGCCAGGAACTCGGGCTCGGGCAGGGCGCGGCGGTCGAGCTTGCCCACCGGGGTGAGCGGGATGGCGTCGAGGGTCACGATCGTCGACGGCACCATGTACGTGGGCACGAACTCGCCCACGAAGTCCAGCATCCGGGTGACGTCCACCTCGGCGCCCGGCACCGGAAGCACGTACGACACGAGGACCGAATCGCCGGACGGTCCGGGCAGCACGGACGTCGTGGCGAAGTCGACGGCGGGGTGCTTGGCGAGCACCGCGTCGATCTCGCCGAGTTCGATGCGGAACCCGCGGACCTTCACCTGCTGGTCCGAGCGGCCGACGTAGTCGACGGTCAGCGCACCGTCCGCGTCCTTCGTCCAGCGCACGACGTCGCCGGTGCGGTACATCCGGTCGCCCGGCTCACCATACGGGTTCGCGACGAAGCGTCCCGCGGTCAGCGGCGTGCGCTGGTGATAGCCACGGGCGAGTCCGAGACCCGACAGATAGAGGTCACCTGCGATACCGACCGGAACGGGGCGGAGCCGATCGTCGAGGACCAGCGCGCTGGTGCCGCGGATCGGACCACCGATCGTGACCGGGCCGTCGGCGGCCATCGGGTCGCTGATGTTTGTCATGATCGTGGTCTCGGTGGGACCGTATCCGTTGAACAGCGAACGTCCGGGTGCCCAGCGGGCCGCGAGTTCCGCCGGGACGGCCTCGCCGCCGGCGACGACGAACTGGAAGTCGTCCAGCCCGGATGGGTCCACGGACGCCAGCGCCGAAGGCGTGACGAAGCCGTGCGTGACGCGGTGTGCGCGCAGGAACTTCGCGAACTCGGGTCCGCCGTACACGTCGGTGGGAGCGATCACCATGGTGGCACCGGCGCCGACCGCGAGCAGCAGTTCGAGAACGGACGCGTCGAAGCTCGGCGACGCGAAGTGCAGCGTCCGCGAGTCCGTCGTCACCCGGTAACGCTCACGCTGTTCGGCCGCGAAGTTGGCGAGACCCCGGTGCGTCACGACGACGCCCTTGGGCTGCCCGGTGGTGCCGGACGTGTAGATCACGTAGGCGCTGTTGGCCGGTGTCACGGCCGTGCGACGCTCCGCCTCCGCGACGGGAGCCGTGGAATACTGCGCGGCGGCGTTCTCGAAGTCTTCGCTGTCGAGGACCAGCCAATCCACGTCCGCAGGAAGCCGGCCGACCTCGGAGCTCACGGAAAGCCCCAGCGACACACCGGAATCGGTGACCATGTGCGCTATGCGCTCGTCCGGGTACCCGGGGTCGATCGGCACGTACGCGCCGCCGCTCTTGGCGACCGCCCAGATGCCGGCGATCGACGCGATCGAGCGGGTGATGCCGAGCCCGACGAACGTCTCCGCGCCGACTCCGCGCTCGATCAGGATGCGCGCCACACGGTTCGAGAGCTCGTCCAGCTCGCGGTAGGTGATGCTGTCGCCGCCCGAGACGATCGCGACCCCGTCGGGGTTCGCGGCGACCGCCGCGGACAGCAGTTCGACGAGAGTCGTGGGCGGTGTGCCCTCGATACCGCGGACCGGTGTCAGTTCCGCTGTCTCCTCGGCGTCGAGGATGGGGATGTCCCCTACCGCGGTGTCGGTTCCGCCGCCTGCGACGGCGGCGAGGATCCGCACGAAACGGTCCGCGAAGCCCTGCACGGTCTCCGCGTCGAAGATCTCGGTGGCGAACCCGAGAACGCCGGTGATCCCGGTGGGCGCACCCTCGTCCGACCACAATTCGCGCAGGTCCACGGTGAGGTCGAACTTACTGAACTCGACGTCCACGGCGCCGGGTGTCGCCTCGAGTCCGGCGAATTCGAGCGACGGAATGCCGTTGACCTGATGGGTCAGCACGACCTGGAACAGCGGCGAGTACGCCGTCGACCGGGTCGGCTTCAGGGCGTCCACCAACTGCTCGAACGGGACGTCCTGGTTGCTGAACGCGGCGAGGTCCTGGGTGCGGACCTGCTCGAGCAGTTCGGCGAAGGACGTGCCGGGCTCGACTTCGGTCCGCAGCACCAGCGTGTTGACGAACATGCCGACGAGGTTCTCGAGTGCCTCGTCACCGCGACCGGCCACAGCTGTTCCGATGGCGATGTCGGTGCTCGAACTGAGCCGTGCCAGCAGCACGGACAGCGACGCGTGCAGCACCATGAACAGCGACACGTTGTGTGCGCGCGCGACCTCACCGAGACGACGGTGGATGTCCTCGTCGACGGAGAAGCCGACGGAGGCACCGGCCATCGACCGCACCGTCGGGCGGGGCCGGTCGGTGGGGAGCGCCAGGACGTCGGGCACACCCGCGAGGGTCTTCGACCAGAAATCGATCTGCTGCGTGGCAACAGATTCCGGATCGTCTTCGGATCCGAGGAGAGCGCGCTGCCAAATCGCGTAGTCGGCGTACTGGACCGGGAGTTCCGGCCACTGTGGCTCGCTCTCCTCGAGACGCGCGGTGTAGGCCGCCATGATGTCGCGTGCCAGCGGAAGGGTCGACGCGCCGTCGGAGGCGATGTGGTGCATCACCAGAACCAGTACATGGTCGTCCGCACCGATCCGGAACAAGCCTGCGCGGACAGGGAGGGTGTCGGTGACGTCAAATCCCTGGGACGCGAACTCGAACAACCGCGCCGTCAGATCCGTCTCAGCCACCTCGACCGATTCGATCCCCAGGTCGACTTTCGACGCAGGAAGAATGACCTGGTGCGCACCGGAATCCGAGTCGGGGAACACCGTCCGCAGGACTTCGTGGCGCGTCACGACGTCGGAAAGAGCAGACGACATCGCCGCGACGTCGAGGTCGCCACGGAGCCGGACCGTCAGCGGCACGTTGTACGCCGGGGACGCCGGGTCGAAGCGGTTGAGGAACCACATGCGCTGCTGCGCCAGCGACAGCGGGAGTTCCTGTGGCCGGGCCTGCGCGACGAGAGCGGGGCGCGGTGTTCCGTCGCCGCCCTGCTCCTCGACGAAGGCGGCCAGTTCGGCGACGGTGGGAGCCTCGAAGAGATCCCGCATGCCTACGATCGCGCCCGTCGACGACGACAGGCGTGCCGCGACCCGAGTGGCGCTGAGCGAGTTGCCACCGAGATCGAAGAACGACGCGTCGACGCTGACGCGATCGACACCAACCACGTCGCCGAAGATCGTTGCGACGATCTCCTCCAGCGGCGTGCGCGGAGCAACGAACTCGGCAGTGTCCGCGGCGAACTCGGGTGCCGGGAGCGCCTTGCGATCGATTTTGCCGCTCGAGTTCAACGGCATCTCGTCGAGGACGACGAGCGCGTCGGGGACCATGTGTGACGGCAGAAGCGAACGCAGGTGCGTGGACACGTCGTGCGCCACCACGGTCGCATCTGCCGCGGCGGTGACATACCCGACGAGCCGCTGAAGTTCGTCACGCTCGTGGACGACGACGATCGACTGCTTGACCCCGTCCATCGCGGTCAGGGCCGACTCGATCTCACCGAGCTCGACCCGCAGACCGCGGATTTTGACCTGGAAGTCACTGCGCCCGAGGAAGATCAGCTCACCGTCGGCGCGCTCGCGCACGAGATCGCCGGTCCGGTAAATACGGGAGCCGGCATCGCCGAGGGGGTTGGCGACGAAACGCGCGGCGGTGGTGCCGGTCATCCCGCCGTAACCGCGCCCCACTACGACGCCGCCGATGTACAGTTCGCCGGTCACGCCGGCAGGCACGGGGCGCAGCCGCTTGTCCAGCACGTAGTAGTCGGCTCCCGGCAACGCGGACCCGATCGGGATCGGGGTGGCCTCGGCGCCGGGTGCAGTCAGGTCGAGCTCGTAAGACGCACTCACGTCCGACGCTTCCGTCGGGCCGTAAGAGTTGACCAGGCGGACGCCCCGGCCGATCAGCTTCGCGTACGCAGCCGGCCGGATCTGCTCACCACCGAGGACGACGCAGTCCAGTGCCGCCAGACGGTCGTCGACGTCGAGTTCGGCGAGCAGTTCGAATGCGCTGGGCGCCATGTTCACGACGCGGACGTCGCCCATGGCGAGATGACCGAGTATGTCCGCCGGGTCGAACCCCTCCGCCGCGAGGTGGAGTACGCCACCGGAGATCAGCGGAACCCAGACGTTCTTCTGTGTGAGGTCGAACAGCGGGGAACTCGCGACGAGGACACCCGTGCCGTCGCCGATGCGAATTTCGTCGCGGTACCACCGGTAGGTGTTCATCACACCAGCCATGGGCACCATTGTCGGCTTCGGCCGTCCCGTCGAGCCCGACGTCGAGATGACGTATGCGAGACGGGATCCCGCCTCGTCGTCCGACCACGGGTCAAACCCGAGGTCGCTGGCGTCGTACTCGGTCAGCGCCGCGACGGTGTCCGGAGCGTCGAGGACGATGGCCTCGTCGAGAACGGTGTCGCCCAACGGCGTACGGCCCAGTTCGCGCCACGACGACGTGGTGATCGCCACGCGCGCTCCGCTCGTCTCCACCAGACCGGCGATACGCTCGAGAGGCCACGCCTGGTCGAGTGGAGAGTACGCGGCACCGACCTTCCACGCGGCGAGCATCCCGACGACCCAGTCGAGCGAACGCGGAACGATCAGGGCGACGACGTCGTCGGCCCCGACACCCCGGTTCGCGAGTTCGCGGGCCATCTGGTTGGCGCGGCCGTTCAGCTCGGCACGCGTCGTCGTGATTGTCCCGCCGACCACCACGACGGCGTCGGGGTCGCGCTGCACGTGCTCGTGCCATGCGGCGAGAGGGGACTCCGGCCGGGCCGCGGCCGTATCAGCGGGGGCTGCCAGCTCCGGGACGATCGGTGCGGCCGTGTACTTTTCGAGGTCGACGTCTCCAACGAGCGCGTGCGCATCGGCGATCACCGTGTCCAGGATCGCCCCGAAGCCGTCCTTCCCGTCCTCGGACGGCGGGGCCATCATGATCGTGGGAACCAGACCCGACAGCACCACGGAGACGATCGCGTCCGGACCCATCCCCCGCTCCGACAGCGGCGCGGACATCAAGCGGAGCCGCTCGTCGAACTCGCGGTACGTCACCTGCATGCCGTCGTGGGCGACCGCGACGGCGTCGGGAGCGACCTCGACAGCGGCAGCCAGGAGCTGCGGCAGCTCGCGAACGGTCATCGTGCGGGCGGGCCTGACAGGGGTCAACTTTGCTCTTTCACGTTCGGTAAGAATGTCGATGTCCCCCACCGAGACATCCGGGTCGGCGACGACCGCTTCGAGAATGCGGACGAAACGCTCCGCGATCCGCTCCACGCTCGCCCGTTCGAACAGGTCGGTGGCGTACGTGAACCGGCCGCCGAGGCCTGCCGGTTCACCCGACTCGTCGGCCTTCTCGGTGATCGTCAGTGTGAGGTCGTACTTGGCGCCCTGCGCCATGTCCTCGATCACGCGGACGGTCAGACCGGGCAGTTCGAGCGCGTCCATCCGGTTGTTCTGGAACGACAGCATCACCTGGAACAGCGGCGAGTACGCCGCCGAGCGCCGAATCCGCAGTGCCTCCACGATCTTCTCGAACGGCACGTCGGAATTACCGAACGCCGCCAGGTCGCCTTCGCGGACCCGTTCGACGAGTTCGGCGAACGAATCCCCCGGCCGCACGTGGGTGCGCAGGACCAGGGTGTTGACGAACATGCCCACCAGGTCGTCGAGCGCCTGATCGCTGCGTGCGGCGAGCGGGGTGCCGACGGTGATGTCGTCGCTGTTGCTCAGCCGCGACAGCAGTGTCGTCAACGCCGCGTGCGTCACCATGAAGAGCGAGGCGCCGCGTTCCTTGCCGACCGCTTCGAGGCCGCGCCGCAACTCGGGGGTGATCGCGAAGTCGATCGAATCGCCCCGCATCGACTGCCTGGCCGGGCGTGCGTGGTCCAGCGGAAGGTCGATGAGCTCGGGTGCCCCGGCGAGGGTGTCAGCCCAGTGCGCGATCTGCTTGCCCGCAAGCGACTGGGTGTCGGCGGGGTCGCCGAGGACTTCGCGCTGCCACAGTGCGAAGTCGGGGTATTGCACCGGCAGCGGCTGCCACAGGGGCGCCGCACCAGCGGTGCGCGCGCTGTAGGCGACCATGAGGTCGCGCGCGAGCGGGGACATCGACGCGCCGTCGGCGCAGATGTGGTGCACGACGAGGACGAGCAGGAACTCGCTCTCGCTCGTGGCGAACAGCCGGATGCGCAGCGGGGGCGCGACCGTGACGTCGAATCCCTCGGTGGCGAATTCGGTGAGGGCCGTGCGGAGTTCGGCCTCGGTCACCGGGACGGGCGTCAGGTCGAACGGAACCTGCGCGGTGTCGACGACCTGCTGATACGGGCCGTCGCCGGAGTCGGGAAACACGGTCCGCAGCGACTCGTGCCGCGCGAGCACATCCGACACGGCGGACGACATCGCGTCGATGTCGAGCGAACCGGACAGACGCACGGCGAGCGGGATGTTGTACGCGGAGGACGCCGTGTCGAACCGGTTCATCAGCCACATGCTCTGCTGAGCCATCGACAACGGAACCCGCTCGGGGCGGGGTCCTGCGACGAGGACCGGGCGGTCGGAGCCCGTGCCTGCCTGCTCGGCCACCTTCAGGGCGAGCCGTTCCACGGTCGGTGCCTCGAACAACTCGCGCACACCCAGACGGGTGCCCGCGGCAGCGTTGAGCCGGGCGACAGCCTTCGTCGCCACGAGCGAGTTGCCCCCGAGGTCGAAGAACGACTCGGCGACACTGATCTTCGCGAGCCCGAGCACGTCAGCGAGGACACCGGCGACCAGTTCCTCGGTCGGCGTACGCGGCTCGATCATCTCGCCCTGCAGGGCGTCGAAGTCGGGCTCGGGCAGGGCCTTCCGGTCGAGTTTGCCTGCGGTGGTGAGCGGGATCTCGTCGAGGACGACGACCGCGCTCGGCACCATGTGCGCCGGAAGCATGTCGCCGACGAAATGCGTCACCTCGGCGACGTCCACCGCGGCGCCCGCGGTCGGCAGCACGTACGACACGAGGGCGGTCGAACCCGACGGCATCGACGTGCCGAGGGTGGCCGCGAACTCGAGGTCCGGGTGCTTGACCAGAACGGCGTCGATCTCGCCGAGTTCGATCCGGAAACCACGGACCTTCACCTGGAAGTCACTGCGACCGACGTACTCCACGCCGTAGCCGGCACGGTGCCCGGGGTCGACGACGAACCGGACGACGTCGCCCGTGCGGTACATCCGGCTGCCGCTGTCGCCGAACGGGTTCGCGACGAATCGTTCGGCGGTGAGGCCGAGACGGTCGTGGTAGCCGCGGGCGAGGCCGGGGCCTGCGATGTACAACTCCCCCGCCACGCCGACGGGTACCGGGCGCAGCAGTTCGTCGAGAACGTAGACGGTGACACCGCAGACGGGACCGCCGATCTCGACCCGGCTCCCGGGCACCAGCAGGTTGCTGACGTTGCTCATGACGGTGGCCTCGGTGGGTCCGTAACCGTTGTACATCCGGCGACCCGGCGCCCAGCGTTCCACCAGTTCCGGCGGGCACGCCTCGCCGCCGACCACGACGACCTCGAGCCGGTCGAGTCCGGCCGGCTCCACCGACGCGAGCGCGGCGGGCGTGACGAAGGCGTGGGTGACCTCGTTGTCCGCGAGGAAGTTTCGGAGCTCCTCGCCGCCGTACAGGTCTGCGGGGGCGACGATCATCGTCGCGCCGCAGCCGAAGGCGAGCAGCAGTTCGAGGACGGACGCGTCGAAGCTCGGGGACGCGAAGTGCAGGGTCCGCGCCGACGGGCTCACCCCGTAGTGGGTGCGCTGCTCGGCGGAGAAGTTGGCCAGACCGGTGTGGGTGACGACGACGCCCTTGGGCAGACCGGTGGTACCGGACGTGTAGATCATGTACGCCGGGTGCTCGAGCTGCACCGACGCGGTCCGCTCGGAATCCGTGACCGGATCCGCCGACTTCGGGGCGCACAGCGCGTCGCACTCGGACGAATCGAGGGCGAGCCATTCGACGTCCGAGGGAAGGGTGTCCCGCTGGGCGGCCACGGTCAGGCCGAGAATCGCACCGGAGTCGGCGACCATGTGCGCGATGCGCTCGGACGGGTAGCGGGGGTCGACGGGCACGAAGGTGCCGCCGGCCTTGGCCACGGCCCACGTTGCGATCACCGAGTGCAGCGAGCGCGTCATCCCGAGCGCCACCGACGTTTCCGGTCCCACACCGCGATCGACGAGAACCCGGGCGAGCCGGTTCGAGCGCGCGTCGAGTTCCGCGTAGGTCAGCGATTCGCCGTCCGCGACCAGCGCGGTGCGCTCGCCGTTCTCGGCCGCGGTCGCGGCGAGGATCTCCGGCAGCGACAGCGGTGCGACGGCGTCGGTGCCGTGCGCCGCCAGCAAGGACGCACGCTCACCGGGAGCGAGGATGTCGATGTCCGCGACGAGCGTGTCGACGTCCCCGGACAGCGCACCGAGCACGCGGACGACCCGCTCCATGATCTCCTCGACCTCGGCGGCCTCGAAGATCTCGGGAAGGAACTTGGCCGTCAGGTGCAGCCGCGGGTCGGTCATCGCGACGATCGCCAGCGGGTAGTGCGTGGCGTCGTTGGACGTCACGTCGAGAACGCGGAGACCCTCGATGTCGCTGCTCTTCGTGAGCGCCTCACGGTCGAGCGGGTAGGACTCGTAGACCATCAGCGTGTCGAACAGCGCGCCGAGGCCGAGTCCCTGCTGGATGTCGGTGAGCCCGACGTGATGGTGATCGAGCAACTCTGTCTGCTCGTGCTGGATGCGGTCGAGCAGGGTGCGGACGGCGTCGCCGGCACGGACGCGGACCCGCACCGGCAGAGTGTTGATGAACAGCCCGAGCATGGACTCGATGCCGGGCACCTGCGGCGGACGACCCGAGACGGTGGTGCCGAACACCACGTCGTCCCGTCCGGTCAGCCTGCCCAGCACGATTCCCCACGCGGCCTGGACGAGGGTGTTCATGGTGACACCGAGTTCGCGCGAGCGCGCGGTCATGTCGGCGAGCAGGTCGTCCGGCAGGTCGATCACCAGCTCACCGGGGGTGAGCGTCGGCGCGGTCTCCGCGTGCGCGGGTGCGAGGAGGGTGGGCTCCTCGATACCGCCCAGGGCATTCGTCCACGCGGCCACGGGCACCTGCGGGTCCTGCGCGGACAGCCACTCGAGGTAGCTGCGGTACGCACGCGGCTGCGGCAGTGCCAGTTCGTCGCCGTCCACCGCGTACAGGGTCAGCAGATCCTGGATGAGGATCGGCAGCGACCAGCCGTCGAGGAGGATGTGGTGGTTGGTGACGGCGAACCGGTAGCGGTCCTCGCCCGTCTCGACCAGCAGGAACCGAACGAGAGGCGGCGCAGTCATGTCGAACCGGTCGGTCCGGTTCGCGAGCATCAGCGCCTCGAGTTCCGCAGCACGATCGGACTCGGACGCGGCCGAGAGGTCGACGTGCGTCCACGGCACGTCCACCCGGTCGACGACCACCTGCATGCCGGCGCCGTCGTCGCCCGCGACGAACGCGGTGCGCAGGTTGGGGTGCCTCGCGACGAGTGACTCCGCGGCACGGCGGAGGCGGTCGGTGTCGACGGATCCGCCCAGGTCCATCACGAGCTGGGTGGTGTACACGTCGGTGGCGGTACCGGCCAGCGACGCGTGGAACAGCAAGCCCACCTGCAGCGGGGCCAGCGACCAGACGTCGGCGAGCGCGGGGTAGTCGCTCTCGAGGGTGTCGATCCGGCTCTGACTCAGGGACACGAGGTCGAGGTCCGACGGCGTCCGGCCACCGGCTCCGGGCCGCTTCGTGTGTTCGACGAGCCCTTCGAGCGCGCGTGTCCACAGGCCCGTGAGCTCGCCGACCTCGGCGTCGGTGAGGACGCCCCGGGGGAAGTCGACGGTGGCCGAAAGTCGCTGTTCTCCTTCGACATCCACGATCATCGCGTTGATGTCGAGGGCGAAGTGCACCGGCATCTCGCTGTTGCGGGTACCGGTCAGCTCCATCGTGTCGGTGTCGGGCACCCAGCCCGCCGCCCGGAACGCGTCGGGGATCTCGCCCACCGACACGCGACCGAGGTAGTTGAAACTGATCTGCGGGCTCGGCAACGCGGCGAGAACCGCGCGGGTCTCGGCGTTGAGGAATCGCAGCATTCCGTAACCGATGCCGTGCTCGGGTACCCGGGCGAGTTGTTCCTTCACCGACTTGACGGCCCGGCCTGCGGCCGCACCGCCGGCGAGGGCGTCGCGCACGTCGACGCCCGGCGCCGACAACCGGACCGGGAACATGCTGGTGAACCAGCCGACCGTGCGGGAGAGATCGGCGCCGGGCAGCACCGTCTCCTCGCGGCCGTGGCCTTCGAGGTGCACGAGGGTGGAGGACTCGGTGACGCCGCGTTCCGCGCGCCACGCCGCGACGGCGAGGGCGAGGGCGGTGAGGAGACCGTCGTTGACGCCGCCGTGGAACGCGCGCGGCACGTCGGTCAGCAGACCGTCGGTGACGTCGGCCGGGACCTCCAAGCGGACCCGGCCGGTGGTCGAGACCGTGTCGCGTCCGTCGAGGGCGCGCGAACCGATCAGCGGGTCCGCACCGTCGAGAGTGGTGCGCCAGTGGTCGAGTTCGGCCACGCGGCGGGCGCTCCGGGCGTTGTCGGCGAGGCCGTGCGCCCAGCGGCGCACCGACGTGCCGACTGCCGGGAGCAGCGGGTCGGCCCCGGCGGCGATCTGCGCCCACGCGGATGCGAAGTCGGGCACCAGCACTCGCCAGGACACCCCGTCCACGGCGAGGTGGTGGATCACGACGAGCAGTCGTCCCGACTGCGGGGTGCTCTCGCCCTCCCCGCTGTCGGCGTCCGCGCCGTCCCGCGGTGCGAGATCTCCGGCATCCTCTGCGGGCGCGAACCAGACGAAACGCACCACGCTGCCGGTCGCCGGGTCCAGCGTGTCCACCGTGCGCTCGAGAGCGTGCGCGGCCAGCGCCTCGAACGAGTCGGTGCCGGGTCCCTCGCTGAACTCGACGCGATCGACGAGCCGGTCGACGTCGACGGAGCCGATCGGTGCGACCTCCAGCGACCATCCGGCCGGAGAGTCGGTGCGGCGCAACGACGAACGCAGAGCGTCGTGACGATCGACGACGGCCGCGAGCGTGCGCACCAGGCGGTCCCGCTCCACCTTCGGCGGCAGTGCCAGGAGAATGGACTGGGAGAAGCGGTGGAAGTCGCCGCCGAGTTCCGTCATCCAGTGCACGACCGGTGTCAGCGGCATCGTGCCGATACCGGCGCCCGGAAGTTCCTCGAGGACGTGCACCGTCGCCGACTCGGATGCCGACTTCGCGACCTCGGCGAGCGAGGCCACGGTCTTGCGCTCGAAGACGTCGCGGGCCGTGAACAGGACACCGGCTTCCTTCGCGCGGGACACCAGCTGGATCGAGACGATGCTGTCGCCACCGAGCGCGAAGAACGAGTCGCCGACACTGACCCGCGGCAGACCGAGAACCTCGGCGAACAGTCCTGCGATCGACTCCTCCATGGTGCTGCGAGGGGCCACGTACTCACTGGACTCCGCCGCGAACGTCGGTTCGGGCAAGGCCTTCCGGTCGAGTTTGCCGCTCGCTCCGACCGGCATCTCGGCGATCACCACGACGGCGTCGGGAACCATGTACGAGGGCACCGCGCGGCCGACGTGGACCGTCAGATCCTCGACGTCCACCGCCGAACCGGGTTCGGGGACGACATAACCGACGAGCCGCTGCCCCAGGGAGCTATCGTGCACGACCGCAACCGACTGCGCCACATGGGGATACGAGGACATCGCGGCCTCGATCTCGCCCAGTTCGATGCGCAGGCCGCGCACCTTCACCTGGAAGTCGGTGCGACCGAGGTACTCGATGCTGCCGTCGACGCGCCACTTGACGAGGTCGCCGGTGCGGTACAGACGGGTTCCCGCGGCGCCGAAGGGATTGGCCACGAAGCGTTCTGCCGTGAGTTCCGGCCTGCCCTCGTAGCCGCGCGCGACCTGGGCGCCCGCGAGATAGAGCTCTCCCGCGGATCCGATGGGAGCGGGCCGGAGGTGGCCGTCGAGCACGTACGCCTCGGTGTTCCACACCGGGGTGCCGATGGGAATCGTGTGGAGGGTCTCCCGATCCACCTCGCCTGCGGTGGCGTGCACGGTGAACTCGGTGGGGCCGTACAGGTTGTGCAACCCGGCGTCGGACTTCGCGCGGAACGTTGCGGCGACGGCAGGCGGAAACGCCTCGCCCGCAACGAGAACAACGCGCAGGCTGACGAGTTGTTCGCGGTCCGCTTCGGCGACGAACACCGACAGCATCGACGGGACGAACGACGTCGCCGTGACCTTCTCGCGCGCGATCACGTCGGCGAGGTAGGCGGGGTCGCGATGCCCCTCGGGTGCGGCGATCACCAGGCGCGACCCGGAGGCGAGTGCGGCGAACAGTTCCCACACCGACACGTCGAACGTCGTCGGGGTCTTCTGCAGCACGACATCGTTCGCATCGAGCCCGTAGCGCGACGCGATCCACGTGACCTGGTTCAGGACCGAAGCGTGGCTCACCGCCACGCCCTTCGGACGTCCGGTGGACCCGGACGTGTAGATGACGTAGGCCGGGTTCGCCGGCCGCAGATCGGCTGCCCGTTCGTCGTCGCGGATCGGGCCGGCCGGGGCGCCGCTCAGATCCAGGGCGTCGATCTCCAGGACGTCCTGATCGGCGGGAAAGACGAGGCCGTCGCGCGCGACCGTGAGGATGCACAGCGGGCGGGCACTCTCGAGCACGTACGCCGTGCGCTCGGCGGGGTGGTCGGGGTCGAGGGGCACGTACGCGCCGCCCGCCTTGACGACGGCGTACATCGCGACCATGGAGTCGAGCGAGCGGCGGATCGCGAGGGCGACCTTCGTCTCCGGACCCACCCCCCTGCCGATCAGCGTCCGGGCGAGACGGTTCACCCGCGCGTCGAACTCGGCATACGTGAGCTCCTCGCCGTCGAAGACGAGTGCCGTCGCGTCGGGCGTGCGCCCGACCTGGGCGTCGAACAAGTCGACGACGGTCCCCGCCGGCGGGGTCACGACGTCGCCGTTCCACCCGGTCACGACCTGTCCGCGTTCCTCGTGGCTCATCGCGGCCAGGTCCGACACCGAGGCGTCGTCGCCGGCGCCGAGGAAGCGCTCGAAGAAGTCGAAGAAGCGGCTGTGGTGACGGTCCAGCTCGTCGGCGGAGTACAGGTTGGGGTTGGCCTCGAAGTCGATGTGGATCTTGCTGCCCGCCACACCCTGGTAGATGTTCAGCGAGAGATCTTCGACCGGTCCGGTGGTGAGGACGTTCTGGTGTCCGGTGACCGTCCCCAGCTTGATCTCGCTGTGGAACATCATGATGTTGATCGAGGGACCGAAGAAGCCACGCTGCCCCTGGGGCGCTCCCGCGTCCCGGCGGATGTCCTCGTGGCGGTACCGCTGGCGGCGCAGGGCGCCAGTGAGCTCGATCTGGACGCTCTTGACCAGCTCGGGGACGGTCATCTCCGGGGTGATCTGGAGTCGGAGCGGAACGATGTTCGACACCATTCCGCCGGAGCGACGCAGCGTGGCGGTGGTGCGCGCCGAGACCGGGAGGCTGAGGACGACGTCCGTCCGGTCGGTCATATGGGCCAGGTACGCGGCGAATGCGGCCACCACGATGGGTGCGGAGCTGGCGTTGCTGCCGCCGAGCGCCTCGTCGAGCAGGGTGGCGGTGGACTCGGGCAGGGCCTCGGAGGAGAGCCGCGCGAACTTGCCCACCATGGCCGCGCGACCGGCGAGGCTCGGAGCCTCGGGCAGGTGCGCGGTGCGTTCGGCCCAGTATTCGCGATCCTTCGCGAACCGCTCGGAGTTGCGGTACCGCTGCTCGTCCTCGACGATCCGGACCAGGTCCTCGGCGCGGCAGGCCGGCGGCTCGGTGCCCTCGACCAGTGCGGTGTAGATCTCGGCGATGCGAGCGATCAGCGCCATCGCGCCGAAACCGTCGAGCGCGATGTGATGGATGCGGCAGAACCAGAAGTAGTGATTCTCCCCGACGTGGAGCAGGTAGACCACGACGAGGCGGTCCTCGAGGAGGTCGACGGGGGCGCTGTAGTTGGCCCGCATCCACTTCTCGGCGGCGTCGACGGAATCGTTCTCGGCGCGGAGGTCGACGTAGGTGATGGCGTCGTCGAGCGCCTTGTCGACGTACTGGTACGGAACGCCGTCGATCTCGACGAGGCGGAGGAAGCCGGAGCCGAACTCCCGGCCGGTGCGCTTGCTGGCCTCGGTCAACAGGTCGAGGTCGATGTCACCGCGAAGCTCGATGTACTGGGCGATGGTGAGAGGAACGTCGCCCATCGCGTGTTGCGCGAACCAGATGCCACGCTGCGCAGCCGACAGCGGAAACGCTCCTTCCGGAGCACCGCTACTACCCGCTGCTTGTCCCGACCCCAAGGGTTACTCCGTTCTCGAACGCGTGGCGACTGCCGCCTGTGTCTTTGGTGATTCGTAGCTCTCGGTCGCACGGACTACGTCGTGGGCCGGTCTTCCGATGAACGCCATCACATGAACAAGCCTTGCCGGTTCGAAGCATCTCGCGGAGCGGTGACGTGCCGGGCATGGGACGCCCTGCGCTGATCGAAGAGTTCCGCCACACTCGGAGTCGATGTCAGACGATCGTCCGAAACCCGATTGCCTGCGACGCTGAACACTCCAAGGCCCTTACATCCCGAACTACTTGCGGTGAGCGGGTTCATACGTGGCTCCGTTCTCTCATCGATCCAACAAGCGGCCACCCAATCGGTGCTCGTCATCCTCCGAGTCGAGAGCCGAGTCTACGGCGCTGGTGGAGGAGCGAAACATCGTCGCGATCATTGCTTCGGCCTCCTCTCGCTCGGTGGTGACAATCTCGGTTCGTACGGTTCTGCGGTAGCGCCGGGAATTACATCGGTGTCGGATCCACTGCCGTTACCGGCGCCGGTGTGACGTACCCAACCCTCGATACTTCCAGAACCAGGCCTGAATTCGATCTTCGACGCGCACATATTCAACAGGCCGAACCACATTCCGGGCACTGTGTACAACCAGAATACGGATACCGTACCGAGAGTCGGAATTTCGCTAGGTGTACAACTGTCGTATCCAGTTTCATGTTCCACCTCCCGACTGTTATCCGCGCACGGTGCAGCCGATCTGACGACCGGCCGCGGCGTTGAACACTCACTGCCCCCCGTGACCGCAGTTTTTGCCAACCACCGTGTCTACCAAAGCCCCGCGCAGGTCTCAAAATGAAGAGCACCCGAAGTTGCACACCGGGAATAACCGACCAGGCCCGTCACGCATCCGCTTCGAACGGAAACTTGGACGTTCACGTGAGCACCCGGGCTCCGGAAGATCGGCCGCTGACCTGCCACGAGGACGCAGACACGCGCCCCCGGCGAAGGGAGGTGAACCGACGACACCACGGCTGCATCCCAGCATCTGGAACACCCTCCCGGTGCGCGGCACTCTCGATGTCCGATTAGTCGCGATCGCTGACGCGTGACCGATCGTAGGCTGACGGGAGATTTCTCACATTCGGCGGCGCGTCGACGTCGGGGAGCATGCTTCTACCAGCAAGTAACTAAAGTAAGACTAACCTAAACTTTGCCGCCCGACGACACTGACATCGAGGGACTCGCCGCTCACCGTCCGTGGCTCGCGAACCAATCGAGCAGACCGGGGTCGTCCACGGCGCTGCGGTCCACCGTGCGCCCCGCATCCGCTCCCTGGAAAATGCGCTTGAGGGGCACCTCGAGCTTCTTGCCGGTCCGGGTGTGCGGGATACCGGGCGCCTCGATGATGTCGTCGGGCACATGCCGCGGAGAGGCCTGCTCACGAATCGCGGCACGGATACGCTGCTTCAGCGCGTCGTCGAGTTCCGCCCCCTCCGACAGGACCACGAACAGCGGCATCCAGTATCCGCCGTCCGCCAGGTCGACACCGACGACAAGCGCTTCGGCGACCTCCGGGAGCTTCTCCACCACCTGGTAGATGTCGGCGCTACCCATCCGAATCCCGTTGCGATTCAAGGTGGAATCGGACCTCCCGTGCATCAGGACGGTCCCGCGATCGGTGATCGTGATCCAGTCGCCGTGCCGCCACACTCCGGGGAAGACATCGAAATATGCCTCGCGGTACCGCTTTCCGTCCGGATCGTTCCAGAACGACACCGGCATGGACGGCATCGGCGCCGTCACGACCAGTTCACCGACCTCCCCTCGCACCGGTTGCCCCGACTCGTCGAACGCGTCGACGGCGACACCCAGGCAGGGGGCGGACAGCTCCCCCGGCCAGACCGGTACGTTCCGGGCTCCCCCGACGAACGCCGACACCACGTCGGTCCCACCGGTGATCGACACGACGGGAACGCGGCGACCGACGTTCTCGGACAACCACAGTGACGACGCCGCCGGCAGCGTGGACCCGGTCACCCCCACCGCCCGGAGTGCGCTCAGATCGTGCTCGCGCACGGGGACCACACCCGCCTTGTCGCACGCGAGAACATAGCCGGGACTCGTGCCGACCACGGTCACACCCAGTCGTGACACCAAGGACCACAACGCATCCGGCGTCGGATAGGACGGACTTCCGTCGTAGGTGACGATGGTGGCCCCCACCAGCAGGCCCGCCGTCTGGAAGTTCCACATCATCCAACTGGGACTGGTGTACCAGAACAGGGTGTCGTCGCGGCGGATGTCGAGTTGGAGCGCGAGCGACTTCACGTGTTCGAGGAGGACGCCGCCGTGACCGTGCACGATGCCCTTCGGCAGGCCCGTGGTCCCCGAGGAGAACACCACCCACAGCGGGTGGTCGAACGGGACGGCGACGGACTCGAGTACGGCGTCCCGGCCGGTGGCATCCGCCCAGGTGAGGGTGCCGTCGACGGCACTGTCCGGATCGAGATGCGGCACGACCACGGTGAGGGCCGACGACGGCAATCCGCCGCGCAGGTCGGCGGCCGCGGCGAGCCGATCGTGTTCCTTGCCCCCGAACCGGTAGCCGTCCGCGGTGATCAACGCTTTCGGGTCCAGTTGACCCAGTCGATCGAGCGCGGCCGGCGCGGAGTAGTCCTGTCCGCACGCGGCCCACACGGCACCGAGCGACGCCGTGGCGAGGAACGCGACGACGGCCTCGGGAATGTTCGGGAGGTAGCCGACGACCCGGTCACCGACCCCGACTCCGTGCTCGCGGAGAGTCGCGGCGAGGCCCGCCACCGCGGACCGCAACTCGTCCCACCCGACGGAGACGTCGGTGGCGCCCTCACCCGCGTACAGGATCGCCGGTGTGCCGGGGCGGGCGTTCCGGAAGACGTGGTCGACGTAGTTGAGGGTCGCCCCGGGGAACCAGACGGCACCCGGCATCGCGTCGTCCGCGAGGGCCGGTCCGGGGTGGGTGGCGGACCGGAACTCGAAGTAGTCCCACACGTCCTGCCAGAACGCCGCCGGGTCGGCGATCGACCAGCGCCACAGCGCCCGGTAGTCGTCGACCCGGACGCTGTGACGCCGTGCGACGAACCGGGCGAAGTCGGTGACGACCGCGTCGCGCACGTCGGATTCGGTGGGCACCCATTGCGGATCGGCAGTCATGGGCACCATCTTCCCCGAGAGCGCGGCAGTTCCGCGCTCTTTCGCCGCCTACCGCGGGGACTCGGACGTGCTCTTCCCCTTCGAATCGACCTGGGAGCGGCGCAGGATCGCCTCGGCGTGACGCAGGACCGGCGCGTCCACCATCTTTCCCTCGAACGCGAAGACTCCCCGTTCGTCGGCGACGGCGGCGAGAACCCGCGTGGCCCAGTCGACGTCCTCGTCGGACGGCGCGTACGCCTCCCGGATCACCGCGATCTGGCTGGGATGGATGCCGACCTTGACGTCGAATCCGACGGCGACGGCGTCGACCGCCTCGGCACGCAACCCGTCGAGGTCCTTGATGTCGAGATAGACGGAATCCAGGGCGAGCCGGTGATACGCCTTGGCGGCCAGCAGTGTCGACGACCGCACGTGATCGGCGACGTCACGATAGCTGCCGTCCTCGCGGCGACTGGAGTTACCGCCCATCGCCGCCACGAGATCTTCGGCGCCCCACATCACGCCGATCGTGCTCGCCGCGAGCGCGATCTCGCTCACCGCGAGCGCACCGAGAGGCGACTCGACGAGGGCGATCACCTCACGCGGCGCCAACGACAGCACCTGGTCGGCGGACTCGCACTTGGCCAGCATCAGCCTCGTGTAGCGGGTGCCGTCGAGTGCCAGCAGATCGCGCTCGTGGTCCTCGGTTCCGACCGGATTGACCCGCACCACCGTGCGATCCGGATCCAGCGGGGTGTCGATCAGGGCGACCCGCGCCGCTTCCTTGTCCGCGGGCGCCACCCCGTCCTCGAGGTCGAGGATCACGACGTCGGCTGCCGCAGCCGCTTTCGCATACCGTTCGGGCCGGTCGGCCGGGCAGAACAACCAGGCGGGCCCGGGCAGTTCCCAGCTCACGACGGCCTCTTCTGGACGAGGGTCTTGCGGACCGCGATCGCCACCACGTCGCCGTTCTGGTTGCGGCCGGTGTGCTCGAGCGTGACGATGCCCTCGCCGGGCCTGCTCTTCGACTCACGCTTGTCCACGATCTTCGTCTCCGCGTAGAGCGTGTCGCCGTGGAACAGCGGCTTCGGGAAACTGATCTCCGAGAACCCCAGATTCGCGACGATCGTCCCCTGCGTCAGTTGTGCCACCGACAACCCGACCACGGTCGAGAGGGTGAACATCGAGTTGACGAGGCGCTCACCGAACTGGGTGTTCTCGCTGTACGCGGCGTCCAGGTGCAGTGCCTGCGTGTTCATCGTCTGCGTCGTGAAGAGGACGTTGTCGGCCTCCGTGACGGTCCGGCCGGGACGGTGCTCGTACACCGCTCCCAGCTCGAACTCCTCGAACCACAGGCCCCGCTGGACGATTCGCTTCGGTTCGGTCGTCGCGGTCACAGGCCCGCCTCCCGCGCGATCAGCATCAGCTGCACCTCGGTGGTGCCCTCGCCGATCTCCAGGATCTTGCTGTCACGGTAGTGCCGGGCCACGGTGTACTCGTTCATGAATCCGTAACCGCCGTGGATCTGGGTGGCGTCCCGGGCGTTGTCCATCGCGGCCTCGGAGGCGACGAGCTTGGCGATGGCGGCCTGCTTCTTGAACGGCTTGCCGGACAACATCCGGGCAGCGGCGTCGTAATAGGCGGTGCGCGCGGTGTGGGCGCGCGCCTCCATGCGGGCGATCTTGAAGGCGATGGCCTGGTTGTGGCCGATGGGCCGTCCGAACGCCTCGCGTTCCTTGGCGTACTTGACCGACTCGTCGACGCATCCCTGGGCGGCTCCGACGCTGAGCGCGGCGATGGCGATGCGGCCCTCGTCGAGGATCCGCAGGAAGTTCGCGTACCCGCGGCCACGCTCGCCGAGCAGATTCTCCTCGGGAACGCGCACGTCCGAGAACGTGAGCGGGTGGGTGTCGGAGGCGTTCCAGCCGACCTTGTTGTACGCCGGCTCGGCGGTGAAGCCCGGCGTCGACGTCGGCACGAGGATGGTGGAGATCTCCTTCTTGCCGTCCTTCGTACCGGTCACCGCGGTAACGGTGACGAGCTTGGTGATGTCGGTGCCGGAGTTGGTGATGAACTGCTTGTTGCCGTTGATGATCCACTCACCGCTGTCGAACTTCGCGGTGGTCTTCGTCCCGCCGGCATCGCTTCCGGCACCCGGCTCGGTGAGCCCGAACGCGGCCAGGCTCTTGCCGCTCGTCAGCTGCGGCAGCCACTCCTGCTTCTGCTCCTCGTTGCCGAACCGGTAGATCGGCATCGCACCCAGCGACACGCCGGCTTCCAGGGTGATCGCGACACTCTGGTCGACCTTGCCCAGTTCTTCGAGTGCCAGGCAGAGGGCGAAGTAGTCGCCGCCCATTCCGCCGTACTCCTCCGGGAACGGCAGGCCGAACAGGCCCATGTCGGCCATTCCCGCCACCACCTCGTACGGGAACGTGTGGTTGGCATCGTGTTCCGCCGCGACCGGTGCCACCACGTTCTTGGCGAAATCGGCGACGGTCTTCGCCAACTGCTGGTACTCGTCGGGAAGCTGGCCGGTGGCAAGGAATTCGGTCATGACGCGTCTTCTTTCGTGTCGGTGGTGTCGGTGTGCGGGGTGACTCGTGCGAGCAGCTGGTCGACCATCACCTGGTCACCGGGTGCGACGAGGATGTCGACGACGCCGTCGACGGGGGCGGTGAGCGAGTGCTCCATCTTCATCGCCTCGACCACGACGAGGCTCTGGCCTGCGGTGACGTGGGCGCCTGCCTCGGCGCCGACGGCGATGACGGATCCGGGCATGGGGCTGGTGATCTCGGCCTCGCCGGCGTGGACGTCGCCGGTGCGGACACTGAGTTCGCGGACCTCACGCAGCATCGTCGTGCCGTCGGAACCGGCGAGCCAGATGTGCCCGTCGGTCTGGGCGACGCGGTAGGTTTCGCGCCTGCCGTCGATCACCACGGACAGCGTCGTTCCGTCGAGCGCCGCCGTCAGGGACAGGGTGTCGCCGTCCTCCACCTGCGCGGTGGCCTCGGACGGACTGCCGGTGATGCGCACGTGGTCGGTGCGGGTGGCAGAGGACAACCGGATGCTGGTGGGCGCGGGAACCCCGACCCGCCAGCCGCTGGGAACGTCCCACGGATCGGCCTGTGCCCGCTCGGGCCAGCGCTGCAACCAGCGGAAAGCCGCAGCGGCGATCAGGGCGGCGTCGGTGGCCTCCGCGGCGACGAAGTCCTCGAGCCGTCGGTCGAGCAGACCGGTGTCGAGGTTGCCGGCCACCACGTCGGGATCGGCGAGCAGGAAGCGTGCGAACTCGATGTTGGTGACCACTCCCAGCACACCGGTGCCGGCCAGTGCCCGGTCCAGCTTGCGCAGCGCACCGGCGCGGTCGTCGGCGTGGGCGATGACCTTCGCCAGCATCGGGTCGTAGTCGCTGCCGACCACCGTGCCGGGCTGCAGCCCGGAGTCGACCCGGACACCGGGGCCGGCGGGTTCGACGACGTCGGCCACGAGTCCGCCGGTGGGGAGGAATCCGCGACTGGGGTCCTCGGCGTAGACGCGGGCTTCGATGGCGTGACCGGTGAGGGTGATGTCGTCCTGGGCGAAGCCGAGCGGCTCACCGGCGGCCACTCGCACCTGCCACTCGACGAGGTCCAGGCCCGTGACGAGTTCGGTGACCGGGTGCTCGACCTGCAGCCGGGTGTTCATCTCCATGAAGAAGAACTCGTCGGGCTTGTCGGCGGAGACGATGAACTCGACCGTTCCCGCTCCGGAGTAGTCGACGCTGCGCGCCGTGTTGCAGGCGGCCTCACCGATCCGGGCGCGCGTCGCCTCGTCCAGCAGCGGCGACGGAGCCTCCTCGATGACCTTCTGGTGGCGGCGCTGCAGACTGCATTCGCGCTCACCGAGGTGGACGACGTTCCCGTGCCCGTCCGCGAGGATCTGCACCTCGATGTGCCGGGGCCGCAGCACGAATCGCTCGAGGAACAGCGTGTCGTCGCCGAACGCCGACGCCGCCTCCCGCCGAGCGCTGCGCAGTGCCTCGGCGAGTGCGCCCGGCTCCTCCACCAGTCGCATGCCCTTGCCGCCGCCGCCTGCCGACGGCTTGACGAGGACGGGGTATCCGATGTCGCCTGCGGCCGCGATCAGTTCGTCGTCGGACAGGCCGGGACGGGCGATGCCGGGGACGACGGGCACGTCGAACTTCGCCACCGCGTTCTTGGCGGTGATCTTGTCGCCCATCACCTCGATCGCGTGAGCGGACGGGCCGAGGAACGCGATTCCCGCGTCCGCGCAGGCCCCGGCGAACTTGGAGTTCTCCGACAGGAACCCGTAACCGGGATGGATGGCCTGCGCGCCGGTTGCCTGCGCCGCCGCAATCACCTTCTCGATGACGAGGTAACTCTCCCGGGCCGCGGCCGGGCCGAGCAGCACCGCGGTGTCGGCCTCACGGACGTGCCGCGCGTCCCGGTCCGCCTCGCTGAACACGGCGACGGAACGGATTCCCATGGCCCGCAGGGTGCGGATCACACGCACCGCGATCTCGCCGCGGTTGGCTACCAGGACGGTATCTATCCGAGTCATTTCAGTCATTCCACTCACATCCGGAAAACGCCGTAGGAAACCGGCTCGACCGGTGCGTTCGCACACACCGAGAGCGCCAGTCCGAGAACAGTTCTGGTATCGGCGGGGTCGATGATGCCGTCGTCCCACAGCCTGGCCGTCGAGTAGTACGGATTACCCTGCGCCTCGTACTGCTCGCGGATCGGCGCCTTGAACGCCTCTTCGTCCTCGGCCGACCACGGGTTGCCCGCGCTGTCGAGTTGCTCGCTGCGCACCGTAGAGAGCACCGATGCCGCCTGCTCGCCGCCCATCACGGAGATCCGGGCGTTAGGCCACATCCACAGGAACCGCGGCGAGTACGCCCGCCCGCACATCGAGTAGTTGCCCGCACCGTAGGAGCCGCCGATCACGACGGTCAGCTTGGGAACCCGGGCGCATGCCACCGCGGTCACCATCTTGGCGCCGTGCTTGGCGATGCCGCCGGCCTCGTAGTCGCGACCCACCATGAAGCCTGCGATGTTCTGCAGGAACAGAAGCGGAATCTTGCGCTTGTCGCACAGTTCGATGAAATGCGCGCCCTTCATCGCGGACTCGGCGAACAGCACGCCGTTGTTGGCGACGATGCCGACCGGGTGGCCTTCGATGTGCGCGAAACCGGTGACCAGGGTCTTGCCGTACTCCGCCTTGAACTCCTGGAACTCGCTTCCGTCCACGATGCGGTCGATGACCGCGTGGACGTCGTACGGGGTGCGCGGGTCGGTGGGGACCACGTCGTAGAGGTCGGTCTGCGGCGCCGACGCGGGGACGGCGCTGATCACGTCCCACGGACGCTCGGCGCGCGGGCCGAGGGTCGCGACGATGTTCCGCACGATCCGCAGCGCGTCCTGGTCGTCCTCCGCGAGGTGGTCGGTGACGCCGGAGACCTTCGAGTGCAGGTCGCCGCCGCCGAGCTCCTCCGCTGTCACGACCTCACCGGTGGCGGCCTTCACCAGCGGCGGGCCACCCAGGAAGATGGTGCCCTGGTTGCGGACGATGACGGCCTCGTCGCTCATCGCGGGCACGTAGGCGCCGCCCGCGGTGCACGAGCCGAGGACCGCCGCGATCTGCGGGATGCCCTGCGCGCTCATCGTGGCCTGGTTGTAGAAGATGCGGCCGAAGTGCTCGCGGTCCGGGAACACCTCGTCCTGCCTGGGCAGGAACGCGCCGCCGGAGTCGACGAGGTAGATGCACGGTAGCTGGTTCTGCAGCGCGATCTCCTGCGCCCGCAGGTGCTTCTTCACCGTCATCGGGTAGTAGGTGCCGCCCTTGACGGTCGCGTCGTTGGCGACGATCACACATTCCCGGCCGGACACCCGGCCGATGCCGGCGATGACGCCCGCGCCGGGGCATTCGTCGTCGTACAGGCCGTTCGCCGCGAGCGGGGAGATCTCGAGGAACGGGCTTCCGGGGTCGAGCAGGGTGTCCACTCGATCGCGGGGCAGGAGCTTGCCTCGGCTGACGTGCCGCTCGCGCGACTTCTCGCTGCCGCCGAGTGCGGCCACGGCCAGCCTCGACTTCAGCTCGTCCACCAATTTCGTGTGCTCTGCCCGGTAGCCCTCCCGTGCAGTGGTTCCGCTCAGTGCCATCCTGCCGCCTTCTCGTCTTGACGCCCGTGCCGAGTGAGTTAATACTCGATAACTGAATCTAAGATAACTGTGATTAACTGAGTTGTCCAGACCGCATCCGAGAAAGAGCAAGGCGATGACCACAGACGTCGACGGCACCGAAGCGCCGATCACGCGCCGGGAACAGATGAAGGCGGATCGTCGCCGCCAACTGCTCGACGCCGCCGCCCGCCTCATCGCCGAACGGGGCTTCCTCGGCGTCCGCCTCGAGGACCTCGGTTCCGCGGCGGGAATCAGCGGCCCCGCCGTGTACCGGCACTTCCCCAACAAGGACGCCGTCCTCGTCGAACTGCTCGTCGGGATCAGCACGCGACTGCTCGAGGGCGGGTCGCTCGTCGTGGCGGAGGCCGCCTCCCCGGAAGCGGCCCTCGAGGGTCTGATCGACTTCCACCTGGACTTCGCGCTCGGCGAACCCGACCTCATTCGTATCCAGGACCGGGACCTGGAGAGCCTGCCCGCCGAGGCCCGCCGGGAGGTCCGGCAGACGCAGCGGCGCTACGTGGAGATCTGGGTGAAGGTGCTGCTGCAGGTGGACACGTCACTGGACGAGACGGATGCCCGCACCAAGGCACACGCCACGTTCGGGCTCATCAACTCGACCCCGCACAGCGCCGATCCCACGACCCCCTCGCGCACTCGGAAAGTACTGCGCGACATGACGCTTCTCTGCCTACGCCCGTGAGTACTTGTTAACGTCCGGCGGTTAATAAGTACTCACGGGCGGCGAAGCCGCAGAAGGGCCCCGCCCTGACCGGACGGGGCCCTTCTCGTGCCAGTGCGATGTGGCGCCTACACCCTGTTCTTGCTCGTCATCGAGGTGTATCCGAGGGTCAGCACGGCCGCTACGGCGATGCTGATGATCCACCGGATCCAGTCGATTCCGCCGGTGTCCCCCTTGTCGAGGAGCCCCTCCCACACCCAGTACCCGATCAGCGCACCGATGATGCCGAGGACGACGGTGATGATCCAACCCATCGCCTGCTTTCCCGGAATCACGAGACGCGCCAGAACGCCGATGACCGCACCGAAGATGATGGTGCCGATGATGTCCATGACCATGGCGCTTGTCCTCTCAACACGCAATTCATGGTGCGAGCGGAAGGTCACCGCTCATGTCGAACATAACCACGTGGACACCCGTTCGACAGGGCTTCGGCAAATCGTTGCCAAAAGGTTCATGCGGCGTACCGCTGTGAACCCCCTCGGTTCAGCGAATGCCCTGCCGTCGCAGGGCCACGGACACCGCCGCGGCGCGGGTGTCGACACCGAGTTTCGCGTAGATGTGGGCGAGATGGGTCTTGACCGTCGCCTCGCTGATGAAGAGGGCTTTGCCGAGTTCCTTGTTGGTCATGCCCTCGGCCAGCAGGGTCAGCAGTTCGGCCTCCCGCGGCGTGAGGGCCTCCTCGGGGCGCTGCATCTGCTGCAGTAGCCGCGACGCGACGGGCGGCGACAGCACACTCTGGCCGGCGGCCGCGCCGCGCACGGCCGCGAAGATCTCCTGGGGTGTCGAATCCTTCAGGAGGTATCCGATGGCACCGGCGTCGATGGCGCGCACCACGTCGGCATCCGTGTCGTAGGTCGTGAACACCAGCACCGGCAGGGCCCGATCGACCTGTCGGATGCGGCGAATGGCCTCGACCCCGTCGATACCGGCGCCCAGGGCGAGATCCATCGTCACGAGCTGCGGCCGGAAGGCGCTCACCGCGTCGACCGCCTCCTCCCCCGTGCCCGCCTCGGCGATCACCTCGATGTCCGGCTGCGAGTCGAGAAGCGCTCGCAGCCCGGCACGAACGACCACATGGTCGTCGACCAGCAGCACGGTCACTCTCGTCATGCCGCGGTTCCTCTCGCGCACGGTATCTGGGCGGCCACCACGGTGCCCTCGCCCGGTGCGCTCTCGACGGTGAACGTGCCGCCTAGTTGCTCGACGCGACTGCGCATCGCGCGCAGGCCGTATCCGCCTCGCGCCGAGGGAGATCCGGCGGGCGGGGGTTCGAAACCGGTGCCGTCGTCGAAGATGTCGAGCGCGACGGCGTCCGGAAGGTACGTCAACGTGACACCCACGGTCTCGGCGTGGGCGTGCCGGGCGATGTTGGACACCGCGCTCTGGGTGATCCGCAGCAGCGCATGCGTCACCTCCGCCGGAATCGCGATCGGAGTGCCCACGATCCGGAGCTCCGTCCGCGGGTGGTGGGTACGCGCGGCGGCGAGCAGTGCCGCGTCGAGTGGCTGGGATTCCAGATTGGGCGCCGCGAGATGGTGCACGAGACTGCGTGTTTCCGCCAGGTTCTCGCGCAACGTTCCGGTCGCCACGCGGACGTCCTCACGTGCCCGCTCCTCCGTCCGCGGATCTGCCCGCGCCCAGATCTGCTCGGCCGCCTCGAGCCGGAGCAGGCTGCTGGTCAGCCCCTGCGTCACGGTGTCGTGGATCTCGCGGGCCAGTCGTTCGCGTTCGGCGAGCACCCCCGCCTCCCGCTCGGTTTCCGCGAGCCGGGACCGGGTCTCCGCCACCTGGCGGAGCAGTCGCACCCGTTCCCGGCCGTCGCGCTCGATCTGGCTGTACGCCATGACGATCAGCGCCCCGGTGCACAGCGGTCCCACCAGCACGGCCCACTCGGTGCGGCCGGAGAAGGTGAAGAACGCCACCGAGGTGAGGACGGCGAGAACCCCGACGACCGGGTACGCGATCCGGCTCGGGTACGCCCGCGTGCACAGGAAGAACATGGGAAACGCGCACCAGGCGAAACTCGGCGCGAGCCAGACGAGCACCGCCCACGTCGTCAGGACCGGCCATACCCACGGTTCCCACACGCCTCCCCGCCGTGCGACAACGGCGGTGACCGTGTACAACGCGGCAAGCGCCGCGATCAACGCGACCACCACGATGAACCGTCCGCTCACTCCGTGGTAGGTCAGATATCGCGCCGTCGACGTCGCGAGGAGGACGTAGAACGACACATGGATGGCGGTAACGAGCGGGCCGCGCAGACCCGCGCCGTCCGGCCTGTCCACTCCGTCCACAGGTGTCGTCACGTCGAGTGATCCTACGGATGTGCCGTAGTTCGCGGATCCACCGTTCGGATGATCTGCCGGGACCGGACGGATGAGTTCGGGGGCGCCGTCGGCCCGATGCAGTCACCGGCACCGCCGGGCCAGGCTGGTCACGTCAGCTCGTCACTTCCCGAAAGGCCTTCCGATGCGCACCTTCCACCGCCTGCCCCGCGTTCTGGCGATCACAGTCCCGCTCGCCGCGATCGTCGCCACCTCGGCGTGCGGCACGTCCGCGTCCGACGAGGCGAGTCCGACGTCCACTCCGCTCGCGACCGCCGCCGCGCCTGCCCCGATCGACGGTGCGGACGGCGTGGTGAGCCAGAACCGTCTCGGTATCGGCACAGCGCAGGCCGCCGCGCAGGCGGCGCTCGCGAAGTGCCAGGCCGACGGGCTCGGCTTCGTCACCGTGTCGGTGGTCGATCGTGCCGGCAACGTGCACGCCATGTTGCGCGGGGACAATGCCGCTCAGCACACCGTGGAGGCGGCCCGCCAGAAGGCGTACACCGCTGCCGCGTTCGGCGCGAACACCAGCGATCTGAGCGAACGGGCCAAGGGCGACGGCGCGACGGTCGCCGACCTTCCCGGCACCTTGTTCCTCGCAGGCGGGGTGAGCGTGAAGTCGGCCGGCGGGTCGATCGCGGGTATCGGCGTCGGCGGCGCGCCCGACGGAATGCGGGATCAGGCGTGCGCGGCCGCCGGGCTCGACGCGATCGCCGGGACGCTCGGTTGAAGAGCAGCCCCCGTGTCGACGCCCGAACTGGAACACGCGCTGTTCGACGCCGTCGTCCGTGACGACGTCGCCGCCGCGCGGACGCTGATCGACGCCGGAGCGGACGTCGACGCGAAGAACGCCCGCGAGGACTCGGCGTTCCTGTACGCCGGCGCGGAGGGACTGAACGAGATTCTCGCGCTCACCCTCGACGCCGGCGCCGACGTCACCAGCATCAACCGGTTCGGCGGAACCGCGCTGATCCCGGCGGCCGAGCACGGCCACGTCGACACCGTGCGGATGCTGATCGAGGCCGGCGTGCCGATCAACCACGTCAACGAGCCGGGCTGGACGGCCCTGCTCGAGGCCGTGGTCTACGGCGACGGCTCCGAGCGGTATCAGGACGTCGTCCGCCTGCTGCTCGACGCGGGCGCCGATCCTTCCATCGAGGACGCGGACGGCCGCACGGCCCTGCAGCATGCCGAGCGGCGCGGGCAGGACGCCGTCGCGACGTTGCTGCGGACCAGATGACGAGACGGGTCAGGTGCGCCCGATCAGGTCGAGGGACTGCTCGCGCATCTCGACCTTGCGCACCTTGCCGGTCACCGTCATCGGGAACTCGTCGACGACGTGCACGTACTTCGGGATCTTGTAGTGGGCGAGCTTCCCGGTGCAGAATTCGCGCACCTTCGCCGCGTCCAGGGGCTCGGCACCGTCCTTCATCCGCACCCACACCATCAGTTCCTCGCCGTACTTCGCGTCCGGCACCCCGATGACCTGGGCGTCGAGGATGTCCGGATGCGTGTACAGGAACTCCTCGATCTCGCGGGGA
This sequence comes from Rhodococcus sp. DK176, assembly GCF_038447315.2. Taxonomy (NCBI): domain Bacteria; kingdom Bacillati; phylum Actinomycetota; class Actinomycetes; order Mycobacteriales; family Nocardiaceae; genus Rhodococcus; species Rhodococcus sp. DK176. The sequence continues at coordinate 6,659,595 of NZ_CP118321.2, read as the reverse complement.
TAGACGTTCTCGCCACCGCGGATGACCATGTCCTTGATCCGCCCGGTGATCGCGACGTAGCCGTCCGAATCCATCACACCGATGTCACCGGTGTGCATCCACCGTCCGGCGTCGATCGCTTCCGCGGTCTTCTCCGGGTTGTTCCAGTACCCGAGCATCACCGAGTAACCCCGGGTGCAGAGCTCGCCCGGCGTGCCCCGCGGAACGGTCAACCCCGTTGCCGGATCGACGATCTTGACCTCGAGGTGCGGGCCGACCCGGCCGACCGTCGACACGCGCTGATCGATCGTGTCGTCCGACCGGGTCTGCAACGACACCGGCGACGTCTCGGTCATGCCGTAACAGATGGAGACCTCGGCCATTCCCATCTGTTCGATGACCTGCTTCATCACCTCCACCGGGCAGGGTGACCCGGCCATGATTCCGGTCCGCAGACTCGACAGGTCGAACGATGCGAAGTCCGGTTCGGCGAGTTCGGCGATGAACATCGTCGGCACCCCGTACAGCGACGTGCACTTCTCCGCTTCGACGGCCTGCAGCGTGGCTGTCGGGTCGAAGGACGGCCCCGGAATGATCATGGTCGCGCCGTGACTCGTGCACGCCAGGTTGCCCATCACCATGCCGAAGCAGTGGTAGAACGGCACCGGGATGCAGACGCGGTCGTTCTCCGTGTAGTGGCACAGCTCGCCGACGAAGTACCCGTTGTTCAGGATGTTGTGGTGGCTGAGCGTCGCCCCTTTGGGGAATCCGGTTGTCCCCGAGGTGTATTGAATATTGATCGGATCGTCCGAGGACAGGGCCGCCTGCGCGGCAGGCAGCAGCGCCGGGTCGGCCTCGTGCGCAGCCATGCCGTCCGACGCCAGCCGGCTCCACTCGGCACTCCCGAGGAGCACCACCATCTCGAGGTCGGGGCACTGCGGCCGGACCTCCTCGATCATGGCCGCATAGTCGGACGACTTGAATTCGGGCGCCGACACCAGCAGGCGGATACCGGCCTGGTCGAGCACGTACTTCAACTCGTGCGCCCGGTAGGCGGGGTTGATGTTGACGAGCACGGCGCCGATCTTGGCCGTCGCGAACTGGATCAGCGTCCACTCCGGGCAGTTCGGCGCCCAGATCCCCACCCGGTCGCCCTTCCCGATTCCCCGCTTCAGCAACCCCGCCGCCACGGCGTCGACGTCCCGCCTCAGTTCGGCGTACGTCCACCGCCGTCCCGAGGGCCGGTCGACCAGGGCGTCACGATCGCCGTGGGCTGCCACGGTCCGGTCGAAGTTGTCTCCGATGGTGTCGCCGAGCATCGGGGCGTCCCACACGCCGTTGGTGTAGCTGGGAAGCGGGGTTGTCATCACTCTTCCTCTCCAGGAGCCCGTTCGGGCACCTACGGGACGGGCAGACCCGAAGGCCCTTCCGCGGTCGAACTTACTCTTGGTTGATGTGATCCAGGGCATACTGCACGGCGAGGGGCGCCGGTATCTGTGCGAAGTCCGGACACCCCTCGCCGGCCCTGTCAGAGCGCGTCGTCTTTCGTTTCCACCAGGGCTTTCGTGCACAGCAGGCTGACCACGCCGAGGACGGCGAGCATCACGCCGATCGCGGCGCTGCCGTACGCGGACGCCAGCGGCGCGGCGATCAGCGGCGGCACCGCGCCGCCGAGCACGCCGGCGAGGTTGTAGCCGAGGCCGGCGCCGGTGTAGCGGTAGCGCGTCTGGAACATTTCGGGAAGCAGGGCGCCGCAGGGGCCGTAGGCGATTCCGAAGATGGCGAGCGTGACCATCACGCCGATCGTGAACGCGACGGGTGAACCGGTGTCGAGCAGGGGGAACAGTGCGAGCGCCCACACGACGGCCAGTCCGCAGGAGATCATGATGACCCGTCGGCGCCCGATCCGGTCCGAGTACAGAGCCGAGACGACGATCGTGAATCCGAAGACCACGGCCGAGGCGATCCCGACCGTCAGCACGAACGGGCGGCTGAATCCGAGGGTCTTGGTGCCGTAGCTGGTGAGAAACGCTGTGCCCATGTAGAAGAACGCGAAGAGTGTAGCGAGCGCGCCGGCGGAGAGGAGGATCTCCTTTGTCTGGTACCGCCAGGCGTCCATCAGCGGGAGGGTCCGCGGGGCCGCGTCGGCACGGTCGGCAAGCTGGGCCGCGCGGAACACCGGTGTCTCCTCGATCGCCAGTCGCATGTAGAGGCCGATGCCGACAAGGACGGCGCTGAACAGGAAGGGAATCCGCCACCCGAACTCGAGGAAGACCTCGTTGGTGTCGCCGAGCAGGGTGCCGGTGACGAGGAACGTGGCGCTGGAGAGGATGAAGGCCACCGCGGGGCCGAGTTGCGGGAACATCGCGTAGAGGCCGCGCTTACCCGGGGGTGCGTACTCCGCCGTCAGCAGTGTGGCGCCCGCCCATTCGCCGCCGACGGCGAATCCCTGACCGAAACGCAGCAGCACCAGCAGGATCGGTGCCGCGACCCCGATCGTCGCGGCACCGGGCAGCAGGCCGATCAGGAACGTCGAGACACCCATCAGGATGAGCGTGGAGATCAGCGTCTTCTTACGTCCGATCCGGTCTCCGTAGTGGCCGAACAGCATGGCACCCACGGGCCTGGCGACGAACGCGACGGCGAAGGTCGCGAAGGAGGCGACGGTGCCTGCGGTGGAGCCGAGGGCGGGAAAGAACACCGTGGGGAACACCAGGGCTGCGGCGGTGCCGTAGATGAAGAAGTCGTAGAACTCGATGGTCGTGCCGATGCCGCTGGCGATGGCCACCTTGCGGACGCTGGTACCGCCCTGGCGCACCGGCGTGGGGGCGTGGGGGGCTCCCGCACCCGAGTTGGAGACTGTGGTCACTCGATTCCTCCGTGGTCCGTGGGGAACACCCTGGTGGGCGTATCCCGGATGAGAGGAAAAGTAGTGATCCGGCTCACTGCGCCACCACCCCCGAATAGGGGGGGTGGTGACGCGCGTCACGTCACTCGGCGGTGCCGGACGCGCCGAGCAGCTCCGTGCGGAGTTCGGTCCACACGGTGGCGTACGAGTCGATCACGGGTTCCGAGATCCACTTCGTCTCCCCCGCAGTGACTTTCGCGAGAGCATCGGCGAACAGGTCCTGGTAGCGGGACAACCGGGGCACGAACGCCGACAGGTCGTCGAACACGACCGACGCACGTCGGTCCAGGTCGGCCAGCTGATCGGCGTCGGCCGAATCGATCAGTCCGACGAACTCCTCGTGGAACGGCACGAAGCTCTCGTACACCTCCGCGATGGAGTCCTCGTCGATGGACACCCGCTCGGCGTCAAGTTGATCCTCGAGTTCCGACAGTCCGGCGTCGGTGAGCTCGATCCGGCCGTCCGAGGCTTCCTGCGCCTTGCCCTGTGTGAGCAGCGCGTCGTAGGCGGCCTGCGCGGACGCGGCGCTCACCCCGAGATGCTCGGCCAGAACAGACGCGCTGACCTGCTCTTTCAACCGGACCGCCTGCAGCAGGGCCAGCTCGTCCACATTGCCAGCGAAGGCCATAGATCTCTCCTCGTCACACCCCGTCCAGGGCGGTTCTCCGCAGGCCCGGTCGGACCTGCCGCCCTTTAGATAACACGACTACAGTTCGAGGATCTCCGAGGGGGCTGCGAGCGCATCGGCACGGGAGGTGTCCTTCAACTCCACTCCGGACCGGCCCAGTTTCCTGGCACCGGACACGAGACCCGCCACGACGCGGGCTGCGAGTTCGTAGCCGAGCCCCTCGGGTGGGTGGATGTTGGACACGCAGTTCCGGTCCGCGTCGGTGCGTCCGGGACGCGGGAGGTGCGTGAGATAGACGCCGACGCTGTCGGCCACCGACAGCCCCGGCCGCTCCCCGATCAGCAGGACGAGCGTCTGCACGCCGAGTGCCTGCGCGATGTGGTCACCGAGCGCCACCCGGGCCTGGGTCGCGATCACCGGCGGCGCCAGCGAGTACGTCCCGCCGAATTCGTCGACCAGCGCGGACAGCAGGGACACCCCGTGATCGGTGAGCGCCCGCGGCGACAACCCGTCGGCGAGGACGAATCCGACCTCGGCCGTCACCGCGGGAACCGCGGACAGGTCGGCCGGCGTGCGGCCCAGGTCGGGCCGGCGCAGGTATTCGCTGCGGTCCGATGCCTGACTCGTGACGACCACCGGCCTGCCCAGGCCCACGGCCTCGACCTGCTCGGCCAGCGCCTCCGCGTCGAGCGGCTGGTGGACGGCGTCACGTGCGGCGGCGTGCGCCGACCGGAACTCGAGGACGCGCTGCGTGGGCAGGGCGTCACCGGTGCGGCCGAGTCCGATGCGCGCCTGCGTCGTGGCCCGCAGTTCCGCCCAGAAGTCTTGCACCACAGGATCGCTCATCGTGCCACCGTCAGTGCCCGCAGCGGCGACGCCGCGGCGTCGACCGGCAGGACCCGTCCCGCGTCGTCGACCATGCCGAGACGGCGCATCCAGTCCTCGAATTCCGGTGCCGGCCTGAGTCCGAGCACCTGGCGCGCGTACAGCACGTCGTGGAACGACAGACTCTGGTACCCGAGCATGACGTCGTCCGCACCGGGTACCGCGATGACGAAGGCCGCGCCTGCGACACCGAGCAGGGTGAGCAGCGTGTCCATGTCGTCCTGGTCGGCCTCGGCGTGATTGGTGTAACAGACGTCGACACCCATCGGCAGGCCCAGGAGCTTTCCGCAGAAGTGGTCCTCGAGCCCGGCCCTGATGATCTGCTTGCCGTCGTACAGGTACTCCGGACCGATGAACCCGACCACCGTATTGATCAGCAGCGGTTCGAGATCACGGGCCACCGCGTACGCCCTGGTCTCGAGGGTCTGCTGGTCGACGGGCCTGCCGCCCGTGCCGAGGTGGGCGCCCGCACTGAGCGCCGAGCCCTGACCGGTTTCGAGGTACATGACGTTGTCGCCGACGGTGCCGCGTTTCAGGGACCGACCGGCCGCGTTGGCCTCTCGGAGCAGCGAAATGTCCACACCGAAACTCGAATTGGCGCCCTGTGTTCCGGCGATGGACTGGAACACGAGGTCGACGGGAACGCCTTCCTCGATCAGGCCCATCGTGGTGGTCACGTGCGACAGCACGCACGACTGCGCCGGAATGTCGAAGCGCTGACGGATGTCGTCGAGGAGGTGGAGCAGTTCCGCGGTGGCGTGCGGCGAATCGGTGGCCGGGTTGATCCCGATGACGGCGTCACCGCAGCCGAGCAGCAGGCCGTCGAGCGTGGCGGCCGCGATTCCACGCGGGTCGTCGGTGGGATGGTTGGGCTGCAGCCGGGTTCCCAGGTGCCCCGGTACGCCGAGCGTCGTCCGGAACCCCGCGGTGACGGTGACGGCCCGCGCGACCGCGATGAGGTCCTGGTTGCGCATGATCTTGCTGACCGCCGCGACCATCTCCGGTGTCAGCCCCGGGGCGACGCGACGGAAGGTCTCGGCCGCACCGTCTCGCGCCGCGACGTCCAGCAGCCAGTCGCGCAGGCCGCCGACGGTGAGATGGGAGATCTCGCCGAACGCGACCCGGTCGTGCGAGTCGATGATGAGCCTCGTGACCTCGTCGTCCTCGTAGGGAACGACGAGTTCGTTCAGGAACGTGCCGAGCGGGACGTCGGCCAGCGCCCATTGCGCGGCGGCGCGTTCGGCGTCGGAGGACGCCGCGCACCCGGCCAGTTCGTCGCCGCTGCGGAGCGGTGTCGCCTTGGCCATGAGGTCGACGAGACCGTCGAACGTGTACCCGGTTCCCGCGACTCCGTGACTGTAGGTGGTCATTCCAGGTCTTCCTCTGCCTTCGCAAGAACAGCAAACTCCTCGTCGGGCGAATTGGCAACGAGGTGATGGCGGCTGTACAGGCCGAAGTACGCCATGAAGGCCGCGAAAGCGATCAGCGTCCAGAGTGCGGCGACCGGATCGACGAGGAAGGTGGCGATCACCGCGGCGGCCGCGATGACGAGCGCGAACGACGTGGTGACGATGCCCCCCGGGGTGCGGTACGGCCGCTTCATCTCCGGCTCACGCCTGCGGAGGACGATGTGGCTGACCATCATCAGCACGTAGCTGACGGCCGCGCCGAACACCGCCATGTTCAGCAGCATTGCGCCTTCACCGGTGAGCGACAGTACGAACCCGATGACGCCCGGCACGATGAGGGCGAGCGTGGGCGCCTTCCGCGAGTTGGTGATCGACAGGTTCTTGGGAAGGTAACCGGCGCGGGACAGCGCGAACGTCTGCCGCGAGTAGGCGTACATGATCGAGAAGAAGCTGGCGACGAGGCCGGCCAGTCCGATGTAGTTGACGACCTTCGCCGCGGTTCCGTCACCGAGCGCCTCGACCAGCGGATTGCCGGACGTCGACAGACTCTCGGCACCCAGCGCTCCGGTAGCGAGGAACAGGACAGCCGCCCCCGTGACGATGAGGATGAGCATGCTGATGATGATTCCGCGCGGCACGTCCTTCTCCGGCTCGCGGGCTTCCTCCGCGGCCAGCGGCACGCCTTCGACGGCGAGGAAGAACCAGATGGCGAACGGGACGGCGGCCCAGATACCGAATGCACCGAAGGGCAGGAAACTCGACGCTCCCACCGCATCGGTCGCCGCGATGTCGGTGAGGTTGCCCGCGTCGAACAGGCCGATCGCGGAGACCGCGAAGATCACGAGACCGACCAGTGCGATCGCCGTGATGACGAACATGGCCTTGAGTGCCTCGCCGGCGCCGGTCAGATGGATTCCGATGAAGATGGCGTAGACCGCCAGGTACACCCACCACCCGTCGGTGATACCGAACAGGTTCAGTGACTCGACGTAGCTGCCGATGAAGGTCGCGATGGCGGCGGGCGCGATCGCGTATTCGATGAGAATGGCCGTGCCGGTGGCGAATCCGCCCCACGGCCCGAGTGCGCGCCGCGCGAACGTGTAACCGCCGCCGGCGGCGGGCAGGGCGGACGACATCTCGGCCATGCCCAGCACCATGGCCAGGTACATGCCCGCGATGACGACGCCGGCGATCAGCAGGCCGCCGAATCCGCCCTCGGCCAGTCCGTTGTTCCATCCGGCGTAGTCGCCGGAGATCACGTAACTGACACCGAGGCCGGCGAGCAGCACCCAGCCCGCCGAACCCTTACGGAGCGTGCGTTTTTCCAGATAGCTGCTGTCTTCCGAGTGGAAATCGGCAGCATCGTGATGTTGCCCGGTTCCGGAATTCTTGGATGGTTCTACGAGTGACATTCCGTCCCCTACGTCGATCCGAATGGTGCCTCGCCCGCCCCGCTCGTGGAGCGGGATCGAACGGCCGAGGCCAATGGTGAACGAGTTGTGTACACGTCGTGTCAGCGAATCATGACCACGACGTAAAAACCTAGGTCGTAGTGCACTGCGGGGCGCTACGGGCCCGGGCGGCGGGCGGGCACGGGACATGCGTCGACGGCTTCGGCGACCACTTGCGGTTCGGGGGACGGCGCGGGCCTCCAGCCCTGCTCCCACCGCTGACCCACGATGACCTCCTCCGCGGCGAGGCTGGCGTTCTCCTCCGGGGTGAACGCACGCGCGCGACTGAGAAAACGCATGCCTTCGGGACTTTCCAGGCTGAATCCCGATCCGCGGCCGGGCACGACGTCGAGCACCAGCTGGGTGTGCTTCCACGCCTCGAACTGCGAACCGGAGATCCACACGGGCACCGCATCGCCGCCTTCGGGCCGGGTGGACGGGGTCTCCCCGACCCCGAGTCGCAGGTCGAGGACGCCGAGCAGCACGTCGCGGTCGCCGACGATGAATTCACCGTCGGGGTAACACATCGGCGCGGAGCCGTCGCAGCACCCGCCGGACTGATGCATCATCAGCGCCCCGTGGGTACCGCCGAGGCGGCGGAGAAGCTCCACCGCCCCGGCGGTTGCCTTCAGGCGCTGAGGCGCCCGGGCTGCGTCCATCAGAAGAAGCCCTGAGCCTTCTGGGCGTAGCTGACCAGCAGGTTCTTCGTCTGCTGGTAGTGCTCGAGCATCATCAGGTGGTTCTCGCGGCCGATGCCGGACTGCTTGTAGCCACCGAACGCCGCGTGCGCGGGGTACTGGTGGTACGTGTTGGTCCACACGCGCCCGGCCTGGATGTCGCGACCGGCGCGGTAGGCGACGCCACCGTCCCGCGACCACACGCCGGCGCCGAGGCCGTACAGCGTGTCGTTGGCGATCTCGATGGCCTGGTCGTAGTCCTTGAACGACGTGACGGAGACGACGGGACCGAAGATCTCCTCCTGGAAGATCCGCATCTTGTTCTGACCGGTGAAGATCGTCGGCTGCACGTAGTAGCCGCCGGACAGGTCGCCGCCGAGTTCGGCGCGCTCACCGCCGGTGACGACCTTGGCGCCTTCGCCCTTGCCGATCTCGATGTACGACAGGATCTTCTCGAGCTGATCGTTCGAGGCCTGCGCGCCGATCATCGTGTCGGTGTCGAGCGGGTCGCCCTGACGGACGGCCTTGGTGCGGATGGCCGCCATCGCGAGGAACTCGTCGAAGATGTCCTCCTGGATCAGCGAACGCGACGGGCAGGTGCACACCTCGCCCTGGTTGAGGGCGAACATCGTGAAGCCCTCGAGCGCCTTGTCCTGGTAGTCGTCGTTGGAGGACAGCACGTCGGAGAAGAAGATGTTGGGGCTCTTGCCACCGAGTTCGAGGGTGACCGGGATCAGGTTCTGCGACGCGTACTGCATGATGAGCCGGCCCGTGGTGGTCTCACCGGTGAACGCGATCTTCCGGATCCGCGGGCTCGAGGCGAGCGGCTTGCCCGCCTCCACACCGAATCCGTTGACGATGTTCACCACACCGGCGGGCAGCAGGTCGCCGATGACGGAGATCAGGTGCAGGATCGACGCCGGGGTCTGCTCGGCGGGCTTGAGGACGACCGCGTTGCCCGCGGCGAGTGCGGGAGCGAGCTTCCACACGGCCATGAGGATCGGGAAGTTCCAGGGGATGATCTGGCCGACGACGCCGAGCGGCTCGTGGAAGTGGTAGGCGACGGTGTCGGAGTCGATCTCCGACAGTGCGCCTTCCTGCGCCCGGATCGCGCCGGCGAAGTAGCGGAAGTGGTCGACGGCCAGCGGAATGTCGGCGTTCAGGGTCTCGCGGATCGGCTTGCCGTTGTCCCAGGACTCGGCGAGCGCGATGGACTCGAGGTTCTCCTCGATGCGGTCCGCGATCTTGTTCAGGATGATGGCGCGCTCCGCCACCGACGTCTTGCCCCAGGCCGGGGCCGCAGCGTGTGCGGCGTCGAGCGCAAGTTCGATGTCCTCGGACGTCGAACGCGCGACCTCGCAAAACGGCTGTCCGGTGACGGGTGTCGGATTCTCGAAGTACTGGCCCTTGACGGGCGCAACCCACTGGCCGCCGATCCAGTTGTCGTAACGCGATTGGAAGGACATGACGGCGTCCGGCGAACCCGGGCGGGCATACACGGTCATCGATAACTCCCTGGTGTCGTGAAACTCGGGTGGAACTGGGTGTGACTCACAACACTAGGGACCGTACCGTTGCAACTACGTTGCGTACTGCTGATCGAACAGATCAATCCTGGACTTGACCTGGGAATACAGGGGCGAACGCGGGTCGAGGCCCGCCAGGTACGCCTCCCATGCGGCGACGTCCTCGCGGCCGTGGACGGACGTGGTCCATTTGGCGAGCAACCGTTGATCACCTTCCCGCAGCAGCGCCGCCTGGACGCGTGCCCGCAACTCGTTGCGAAGATCCTCGACCCCGGGCGCCTCCGACCCGGGAAGGACCGGGCCCGAGTACACGTCGAGGGCGGCGGTGAGCTCGCCACGGTCCAGGGCTCCGCGAACCTGCCGGACGTCCGACGTCAACTCGGCGAGCAGCCGATAGGGCCGCGAACCGAGGTTTGCGGGACCGAAAACCTTACGCAGGCGCGACATCTCGGCACGAATGGTGACGGCGTCGAGTTCGTTCTCGTCGAGCAGCACCGCGAGGCGGTCGGAACTCAGGCCTTCGGGGTGCTCCGCCAGAAGCAGGAGGATCTCCGCGTGCCGCTGCGACAGCGGGATGCGTTCGGGCCCACGGACCAGAGTCGGCCGTCCCGATCCCAGCACCTCCAACCGCAATACCGTCTCGACGAGCGGGTGCGGCGAACGCAGCTGGTGCAGTCGCAACTCCGCCTCGGCCGCCGCGACGGTCGCCCTGATCAGCGAGAGCACCTCGGGCACCGCCACCCGCGGACCACCGGTGATGTCGATGGCCCCGACGATCAGCCCGGTCGCGGGGTCGTGGACGGGCGCCGCCGAACAACTCCAGTCGTGCACCGAGCGACTGAAATGCTCGGCACCGAAGATCTGCACGCAATGGTCGAGCGCCAGCGCGGTACCCGGGGCGTTGGTGCCGACGGTGTCCTCACTCCAGTCGGCGCCCTCGACGAAGTTCATCTCCAGTGCGCGGTCCTTGGCGGACGAATCGCCCTCGACCCACAGCAGCTGACCCTTCTCGTCCGTGATGGCCACGAGCAGCCCGGTGTCGGCGGCGTCCTCGACGAGAAGCTTGCGGACCACCGGGCGGATGATCGACATCGGGTGCGACGCCCGGTACGCGGCGAGATCCGCGGCCGCCAGATCGACCGCGCGGGCCGACCCGTCCGGGTTCACTCCCTTGCTGGTACTGCGCAACCACGAGTCGAGGATGACGGAACGAACGGAATTCCCGTCACCGTCCGGGGCACGACCGGCGGGTGCGTGACGCTCGACGAACAACTGATGCGCCGACGACACCCTGCGTGCCAGCATCGCGACGTCGTCTCCCGGGCGCACGGCGACCCACGGATTGCCCCCTGTGGGCGGTTGACTTTGCATCGAACTCCTCCACGGCGTCTCTGCCTACTGTAACCCGCGTCACACGGGCCTGTGTCGTCCCCTCGGTCACTCCCCCAGGAACGTACTGACGCGCTCGGCGACCATCACCGCCGTGGCGTGCGGCCCACGGCTCGGGACCACCGGGAACACCGAGGTGTCGGCGATGGTCAGCCCTTCCATTCCGCGGACGTTGCACCACTCGTCCACCACCGCGCCCGCGTCGTCGCGTCCGCCCATCCGGCAACTGCCGCACAGGTGCAGCGACGTCCCCAGGTGGGCGAGCACCGCGCGGTCGGACACCTCCCGGGACAACGGCTCGAGCAGCGGGCCGAGTTCCGGTGAGCGGAGCAGTTCCAGCCCGATGGCCTGCCCCTCGCGCAGCGCCCGGCGGTCGGCGGCGGATTGCGCGTAGCGGTATTCGATTCGGGGACGGTCCCGGCGGCGCCCCGACGTGAGCCGGATGTCGCCCCGACTGTCCGTCACCATGAGCCCGATCCCGAGGATCGGGTCGGGCTGCCCGGATCCGGGGACGAGCACGTCGAACGGCGCCGTGTACGGACGGATTTCGAGGTCGCCGACATTCAGCACCGTTTCGACGACCGGACTGGTGTCATTGCGGCGGAGCGAGTCCCGGATACGGTACGGCAGAGCCACTTCGGGGTGATCACTGAAGTCGCTGCCGACACCGGGCGCGTCGAGGACGACGGGAATGCCGTTGTCCTTCAGGTGTTCTGCCGGACCAATCCCCGAAAGCATCAGCAGCACCGGGGTTTCGACAGGACCTGCCGCCAGCACGACCCGACCGGTGCGGACCGTGCGCCGCACCCCGTCCGACTCCACCTCCACCCCGACGGTCTCGTTACCGGAGAACAGAATTCGGACGACGTCGGAATTCGCTTCGACCGTCAGATTGGGCCGCTTCCACGCCGGCAGCAGGTACGCCACTGCCGTACTGACACGGTGGCCGCCGTCGACGTTCAGGGGCACCGGACCGACCCCGCCTGCGCCCGCGCTGTTCTTGTCGGGTTCCTCGGGATGTCCTGCACCGAGCGCCGCGGCGCGGAACGCCGCGCTGATCTCGCTCAGCCGCTCCGCGGGCTGCCTGCGAACGGGCATCGGTCCGGTCGTGCCGTGCCGGGAGTCGTCGAAGTCGGCGTCACGCTCGAGTGCCCGGAAGGCGGGCAGCACGTGCTCGTATGACCACGACGCGGGCCAGTGCCGGAAATCCGCTTCCGTCCCACGGACGAAATAGGCGCCGTTGACGGCGCCCGAACCACCGAGGACGTGTCCCCGCACCATGGCCGACGGAACGCTCGGGGCCAACTCCACGCCGTACGTCTCGGCGAACGCGCTACCCGGACCGACCGGCAGCGTCCGGTAGTCGAGCACGGGACAGTCGGACACCGTTCGGTAGCCGGGCCCGGACTCGAGGAGCAGAACCGATCGTCCGGGATTCTCGCTGAGCCGGGCGGCCACCACACATCCACTCGAACCGCCGCCGACGACCACGACTTCGGCGGCGCGAATCGGATCGGCCACTACGACTTCAACCGGGGCTTCAATGCGTCGAGGTCGCGGGCGGTGATGGCGCCCTTCCAGAGCCCGGCGCCGTACGCGACGTCGTCGATCCGCTTGAACACCGTGTGCCGCACCGGTCCCAGCCCTCCGGGCGCCCGGTGGGTCACCCAATCGGCGACGCCCTCGGCGACGGCGATCGCGAGCGCGATACGGCGAATCCGTTTCGAGAGCAGCACCGCCAGCAGTGTGATCGGCCAATAGTGGCGACACATCGCGGACGCCAGCTGCCAGGCACCGCCGGCGAAACCCTGGGCCGCGAGGATCGCGGCGATGCGGGTCGGCTGGTCGAGTCCGGTGAACATGCGGCGCAGGCGCATCAGCATCATCGCGAGTGTGGCGACGGCGCCGAGCAGGCCGAGCCGGGTGCACGTGGCGGCGGCGAGGCACGCGAAGAACGTCCACGGCGACATCGACAGCGGGGGAACCATCCCCGAATGCCTTGCCGCCAGCGGCGCCGCACCGGTGCCGTAGAACAGCTTGCGGTCGAACCACTTTCCGAACGTCACACGGTGATCGTGCGCAACGTGGGCCACGGGCTCGTACCGCAGTCGCCAGCCGGACTCCTGGAGTCGCCAGCACAGGTCGACGTCCTCCGCCACGTGCATCGACTCGTCGAAGCCGCCGAACTCGTCGAGCACTTCGCGGCGGGCGATCATCGCGGCGCTCGGGACGTACGACACCGGGCCACCGGACTGGACCGCGGACTCCTTACGTCCGAGGTCGAGGGAGGAGCGGGCGTGCTCGTACCGCGCGAGTGTGCTCGCGTCGGGTTCGAGCGCCACTATCCTCGGGGCGACAAGTGCGACTGCGGGATCGCTGAAGTGGCCGAGCATGACCTCGATCCAGCCGGTGCGCGGCAGGACGTCCGAGTCGAGGAACGCCACGAACGGAGTTGCGGCGTAACGCAGACCGGTGTTCCGGGCCGCGGCCGGCCCCTTGGCCGTCTCGTGGCGCAGGACGGTGACGTGGCCACCGCACCCGTTCTGCAGCACGGGGGCGACGATCGGGACGTCGGAGCCGTCGTCGACGACGACCACCTCGAGTCCGCGGAGCGAGGCCAGCACCCGGTGCAGCCCCGACGCGTTGTTCTTCACCGGAATGACAACGGTGACATCCCGGGGCGACGGAGTACTCATGGGGCGCGGGTTGGCGACCCCCGAATCGAGGAGGCGGCGTGCGACGACCGCGGACTGCGGATCGACGACCTCGAGGTAGCCGTCTCCGATCATGGCCGCCGCGGTGGGCGCCAGCTTCAGCATCCGAGTCGGCGAACCGCCGATGAGCACGCGACCTCCGGAATATGCGCGTACCTTGGGGTCGATTCGGATCCCGAATCCGTCGGGAAGTCGAGCTTGGCGCATCAGTCGATCGTATGCGGATCGGAGAGCGCTGGCAGAGCATGCCGGAAATTAGTCGCGTCGGCATGCCGGAAATCCGCCCTCGGCAACTCGAGGACGCCCGTGCGGGTCATTGGAGCCTCCCATCGGCGCCCGGTTCCGACCGGAGCCTTCCATCGGGGCCCGGTTCCCACCGGGCCAGTGCCTTGGTGACTGCGTGGACGAGTACGCCGAAGATCTGCGCCCCCTCCGCGGCCGTAGCGCCCGTCGGGTCACCGAGCACGCCGTTGGCCGACACGGCGACCATACCGCCTTCGCGCAGTCTTGGCATCAACCTCGCAACAGGTTCCGTATTACCGGCTTCAGCCCTGGACAACCTCACTCGAGCGGGTGAAAGGTGTAGCAACAAGGACGTTTCCGTACGCCCGGCATGGGCGTCCGCCCCGGGTACCGCACACGGCACCCAAGCCACATCGCGTGCCTCGTACCGAAGCAAGGCGACAGCCTTGACCAGCGCGGGCCCGTTCCCTCCGTGCCCATTGACGAACAGCACGCGGTCGGCCCACCGGCACGCGGACCTGCCGTACTCGACCAGCACGGTTTCGAGCGCCTCCGACCCGAGCGAGACCGTCCCGGGAAACCCTTCGTGCTCGCCGCTGGCTCCGTAGGCGATCGGGGGCGCCACCAGTACGTGCGGCAGCGCGCGGCACACGGCGTCGGCGATGGCGGTGTCGGTGTCGAGCGGCAGATGCGGTCCGTGCTGCTCGAGAGAGCCGACCGGGACCACCACCGTCGACACGCGGGACACGAGTTCGGGCCACACCGCGTCGTCGAGGTGTCCGGAATGGGGCATCCACCGATGCTAGGCGATGCGGAACCGGCCGCTGCGGGCGCTAGAGCGCGAGCGCAACCCGCTCCCCCTCGATGACGGCGGAATGCGCGCGGCGCGGAGCCAGGGCATCGCCTATGCGATGAACCTCGATACCTCTGTCGGCCAGGTCTTTCCAGAGCTCTTCCTCCGGCTGCTGATGCGCCGAGGACACCACCCAGTCGACGGTGAGCTGCCGCGACTCACCGGTCGGATGATGCAGGAGCGTGACCGCGAGCCGCCCTCCGTCGACGGCCTCGCACCCGGTCGGCACCACGTCCGTCACCTGCGTGATGCCCTTGTCGTGCGCCCGCCGGTTCCAGCCCTCGAGGTCCAGCGTGATGCCGAGGTCCTGGCCGACGATCATCCCCGGTGTGCAGATCGTGACGGCACACCCGGCGTCGGCGACGAACTCCGCGACGGACGTGCCCTGATGGAATCCCAATTCGTCGACCACCAGCACCGTCCCGGCCGGACGCGCGCGGCCCTCCAGCACGTCCCGCACGTCCACCACCCGGTCCGACGCGCCCGCCCAGCGCGGTCGGCGCGGACGCGCCCCGGTCGCGAGCACCACCACGTCGGGACGTCCCTGCATCAGCGCCCCGGCGGTCGCGTCGGTGCCGGTCCGCACATCCACACCGCGCCGAACGCATTCCGATTCCAGATCGACGACCAAGTCGAGGAAGTCACGGCGCCCCGGGACGACGGCAGCCGTCCGGACCTGGCCGCCGAGAACCGTCGCGCGTTCGAACAGGGTCACGTCGTGCCCCCGCTGCGCCGCGGTCGCCGCGGCCTTCAGCCCGGCCGGTCCACCGCCGACCACGAAGACCCGCCTGCCGGGAACCGTCGGTTCGGGCAGCAGGACCGATTCCCTGCCCGCGCGCGGGTTGACGACGCACCCGAGCCACCGGCCGAGCCCCATACGTCCGATGCATTCCTGATTGCACGCCAGGCACGTTCGGATGCTTCCTTCTTCGCCGGCCAGGGCCTTCGCCGCGAAATCCGGGTCCGCGATCTGGCCGCGCACCACCCCGATCAGGTCACAGTGCCCCTCGTCCAGAGCCTGGTCGGCCTGGTGCGGATCGGAGAATCGGCCGACACCGACCACGGGAAGACCGACCCGTTGCCGGATCGCGTTCGGGACGAACAGCGCGTACCCGCGAGGGACGGCCATGGACGCCTCGATCATGTGGAGCGTCTCGGTGGCCATCCCGATGGACGTGTTGATGTAGTCGACACGGCCGCCCGCCTCGACCAGAGCGGCCACCTCCACCGCCTCGTCGAGGCGGACTCCACCGTCGAACAGATCCTCCCCCGCGAGCCTCACCCCGAGTGCGCGATCCGGACCGATCGCGACGCGCACGGCCTCGACGACCTCGAGGAGGAACCGGGCCCGGTTCTCCAACGATCCCCCGTAATCGTCCGTGCGCTGGTTCGTGGCGGGGGCGAGAAAACTGCGCACCAGCGACGAATGGGAGCACTGCAGTTCGATCCCGTCGAATCCGCCTCGGACGCAATGCTCGGCCACGCGCGCGTACCCGTCGACGAGGGTCCGGATCTCCCGCTGATCGACCGCCTTGGGAACTTCGCGGAACAGTGGATCGGGGACTGCGCTCGGCGCCCACAGCGGCCGCCGCGAGTACATGCTCGACCCCTGGCCACCGTTGTGGTTGACCTGAGCCAGGATCGGGACTCCGTGCTGGTGAACCGCGTCGGTGATCCGCCGGTACCCCGGGACGACCTCCGGCCGGTAGCCGGCGATCACCTTCTCGTACGGCCAGTCGCCCGGATGGGTGGCGTGCTCCTCGGAGACGATCAGGCCGGCACCGCCCTTCGCGCGCGCCGCATAGTAGGCGGCGTGCTGCGCGGTGGGCAGGCCGTCCACGGCGTACCCCGTGAGGTGCGCGGAGAAGACCACCCGATTGCGCAGGGTCAGCGGCCCCAGACGCAATCGGGTGAACAGGTGGCGGTACGCGGAGGTGCTCACACCTTGGTGTTGCCCATGTCGACGGCGACCTGACTGCCCGTGACCCTCCGCGAACCGTCGCCGGCCAGCCACAGCACCGCATCGGTGATGTCGTCGGTGTCGGCCAGCGGGTGCTCGGTGAGGATGGTGCCGAAGCTCGACAGGTAGTGCGGGTGCTTCTCGAGTATCACGAGGCTGCCCGGATCGGTGCCCATCGGAGTCTTCACCCCGTACGGGTGAACGGAGTTCACCCGAATCCCGTATTCGCCCAGTTCCTTTGCCGCGGTCTGGGTAAGTCCGACGAGCCCGAACTTGGAGGCGGCGTAATTCGCCTGCCCCGGCAACGGCTTGATGCCCGCGACGGAGCTGATCACGATGATCGAACCCCCGCGACCTCCCTCGATCAGCGCAGGCACCGCAGCCTTCAGCGTCTTCCACGCCCCGGTGAGGTTCACGTCGATCAACGTCTCCCACTGCTCGTCGGGCATCTCCCAGAAGCGGTTCCAATTGCAGATCCCGGCGTTCGCGATCACGATGTCGAGCCGGCCGAACTGTTCGACTCCCCGGTCGACGACAGCCTTCAGTTGCGCACTGTCACGCACGTCCGCCTGCTCGGCGAGAATCTTGCCACCCTCGGATTCCACGAGCCGCACCGTCTCGGCCAGGTCGTCCGGCGTCGCCGGCTCGTAACTGTTGTACTCCGACACCGGCCCGCAGATGTCCACGGCGATGATCGCCGCACCATCGCGCGCCAACCGCACCGCGTGCGTCCGTCCCTGCCCACGGGCAGCCCCGGTGATGAACGCGACCTTGCCGTCGAACTGTCCCATGAAATGACCTATCTCTCGTTGACGAGGGTGAACGGATGGTGGTCGAACTCGTTCTGCCTGTGCGCGGTCCAGGTCAGCGCCTCGGCGCGACCCTCCCGGACGGCCTCGAGCAGTGTGCGGGGGGCCACGCAGTCGCCGATCCGCACCGCATCCGGACGCGACGAGCCGAGTGTGTCCTCGGAGAGGCGGTGTGAGCAGTCGATCAGCACGGTGCACGGCACCACCGACTCTTCGGCGGTGTACCGGTTGCGGATACGCATGCCGTCGTCGCCGATCGAGACGATGCGACTGTCGAGGTGGCGCGTCACCCCGGCTCGTTGCATCCGGGTGTTGGCATCGGCGAGATCTCCGGTCATGCCGAGTCGCGAGCCGGCCACGGAGTCCTGGGTCACGATGCTCACGTCGCGCCCCTGCGCCGCGAGCCATTCGGCGACTGCCACGCCGACCGGTCCGCCGACCGGGTCGAAGACGACATGGGGCCCCTTCGTCGGCGGTCCCCTGTCCAGCAGATCCGCGGCGCCGACGCACCGGACGTTCCCCTTGGCGGGAAACGGCAACGGGCGGGGCCTGCTGCCGGTCGCGAGGATTACCGTCGCGCCCGCGCGTTCCGCGGCGTCGATGTCGGCGTCCGAGACAGCGGTTCCGAGACGGAATTCGACTCCGAGGCTGCGGCATTCGTTCTCGAGCCAATCGGTGAGCGCTCCGAGGTGCGGCGCACCTACGGCTGCCCGCACCATCCCGCCGAGCCTGGCCGACGCGTCCGCCACGGTGACGCGGTGACCGCGCAGGGCCAGCACTCGCGCCGCCTCGAGACCGGCCGGGCCGCCGCCGACCACCAGGACCGCGCCGGTGGCCACCTCGGCGGTGTCCTCGACGGGATCGACGGTCTCGTGCCCGGCCGTCGGATTACCGACACACGTGACCACCGGATTGCGGGGGTCGAGCACCTGGCACGTCTGATTGCACAGGACGCACGGCCGCGGCGCCGCACCGCGCCGAATCTTGACGACGAGATCCGGGTCGGCGATCTGGGCACGCGTCATCTCGACGACGTCGGCGACGCCCTCGTCGAGCGCCTGCCGGGCGTCGGCCGGATCGACGACGCTGCCCTGGAGAACGACCGGGACCACGCCCGCGACAGCGGCGCGGATGTCCCGGCAGAGCTCGGTGTTGAACGAGGGTGGCCGGTGGAAGTCGGGGCGGTACGCGTTCGGCGTCATCGGTCCGCCCCGGACCACCACGAGCAGGTCGAGATCCTCGGCAACTTCTCGTGCGTGTCCGGCGGCGATCGACGGCGTGATCCCCGCCCAGGACGTCGCCTCGTCGCAGCTCAGGCGGAGCGACAGGACCCGGCCGGGGCCCAGCTCGTCGCGGACGGCGGCGAGGACCTCCCGGGTGAGGCGCAGCGGGTCGGCGCCGTACGCGTCATCGCGCACATTGGTGAGGTTCGAATGGAACTGCCGCAGTATCCCTCTCGGTCCCGCGTCGAGCTCGACACCGTCCACGTCCGCGGACACGGCCGCGGCGGCCGCGGCACGGAAGCCCTCGACGAGACCGTCGATCTCCGCCCGCTCCATCTGCATCGGCATCTCACGGGAGATCACGTCGGCAATGCCCGACGGTCCCCACAGCACCGCCTGCGAATACGCACTCGACCCCTGCAGTCCGGTGTGCCCCAGTCCGGCCAGCACCAGCGTGCCGTGCGGGCGGCACGCAGCGACCACGTCCCGCCAGCCGCCGACGCAGTCGGACGCCAGCGGCGCCCGCTCGTACGGCCAGTCGGACGCATGGACCGACGCCACCTCGGTGACGACGATCCCCGCACCACCACGCGCCCGACGCTCGTAGTACGCGACGTGCCGCGAGGAAAGCGCTCTTCCCGCACCGAGATTGGTGGGGTGCGGACCCAGAAGCACCCTGGCCGGGGCGTGGCGTCCGGCCAGGGTGATCGGGTCCGTCAGTTGCGCAGACATCTACGCCGTTCGTCGGTCAGGATTCGGCGCCGAGCACACGGGCGAATCCGGGCGGGATCACGACGTCGGACGGCGTGAGGTCGTGGATGGACGAATGACCCAGCCCGAGCAGCGCCGAGTCGATACCTCCGCGGAGGACGTCGAGAACGTTCTCGACGCCGGCCTGACCGTTCGCCGAGAGGCCCCACAGGTACGCGCGGCCGATCATGACCGCCCTCGCACCGAGCGCGACGGCCTTCACGACGTCGCTACCGCGGCGGATACCACCGTCGAGAAGCACCTCGACCTGGTCGCCGACGGCCTCCGCGATGGCGGGCAGCGCGCGGATCGGCGCCGGGGTGCCGTCGAGGTTGTTGCCGCCGTGATTCGACACGGAGATCGCGGTGACGCCGGCGTCGACGGCGCGCTTGGCGTCGTCGACCCGCATGACACCCTTGAGCATGAACGGCCCGCCCCACTGCTCGCGCAGCCACGCGATGTCGTCCCACGTCGGCAACGGCGTCTGCATCCACTCGCCGTAGGCGCCGAAGAACGTGGGCGGTTCCTGACCGGGCTGCGCCAGGTTCGGGGTGGTCAGATCCGGGATCTTGCGGGTCTTCGCGAACTCGTACAACCACTTCGGACGGGCGATGCCCTCCGGGGCGAACTGGAGCATCGCCTTGAGGTCCATCTTCTCGGGAATCGCCGGGCTACCCCAGTCGCGTCCGTACGAGAACGACCAGTCGGTGGTGATGATCAGGCCGGTCGCCCCGGCGGCGCGGGCGCGTTCCATCCGCTGGATCAACACGTCCCGGGTGCCGACCCAGTACATCTGGAAGAACGTCTGAGGATTGGCCGCCGTGACCTCCTCGATCGACTTGCTCGCGAACGAACTCAGACCGATCGCCGTTCCCCGTGCCGCCGCCGCACGCGCGACCGCGACCTCGCCATCGGGGTGCACCGCCTGCACACCGGTCGGGGAGATCACGACGGGCAGCGAAATCGGCTGACCCATCACGGTCGTCGACAGCTCACGCTTGTCGGACAAACCGACGACGTGCGGGGCGAACCCCAACTCGGCGAACGCCGCGATGTTGTCGTCGACCGTCACGCCCCGCTCGGAACCGGCGATCAGCGCCGCGTACACCGACTTCGGCAGGCGCTTCTTCGCGCGACGCTGAGCCTCCGCCACCGTCTCGAAGAACGGATTCTTACCCATGGCAATACCTCTCGTACCTGGCAGACGACTTACGTCTGGTCCATGCCCGCAAGCGGGTTCTCGTCACAAATCTTTGCCGGCGGACGCACCATCAGCGTCAACGGAACCGGCGCCCGCGGAGTCCGGCGCTGGCCGGTGCGGGAATGGTCGACACTGGATTTCGGGATCTCCCCCGCGGCAGCCAACGCCAGTTCGCCGTTGCCGATCACACATTCGGGGTCCGGGCCGTCCATCGGCAGCCCGGTGAAGAACTTCGCGGCCATGCATCCGCCGCGGCAGGAGTCGTAGTGGTTGCACTTGCTGCACGCGCCACCGGTCTGCGGGGACCGCAGCTCCTGGAACAGCTCCGACGTCTGCCACACCTGCTGGAAACCGCCGTCCGCCACGATGTTTCCCGCGAGGAACTGCTCGTGGATCGCGAACGGGCAGGCGTAGACGTCGCCGATCGGGTCGATCAGGCACACCACCCGTCCGGCGCCGCACAGGTTCAGACCGGGCAACGCATCGCCGTACGCGGACAGGTGGAAGAAGGAGTCGCCGGTGAGCACACCCTCTCCGTTGGCGACCAGCCAGTTGTACAGCTCGCGCTGCTGCGCCTGCGTGGGATGCAGTTCGTCCCACACGTCCGCGCCGCGCCCCGACGGTCGCAGCCGGGTGATGCGCAGGGTGGCGCCGTACTTGTCGGCGAGGGCCTTGAAGTCGTCGAGCTGGGACACGTTGTGCCGGGTAACCACCACGGAGATCTTGGCGTCCTTGAAACCCGCCTCGGACAGATTCTCGAGTGCCCGCACCGCCATCGCGAACGAACCCGGACCACGGACGGCGTCGTTGACCTCGGCCGTCGCACCGTCGAGGGAGATCTGCACGTCGACGTAGTCGCTGGCCGCGAGCCGGGCGGCGACCTTCTTGTCGATCTTCACCCCGTTCGTGGAGAACTTCACCCCCACCTGGTGGGCCGTCGCGTAGTCGACCAGCTCCCAGAAGTCCGAGCGAACCGTCGGCTCACCGCCGCCGATGTTCACATAGAAAACCTGCATACGCTGCAGTTCGTCGATGATCGACTTGCACTGCTCGGTGCTCAACTCCCGCGGGTCACGTCGGCCGGAGGAGGACAGACAGTGCACACACGACAGGTTGCACGCGTAGGTCAACTCCCAGGTGAGGCAGATCGGGGCGTCGAGACCGAGTTCGAACTGGTCGACGAGGCGGCCGACCGGGGCGGAAGGCCTTTCGAGCATGGAGGTCATGGGCTGTGTCCTCTGGTACGGGTGGAGAGAGCTGGTCAGGCGGGGACGATCATGTGCGACTCGGCCAACGTGCCGAGCGCTCGCGCATACTGCGCGGCAGCGTCGTCCCCGATACCCTGCGCCCGCAGTGCGGACCGGGCGTCGGCGTGTGAGGGAAGCGCTTCGACCACCGCGACGATCGTGCGGTTCTTCAGGAACGACAGCTTGCGCGTCCCGAAGTGGTAGAGCAGCGCCCCGAAAGGTTCGGGACGCAGCGCCACCTGCGGATGAAGCTTCCAGCCCACATCGAGATCGATACCGGCGTTGCCGGCCACTGAAGGAGAAGCTGGAGCGGACATGATCAGTACACGCCGCACATGCCGTCGATCGAGACCTCTTCCACCAGGGATTCCTCGACCAAGTCGTTTTCCAGCACGTTGTTGTCGCGATCCGACATGATTTCCTCCTACTGTTCGGTGATACGGCGCGAGCCGGAGGGATGTTCCCCGTCATAGGAGACCGTCCCTGTGACTCGCCTCACCACTGTAATGGCATCGAGTGCAGAATGACAGATCGGGAGGGGACGAAATTGAGAAGTCGTCGAAAACCATCCAGTCGGATAGGGCGACGCCCGTCCACAACGCAGGATCGGATCAGCACCGTCGGGATCGAACTGTTCACGGAACAGGGGTTCGACGCCACCAGCGTCGACGAAGTCGCCGAAGCGTCGGGCATCGCCCGACGCACCCTCTTCCGCTACTTCCCGTCCAAGAACGCGATCCCGTGGGGAGACTTCGACGCTCACCTCGCCGAAATGCGCGCCCAACTCGCAGCGCAACCCGACGACATCCCGATCGTCGACGGACTCACCGCAGCACTCCTACAGTTCAACGCGTTTCCCGCGAGCGAGGAACGCAACCACCGCAAACGCATGGGGCTGATCCTGCGAGTCCCCGCCCTGCAGGCGTATTCGGTGGTGATGTACGAAGGGTGGCGCAACGTCATCGCCGAGTACGTCGCGAGCCGGCTCGGAACCTCACCGACCGACCACGTTCCCCGGACAGTCGGCTATCTTCTACTCGGCGTTGCGATGTCGGCGTACGAGCAGTGGCTCGACGACGATTCGCTCGAACTGAACGAACTACTCGCCAGCGGAATGCAATCGCTCTACGATGGGCTGAGTTCCCTCGGCGAGCCCGACACCCGAACCTGACCCACTCCCGCCATCACCTCTCGGCAAGGTTGCCTCGAATGACTTCCACTCTCGACACGCCCCCTTTCGACTCCCTTGCACCGTGCGAATCCGGGCTGTGGTCACATGGTCATGTCACGGTCGAGCGGGTCGCGGCCGGGCCGCTCACACTCACCCGTGACGGCGACCAGCTGCGGGTGACGCACGCCCTGACACCCGACGATCTGAGCGAACGACTCGTCGCCTCGGTCACCGCGTCCATCGAGGACGCCGACTTCGGCCAGGACGAATTCGAATCGACCATGGTGGGACTGGTTCGCTCTACCGTCGACGGTGCGCTCGAAGCGTGGACCGTCTACTACCGCAACTCCATGAACGAACTGCTGGACGGCGCCGCCGACTTCGCACCGATCCACGAGAAGGCGGAACAACTGGTCCGCGGTTCGGTCCTCGACCTCGGGTCGTGCTTCGGATTCCTTCCGCTCCGACTCGCCCGCGCCGGTCGGTCCGTCACGGCAACCGACATCCTGCCCGGCACCATGACCCTCCTCGACGCCGTGGCACTGCAACTCGGCCTCGATCTGCGCACCCTCGTCTGCGACGCCGCGCACGTGCCGGTTCCCGACAACAGCGCCGACACCGTCACCGCAATCCACCTCCTCGAACACGTCGACGAAAACATCGGGGCCGCAGTGATATCCGAAGCCCTCCGCGTTGCCCGCGAGCGGGTTGTCGTCGCCGTCCCCTACGAGGACGAGGCAACGGCCTGCCACGGACACATCCGCACGTTCGACACCCCGTCGCTCACGAAGCTCGGTGAATCGACGGGACGCCCGTTCGAGGTGTTCGAGCACCACGGCGGCTGGCTCGTGATCGACTGCTGACCACCTCACGACGCCCACAGATGCGCCGGGGTCGGGAGCGGCGGCGCGGTTGATCGGTAGTGGTGCCCGGTCGGGGTGCCGAGGTCGATGAGGTGGGTGCCGCCGGGATTGCGTACGGGGCGGGCGGACCATCCGTCGCCCTCCTTCGCATAATTGCAGGCCTCGCAGAGGCCGGTCCCGTTGTCCGCCGTCGTGGCACCGGATTCTCGGTGTGAGCGGATGTGGTCGTGATGCCGGATCGGCGCGTCACACCACGGGGTGCGGCACGTTCGGTCCCGCAGATCGATCAGTGTGGCGAGGCTTTTCGGGAACGTGCGCGACTGCGATTCCATCGCGGTCAACGCCCCCGACTGCGGGCACGCATACACCCGCCGCAACGACGTCGTGTCACTGTCGACGGCGTCGGCCACCAACTGCCGGGCGATTCCCGCCGGCACCGGCCCGAACCCCTGCAAGTGCGCGGCCTCGTGACCGCCCGCCAGCAGGGTCTCGTCCGAGAGCACCAGATTCACCGCCACGGGAACACCCGACGCCACCGCGTGCCCGGTGCCGCGGTCGAACAACAAGTCCACCATCAGCTGATTGCGGGTGCGGCCGCCGCTGTTCCCGGTTGCGATGAGACTGTCCGCATCCCGACCCAGCGTGGCCTGCAAACACACCGCCTGCTCCACCGGCATCAGCACGCTGAGATACGCCATCGAGTCCGGCGCCGGCCGTGTCGTCACCCGACGCTCCGATACCGCCTTACGATGCCGGGCCACGACCGCCGCGGCATCGAGTTCCACCGCCAATGCTTTCGCCCGTGCGATCAGACCGCGGTCGCCGACGCCGTCGAGAGTGGCCGGGTCCGAGCACAACCGACGGTCCACGATCGCCCGATCGGCCGCGGACAGGCAGGCTGTTTCGCGCACTAGCAGGGTGGCTCGCCATTCGTTCAGCCGGCCGGTCTGCAACAGGGCAAGGGTGTGCGGCATCTCGTGCACCAACGCCCGAGCGAACCCGAGATGCCGACCACCACGGTTCGGGGATTCCCTGCGCGCCAACGCAATCTGCGACGCAATGCCGCGGTCCCACTCCACCCGCGGCAAACCTCGAGCTCTGCGGTCCGCACGTATCTGCGTGGCGATGTCGTCGGTGATCACCGCCTGCACCGCACACCCGACCGACTTCAACGCCTCGATTGCATCGAGCCACTCGATCCCCAACCCAGTGTCCACACCCGCCTCGACACTTCGCAGCCGCGCCGCGAATACACGCAACTCCTCCAGATCCGGCGCCACCAATCCCCCCACAACCAACCTCCCCCAAGGTCATTCGAAACTTTGTTCGATTCTAGCCCCCGAACACGACCACAGCAATAGAAAGCTCCGACAGACCCGTCGCGCAGGCGCGAGACCCGCTCCCCGACGCTGGAGCCGGTGTTGGTCACGCAGCCCCGGAGTGATCGTCGCCAACTCGAGCGTCGCGACCGTCCGCGACCTCGACGGCACCACCGCACGGCTAACGAAATCCGATGCCGCAGCGACAGAAGCACCATACGGACCCGATCGTCAGAAGCGGGGCCGCCGGACCCGAAGGAGTATCCGATGACCCAAAGGATCCGCAGGTTCCTCGCCGGAGCGGCCGCGTCGTCCGCCCTTGCCGCCGCGGTGGTCGCGGTTGCCGCCGCACCCGCACAGGCCGAACCCTCGGCCGACTGTCACACCGGCACCACGCCCACATCGGGCACCTCGCACTGCACGGCGCAGGGCGTGCCCGATGGCATGACTGCGGTCCACATCGGCACCGTCGAGTGCTTCGGCCTGACGCCACGAGCGATTCCGGGACCCGGGGGTGTCTCGGACATTCCGTGGATTCAGGGCTATCGCCGCGATGGCCTGTGGGTGCCGACGGGGACACCGTCGACCGGATCGTGCGTCGGCGGGATCGGTGCCCCGTGGTGGGAGGTCGGCGTCTCGACGGGCGCCTTCACTACGTGCGGGCTGCAGGAGGGGATCGTCACCTATGTCAGCGTCGGCTGCAATCCGATCCGCCCCCAGTAGGGCACACGGACCGTCAGCGATTACGGAATGCGGTCGGCGAGGATCTGCTCGCGGAGTATGTCGGCGTGGTCGTCGAGCATGGATGCGATGGTGTCGGAACGGGCGAGGGTGAACGACTGGTCGGGAGTGCTCGCGATGAGAGGTGCTGTGGCGAAGACACGTCCCGGCCCGAAGTACACCCGACCGGCTCGACACGAGGACGCCAGGAAGAGAAGCGGACCATGGTCATCGTCGCAGGACACATCACCGTCGAACCGCAGCAGCGCGAGTCCTATATCGCAGGCTGCGTGAGCGTCGTCGAACAGGCACGCGGCTCCGCGGGTTGCCTCGACTTCGCCATCTCCGCCGACCTGATCGACCCCGGTCGCATCAACGTTGTCGAGCGCTGGGAGTTGCAAGCGGCGGTCGACACTTTCCGCGGCAGCGGCCCGAGCGACGAGCAAGGCGCGGACATGCTGTCGGCGTCGGTGGCCGAGTACGACGTCGCCGACGTGCGGACCCTGTTCGGGGAAGACACAGCGTGAACGCGCGGTACGGCACACCGGCCCCGATGGTCGAAAATGGAACGATGGCAGGGGAAGCGAACGAGATCGTTCTGAGCACGCAGGAACTTCGTGAGGTCACCGCATTCGCCGTCGGGTGTGCGGAGGTGGTCCTCGAGATATTCGAGGCCGATCAGCCGCACGACTCGCGGCCCCGAGACGCGATCACGGCTGCGTGGGAATTCGCGCGGGGTGCTGAACGCGGCAAGTCTCTGCGCGACACAGCGTGGGCCGCGCTCGCGGCAGCCAAGGGCACCGACACTGTGGCTGCGCGCGAGGCAGCGTGGGCAGCGATGTCTGCGGCAGGCGCCGCCTATCTGCATCCGTTGGCCAAGGCCACCCAGGTCAAACATGTTCTCGGAGCAGGCGCTCACGCGGCCAGAGCCGCCGAACTCGTCGCCGGTGACGATCGGACCGTCGGTGCCGGGCACGTCGTGCAAGCGGTGCTTCGTGCGACACTGGTCGTCGTCGATGTGCTCGAACGCTTCCCCGCGGCACCGGGAGGTGGTGGACGGGTCGGTGAGTTGATCCGCATGCTGGACACCGACCTTCGCCGCCGACCGCCGGCCCAGCCTCCCTGTTCCGCTACGAGTTCGTGAGGTCGCGCCGACGGAACAGCACCACTCCGACGGCACCCACGCCGAGGGCGATCACCGCGAGCGAAATCAGCGGAGTGGCCGTCACGTCCGCGGCGGGAACGGGCGGGACGTGCGTGAACGGCGACAGATCGCGGACCGCCTGAGGCAGCCCGAGCAGTGGTCCGAGGAAACCGAAGATCAGGCAGACAGCGAGCACACCCCAGGAGAGCCCGGCCGACCAGGCCGGGACGCCGCCGAACACCAGCACCACCAATGCCGCGACCACCCCGATCGCCGGTACGAAGACGAGGGCGGCCCCCGTGAGGTGCACGACCTTCCCCGGCGCGTCCTCGGTCACCAGACCGTACGCGAGCCCGGTCGCCGCCCCGGTCAGCGTCTGCAGGACGACGATGCCGACGGTGACCAGGCCGACGTGCGCCAGCATCCACCGCGGACGCGAGACCGCTGTCGCGAGAACGGGTTCGAGTCGACCCGCCGACTCCTCTCCGCGCATCCGCAGCAATGCCTGGACGGCGTAGCCTGCGACCGCGATCGCCATCATGCCGAAGATGGCGGCGAAGTAGGCGTCGACCATGTTCGTCGTGCCGCCGCCGAGCTGTTCCATCATGTCGGCCACCTGCTCGCCCTCGCCGAGGAAGTCGTCGATCTGCTCTGCGATCGCGCCGTACACCACGGCGAGGACAGCGATTCCGAATGCCCACCAGAACAGGATTGTCCGTTGTATCCGCCACGCCGATCCGACCGCCGTCGGCAGCGAACGGGACGCGCGGGCGGGGCCCGGGCGGGTCGGGACGAGCCCCGAGCCGACATCGCGGTGTTCTGTGAGGGCGAAGCCGACCGAGCCGACCGCGAGTGCGAACACGACGGGGAGCACCAGCACCCACCCGGCGTTGTCGTCGTACGGACGGACCTGCTCGGCCCAGCCGATCGGCGACACCCACGTCGGCCAGCCGCTCACCACCCGCGTGCCGTTGTCCGTCACGGTTCCCGTCATGTCCCCCACCGCACGCAACAGGAATGCCACGCCCAGGGCGGCCCCGGCCAGTCCGTTGGCGGTGCGGGCACTGTCCGTCACCTGCGCCGTCACCGCGGCGATCGCCGCGAACGCGATACCGGCACCGGCGACGGCCGCGCCGAGCGCCACCGACCCGTCCAGCGGCAGACCCGCCGCCACCAGCACGACGACGTTGAGCAGTCCGAGAGCAAGGTTCGCACCGACCGCGACCACCAGGGCTGCGGTGAGCAGTGCCTTCCGGCCCACCACGGCGGCCTCGACGAGTTCGGCGCGGCCGGTCTCCTCGTTCTGGCGGGTGTGCCGCACGACCAGCAGTGTGGTCATCAGGCCGGCGGCCAGCGACAGTGGCATGACGATCTGACAGGCGAGCACGGCGCCGGCACTGTACCCCGACACGAGACCGTTGGTGGCCAGCGCGACCGGCGACGCCGCAGTGGCCATAGCGAAACTGCGAAGGTCGGGCTCCGTGGGATACAGTCCGAGCACGCTCGATGCCGAGAATGCCTGCAGCGCTGCGAGAGCGAGCAGCCACACCGGCAACTGGATGCGGTCGCGGCGCAGGGCGAGCCGCACGAGCCGGGCGGTTCCCGCATACTGGCCGCGGCCCGCCGTGGACGGCGCCGTCACCGTGCTCACGGCGTCCGCGTCCCGGACTCGGCCCGCCGATGGTTCTCGCCCTCTCGGGCCAGTTCGTCCCCGTAGTGCCGGAGGAACAACTCTTCCAGCGTCGGTGGCGTCGACGTCAGCGACGTGATGCCGAACGTCAGCAGGTGGCGCAGCACCCCGTCGATCGCGCTGGTATCCACCTCGCACCGGGTGTGCAGGCCGTCGACTCGCACGTCGTACACCCCGTCGACGGCGTCGAGCCCGGTCACCGGCCGCTGCGTCTCGGCGGTGATCGACGTGCGCGTGAGGTGACGCAGTTCCGCGAGGGTGCCGGTCTCCACGGTCCGGCCCTCGCGGATGATGCTCACCCGATCGCATAACGCCTCGACCTCCGCGAGGATGTGACTCGACAGCAGGACCGTCTTCCCCGCGTCGGACATTTCCTCGACGCAGTCCTGGAACACCGACTCCATCAACGGATCCAGCCCGGACGTGGGTTCGTCGAGCACGTACAGTTCGACGTCCGACGCGAACGCGGCCACCAGTGCGACCTTCTGCCGATTGCCCTTCGAGTACGTGCGTGCCTTCTTCGTCGGATCGAGTTCGAATCGCTCGAGGAGTTCCGCGCGCCGCGGCTCGTCCAGCCCGCCGCGCAACCCCGCGAGGAGGTCGATCGCCTCCCCGCCGCTGAGGTTGGGCCACAGGTTCACGTCACCGGGAACGTAGGCGAGCCGCCGGTGCAACGACACGGAGTCGCGCCACGGGTCGCCGCCGAGGAGGTGCGCACTGCCCGAGTCGGCGCGCAGCAGGCCGAGCAGGACCCGGATGGTTGTCGACTTGCCGGACCCGTTGGGGCCGAGGAATCCGTGCACCTCCCCCGTCCCCACCTCGAGGTCGAGGCCGTCGAGTGCGCGGGTCGGCCCGAACGTCTTGACGAGATTCTCCACCGAGATCGCAGCCATGATGGGGACGCTACGCCGGTTCGCGGGTGGTCACGACGGGTTCCGCTGCCCCCGCCGCGACGGGGCCGGATCAGATCAGACCGAGTTTGCCCGCCTCGTACACGGCCTCCGCACGGCGGCCGACGTCGAGTTTGCGCATGATGTTGCTGACGTGAAATTTCACCGTCGTAGCCGAGATGAACAGCCGCTCGCCGATTTTCGCATTCGACAGACCCTTGGCGAGGAGCTGCAGGACCTCGAGTTCACGTTCGGTGAGCCCGTCCCGCGGCGTCGTCTGCCCGTTGAGCGAGCGGATCACCGCCGACGCGCTGCGTGAATCGAATGCGCTCTCGCCGCGGGATACGGCGCGGATGGCGCGGACCAGTTCGGTGGTGTCGACATCCTTGACCACGTATCCGCGGGCGCCGGCTTGGATGGCGCGGACTACGAGTTGCTCGTCGAGGAACGTCGTGAGCACGAGCAGTCCCATCGTGCCGTCCGCGGCGGACAGCTGGGCGCACAGTGCCAGCCCCTCGTAGTCGGAGGCCGCCGACAGCTTCAGGTCCATCAGCACGACGTCCGGCGCGACGTCACCGACGACGGCCAGCGCCTCCTGCATGGACGACGCCTCCCCGACGACCTCGAGATCCGGCTCCCGTTCGAGGACCGATCGCAGACCCTGACGGAGAATCGCGTGGTCGTCGACGAGCACGAGCTTCACCACCGAGGTGGGGCGAGCGGACCCGGCCTGGTCACGCACCGCGGTTCGTATGGTCATCGGTCCACCTCACTGTCGGAATATAACGGGATCCGGGCAGCCACCCGGACCCCGCCGATCCTGGCCCGCGCCACTTCGAGGGTGCCGCCCAATTCGGCTGCCCGGGCCTGCATGTTCGCCAACCCGCGGTGGTGCCCGTCGAGGTCGTTGTTCGCCGCCATCCGCAGCATCAGTCGCATCCGCTTGGGATCTCCGTCTCCGTCGTCGGCGACGGAGAGCAGCACCGAATCGGCCGAATACGTGAGTCGCAGGACGGCGCGCGTCGCGTGGGCGTGGACGGCCGCGTTGAACAGTGCCTCGCCGGCGATCCTCAGCAGCGCGTGTTCCCGGTCGCTGGACAGCTCGGCGGGTGTGCCGCCGACGCGGACGGTGACCGCGAGTTCGTCGGGCATGTGCACGACCCCGAGTTGCTCGAGCATTTCGGGCAGGGACGTCCGGTCGGATCCCCCGGAGTGGTTGAGCGCGTAGATGGCCGAGCGCAACTGCTCCACGGCGCGGCGCGTCAATTCCTTGGCAAGATCGAGCCTCTCACTGCGTTCGTCGTCCGGGACACCGCTGCGGCACACCTCGATCTGCATGCCCGCCGACAGCACCGCCTGCGTGACACTGTCGTGGAGTTCGCGGGCGATCCGGTGCCGTTCCTCGTCGAGCACCTGGTGCCGGTGCGCCGCCCCGAGTTGACGCTGGGTGGATTCGAGTTCGGCGTTGCGCACCGCGAGATCGGAGGCGGTGCGGCGCGCCTCCGAGTACGCGTGCTCGGCCCGCTCGAGCAGCAGCTGTCCCCGCTGGTAGAGCGCCGAATTCTGCAGTGCCACGGCGGTCTGACTCGCGAGGATGCTGAGGACCGCGCCGTCGGTGGTGTCGAGAGTGCGGTGCTCGGCCGTCCAGGCCGCGAAGGCTCCCACGACGCCACCCTCGAGGACGATCGGCACGAAGGCGTGGTGCGCGTCGATGACGGGAGCGCCCCCGGTGCGCGCGGACCGGATGTCGGCCAGACACGTCACGACCTCGTCCGGCAGCGGTGGGCCCTCGACGTCGTCGACGAGGAACGGCGTCGCGTCCGGCCCCAGGACCAGCCGGCGCGGGCCGGCGTCGGGCAGCATGCCGTCGGCGAGGGCGAACGCGACCCATCGCGCGTCCAGGTGCGCCCGGGCCGCCTCGGCGACCGCGCAGATGAGGGTCTCGGGGCCCTCCACCGTACGGACGAGGGCCCGTGAGATGAGTTCCAGCGCGTGGACGACCCGTTCGAGACGTTCTGCGGCGCCACGATATTGGGGGTAGAACGTCGGCTTGCCGGACCGCAGTCCGGTGAGCGTCGACAGGTCCGGGGCGTTCACGGGCTCACAGCGCAGTCCGGAACAGCGCCACCATCTGCTCCTGGGTGGCCGTGCGTGGGTTGGTGGACATGCAGGCGTCGCGGAGGGCGAACTCGGCCAGGCGTGTCAGGTCGGCTTCGCGAACTCCCAGCTGCCCCAGACCTTTCGGCACTCCGACCTCGCGGGCGAGGCGTTCCACCCGGTCCGCGACCGCGAGAGCGGCCTCCTCGGGTGTTCCGCGACGCTCCTCGAGACCGAGCGCCGCGGCGATGGCGACGAACGGGGTGGCGTCGTCGGTGGCGTTGAATCGGATGACGTGCGGGAGAAGGATGCCGTTGATGACACCGTGCGGCAGGTCGAGCAGTCCCCCGACCTGATGGCTCATCGCGTGCGCGGCACCGAGGATCGCATTGGTGAACGCAAGCCCGGCTTCGAGACTCGCCTGCGCCATGACGGCACGCGACTCCATCTCCATCGGCTCCTCGATGGTGCGGACGAGGGTGTCGGTGACCAGTCCGACCGCGCGGAGCGCATGGTGGTCGGTGAGCGGGTTGTGGGCCAGCGACACGAACGCCTCGATGCCGTGAGTGAGCGCGTCCAGGCCCGTCGCGGCGTTGAGCCAGTCCGGCATGGTGGTCAGCAGCCGGGGGTCGATCACGGTCACGTCCGGCACGAGCGCGCGGCCGATGATGGTGATCTTGGTGCCCCGCCTCGTGTCCGTGACGATGCAGAACTGCGACACGTCGGCGCCCGTTCCCGACGTGGACGGCACCATCACCAGCGGCGGGATCGGACTGGTGGCCTGGTCGACTCCCTCGTAGTCGAGGATGTTGCCCCCGTTCGCGGCGAGCACCGCGATGCCCTTCGTCGCGTCGATGACGGAGCCGCCGCCCAGCGCGACGAGGACATCGCACTCGCCCTCGCGATACGCGTCGTGCCCGGCCGCGATCTCGTGGTCCTTGGGGTTGGGCGTCAACGCGCTCCACACGACGGGGGTGAGGCCCTGTTCGCGCAGCTGATCCTGGAGTTCGGCGGCCCAGCCGGCGTCGATCAGACCGGGATCGGTGACGAGCATCGGCCTCGATCCGCCGAGGCGGAGTACGGCATGCGCGGCCTCGACCATGGACCCGATACCGAACACGATCTCGGGTGCGTGGAATTTCACCAGCCTGCCCGGGGCGGTGGTGCGGGTGGACGGATAGGACACGGACAAGTCGACACTCCTCCCGACACCTGCGTGCATGTGATCCAGATTACAAGACTCTGACCTAGACCCTACGGTCCGGGACGAGCCCCCACACCCGCCGAAGGACAGGTGCGGTACCTGCCCGATCGGGTAGGTAGCGGGGTTCTCACCGCAACGCGTGCCCCAGCTCGGCGGCGCGGGACATCAGCTGGGCGGCATCCCGCGCGACGACGACACGGTCGCAGATGTCCGCGTACTCCGGCATCGCGCACGACGCCTGGTTCCAGTACCGCTCGGGTTCCGGCGTGATCCAGGCCAGCCGGTGGACCTTGCGACGCAGTTCGGCGAATTCGTCGACACCCGGCGGCAGGCCGTTGCACCGCCCGTCGCCGACGACGACCACAGAGGTGCGGGAGTTCACGTCGGTGCCGAACTCGGTCAGCACGTCGGCGAACACCCGGCCGTAGTCGCTGCTCGCCTCCAGGTCGATGCGCGGGTCGGCGAGCACCGACGCGAGCGCGTCGTCGTCGGTCCCGGCGAGGAGGGTGTCCGTGACGTCGACGGGCCGGTCCACGAACGCCAGGACCTGGCAGCGGCTCGCCCGGCGATGCATGGCCTGCGCCAGCCGGAGTGTGAAGGCGGTGACGGGTCGTACCGACAGCGACACGTCCGCGAGGATCAGCACCCGCACCCGGTCCGGGCGGGGCGCCTTCACCATGAGATGGAACGGTATGCCCTCGGTCCGCAGGCTCGCGCGCACGGTCCGTCGCATGTCGAGCCTGCCCCGCGCGAGTTCGCGCGGCCGGGGGCGCGACGGCCCGCGCATCCGCCGAAGCACCTCGTAGCACGCCTGATTCACTTCGGCGCGGGTCGTGGCCGCCACCGCGCCGCTCGTGGTCTCCGGTCCTTTTTCGGGTCCGCCGGTCAGGTCCCGGGCGTCCGCCAGCGCGTCGACGAAGGCCTCGACCGCCTCCGCCAGCCGGTTCAACTGGGCCGCGGTGAGTGGTTCGGCCCCATCGGAATCGGCATAGACCGTGCTCGGGTCGTAGGCGTCGAGCCACGCGAGGATCGACTCCGGATCGTCCCAGGACAACGATCCGACGACGGCACCGCTCGTCGCCGACGCCAGGTCCCCGACGGCGGTGCTCGCCGCCCGCTCGACCTCCACCGTGTAGGTGACACCGCGTCGTCCGGATTCGGCTTCCGAATCGACGGACAGATCCGCGTCGCTCGACGTCATGCTGACATCGTCGTCGTCCTTGTGGGGGTTGAACCCCTTCTGTGCCTCGGGGGTGTCGAAGTGGTCGCCCACCTCTGCGGCGCGCTCATTGTATTCGGCGTATCGCGCCGTCTCCGCGTTGTCCGCGACCTCCAGCGCGGTGGGCAGGCCCTCCGCGAACTCGGTCCGGGACGGTGCACGCACGTCGTCGGGTGCCGCGTCGGCGACCGATGCGAAGAACACGTCGAAGGCGCGGTCGAAACCCGCTTGCTCGTACGTGTACTTCGCGCACACCGCACGCAGCGACGCCCTCAGCGTGGGCAGGTCCCGGCCGCCGATCAGGCCGAACACCCGGCGAACCTCGATGACCTCGGCCGGGGACGCGGCGACACCGTAGCGGCGCAACACCTTTCCGAAGGACGCCGCGAGCACGTCGAGGAGTTGCGCGGGAAGGGACCGGGAAGGGTCGGGCTGCGGGTGGAGCATCGTCAGCGCCTGCCCTGCCGACCCGCGCCGATGCCGCCGCGGTCGCGACCGCCGTGCCCGCGGAACACCGCGGTGGTGGTGTTGGCCGGCCGCGATGCGACCGTCACCCGCTCCACCGGCCCGGCCGGAGCGGTCTCGCCGTCGTCCGCCGGGAACGGCCGTTCGCCGGAGAGCCGGGTGCGGACCAGTTCGACGTCGCTGGTGTATTTGAGCA
This sequence comes from Rhodococcus sp. DK176, assembly GCF_038447315.2. Classification (NCBI taxonomy): domain Bacteria; kingdom Bacillati; phylum Actinomycetota; class Actinomycetes; order Mycobacteriales; family Nocardiaceae; genus Rhodococcus; species Rhodococcus sp. DK176. Next base: position 6,624,765 of record NZ_CP118321.2, on the reverse strand, counting down.
GGGCGGTGAGCAGGATGTCGCGGACCGCGGCCTGCGAACTCACGGCCACTCCGGTCGACTTCAGGACCACCGCCGCACGGGCCGCGTCGATGACCTCCGCGATGGACGGACTCTTGCGGAGCGGCAACTGCCGCAACGTGCGAGCCAGATCCACCACGTCCGCCGCGACGGCCTCCTCGACCTCGGGGGCCTTGGCCGTCACGATGTCCCGCTCACGCTGTGGTGTCGGGTAGCCGAGGTGGTAGTGCAGGCAACGACGCTTGAGTGCGGGTGACAGTTCGCGAGTGTCGTTGGACGTCAGGATCACCCACGGCGCCGACCGCGCGGTGAACGTCCCCACTTCTGGGATGGTGACCTGCCCCTCCGCGAGAACTTCGAGGAGCAGCGCCTCCATCGACTCCTCGGTGCGGTCCACCTCGTCGACGAGCAGCACCACCGGTTCCGGTGACAGGATCGCCTCGAGCAGAGGACGGACCGACAGGAACTTCTCCGAATACAACCCGAAATCCTGCGCGGCCAGGAACTGCGACGCCTCGGCGACGTCGTCGAACGCGGCCATCTTCTCGCCGATGCGGTCGCGCAACATCTGCACGTGCAGAAGCTGTTTCGCGTAGTCCCACTCGTACAGGGCCCGGTTGTCGTCGAGACCTTCGTAGCACTGCAGCCGCACGAGCTTGCGCCCCGACGCCTCGGCCAGCGACTTCGCCAGCTCCGTCTTGCCGACGCCGGCCGGCCCCTCCAGCAGCAGCGGACGTTCGAGGGCGGTCGCCAGGTGGACGACCACCGCGAACTCGTCGTCGGCGATGTAGTCGACCTCGCGCAACGCCTCCTTCAGTTCCGCGCCGTCGGCGAAGCGGATGTCCTCCGGTTCGGGGGCTGTGTGCGGTGCAGTCATGATCGGGGCGTCCGTCCTTCGTCAGCGGTGTGGTGGTGGGAACGCATCCGGGGCGGGGCCGGGCTGGGGTGTGGCTCCCGCCCCGGACGCGAGTTTCGGTGAGCCGGTCAGTACGCGCTGTTGATCGCGTGATCGACCACGGGGAGCATCGACTCGACCGTCACCTCGCGCGGGTTGCCCGGCGTGCACCAGTCGCCCTGGATGTGCTCGGAGATGGCCCGCACGGTCTTCTCGTCGCCCCGGATGGTGTCACCGCGACCCTCGTACTTCTTGGTGTTCATCTGGTTCTTGTCGTACGAGTCGGTGCGAACCTGACCGAAGTTGTCCGGAATGCCGACGTCCTTCGCCAGGCGGATGGCCGCCTCGACCGCAGCGTCCGCGGCCTGCACCGTGGTGAGGTTGCGGGTGTCGACCCCCAGCGCCCCGGCCAGCTGGGCGTAGCGCTCGTACCGCGACGGCAGGTTGTACTCCCAGACGCGGGGCAGGGCGATCGCGTTGTTCAGACCGTGGTGGCTGTCGAAGAACGCGCTGACCGCGTGCGAGATGGAGTGCACGATGCCGAGACCGCCGGAGTTGAATGCCTGGCCGGCGATGTACTGCGCGTTCATCATTCCCTCGCGGGCCTTCAGGTTGCGCGGCTCGAACACGGCCTCGCGCAGGTTCTTCGCGACGAGTTCCACCGAATACAACGCATTGCCGAGCGACGGCGCGAAGTCGAGACGCGACACGTACGGCTCACTGCCGTGCGCGAGGACGTCGAATCCGCAGTACGCCGTGAAGTGCTGGGGGCAGGTGTAGTACAGCAGCGGGTCGTCGATCGCGAGGGTCACGATGGTCGCCTCGTCGAATCCCACCCACTTGTGCGGGTTGTTCATGTCCGACGTGTCGGTGATGACGTACGCCCATGACGTCTCCGAACCCGTACCGGCCGTGGTGGATACGGCGATGTGGGGCGGGTTCTCCTTGTTGGTGGACTTCGCGAATCCCTCGAACTCGTTGATGTTGCGGCCGTCGTGCGCGACCACCACACGGGCGCCCTTGGCGGCGTCGTGGCTCGAGCCGCCGCCGACGGAGATGATCGAGTCGCACTTCTCCTTCTGGTAGAGCGCTGCCGCCTCCATGACGTTGTAGTCCTTGGGATTGGACTCGACCTTGTCGTAGAGCACGACCTCGACGCCCTGGTACTCGATCTTGCCGACCAGTTCCTCGATGATGCCCGAGCCGCGCAGGCCCGTGGTCATGAGCAGGGTCCTCTTGAATCCGAGGTTCTTCGCCTCGACGCCGATGATGTCGTGGGCGCCCACTCCCATCAGTGCCCGCGGGAACGGGTGGAATTCCTTGATGGGGAAGTCCCAGATCTGGTTGAGCTCGATGGCCATGGCCGTCTCCTCGATTAGTCGATGTCGGATCTGAAGCGTTGTGGAAGGGGACGCACTCGATGTGATCGGCGTCTCACCTGGAACCCACTGTGACCTAGTTCGGGCCCCGGTTACAGGCCTGCGAGGCCGAACCGTCCGACCGCGGCGCACAAACTGCCCGAACGGGCAGGTACGGCCGGGCCGAGCCGGAGAGGGCGGCACTCGATAGGCTGTCCCCTTCATGCGGAGTCCACCCGCTAGGCAAAAACTAGAACCTGTTCTATATTTGGAGCAGGCAAGCGAGCGTTCCGGCGCTGCGGAGTACGGAAGGACTGCACACACGATGACGACTGTCGAGGTGCCACACAGCTCACGATCGGTGGTGCTCACCGTGTCGGGCGTGGTCGAGGAAACCCCCGACTCCCTGTCACTGGTCTTCGACGTCCCTGCAGACCTCGCCGACAAGTTCGCCTACAAACCGGGCCAGTTCCTCACCCTGCGCATCCCCAGCGACCGCACGGGATCGGTCGCCCGGTGCTACTCGCTGGCCAGCTCACCGTTCACCGACGACGCGCCCAAGGTGACCGTCAAGCGGACCGCCGAGGGCTACGGGTCCAACTGGCTCTGCGACAACGTCGCCGTCGGCGACACCATCGAGGTCCTCCCCCCGTCGGGAGTGTTCACCCCCAAGTCGCTGGACCACGACTTCCTGCTGTTCGCGGCAGGCAGCGGCATCACCCCGGTGATCTCGATCCTCAAGTCCGCCCTCACCGAGGGGTCCGGCAAGGTCGTGCTCTTCTACGCCAACCGCGACGAGAAGTCGGTCATCTTCGCCGAGGAACTCCGCACACTCGCGAGCCGGTACCCGTCACGGCTCGTGTCCATCCACTGGCTCGAGACGGTTCAGGGACTGCCCGGCGTCGATCAGCTCGCCTCCGCCGTCGCGCCCTACCTCGGGCACGAAGCGTTCATGTGCGGACCGGCGCCGTTCATGGACACCATCCACAAGGCCCTCGCCGACGCCGGGATGCCCCGCAGCCAGGTGCACGCCGAAGTGTTCAACTCGCTGGCCGGCGACCCGTTCCGTGACGCCGACGTCGTGGAGGTCACCGAGGACGAGGCCGCCGACGCCGCCACCGTGGAAGTGGAACTCGACGGCGAGATCCACAACCTCAGCTGGCCCCGCAAGCAGACCCTCGTCGACATCATGCTGGCCAAGGGAATCGACGTCCCCTACTCCTGCCAGGAGGGCGAGTGCGGATCCTGTGCGTGCACCGTGCTCGAGGGCAAGGTCGAGATGGAGAACAGCGAAATCCTCGACCCCGAGGACATCGAGAGCGGCTACATCCTGGGTTGCCAAGCCCGTCCGGTCACCGATCACCTCAAGATCGAATTCTGACGCCGCTCACCCGAGCCGGCCGAAGCCGACGACGGCGGAGTCGCTCGACCAGTCCACGGTGTGGACGCGGATACGGCCGAACTCGTTGCCGCCGACCGTCGTAGCGGTGTCCCCGTCGACGGCGACGACGATGTTGGTGTGCTGGCCGACCCAGCTGCTGTTGTCGTAGAGCACCACGTCCCCGACGGTCGGGCGGTATCCGCCACCGACCTCTTCGAACCGCGACTGCGACTCGTAGTACTCCTGCAACGTGTAGACCCCGGGAATCCGCCAGTGCCCGGAATTCGGATTCGACAGTGGCCGGCCGGCTTCCCGCATGATCCAGCTGACGAAGTCCGCACACCAGGGCTCTTCGACCCCTTCGGAGTAGAACGTGCCCGGCCGCTGCCTGTCGTGTTCGGCCTCGAGCAGCCCGACGATCCGTGCCTGCTGCGGCGACAACGCGGTCGTGTCGACGGCCGGGAATTCCGCGGTGTCCCAGGGCAGGTAACGGTCCGGCGCCAGCCACAACACCCCTCCCGCCACGACGACCAGCACCGCAACGACGGCGGCGACGATCAGCCCGGCACGTCGGCGGCGGCGAGTGGGCGCGGGAGCAGTCATGCCACCCGAATGTAGCGGGTATCCGGTCACCTCATCGCGCGGTAGCCCGCGCGCTCCTCGGCGGTCAGATGCTCACACGCGTACGTCAGCGCGGTGCGACCCATCGCCGCAGCGTGCCGGTCGAGGAAACCGGTGAGCAGGTCGCGGTCGACCCGCTTACCGACCTCGCGCAGCATCCAGCCCGTCGCCTTCTGCGTGAGGTCGCGGCGATCACCCAGGACGGACTCCGCGACCTCGAGTGTCGTGGAAGCGTCACCCCGGCGGATGAAACCGAACGTACTGAGCAGCGCCACGCGGCGCCGCCAGAGGTCGTCGTCCGCGGCCAGCGCGAACACCGGGTCCCGCGGCCGGTCGTACAGCCACGCGCCCAGGATCCGGTCGGCGGACGAATCCACCAGATCCCAGTTGTTCACCCGTCCCCGCAGCACCAGGTCGAGGTAGAAGGAAGCGATCTTCTCGCGCAGGGCGTCGTCACCGACCTTCGCCGCCCGGTCGAACTGCGTCGCGAGCACTAGCAGCCCCGCCAGTCGATGCTCATGCACCGGACTGTCGAGAAGCACCGTCACCTCCGGAAGGTCCAGATCGGCGTGAGCACGGACCACGCTGCGCGTCCCGGGAACCCGCACGCCGATGAAGACGTCGCCCTCCCCGTATTCCCCCGGACCGGTCTTGAAGAACCGTGCCAGATTGACGGCGTCGGCCGCGTCCGACAACTCGTCGAGTGCGCGCTTCAGGTCGTCCGCGGTGGAAGTCACGAACGCACTGTCCCACAGGTGACCGACAGTCGCCGTGACAGTGCGGTCGAAGATCACGAAACATACTCTGACCTGCAGTTCGCGTTATCCGACTGCAACGAGCCAGGTATTGATCGGTCGGTCAATCAGGCGTGTACTCGAGGTGGACACAATCCATTTTCGAGGAGGCTGGACATGAGATCGTGGAGTCGTATGCAAGATGTGGTGGCGATCGTGATCGGAGTTTTCGCGGCGCTCTCGCCGTTGTGGCTCGACACCAACAACGCCGCGATGTGGTCACTCATCGTGCTCGGTGTACTCGTGGCCCTCTCCGGTCTCGTCCATATGAGCCGCCCGGAGATGACTGTGGCCGAGTACGCGATGGCCGTCTTCGGAGTGCTGTTGTTCCTCTCCCCGTGGGTGATGAACTTCGACGCATTCACAGGCGCGTCGTGGACCGCATGGGTCGTCGGTGTCCTGGCAGTCGTCGTGGCTGTCACCGGATTGCCGATGATGAGTTCCCGGATGCACGGACACGGAGGGCTGGCGACTCATCACTGATCCGTGAACCACAGCACCGAGAACATCGATTGGGGCGGGGCACAGGCTTACGGCCTGTGCCCCGCCGTTCACGTCCGGAAAGGCCCATGCCAACACCCCATCTCGGTAAGCCCGGTGGCCCCCAACCGCGGAAAGGCCGGCGGCGGCGCAGCGCGAAGATCGACGGCGACGCCCGGGAACTGATTCTCGACGCTGCCGAATCCCTCTTCGCCGTACACGGATTCGATGCCACGTCCACCGCATCGATCGCCTCTGCCGCGCACGTCCCGAAAGGACTGGTGTTCTACTACTTCCCCTCCAAGACCGACATCCTTCTGGCGCTGCTGTCCGAAAGACTGCCGACCGAACCCTTCGGCGACGTGGGCCCCCTGGTGACTCCGGGTGACCCCGCCGCCAGCCTCGTCAACCTCGACAACGCGCTGAATCTGCGCGACCACCACTCGTCGGTGATGCGCGTGATCATCTGGCGCGAGGCCGAGACCCACCCGGACGTCCGTGCGCACCTGCGACGGTTCCGCGACTACCTCAGCGACATCACCGAGCGTCTCCTGCAGGCCAGTTCGCCCTACCCCGTGCAACCCGGAACGCTCCGGGCCTGCGCGACGGCGTGGGTGGCCGCGATGTTCTCCGTGGCCGGCAGCGACCGCCTCCACGACCTCGACGACCTGCCGCGACGGCACGGCGAGGAACTCGACAACGTCGCACGCGTCGTGGCGGCCGGGATGGTTCAGCTCGGCTGAGAACGCCCCGCCGACAACAGCTGACCGGCGGGGAACGCCTCGGCGCTCGCGGGCAGACGCCCGGGCCTCCCGCTGAGGAAGACCTCGACGGTGCCCTCCCCCGCGCTCGGACGGTTCAACGCATCGATGCGGCGGAGGGTCTGCGTCGCCACCGCCTCGGCGCTGTCGAACAGCCGAACCCCGGCGGGGAGCTGCGCCGCGATCTCGTCGGCCATCAACGGATAGTGGGTGCAGCCCAGCACCACCCCGCCCACATCGTCGGGTGTGCGCTCCACGGCCGAGGCGATGGCAGCGGTGGCCGCGTCCCGCTCGCCGCGGTCGATCGCCTCGGCGAGGCCGTGGCACGCGACACCCACGACGGAACTGCCGTTCCCGAACTTCTCGATCAGATCCGCCTGATACCGGCTCGCCGTCGTCGCCGCGGTCGCCCAGACGGCCACCGACTCACACGCGGCAGCCGCCGGTTTGATCGCAGGAACCGTGCCGACGACCGGAACTGCCGGTCCGACGAACTCCCGGACGTGGTCGAGTGCGGTGACACTCGCCGTGTTGCACGGCAGCACGATCACCTCGGCTCCGCGGTCGAGGCAGCGCTGCGCGGTCGCGAGAACGCGGTCGATCACCCACTGTTCCGGTTTGGGACCCCACGGAGCCCCGTCCGGATCCAGAGCGAGGATCAGATCGAGGTCGGGTCGCAACTTGCGCAGCCACGCCGACGTCGGCAGCATGCCGAGACCCGAGTCGATGAGCGCAACAATCACTCGGAGAATCTATCGCGCCCCCGCCCGGCCGCCTACGCCGACGCGGCCTCGAGGACCTCGCCGATCGGCGTTCCCGCCGCGATCTTGCCCCGCATCTTCATGACGCCCCCCGCCATTCCACCGCCGACGACACCGGCCAGGATGCCGTCCCGCTCGTAGTAGGCGAGGAACTTGCGGCCGTCGTCCTTGATCACGTGCACCTCGTCGGTGGCCGCCACCGTGCCCAGGGCCTGGATCTTGATGTCGTACTGGTCGCTCCAGAAGTACGGGACCTGAGCGGCGGCGTTCTCGTCGCCGGTCCCGGTCAACGCCCCGGCGAGGATCTTGGCCTGCTCACCGGCATTGCTCCAGTGTTCGACGCGTTTTCGACCGCCCACCCGCAGCTGCCACGCGGCCACGTCGCCGACCGCCCACACGTGCGGGACCGCCGTGCGTCCGACGCCGTCGCACACCACACCGTTGTCCAGTTCGACGCCGGAGCCGTCGAGCCACGCGGTGACCGGCACCGAGCCGACTCCGATCGCCACGACGTCGACGTCCACCTCGGTTCCGTCGCCGAGGACGGCTCCGGTGACCCGGTCGGTGCCCACCAGCGACGTGAGCCCGACACCGGCCCGCAGATCGACCCCCTCGCCGGTGTGCAGCCGGGCGACGAGTCCGCCGATCTTCTCGCCGAGCACGGACGCGAGCGGCGTCGGCTGCGGCTCCACCAGCACCACGTCGAGGCCACCCGCCCGCATGCTCGCCGCCAGCTCGCAGCCGATGAACCCCGCCCCGACGATCAGTGCGCGCTTGCCCTCGGCGAGGTCCGCGCGCAACGCCAGGCTCTCGTCGATGGAACGGAGAACGTGGACGCCCGCGAGGTCCGGGAGACCGGGTATCCGCCGCGGCACGAGGCCGGTGGCGATCACCAGTTCGTCGTAGCCGAGTTCTGTGCCGTCGGCGAGTCTCAGGATGCGGGATCCGCTGTCCACCGCGACCGCCTCGACGCCCAGACGCAACTGGATGTTCTTCTCGTCGAAGAACTCACGCGGCTTGAGCGTGGTGTCGCTCTTCTCCCCGCGCATCACTTCCTTCGACAGCGGCGGACGGTCGTACGGAAGGTGCGGTTCACCGCCGAGAAGCACCAGGTCACCCTCGTATCCGGCCCGCCGGAGCTCCTCGGCGGTGCGCAGACCTGCCAGGCCCGCTCCGACGATCACAATTCTCTGCACTGTCCCCGTACCCGCCCAATCTGCCCCTGCGACGAACATGACCGCCATCACATCTCTGGCACAAGTCATATCAAACGCGCTCCGCGCCCGTGAGTACTTATTAACCGTCCGCGGTTAACAAGTACTCACGGTCAGAGGTCGGCGATGGCCTCGAGGGGCCGGGTGCGGGCGGCGCGGCTCGCCGGCCACAGCGCTGCGAGCACACCGACCACACCGGATCCGAGGAGCATCGCGATCACCTGCCCCCACGGCACCGTCACCTGGTCGAGACCCTGGTCCTTCAGGGTGCTCACGAAACCCCACCCGAATGCGATGCCGAGCAGCACGCCGACGGCCGCACCGAACACCGCGATGAGCATCGACTCCAGGTAGATCGTGCGACGCATCTGCGACCGCTGCATTCCGACCGCGCGGAGCATGCCGATCTCCCGCCTGCGCTCGACCACCGACAGCGCGAGCGTGTTGATGATGCCGAGGATCGCGATCACGACGGCGAGTGCGAGCAGTCCGTACAGGATGGCGAGGAGAGTGTCGATCTGCTGCCCCTGTGTTCCCTTGAACTGTTCCCGGTCCTGCACCTGAACCACGACGAACTGCTTGGTCGCGGATTCGAGGTCGGCTCGCAGCTGCGTCAGATCCGCACCCGGTTTCGCGTCGATGAGGACAGCCAGATCGGGAATGGTCGCGGCCGGCATCACCTGGCGGTACACGTCGTCCGAGACGAGCCAGTCGCCGACCAGCTGGTTGTCTTCGAAGACGCCTGTCACCTCGGCGTCGACGACCTTCCCGTCGGCGCTCGTCATCGGGACGGTCGTCCCCAGCGTCCAGCCCTTCTGCGCGGCCGTCGTCTGGGACACGACGAGGTGGTTGCCCGTCAGATCGGCGCCACCCTCGACGAGCTCGTAGTCGAGGACGCCCTCGAGCGGGCCGTCCAGCGACGCGCCCTGCTCCTGCTCGTCGTCGACCTTCACGGACACCGGATGCAGGGCGGCGGCGCTCTGGACGTCGTCGAGGTTCCGCACGGCTCTCGCCGCGCCGCTGGGCACACCGATCTGGTTGGGGCCGGTGAGCACGTAGTCGGCGGACACCCCCGAGTCGACGAGCTGGTTGACGCTGGCCTTCGCGGACGCGCCGAACACGCCGATGACGGACACGAGCATCAGACCCAGCGTCAGCGCGAAGGCGGTGGCCGCCGTGCGGCGCGGATTCCGCACGGCGTTGGTGCGGGCCAGGCGCCCGACCGGACCGAACGGCTTGGCCAGCACCGCGCCGAGAGCTCCGACGATCGGGCGGGACAACGCCGGGGCGGCGAACAGCACGGCGAGGATCAGACCGAGCGCGCCGGCACCGACGACGGCGGCCGCGCCACCACCCGTGCCCCGCGAACCGATGACGAGTCCCACGACGCCGAGGACACCGAGGACTGCACCGGCGATGGTGCGCACGTGCAGTGAGTCGCCGGTGGACGCGAATTCCTCCCGCATCGCCGCGACCGGCGGGACCTTGGACGCGCGCCGGGCGGGTGCGTACGCGCTGACGGTTGTCACGAGCACCCCGACCACGAGGGCGATGAGAATCGTGCGCGGCCCCACTTGCAGGGGACCCTCGGGCAGACCGACGTCGAACGCGTTCAGCAGTCCGCGCAGACCGTAGGCCAGGCCGACGCCGGCGGCGATCCCGATCGCGCTGCCGATCACGCCGACCACGAGGGCCTCGAAGACCACGGAACGGCCCACCTGCTTGCGGCTGGCACCGATCGCGCGGAGCAGCGCCAGTTCGCGCAGGCGCTGGGCCACGATCATCGAGAACGTGTTGTAGATGATGAACGTGCCGACGAGCAGGGCGATCGCACCGAATGCGAGGAGGAAGTAGTTGATGAAGCTCAGCGCCTCCGTCACCTGCGCCTTGGTCTCCTCGCGCACCTCGTCGCCGGTCTGGACCTTCGCGTCGGGAAGGGCCGCGGCGATCTCGTCGCGCAGTTCGGTCTGGGACACACCCGTTCCGGCGACGTCGATGTACTCGACGTGCTTGCCGTCGGTGAACAGTTCGCGGGCCTGCGAGTCGACGAACGTCGCGCCGATGAATCCACCGGTCTCGTTGCCGGTGTCGTAGATGCCGGAGACGGTGACGTCGACCATGCCGCGAGCGGGCACGAGAACCTTGGCGGTGTCGCCGACCGCCAGTTGCGCGCGTTCTGCGGCACTGGCGTTGACGGCCATCTGGCCGACCTGAGCGGGCGGGCCGCCCTGAACGTACTCGTCGGGTTCACCGAGCGCCTGGCCCGGCGGCAGATAGGACTCGCCGATGCTCGGCGCACCACCCGTCTGGACGGCGGCACCGTCGGAGTCGATGAGGACGATTTGCCCGCTGACGGCAGGTGCCACCGCGCGCACTCCGTCCAGCGCGGTGATGGTGTCGAGGTCGGCGAGGGGCACTCCGCTGGAGTTGCGCTCCTCGCTCGACACCCGCACGTCGACCCCTTGCGCGGTGTTCTCGAAGATCGAGTCGAACGTCTTCTGGAGTGTGTCGGTGAAGACGAAGGAACCGGCGACGAACGCGGTGCCGAGCACCACGGACAGCACCGTCAGTGCCAGCCGGACCTTGTGTGCCGCCAGGTTGCGCAGCGACACCTTGCGCATCGGGGCGCTGGATGTGGACGCCATGCGGTCAGACCGCCGCGTCGGACGCGAGGGCGTGAGCGGGCTCGTCGAGTCGCTTCATGGTGTCGAGGACCGAATCGGCCGTCGGGTCACGCAGTTCGTCGACGATCTTGCCGTCGGCGAGGAAGACCACCCGGTCGGCGTAGGCCGCCGCGCGGGGATCGTGCGTGACGATGACGACGGTCTGATGGAACTCGTCCACCGCGGCCCGCAGGATCGACAGCACCTCACCCGAGGACTTGGAGTCGAGGTTGCCGGTGGGCTCGTCACCGAAGATGATCTCCGGCTGCCCGGCCAGGGCGCGCGCGCACGCGACGCGCTGTTGCTGACCGCCGGACAACTCGCCGGGGCGGTGCTCGAGACGGTCCTGCAGTCCGAGCTTGGTGAGCACGTTCTCGAGCCATGCGGCGTCCGGCTTGCGGCCCGCGATGTCTAGCGGAAGGGTGATGTTCTCCAGTGCCGTCAGCGTCGGCACCAGGTTGAACGCCTGGAACACGAAGCCGATCCGGTCACGTCGCAGCTGCGTCATCTGCTTGTCCGTCAGGGTCGTCAGCTCGGTGTCGCCGATGAGGACGGAACCCGAACTGGCCGCATCGAGACCGGCCAGGCAGTGCATCAGCGTCGACTTACCGGAACCGGACGGTCCCATGATCGCGGTGAACTCACCACGGGCGAACTCCGCGGATACCGCGCTGAGCGCGTGGACCTGGGTGTCGCCGGTGCCGTACGTCTTGGACAGCTCGACAGCACGGGCAGCGACAGCGGGGGCATGCGTGCTCATGATCGCCTTTCGTATTTCTCTTGTGCGGTCCGGCCCCGTGGTGACGGGCCGGGACGGTGCACGCGCGGCGCACTCCTCCATCTTGTCGACACCCGCTGCGGCCCGCCATCAGGGACCACCCTGATCTTCGGTCGCCGCGGCCGTGATCTCCGACACGGAGACCCCCGCGGAAACGCCCACAACGGAAGTACCGACCTGGGAGAATTCCGGTATCGCCGGTGCGAAGGAGAGCCTCATGGCCATCGAATCCCCCAAACCCCGGGCCGGATCGCGGTTCCTCGACGCTTTCCTGCAATCACCGTTCGCCGGTCTGGCGCCGTGGATCGTGATGTCGCTGCTGTCCGGCCCCGGGCGGTTCGAGGAATCGGTCGCCACCGCTCTCGGGTTGTCGATTCTGTTCCTGTTCCTCAGCCACCGCCGCGGCGGAACCCTCAAACCTCTCGAAGTGTTCGACATCCTCTACTTCGGGTGCCTCGCCGCGATCGGACTGTTCGCGTCCGACGACCTGATCACCTGGCTGGAGAAGTGGTCGGGCGAGATGTCGAGCCTGGCGCTGGTCGCCTTCGCGTTCGGGTCGCTGCTACTGCGCAATCCGTTCACCCTGCCGTACGCGAAAGAGACCACACCCGAGGAGTATTGGACCTCGCCGCTGTTCCTCAAGGTCAACCAGCTCATCACGCTGGTGTGGGCACTGTCCTTCACGGTGTCGGCGGCGGCTGGACTGTACGGCGACCTGGTCCTCGACCAGCCGGACAATTTCTGGACGGGCTGGATCATCCCGATCGGGGCGTTGCTGTTCGCGCTGTCCTTCACCGAGTGGTATCCGGACGTGGCGAGCGCGCAGGCGCCGCGGGAGCCAGGGGAACCGGAAGAAGTGGCACCACCCCTCGTCAAACTGTTCGACTTCCTGCCGCCGTTCGTGGTCGGCGTGGGTATCGCGATGCTCGTCACGGACAACGACCCCGACTGGCTGGGCATCACCCTGATCGTGGTCGGCGCCCTCGGCACCGCCGCGCTGCGACGCGCGGACGCACAGAGCCGAAGCAGTTCGGCCGCGTGAGGCAAAACGTCACTGATCGAATCACCGGCTACTAGCCTGATGTGACTGACGTCACAGACGAGAGGTGGGCGCATGTCGGACGCCGACAACGAGATCATCTTCGACCGACTCGCGCACTGGGCGCAGGTCCGACCGGACGACGTCGCCGTGCAGTTCCAGGGCACCGAATACACGTGGTCCGGGTGGCACGACCGGATCCTGCACATCGCGGGAGCCTTGGCGGAGGGCGGAATCGGGGCCGGCGACACGGTCGCGTTCGTCGACAAGAACCATCTGTCCTGCCTCGAGGTCACCTACGCCGCGTCGCTCCTCGGCGCGGCCGCCGCGGTTCCCAACTGGCGGCTGGCCGGTGAGGAACTCGACTACGTGATCAACGATTCCGGGGCGCGGATCCTGTTCGTGGGCAACGAGTTCCTCCAACAGGTCATGGCACTGCGCGACCGGTTGACCGGTATCGAGCAGATCATCACCGTCGGCGGGGAGCACGACGAGTTCGAGCCGTGGCTTGCCGAGGCGCCGGTGCTGTCGTCGAGGCCGGAGGTGGGAGCGGATGCCACCGCGCTGATCCTGTACAGCTCGGGAACCACCGGCAGGCCGAAGGGCGTTCAGCTGACCCACCGCAACCTGATCGCCCACAGCACCGCGGTGCTCGAGATCCTGCCCGCGCGGCACGACGACTGCCTCCTCGTCGCCATGCCGCTGTTCCACGTCGGCGGAAGTTGCTACGCCATCATGGGCGTGCACGCCGGCGCCCGGTGCCACTTCACCCGGGAGGCCGACGCCCCGTCCCTGTTCGGCGCGCTCGCTGCGGGTGCGAACATCGCGTTCCTGGTGCCGCCGGTGATAGCCGGAGTGCTCGCCGCCGGCGAGCAGGCCGTGGCCGCGTTCGGTGCGCTGCACCGCATCACGTACGGCGCGGCGCCGATGCCGCTGCCGTTGCTGCGCAGCGCGCTCGCCGCCTGGCCCGAGGCGGAGTTCGTCCAGGTCTACGGAATGACCGAGTGCGCGGGTGTCGTCACCGCGCTGCTGCCCGAGGTGCATCGCGACGCGGCACAGGAGGAGAGGATGGCGTCGGCGGGACAGCCCATTCCCGGGGTGGAGATGCGCATCGTGGACCCGGCCACCACCGAGGACGTCGCTCCCGGCGAGACGGGGGAACTGTGGTGGCGTTCCGAACAACGCACACCCGGCTATCTCGGCAAGCCCGAGGCGACGGCGGAGGCCATCACCGCCGACGGGTGGTTGCGCAGCGGCGACATGGGACGGGCGGACGCCGACGGTTTCGTGTTCATCGAGGACCGCCTGAAGGACATGATCATCACCGGCGGTGAGAACGTGTACTCGCCCGAGATCGAACGGGTGCTCGTCGAACACCCGGCGGTGGCGGAGGTGGCGGTGATCGGCGTGCCCGACGACCACTGGGGTGAGACGGTCAAGGCCGTCGTCGTACCGGTGACCGGGACGACCATCGAACCGGACGAGCTGATCCATTACACCCGCCAGCGTCTGGCGAAGTTCAAGTGCCCGACGACGGTCGACGTCGTCGACCTGCTCCCCCGCAACCCCACCGGCAAGATCCTCAAGCGGGAACTGCGCGCGCCGTACTGGAAGGACCGCACGCACAAGCTCGTGTGACCGCCGTCCATACTGGGATCGTGACCGTTCGATGCCCCTGCCTGCTCGGTGAACCGTACGACGAGTGCTGCGGGAGGTATCACCGCGGCGAGGCGACGGCGCCCACCGCCGAGCGTCTCATGCGATCACGGTTCAGCGCGTTCGCCGTCCTGGATGCCGACTACCTGCTCGCGACATGGCATCCGAGCACCCGGCCCGGGACCCTGGACCTCGATCCGGAGCAGCGCTGGACCCGCCTCGACATCCTGGCCACGAGCGGCGGCGGACTGCTCGACACCACCGGAACCGTCGAGTTCCGCGCGCACTACGTACTGGACGGCCACCGCGAATCGCTGCACGAGAACAGCCGATTCGTCCGTGAGGACGGCAATTGGCTGTACCTGGACGCGATCGCGACGCCACGCCAGGGTCTCCCCCTTCTCTGATCGGCCCCGGCTTACGATCGGATCATGATCAACCACCGGATCGGTCCCTTCGCCGCGTTCGCCGCCTGCGCCCTGGCCCTGACGCTCACCGGATGCTCGGAGTCGAACTCCCCCAGCAGTGTGGCGGCGACGTCACCGGCCGCGGCCGCCACCACCAGCAGCGCCCTCGAATCCGAGTCGGCGCCGATCCCGACCGACGCGTCGCCGAAATCGTCCGCGGCGTCCGAGTCCGCGAAGCTCACGGTCACCGACGTCCGCGTCGGCGAGCACGACGGATTCGACCGCGTGGTGTATGAACTCGGCGGCAAGGGCACACCGGGCTGGCGGGTCGCGTATGTGGACGAGGCGGTGCAGGACGGCAGCGGCAGGACGATTCCGGTGTCGGGCAACGGCATCCTGCAGGTGCAGATCGACGGCTCGGCGTACCCGTTCGACAGTGATGTGGAGGGATACTCGGGCCCCGACCCGGTCCCCGGTGTTCCCGGCGGCACGGTGACGGAGGTCAACGGCGCGCTCGTGTTCGAAGGCGTCACGCAGTCGTTCATCGGCGTGACGCAACCGGGCCGCCCCTTCACGGTGTCGACTCTGTCCGACCCGACGCGGGTGGTCGTGGACGTCGCGAAGTAGCGCTTCCGCGCTCGCCGCTTGACCTCGAGTAACGTTGAGGTTCTACCGTCGTGTCATACCCCGGCTCTACCGTGGGGGGATAGCGACAGGAGGCCGCTGGCATGAGCATGGAAGTCACGGCGTGGAACGCGATGTACAACGCGATGCACGCCCAAGAGGATCGTCGACCCTTCTCCCGCACGACGTTGCGGCGGATAGCCCGGTTCGCCCTGCCACACCGCCGCAGCCTCGGGTGGTACCTGCTGCTCAGCGTCGTCACGGCCGCGCTGGCGGTGGCCACCCCGGTGCTGGCGGGCCGGGTCGTCAACGCCATCGTCGGCGGCGACGCGGTGTCCGTCGTCGTACGCCTCGCGGCACTCATCGCGGTCATCGCCGTACTCGAATCCGCCCTCGCCCTGTGGACGCGGTGGCTGTCCGCGAGCATCGGCGAGAACCTGATCCTCGACCTGCGGACCGCCGTGTTCGACCACGTGCAGCGGATGCCGATCGCCTTCTTCACCCGCACTCGGACCGGCGCGCTGGTCAGCCGCCTCAACAACGACGTGATCGGTGCGCAACGCGCGTTCAGCGACACGCTGTCGGGCGTGGTGTCCAACCTCGTCACGCTCGGCATCACGCTCATCGTGATGATCGGGATCTCCTGGCAGATCACGCTGTGCGCACTGCTGCTGTTGCCGATCTTCGTCCTGCCCGCCCGCAGGATGGGCGCGCGGCTGGCTCAACTCAATCGTGAGGCGGCCAACCACAATTCGGTGATGAGCACTCAGATGACGGAGCGGTTCTCGGCGCCGGGTGCCACACTCGTGAAGCTGTTCGGCCGCCCGTCGGAGGAGTCCGCCGAGTTCGCGGTCCGGGCCAGGCGGGTGCGGAACATCGGTGTCCGCACCGCGATGCTGCAGTCGGTGTTCGTCACCGCGCTCACTCTCGTGTCCGCTCTCGCGCTGGCGCTCGTCTACGGGCTGGGTGGGTTCTACGCACTGCGCGGACAACTCGACGCGGGAGCAGTCGTCGCGATGGCGATGCTGCTGACCCGGTTGTACTCACCCCTCACGGCGCTGGCCAGCGCACGGATGGATGTGATGAGCGCGCTGGTGAGCTTCGAGCGCGTCTTCGAGGTCCTCGACCTGAAGCCGCTGATCGCCGAGAAGCCCGACGCGGTCGCGGTGCCCGACGGCCCGGTATCCGTCGAGTTCGACTCCGTGGAATTCGCGTATCCCTCGGCCGACAAGGTGTCGCTGGCATCGCTCGAGGAGGTCGCGACCCTCGACACCCGCGGCGGCGTCGACGTGCTGCACCGGCTGTCGTTCCGTGCCGAACCCGGGCAGATGGTCGCCCTGGTGGGATCGTCCGGAGCCGGCAAGTCCACCATCGCCCAACTGGTTCCCCGGCTCTACGACGCGGACGCGGGCTCGGTGAAACTCGGCGGGGTGGACGTGCGCGACCTGACCGCCGACTCCGTGCGGGCCACCGTCGGCATGGTGACTCAGGACGGGCACCTCTTCCACGACACCGTGCGGGCCAACCTCTTGCTCGCCCGGCCGGGTGCCACGCCGGCCGAACTCGCGGAGGTGCTGGAACGGGCGCGGCTCACCGACCTCGTCGCGGCCCTGCCCGACGGCCTCGACACGGTGGTCGGCGAACGCGGCTACCGGCTGTCGGGAGGCGAACGCCAGCGGCTGACCATCGCGCGCCTGCTACTCGCACATCCGCGGGTGGTCATCCTCGACGAGGCGACGGCGCACCTCGACTCCACGTCCGAGGCCGCCGTCCAGGAGGCCTTGGGCGAGGCCCTCGCCGGGCGGACCGCGGTGGTGATCGCGCACCGGTTGTCGACCGTCCGCGCGGCCGATCTGATCCTCGTGGTCGAGGCCGGGCGCATCGTCGAACGCGGCACCCACTCCGAGCTGCTCGCCGCGGGCGGCCGATACGAGGAGCTGTACCGCACTCAGTTCGACACGGGCACGGTGTCGTCCCCGACGCTCACCGAGGTGCTGAGGTGAGTCTGCGAATGGCGGAGAGGGGCAGGCCGATCCAATTAGGGCGGTTCCTCGCCTCGTACACGGTCTCGTACACCGCCTTGTCGAGTTCGTAGGCTCGGAGCAACGCCGCCGCCTCGCGTGGGTCGGTGCCCGACACGGAGGCGTAGCCCTCACAGAAGGCGTCGGCGTTGCGCTGCGCCCACTCCCTCGCGCGGAAGTCCCGCTGCGACGCCGCCCCCATCGCTCCCATCGGCACCGAATCTGCCAGTAGGTGGTGAGCGGCGTAGTCGAAGGACCGCAGCATTCCCGCCACATCCCGCAACGGGCTATCCCGTTCCCGGCGCTCGTCGAGCGTCTTGGCGGGCTCCCCCTCGAAGTCGATGAGCAGCCACCGCTCCGGTGTCCGCAGCACCTGACCGAGGTGGAGGTCGCCGTGAATCCGCTGGACGGTGGTGGCGCCCAGAGCTTCCGCCTCGGCGAACTTGCCCCGCACCGCCGCCGCCACCTCCCCCAGTTCGGGAACGATCGAGGTGGCGGCGTCCAGCCTGCGCGTCATCGCCTCCACGGTCGTCGACGCCACCTGTCGTTCCTCCGCACCGAGCGCACGCGCCAGGGTGGCATGCACCTCGGCGACCGCAGCGCCCATCCGATAGGACTCACCGGCGAAGTCCGTCCCCAACTCCGCGGCGTGGAGATCCGCTTCGATCAGGAGGTCGCGGACGCTGCCCAGCGCCATGCTCCACCCGTCCGCCGAGTTGGCCTCGAAATCCTGGACCATCGCGAGGGTGGTCAGAATCCCGGCCACGTCCGTCTCCATCCACGCCCGCAGCGTCGCCACGTATTCACTGCCCGCTTCGGCGAGCGCGAGGTGGAGTTCTACGTCCGGGTTCACGCCCGGCGTGACCAGCCGGAAGATCTTCATCAGGAGCTTCTCCCCCAGCACCACCGACGTGTTCGACTGCTCCGCACCGAGTGTCCGCCCGCGGAGCCCCGGTTCGATCACCGTGCCCGGCACCGTCTTCAACTGCACCGGCCCCGATCCCTCGGCCTCCGACAGCAGGTCGGCGTACAAGGTGATGATCTCGGCATCGTGCAGGCCGTCGTACGCGATCATGATGTTCCCGTCGCCGTCCGGCAGCGCCCACGGCTCGAGGTCCTCCGGCAGATGACTGCGAAAACCCAGAGGTATCTGATACACCTGCGGCGGTCCTGCCTCGAACTCCACCGACACCAGGAGATGCTCGGCGGAGAACCCGAACGCCGTCGTCAGTTCGTGGCGCAGCAGGATCCGCACCGCCGCGATGGTGGTGCCCTTCGCGGCGAACCACCGCCGGTCCGGCAACCACCGGACGAGTTGCCGCTCGAGGGTCTCGTCGGGAATGCGTTCACTGGTGGGTTCGTTCACTGCTGCACCGCCTGTTCCGCTTCGCTGCTGACCGGGTGTCCGCTCACCGCGCCGTCGGACTTCGGATCCGGTTGCAGCGCAAACCAGAAGAATCCGTGACCGGGGAGTGTGATCATGTACCCGCCGTCCCCGATCGAGGGGAAGGGAACGGAACCGGTGAGCTCCACGGGGATTCGGCCGGCGAACTGGGTGAGGTCCAGGATCACCGCCTGCGGGAACCTGGACAGGTTGTTGACGCACAGGATGACGTCGCTGTACGGGCGGTCCTGGCTCGGCGGCGTCTCCCGCACATACGACAGGACGGCCGGGTTCGCACTGCCGAGTTCGGTGAACGACGCCGTTCCGAACGCCGGATGCTGTTTGCGAACCTGGATCAGGCGCCGGGTCCAGTGCAGCAACGAGTTGGTCGAGTTCATCTGCGCCTCGACGTTCACCGACTGGTAGCCGTACGTGGGATCCATGATGACCGGCAAGTACATCCGGGCTGGGTCGGCACGGGAGAATCCGGCGTTGCGGTCGGGCGTCCACTGCATGGGAGTCCGCACCGAGTCCCGATCGCCGAGCCAGATGTTGTCGCCCATGCCGATCTCGTCGCCGTAGTAGAGAACGGGCGAACCCGGCAGACTCAGCAGCAGCGCGGTGAACAGCTCGAGCTGGTTGCGGTCGTTCTCGAGCAACGGCGCGAGACGTCGCCGGATGCCGATGTTCGCCTTCATCCGCGGATCCTGCGCGTACTCGGAATACATGTAGTCACGCTCCTCGTCCGACACCATTTCGAGGGTCAGCTCGTCGTGGTTCCGGAGGAAGATTCCCCATTGGCACGAACTCGGAATCGGCGGGGTCTGCGCGAGGATCTCGGAGATCGGAAACCGGTTCTGCCGGCGCACGGCCATGAAGATGCGGGGCATCAACGGGAAGTGGAACGCCATGTGGCACTCATCGCCCACGTCCGGCTCCCCGAAGTACTCCACGACGTCCGACGGCCACTGGTTGGCTTCGGCGAGAAGCGCCCGCCCCGGGTACTCGGCGTCCATGACGGCCCTGCATTTCTTGAGAAACGCATGCGTCTCGGGCAGGTTCTCGCAGTTGGTGCCCTCCCGCTCGAACAGGTAGGGCACGGCGTCCAGCCGGAAGCCATCGATTCCGAGGTCCAGCCAGAATCGCAGCACGTCGATCATCGCGTCCTGGACGTCGGGATTGTCGTAGTTCAGGTCCGGCTGATGGGAGAAGAACCGATGCCAGTAGTACTGCTTGCGCACCGGATCCCACGTCCAATTAGACGTCTCGGTGTCAACGAAGATGATGCGCGCGTCCGGATACCCTTCGTCACGGTCCGACCACACGTAGAAGTCGCCGTACGGGCCATCGGGGTCGGTGCGCGACTCCTGGAACCACGCGTGCGTGTCGGACGTGTGGTTCATGACCAGGTCCGTGATGACTCTGATCCCGCGGCGGTGCGCCTGATCGAAGAGCTGGACGAAATCCTCGACCGTCCCGAACTCCGGGAGCACGGCGCGGAAGTCGCGGATGTCGTAACCGCCGTCGCGTAGCGGCGAATCGTAGAACGGCGGCAGCCACAGGCAGTCGACCCCGAGCCAGGACAGGTAGTCGAGTTTGGACGTCAGCCCCTGGAGATCGCCCGTTCCGTCGCCGGAGGAATCGAAGAACGCGCGGACCAGCACCTCGTAGAACACCGCGGTCTTGAACCACTCGTTGTTCACTTGCAGTTCTCTGGCGTGGAAGAAGTCCTCGGACCGGGCCTCGATGAGGTGGCCTTCGAGGTCGTGCTCCGGTGAGGCCGCGCCCTCCCGGGACGGGTCGGCGAAGGCCGACGACGAATCTTCCAGGGCCATAAGCACCTCGGTTCGCGACTCGATCACAGGAACAGGGGCGTTCCCCGGACAGTGCCTCGATCGTAGGTCGGTCCTGCCCGAACCGCTGGGGACGCGCGCAGAGTGTCGATCCAGGACAGTAGGTGTCCGCTATTCGCGCCACACTGAACTCATGACCGAGACACCCAGCACCCAGAACCCCATCTCCGACGAGCGCGGACTCCTTCTCCTCATGCTGGACAACCAGCGCACCGCCTTCCGCAACGCGATGTCCGGGCTGACGGAGGAGCAGGCCCGCAGTGTGCCCAGCGCCAGCGAGCTGAGCCTGGCGTCCCTCCTCAAGCACGTGATCGACGGCGAAGAGGCGATGACCTCCCGCATCACCGGGGCTCCGCGCGATGTCGGCGACGACCCGGTGGCAGCGTGGATGGCCGCATGGAACGTCACTGAGGACGAGACCGTCGACACCCTCCTCGCCCGCTTCGACGACGCACAGCGCGCCACCGAGGCCGCGGTCGCCGCCGAAACCGATCTGGATCGCGACGTCGACCTGCCCGCCGACGTGGCGCAGTGGATGGCGCCGGGGGTCGTCTTCACGGTCCGGTACATGCTGCTGCACCAGATCGAGGAACTCGCCCGGCACGCCGGTCACGCCGACATCATCCGGCAATCCCTCGACGGCGCGCGCGCCGATACGCTGGCCGGCGGCGGCAGCTGGTCCTGACTGTTTCCGCTCTCTCGGGTAAATTCTCCGCTCGGGCGGCGCTGCAGAGCCGCCCGGACGAGACAACGAGGAGTTCAGGTGGACGGTATGAGCGTGATGCGACGCACGATCGCGGCGGCAACGGTCGGTATCGCGGCGACTTTCGGCCTGTCGGGCACGGCAGCGGCCGAACCGGCCACCCCCGACGTCCCCGGCCTCGCCGAACTGCGCACCCAGGCCGACAAGCCCGAGGCGAAGGCCGCGGTCGAGGCGCTGGCCACGTCCACGGTGCTGCATGACGTCGCGGGCGCGTACACCCCGTTCCTCTACACCGCACCGACCGTGGGTTGCGGCACCGTCGCACCGGTCACGCTGACGCTGGCGTCGGGCACCACCGGGCCCACCGCCGAGGTGAAGGCGAACGAGATCAGCTTCCAGGCCCTCTCCGCGTACCCCGGTGTCGTGAAGTCCTCGGGACTCAACGTCGCGTGGATCAACACCAACACCGGCGCCAGCGGAATCCTGCCCCTCGACGGCGTCACCGAGGGCGGCTACCCGGCGCTGAACAAGGTCGTGGCGACGGGGGCCGGCACCGTCGTGGCATCGATCTTCGGCACCGTCGGCTACACCAACGCGACCTGCTACGTGCTGCCGACCGTCGGTTCGTTCTTCGTTCCCGAGGAGGGCCCGCTGCCCGCCGAAGCGGCACAGCCCGCCCCGGCTCCCGCTCCCCCGGCGTAACCGCCGGGGATCCTCTTCGGGAGGGCCGCGTGAGAGCTACTCGCGCGGCTTTTTCCTGCTGTCCCGGTCGCGCTGGAACTTTCCGCCTGCCCGATCGTCGCGGCCACCACGCGGTCGGCCCGACGGCGGACCCGAATCGGGTTGCAGCTGAATCAGCACTCCGGAGATCCGGGTACGACGCAGGGCTTCGAGGGTCTCGCTGGACAGGTCGGCGGGCAACTCCACCAGGCTGTGGTCGGGGCGGATGCTGATGTGCCCGAAATCGCTGCGCCGCAGCCCACCCTCGTTCGCGATGGCACCGACGATCGCACCCGGCACCACACGGTGCCGCTTGCCGACCGCGATCCGGTACGTCGCGAGCTCCTGGCCCTCCGGTCCACGCGACCGCGTCGGGGGGCCCTCGTCGAACCGGCGTGCCGGGCGTTCACGAGGCTCGCGCTCACGGCGAGGCGCCGGCGGCGGTTCGGGTGCCATGAGGAACGCCTCACCGTCGCGCGACTGCACCGCGAGCGCGGCGGCGATGTCGGCGAGCGGCACGTCGTGCTCCTGCTCGTAGTCCTCGATCATCTTGCGGAACAACGCCAGATTGTCGGACGTGAGGCTCTCGGTGATCGAGTCGCCGAACTTGGACACACGCTGCGCATTGACGTCGTCGACGCTGGGCAGCTGCATCTCGGCCAGCGGCTGACGGGTCGCCTTCTCGATGGCCTTGAGCAGGTGCCGCTCGCGCGGTGCCACGAACAGCAACGCCTCGCCCGCGCGGCCGGCGCGACCGGTACGGCCGATCCGGTGGACGTACGACTCCGTGTCGTGCGGGATGTCGTAGTTGACGACGTGGGAGATGCGGTCGACATCCAGGCCACGCGCAGCCACGTCGGTGGCCACGAGGATGTCGAGGGCGCCGCTCTTGAGCTGGCCGATGGTCCGCTCACGCTGCGCCTGCACGATGTCGCCGTTGATGGCCGACGCGGAGAAACCACGAGACCGCAACTTTTCGGCGAGGTCCTCGGTGGCCTGCTTGGTGCGCACGAAGATGATCATCGCCTCGAAGTCCTCGACCTCGAGGACACGCGTCAGGGCGTCGAGCTTGCGCTGGTGCGCCACCTGGACGTACCGCTGCGAGATGTTGGACGCGGTCGACGTCTTCGACTTCATCGTGATCTCGACGGGGTCGTGCATGTACTGCTTCGAGATCTTGCGGATGGCCCCCGGCATCGTGGCCGAGAACAGCGCCACCTGCTTGTACTCCGGGGTGTCGGCGAGGATGCGCTCGACGTCCTCCTGGAAACCCATCTTCAGCATCTCGTCGGCCTCGTCCAGGACGAGGTAGGAGAGCTTGGACAGGTCGAGCGTGCCCTTCTCCAGGTGGTCGATCACGCGACCGGGCGTGCCCACGACCACGTGCGCGCCGCGCCGCAGTCCGGACAGCTGGACGCCGTAGCTCTGACCGCCGTAGATGGGCAGGACGTGCAGGCCCGGGATATGGGCGGAGTACTTGCCGAACGCCTCCGCGACCTGCAGGGCCAGCTCCCTCGTCGGCGCGAGGACCAACGCCTGCGGCGACTTCTGCGTCAGGTCGATCTTCGAGAGGATCGGAACCGCGAACGCAGCGGTCTTGCCGGTGCCGGTCTGCGCCAGGCCGACGACGTCGTTGCCGGCGAGGAGGGGCGGAATGGTGGCTGCCTGGATCGGCGAGGGCGACTCGTAGCCCACATCGGACAGTGCCTTCAAGACCCGATCATCGATGTCGAGGTCGGCAAAAGTGGGGGGTTCGGGGTCACGCTCGATATCACTCATTGACCAGCAGTTTAGTGCACGAGTCCACAGTGCATCGCCACGCCGTGGAAATACGCGGCGACCGGGACGGGAGACACCTGCCGCGGGGTCGTCGCCTAGCGTGGACGGCATGGTCGATGTCGCTGTCATTCAGTTCGCTCCCGGTCAGGACAAGCAGGAGAACCTGCGCACCCTCCGCACGCTCGCCGCCGAGGCCGCGGGCCGCGGCGCGAAGGTGGTGGTGGCGCCCGAGTACGCGATGTTCACGGCGCCGCGGACGGACGAGCGGATCGTCGAGTCGGCCGAGGGCCTGGACGGCGAGTTCGTCAGCGGGCTGGCCGCGACCGCGAAGGAACTCGACGTCCACCTGGTGGCAGGGGTCAACGAACATTTGCCCGGGGACGATCACATCTCCAACACCCTCGTCGCCCTCGGACCGGGCGGCGACATCGTCGCCACCTACCGCAAACTCCACCTGTACGACGCGTTCGGCTACAAGGAATCCGACGTCATCCGCGCCGGGGAGATCGACGCCCCGCAGACCTTCGCCGTCGACGGCCTCACGTTCGGCATGCAGACCTGCTACGACCTCCGGTTCCCCGAGGTCACCCGCCGCATCGTCGACGCGGGCGCCGACGTGCTGCTGCTGCCCGCGCAGTGGGTGCCCGGACCGTTGAAGGAGGACCACTGGTCCACGCTCGTGCGGGCGCGCGCCATCGAGAACACCGTGTATGTGGCCGCCGCCGACCAGAGCGCGCGCACCGGGGCCGGGAACAGCATGATCGTCGATCCGATGGGCGTGACTCTCGCGTCGCTCGGCGAGCGGGTGGGCACCGCGGTCGCGGCGGTCAGCGCGGAGCGGATCACCGAGGTGCGGGAGAAGAACCCCGCCCTCGCCCTGCGCCGATTCACCGTCAGCGAGATCTGAACGGCGCGATCGGGAGTAGCGTCGGAGACGAACAGTTCTCCCCGATCACGGAGCGTTCGATGTTGTACACCAGTCGCGCCGACGCCGGTCGCAGACTGGCCGCCGCACTGGAGCACCTGCGCGGCACCGATCTGGTGGTGCTCGGTCTGCCGCGCGGCGGCGTCCCCGTCGCGTTCGAAGTCGCTGCCGCCCTGTCGGCCCCTCTCGACGTCGTGCTCGTCCGCAAACTGGGTGTCCCGTGGCAGCCGGAACTCGCCATGGGTGCCATCGGCGAGGGCGAATCCCGGGTGATCAACGACGACGTCCTCCGCATCGCCCGGATCAGCAAGACCGCACTCGCCATGGTCGAGGCGAAGGAGCGCCGCGAACTCGAACGGCGGGCTCGGGTGCTCCGCGGCGGGAAGCCGCGAGCGTCACTCAAGGGCCGCACAGCTGTCCTCGTCGACGACGGCATGGCCACGGGCGCGACCGCGGCGGTGGCCTGCCAGTCGGTGAAGAAACTGGGCGCGGCACGCGTGATCGTCGCGGTCCCGGTGGCTGCGCCCGAGGCCGTCGGCCGTCTGCGTGTGACCGCCGACGAGGTGGTCTGCCCATACGTCCCGGCCGATCTCGGCGGCGTCGGCAACGCGTACGACGATTTCCATCAACTCTCGGACACCGAGGTCACAGACCTGCTGGCCCACCACTGACGGTGGTTCTCGAGGAATCTTCAGCTCCAGTGCAACGTTCCCGGAGGCCCTGTCGATACACCGGACAGAGCACAGAACAGACTGCCTTTGGAGGATCTCGTGACCGTCTCTGCCGATACCGTCGAAACCGTCGTCACCGCTTGCCGCGACCGATTGGGCGACCCGTCCGGCTGGGTCACCTCCGATGCCTACCGGCACAGCCTGGCCCTCTGCATCATCGAATCGGTGCAGTCGAGCGCCGGGCACAGCGAGGTCGCCGTCGTCGACGGCTATCTGGCGTACCGGCGGGCGCACCCCGATCAGCCGCTCACCGACGGCGCCCGCGACCTTCTCCGCACGTTCGAGGAGGCGGGCAGCTCGGATCAGTGGGCGGGCAAGGTCGGCTCGTACAAACGGCGGTACTCCGCGACCGGTGTGCCGATCGAGGCGCGTCACATCCAGCTGGCGGCGGAGCGGCTACACCAGCTCCGGATCAACAGCATCGACGACCTTCTCGAGGCCGCCCGGGACGAAGCCGCCCTGGAGCAGATCCACGACGCGTGGATCGAGGTGTGCGGGGAGAGCAGCGACGTCACGTGGGCGCACTTCCTGATGCTCGCCGGGATCCCCGGGGTCCGGCCGAATCGGGTGGCGGACGTGTTCATCAGCGGCGCGCTCGGAATTTCGGAAGCCACCGACGACGGCCCTGCCGAGGAGATCCTCGAGGCGACGGCGACCGAACTCGGTGTCGATCCGGATCAGTTGAACTATGCGATCCGGCGCTGGCTGTCGGCGAACTCGCGGCGTCTCGAAGAGGCTGCCTGAGTTATCAGTTTACGCCGAGTTACACTTATCTCCGCTGGTCAGAACAGAAATACACATAACGGACATCGACCCTGGTGCGAAACTGGGACAAATGTGATCGAATGCACATCCGTCATGTCGTTTCAGTGGAGGGGTCATAGTGCGTGAATTCTCGGTACCGCAGTCGTTCTCAATTCCGGAGGACGCCTCCATGGCGGACACGGTCTTCCGTCATGCCGAGGAAGACCCGAAGTTCGTTCCGTTCAAGCGCCCCGGCAACGGTGGGTGGGTAGACGTCACCGCCGCCGAGTTCGCGGAGCAGGTCTCCGCCGTCGCGAAGGGCCTCATCGCTTCCGGCGTCGAGCTCGGCGACCGCGTCGCGATCCTGTCGGCGACCCGGTACGAGTGGGTCGTCATCGACTACGCGATCTGGACGGCAGGCGGGTGCACCGTCGCCATCTACGAAACGTCCGCACCCGATCAGGCGAAGTGGATCCTCGAAGACTCCGGCACATCGCTGCTGGTCGTCGAGAACGCCAAGCAGGCCGACGCGCTGAAGGTCGTCACCGACGCCGCGCCGGACCTGAAGGAGGTCCTGCAGATCGAAGGCGGGGCGATCGACGAACTGTCGAAGCGTGGCGAAGGCGTCACCGACGAGCAGCTGCACGAGCGTCGTCACCAGGTGCGCGCGTCCTCGCCCGCGACCCTCATCTACACGTCGGGCACCACGGGTCGTCCCAAGGGCGTGCAGTTGACCCACTCCAACTTCTACGCGGAGTCCGCGGCCGTGAAGCTGGCGCTCAGCGACGCGATGTACGCCGGCAGGCGCACCCTGATGTTCCTGCCCCTCGCGCACGTCTTCGCCCGCGCCATCTCCTTCGGCGCGTTCGACGCCAAGGTCACGGTCGCGCACACCGCCGACCTCACCACGCTGCTCGACCAATTCGCCGCGTTCAAGCCGCACTTCATCCTGTCGGTGCCGCGCGTGTTCGAGAAGGTCTACAACTCCGCCAAGCAGAAGGCATACGACGGCGGCAAGGGCAGCATCTTCGAGAAGGCGTCCGCCACCGCCATCGCGTACAGCGAGGCGC
The DNA here is from genome assembly GCF_038447315.2 of Rhodococcus sp. DK176. Taxonomy (NCBI): domain Bacteria; kingdom Bacillati; phylum Actinomycetota; class Actinomycetes; order Mycobacteriales; family Nocardiaceae; genus Rhodococcus; species Rhodococcus sp. DK176. The sequence continues at coordinate 6,597,385 of NZ_CP118321.2, read as the reverse complement.
AGGACAACGGCGGCGCCGGGCTCGGTCTCAAGCTCAAGCACGCCCTGTTCGACAAGCTCGTCTACTCGAAGCTGCGCACCGCACTCGGCGGCGAGTGCGACCGCGCCGTCTCCGGTGGCGCCGCGCTCGGTGCACGCCTCGGTCACTTCTTCCGCGGCATCGGCGTCCCGGTGTACGAGGGTTACGGTCTCACCGAGACGAGCGCCGCCATCTCCGTGAACACCACCCGTGCGCAGAAGGTCGGCACCGTCGGCAAGCCGATCGACGGTCACGCCGCGAAGATCGGCGAGGACGGCGAACTGCTCCTGAAGGGTCCCGTCGTGTTCGGCGGGTACTGGCACAACGAGCAGGCCACCGCGGATTCGATCCGGGACGGCTGGTTCCACACCGGCGACCTCGGCTCGATCGACGAAGAGGGCTACATCTCGATCACCGGTCGCAAGAAGGAAATCATCGTCACCGCGGGCGGCAAGAACGTCGCGCCCGCGGTCCTCGAGGACGCACTCCGCGCGCACCCGCTGATCAGCCAGTGCCTCGTCGTCGGCGACGGCAAGCCGTTCATCGGCGCGCTCATCACCCTCGACTCCGAAACCCTCCCGGGCTGGAAGGAACGCCACGGGCTGGCCGCCGACACCCCGGTGTCCGAGCTGGTGAAGAACCCCGACTTGGTCGCCGAGATCGACGAGGCCGTGGCCGAGGGCAACAAGAAGGTGTCCAACCCGGAGCGGATCAAGAAGTACCGCATCCTCGAGGTCGACTTCACGCAGGAGACCGGTGAGCTCACGCCCACGCTGAAGCTGAAGCGGAACGTCATCCACAAGGAGCACGGCGCGGCCATCGAGGCCATCTACGCGTAGGCGGCTCCGCCGCCCGTGAGTGTTCGAGGAGTGCAGAGACTCCTCGGGCACTCACGGGTGCGCAGCGCCGAGGACGAAGTCGCGGACCACCGCGGTCACGGTGGCGTGGACCTTCTCGTGAAGCAGGTCGTGTCCGGCGTCGTCGAACTCCCGGAACTCGAGGCGTCCGATCCCCGCCGCCCAGTCCCGGACGGGGTCGATCGGTGCGATGCGGTCGTCGACGCCGTGAACCGCGAGCAGCGGAATCCCGAGTGACCCGAGCGCGTCCGCCGTCTGCTGCACGGCGGCGGTCTTCGGTGTCCCGCACAGAATCGCGCCCCGGAAACCGGAGTCACCGGACGCGAGAAGTTCCATCGAGACCGCGGCACCGAGCGAATGACCCATGAGCACGAGCGGAACATCCGGCGCGTGCCTGCCGGCGAGGCCGGTGAGAAGCGCGGCGTCCTCCGCCAGGTCCGCCACCGATCCCGGATGGTCGCCTTCGGACAATCCGTGACCGGCCTGGTCGATTCCCCACACCCCGATTCCGGCAGGCGTCAGTCCGCGCGCGAACCGGTGGTAGTGACCCGTGTGCTGCCCCATGCCGTGGAGAAACACCAACTGGGCGACGGGTCCTCCCACCGCGCTCCAGTGCCGGTAGTGGACTCGTCCGGAGTGGCCGTCGAAGAAAGGCATGGCTGCCATTCTGGGCCTGTCGCACCCCGATGGCACAATCGGCCGGGTGAACTCACCGGCAGAACTGGGGACGTAGCTGTGTTCCTCCTCGACGACACCATCGTCTACAGCGCCAGCGACCTCTCCGCGGCCGCCACCTGCGAGTTCGCGTTGTTGCGCCGGTTGGACGCCACACTCGGGCTCGCCGGCGCCGGTTCCGCCGCCCCGTCCGTCGACGACGATCCGATGCTGCGACGGACGTCCAGCCTCGGCGATGCGCACGAACATCGCCGGCTCGAGCAGTTCCGCGCCGAGTACGGCGACGGGGTGGTCACGATGGACCGTCCCGAATACACCGCGGTGGGCCTGTTCGACGCGAACCTGGCCACCGTGGAGGCGATCCGCGGCGGCGCCGACGTCGTGTACCAGGGGACGTTCTTCGACGGCCGCTTCCTGGGTTTCTGCGATTTCCTCGTCCGCGACGGCGACACGTATGCCGTATACGACACCAAACTGTCACGGCACGCGAAGGTGTCGGCCCTGCTGCAGCTCGCCGCGTACGCGGAAGCGCTGGCCGACAACGGGATCCCGACGTCCCCGGACGTCCACCTGCTGCTCGGCGACGACAGCGACTCGGCGCACTCGCTCGGCGACATCGTTCCCGTGTACTCCGCGCGACGGTCCTCGCTCGAACGAATTCTCGACGAGCACCGCGACGAGCAGTCGCTCGCGGAGTGGGGCGACCCCCGGTACACGGCGTGCGGCCGGTGCGACACGTGCACCCCGGAGGTGGAGCAGCACCGCGACCTCCTGCTGGTGGCCGGAATGCGCACGACGCAGCGGAGCCGGCTGATCGCGGCCGGGATCGGCACCCTCGATGCCCTCGCCGCGCATGCGGGCAGCGTCGAGGGCCTCCCCGAGCGCACCCTGGAATCGCTTCGCGCGCAGGCGGCCCTGCAGTTGCGGCAGGAGTCATCGGGCACCCCCGAGTTCCAGGTGTACGCCCCGCAGGCTCTGGGCGGGCTGCCCGAACCGGACGACGGCGACATCTTCTTCGACTTCGAAGGAGACCCGCTCTGGGCCGAGAACGGATCCACGGACTGGGGTCTCGAATACCTCTTCGGTGTAGTCGAGGGTCCCGCCGACGCCGCCGTGTTCCGGCCGTTCTGGGCACACGACCGCGCCGAGGAGCGGCAGGCACTCGTCGACTTCCTCGACTACGTCACCGCGCGTCGTCAGCAGTACCCGAACATGCACATCTACCACTACGCCGCGTACGAGAAATCGGCGCTGCTGCGACTGGCGGGACGGCACGGCGTCGGCGAGGAGACCGTCGACACCCTGCTGCGCGACAACGTCCTCGTCGATTTGTATCCGGTGGTGCGCGGGTGCCTGCGCATCGGCGAACGGTCCTACAGCATCAAGAAACTCGAACCGCTGTACATGCCGGAGCAGCCGCGCGACGGCGACGTCACCAACGCCGCCGCGTCGGTGGTCGCGTACGCCGACTACTGCGATCACCGCGACAACGGCCGCGAGGACGAGGCACGCGCGCTGCTGCAGGGCATCGCCGACTACAACGAGTACGACTGCGATTCCACGCTGCGGCTGCGCGACTGGTTGATCGGGCAGGCGGAGACGCACGGCGTGGCTCTCCGGCCGCCCGGCGACGGGCCCACCCCGGTGACCGAGGACTGCACCCCCGCGGAGGCGGCGTTGCGCGAGTTCGCCGGGCACGGACCGAGCGAGCACCGCGGGCACGATCAGCATGCGGCCGCACTCATGGCGGCGGCGGTCGGCTACCACCGCCGCGAGCGGAAACCGTTCTGGTGGGCGCACTTCGACCGGCTGGTCGTGCCGCACGACGAACTGTCCGACATCCGGGACGTTCTGGTGGTGTCGTCCGCGGTCGTCGAGGAGAACTGGCACAAGAGCAGCCCGCGGCAACGCAAGCTGCGCCGGCGCCTGCAGCTCACCGGCCGTTTCGGGACCGGGAGCACGGTGGGGCCCAAGACCACGATGTACGCGCTCTACGACACTCCCGCACCCGAGGCGGTCGCGGGCGACAATCCGCAGCAGCGGGGAACGTGCACGGTCAACGTGCTCGACGTCGGGAAGGACGGCCGGCGCCGCGACGTCGTGATCGTCGAGGAACTCCTGAACGGCGAGGAGTACGGGCAACTTCCGACGGCGATCACCCCCGGTCCCCCGATCACGACCGACCGCATCGAATCGTCCATCGCGGTGGCCGCGGACGACATGTGCGCACCGCTGCCGGAGCTCCCGTTGTGCGCGTCGGTGGACATTCTGCGGCGGTCCGACCCGCGCACCCGGAGCGGGAACCCGCTCCCGCCCGTCGACGGCACGGACTACGCGGGCGCGATCACCGCGGCACTACTCGACCTCGAAGACTCGTACGTCGCAGTGCAGGGACCTCCCGGCACCGGCAAGACGTACACCGGGGCCCGGGTGATCAAGGCGCTCGTCGAGCAGCACCACTGGCGGATCGGCGTGGTCGCGCAGTCGCATTCGGTGATCGAGAACATGCTCGGCGGCGTCGTGAAGGCCGGGCTCCCCGCCGAACTCGTCGCGAAAAAGGACGGGCGGCATCGCGCCGCGACGTGGACCGACATCAGCTCCAACGACTACCCGGGTTTCATCGACCAGGCCGAGGAGACGGGTTGCGTGATCGGCGGGACCGCCTGGGATTTCGCGAACACCGACCGCGTTCGGCCCGGCAGCCTCGATCTGCTGGTCATCGACGAGGCCGGGCAGTTCGCTCTCGCCAACACCATCGCGGTGGGCGGGGCGGCCCGCAACCTCCTGCTTCTCGGCGACCCCCAGCAACTTCCGCAGGTCAGCCAGGGCACCCACCCGGAACCGGTGGACGCGTCGGCCCTCGGGTGGCTCGCCGAGGGGCACGGGGCGCTGCCCGCGAGCCGGGGTTATTTCCTCGAGCGCACGTGGCGGATGCACCCGGAACTGTGCGCACCCGTATCGACGCTGTCCTACGACGGCAAGCTGCGTTCGCAGGAATCGGCCAGTGCCGCACGGCGACTCGACGGCATGGGGGCGGGTGTGCACACCGTCTTCGTCGACCACCAGGGCAACGCCACCCAATCCCCGGAGGAATCGCGGGAGGTGGTCAACCGGATCACGAAGCTGCTCGGTTCCGGCTGGACCGACCCCAGCGAGTTCGAGGGCACCCGCCCACTCGACGAGTCCGACATCCTGGTGGTGGCGCCGTACAACGCGCAGGTCGGGTTGATCGAACGCAATCTGGCCGCGGTCGGTCTCGACAAGGTCGAGGTGGGCACGGTCGACAAGTTCCAGGGCCGGGAGGCGGCCGTCGCCATCGTGTCGATGACTGCGTCGGCGATCGAGGACGTGCCGCGCGGCATGTCGTTCCTGCTGTCGCGGAACCGGATGAACGTGGCGGTGTCCCGCGGCAAGTGGGCGGCGATCATCGTCCGGTCGGAATCGTTGACGCAGTACATGCCGAGCACCCCGGAAGGTCTGACCGAGCTGGGTGCCTTCATGCGGCTCACCGGTCAGCCGAAGCACTGACCTTCGCCGCGGTAGGTGGGCACCACGGTGCGGGAGCCGTCCGACTCGACGAGGTGCACCTCGGTGAACCGCTCGCACAGCTCGCCGGCCTTCGCGTGCCGGAACCACACCCGGTCGCCGATGCCGAGATCCGCGGCAGCCTTTCCGGTCACCGGGGTCTGGACCTCGCCTGCGCCCTCGTTGCGCAGTAGCTTCAGCCGCGGCGGCCACACCGGCTTGGGCACCCGACTGCCCCCGGCGGGACCGGAGGCGATATAGCCGCCGCCGAACAGCGTCGCGATGCCGGGAGTCGGCCGCCGGACCGCCGAGAGGGCGAAGTACAGCGACGGGTGCGGACGGAACGCGCGGTACCTGTCGAAGAGCGTCGGGACGTACAGGCCGGAACCGGCCGTCACCTCCGTCACGACCGGGTCCGCGGAGCTCACCTCGAGGGAGCCGGTGCCCCCGCTGTTGACGATCTCGAGCACCCCGACCTCCGACTGCACGGCGTTCACCACGGCATCGCGACGGGTCGCGAGTTCGTTCGCGGACGCCCGCTTCATCCAGCCGATCGGTGGACTGGAATCGGGCAGACCCGCGATCTGTGCCTCGTAGAACATGACGCCGACGACGGCGAACCCCCGCCCCGCGGCCCGCTTCGCGAAGGCGGCGACGGTGGACGGTTCGCGGAGCGGGGAACGGCGGACCCCGATGTGGAGGGGACCGAACCGCAGCGAGGCGTCCACGTCGATGCACAGCCGGGCCCGGAGGGAGGTGGTGCCGGCCGCGGCGAGAACGAAGTCGAGGTGGTCGTCGCTGTCGACCATCAACGTGATCCGGTTCAGCAGTTCGGGGTCGGCCGCGAGTTCGGCGAGGGCCCCGCGGTCGACCGTCGGGTAGCCCATGAGGATGTCGTCCGCGCCGCGGCGGGCGAGCCAGATCGCCTCGCGCAATGAATACGCCATGATCCCGCGGAACCCGCCGGCCCCGGTGAGCTTCTCCCCCAGCGCGACCTGGAGTACCGCGCGGCAGCGAACGGACTTGCTGGCGACGCGGACGGGGGTGCCGCCCGCGCGCAGCACCAGGTCGGCGGCGTTCGCGCGCAGGGTGGTCAGGTCGAGCGCGGCCAGCGGCGGGTCGACCTCGGTGGTCGAGGCGATGAGACGGTCGAGCGTGGGCGTCACAGTTCGTCCAATCTTTTCCATCGGTCTGCGACGCCAGTCAACCACCGAGTTGGACGATTGTCCAGATCGAATCGGACCCGCTCAGGCCCGCTCGACCGCCTTCGACGCGATCACGTGCACCATGTCGTCCAGCGCCGCGATCATCGCCTCGCTGTCGCGGTCCACCAGCCACCGCAGCACGAGCCCGTCCAGGATCGCCAGCCCGAACCGCGCGATCGCCTCGACCGGGGTGGCCCAGCCGACTTCCGCGATGCGGGCACACTCGACGAGGAACTCGATCGCCTCCTCATCCATGGTCCGGTACTGCTGACCGGCGATATCGCCGGCCCGCTCGCTCCCGGACGCGCGGTGCCGCAGCGCCTGCGCGGTGATCTCGTATGTCAGCAACTGACGGTCCGGGGTGGCCTCGATGATCGGCCACATTCCGCTGATCCCGATGTGGAGGAGTTCGCGCAGACCGTCGATCCCGCGCAGGTCCGGCGCGTGCCGCACCTGACCGAACGCCAGTCGCATCGACGCGCTGAGCTGAAGAACCAGGCTCTCGCCCATCGCCGCGAGGAGCTCCTCCTTGCTCTCGAAGCAGTAGTGCACCACACCGAGCGAGACGCCCGCCTCCTCCGCCACGGCACGCACCGTGACCGACGCGACGCCGCGCTGCTCCGCGATGGCCAGCGCCGACTCGACGAGTTGGGCACGACGTTCATCCGCAGGAAGCCTGTTCAGCATCCTCTGATCGTAGAACCTGCGGGGGCCTCGCCCACGACCAACACGGACGCCCGACCAACCCGCCATTTGCCTGGACGAGCGTCCAGGTTCATGATGGGCGAATGGCACAGGACACATGGCGCAACTGGGCGGGCACCGAGACGGCGAACCCGCTGCGCTTCGCGACTCCGCGCTCGGTGGAGGAACTCAGCGCGCTCGTCTCCGGTGCCGCGGAGCACGGACAGCGAGTCAAGGCCGTCGGGTCGGGTCACTCCTTCACCGGGGTCGCCGTCACCGACGGGATCCTCGTCAGCCTCGACGCCCTCACCGGGATCGAATCCGTCACCCTCGACGAACCGGCGGGGGCCCTCGTCACCGTCCTCGCCGGCACGCGGCTGCACGACCTGAGCGAGCAACTCTGGCACCGTGGCCTGGCGATGATCAACCTGGGTGATATCGACGTGCAGTCCATCGCGGGTGCGCTGTCCACCGGAACCCACGGCACCGGCGCGCGTTTCGGAGGTCTCGCCACTCAGGTCCGCGCCCTGCAGGTGGTGCTGGCGGACGGCTCGGTGGCCGACTGCTCCCCCACCGAGAACCCCGAACTGTTCGAGGCGGCACGCCTCGGGCTCGGCGCCGTGGGCATCATCTCGAAGGTCACGATCCAATGCGTGCCGAACTACGTGATGCACGCCGTCGAGAAGCCCGAGTCGTTGGACGCCATCCTCGACCGGCTCGACCACGACCGCACCACGATCGACCACTTCGAGTTCTACTGGTTTCCCCACACCCGCCGCGTCCTGACGAAACGCAACACCCGGCTACCCGGCGACACCCCGGTTTCTCCCCTACACCCGGTCCGCGCCTACGTCGAAGACGAACTGCTCGCGAATGTCTTGTTCGAGGGCATCAACAGGGTCGCGGGCCTTGCCCCGACGACGATCCCGAAGATCAATCGGCTGTCGTCGCGCATGCTGAGCGCGCGCGAATTCACCGACCGCAGCTACCGCGTCTTCGCGTCGGAACGCCGGGTCAAGTTCCGGGAGATGGAATACGCGGTTCCCACCGAGGCCCTCCCCGACACTCTCGCGGCGATCGATGCGTGGGTGGAGGAGTCCGGTTTCACGGTCGCGTTCCCCGTCGAGGTCCGGTTCGCCGCGGGCGACGACGTCTGGCTGTCGACGGCGAACGGCCGGGACACGGCGTACATCGCCGTTCACCAGTACCATCGCCGAGATCACGAGCCGTACTTCGCCGCGGTCGAGGCCATCGCCCGGGAAGTGGACGGGCGACCGCACTGGGGCAAGATGCACGGCCGCACCGCCGACGACTTGCGGCCCGCGTATCCGAACTTCGACGAGTTCCTCGCCGTGCGCGACAAGTACGACCCCGGGCGAATGTTCGGCAACGCGTACCTGCAGCAGGTCCTGGGTCGCTAACGTGAGCTAGGTGGCCCCCAGTCGATCTTTCGACCGTCGCGACTTCCTGCGCGTCGCGGGTGCGTCCGGGGCAGCGGCGATCGGCGCCGTGATGCTCGGCGCGTGCGGGGAACGCCTGCACGACCCGCAGGTTCCGCCGCTTCCCGACGGCTTGTCCGTTCCGGACGGCGGCGCGGTGTCCGAGTTCGCACCGGTCGACAAGGCGACGTGGCGCGTGCAGGGCGATCCGCTGGTCGCGCCGACCGGCGACGGGCCCCTCGCCGGCATGCGACTCGCGGTCACCGACCTGTACGCCGTTGCGGGACAGCAGATCGGTGCGGGCAGCGGACGGCGGCTCGCCGAGGCTCCAGTCGAGACGGGTACCGCCGCAGTGGTGGCGCGCCTCCTCGGTCAGGGCGCCCGCGTCGTCGGCCTGGCGCAGACCGACGACCTCGGTTACGGGCATTCCGGCATCAACCAGCAATTCGGCACGCCGCCCAACCCCCGCGCCGAGGACCGCCTGCCCGGTGGTGCGACGTCGGGCGCCGCGAGTGCGGTCGCGCAGGGTTCGGCCGACATCGGATTGGGTATCGACACCACCGGTTCCGTCCGCATCCCCGCCTCGTATCAGGGCCTGTACGGCTTCGCACCGTCCCGGGGCGCCGTCTCCACCGACGGGCTGTTTCCGCTGTCCCCCACGTTCGACACCCCGGCGTGGGTCTGCGGCGACCTCGACACCCTCGTCGCGGTCTCCGGCGCGCTTCTCCCGCTCACGGCGGAGACCCCGTTCCGCAGCGCGCTCACCTCGGACGGCATCAACGCCGTCGCCGAGGCGGGGGCGCTCGGCGCGGTGCGGCGCGCCCTCACCGCGTGGGAGAAGAGTTCCCTCCCCCGGCTGACGTGGACCGACACGGACATCGGCCGGCTTCCCGACTGGTACGACGCCGTCGTCGCCGTGCAGGGCTACGAGGCGTGGCGGCTGCACGGCGACTGGGTGAGCGGGGCGATGACGTCGCTCGGCGACGAACCCGGCCGCAATTTCGCCGACGCGAGCCGCATCTGGGAATCCACGTACGGCCGGAAGCTGATCAAGCTCGGCGAGGCGTCGCAGACGATCACCGCGTACGTGGGCGACAGCCTGCTCCTGCTGCCGGCGACCTCCTCCACGCCCCCCGAGCGGACGAGCTACCCCAGCGGTGACCGGTTCCGGAACACGATGCGCGCCACCGGCATGCTCACGTGCCTCGCGACCATCTCCGGGCTGCCCAACGCGACCGTGCCGTTGCGCACCGACGACGGAGTTCCCGTCGGCCTCTGCCTGGTCGGCCCGCACGGCCGCGACCGGGACGTCCTGGCCGTCGTCGCCGGTCTGGGCGGCTCGGGGCTGATCGACTGACGGCGGGGACCGTCACCCGCGGAGCAGTTGCGCCTTGCGCGCGTCGCTCGCGAACGACGCTTTGATCGAGTTGCGCGCCAGGGTTTCCCGCTCGGCATCGGTGAGGTCGAGCTGATCCCGCAGCTGGGCGAAGTTGTCGTCGACGTACCCGCCGAAGTACGCGGGGTCGTCGGAGTTCACGGTGACGAGCAGACCCGCCTCCAGCATGGTCCGCAACGGGTGCTCGGACAGCGAGTCGACGACGCACAGTCGCACGTTCGACAGCGGGCACACGGTCAGCGGCACTTCCTCGTCCACCAGACGCGCCACGAGCGCCGGGTCCTCGAGCGCCCGCACCCCGTGGTCGATGCGCTCGGCGCCGAGGAGGTCGAGCGCCTGCCAGATGTACTCCGGCGGGCCTTCCTCGCCTGCGTGGGCGACCACGTGCAGCCCCTCCGACCGGGCGCGGGCGAAGACGTCCTCGAACAGCGACGGCGGGTTGCCCACCTCGGCCGAGTCCAGCCCGAGCCCGACGATCGGCGTCTGCAACCGGATGATCTCCGAGAACACTTCCTCCGCCTCGTGCACGGGACGGTCCCGCAGGATCGCGGCGATCGCGGCGCTGCTGAGGCCGAACTCCCGCTCACTGGTGCCCACCGCATCCATGATTCCGTCGAGCACCTCGTGCAGCGGCACACCACGATTGACGTGGGCCTGCGGGTTGAAGAAGAACTCCACGTGCGCGACGCCGCCCGCCGACGCCCGCGCGAAATAGGCGCGGGTGAGGTCCGCGAAGTCCTGCGCCGTCCGCAGCACTTGCATGTTGGCGAAGTACAGGTCGAGGAACGACTGCAGATCGGTGAACTCGTACCGCGACCGGAGATCGTCGAGGTCCGCGTAGGGCAGCTGCACGGAATTCCGTTCGGCCAGCGCGAAGATCAGCTCGGGTTCGAGGGACCCCTCGATGTGCATGTGCAGCTCGGCGACGGGAGAGCTCACGGGTGGATACCTGCCTTTCGCACCACCTAGGCAGCGGTGTCGCGGTCGACGATACGGACGAAGCCGTCGCCGTCGATATTCGCGGTGTCGCCGGTGTGAAACCAGCCACCCGTGAAGGTCTGCGCGGTGACCTCGGGCCGGTTCCAGTAGCCGCGGCTGACTCCCGGACCGCGGCACAGCAATTCGCCGACACCGCGGCCGGCGTCCGGTCCGAGGAGGGCCACCTCCATCCCGCCGAACGCGACACCCACACTGCCCGCGTGTGTCAGAGCGCACTCGTCGGGCAGCGCCAGCCCGGCCCCACACGTCTCGGTCATTCCCCACCCGAGGAAGTGCCTGGCCGCGGGGAACGTCCGGCGGAGCAGTTGCGACTGCTCCAGGGACAGACCGGAGCCGCTGTAGTCGATCCAGCGCACCGCGCGCCGGCCGAAACTCGTCACCCGCGAGTTCTCCACGGCCCGCAGGAGGACGGCGGGCGCCGCGGTGAGCACGTCGGCGCCGGTGCCGCGCCACGACGCGGCGTCGGTACTCCCGGTCAACAGGACCGTTCCGCCCACCACCAGCGTCGAGAGCAGTTCGACGAGCGATCCGACGGTGTGCAGTTCGGGTTCGACGAGGAGATTCCGCAGCCCCTCGGAGCTGAACCCGCGCGCGTGGAGCACGGATTCGATGGTCGAGAGGACGTTCTCGTTGCTCAGCTCCACACCCTTCGGCGAGTCCGACGGGCCGGGCGTGTACGACAGCAGCACCAGCTCGTCGGGGCTCGCGCCGTCGTCGATGAACGAGATACCCTCCGGCAGTTCGCCGTCGAGGATCAGCACCGACTCGCTGTCGGCGAGCACCTCACCGGTCTGCGCGTCGTCGAGTGCCGGGCTCACCCCGACCGGCACGCCGCCGGCGAGCAACACGCCGAGGAACGCCTCCACCCAGCGAACCCCCACGGGCTGCCGGACGGCGACGCGGTCGCCGATCTCGACCCCCTTCGACTTCAGCCCGCCGGCCACCCGCGCCGCGGACGTCCACAGTTGCGAGAACGTGAGCGACCGGCCACCGTCCTCCTCGACGGCGATCCGGCCCGCGTAGCGGTGCACGGAGATGTCGAGCAACTCGGTGAGCGACGGGTTGAGCCCGCCGTATCGGAGCAGGCCGTCGCGGCCACGGACCACCCGGTCGTCGTGGAAGAAGGGACCACTACTCGGGTACTCGACGAGGGACGACGGCATCTGTACCTCCGCTGACGACACTGCTACGCGACCGGGACGTTGCCACGACTATATGACGCCCGTCACAGTTGCGGGGAGCGGATCGCCGACGCCTACCGTCCGCGGTACGTCGCCTTGCCCGGTCCGACGTCGAGGAAGCTGCGCACCGCACCCTGAAGGTCGTCGGTCTCGAACAGCGCACCCGACACGTCGGGCGTGATCGAGTCGGCGTGCGCGACTCCACCCGACCGCCACGCGGAGATGATCTGCTTCGTGGCGTCGTGTGCGCGCGTCGGCCCGTCCGCCAGGCGTGCGACGAGGGCGCGGGCCTCGGTGTCGACGTCCTCGTGGACGGCGTTGACCACACCCCAGTCGCGCAGTGTCGCGGCGTCGTACAGGTCGCCGGTCATCACCAGTTCCCGGGCGCGGCCGGACCCTGCCCGCTCGGCCAGCCGCTGCGGACCGCCCATCGACGGAGTCAGCCCCACCACCGTCTCGACCAGTCCGAACTTCGCCTTCGGTGCGGCGAGGATGATGTCGCAGGCGAGCGCGATCTCGAAGGCCGCAGTCAGCGTCAATCCGTGCGCCGAGTACACGACGGGGCACGGCAGCGCCTCGAGCGGATGGCAGATCTCGGCGAACAACTCCTGCCACAGGTCCGCGCCCTGTTCCGCGGTGAGCCCCTCGAACACGTGGACGTCCACCCCCGCGGAGACCACCTTGCCCTCGGCACGCAGCAGCACCGCGCGCGGCGGATTCTCGGCGAGCGCCGCGACGTCGGCCTGCACGGCGTCGAACATCGCCTGATCGAAGAGGTTCAGTGCGCCGTGGGCGAACGTCAGGATCGCGATCTCGGCGCCGGCGTCGGTACGGACACGCTCGAGTCGGGTGGGATGCGCGGCGGCGGCAGGCTCAGTCATGCCGCCAGACTGCCACACGCGTTCCGCCTACGATCGGGGTGTGGACTCGCTGCGCGCGGCGCTGGCCGACGCCGTCGGAGAACGGTTCGTGACCGTGGACGCGGACGTGCTCGCCGCCCGCGCCACCGACCACACGGGACGCTACAGCGGGCGCGCGAGCGCACTCGTCCGGCCCGCGGATGCCGCGGAAGTCTCGGCCGTGCTGGGCATCTGCCGCCGGGCCGGGGTGAAGGTCACCGTGCAGGGTGGCCGCACCGGCCTCGAAGCGGGCACGGTTCCCGAGCACGATGACGTGCTGCTGTCGACGGAACGGCTGACCGCGGTCGGCGCCGTCGACCGCGAGAACCTGCGCGTCACCGTCGGCGCCGGGGTCACCCTCTCGACGCTCCGGCACGCCGCGTCCGACGCCGGACTGCTGTTCGGCGTCGACATCGCGTCCCGCGATACCGCGACGATCGGCGGCATGGTGTCGACGAATGCCGGTGGGCTGCACACCGTGCGGTACGGCCACATGTCCGCACAGGTGCTGGGCCTGGAGGTCGTGCTCCCCGACGGGGCGATCGTGCGGCGCAGCATGCGGGTGGGCGCCGAGAACTGCGGATACGACCTGCCCGCGCTGTGGGTCGGCAGCGAGGGCACTCTCGGTGTGGTCACGACCGTCGATCTCGCACTCCACCCCGTCCCGGAGTTCCGTGTGACCGCCCTCGCCGGCTTCGCGCAACTACCCGGCTTGATCGACGCCGCTCACGTCGTGCGGCGGCTCGACGGGGTGGACGCCGTGGAAATGCTCGACGGACGCGGGCTCGAATTGGCCTCCTCGCGGCTGAGTTTCGCCGTTCCCACGGGTCTACCGTGGTATCTCCTCGTCGAACTGGCCGGCCGGCGCGACCTCACCGACGACCTGGCCGCGGCGCTGGAGCAGTGCGATCCCGACGACGAACCCGCCGTCGGGATAGATTCCGCAGGCCGCGCCCGGGTGTGGTCGGCGCGGGAAGCGTTCGCGGAAGTGGTCGGACTGTTCGGACCCCCGCTGAAGTTCGACGCCGCCCTCCCACTGGACACCCTCGCCGCATTCGTCGCCGACGCGGTCGCAATGGTGACGAGCCGGGCACCCGACGCGATCCCGGTGCTCTTCGGGCACGTCGCCGACGGCAACGTTCACCTCAACGTGCTGCGCTGCCCCGACGAGTCCGTGCTGTACCGGCCGGTCACGGAACTGATCCGCGATCACGGCGGCAACATCGCCTCCGAGCACGGCGTCGGCGCACACAAGCGCAACTACCTGGACCTCGCCCTCAGCCGCGAGGACATCACCGCGATGTGGACGATCAAGCAGGCGTTCGATCCCGCGGACTACCTCAACCCTGCAGTGATGTTTCCCGACTGGCTGCGTCGCCCGCACTGACTCCGGGCTTCTTCTCGCGCAACGGTCGCGCGAAGCACACCGAGGCGAGGAAACCGATCAGCAGGACGGCCGCGGGCAGCCAGATCGACTGCGACATCGCCGTGGCGAACGGTTCCTTCACGAATTCCGGCATCTCCCCCACACCGGCCTCCTGGCTATCGGCGTTCAGCCCCTGAGCGGACAGGCGGGCCGTGATGAGTGCGCCGATCGCGGCGCTGCCGAGGACGGCGCCGACCTGGCGGGTGGTGTTGTAGACGCCTGCTCCGGCGCCCGCCTGATGGGGTGGAAGGTTGTGCGTGGCCGTGGCGGCGAGCGGCGACCAGATACACGCGTTGGCGAGGCCGATCAGTCCGATGGGCAGCAGCAGTTCCCAGATCGCCACGTCGGGTGACATGACCATGGACAGCCAGGCGAGCGCGATCGAGAACAGCAGGAATCCGGCGCCCGCGATGTACCGCGGATGGGTGCGGTCCACGAGCTTGCCGATGAACGGGGCGAACACGCCGGTGAGGACGGCCATGGGCACGAGCAGCAGGGCCGACCGTGTGGGCGACAGACCCCGCACCGCCTGCGTGTAGAACATCAGCGGCAGGACCATCGCGGTGATCGCGAAGCCCATCGAGGTGATCGCCACGTTGGCGAGCGAGAAGTTGCGGTCCTTGAACAGGCCTAGGGGCAGGAGCGGCTCGTTCTTGTTCCAGGACTGGTACCAGACGAAGACGCCGAGAAGGACGAGGCCGGCGCCGATCGACGCCAGCACGGTCGCCGACCAATCGTAGGAGCTGCCTTCCTGGATTCCGAACACGAGGAAGAACATGCCGAGCGCGCTGAGGACGACACCGGGGATGTCGAACTTGTGCTCGTGGGTCTCGAGCGAAGGCACCAACCGCCAGGCCAGCACGAACGCGACCACACCGACGGGGACGTTGACGATGAAGATCCACTCCCAGCCGAGGTTGTCCACGAGCACGCCGCCCGCGAGCGGTCCCACCAGGGTGGCGACACCGGCGACAGCGCCCCACAGACCCATCGCGGTGCCGCGACGGTCCGGCGGGAACGTGCGGGTGATGACGGCCATCGTCTGCGGCGTCATCAGTGCGGCGCCCAGTCCCTGGAAGACCCGGGCGACGATGAGCATCGTGATGGTGCCGGACAGGCCGCACCACAGCGACGCACCGGTGAACAGGACGAGCCCGATCAGGTAGATGTTCTTGGGACCGAACCGATCACCGAGTCGACCGGTGACCAACAGCGGCACCGCATACGCCAGCAGATACGCGCTGGTGACCCAGACGACCTTGTTGATGTCGGTGTGCAGGTCGTTCATGATCGCCGGGTTGGCCACCGCGACGATGGTGCTGTCGACGAGGATCATGAAGAAGCCGATGACGAGGGCCCACAGGGCCGGCCACGGATTTCGATGCTCGGGTGGCGACGTGGGTGGTGCGGTGCGCTCGGTGTCCATCATCAATCCTTTGCTGAACCGGATGGGATCCGGCGTGAGTGTGTCAGTCGTTCGAGAAGTTCCGGCGAAAGCCACGGGAGGGCTCCGGAGTCGATGTCGGCCACCAGGGCGCTGAGCCATTCGTGCTCCGCGCGGGCGACGGTAACGAGAAATTCGTTGCCGAGGAGGAAGATCCTGGGGGTCTCGGTGGAACAGGCGAGCGCGGCGGCGGTCTCGAGTTCGTCGATCTCGCGGGTGAGGTGATCGAGCCGTTCCCGGAGCAGTTCCACCACGGTGGGGGCGGCGACGTTGTGCGCCTCCGCCAGTGCCAGAGGGAACTGCGGGTACTCGTGCACCGGGGTGGCGAGCATGTCGCTGACCCGGTGGACGAGCGCTTCCCGGCCCGCCTCGGTGACCTCGTACATGGTGCGTTCGGGCCGATTTCCCGCCCGGTCGGTGCCGGTGGTGCGCACCAGCCCTTCACCTTCGAGCCTGCTCACGGTGTGATACAGCGAACCCGGCCGGATCTTCACGACGCGTCCACGCCGGGTGGCGGCGAGTTGGTACATCTCGTACGGATGCATCGTGCGCTCACACAGCAGACCGAGGATGGTGACACCGAGCGGCGTGAGTGCCACAGTCACCGCCTCCACTACTCCAAGTCAAATACTCCACGTGGAATATACCGTCCGGGCGGATAGGGAACAAGCGGTTACCGTGGGTCCCGTGGACCCCCATCACCTCGACATCATTCGACTCGCCTGGTCACGCGAACTGGGACTGCCCGACGACGCTCTGTCCACCCGGCCGGGCGCCGACGACCGCGCCGTCCGGGTGGACGACGACACGGACACGATCCGCTTCCTGCGCCTGGGCGAGACGTCCGCGCTCGTCGGACCGCGGTGGGCGATCGAGCGTGCCGACGGGCACACGTCGGAGGAGCTGACCGAATCCGCGACCCTGCTCGCCCTCACCCAGGATCGGTCCGGACGGTGCGCCGGTCCCGTGGCGCTCGCGTTCGGCACCGACTACCAGGATCCGGCGACCGGGCGGCCACCGCTCGTCTCCCACGAACACGACCACGTCCGGCAGGTCGAGGAGGCATGTCCCCCGGACGACGTCACCGAGGCCCGCTTGGGTGACCGCAACCGATGGTTCACGATTCTCGACGACGCGCAGCAACCGGTCAGTTCCGCCGGGTACGCCGAGTTCCAGGGGTTCCTCGCCGATGTCGGTGTGCTGACGGTGCCGGAGTTCCGGCGCCGGGGACTGGGCGCCACGGTCGCCGGGATCGCCACCGACGACGCGCTCGACAGCGGCCTGATCGCTCAATGCCGTTCACCCCGCGACAATCTGGCCTCGCGCGCGCTCGCCGCCCGCGCCGGGTACCGGGAACTGGGAACGTATGCCGCGGTCACGATCTCCCGAAGTACGCTCTGAGAGACATCGACAGACGGGGACGAGTCGACCATGACAGAACGAACGGCAGAACCGCACAGCACGGAAGGCGCCTACGTCGAATCCGGCGCCGAGTTCACGCGCGACACCCACTACATCCCCACCCGCATCACGGCCGACGGCCGCGACGGCTATCCGGTCGAACCGGGCCGCTACCGCCTCGTCGCCGCTCGGGCGTGCCCGTGGGCCAACCGCGCGATCATCGTCCGGCGACTACTCGGACTCGAGGACGTGTTGTCGATGGGACTGTGCGGCCCCACCCACGACAAGCGCAGCTGGACTTTCGATCTGGATCCGGACGGGCTCGACCCCGTGCTGAAGATCCCGCGCCTGCAGGACGCGTACTTCGCGCGTTTCCCGGACTACCCCCGCGGCATCACCGTGCCCGCGATCGTCGACGTCCCCACCGGGCAGGTGGTCACCAACGACTACCCGCAGATCACCCTGGATCTGTCCTCGGAATGGAAGCGGTACCACCGCGAGGGCGCGCCCGACCTCTACCCCGAGCCGCTGCGCGACGAGATCGACGAGGTCGCCGATCTCGTGTTCCGCGACGTCAACAACGGGGTGTACCGGTGCGGATTCGCCGGATCCCAGGAGGCGTACGAATCCGCGTACGACCGCCTGTTCGCCCGCCTCGACTGGCTCGAAGACCGTCTGACCGACCACAGGTTCCTCGTCGGCGACACGATCACCGAGGCCGACGTGCGCCTGTTCACCACCCTGGCCCGGTTCGACGCGGTCTATCACGGCCACTTCAAGTGCAATCGGAACAAACTCGACGAGATGCCGGTGCTGTGGAGTTATGCCCGCGATCTCTTCCAGACACCCGGGTTCGGCGACACCATCGACTTCACCCAGATCAAGCAGCACTACTACATCGTGCACACCGACATCAATCCCACCCGGATCGTGCCGAAGGGGCCAGACCTGTCCGGCTGGCTCGAGCCACACGGGCGTGAACAACTCGGCGGCAGGCCGTTCGGGGACGGCACGCCGCCACCTCCGCCGAAGCCCGGCGAGGAGGTCCCGGCCGGGCACGGGGCGTGATCGGGCGGGATCACCCGCCGGTGTAGGTGCCGAAACTCCAGAACACGCCCTCGGGGTCGCGGCAGGTGAAGCCGCGCGATCCGTAGTCCTCGTCCCGCAGTCCGCGAACGATCGTGGCGCCGGCGGCCACGGCGCGCTCGTGGAGCGCGTCGGGGTCGTCGACGACGAGGTACACCGAGCCCGTCCCCGGCGGCAGGTCGCTGATGACCGAGTCCTCACTGGGCGAACCGAGCATGATCCCGCCGCCCTTGGGCCAGCCGAGTTCGGCGTGATCGACCCGGTCGCCCTCGCCGTACACCGCGTTCTCGGCGAACCCGAAGGCGTCGACGAGGAAGCGGATCGCGGACCGCGCGTCGCGGTAGACGAGGGTGGGCCACACATATGTGGTGTGCGTCGAAGTAGTCATGTCATCACTCTGCGCCGTCGTCGTGGTAGGGGTCTTGGACGAATGAGAACGGGTCGATCTCACGCCACCGCGACGGTGCGACGCCCGCGAGGTCGCGCCAGTCCCGCGCCATGTGGGCCTGGTCGTAATACCCGCACACCGCGGACACGTCGGCGAGTGTCGCCCCGGCGGCACCCTTGAGCATCCGGTGGGAGCGGTGGAAACGGGACAACCGCACCACGTCCTTGGGTGTCACGCCGTATTCGGCGACGAACTT
Organism: Rhodococcus sp. DK176; assembly: GCF_038447315.2. Classification (NCBI taxonomy): domain Bacteria; kingdom Bacillati; phylum Actinomycetota; class Actinomycetes; order Mycobacteriales; family Nocardiaceae; genus Rhodococcus; species Rhodococcus sp. DK176. The sequence continues at coordinate 6,578,506 of NZ_CP118321.2, read as the reverse complement.
GTTCACGAGATGCCTTCTGCTCCAGCCGACGTCGTGCGCGACGTCACCGACCCGGGCGCCGTCGCCGGCGACGAGCAGCTGCCAGGCGCGGGTGAGGTGCGGGTCGATCTCCGCCGGCGCCGCGCGGCGGGTCAGGACCTCGTCGAGGATCGCGAACCGCTCGTCCCAGCCGGGTTCGAGCGACAGCCGTTCGGTCAGTTCCCCCGCGTCGGGACCGAGCAGGTCCTCGAGGCCGACGACCCAGGCGCCGAGGGCGGCCGTGGGGACCCCCAGCAGAGCGCGGGCACCGAGAGGACTGAGGGCCAGCTGGACGCCGTGCTGGTTGCCGTCGTGCCGGATGGTCACCGGGGCCGTGGCGATGCCGCTGGCCAGAGTGTCGAAACGACCGGGCGCCTGCTCGGGTGTCGCCTGGGCGGCGATGTCGAGGGGCTCGTCGATTGTCACGATCACCGTGAGGCAGGGCGACGGCAGACCGAGGTGGATGCCGGGCTCGAAACCGGCCAGCCGATAACCGTCGTATCCCGTGACCAGAGCGCGCAACGGTTCCGCCGGGCGCCGGAAGGCCCCGGACGACACCGCGGTATCGCTGTCGGCGACGCTCACGAAACCAGCCTAGGCAACGGTGCCGACACCGGCCACAGCGTCAACTCACCTACAGTCGGTGCCAGCACACTCGAAGCACAGGCGAGACGGGAGCCCCGATGGCTGGCAATGGTGGACCGGTGGAGAAGGTACTGGTCTCGGTCCTCGACAACGGGAGCCGTCTCCAGGCTCCCGCGGTGGCGAAGTACGTCGAATGGGTCCGGCGCTCGCACCCCGGTGAGTCGCCCGCGCAGATCGTCGAGCGGATGGAGAAGATGTTCCTGCTGGCCGTGACGGGCAGCGGCAGCGCAGTCGGTGCCACCGCCGCGATTCCCGGGGTCGGCACCATCGCGTCCATCGCGGCGGTGGGCGCCGAATCGGCGTTCTTCCTGGAAGCGGCGGCGCTGCTCACACTCGCGGTCGCGTCGGTGCACGGCATCTCCGCCGCCGACCACCAGCAGCGGCGCGCACTCGTCCTGTCGGTGGCGCTCGGCGAATCGGGCATGGAAATCGTCCAGAAGGCGACGGGCGTGACGGCGAAGAACTGGGCGAGCGCCATCACCAGCCGCATACCCGGCCCCACCATGAAGGGGATGAACAGCAGGCTGGTGCGCAAGTTCATCACCAAGTACGCCGCGCGCCGCAGCGCGCTGGTCCTCGGCAAACTCGTGCCCGCAGGCATCGGCGCGGCCATCGGTGGCGCGGGCAACCGGGCCATCGGCAAGGGCGTCGTCAAGAACGCGCGTGAAGCGTTCGGGCCCGCCCCGGCCCGCTGGCCGGACGAACTCCACGCGATCGAAGCGTGAGCCGGTAGGCGAAGCAGCTAGTGGGCGAAGTGCTGTTCCGTCGAACGCCCGCCGCCCTTCTCGCGGAGTTCGGCGCACACTTCCTCGATCGCCTCGGCGACGAGGGATCCGAGATCGGCGCTGAAGCCCTCGCGCACGACGATGCGCAGGACCGCCACGTCCTCCGCGTCGGCGGGCATCGTGTAGGCGGGCACCTGCCATCCCCGCGCCCGCAACTCGTGTGACACGTCGAAGACCGTGAAGCCGGGGTCGCCGACGAGTTCGAACGCCACCACCGGAATGTCGGTGCCGTCCGTGATCAGGGTGAAGCCTTCGATCTCGGCGATGCGTTTGCCCACGCGAACTGCGGTGTCGCGCAACGTCTGCATGATCGACCGGTAGCCGGCCCGGCCCAGTCGCAGGAAGTTGTAGTACTGCCCCACCACCTGATTGCCGGGCCGCGAGAAGTTCAGGGTGAACGTCGGCATGTCGCCGCCCAGGTAGTTGACCCGGAACACCAGCCCCTCTGGAAGGTGTTCCTTGTCGCGCCACACCACGAACCCTATCCCCGGATACGTCAGCCCGTATTTGTGGCCGCTGACGTTGATCGAGGCCACGCGCGGAACCCGGAAGTCCCACAGCAACTCCGGTTGCAGGAAGGGGACGACGAAGCCACCGCTGGCCGCGTCCACGTGGATCGGGACGTCGGGGCCGCCGGACGCGGCAAGTTCGTCGAGAGCGTCCGCGATCGCGGCCACCGGCTCGAGTTCCCCCGTATAAGTCGTGCCCACGATCACGACCGCTCCGATCGTGTTCTCGTCGACCGCGTCCCGAACCTGCTCCGGCGTGATGACGTAGCGGCCCTTCTCCATCGGCAGGTACTTCGGTTCGACGTCGAAGTACCGGCAGAACTTCTCCCACACCACCTGGACGTTGCTGCCGAGCACCAGATTCGGTCGCGCAGTGTCCTTCCCGGCCGCCTCCCGCTTCGCCCGCCACAACCACTTGAGCGCGAGACCACCGAGCATGACCGCCTCGCTCGAACCGATCGTCGAGACGCCGGTGGCGCTGGCCGGGTCGGTGGTCGACAGGTCGGGAGCGTGGAACAGATCGGCCACCATCGACACGCACCGGGACTCGATCGCCGCGGTCGCCGGGTACTCGTCCTTGTCGATCATGTTCTTGTCGAACGTCTCGGCCATCAGCTTGTCGGCCTCGGGATCCATCCACGTGGTGACGAACGTGGCCAGGTTCAGCCGCGAACTGCCGTCGAGCATCAACTCGTCGTGGATGAACCGGTACGCGGCCTCGGGATCGGTTTCCTCGTCCGGCAGCCGCAGCGCCGGAAACGGATCGATCGAGAGGCGCCCCGTGTAGGCGGGAGAAATGACGTCGCGATGGTGATGGTGGTGCTTGCTCATGTGCGTCCCCAATCGATTGGTGTCAGCATGCGCCGTCGCAGACGCCCTGTACGACAGTTGGTGAATCTCGGCACGGCAGCCCAGTAGGGTCGAAACAGTTCCATTCGATTGTGGCAGGGGAGGACGGGTTGACCACAGCAATCCCGGGAAGTTTCACGGCGCCGATCGAGGTGCGGGGGCTGTCGAAACGCTTCAAGAACGTCGACGCCGTCACGGACCTCAGTTTCACCGTGCCGCAGGGATCGATCACCGGATTTCTCGGGCCCAACGGGTCCGGCAAGACCACGACACTGCGGATGATCCTCGGGCTCGTGAAGCCGACGTCCGGCAGCTCCACGGTCGCCGGTGTCCCGATTCGACTCCTCGTCGACCCCGCGCGCACGGTCGGCGCCGTCCTGGACTCGCAGAGCCTGCACCCCAACCGGACGGCGCTCGACCACCTGAAGGTGTACGCGTCCGCGATCGGGGTACCGGACGCACGCGCACTGCAGGTGCTCGCGCTCGTCGGGCTCGAGGACGTCGCCGGGCGCAAGGCGGGCGGCTTCTCTCTCGGCATGCGGCAGCGGCTGTCGCTGGCGACGGCGCTGCTGGGTGATCCGCGCATCCTGATCCTCGACGAACCGGCCAACGGACTCGACCCCGAGGGCATCGTCTGGCTGCGCGAGTTCCTCAAGGGCTTCGCCGCGTCCGGCAGGACGGTGCTGATCTCGAGCCACATCCTCCGCGAAGTGGAACAGACCGTCGACAATCTCGTCATCGTCAGCCGCGGCTCCCTCGTCTACCAGGGACGCATGGAGGAGCTGCGCAAGTCGCAGCAGAGCCGGCTGCTGGTCGCGTCCTCGAGCCCGCCCGCCCTGGCCACCGCCCTCGCCGCCAGGGGCATCGTCGATGCCCGCTCGCTCGCGGACGGACGCCTCGCCGTCGTCGGCGCGTCCCTCGAACTCGTCGAGTCCGTGGCCGCGGACGCCGGGGTGACGATCTTCGGCGCCGTCGGCGACCACATCGACCTCGAGCAACTCTTCCTGTCGATGACCGCTGGTCAGTACGTGGCCGGAGCGAGCGCCGCGGCGCCCTCGGGCTACGGCCCGCCGCCGACGTACGCTCCCCAGCCCGGGTACGCACCTTCCGGGTACGCCCCGCAGCCGGGCTACGGTCCGCCACCCGGGTACGCCCCACCACCGGGCTACGGTCCGCCACCCGCACACCCCCAGCACGGTCCGACGTCCGGAGGTCCGCGATGACAGCGCTGCTCACCGCGGAATTCCGCAAGGTCACCACACTGCGGTTCTGGTGGATGCTCGGTCTGGCACCACTGATCGTCGGGATGTTCTCGAGCGCGATCACCCTGCCGGTGATGCGCGCGTTCACCGACGCGTTCGAAGCCGATCCGAGCGAGGCCAACCTCGCCGCCACCCTGTTCGGGCTGGCGGTCGCGGTCGCCCTCGTCGTCCTGTTCGCCGCGGTCTTCGGGGCGGTGAACGTGGGCACGGAATTCCGGTACAAGACGCTCACCACCACGTTCCTCACCGCCCGCGGCCGGGACGGGGTGATCGGCACCAAGCTCGCCGTCACCGCGGCCTTCGGCTTCTTCTACTGCCTCGTGGTGGAGGTGGTCAGCGTCGCCCTGCTGCTGACGTTCGGCGGGGACACCTTCGAACTGCGCGGATCCCTGTTCGCCATGCTCGGGGCGGCCCTGATCTGCGGGGCACTGTGGGCTCTCATCGGCGGCGGCGTGTCGATGCTCACCGGCTCGTCCGTCGGAAGCTGCATCGCCCTCGTGGTCTGGTACACCCTCGGCGAGATGATCCTCCGGTCGATCCTCAGCGGGATCGGCATCGGCTCCGTCGGAAGTGTCCTCCCCGTGTCCGCCACCCTCGGGACGGTCGCGAACGCGGCCGCGGGCAACGAGATCGACTGGCTGACGCTCTGGCCCACCGCTCCCCTCGCCCTGCTCGTGTGGACCGCGGTCTTCGTCGGCGGCGGCTGGGCGCTCACCCGGCAGCGCGACATCACCTGACGCCGCGCCGGGTGCCGCCCCTGTCGGTACCCGGCGCTAACGTGGATCCAGTGGCAAGGGAGAGTGCGTCCGGTTCGGTGATCGAACGGGAGCAGACGCTGGAGCAGGATCAGGCACGGCCGGGTTGGATTCGACGGCTGAGCGGTGAGTGCTGGGCGCACCGCCGCGTCGCACTCGGTGCCCTGTCCGTGACGGTCGTCGCCGCCGGGATCGATATCTCGTTCCCCCTCCTCACCAAGTACGCGGTCGATGCCGCGGGCTCGGGTAGCGCCACTCAGGTGATCAGCATCGCCGCCCTGCTCATCGCACTGCTCGCGTGCGTCCGCTTCGGCTGCCAGTACGGCCGCCGGATGCTCGCAGGCAAGCTGTCACTCGACGTCCAGCACGACCTGCGGCTCGGCCTGCTGGGCGCGCTGCAACGCCTCGACGGGCGGGGGCAGGATCAGATCCGCACCGGACAGGTGGTCTCGCGGTCCATCACCGACCTCCAGCTGGTGCAGGGCCTGCTCGCCATGGTCCCGTTGTCGGCGGGCGCGCTGCTCCAGTTCGTCCTCGCGCTCGGCATCATGGCCTGGCTGTCACCGCTGCTGACCGTCGTCGCGCTGGTGATCGTCCCCGCCGTGTGCCTCGTCGTCTACGCGATGCGCCCGAAACTGTTCGCGGCAACCTGGTCGGCGCAGCAACGGGCAGCCGACCTCGCGCAGCACGTCGAGGAGACCGTCACCGGTGTCCGCGTCGTCAAGGGGTTCGGCCAGGAGCGCCGGGCCGTCGACCAACTCGAAGACCACAGCCGGACGCTGTACGCCGAACGCCTGCGAGCCGCCCGGATCAATGCGCGCTTCGCGCCGACCATGGCGGCACTGCCCCAGCTCGGTCTCGTCGGCGTCATCGCGGTCGGCGGCTACCTCGCCCTGCACGGTTCCATCACGATCGGCACGTTCCTCGCCTTCGCCACGTACGTCGCCACGATGACCGCCGTCACCCGCACGCTGTCGTCGGTCGTGATCATGGCCCAGCTGTCCCGGGCCGCCGTCGAGCGCGTGTACGAGGTGATCGACGCCGAACCGGAGGTCGCGGACCCGCCGCATCCCACCGCACTGCCCGGCGGACCGCTGGGTGTGGACCTGCGGGCGGTCACGTTCGGATTCGAACCGGACCGGCACATTCTCCGCGGACTCGACCTGCGCATCGCGCCCGGCGAGACGGTCGCGGTGGTCGGCATGGCCGGCTCCGGCAAGACCGCCCTGTCGCTGCTGCTCCCCCGCTTCTACGCACCATCCGCGGGTTCCGTGTCCCTCACGTCGGCGGGCGAGTCGTTCGACGTCTCGCAGCTGAGCGCCGAGCAGTTGCGCGAAGCCGTCGGCCTCGTGTTCGACGAGCCGTTCCTCTTCTCCGACACCATCGCGGCCAACATCGCCCTCGGCAAGCCCGACGCCAGCGCCGAGGAGATCCGCGCCGCCGCCGACATGGCCGCCGCCGACGAGTTCGTCTCCGCGTTGCCGGACGGGTACGACACCGTGGTCGGCGAACGCGGTCTCACCCTCTCCGGCGGGCAGCGGCAGCGGATCGCGCTGGCACGCGCACTCCTCACCGACCCGAGGGTGCTGATCCTCGACGACGCGACCTCCGCCGTCGACGCCACCACCGAGGCGTCGATCTTCGCGGCGCTCCGGGCGAATCGCGGGCGGACGGCGCTGATCCTGGCGCATCGCCGCTCGACCCTGTCGCTGGCCGACCGCGTCGCCGTGCTCGACGGCGGACGGATCATCGATTCCGGCACGGTGGCCGAGCTCGACGAACGGTGCCCGCTCTTCCGCGCACTGTTCGCCTCCCCCGACACCGCGGGCCCCATCGACGTCAGCGTCCCCGCACCGAGCGAGCCGATGCCGTATCAGCGCATGCCGTCCGAGTCCGAGTTGTGGCCGGAGGACGTCGAGGAGTGGGACGTGCCCGGCTCGTCCGCCTCGTCCGGCCGCACCCCGGCGTCCGGTGCGGGCCCGGGCGGCGGCCGCACCGCCGGCGGACCGATGGCGGGAGCGCTGGGCAACGTGGCCGCGACCCCGGAACTTCGGGAGGCCGTGAACGCGCTTCCGCCCGCCGTCGAGAGCCCGGGCATCGACACCCGGGACCTGCGCCTGCCCGAGCCCGACTTCCGGCTGACGCGGATCCTGCGCCCGGTCCGAGCCCTGCTCGTCGCCGTCGTCGTCTGCCTCGCGCTCGACTCGCTCGCAGGGATCGCGTTCCCGTCGATCGTCCGGTTCGCGATCGACCGGGGTGTCGTCCCGCAGGACTCCGCAACCCTCTGGACGGCGGCCGGGGTCGGCGTCGCCCTCGTCGTCGCCGGCTGGCTCGTCGTCGCGCTGATGACGGTCCTCACCGCCCGGGCGGGTGAACGCGTGCTGTTCGGGCTGCGGGTGCGCAGTTACGCCCACCTGCAGCGGCTCGGACTCGACTACTACGAGCGCGAACTGTCCGGCCGCATCATGACCCGGATGACCACCGACGTCGACGCGCTGTCGTCGTTCATCCAGACCGGGATGTCCACCGCCGTGGTGAGTGTCCTGACCGTCCTCGGTATCTCCGTCGCCCTGGTCGCCACCGACGTCACGCTCGCGCTGGTGGCGCTCGCCGTCATCCCGCCGCTCGTCGTCGCGACGCTGATCTTCCGGCGGATCTCCTCGGTGGCGTACACGGTCTCGCGTGAGCGGATCTCGCTCGTCAACGCCGACTTCCAGGAGAACATCGCCGGGCTCCGCGCGGCCCAGGCGTACCGCCGCGAAGGGTTCGCCGCCCGGAGGTTCGCCGAGCGGGCCGACAGCTACCGGCGCAGCCGGATGCGGTCACAGCGGGCGATCTCGCTGTACTTCCCGTTCATCGCGTTCCTCTCCGACCTCGCTCTGGCCGCCGTGGTGTTCGTCGGCGCGCGCCAGGTCGCGGCAGGGGACACGACGACCGGGACACTCGTCGCCTTCGTGCTGTACCTCGGGCTGCTGTTCGGGCCCATCCAGCAGCTGTCGCAGGTGTTCGACGGGTACCAGCAGGCCAGTGTCGGTCTGCTCCGGATCGGGGACCTGCTCCGCACTCCCAGTTCCATCGAGCGGGCTACGTCGCGGGAAAACCTCCAGCCGATCGACGGGCACCTGCGCGGCGAGCTGTGCCTGCGCGACGTCGGGTTCCGCTATCAGGGCGCCGACAGCGACGCCCTGACCGACATCGACCTGCACATCCCCGCCGGCACCACCGTCGCCCTGGTCGGCCGGACCGGTGCGGGCAAGTCGACCATCGTGAAACTGCTCGCCCGCTTCTACGACCCGACGTCCGGCGCGGTGCTCGTCGACGACGTGGATCTCCGCCGGTACCCGCTCGGCGCGTACCGCGGACGCCTCGGCGTCGTCCCCCAGGAGGCGCACCTGTTCACCGGGACCGTCGCCACCAACATCGCGTACGGCCGCCCGGATGCGAGCCGCGAGGAGATCGAGGACGCTGCCCGCGCGGTCGGAGCGCTGGGCACGATCGCCGGACTGCGGGGTGGGATGCATCACCCCATCGGCGAGCGCGGGCAGGGATTGTCGGCGGGCCAGCGTCAGCTGATCGCGCTGGCCCGGGCCGAGCTGGTCGACCCCGATCTGCTGCTGCTCGACGAAGCGACCGCGACACTCGATCCGGCCACCGAGCAGGTAGTTCTCGAGGCGAGCAGCCGTGTGACCCGCACCCGGACGTCGGTGGTGGTGGCCCACCGGCTGGCCACCGCGGCCCGGGCAGATGTGATCCTCGTCATCGACAAGGGGCGCGTCGTCGAGACCGGATCGCACGCCAATCTGCGCTATGCCGGTGGCCACTATTCGGGACTGTGGGATGCGGCGGAGACCGGGTCGGGGAATAATCGCGGGGCGAGAACCGTCATCGATGGTGACCCCATCGGTTGGCCGTGAGACAGCTCACACGTGCAGGCCTGGCGATCTACACGTCACACGCGAGGGCTAGTCTCATGTATATAGGCGCTCTGATCGGGTACCGAAATAGAAACGAGGCGAACACCTGCCGTGAGCAGCAGCTCTACATCCCAGTTCGGACAGAACCAGTGGTTGGTTGACGAGATGTACCAGCGTTTCCAGGACGATCCGTCGTCCGTGGACGCGAGTTGGCACGAATTCCTGACGGATTACTCTCCCGACGCCGCCGCCAAGGCAGGCGCAGCCAACGGACACGGCACTAACGGCACCACCACCGCCGCACCTGCTGCCGCTCCCTCCGCCAAGGCGGCGACTCCCCCGGTTCCCGAGTCCGAGACCGCACCCAAGCCTCAGACCAAGACGGCCAACGGCGCCGCGCCCAAGGCTGCACCCAACGGTGCAGCTCCGAAGGCTGCTGCCCCGAAGACCGAGGCCCCCAAGAAGGCCGCACCCGCGAAGGAGACCGCGGCGACGGACGCGAAGGCGTCCGCTCCAGCTCCTGCAGTAGAAGAGTCGAAGGTTCTCCGCGGCGCAGCTGCTGCCGTCGCCAAGAACATGTCGGCCTCGCTGGCCATTCCGACCGCCACCAGCGTTCGCGCCATCCCTGCGAAGCTGATGTTCGACAACCGGATCGTCATCAACAACCACCTCGCCCGTACCCGCGGCGGCAAGATCTCGTTCACGCACCTGCTGGGTTACGCGATCGTGCAGGCGGTCAAGGCGTTCCCGAACATGAACCGGCACTTCGCCGAGATCGACGGCAAGCCCAACGCGGTCACCCCCGCACATACCAACCTCGGTCTGGCCATCGACCTGCCGGGCAAGGACGGCAGCCGGTCCCTCGTCGTCGCCGCGATCAAGAACACCGACACCCACAACTTCACGCAGTTCTACAGCGCCTACGAGGACATCGTCCGGCGCGCGCGTGACGGCAAGCTCACCGCCGAGGACTTCTCGGGTGTCACGATCTCGCTGACCAACCCCGGCGGCATCGGCACCGTGCACTCCGTGCCGCGTCTGATGAACGGCCAGGGCGCCATCATCGGTGCCGGCGCAATGGAGTACCCGGCCGAGTTCCAGGGCGCGAGCGACGAGCGTCTCGCCGAGATCGGCGTCGGCAAGCTCATGACGCTGACCTCGACGTACGACCACCGCATCATCCAGGGTGCCGAGTCCGGCGACTTCCTCCGGACCATCCACAACCTGCTGATCAGCGACGAGTTCTACGACGAGATCTTCCACGCGCTGCACATCCCGTACGAGCCGGTCCGCTGGCGCAAGGACGTGCCCGAAGGCGCCGTCGACAAGAACACCCGCGTTCTCGAGCTGATCGCCGCGTACCGCAACCGTGGCCACCTGATGGCCGACACGGATCCGCTGCAGTTTGTCAAGGACAAGTTCCGCAGCCACCCGGACCTGGACGTCCGCACGCACGACCTGACCCTGTGGGATCTCGACCGCGAGTTCAAGGTCGGCGGCTTCCACGGCCAGGAGAAGATGAAGCTGCGCGACGTGCTCAGCGTGCTGCGCGACGCGTACTGCCGCCACGTCGGTGTCGAGTACACGCACATCCTGGAGCCGGAGCAGCAGCAGTGGCTGCAGGACCGGGTCGAGGCGCACCACGTCAAGCCCACGGTCGCTCAGCAGAAGTACATCCTGAGCAAGCTCAACGCCGCCGAGGCGTTCGAGACGTTCCTGCAGACCAAGTACGTCGGGCAGAAGCGCTTCTCCCTCGAGGGCGCCGAGTCCGTCATCCCGATGATGGACGCCGTCATCGACCAGGCCGCCGAGCACCAGCTCGACGAGGTGGTCATCGGCATGCCGCACCGCGGTCGCCTCAACGTTCTCGCGAACATAGTCGGTAAGCCGTACTCGAAGATCTTCACGGAGTTCGAGGGCAACATGAACCCGGCGGCCGCCCACGGCTCCGGCGACGTGAAGTACCACCTCGGCGCCGAGGGCACGTACATCCAGATGTTCGGCGACAACGACATCACCGTGTCGCTGACGGCCAACCCGTCGCACCTCGAGGCGGTCGACCCGGTCCTCGAGGGCCTGGTCCGCGCGAAGCAGGACATCCTCGACAAGGGCGAGGACGGCTTCACCGTCCTGCCGCTCATGCTGCACGGCGACGCCGCGTTCGCCGGTCAGGGTGTCGTGGCCGAGACGCTGAACCTGGCACTGCTGCGCGGGTACCGCACCGGTGGCACCGTGCACATCGTGGTCAACAACCAGGTCGGTTTCACCACCGCCCCGGAGTACTCGCGTTCGTCCGAGTACTGCACCGATGTCGCGAAGATGATCGGCGCGCCGATCTTCCACGTGAACGGCGACGACCCCGAGGCCTGTGTCTGGGTCGCCCAGCTCGCTGTCGACTTCCGGGAGAAGTTCCAGAAGGACGTCGTCATCGACATGATCTGCTACCGCCGTCGCGGTCACAACGAGGGCGACGACCCGTCGATGACGCAGCCGGCGATGTACGACGTGATCGACACCAAGCGCAGCGTGCGTAAGAGCTACACCGAATCCCTGATCGGCCGCGGCGACATCTCGCTGAAGGAAGCCGAAGACGCACTCCGCGACTACCAGGGCCAGCTGGAACGGGTGTTCAACGAGGTTCGCGAACTCGAGAAGTACACGCCGGAGCCCAGTGAGTCGGTCGAACTCGACCAGGTGCTGCCCACGAAGTTGAAGACGTCCGTCGACGAGTCGGTGCTCGAGCGGATCGGCGACGCGTTCGTCAACGTGCCCGAGGGCTTCACGGTGCACCCGCGCGTCAAGCCGGTCATCGAGAAGCGCCGCGAAATGTCTCGCGAGGGCAAGATCGACTGGGCGTTCGCCGAGCTGCTCGCATTCGGTTCGCTGGTCGACCAGGGCAAGATGGTTCGCCTGTCCGGCCAGGATTCCAAGCGCGGCACGTTCACGCAGCGTCACTCGGTCCTCATCGACCGCAAGACGGGCGCCGAGTATACCCCGCTGCAGAACCTGGGCAGCGAGAACCCCGGCAAGTTCCTGGTCTACGACTCCGCACTCAGTGAGTTCGCCGCCGTCGGCTTCGAGTACGGCTACTCCGTGGGCAACCCGGACGCGCTCGTGCTGTGGGAGGCGCAGTTCGGTGACTTCGTCAACGGCGCGCAGTCGATCATCGACGAGTTCATCTCGTCCGGTGAGGCCAAGTGGGGTCAGCTGTCCGACGTCGTGCTGCTCCTGCCGCACGGCCACGAAGGTCAGGGTCCCGACCACACGTCCGGTCGTATCGAGCGCTTCCTGCAGTTGTGCGCCGAGGGTTCGATGACCGTGGCCGTGCCGTCCACCCCGGCCAGCTACTTCCACCTGCTGCGTCGTCATTCGCTCGACGGAATCCGCCGCCCGCTGGTCGTCTTCACACCGAAGTCGATGCTGCGGAACAAGGCCGCGGTCTCCGACGTCGAGGACTTCACCACCGGCAAGTTCCGCTCGGTGTTCGAGGAGCCCACGTACGAGACGGGCGACGCCGAACGCGACAAGGTGCGTCGTGTCCTCCTCGTCAGCGGCAAGCTGTACTGGGAGCTGCTGGCGAAGAAGCAGAAGGACAACCGCGAGGACATCGCGATCGTCCGCATCGAGCAGCTTTACCCGGTTCCGAGCCGTCGTCTCCGCGAGACGCTGGACCGCTACCCGAACGCCACCGAGTTCCGGTGGGTTCAGGAGGAGCCGGCCAACCAGGGTGCGTGGCCGTTCTTCGGTCTCGCTCTGCCCGAGTTGCTGCCCGACAAGCTGTCCGGGATCAAGCGCATCTCGCGTCGTTCGATGTCGGCACCGTCCTCGGGTTCGAGCAAGGTGCACGCTGTGGAACAGCAGGAGATCATCGATGAAGCCTTCGGCTGAAGCGTTCAGCTGAGCGTTTGATTGACTGATCTGCCACTGAGCCGGGTCGAGTTCACTCCACGGAGCGGATTCGACCCGGCTTCGTGGTATCTGGACCTGCCCGCGGTGGCGGAACTGTGCGACAACGGTCTGGCATTCGAGCGGCCGGTCACGGTGATCGTGGGTGAGAACGGTGTCGGGAAGTCGACGCTGGTCGAGTCGATCGCTGCGGCCTGGCAGGGTGGGTTCCACGGGGCGCAGGACCGAATGTGGTCGGCGGGTTCCAGCCCCGAGGACGCGGACCTCGGCACTCACCTCACGTGTGTCGGCGCCCGGCCGCAGCCGTATGGCGGGTGTTTCCTGCGTGCCGAGTCGATGCATTCGCTGTTCGGTGCGGCCGACGAGTCACGTCCCCGCGAGGACGATCCGTCGTTCAACCAGCTCTCGCACGGTCAGTCGTTCCTGCGGTACGTCGCCGACCGTCCGATCGGGGTGGGCCTGTGGATTCTGGACGAGCCGGAGGCCGCGCTGTCGTTCCAGTCCTGCCTGGCGCTGCTCGGGGTCATCGCGGATCTCGCCGAGGAGGGTTCGCAGGTGATCATGGCGACGCACTCTCCCCTGCTCGCCGCCGCGCCCGGCGCCGAGATCTGGGAACTCACTGACGAGGGCATCGACTACCCCGAGTGGAATCAGCTCGACCTCGTCCGCAACTGGCGGTCGTTCCTCGACGGACCCGACCGCTTCCTGCGGCATCTCTAGGCCGGCCGACCACTACCGCCCCGCCTCCGCCCGCGACCTCACGACCTGGACCGCGAGGGCGGTGGCGGTGGCGGCGAGGAGTCCGCCGAGGGCGGTGAGGGTGAGCGCGTCGGGGTGGATCAGCGGCTGACGGCGGAACGCCTGCCACGTGAGCACGGCGAGTGGCCCGGCGTCGGTGAACGCCAGCACGGCCGTCAGGGACGCTCGGGTTTTCTCGCTGCGGAGCCACGGAATCCGCGACGAGAGGACGCTCAGGACGAGGGCGCCGATCAGCATCACCTGCAGGCCGTGCAGTCCGACGAAGTGCGGGATGCGGAGGTCGCCGCCGGAGGTGCTCCAGTTGGTCACCGGCAGTCCCGGATGGTCGTCGGTGACGCCGACGCTGTGCCGTGCGGCGAGTTCGACGACGCGGCCGCTCGCGTCGGTCGTGGTCTGCCGGCCCTGAAGTCCCATGAGGTACCCGAGTGCCATGCCGGCCACCGCCAGGAACATGCCCGCATGGATGGCGCGGGTGAGGGCACGTTCCCCCACGCGCTGGAACAGCAGGATCAGGGCGATCACGAGGTTCGCGACGAACAGGCCGGGGACACCGGTCATGAACACGTATTGGCCGATCCTGTTGACGGCGTCGTCGGACGTGTTGAAGTGGCTGAACGTTCCGCGCGCGGCCTGCACGGCGATGAATCCGACGTCGATGATGCCGGTCACGGCGAACACCGTCGCCATGGCCCGCGACCATCACCGCCAGCGGCACCTGGCGGGACGCGACGATGCGGGAGCGGAGATCGAGGGTGGTCATGACGAGAACGCTGGGAACATCGCATGCGTCGTCACGTCACGCCGGGGAACGAAATCGGTGTCACCCGCGGGTACTACGGGTGTACCCCGAGTACTAGGGGTGTCAGGTGGTGGTGGCCGACATCAACGCGGCGGCGATCTCGGGTGCGGCGGCGATGGCGAGCGCGGGGAGGGCCTGGACGTTGAGTTCTATCAGTTCGTCGCGGGTCAGGTGTGGGTCGCGCAGCCAGGTGATGGTGACTTCCTCGACGTAGGCGATCCAGCCGCGGACGGCGAGTTCGACCGCCCGGGTGGGCTCGACACCGATCGCGGGCAGTTGTTCGAGGGTCCGTGCGGACATCACGGCCCGGGTCTCCTCGAAGACGGCGCGCATGTCGGGGTCGCCACTCGCCGTTCCCCGCAGGAGCGACACGTACGTGCCACGGTTCTCGCTGACGTAGTCGACGTACGACGCGAGGACCGAGCGCAGGATCTGCATCGGATCCCGCGCATCCCCGACGTACGGGTCGGGGGCGGTGCGGGCGAGCATCTCGCTGCTGGTGTGCCGCACGATCTCGAGGTGGAAGTCGTGCTTGGACGCGAAGTAGTGGAACAGCAGTCCGCGGGAGACGCCCGCCTGGTCGGCGATGTCCTCGACGGAGATCTGCTCGAGCGGGCGCTGCGCCAGCATCTTCGCGCCGAGGTCGATCAGTTGCGCGCGCCGTTGTTCGGGGCTGAGACGGGTCCGCTTCACGACGTCCATGAGACAAGACTACTGAATGAAGGTCAATAGGCTATTGACTGCCCCTCAATAGCGCCCTATGGTTTCTTACATGAGTCTCCCCGTCACAGATACTTCCGCCCCACCCGCAGGTGTCCGGCACATCGACACGCTGATCATCGGCAGCGGGTTCGCCGGCCTCGGCGCGGCGATCAAGCTGACCCAGGCAGGCAAGACCGATTTTCTCGTGCTCGAACGCGGGTCCGACGTCGGCGGTACCTGGCGAGACAACACGTACCCGGGCGCGGCGTGCGACGTTCCGTCACATCTGTACTCCTACTCGTTCGCGCTGAACCCGGAGTGGACCCGATCGTTCTCGACGCAGCCCGAGATCCAGAAGTACATCCAGTCGGTGGCCGACAAGTACAAGGTGCGCGACAAGCACCTCTTCGGGTGTGACGTGCAGTCCGCCCACTGGAACGAGTCGACCACCCGCTGGGAGGTCACCACCACGAAGGGGAACTTCGTCGCCAAGGTCCTCGTCTCCGCGGTCGGCGCACTGTGCGAGCCGTCCCTCCCCGACATCAAGGGCATCGAAGGTTTCGAGGGCGAGATCTTTCACTCCGCCCGCTGGAACCACGACGCCGACCTGACGGGCAAGCGCGTCGCCGTCATCGGCACCGGCGCCTCGGCCATCCAGATCGTGCCCGCCATCGGCAAGAAGGTGTCGCACCTCGACGTGTACCAGCGCACGGCGCCGTGGATCCTGCCCCGGGCGGACCGCGAGTACACGAAGCTCGAGCACACCGCGTTCAAGTATCTCCCCGGCTTCCAGAAGCTGTGCCGCACCGGCATCTACTGGATGCGCGAGAGCCAGGTCGTCGGACTCGCGAAGGCCCCCGTCTTCATGAAGCCGCTGCAGTTCGCGGCCGAGCGCCACCTGCGCCGCCAGATCAAGGACAAGGCTCTACGCAAGAAGGTCACGCCGAACTTCCAGATCGGCTGCAAGCGGATGCTGATCTCGAACAACTACTACCCCACCCTCGCGCAGGACAACGTCGACCTGGTGACCGACGGCATCGCCGAGGTCACGGCCGACTCGGTGGTCTCGAAGGACGGCACCGTCCGCGAGGTCGATGCCATCGTCGTCGCCACCGGCTTCCACGTCACCGACTCCCCCACGTTCGAGGGCATCTTCGGCAAGGACGGCCGCTCGCTCGCCGACGTCTTCGACGAAGGCGGACAGCAGGGCTACAAGGGCGCCGCGATCGCGAACTTCCCCAACATGTTCTTCCTGGTGGGCCCGAACACGGGTCTGGGCCACACCTCGATGGTCTTCATGATCGAGTCGCAGCTCAACTACCTCGTCGACGCCCTGCAGATGCTCGACAAGTACGACATCGGCAAGATCGAGGTCCGCCAGGACGCCCAGGACCGCTACAACGCCGAACTCCAGGAGAAGCTGTCGCACAGCGTCTGGAACAACGGTGGGTGCGCGAGTTGGTACCTCGACAAGCACGGCAACAACACCACGCTGTGGCCGGGCTTCACGTTCCAGTTCCGGAACGAGACGAAGCGCTTCGACCTCACCGCGTACGACAGCGTGGCCACCGCCGATCTACCTGCACCCGTGCACGTGAACGGCAAGACCCCCGGCCCCGCCGCCATCCCGGCACAGATCGACCTCGACGACGACAAGGTGACAGCACAGTGAGCGAGTTCGCAGGCAAGGTAGTCGTGATCACCGGAGCCGGTTCCGGTATCGGCAGGGCACTCGCCCTCAACCTGGCGGGCCGGGGTGCCAGGCTGGCGATCTCGGACATGGACACGGTCGGGCTCGCCGAGACGGCACGCCAGGCCGAGGCGCTGGGAGCCGAGGTCAAGGCCGATCACCTGGACGTCACCCAGCGCGAGGCGGTGCTCGCGTACGCCGACGACGTGCGGGCGCACTTCGGCAAGATCAACCAGGTGTACAACAATGCCGGCATCGCCTACCACGGTGAGTTCGAGAAGTCCGAGTTCAAGGACATCGAGAGGATCATGGACGTGGACTTCTGGGGAGTCGTCAACGGCACCAAGGCCTTCCTGCCGCATCTCATCGCGTCGGGCGACGGCCACGTCGTGAACGTCTCGAGCCTCTTCGGTCTACTGTCCATGCCGGGTCAGAGCGCGTACAACTCGGCGAAGTTCGCGGTGCGCGGTTTCACCGAGTCCCTGCGCCAGGAGATGCTGATCGCCAAGCACCCCGTCAAGGTGACGTGTGTGCACCCCGGTGGCATCAAGACGGCCATTGCCCGCAACGCCACCGCGGGACCGGGTGAGGACCTCGACACGTTCGCGAAGTTCTTCGACCAGAAGCTTGCACGCACCACGCCGGAGGCGGCTGCCGAGACCATCGTGAACGGTGTCCGCAAGAGCAAGCCGCGCGTCCTGATCGGTGCCGACGCCAAGTTCCTCGACGCCTGGGTGCGGCTCGTCGGACCCAGCTACCAGCGTGTGGTCGCCCTCGTCGCCGGACGAGTCCTCCCGAAGTCGAACTGAGGTACCGATGAGCTTCCACCTGCCGCTGCCGGTCGTCGCGACGGCCCTCCGGCCGTTCTACCGGCTCAGCCTCAACGCCCGGCTTCCGTACACCGTGCAGCGGGCGCTCCTCGACCTCGGCGCTCCATTGCAGCGGGTGCCCGCAGGTGCCGTCGTCCGCCCGACCTCGCTGGCCGGGCGGCCGGCGGAGCGAATCACGTTGGGACCCACCGAACGCCGGACCGCGGTGCTCTATCTGCACGGCGGGGCGTACACGATCGGTTCGCTCGCCACGCACCGTTCGCTGGCCGCTCACATCGCCAGGGAATCCGGCAGCGTCGTCTACACCCTCGACTACCGGCTGGCCCCGGAGCATCCGTTCCCGGCCGGGCTCGAGGACGCGGTCGCGGCGTACATGGAGCTGAACACCGAACACGGTTACGAGACAGAGCAACTCGCCATCGCCGGCGATTCGGCGGGCGGTGGCCTCGCGGTCGCCACGGCGCGCCGCCTGATCGACCGGCACGGTGTGACTCCGGCCGCGTTGGCGCTGATCGCTCCGTGGGTCGATCCCGGCAGGCGCGACATGTCCCGCGACCGGGATCTCGTGCTCAACACGGCGTGGTCGTTCGACGCCGCCGAGAAGTACCTGGGCAACGGGGACGCGCACGATCCGGGTTACGCACCGCTGCACGGAAATCTGGCGGGACTGCCGCCGACGCTGATCCACGTCGGGGTGGACGAGGTGCTCTACCCGCAGATCATGGAGTTCGTCGACAAGCTGAACGAGTCGGACGTGGACGTCACACTCACCGAGTACGCCCGGCTGTGGCACGTCGCCCACCTGCAGGCGTCCCTGGTCCGCGAGGCCGCGGATGCGGTCGCCGAACTCGGGGCGTTCCTGGATTCACAGATGAGCGTCGAGCCACACCCGCGCCACGTCGGCTGAATCGGCACCACCGCGGACCTGGCCGATCATGTCGGCCAGGTCCGCGGTCGTCAACTCACCCGCCACGACGTTCAGTGCCTTCAGCTGGGCTTCGGTGAGAGTTCCGATCCGGAACAGCGGCACCACGTTCTGCGCGGTGAACACGTGCTCGTCGTCCGCCAGCAGCACCAGATCTGCGTCCGAGACGTCCGGTGACGCGGTGGTCACCCCGGCCACCCGCACGGCTCCGTCCGTCGATGCCGGGGCGGCGAGTTCGCCGACGGCGGCCGCGTCGTCGGCCACTGTCCGGGTCTGCGCGAACATGCAGCCGGTGAGGTCGGGAAGCGCGTCGGCCTCGAACGCCGGGGCGAGCACGGCCGTGCTTCTGCTGCACGAGGGAGCGAGTTCGTCCAGGGTGGTGAGATCCAGCTGCCCCGACGTCTGCGAGGTCACGGCCAGCGCCGACCTGTCCTCGGCGGCCGCGTAGTCGGAGATCGAAAGCCCCTGCGGCAGAGCCTTGCTCAACGCCTCGAACACATCGTCCTGTTCCGTCTCCGTCGATTCGGGGTCGTAGTAGCGCAGCAACCGGCCCGTGAACTCCGGCACCAGCGTGACGTTTCCGGCATCGAGCTGTCCGAGGTACGCGGTCCGGTCACCGAGTCCCCCGTCGGTGGTGACCGGCGCCCCGGTCGAACGCAGGGCACCCGCGTAGATTTCGGCCAGGATCCGGCTCTCCGCTCCGTCACCCGCACCCACCACGATCTCGCCCGGCCCCTGCGCCGCGGAACCGTCGAGGGTCGTGTCACCGCCTGCGCATCCCGACGCCGCCCCCGCGACCAGTAGCAGCGCGGACGCGGCGATCAGTGCCCGGGACCACGCCGCTGGGCGCCCGGCCGATCCGTCTGTGCGTGTATGTGCCACGTCGCGCCTTTCGTTTACCTCGAGCTGGTCGAAAACCGTGCTCTGTCCGCCCCTATCGTTACACTGGCCAACCGATGGCGCGGACACGCGTCCACCGGTTCCCGTCGGCAGGCCCGGCGCCGGTGACAACGGGAAGGACGCTCATGCGCACCTCACGAATTCTGTCGGGCTTCACCCGCCGCTCCGTTGGCAGCATCGCTCTCGCGACGGTCGCCGTCGTGTCGCTCGCGGCATGCGGTGGCGGCGGATCCGACCCCCTGTCCGCCGGCGGCGAGGGATCGGGTGACGACCCCAACACGATCATCGTGGGATCCGCGAACTTCCCCGAATCGGAGACGGTCGCGAACATCTACACCGAGGTGCTCCGCGCCAACGGGTTCGACGTGACGACGAAGTTCAACATCGGCAGCCGTGAGGCCTACATTCCCGCGCTGAAGGACGGGTCGATCGACGTCATCCCCGATTACACGGGCAACCTGCTGCAGTACCTCGACCCGGATTCGACGGCCACGAGCGCTGCCGACGTGGACGCCGCGCTGCCTGCCGCGCTGGGCTCGGAACTGACGATCACCACACCGGCCCCGGCCGAGGACAAGGACGCCGTCGTCGTCACGAAGGAGACGGCGCAGCGCTGGAATCTCACCTCCATCGCGGATCTCGCGGCGCACTCGAACGAGGTGAAGTTCGGTGCGCCGGCCGAATTCCAGGAACGTCCCGGTGGCCTCCCCGGCCTGAAGGCCAAGTACGGCCTCGACATCACGGCCGACAACTTCGTCCCGATCGCCGACGGCGGCGGTCCCGCCACGGTGGACGCCCTCGCATCGGGACAGATCACGGCCGCCGACATCTTCACGACGTCCCCGGCGATCGCGCAGAACGGTTTCGTGGTGCTCGCGGATCCGCAGAACAACTTCGCGGCGCAGAACGTCGTGCCGGTGGTGCGCGCCCCCAAGTCCTCCGACAAGCTGACCCGGGCGCTCGACGCACTGTCGGCGAAGCTGACCACCGAAGAGCTTGTCGCGCTCAACGATTCCGTGTCGGGTGACGCGAAAACCGAGCCGGCCGCGGCCGCCAAGCAGTGGGTGACGGACCAGGGGCTCGACAAGCCGGTCTCGTGAGGAGCCTGCCGTGATCACATTCTCGGGAGTCACCAAGCAGTACCCGGACGGCACGACGGCGGTCGACAACCTCGACCTGGAGATCGACGCCGAATCGTTCACCGTCTTCGTCGGGCCGTCCGGCTGCGGCAAGACCACGTCGATGCGGATGATCAACCGGATGATCACCCCGACCGCGGGAACGATCACGGTCGACGGCCGCGACATCGCCCAGACCGACGCGGTGAAGCTCCGACTCGGCATCGGCTACGTCATCCAGAGCGCGGGACTGCTGCCGCACCGCACGGTGGTCGACAACGTCGCGACCGTGCCGGTGCTGCGCGGCGACTCACGACGCAACGCCCGCAAGGCCGCGTTGGCGGTGCTCGAACGCGTCGGACTCGACCCGGCGCTGGCGTCCCGCTATCCCGGGCAACTGTCCGGCGGGCAGCAGCAACGCGTCGGGGTCGCGCGGGCGCTGGCCGCCGACCCGCCGATCCTGCTGATGGACGAGCCGTTCAGCGCGGTCGATCCCGTTGTCCGCGAAGACCTGCAGGCCGAGATGCAGCGCCTGCAGGCCGAGATGCGCAAGACGATCGTGTTCGTCACCCACGACATCGACGAGGCCGTCAAACTCGGCGACCGAGTGGCCGTCTTCGGGCCGGGTGGCCGGTTGCAGCAGTACGACGCGCCCGACACGGTGCTGTCCGCGCCGGCCACCGATTTCGTCGCCTCGTTCGTGGGACGCGACCGCGGGTACCGCGGACTGTCGTTCCGGACGGCAGATCAGGTTCCGCTGCACACCATCCGGACGGCGACCGAGAAGGAGTTGTCCGGGCTCCGGCTCGAACAGGGTGAATGGGTCCTGGTCGTCACGGACGCGGGCGTTCCGCGGGGGTGGATCGATGTCACCGGCGTCGAGGGGGCGCGGGCCGGACGGCCCGTCTCCGAGTGCACGGCGGCGGGCGGGTCACTCTTCTCCCCCGGTGCCGACCTGCGGCAGGCCCTGGACGCGGCCATCTCCTCACCGTCGGGCATCGGAGTGGCCGTCGACGCCGACGGCGCGGTCACCGGCGGTATCCTCGGCTCCGAGGTGATCGCGAAGCTGGCCGAGCAGCGGGCAGCCGAGGATCGCGCGAGGGGTGAGCACTACTTCACTGCCCAACCGGCAACCCCGGACGGGCCGTGATCCCATGCGATGGCTCATCGACAATTTCTCGGTCGTCGTCGACCTGACGAAGACCCATCTCTATCTCGCACTGGTTCCGCTGCTGATCGGGTTACTCATCGCGGTCCCGGTCGGGACCGCGATCCGGGGTGCGTCCTGGCTGCGGAAGATCACGCTGATCGTCGCGGGTATCGCGTTCACGATCCCGTCGCTGGCGTTGTTCGTGACGATCCCCTCCGTCGTCGGACTGCAGATCCTGGACCCGCTCAATGTGGTGATCGCGCTGACGATCTACTCCACTGCCCTGCTCATCCGCGCCGTGCCCGAGGCCCTCGACTCCGTTCCCGCCGACGTCGTCGACTCCGCCACCGCGATGGGTTTCACCCGGCTCCGCCGGGCCCTGACCGTCGAATTGCCCCTCGCGCTACCCGTTCTCGTCGCGAACGTGCGAGTGGTGGCGGTGACCAACATCTCACTGGTGTCGGTGGGTTCGCTGATCGGGATCGGCGGTCTCGGCACGCTGTTCACCCAGGGCTACCAGCGAGACTATCCGGACCAGATTCTCGCCGGGATCATCGCGATCGTCGTTCTGGCCCTCGCGTTCGACCTGCTGCTGTTCCTGGTCGGCCGGGCACTGACACCGTGGACCCGGCAGCAGAAGGTCCGGCGCACGCCGCTGGTCGCGGGACAGTCGGCGGCCCCGGCCGCAGGGGAGGCTTCGTGAACATCTTCGGCGGCGCATGGGAGTACATCGTCGATCCGGGAAACTGGTCGGGCAGCACCGGAATCGGCGCCCGCATCCTCGAACACCTCTGGTACAGCTTCCTGGCGGTCGCACTGTCCGCCGTGGTCGCGGTGCCGATCGGACTGATCATCGGGCATCTGCGCAAGGGTGACGTGGTCGTGGTCGGTCTCGTCAACGCGCTCCGGTCGCTGCCGACACTGGGTCTGCTGACGTTCCTGGTGCTGCTGCTCGGACTGGGTCTCATCCCGCCGATCCTCGCCCTGGTGATCCTCGGAATCCCGCCGGTACTCGCGGGCACGTACGCGGGTGTCGCGAACGTCGACCGGACGGTCGTGGACGCCGCCCGCGCGATGGGAATGACCGAGTGGCAGGTCCTCACGCGTGTCGAGGCCCCGAATGCGCTGCCGCTCATGCTCGGCGGGCTGCGCAACGCCACCCTGCAGATCATCGCGACCGCAACGGTTGCTGCGTACGTCAACCTCGGCGGCCTGGGCCGCTACATCTTCGACGGATTGGCCCTGCGCCAGTACGACAGGGTGCTCGTCGGTGCGCTGCTCGTGACGATCCTCGCACTGGTCGTGGACGGCCTGCTCGCGCTGGCGGTGTGGGCGTCCGTTCCCGGAACCGGCCGCCTGCGCCGCAACCCGAGCGCCGAACAGATCGCCGAACGCGCGTCGTAGCGAACACGTCACCCAACGGCAAACACCCCGACACCGGAACCGTGGGTGCGGGTTCTGGATCGGGGTGCTCGACGGATTCTCGCTAGTCGGTGACGCCTTCTGCACGGGCAGCGGCGGCGACTGCCTCCGCGACAGCGGGGGCGACGCGAGGATCGAGCGGGCTGGGAACGATCTTGTCTACAGCCAACTCGTCACCGACGACCGAGAGGATTGCCTCGGCGGCGGCGAGCTTCATACCTTCGGTGATCCGGCGGGCACCGGCATCGAGCGCACCACGGAACACACCGGGGAAGGCCAGCACATTGTTGATCTGATTCGGGAAATCCGAGCGTCCGGTCGCCACGATCGCCGCATGCTTACGGGCGACGTCCGGGTGGATCTCCGGGTCCGGGTTCGACAACGCGAACACGATCGAACCCTCCGCCATCGTCGCGATCAGCTCCTCCGGCACCGTGCCGGCGGACACCCCGAGGAACACATCCGCCCCGTCGAGGGCTTCGACGATGCCGCCGCGGCGGCCGGCCGGGTTGGTGCGTGCGGCCAGATCCACCTTGACCTCGTTCAGGTCCTGCCGATCCTTGGAGACGATGCCCTTCGAGTCGAGCACCGTCACATCGGCGATCCCGGCGGCGAGCAGGATGTTCGCGCAGGCCACACCGGCGGCGCCGGCACCGGAGATGACCACCCGCAGCTGGTGGATGTCGCGGTCCTGGACCTTGACCGCACCCTTGAGGGCGGCCAGGACGACGATGGCGGTGCCGTGCTGGTCGTCGTGCATGACCGGGCAGTCCAGGGCCTCGATGACCCGCTTTTCGATCTCGAAGCAGCGCGGCGCGGAGATGTCCTCCAAGTTGACCGCACCGAAGCTCGGGCGCAGCCGGATCAGGGTTTCGACGATCTCGTCGGGGTCCTTGGTGTCGAGGACCAGCGGGATCGAGTTCAGGCCCGCGAAGTTCTTGAACAGGGCAGACTTGCCCTCCATCACGGGAAGGGAGGCGCGGGGGCCGATGTCGCCGAGGCCGAGTACCGCGGAGCCGTCGGAGACGACGACCACCAGGCGGCTGGTCCAGGTGTAGCGGTCGGCGAGGGTTTCGTCGGCGGCGATGGCGCGGGAGACCTGCGCGACGCCGGGCGTGTAGGCGATGGACAGGGCGCGCTGCGTATCGAGGGCGGTCGTGGTCTCAACCGAGAGCTTTCCCCCGATGTG
Source organism: Rhodococcus sp. DK176 (assembly GCF_038447315.2). Taxonomy (NCBI): domain Bacteria; kingdom Bacillati; phylum Actinomycetota; class Actinomycetes; order Mycobacteriales; family Nocardiaceae; genus Rhodococcus; species Rhodococcus sp. DK176. The sequence goes on along the minus strand of NZ_CP118321.2, from coordinate 6,554,379 downwards.
GCCGGCGAAGATCTCCTCGTCGGTCAGCTCGACCTTCTGCGGTGTGGTGGGTTCGGACACGATGGACACGATGACACTCCTGCTAAGTCCAGGCTCACTCGGGGCCGGGTTACTGAGAAGTAACCGTGAGGATCGGCGCTGATCCTCACAGTTACTCCACGAACGACAACTGAGGGTGAAGCTTCCGGGGTGCGCGATCACGATGGCCGCAGAACGTCCGAAGCGTCATGGCACGGGCGGGTGAGCCCTGGCAACACTGCCATAAACCCCCGCCGAAGGGCGGTGGCGCCGACGTCGGAGTGGTGCTAAGTCTGGCACGAATATCGATGCACAATCAAATTGCCACGACAGTCAGATGTCTCACGTTTTCTGGCCTCTACCTGTGAGAATAAGTTACCGATGGGTCACTGTGAGAGCCGGTTTCACATAACGCGCCGAGCGTCCGTCAACCCCACCACTGGGTAGCCAGCAGAAGCGCCGCCGCCGCGAGGACGGCGACGGATGCGACCACGGCGACGAGACCGTCGCGGCGGTCCGCAATCCGCTGCGCCACGATCACGAACACCGACGCGACCACGTGCGCGGTGATGGAGATCGTCCCCGGGCCGGGGAAGCCCCGGCCGCCGCCCACGTAGGCGGAGCCGATCACGACGAGGCAGAGGATCACCACCCCGGCGGCGACGGCCCCGCTGAGGGCGCGCAGCGCGCGGACGACGAGAGGGCTGCGACGCGGTTCGGTGGCCGTCACCGTCCTCGGGAGGGTGGGACCGTAGGGGTCGTACCGCTCGAACTCGTGCGTGTTCATGCCGAGACCACCTGTACGCCGGATGCTTTCGAGACGAGGGTGTCGAATTCGTCGGCGTCCGTCGTGAACTCGCCGAGCCGGATGGCCTTGTTCGTGCCGTGGTAGTCGGAGGAGCCGGTGACGACCAGACCGAGCTCGTCGGCCAGTTCCTGCAGTACCCGAGCGTCGTCCGACGAGTGGTCGGGGTGGTGCACCTCGAGCCCGTGCAAACCCGCTCCCGCCAGGTCGCGGACATGATCGAGCGACAGCAGCCGCCCCCTCGTGCGGGCCCGTCCGTGGGCGAGGATGCTCACTCCCCCGGCCTCCGCCACCAGTTGCACGGCGTCGTCGAGGGGCGTATCGGACTTGTCGACGAAGTACCGGCCGCGGGGGGCCAGCAGATCCACGAACGCCTCACCGACGCTGCCGACCACTCCGGCGCGCATCAGGGCCCTCGCCAGGTGCGGGCGTCCCGCCGCGGGTCCCGCTTCCGCGAGCACCTCGTCGGCGTCGATGGGCAGACCGTCCTCCATCATCAACTCCGCCATGGCGCGGATCCGCACGATCCGCTCGGTCCGCAACCGTTCCCGCTCGCGTGCGAACGCCGCGTGCGCGGGATCGAACAGGTAGGCGAGGAGATGCACCGCAACCGGACGTCCGTCCTCACCTCGCCCCTCGCAGGACATCTCCATGCCCCGCACGAGCGCCAGCCCCGCAGGCAACGCCGCGACCGCTTCGGCCCACCCCGCGGTCGTGTCGTGATCGGTGATCGCCACGATGTCGAGTCCTGCTGCCCCCGCGGCACGCACCAGGTCCGCCGGGCTGTCGGTTCCGTCGGAGGCCGTCGAATGGGTGTGGAGATCGATGAGCACCAGACCAGTCTGTCAGGTGTCGCGGCACGGGGTCCGAGCGTGCGGCCCGGAAGCCTGGCGTGTCGGGCGACGCCGCCGGTCCGGAGCGGGTGCTGACGTACGATTCACCAGCAGCGTTTCCGACTCGACGGTGAAAGGGAGGGCCCCGTGCCGTCTGTGCCCTCGCTCCCCAAGCGTGGCAGCGACAAGGATCAGCGCAGCGGAGGCAAGGACCCGGGCCCCAGGATCCGCATCCCGACCGCGCGCGCCATCGTGGACTGCGGCGTGTACGTCGACGGCACGAGGCTCCCCGGAAAGTACACGCACCAGGCCGCGATGGCCGAGGTCCGCAAGCGGGGCCGAGGGTTCGTGTGGGTCGGGTTGCTCGCCCCCGACGAGGGGCAGATGGAGAGCGTGGCCGAGACGTTCGGGCTGCACGAGTTGATGGTCGAGGACGCCGTCCACGCCCACCAGCGGCCGAAGCTGGAACGCTACGACGACGTGTTGTTCCTGGTGCTGCGGACGGTCAACTATGTGCCTCACGAATCGGTGGCGACGGCCAGCGAGATCGTGGAGACCGGCGAGATCATGGTGTTCGTGGGCGCCGACTTCGTCATCACCGTCCGGCACGGTGACCATTCCCCGCTCGCGAACGTCCGGCATGCGCTGGAGGCGAACCAGGAGCGGCTCGCCCTGGGCCCGTACGCGGTGCTGCACGCGGTCGCGGACCACGTGGTGGACACCTACCTCGAAGTCACCCAGGCCATCGAAGAGGACGTCGACGGCATGGAGGAGGCGGTGTTCAGCCCGCGCAGCAGCGTGGCGGTCGAACACATCTACCTCCTCAAGCGCGAGATCGTCGAACTCCGCAAATCGGTGAACCCGCTGTCCAATCCGCTGCTGCGGCTGACGCGGGCACCGGGCAATCCGGTGCCGAAGGAGATCCGCCGCTACTTCCGCGACGTCCTCGACCACCACACCACCGTCGCCGAGCGGATCGCCGAATACGACGAGGTCCTCAGCTCACTCGTCGACGCCGCCCTCGCCAAGATCGCCGTGCAGCAGAACACCGACATGCGCAAGATCTCGGCGTGGGTGGCCATCGCGGCCGTGCCGACGATGATCGCGGGCATCTACGGCATGAACTTCGACAACATGCCCGAATTGCATTGGCAGTACGGCTATCACGGCGTGGTGTTCGTGATCGCGTCGGTGACGGTGGCCCTGTTCGTCACGTTCCGCCGGAACCACTGGCTCTAGAGGGACGCGGCACCGCGGTTCGGATCGCGGACGTCGATGCCCGCCTCCGTCCAGGCGTCGCGCAGTGCGCCGGCGCCGCGCAGCCGGACCCACGCCGCTTCGGTGCCGGTGAGCGGCACGACAGCGAGGAACCGGACGGCCTCCGCGGGCTCGGGCAGCGGGAGGTCCGGGACGGTCGATTCACCGAGTAGCACGGCGGTGAACGGTGCGTCCTTCCACAGCGGCTCACCCAGGTCGAGCAGCGCGTCCTCGACGAGAACCACCCCTTCCACCGACGGCGCCGCCGCCAGGACCGCGAGGGTCCGCGCCACTCCCGATGCCACCCCGGCCCCGCCGCGCAGGGTGAGGATCAGTTCGGCGCGGGGGCCACGGAGCGGGTCGGCCACCAGTTCGCCGGGGTCGCCCATCGGGTGCCGGGAGCACCCCAGGGTCACGTAGCGCACCAGTCCCGCGTCATCGGGCGCGAACCGCAGCACGTCCAGCGGCTCGACGCCCAGGAACGTCACCGATGCCGCAGTCGGCTCCGGGCCCCCGATCTGCCCCAGCAGGTGCGCGCGAACGGAGGCCACAACGCTGTCAGTCACCCCGCAATCAAACCACCGAAGCCGCTCACCCGTCCTCCGGCCTCGCGAGCCGGTAGCGTCGGAGCATGGTCTCGGTACTCGCAGTGTCCGACGAGACGATCGAGTCGCTGTGGAGTTCGCAGGTGCGTGCCATGGATGTCGACCTGATCCTCGGTGCGGGCGATCTCCCGTTCGACTACCTGGAATATCTGATCGACGCGCTCGACGCGCCGTGCGTCTTCGTGCCGGGCAACCACGACGCCGACCTGTCCGGCTACTCCGCGGGACGGGTCGGGTGGATGCGGGCGGGTCTACCCTCGGCGTGGCCGGGACCCTGCGGCGCGGTCAACGCGGACGGCCGGATCGTGCGCATCGCGGGCCTGCGCATCGCCGGTCTGGGTGGATCGATCCGCTACAACGACGGCCCTAATCAGTGGACCGAGCGACAGCAGCGGCGGCGGGCGCGCAACCTGGCGCTGACGAGTGCGTGGCATGCGCGCCGCTCGGGTGTGTCCGGGGTCGACGTGCTGCTCACGCACAGCCCGCCGCGCGGAGTGGGCGACCAGGAGGATCCACCGCACCGGGGTTTCGAATGCTTCGAGACCCTGGCGGGCAGGTTGCAGGCCCGCGTCATGATCCACGGGCACGTCCACCCGTACGGCCGGGCGGCCGAGGACCGCACACTCGGCCCGACGACGGTGATCAACACCGTGGGATTCACCCTGATGGAGCTGGCCCCGGGCGCCGACCCCACCATCGTCAGGCGCCGGCATGGCACGTGACACCGGATTCCCCGCCGCCGATGCGGAGAACGATTTCACCCGCCAGCGTCGTCGCGCCGAGTTGTCGCGGCTGGTCAGCTGGCTGCGCCGCGAACCGGACGACGTCAACGAGATCCTGCCGTTCGACGAGGTGGTCGCGGCCGTCGGCCGGGTCGGGGAACGGTCGCTCGGACTGCAGGTGATCCCGGTCAACTCCATCGTCGGGAGCGTCGACCGGACCCGCGACTTCGACCGGTTCTTCCGGCCCACGTCCACCCGGGTGCGCGAGCGCTGGCAAAGACTGGCGGCCGCGCAGCGCCGGGGCGAGTCGGTGCCGCCGATCCAGGTGTATCGGATCGGGTCCATGCACTTCGTCAGCGACGGTCACCACCGCGTCTCCATCGCGTACGCGATGCACTGGAGCACGATCGACGCCTACGTCACCGAAATCCAGACCAAGATCTCCCCCGACGGGATCGCGCAGCGCGGAGACCTGGTCATCAAGGACCACCGCCGCCTGTTCCTCACCCGGGTTCCGTTGAGCGGGCCCCAGCGGGCGGCGGTGGTCGTCACCGATCCCTGGGAGTACGCCGAGATCAGCCAGAGCGTCGAGGCCTGGGGTTTCCGGCTCATGCAGGAGGTGGGCGAATTCCTCAGCCGTGAGACCGTGGCCCGGCGCTGGTTCGGTGAGGAGTTCCTGCCGGTGGTCCGGATGCTGCGGGCCGCGGAGATGCTTCCCGACCACACCGACGCCGAGGCCTACCTGTGGGTGGCGCGCGAGCGGTACCGCCTTGTGCGCCAGCATGTCTGGAACGACGAGATCATCGCCGAGCTCAGCCACCTCGCACCGCGCAGGCACAAACCGGCTAGCCCGTGAACCGCACGACGCGCTCGGGTGCCTCGGGGTGCGCGAACTTCAGCAGACGCCTGCCCTCCGCCTCGATCGCGGTGCGGTGCGTTTTCGCGATGGCCGCCAACGGCTCCACGTCGAGTACCGCACGGCCTTTCTCGACCACCGTCGCGGTGAACGCCGCGACCATGCCGTTCACCAGGACGGCAGGTTTGATGATGCCGTTCTGGGTGAAGACCTTCTTCCGCACGTCGTCGTCGAGGAGGCGTCCGCGGTCCGCGTGCGAGAGCAGCACGTTGTCGAACGGCGCGAGGATGCGGACGGGGGCGGGGGTGCCCGGGTCCGGCCGGGGTGCGTCGGGAAGGTCGAAGAGTTCCGGTCCCGCTTCGCCCTGGAACACCCGGAGTTCCGGCCGCAGCCGGTCGAATACCTCCCCGAGCCGGGTCAGTCCCGACCAGGCCTGGGCGTCCCGCGCGCTCGCCGGGCCGAACGCGGCGAGGTAGCGCAACAGCATCGTGTCGATGGACGGTGCGGCGGACAGTGGACGACCCACCCAAGACTCCAGCGTCGACAGCGCCGGTTGCCCGGACCTGCCCCAGAGCCCCCGCGGTGGAACCTGGACCATCGGGACCAGTCCCCGCACCCCGTGGGCGAGCGCGGCCCCGTCACGGCCGGGGAATCGCTCCTCGAGCAGGGGCCGCATCTGGGATTGCGTGCGGGGTTCGTCGCGCACCAGTTCGCGTCCCGCGGCGGCGAGGGCGCCGAGGTCGATCCCGTCGAGACCGGACCGGTGCTGCGTGTTGGTGTGCAGGTCGCGGTCGAGCAGCGGTTGAGTGAGCGGACGGAACGAGAGCGCGTCCGAGGCCGACAGGGCGAAGACCGTGCCGCGCATCGCGACGATCCGCACCACCGCGCGGTTCTCGATGAGGTCCGACAGCGACTCGGCCCGGAATCGGCTCAGCCGCGCCCACAACGCGAAATACGGCGGGGCCGGAGCCTGGGCCTGCAGCCCGCAAAGGTGCTCGATCATGTCGAGAGCGGACGTGTCCGAGCGGCTCAGCAGCGATTGCCGGGCCAGTGTCGCCCGGCCCAGCGCTCGATTCGACATGCGTTCAGACCCCACCGTGAACCCCTTCGTTAGTTAGCCCCAGTACCGTATTTGATTACGCCCGTTCACCGACCCCTACAGGAGGACCCCATGGCCGCCGGATCGACAACCGCAGCCAGGGCTCTCCTGCCCGTCATGTGCTTCGTCGTGATGATTGTCGCCGTTCTGCAGACGTTGGTGGTGCCGATCGTCGGGACCATCGGCGCGCAACTCGACGTCGGCCCCACCGCCGTCGGCTGGCTCCTCACCGCGAACCTCCTCGCAGCCGCCACCGCGACACCCGTCCTCGGCCGCCTGGCCGACCTCCGCGGCAAACGGCCCGTCCTGCTCGGGGTGCTCGTGGTCGTGCTGCTCGGCTCCCTGATCGGTGCGTTGTCGACGTCGGTGGGAGTGCTGATCTTCGCCCGCGTGCTCCAGGGCGTGTCGTTCGCGCTGTTCCCCATCGGCATCGCGGTCCTGCGCGACGAACTTCCCGCCGAGAAGCTGACCGGGGCGATGGGGATCTTCTCCGGCACCCTCGGATTCGGCGGATGTTTCGGCATCGTCCTCACCGGTGTGCTGGTCTCCGACGGCGCCGACTTCCATCGCATCTTCTGGCTGTCCTCGGCCATCACCGCCGCCGGACTCGTCCTCGCGTGGATCGCCATCCCCCGCCGCCCGCGCACCGGAACGGGTTCCATCGACTGGATCGGCGCTGCCGGTCTCGCCGCCGGCCTCGTCCTCGTCCTGCTGCCGCTCGCCGAGGGCGGCACCTGGGGCTGGACGTCAGCCATCACCATCGTCAGCGGAATCGCCGGAATCCTGGTCCTGATCGGCTGGTTCCTCTACGAACGCAGGATCACCGACCCACTCGTCGCGCCCCGGCTGCTGACCAACCCGCCCGTCCTCGTCACCCACCTGTCCGCGCTCGTGGTCGGCATGTCGATGTTCGTGATGTTCCTGGGCAGCTCGTACTTCGTCCAGACCCCGCGCGCGGTGGCCGGATACGGCTTCGGGGCCACCGTCCTCGAGGCCAGCGCCGTATACCTGCTGCCGGGCGCGATCAGCGGTGTCCTCGCCTCGATCCTGAGCGGAAAACTGATCCACCGCTTCGGTTCCCGGGCCGTCCTCATCGCCGCGAGCGTCGTCGGCGTCAGCGGGTTCGTCGTGTTCGTCTTCGCCCACGACCGCACGTGGGAGGTCATCGCGGCCATACTGCTGGTCAACACGTACATCAGCCTCGCGTACGCGTCGCTGCCGTCGCTGCTCGTGGCCGAGGTCCGGCAGGACGAGACCGGCGTCGCGAACAGCATCAACTCCATCGCCCGGTCCGTGGGCAGTTCCGTCGCCAGTGCGCTGCTCGCGACCCTGCTCGCCGGCATCACCATCGATGGAACGGACGTCCCGACCGAATCGGCGTACGTGATCGCGTTCGTCGTCGGCGCGACCGCGGCCGCCCTCGCCGGGCTGCTGCCGTTCTTCGGCATCACGCGCACCACCCGCACCCCGTCCGACGAGGAGGAGGACGAGGTCCACGCGACCGCCCTCGCGGCCGAGTGGGGCACTGTCGGCGGCCTCGGCGGAGCGAACACCCGCGGTTCGGGTGAGCGCCCCGCTCAGCGGGTGAGGTTCGCTCCCGAATCCTGATCGAACAGGGCGATCTTCGACCGGTCGAACCACAGTTCCACCGGCCTGCCGTGCGCCGCGGACGATTCGGTCGACAACCGGGCGACCAGCTGCCCACCACCCGCGACCGCGGTACCCGAGTCGGCAGCGAGTTCCTCGAGTTCCCGCGAGGTCACCTGCGGCCCCTCCGCCGTGAAATAGGCGTACTTGTCCGAACCCATCGACTCGAGCACCTCGACGTTGGCCGTGAACGTGGCACCGGCCGCCCTCTGCCCCTCGTCGACGAGCGCCACGTCCTCGAAGTGCTCGGGCCGGATCCCGACCACGACGTCCTTCGCCGTGTTCGACGACCCGATCTTGTCGCGCGTCTCCGCGGGCAGCGTGAATTCGCCGAGCGGCGTCGACACACCGTCGGCGGTGAGCTGCCCCGGGAAGAAGTTCATCGACGGCGAGCCGATGAAACCCGCAACGAACAGGTTGTTCGCGTGGTCGTACAGATCCTGCGGCGCCCCGATCTGCTGAACCACACCGCCCCGCAACACCACCACCCGATCGCCGAGGGTCATCGCCTCGGTCTGATCGTGTGTGACGTACACCGTGGTGGTGCCGAGTCGCTGTTGCAGCCGGGCGATCTCGGTGCGCATCTGGACGCGGAGCTTGGCGTCGAGGTTCGACAGCGGCTCGTCCATCAGGAACGCCTTCGGGTTGCGGACGATCGCCCGTCCCATCGCGACCCGCTGCCGCTGTCCGCCCGACAGATTGGCCGGTTTGCGATCGAGGTGCTGGGTGAGGTCGAGGACCTTGGCGGCGTCGTCCACCTTCGCCGCGATGTCCGACTTCGACATCTTCGCCAGCGTGAGCGGGAACGCGATGTTCTGCCGCACCGTCATGTGCGGGTACAGCGCATACGACTGGAACACCATCGCGATGTCGCGGTCCTTCGGCGCCTTCTCGTTGACCCGCTCACCCGCGATGCGCAGTTCACCGGACGAGATGTCCTCCAGGCCGGCGATCATGTTGAGAGTGGTCGACTTTCCGCACCCGGACGGTCCGACCAGAATGATGAATTCGCCGTCGGCGATCGTGATGTCGACGTCGCTCACCGCCTTGGCGCCGTCCGGGTACAGCTTCGTCACCTTGTCGAGCACGATTTCGGCCACAGAAACTCCTTCATAGTTTCGACCCTGCAAGCAGGTCTCAGCCCTTCACTGCGCCGGAGGTCAGACCGGCCACGATGCGTCGTTGGAAGAACAGCACGAAGATGATGATCGGGATCGTGATCACCATCGCGGCTGCGGCGATCGAGCCCGTCGGCTCCTCGAACTGGGAGGCGCCGGTAAAGTTCGCGATCGCGGCCGGTGCGGTGATGGACCGTTCCGTCGAGGTCAGCGAGATCGCGAACAGCAGGTCGTTCCAGCAGAAGATGAAGACCAGGATCGCGGCGGTGACGATGCCCGGCGCCGCCAGCGGGGCCACGACCTTCCGGAACGCTTGAGCCGGTGTGGCGCCGTCCATCTTGGCCGCCTTCTCGAGCTCCCAGGGGATCTCCTTGAAGAAGGCGGACAACGTGTAGATGGCCAGTGGCAGCGCGAACGTGATGTACGGGAGGATCAGACCCGCCCAGGTGTCGAACAGCCCGAGCCTGCGCTCGATGTCGAACAACGGGCTCACGAGGGAGATCTGCGGGAACATCGCGATCAGCAGGGCCACGCCGACCAGCAGCTTCTTGCCCGGGAAGTCCAGCCGGGCAATAGCGTAGGCGGCCATGGTGCCGATGACGACGGCGATTACCGTGGAGATGAGCCCGATGCCGATGGAGTTGATCAGCGCACTGGTGAACGCGTTGGTCTGAAAGATCCCGCGGTAGTTGTCGAGTGTCCACTTCTGCGGAATGAACTTGCCGTCCTTGATCGTTCCCGCGGGCTTGAACGACAGGCTGGCGATCCACAGCACCGGGACCAGTGCGTAGAGCAGGACGAGCAGGTTGACCACGGACCAGCTGATCTTGCGGCGAGGTGTGTCGACGACGGCCATGGCTATCGGTTTCCTTCCGTGTCGGACCCGGGAGCCGAGGCGCCGAACAGCTTGATGAACACGAACGCGAGCAGTGCGACGCAGAGGAAGATGAGGACGCTGATCGCGGAGCCGATTCCGAGGTTGAATGCCTTGAACAGGTTGTCGTAGCCGAGGATCGACAGTGATCCGGTGTCGTTGGCGCCCTTGGTGAGGACGTAGATATTGTCGAAGATCCGGAACGCGTCGAGCGTGCGGAACAGCAGCGCCACCAGAATTGCCGGTTTCATCAGCGGCAGGATGATCCGCACCAGCCGCGTCCACGCCCCGGCGCCGTCGACCTGAGCGGCCTTGAGAAGGTCGTCGGGGACGAGGGCCAGTCCGGCGAGCAGCAGCAGCGCCATGAACGGCGTCGTCTTCCACACCTCGGCGAGCACGATGATCGCCAGCGACGGAATCTGCTGCGTCAGCGGGGCGCTGCCGTCGGGCAGCAGGTTGGCGAGATACCCGGTCCCCGGCGTCCACGCGTAATACCAGCTGTACGCGGCGGCCACGGTGACGATGCCGTACGGGATCAGCACCACCGTCCGCACGATGCCCTTCCCGACCAGCGTCCGGTGCATCACGAGCGCCAGGATCAGGCCCAGGACGAACTCGATCACCACCGATACGACCGTGATGCCCACCGTCACCGCGAAGGCCTGCCACCAGTACGCGTCCGACAGCACCGACACGTAGTTCGCGAGGCCCACGAATTTGCGGTCGTCGGGGAAGCGGAGGTCGTAGCGCTGCAGGCTCAGCCACACCGCGTAGACGACGGGGTAGGCCGTCACCGCGACCATGAGGATCGCGGCGGGAGCCACCAACCACAGTCCCAGTCGGCGTTCGGCCTTCTTCCCCTCCGAGATCTGCTTTTTCGACGCGACTTTCGGCTCTTCGGCCCGGTCCGCCTGCACGGTTTCGGTCGTCACGGGATCAGCCCTTCCGAGTTGACCGCCTTGCGTACCTGTTCGGCGAGTTCGTCGACGGTGCGCGGCGGGTCGATGTCACCGACCGGATTCAGCGTGTCGGTGATCAGGGTCGAAATGCTCTGGTACGCCGGTGACACCGGGCGGACGGATGCCGTCTCCAGGCTCTCCCGCACCTCGCGCCACGCCGGGTACGCCTCCTGGAACGCCGGGTCGTCGTACAGGCTCGCCAACGTCGGCGGCACACCACCGTTGACGGCGTTGTTGCGCTGGTTCTCCTCGTTTCGCAGGCACGACACCGCCTCGAACGCCAGGTCCGGGTGCTGGCTGGTCTTCGCGACCGCGATGTTGAATCCGCCGATCGTCACCTCGGCCGGTCGCCCGGGGATCACCGACGGGTACGGCGCCGGGAGGAAGTTCTGCTGACCGTCGACGGTGAGCACCGTGTTACCCGTGTCCACGGACGTCGGGTTGCCCTTCTCGTCGATGAACGGCAGGTCCCCCTTCTCTGCGTTCTCGATCATGCCCGGCAGCACGAACGGCCAATTGACCTCGAACGCAGCCTTTCCGCTCTCCATCCCCAGCCGGGACGACGCCTCGTCGCCCTGGGAAACCGACGGGTCGGCACCCTCTGCGGTGGCCACCCGCTTCATGACCTCGAGCGCCTTCAGCGCGGCGTCGCCGTCCGCGACCGTCACGGTGGTCCCGTCCTCGGCGACGACGGACCCGCCCGCGCTCGCGAGCAGGGTGTTGAACCACACCATCAGGCCCTCGTACTGCTTGCCCTGCACCCCGATCCAACTGGGCCTGCCCTCCGCGGCGAGGCCCTCCGCGATGTCGATCATCTGGTCCCACGTCTGCGGGGGCTGCCCGTCCGGCATGAGGTCCTTGCGGTACCAGAGCAACTGGGTGTTGGTGTTCAGCGGCGCGGCATACAGCTGGTCCTGCCACTTCGCGGATTCGAGGGGGCCTTCGAGCGTGCCCTCGCTGACCTCCGCTGCGATGGCGGGCGGGAGCGGCACCGCCCAGCCGGCCTCGGCGAACTCGGCGGTCCACACCACGTCGAGCGTCATGATGTCGAGTGACGTGTCGTTTCCGGTGAGCCGGCGGGCCAGCTGGAGCCGCTGATCGTCTGCGCCCTTCGGCAGCGTGCGCTGCTCCACGGTGTACCGGCCGCCGGCCGCGGCCGTGCAGTTGGCCGCGGCCTCCGCATATTGTTCGGCGCCGTCGGCAGCCGTGTAGAAGCTGAGGACGATGCCCTCTTCGGACGACCCGCACGCAGCCAGCAGGGGAACGGTGAGGACGGTGGCGGCACCGATCAGTCCCCACTTCAGCGAGCGTCCGGGCTTGGTGCGATGCAGCACAGCCGCCTCCTCGAGCGGCCCCTCACGGATCCAGTCGCGGTACGGCTGGGCACGCGGGCCCGCACATTTGTTCCTGCCGGAACGTGCACTCCACCGACAGGTCACGGTTTCGGCGTGGGCCGGAGCCCACGCATTGCGCCGTAAACCTATCCGACATTGTCGGCGAACTGGGTGAAATCGCCGCGAACGTCGCGAATGGGACGCAATCCGTGACCCGACCGCAACCCACAGGTCGCGGTGGGAGCGCCGATCAGAGCGCCAGTTTGGCCAGCATGTCCCGGGCCTTCTCCGCCGACTTCGGCTCGCACAGCACGTCGTACCGCCCGGCGACCAGCTGCATGGTCGACGCGAAGTCCCGGGTCCCCCGCGTCGCTGCGTACGGGATCGTCGTGGAGATCAGCCCGAAGATGATGCCGCCGACGATGCCGACGACGAGCGGCGCCAGGAAACCGCCCGTGACGATGCCCAGCAGCAACCCGAAGAACACGCCGAGCCATGCCCCCGAAACAATGCCCCCGCCAATTACTTTCGCCCAGGTGAGACGGCCCAGCACCCGCTCGACCTGCATGAGGTTGACCCCCACGATGGTGACGTCCTCCACCGAGAATTCCTGATCGGAGAGGTAGTCGACGGCGCGCTGTGCCTCCGCGTAGGTGGGATACGAACCGATGGGCCAGCCCGTGGGGGGTTCCGGCAGAGCCCCACGCCGCGCCCCATTGGACTGTCCGAGTGGATTCGTCATCGTCAGCTGGTCTCCTCGTGTGGTTCTCTCAGGATCGGTCCTGTGATAACCATTCTGCCTGCTGAGGCTATTTCCCGTCAGGTCGCACGAACTCGGTGGTCCGTTTCATACCCGCGGCGCGGCCCTTGGCGGAGATCACCAGCGCCATCTTGCGACTCGCCTCGTCGATCATCTCGTCGCCGAGCATGACGGCACCGCGACCGCCGCCGGCCGAGGAGGTGTGGAACTCGTAGGCGTCCAGGATCAGTTCGGCCCGGTCGTAATCGTCCTGACGGGGGCTGAACACATCGTTCGCCGCCTCGATCTGGGTGGGATGCAGCACCCACTTGCCGTCGAAGCCGAGCGCGGCCGTGCGCTGCGCCGACCGGCGGAACGCCTCCACGTCGCGGATCTGGAGATAGGGACCGTCGATGGCCTGCACCCCGTGCGCGCGGGCGGCCATCAGGATGGTCATCAGGATGTGGTGGTAGGCGTCGCCACGGTCGTAGCCGTCCGGTTGCTCCCCGACGACCAGCGTGCGCATGTTGATGCTCGCCATGAAGTCGGCGGGACCGAACACCAGGGTCTGCACGCGGGGACTGGCCGTCGCGATGGCGTCGATGTTGGTGAGCCCGATCGCATTCTCGATCTGCGGCTCGATACCGATCCGGCCCACCTCGAGCCCGTTGGCCTTCTCTATCTGGGTCAGCAGCAGGTCGAGGGCCTGAACATGACTGGCGTCCGGCACTTTCGGCAGCAGGATCGCATCGAGGTGGGCGCCCGCGCGTCCCACGACCTCGACGACGTCGGCGTACGTCCATTCGGTGGTCCAGTCGTTGACCCGCACCACCTTGATCTGGTCGCCCCACCCGTCCTCGGCGAGCGCCTCGGCGATGGTGCCGCGCGCTTCCTGCTTGGCGAGCGGTGCCACCGCGTCCTCGAGGTCGAGGAAGATCTCGTCCGCGGGCAGCCCCTTCGCCTTGTCGATCATCTTGCGGCTGCTGCCCGGAACGGCGAGCACCGACCGCCGTGGCCTGTAGACGGAACTCATGACGGACGATCCTCCACTTTCGCAGGTGTTCGATTCCCTGTATTTCTGTACAAGGATCTAGCCTGGCAATCATGGCAGCTGCGAACAAGGTTTTTGCAGCCAGGCTGGCCGGCCTGGTGGTGCTCGGCCCCGATGGGGAGTCGATCGGCCGCGTCCGGGACGTGGTGATCACCGCGCGCGTCGGCCGGCAGCAGCCGCGCGTCCTCGGACTGGTCATCGAATTGTTCACGCGCAAACGCATCTTCGTCCCGATGCTCCGGGTCACCGCCATCGAACCGAGCTCCGTGACACTCACCACCGGCAACGTCAGTCTGCGCCGATTCCAGCAGCGGCCCGGCGAGGTACTCGCCCTCGCCCAGGTGGCGGATTCCCACGTGCGCGTGGACGACCCGGAACTCGAGGAGCTGCGGGACGCCGACATCATCGTCGTCGATCTGGGCATCGAGCAGACCCGCACCCGGGACTGGGTGGTGTCGAAAGTCGCGGTGCGCGGGCACCGCGGCCGACTCGGTCGCCGCGCCGCCATGCACGTCGTCGAGTGGCAGCACGTCCAGGGCCTCACACAGACCGACCTGGCGATGCCCGGCCAGGGTGTCTCGGCGCTGCTCACGCAGTTCGAGGGCATGCGCGCGGCCGACGTCGCGAACGCGATGCGGCTCCTGCCGGAGAAACGCCGCCACGAACTCGCACTCGCACTCGACGACGAACGCCTCGCCGACGTCGTCCAGGAACTGCCCTCCGACGACCAGACGGACCTGCTCATGCATCTCGAGGTCGAGCGCGCCGCGGACGTCCTCGAGGCCATGGACCCCGACGACGCCGCCGACCTCCTCGGTGAACTTCCCGAGACCGAGGCCGAATCCCTGCTGCAGCTGATGGACCCGCAGGACTCCGAGCCGGTCCGACGGCTGCTCGAGCACTCCCCCGACACCGCGGGTGGTCTGATGACTCCGGAGCCGGTGGTCCTCACCGCGTCGACGACGGTCGCCGAGGCGCTGGCCCGTGCCCGGATCTCGGATGTCACCCCCGCTCTCTCGAGCATGGTGTTCGTCGTCCGCCCGCCGACCGCGACGCCGACAGGCCGCTACCTCGGCTGCGTGCACCTGCAGAAGTTACTGCGGGAACCCCCCGCGAGCCTGGTCGGTGGACTGCTCGACACCGACATGCCGCGGCTGGCACCCGAGGATTCCCTGACGTCGGTGACCCGCTACTTCGCAACCTACAACCTGGTGTGCGGGCCGGTGGTCGACGCCGAGGACCACCTGATCGGAGCGGTCACCGTCGACGATGTCCTGGACCACCTCCTCCCCGAGGACTGGCGTGAAGAGGAGATCGACGGATGAGCGAGAAGTCAGCCAGCGCGGCCGCCCGGAGCCTGTCCGACCGGCAGCGCCTCGACACCCCGCGGGGTACCCGCCGCTTCCGGGTCACGTACGACGTGGAGGCCGTCGGGCGGGCCAGCGAGAACTTTGCCCGGTTCCTCGGCACGGGCCGATACCTGATGATCCAGACGGTGGTGGTGATCGTCTGGATCATCATCAACGTCTTCGCCGTCCGATTGCAGTGGGACCCGTACCCGTTCATCCTGCTCAACCTGGCGTTCTCCACCCAGGCCGCGTACGCGGCGCCGCTGATCCTGCTGGCGCAGAACCGCCAGGAGAACCGCGACCGCGTCTCCCTCGAGGAGGACCGCTCGCGCGCCGAGCAGACGAAGGCGGACACCGAGTTCCTCGCCCGGGAACTGGCTGCGCTGCGCATCGCGATCGGCGAGGTCGCCACCCGCGACTACCTGCGGCGCGAGCTCGACGAGATCAAGTCGCTGCTGGGCGACGAGGAAGACACCCGAACCCGGCGCAAATGAGGGTCGGCGAATCCCCGCAAACTCCGGCAGGCTCGATCACGTATATGTAACGTCAGTCACATCTTCTCGGATGTATGCGGTGTGCGAAAGCGAAGAGCACCGCAGGGGGTGATCGAGTGCGGATACGTGGACTGTTGACGGTCGCTGCCCTGACAGTGGGCGCAGTTGCCACCCTCGGGTCCTCGACCGGCGGTTCTGCTGTGAGTGGCGCGTCCGTGGGCACTTCGGCCTTCGGTTCCACGACGGGAGCGACGACGCTCACGGCAGCGTCGATCACGCCGGGAACCACCCCTCAGGCCGCGTACTTCCCGCCGTCGGGAATCCTGGCACCCACACCGCGGGTAGCGCGGTCGCAGAGGGCCGCTCCCCCGCCGCCCGCCCCGCTGCCCGCGGTGACAAATCCCACATCCCCGGCGTCGCCGTCCGGCACCGGGCTCATCGCCGCGCCGGTGATCCTGAGCGCTCTGGGCATCCCGGAGATCGTGCTCAACGCGTACCGATCCGCGGAACTCGAGATGATGGCGGAGTCCCCGAAGTGCGGTCTGCCGTGGCATCTGCTGGCCGGTATCGGCCGCATCGAATCGGGTCACGCCGGCGGCGGCCGGACCGACTCGGTCGGCACCACGATCACCCCGATCCTGGGTCCCGTTCTCGACGGCAGGCTGGCCGGCAACGAGGTCATCCGGGACACCGACCGCGGCGCCACGGACGGCGACCCCGGGCACGATCGTGCCGTCGGACCGATGCAGTTCATTCCGTCCACGTGGGCCAAGTACGCGTCCGACGGCAACGCGGACGGTGTGGCCGATCCCAACAACGTGTTCGACGCGACGCTGGCGGCCGCCCGGTACCTCTGCTCGGGCGGTCTCGACCTCCGCGATCCGCTCCAGGAAACCCGCGCGGTCCTGCGGTACAACAACTCTGCCGCGTACGCCGCCAACGTCATCACCTGGTCGAACGCCTACAGGAACGGGGGAACTCCGACGCCGAGCCAGCTGTCGGAATCGGCGTCGCCGTCGCCCGGACGTCTCGCCGACGCCGCCGCGGCCGAATCGGACCTTCCACGCGATCTCGCGACCACCCCGCAGCCGTCCACCGACGGCGCGGCCACCCCCGCGACGCCCGCTCCGGCCCCGCCGATTCCCGGACTCCCGCCGCTGCCGCAACTGCCCTGTCTGATCTTCTGCCCACCCGCCGACCCCGGCGCCCCGGCATCCGTCACGCCCGGCCCGGTCGAGCCCGCCCCGGGCGCCCCTCCGGCCGACGCCGTTCCCCGGTAGTCACCCCCGCCTCCGCCGCGCGCTCTGCTTGCAGGGCGCGCGGCGGAGGCGTTCCGGTGTCCGGGTCCTGACGCTGCGACCGGCCCGATCCGTCCGACACCCCCGGCACCTCCGCGTCCTGGCGTGACCTTGCCGTGTTGGTTACCCTCGCTCACGTGCCTTGGGAGTAACGGAACCGTGCGATACAAGCCCGTTTGATCACGGTTGGATAACGGAAACGTATCGAATCAGGTAGCCTCGATCCGGTCAATTGAACGGAACACCCCGAGACGGGGGTCGCAGGAGGCAATCGAGTGGGTCGGCACAACAAGAAGACGGACTCCCATATCCGCCGCAATTCGGTCATCGCGCTTACCGGACTCGTCCCCATCGGACTGATCACCGCAGCCAACACGGCCGGCGCCGCACCCAAGGTTCCTTTCCTTTCCACGAGCTCCTCGTCGGAGGTCGCCGACCTCGCCCAGGAGGCGACCGACACCGCACCGGAGGCCGCGGAAGCCGTCACCCCCGTGGCCGAGACCGCCGCCGAGGCCGCACCGGCCGCCGAAGCGGCGCCCGCTGCTCCGGCGCTCGCACCCGTCCAGGCCACCCCGCCCCTCCCGGCGAGCATCGCCCAGGGCGCGCTCGGCATCCCGGCCATCAGCGTCGCGGCGTACCAGAACGCCGAGCGCATGCTCGCCGTCGAACAGCCGGGGTGCGGCATGTACTGGACGCTCATCGCCGGAATCGGCCGCGTCGAGTCCACCCACGCCTACGACGGCAAGGCGGACGACAAGGGCAACATGCTCAAGCCCGTCCTCGGCCCCGTCCTCGACGGCACCCTCGGCGGCAACGCCGTGATCCGCGACACCGACGGCGGCAAGCTGGACGGCGACGCGAACTACGACCGCGCAGTCGGGCCGACCCAGTTCCTCCCCGAGACGTGGAATCGCTACGCGGGCGACGGCAACGGCGACGGCGTAGCCGATCCGCAGAACCTCTTCGACTCCGCGCTGACCACCGGAAAGTACCTGTGCGACGGCGGATTGAACGTCAAGGATCCGATTCAGGCCGCCAAGGCCGTGCACCGCTACAACAACTCCGCCGCCTACGTGGCCAACGTGCTCGCCTGGTCCGCCGGCTACTCCAGCGGAATCATCCCGGCGGCCGCGGACCTGCCGCGCATCCACTGAGCGCACATCCTTACCATTGAGTCATGCCAGTCCTGAGCGAGTCCGCTGTACGTAGCGCCCTGGCGCGCGTCCAGGATCCCGAGATCCGGAAACCGATCACCGAACTCGGGATGGTCAAGAGCGTCGACATCGCGTCCGACGACAGCGTCGACATCGCGATCTACCTGACCACCGCAGGCTGCCCGATGCGGACCGAGATCAGCGACCGTGTCACGAAGGCCGTGGCGGACGTCCCCGGTGTCGGTGCGATCCGCGTCGAACTCGACGTGATGAGCGACGAGCAGCGCACCGAACTCCGCAAGTCACTGCGCGGAGACTCGGCCGAGCCCGTCATCCCGTTCGCCCAGCCGGGTTCCCTGACCCGCGTCTACGCAGTCGCGTCCGGTAAGGGCGGCGTCGGCAAGTCCAGTGTCACCGTCAACCTGGCCGCCGCACTCGCCGCCCGCGGACTGTCGGTGGGAGTTCTCGACGCCGACATCTACGGACACTCCGTTCCCCGCATGCTCGGCACCGACGCCAAGCCCACGCAGGTGGAACGCATGATCATGCCGCCCGTCGCGCACGACGTGAAGATGATCTCCATCGCCCAGTTCACCCAGGGCAACACCCCGGTCGTGTGGCGTGGACCGATGCTGCACCGCGCGCTGCAGCAGTTCCTCGCCGACGTCTTCTGGGGCGACCTCGACGTACTGCTGCTCGATCTGCCGCCCGGCACCGGCGACGTCGCCATCTCCGTCGCGCAGCTGATCCCCGGTGCGGAGATCCTCGTCGTCACCACCCCGCAACAGGCGGCAGCCGAGGTGGCCGAGCGCGCGGGCGCCATCGCACTGCAGACCCGTCAGCGCATCGTCGGAGTCGTCGAGAACATGTCCTGGATGGACATGCCCGACGGCAGCCGGATGGACATCTTCGGATCCGGCGGCGGACAGGCCGTCTCCGACCGTCTCACGAAGGCTGTGGGCGCGAAGGTACCGCTGCTGGGACAGATCCCGCTCGAGCAGGCGGTCCGTGAAGGCGGCGACGGCGGCGTTCCCATCGTCCTCGGCCACCCGGATTCGCCGGCCGCGACGGCACTCCGCGACATCGCGGACAAGCTGGCCGTCCGCAAGCGCGGACTCGCCGGAATGTCGCTGGGGATCGACACCACCCGCCACCTCTAGGCGCTACGCGCCTGTGCGCCTTTCTGGTTGCCGGAGCAACCGGAAAGGCGCACCAGCCCGGAGGGCCTATGTTGCGTCGAGGTCGATCGGGGGGCGCTCGCCCGCCGCGAGCGGCTTGTTCTGCGGCGGAGTCGGCGTCGACGGATCGGCGCTCACGGCCTTCGTCCCCGACTTGTCGAACGACACCGAACTCGGCTTGTCGAAGTTGCCGGTGAGAATCGAATCGTCACCGTCGAGCAGATGCTTGGTGATGACCGCGCGCGGTGTCATGCCGCGCAGCTGATTGAGGTCCGACAGCGGCTTACGCAGATCCTCGAACTCAGGACCGAGCTCGTCCTTGAGCTGCTGGCTGGCGCCGCTCGCATACTCACGGACCTGCCTCAGTGATTTCGTTACCCAGCTGACCGCACCCGGAAGCCGCTCAGGTCCCAAGATAACCAGAGCCGCGACGAGGAGGACCATGAACTCGCCCCAACCAATGTTGCCGAACACGTGGTCAGCCTACTGTGCGGTGAGGGTGTTGCCCAGGTGACGGAGCGATCTCACAGCAACCTCTCGAGTCAGTCGGAGGCCGGGGTCACGTCGACATCGACGAGCCGGCCCTCGCGGATCAGCTGAACCCGGACGGGCTCGCCGATCTTCTGCAGGTTGACAGCAACGACCAGTTCGTCGGCGCTGGTGACCGTGCGGTCGCCGACCTTGACGATCACATCGTTCTCGACGATCCCGGCCCGCGCGGCCGGGCTGTCCGAGCGGACATTGGCCACCTGGGCGCCGCTGGTGTTGTCGTTGACGACGGTGCGGGCGTTGACACCGATGTCCGGGTGGTGCATTTTGCCGTCCCGGATGAGGGTCTGAGCGACCGTCGTGACGTCGTCGATGGGAATCGCGAAGCCGAGACCCACCGAACCGCCGGACTCGCTGAGCATGGCGGTGTTGATGCCGATGACCCGGCCGGTGTCGTCGACGAGCGCGCCGCCCGAGTTGCCGTGGTTGATGGCGGCGTCGGTCTGGACGGCGTCGATGACGGCGTTCGTGTCGGAGCCCTCGCCGGACAGTCGCATCGGACGGTGCAGGGCGCTGACGATTCCGCGGGTGACGGTCTTGCTGAGGCCGAGGGGCGATCCGACGGCGACGACGTCCTCACCGACCTGCACGTCGCCGGACTTGCCGAGTTCCGCGACCGTCAGGTTGTCGGCGGACACCTTGAGCACGGCCAGGTCGGTCTTGATGTCGCGACCGACGATCTGCGCCTCGGCCTTGGTTCCGTCCGAGAAGATCACCTGGATCTTGCCGCCGTCGGGGGCGGTGGCCGCGGCGGAGATGACGTGATTGTTGGTGACGATGTAGCCGTCGCCGTCGATGACGACACCCGAACCGGTACTGCCCTGGTCGCCGACCGCCACCTGGATGGACACGACGGCGGGCAGCACGGCGTCCGCGACCTGCGCGACGGGCGACTGGCCGAGGTCGTCCTCGCCGCCGCCCTGGACGAGGGTGACGCTCTGGCTGGTGAGCGAGCTGCGATCGGCGGTGATCACGGCGGCGAGGAGGCCGCCGACCAGACCGATCGCGAGTGCGATTCCGCCGAGCGCGACGAGCGCCTTCGGCGCCACCTTGCCGCCGAACAGAACTTCGCGGGCGCTGAGCGCGGGGGCGGGCGGTCGGGAACGTTCTTCGGCGTGCAACGCCGGCGAGCCGAGTTCGACGCCCGCGTCGGGATCACGCCAGGGGTCGGCGGGCGGTGCCTCGACTGCCGGGGTCGCGGGCTTCTCGTTGGGATCACGCTGAATGGTGTCGACCTCGCCGTCCGGCCGGCCGAACGCCTCCGCCAGTACGGGGTCGGGGGCACCGACCTTCACCGAGGGTTCGCTCTCACTCCGGGCGTCCGACGGGGCGAAGGAACCGGTGACGCCACCGGGCCGGCCGAAAGCGCGGCTGGACGCTGCGTCGATCTGCGGCCGGTAGACGGGCCTCGGATCGAGCCGTGGGGCGTCCGCCGGGCGGAGCGTGCCCGACTCGTCCGCCACGGGACCGTCGGGTGCCGTCGTATCGGAACCCGGAGACTTGTAATCCGCCGTCACGCTGTCGTGTCCCCCTCGTGTGCGTCAATCACGCGCCCCAGTATCACCGATGCCTCGCTGAGCGCGGACACCGCCGTCGTCGGTCCGGGAGCGCTCAACGGCGCCGGCGCCGGGACCAGATCCGGCTCGTGATCGAGTACGCGCTCGTGAGCGGCGAATCCGGGGTGTGGGAGTCGAACGGGGGCTTGTCGGCGGGATCGCCCTGGTTGCAACTGGGGATCTGGCTCAGCAGACCGAGGAGGCCGGACGGCATGGCGACGTCGCCGCTGCGGCGCAGGGCACGCCGGGCCTGCTGCTGGGAGTCCACCTCGAACGCGCACTCGGCGCAGATCGACAGGTGGTGGGCGGCGCGCAGATAAGCGGACATGCGGAGTTCACCGTCGACGTAGGCGGCGATCGCCTCACTCGCCAGGTGTTCGGTGGAGCCAAACTGGCGAGGTACACGCCCCTGCGTCATTCGTCCCTCCTGGTAACTACCCGACGCCGATCTGATCGGAGTCAACCTTTCCGTTCACAGCCAGATGCTCACGCAGAGCCTGCCTGCCGCGGTGGATGCGGCTGCGCACGGTTCCGAGCTTCACACCCAGTGTGGCACCGATCTCCTCGTAGGACAGTCCTTCGATGTCACACAGCACGACCGCGGCGCGAAACTCCGGGGCCAACGAATCGAGCGCTGCCTGCAGATCCGCGTCCAGGCGGGCGTCGTGGTAGATCTCCTCGGGGTTCGGCCCGTCGGCCGGGACACGATCGTAGTCCTCCGGGAGCGCCTCCATGCGGATGCGGTTACGACGGCGGACCATGTCGAGGAAAAGGTTGGTGGTGATGCGGTGCAACCAGCCCTCGAACGTGCCGGGCTGGTAGTCGGACAGGGAGCGGAACACGCGGATGAACGTGTCCTGAGTGAGGTCCTCGGCGTCCTGCGCGTCGCCCGACAGCCGGTAGGCCAGTCGGTAGACTCGGTCGCCGTGCTCGCGGACGAGTTCGTCCCAGGACGGCATGGCGGACTTCTCGCCTGTGGCATCGAACACAGCGGTGCCCGTCAGCTCGGCGTCCGACAGCTGCTCGTCGGCGTTTCTCTCGTCTGGAGCCATCGTGTGGTTGCTCATCGAGTTAAGTGGATCCTCCTACTCAGGACCGCAGATCACTGAACGTGGTATTGGCGTCAACTCCCGAGCGCCGGGATTTGTTCCCCGTTTCTCGGACTTTTCCTCCGTCGTCGTGATCTCCCCGCCGGGCGGTCTTCGGATCTGGCGTTGGACATACTCTTTCCCACCGCGATATGTGTGCGGTGTGAGCAAGCTGAGGTATTCCTGAGAATCGCGGCCGGGCAGGTCGCGGCATCGTTGTCGAGCGCGCCTCGCAGCGGCGATGACGAGACCCCGATAGCCTCATGTGCGTGCAGACAAACGCCGAACGGATACTCACCCACGCAGAAGGGGCTGTCCATGAAGACGAGGCCCTCGGTGCGGCCAGGGAGCGGGCGGACGACCTCGGTGCCGGACCGGTACCTCCCGCGGTCGGTGCTGCTCTAGCCCTGTTTGCCCGCATGCTGGACGCCAAGACGGTCGTCGAGGTCGGAACCGGCGCGGGTGTGAGCAGTTTGTGGCTGCTCCGGGGCATGCGCGAGGACGGCGTCCTCACCACGATCGACAGTGAACCCGAGCACCAGCGGGCCGCCAAGCTGTCGTTCCGGACGAACGACATCGCACCGGCCCGGACGAGGCTGATCAACGGCCGGGCGCTGGACGTTCTGCCGCGGCTCGCCGACGGGGCGTACGACCTGGTGTTCGTCGACAGCGCACCGGTCGATCACCCGCACTACGTCCGCGAAGGGGTTCGTCTGCTGCGTCCGGGCGGCGCGATCGTGCTGCACAACGCGCTGCACGGCGGACGGGTCGTCGACCCGAGCCAGCGTGACGCGGCCACCGTCGCCGTCCGCGAGGCTGCGAAGGCGCTCGCCGAGGACGACCAGCTGATCCGTGTGTTCCTGCCGATCGGCGACGGTCTGCTCTGCGCGTCCAAGCTCTGAGAGCCCCGTTCGTTCCGGGGCCTCACGCTAGATCCAGACGCCCTTGCCGATGGCGACGACGCCGCCGTTGCTGACGGCGAAGCGTTGCTTGTCGCGCTCGAGGTCGACGCCGATGATCTCGCCGTCGCCGACGACCACGTTCTTGTCGAGGATCGCGCGGCGCACGACGGCACCCTTGCCGATGCGCACACCGGGCATGAGGACGCTGCCCTCCACGGTCGCGCCGCTGTCGACCATCACGTTGGAGCTGAGTACGGAGTTGCGCACGGTGGCCGCCGACAGGATGCACCCGGCCCCGACCACGGACTCCTGCGCGAGGCCGCCCTGCACGAACTTGGCCGGCGCCAGGTTCTCCGTCTCACCGCGGATCGGCCACCGACGGTTGTAGAGGTTGAAGATCGGGTGGACCGACACGAGATCCATGTGGGCGTCGTAGAACGCGTCGAGCGTTCCCACGTCGCGCCAGTAGCCCCGGTCGCGGTCGGTGGCGCCGGGAACGATGTTGTCCTTGAAGTCGTACACGGACGCCTCGCCCGCCTCGACCAGGGCGGGGATGATGTCGCCGCCCATGTCGTGGTCGGAGTCGGAGTTCTCGGAGTCGGCCCGGATGGCGTCGACGAGCACCTTGGTGGTGAACACGTAGTTACCCATCGATGCGAACGTCATGTTGGGGTCGTCCGGGGTTCCCGGCGGATGCGCCGGCTTCTCGAGGAACTGGACGATGCGGCCCGACTCGTCGCTGTCGATACAGCCGAACGCGAACGCCTCGCTGCGCGGCACCCGGATCCCGGCCACCGTCACCCCGGCACCCGACTCGATGTGGTGCTGCACCATCTGCTCGGGATCCATCCGGTACACGTGGTCGGCACCGAACACCACGATGTACTCGGGATCCTCGTCGTAGACGAGGTTCAGCGACTGCAGGATCGCGTCCGCACTACCGGTGTACCAGCGCGGGCCCAGACGTTGCTGCGCGGGAACGGGAGTGATGTATTCACCCGCGAACCCGGACAGTCGCCACGTCTGAGAGATGTGGCGGTCCAACGAGTGCGACTTGTACTGCGTCAGAACACACAGGCGGAGGTATCCCGCATTGACCAAATTGCTGAGCACGAAATCGATCAACCGGTAGGCGCCTCCGAAAGGCACAGCGGGCTTCGCCCGATCCGCGGTGAGCGGATAGAGACGTTTGCCCTCGCCGCCGGCGAGCACGATTCCAAGCACATGTGGCTGGCTCCTCACCCTGTCAACCTATCGGGCGGCCACTCCCCCCGCCAGCGAAGCGCCGAGTCATGGTTTCTCCGATACCTGAATGTGTCCGAGAGCGGTGGCCCGAAGCGGCCCGGACGGTTACGTTAGGCCGGTGCGGGTGGCGATGATGACCAAGGAATACCCACCGGAGATCTATGGCGGTGCGGGTGTACACGTCACCGAACTGGTTGCTCAGTTGAAGCAGCTGTGTGAGGTGGACGTGCACTGTATGGGCGCTCCGCGCATCGGAGCGGTCGTACACACCCCCGATCCCGCGCTGGCCGGAGCCAATCCGGCACTCGCGACGCTGTCCGCCGAATTGCGCATGGCGGACGCCGCGACCGGTGCCGACGTCGTGCATTCGCACACCTGGTACACCGGCCTGGCGGGCCATCTGGCGTCCGCGTTGTACGACGTGCCCCACATCCTCACCGCCCACTCCCTCGAGCCGCGGAGGCCGTGGAAGGCGGAGCAGCTGGGCGGCGGCTACCGCATCTCCTCGTGGTCCGAGCGCAACGCCGTGGAGCACGCCGACGCGGTGATCGCCGTGAGCGCCGGGATGCGACTCGACGTCCTCGACGCGTATCCGTTCGTCGACCCGCACCGGGTCCACGTGGTGCGCAACGGGATCGACACGTCCGTCTGGCACGCCGGGCCGGCAGGTCCGAGAGACTCCGCCCTCGCGAAGATCGGCGTCGACCCGGACCAGCCGATGGTGGCGTTCGTCGGCCGCATCACCCGCCAGAAGGGCGTCGGTCACCTGATCGCCGCGGCACACCAGTTCGCGCCCGAGATCCAGTTGGTGCTGTGCGCGGGAGCCCCCGACACCCCGGAGATCGCCGCCGAGACCGAGCAGGCCGTCGCCGCGCTCGCGGCGCATCGGGGCAACGTGTTCTGGGTCCGGGAAATGCTCCCCACCGACCAGGTGCGGGAGATCCTGTCGGCCGCAACCGTCTTCGTGTGCCCGTCCGTGTACGAGCCGCTGGGGATCGTGAACCTCGAGGCCATGGCCTGCGAGACCGCGGTCGTCGCGTCCGACGTCGGCGGTATCCCCGAGGTGGTGGAGGACGGGGTCACCGGCCGTCTGGTGCACTACAACTCGTACGAGCCCGAGGCGTTCGAACAGGCGCTGGCCGAGGCGGTCAACACAATCGCGGCCGACGTCGGCACCGCCCAGGCGATGGGCAAGGCGGGACGGGCGCGGGCGATCGCCGAGTTCTCCTGGGCGGCCATCGCGCAGCAGACCCTCGACGTCTACCAGGACGCACTGTCCCGGCGCTGAGCGACGAGCTCAGAGGCGGGTGTAGGTGGACACCGTCACCGACGCCGTCACCGGATATTCCTGCGGCAGCGCCGCGATCGAGGACGCCAGCCGGTCAGGGGTGAGGTGCCGCGCCGACGGCCCCATCCCGACGAGCCGGGCCACATCGAGGTGCGACAACGACATCGGGTACTCCACGGCCATGTGGTCGGTGCGCTCGAATCGCCCGGACATCGCGGCCCCGAGACGTTCGACCTTCCGGTCGTCCACCCGGACCATGCCGAGCAAGTCCACGAGTTCCCCCAGGTGCCGCTCCGTGGGGGTGAGGACCACCAGGGACCCGCGGTCGGCGAGCACCCGGTGCGCCTCGTCGGCGTTGCGCGGCGCGAACACGCACAGGACGTGGCTGAGCACGTGGTCCCGCACCGGAAGGTGTTGCCACACGTCGGCAACCACTGCTCCGGCGCGTCGGTGGGCCTTGGCGATGCGCCGGGCCGCGTACTTGGACACGTCGAGGCCGATTCCCCGGCCGGTCGGGACGGCGTCGAGGACGCGCGCCAGGTAGTGGCCTGTGCCCGCGCCGATCTCGAGGATCCGGGGATCGTCGCCGGGCCCGGTGCCCGCCACGACGGCGTCGGCGACGGCATCCATCAGCCGGTCGAAGCTGCCGCCGCCGAGGAAGTCCGCACGTGCGGCGATCATTTCGGGGCTGTCGCCGTCGAACTTGCCGCCGGCCCCGGTCATCAGGCTCACGTAGCCCTGCCGCGCCACATCGAAGGCGTGCCCCTGGTCGCACAGGATCGTGCCTTCGTCGAGTTCCACGCGGGACCGGCACTGCGGGCACGCCAGCAGGTCGGTCACATCGGCCAGCACGAACGTTCGCCTCCCGGTTCCGGACACGGAACAGGCCCCGCACCGAGAACGGCGACGGGGCCTGCCCTGTGAGGTTCTCTCCGCACTCGACTAACTGGTGACGCCCTTGAGCTCTTCACCGAGTGCGGCAGCTTCCTCCGGGGTGAGCTCGACAACCAGACGTCCACCACCCTCGAGCGGAACCCGCATGACGATTCCTCGTCCCTCTTTGGTTGCTTCGAGGGGACCGTCCCCGGTCCGGGGCTTCATGGCCGCCATCCTCTGCTCCCTCCAGATCTGCGCTGCCTGCTTGCGCCTCGACAAATTTTGGCACCCCGCCAACACTCGGCGAGGCTTGTGACATCCATTCTTCCCTATGGACACGAGTACCGGG
Source organism: Rhodococcus sp. DK176 (assembly GCF_038447315.2). Classification (NCBI taxonomy): domain Bacteria; kingdom Bacillati; phylum Actinomycetota; class Actinomycetes; order Mycobacteriales; family Nocardiaceae; genus Rhodococcus; species Rhodococcus sp. DK176. Next base: position 6,527,136 of record NZ_CP118321.2, on the reverse strand, counting down.
AACCTGAGTCACAAATAGGCAGGTCCACCGGCAGTTCAGGCGGTGATCGGAACCCAGCAGGCGGCCACGTGGTCGTCCACCATCCCGGTGGCCTGCATGAGTGCATAAGCAGTGGTAGGGCCCACAAACTTGAACCCGCGGCGCTTCAATTCCTTCGCCATCGCGGTGGACTCCGGAGTGACGGCCGGGACGTCGTTCACGGTGGCGAGGCGGCTCGGGCGCGGCGGCGGGGCGAACGACCACAGCAGGGTGTCGAGGTCGGTGTCCGACAACTCCAGCAGGGCCCGTGCATTGCTCACCGACGCCTCGATCTTGGCCCGGTTCCGCACGATCGACGCGTCCGCGAGCAGGCGCGCCACGTCCCGTTCGGTGTAGCGGGCCACCGCCTCCGGATCGAACCCGGCGAACGCGGCCCGGAAGGCCTCGCGTTTGCGGAGAATCGTGATCCACGACAATCCCGACTGGAACGCTTCGAGGCACAGCCTCTCGTACAACTCGTCGCGGCCGTGCAGCGGACGACCCCACTCGAGGTCGTGGTAGTCGCGGTACAGCCGGGACCCGTCCGTGTCGACCGCCCACGCGCACCGCACCCGGTCGTCGGGGGCTGTCACGAGGGATCACCCGGGCGTTCGGACGCGGCTTCAACCGCCGCCAACTGCTCACGCAGCGAATCGATTTCACGTCCCAGCCGGGACAGCGCCCAGTCGACTTCGCTCGCCTTGTACCCCCGTAGCGTCTGCTGGAAGCGCAGCGCCTCCACGTCGGCACCCGTCACACCCTCGGCGGGCAGGGCCGTGAGTGTGGTGCCGGGCGGCAGGGGCGCGAGTTCCTCGGAACGGCCGAACACCGCACTGGCGGCGAGGAACAGCATCGCGCCGACGAACGCCATGACGAGCAGATAGAGCAGGGCTGTCACCATGCCCCGATCCTGTCACGGACGTCCGACAGCAACCTTCCTCAGGGGCGCGCGGTCAGGGGCACACCGTGTTCATCGGCGGGCGATCGGCGAGCGCGACGTCCGTCGTCGTCGGGACGAAGGAGTCGCCGTCCACCAGGAACTGGGTCAGACCCGCCCCGGAGTCGGGCACCCCGCAGCGCCGCATCATCGTGCCGATGATCTGCCTGCTCATCACCCCGAGTTCGGACAGCGGGCGGTTACGGTGCTTGCGCACCCCCAGATTGACCTGGCCGATCGCCCCGAGTCCGAGACGGTCGTACGTGTCGAGCAGCAGACCGATCTCGACGCCGTAGCCGGGGGCGAACGGGACCGCCGACAGCAACTCCCGGGTGCCCGCGTACTCGCCGCCCAGCGGCTGCAGCACGCACGTCAGTTCCGGCCGGAGCGAGGCCAGCATGGGGCGCGCCACCAGCTCGGTGACCCGGCCTCCTCCGTTGGCGTCCTCCGTGCCGCTGAGGCGGAGCGGCCGGCGGTAGTAGCCCTTCACGAGATGGATGCCGTCGGCGGTCAGCAGCGGTCCCAGCAGTTTCGGGACGAACGCCGGATCGGGGTTGATGAGATCCGAGTCGACGAAGGCGATGAGGTCGCCGGTGCTCGCGGCGACGGAACGCCACAGCACCTCGCCCTTGCCCGCCACGGGCGGGAACGCGGGCACCGCTTCCTCCCGGCTGATGACGGTGGCGCCCGCCGCGCGTGCGCGTTCCGCCGTCAGGTCCGTCGATCCGGAATCGAGCACGATCAACTCGTCCACCAGACCACCGAGCAGGGGGTGGATCGTGTCCACCACCGCGGCGACGGTCTCCTCCTCGTTGAGCGCGGGCAGGACCACCGACACGGTGCGCCCTGCCTTCGCCCGTTCGAGTTCGGCGATGCTCCACGACGGCTGGTCCCAGCTGTTCGCCTCGGCCCAGCTGCGTGGGGTGCGCTCCTCGGCCACCATCGTCCGGGCCGCCCGGGCCCCCACGGCACTCATGCCAGCCCCCGCACGGTGCGGGATGGTGCGCGCCGGCCTTGAATCGCGGCCACCATGTCCACCACTCGACGCGTGGGGGCAACTTCGTGGACACGGAAGACACGGGCGCCTCCTGCGGCGGCCATCGCTGTCGCTGCCAATGTTCCCTCCAACCGCTCGACGAGATCTACCCCTAGAGTCTCCCCGACGAAGTCCTTGTTGCTCAGCGCCATGAGCACTGGCCATCCGGTATTTACAAGATCTTCCACTCGCCGCAACAACTCGAGCCCGTGATAGGTGTTTTTCCCGAAGTCGTGGGTCGGATCGATGAGGATCGAGTCGGCGGGCACACCCAGCCGGGCGGCGTTCTCGGCGGCCGACACCACTTCCCGGAGGACGTCCGCGACGACGTCGGCATAGCGGACGCGGAACGGCCGGGTCCGCGGAACCGCTCCCCCGGTGTGCGAACAGACGATGCCGGCGCCCGTCTCCGCGGCCACCTCGACGAGCGCAGGGTCGGCGCCTGCCCACGTATCGTTGATGAGATCGGCGCCCTCCGCGACGGCCAGCCGGGCCACGTCGCTGCGCCAGGTGTCGACGCTGATGAGCAACTCCGGGTAGCGCTCGCGGATCGCGGCCACGAACGGCACCACCCGCCGGGTCTCTTCCGCCGCGTCGACGACGTCACCCGGTCCGGCCTTCACGCCCCCGATGTCGACGAGGTCGGCACCCTCGTCCACAGCCCGGTCGACCGCCGACAGGGCGGCGGAATCGGTGAACGTGGCACCGCGGTCGTAGAACGAATCGGGTGTCCGGTTCACGATGGCCATCACCAGCGCACGATCGACCGCCACGGGGCGCCCGCACAGCGTGGGCGACAGGTGGTCGGGCGCGGGCGGTACGTCTGTCTCGGCCATGTCACCAATATTGCACGCAGCGAAATCGACACCACCCGTGAGTACTTGTTAACGGCGGGCGGTTAAGAAGTACTCACGGGCGGCGTAGCCGCATTACCCCTTGGGGAGCGAACCCTTCGCCACTTCGTCGACGTACCCGTCGTATGAGGGCTTGTACCCGTCGCTGCGCCCGGACAGCACGTGCAGCGTGTCGGTGTCCTCGACGTCGTAGCCCTCCTTGCGGAGTTCCACCTTGCGGCTCTTGAACGTCGACGTCTGTTCCAACGAGTCGACGACGCGGACGAACAGCGGCACCGCGTACGACGGCAGCCGCTGGAACAGCAACTCCGCGACCTCGGAACCGTCGAACTTCTCGTTCTCGTGCAACGTCACCGCGGCCATCCCGGCGCGACCGTCGGTCCCGGGGATCTCGACGCCGTAGACGACGGCGTGCTCGACCGCGGGATGCGCGAGGAGCGCGCCCTCCACCTCGGTGGTCGCGACGTTCTCCCCCTTCCACCGGAACGTGTCGCCGAGCCGGTCGACGAACGCGACGTGCGACCAGCCCTGCCTGCGCACCAGGTCGCCGGTGTCGAACCAGCAGTCGCCGTCGTCGAAGCCGTCGCGGACGAGCTTCTTGTCGGTGGCCTCCTCGTCGGTGTATCCGTCGAACGGCGCCCGGTCCGTGACCTTCGACAGCAGCAGTCCGACGTCGCCGGTGCGAACCTTCCGCAGCCTGCCGTCGGAGTGCCGCCGGGGCGATCCGCTGTCCTCGTCGTACTCGACCACGGCGTGCGGCAGGGGGCAGATGCCTGCCGTCCGGTCGACGTTGAGGGCGTTGACGAACGCGATGTTGCACTCGCTGGCGCCGTAGAACTCGGCCACCCGGGAGATCCCGAACCGGGTGGTGAACTCGGACCAGATCTCCGGGCGGAGACCGTTGCCGACCATCAGCCGGATGGAGTTGTCGCGGTCGCCGGGCTTCTCGGGCTGGTTCAGCAGGTACCGGCACAGTTCGCCGATGTAGGTGAACGCGGTAGCCCGGTTCAGTTCGACGTCGGCCCAGAATTTGGACGCCGAGAACTGCTTGCCCAGTGCGAGCGTCGCACCCGATCCGAGCACCGAGGACAGCGACACCGTCAGCGCGTTGTTGTGATAGAGCGGCAGGCAGCAGTACAGGACGTCGCTGCCACGCAGCCGGACGCCCATGTTGCCGAGCCCGGACATGCTCTTGAGCCAGCGGAAGTGGCTCATCAGGCTGGCCTTCGGCAGTCCCGTGGTGCCGGAGGTGAAGATGAAGAAGGCCTTCTCCCGGGCCTGGATCTGCTCGCACACCTCGGGGTTGTCGTCTGCGGCCTTCTCGGCGAGCCGGTCGAGGTCGTCGAAGTAGAGCACCGAGGGCACGGCAGGCGGTTCGTCGAGCGAGTCCATGGCCTCGCCGCACGCCTCGGACACCACCAGAACCCGGCTGTCGAGCAGCGAGATGCTGTGCGCGAGCACGTCTCCGCGCTGGTTGTGGTTCAGCATCCCGGCGGCGGCGCCGAGCTTGACCGCGGCGAGTGCGATGAGCAGCGTCTCGGGCGAGTTCTTCCCCAGGATCCCGACGACGTCCCCGCGTGCCACTCCGAGGTCGGCGAGCACGTGGGCGTACCGGTTCACGCGGACGTTGGCGTTCCGGTAGCTCAGCGATTCGCCCTCGAACCGCAGGAACGTGCGGCGCGGGTGCGCGGCGGCAGCGCGCTGGAAGACGAGGCCGATCGATTCCCTCGCGTCGGGGGTCCGGATCAGGCCGAGGACCCCCTTCGCCATGATCGGCAACTCCGGAATCATGGCCGGCAGCCGCCTCGCGAGGTCGACCACCCCGATCGTCGAACGAGCTTCAGAACGCATGACATCCCCTCAGGCCTGCAGTATGAGTCAGGTCACCTTACTGCACGGTAACAACGTGCGCCACGACGCGGACCGGGCGGCGCTCAGGAGACGCAGGCGTCCAGCGCCTCCCCGACATCGACCCGGACGAGCAGCCTGTCGAGGGCGCGCTGCGCCACGAAACCGCCGCCCCGCAGCCCGTCGAGCCAGTCGAGCAGCCCCGTATAATGACCGTGCGGATCGAGCAGGACCACCGGTTTCTCGTGCATACCGAGATAGCCCGCGGTCCACGTTTCGAACAGCTCCTCCAGCGTGCCGATACCGCCGGGCAGCGTGACGAACGCGTCCGCCCGGTCCTCCATGATCTGCTTGCGCTGGCGCATGGTGTCGGTGACCACCAGCTCGTCGGCGTCGACGTCGGCGACTTCCCTGTGCACCAGAGCTTTCGGAATGACACCGACGGTTGTCGCCCCTGCCGCGCGGGCAGCCTCGGCCACCGCGCCCATCATCGAGACGTTGCCGCCGCCGGACACGAGTTGCCAACCGCGCTTTCCGATTTCGGTACCCACCCGGGACGCGAGTTCCAGGAAGTGGTCGTCCACGGGACCGGACGCACAGTAGACGCACACCGAGAACGACCGCGGTGGAACAGTTTCCGGCATCACCACTGGTCCTCCGTCCCGAGCAGGGCAGCTTCGTCGACACCCTGCTGCGACCGTATGACGATCTGCACCGCTTCCTCCACATCGTCCGTGACGTGCAAGAGATTGACGTCACCTTCCGAGATCTTGCCGCTGCGTTGAAGAGTTCCCCGCAACCAGTCCACGAGCCCGGACCAGTACTCGGTGCCGAACAGGACGATCGGGAATCTCGTGACCTTGCGCGTCTGCACCAGAGTCAGCGCCTCGAACAGCTCGTCGAGCGTCCCGAACCCGCCGGGCAGGCAGATGAACGCCTGCGAGTACTTCACGAACATCGTCTTGCGCGCGAAGAAGTAGCGGAAGTTGATGCCGAGGTCGACCCACTCGTTGAGGCCCTCCTCGAACGGCAGCTCGATGCCGAGGCCGATGGAGTAACCACCCGATTCGCTGGCGCCGCGGTTGGCCGCCTCCATGACGCCGGGGCCGCCGCCGGTCATGACGGCGTAGCCGGCCTCGGCCAGGCGGGCACCCAGCGCCCGTGCCGCCTCGTACTCCGGGTGGCCGTCCGGAGTGCGAGCGGAACCGAAGACGGTGACCGCGCGCGGCACCTCGGCCAGGGCACCGAACCCCTCGATGAACTCGCTCTGGATCCGCAGTACCCGCCAGGGGTCGGTGTGCACCCAGTCGGTCGAGCCCCGCTCGTCGAGCAACCGCTCGTCGGTGGTGGTGGTGTCGGCCTTGCGGGCGCGCCTCAACTGCACCGGACCCCGGTGCTTCACGGACGAGGACTTCCGGCCGTGACTGTTCTTCTCGGGTGCCATGCGCCCCAGGCTAGCGGGTGGCCCGTTCGGGGCACCGGGCAATCACGGGGCGCTCAGATAGGCGCGCAGCACGGTCGTCACGTCGGTGATCTGCTGGACGGGCACGTGCTCGTCCCGCTTGTGTGCGAGGTTCGGATCGCCGGGGCCGTAGTTGACGGCCGGGATGCCGAGGGCGGAGAACCGTGACACGTCCGTCCACCCGTACTTGGCGCGGAACTCGCCGCCCGCCGCCTCGATCAGGGCCGCAGCCGCCGGATCGCTCAACCCGGGCAGGGCTCCCGGCGACAGGTCCGTGACCTCGAAACCCAGTTCGAGGCCGTCGAAGACCTCCCGCACGTGGTCGATGGCCTGCTCGGCGCTGCGGTCGGGGGCGAAGCGGAAGTTCACGTCCATCTCCGCCGCGTCGGGAACCACGTTGCCCGCGACGCCGCCCGAGATCCGCACGGCGGACAACCCTTCCCGGTACACGCAGCCGTCGATGTCCACCGACCGCGCCGTGTAGTCCGACAGCCGCTGCAGGACCGGGGCGAAGCGGTGGATCGCGTTGTCACCCAGCCACGATCTCGCGGAGTGCGCGCGGGTGCCGCGGGTGGTCAGCGTCACCCGCAACGTGCCCTGACACCCCGCCTCGATGAGACCTCCGGTCGGCTCGCCGAGGATCGCGACGTCCGCGCGCAGCCAGTCGGGGATCTCGCGTTCGATCCGTCCGAGCCCGTTGTGCACGGCTGCGATCTCCTCGCAGTCGTAGAACACCAGGGTCAGATCGTGCGCGAGGTTCCGGGTGGTGGCGGCGAGGTGCAGGAACACCGCGTCGCCCGACTTCATGTCGACCGTTCCGCATCCGTGCAGCAGATCACCCTCACGCCGGGAGGGCACATTGTCCGCGATCGGCACCGTGTCCAGGTGACCGGCGAGCATCACCCGGCTCGGCAGTCCCCGATCGGTCCGGGCGAGCACGGCGTTGCCGTTGCGGATGATCTCGAAACCGGTGGTCTGCTCCCGCAGCGCCGACTCGACGGCGGCGGCGATCGCCGACTCGTCGTGCGAGACGCTCGGGATGTCCACCAGGGCGGCGGTGAGGTCGATGGGATCGGCGTGGAGGTCGAGTGGGCTCACCCGTCCACCCTAAGCCGACCCGTCCGCCCGCTCGGGTGTTGCTACCCGTCGACGCCGCCGGGGATCTCGTAGATCGCACCGTCGAAACCGATGCGGAACAGCCGTCCCGCCGAGAAGCCGCCGGACCCCTGCCCGTAGACGACCATGCTCGACGTCGGCAGACCGGACGCCAACACGCAGTACTGCCCCGGCGAGTCGAGGCGCCAGATCTCGCCGCGCACGTTGGCCGGGACCACCGGACGGCCTCGCGAGTCCATGGCCAGGCCGTCGGGCGCGGCGAACGTGTCGAGACCGGACAGGTCGAGGATGCTCTCGGGCGCTCGCGGGTTCGCCAGCGGAATCCGGCTCACACCCGGATTCACGAACGTCCGCGACACGTAGAGGTACCGATCGTCCGCGCCGAGCACCGCACCGTTGGCGCTGGGCAGCGTCGCCCAGTTGGGTTCCACCCGCCCGTCGGCGAACACCCGCCCGATCTGGGTTCCGAAGTCGTTGGTGGCGTATGCGGTTCCGTCGGCGGCGACATCGAGTCCGTTGGCCGCGCTCAGTCCCGATACGAACGGGGTGAGCACGTTGGTCGCGGTGTTCAGCTTCGCGATCGCGCCCGGACGCAAGATGTCGCCGAGGAACACGCGGGCGTCCGCGCCGTATCCCACCAGCAGTGAGCCGTCCGACGCCCAGGCCAGCGCCCCGGCCCCGCCGTCCGGCACCGTCGCGACCGGGACCGCGGGGGCTCCCGGGGCGTCGAGGCGGAACACGCGTCCGCTCACGAGGTCCGTCGTGTAGAGGCGACCCCCGCCGTCCACGGCGACTCCCTCGAGCGCCGCACCCGGCACCCGCCCCACGAGAACCGGCGCCTGACCGGCGCCCGGGCACACCGGGGCGGCGGACGCGGTCTGCGGCGCCACCACCGACACGACTCCCGCGAGCAGTGCGCCCGCTGCCGCCGCCCGCAGGCCGCCTCCGACGAATCGACCCAACCTCGAAATGCGCATTGCCACGACCTTTCCCGGTGTGTCCCACGTGCCCCGTGCATACTCCCCCACCCGCCCGGAACCCGCTCGGTTTCGATTCGATCACGCCCCGATAACGACCGCTGGGAATGCCCGAGTAATGAGGCAGTAACCTCTACTGCCGTGAGCACACAGGGAGCATCAGCAGTAGGCATCGCCAACGTGACCGTCGGCGGCACGGTCCTCGACACCTGGTTCCCGGCACCCGAGCTGGGAAACTTCGACGACGCGGGCACCGTGCGGATCGAGGGTGGCGACATCCCCTCCGATCTGGCACTCCTCGCCGGACCCGACGAAGCGCGTGAGGTCGACCAGGTCGTGGTGCGCACCACCATCGCCGACCTGTCCGCGCCGCCGGCCGACGCACACGACGCCTACCTGCGCCTTCACCTCCTCTCGCATCGCCTCGTGACCCCGCACGGCGTCAACCTCGACGGTCTGTTCGGATTGCTGTCCAACGTGGTGTGGACCAACTTCGGCCCCTGCGCGGTCGAGGGCTTCGAGAAGGTGCGGTCGCGCCTGCGCATCCGCGGTGTGGTCACCGTGTTCGGTGTCGACAAGTTCCCGCGCATGGTCGACTACGTCGTCCCGTCCGGCGTCCGCATCGCCGACGCCGACCGCGTGCGCCTCGGCGCCCACCTGGCCAGCGGCACCACCGTGATGCACGAGGGCTTCGTCAACTTCAACGCCGGCACGCTCGGCAACTCCATGGTCGAAGGCCGCATCTCCGCGGGCGTCGTCGTCGACGACGGATCCGACGTGGGCGGCGGCGCCTCGATCATGGGCACCCTGTCCGGTGGCGGCAAGGAGACCATCTCCGTCGGCAAGCGCTGCCTGCTCGGCGCCAACGCCGGTCTCGGCATCTCGCTCGGCGACGACTGCGTCCTCGAGGCCGGCCTGTACGTGACCGCGGGAACCAAGGTCACCGGGCCGGACGGCACCGTCGTGAAGGCCAAGGAACTCAACGGCCAGTCCAACCTGCTGTTCCGTCGCAACTCCGTGTCGGGAGCCGTCGAGGTCGTGCCGTGGAAGGGCACCGGCGTGGAACTGAACGCCGCTCTGCACGCAAACGACTGACGCAGTGAGCGGTTCGCGAACACCCGACACCATGACCGATTCGACCAGCACCCTGGGCCGGGGCCTGAAGGTCCGTCACCTCACGATGATGGGCCTCGGTTCCGCGATCGGTGCCGGACTGTTCCTCGGCACCGGTGTCGGTATCGCGACCGCCGGTCCCGCCGTCCTCGTCTCCTACCTGCTCGCCGGCATCATCGTCGTGTTCGTGATGCGCATGCTCGGCGAGATGGGAGCGGCGATCCCCGCCAGCGGGTCCTTCTCGCACTACGCGCGGATCGGCATCGGCGAATGGGCCGGATTCGTGATGGGCTGGCTCTACTGGTTCATGCTGATCATGGTTCTCGGCGCCGAGATCACCGGCGCCTCCGGCATCGTGAGCGGCTGGCTACCGGGTGTTCCGCAGTGGGTCGTCGCCCTCGTGTTCGTGATCTTCTTCGCGGCGGTCAACCTCGCGAAGGTCAGCAACTTCGGTGAGTTCGAGTTCTGGTTCGCGGCCATCAAGGTCACCGTCATCATCGCGTTCCTGGTGATCGGCGTGCTGCTGGTGTTCGGCCTGCTGCCGGACACCGAACCGGTGGGCACCACCAACCTCTTCGGCCACGGCGGCTTCATGCCCGAGGGCTTCGCCGGCGTCGCCGCGGGACTGCTTGTCGTCGCGTTCGCGTTCGGTGGCATCGAGATCGTGACCATCGCCGCCGCCGAATCCGAGGACCCTGAGCGGTCCATCGCCGTGGCGGTGCGCAGCGTCGTCTGGCGCATCAGCGTCTTCTACCTCGGCTCGATCTCGATCATGGTCCTCGTCCTTCCCTGGGATTCCTCGGACCTGAAGAGCGGACCGTTCGTGGCCGTCCTCAACCAGGCGCACATCCCGTACGTGGCCGGGTTCATGGAACTGGTGGTCGTGGTCGCGTTGTTGTCGGCGTTCAACGCCAACATCTACGGCACGTCGCGGATGGCGTATTCGCTGTCCCGGCGCGGCGACGGTCCCGCGTTCATGGCCCGGATCTCGAATTCCGGAGTGCCCCTCAACGCGGTGCTGCTGTCGGTGTTCTTCGGTTTCGTCAGCGTCCTGCTCAACTGGTGGCTGCCCGACGACCTCCTGGGACTTCTCCTGAACGCCGTCGGCTCGGCGCTGCTGGTCATCTGGATCTTCATCGTCGTCTCGCATCTGCGGCTGCGCCCGCGGCTCGAACGCGAGGGCAAGCTGACCGTGCGGATGTGGTTGTTCCCGTGGCTCAGCTACCTCACGCTCGCAATGCTCGGCGGTTTCGTCGTGCTCATGCTCTTCGACTCCGATGCCCGCACCCAGCTGATCTCGACGTGCGTCCTGTTCCTCGTCATCGCGGCACTCGGTGTGCTCAACACCCGGTTACGCCAGCGCTCGCAGACGGTGTGACCGATTCGGGCCGGCGACTCACCGGCCCGAACTCGGCTCCTGCCCCGCGGACGAGCGCGCCGCGTGGGCGAGCACCTGCGGTCCGGTCACGAACGCCTTCCGCCACGGTGCGACACCGTCGATCTCGATCTCGATGGACAGGCTCAGCACGGTGCGAATCAGCACGATCACCCCCAGGACGGCGGCATCGGTCAGCGACGGTGTGGACGTGACCGTCTTGACGATGTCGGCCGCGACGAGCAATTCCAGGCCGAGCAGAATCGCGCCTCCCAGCGACTCCCGCAGGGTCTTGAACGCCTGAGCACCGTCCCCGGTCCGCCTCCACGCGCGGACCGCGAGGAAGAAGGCGAAGAGGAACCCGACAACCATCGCAAGGACACCGAGCACTTCGAACACTTCCGTTGCGAGTTCGAAGAACCTGACAGTGTCCATGGAGTGTTCCTGTTCGGGAGGGTGCGCAATCGGGGCCCGGTCGTGCCATGCATCACGCTAGGCGTCGATTCCCCGATTCGCGGCCAACCCACGAGGATTCCCCGGACTATTCGAGTTGCGGCGGGAACACCGTTGCCCAGTCGTTTTCGATACTGACGACGGTCCAGTCCTGGGTTCCGGCCAGTTCGAGCGCCTCCTCGGCGCCCGCGACGTAGTCGAACTCGCGGGCGGCGTCGTCGTGGCGCAGCAGCAACCGCAGCGACGGCCGGTCCGTCGCCTCCGAGAATTGCAGCATCGGGATGTCCCCGTTGCTGTTTCCCGCCGCCAGCAGGGGTCGCCTGCCGATCCGGTTCCAGATCTGCACCGGCTTCTCGGGTCCGTCGTCGAGGACGTCCGCCTCCGCTCTGCGGACGATCACGCCGCTGCTGCCGTCGTGCTTCCAGGCCAGTGACACCCCGCTGCCGATGACCCGCTGCCGCGGAATGCCGTACACGTCGTGACTGATCGGCCGCATGAAATCGCGGCCACCGCCGGACACGATGAAGTTGTGGAATCCGTTGACGGCCAGGTAGTCGAGCAGCTCCACCATCGGTGCGTAACTGCACGCCAGGTAGTCGCGGTCGAGGGTGGGATGCCGTGCGGTGCGCAGGAACCGGTCCGCCCCGGCCTCGAATTCCTCCACGGTTACATCGGCGAAACCGGTCAGCACACCGGCGGCGAGTTCTCTCACGCCGCTGTCGTCGCCGCTGTAGTGCCGCCTGATGACGTCGTTCAACCAGCCGTAATCCTGCGTGTAGGCGGCCTGCCAGGGCTGACGGGTGCGAAGATCCTCATCGTGCTCGGCCATGACGACGAGACGGCGCAGGATGAAGTCGAGCTGAATGGGCATCGGCTTCTCACACCACAGAGTGCCGTCGTTGTCGAAGACCGCGATCCGATCCTCCACGGGGACGCCCTCCGCCGTCACCCGCCCGACGAATCCCACGATGGCCGCCTTGCCATCACCCTCACGCCAGCTCGGAAGGGGTTCCGTCATGGCCCTTCCGCTCTCACTCGCGGGAGAGCATGGCCGCGGCTTCGCGTTCGAGGTCGACGAACGGTTCGCCGCTGACGTCGATCGCAATTCGGTTCAACGTCCCACCGGTGAAGGCCCACGGCGACGCACCCGGGTAGTCGTCGGTGACGGGTTCGCCGCTGTCCCGGCCGGCATTGAGACCCTCGCCGCCTCCGATGCTGAATTTGCCGGGCTGCGTTCGGATTCGGCCCTCGCCGACCTTGCGGTCGCCGTAGTACAGGCTCAGGACCCCGTGGGCGGTCCCGGGTGGGTCCTCACCGTCCTTCTCGAACGACGCGGCCAGTATGAGGTTCTCCCCGGTCGGCAGGTCCTCGGTCGCATCGATCTTCTGCTGATCGCTGCCGAGGAAGTTGTACACGTAGTGCAGCCGGTTGTCCTTGACGTACAGCGAGTGCCCACCGAACCTGCCGCCGTGGGAGAACAACACTCCCGAGGCACCGGGTTCGGGGAGGTCGACGAGCGCCCCGATCGAGTAGGAGCGGTTACGGAGGTTGACCGCCACCGCCTCCGGTACCTCCGCGCCGCCCGGTCGGTAGACGTAGCGGTTGCGCGGCGGTGCGAGCTGCGGACGTGGGGTGGTGAGGAGTTCGACGGGCGAGCGGTCGTCGAGCGGCAGCGCCTGGTTCGCGCCGGCCTCGTGGAACCACAGCCCGACGAGCTCGGCGAGTCTGCCGGGTTCCTCGGCGGCGAGGTCGTGGAGTTCGGCTCGGTCCACCTGGGTGTGGTACAGCTCCCAGGTGTCCTCCGGGAAACGACTCCACCCGCTCAGCGTCGGGTGGGTGGTGACGGCCTTCCAGCCGTCGTGCCAGATCCCCCTTCCGCCGAGCATCGAATAGAACTGCGTGTGCTTGGCGGTCGGGATGGTGCCGGCGTCGAAGCTGTAGCGCATGCTCACACCCTGGATCGGGTGCTGGGTGTACCCCTTCACCGTCTCGGGGAGTTCGACACCCAGGCAGTCGAGCAGCGTCGGGACGATGTCGATGGCGTGGTGGTACTGGTCGCGGGTCTCGCCGCGGGCCTCGATCCCGGCGGGCCACGACAAAATGCACGGATCGCTGGTGCCGCCGTTGAACGAGTAGCGTTTCCACATCTTGAACGGGGTGTTGAAGGCCATCGCCCACCCGTTCGGGTAGTGGTTGTAGGTCTCGGTGCCGCCGAGCTGGTCCAGCTTGGTCAGATTCTCGGCGAGATCGTCCGGCACGCTGTTGGCGATCTTGTTCTCGTTGACCGAACCGTTGGGTCCGCCCTCGCCGCTGGCACCGTTGTCGGAGACCACCACGATGATGGTGTTGTCGAGCTGCTCCATCTCCTCGAGGTAGGCCAGCAGTCGGCCGATCTGGTCGTCGCAGTGCGAGAGGAAACCGGCGTACACCTCGGCCATGCGCGCGAAGAGCCGTTTTTCGTCGTCGGACAGGGTGTCCCAGGGGCGGGTGAAGTCCAGCGGCGGGAACGGCTGGCCGTCGGGTCCGGTGCGGGAGTCGGGGGTGCCGATCGGGTTGAGCGGCGGCAACGCGGTGTCCGGAGGTACGAGGCCCATCTCCTTCTGCCGGGCCAGAGTCCGCTCGCGCATCGCCTCGTAGCCGTCGTCGAACCTGCCGCGGTAGCGGTCGGCCCACTCCTGGGGCACATGGTGCGGTGCGTGCGCGCAGCCGGGTGCGTAGTACAGGAACACCGGCCGGTCCGGGGCAATTGCCTTGACGTCGCCGAGGTAGTCGAGCGCGTGGTCGGTGATGTCGACGCTGAAGTGGTAGCCCTGCTCCGGGGTGGCGGGCTGCTCGACGGGATGGTTGTCGTGCACGAGATCCGGATACCACTGGTTCGTCTCCGCGCCGAGGAAGCCGTAGAAGCGCTCGAAGCCGCGGCCGACCGGCCAGTTCCGTTTCGTCGATGCCAGGTTCATCTCGTCCTCGGCACACAGGTGCCATTTGCCGACCATCGCGGTGGAAAAGCCCTGCTCGACCAGGATCTCGGCGAGGGTGGCGCACTCGGGAGGGATGTGCCCGTTCCCACCGGGGAATCCGACAGCACACTCACTGATGCACGCCATCCCGTTGGTGGTGTGGTTACGCCCCGTCAGCAGGCAGGATCGCGTCGGGGAACACAGGGCGGTGGTGTGCCACTGGCCGTACCGCAGACCGTTCGCGGCGATCCGGTCGATGTTCGGGGTCTCGATCGGCCCGCCGTAGCAGCCCATCGCTCCGAAACCGACGTCGTCGAGCACGATGTAGAGGACGTTCGGCGAACCGGGCGGCGCCTTCGGCTGCTCGTACGGACCCCAATCCGGGATCGAGTCCCGAATATCGAGATTGACGACACCTCTGAACGGCTTGGCCATGACGAGCTCCTCGATTGAGTCCGACTCCCCCTTTCACCAAAGCACTACCACCCGATAAATGGCTAGGGGTGCGGTCTCGAAAGTCCGACTGCGCCGGAACGGAATTCCGCTAGCTGCGACCGCGCGCGGCCAGCGCGTTGACGAACACGTTGGCGATGTCGGCGGGATCCTTCGCGACGTAGCTCGACCCTCCGGTGACCCGCGAGATCTCGGCGAGTGTGGCCGCATCGGCGTCGCCGGTGATGCCGATCGTCACGATGATGACAGGCCGCGCCGGATCCGTCTCGCGCTGCAGGATGCTCAGGAGCTGTTCCTTCGTGATGGAGTCCGGATCCTCGTTGGCGCCGTCGGTCAGGATGATCACACTGTTCACGGCGCGCGGGTCGTACGTCTCCTGCACCGTCCGGAACGCGGCCAGCGTCGTGTCGTACAGGCCGGTGCCGCCGCCGATCAGCCCGTCGACCTTCCCCGCCTGCTGCGCCATCAGCTGGCGCTGTGTGAGGCCGTCGACCACCGTGTCGTAGCGGCGGATCGGGACCATCTCCTTGTAGTCCTGCGGTCCCCCGCCGAGCCCCTGCGAGAACGCCCACAACCCGGCGGACACGCTGTCCGGGAACATCGCATTGCCGGCGAGCGCCGCATCGACCGTGAGGTCCATGCGCGACCGGTTGCCTGCGGGGGTCTCCATCGACCCCGATACGTCGATCGCGACGAGCGTGCGGATGGGCAGCGCCATCAACGCCCACCCGCCGAGGGCGTCCTGTAGCGCCGACTCGTCCTCGAGCGCGAGCTTGGTGACTCGGCCGACGCCACGGTCGCCGGCCGGCGGGCTTCCGTCGGGTCCGCGGAATCCGTTCTCCGCGAGTACCGCACGGGCCTCCTCACCGCCCAGAACAGCGGCGACGGCACGTGCCACCTGGGTGGCCCGGTAGTGCCGGTCGGGGGCCGGCGAGGTGACGACGAGAGGAAAGTTCATGAAATTGCTGCCCGTGGGGGGCACCGTCGCGGTGAGCGAGGGTGCGCCGTCACCGTCGGAGAATTCGAGCACGGACTGTTCGGTGGCCACGGCGACTCCACCGTTGTCGACGACTCCCTGCAGCATCTCCTCACCGATGGGCTCATCCGCGGTACGAGCACTCTCCTCCTGCGCGAGCGGGACCAGCGCGGCCCGCACCGTCCCCGCAGACACGGGGTCGGCCTGGCCCTCGGCGAGTGCCGCGTTGATCGGAGCCTGCGCGACCCCGGTCACGAGGGGGTTGCCCAGCTGGATGTCCTTGATCTGGAGGGCGGCGAGCCACGTCGGCGACGTGGGGGCGTCCTCCTCGCGGGAGGCCAGGACAACGGGCGAGGATGCGATCGACCCCGTCATCACCTCGACCGGACCGGCAGCGGTGAGTGCCGCCTTGCCCACCCAGGCGCCGGTGTCGGGGATCCAGAGGTCCGGGGCGTCGGTTCCCTTGCCGAGACGTCCCGCGATGTCGCCGGACGTCGCGGCGCTGACGGCGACGTTCGCGCAGCCCAGGTCGGTGTCCTTCGCTTCGCCGAGGATGCTGCTCAGGGCGGGCACGATGCTCGGGTCGGCGGCGAGGGTGTAGTCGGTGACCTGATCACAGTCGTCGGCCCAGGAGCGCACCGCCTGCACGACGACGACCACGGAGGCCACGAGTCCGAGCACGACAGCGGCGCACACCGCGTAGAACCCGGGCGAGCGACCACCGCGTTCCTGTCCCGCGCTCGAATGACGCCCTCCGGCCATCGCCTGCCTCCCTAACATTTCGGTCACGAGACGACCACCGACACACCCGGACCGAATATGATCCGGCCCACATCGTAGCGAACGGTGCAGCGTACGACGCTGCGCCGGCGGGCGGCCGGATCAGGGCGATGTCAGCGATCGGGTTGCTCGACCTCGAGCCTGCGGGCGACGAGCGCGGCCTGGATCTGCCGCAGTCCGGACGGGCGGGTCGGATCGCAGCCCGTCAGCTGCGCCACCCGCTTGAGACGGTAGTCCACCGTATTGGTGTGAAGGTGCATCTGTTTCGCGGTGCGCTGCCGATTGAGATCGTGGCCGATGTGCACCTCGAGCGTCTCGATCAGTTCGGGTGAGCCCTGCAACGGTTCGAGGAGCCGCGCCAGGTGGGTCCGGCCGGGCCCGGGCCTGGTGAGCTGGTATTCGAGCGCCAGATCGTCCATTTCGTAGAGGCCCGGTTCCAGCGCCAGCTGGTGGGCGAGGCCGAGGAGTTCGTGGACCTGGTCCGCGGCCGCGGGGATACCGGCGGTGCGGACCCGCGTCGCCGTCGCGGTGAGGGGAACTCCGGCGGCGGCTCCGATGCGGTCGAGCAGCGACACCATCCAGGCCCGCTCGGGCGAGCCCGGCAGCAACAGTGTTCCGCCGTCCGGGCTCAGCGAACAGAGGGCGGCACCACCCGCGGCGTCCGCCAGCTCGATCTGCAACCGGCGGAGTTTCTGCCGGGCGACGACGGCTTTGCGCCGGTGGGTCACGGCCTCCGTGGGATGCGACGGAATCGACAGCCCCAGCACCACGTACTCGTCGGCCAGCTCCACACCCGCGTGCCGCGCGGCGGTCGCCGCCTTTCTGCCGCTGAGCAGCGCCGTGACGAGGTTGACCGCGGCACCGTCGCGTTCGCTGTTGACGGCTTCGAGTTCCTCCACGTAGCTGGTCGTGGCGGCGACGGTCACGCATTCGAGGAGCGTGAACATCACTTTCTGGATGACCAGGAGTTCGGGCAGGTCTTCCTTGCGGGCGTTCGAGGCGACGAGGTCGCCGGCCTCCTGGATGCCTTCGTGGAGAATGCGGAGCACGAGCTTCAACGGGAACCCCTCGCGGGCCCAGCGCGCGGAACTGTTACGCACCTCCGCGAGGTCCTCGTCCGTCGGGCTGATGCCCTCGTCGAGCATCTGGATACCGAGACCGAGGCAGACGATCGTGAAATCCATGACGTCGCTCTGCAGTTGTTCGCCGGGCAGTGAACCGCAGGGGGTCACGTTGTCGGCGAAATGCCGGACCAGCTTCTGCGCGACCGTCAGCGTGTCGCGCAGCGGGGCGGAGGCGGGCCTGCCGTCGACGAGGATCTGCGAACCGGGCCCCGAACTATGATTCGTCATAGATCTGATCACTCCCCTATGTGGATGACACCGAACTCCCGCATCATCGACATCACGCAAACATAACGAGGGTTCGCTTCTGTCACCGTTGTATCACGACAGCGCCGTGTCCAGGGCGAATACGGCCCGTTAGTCCTCCTCGGCGACCCGGACCACGAGCTTGCCGAAGTTGCTGCCCCGGAGCAGACCGATGAACGCCGCGGGCGCATTCTCGAGCCCGTCGACGATGTCCTCGCGGTAGGCGAATCGCCCGTCCCGGATCCACCCGGACACATCACGCTGGAAGTCCGCGTACATCTCGGAGACGAACTCGCGCTGGATGAATCCGCGGATCGTGAGGCTCTTGACCAGCACCCGGGTGAAGAAGCCGGGCAGCCGATCCGGCCCCTCGGGCGTCTCGGTGTCGTTGTACTGCGCGATCAGGCCGCACACGGGAACTCGCGCATACAGGTTGAGCAGCGGCAGCACGGCCGCGGCCACCGCACCGCCGACGTTCTCGAAGTAGACGTCGATGCCGTCGGGGCACGCGGCGCGCAGTTCCTCGGCGAAGTTCGGAGACCGGTGGTCGACGGCGGCGTCGAATCCGAGTTCGTCCAGCAGGTAGGCACACTTCTCCGGTCCGCCCGCGATCCCGACGGCCCGGGCGCCCTTCAGTTTCGCGATCTGCCCCACCGCCGAGCCGACCGGACCGCTGGCCGCCGCGGCGACCACCGTCTCGCCTGCCTTCGGTTGCCCGATCTTCAACAGGCCGGAGTACGCGGTGAAGCCGGGCATGCCGAGAACTCCGACGGCGGTCGACAACGGCGCGGCGCGGCGGTCGAGTGTGCGGAGCTGGTTGCCGTCGACCACGGCGTGCGACTGCCAGCCCGCGTACCCGAGAACGTAGTCACCGGTTGCGAAATCCGGGTGCCGGGAGTCGACCACCTGTCCGACGGTGCCACCGACCATGACCTCGTCGATCTCGACCGGGTCGGCGTAGGACTCCGCGGCACTCATCCGGCCGCGCATGTACGGGTCGAGGGAAAGGTAGATAACGCGGATCAGCACCTGGCCTTCGGCGGGGTCGGGGAGGTTCACCGCCTCGAGCCGGAAGTTGTCGGTGGTGGGCGCGCCGTCCGGCCGGGAGGCGAGGACGATTCGGGTGCTCTGGACGATGCTCTCGACACTCACTGTGCGCCTGCCAATCCGTGTTGGGCCGGTATCGCACGCCACCTTACCGATTTCAGAACAGCTGCTTCTTCTGCACCTTGCCCATCGCGTTCCGCGGAAGCGACTCGACGACACGGATCTCGCGGGGCCGCTTGTGCACCGACAGTTCGGTGGCCACGTGCTCGATCAGCTCGGTTTCCGAGACGTCGTCCCCCACCACGAAGGCCACGAGCCGCTGGCCGAGGTCCGGGTCCGGGAGGCCGACCACCGCGGCTTCCCGCACGCTCGGGTGGCCGAGGAGAGATGTCTCCACTTCCCCTGCCCCGACCCGGAATCCACCCGACTTGATGAGGTCCGTGGATTCGCGGCCGACGATGCGGTGGAACCCGTCCGGGTCGATGACGGCGACGTCGCCGGTCTTGAAGAAGCCGTCGTCCGTGAACGATTCGGCCGTCGCGTCGGGCTTACCGAGATAGCCGTCGAAGAGCATCGGACCCCGCACCTGCAGTCCGCCGATGGATTCGCCGTCGTGGGGAACGTCGCCGCCGCGCTCGTCGCGCAGCCGGGTCTCGACGCCGCGGACCGGCACACCGACCCACCCCGGGCGACGCTCGCCGTCGGCCCTGGTGCTGAGCGTGAGCATCGTCTCGCTCATGCCGTACCGCTCGATCGGTGCGAGCCCGGTCAGCTCGTGCAGCTTCTCGAACACCGGCACGGGCAGCGGGGCGCTGCCCGACACCAGCAGTCGCGCACCCGACAGCGCGCGCGCCGACTCGGGGTCGTCGGCGATGCGACCCCACACCGTGGGGACACCGAAGTACATCGTTCCGTGTGCGGCGGCGTAGGCCGCCGGGGTGGGCTTGACCGTGTGGACGAGACGGCTGCCGATACGCAACGGTCCCAGCACACCCAGGATGAGTCCGTGGACGTGGAACAGCGGAAGTCCGTGCACCAGTGTGTCGTTGCGGGTCCACTGCCAGGCGTCGGCGAGGGCGTCGAGGCCGGCGGCGATGGCCTTCCTGCTGATCAGCACTCCCTTGGGCGGTCCTGTGGTGCCGGACGTGTAGAGCACGAACGCGATGCCCGACTCGGGCGGTTCCGGGTAGCTGTGCCACGACCGGGCGTGGACGCGGACCGGAACGACGGGCAGCCCGGCCGTGTCCGCGGGCGCCTCACCGAGCCACGCCTGCGCACCGGAATCACGCAGGATGTGCTCGAGTTCGGCGGGACCGGAATCGGGCGGCACCGGCACCGCGGTCACACCGGCGATGAGGCAGCCCACGACGGCGAGGACGGTGGTGACGGTGGGGGTGGCGAGGATCGCGACCCGATCCGCGCGTGCCACACGCTCGGCCACGGACGTCGCCGCACCGAGCACGTCACCGCGCGACAGGGTGGCGTCGCCGATCCGGATGGCGTCGGGAATGTCGTCGCCCTGGGCGACGGCCAGAGGATTCAGAGATCGCAGCAGCACATCGACAGCCTCTCACAGGGCCCGGACGCGGTCCGGTGGGTCTCCCGGTGGCGGACTGACGGTGGCCAGTGCCGCACCCAGCAGCGCCCCGGTCAGCACAGCCAATCCGTGGGCGTCGTCGACGACCACCAGCAGGACACCGGCGGCGACGATGCCGCCGCTCGCGGCGAGTGCTCGCCACTCCTTGGACTGCATCACCACCAGACCGGCGAGGGACGCGGCCAGCGCAAGCGTGGCACCCGAGTTGCCCGCCCCCGGCGACGGGAACAGAAACGCGGTGAACAGGCCGAAGATGATCTGGCTCGCCACGAACAGAAGGACGGCCCGCACTCCACCCCAGACCCGGACCGCGAGCGGGGCGACCCACGCGAGAACGAGCAGATTCACCGCGGTTCCGGCCAGTCCCCCGTCCTGCACCGCAACCGACGTGACGATCCGCCACCACTGGTGGTCCCGGATCTGGGTGGGGTCACGCTCGAGGGCGTCGAGGACGGCGGGGACGACGATCTGCAGCAGCGACGGCACGGCGATCAGCAACCACAGCACCACCGCGGTGCGCGGCGGACGGGTGAGCCGGACCTCGCCGATGCGCGTCGAACCGAGCAGCGTCGCGAGGACGAGAACGACGGCGAAGAGGACCGCGCTGGTCCATCCCCCGCCTGAAGTCGTCACCGCGAAACTCTACAACGACACACCCCCACGGGAACCGATCCGCGACCGCGCCGGTCAGTCCCGGGTGACCACCGAGCGCAGGAAGAACCGCAGGTTCGAGGGACGCTCGGCCAGTCGCCGCATGAAGTACGCGTACCACTGACTTCCGTACGGCACGTACACCCGAACCTGCTTGTCCTCGTTCGCGAGCCGACGCTGCTCGACGTCCCGGATCCCGAACAGCATCTGGTGCTCGTAGGCGTTCGCGGCGCGGCCGGTGCGCCCGACCAGCGGGGCGACCGCGTCGATGACGGCCGGATCGTGCGAGGCCACCATCGGGTACCCGGACCCGTCCATGAGGATCCCCAGGCATCGCAGATACGACGCGTCCACGGCAGCGCGGTCCTGGAAGGCCACGGACTCGGGTTCCCGGTACGCCCCCTTGCAGAGCCGGACCCTCGACCCGGGGCCTGCGAGGGCGCGGCAGTCGTCCTCGGTGCGTCGCAGATACGACTGCACCACCGCACCGAGCCAGGGGTAGTCGTTGCGGAGTTCGCGCACGATCGCCAGCGTCGAATCGGTGGTCGTGTGGTCTTCGGCATCCACGGTCACCCACACCCCCGCCGCCTCCGCGGCGGCGCAGATCGTGCGGGCGTTGTCGGTGGCGATCCTGCGACCGTCGCCGGCGAGCGCCTGCCCGAGCGCCGACAGTTTCATCGACACCTCGAGGCGGCGAACACCCGAAGTTCCGTCCGCCGTTTCCGGTAGCGCACCGAGGTCGGCGACGAGCGCCAGATATTCGTCGACCGTCGCCTGGGCTCCCGCGACGTCTCGCGTGTCTTCGCCGAGGAAGTCGATCGACACCGATCGGCCCGAATCGAGGATCTCCCGAACGGCCGCGAGCGCCGACTCCCGGTTCTCCCCCGCGACGAAGCGGTCGACGAGCTTCCGCGTGACCGGGGCGCCGGTGACCGCCCGTTTGACTCGGGACGACCGGGCCGCCGCGAGGATCGCCGGGCGCAGCGGATTCGCCAGAACCGTGGGCGCTTTCATTCCGACCCCATGTGCGGATATCGGTAATCGGTGGCCGGGACGAACGTCTCCTTGATGGTGCGGGCCGACACCCACCGCAGCAGGTTGAGCTTGGACCCGGCCTTGTCGTTCGTGCCCGAGGCGCGGGCCCCGCCGAACGGCTGCTGCCCGACGACGGCACCGGTCGGCTTGTCGTTGACGTAGAAGTTGCCGGCAGTGAACCGGAGAGCCGACGTCGCCTGTTCGACGGCCTGGCGGTCGTCGGCGATCACCGCGCCGGTCAGCGCGTACGGGGCCGCCGAGTCGACCTCGGCGAGCACGTCGGCGAACGCGTTCGGGGCCGAGTCGTCGTACACGTGCACCGTCAGGATCGGACCGAAGTACTCGGTGGTCATCGCCTCGTCGGCAGGATCCTCCGCGAGGAGCACGGTGGGGCGGACGAAGTAGCCGACGCTGTCGTCGTACTTGCCGCCGACGGCGATCTCGAGACCGGTAGCGCCGCGGGCGCGTTCGATGGCCGCGACGTTCTTGTCGTAGGCGCGCCGGTCGATGAGGGCCCCGCCGAAGTTCTCCAGATCCGTCACGTCACCGTAGGTGAGAGCGTCGACTTCCGCGGTGAACGTGTCCCGCATCCGCCGCCACAGCGACTTCGGGACGTAGGCGCGGGAGGCGGCCGAACACTTCTGGCCCTGGTATTCGAACGCACCGCGGACCAGTGCCGTCCGCAGCACGTCCTCGTCGGCCGAGGCGTGCGCGACCACGAAGTCCTTGCCGCCGGTCTCCCCCACCAGCCGGGGGTAGCCGGCGTACTTCCCGATGTTCGCGCCCACCTCGCTCCACAAGCGCTGGAACGTCCGGGTCGAACCGGTGAAGTGGATACCCGCGAGGCGGGGGTCGCTCAGCAGCACTTCCGAGACCGCCTGCCCGCTGCCGGTGAGCAGATTGATCACACCCGGAGGCATTCCCGCCGCCTCGAGCAGTTTGATGGTCCAGTACGCGGCGACGGTCTGCGTCGACGACGGCTTCCAGATCACCGTGTTGCCCATCAATGCGGGCGCGGTCGGCAGGTTGCCCGCGATCGCGCTGAAGTTGAACGGCGTGATGGCGTAGACGAAGCCCTCGAGCGGACGGTATTCGAGCCGGTTCCACACCCCGGGTGAGGAAATCGGCTGGTCGGCCAGGATCTGGCGTGCGAAGTGAACGTTGAAGCGCCAGAAGTCGATCAGCTCGCACGGTGCGTCGATCTCCGCCTGCTGGACCGACTTCGACTGGCCGAGCATCGTCGCCGCGGCGAGCGTTTCTCGCCACGGGCCGGACAGCAGGTCGGCGGCGCGCAGGATGACCGCGGCCCGGTCGTCGAACGAGAGTGCCCGCCAGTCCGGTGCCGCGGCCGTGGCCGCCTCGACCGCCGCCGACGCGTCGTCGTGGGTCGCGCTGCGCAGCGTGCCGAGCACGGCGGCGTGCCGGTGGGGTTGCACGACGTCGACGCGCTCGCCGTTGCCGTGCCGGTGTTTGCCACCGATCACGTGAGGGATGTCGACGGGATTGGTGGCGATGTCGGTGAGTGCCGATTGCACTCGGGAACGTTCGGGACTGCCCGGCGCGTACGTGTGGACCGGCTCGTTGGTGGGCACCGGAACCTGGGTGATGGCGTCCATGCTGCCTGCCTCCTGCCCTCAGATCGTGAGGAACTGTGACCGGGGACCGGGCGAACGGGGACACCCGTCCGAGCGGAACCCTTGAGCCCAGGTTAGCGCCGGACGGGGGTACTCATCCGGTTTTGACGCGCGGGTCGGCTGGCTACCATCGGCACATGGCCGAACGGAATCGCGTGTCACCCCGATCCGAGATCGTCGCGATTCCACTCCGCGGCCGGTTCATGGGAAACCGGGGCTGCCTGCACCGGGGGCACACCGTCGTGCGCAACCATGCAGGCAAGCGGTGGATCATCTGCGTCACGGACTACCCGGCCCGCACCGTCGCCCAGTGGAGCGACGGCCATTACACGGTCCTGTTCTTCCACGACGAGGCGGTGGCCCTCGCGGCCGGGCACCGGCCGTGCGCCCTGTGCCGACGCGAGCGGTACAACGACTTTCGCGTCGCGTGGCAGTCGGCACACGGGGGTGGGCTGCCCGGGGCGGACCAGATGGACGCCCGGCTGCACGGGGAACGACTGGTCGGTTCCGGCCAGCGCACGCACGAGGCCGCGTGGTCGTCGTTGCCCGACGGCGCGTTCGCGCTGTCCGACGGCGGACCCGCGGTCGTGCTGGGTGACACGGTCGTCCCGTGGTCGGCCGAGGGATACGGGACTCCGGCGAACCGGCCGACCGGCACCGCCATCGTCCTGACACCGCCGTCCACGGTCGCCGTCCTCGCAGCCGGCTACCGACCGGACGTCGCGTAAGTCGCCTCTACACGTCGCGTGCGTTCGACACGAGTTGATGGACGTCCTGATCGGTGGGGCCGAGCCCGAAGCTGATGATCCGTTCGGGGCGGATGCGAATGGTCGGTCCGCCGAGATCGTTCGCCTGGGCGGCATCGGCGTCGAGGGCCTCGGCGCGCCCGCGGATTTCGACGCAGCGGACCCGCCACGGGTCGACCGACGGCACGTCGTCCACGACGAACGCCACCTTCCCGTTGTCGGCGACGTTGCGGAACTTGCGGCTCGCCGCCATGTTGTAGCCCTGGATGTCGATCGTGGATGTGCCGGCGTTGTAGTGGAAGCCGACGGGACTGACCTGCAGCGTGCCATTCGGCTGAATCGTCGCGAGCCGGCCCAGGCGTTGTGAGGCCAGATAATCGAGTTCCTGCTGAGTGAAGGACATGAATTCACGCTAGAACCTCGAGTGCGCTGCAGGTCAAGTTCCGGACGTCCTAGCCGAGACCGTCGACTGCACGCCGGGCTTCCTCGACGCGCCGCTCCGCCGCGTCGAGGTCTCGTTCCCCCCGGTGCACCGCCTCCGCCGACGCTTTCTCCGCGTTCCGGGTGAACTGCCGCTCCTGCTCGGCGTGTTCGAGTTCGGCGCGCAGTTCCTCGATCCGGTGGTCGATCTCCGTCAGCGTCGACCGCGCGTTCTCCAGTTCCGATCTCGCGTCGGTCAGTTCACCGCGGACCTCCTCGGCCCGGGACGTGACGTCCGCCAGTTCGGCCTCGGCCGCTGCGCGTTCGGCGTCGCGGTCGCGCTCCACCGGCTTCTTCTTCGACTTCTTCCCCGGCTTGTCGGCCGGGGGCGTGGTGGCGGGTTCGGACGTCGAGGTCTTCTTCGCCGTCTTTCCCTGGACGACGGAGAGTCCGGCCGGACCGAAACCGCTGTAGCTCGCCGCCGTCACCACCCGGCCACGCCGCACCTGTTCGGCGGTCTCGGCGTCGGCGAGTGCGGCGTGCAGGGTCTGACCGACATCCCGCAGTGCGTCCTCCCCGACCGTCCGGCCTCGCTCGGCGGCGAGTTCACCGGCCTTGCGCGCCAACGCCCGCACCACCTGCTGCCGCTGCGTGTTCAGCCGCCGAAGGTCCGGGCCGGACAGGTGTCGCTGCGCGTCGCGGAGGGCGTCACCGAGGGTGAGGAGCGCGCCGACCTCGTCGGGTAGCTCGCGGGCCAGCAGGTTGACGAGCCAGCCGACGACCGTCGGCTTCCGCAGTTTCCCGATCTCGGTCGCCAGTGCGCGGTCCTTGTTCTCCCGCGCCGCGGTCACCCGCGCGGTGCGCGCCTCGACGAACTCACCGGGGTCGAGGCCGTACAGTTCGTCGGCGACGTCGTCGAGGGTCACGGCCCAATACTTTCACCGTGACCGCTCCGTACGTGCCGACTCGGGTCAGACCAGTCGTTCGGCCGCGGCCGCGATTCGTTCGTCGCTGGCCGTGAGGGCGATGCGCACGTGGGTGCCGCCACCGGGACCGTAGAACTCCCCCGGCGCCACGAGAATGCCCCGCTCGGCGAACCACTCGACGGTGTCCCGGCAGGCTTCGCCGCGGGTCGCCCACAGGTACAGCCCGGCTTCGGAGTTGTCGACGGTGAATCCGGCGCCACGCACCGCTGCGAGAAGGATCTCGCGGCGACGGCGGTACCGCTCACGCTGCTCGTTCTCGTGGTCGTCGTCGCTGAGCGCGGCGGTCATCGCCGACTGGATCGGCAACGGCACCATCATGCCCGCGTGCTTGCGGACCTCGAGAAGTTCGGCCACCAACGCCGGGTCACCGGTGACGAACCCCGCGCGGTAACTCGCGAGGTTGGACGTCTTCGACAGTGAGTGCACCGCGAGGAGCCCGGTGAGATCGCCGTCGTTCACCCGCTCGTCGAGGATCGAGAGGGCTTCACCTTCCCAGGTCAACCCCAGGTAGCACTCGTCGGACGCCACGATGGCGCCCCGGCTGCGCGCCCAGTCGACCACCTTGCGCAGATGCCCGAGACCGAGCACCTTGCCGGTGGGGTTGGACGGCGAGTTCACGAAGATCAGCGACGCACCCTCCGGACCGAGCCGGTTGAGACCGTCGGCCCGGATCACCCGCGCACCCGCGAGGAGCGCACCGACCTCGTAGGTCGGGTACGCCAGCTCCGGAATGACCACCAGGTCGTCTGCGGCGAGCCCGAGAAGGCGTGGCAGCCAGGCGATGAGCTCCTTCGTGCCGATCGCGGGCAGCACCGCAGCCGGATCGATGCCGGTGATGCCGTAGCGGCGGCGCAGCGCCTCCACCGCGGCGTTCCGCAGCTCCTCGGTGCCGTGCGTCGTCGGATATCCCGGAACCTCGGCGACCGCGGTCAGCGCGTCCTGGATGATCGGGGCGACCGGATCGACGGGGGTCCCCACCGACAGGTTGACGATGCCACCCGGGTGGGCGAAGGCTTTCGCCTTCGCCGATTCGAGCGAGTCCCACGGAAAGTCGGGAAGTGCTGTGGCTACCGGGATACGAGGCACACCTAGTCCTCGCCCATGGGGGGCAGAGCCTTGACGAACGGCGGGTCGTAGTCGACCTTGCCCAGCTTCGCCGCGCCGCCGGGAGAACCGAGGTCGTCGAAGAAGTCGACGTTCGCGGCGATGTAGCCGTTCCACTGGTCCGGGACGTCGTCTTCGTAGAAGATGGCTTCGACGGGGCAGACGGGTTCACAGGCGCCGCAGTCCACGCATTCGTCCGGATGGATGTAGAGCATCCGCCCGCCCTCGTAGATGCAGTCGACGGGGCATTCCTCGATACACGCCTTGTCCAACACATCCACGCACGGTTCAGCAATCGTGTAGGGCACTGCCGCTCTCCCTGCCTTTCTGACACGAGTAAACGCGAGGTACGGGCTGCTTGTACCCCGCGGAAGAAACTATTATCGCCTGCCCGGCGGACCCCTCTGCGGTGAGGGTTACCTGACCAAACGTACCGTCGCGGGCAGCGGCGCGCGGGACGCGATCCACTGCTCGCCCTGCTTCGCGGCTCTCACCAGCGCTCCCCGTTCACCGAGATACCCGGCCACCACACCGACCACCGGGATATTGCCCAGCAGCGAGTAGGTCGAGCCCGGCGCAGGACGCTTGTCGAGTTCGTCACTGAGCGCGCGCACCGTGCGCCCGGTACGCCACAGCGCGCCGATGAGCCCGAACGGGCGCCACACGGACTCGCCGTCCGCCGAATCGGATCGCGTCGTATCGGCGAGCACCGCAGACGCGTCGGTGTCACGCCGGCAGAGCACGGACGCCAGCAGGTCCACCTGGTCGGACCGGTTCGTCACGCCGTATTCCCGGGCGACGGCGACGAGAACGACGGCCTGATTGGCGAACCCGAGCACGTCCTGGATCGGGAGTCGATTGAGAAGCACCCCGAACATGCCCGGGAATGCGACCGCGATCGTGTTCAGCGCGCCGATCCTCGTCACCCACCACCGTGCCCGCTCGTCGTCGCTCGCCTTCTCCCACGACGCCGTCCCCGGGAACTGCACGGTGTCGAGAACCCAGGCGATCCCGTCGAGCAGCGCCTCCGCGGCGCCCCTGTCCTCCGCTGTCAAGGTGAACGTCCGGCGCTTGATACCGAACGGATCCGTGAGGGCCAGATCGAGCACGGGATTGATGCCCCGGGCGGCGCGATCCAGGATGCCGACGACCGTGTCGTCGCCCAGCCGATCCGTCTCGCTCATGCGGCCGGTGTCCTTCCCTCGCGTCGGGCGTGTGTGGTGGTGCGTTCGCGTGCCGGGCGGCCGATTCCCTCGGCGATGGCCCGCAGTTCGGCGACGGTCTTCTCGGAGCCGTGCTCCGAACCCGCCATCCGGGAGATGGTCTCCTCCATCAGGGTGCCGCCGAGGTCGTTGGCGCCGCCCTGCAACATCACCTGGGTGCCCGTGACCCCCAGCTTGACCCAGCTGGTCTGGATGTTCGGGATCCGCCCGTGCAGCATGATCCGGGCCAGGGCGTGGACGGCCCGGTTGTCACGGTTGGTCGGGCCCGGACGCGACGCGCCCGCCAGATACAGCGGCGCGCTCTGATGCACGAAGGGCAGCGGCACGAACTCGGTAAATCCGCCTGTCCGGTCCTGGATTCCGCGCAGCACCCGCAGATGCCCGACCCAGTGATTCGGGTTGTCGACGTGCCCGTACATCATCGTCGAACTCGACCGCAGACCCAGCTCGTGCGCCGTGGTCACCACCTCGATCCAGGTGGCGGTGGGCAGCTTGCCCTTGGTGAGCACCCAGCGCACCTCGTCGTCGAGGATTTCCGCGGCCGTGCCGGGAATGGTGTCCAGACCGGCCTCGCGCAGTTCCGTCAGCCAGTCCCGGATGCTCTGCCCGCCGCGGGAGGCGCCGTTGACGATCTCCATCGGGCTGAACGCGTGCACGTGCATCGACGGCACCCGCGCCTTCACCGCGCGCACCAGGTCGGCGTACCCGGTGACCGGGAGTTCCGGGTCGATGCCGCCCTGCATGCAGACCTCGGTCGCGCCCGCGACGTGGGCCTCCCAGGCGCGGTCCGCGACCTCGTCGGTGGACAGGGTGAACGCGTCCGCGTCACCCTTGCGCTGCGCGAACGCGCAGAAGCGGCAGCCGGTGTAGCAGATGTTGGTGAAGTTGATGTTCCGGTTCACCACATAGGTCACCTCGTCGCCGACGGCGTCCTTGCGGAGGGCATCCGCCAGCGCCACCATCGCCTCGAGCCCCGGACCCTCGGCCGTCGCCAACGCCAGGTACTCGTCGTCGGTGCAGCCCGCCGGATCGCGCTCGGCGCTGCGCAGCGCCGCGAGGACGTCGGTGTCCACCCGGACCGGGCCGCTCAACTCCAGCACCTGCTCGCGGACGGTCTCCCAGTCCCCGAACGCGCTGCCGAGGTCGCTGCGCGTCTCGGTGTTGCGGCCGTCGGTGTCGATCTCGGTGTTCAGATCCACCCGGCCCGTCGACTCCCAGGACTCGTCCGGCTCCTGCCACGGCAACCCGACCGGCGCGGTGTCGAGCTTGGCCAGCCCGGTGTGCGGGTCCGCGAGGGCCTGCACGTGCCCGGTGATCCGCGGATCGATCCAGGGCGAGCCGGCCAGCACGAACTGCGGCTGCGCCGCCGTGCGTTCGGTGAGCTCGAATCCGGCCTCGGCGGTGATCGCGGCCAGGGTGTCCAGGTTCGGCCACGGCCGCTCCGGGTTCACATGGTCCGGGGTCAGCGGCGACACGCCGCCCCAGTCGTCGACACCCGCACCCAGCAACGCCAGGCATTCGGTGTTCGACACCAGGTTGGGCGGTGACTGGATGCGCATCCCCGGGCCGAGCAGCAGCCGGGACACGGCGATGGTCGCGGCGAACTCCTCGAGACCCGCGTCCGGGGCGTCGCGCATCGCGGTGTCGGGCTTGGCGAGGAAGTTCTGCACGATCACTTCCTGAACGTGCCCGAACGCCTTGTGCGACTTGCGGATCGCCATGATCGATTCCGCCCGTTCACGGAAGGTCTCGCCGATGCCCACCAGGATGCCCGTCGTGAACGGCACACTCAACCGCCCGGCGTCGGTGAGTGTACGCAACCGCACCGCCGGATCCTTGTCGGGGCTGCCGTAGTGGCATTCGCCCTTGTCGGTGAACAACCGGGTCGACGTCGTCTCGAGCATCATGCCCATCGACGGGGCCACCGGCTTGAGGCGGGAGATCTCCTCCCAGCTCATCACGCCCGGGTTCAGGTGCGGCAGCAGCCCGGTCTCCTCGAGCACCCGGATCGACATCGCCCGCAGGTAGTCCAGCGTCGAATCGTAGCCGCGCTCGTCCAGCCACTGCTTGGCCTCCGGCCACCGATCCTCGGGACGGTCACCCAGCGTGAAGAGGGCTTCCTTGCAGCCCAATTCGGCGCCCTGCCGGGCGATCTCCAGCACCTCGTCCGGTTCCAGGTACGCGCCGCGCCCCTCGGCCCGCAACTTGCCGGGCACGGTCACGAACGTGCAGTAGTGGCACTTGTCCCGGCACAACCGCGTCAGCGGAATGAACACCTTGCGCGAGTACGTGACGGCCCTGGGTCTGCCCGCCGCCAGCAACCCGGCATCCCGAACCTTCGCCGCCGACGAACACAGGTCGGCCAGGTCGTCGCCGCGGGCCTGCAGCAGGGTCGTCGCCTCGTCCACGTTCAGAGTGGCGCCGTCGCGGGCACGTCGCAGCACCCGCCGCATGGCGGAGGCGGAGGGAGCCACTTCCTGCGCAGACGCGCCGGACGGAGCTGGTGCCGGAACACCGGGCATGGGAAGCATCGTGGGCCGGCCGGATTCTTCACCTGAATGGGTCACCCAGCGATCATGCGCCATCGACGACGACCACTGCCACCCAGACTCCCGCGAACGTGCGGATCGCTACCCGCGGGGGTAGTCCTCGTCGACCGGAACCGCCCGGCTCTGTTCGGCCACGTCCGCCTCGTTCACCTCCAGTGACGACACTTCTTCGACCTCGTCGGAACTGTCGTCGTCCACGGCGAGTTCCTGCTCCAGCCGGTCTGCCTCGGGTACCTCCGGAGAATCGGCCGCATCGAATGACGTCATGTCTGCGCTCCTTTCACTTCGGGGGGGTTCTCCCACGATAGGTCGGTTCTCGACAGAATGCCGGGGCACGGCCAAAGTAGGGTCATGAGTGTGCCCACCACCGTCGCGATGGCGGACCCGCTGTGGCGGCCCAGCCCCAAGGCCAAGCAACTGTGGGCGATCAACGCCGCCCTGCTCTGGCTTCCGCTCTTCGTCGTGCAAGCGGTCGCTCTCGTCTTCCACTGGTGGCCGGTGTGGGTGCACGTCACGGTCCTTGCGATCACCGTCGTGCTCGCGGTCCTCCACGTCGCCGTCGTCCCGCTCTGGCGGTACCGGGTGCACCGCTGGGAGATCAGCGACACCGCGGTCTACACCCGCAGCGGCTGGTTCACTCAGGAACGTCGCATCGCGCCTATCTCCCGCATCCAGACCGTCGACACCGAACGCGGACCCATCGACCGCATGCTCGGGCTGGCGACCGTCACCGTCACGACGGCGTCGTCCGCCGGTGCCGTCAAGATCTCCGCCCTCGATCAGGACACCGCCGACCGCACCGTCGCGCGGCTCACCGAGATCGCGGGTACCAATGTCGGTGACGCCACATGAGTGTGGCACCGGAACCGGGAATCGCTCCTCCCATCGCGCACGGCGAGGCCGCGGTCGCCGCCGAGGAGGAACAGCCCTGGTTGCGCCTGGACCGCCGGATGCTACTCGTCCACCCGGTCGACGAGATCGTCAAACTGCTGCCCGTGTTGCTGATTTCGCTGGTGATCGGCACCCAGAGCGGCAACCACGTGTGGAGTCTCGTCGCCATCGTCGTGTTCGTGGTGTTCGGCATCTCGCGCTGGTTCACGACGAGCTACCGCATCGGCCCGGTCCACGTGCAACTGCGGCAGGGCCTGTTCCGCAAACGCCTGCTGTCGGTACCGCGCAACCGCATCCGGTCCGTCGACGTGGAGGCGGGGGTCCTGCATCGCCTGCTCGGGCTGTCGATCGTGCGCATCGGCACCGGCCAGCAGGTGGGTTCCAAACCCGACGCGGCGAAGTTCGAGCTCAACGCCCTCTCCACCGGGCTGGTTCCCGACCTGCGGGCCACACTCCTCGCCCGGCAACCCTCCCCCGATGTCGAGCCGACCGCGGTCGCGCAGGAGCCCGCGGTCACCGAGATCGGCCACTGGACACCGGCCTGGGTCCGCTACGCCCCGTTCTCGGTGACCGGCGTGGTGACGATCGCGGCGATCGTCGGTCTCGCGTTCCAGTACGGGATCGGCGCGAAGATCGCCCGCTCGTCGACGGTGGCCGAGGGCATCGAATCCGCTGAGCGCGTCGGGGTCGCCATCGCCGTCGTCGTCGGGATCGTCGTCCTCCTGATCGCCGCCAGCGCCCTGGCCTGCATCCGGTACCTCCTGACGTACGGCAACATGACGCTGACGGACACCGGCCGCACCCTGCACGTCAGCCACGGCCTGCTGAAGACCCGCCAGACCACCCTGGACCGCGCCCGCCTGCGCGGGACGACCCTCGAGGAACCGCTCCTCCTCCGGCTCGCCGGCGGCGCCCGGCTGGATGCCGTCATGACCGGCGTCAGCGCCGCGAGACGGGAGTCGTCACTCCTGCTCCCCCAGGCACCGCGCGCGGAAGCGGAACGGGTGATGGCCACCGTCATCGGCGACCACCGTCAGGCCGCAGCACCGCTCACTTCGCACGGGCCGGTCGCGCAGCGGCGGCGCTACACACGGGCCCTGATCCCCGCCGAGATCGCGCTCGCCGTCGCCCTGGTCTTCGTGATCCTCGATCGGCCCGTGTTCTGGGCCGCGTGGGCCGCGATCGTCGCGCTCGCCGTCGGCGGGGTGGTGCTGGCGTGGGATCGGTACCGCGGCCTCGGACATGCGGTGCTCCCCGGGTGGCTGATCACCCGCAGCGGCTCCCTCGACCGCGCCCGGGACAGCCTCGAAGCCGACGGGATCATCGGGTGGACTGTCCGGCAGTCATTCTTCCAGCGGCGGGCCGGGGTGGCGACCATCATCGCCGCCACACCCGCAGGCACCGGAAAATATCTGGTGATCGATCTGCCTGCCGACCAGGCGTGGTCGCTCGTCGAGTCGGTGACACCCGGCGGAGGTGACGTGTGGGCGCGGCGCTGACCGACATCGCCGGTCTCGACGCCCAGCTGATCGAATGCCGAGCCTGCCCCCGCCTCGTCGAGTGGCGGGAGACGGTCGCACGCGAGAAGCGTGCGTCGTTCCGCGACGAAACCTATTGGGGACGTCCGGTTCCCGGATTCGGCCCACCCGATGCGTCCCTGCTGATCGTCGGTCTCGCCCCCGCCGCCCACGGCGCGAACCGCACCGGGCGCATGTTCACCGGCGACCGCAGCGGCGACTTCCTCTACGCCGCACTCCACGCCGTGGGACTGGCGAGCCAGCCCACCGCCACCCACATCGGCGACGGCCTCGAACTGTTCGGCGTCCGCATCACGTCCCCGGTGCACTGCGCACCGCCCGCGAACAAGCCCACCCCGGTGGAACGCGACAACTGCCGCCACTGGCTCGACGCCGAACTACGCATCCTGCAACCTCACCTGCGGTCGGTGATCGTGCTCGGCGGCTTCGGCTGGCAGTCGCTGCTCCCCGTCCTCGACGACGCCGGCTGGGCCGTCCCCCGGCCGCGCCCGAAGTTCGGGCACGGCGCGCACGTCGAACTCCCCGGCGCCGAACGTCCCCTGCACCTGTTCGGCTGCTACCACGTCAGCCAGCAGAACACCTTCACCGGCCGCCTCACCCCCGCCATGCTCGAATCTGTGTTGTCCGACGCCGCCCGCGTGGCCGGGCTGATCGGGTGACCACCCCTCCGGGGGCGAACGGTACATCCGACCTGTCAGAAACTCGACAGTGCCGTTCACCCCACATGTTGCCGATTCGGGAGTTCCTCGATGATGTATTTGGCCATGCTGCCGAGCCGGGGGCGGGCGGGTTGCATGGTGTCGACGCCGAGGGCGGTGAGGGGCGAGGCGGTCACCGAGCCGACGCAGACGGGTGCGACCGGACCTGCGAAAGCGTGCAGGAGGGCCTCGACGCGGTCGGTGTCCTTCGCGGTGCTGAGGAGCGACGACACGGCGGGTGCGCTGGTGAAGGTGACGGCGTCGACCTCGGCTCGGATGATCTGATCGAGCAGTGTGAGCAGCGGCTGCTGGTTCTCGGGTCTGATCCACCGGTACACCGACACGGCCGCCGTTTCGGCCCCGGCGCCGGCGAGGGAGACGCTCAGGTCGGTCATCGGTTCCCATTCGGTGATGGTGCCGTGCAACTGGACCGCGACTCGTAGACCGCGCACGCCCTCGGCGACGAGGTGTTCGTGCACCTCTTCGGACGATTCGGTTTCCGGCGACCACTCCTCGCGCAGGCCGACGCCGCGGACGGCGCCCTTCGCCTTGGGACCGCGGGTGATGATCCGCGCCGATTGCAGGGCGGCGAGCAGTGCGTCCTCCTCGTCCCAGGCCCGCGCCGCGTCCAGCCATCCGCGGAATCCGACGGCGGTGCTGACGACGAGGAGGTCCGGCGGCGACGCGATGATGTCGGCGGTGCGGGACCGCAGATCGGTGTCGTCGACGAGTGGCAGCACGTGGATGGCCGGTGTGTGGACGATGGCGGCCCCGTGCCGTTCGAGGAGCGTGATGAACTCGGCGGCCCGACGTTCGGCGGTAACGGCGATGGTCAGTCCGGAAAGTTCGTCATTCGACATTCTCCCAGTGTGACGGACGAATCGCACTAAGCTGCCCACATGATCACTGCTGTGCACACATTGGTCTACGCCGACGACGCCGAGGCGGCCCGCGACTTCTTCCGCGACGTGCTCGGCTGGTCACATGTCGATGCGGGCGGCGGGTGGCTGATTTTCCGCACCGGACCGTCCGAGCTGGGTGTGCACCCCACCTCGGACGAGCGGGGCGGTGAGCCGTGGTCCACTCGGCCGCACCACGAGATCTCGCTGATGTGCGACGACATCGAATCGACCGTCGCGGAACTCGAGGCCAAGGGCGCCGGGTTCACCCGCGGGATCCGCGACGACGGGTACGGCCTCACCACGTCGCTGCAGATTCCCGGTGCGGGCGAGATGATGCTGTATCAGCCCCGGCACCCGGTGGCGTTCGAGAGTTAGGCCTTCGCCTGCGCGCTGCTGCGCGCCGCATTGGCCTGTTCGCCCGCCTTGGGGTCGGTCTCCGACTGTTTCTTCCCGACACCGTCGGCGATTCGATCGCCGAGGGTCTTGTCGACGTTGCGCCAGTACTCGAACGCCTTCGCCAGGACCGGTTCGGTGACCCCGTTCAGCAGGTGCCCGACGATGTTGTCCACCAGGCGGTCCCGGGCGGCGTCGTCGAGTACCTCACGGACCATCGTCCCGGCCTGACCCCAGTCGTCGTCCTCCCTGTGGAGCGCGTACGGAGAGCGGACCATGTCGCCGGCGCTGTACCAGGTGGCGGTCGCCCCGACCTGCGACGGGTCGGCATGCGGGCCGCCCTTGGAGTTCGGCACGTAGACCGGATCCCCGGGGTTGTGGTGCCGCATGTTGCCGTCCTTCGAGTACGAGCGGACGGGTACGTGCGGCCTGTTGACGGGCAGCTCCTTGTAGTTGGCGCCGATGCGGTAGCGGTGGGCGTCCGGGTAGGAGAACAGCCGGCCGATGAGCATCTTGTCCGGGCTCGGGCCGATGCCGGGGACCAGGTTGCTGGGCTCGAACGCGGCCTGCTCGATCTCGCAGTGGTAGTCCGTGGGGTTGCGGTCGAGTGTCATCCTGCCGACGGGGATCAGCGGGTAGTCGCCGTGCGGCCACACCTTGGTGAGGTCGAACGGGTTGAACCGGTAGTCGTCGGCATCCTCGAACGGCATGATCTGCATGTTCAAGGTCCAGCTCGGGTACTCGCCGCCTTCGATGTGCTCCCACAGGTCCCGCGTGTGGTAATCGGTGTCCATGGACGCCATCTGGTCGCCCTCGTGCTGCGTGAAGAACTCGATGCCCTGGTCGGTCTTGAAGTGGTACTTCACCCAGAACTTGTCGCCCGCGGCGTTCACCCACATGTACGTGTGGCTGGAGTACCCGTTCATGTGCCGCCAGGTGCGCGGGATGCCGCGGTCGCCCATGAGCCACGTGACCTGGTGCGCCGACTCCGGGGACAACGTCCAGAAGTCCCACTGCATGTCGTGGTCGCGGAGGTTGTTGTCGGCACGCCGCTTCTGCGAACGGATGAAGTCCTGGAACTTCATCGGGTCGCGCATGAAGAAGACGGGTGTGTTGTTTCCGACCATGTCGTAGTTGCCCTGGTCGGTGTAGAACTTGAGGGCGAATCCGCGTGGGTCGCGCCAGGTGTCCGGGCTGCCGCGCTCGCCGGCCACGGACGAGAACCTGATCAGCAGATCCGTCTTCTTTCCGGGCTGGAAGAGGTCGGCTTTCGTGTAGGCGGAAACGTCTTCGGTGACTTCGAACCGTCCGAACGCCCCGCCTCCCTTCGCGTGCGGTTGCCGCTCCGCGACGCGTTCGCGGTTGAACTGCGCCATCTTCTCGATCAGGTAATGATCCTGGAGGAGGATGGGCCCGTCCGTCCCGACGGTGAGCGAATGTTCGTCACTCGATACCGGGATGCCGGCGTCGTCGGTCGTGAAGTTCTGATCTGCCATCGCGATGCTCCTTCAGCAGGCTGCTGGTGGCTATCGCGTACCCTCGCGCACCGTCGGCGAAACAGATCCGAAGGCCGCCTTCGCGCTGACTTTCCACAGGTAGACCGCTGCCGGGACCAGCGATCCGAACAGGAGCAGGAGCGTCCAGACGGACGCGAGCATGAGCACGTCGCCGCCCGGACCGCCGAACATGCAGAGCAGGAAACCGAACCCCCACCCCGCGAGCGGCAGCACTCCCGTGCCCACCCGGCCGGTCGTCGACCGGGCTGCGATCACCAGCGCCAGGTTGGCGACCGCGGCGGCGAGGATGCTGATCGGGAACGGGGTGGCGCCGAGGTAGGTGGGCAGGAAGAGCACCGAGAGGACGGCGCACAGGAAACCGTCGAACACCAGCAGCGTGAGGGTGACCCTCCCCAGAACATCGAGGTGCCCGGGTTTCGCTGCGGTGCCGACGGTCATGTGTCAATAGTGGATCAGGCGACGGGCGGGTAGCCCAGCAGGGTCAGCAAATGGCTCTGCATGTCGGCGAATCCGTACAGCACGCTGTAGTACAGGTCGTGCTGGGCCGGCCACGACGGCCGGAGCGTATCGACGAACGCGACGATGGCGTTCTGAACATCCCAGTTGTACATCTATCGCCTCTCCTGACGGGTGTCACGCGGACTCGACCGGGGCCGCTGCGTGACGTGGGCCACAGTGTAATACGTAACTCTCGTCACAGATACCTACGGTCAGTGACCGATGCCACCGAAGAGGTCCCGCTCCCGGCCGTCGGCGTCCCGCTCCCCGGCGGCGCCACGGACCAGCACGAAATGCTCCTCCGCCAGAATCGGCTGTGCGATGTCGTTGGAGAGCGCGTACTCGGTGCCGCTCGGCGCCACCGTCACCTGGGTGGCGTGCGCCGACAGCGCTTCCCTCTTCGCGTCGAGCACGGCCCGCACGTCGATCACCGTCGTCACGTCGGCGTCCGGAACGCTCGGCAATTCGCCGGGCTCCGGCAACCGCCAGCCGTCGGGGATGTCGCCGATACGGCAGATTCCCGACTCGAGCGCGCTCGCCTCGGTCACCGTCCAGTACAGCTTCGCGACCTCCCACGGTTCGCCGCAGTCCGGGTACTGCGCCGAACCCGCCGCCTCGACGGCCGCGGTGGTGACCGTGTGCACCTGGATGTGGTCGGGGTGCCCGTACCCGCCGTCCGGGTCGTAGGTGACCACGACGTGTGGCCGCAGTTCCCGGATGACCGCCACTATCGCGGCGGTCAGGGAGTCGCGGTCGGCGTTGACGAACGCGCGCGGGTCGGCCGCCGACGCCGTGCCCGCCATGCCGGAATCACGGAAGTGCCCCGCCCCCAGAAGGAACCGCGGCCTTCCCGCACCGAGACACGACAGCGCGGACGTCAGTTCGCCGATCCGGAAACCGCCGAGCTGATCGGCGGCGTCGGCGACCAGCTGCGCCCACTCCTCGCCGATCACCTCGCCTTCCTCGCCGAGCGTGCACGTCAGGACGCGAACGTCGGCGCCGTCGGCGGCGTAGCGCGCGATGGTGCCGCCGGTGGTGAGCGTCTCGTCGTCGGGGTGGGCATGAACCAGCAGAAGTCGCCGCTCACTCATTCCTTGATCCTGCTCCAGTCCGCTGCGTCACTGAATATTCCGACCGGCACGGCCCCCGACAGCGACACCCCGTCGACGCCGGGTCCCGCCGCGACGAGTGTGCGGTCCTGCATGATCGGCAGCACCGCGGCCAGATCCCAGAGTTTGCGGTCGGCGTCGGCGAGAGTTTGCGGCACATCACCGACCCCCCGCAGCGCGGCGTCGATGGACGGCTGAAGGGTGGGGTCGCACACTCCCGACAGATTCGACGGGGCCTCGGCCTCCGCAACCGAATCACGTTCGGGGTCGGTGGTTTCGGTGTTCGGCTGGGTCGCCGCGACCACTGCGGGCGGGCAACTGTGACGGGAGGCCAGTGCCGTCGCCGGGTCGGATCCGGCGCGCGACCAACCCACGACCGCCCCGATCTCGCCCTTGCTCAGCGACTCCCCGTACAACTCCTCGGCGGGCAGCGACGTCACGGTGGCGTCGACGCCGGCACCGCGCAACTGGTCGGCGGCCGTGTTGGCGACCGCGCTGGCGGTGTCGTCACCCTCGGGTGTCCCGATGACGAGCGTCAGCGGGACGCCGTCGCGGACGAGCCGGGTCGACGGCGC
Source organism: Rhodococcus sp. DK176 (assembly GCF_038447315.2). Classification (NCBI taxonomy): domain Bacteria; kingdom Bacillati; phylum Actinomycetota; class Actinomycetes; order Mycobacteriales; family Nocardiaceae; genus Rhodococcus; species Rhodococcus sp. DK176. Next base: position 6,488,298 of record NZ_CP118321.2, on the reverse strand, counting down.
CGCGCCTGCGGGAACGACGGTGCCCGTGGGTGTTTCGGCGACGTATCCGTACTCGGCCAGCTGCGCGAGCACCTGTTCGCGACCCGGCCGTGCGGGTGCGGTCGCGGTGTAACCGGGATCGGAGGGGGCGTAGACCTGCGAGCGCGCCGGGACGGCCGCCGACTCACTGCCGGCGCCGACGACGGCGAGCAGTTCGGTGTCCAGCAGCTCCAGAAGACTCTTCCGCACCCGGACGTCCGCGAGTTCGGGAACCCGGCCGTTCAGCGTGAGGTCGAGTCCGCGCGGCTGGAAAGACGAACCCGTCCGCACCGTCGGGATCGCCGCCAGCTGGGCGGAAGTGGCTGTCCCCCCGTGAATCTGGACGATGTGCGTGTCGTTGTTGCGCATCGAGCCGGCGAGCTGCGACGGGGTGCCGTCGCGGCGCATCAGGATCTGGTCGGGCGTCGCCGGTTTGTCCCAGAACCGGTCGTTGCGTTCGAGCAGGATCTCGTCGCGCCCGCGGTCGATCGACTTGATGTGAAAGTGCCCGCCGGACACCGGGATGTTCTCGGACAGTCCGGTCGCGAAGCCACCGGGGGAATCCTTGATGAGATGCGACGGCAGCAGGTCGGTGAAGAGTTCACGCCACGCCGGGTAGGCGGCCTTCATGACGACGCTGACCGTCTTGCCGCCACCGGACGACCTGACGTCCTCGATCAGCTCGTAGCCGGCGGGGTCGACCACGCCGGGGGCACTGATCATCTGCTGCCACAGGTAGCGGAAGTCCTCGGCGGCGATGGGCGCGCCGTCGGACCATTGCGCCTCGTTCCGCAGCTGGTACGTGACGGTGAACGGTTCCTGCGACGTGACGTCCGCGGAGATCACGAGCGAGGAGTCGGGAATCCAGGTGTTGCCGCCCGGGCGGGCGGGATCGGGCACCGGCCGGAACGGGCTCGGCAGCACGAGGGCGCTGACCGCGGAATTCGCCGGCGACTGGTCCGACAGGAGGTGCGGGTTGAATCCGCTGCCCACGTCGTCGATGGCGACGACGACGGGCTGCTTCTCGGTCGGCGACACCGTCGGCTTGGGGCTGTCGGTGCTCTCGACCGGCGGGGGCGGATCGGCGGTGCACGACGTGAGCATCGCCGTCGACACTGCCAGCAGGAGCGCGGTCACCGCCGCACCGTTCCCGCGCCTACGGCCCCGAACTCCTCGAACTCTCGCGAGTCGACCCCCAGCAACCACCGCGCCGCCTTTCCTCAGAGATACCGGAAGGCTCCGGAAACCCACGAGCGAATGTACCTTCGGCCGACGATCGACCGAAGGTACATTCGCCCGGTTGTGTATGACGTGGTCGGACGTGCCGACTACAGGGCCGCCTTGTCGCGGGCCTTGGAGCGTGAACGCTCACGGGCACGGTCGGTGGCCGACAGGTGCACCTTGCGCACGCGCACGACCTCCGGGGTGACCTCCACGCACTCGTCGCCGGCGCAGAACTCCATCGCGCCTTCGAGCTCGAGCTTGATGGGCTTGGCGAGGGTCTCCATCACGTCGGCGGAGGACTGACGCATGTTGGTCAGCTTCTTCTCGCGGGTGACGTTGATGTCGAGGTCCTCCTGGCGCGGGTTGATGCCCACGACCATGCCCTCGTAGGTGTCGGCGCCGGGCTCGACGAAGAACGTTCCGCGATCGGCGAGCTGGATCATCGCGAACGGGGTGACCGAACCGGTGCGGTCCGAGACGAGCGAGCCGGTGTGGCGGGCGCGGATCTCGCCGGCCCACGGCGCGTAGCCGTGGAACACGGCGTTCGCGATGCCGGTGCCGCGGGTCTCGGTGAGGAAGTCGGTGCGGAAGCCGATCAGGCCGCGCGACGGGACGATGAACTCCATCCGGACCCACCCCGCGCCGTGGTTGGCCATCTGCACCATCTTGCCCTTGCGGTTGGCGAGGAGCTGGGTGATGGCGCCGAGGTACTCCTCGGGGCTGTCGATGGTGAGCTCTTCGAAGGGCTCGTGCACCTTGCCGTCGACCTGACGGGTGACCACCTGCGGCTTGCCGACGGTCAGCTCGAAGCCCTCGCGGCGCATCTGCTCGACCAGGATGGCGAGCGCGAGCTCACCACGGCCCTGAACCTCCCAGGCGTCGGGGCGACCGATGTCGAGGACCTTGAGCGAGACGTTGCCGACGAGTTCCTGGTCGAGACGCGACTTCACCATGCGGGCGGTCAGCTTGTGTCCGCTGACCCGGCCGACGAGCGGCGAGGTGTTGGTGCCGATGGTCACCGAGATGGCGGGCTGGTCGACGGTGATCCGCGGCAGCGGGACCGGGTTCTCCAGGTCGGCGAGGGTGTCGCCGATCATGATGTCGGGGAAACCGGCGACGGCGACGATGTCACCGGCGACGGCCTTCTCGGCGGGCTGACGCTCGACGCCCTTGGTGGCGAGCAGTTCGGTGATCTTGGCCTTGGTGACGACGGGCTCGCCGTCCACCTCGCGACACCAGGAGACGGTCTGGCCCTTGGTCAGCTCGCCGTTGTGGATACGGACCAGCGCGAGGCGGCCGAGGAACGCGGAGGCGTCGAGGTTCGTGACGTGAGCCTGCAGCGGCGCGTCGACGTTGCCCTTGGGTGCGGGCACGTAGTTGAGGAGCACCTCGAACAGGGCGTCGAGGTTCTCGGCGTCCGGTGCGTGACCGTTCTCGGGCTGAACCTTGGACGCCTTGCCCTCGCGGCCGGAGGCGTACAGGACCGGGAGGTCGAGGGCGAGCTCGGCGGCTTCCGCGGCCTCGTCGTCGAGGTCGGACGCCAGGTCGAGCAGCAGGTCGTGGCTCTCGGAGACGACCTCTTCGATGCGGGCGTCGGGACGGTCGGTCTTGTTGACCACGAGGATGACGGGCAGCGACGCGGCGAGCGCCTTGCGCAGCACGAAGCGGGTCTGCGGCAGCGGGCCCTCGGACGCGTCGACGAGCAGGACGACACCGTCGACCATGGACAGGCCGCGCTCGACCTCGCCACCGAAGTCGGCGTGACCGGGGGTGTCGATGACGTTGATGACCGTGACGCTGCCGTCGGCGTGATGCTTGTGGACGGCGGTGTTCTTCGCGAGGATGGTGATGCCCTTCTCGCGTTCGAGGTCGCCGGAGTCCATGACGCGATCGACCAGTTCGGCGCGCTCCTCGAATGCCCCCGACTGACGCAACATGGCGTCGACGAGAGTGGTCTTGCCGTGGTCGACGTGTGCGACGATGGCAACGTTACGGAAGCTGGTGATGGTCACGCGGTGGCTCTCCTGGCTGAGTTGATTCGGCCACGCGAAAGTTCCCTCGCACGGCTTTCTGGCGGCCGCCTTGTCATCTCGATTCAGAATCCTCGTCGAGGCGATGGTAAATCGCCCAGTGCAGGCATCGCGGCCACGTGAATACTACCCGCCCGAGCGGCTACTTCGCGCATCGCCGGCTGCGGGAGCCCTGCCCGACCAGCGTAAAGTGATCTGCGCCACGTCGAATTCGCCCTGTCTCGCGCGTGGGTCGGGGCCGAAAGCTGAGGGGAAGCTAACCTGGGTGGAGCCGGTGATACCGGTGTTCCCCGTAGTAGGAAGGCCGAGCCGCGTATGGGCAAGGTGAAGGCCAGCAAGGTCTCGGGTCTCAAGCCGAAGAAGAAGTGCTGCCGCAGCAAGACGCGCTGCATCAAGTGCCCGGTGGTCATCATGCGCATGAAGAAACTCGAGAACGAGGGCGCGTCCAAGAAGGAACTGAAGAAGGGGCTCAAGAAGGCCCGCGCGGCCTGAGGTCAGCCCCAACCGTTCAGGTGCAGCCGTAGGTCCGGCACCCACCCGCGGTCGTTGCCGACGAGGTCGATCTCCCCCAGTTCCCGTCCGTCCACCCACCGCAGTTCCGCGTGGTCGAGCGCGACGGGTGTTCCCGACACCAGTTCCACCCGGTACGCGCGGAGCACCCGGCCGTCGGGTAGCGGCACGTCGTCGCCGATCCGGTCGCCGCCCGACACCTCGATCCCGAGTTCTTCCCGCAGTTCGCGGCGCAGCGCGTCCTCGGCGGTCTCCCCCGGCTCCGCCTTGCCGCCGGGCAGCTCCCACAGTCCCGCGAGTTCCGGGGGCCGCGTCCGCTGCGCGAGCAACAGCCGGCCGTCGACGATGATCGCGGCCGCCACCACCTCTCCGGCGTGGTCGACAGGCCTTGCACGTTCCACTGGCACCGCACCATCATGGGGTATGGCCGAGTTGCTGTCAGACGGAGAGATCGACACCGCGCTCGCAGAACTGCCCGGGTGGCGGCGGGCGGGTGATTCCCTCGTCCGCACCGTCGAGTCGCCGACCTTCCCCGAAGCCGTCGAGCTGGTCCGGAAGGTCGCGGAGGCGGCGGAGGCCGCCAACCATCATCCGGACATCGACATCAGGTGGCGCAAGGTCACCTACACCCTGTCGACGCATTCCGCGGGCGGGCTCACGCAGTTGGATCTGGATCTTGCTGCGCAGATCGACTCACTGGCGGGCTGACCGGGGCGGCGGCCACGGCACGCTTCGTGCGGCGCCCGGCGTAGGCCACCCAGGCGTAGACACCGAACGCGCCGACCACGTCGACCGTGCCCAGCCACGCGAGTACCGCGGGCCGGGAGATCAGCCAGATCGAGTCCTGGAAGAAGCTGAGCACCCACGGCACGCCGATGAGGGTCGTGACGAGCCAGTACCCGGCGAGGATCCGGGTGCCCAGCATCGATCCGTGGGGGCCGTGCAGCAGCCAGATCAGCATCGGAATGACCCACACCCAGTGGTGTGACCACGAGATCGGTGAGACGAGCAGCCCCAGCAACTCGACGATGACGAGGGTGCCGAGCCGATCGTCCCGGGCGATCGCCCGCCAGGCCAGGGCGGCGAGGACCACCGTGACCGTCACGGCCAGCAGCCAGAGGGCGCCCGTCTCGACGTCGTACCCGAGCAGCCGCGACAACGCGCCGCGCAGGGACTGGTTCCACACCGAGCCGACCGGCCCGATGCGATCGGCGTCACCGAGCAGGTGGGTGAAGTACTCCCGCGCCTCCGAACCGATCAGGAGATAGCTGACTCCGACGGTCGCGGCGAACGCGACGCCCGAGAAGACCGCGGCCTTCCACCGGCGCTGCATCAGGAAGTAGAGGCCGGTGATCGCCGGGGTCAATTTGATCCCGGCGGCGAAACCGACGAGCGCACCGGACAGCCACCACCGGGAGCTGCGGACCGCGGTCATCACGAGCAGCGCGAGGAACACGTTGATCTGGCCGTAGTCCAGCGTGGTGCGCACCGGTTCCACCCACACCCCCACTGTGGTCCACAGCACCGCGACCGCCCGCCAGTGCGGGCTGCGCGCGGCGTCACCGAGCACCAGCCCGAGGCTCATGCGCGCCAGCGCGTACAGGGCGAGGATGGTGAGCAGTTGCCAGCCGACCCCGACCAGCGGGAACGGCAGGTAGTGCAGCGGAAAGAAGACCAGCGCGGCGAACGGCGGGTAGGTGAACGGCAGCGGAAAGTCCGGTGTCACTTCCGAATAGGTGAAGTCGTAGAGACTGCCACCGCGGAGCGCCTCGGAACCGTCGACGTAGACGTGCAGGTCGACGAGGTTCATCCCGTTGGGACTCAACAGCGTCCACGCCATGCGCCCGAGCACCGACAGCGCGAGAAGCACAGGCGCGCACCGCAACAGGCCGTGCAGGGCGGACGCTCCCCGGGACGACGTGGGAGAACGCTCGGATGACGGGTCGTCGGAGGCTGCTCCGTCGTCGGACGCTGCATGGTCGGACACAGTGTGGTGCTCTCCCCGTGAGGTGTGTAGATGTCTCAGCCGATCCCGAAACGGTCCCGCACAGCGTAGACGGCGCCCGCCGCGGGCCCCGAGGTGTCCGTAGCCGCGCGTAACAGTTGCATCACCAATCACACGAATCACACGTGCCACAAGCTATGGTCACCGGAAGATCACCGTCGGGGTCTGTATGCCATACACTCCCACCGGGATGCCGCAGCTATCGGTGAACGAACTCGTGAGCTGTACAACCCGGGGGCGCTGTACATAGAGTGACCCCCCGAGCCGTCAGACGTGGATTGAGTTGTCGTCCACGCTGTTATGACTAAGGATGGGGAGACCGTGCTTCGAACCCGAGGTATGCGCAGAGCAGTAACTGCTCTCGCTGTTGCCGCAGCAGCCGCTATGGCAGTGCCGGCCCAGGCGAATGCGCAGCCGACGCCGCCGCCCGTGCCCGAAGGCGTCCCTGTGGAGATGCTCGCCTCGTTCGCACCCGCGATCATCGGCGCAGCCGCTGGTACCGAAGACATCGCCGCAGGACCTCAGGACGCGATCCTGGACCAGGCCCGCATCCTCCTCGAGTCCCCCGGCATCCCGCCGGAGCTCAAGTCCACTCTCGAGCGCGTCATCACGTTCCTCGACGGCAGCGGCGGCGGCGGCCCCGAGATCCCGCAGGAGAACGCACCCGTCATCGCGCAGTTCCTCTACCCGACCATCGGCAAGGGCTGCATCGGAGAGGGCGCCGACTCCGTGGGCACCGCACTCGCGGTCCCCGGTCCGGCCCAGCTGCCCCCGCCCGGACCCAAGGCAGGTCAGGCCGGTTTCGTGTTCACCGCCCTCGGAACCAGTTCCGTTGCCGCCGAACAGCCCGAGCCGCTGACCGTGACGTGGATCAACCTGGACAACCAGCGCCGCGCCACCCAGAACCTCACCAACGAGGCCAAGATCAACCCCGACGGACCGGCAACCCTGTCGGCGATCGCGGACACCGGCCCCGGCCGCGTCCTCGCAGTCGTGTCGGGTGGACTGACCACGCAGAAAGAGGGCGCCGCGCCGATCACGTGCAGCTTCCTCCCTACGGTCGGCATGTTCCAGGTCGCGTAACTCTTCACAGCTGACGAGCGAAGGGCCCTCCGGAAGATCCGGAAGGCCCTTCACTCATGTCTGCACCGCTTCTCTGTTTGCCGACGGCACCACCGTGGTAGACCGAGGAATGCCCTCGACGCATCACACACCAGATCACTCACTGCGATCGCGACACGCCCGGCGTTCGATACTGTCGATCCGTTCGGAGGGGTCGATTCTCTCGATCGGCTCCGCCTACTCGATCCTGTCCATCGGGAGTGTCGGCTCGGTGCTCTCGATCGGGTCGGTCGGGTCGGCGGGCTCGGCACTGAGCACCGCCTCGTTCGCCAGCCTCGGGTCTGCGCTGTCGGGACTGTCGCGGTGGTCCCTGATGTCCTGGAAGGGGTGGCACGACTCGCCGCCGGAACACCCTCACCTCACAGTCATCGCCGAGGAACCGGACCTCGCCCGGGACGCGACCGCGCACGTCCAGTCCTGACGATGTCAGATCAGGGCGTCCGCCCGGTGCGCGGCCAGGAGTTGCCGTCGTACTTCTCGATTTCGCCGTTGAACTTCGTCAGCAACCGGCGCAGCTCGCCCCGGTCGTGGTCGCTCCACTCGGCGATGATGCGCTCGACGCCTTTTCGGCCCAGCGCCCGGTCGGCGTGAAGCTGTTCGAGCCCCAGCGCGGTGGCCTCGACCTTGCGGGCCATTCCCCCGTCCGGGTCGGGGACGCGTTCGACGAGGCCACGCTTCAGCAAGGCGCCGATCTGCCGGTTGATCGTCGAGATGTCGAGCCGGAAGGCTTCGGCGAGCTGTTTCAGGCTGAGTGGATGTTCCAGTTCCAGGCGCCCGAGGAGGAGGTAGGCGGAACGGTCGAGTTGGAATCCCGCCCGTTGCGCATGGGCGTGATAGCGCGACAGCAATGTCAATTCGTTCTCGACAGCAGCCGCCACCTCGTCACGTTCGGACACCGACACCTCCAGTAGTTACCGTCATTCTGCCCGAGGCATTATTGTGCACCATACACAAGATGTGTAGTGTGCACATCCCGATCAGGATCCGTTCACGAACAGCGCGGTATAGAGGACCGAGGCGACGGTGTACACGAAATTGACGAGCAGCTCCATGGGAAAACCTCCAGGTTCCAGAGTGAAAAGAGTGACAACAGGTAATCGGAGTTGCGCCGAGGAGCGTTTCACGCCGTCCCACCCACCGGAAAATGCCCCACCCACGAACTGAAACGTGTTCTTATTTCCGGAGGCGCTCACACTCGGGTGCCGGGCGAGAGAAGGGGATGCACACATGCCGTGGAGTCGTGCCGAGCTCGAAGAGGCCTTCGCGCACTACCAGCGAACCGTCAGCCGCTGCGTCGAACTCGGAGACTGGAACGGCTTCGCCGACCTCTTCACGGAAGACGCCACGTACGTCGAGCACGCCTTCGGAGACTTCGACGGACGCGAGGCCATTCGGAAATGGGTCACGCGCACCATGTCGGCCTTCCCCGGAAGCCGGATGACCGCATTCCCGGCGAACTGGTACGTGATCGACGAGGACCGCGGATGGGTCATCTGCGAGATCGACAACCCCATGGAGGATCCCGGCGACGGTTCGGAGCACGCCGCAGCGAACATCACGATCCTGCACTACGCCGGCGACAACCTGTGGTCACGCGAGGAAGACGCGTACAACCCGATGAATTTCCTCGCCGCGGCCAAGAAGTGGTGCCGCGCAGCGGAAGCCGCCGGCACACTACCCGACGACGCCCGGGAATGGCTCACCCGGATGGGCGGGCAACCGGCGGCCTAGCCGGTCACCACTGGCCATAGTCGGGCTCGAGGATGTCATTGAGATCGATGCCGACCCCGTCGACGCTGCTCGCGTCGATCTCGTACTGGTGCAGGTGCGCCGACGGGTGAACATACCCCTCGGGGGTGCCCCAGTCGTGCTGCCAGTACCACGACCCGAGCCCGGCGAGCACCGCCAGATCCAGCGTCTTCGAGTTGGCGTAGATGCCGGTGTTCGCCTTGCCGACCACCGACTCCCACCCGGCGAGGTACGGGGCGATCATGGTGAGGAAATCGGCCGGCGTGGGATTGTCGTCGATGGACGCATAGATAGGTCGATCCTCGGAACCGCCTGCGGCGAGATGCAATTCGAGCCCGCGCTCCGCGTGCCGCTTACCCGCCTCGAGACCGCCACGCCAATCGGCCGTCGGCCCCTTGCCGAACTGATAGCACGAGACGACCGACAGTCCCGCGTCGAGCAACGCCTGCGCCTCGTCGGCGAGCATCGGCTTGCCTTCCATCCACTCGGCGCCGGGACGGCGGTCGGACACGTAGCGGATGGCACCGGCATAACCGGCCTCGAGGATGGCGTCCGCCGACGGCACCCCACCGGCGTAATCGATCAGGATGCCGAGACTGTCCGCCTTCGCGACGGCGACCGAGGACGTGGTGGACGTGAGCGCCGCGATCCCGGCCACGGCGGATCCCGCTGCCGCGTACCGGAACAGGTCTCTCCGAGAAATCTGCACTGTGGCCCCCATATCCGATCGGTCGCGCTCCGGCGTGTCTCCGACATTCACTTTCGCTCAGTCGGTATGTTGTCCGGTTTGCATTCCACCACACTCACACGGGTCCCGCCAGCCACTTGGACGACATCCGTCACATCGGACACTCGTGACCCGCGCCGAACCGGGCGGCGCAACGCGTCAGCGGAAGAACACCGCAGCCTGGTCCGCCAGATCGAGTGCCCCCTGCGGCAGGATTCCGAGCACCACCGTCACCACCACACCGACCGCGATGGCCGCGGCGGTGAACATGCTGGGCACCACGATCGTCGGGGCGTCGCTCTGCGGCTCCGAGAAGAACATCAGGACGATGACGCGGACGTAGAAAAACGCCGCGATCGCGCTGCTGACGACACCGACGAGGACGAGCGGAACGGCACCGCCCTCGATGGCGGCCTGGAAGACCGCGAACTTGCTGACGAACCCACTCGTCAGCGGGATTCCGGCGAATGCGAGCAGGAACAGTGCAAAGACCCCGCCGACCAGTGGCGAACGCCGCCCCAGCCCCGCCCAGCGCGACAGGTCCGTCGCCTCGCCCCGGCTGTCCCGCACCAGGGTGACGACGGCGAATGCGCCGAGCGTGCTGAATCCGTACGCCAGGAGGTAGAACATCGTGGACGACAGACCCGCCCGGTTGGCCGCGATCAGACCGGTGAGGATGAACCCGGCGTGCGCGACCGACGAGTACGCGAGCATCCGCTTGACGTCGTTCTGCGTGACCGCCATGACCGCACCGACCACCATGGTGAGGATGGCGACGCCCCACATCACGGGCCGCCAGTCCGCGCGCAGGTCGGGCAGAGCCACGTAGAAGATGCGCAGCATCGCACCGACAGCCGCGACCTTGGTGGCCGCCGCCATGAAGGCGGTGATCGGAGTGGGCGCACCCTGATAGACGTCGGGAATCCACGAGTGGAACGGGACGGCGCCGATCTTGAACAACAAGCCCACCGACAGGAGCGCGGTACCGATCAGCGCCAGCGTCTTGTCGTCGGTGCCCCGGGCGAGCGCGTCCGCGATCCGCGGCAACTCGACGGTGCCCGCGTAGCCGTACAGCAACGCCACACCGAACAGGAAGAACGCCGACGAGAACGCCCCGAGCAGAAAGTATTTGAGGGCCGCCTCCTGCGACAGGAGACGGCGACGCCGCGCCAGCCCGCACAGCAGGTACAGCGGCAGCGAGAGCACTTCGAGTGCCACGAACATGGTGAGGAGATCGTTGGACGCCGGGAACAGGAGCATCCCGCCGACCGCGAACAGGGCGAGGGGAAAGACCTCGGTATGCCCGGGGGCGTTCTTGGTGGCCTCCCGTTCGGCGACGCTGCCGGGGACGGCGAACGCCTGCGGGGTGAAGGCGTCGGTTCCGCCTTCCGGCTCGGCGGTCGCGGCCGTGACCTCCGCGGTCGCCACTCGGACCCCACTGTCGACGCTCCGCTCGGCGATCAGCAGGATCGCGGGTATCGAGATCAGCAGGATCGTTCCCTGGAGGAACAGCGTCGGACCGTCGACGGCCACCGCGCCCGCGACGGTGGAGGCGCGGGTCCCGGCGAGCATGACGACGGCCACGAACGCGGCGGTGAGTCCTCCGAGCGCGAGGACGAGATGGCTCGAGTAGCGGCCACGCCGGGGCAGGAACGCCTCGACGAGCACACCGGCGACAGCCACGCCGAACACGATCAACATGGGTGCCAGCTGACCGTATTCGATGTCCGGCGCGCGCAGCGTCGTGGACTGGGCGAGTACGAATTCGGAGGTACTCATCGGTGTGTGCCTCCCTGTGGGTCCTGCCCGGCGACGGTAGGTGCAGGATCGTGCTGACCGACGGTGACGAGGACGTGGCTCACCGCGGGGGTGATGACATCCAGCACGGGTTTGGGGTAGACGCCGAGGACGAGCAGCAGGGCGATCAGCGGCGCCACGACCGCGATCTCACGGCGCACGAGGTCGCGGACGGTCTCGTTGCCCTCCTTCAGCGGCCCGGTCATCATCCGCTGGTAGAGCCACAGCACGTAGATCGCGGCGAGGACGAGCGCGAAAGTCGCGACCACGGCGGCGATCTGGTAGCGCGAGAACGTGCCGACCAGGACGAGGAACTCGCTGATGAACGGTGCCAGGCCCGGCAGCGACAGCGTCGCGAGGCCCGCCACGAGGAACGTCCCTGCCATCACCGGCGCGACCTTCTGCACGCCGCCGTAGTCGGCGATGAGGCGGGTGCCGCGCCGCGACACCAGGAACCCGGCGATCAGGAACAGCGCCGCGGTCGAGATGCCGTGGTTGACCATGTACAGCGTCGAACCGGCCTGTCCCTGGCTCGTCATGGCGAAGATGCCGAGAATGATGAACCCGAAGTGCGAGATCGACGTGTAGGCGATCAGTCGCATCACGTCGGTCTGACCGATGGCCAGTACCGCGCCGTAGATGATTCCGATCACCGCCAGCACCGTGACGAACGGCGCGAAGTACGCGGACGCCTCGGGGAACATCTGAAGGCAGTACCGCAGCATGCCGAACGTCCCGACCTTGTCGACGACGGCCATCATGAGCACCGCGCTCGCAGGGGTGGCTTCCACCGCGGCGCCCGGCAGCCACGTGTGGAACGGCCACAACGGCGCCTTGACCGCGAACGCGAACATGAAACCGAGGAACAGTGCCTTCAGCACGCCGGGGTCCGCGTCCAGCCCTTCGGCGACGATCACCCGGAAGTCGAAGGTGCCGCCGCCGAAGGCGTCCTGGCGCGCCGTCACCACGTACACCCCGATGACCGCGGCCAGCATGATCAGGCCGCCGAACAGGTTGTAGAGCAGGAACTTCACCGCGGCGTACGTCCTCCCCACCCCGCCGAATCCTCCGATCAGGAAGTACATCGGGATGAGCATGGCCTCGAAGAAGATGTAGAAGAGCAGGACGTCGAGGGCGGTGAACGACACGATCACCATCGCCTCGACCATCAGCGTCAGCGCCACGTACGTGTGTGCCATCCGCCGCTGCCCGTAGTCGGGTGCGGTGTCACCGTCGTTCCACCCCGCCAGCAGCAGCAGCGGCACCAGAATGGTGGTGAGGAGCACCAGGACGAGCGCGATGCCGTCCAGGCCCAGGATGTACCGGGTGCCGAACGCCGGGATCCACGCGTGGGATTCCACGAACTGGTACTGCTCGCCGGTCGGATCGAACCGGATCGCCAGCACGACGGCCAGGCACAGCACCACCACGGACACGCCCACGGCGACGGATTTCGCGAGCGCGCGCTTGTGGACGGGCAATGCCAGGACCACACCGGCGCCGACGAGTGGCAGCACCCAGAGGGCGGTCAGCCACGGGAAGCCGCTCACCACAGCCTCACCAGCATCGTGGCGACCAGAAGGGCCGCCCCCGCGAACATGAACAGCGCGTACGACCGGACGAACCCGGTCTGCAGACGCCGCACCCGCATCGACGTTCCGCCGACGAGCGCGGCGAACCCGTTGACGGCACCGTCGACTCCGCTTCCGTCGACGGTGACGAGTGTTCGCGTCAGTTCCTGCCCGGGACGCATCAGCGCCGCCTCGTTGAACGCGTCGCCGTACAGGTCCTTCCTGGCCGCGACAGTGAACGCGGTGACGTCGGCCGGCGCGACCTCGGGGATCGGCTGCCGGGCGTACTGCCGGTAGGCCACCGCGACTCCCGCGAGCACCACCACCAGCGTGAGTGCGGTGATCGCCCACACGGGCAGGACGGGCTCGCCGTGGTGGGCGCCGACCACCGGTTCCAGCCAGTGCTGCAGGGAGGAGCCGACGGCGAGTAGGGCGCCGGCGGCGACCGAGCCCACCGCCAGCAGGATCATCGGCACCGTCATCACCCCTGGCGATTCGTGTGGGTCGGCGACGGGAACATCCCCCTTCCCCTCGCCCGCCCCGGAAGCCCACCGCGGTTGTCCGAAGAAGGTCATCAGCATCACCCTGGTCATGTAGAAGGCGGTGAGTCCCGCGCCGAGCAGCGTGACCGTTCCGAGGACGACGCCCTGAACGCCCTCGGCGGCGAACGCCGCTTCGATGATCTTGTCCTTGGAGAAGAAGCCGGAGAACGGCGGAATCCCGATGATGGCCAGGTATCCCAGCCCGAACGTGACGAACGTGATCGGCATGACGGTGCGCAGACCGCCGTAGCGGCGCATGTTCACCTCGTCGTTCATGCCGTGCATCACCGAGCCTGCGCCGAGGAACAGGCCGGCTTTGAAGAAGCCGTGGGTGAGCAGCAGCATGATCGCGAACGCGTATCCGGCCGGTCCCAGACCGGCGGCGAGCACCATGTACCCGATCTGGCTCATCGTGGATGCCGCCAGCGCCTTCTTGATGTCGTCTTTCGCGCAGCCGATGATCGCGCCGAACAGCAGGGTCACCGCACCGACGATCACGACGGCGAGCTGGGCATTCGGGGCCAGGTCGAAGATCGCGTTGGACCGGACGATCAGATACACACCCGCCGTGACCATCGTCGCGGCGTGGATGAGCGCCGACACCGGTGTCGGGCCCTCCATCGCGTCACCGAGCCAGGACTGCAACGGGACCTGCGCCGATTTGCCGCAGGCGGCGAGCAGCAGCGCGAGCCCGATCGCGGTGAGCACCCCCTCGCTCGCGGCGTCGGCACGCGTGAACACGTCGGCGAATTCGATCGAGCCGAAAGTCGAGAACATGATCATGATCGCGAGGACCAGGCCCATGTCGCCGACGCGGTTGACCACGAACGCCTTCTTCGCGGCCGCCGCCGCGGACGGCTTGTACTGCCAGAACCCGATGAGCAGGTACGAGGCGAGACCGACGCCCTCCCATCCGACGTACAGGCCCAGGAAGTTGTCGGCCAGCACCAGCAGCAGCATCGCCGCGAGGAACAGGTTGAGGTAGGCGAAGAATCGCCTACGCTCCGGATCGTGCGCCATGTAGCCGACCGAGTAGATGTGGATCAGCGAACCCACCCCGGTGATCAGCAGCACGAAGCACACGGACAGCTGGTCGAGTTGGAGACCGAAATCCACCTGGAGTTCGCCTACCGGCACCCAGCTGAACAGGGTCTGGTGCACGACCCGCTCGGCGGCGTCCCTGCCCAGCATGTCGACGAAGAAGACGACGCCGAGCGCGAAGGAGACCAATGCCGTCGCGCAGCCGAGGAGATGGCCCCACGCGTCGCTGCGGCGGCCCGCGAGCAGGAGCACGGCGGCGCCGAGGAGGGGCAGAACCGGCAGCAGCCACACGGCCGACGAGAGCGTTCCGCTCATGCCGCACCGCCGATCGGGGCGTCGTCGTCGGGCAAAGTCACCTTCTCGAGGATGTGCGTCATCGGGGACCCGTCAGTTCTTGAGGAGGTTGGCGTCGTCGACGGAAGCCGAACGGCGGGAACGGAATATGGTCATGATGATCGCCAGACCGACGACGACCTCGGCGGCCGCGACGACCATCGTGAAGAACGCGAAGACCTGGCCGTCGAGGTTGCCGTGCATCCGGGCGAACGTCACGAACGCCAGGTTCGAGGCGTTGAGCATCAGTTCGATGCACATGAACACGATGATCGCGTTGCGCCGGATCAGCACCCCGGCTGCGCCGATCGTGAACAGCAGCGCCGACAGGTAGAGGTAGTTCTCGGGGTTCATCGCCGATCCCCCTCATCGGTCACACCGGGGTCGGGGGTCGCGACGTCCGCGGTGCCCAGCGCCCGAGCGGGCAGGCTCGGCCGCCGTTCGAGCGACCGGCTGACGGACAGCTCGGAGAACGTGCCGTCGGGCAGCAACGCCGGTATGTCGACCGCGTTGTGCCGCGCGTACACACCCGGACTGGGCAGCGGCGTGACCCGGGCCCCCTCCCGGACGCGGTCCTGGGACAGCTCGCGCTGGTCCTTCCGCCGCTCGAAACGCTCCCGGTGGGCCAGCACCATCGCACCGATGGTCGCGGTGATCAGCAACGCACCGGTCAGTTCGAAAGCCCACACGTACCGGACGAACACGAGTTCGGCCAGCCCCTCGACGTTGCCCGCGGCGTTGGCCTGATCGAGACCGGTGAACGCGGAGACGGACGCGCTGCCGATGCCACCGATCAGCAGGAGACCGAATCCCAGCCCGGCCGCGATCGCGGCTACCCGCTGACCGCGGAGGTTCTCGACGAGGGATTCGGAGGAATCGACACCGATGAGCATGAGCACGAACAGGAACAGCATCATGACCGCGCCGGTGTACACCACGATCTGTACGACGCCGAGGAAGAGTGCGCCCTGGGCGATGTAGAACACGGCGAGGATGATCATGGTCGTCGCTAGGAAGATCGCCGAGTAGACGGCCTTGGTTGCGCTGACCACCCCGAGCGCGCCGATCACCGCCACGGTCGCGAGGACCCAGAACTGCACACCCTCGCCCGTCGAGGTCTGGGTGAAGGGTTCCGCGACCAGTTGGACCGCGGACGGCATCGTGTTCACCACGTCGGCTCTCCTCCCTCGATCACGGCCTGTCCCCCGCCGTGTCGTCGACCTCGGACTCGTCCTGCGCCGCAGCCGCCGCTCCCCCGGTCACGGTGCCGCGGTAATAGTCCTCGGCGGTGGCGCCCGGGGCCATCGGGTGCGGCGACTCGACCATGCCGGGCTCGAGCGGGGCCAGCAGCCGGTCCTTCTCGTAGATCAGGCCGGCCCGGTTGTCGTCGGCCATCTCGTACTCGTTGGTCATGGTCAGCGCCCGCGTCGGGCACGCCTCGATGCACAGCCCGCACCCGATGCAGCGCAGGTAGTTGATCTGGTACACCTGGCCGTACCGCTCGCCGGGCGAGAAGCGTTCCTCGTCGGTGTTGTCGGCGCCCTCCACGTAGATGGCGTCGGCGGGGCACGCCCAGGCACACAGTTCGCACCCGATGCACTTCTCCAGTCCGTCCGCGTAACGGTTGAGCTGATGCCTGCCGTGGTAGCGGGGCGCCGTCGGCACCTTCTCCTCGGGGTAGAACTCCGTATTCGATTTCTTGAACATCGTCGAGAAGGTCACGCCGAAACCCGCTATGGGGCCGAGGAATTTAGTCATCGCTGTTCTCCTGGGTGGGACCGGTGGAGTGTGCGCCGGTGACGGAGACGGGGGTGCGCCGGAACGCAGGCAGCGTCTGACCCGGCATCGGCGGAACCGGGTATCCACCGGCCATGGGGTCGAACGGTTCGAGTGTCTCCGGGGACAGTTCGGCGCGTCCCCGCGGCTCGACCGGCTTCTCGGGCGCGGGGACGCGGCCCGGGCGCAGCCGCTTCCACAACAGCACCACCACGACGAGGGCCACGACGAGGCCCGCGACGACGAGCGCGATCGACCGGGCGTCGTATCCCTCGTTGCGGAAGGCCCGGACGGTGGCGACGATCATGACCCACACCAGCGAGATCGGGATCAGGATCTTCCAGCCGAGACCCATGAACTGGTCGTACCGCAGCCTGGGCAACGTGGCGCGCAGCCAGACGAACAAGAACAGGAAGCCCCAGACCTTCAGCGTGAACCACAGCACCGGCCACCAGCCGGAATTCGCGCCGTCCCACAGGCTCAGCGGGAACGGGGCATGCCAGCCGCCGAGGAACAGCGTGGTGGCGAGCGCCGAGACCGTCACCATGTTCACGTACTCGGCGAGCATGAACATGGCGAAGCTCAGCGAGGAGTACTCGGTGTGGAACCCGCCGACCAGTTCGCCTTCCGCCTCGGGCAGATCGAACGGCGCCCGGTTGGTCTCACCGACCATCGACGTGACGTAGATGAGGAACGACGGCAGCAGCAGGAAGACGTACCAGGTGTGTTCCTGGGCGGCGACGATGCCCGACGTGGACATCGTTCCGGCGTCCAGGAAGACTGCCGCGAACGACAACGCCATCGCGATCTCGTACGAGATCACCTGCGCCGTCGAGCGCAGCCCTCCCAGCAACGGGTACGTGGACCCGGACGCCCAGCCGGCGAGCACGATGCCGTAGACGCCGATCGACGTGGCCGCGAGGACGTAGAGGACGGCCACCGGGAGGTCCGTCAACTGCAATGGCGTGTAGTGCCCGAAGATCGACACCGCCGGCCCGAACGGGATCACGGCGAACGCCATGAACGCAGGTACCGCGGCGATGACCGGCGCCAGGATGTAGATCGGCTTGTCCACACCCTTCGGGACGATCCCCTCTTTCAGTGCGAGCTTGATGCCGTCGGCGAGGCTCTGCAGCATGCCCCGCGGGCCGACCCGGTTCGGGCCGACGCGCATCTGCATCCACGCCATGACCTTGCGTTCGGCCAGGATCGTCAGAAGCGGGGTGAGGACGAGGAACACGAAGATGGCCAGGGCCTTGCCGAGCACCAGCCACCACGGGTCGTGCCCGAACAGTGCCGGGTCGGGGTAGACGCCCTCGATCGTCACAGCGCACCTCCCGGGACGATCCCGTTGGTGCCGGCCGCGCGGCGGACGTTCACGACGCTCCCCGCCCGGGCAGCCAGTTGCGGGTAGACAGCGGATCCGGGCGAGTTGAGCGGCAGCCACACCACTCGATCCGGCATGTCGGTGATCACCAACGGCAGCGTGACGGCGCCCCGTTCCGTCGTCACGGTGACCGGATCTCCGTCACCGGCACCCGACTCGGCCGCCGAGACCGCGGACATCCGCACGACCGGCGTCCGGGCAGTGCCCGCGAGGTGCGGTTCCCCGTCCTGCAGTCGTCCCGAGTCGAGCAGCATCCGCCAGGTGGCGAGCACCGCCTCCCCCGGCCCGGGTTCCCGCCGCGGCGGTTGCGGGTGGCCGGGCGGATCCGGGAAGTCTCCGTCCCAGGCGCCGAGCCTCTCCAGTTCGCGCCGTGCGGTCGCGGCGTCCGGAAGACCGAGCGAGACACCCATTTCGCCGGCGATCGCGTGCAGCACCCGCTGATCGGGCATCGACCCGGTGGCGCGGAGGGCGGCGTCGAAATCGCGTGCGCGCCCTTCCCAGTCGAGGAAGGTGCCCGGCTTCTCCATGACCGGTGCGATGGGGAACACCACGTCCGCGCGCTCGCTGATCGCACTGTGCCGCAGTTCCAGACTCACCACGAAACCTGCCGACTCGACGGCGGCCAACGCGGCCTGCGGGTCGGGGAGATCGTCGGCCTCGACACCGCCGATCACGAGCGCCCCGAGTGTCTTCGCCTCGGCCGCGGCGAGGATGCCCGCGGTATCCCGGCCTGCCGTCTCCGGCAGATCCGCGATGTTCCACACGGACGCGACCTGCCGCCGCGCCTCCGGATCGGCCACCGGTCGGCCACCCGGGAGCAGTCCGGGCAGCGCGCCCGCCTCGAGTGCGCCGCGTTCGCCGGCCCGGCGCGGCACCCAGGCCAGCCGGGCCCCGGTCTCGTCGGCCAGCCGCACCGCCGCGGACAGCGCGCCCGGCACCCCGGCGAGTCTCTCCCCGACCACGATGACCGCACCCGGCCTGCGCAGCAGCTCGGTGACACCGGGCTCCAGATCACCCGTGCGGAGACCGTCGAGCACTTCCGCCTCCGCATTCGGGGCGGACCGCAGCAGCCGGCCGAACATCTTCTCCAGGCCACGGGACGTGTACGGCGCGATCGAGTAGACCGGAACGGCCTTCGCCCGCACGGCCTTGCGCAGCCGCAGAAAGACGATCGGTGATTCCTCCTCCGGCTCGAACGCCGCGAGAAGGACGACCGGCGCGGCGTCGAGATCCTCGTACGTGACCGCGAATCGCTGCCCCGCCACCCGGGCCGCCAGGAATTCGGACTCCTCGCCGGAGTGCGCGCGACTGCGGAAGTCGATGTCGTTGGTGCCGAGCGCTGTTCGCGCGAACTTCGCGTAGGCGTAGGCGTCCTCCCACGTGGACCGCCCCCCGACGAGAACACCGGCGTTGCCCCGCGCGGCGGCCAATCCCCGCGCCGCGACGGCCAGGGCCTCGGACCAGGAGGCGGGTGCCAGCGTGCCGTCGTCGCCGCGGACCAGCGGGGCGGTGATCCGGTCCCGCTCGGTGGCGTAGGCGAACGCCCACCTCCCCTTGTCGCAATTCCACTCCTCGTTGACCTCGGGATCGTCGCCCGCCAGCCGGCGCAGCACCTTCCCCCGCCGGTGGTCGGTGCGCTGGGCGCACCCGCTCGCACAGTGCTCGCAGACGCTGGGGCTGGAGACCAGGTCGAACGGGCGGGCCCGGAACCGGTACGCCGAACCGGTCAGCGCACCCACCGGGCAGATCTGGACGGTGTTGCCGGAGAAGTACGACTCGAACGGTTCCTTCGCGTAGATCCCGACCTGCTGCAGCGCGCCCCGTTCCATGAGTTCGATGAACGGGTCGCCGGCGACCTGCTGGGAGAACCGGGTACACCGCGCGCACAACACACACCGCTCGCGGTCCAGCAGGACCTCCGTGGACAGCGGAATCGGTTTGGGGAACGTGCGTTTGACCTCCCCGAAGCGCGACTCCGCGCGCCCGTTGGACATCGCCTGATTCTGCAGCGGGCACTCGCCGCCCTTGTCGCACACCGGGCAGTCCAGGGGATGGTTGATCAGCAGCAACTCCATCACACCCTTCTGCGCCTTGTCGGCGACGGGCGACGTGAGCTGGGTGTGGACGACCATGCCGTCGGTGACCGTCGTGGTGCAGGAAGCGAGCGGCTTGCGCTGCCCCTCCACGTCGACGAGGCACTGACGGCAGGCGCCGACCGGATCGAGCAACGGGTGGTCGCAGAACCGCGGGATCTGAATACCGATCATCTCCGCGGCACGAATCACCAACGTGCCCTTGGGAACACTGACCTCGACACCGTCGATGACAACGCTCACTGCGTCAGGGCTCGTATCATGGCTCGCTATGCTCGCTGGCGCGGAGCCCTTCACGCGCGCCCTTCCCTCATCGCTCACTCGCTGCGCTCCCTCGCTCCTCGGTCCAGAACGCGCGGCCTCCGCGCCGAAACATCGCTCGCTACGCTCGCTGGCTTCATGCATGCACTCCCGCCATGAGCGTGGACTGATGCGGGTCGAACGGGCAGCCGCCCTGCTCGAAGTGTGCGAGGTACTCGTCGCGGAAGTACTTGATGGAAGACATGATCGGGCTGGCCGCACCGTCACCGAGAGCGCAGAACGACTTGCCGAGGATGTTGTCGGCAATGTCGAGCAGTTTCTCCAGATCGGCGTCGGTCCCCTCCCCCCTTTCGAGGCGCTCCAGGATCTGCACCAGCCAATAGGTGCCTTCCCGGCAGGGCGTGCACTTGCCGCACGACTCGTGCGCATAGAACTCGGTCCAGCGCAGCACGGCACGCACCACGCACGTGGTCTCGTCGAAGATCTGCAGGGCCTTGGTGCCCAGCATCGACCCGGCGGCCCCCACACCCTCGTAGTCGAGGGCGACGTCGAGATGCTCGTCGGTGAAGATCGGTGTCGAGGAACCGCCCGGAGTCCAGAACTTCAACCGGTGCCCGGCGCGGACTCCGCCCGCGTACTCGAGCAACTCCCGCAGGGTGATTCCGAGCGGGGCCTCGTACTGTCCGGGCTTCGTCACGTGCCCGGACAGGGAGTACAGGGTGAAGCCGGGCGACTTCTCGCTGCCCATCGACCGGAACCACTCGATGCCGTTCACGATGATCGGCGGGACGCTCGCAATCGACTCCACGTTGTTGACGACGGTCGGTGACGCGTAGAGACCGGCCACCGCGGGGAACGGCGGACGCAACCGAGGCTGACCGCGGCGACCCTCCAGCGAATCGAGCAGCGCCGTCTCCTCCCCGCAGATGTACGCCCCCGCACCCGCGTGCACGACCAGTTCGAGGTCGAAACCGCTGTCCAGGATGTTCGTGCCGAGGTAGCCAGCCGCGTACGCCTCCGCGACCGCGGCCTGCAGTCGGCGCAGCACCGGCACCACCTCACCGCGCACATAGATGAAGGCGTGCCCGGCGCGGATCGCGTACGCCGCGATGATGACGCCCTCGACGAGCGCGTGCGGCGTCGCCAGCATGAGCGGCATGTCCTTGCAGGTGCCCGGTTCCGACTCGTCGGCGTTGACCACGAGGTAGTGCGGCTTGGCATCGCCCTGCGGGATGAACGACCACTTCATCCCGGTCGGGAACCCGGCCCCACCACGACCCCGCAGTCCGGCCTCCTTGACGGTCGAGATGACCTCGTCGGGGTCCATGCGCAGCGCCTTCTGCAGGCCCTCGTACCCGTCGTGGCGACGGTACGTGTCGAGGGTCCACGACTCGGGCTCGTCCCAGTAGCGGCTCAGTACAGGGGTCAGCGGCATGTCAGTCTCCCTTTCGACCCGGGTCGGTGGCCGCCGGATCCGTCTCCGAGGTGGACCGATCCGGGGGCACCGTCGCGGACGGGGCAGGCGCCGGCTGGTCCTTCGCCGATTCCGCCGCCATCGGCTCGGTGTTCCGCGACGACGGCTCCGGGATCAGCGACGTCTCCGCCGGATCCGGCGCCGTCATGCCCCGTTCGTGCGCCACACGCAGTCCGGCGAGTGTGGCGTCGCCCGCGGTGCCGCCCTCCGCCGGCGCACCGGGACGCTCGTCGGGGAACCCGGCGAGAATACGGGCCGTCTCCCGGAAAGTGCACAGCGCCGCACCGCGGCTCGGCGACACCCGCTCCCCCGAACGCAGGGAATCGACGAGTGAGCGAGCCGACTCCGGGGTCTGATTGTCGAAGAACTCCCAGTTGACCATCACCACCGGGGCGTAATCGCACGCCGCATTGCACTCGATGTGCTCCAGCGTGACCTTGCCGTCCGCGGACGTGCCACCGTGCGGCAGGTCGAGATGCTCCTCCAGCGCGGCGAGGATCGCGTCGCCGCCCATGATCGCGCACAACGTGTTGGTGCACACTCCGACGTAGTAGTCGCCCGTCGGGTCGCGCCGGTACATCGAATAGAAGGTCGCCACCGCAGCCACCTCGGCGCCGGTCAACCCGAGCCGGCCGGCACAGAACTCGATCCCCGCCGGCGTGATGCACCCGTCCTCCGCCTGCACCAGATGCAGCAGCGGCAACAGCGCGGACCGCGAATTCGGGTAACGCCCGATGACGACGTCGGCATCGGCGTCCAGCCGCGCACCGACCTCCGGCGGATACTCCTCACGCGCACCCGGCCGCACCAACAGCCCGTTCTCCTCCGGCCGGGGGCCGAACTCGATGAAGATGGGGGTTTGCTTCGGTGCTGCTTGCTCGGTCATCGGTCCACGCCCCCCATCACCGGATCGATACTCGCAACCGCCGCAATGACATCCGCAACCATGCCGCCCTCACACGTGGCCGCCACCGACTGCAGGTTCGTGAACGACGGATCCCGGAAATGCACCCGAAACGGGCGGGTGCCGCCATCGCTCACCATGTGCACACCGAGCTCACCCCGCGGCGACTCCACTGCCACATACACCTGACCCGGCGGCACCCGGAAACCCTCCGTCACCAACTTGAAGTGATGGATCAGCGACTCCATCGAAGAATCCATGATCTCGCGGACGTGCCCGGGCGAATTACCCAGACCGTCGGGACCCAACGTCAGATCCGCCGGCCACGCGATCTTCTTGTCCTCCGCCATGATCGGGCCCGGCCGCAATTTGTCGAGGCACTGCTCGACGATCTTCAGCGACTCCTTCATCTCGTCGACCCGGATCAAATAGCGGCCGTACGCGTCACACCCCGTATCGGTACTGACATCGAACTCGTAATTCTCGTAACCGCAATACGGCTGCGACTTCCGCAGATCGTGCGGCAGACCCGTCGCCCGCAGCATCGGACCCGTGATACCGAGCGCCATGCACCCCGTGAGGTCCAGATACCCGATGCCCTGCGTACGCCCCTTCCAGATGCGATTGTCGTTGAGCAGATTCTCCATGTCCCGCAGCCGTTCCGGCATCAACGCGAGCAACTCGCGCACCTTCTCCACCGCACCCTCCGGCAGATCCTGCGACAAACCACCCGGCCGGATATACGCATGATTCATGCGGAGACCCGTGATCATCTCGAACACGTCCAGAACCAGCTCACGCTCCCGGAAACCGAACAGCATCGCCGTGACCGCCCCCAACTCCATACCACCCGTGGCCAACGCCACCAGATGCGAAGAGATGCGGTTGAGCTCCATCAACATCACCCGGATGACACTCGCCCGCTCCGGCACCTCATCCGTGATGTCCAGCAACTTCTCCACACCGAGGCAATACGCCGTCTCATTGAAGAACGGCGACAGGTAATCCATCCGCGTCACAAACGTCACGCCCTGCGTCCACGTCCGATACTCGAGGTTCTTCTCGATACCCGTATGCAGATAACCGATACCGCACCGGGCCTCCGTGACCGTCTCACCCTCGATTTCCAAGATGAGCCGCAACACCCCATGCGTCGACGGATGCTGCGGACCCATATTGACGACGATCCGCTCCTCGCCGCCCTCCGAACCCCCACCACCCGACGACGCCTTCACCGCATCGACAACCTCGTCCCAGTCCTGACCTGCGACAGTGAAAACCGTGTCCTCGCTCATCAGTTGTACCCCCGCCGTTCGTCGGGCGGCGCGATCTCCGCGCCCTTGTACTCGACCGGAATACCGCCGAGCGGATAATCCTTCCGCTGCGGATGACCCGGCCAGTCATCCGGCATCTCGATCCGCGTCAACGACGGATGACCATCGAACACGATCCCGAAAAAGTCGTACGTCTCCCGCTCGTGCCAATCATTCGTCGGATACACCTCATACAACGACGGGATGTGCGGATCCGCATCCGGTGCCGCCACCTCCAAACGAATCCGCCGATTGTGCGTAATCGACAACAACGGATACACCGCATGCAACTCCCGGCCCGCATCCTGCGGGAAATGCACACCATTCACACCCAGACACATCTCGAACCGCAAATCCGGCTCATCACGCAACACACGCGCCACCAACGGCAAGAACTCGCGCCGCACCCCGAACGTCACCTCACCCCGAAACACCACAACCGACTCGATCGCCACCTCGAAACCCACACCCGACTCCGCCAACGCCGCCCCCAACCCATCCGCGACATCATCGAAATACCCCCCGAACGGCCGCGGCGTACTCCCCGGCAACAACACCGGACGCACCAACCGCCCATACCCCGACGTGTCCCCACTACCCCGCACCCCGAACAAACCCTTACGCACACCGATCTGTTCTGTAACTCGGCTCGCTTTGCTCGCTTGTGCCGGAGCTTGGTCGTGCGGTCTTCCCTCGTCACTCACTCGCTACGCTCCCTCGCTCCTCAGTCCAGACCGCACGGCTCCGGCACCTTCTGCTCGGCTCGCTTCGCTCCCTCGACACCACCACACGGCCCCGACCCCTTCTGCTCGGCTCGCTTCGCTCCCTCGACACCACCACACGGCCCCGACCCCTTCTGCTCGGCTCGCTTCGCTCCCTCGACACCACCACACGGCTCCGGCACCTTCTGCTCGGCTGGCTTGGCTCCCTCGACACCACCACACGGCTCCGGCACCTTCTGCTCGGCTCGCTTCGCTCCCTCGACACCACCACACGGCCCCGTCGCTGAATCTCGGTCCGCTTCACTCCCTCGCCCGCGCCGGTCATCTCAGAAGGCCCTTCATCTGGATGGTGGGGGTGGCGGCCAGCGCCGCCTGCTCCGCCGCACGCGCCACCTCCTCGCGGTGAACACCGAGCGGCATCTGCTGGATCTTCTCGTGCAAGGTGAGGATCGCGTTCAGCAGCATCTCCGGCCGCGGCGGGCACCCGGGCAGATAGATGTCCACCGGCACGATGTGGTCGACGCCCTGCACGATCGCGTAGTTGTTGAACATGCCGCCCGACGACGCGCAGACACCCATCGCCAGCACCCACTTCGGCTCCACCATCTGGTCGTAGATCTGCCGCAGCACCGGGGCCATCTTCTGACTCACCCGGCCCGCCACGATCATCAGGTCCGCCTGCCGTGGCGACGCCCGGAACGCCTCCATGCCGAAACGGGCGATGTCGAAGCGTCCGCCGGCGGTGGCCATCATCTCGATCGCACAGCAGGCGAGCCCGAAACTCGCCGGCCACAGCGAGCCCTTGCGGACATAGCCCGCGAGCCCCTCGACCGTGGTCAGCAGGAAGCCGCTCGGCAGCTTCTCCTCGATGCCCATATCCGACTCTTCTCTTCCGACTTAGCTTTTGGATCGCTGACGGGACCGATCAGTCCCAACTGAGACCGCCACGCCGCCACTCGTACGCGTAGGCGACGGAGACGTTGAAGATGAACAGGGCCATGGCCCCGAGACCGAAGAAACCGAGAGCATCGAAGTGAACTGCCCACGGATAGAGGAACACGATCTCGATGTCGAAAATGATGAAGAGCATGGCCGTCAGGTAATACTTCACCGGGATGCGGCCGGCGCCCAGAGGCGAGAGTGTCGGCTCGATGCCGCACTCGTAGGCGTCGAGCTTGGCACGGTTGTAGCGCCTCGGACCGACGATCCTCGCCACGATCACGGAGAAGACCGCGAACGCGACCGCAATCGCCCCGAGCACGAGGATCGGCACATAGACATTCATGCCGTCTCAGCTCCCCTCTTCCCGAGCCTGTCCGCCCGATTCCCGGACGGTCGTTTCCGAAGCTACGCTCTTGTGAGTTATGCCACAGCGTACAAGGGAAGTCGTCGGGCCCGGTCGATTTGACCGTGCGAGTTCCAGGCGATCTCGAAGCACGGAAAACCCCTGCGGCACAGGCGCTCGATGCACCTTCACGCGGAGGGAAACGGAGTCAGGCGAGCCTAAGCTGAGAGGCGGGTGCGCAGCAGCGCTATGACCGCTTCGGACAACCGGATCGGGTCGAGCGGGTGAGGCACCGCGGCCTCGGCCCGCGACCAGCTGGCCAGCCAGGCGTCGTCTGGGCGGCCGGTCAGCACCAGGATCGGGGGGCAGTCGTCGATCTCGTCCTTCAACTGCTTCGCGATCCCCATCCCGCCGGCGGGCACCGCCTCCCCGTCCAGGACGGCCAGGTCGATACCGCCGGCATCCATCTGCCGGATCACCACGGGCGCGGTCGCCACCTCGACGTACTCCAACTCCGGAAGGTCGGGGTGCGGACGCGTCCCCAGCGCCAGAACGACCTTCTGGCGGGTGTTCGCATCGTCGCTGTAGACGAGGACACGCAACCGATCAGGACGGCTGGTGTTGGCGGTCGCGTCGGTCACGGACCCGATGCTACCGGTACCCCGCCCTCCAGACCGGAGGCTCGCGTCGATCGAAAAACGGCGCGTCGACATCGAATTGGTCCACCAGCGGCGCGAGCCGCCCGGCTACAGCTTCTCGGCGACGGCGAGCGCCGTCGAGCCGAGCTTCGGCAGGCGGAGATCGGCGATCGGGGTCAGCATGTTGCCGAGCCGGTTGGTGACGAAGGCGATCGACAGCCCGGTGTCGGCGTCGGCGAACGCACCCGACCCGCCCAACCCGTAGTGCCCGAAAGTATTCGACGGCTGCCTGCGACGTGCCACCATCCCCGCGTGGTAGCCGAGCCGCCAGTTCATCGGAATGCCCAGGACGTAGTCGCGGGCCGTCGTCTGCACCTGGCTCAGCTGCGCCACGACGTCCGGTGGGAGGAACTCCACACCGCCGACCGTTCCGCCGTTCGCCAGCGCCCCGTACATCCGCGCCAGCGCGCGGGCGCTGAACACGCCGTTCCACCCGGGCATCACGCTGTCGTGGATCGCGGGGTTGCGGACGAGGGCATCGAAACCGGCGGGCATGCCGGCGTCGGCCACGTTGCGCAGACCGGGCAGCCGCGACATCGCGAACGACGTGGCACCCCACGGAACGCCGAACGGGTTGATGTGCGGGAAGGTCCTCGCGATCCGGGCACGCTCGGCCGGCGGCACCTCGTACCAGAACTCCTTCACCCCGAGCGGTTCGGCGACCTCGGTGCGCACCAGTTCCGTGAAGGGTTTCCCAGCCGCGCGGGACGTCAGTTCGGCAACGAGGGAGCCGAACGTCACCGCGTGATAGCCGGGGACCTTCAGCCGCCGCTGATCCGGGGTCGCCGCGGCCAGTGCGGCGCTGACCAGGGAATGGTCCATCAGACTCAGTGGTCCGGGCACGAGCCCGCGTACCCGGTGCAGTCCGGCGCGGTGCGACAGCAGTTCGCGCACCGTGATCTCGTCCTTGCCCTCGGCGGCGAACTCGGGCCAGTACTGCGCCACCGGCGTGTCGTAGTCGACGATCCCGCGTCCCGCGAGACGGTGCAGCACGGTGGACGCGACGCCCTTGCCGGTGGAGAACGTGAGGGTGACCGTGTCGTCCTGCCAGAACGTGTCGCGGCCGGCCCATCCCGCCCACACGTCGACGACCGGTTCACCGTGGAGATAGACGGCCAGCGCGCCGCCCCCCTGGCTGCTGTCGTGGAAGAGTCGGAAGAACTGGTCGACGAGCATCCCGAAGCGACGGTCCGCGAGCATCCCGGCGGGCGGCCGTGCCCTGTGGCCCTTCAACGGCCACGGCGCCGTGGTCGTCATTTCGACTTCCCTCGATCGTCTTCACGTCAGCGACATGTGTATTTAACTTCCTCTTTACACACGAGAGGACGCTGTCGGCACCGCTTCAGGGCCTGCGTGATCGCTTCGTGGCCATACCGCAACGGGAAAGAGTGTCCGGGCGCCGGTTAGGTGACCCAGCGCTCATCATTTCGGCTCCAGCGAGTGGAAGTAATCGGACCTGACCTCGACGTCCTCGACGAGGCGCGTGGTGGTCTGGACACCCAGTGAATGCTCCTTCAACAGGTCGCACAGCCGGTCGCCGTCGATGAGGTCGATCGGCGGCGCCCCGTCCCTCTTGGACTCCGTGCGGGCGTCACCGGTGAAGGTTCCGGTGGTGATGAGCAGGCCCTTCTCGCCGCGGCCCGCCATCGCGCCGCGGAAATCGCGCACCGCCCCCGCACCGACGCTGCCGCTGTAACGCTTGCACTGGAAGAACACGGGGAAACTGAGCAGCGACAACTGGTACACGCCGAGTCCCTCGATGTCCCCGTCGCCGCCGCGACCGGTGACGGACGCGCTCGAGAACCCGGCCTCCCGCAGTAACCGCTGGGTCAGCCGCTCGAACGCGGGCGGCGACATCTTCAGGACCGTGTCGAGGAGGAGGTCCTTCCAGTCCGCGTCGTTCTCGGCCTCGGCGATGTTGGCATCCGGTTCGTCGTTGCGGCGGGACGCCGCCTTCGCCGATTTGCGGGCGGCGTTCTTCTTGCGGTTCTCGGCGGAGAACTCGGCGTGCAGGGGGCGGATCTCGCTCTCGGCGACCTCGCGGCCCTTCGCCGTCACGCTCCACACCCCGCGCCGGCTGTTCGTGAGCAGACCCATCCCCTTGAGGTAGGTGCGGGCCCACGCCAAGCGGTACTCGATCTCGGTGCTCGGACCGTCACCGTGCAGCACCCCCTGCACGTCGGACGAAAGTCCTTCTCGCTCAACGACGGCGCTGTCGAGTTCCTCGTTGGACGCCGAACCACCGAGAGCAATGGCAGCCTGAAGCGCTGGCCAGAGGAGGTCGACGTACTGAGGAACGTGAACAGTCATGGCCACAAGCATGCCGGAATCCACCCGGCCCTCCACACACGGACCCCGATCCGATCATCCCGGGGCGAGCCGAGCCTCCGCGCGGTTCTCGCGCTGCGCCCGGTAGATCGTCTTCCCCGATCGGCGCACGATGAGATAGGCGAGGCCGACGGCGATCATCCCCGGCACCAGCACACCGACGCTTCCCGTCATCTCCGCGACCATCAGCATCACCGCGAGAGGCGCGCGGGCGATGCTCCCGAAGCAGGCCATCATGCCGACGATGACGAAGGGCGCCGGATTGTCGGGGACGCCCGGGGCGATCGGTTCCAGCAGTCGCCACACCGCGGCGCCGGTGAACGCCCCGATCACCATTCCCGGGCCGAAGATGCCGCCTGATCCCCCCGAGCCGATGGACAGCGACGTCGCGAGGATCTTCGCGAACGGCAGGAGCAACACCACCCACAGCGGGATGGCCGTGAGGTCGCCGCGGGCCATCGACTGCTGGATCCAGCCGTAACCGCTGCCCAGCACCTCCGGCAACACGAGCGCCATCAGCCCGACGAGCAGTCCGCCGACCGCCGGTTTGACGATCCGGCTGCCGGGCAGCCGGTGAGTGAGATCGACGGCCGTGTAGAACGTCCCGCTGTACAACAATCCGATCAGGCCGCCGAGCACACCGATGAGCGCGAACCACACCAGCTGGACCGGGGTGTCGAAGACGTAATCCTGAGCGGCATACCCGAACAGTGGCCCGAAACCGAGGAAGCTGCCGAACACGGTGTAGCTGACGATCGACGTGACCAGCGCCGGCACGAGCACCTCGAAATCGAAGTCTTCCTTGTAGGGAATCGTGCAGCACAACACCGCGCCGCCGAGCGGGGCGCCGAAGATCGCGCCGATGCCGGAGCCGATCCCGATCGCCACGGCGATTCGACCGTCCCGTGGGGACAGGTCCAGCCTGCGGGCGAGAAGCGATCCGAAACCCGCCGAGATCTGCGCGGTGGGTCCCTCGCGACCGCCCGACCCGCCGGACCCGATCGTGATCGCGGACGCGACCAGCTTCACGAGGACGACGCGGACGCGGATCATCCGGGGGTCCCGGTGAACGGCGTCGATCGCCGCGTCGGTGCCGTGTCCCTCGGCCTCCGGTGCCAGCGTGAACACGATGATGCCCGACACCAGACCACCCAGGCACACCACGAGCGGGATCGCCCACGGTCTCGTGAACTCCCGGCTGCCGACCGCCCCACCATCGCCCGCCGCGGTGGGCGGGGTGTAGCCGCCGATGCCGACGATCAGCAGTTGCGTCGCCTCCCTCAGCGCAACGTAGAACACGACCGCTCCGAGCCCGGCGACGATCCCGATCACGACGCCGAGAACCAGCCATTTGCGGGTGTAACCCGAAGTCCGGATCCACTTTCCGGCTGACGTCCCGATCGACCGCAGAGCCCTCGACCCGGGCGCCACCCGGATCACTCCAGCTTTCCGAAGACCGTTCGACCCTCCAGGATCGTGGCGAGCACCTCGAGGTCCGCGATGTCGTCGGGATCCACCAGCAGCGGATTGGCCGACAACACGACGAGATCGGCGTGCATACCGGGGACGATCGCCCCGATGGCGTCCTCACTCCGGAGGTGCCACGCCGAGTTGATCGTCTCCGCCCGCAGGGCGTCCGGGACGGAGATCCGTTCCTCGGGAGCGAGCACACGTCCCGACCGGGTGCGGCGGGTGACGGCGTCGGCGATGTTGCGCAGCGGGTTGGTCGGGGTGACCGGGCCGTCGTTGTGGAACGAGATCCGCTGTCCTGCCTTGATCGCGGAACCTGCAGCCGCCCAACGTGCTCCGCGCTCGGGACCGAAGAGGTCGTCGACGAGCACGTCGCCCCAGTAGTAGAGGTGGTCGACGAAAATGCTGCACGTGACGCCGAGTTCGGTCGCTCGGCGGAACTGGTCCGGGGTCATCGCACCGACGTGCTCGAGCCGGAGCCGGTGATCTTCGCGTGGGGAGTCGGCCAGCATCCGCTCCCATGCGTCGAGCACCAGCGTGACCGCGGCGTCGCCGTTGGCGTGACAGGAGATCTGCCAGCCGTTCTCGAAGTACGGCTTGCTGATCTCGAGAATCTCGTCCGTCGTGTAATTGGCCTCCCCACGCGTTCCGGCGAGGCCGAGCGCCCGGGTGACGTCCGTGTCGAGGTACGGAAAGCTGGTGGCCGCGTTGCCCACCCACGGCGAGCCGTCCGACCAGATCTTGATGCCCACCTGGCGCAGCAGGTCGTTGCCGACTCCGGGTGAGACGTCCGTGGCGCGCTCCGGGTTCGACATCTCGTACAGCCGCAGCCGGGTGGTGAGCGCGCCGGACCGGGCGAACGCGGTCAGGGCGCTCCGGAAGCGTGGGTCGAACGCCATTTCACTGGCGGTGGTGATCCCTGCCGCGTTCATCCGCGCGCATTCCGCGGCGAGGAGCTCCGGGAGCCGGGTGCTGGCTCCGGCGAGGATCGTGGCGGCCACCGCCATCACCGCGGGCGCCTCGAACGCCGAACCGTCAAGTTCACCCGACTCGTCGCGGCCGAAACTACCGCCCTCGGGGTCCGGTGTGTCTTTGGTCAATCCGGAATCCCGCGCGGCGACGTCGTTGAAATAGGCCACGTGGCCGGTGTTGTGCAGGATCACCAGGGACGTGTCGGGAGCGATCGAATTGAGCCATTCCCGGGTCGGTTCGGGCAGTCCCTTCTGGAGCAGGGGGTCCCAGCCGTTGAGCACGGCGCCGTCGGGGTGTTCGTCGACGGCGCGGCGTACGGCGTCGACCACCTCCCCCGCATCGGCGATGGTCACCGGCCTGACGTCCACCACCGGTTCGCCGAGCAACACCGCGGAATTCAGTGGGTGGCCGTGCGCCTCGATGAAGCCGGGGAGTATGCACGCGCGGTGCAGGTCGACCGTGATCGTTGCCGGTCCGATCAGCGGAAACACCGCAGAATCGTTGCCGACGGCGGCGATCCGACCGTCACGCACCGCGACCGCCCGAGCGCGTGGAGCGGCGTCGTTCATGGTGACCACGTCACCGAACAGCACCAGATCGGCAGGTTTTCCGTCGTTCGTGCCCATCAGTGCACCCTCCCGTCAGACCGGGCGTGGACGAGAGCCCACGCACCGGCAGCGAGTGTCGACTGTGACTTCAGATTACAACTACACAGCAGGCCGTATGCAGGAATAGTGCGTAACCAAGATCAGTTGCAGACAGGCATGACCGACACACCGCTACCCGTGGACGGGCTCTTCGAGCCGTTCGCCGTCAAATCCCTCCGGCTACGGAACCGCTTCGCGATGGCACCCATGACCAGGGCTTTCTCCCCAGGCGGCGTTCCCGGGGACGATGTGGCGGCGTACTATCGCCGACGCGCGGCAGGCGGGGTCGGACTCGTCATCACCGAGGGGACGTACATTCCCGACCCGGCCGCCGGATCGCACACCCGGGTGCCGGTCCTCTACGGCCAGGACAGCCTGGCGGGCTGGAAATCGGTGGTGGACGCGGTCCACGACGAGGGCGGGCAGATCATCCCGCAGCTGTGGCATCTGGGCGTCGAACGCGGCCCGCAGCCCCGCATGAATCCGGACGTGACCACCGCCAGCCCGTCCGGAATCGCCCTGGACGGAACCCGCCTGGGACGCGAATTCACCGCGTTCGATCTCGACGCGCTGCGCGAGGCCTGGGTGGCGGCCGCCGTCAACGCGCGCGACGTGGGCTTCGACGGCATCGAACTGCACGGGGCGCACGGCTACCTTCTCGACCAGTTCCTGTGGGACCGGACCAACGTCCGGGCCGACGGCTACGGCGGATCCCTCGAGGCCCGCACCCGATTCCCCGTCGAGGTGGTCGCAGCGATCCGCGAGGCCGTCGGCGAGGACTTCGCGATCGTCTACCGCTTCAGCCAGTGGAAGTCGAACCATTACGACTCGCGGATCGCGCAGTCCCCCGACGAACTCGCGGCCGTGCTCGCGCCCCTCGTCGACGCCGGTGTCGACGTGCTGCACCCGTCCACCCGCAGGCACTGGGATCCGGCGTTCCCCGAGCTGGCCGGTGACGACGGGGAACTCGGCCTGGCGGGTTGGACCAAACGGCTGACCGGACTACCCACCATCACGGTCGGTTCGGTGGGCCTCGACGACGTGTTCACGACGGCCTTCACCTCGGACGGCGCGTCGAACACCGCCGGTATCGACCGCTTGCTCGCGCAGTACGAGAACGGCGAGTTCGATCTCGTGGCCATCGGCCGCGCACTGCTGTCCGATCCCGAGTGGGTCCTCAAACTTCGCGAAGGCAGAACCGCCGAGCATATCCCGTACAGCAACGAGCACCGGGCGGTCCTGCACTGACCGGGCCGGTCAGCTGTCCTCGACGGTGATCTCCGCCTGATCGACGTTGACACCTTCGGGCGGGTTGGCCGTTCCGTCGACCGAGATGCGGCCCTTGTCGACGCCCTGCGCTTCGAGCGCGTTGGCGACGGCCTGGGCGCGCTGATCGGCGAGTAGTTCGGCGGCCGCCTCGTCCGAGTTGGTGGCGTACGCTTCGATCTCGATCTTGCTGTCGCCGGCCTTCATCGCGGCGGCCACCGCCTTGATCGTCACGTCCGAGACGGCGTTGAGCTCGGCGGTTCCCGACTCGAATCCGATCGGGACCGCCGCGATGGCCGAGTTGATCGCGTTCTGGGTGGCCTCGCGCGCGGTGTTGACGGCGGACGACGCCGTGGCTTGCACGCTGCTGATCGCGCCCTCCACCCGCTCGGACGCCGACGAGGTCGTCGTGGTCGCGATCGGGGCCTCGTTCGAGCTGTCGTCGGAACAGCCGGCCGCACCGAGCAGCGCGATGGCCGCGACCGCGATACCGGTGACGATGGTCTTGCGCATGATGGATTCCCCTATACGTCGGTATGTCCGGAAGGCGCTACACGTCGTGGGACGAGGATAGCCCCGCCGACGCCCGCCGACGGCGTATTCGAGCACGGCCGCGGCTCCCACATCGTGGGATCCCGAGCGTCGGATGTGAATCCGGACACGGGCTTCTCACCTGGTCGGAACCCGGTAATTCGCCCCGCGTTTCATTTCGGTTAAACCTTCGGATTGCGATCTCATTTCAATAACGGTAGGAATGAATCCGGCGCCCGCTCAGCGCCGACATAAATGCCCACAACCGAGCAAGGAGTTAAAAGCATGGATCTCGCCTTCCTGTCCGAATTCTTCTCCGCCTTCTCCGACCTCGCCGGTGCCCTGGACTTCTTCTCGGGTTCCGCCGACGCATTGGGCGGTGGCGCAGACGCCGCAACCGCGGCCGCGGCCACGATTGGCTAGCATTTTCGCTGGCACAAGACTTGAACACCCGTGACGGGGTTCGCACGCTTCAGGCGCGCGGACCCCGTCACGGCGTTGTCGGCGACCTTCGATCGACTCAATCACGTATCTATCACGACGGCCAATTCCCTACGTGAACATGTTCATTATCCGCGTCACCAGCATTTTTCCCGGAATTGGTCGGGCGACCAATTGAGTCGACCATCGAAGATCAACTTTCCCGCTTCACGGTTGATTTATTCTCGAAATAATCGGCCGCACCGCATATTCTCGGCCCTTCCGTAACACGCGCACATCTCAGTGCACATGCGTACACTCAAATTTCGTGACCGACGCGCAGATCAGACGCCGCTCCGAGGTGCGGGCCCTCGCCCGGCTGGCCCTCGAGGAAATCGGGGGCGCGGCCACCGGCATCGGCAGCATCCACCGCGCCATCGCGGATCGCGTCTTTGCCGGCATCCGGCTCGGCGTCGGCTCCCACGCCCTTCCTGCAAAGCTGCTCCACGACGAGATCTCGGGCGCCGTGTACACACTCGTCGCCGACACCGCGCGTCTCGGCGGCTCCCTCGCAGGACGGTTCCTGGATCTCCCGTCGTCGGAGAATCTCGCCCCGTCCCAGACACGCCGCGGAGCCCCGGCCATCGCCGCGATCCAGGGGCTGATCGGTGACGTACTGGAATCCGAGGGATCGCCGCTCGCCGAACCCCTGGCGATACGGGTGAACGGTGTCGCGCTCGCGCCGGACGCATCCACGCTCGCCGACGCCTTCCCGCACGCCGGCGGCCGCATCGTCGTTTTCCTGCACGGACTCGTCGAAACCGAAGACGCGTGGGCGCTGGGCCGCCGTCCCACCTACGGTGAACGGCTCGGGACGGACCTGGGGCATACGGCGCTGCAGATCCGGTACAACTCCGGCAGGCACATCTCGGACAACGGCAGGAGCCTGTCCGAACTTCTGGACGCGGTCACCGAGAACTGGCCGGTCGAGGTCGAGTCGATCGCACTCGTCGGGCATTCCATGGGAGGCCTCGTGGCCCGCAGCGCCTGCCGGATCGCCTTCCTCGACGACCGGCCGTGGGTGAGACGGGTTCGGCAGGTCGTGAGTCTCGGCTCGCCCCACCTCGGCGCCCCACTGGAGCAGGCCGTCCACTATGCGAGTGCCGGCCTGGCCGCACTGCCGGAGACGCGCGCGATCTCCGGGCTCCTGCGCAGAAGGAGCGCCGGCATCCGGGATCTGAACCAGGGTTCACTCGTCGACGAGGACTGGCGCGATCGCGATCCGGACGCACTCCGCGCCGCGGCGTGCAACGAGGTCCCACTCCTCGACGGCGTGACGTACTACTTCGTCTCCGCGACCATCACGCGCAGCCCGCGGCATCCGCTGGGTCGCCTGCTCGGCGACGGCATGGTGCTCGTGCCGAGCGCGTCCGGCCGGAACAGGACGCGGATGATCGGCTTCCGCGACGAGCACGGCATGCACCTCGCGTCCGCGAACCATTTCACGATGCTCAACCACGAGTCGGTGTACGAAAAGCTGCTCGAATGGCTGGGCACGCCGGAAACCGGCTGACTCCCGGACTCAGGCCATGGTCGTGTGCCACACGATGGCGGCTGCGAGCGCGCCCGCGCCGTTCAGCGACCAGTGCAGCGCGATGGGCGCGATCAGGCTGCCGCTGCGGCGACGGAGCCAGGTGAACACGACGCCCGCGGCGGCGGTGGCGACGACTGCCCCCAGGATGCCCAGCACCTGACCGACAACCCCGCCTCCGAGGAAACCGGACAGCCCCTTGTTACCCGACGTCAGTCCCAGCGACGACGCGATGTGCCAGAGACCGAACATCAGCGATCCGGCCGCGAACACGCCGCGTGCGCCGTAGACCCGGCCGAGGGTGCCCTGCAGCACGCCGCGGAACGCGAGCTCCTCGGGGATGACGGTCTGCAACGGGATGACGATCATCGACGCGACCAGCGCACCGGACAGGGTGGCGTACCGGTCGGCCATGAAGAAGGGGCGGGTGATCGGCAGGGCCGCGCCGATCGCCACGACGCCGATCACGAGTCCCATCGCCGCCAGCGCGTACAGCGAGCCCTTTCGCCAGTGCCGGGGCGAGAGCCCCAGCTCGGCCCAGCCGAGTCCGCGACGGCGGGTGAGCACGAGCAGCACGACAGCGGCGATGGGAACGGTGGCGATGCTCGCCCACGCGGTGGTGAAGTGTGCGATCAGATTCGTGGCCACGAGGACGACCACCACGATCGCGATGTCGAGGTAGGCGTGCAGCACGGGCCGCTTCGCGCGTCCACCGGACGTCTCGCTGTCGACAGCTCCGGCGTACTGGACTTCAAGGGTCATTCGGCCGGCCGATCTGGTTCGTGAACACGCATCAAGTCAAGTGTACGGATTTGTCTGTGAAACCTCTGTGAGCCACGCCACTGCGCAGGTCGAAGCATGCCCCCGCGTCACAGGGCCGCCGGAGCCCGCGTCTAGCCTGGATACGAACTTCACACAACCCGCTGTCCAGGAGATAGAATGGCCGACTTCCTCTACGAGGACTTGCTGCCCATCGGTGAGGACCCCACCGAGTATCGGCTGCTGACCACCGAGGGGGTGTCGACCGTCGAAGGACCCGACGGCCGCACCTTCCTGTCCGTCGAGCCCGAGGCGCTGCGCCTGCTCACCGAGACCGCGCTCCACGACATCTCTCACTACCTGCGCAGCGACCATCTGACGCAGCTCGCGAGCATCCTCGACGACCCCGAGGCTTCGGGCAACGACAAGTTCGTGGCACTGGATCTGCTCAAGAACGCCAACATCTCCGCGGCCGGCGTGCTGCCGATGTGCCAGGACACCGGCACCGCGATCGTCATGGGCAAGCGCGGCCAGCACGTCCTCACCCCCGGCGACGACGAGAAGGCCATCGCCCGGGGCGTCTACGACGCCTACACCCGGCTCAACCTGCGGTACTCGCAGAACGCGCCGATCACGATGTGGGACGAGAAGAACACCGGGAGCAACCTCCCCGCCCAGATCGAGCTCTACGCCGACACGGCGACCGGCCACGAGAACGCCTACAAGTTCCTGTACATGGCCAAGGGCGGCGGCAGCGCCAACAAGTCCTACCTGTTCCAGGAGACCAAGGCGATCCTGAACCCGGACGGCATGATGCGGTTCCTCGAAGAGAAGATCCGCGCCCTCGGCACCGCGGCCTGCCCGCCGTACCACCTCGCGATCGTCGTCGGCGGCACGTCCGCGGAGTTCGCGCTCAAGACGGCCAAGTACGCGTCCGCGCACTACCTCGACGAACTCCCCAACGAGGGAGCGATCACGGGCCGCGGCTTCCGCGACCTGGAACTCGAGGAGAAGGTGCTCGAGCTGACCCGTCAGATCGGCATCGGCGCACAGTTCGGCGGCAAGTACTTCTGCCACGACGTCCGCGTCATCCGCCTCCCCCGCCACGGCGCCTCACTGCCCGTCGCTCTCGCCGTGTCCTGCTCGGCGGACCGCCAGGCCAAGGCGAAGATCACCCCCGAGGGCGTCTTCCTCGAGCAGCTCGAATTCAACCCCGGCCGGTTCCTCCCCGAGGTCACCGACGCCCAACTCGACGCCGAGACCGACGGCATCTCCGGCACCGGCAAGGGCGCCGCCGTGAAGATCGACCTCACCAAGCCGATGCCCGAGATCCTCGCCGAGCTGTCCAAGCACCCGGTGAAGACACGGCTGTCGCTGACCGGCCCGCTCGTCGTCGCACGCGACATCGCCCACGCCAAGATCAAGGAACGGCTCGACGCCGGCGAGGACATGCCGCAGTACCTCAAGGACCACCCGGTGTACTACGCCGGTCCGGCCAAGACCCCCGACGGCATGGCGTCCGGCTCCTTCGGACCCACCACTGCCGGTCGCATGGACTCCTACGTGGAGCAGTTCCAGGCCGCGGGCGGCTCGATGGTGATGCTCGCGAAGGGCAACCGCTCCAAGCAGGTCACCGACGCGTGCAAGTCGTACGGCGGCTTCTACCTCGGGTCCATCGGCGGTCCCGCGGCGCGTCTCGCCCTCGACTGCATCAAGAAGGTCGAGATCGTCGAGTACGAAGAACTCGGCATGGAAGCGGTCTGGAAGATCGAGGTCGAGGACTTCCCCGCGTTCATCGTGGTCGATGACAAGGGCGAGGACTTCTTCGCCGGCGTCTCCACCCCCACCCTCACCATCGGCAAGCGTCCCGGCCTGTAGGCGGCTCCGCCGCCCGTGAGTGGTTGACGAGTCCAGGGACTCGTCAACCACTCACGGGTGCTACGCGCCTACGGCGATCTCGATCACCGGGTTCTTCGCCGGGTCGAGCCGGCCGAGGACTGACGTCAGCGTGCCGCGGTCGATGGCGACGCACCCTTCGGTGGTGGTGCCGTCCGTGACGTGCAGGAACATCGCAGAACCGAGGCCGGGAATGCGGGCGGCGTTGTAGCCGATCGCGACCGCGTGGTCGTACAGCGGTCCAGCCGCGTAGAGATTCTCGCTGTTCCCACCGGGGCTCGCGTCCTGCCGGACGTGCGTGTTGTAGGTCGGCGAGAGTGGATTCGCATCCCACCAGTCACGTCGATCGGACTGGAAGTACGGCATCGCCGTCTCCGGTGCGGGCTGCCGGCCGAACGCCTGCGACAGCGGAAAGACACCGGCCGGCGTGCGGGTGGAGAATTCGTTCGCCGCGCCGATTCCCTCCGCGCCGACGTCGGCGGGGACGGGGCCCGCGAACACCTGCCACGTGCCGTCCGCATTCCGTTCCCAGGCGGTCAGTTCGGCGACCACTGCCCCCGCGGATGGCGCGTAGACGGTGATCACCTGGTCCGATGCGCCGGAGAAGACTGCTCGGTTCGGGGTCGCGGAGGCGCCGGGAACGAGCACCAGCCCGATCAGAGCCACCATCAGTCCCGCCAACCACAGTCGACCCACCCGTAACGTCGTCATGGGGCGAGTGTTCCATCCTCGGGCACTCGTCGCGAGATTTTCCCTCCGCGCTGCTACACGCGGCAGAGGATCTCGCTGTGCAGGAGCGCGAACCAGCCGTCGTCCTCCCGCACCCACGAACGCCAGCCCGCAGCGATGCGTTCCAGGTCCGCCTCGGTGGCGAGCCCCAGTTCGAGCGCGCGGTCTGCGTAGTTCGACTGCAGCGAGCGATCAGCCCAGGACCCTCCCCACCACTCGCGATCCTCGTCGGAGGAGAAGCACCACGTGCTCGCGGTGTTCACGACGTCGGCGAAACCCGCCTCGTGTGCCCAGGCCCGCAGGCGGCGGCCGGCGTCCGGTTCACCACCGTTCGCCCGCGCGATGTTTTTGTAGAGCGTCAGCCATTCGTCGAGTTCCGGTGTCGCCGGAAACCACGTGAAGGTGCCGTAGTCCGCGTCGCGGGCGGCGACGATTCCGCCGGGCCTGCACACCCGCTTCATCTCGCGCAGCGCCTGCACCGGGTCACCGACGTGTTGCAGGACCTGATGCGCGTGCACGACGTCGAAGCTGTCGTCGGGAAAGTTCAGGGCGTGGACGTCCGACACCACGGTCAGGGTGTTCGGGACTCCCCGCTTCGCGAATTCGTTCCGGGCGAGGGACAGCGCGTCGTCGTTCATCTCGACGGCGGTGACGACTCCGGGTGCGACGAGTCCGGCGAGGTCGGCGGTGATCGTGCCCGGCCCGCACCCGACGTCGAGCAACGTCATGCCTGCGCGCAGGTGCGGGAGCAGATAACCGGCGGAGTTCTCGGCGGTGCGCCACCGATGGTTTCGCAGCACCGATTCGTCGTGACCGTGGGTGTAGACCGTCTCGTCGCCGTTCATGCCTCGACGCTAGCAACATCGACCAGATAATGGGATAGTCCTCCCGTATTTTGAGATATCGTGAACTCCGGTAGCGGCGAGTCGTGAGTGTTACGTTGTTGCACACCAACGCGGCAACCGAGGGACTGCCATGACTTTCAGCCTCGCTCTCACTCCGGCGCAGAAAGACCTCGTCGAGCGGACGCACGCCTTCGCGGAGAACGTGATCCGACCGGTGGCTGCCGAGCACGACCGCGCGCAGGAGTTCCCCTGGGACGTTCTCGAGAAGGCCGCCCAAGAGGGTTTCTACAGTCCGCTGTTCTACCGCGACCTCATCGGCGACCCGACCGGCCTGTCCCTCCCCCTGTTCATGGAGGAGTTGTTCTGGGGTTGCGCCGGAATCGGGCTGGCCGTCGTGATGCCCGCGCTGGCGCTGTCGTCGATCGGGCAGGCCGCGACGCCGGAGCAGATGCTGCGGTGGGCGCCGGAGTGCTTCGGCGAGCCTGGCAACCTGAAACTCGCGGCACTGTGTATCTCGGAACCCGAGGGCGGCAGCGACGTGCGGAATCTGCGGACCACCGCGACGCGCGACGGCGACGAGTGGGTGATCGAGGGCCACAAGATGTGGATCGGCAACGGGGGCATCGCCGACGTGCACGTGGTGAACGCGACCGTCGATCCGGATCTGGGCCATCGCGGGCAGGCGCTCTTCGTGGTCCCCGGCGGAAGCCCGGGTATCGAACTCGTCCGCAAGCTCGACAAGCTGGGCTGCCGCGCGTCGCACACGGCGGAGCTGAAATTCCATCAGGTGCGGGTACCCGCCGACCACCTGCTCGGCGGCGACGACAAGCTGCAGAACCGCATGCGGAAGGCCCGTGAGGTGCAGGAGGAGGTGGCCACCGGCGCGCCCCAACGCAAATCGGCCACCCTCGGCACGTTCGAGCAGACACGCCCCATGGTCGCCGCTCAGGCGCTGGGCATCGCCCGCGCCGCGCTCGAATACGCCACCGAGTACGCGAACCGCCGCGAGGCATTCGGCGGCCCCATCATCGACAACCAGGGCATCGCATTTCCGTTGGCCGACCTCGCGACCC
This sequence comes from Rhodococcus sp. DK176, assembly GCF_038447315.2. Lineage (NCBI taxonomy): Bacteria > Bacillati > Actinomycetota > Actinomycetes > Mycobacteriales > Nocardiaceae > Rhodococcus > Rhodococcus sp. DK176. The sequence goes on along the minus strand of NZ_CP118321.2, from coordinate 6,447,189 downwards.
AGATCGACGCCGCGCGGCTGCTCACGTGGCGGGCGTCGTGGATGGCGGCGGCGGGCGTGGAGTTCCGCCACGGCGAGGGTTCGATGGCGAAACTCGCGGCGTCGGAGGTCGCGGTGAAGACCACGGAACGCGCACTGCAGACGATGGGTGGGTGGGGGTACATCAGCGACCACCCCGTCGAGAAGTGGTACCGGGACGCCAAGCTGTACACCATCTTCGAGGGCACCAGCGAGATTCAGCGGATGGTGATCGGGCGCGCACTCGGCGCCGCGGACGGCGCCCCGCCCCTCCACTTCGATCAGCCGACCGAGGGATCCGCCTTCAACCGGCGGTTCGGCAGGGGCACGTCCGTGCGCACGAAGGCGGGCGAGTTCGCGATGTCGATGAAGGACCGGATGCCCGAGTCCGCGCAGCGACTCGCGATGAAAATCCTTGCTCCACCAAAGAAGTGATGCCCGCCCGAGATCAGGTCCAGAGTGCGGCCACCAAGACGGTGACGATGCCGAGCCCACCGGTCACGTGGACCAGGTTCGGGTTCTCCTGCCCCTTCTTCTGCTTGCCCCGGACGATCTCGGCGAGCGCGACCACCACCAGTGAGAGCACAAGCTTCACGCCGATCTTGACGTGGTTGTAGTCCTTGTCCAGTACGGCCTCGCCGAGCCCGACCAGGATCAGTCCCGTCACGAATTGGAGCCGCGCACCCCACACCATCACCTCGGAGATCCGCGGCGCTCCGAGCACCGCGAAATAACCGCCCACGAGGGCGGCCATGCCGAGCAGGTGGCAGACGAAGAAGAGGTTGTAGACGACGGTCATCTCCGCAGCCTAGCGACCCGCCCGGTCAGCCGGAAACGCTTCCCGCCTCGATCGCCGCCTCGCGGTACGACGCGGCCAGGGTGGCGACGGTTTCGTGGGCGTTGAGCCCGCTGGGATTGGGTACCAGCCACAACTCCGCGCCCTCGAGGTCGCGGGGTTGCTTACCCTTCTTCGCGGCACGCTCCCCGAATGCCGTGCGATAGGCGGTGATTCCGGCGACGGCGACCACCCGGGGAGCGGTGCCGCGGACCACGGCGCGCAGGCGCTCGGCTCCGACGGCCAGTTCCTCGCCGGACAACTCGTCCGCTTTCGCCGTGGCGCGCGGGGCCAGGTTGGTGATGCCGACACCCCGCTCGATCAGGTGATGGCGATCCGCGTCCGACATCCCGGACGTCGGGTCGATCGGACGCTCGATGATCCCGGCGGCCAGCAGGGCCGGATAGAAGCGGTTGCCCGGGCGCGCGAAATGCGCCCCGGTCGCGGCGGTCCACAGTCCCGGGTTGATACCGACGAACAGCAGCCTGCAGCCCGGTCCGATGAGGTCCGGAACCTCGGCGTCGCGGAACGACTCCAACTCCGCACGAGTAAAGCTCACAGTCGGCCCGCCTCCGCCAGCCCGGCAACGGTGTCGGCCAGGGTTTCCGCCGAATCGCGGTACTTCACACCCAGTTCGCTCTCGCTCGGCCGGTCGTCGGTGTCCGGCATCCGCGTGTAGTACTCCATCGCGGCCTCCGAGATCGGGGTGTCGATGGGGACGAACCGGTCGACGGCGTCGACCAGCCTGCCCACCAGGCGCAGCGCGGCGTCCGGAACCGGGAACACGCCCATCCATTTGCCGGTGATCACGCCCAGCATCTCGGCGATCCCCGCGATCGGAATCCGGGGACCACCGAGCATGTACCGGCGGGCACCGCGTCCCTGCTCGAGGAGGGCGGCGTGCGCGCTCGCCACCTCCCGGACGTCGACCATCGTCCACGCGGCGCCCCGCCCGGGCAGACCCCGCAGGTGGACGGCGGCCTCGACTGCCTGGGCGGCCTCGCCGAACTGGGTCCCCGCCGGCGGGCCGATGATCATGCCCGGATAGGTGATCGCGATGGGTGCGCCGTCGGCCTGAAGGTCGCGAGCGTACTGCTCCACACGTGCCTTGCTCCGGCCGTAGGCGTCGGGGGGCCCGCACACCGGCAGGTCGGGAGTGAGCAGCCGGGCCCCCGGCTGGAACAGCGCAGCGATACTCGAGACGTAGACGATCGGATCGAGGCCCAGCTCGACCGCGGTTCCCAGCACGTTCTGCGCGCCGGCCAGGTTGGTCTGCAGCATCTCCTCCGCGCGCCGCGGGTCGACCGCGACCACGGCGGCGGCGTGGACGACGGCGTCGCAGCCGTCGAGCGCGCGGCGCACGGACTCGGCGTCCGTGATGTCACCGACGACGTGATTCGATGTGTTGAGTCCGAGTGCCGCGGCACTGGTCACGAGGCGAGCAGGATCCCGCACGAGGAAGCGCACCCGGTGACCGGCGTCCACCGCCGCCTTCGCGCTCCATGCCCCGACGAACCCTGTTCCCCCCGTGACCAATACCAGCAAGGTGAACTACACCGTCCTGGCGAGACGGTTGGCGAGCATGGTGGTGAACCGGGCGGGATCCTCGAGTTCGCCGCCTTCTGCCAGCAACGCCATCCCGTAGAGGAGCTCCGCGGTCTCCCCCAGCGCCGGATCCTCGTTGCGTTCGCCGTGCGCCTCCCGCAGCCCGGTGACGAGCGGGTGGGTCGGGTTCAGCTCGAGGATGCGCTTCGTCACGGGGACGGGCTGCCCGGACGCCCGGTACATCCGCTCCAACGCCGGCGACATGCTGAAGGCGTCGCCGACGATGCAGGCCGGTGATGTGGTCAGCCGCGTGGACAGTCGCACCTCCTTGACCTGCTCGCTCAGCGCGTCGGCCATCCAGGAGAGCAAGCCGGCGAAGTCCTTCTCCTGCTCCTCCCGCTCCGATTCGTGTGCCTTCTTGTCTTCCTCGGTGTCGAGATCGACCTCGCCCTTGGCGATCGACTGGAACGACTTGCCGTCGAATTCCGGCACGGCGCCGACCCACATCTCGTCCACGGGATCGGTGAGCAGCAGCACCTCGAAGCCCTTCGCGCGGAAAGCCTCCATGTGCGGTGAGCTCTCGAGCAGCTGCCGGGATTCGCCGGTCGCGTAGAAGATCTGTTCCTGACCGTCCTTCATCCGTGCCACGTAGTCTTCGAGCGAGGTGAGCTCCTCCTCGCTGTGGGTGGACGCGAACGACGAGATACCCAGCAGCACATCCCGATTGTCGGTGTCCGACATCAGGCCTTCCTTGACCGCGCGGCCGAACTCCGCCCAGAACGTGCGGTAGTCGTCGGGCCGCTCGGTCTTCAGGTCCTTGATCGTGGTGAGGACCTTCTTGGTGAGCCTGCGCCGGATGGCACGAATCTGCCGGTCCTGCTGAAGGATCTCACGAGACACGTTGAGGGACAGGTCCTGAGCGTCGACCACACCCTTGACGAAGCGGAGGTACTCCGGCATCAGCTGGTCGCAGTCGTCCATGATGAAGACGCGCTTGACGTACAGCTGCACACCCGTCTTCCCGTCCCGCATGAACAGGTCGAACGGGGCGTGGGACGGGATGAACAGCAGTGCCTGGAACTCGAACGTGCCCTCCGCCTTCATCGGGATGACCTCGAGCGGATCGTCCCAGGCGTGGGCGATGTGCTTGTAGAACTCCTTGTACTCGTCCTCGGAGACGTCGTCCTTCGATCGCGCCCACAGCGCCTTCATCGAGTTGATCGTCTCGGACGTCGTGGTGACCTCGTCCTCACCGTCGCCTTCCGCGGGAACCGTGCGCTCGACGTTCATCCGGATCGGCCACGCGATGAAGTCGGAGTAGCGCTTGACGAGTTCCTTGATCTTCCGTTCCGACGTGTAGTCGTGCAGGTGATCCTCGGCGTCCTCGGGCTTGAGGTGCAGGGTGACGGAGCTGCCTTGCGGGGCGTCGTCGACCGCCTCGATCGTGTAGGTGGCCTCGCCGCTCGACTCCCAGCGCGTGGCCTCGCTCTCGCCGGCCCTCCGCGTCAGCAGCGTCACCTTGTCGGCGACCATGAACGTCGAGTAGAAGCCGATGCCGAACTGTCCGATCAGTTCCTCGGAGGCGGCGGCGTCCTTCGCTTCCTTCAACTTGCGGCGCAGGTCTGCGGTGCCGGACTTGGCCAGCGTGCCGATGAGGTCGACGACCTCGTCGTGCGACATGCCGATGCCGTTGTCGCGGACGGTCAGCGTGCGCTTCTCCGCGTCCACCTCGATCTCGACGTGCAGATCCGACGTGTCGACGTGGAGCTCCTTGTTGCGGAAGGCTTCGAGCCGCAACTTGTCCAGCGCATCCGACGCGTTGGAGATGAGCTCCCGCAGAAACGAGTCCTTGTTGGAGTACACCGAGTGGATCATGAGGTCCAGGAGCTGGCGGGTCTCCGCCTGGAACTCCAGTTGTTCGATTTTCGTGCTCACTTCGATTCCCTTCGACAGCAGAACCCTCGACACCAGATTCGTCGTCGGAATGATAGCCCGCGGCCGAATATCGGATTCATCGCGGCGAGAGGTCCGGAGATGGCTGCGCCAGGGCGGCGAGGAACCTCCCGCGCCGAACCCGGACCGGGGCCGTCAGGCGGCGGCGTCCTCCTTCAGGGTGTGGGCGACCAGCGCGTTGGCGTGGCCGTGACCGAGGCCGTGCTCGGACTTCAGCCAGCTCACCAACTCCATGTGCTTGGTCAGCTCGGACGCCCGGATGAGCGTCTGCCATTCACTGATCGGCCGACCGTACTTCTCCTCGATCGACGGGAAATACGACGCGGGACCCTTCACTGGTTCAGCCATGCGCGACAGGCTAGCCGAACCCTCCGACACATACTGTCCGACAGGGATCTTCGGATGTAGCGACACTCAGACGGGACGCGCCCAATCAGCGAGCTGCCGCGACACCTCCCGGTACCCCTGCTCCCCGCTCGACACAGCGATGACCAAGTCGTACGCCGGATCTTCGGGAGCATCCAGGTCGTAGCCGTTCAGTCCATAGAACACGTGAACCGCCAGCCAGGACAGCCTCTTGTTCCCGTCGACCAGCGCCTGGTTCCTCGTCAGGGACTCGAGCAGAACGGCAGCCTTGTCGTGAATCGACGGGTACGCCTCCTCGCCGACCAATGACGTCTGCGGACGATGAGCCGCCGAGTCGAGCAGTCCGAGGTCCCGGACGGACGCAACGCCGAGATCCTCGGCCAGCGCGAGCAAGTCCTCGAGAGTCAGGTAGTCGATCGTCACTGAGCGAGGCGGTCCAGCAAAGTGGCATACCGCTCGCGGCCGCCACGGGACAGCGCGCGAACCCGCTCGTCATGGGTGTGTCGGGCAGCAGCCTCCACGATCGCGCGGACGGTCGCCTCCTGCTTGCTGACACCTTGAGCGTCGGCGAGAAGCGTGAGCGCGCGCTCCTGCTCCTCAGTCAGTCGCAATGTCATGGCCATGTACCCATGATACCAAAGTGGTACCAGGTGACGGCACCTCCTGGCGAATCACCACGAGTCGCCGCGAACCCCACAACTCTTTCGCGGCGGAAGCCTTCTCGGGTTTGCTCGGGGATCCGTAGGCTGAACGTATGTATCCGTCACGCGCGAAGAGAATTCCGGCAAGGTGACGCCGTGGCGGAGCTGATTCTGGGGCCACTGCTGAGGCATGTCGGCACGTGCGATGCGACGGTGTGGGTCGAGACGTCGGAGGCATGCACCGTCCGGGTCCTCGGCCACGAGGAGCGCACGTGGAACGTGTCGGGTCACCACTATGCGCTCGTCGTCGTGGAGGGTCTGGAGCCCGGGTCGACCACCCCGTACGAGGTGACCCTCGACGGCCGCGCGGTGTGGCCGTTGCCGAGTGCCGTCCCGTCGGTGATCCGCACCCTCCGGGAGGACGACGACACGCTCGTCCTGACGTTCGGGTCGTGCCGGTTCGCCACGATGTCCACGACGGAGGACAACCGGCACCTCGGCGCCGACGCGCTGGACGCCTACGCGGTGCGGATGGCCGAACAGTCCCCGGACCAGTGGCCCGACGCCCTGCTACTGCTCGGGGATCAGGTGTACGCCGACGAACTCTCCCCCGAGACCGAGGCCCGGGTCGCCGAGATCCACGACGTGAAAGAGCCGCCGGGGCCGCAGGTGCGCAATTTCGAGGAGTACACCTGGCTCTACGCCGAGTCGTGGACGGACCCTCAGGTGCGCTGGCTGATGTCGACGGTGCCGACGTCGATGATCTTCGACGACCACGACGTCCGGGACGACTGGAACACCTCGGAATCCTGGCGTGCCGAACTCGAGGCCACGTCGTGGTGGGAGGAGCGCATCGTCGGCGCGCTGTCCTCGTACTGGGTGTACCAGCACCTCGGGAACCTGGCGCCGAGCCTGCTCGCCGAAAATGAACTGTATCAACGGGTTCGGAAGCACGGCGGCGACGTCGAGCCGATGCTCCGCGAATTCGCGTCGGCCGCCGACGAGGAAGCGGACGGGGCGAAGGGCACGCAATGGTCGTATCGCCGGGACCTCGGGGTCGCGCGGCTGCTCGTCATCGACTCGCGGTGTGGTCGTGTCCTCTCCGGCGGTCGCCGCGAGATGGTGTCCGACCCCGAATTCTCCTGGATCGAACGTCAGACCGAGGGCGATTACGACCATCTGCTCGTCGGGACGTCGCTGCCGTGGTTGCTGCCCCGCGCCCTGCACGACCTCGAGTCCTGGGACGAACGACTCGCCGCCGGGTCCCGCGGCCCGCGGGTGGCGGCCGTGGCGGAGAAGATCCGGCGGGGTGCGGACCTCGAGCACTGGGCGGCGTTCCGTGACTCGTTCGACCGGTTGGCCCGCCTCTTCGCCGAGGTCGGAGCAGGCCGCAAGGCCGGTCCGGCCGGCCGGGCGCCGTCCACCATCTCGGTGCTGTCCGGGGACGTCCACCACGCCTATGTCGCGCAGGCGCACTACGCCGAGAAGCTGCAGTCACTGGTGTATCAGCTGACGTGCTCTCCCCTGCACAACTACGTTCCGGCCGCCATGAAAGTGACGTTCCGGATCTCGTGGCGGCGCGCGACCGAGCGGACCGTGCGTTTCATCCTCGGCCGGGTGTCGCGGGTGCCACCCGTTCCCATCGACTGGTCGAAGGTCGCCGGACCGTTCTTCGGCGACCAGGTCGCGACGCTCCACCTGAACGGACGGTCCGCCCGCCTCGTGATGGAACAGGCACGCAACGACAGCGACGGCACACCCCGCTTCAAGACGATGACCGACCTCGAGTTGACGACGGGAACCGACGCCTAACGCTGCTCGGCCGTCGCCTTCAGTTGCGCGAGCCCCTTCTCGAAGTCCTTGCCCACCATCTTGTCCATCGGGAAGAGGACTCCCACGATCTTGAAGAAACGGTTGGTCTTGCCGGTCATCTGCCAGCGGACGGTGGTCCCGGCGCTGTTCGGTTCGAGGAGGAACGTCGTGACGTTGTCCGCCTTGAACGGTTTGAGGAACTTCAGGTCGAGCACGACCTTCGAACCGGGCACCGACTCGGTGATCACCATCGACCCCGCCCCCGCCTTGCGATTGCCCTCCCAGGCGTAGGCGGCGCCGACACCCGACTCGGGGCCGGAGTACGTGCGTTTCAGGTCGGGATCGACGTTCTCCCACGGCGACCACGACTGCCACTGCCGGAAGTTGTCGAGGAGCGGCTGAACGACGTCGGGGCTCGCATCGATGACGGTGGAACGTTCGACGAGGAAGTCGTCCGAAGCCATGCCGGTCTCCATTCGCTGTCGGGTGTGGTGGAACGAGGTCGCGCCCACCTGGACAGGTGGAAGATAACGCCTCGCCGACGGTCGCGCGCGCTGTATCGTCGGGAGCGACCCAACGACAGTGCTGTGGTGGGGGTGGCAGTGACGACCGAGACGGATCTGATCCGCAATATCGCTCTGATGGGACATCAGGGTAACGGGAAGACGACGCTCGCGGAGGCGATGCTCTTCCGCGCCGGTGTCGTCACCCGGCCCGGACGCGTCGAGAGCGGTAACACCGTGCTCGACACCCAACCGGAAGAGCACGACCGCACGCAGTCGCTGGCGCTCGGCCTGGCCTCCTTCTCGTGGGGCGACTACCGGATCAACCTGCTCGACCCGCCGGGTTATGCCGATTTCATCGGCGACGCGATGACCGCTCTCCGGGTCGCGGACGTCGCCGTGTTCGTGATCGACGGCGTCAGCGGTCTGCAGGTGAACGACGAGTTGCTGTGGCAGGCGGCCGGTGAGCGTTCCATCCCGCGCATCCTGTTCGTGAACAAGATGGACAAGGAGCGGGCGTCGTTCGACGTCGTCCTGGCCGGTATCCGCGACCATTTCGGGTCCGGGGTCGAGCCGGTCGACCTGCCCGTCGGCGAGGCGTCGGCGTTCACCGGGGTCGCCGATCTCCTCACCGAGCACGTCATCCTCTACGACAGCGGGTCCGCGAACACGAGCGACGAACTGCCCGCCGATATCGCCGACCGCGAGCACGAACAGCACGAGCATCTCGTGGAGGACGTGGTCGAGATCGAGGACGACCTGCTCTCGAAGTATCTCGACGGGGAGGACATCTCCGTGGCCGAACTCGAGCACGCGCTCCGCGCGGGTTTCGCGGCGGGCTCGCTGTGGCCGGTGCTGTGCGGGTCGGCGGTCGATGCGATCGCCGTCGACCGGTTGCTCGACTTCGTGTGCCGGATCGCGCCCGCACCGTCGGAGGTCCCGGGCATCGAGGTTCACGGCGACGGGGTCGCCGAGGTGCGGTGCGATCCGTCCGGTGATCCGCTCGCGTACGTCTTCAAGACGCAGACCGACGAGTACGTCGGGCAGGTGGCGTTGGTGAAGATCCTGTCCGGCACCGTGCACGCCGACGACGTCCTCGTCAATCAGCGCACCGGAGCGAAGGAGCGCCTGCACAACCTGCTTCGCGTCCTCGGCAGCAAACACACCGCGATCGACACCGCGGAGGCGGGCGACATCGTCGGCGCCATCAAACTGACCGACGTCTCGACGGGTGACACCCTCGCGCCGATCGGCTCGTCCCTCACCGTGCCCCCGATCGTGCACCGGCGTCCCGTCTACGGAATCGCCGTGGCCGCCGAGAGCGCGGGCGACGAGGACAAACTGGCGACCGCCCTGACGGAGCTCGTCAGCGACGACCCGACGCTGGAGGTGACCCGCGACAGCGAAACCCACCAGACGGTGGTCCGGGGCGCCGGCGATGTGCACGTGCAGGTGGCGCTGACCCGGTTGAAGCGGCGGTACGGCATCACCCTCCAGACCGAACCCGTCAAGATCGCGTACCGCGAGACGCTGCTCGGCACCGTGGAGACGGAGGGCCGCCACAAGAAGCAGAGCGGCGGCCACGGCCAGTTCGGGGTGGCGACGGTCCGCTTCGAGCCGCTCCCCCGCAACGAGGGCTACGAGTTCGTCGACGAGACCCGCGGTGGAGTGATACCCAAGTCCCTCATCCCCGCGGTCGGCAAGGGGATCGCCGAATCGATGGGACGCGGAGGCCGGCACGGGTTTCCGCTTGTCGACCTGCGGGCCACCGTTCTCGACGGCAAGCATCACTCGGTCGACTCCGACGATTTCAGTTTCCGGATGGCGGGGGCACTCGCCCTCCGTGCGGCCATCGACAAGGTGGGCACCCTCGTCCTCGAACCCGTCGACCACGTCGAGGTCACGGTGCCGTCGGCGCTTCAGGGCGACGTGATGGCGGATCTCGGACGGCGCCGCGGCCAGATCGAGGGCACCGAACCGGCAGGGGACGGCGAGGTCACCGTCATCGCGTCGGTGCCGACGAGCGAGGTCACCGACTATCCGGTCGCCCTGCGCTCGATGACACACGGGCGTGGCCGTCTCGCACTGAGTTTCAAGTGCTACCAGGAACGGCCCGAACCGCGCTGAGCCGCCGTGGAGGGCGGGGCCGGTTCGTGAGCCGCCGCTAGTGCTCGCGACCGGTCCGCAGCCGAGCGGCGAGCTCCGCGCGGCTGCGGACCCCGGCCTTCGCGTACACCGATTTCAGGTGGTCCTGGACGGTGTTCACAGTGATGCCGCGGCGGTCCGCGATCTCGGACGTCGCGTAGCCGGCCATCACATCGGCGCACACGTCACGCTCGCGTGCGGTCACCGCATACGCCGCGAGCAACAATCCGGTGAGCTCGCCGCCGACGGCGGGTTCGAGGGTGACCACCGTCTGCGGTTCGTCGCCGCCGATCAAGGCCGTGGCGCGCACCAGAATCCAGCCGCCCTCCGCGTCGCGCACACGCGCCTTGAAGATCCCCGAACCGCTCGACCGCGCTCCGAACGTCGCGGCCCGCAGCACCACGGTCAGCCTGCCCGGGGCGACCTCGTCGAAGCGGTCCTGCCAGCCACGGGCAGCGGCCGTGAGCGCAATCGGATCGCCGGCGGCGTCGGTGACCACCACCGCCGGACCCTGGTCGCCGCGACCGGAGACCGCCGGGGCGTGTACGGATGCGGCCCGCGTCGCGACCGCCAGGCCGGGAGCCACGAGTGTGAGGAACTCGAGCTCACGGTCGGTGAAATCCGGCCCGGACCGCACGAATCCGGCTGCGCCCCAGCACACACCGTCGACGCGGAACACGATTCGGACCTCGCTGCCGAGCTGCAGCGGCGCCCACACCGCGCCGTGGCGGAGGCTGTGCGCGACCTCGTCCGCGGGTAAGTCCGAGGCACGCGCGACGGTTCGGCCGCTGCGGGCGAGTTCGGCGAACGTGCCCGGATCGTCGCCGTTGTACTCCGATTCGGCGAGCAGCGGTTCGTACTGCTGCGGTATCCGGCTGCGCCCGCTGGTCATCGAACTGATCGCGAGTGTCTCCGGGTCGAGCATCGCCCAGCACGTCAGGTCGCTGCGCACCGTCTCACCGACCAGTTCGATGGCGCGCTGGTGCAGCTGCGTGACACCGGCACCCGATCCCGCGACCGCGAGCACCTCCCGGCGCAACTTTTCCGCCCGGACCTCCAGCATGAACACAGTATGCGCTGGTCACAGGCACACCACCATCCCAGATTCCGGGGATGGGCAGCGGGGTGCACCGGTCATACCGTCGCAGTATGTCCACTCACGTTCACGTAAACAGAGCAGGCGACGGCCGCCACCTCACCGCGCCGGACGCCGACATCACGGTCCTGGTCGGCGGCGAGCACACCGGCGGAGCGTACGAAGTCTTCCTCGTCGAAGCGTCCCGGACCGCACCGGACGGCCCGCTGCACGCCGAGCCGTGGTCGAAGTCCTACCACGTGCTGCGCGGCCGGATGCTGGTCCAGGCCGGAGACACCGGGTACGAACTCGCGGCGGGGGAAACCATCGCCATCGAGGCGGGAACGATGAATACGTTCACGGTCCTCTCCGAGTCCGCCGACTTCCTCCTCGTCTCCGCCGGGGCATCCCACAGCCGTTTCTTCGGTGATCTCGACGCGGTCGGCCGTGGCGGGGACTCGCCGGGAGAAATGGACCGGCTGCTGCACGGGGTCACCGATCGGTACGGCGTCGAACTCGCGACCGGGTCGGGTGCGCCGTGACCATCGTCGCGCAGATCGCCACACTGGTCGCCGCGGGCGTGCACCTGCTGGCATTCGTGTGGGAGTCGGTCCTGTTCTGCGCGCCGTCGGTGCACGAGGGCATCTTCCGCATCCCCGGCCGCGATGTGCCCGCCGCCCATCTGTGGGCGTTCAACGTCGGCTTCTACAACCTGTTCCTCGGTTCCGGCGCCATCGCCGGCGTCGTCCTGTGGTGGGCGGGTCACGACACTCCGGGTCGCACCCTCGTCGTCTACACCTGCCTCTTCATGTTCCTGGCGGGCATCGCCCTGGCCGTTTCGGACCGGATGGCGCTCAGCCGACAGCGCGGGGACGGCGTCGTCGGCGCACTGTCGCAGAGCGTGCCCCCGCTGGTGGCCTTGATCGCGCTGACGATCGGGTGACAACCCACGGCGCTCGATTGCCAGGAACTTCTCAGGGTCGCCCGAACGGATCCTTACCCGCGGTCGGCATGATGGGAGCCATGTCCCAGGTGACCGTTCTCGCCGTCGGTGGCACCGGAGAGTCCCACCCCGATGACCACCGACGCCACGTCTCCGGACTGTTGCGTGACGTCACCGACGCCCTCGACGACCGGTTCGCGTCGCGGTGGGTCGGCTATCCGGCGTCGTACGGGCCGGTCGCCGCGGGCGGGCTCAGCTACCGGGAGAGCACCGAGGTCGGCGTCCGCCGCTTGACCGACGCCATTGAGGACGCTCCGGGATCGGTCATGCTGATCGGCTACTCGCAGGGATGCACCGTGATCCGTGAAGTGCTCGGACAGATCGCCACCGGCGCCCTGCGCGCCGACAACCTCTCCGCGGTGGGTCTCGTCTCCGACCCCGAGCAACCCGCGGGGGTGGTGCCGGGCTGCCGCGGGCGCGGTGTCGCGGGCGACGGCGCCCCGATCCCCGACTCCGTACCGGTCCAGTGGATCGCGCACCCGGACGACATGATCTGCAATGCCAGCGAAGACAGCTACGTGCGCGACATCGCGGACCTCACCCGGTGGATGTCGTTTCGCGCGCTGCGGACGTGGCTCGCACAGACGTGGGAACTGATCCGCAACAACAGCTTCCAGAATGCGACCAAGACCCGCGTCAGCCCCCGGCAGTGGCGCACCGACCTGCGCCGGCTGCGGACCGCGGCCATCGAGGTGCTCGGCTACCTGCCGCCGCGCCTCGCCTGGCGCGGTGTGCGCGTCGTCAATGCGCGGGGTGGGCGGCACGTCGCGTACGCCAGCGAACCCCTCGATGCGAGCGGGCTCACCGGATGCCAGATCCTCGCCCAGTGGTTGCAGGTGCGGGCGACGTTCGAACCGGCCCTGCCCGTCGCGGCGTGAGGGTCGCGTCGATCAGGCGCTGTGCGGCCGCAGTGGAGTGAGCATCCGGCGCGGCTCACGCAGGGCCACGGCGACGGCGTCGCTGCGGGGACGGACGGCCTCCCCCGGCCCGGGCGCGACCACCAGGTCCTCGGGGCCCGGGATCGTGCCGCAGTCGGGGCATCGCCCGAAACGATCGAGTTGCGCTCCGCACACCGCGTGCGAGAACACGCGACCCGGGTAACTGCCGGGCGACACGTACTGCTCACCCCATTGCGACAGCGCATAGATGCTCGGCCACAGAGCCTTCCCGGCCTCGGTGAGTTCGTACTCGGGATGACCGCCGTCTGCGACACGGACGAGGACGCCGGCCTCGACGAGAGCGGTCAGCCGGTCCGTCAGGACGGCGCGCGAGATGTCGAGGTGGGCAAGCAGATCACTGAAGCGGCGGACCCCGTAGAAACAGTCGCGCAGCACAAGCATCGTCCACCGCTCACCCACCACTTCGAGGGCGCGAGCGAGGTTGCAGTTCTGCTGCGAGTACCCGGTTCCCAGTGCCACACCCACATGCTAACGCAATTCAGTCTTGTCACCAGACCAAAATGGTTCTAAGTTCAGTCTTGTGAACAGACCAACTGCGGTTGCCCCACTGATCCGTGCACACACTCCCCGCCCGGGGACCACGCTGGCCGTCGCATCGCTCGGGACGTTCGTCGCCCTGGTCGCGTTCTGCGCCCCGCTCGGCAACATGCCCACCGTTGCCGCGGCGCTGTCGGCGGGCCCGGCAGCGCAGACGTGGATTCTCAGTTCGATGAGCGTCGGCCTCGCCGCGGTCCTGCTGACCGCGGGCGCACTCGCCGACGACTACGGCAGGCGCCGGGTGTTCCACTGGGGTGCCTGGCTTCTCGCCCTGGGCGCGGTGGTCGGCGCGGTCAGTCAGGAACCCGTCCTATTCATCGTCGGACGACTGATCCAGGGAGTGGCGGGGGCGGCATTGATCGCGGCCAGCCTCGGCGCCGTCGCACATGCCTTCACCACCCCGGCGGCAAGGGCGACGGCGAGTGGAATCTGGGGTGCGAGCGTCGGCGCCGGCATCGCCGTCGGCCCCGTCGTCGCGGGCCTCCTCGACCTCGCCGGGTGGTGGCGCGGCCTGTACTGGGCACTCGCCGTCGCATCGCTCGTGATCGGACAGGTCGCGACGCGCGCGCTCGCGGAGTCACGCTCCGCCGTCCCCAAGCGGATCGACGTCCCGGGAGCGGTCACGCTGTGCGCCGCGATGGTCCTGGTGCTCGTCGCACTTGTCGAGGGCAGACAGGGCAACATTGCCGCCACCGTGCTCTGCGGCGTCGGCGCGGCCGTGTTCACCCTTGTCTTCGTCGCGGTCGAGCGGCGGCGACCGTTCCCGATGCTCGACCTCACATTGTTCCGTCGACGCGACTTCCTGGCCGCCACCCTCGCGGCCCTCGCGACCGGGGCGGGCATCATCGGCCTGATGTCGTTCGCGTGCACGTTCCTGGTCAAGACGATGCACGTCAGCACGCTGGCCGCAGCCGGGGTGATCGCGCTGTGGTCGGGCACGAGTGTCGTGGCGTCGCTGCTCGCCCGCACACTCCCGGCAAGGCTCGCCGGCTCACCACAACTCGTCATCGGACTCGCCGGCGTCGGCCTCGCCATGCTCACGATGACGGGCCTCACCCCCGACTCGTCCCTGCTGCGATTGGTCCCGGGACTGCTGCTCGCCGGCGTCGCGAGCGGCCTGCTCAACGCCGGCCTCGGCCGCCAAGCCGTCGCCAGCGTGCCCGCCGATCAGGGCGGACTCGGCAGCGGCGCCAACAACACCGCCCGCTACCTCGGCTCCTCCATCGGCGTCACCGTCGTCAGCATCATCGCCCTCGACCCGGCAGGCACCGTCGATGGCATGATGTTGGGCTGGAACTCCGCCGCCGTCACCACCGGGCTGATCTCACTCGTCGGCGCAGGAGTGGTCGGGGTGCTCGTGCGAGGAACCGCCGTCAGACGTTGAAGCGGAACTCCACCACGTCGCCGTCGGCCATGATGTAGTCCTTGCCCTCCATGCGGACCTTGCCAGCGGCCTTGGCGGCTGCCATGGATCCGGCGGCGATGAGGTCGTCGAAGGAGACGATCTCGGCCTTGATGAAGCCGCGCTCGAAGTCGGTGTGGATGACGCCGGCGGCCTGGGGGGCGGTGTCGCCCTTGTGGATGGTCCAGGCGCGGGATTCCTTGGGACCGGCGGTGAGGTAGGTCTGCAGGCCGAGGGTGTGGAAGCCGGTGCGGGCGAGTGCGTGCAGGCCCGGCTCGGACTGTCCGATGGAGTCGAGCATCTCCTGCCGGTCCTCTTCGTCCAGCTCGAGCAGCTCCTGCTCGACCTTGGCGTCGAGGAACACAGCGTCTGCCGGGGCGACGGAGGCGCGCAGTTCGGCGACCTTCGCGTCGTCGGTGAGCACGGCCTCGTCGGCGTTGAACACGTACAGGAACGGCTTGGTGGTGAGCAGGCTCAGCTCGCGCAGCAGCGCGAAGTCCAGCTTGTCCTTCGCACTGAACAGGGTCTTGCCCTCGTCGAGGACTTCCTGCGCCTTCAGCGCCTCCTCGTGGATGGGCTTGAGTTCCTTGTTCTTCTTCGCTTCCTTCTCCAGGCGCGGCAGGGCCTTCTCCAGCGTCTGCATGTCGGCGATGACGAGCTCGGTCTCGATCACCTCGATGTCGGATGCCGGGTCGACGCGGCCGTCGACGTGCACGACGTCGTCGTCGTTGAAGACGCGAACCACCTGGCAGATGGCGTCGGCCTCGCGGATGTTGGCGAGGAACTTGTTGCCGAGGCCGGCGCCCTCGGAGGCGCCCTTGACGATGCCGGCGATGTCGACGAACGACACCGTGGCGGGCAGGATGCGCTCGGAACCGAAGATCCGGGCGAGCTCGGACAGCCGCGGATCGGGCAGTTCGACCAGGCCGACGTTGGGTTCGATGGTCGCGAACGGGTAGTTCGCGGCCAGCACGTCGTTGTTGGTCAGCGCGTTGAACAAGGTGGACTTGCCGACGTTGGGCAGTCCGACGATTCCGAGGGTAAGGCTCACGGTCGTTGGATTCTACGGCGTCGGCGTCCGATCAACGACCATCGCCCTCACCAGCTGGAGGTATTGCTGTTCGCGACGAGGGCGATGATCAGGATCGCGTACCCGATCACGAAGACGACGATCAGCGCCACCCAGATCCACAGGGCGATCTTGCCGAGCGCCTTCGCGCGGTCGGACGCGTACTGGGCGCCCTGATAGTCGCCCATCGCCCACTTGGGGTACACGTCGTGGACGTGGTTGAACGCGGCGAAGGCGAGCGGCCAGAAGAAGAGGACGGCAGCCACCGCCCATCCGGCGTTCGAGGGCGGCAGTGGCGGCGGGCCGTACTGGCCCGGGTACGGCTGCGACTGCGGCGGCTGCTGTTGCTGCGTCGGGTACTGGTAGCCGTAGGTACCCGTGTCGCCGGGCTTCGGCGGCACCGGGTTGCTCGACGATTCCGGATTGCTCGGCGACTCCGACATGACTCCCCCTGTCGTGGCAGCTGACCTCGTGCGTCCACTATCCCACCTGTCTCCCCATGTGAGTGCGAAAGTGCGCCGGAGTACGCGTCGGCACTCATGTGAGGTTCTAGTCTCAGCGAGTGACCCGCTGGTTGATCGTCCTCGCGCTATGGATCCTCGGACTGGGCGCTCTTGCGTTGACCCTCGGTGTGGCGACCGGGTGGTGGTTCGCCGCGGTCGTCCTTCTCGCGCTCGCAGCCCTGGGGACGTGGGATCTGCTGCAACGGCGCCACAGCATTCTGCGGAATTATCCGGTGCTGGGGCACGCGCGGTTCCTGCTCGAGAAGATCCGCCCCGAGATCCAGCAGTACTTCGTCGAATCGTCCACGGACGGAACGCCCTTCGACCGCGACACCCGCGACCTCGTCTACGAGCGGGCCAAGGGGACGCTCGCCGAGGAACCGTTCGGCACCGAGCGGGACGTGCACGCCGTCGGCTACGAGTTCATGGCCCACTCGCTGCGCGCCCGGATGGCACCGCCCGAGCCGCCGACCGTCCGCATCGGCGGCCCCGACTGCGAACGGCCCTACGACATCGCGCTTCTCAACGTGTCGGCGATGAGCTTCGGCTCGCTCTCCGCGAACGCCATCGAAGCCCTCAACGCCGGGGCCGCGCGCGGCGGGTTCGCGCACGACACCGGCGAGGGCGCGATCAGCCCGTACCACCGCAAGCACGGCGGCGACCTGATCTGGGAGATCGCGTCCGGCTACTTCGGCTGCCGCACGGACGACGGCCACTTCGACCCCGGCAAGTTCGCCGAACATGCGGCATCAGACCAGGTGAAGGCGATTTCGATCAAGCTGTCGCAGGGCGCGAAACCCGGGCTCGGCGGCGTGCTGCCCGGGGCGAAGGTGTCGCGGGAGATTGCCGAGACGCGCGGCGTGCCGGTCGGGAAGACGGTGATCTCCCCGCCCTCGCACACCGCGTTCTCCACCCCGAACGAGCTGATCGACTTCATCGTCACCCTGCGAACGCTCTCCGGCGGCAAACCCGTCGGGTTCAAATTGTGCGTCGGATCGCGCACCGAGTTCCTCGGCATCTGCAAGGCGATGCTCGAACGCGACGTCACCCCGGACTTCGTCATCGTCGACGGCTCCGAGGGCGGAACCGGTGCAGGTCCAGTGGAATTCGAGGACAACATGGGCATGCCCCTCACCGAGGGGCTGATGCTCGTGCACAACGCGCTCACCGGCGCCGGACTGCGGAACCGCATCAAGATCGGCGCGTCCGGGAAGGTCGCCAGCGCATCCGACATCGTCAAACGGATCATTCAGGGCGCCGACTTCACCCTGGCCGCCCGCGCGATGATGTTCGCCGTCGGCTGCATCCAGGCGCAGATGTGCCACACCAACCGCTGCCCCGTCGGAGTGACGACGCAGGACCCGGCGCGGACCCGCGCGCTCGACGTCCCCGACAAGGCGGCCAGGGTGTTCCGGTTCCAGAAGTCGACGGTGGCCGGCGCCCAGCAGATGGTGGCATCGATGGGTCTCGACAGCTTCGACCAACTGACACCGTCGATGCTCAACCGCCGGATCGACGGGGTCACCACGCGCACCTACGCGGAACTGTACGAGTGGCTGATGCCCGGCGAACTGCTCGAGGATCCGCCCTCGGATTGGCTCACCGACTGGATCGACGCCGATTCGTCTCGCTTCTGACGTCGTTTTTTCGTCGAACCGAACGTCGGCGCAATAGGGTGACGGGGGCCACAAAAGATGTGGCATCTGTCGACGGCGTCACCCCCGGCACACAATGACGACGGGGGCGCTGGGAAGGAGTTCGCGATGGCCCTGAGAGCCGCCCCCGAATCCGAGATCGAGTACCTGAAAACGGATCCGGATCTGCCAGCGGTCGGCGTCGTGGACCGCACCCCCATCTCACCGGCGGCGCGGATCACGTTCGCCGTCCTCGGCCTCCTCGGTGGCATCGCCTGGGTGATGATCGCGTTCATCCGCGGCGAGAACATCAACGCCGTCTGGTTCGTGGTGGCCGCCGTCTGCACGTACCTCATCGCCTACCGCTTCTACGCGCGGATGATCGAGCGCAAACTCGTCCAGCCCCGTGACGACCGGGCCACCCCCGCCGAAATCCTGGAAAACGGCAAGGACTACATGCCGACGGACCGGCGGGTGCTGTTCGGGCACCACTTCGCCGCAATCGCCGGCGCAGGTCCCCTCGTCGGTCCCGTCCTCGCCGCACAGATGGGCTACCTGCCCGGCACGCTGTGGATCATCATCGGCGTCGTCTTCGCCGGAGCGGTCCAGGACTTCCTCGTCCTGTGGATCTCGACGAAACGCCGCGGACGCAGCCTCGGTCAGATGGCCCGCGACGAACTCGGCCTCGTCGGCGGTGTGGCCGCCATGATCGGCGTCTTCGTCATCATGATCATCCTCATCGCGGTACTCGCCCTCGTCGTCGTCAACGCGCTCGCGGAAAGCCCGTGGGGCGTCTTCTCGATCGCCATGACCATCCCGATCGCCCTGTTCATGGGCGTCTACCTGCGGTACCTGCGCCCGGGCAAGGTCGCGGAGGTGTCGCTGATCGGCGTCGTGCTGCTGCTCCTCGCCATCGTGTCCGGCGGCTGGGTCGCCGACACCGGTTGGGGCGCCGACTGGTTCACGCTCTCCAAGGTGACCATCGCCTGGCTGATGATCGCCTACGGTTTCGCCGCCTCCGTCCTGCCCGTGTGGCTGCTGCTGGCCCCGCGCGACTACCTGTCGACGTTCATGAAGATCGGCACGATCATCCTGCTGGCCATCGGCATCCTGGTCGCGCAGCCCACCATCAAGATGCCCGACGTCACGACGTTCGCCATCCAGGGCAACGGTCCCGCGTTCGCGGGCTCGCTGTTCCCGTTCCTGTTCATCACGATCGCGTGCGGCGCGCTGTCGGGCTTCCACGCCCTCATCTCCTCCGGCACCACACCCAAGCTGCTGGCGAAGGAAAAGCAGATGCGGCTGATCGGATACGGGGGCATGCTCACCGAGTCGTTCGTCGCGATCATGGCGCTCGTCACCGCGTGCATCATCGACCAGCACCTGTATTTCGCGCTCAACGCGCCGGCCACCCTCACCGGCGGAACCCCCGAGACGGCCGCCGCCTACGTGAACGGCCTCGGACTGTCCAGCCCGAACATCAGCCCCGACACCCTCTCGCAGGCCGCGGAGAACGTGGGCGAGGAGTCGATCATCTCCCGCACCGGCGGTGCCCCGACGCTCGCGTTCGGCATGTCGGAAGTGCTCAGCCAGTTCCTCGGCGGCGCCGCCCTCAAGTCGTTCTGGTATCACTTCGCGATCATGTTCGAGGCGCTGTTCATCCTCACCACCGTCGACGCAGGCACCCGTGTCGCCCGGTTCATGCTGTCGGACTCGCTCGGCAACTTCGGTGGACCCGCCCGCAAGTTCAAGGATCCGTCGTGGCGCGTCGGAGCCTGGGTGTGCTCGCTGGCCGTCGTCGGACTGTGGGGCGCGATCCTGCTCATGGGCGTCACCGACCCGCTCGGTGGAATCAACACCCTGTTCCCGCTCTTCGGCATCGCGAACCAGCTGCTCGCCGCGATCGCGCTGACGGTGGTCCTCGCCATCGTCATGAAGAGGGGCCTCTTCAAATGGGCATGGATTCCCGGCGTTCCCCTCGTCTGGGACCTGATCGTCACCATGACGGCGTCCTGGCAGAAGATCTTCTCCGGCAACACCGCCGTCGGCTACTGGTCCCAGCACGCCGCGTTCAAGGAGGCGAAGGAAGCCGGCAAGACCAGCTTCGGTTCCGCCAAGACTCCCGAGGCCATCGACGCCGTCATCCGCAACACGTTCATCCAGGGCACCCTGTCGATCGTGTTCGCCGGACTCGTCCTCGTCGTCGTGGTGGCCGGAGCGCTCGTCTGCATCAAGGCATTCCGGGCGGGTGGACTGCCGACCACCGAGTCACCCGAGCAACCGTCGAAGATCTTCGCGCCCGCCGGGTTCGTCCCCACCGCCGCCGAGAAGGAACTCGACAAGGAATGGAACGAACTCATCGCATCGGGCGTCGTGCGCGCACCCGGTGCTGCACACACCCACACGGACAGGGCACATCACCATGATGAATAGGGTCGTGGGGGCCGTCCGGACCGCCTGGTGGTGGACGGGGTCGCTGATGGGCGACCACGACTACAGCAGGTACGTCGAACACCTTCGCCGGAACCATCCGGAGGCCGAGGTGCCGACCGAGCGCGAGTACTGGAAGGCCCGCTACGCGGACGCCGACGCGAACCCGGGTGCCCGCTGCTGCTGACCTCACCGGGCCGTCCCGGCGTCCCCCAGTACTGTCAGTACTGATCGGCTGAGCAGACACGGCAGGGAGGACCATCTGTGACGGAGAAGGAAGCCCCGGCACCGTCCGGGAGCGCAATCACGAAACCGGACCGCGGGCATCTCATCGGGGTGGGTGCGATGTGGGTGGCCAAGTGGTCGCTGGTCCTCGTGGCCATCTCGCTGGGCGCGTTGTTGTTCGGGTGGATCATCGAAAAGCTCTGGGTGATCGTCCTCCCCGTGCTGCTGGCCGTCGTGGTGTGCACGGTGCTGTGGCCGCCGACGCGGGCGATGACGCGACGGCGTATCCCCCCGGCGGCGGCCGCCGCGACGTCGCTCGTCGTGTTCATCGCCGTCGTCGCCGGAATCATCGCGGGCATCGTGCCGTCCGTGGTCAACCAGGCACCCGAGCTGGCCAACAAGGCCACCCAGGGCATCAACCAGGTGCAGGACTGGTTGAAGGGTCCGCCGATCAACCTGCAGGACGATCAGATCGACCAGGGCATCCACACCATCGTCGTGAAGGTGCAGGAAAGTGGGACGGTCATCGCGTCCGGTGTGTTCACCGGCGTCAGCACCGCCAGCTCCCTGCTGCTCACACTCGGCCTCGTGCTGGTGCTGTCGTTCTTCTTCATCAAGGACGGCCCGCGGTTCATCCCGTGGCTGCACTCCGTCGGCGGCGGCCGCGCGGGCCGTCACCTCGAAGTGGTGCTGGGCCGCATGTGGGACACGCTCGGCGGGTTCATCCGGACGCAGGCACTGGTCAGCCTCATCGACGCCGTCTTCATCGGCGCCGGACTGCTCATTCTCGGTGTGCCGCTCGCACCGGTCCTCGCGATCCTGACGTTCATCGGTGGCTTCGTCCCGATCGTCGGTGCGTTCGTCGCCGGTGCTCTCGCCGTGCTCGTCGCGTTGGTGGCCAACGGTCTCACCACCGCGGTGATCGTGCTGATCATCATCCTCGTGGTGCAGCAGATCGAGGGCAACGTGCTGCAGCCCGTTCTCCAGAGCAAGAGCATGAAACTGCACGCCGTCGTGGTTCTGCTCGCCGTCACCGCCGGTGGCTCCGTGTTCGGGATCGTCGGCGCCTTCCTCGCGGTGCCCGCCGCCGCCGTCGCCGCCGTGGTGGTGCGCTACATCGGTGAGCAGATCGACGAGCACAGCGCCGAAAGCAACATCGCCGACGCCGTCGCCGCGAACGACGACCTCGACGACGCCGAACGGGAGGGCGTCACCGTCGACGAGGCCGCCGTCGCGCCCAAGGCGGACTGACCGGCGGTCAGCCGGCGACCACCTCCACGGTGGAGCCGGTGCGTCCGCGAATCACGTGCAGTCGGCTCGGGATTCGCTGACGCATCTCGTCGACGTGACTGACGATCCCGACCACCCGGCCGCCGTCACGAAGCTCGTCGAGCACGCCCATCACCGAGTCGAGGGTGTCCGCGTCGAGGGTGCCGAATCCCTCGTCGATGAACATCGTGTCGAGGACGACGCCTCCCGACTCCGCCGCGACGACATCGGCGAGACCGAGCGCCAGCGACAGCGACGCCAGGAACGACTCACCGCCGGACAGGGTCTTGGCCGAACGCACCACCCCGGTGTAGTCGTCGCGGATGTCCAGCCCCAGACCGCCGCGGCGGCCTCGCGGACCGGCCTCGTCGCTGTGGACGAACTCGTACCGTCCCGCCGACATCCGGCCGAGCCGCGCGGATGCCGAGACGGCCACCTCTTCCAGCCGGGCCGCCAGCACATACGATCGCAGCGACATCTTCCTGGCGTTCTGGCCACGGCCCGCGATCACCTCGGCGAGGGCAGCCAGCTCCTCGTGCGCGGCCTGCATCGGCGCAATCGCCTCGGCGGCCTTGTCGAGCTGACCGACGAACCGTTCCAGATCGAGCAGTCGGCGCTCGGCGTCGGACGCCGCCGCGACGGCGACGTTCACGACCTCCGCGGCCACGTCGTGCGCGTGCTGGACGGACGCCAGTTCCACGGGATCCGCCTCGGCGACGGCAACGACCTCGGGGTCGTCGAGCACGCTGCGCGCCCCGACCTCGGCGTCTCGCGCCGCCGTGAGGACGGCCTCGATCTCGCCCTGACGGGCGGCCGTCCGGACCGCGGCCACGGCGTCGGCAGTGCTGTCGAAACCGGCGTCCCCGGCCAGTGTTTCGGCCTTGGCCGCGAGTTCACGGGCCGCCGACTCGGCTCCGGCACCAGCGTCCCGCGCGTCGAGCAGCTCGGATGCGGACTCGGCGAGCGCGTCGAGTCGTGCGCGGCGCGCCTCCACGCTCGGGTCGTCGCCCGCCGCCTCGCTCACCCGGGCCCGGATCTCCCCGAGCTGTGTCGTGCTCGCCGTGATCCTCTCGGCGACGGTGGCGGCGTCGACGCCCAGGTCCCGCGACCGTTCCTGCAGGTGACTCTCGCGGTCCCGTAGCTCGGTGAGCGACGCGGACCGACGCTCGACCTCGTCGCCGAGCGCAGTCGCCTCCCCCACCGCCGTCTCCGCGGCCGTGAGTGCCTGGGCGAGTTCGTCCGCGTCACCGTCGCCACCGCGCTGGACGAGCACGCCGATCGCGCGCTCCACCGCGCCCAGTTTCTCGGTCGCGGTCGTCATCGCCGCCGCGGCCTTCTGCTCCGCGGCGAGGGCCTTGTCCTCGTCGGTCTTCGTCACCGACAGCTCGGACGGTTCGGCAGGCTGCGGGTGCTCGGATGAACCGCACACCTGGCACGGGACACCGTCCTCGAGCGTGCCCGCCAATTCGGCTGCCATGCCCGCGATCCGACGTTGCAGAAGGTCGAGCCAGTGCTCCCGCGCGTCCTGATGCTGTCGCCGGGCATCGAGCACACCGCGCTCGAGCCGATCCCGCTCGGCCCGGCGGGTGCGGAGATCCGCCGCCGCCGAGGCAGCGTCGGCCGCCCGGTCCCGGGCATCGACGAGCCCGGGCACCGCGGCGCGGGCCTTCTGCGCCGAGTCGAGCGCCTTCTCCGCTTCCCTCAGAGCGAGCGGCAATTGTTCGCGCTCCCGGGACAGCGCGTCGCCGGCCTCGGCGAGTTCGACCTGCCGGGTACGCAGCCGCTCCACTTCGACAGCGAGCCGGTCGGCGGCGACGGATTCGGCGAGTGCCCCGTCGAGGCGGACGATCTCATCACGCCAGTCCCGGATACTCGACCGGATGTGCTCCCGTTCGTCGGCGGTCGGAGGCCACGACAACTCCGCCACGAGATCGGCGCCGCCCACCGTCGAACGCAACCCGTCGGTGATCGCCTCGACGTTCCGCGCCGCGGCCGCGGCCTTGGCCCGGGCGGCGTCGGCGTCGCGTGCCACGGTCGCGACCGGTTCGGCCCGGCGCGCATCCGCCAATTCGGCGACGAGGACCGCCCGCCGGTCCGCTCCCGCTGCGTGCGCCTCGAGTTCCGCCTCGGCTCGCCGCCTGCGGTTCTGCAGTTCGAGGACACGGCGCGCCTCCGTCAGCGCATCGCGGGTCACCTTCGCCTGACTCTTGGCCGTCTGCAGGTCGTCCGCGGCCAGGTCGCGAGTCTCGCGCGCCTCGGCCTCGAGCTTGTGAGCCCAGGTCACCGGATCGGCGTCGGCGCCCCCCTCGATGCCTGCGGCAGTCGCGACCCGCGCCAGCAGGACGTCGACGGCCCGTTGATGCTCGTCCAGGTCGTGGGCGCTGGTGCGCCTGCGGTCGAGGAACCACTCCTCCACCGTCCCGAATCGGGTGGTGTCGAACAGCCTCTCCAGAAGCTGACCGCGTTCTTCGTTGTCGGCGCGCAGGAACTTCGCGAACTCTCCCTGCGGCAGCAGGACCACCTGGAAGAACTGGTCGGCGCTCATGCCCATCAGCCGCCCGACCTCGTCGGCGATGTCGGGGATTCGTGACAGATTCTCCCCGCGACCGTCGAGCCAGGTGAGCGTGGCCTTCGCGTTTTCCTTGATGGTCCCCGACCCACGGCGCTTGGGACGCTCGAACTCCGGGCTGCGGACGAGTCGCAGATGCCGGCCCGCGATCGTCGCCTCGAGCGTCACCGTCGGAACGGAACCGGCGGGCGCGTGGTCGGACAGGAGGCGCTTGCCGTCCTTCCGTGCCCCGGGCACCGTGCCGTACAGCGCGAACGCCACCGCGTCGAGGACCGTCGTCTTACCGGCGCCGGTATGACCGTGCAGCAGAAAGAGCCCGTCGGCGCCGAGCCGATCGAAGTCGACTTCCACGGATCCTGCGAACGGCCCGAAGGCTTCGACCTCGAGTCGATGCAGCCTCATGCCGTCTGTTCCAGCGCGACGACCTCGGCGGTGCCTTCGCCGGACCGGCCGGCGAAGCCGAGTGCGGCCTCCACCAGCCGGATCTCGCCGGTCGACGGCTCGCTGCGCACGTCGGTGAGGAAGCTGCGCGTGATCTGCAGATCACTGCGCCCGTGGACCTTGTCGCGGTAGCGCAGATCGTCGCCGCCTTCGGGGCGTTGCCACTCGAGGTGCACGGCGAACGGGAATCGCGTCTGGAGTGAGCGCATGGCGTCGACCGGACGTTCCGGGTCGGTGAGCACCGCCGACACGTAGCAGTCCTCGGCGTCGCGGAACGTGTCGTCCTCGAGCAACTCCTGCACCGTCCCGGTCAGTTGCCGGAGACCGCGGACCACCGGCAGGTCGACCCGCTCGACGGCCCGCAGTCCGTCGGCGTCGAGATCCACGAGGTAGACCGCCTTGCTGTGGGTGCGCTCGCCGAAGGAATACGGCAGCGGCGAACCCGAGTACCGGATGTTCTCGGCGAGGGTCTGCGGCGAGTGGAGGTGGCCGAGCGCGACGTAGTCGACCCCGCCGAAGGCCGACGCCGACACCGTCTCGACGCCGCCGACGGAGATGGACCTCTCCGATCCGGTGGCCTCTGCGCCCACGACGAACGCGTGCGCCAGGACGACGGACCTGGTGCGCGGACCGGTGTCGTTGCGACCGTCGAGGTCGGCGCAGACGCGGTCCATCGCGGCGTCGAGGATCTCGGCGTGCGAGCGGGCGGTCGGCACGTCCAGTTGCGCGCGGGTGATCTCGGGCTCGAGATAGGGAATGCCGTAGAACGCGACGGGACCGTGTTCGTCGTCGAGCACCACGGGCGAGCCGATCCCGGCGACCGTCGTCATGAGGTGCAGCCCGCCCGCGCGGGAGAACGCGGCACCCGCCCCGAGCCGCGCCGCGGAGTCGTGGTTCCCGGACGTGGCGACGATGACCGCACCGGCGTCCCGGATCGCTTCGAATCCGCGGTTGCACACGGTGACGGCGTCCGCGCTGGGGATCGACCGGTCGTACACGTCCCCGGGAACGACGACGACGTCCACGCCGTGCTCGGCGACGAGGGCGGCGATCGCGTCGAGCACACGGGCCTGGTCGGTGAGCAGGTCCACCCCGTGGAACGTGCGTCCGATGTGCCAGTCCGAAGTGTGCAGGATCCTCATGTCCCGAGACCGTAGAGCACGGTGCCGACAACCTCGAACACCTCGGCCGCGTGGCGTCGGAGCGATTGGACGTGTCGCTGGGGCGGTGCCCCACATGTCGCTGGGGCGGTGCCCCACATGTCGCTGGGGCGGTGCCCCACATGTCGCTGGGGCGGTGCCCCACATGTCGCTGGGGCGGTGCCCCACATGTCGGTGGGTCGGTGCACCATGAGCCACATGAATGCACTCGCTGCACTCGGAATGCTCCTGGCGCTGGCCGCGGGCACCGCCCTCGGGTGGCTGTTGCACGCGGCGCGGAGCGGTGATCGGGCGGCGCGAGCGGAGGCTCAGCTCGCCGCGCTGCGCGAGAACGAGGCCCTCCTCCGGCAGTCGCTCGGCGCGGTCAGCGAAGACTCCGCGCGCCGCCACTCGGGTGCGATCGGCGAGCAGATCTCGCGACTGGTCGGGCCGCTGCACGAGGCCGTCGGCGCCCTGGCGGAACAGGTGGACCACGTCGAACGCAACCGGGTTCACGCGTACGCCGGGCTCAGTGAGCAGGTCGAGGGCATGCACCGCACCTCACAGATGCTGTCCACGCAGACGAACAGACTCGTCACGGCGCTACGGGCGCCGCAGATCCGGGGCAGGTGGGGCGAGATCCAACTCGAGCGGGTGGTCGAACTGGCCGGGATGGTTCGGCACTGCGACTTCGACACCCAGGTGTCGAAGGACGGTGTCCGTCCCGACCTGCTCGTGTACCTCGCGGGCGGCAAGCAGATCGTGGTCGACGCCAAGGTCCCGTTCGCGGCGTATTTGGACGCCGCGCAGACGGAAGACCCGACCGCCAGGGAACAGCACCTCATCCGGCACGCCCGGCAGCTGCGCACGCACGTCGACCAGTTGGCCGACAAGACGTATTGGGAGTCGTTCGACCCGACGCCGGAGTTCGTGGTGCTGTTCGTGCCCGGTGACCCGTTCCTGGACGCGGCGCTGATCGCCGACTCCGGGCTGCTCGAGCACGCGTTCTCGCGGAACGTGATCCTCGCCACCCCCACCACTCTCATCGCGTTGCTGCGGACCATCGCGCACACCTGGCGGCAGGAGGCGCTGTCGCAGGACGCCGCGAAGATCCACCAACTCGGCCGGGAGCTGTATTCGCGGCTGGGCACGGTCGGCGCGCATCTCGACCGCCTCGGCTCACAACTCGGCAAGGCCGTCGACTCGTTCAATCTCACCGTCGCGTCGATGGAGTCCCGGGTCACAGTCACCGCCCGCAAGCTCCACGACCTCGACGTGTTCGACGGCGACGTCACCGAGGTCAGCGCCGTCGATTCGTGGCCGCGACGCACAAATCTCGAGGATCTCTCAGGCTCTACCGGTCACGCCAACGAGGCTAGTTAACAAGTTGCCGCTACTGTCGTTGTGTGTCTGCAACCCAACGTGCTCGCTCTGGGGTGCCGCTCGACAGGCGGTCGATTGTCCCTACGGTCCCCGGTCTCCCCTGGTGGGGTGTCATTCTCCTGGCCGTCGGAGTCACCTTTGTCGGATTCGCTGTCGATGCGGCTCGTGGCACGGAACTCACGGC
Organism: Rhodococcus sp. DK176; assembly: GCF_038447315.2. Classification (NCBI taxonomy): domain Bacteria; kingdom Bacillati; phylum Actinomycetota; class Actinomycetes; order Mycobacteriales; family Nocardiaceae; genus Rhodococcus; species Rhodococcus sp. DK176. Next base: position 6,419,550 of record NZ_CP118321.2, on the reverse strand, counting down.
TGCGTTCTCCACGTTTTATTTCCTCGGCTGCGTTCTCGCCGTGGCGGCTGCCGGCAATCGGGCGCTGTTCACCGCGATCGTCCAGCCGCCGCTGATCCTGTTCGTCGCGGTGCCGCTCGGGCAGAGTCTCATCGCGGAGGAGAACAGCACCGCACTGAAAGACCTGGCGATCAACGTCGCATATCCGCTGGTCAACCGTTTTCCGGTGATGCTCGCCGCCACCGTGGTGACCCTGCTGATCGGCGGCCTCCGCCTCTTCCTGCTGCAGCAACGCAAGACCGGTCCCGCCCGTACGTCCGAGCGGCGACGCGCGCAGCGGGCGCCACGCGCCGCCCGCCCTCGGCGCGCACCCGAGGAGTCGGAGCAGTCTCCGCCGCCGCGCCGGGCGCGTGACAAGGACGCTGCGCGGGAACATCCCCGCTCGGCGCGACGGGCAGCCACCCCACCGCCTCGCCGCTCCTCGTCGTCGGGAGGACGCACCGCGCCCCCACCACCGATGGTCGACCGGGCAGCGCAGGCTCCCCGCTCGGCGCCTCCGCGCACCAGTCAGGCGCCGCGTTCGGTCCCGCCGCGGACGACGCCGCGACCCCGGCCGAACCCCGACGTGCCGGCCCACCCCATTCCGCAGGTGCGCTACCGCGACCGGTACGAGCCGCCGTTCGAGACGGAGCAGCCCCGCTAGAGCAGCGGCGGGGCAGGTAGCGGGCCGATCAGGTCCGCGCGGCGCGCAGCTCGCGCGGCAGTGCGAAGACCAGTGTCTCGTTGGCGGTGGTGACCGGCTGGACGTCGTGAAATCCGTGTTCGTCGAGCAGATCGATCACACCGCGCACCAGGATCTCCGGCACGGACGCACCGGACGTGATCCCGACCGTCCGGACGCCGTCGAGCCAGGCCGGATCCACTTCGCGCGCGTAGTCCACCAGGTACGACGCCTTCGCGCCCGCGTTCAGAGCGACCTCGACGAGACGAACGGAATTCGAGGAGTTGCGGGATCCGACGACGATGACGAGGTCGCATTCGGGTGCCATCGCCTTGACCGCCACCTGACGGTTCTGGGTGGCGTAGCAGATGTCGTCGCTCGGGGGGTCCTGCAGATTGGGGAAACGCTCCCGCAGCCGGGCAACCGTCTGCATCGTCTCGTCGACGCTCAACGTGGTCTGCGACAACCAGATGACCTTCGATTCGTCGCGGACCGTCACCGCGTCGACGGAGTCGGGCCCGTCGACCAGTTGCACGTGATCGGGGGCTTCACCGGCGGTGCCCTCCACTTCCTCGTGGCCCTCGTGTCCGATCAGGAGGATGTCGAAGTCGTCGCGGGCGAAGCGCTTGGCTTCCTGGTGGACCTTCGTGACCAGCGGGCACGTGGCGTCGATGGTGCGCAGGTTGCGCGCCGCAGCTGATTCGTGGACCGCGGGAGACACGCCGTGGGCGGAGAACACCAGCAGCGCGCCCTCCGGAACCTCGTCGGTCTCGTCGACGAAGACGACACCCTGATCGGTGAGCGTATCGACGACGTGCCGGTTGTGGACGATCTCCTTGCGGACGTAGATCGGGGCGCCGTGCTTCTCGAGCGCCTTCTCCACCGTCTCGACGGCGCGGTCCACGCCGGCGCAGTAGCCGCGGGGCTCCGCGAGCAGTACCCGCTTCTCGCCGTCGGCACGCGACGCCCCCGAATCTGCCGAACGTGTGATACCCACATTGAGTGGAACAGCCGAAGACATGGTTCCAGACTACGGGTCACCCCGGACGGACGACACTTTCGCGGGGTCTCCGCCCGGTAGTGTGCGCATCGTCGCACCGATGTCGTCGGCGCTGTGGGCACGTCGGCTACCCAAACGTGCCGTTGTCAGGCAGGCTGTGGGAATGATTCGTCCCCCCTTCGTGGCGCGTGTCGCCGCTGGAATCGCCGTGACGGCCGTCGAAGAGGCCAGGAAGCTGCCGACCACCGCGGCGACCCTGCCCATGACCGCGGTCAGTCAGGTGCTGCAGACCACGATGCGTGTTCAGCAGTCCATGACGGCGCTGGCCATCAAGGGCGACCAGGCTTTCGCACTGATCAACTGGACCCACGACGACGAGCAGCCGGCATGGGCCGTCTTCGACGACGACACCGATCCGGAACCCGTTGTCGACGGCGTGACCGACGAGCGGCCGGCCGGACCGGGCCGGTTCGCCCTGTACTCGCTGAGCCCGCAGGACGAGAGCACACCCGAGAAGGTCTCGACCCCGAAGGCTGCTCCCGCCGCCGCGACCAACGGCTCGACCCCCGTGAAGGCGGCGAGCAAGAAGGCCGCGACCTCCGCGCCGACGGTGGCCGAACCCGAGATCGCCGTCGTACTCGACTACGGCACGCTGACGCTCGCCCAGCTGCGGGCGCGCCTGCGTAGCCTGTCCGTCGAGGACCTCACGACGCTGCTGGACTACGAGAACGCGACCCTGGCACGAGCGCCGTTCCAGACCATGCTGACCAACCGCATCACCTCCGCCAAGGCGAAGTGACCTCCGCACAGCCCCGCGCAACCAGTACCGGACCGAGTACCGCCGAGCAGCCCTGGCCGGTCCGCACCGTGTCGGCCAAGGTCGCACAGTGGATCGACCGGCTCGGGAGTGTCTGGGTCGAGGGGCAGATCACCCAGATCAACGCGCGTCCGGGAACCCGGACCGCGTTTCTGGTGCTGCGGGATCCGTCCGTCGACATGTCGCTGTCGGTGACCTGTTCCCCGCAGCTGTTGCAGAACTCCCCCGTCCCGCTCACCGAGGGCAGCCGGGTGGTGATGTTCGGCAAGTTGTCGTTCTACACGGGCCGAGGGTCGGTCTCGCTGCGGGTGACGGAGATCCGCGCGATCGGGATCGGTGAACTCCTCGCCCGGATCGAGCGGTTGCGCGCGCTGCTGGCCGCGGAGGGTCTGTTCGCCCCTCGGCTGAAGCGTCCGCTGCCGTTCCTGCCGGGCACCATCGGGCTGATCACCGGTCGCGCGAGCGCCGCCGAGCACGACGTCCTCAGTGTGGCGCAGCGCCGCTGGCCCGCCGTGCGCTTCGAGGTCCGCAACACCCCGGTGCAGGGCGCGACCGCCGTTCCGCAGATCCTCGACGCGTTGAAGGAATTGGACGCCGACCCGCACGTCGACGTGATCATCCTCGCGCGCGGCGGCGGCAGTGTGGAGGATCTGCTGCCGTTCTCCGACGAGACGCTGTGCCGCGCGATCGTCGCCTGCCGAACTCCGGTGGTCAGCGCCATCGGCCACGAGCCGGACAGTCCGCTCAGCGATCACGTCGCCGACCTGCGGGCCGCGACACCGACGGATGCCGCCAAGCGGGTGGTGCCGGACGCCGTCGCCGAGCAGGCACTCGTCGGCGAATTGCGGTCACGGAGCGCGGCGGCGCTGCGCAACTGGGTGCAGCGCGAGTCGCACCTGATCTCCCAGCTGCGGAGCCGGCCGGTGCTCGCCGACCCGCTGCGCGCACTCGACCACCGGTCGGACGAGGTCGAGCGACTGCGGGAGGCCGGGCGACGCGATATCAGCCGGGCGATCGCCGCGGAGAGCACCACGATCGAGCACCTTCGTGCACGGCTGACGACCCTCGGGCCCGCCGCGACCCTGGCCCGCGGCTACTCCGTGGTTCAGCGGATCGTGCCCGACGGCGATCCCGAGGTACTGCGTTCGGTCGACGACGCCCCACCGGGCACCCAGATTCGCGTTCGAGTCGCCGACGGCGCAATCCGTGCCGCGGTGATGGGAAAGGACAAGTAGGACATGAGCAAGCCCACCGGAAACGACACCGACATCGCGGAGCTCGGTTACGAGGCGGCGCGCGACGAACTCGTCGACGTGGTCAAGGTGCTCGAACAGGGCGGCCTCGACCTCGACGCGTCACTCGCGCTGTGGGAGCGGGGCGAGGCCCTGGCCAAACGCTGCGAGGAGCACCTCGCCGGGGCACGCAAGCGCGTCGAGACGGCCCTCGCCCACGCCGACGACGAGGACTGACCCTCCCCTGATCGTCAGGCGGCGAGGATCGGGGCGTCGGCCGCGGCGGTGGTGAGCTGCTCGAACGCCTCGGGTGATGCACTGCCCGTCACGAGGAGCCGAACGTCGCCGAAGTCGGAGACCCAGATCGGCTCGACACCCTCCCCGCCGTACACGATCCAGCTGTGACCTGCGACGTCCTCGGTTCCCGTCGCCGTACGCGGACCGCCGGCGACGAACGGCACGAGCACCGTCTCGACGGCGTTGCTCTGCGTCAGCTGGATGTAGCGGCCGGCCTCGGTGATGAAGCCGACGGTGCTCGAATCGCCGCCGCCGTCGCCGCTGACGATGCTGCGGCTGCCCGAGTTGGGCGTCCAGCCCTCCGGCGTCTCCGGCTTGCGCACCGGGAACGGAAGGTCCTGTGCGTCGTATTTCAGCGCCGCGTCGACGTCGAAGCTGGGGATCGGGCCACTGGTGGGTCCGCCCGGGCTGAACGTGCACTGGCTGGCGATACCCGCGATCAGTACGCAGAACAGAACAAGGGGTACGAGCGACCACACCATGTCGCGGTTGTTGTGCAGGATGCGGGGTTTATCGGATGCCACGCCCACCAGTATCCAGGGTCGGTCCCGGAACAACGATTCTCGGTCTCGTGATTCGCGCCCCAGCAGCGCACGTCACACTTCTTTCTGGGAGAATCAGCAGCGAGATCCACTCGACACTCGGCGGCCGACGGCCACCGACACAGCGTCGACGTACAACGTCGACCGTGACTGCACCAGGAGGCACTGCCCATGACGGCTAGCACCACTTCGAGTCGCCGCGAGGCCCCGGACCGAAATCTTGCTCTGGAATTGGTCCGAGTCACCGAGGCTGGTGCGATGGCTGCCGGTCGCTGGGTCGGCCGTGGCGACAAGGAGGGTGGCGACGGCGCCGCCGTCGACGCCATGCGCCAGCTCGTGAGCTCGGTCTCGATGCGCGGCGTCGTCGTCATCGGCGAGGGCGAGAAGGACGAAGCCCCGATGCTGTTCAACGGCGAAGAGGTCGGCAACGGCGACGGACCCGACTGCGACTTCGCCGTCGACCCGGTCGACGGGACGACCCTGATGGCGAAGGGCATGCCCAACGCGATCGCCGTCCTCGCGGTCGCCGAGCGCGGCGCGATGTTCGACCCGTCCGCCGTGTTCTACATGGAGAAGATCGCCGTCGGCCCCGACGCCGCCGATGTCATCGACATCACAGCGCCCGTCGCGGAGAACATCAAGCGCGTCGCGAAGGTCCGCAAGGCGTCCCCCTCCGACGTGACGGTCTGCATCCTCGACCGTCCCCGGCACGCCAGGCTCATCCAGGAGGTCCGGGACACCGGCGCCCGGATCCGTCTCATCTCCGACGGCGACGTCGCGGGTGCGATCGCCGCCGCGCGGCCCGAGTCGGGCACCGACATCCTGATCGGCACCGGCGGCACGCCGGAGGGCATCATCGCCGCCGCCGCCATGCGCTGTATGGGTGGTTCGCTGCAGGGCCGGCTGGCCCCCACCGACGACGCCGAGCGTCAGAAGGCCATCGACGCAGGCCACGACCTGGACCGCGTGCTCACCACCGAAGATCTCGTGTCCGGTGAGAACGTCTTCTTCTGCGCCACCGGCGTCACGGACGGCGACCTGCTCCGCGGTGTCCGCTACTACGGCGGCGGCGCCTCGACCCAGTCGATCGTGATGCGGTCGAAGTCGGGCACCGTCCGCATGATCGACGCGTACCACCGTCTCGAGAAGCTGCGCGAGTACTCGTCCGTGGACTTCACGGGCGAAGACGGCGCCGTTCCGCCGACGTTCTAGGCAGCTCCGCTGCCCGTGCGCCTTTCCGGTAGCTGCGGCTACCGGAAAGGCGCACGGGGAGCGCCCCCACGACGCGCTCGGAAGTGGCATGTTTGACGCATGACCGAGAGCAACGAGCAGAAGTACCGGATCGAACACGACACCATGGGCGAGGTGCGGGTGCCCGTGGATGCCCTGTGGCGCGCGCAAACTCAGCGCGCCGTCGAGAACTTCCCGATCAGCGGTCGAGGTCTCGAGCGCACCCAGATACGTGCAATGGGTCTGCTGAAGGCAGCCTGCGCGCAGGTCAACAAGGACCTCGGCCTCCTCGACGCCGAGAAGGCGGACGCCATCATCGCGGCGGCGGGCGAGATCGCCGAAGGCAAGCACGACGATCAGTTCCCCATCGACGTCTTCCAGACGGGCTCGGGCACCAGTTCCAACATGAACGCCAACGAGGTGATCGCGTCGATCGCCGCGGCGAACGGCGTGGTCGTCCACCCCAACGACGACGTCAACATGTCGCAGTCGTCCAACGACACCTTTCCCACCGCGACGCACGTCGCGGCCACCGAGTCCGCGGTGAAGGACCTCCTCCCCGCCCTCGACCACCTGCGCCTGGCCCTGCTCGACAAGTCCACCGAGTGGAAGACCGTCGTGAAGTCGGGCCGCACCCACCTCATGGACGCCGTTCCGGTGACCCTCGGCCAGGAGTTCGGCGGTTACGCCCGCCAGATGGAGGCGGGGATGGAGCGGGTCGTGGCCTGCCTTCCCCGGCTCGGTGAGCTGCCCATCGGCGGCACCGCGGTCGGAACGGGGCTCAATGCCCCCGACGGGTTCGGCCCGAAGGTCGTCGCCGAACTGGTCAAGGCGACGGGTGTCGACGCCCTCACACCGGCGAAGAACAGTTTCGAGGCGCAGGCGGCGCGGGACGGCCTGGTGGAGGCGTCCGGCGCACTGCGCACGATCGCGGTGTCCTTGACCAAGATCGCCAACGACATCCGGTGGATGGGATCGGGACCGCTGACCGGTCTCGGCGAGATCCGTCTCCCCGACCTGCAGCCCGGCAGTTCGATCATGCCCGGCAAGGTCAATCCGGTGCTCCCGGAGGCGGCCACCCAGGTCGCCGCACAGGTGGTCGGCAACGATGCCGCGGTCGCCTGGGGCGGTGCCGCGGGCGCATTCGAGCTCAACGTCTACATCCCGATGATGGCGCGGAACCTGCTCGAATCGCTGACGTTGCTGGCCAACGTCACGCGGCTGTTCGCCGACCGGTGCGTCGTCGGGCTCGTCGCTAACATCGAGCACCTCAAGACCCTCGCGGAATCGTCGCCGTCCATCGTGACGCCACTGAACTCCGCGATCGGGTACGAGGAGGCGGCGGCCGTCGCCAAGCAGGCGCTGAAGGAGAAGAAGACCATCCGCGAGACCGTCGTCGACCGTGGTCTGATCGGCGACAAGCTGAGCGAGGAGGAACTCGACAAGCGTCTCGACGTGCTGGCGATGGCGAAGGTCGAGGACTGACCCTGCCGACGGAGAGGGCCCGCACTCGCTCGAGTGCGGGCCCTCTCGCGCAGAAGTCCTACAGCAGCGCGGACAGCTCGTCGCGGGCCTTCTCGCCCTCGGGGCCGAGATCGGAGCGCCCGGCGATGTTCCAGGAGCGGAGCAGCGGGGCGAACACCTTCTCCCCTTGCTGGGCGGGGTCGTAGATGCCGGCCTCGGCGAGCACCGCGGTGCTGTCGGTTCCGCCGGGCAGGGCCACGCTCGGTACGTCGAAGGCCTCGATCCGCGACGCGATGGCCCGCATCGTCTGGTCGGGTACCAGCTCGAACGCGGCCTCGACGATGTTCCGGTAGAACAGCGACTGCAGTTCGTCGTCCGTGGCCAGCCGCTCGGCGATCACTGCCACCAGCGGGTCCTCGCCGAGTGCCGCCGTGTTGTGATGACGGACCGCCGCGGCCTTCTCCTCGAACGCGGAATTCGCGAGCATCTCGAGCAGGTGCATCGGCGGCATCGCGTAGCCGCGGACCATCTCGTCCATCCGGGCGCGCTCGAGGGCAACGGGGTCGACGGCGCGCGTCACCATCAGGTAGTTCCGGAGCACGATGGAGTGCCGGTTCTCCTCCGCGGTCCAGCGGCCCACCCAGCGCCACCACGGACCCACCTGGGCGAGGTGCTTGGCGATCTCCCGGTGGTACGCGGGGACGTTGTCCGCCACCAGCACACCCACGGTCAACGCGAGCGCCTCGACGTCGCTCAGGGTCGACTGATCTGCCGACCAATCCGTTCCACCCATGAACGCGAAGTTCTTGCCCTGGTCCCACGGGACCAGATCGTGCGGCTGCCAGCCGTCCGCCTCGGCGATGTGACGTGTCAGGTTTTCGTCCACCACCGGGGCCAGCTCACTGAGCAGCTGCGAGTCGTTCTTTTCAATCGGCATCCGCACACCGTAGCGTCCGCGCCCGGGCGCCGGGTCGACCACTGGTGAATTCGACGGGAACAACGGCGGCGTTGTGACGAAAACAGCCTGGTCATGGGCTTGCAGTCGTTACGCTGGCAGTTCACGGTTACCCCGGGCCCGAGCAGAGGATCACCCATGCGCAGACAGCGGAACCTGACGATACTTCTGTCGGCTCTCGCGCTCGGCGGGTCACTCGTGACGGGTTGCGGCTCCGGCTCCGACGACGCCGGTTCCGACGCGAGCCCCACCTCGGAGTCGTCGCAGCCGCCGAACCCGGGGACGGTCGCGGGCGTCGACATCCCCGACGGTCAGATCGACGACGCCGTGGGCCGTCTCGACGAACTGGCGAACGAGTTGATGGAGAGTTCCGGGCTGCCGGGTATGGCGATCGCCGTCGTCCACGGTGGGCAGACCGTGTACGCGAAGGGGTTCGGCGTGCGCGAGGCGGGCACCGATCAGAAGGTGGACGCCGACACCGTGTTCCAGCTGGCGTCGATGTCGAAATCGGTGGGGTCCACGGTGGTGGCGCATCAGGTCGATGCCGGCGTCGTCGGCTGGGACACTCCCGTGGTGTCCAAGTCGCCCGGTTTCGCGCTCGCCGACCCATGGGTCACCGAGCACGTCACGGTGGGCGATCTGTACTCGCACCGATCGGGGCTGCCCGACCACGCCGGCGATCTGCTCGAGGACCTGGGTTACAACCAGCAGCAGGTGCTCGACAAGCTCCGGCTCGAACCGCTGAACCCGTTCCGGATCACCTACGAGTACACCAACTTCGGCCTGACCGCGGCGGCGGAGGCCGTCGCGGCGGCGTCCGGGACAGATTGGGCCACGCTGTCCGAGCAGACGATCTACCGGCCGCTCGGGATGTCCTCCACGAGTTCGCGATTCGCCGACTATCAGGCACGCAGCGACCGCGCAGTCGCGCACCAGCTCGTCGACGGCAAGTACGTCGCCGACGCGGTACGCGACCCCGACGCCCAGTCCCCTGCAGGCGGGGTGAGCTCCTCCGTCAACGATATGGGCAAATGGCTGGCGATGCTGCTGGCCGACGGAACGTTCGAGGGCAAGGAGATCGTGTCACCCGAGGCGCTGCTCCCCGCGGTCAGTCCTCAGATGGTGTCCAGCCCACCGCGGTCGATGGACAGCCGTCCGGGGTCGTACGGGTACGGGTTCAACGTGTCGACCACCCCGGCAGGGCGGGTCTCCCTCAGCCACTCCGGCGGGTTCCAGCTCGGGGTGGCGACGAACTTCGTCGCGATACCGTCCGCCGACGTCGCCATCGTCGCGCTGACCAACGGGTCGCCCATCGGCATTCCCGAGTCCCTCACCGCCGAGTTCGCCGACCTCGTCCAGTTCGGGGAGATCCGTGAGGACTGGAGGTCGTTGTACCGGCAGGCGATCGCGCCGATGGACGAGCCCGAGGGTAGTCTCGTCGGCCAGACGGCCCCCGCGAACCCGGCACCGCCGCAACCCCTCCCGACCTACGCCGGCACCTACGGCAACCCGTATTGGGGCCCCGCCGTCGTCACCGAGAGCAACGGTGCGCTGACGCTCCAACTCGGGCCCGCCGGGCAGACCTTCCCACTCACCCACTGGGACGGCGACACCTTCACCTTCACACCCCGCGGTGAGAACGCCCCACCTGGAACCATCTCGAAGGCGACGTTCGCCGGCAACAACGTCACACTCGAGTTCTACGACACGGAAGGCCGGGGTACATTCGTCCGCTGAGCCGACACATCGACGGGAAGAAGATCATGAGCACGAACTCGCACGCACCCACGGGAACCGCTCGAACGGACACGGCAGATGTCCAGGTGGTCCGGGCATTCCTGGACGCACTCGTCGCAGGCGACCCGGACGCCGCGCAGCAGTATCTGCACCAGGACATCTTGTGGCACAACGTGTCGCTGCCCAAGATCCGCGGCCTCGGCGCCGTCATGCGGATACTCCGCGGAATGAGCCGCCCCGGTGTCGGATTCGACGTGCGCCTGCACCACATCGCCGGCGACGGTACGGCCGTGCTGACCGAACGCACGGACGTCCTGATCTACAAGCGGCTGCGCAGCGAATTCTGGGTGTGCGGCACGTTCGAGATGAAGGACGGCAAGATCGCCGTCTGGCGCGACTACTTCAGCAGCCGGGACTTCCTGTGGGGCACGCTCAAAGGGATCGTGCGCGCCTTCTGAAGTGTCCGCCCGATGCCGCACGGATCGTGCGGCATCGGGCGGATCACGCTGCGGGGCAGGCGCCTACGGCGTCGGACCGAACTCCTCCAGCATCTCCGTCACGAGCGCCGCGATCGGCGAACGCTCACTGCGCGTCAACGTGATGTGCGCGAACAGCGGATGCCCCTTGAGCTTCTCGATCACCGCGGCCACACCGTCATGACGTCCGACCCTCAGGTTGTCGCGCTGCGCGACGTCGTGGGTGAGGATAACCCGGGAGCCGGTGCCGAGCCGGGACAGCACCGTGAGCAGCACATTGCGTTCCAGCGACTGCGCCTCGTCCACGATCACGAACGAATCGTGCAATGACCGTCCGCGAATATGCGTGAGTGGCAACACTTCCAGCATGCCGCGACTGATCACCTCGTCCATCACCTCGGTGCTGGCAAGGCCGTCGAGAGTGTCGAAGACCGCCTGGGCCCACGGGCCCATCTTCTCGCTCTCACTACCCGGCAGGTAGCCGAGTTCCTGCCCGCCCACCGCGTAGAGCGGCCGGAAGACAACGACTTTCCGCTGGGTACGGCGCTCGAGCACCGCCTCCAGCCCCGCCGTCAACGCAAGCGCCGACTTGCCGGTGCCCGCCTTGCCGCCCAGCGACACGATGCCCACACTGTCGTCCAGCAGGATGTCCAGGGCGATCCGCTGCTCGGCCGAACGTCCGTGCAGACCGAATGCCTCACGCTCCCCCCGCACCAACTGCACCCGCTTGTCGGCGTTCACGCGGCCCAGTGCGCTCGACGAACCGCCCAGCAGCCGAATACCCGTGTGGCACGGAAGCTCCCGAGCTTCCTCCAGGTCGACGACGCCCTCGGAGAACAGTTCGTCGATCGACGAGGACGCCACATCCAGTTCGGTCATACCCGTCCAACCGGACGGAACGACGTCGTGGGCGTGGTACTCGTCGGCGGGAAGACCCACCGCACCGGCCTTCACACGCATCGGGATGTCCTTGCTGACCAGGACGACGTCACTGCCCTCGGCCTCGAGGTTCAGGGCGCAGGCCAGGATCCTCGAATCGTTGCTGTCCGTGCGGAATCCGACCGGGAGAACCGACGGGTCGGTGTGGTTCAGCTCGACCTGCAAGGTGCCGCCCTCGGTGCCGATCGGCACGGGCTGGTCGAGACGACCGTATTCCAGCCGGAGGTCGTCGAGCATGCGCAGCGATTCTCTTGCGAACCATCCCAACTCGTGGTGGTGCCGCTTCCCTTCGAGCTCGCTGATCACGACGAGGGGAAGCACCACACGATGCTCGGCGAACCTGGTGACGGCCCAGGGGTCGGACAGCAGTACGGAGGTGTCGAGTACGAATGTACGAACTGCAGAATCCGACGATTTCCTGGGGGCGGCGGACGAACGTCCGACGCGGGCTGAGACGGAGCGTGAAGCAGTCACGTTGGCTCCTAGGTCTGCGTGGCACCCACGCAAACTCGGTTCGCTGGACCGGTCCGTCCCTGGTGTGTCACCACACGAGGGCCGGGCGCCGGCCCCCTCGCACTGAGTGTGTCAGCCACGATCAGGACCTCCCGTACAAGCAACTTCCCCGCTGCCTGTTACCCCCGACGGTACTGCCAAACACGCCGGACGGCCGTGCGAGCGGCGGGCGTGTCGGTGAACATCAAGTTACGCGGAGGCGCCTGCGGCGCCCGTGCGCGGTTAACGAGTCCTTGCACTCGCAGGCCACGCACGGGCGGCGGAGCCGCCTAGATCAGGCGCCAGTCCTCGAGACCCTCGTACAGCGGGAAGTCGGCGGCGAGCTTCGACACGCGGGACTTCAGCGTCTCGACGTCGGACGATCCGGCGAGTGCGGTGCCGATGATGTCGGCGACCTCGGTGAACTGCTCGTCCCCGAATCCACGCGATGCGAGCGCCGCGGTACCGATCCGGAGGCCGGACGTGACCATCGGCGGGCGCGGGTCGAACGGCACCGCGTTGCGGTTGACGGTGATGCCGACCTCGTGAAGAAGGTCCTCACCCTGCTGGCCGTCGAGCTGCGAGTTGCGCAGGTCGACGAGCACGAGGTGGACGTCGGTGCCGCCGGTGAGGACGCTGACGCCCTTGTCGACGACATCCGCGCCGGTCAGACGCTCGGCGAGGATCTTCGCGCCGGTCAGGGTGCGCTGCTGACGGTCCTTGAACTCCTCGGTGCCCGCGATCTTCAGGGAGACGGCCTTGGCGGCGATGGCGTGCATCAGCGGCCCGCCCTGCTGGCCGGGGAAGACGGCGGAGTTGAGCTTCTTCGCCCATTCCTGCTTGGCGAGGATCAGGCCGGAGCGCGGCCCGCCGAGCGTCTTGTGGACGGTGCTGGACACGACGTCGGCGTAGGGCACGGGCGACGGGTGCAGGCCGGCCGCGACCAGGCCGGCGAAGTGCGCCATGTCGACCCACAGGTACGCGCCGACCTCGTCGGCGATCGACCGGAACGCGGCGAAGTCCTCGTGACGCGGGTAGGCGGACCAGCCGGCGACGATGACCTTCGGCTGCGCGGCGACGGCGATCTTGCGGACCTCGTCCATGTCGATGCGGTGGTCTTCCTTGCTGACCCCGTACGACTCGACGTCGTAGAGCTTGCCGGAGAAGTTCAGCTTCATGCCGTGCGTGAGGTGACCGCCGTGCGCCAGGTCGAGGCCGAGGAGCTTCTCACCCGGGTTCATCAGGGCCATCAGGACCGCCGCGTTGGCCTGCGCGCCGGAGTGCGGCTGGACGTTCGCGAAGTCGGCGCCGAACAGTTCCTTGGCGCGGTTACGGGCGAGATCCTCGACGACGTCGACGTGCTCGCAGCCGCCGTAGTAGCGGCGTCCCGGGTATCCCTCGGCGTACTTGTTGGTGAGGACGCTGCCCTGCGCCTGGAGGACCGCGCGGGGAACGAAGTTCTCCGACGCGATCATCTCCAGCGTGTCGCGCTGACGGGCCAGCTCACCTGCCATGGCCTGGGCGACTTCGGGGTCGAGTTCGGCGAGGGGGGCCGTGTTGACGTCGGTACCGGGCACAGCGGTCATCGAGGGATCTCCAAGCTGGATGCGGAAACGAATGCTCCCAGTCTACGAAGTACCCGTGAGGACTTCCTAACCGCCCGCGGTGAGGTACCCCTCACCGGCGCGCAGGACGCCGGGCACGAGCGGCTCGTCGAGCAGTCGACGGAACCGCTCCGACCGCTCCGCACCGACGGGTACCTCGGCCAGCCAGCCACCGAGCAGCCGGTATCCCTCCACGTAGGTGCTGGTGTACGCCCGCCACAGAGGCGACGACAGGAACCGCAGCGACTGCCGTGCCCGCTCGGGGGTCGACAGACTCCATCGCTGCAGGAACGCCGCGACGTCGTCGTGGCTGCGACCCTCGTCGTGCAGCATCATCGTCGCGTCCTGCCGCACACCGAGCAGCTGCCCGGACGCGCCGGACAGGCGTTGCGCCTGCTCACCGTCGAATCGCAGGCCCAGGTCGGCGTAGATTGCCTGCGCCCACAGCCCCCAGTCGGACCCGACGATCGATTCGAGCGCGAGGTCCGCGAGGCCCTCGGCCATCAGGCACTGCGGGGTGTTGACGACGAACAACGTCTGCTCGAGTTGTCCCGACCCGACGAGTCCGGCTTCCTTGCGACAGTGCTCGGTGTGGTGGCCGGGGTACGACTCGTGCGCGATCAGCCGGGGCAGGTTCGACATGTGCTGCTTCAGGTCGGAGTTGATCGCGACCCGGGACCGGTAGTCGCCGAGGTAATAGTTGAACCCCGACCACGGCTTGTCGCCCACCACCTCGTACTCCACGACCTCCGAGTCGGGCAGTGCGTAATGCTCCCGCACGAGGTCGCGCAGGGCACTCGAGAAGGCGTCGACACATTCCTGCAACCGGTCCGCGGGGATCTCGTCCTTCGCACGGTGGGCCTGGATGCGTTCGGCGAGCGGCCCCGTTCCGGGCAGCACGGCGTCCATCTTCCTGTGCGCCTCCCGGTACTGCTCCTCGTCGCCGCGTTCGATGCGGACGTCGAAGTACGCCTCGACCTCGTCGACGAAGCCGACGTCGTCGCCCGCGAACTTTCGCCCCGAGCATTCGAGGGCGCGGAGATGGACGTCGAGGAACCGGGTCCGCTCCTCGGACAATCCGGCCGACGGCAATTCCGCGCGGAGGGTCGCCGCCGTGCGCGCGAGGTCGCGCGGATCGGGCTTCGGCGCGTTCTCCACCTGCCTGCGTAGTGCGGGATCGCCGGTATACGCGTCGACGAATCCTTCCTCCAGCCGGTCGAAACCCAGCCCGAGCAGCAAGTATTCGCGTACGAACGAAACGGATTCCATGCCGTCCGACCTTAGTCGCAGACGCGTCTTCCCGACCCGCCGACAGCGCAGCCTGTGGCACCAAGCACAATCCGACTATGCAACCGCTACTCGCCAGCGCAACGACGACGGCAGAGATTCTGGGCATGGACCGCTCACTCCCCCGTGTACCCGAGTGTGAGCGGAACTGATGGCGCGGACGAGCGAGTCCAGTCCGTACGTCGAATTCGACCGGAAGCAGTGGCGCACACTGCGTAAGTCGACGCCACTAGTCCTGACCGAGGAAGAGCTGTACGGACTGCGCGGCCTCGGCGAGCAGATCGACCTCGAAGAGGTCGCGGAGGTGTACCTGCCGCTGTCGCGTCTCATCCACCTCCAGGTCGCGGCCAGGCAGCGACTGTTCGCCGCGACCGCGACGTTCCTCGGCGAGAAGCACCCCGACCAGCAGGTGCCGTTCGTGATCGGCGTCGCCGGCAGTGTGGCGGTCGGCAAATCCACCACGGCCCGTGTCCTCCAGGCCCTCCTTGCGCGGTGGGAGCACCACCCGCGCGTCGACCTGGTGACGACTGACGGCTTCCTGTATCCGACGGCCGAACTGAACCGCCGTGGGATCATGCACCGCAAGGGCTTTCCCGAGAGTTACGACCGCCGGAAGCTGCTGCGGTTCGTCACCGAGGTGAAGTCGGGGGCCGAGGAAGTGGCCGCACCGGTCTATTCACACATCTCGTACGACATCATCCCGGGCCAGTACCACCTGATCCGGCAGCCCGACATCCTCATCATCGAGGGTCTCAACGTGCTGCAGACCGGACCGCGGCTGATGGTGTCGGACCTGTTCGACTTCTCGATCTACGTCGACGCCCGCATCGAGGACATCGAGAACTGGTACATCCAGCGTTTTCTCGCGCTGCGGAAGACGTCGTTCTCCGACCCCGACGCGCACTTCCACCACTACGCCGGATTGTCCGACCGGGACGCGACGGCTGCCGCTCAGGAGATCTGGCACAACATCAACCGGCCGAACCTCGTGGAGAACATCCTGCCGACGCGTCCGCGTGCCACGCTCGTGCTGCGCAAGGACGCCAATCATTCGATCAACCGGCTGCGGCTGCGGAAGCTGTAGGTGAGTGGCGACGTGTGTTCCGGCACGCTTCGCCGCTCACGTCAGACGCCGAAGCGGCGGTGCCGGGCGGCGTAGTCGCGGAGCGCGCGGAGGAAGTCGACGCGGCGGAACTCGGGCCAGTACGCCTCCGTGAACCAGATCTCGGAGTAGGCGCTCTGCCACAGCAGGAACCCCGACAGCCGCTGCTCCCCCGACGTGCGGATCACGAGGTCGGGGTCGGGCTGGCCGGACGTGTAGAGGTGCCCGTCGATACCGTCGATTGTGATCGATTTCACGAGGTCGTCGCCCGACAGTCCCGCGAGGAGTTTCTCACTCAGCAGCGACTGCACGGCATCGGCGATCTCCTGGCGGCCGCCGTAGCCGATCGCGACGTTGACGTGGGTGCCGGTGCGTCCCTCGGTCCCGGCGGCCGCGTCGCGCAGACGCCGCGACTGTTCGGCGGGCAGGAGGTCGAGGGCGCCGACGATCTTGACGCTCCAGTTCTTGTCGGGGCCGGAGATCTCCTCGACGACGTCCGTGATGATCTCGAGCAGGGTGTCGAGTTCCCCCGGGTCGCGGCGCAGGTTCTCGGTGGACAGCAGGTAGATGGTGGCCATCTCGATGCCCGCGGCGTCGCACCAGCCGAGCATCTCGGAGATCTTCAGTGCGCCCATGCGGTGGCCGTGACTGACGTCCTCGAAGCCGTTTTCCCGGGCCCACCGCCGGTTGCCGTCGCACATCACGGCTATGTGCCGAGGGTGCTGTAGACCGTCGAGCCGCTTGAGTAGCCGACGCTCGTAGATGCTGTACAGCAGTCCTCGCGCACTCACCTGGAGATCACCATGACACGCAAGACTACGCCGCAGCCGAAGGTGATCCGCGACGGCCGTCACACAGCGCACGACTTCCTGCTACCGACGGGTACGCTCTCACCACAAGCTAACCTACGGTTGCGTAGGTTAGTGCCACGCACAGCGAGAAGAGGTGTTCAGTGACCGCTTTCGGCCTCGACGAATTGCCCGTCAAGCCCCGACTGCGAGGGTGGATCCACCTGTGGGCGTTCGGCGTCTCCGTGATAGCCGGCATCGTCCTCGTCACACTCTCCGGCACCCAGGTGTCCGGGGAAGCGGCGCTCGCCACCGCCGTCTACAGCCTCACGGTGTGTGGTGTGTTCGGGGTCAGCGCCACCTACCACCGCATCCACTGGAACACCGTCTCGGCCCGCACCTGGATGAAGCGCGCGGACCACTCGATGATCTTCCTGTTCATCGCCGGCAGCTACACCCCGTTCGCGGTGCTGGGACTTCCGCCCGACACGGGCCGGACGCTGCTGATCGTCGTGTGGGCGGGGGCGCTCGCCGGGGTCGCACTGAAAATGCTGTGGCCGACGGCACCGCGCTGGGTCGGGGTGCCGCTCTACCTGCTGCTCGGCTGGGCCATCGTGCCCGTCGCGCCCGAACTGACGCACGAGGTCGGCGTCGTCCCGATGGTGCTGCTGCTGATCGGCGGCATCCTCTACTCGGTCGGCGCGATCCTCTACGCCACCAAGTGGCCCAACCCCTGGCCGACCACGTTCGGGCATCACGAGTTCTTCCATGCCGCCACCGTCATCGCCGCCCTGTGCCACTACATCGCCGTGTGGCTGGTGGTGTTCCGGTAGGCCGGCTACCGGCTCAACGCGGCACCCAGGTCTGCGACCGTCGATACCGGGCGGTCGCACACGAACCCGCGGCACACGTACGCCGCGGACGCGCCGCCGACCAGCGGCCGGTCGGCGAGCAGCGGTGACGAGTCCGGTTCGCCGCCGACCACGACGGCACCACCGGGAGCGAGTCTGCGCGCCTCCCGGAGCAGGACGGAATCGCCGTCGGTTGCGACGGCCACCTGGATCGGGCCGCGCACCGACGCCTCCGCCACGGCGAGCCAGTGCCCGGCCGATCGCGGTGCGCGCTCCAGCAGCAGTGCCACCCGGTCGAGCGATTCGGCGGCGGCGGTCGCGTACCGTCCCGACGCCTCCCCGTCGGCCACCGCAGCCGCGGTGAGCAGCGCCTCGACCAGACACGACGCACCGGACGGCGTTGCACCGTCGACCGGGTCCCGGGGACGGGTCACCAGGGACTCGGCGTCGTCGGCGGTATCGAACCAGCTTCCCGGCCGCTCGTCGTCGGCGAAATGGATCAGGGCGCGGTCCAGCAGCGCCTGTGCATGCGTCAGCCACTCGCTGTCGCCGGTCGCCTGATACAACGCGAGGAGGCCCGTCGCCAGGCAGGCGTAGTCCTCGAGCACCCCGGCCGATTCGCCCACCGACGTGCCCAGGGACGCCCTCCGCAGGCGCCCGTCGACGACGTGCAATCCCAGCACCGCACGCGCGCAGTCGGCGGCCGCGGCCACCCACTCCGGCCTGCCGAGCCCGGCACCGGCCTCGGCGAGCGCGGTGATCGTGAGACCGTTCCAGGCGGTGACCACCTTGTCGTCGCGTCCCGGCTGCGGCCGCGTCGCACGCTGCGCGAGCAGCGTGCCCCGGATCCGGCTCCAACGGTCCCAGTCGTCCGGATCGCGGGGAAGCTGCAGGACGGACGTGCCGGCCTCGAACGTCCCGTCGGCGGTGACCGCGAACACCCGGGCCGCCCACTCCCCGTCCTCGGGACCGAGGACCTCGACGAGCTGCGCGGGGGTCCACACGTACGTGAGTCCCTCGACACCCTCGGTGTCGGCGTCGAGGGCGGACGCGAACGACCCGTTGTCGGTGCGCAGATCGCGCAGCAGGAACTCGACGGTCTCCTCGGTGACACGGACGGCCAGGTCCGAGCCCGTGCGCCGGCCCAGGTGCGCATACGCGCGCAGCAGCTGGGCGTTGTCGTAGAGCATCTTCTCGAAGTGCGGCACCACCCACGCGGCGTCGACCGAATACCGGGCGAAACCGCCGCCGAGCTGGTCGTAGATGCCGCCGCGCGCCATCGCCGACGCCGTCCGCGCCACGACGCCGAGCACCTCCTCGGCACCGGATCGCTCGTACGTGCGCAGCAGGCCTTCCATCAGCGCGGACGGCGGAAACTTGGGGGCTCCCCCGAACCCGCCGCGGTCGGCGTCCTCGTCCCGCAGCACGGCTCCGGCAGCCGCGTCCAGCAGGGCCGCATCCACCTGGACATCCCCCTCGGGGATGCCACCGGCTCCCCGGCGCAGTTCGGCGACCACCGAGGCGGCCGCGTCGTCGACGTCACCGCGGCGGTCCCGCCACGTGTCGGCGATGGCTCCCAGCAGCTGGGTGAACGACGGCATCCCACCACGCGGCGCGGCCGGGTAGTAGGTGCCGCAGTAGAACGGGGCGCCGTCGGGAGTGAGGAAGCACGTCATCGGCCAGCCACCCTGGCCGGTCATCGCGACCGTGGCGTTCATGTACACGGCATCGAGGTCCGGGCGCTCCTCGCGGTCGACCTTGACGCACACGAAATGCTCGTTCATCAGCGACGCCACCGCCTCGTCCTCGAAGGACTCGTGGACCATCACATGGCACCAGTGGCACGCCGAGTATCCGATCGACAACAGGATCGGGACGTCCCGCTCGCGCGCCCACTCGGTCGCCTCCGGACCCCACTGCTGCCAGTGCACAGGGTTGTCGGCGTGCTGTCGCAGATAGGGGCTGGTGGACCCACCGAGTGTGTTCTGTGCGCGTGGGTCCATCTCCAGCTCCTGTTCGACTACTTCTGCAGGTTGGGTGGGGTGTCCGTGGGCTTCGGCGGTTCGGTGCTGCTCGCCCCGCCACCGTGGATCGCGCCGCGGTCGGTGCCCTCGTCCACTTCCTGGTCCGGTTCGGGATGCTCCGGCTCGAACGTCTCGGGCAGGTTCTTGAGCTTCTTGTTCATCGAACGCACCAGCAGCACCACACCCGCGAGCAGCGCGAGAATGACGACGAGGCCGATGGGCGACGCCTTGCCGAACTCCGGACCCGACGGGGTGCTCGGCGTCTGCGCCAGGACGTCCGCCGTGCCGGCCAACAGGTTCACGGTCAACGCATTCACGGCTGTCCGTCCTCGGTGATGCCCGCGAACAGGTCGTTCTCCGGGATGGAGGTGGTGACCCGGGTCTTGGCGAGTTCGAATTCCTCGGTCGGCCAGATCTTCTGCTGGATTTCGAGCGGAACCGCGAAGAACGAGCCGTTCGGGTCGATCTGCGTCGCATGGGCCCGCAGCGCGTCGTCACGCTGCGGGAAGTAGTCGCCGCACGTGATCTGGGTGGTGACGCGTGCCATCAGGTCGCCCTGCTCGGTCTTCCACTTCTTGAGCCACTCGGCCATCGGGAACTCTTCGCCGCGGCGGTCGTACTCCTCCTGGAACTGCAGGAGACGCTTCCGGATGAAGCCGTGCGAGTAGTAGACCTTCTGCACCTTCCACGGTTCCCCGGCGTCGGGGAACCGCTCCGGGTCGGCAGCGGCCTCGTACGCGGCCATCGACACCTCGTGGCAGCGGATGTGATCGGGGTGCGGGTAGCCGCCGTTCTCGTCGTACGTGGTCATGACGTGCGGACGGAACTCGCGGATCACCCGCACCAGGGCCTCGGTCGACTCCTCGAGCGGAACGAGCGCGAAGCAGCCCTCCGGAAGCGGCGGCTTCGGGTCGCCCTCGGGCAGACCCGAGTCGACGAATCCCAGCCACTGGTGCTGGACTCCGAGGATGCGCGCGGCCTCGGCCATCTCCTCGATGCGGACCTCGTGGATGCGGTCACGCACCCCGGGGACGTCCATCGCGGGGTTGAGGATGTCGCCACGTTCACCCCCGGTCAACGTCACGACCTTCACTTCGTTGCCCTCTGCGGCGTAACGGGCCGTTGTCGCGGCACCCTTGCTCGACTCGTCGTCGGGATGGGCATGGACGGCCATGAGCCGGAATCCGCTCACGTATTCGTTCACCTCAACTTCGCCAGTAGCCGTTGCCGGCTTGTCCGTGTCGCGCGCTCTCGCCCTCCGCCATCGCTGACGGCGCACTGACGCACGTCCTCTATAGTTCCACCCGAGAGTTCCGCTTGCAGCCGTGCCCCCGCTCGAGTGCTGTGAGTTACGTGGAACCGGAGCGGTACGAGAGTTGAGAAATGACGAGAACGCTTCCCCCGGGCCGATACACAGCCGCGGCAAAGCCTGCGCGCCCGAAGCGCTGGCTCGTGTGGGCGCTGTCCGCGGCGGTCGTGGTCGTCGGTGTGATCGTGGCGTTCGTCGCCTACGACAAGTTCGCCGTCTCCGAGATCGACAGTGAGGCCACGTCGTTCGATCTGGTGAGTGATTCGCAGCTGGACATCACGTTCACCGTCACCCGGGAGGATCCGTCACAGGCGGCGGTCTGCATCGTCCGCTCCCGGTCCAAGGACGGTTCCGAGACCGGCCGGCGCGAGGTCTACATCGCCGGCGGGGAAGACCAGACGGTGAAAGTCACCGCCCCCGTCTACACGTCCCGCCCGCCCGCGATGGGCGACATCTACGGCTGCAGCCTGGACGTTCCCGCCTATCTGACCCGCGGCTGACACCGGCGCACCCGAGCGACCGTTCGGGTTATTCGGGGTTTGCGCTCCCCGATCGTGCTAGAATCGCCTGGTACACGGTTCCGGTTTGGAACCGTGTATTGCTGCATTGGCGGCAAGGCGGAAATTGAACGGCCCCGGCCGTCGAATTCTGCCGAGCCGTTGATCACTGCTGTTGCAGTGGTCTGTCGAGGGAGCCCGGCGGCTCCAACTACGAGGGAGTGATCGAGATGACCGAGACCCAGGTGACCTGGCTGACCCAGGAGTCACATGACAGGCTCAAGAGCGAACTCGACCAGCTCATTGCCAATCGTCCGGTCATCGCCGCCGAGATCAACGAGCGTCGCGAAGAGGGCGATCTGAAGGAGAACGGTGGCTACCACGCGGCCCGCGAAGAGCAGGGTCAGCAGGAGGCACGCATCCGCCAGCTTCAGGAACTCCTGAACAGCGCGAAGGTCGGCGAAGCGCCCACCCAGTCCGGTGTCGCACTGCCCGGTTCCGTGGTGAAGGTGTACTACGACGGCGACGAGAAGGACACCGAAACGTTCCTGATCGCCACCCGCGAAGAGGGTGCACGCGACAACAAACTCGAGGTCTACTCCCCCAACTCCCCGTTGGGTGGCGCACTGCTCGAGGCGAAGGTCGGCGAAACCCGCGAATACACGCTGCCCAACGGCAGCAGCATGAAGGTGACGCTCGTCAGCGCGGAGCCGTACCACAGCTGATCTCGGATCCACCGCCGAAAACTCCGGTCCGGGCCCAGTGCCC
This sequence comes from Rhodococcus sp. DK176, assembly GCF_038447315.2. NCBI lineage: Bacteria > Bacillati > Actinomycetota > Actinomycetes > Mycobacteriales > Nocardiaceae > Rhodococcus > Rhodococcus sp. DK176. The sequence continues at coordinate 6,397,439 of NZ_CP118321.2, read as the reverse complement.
GGGCCGGAGTTTTCTGCTGTGACGCCCGGGATCGGGATCAGAAGACCCTGCGGGCCTTCATGTCGGCGAACACGGGACCGATGCGCACCACGTCACCCGTCGTCGGGGCGTGCAGCATCTGGCCGTTGCCGACGTAGATCGCGACGTGTCCCGGCCCGCCCGACTGCCAGTTGCCGAACAGCAGGTCTCCGGGCCTGGCCTGCGACAGCGGCACCTCCACACCCACATTCCACTGCGTTTCCGACGTGCGGGGCAGTTTGACGCCGGTTGCGGCGTACACGGCGAACGAGGTCAGTCCGGAGCAGTCGAAACCGCCGCCGGACGGTCCGTTGATGTTGCCGCCGCCCCACACGTACGGCAGCCCGATGAACCGCATGGCCGCCTCGACGACCCGGCTCGTGTCACCGGCGGCCGCACCGTAGAAGAACGGCGACAGCATCCGTGCGAACGACTCCTCCAGCGATCGGATCCGCGCGACGTACGGCTGCGTTTCGTGCTCGTAGTCGAACTTGCCGGCGGGCATGCCACCGGCGGTACGGACCGCACCCGCACCGGCGTTGTAGGCGGCGATCGTGAGGTCGAGGGTGTCACCCTTGACCACACCCTCCTTCTTCCAGCCCTCGATCTGCCCGAACAGGTCGCACAGCATCTGACCGGACGCCATCATCGGGTCGGCGACGCCGTTGATGTCGACCTTGCCGTCGCCGTCCGCGTCCTTGCCATATTTGGCCCAGGCAGGGGGCATGAACTGGCCGGGACCGCGGGCCCCTGCCCGGGACACCGGCGAGTTCGCGCCGTAACGGAAACCGTTCTCGACGGAGTACAGGGCCGCCAGTGTCGGCGGCTTGATGCCCTCGCACAGCGACCCGGCCTTCCGTATCCACGGCGCGAAGACGGCGATGGCGCCGACCGGCGCGAGCGAGACACCGGGGAAGCCGGCGGGGACGGACGGGATCAGCGATCCGAGTCCGCTGATCAGGGCCGGAACCCCGGGCAGAGCGGCGAGGCCCCCGATCGCCGTGCCGACGTCGGGGGCGCTCATCGCGGGGGGCTGGTCGAGTGGAGGGTCCGGGAGTGCCAGTGGGGGAACCGGGGCGGGCGGCGGCGCCGCCTCGACGGCGGGCGGCGATGGAATGTAGGGGTCGGTTGCCTGCTTCACCACATCCGAGGCCTGGGCCACCATCTGCTCGGCCTGCACGCGGGCCGGTTCCGGGAGGGTCGATATCGCTTCGTCAACTTGTTTCTGAACGTCGGGTGAGGCCTGCTCGACCACCTGAATTGCTTCGGCTGCTTGATCTTTCACCGGCTGCGGTATGTCCGCTCCCTGAACGATGGCCCCCGCTGCGGTGGTGATCGCCACGATGATCGCCGCTGCATCAACTGACATACGTGCGCTCCTCCTCCTCGGTGCACCTAACCGAGTGAGTTCACGTTACGACGGGGCACAGCAGGTGCGAGGCGATTCTGCGGGATTGATCCGTCTCCTACCGTGACCTGCGGGAGCGCGGCACCGGGCGAATCACGTCGCCTCGGTCACCCACGCACCGGCACGAAACGTTCGCTGAGGATCACGACCAGGTCGGCCGGATCCGTGGTCTCGTCGTCCAACATCTCGAGGAGTGGCGCGCGGTGAGCCGGCGCGATCGGCTCGATTCCTCCGAAGATCTGCCACGTGTCACCCGCAGGGACGACGCGGGCGCAGATCGGATTCCCGACGTGCAATTGCCGGCTCGCGGTTCGTTCCCTGATCGCGTGCAGGTCACCGGTGCGCAGGTCCCGCAGTGTCAGACCCTCACCCGGCCGGACCTCCTCCACCTCGTGCACCGACGGCTGTCGGCCGCGACTGCGCACAACTGCATGCGACACGCCGGGAGTGCACTGCACTCGTGCGCACTCGGCGAGGACAGACAGATTCTTCCCAGGTTGTTCTAAGGTTCTTCGGGGAAGCTGGTCGGCATGAGTGAAGACCGACGGATTTCCCGCCTGCTTCCCGTTCGCCGCGTCCTGGCGGCAGCCGGAATCGCCGGACTGGTCGCCGGCGGTGGCATGGCGGCGGCGGCGGACCCCGCAACCCCCGATTCGACGGTGGCCGCGCCCCTCGTCTCGGCCGGATTCGGCGCACCGGACGCCGTCTCCAGCGGTTCCTGACATCGCGCGACCGGAGAACCACCACATGACCCGCGCACGCAGCGCAACCGAATGGTCCACCTGGGGTGTGCACGCACGCATCGTCGTCACCGACCCCGACGCCCTGAACTCGGCGTCGAACCTGATCCGCGGTTACCTCGCGGCCACCGATGCCGCCGTCAACCGCGACCGCGCGGACGCCGAGATCCGCTCGCTCGACGAAGGCCGAAACACGGTCACACCGATGTTCGCGCGATTCCTCACCGACGCCCTCGCCGCGGCGCGGACCACGGAGGGCGCACTCGACCCCACGGCGTCGGCCCCCGCACCCCAGTCGTGGCGGTCGATCACCGTCGACGGCACCGAGGTCACGCTCCCCGCCGGGGTGGAACTCGACCTGACGGCCACCGCGCGGGCGAGTTCCGCCGACCACTGCGCGTCGACGACGGCGGAACTGCTCGGGTGCGGTGTCCTGGTCGCGCTCGGCGGAGACATCGCCACCGCCGGGACCACACCACCGGGCGGCTGGCAGGTTCAGGTCCAGGACCTGCCGGGCGACCCCACGTGCCAGGTGTCGATCCCGTCGGGTGCGGCCGTCGCGACCGCCAGCACCGTCAAGCCCCTGCACCCCGACTCGATCTCGTTGTGGCGGACCGTGTCCGTGGTGGCCGGGTCGTGCACCACCGCGCACGCGTCGAGCACGGCCGCGGTCGGTATGGGCGGCGGTGCGATCGACTGGCTCACCAACCTCGAGCTGCCTGCCCGGCTGGTGGATCAGGAGTTCCGGGTGATCACCCTGGGCGGGTGGCCGAGCTAGCCCTGGCTACTCCTGCAGCCGAATCGTGTACTGGGCGTCGCGCAGGGCGTCAAGGAGATCCTGCCGGTGTCCGGGACCACGGGTCTCGACGGTGAGGAACACCTCCACCTCGTCGAGCGCGAGCGCGCCACCGGTGCGGGAGTGGACGACGTCCACGACGCTGGCGCCGTTGCCGCTGATCACGCCGAGGAGACTGACCAGACCACCCGGTCGGTCCGGAATGGTCACGTGCACACCGAGATACCGTCCGGCAGCCCGGAGACCGTGATTGACGACATGGGTGAGCAGCAACGGGTCGATGTTGCCACCCGACAGCACCGCGCACACCTTCCCGGTGAGTCCCAGCTCGTCCGTCGAGCAGCTGATCAACGCGGCCACCGCGGCCGCGCCCGCAGGCTCCACGATGAGCTTCGCGCGTTCGAGGCACAGCAGCAGCGCCCGGGACAGGGCGTCCTCGCTGACCGTGACGATGGCGTCGACCTGCGAGCCGACGTGCGCGAACGGAACGTCGCCGGGCCGGCCGACCGCAATGCCGTCGGCCATGGTCGACATGGTCTCCAGCGGTATCGGGCGGCCCTCCGCCAGCGAACGCGGCCAGGCGGCCGCCTGCTCGGCCTGGACGCCGACGATCCGCACGTCGGGCCGGGTGGCCTTCACCGCCGCGGCGATACCCGCGATCAGTCCACCGCCACCGGTCGGGACGACGAGCGTGCCGACGTCGGGTTCCTGCTCGAGGATCTCGAGCCCCACGGTCCCCTGTCCGGCGACGATGTCGACGTGATCGAACGGGTGGATGAGGACGGCGCCGGTCTCGTTCGCGAACTCCTTCGCGGCGACGAGCGCGTCGTCCACCGTGTCGCCCGTGAGGTGGACGGTGGCGCCGTACGCCTTGGTAGCGACGAGTTTCGGAAGGGGTGCGCCGGTTGGCATGAACACGGTGGACGGGATACCCAGTTCCGTGGCCGCCCAGGCCACGCCCTGCGCGTGATTGCCCGCGCTGGCCGCCACCACCCCGCAGGCCCGTTCGGCGACCGACAGGTTCGCGATCCGATTGTACGCACCGCGCGGTTTGAAAGACCCTGTGCGCTGTAAGTTTTCGCACTTCAACGACACGACGTGCCCGCATCGTTCCGACAGCGCCCGGGACGCGATCACCGGCGTCCGGCGCATGACGGGGTCCAGCAGCTTACGAGCTGCTCTGATCTGATCCAGCGTGACAGGCTCCACGCGGGCCAGCATAGGGCGCTCCGCGCCCCGTGCGTGGTTGACGAGTCCAGAGACTCGTCAACCACGCACGGGCGGCGAAGCCGCCTGCTACTTCAGTGCCTGCTCGATGTCGCCAACGAGGTCGGCGGCATCCTCGATGCCGACGGACAGGCGCACCAGGTCGTCCGGGACCTCGAGCAGCGAACCGGCGGTCGAGGCGTGGGTCATGGCGCCCGGGTGCTCGATCAGCGACTCGACACCGCCGAGCGACTCGGCCAGCGTGAAGATCTCGGTGCGCGAGCAGAAGTCCAGCGCAGCCTGCTTGCCGCCTGCGAGGCGGACCGAGATCATGCCGCCGAAGCGGCGCATCTGCTTCTCCGCGACCTTGTGGCCGGGATGCGACTCGAGTCCGGGGTAGATGACCTGGGACACCGCGGGGTGCCCGGTGAGCAGTTCGACGACCTTCTCGGCGTTGTCGCTGTGCCGCTCCATGCGCAAGGAGAGGGTCTTGATGCCGCGGAGCGTGAGGAACGCGTCGAAGGGTCCGGGGACCGCGCCCGCACCGTTCTGCAGGAACGCGAACGCCGTGTCGAGCTCCTCGTCGTTGGTGACGAGTGCGCCACCGACGACGTCGGAGTGTCCGCCGATGTACTTGGTGGTCGAGTGCAGCGCGACGTCGGCGCCGAGCTGCAGCGGCTGCTGCAGGTACGGCGAGGCGAACGTGTTGTCGACGACGATCTTCGCTCCTGCCTCGTGCGCGACGTCGGACAGTGCCTCGATGTCACCGATGTTGAGGAGCGGGTTGGTGGGCGTCTCGACCCACACGAGCTTGGTGTTGGGGCGGATGGCTGCCCGGACGGCGTCCACGTCGGACACCGCGGCGGGCGTGTACTCGATGCCCCACTGGGTGAAGACCTTGTCGATCAGGCGGAACGTTCCGCCGTAGGCGTCGTTCGGGATGACGAGGTGGTCGCCGGGGCGGAGCGCGGCACGGAGCAGGCAGTCGGTGGCGGCCATGCCCGAGCCGAAGGCGCGACCGTACGTGCCCGACTCGAGGGCGGCGAGGTTGGCCTCGAGCGGTCGTCGGGTGGGGTTGCCGGTGCGGGCGTATTCGAATCCGTTACGCATGCCGCCGACGCCGTCCTGCGCGAACGTCGAACTCGCGTAGATCGGGACGTTGACGGCGCCCGTCTGCGGGTCCGGGTCGAATCCTGCGTGCACGGCCTTGGTGGAGAACCCCTGCCAGCTGATGTTGTCCGCTTTGCTGCGCTGCTCACTCATGGCCCCCAGCCTAGTGGGGACCTAATTCTCCAGATACTCCGCGATCGCGAACGCCACGTCGAGCTTGGTCGCGTCGCTGACGGAGGGGTCGAGCGCGTTGACGATGATGCTGTGTTCCGGGGTGAGCAGCGCCATGGCTACGACGTCGAGGACCACCCCGCCGAACTCGGCGGACCGGGGGTCGGGGACGACGTTGGTTCCGTTCCGCATCTCGACGAGGACGGCAGGATCCGTCACCTGCGGCTTGACCGACGCGGTGATGGTGCTCATGACGTTGGTCGGCCCCTTGGACCACGAGCACGTCGGATCGGTCGATCCGGGCAGGACGGCCTCGGTGAGATGCGGCCGGTCCGACACCAGGCGGCCGAGTGCCTTCGTCAGCGCGGTGCAGTCCGCGGACGCCCCGGAAGGCGACGTGCCCGAGGACACCGAGTCGACGTCCGACGATCCCGACTGTGCGACCGCGGCACCCTCGATGCTGTTCCCGCACCCGGCGGCGGCGAACCCGAGCAGGACGGCCGGGACCACCAGAACACGACGCAGACGAACACCCACTGTGATTCCCCCTCACGGACACCGCGCCGGTACCCCGCTGTGCACGGTACGTTCCGTGCGCAGCGGGGACCAGTGTCGTCTAGGAACCGGCGCTGAGGAAACCGAGAAGGTCGTGGCGGGTGATGACCCCGGCGGGCTTGCCGTCGTCGACGACCATGAGCGCGTCGGTGTCGCCGAGCGCCTTGGTGGCGGCCGACACGGGCTCACCGGAACCGATGAGCGGGAACGGCTTGCTCATGTGCTTCTCCACCGGGTCGGCGAGGTGCGCGCGGCCCTCGAACACGGCACTGAGCAGGTCGCGCTCGGTGACGCTGCCCGCCACTTCACCGGCCATGACGGGCGGCTCCGCGCCGACGACGGGCATCTGGGACACCCCGTACTCGCGGAGGATCTCGATGGCGTCGCGCAGCGTCTCGGACGGGTGGGTGTGGACGAGGTCCGGGAGTTCGCCGGACTTGCCGCGCAGCACGTCGCCGACGGTCTTCTCGTCGGGCTTGCCGTCGAGCGGGGTGCGGAGGAATCCGTAGGACGCCATCCACTTGTCGTTGAAGATCTTCGACAGGTATCCGCGACCACCGTCGGGCAGCAGGACGACGATGACGGCGTCGGGGCCCTCGCGCTTGGCCACCTCGAGTGCGGCGACGACGGCCATGCCGCAGGAGCCACCGACCAGCAGGCCCTCTTCGCGGGCGAGACGTCGGGTCATCTCGAAGGAGTCGGCGTCGGACACGGCGATGATCTCGTCGGGGATGGACGGGTCGTAGGCGCTCGGCCAGAAGTCCTCGCCCACGCCCTCGACCAGGTACGGACGGCCGGTGCCACCCGAGTACACGGAACCCTCGGGGTCGGCGCCGATGACCTTGACCTTGCCGCCGGACACCTCCTTGAGATAGCGCCCGGTGCCGGTGATGGTGCCGCCGGTGCCGACGCCCGCCACGAAGTGGGTGATCTTGCCGTCGGTGTCGGCCCAGATCTCGGGGCCGGTGGTCTCGTAGTGGCTCTGCGGGCCGCCGGGGTTGGAGTACTGGTTGGGCTTCCAGCCGCCGGGAAGTTCGCGTGCGAGCCGGTCGGAGACGCTGTAGTAGCTGTCCGGGTGCTCGGGCGCGACCGCGGTCGGGCACACCACGACCTCGGCGCCGTAGGCCTTGAGGACGTTCCGCTTGTCTTCGCTGACCTTGTCGGGGCAGACGAACACGCACTTGTATCCGCGCTTCTGTGCGACCAGGGCGAGGCCGATCCCGGTGTTGCCGGACGTGGGCTCGACGATGGTCCCGCCCGGCTTCAGCTCACCGGACGCCTCCGCGGCGTCGATCATCTTGACCGCGATGCGGTCCTTCGAGCTTCCACCCGGGTTGAGGTATTCGATCTTGGCTGCAACGGTCCCGTGGTTCTCACCGATGACAGAAGAGAGCTTGACGAGAGGGGTGTTGCCGATCAGGTCGACGACGTGTTCCGCGATGCGCATGCCTCCATGCTCCCAGATGCCCTGATCCGATGCTCACAGACGTCCGGCACGGGGGCCCTGATCCGACTAGATTGGTGCGGACGCAGTCCGCTGGAACCCGTGAGATGAGCACCAGGTAGCGGAAAGGTGAGACCAGTGCCCAAGAGGACCTGGCAGACCGGAGTGAAGGCCGGCGCCGCGGCTGTCGTGGCAGGTTCGAGCGCAGGCACGCTGTCGTGGGCGGCGTACTCCTATCTGATGTCCCAGGCGACGGCGGCCCGCGGTGTGATCGGGCACAACGTCGCCAAGCCGCCGGAGGCCGACGGCGTCTACTCCCCCGGCGCTGCCGTCCCCGAACGCTGGCTGCGAACCACCCCGTATGACGTCCATCTGATGATCTTCGGCGACTCCACGGCCGCCGGGGTGGGATGCCTGTCGGCGGACGAAGTTCCCGGCGTGCAGATCGCGAGGCGCCTCGCGGACGAGACCGGCAAGCGGATCCGGCTGAGCACCAAGGCCATCGGCGGCGCCACGTCCCGCGGACTCAGCGGGCAGGTGGACGCGATGTTCGTGGCCGGACCGCCGCCGGACGCCGCGGTGATCCTGGTCGGAGCCAACGACGTCACATCGAAGAACTCGATTCGGGCGTCGGCGCGCAGACTCGGGGAGGCGGTGGAACGGCTCCGCGCCCACGACTGCGCGGTCGTCGTCGGAACGTGCCCCGACCTCGGGGTGGTGACCGCGATCCCCCAACCGCTGCGGACCGTCGTGCGGACGTGGGGGTTGCGCCTGGCCCGGGCGCAGGCGGCCGCGACCAGCGCGGCGGGCGGCCACCCGGTGGCGTTGGCCGACCTGCTGGCACCCGAGTTCCTCGCGGCGCCCGACCGGATGTTCTCCTCCGACCACTTCCACCCGTCCGCGGCGGGCTACGAATTGGCGGCGATCCAGATCGTGCCCGTTCTCGCGACTGCTCTGGGCATGTGGCACGGCGGCCCTCTGCCCGACCTGCCCGAGGTGTCGGAGGCCGCGGAATCACGCAAGCTGTCGACCCGAATGACCGCCTCGCTCAACCGTTTCCTGTGGCGACGCACTGCCCGGCGACGCTCGCCTGCCCGTCTCGACGAACTCCTCGCGATCGAGGAGGCGTCCGCGTCCCGGACGCGACGGGTCGCTGAGTGAGATGGCGATGCCCCCGGTGCTGCCCGGCAACGTAAGTTGTCGGGAAGGCCACAGAACGGGTGGTCTGCAACACAGTGCAGACCCCCGCAGTTGACAAAGGAGTTTTCATGCCCGAGGCAGTCATCGTCTCCGCAGTACGCTCACCGATCGGCCGAGCCATGAAGGGCTCGCTCAAGACCATCCGCCCGGATGATCTGACGACTCAGATGGTGGCCGCGGCGCTGGCGAAGATCCCCGAACTCGATCCCACCGAGATCGACGACCTGCTCCTCGGCTGCGGTCAGCCCGCCGGCCAGTCGGGGTTCAACATCGCCCGCGTCGTCGCGGTGGAACTGGGCTACGACTTCCTGCCCGGCGTCACCGTCAACCGCTACTGTTCCTCTTCGCTGCAGACCACCCGCATGGCACTGCACGCGATCAAGGCCGGCGAGGGCGACGTGTTCATTTCCGCCGGTGTCGAGTCGGTGTCCAGCTTCGTCACCGGCAACGCCGACGGCCTGCCGAACACCAAGAACCCTAGGTTCGCCGACGCCGAGGCGCGTACCGCGAAGCTCGCCGAGGGTGGCGTCGCCTGGACCGACCCACGCGAGGACGAGCAGATTCCCGACGTCTACATCGCGATGGGTCAGACCGCCGAGAACGTCGCCTCGGCCACCGGCATCACCCGTGAGGAGCAGGACCGCTGGGGCGTCCGATCCCAGAACCGCGCGGAGGAGGCCATCAAGAACGGCTTCTTCGAGCGGGAGATCACCCCGGTCACCCTCCCCGACGGCACCGTCGTGGCCGCCGACGACGGCCCCCGCGCCGGCACCACCTACGAGGGCATCAGTGGGCTCAAGCCGGTGTTCCGCCCGGATGGCACCGTCACCGCGGGCAACGCGTGCCCCCTCAACGACGGCGCCGCCGCGCTCGTCATCATGTCCGACACGAAGGCCAAGGCCCTCGGCCTGACGCCGCTGGCCCGCATCGTGTCCACCGGGGTGTCCGGACTGTCCCCCGAGATCATGGGGCTCGGCCCGATCGAGGCCGTCAAGAAGGCCCTCGCGATCGCGGGCAAGTCCATCTCCGACATCGACCTGTTCGAGATCAACGAGGCCTTCGCGGTCCAGGTTCTCGGATCGGCTCGCGAGCTGAAGATCGACGAGGACAAGCTGAACATCTCCGGGGGCGCCATCGCCCTCGGTCACCCGTTCGGCATGACCGGTGCCCGCATCACCAACACCCTGCTCAACAACCTGCGCGAGCAGGACAAGACGTTCGGGGTCGAGACCATGTGCGTCGGCGGCGGGCAGGGCATGGCGATGGTCCTCGAGCGCCTGAGCTAGGCCCTCCGGGCCCGTGAGTGGTTGACGAGTGCAGAGACTCGCTGACCACGCACGGGTGCGAAGCGCCAGAAGGCCCCCGAGAGCATGCTCTCGGGGGCCTTCTCTGTTGAACTGCTAGTCGCTGTTGAAGTAGCTCAGGAGTCGCAGGATCTCGACGTACAGCCACACGAGGGTGACGGTGAGTCCGAATGCGACGCCCCATGCGGCCTTCGCCGGCGCCTGGGCGCGGATCAGCTGGTCGGCGGCGTCGAAGTCCAGCAGGAAGCTGAACGCGGCGATGCCGATGCAGACGAGGCTGAAGATGATCGCCACGGGACCGCCGTCGCGGAGGCCGAGGCCACCTTCGGTGAAGAAGCTGGCGATCACGTTGCCGAGGGCGAGGACGACGACACCGATGAGGGCACCGATGATCATCCGGGTCAGGCGGGGCGTGACTCGGATCGCGCCCGTCTTGTAGACGACGAGCATGCCGAAGAACACACCGAACGTGCCGAGTACGGCCTGGCCGATGAGCGCCGCTCCGCCGACTCCGCCGAACGTGATGTCGGTGAACATGAACGACAGGGCGCCGAGGAACAGGCCCTCCGCCACCGCGTAGGCGAGGACGATGCCCGGGTTGTCCATCTTGCGGCCGAACGTGGCCACCAGGACCAGCACGAGACCGACGAGGCCACCGCCGATGACCAACGGGCTCGCGAGGTTCGCGTTGTTGCTCACCAGGAAGTAGGAGATGATCGCCGACACCGTGAGCACGCCGAGCGTGACACCCGTCTTGGTGACGACGTCGTCGATGGTCATCGAACGGTAGTCGGGGCCCGTCCGGTAGGGCTCGGCCTGCGTGTACTGGGGCTGGCCGAACTGCTGCGTGACCTGCGCTGCGCCGGCCGTCGTAGATCCGAACGAGGCGTATCCGCCGCTGCCCTCTTGTTTGGGCAGGTTGCGGAACACCGGGTTACTGGTGGTGCGCACCGTGCACATCCCTTCTCGTGGCTCGCCGGGTGGATCCGGGTTTCTTGTACGTTGAACGTCCCGCACCCACCGCAAGTTCCCGTTCGTCGCTTTCGGGTCGGACAATTCGGACTCTACCGGTGCCGTGGGGACACCCGCCAGACGAGGCGGGTCGGCGTGGCGGTCAGGCCACCGATCGGGTGACGGTGAATTTGGGATTCCGCCCGACGACGTCCGTCGGGCCGACGAGCCGCTGCAATCGGCCCCGGTACCCGAGATGCGAGTTGTACACGGTCCACAGCTCGCCGCCGGGCCGGAGCACCCGTCCGGCTTCGGCGAACATCTTCGACGCGCCGCCGGTGTGGACGGCCGCGCCGACGTGGAACGGCGGGTTGCACAGGACGACGTCCTGGCTGTCGGTGGCGAGGGTGGACATGGCGTCGTCGCGCAGCGTGCTGACCTGTCCGTCGAGTCCGTTGGCGCGGGCGGTGGCGGCCGCCGATGCCACCGCGGCCGACGACTGGTCGGTGGCGATCACCGACACGTCCGGGAGGAGCCGGGCGAGGCTGACGGCGAGAATGCCCGTTCCGCACCCGAGGTCGACTGCGGCCCGCGCGCCGGGGTTCACGCGGGGAAGGAAGTCGAGGAGGTACCGGGTTCCGATGTCCAGCTTGGGGCCGGCGAACGCGGCCCCGTACGAGACGACGTCCAGCCCGATCTCGGCGAGATGATCGGTGACGGGATACGTCTGCTGCGCTACCTCCACCGGGCCGCGTGCGATCAGCACCCGTGACTTCTGCCTGCCGAGGGTCGCGCGGACGTCGGAGAACGAACGCCCGAGCACGTCGTTCATGGCGGTGGAGATGTGCTTGTTGCGTCCGCCCGCGTAGACGACGACGGACGGGTCGGCGTGACGGGCGATCGCCTCGGCGACCTCGGTCAGTTCGCCGAGGCTCCGCGGCAACTGCATCAGCACGACCGTCGCGCCCGCGAGGAGCTCCTCACCGAGCGCGCACGCCCGGTAGCGGTCGGCGAGCCCGACCGTCGCGGCGTTGGCGGCGAGCGCCAGTTCGCCGGTCAGCGGGTCCTGGTGCACGCGGATCCCGGTGGCGCCGTGCGCCGCCGCGGCGCCGAGGGTGAGCGCACCGTAGTGGTCGCCGATCACGGCGAGCGTCCCGGCAAGTGCCGCCGACAGCGCAGCCGCGGCCTCGTCGAGGATCAGCCGATCTGCGGCGTCGACGGCCGTCAGGTTGGGGGCCTCGACGTCGGGACGGCGACGGAGGCGGGCGAACAGGGCGTCCCGGTCGAACACTTCGGAGTCGAGCACGTTACTGCGACACCCACTGCGCGACGTTGGCGACGGGTTCCCGGTGGGTGCGGAATCCGTTGACGGGGTTCTCCATGTCGGGGTAGCCGAACGAGATCGCGCAGACCACCCGGCGGTCCTCGTCGAGCGAGAAGAAGTCGTGGATGAACCGGGAACTTCCGGCGACGGCGGCCTGCGGGATGGACGCGACTCCGAGGCTCTGCGCGGCGAGGAGGAACGTCTCGACATACAGGCCGCAGTCGACGGCGCCGTAGGTGCCGAGTGCTTCGTGAGTGGTGACGATCGCGACGTGCGGCGCGCCGAACAGGTCGAAGTTCTTCATCGTCTGCTCTGCGGACGCGGCCCGGTCTCCGGGGGCGATGCCGACGCTGGCGTAGAGCTGCATGGCACAGTCCCGGCGGCGTTGCTTGTGCTCGCCCACGTATTCGCGGGGCCACTCGAAGTCGGACTCCTGCGGGTGGGTGCGGACGTACTCCGCCAGCCCGGAACGGAACCGGTCGGTCCCCTCCCCCTCGGTGATCGCGACCTGCCACGGCTGCGTGTTGCACCACGACGGTGTCTGCTGGGCGAGCTCGAGGATCCGCTCGATCACGTCGCGCGGCACCTGCGTCGGTAGGTAAGCCCTGCAACTGATCCGCGCGTCGAGGAGCTGGGCCAGGGTCTGCTCGGCCAGGCTCGTGTCCGCTGCCGCAATACCGGTATCCGTCACCGTCGAATTCTCCTCGGGTCTACTCGTTCTCGAACACCGCTCTCTGTGTCGTGCGACCGCGATATGCTGGCGTCAGCGCACCGAGAAGGTGATTTCATTGAGTGTGCCACGACACCCGGAAAGCAGTTCCGGGCCGACCGACTCGGATCCGCAGGCTACCAAGCGGATCGTCGTGACCGACATCGTCGCGGAGCTGTCGTCGGAAGGATTCGACGACGCCCGCGAGATCGGCCGGGGAGGGTTCGGGGTCGTCTACCGCTGCCTCCAGACCGCGCTCGACCGCACGGTCGCGATCAAGGTGCTGTCCTCCGATCTGGACGGTGAGGACCGCGAACGCTTCCTGCGGGAACAACGTGCGATGGGAAAATTGTCGGGGCATCCGCACGTGGTCGACATCCTGCAGTCCGGGGTGACGCGCAGCGGCAGGCCGTACATCGTGATGCCCTACCACTCGCGCAATTCGCTCGACGCCTGGATTCGCCGTGAAGGGCCGCTGCCGTGGAGTGAAACGCTGCGCGTCGGCGTGAAGCTGGCGGGCGCCCTGGAGACGGCGCACCGGCTCGGCACGCTGCACCGCGACGTGAAGCCGGCGAACATCCTGCTCACCGGGTACGGCGAGCCGCAGCTCACGGACTTCGGCATCGCGCGGGTCACGGGCGGGTTCGAGACCACGTCGAGCATGATCACCGGTTCGCCCGCGTTCACGGCGCCGGAGGTCCTCCGGGGCGACGCACCGTCCGCGGCTTCCGATGTGTACAGCCTGGGCGCCGCCCTGTTCTGCCTGCTCACTGGGCATGCCGCGTTCGAGCGGCGGAGCGGGGAGCGGCTCGTCGCGCAGTTCCTCCGCATCGCCACTCAACCCGTTCCGGACCTGCGGGGCGAGGACATTCCCGACGACGTGTGCTCGGCCATCGAGCGCGCCATGTCCGAGGAACCGACCGACCGCCCGGCTTCGGCCGCGGAGTTCGGGCAGGAACTCCGCGACATCGAGCGCAGGCACGGGCTCGATGTCGACGAGATGGCGCTCCCCGCCGCGGCCGACGAGTTTCCGCGCACCGAGCACACGTCGGCACCGACCGCGCAGTCCTCGACATCCGGGCACAGTCGCAGCTACCGCCGGCGGTCGGGTGCCACCCCGCCGAGCGCCGCGGCCCGCTTCCGGCCGCCGACCCCGATGCGGGCCCTGGTGGAGCGCACCCGTCTGCTGGATCTGCTCCGAATGGGTCAACGGAGGCGGTTGACGCTCATCCACGCGCCCGCCGGCTTCGGGAAGAGCACGGTGGCGGCCCAGTGGCGCGACGTGCTGATCGAGGACGGCGCCGCGGTCGCCTGGCTGACGGTGGACAACGACGACAACAACGTCGTGTGGTTCCTGTCCCACCTCGTCGAGGCGATCCGCCGGGCCGATCCGACCTTGGCGGACGAGCTGGGGCAGGCGCTCGACGAGAACGGCGCCGAAGCGGAACGGTATGTGCTGACCTCGCTGGTGAATCAGGTCCACGACAGCAGGCGTCACGTGGTGGTGATGATCGACGACTGGCATCGCGTCACGTCGCCGGACACGATCGCCGCGATGGACTTCATCCTGGAGAACGGCTGCCACCACCTGCAGATGGTGGTCAGCAGCCGAAGCCAGGCGGGGCTTCCGCTGGCCAAGATGCGGGTGCGTGATGAACTCGTCGAAATCGATTCCGTGGCTTTGCGTTTCGACATCACCGAGTCGCAGAGATTCTTGGTCGACCTCGGCGGACTGCACCTGGAGGATTCCGACGTGGAGGCGCTGGAGGAGACCACGGACGGGTGGGTGGCGGCGCTGCAACTGGCGTCGCTGTCGCTGCGTGATCGCGCCGATCCCGGCGATCTCATCCGGCACATGTCGGGCCGCCACCACGCGATCGGGGAGTACCTGGCGGAGAACGTGCTGAGCACCCTCGAGCCTGCGCTGCTCGACTTCATGCTGGCCACGTCCGTCACCGAGCGGGTCTGCGGTGACCTCGCCTGCGTGCTGGCGAACGTGACCCGCGGTCAGGCCCTGCTCGAGCAGGTCGAATCGCGCGACCTGTTCCTGCGCAGCCTCGACGAGGACAGGGAGTGGTTCGAGTACCACCACCTGTTCGCCGAGTACCTCCGACGGCGGCTCGAACGCGATCATCCGTCGCGCATCGCGGACCTGCACCGTGCGGCCGCGCACTGGTTCGCCGACCACCACTACGTCAGCGACGCAGTGGATCACGCGTTGGCGGCGGGCGATCGCGACGTGGCCGTCGCGGTGGTCGAGGAGCAGGGCATGTACCTGGTGGAGCACTCGCGGATGGTCGCGCTGCTCGGCCTCGTCGACAAGTTGCCGCGGCCGCTGGTCGAATCCAGTCCCCGCATCCAGATCGCGGTCGCGTGGGCGAACATCCTCCTGCAACGGGTGGCGCCGACGCTGCGGTCGCTGTCGCTGGTCGCGTCGGCCCTCGAGTCCTCGACGCTGAGCGACACCGAGCAGGCGGACATCCGCGTGGAGGCCGACATCGTCCGCGCCGTGATCGCGGTGTCGTCCGATCGCATCGCCGGCGTCCCCGACCTCATCGCCGAATGCCTGGCCCGACCGGAAACCCTACGCGCGTGGGTGGTTTCGGCGGGGTCGAATCTCGCCTCCGCAGTCGCGATCGCCCAATTCGATTTCGTGGAGGCACGCCGACTGCAGGACTGGGCGACCGGGTACCACCAGCGGACTGTCGGACCGTTCAGCAGGATGTACGGGTACAGCTTCGCCGGCATCGCCGCGATGGAACAACTCGACATCGCCGCGGCCGAGGACAACTTCCGGCTGGCCGTGCAGACCGCGACGAAGTTGGCAGGCACCCATTCTCATGCCGCACGACTCGCAGGCGCACTCCTCGGCGAGCTGATGTACGAACTGGGCCATCTCGACGAGGCCGAACGACTCCTCGACGAGAGTTACGAGCTCGGACCCGAGGGCGGCATCGTCGATTTCATGATCGCGCGCTTCGTCACGGGCGCGCGGTTGAAGGCAAGTCGTGGCGATCTCGCGTCCGCTGCCCGCCACCTCGACGAGGGTGCGTCCGCGGCGGCGTCGCTGGGACTCCCGCGGCTGCGGGCCCGGGTCGAGAACGAACGGGTCCGGCTCGGCCTGCCCGCGTCACCTCAGCCGCCGGCCGGTGACGGGAAGGCGACCCGGATTCCCGATTTCGGTTTCGCCGAGATCGTCGCGCAGCTCGACGCCGCCACCGAGATCCGGAAGCAGTCGGCCGTCGAGCCCGACGTCGCGTGTCGCCGCGCCGAGGAATGGGTGCGCCGGGTCGAACGGGAGAGCCGGCCGAGGGCGGCCATGCAGGCCAGTCGCCTGCTCGTCGCATGCCTGGTCGCGGCGGGCCGGGTCGACGAGGCCAAGCCGGTACTGGCGTCCATCGCCGCGACGTGTGCACGAATCGGCTTCGTGCGCTACCTGATCGACGGCGGGCCGCGCATGGTGCCCGCGCTGACGGCCCTCCTCGAGGACAGGCGGGCCGGCCGCTGGCAGTCCGACTGGCCGGATGTTCCGGAAGAGTTCCTGGTTGCGGCGCTGGAGACGGCGACCCCGATCGAAAGTTAGCCCGCGCTTTCTTGACTAATTCAAGAAACGGTGGTGCAGTGTGACCGTGCACACACGCGAGGGCGGGAGGCGACCACCACCACGTCGCACGCCGTGAGTGTGTTCGATCCGCCACGTCGACCGCTCGTCGGCGAAGCCTCCTGCCCGACAGCCAGTTCCAGAAAACCCAGAGCGACAGCCAGCAACGAAGGGATCCACTGTGAGCCGAGAGACCACTGCGAACACCAGCGACAAGCTCACCACGGCCGTAGGCGCACCCGTCCCCGACAACCAGAACGTCGTGACCGCCGGGCCCCGCGGGCCGCAGTTGCTGCAGGACGTCTGGTTCCTCGAGAAGCTCGCACATTTCGACCGCGAGGTCATTCCGGAACGCCGCATGCACGCCAAGGGTTCCGGGGCGTACGGAACGTTCACCGTCACGAACGACATCACCCGGTACACCAGCGCGAAGATCTTCTCCGAGGTCGGCAAGAAGACCGAGTTGTTCGCCCGCTTCTCCACCGTCGCCGGTGAGCGCGGCGCCGCCGACGCCGAGCGCGACATCCGCGGCTTCGCAGTCAAGTTCTATACCGAGGAAGGCAACTGGGACCTCGTCGGCAACAACACCCCGGTCTTCTTCTTCCGCGACCCGCTGAAGTTCCCCGACCTCAACCACGCCGTCAAGCGCGACCCCCGAACGAATCTCCGCAGTCCCGACAACAATTGGGACTTCTGGACGTCGCTGCCCGAGTCGCTGCACCAGGTCACCATCGTGATGAGTGACCGCGGCATCCCCTCGTCGTACCGGCACATGCACGGATTCGGTTCGCACACCTTCAGTTTCATCAACGCCGCGGGCGAACGCTTCTGGGTGAAGTTCCACCACCGCGTGCAGCAGGGTGTCGAAAACCTCACCGACGCCGAGGCCGAGGCCCTGGTCGGCGCCGACCGCGAGAGCCACCAGCGGGACCTCTTCGACGCCATCGAGGCCGGCAATTTCCCGAAGTGGAAGCTGTGCGTGCAGATCATGCCCGAGGCCGACGCCGACACGGTCCCCTACCACCCGTTCGACCTGACGAAGGTGTGGCCGAAGGCCGACTACCCGCTCATCGAGGTCGGCGAATGGGAACTCAACCGCAACCCCGACAACTACTTCGCCGAGGTCGAGCAGGCGGCGTTCAACCCGGCGCACGTCGTGCCCGGCATCAGCTTCTCCCCGGACAAGATGCTCCAGGGCCGGTTGTTTTCCTACGGTGACGCGCAGCGCTACCGCCTCGGTGTGAACAACTACCAGATCCCGGTCAATGCGGCCCGGTGCCCGGTGAGCAACTTCCACCGCGACGGTGCCATGCGGGTCGACGGCAACAACGGTGGCACCCTGCACTACGAACCGAACAGCTACGGCAAGTGGCAGGAGCAGAGCCGGTACCGCGATCCCGCGCAGGGCGTGGGCGCGTTCGCCGACCGGTTCAACTTCCGTGAGGACGACGACGACTACTTCTCGCAGCCGCGCGTGTTGTTCAACAACATGAGCGACGAGCAGAAGCAGGTGTTGTTCGAGAACACCGCGCGGGCCATCAACGGCGCGTCGCAGCAGGTCGTGCAGCGGCACATCGACAACTGCACCCAGTGTGACCCGGCCTACGGCGAGGGCGTCGCGAAGGCGATCTCCGCGCTGGGCTGAGAACACCCGGGTCCGCCCGGTCCGGGATCGTCCCGGACCGGGCGGCTGTTCTGCCCACGAACAGGGGTCGCCGCGGCATATCGTGGACTTCCGGACTCTTTCGTGGGAGGGCTGATGACCGATCCGTCGCCGCTGGACGGGACCCCCCGTTTCAGCGGTCTGCGCGCCCTGTTCGTCAACTGCACCCTGAAGCGGTCTCCCGAGGTGAGCAACACCCAGGGGCTGATCGACCGCAGTGTCGGCCTGATGGAGCAGGAAGGGGTCTCGGTCGACCAGATCCGGGCGGTGGACCACGACATCGCGACCGGTGTGTATCCGGACATGACCGAGCACGGGTGGCCGAGCGACGAATGGCCCCAGCTTTTTCAGCGGGTGCTGGACGCCGACATCCTGGTCCTGGCCGGTCCGATCTGGCTCGGCGACAACGGTTCCGTCACGAAGCAGGTGATCGAGCGACTGTACGGTTGTTCGTCGATTCTCAACGACGACGGCCAGTACGCCTACTACGGGCGGGCCGGGGGTTGTCTGATCACCGGCAACGAGGACGGTGTCAAGCATTGCGCGATGAACATCCTCTACAGCCTCCAGCATCTCGGATACGTGATCCCGCCGCAGGCAGACGCCGGTTGGATCGGTGAGGCCGGCCCGGGCCCGTCGTATCTCGACGAAGGGTCGGGCGGCCCGGAGAACGATTTCACCAACCGCAACACCACCTTCATGACGTACAACCTGATGCACGTCGCCGCGATGTTGAAGAAGGCCGGCGGGTTCCCCGTGTACGGAAATCAACGTTCGGAGTGGGACGCGGGTTGCCGCCCCGACTTCGCCAACCCGGATTACCGCTGATCCGCCCCACCCGAGAGGGAAGTCATGTGCCGATTGTTCGGGTTGTCCGCCGCCCCTCATCGCGTCCGCGCGTCGTTCTGGCTGCTGGACGCCCCGGACAGCCTGGCGCAGCAGAGTCACCGCGAGCCGGACGGCACCGGACTCGGCACGTTCGCGGAGGACGGAACTCCGGTGGTGGAGAAGCAGCCGCTCGCGGCGTACGAGGACACGGAGTTCGCGCAGGAGGCGAAGCATCGGTATTCGGCCACGTTCGTCGCGCACATCCGTTTCGCGACCACGGGTGAACTGCTTCCCCAGAACACCCATCCGTTCGCCCAGGACGGTCGGGTGTTCGCCCACAACGGCGTGGTCGAGGACCTGCCGAAACTCGAGGCGGAACTGGGCCCCGACCTCGCGCTCGTTCACGGAGACACCGACTCCGAACGCGTCTTCGCTCTCGTGACCAGTCACATCGGCAGGAACGGCGGCGACGTCACCGCCGGCATCACCTCGGCCGCCCGGTGGCTGGCCGACACCGTGCCGATCTACGCGCTCAACATCCTGCTGACCACACCCGGCGAACTGTGGGCGCTGCGCTACCCGGACACCCACGACCTGCTCTTCCTCGAGCGGCGCGCGGGCGGTCCGAGCGGCGGTCGCCACCTCCAGCACGCGAGCACTCCCGGCCGGATCCGTGCCAGGTCCGAGCATCTCGCCGAGCATCCGGCGGTGGTCGTCGCCAGCGAGCAGATGGACGAGGATCCCGGCTGGACGCCGATGCAGTCGGGCGAACTGCTCCACGTCGACCGCGACCTCACCGTCACCCGGGAGGTGATCGTCGATCGCCCACCCCGTTACCCGATCCGCCTCGCCGATCTCAATGCGCGTGCCGCGGCCGCGCAGACCGAGAAGTAGTGCCGGCGTCGGTCAGAACTCGATCCGCACGTGCTCGCTGACGGGGCGGGCCTGGCACGCGAGGATGTAGCCGCTCGCAATGTCCTCGGGATCGAGGATCGACGCGTTGTCCATGTCCACTTCTCCCTGGACCACCGTGCATGCGCAGGAACCGCATTCGCCCTCGCGACACGAATAGGGGACGTCGAGGCCCTTCGAGAGCATGACGTCGACGAGTGTCGCCCGGCGTGGCCAGCTCAGGTTGTGAGCTTCGCCGTCGAGTTGCACCTCGACCGTCGACGTTCCCGCTTCCGTGTCCGGCAGTTCCTCGACCACGACGTCCGCGAACGGATCCCCGGACAGGGAGGTGAACACCTCGGCGTGCACCCGGTCGCGCGGGACGCCGGCCAGTGCGAGCGACTCGTGGATCGCGTCCATGAACGGACGCGGTCCGCACAGGTAGGCGCGGTGATCCCGGAAACGGTCCGACAGATTCGCCAGCTGGCGCGGTGTCGGCAGGCCCTGCACGCTCTCGAGCCAGTGGACGACGGTCAGCCGGTGTTCGTGGCGGGCCGCGAGTTCCCGCAACTCGTCGGCGAAGATGACCGACTTCTCGTCCCGGTTCGCGTACACCAGAACGACTTTCCCGTTGCCTACGCTGAGCGCCGACTTGAGGATCGACATCACCGGGGTGATTCCGCTGCCCGCGGCGAACAGGATCAGGTCTTCGTCCAGGCTGGCCGGAGTGAACACGCCCGCGGGAGGCAGGACCTCGATGCGGTCGCCGACGCCGACGTTGTCGCACAACCAGTGCGAACCGTAGCCGCCTGCGATGCGTTTGATCGTCACCTTCGGCAGGTCGTCGGTGAACGGCGAACTGGCCAGCGAGTAGCACCGGGCGACGGATCCCGTCCGGTCGCTCGGGATGCGCAACGTCAGGAACTGTCCGGGCTTGTAGGCGAATTCGTGCCGACGCTCGTCGGGGACGACGAACACCAGCGACCGGGCGTCGGACGTCTCCTCCACGACAGCGGCCACGGTGACCACTACTGATCGCGAACTGCGTGGTGTTTCAACGGTCGTCATCGCGACGGTGCCCTCTCGCTACGGTAATTCGATCCTGCCGAAACTAGTGCACATCGACGGCGGCGGCCGCGGCCCTTCCCGCTGTGCGGGACCCGGATCATCACCGTCACCCCCAACGGGACTGCCCGCCGTCAGCCCCAACGGGACTGCCCGCCGTCCAGGGGGATGGTGGCCCCGGTGAGGTAGCCGGCGTCGTCGCTCACCAGGAACACGACGGCGCGTCCGATGTCGGTTTCGGCGTCGCCGACGCGTCCGAGCGGGATTCCCGCCACGAACTCCGCCGCCTCGTCCGGGTTCCGCTCCATCCACCGCGCGAGGGCCGGGCTCTTGGCGTGCGGGGCGACGGACAGCACCCGGATGCCGTCCCGGCCCCACTCGCACGCCGCCGACCTGGTCAGCGAACGCATCCCCTCCTTGATCGAGCCGTAGGCGCCGTAGTTGCTGGCGTCCCAGCGCACGGCCGCCGACGTGACGAGGTTGACGATCACGCCGCCACCGCGCGAGACCATGTGCGGGTGGCACGACTGCATCATGCGCAGCGTCGCGAGCGGTCCCGTCGCGAACGACCGCTCGTACTCCTCGTCGATCACCGACAGGATCGGTCCCGGTGTGCAGTCGTTCGCGTTGTTGACCAGGATGTCGACGCCGCCGAACACGTCCACGGTCCGCTCGACGGCGGACGCGATGTCCGCGCGCCTGCTGACGTCGCACACCACCGGTTCGCTGCGGGCGCCGAGTTCGGTGAGTCGCTCGCACATGCCGTGCAGTTTCGATTCGGTCCGTCCGGCGACGGCGATCGCCGCGCCCTCCCGGGCGAGGGCCAGGGCGATGCCCTGCCCGATCCCCTGTCCCGCACCCGTGATCAGCGCGACCTTGCCGTCGAGTTTGCCCATGTCCACTCCCGTTCCCCTACTATCGAACCGAGCATTTGCTTGTTCTCGGTCTTCGTGCCGATTCACCCGATCTCGTTCGAGCGCCCGTTCTCCTCGCGCTCCCTCACTCCGAAGGTCTCCCGTGACAATCCCCCCTCCTCTCGATTTCAGTGGCCGCACCGTCGTCGTGACCGGCGGAACCAAGGGCATCGGTTTCGTCGTCGCCGAATCGTTTCTCGCCGCGGGTGCGAACGTGCTCGTGTGCGGCCGGAGCGCACCGGACACCCTGCCCGCGCACGGTGAGCGCACCGCCGCGTTCCGCGCGACCGACGTCCGCGACCACGCCGACGCCGCCGCACTGATCGACGATGCGGTCGCGCGGTTCGGCCGCCTCGACGTCCTCGTCAACAATGCGGGCGGTTCGCCCGACGCCGACGCGGCCACCGTCTCGCCGCGCTTCGTCGAGAAGATCGTCGCGCTGAACCTGCTGGCGCCCTTCACCGTTGCCCAGGCCGCCAACGCGGTGATGCAGCAGCAGTCCGACGGTGGTGCCATCGTCAACATCGGCAGTGTGTCCGCCCACGATCCGCAACCCGGCACCGCCGCGTACAGCGCCGCGAAGGCCGGCCTGCTCGTGCTCACGAAAGCGCTTGCGCTCGAATGGGCTCCGAAGGTCCGGATCAACCACATCACCACGGGCCTCATCCGCACCGAGAGCGCGGCGTCCGTCTACGGTGACGACGGCGGTGCCGCCGTCACCCGGACCCTGCCGATGGGGCGGATGGCGGTGCCGTCCGACATCGCGGACGCGTGCCTGTTCCTGGCGAGCGCGCAGGCGTCGTACGTGAACGGTGCCGATCTCGCCGTCCACGGCGGCGGCGAATACCCCGCGCGTTACCTCGCGACCCACTCCTGACCTCCGCGCCGTATGTCACACCGGTTCGGTTCGACTGCACCGGTGTGACATTCGGCGACGGCGGACGAAACGTCCGGTCAGCCGAATGCGGCGCGGGCGCCTGCGATGAGCGGCCGGTCGTCCTGGACGAGTTCGAACGTCGCATCACCCGCATCACCCCACGCCCGCAACGACGGCGCGTCGCCCGGGTAGACCGGTGCGGCGAACCGTCCCTCCAGCCGGACGAGGTCGGCCGGGTGGACGTCCAGCGCCCGCGCGAGTTCCAGCGTGCTGGCGGCGAGGGTGCACAGCCCGTGCATGATCGGCCGGGGCTGCCCAATCCGCTCGGCCGCCGCCGGGTCGATGTGGATGTGGTGCCGGTCGCCGGTCAGCCGGTACAGCGCGGCCTGGTTCTCCGCGGTCTGCAGCACAGACGTCGTGACCGGTTCACCCTCGGGCCGAGCCGGTTTCACGGGTCCGCGATCGCCGCCGAAACCGCCGGCACCGGGCGCGAACAGCGACCAGGTGGCGACGAAGAACTCGGACTCGACGCGCACCTCGAACACGGCCGCCGAACCCTTGTCCCACACCTCGCCGACCGACGCCGACAACGCGATCTCGCCGCGACGCGGAAGCGGCGCGAGCACCGTCAGTTCCTGCGATCCGTGCAGCGCCGTCTTCGTGTCGAAGGCGCCCCGCGACCCCAGCTCGTCCGGCGCCCACTGGGCGAGGGTGAGAGCGAACGTGGGCAGCACCCGCAGACGCTCCTCGAAGACGAGGTCCAGTTCGGTGGCCCGCGCACCCACCGACAGTGCGTACAGGACGGCGTCGCGCTCGTCGTAACTCACGGTGCGGGTGCCGAGGTCGGCCCCTCGCCACGCTCCTGCCGTCGTGCGCTCGGTTGTCGTCATGATCAGTCCTCTCTGCCCAGGATCAGGCCGCTGGTGGGCACGGCGGTGCCCGCGGTCACCAGCACGTTGCCGATGCCGTCCGGTTGTGTGGTCGACGTTCCCCGAATCAGGCGAACCGCCTCGGCGATGCCGTTGACGCCGTGCAGATATGCCTCGCCGATCTGGCCGCCGTGGGTGTTCGCCGGGAGTCGGCCGCCCACCTCGAGGTTGCCGTCCCGGATGAAATCCTTCGCCTCGCCGGGGCCGCAGAACCCGAGTTCCTCGAGTTGCGGGAGCACGAGCGGGGTGAAGTGGTCGTAGAGGATCGCCGCCGAGATGTCGTCGGGCGCGAGACCGCTCTGCCCGTAGAGTTGCCTGCCCACGAGGCCCATCTCGGGTATCCCGGTGATGTCGGGCCGGTAGTAACTGGCCATCATGTGCTGGTCCTTGCCCGAGCCCTGCGCGGCGGCCTTGACGATCGCCGGGGTGGCGCGGAGGTCCTTGGCACGTTGGGCGGAGACGACGACGAGGGCCTGGCCGCCGTCGGTTTCCTGGCAGCAGTCCAGTAGGTGCAGCGGTTCGGCGATCCACCGCGACTTCTGGTGATCGTCGAGGGTGATGGGCCGCCCGTGGAACCAGGCGGCGGGGTTGTCGGCGGCGTGCTTGCGTGCGACGACCGCGACCCGGCCGAAGTCCTCGCTCGTGGCGCCGTACCGATGCATGTACCGGCGGGCGAACATCGCCACCCACTGGGCGGGCGTCGACAGTCCCTGCGGGGTCAGCCAGGCGTACGCCGCCCGGTCCGCGGTGCTGTCCATCGGGCGGTCGTGCTGCCCGAGTCCGTAACGCACACCGGACCGTTCGTTGAACGCGCGGTAGCAGACGACGACGTCCGCGATGCCGGTGGCCACGGCCATCGCCGCCTGCTGGACCGTGGCGCACGCGGCGCCGCCGCCGTAACCGATGCGGGAGAAGAACTTCAGCTCGCCGATGCCCGTGTTGCGGGCGACGAGCACCTCCCCGTTCGTCTCGGCGGTGTACGTGGACAGTCCGTCGACGTCGGACGGGTCGATGCCCGCGTCGGCGAGTGCGGCGACGATCGCCTCGCACGCCAGTTGCAGTTCGCTTCGTCCCGAGTGCTTGGAGAATTCGGTGGCGCCGATGCCGACGATCGCGGCGGCGCCCGACAGGGGGCTGGTCACAGGTCTCCTCGTGCAGGCCAGGCGACGACGACGGTGCCGGTGGCGTGATCACCGAGGCTGTTCGCGCCCCGGATGTTCACGGTGACGAGGCCGCCGTCCTTCGCGACCACCTCACCGGTCACGGCCATCGCGTCGCCGGGGTAGTTGGGGGCACCGAGCCGCACCGCGATCCGGCGGAGCGACGCGTGCGGTCCGGCCCAGTCGGTGACGAACCGCCCCACCAGCCCGTTGGTGGTGAGGATGTTCATGAACACGTCCTTCGACCCCCTCTCCATCGCGAGGGCCGGGTCGTGGTGAACGTCCTGGAAGTCGCGGGTGGCGAGGGCGGTGGCGACGATCAGGGTGCGGGTCAGCGGAATCACCAGCTCCGGCAGTCGATCGCCGATCGTGACGGCGTCGTAGGTCGTCGCGCCGACGGTCGCGGTCATGCGACCACCTCCACCCCGGCCGCCAGCTGCGCGCCCAGACGTGCCAGGTCGGAGCCGGCTCCGCCGAAGGTGGCGGCGAGCTGTTTGCCCCACAACAGGTGTCGATGCACCGGGTAGTCGGTGTCCACGCCGATACCGCCGTGCACGTGCTGCGTGCGGTGGACGACCCGCTGCCCGCCGTCGGTCGCCCACCATTTCGCGACCAGCACAGCGGTTCCCGGATCTTCCCCGCTCGCGAGGAGCCACACGGCCTGCCACAGCGTCACCCGCATGGCCTCGAGGTCGATGTAGCAGTCCGCGAGCTGATGGGTGACGGCCTGGAACGTCGCTAGCGGGCGGCCGAACTGGGTGCGTCCGTTGAGGTAGGTGACCGCCTGCCGCACCGCGCCCTCCCCGACGCCCAGTTGCAGGGCGGCGACCGCCAGTTCCGCCCGTTCGATCAGCCACCGCACCGCGCTACCGTCCGCCGGGCCGACCGGTTCCGCGGGGGCCGCGACGAACGTGACGTTCGCGCAGATCTCGTGGGTGGTCGACTCCGCCTGCTGCGCCGTCACACCCGCGGCCCCCGGGTGCACCAGGAACAGCGCCGGACCACTGTCGGTGGTCGCGGAGACGAGGAGGCGTTCGGCGACGTGCGCCACGGGCACCGCGGCCTTGGCGCCGTGCACCTGCCACCGGCCGTCCACCTCGCGTGCCGTCGTCGCCGGTTCGCCCGCGACGTACGGTCCGAATTCCTCGAGCCCGACCGTGAGGATCAGGCTGCCGTCGGCCGCCGCGGGGACCAGGGCGGCACGTTGGTCCGGTGTCCCGAACTCGGCGATCGCGAGTGCGCCGAGCACGTGCGGCCACAGCGGAACCGGCGCCACGGTCCGGCCCTGCTCCTCGAGTAGGACGCACAGTTCTGCGAGCCCCATGCCGCCGCCACCGAGGTTCTCGGGCAGGGCGATGCCGAGCAGCCCTGTGGTGGCCAGTTCGCGCCACAGTTCCCGGTCGATCCGGTCGGCACTCGATTCGACGTCCTTGATCCGCTCGGGTCGCGACTTGGCAGCGAACACGTCCGCGGCCAGTCCGCGGACCGCTTCCTGCTCCTCGCCGAAGGTGAAATCCATCAGTGTTCCTCCGATGCTGCGGGCCGGAATGCGGGCAGTGTGAGTTCCGGGTCGGCGTCGATCCAGTCCAGTTCCACGGGCATTCCGATGTGCACGTGTTCGGGTTCGACGCCTGTCATGTTGGCGATCAGGCGGGTGCCCTCCTCGAGTTCGATCACCGCGACGACCAGTGGGTAGTCGAACGCGTCGATCTTCGGGTGGTGATTGACGACGAACGTGTAGACGGTGCCCCGCCCCGACGCGTCGACGGTGTCCCATTCGGTGGAGCGGCACTCCCCGCACATCGGTCCGGTCGGGTGCCGCAGCACACCGCACCTCGCGCACCGCTGGATGACCAGGCGGTGCTCACGTGCGGCCGCGAACCAGAAGGCGTTGTCGTCGTTGAGCGCGGGCCGCGGGCGAAGCGGGCGCGGGGCCGGACGT
This sequence comes from Rhodococcus sp. DK176, assembly GCF_038447315.2. Lineage (NCBI taxonomy): Bacteria > Bacillati > Actinomycetota > Actinomycetes > Mycobacteriales > Nocardiaceae > Rhodococcus > Rhodococcus sp. DK176. The sequence goes on along the minus strand of NZ_CP118321.2, from coordinate 6,370,633 downwards.
TCGGTGGGCCGGAATCGGAGTGTCCGCCACCGCTGGGTTCCGACGATCTCGCCGTCGCCGTTGCGGTACGTCTTGAGGGTGGTGACGAAATGTCCGGCGCCGAGACCGGTCTGCTTCTCCGCGGAGACGGACTCGACCACCTCGGTCGTGCTCACCCGGTCGCCGGGGCGCAGTTCGGCGAAGAATTCCTGGTCGGAATCGGTGGCGACGACGGACGTGAATCCCGCCTCGTCGAGTGTGGCGATCAGTTCCGTCCAGACGGGTGACGGGTCGGCGCCGGACATCTTGTCCGCGAATGTGCGCATCGTCCACACCTGCAGCATCTGGGCGGGTGCGACGGCGCCGCCGCGGCCGGTGGCGCGCGCGGCGGCGTCGTCGAGGTAGACCGGGCTCGTGTCGCCCATCGCCTCGACCCAGTGCCTGATCATGGGAGTGTTCACCGGGTCGGGACCCCAGGTGGCCGGGACGATCGTCCGTCCCTCGAAAGCGAGGAGGCGGGTAAGGAGTTCGCTCATTTCACCCTCTTCTCGCGGGCGAGTCCGAGGCCGAGGGTGCCGACCATGTCACGCAGCACCTCGTTGACGCCGCCGCCGAACGTGTTGACCACGCTTTGGCGTGAGATCTGTTCGATCTGGCCGGCGAGGATCGCGCCCGGCGAGCCCGGACGCAACCGGCCGGCGGCACCGAGGATCCCGAGCAGCGTGCGATAGACGTCGACGTGGGTTTCGGTGCCGTACGTCTTGGTGGCGCCGGCGTCGGCCCCCGACAACGCATCCCGCGCGACCGCGACGGTCATCTTCCAGTTCAGTAGTCGCATCGCCTCGAGCTTCGCGTGCGTGCGCGCGAAGTCCATCTGCACCCACGGGATGTCGAGTGCCCCGTTCTGACGGGCCCAGTCGAGGACCCGGTGCCACAGTCCGAGCGTGCGGCCGCCGAGCGCGGCGAGCCCGATGCGTTCGTGATTGAGCTGCGCGGTGATCAGCTGCCACCCGCCGTCGACGTCGCCCACGACGTCCTGATCGCCGACCCGGATCCCGCTGTAGTAGGTCGACGTGACCGTCAGCCCGCCCACGGTGTGGATCGGTGACCAGCTGAAGCCGGGATCGTCGGTGGGAACGATGAGGATCGAGATGCCCTTGTGTTTGGGCGCATCCGCATCGGTGCGGCACGCCAGCCACACGTAGTCGGCCGTGTTGGCGCCACTGGTGAAGATCTTGTTGCCGTCGACCACCCAGGTGTCCCCGTCGCGCACGGCGCGGGTCTGCAGCGAGGCGAGGTCGGTGCCGGCTTCCGGTTCGGTGTAGCCGATGGCGAAGACGATGTCGCCGGCAAGGATGCCGGGAAGGAACCGCGCCTTCTGCTCCTCGGTGCCGTACTTCATCAAGGTGGGGCCGACGGTGTTGACGGTGACGAACGGGAACGGCAACCCGGCCCGCTGCACCTCGTCGAAGAACACGAACTGGTCTTCGATCGACCGTCCCTGCCCGCCGTACTCCACCGGCCAGCCGACACCCAGCCAGCCGTCCTTGCCCAGCAGCCGCACGATGTCGCGGAAGTGCTCTCCGCCCACACCCTCCTCACCCGCGATCCGCCGCGTCTCCTCCGGCAGCAGCGCCGCGAAGTAGGCTCGCAACTCCCGCCGGAGTTCCCGCTGCCCGGGCGATTCCCTCACATCCATCGGCGTTCTCCTCAAACCTGTGCGTGGCTGTCGCCACGTGTGTTCTGGACGCTAATCAGCACTCCCACGCCTCGGTGCCGATGTCTCGGTCAGCGGGAGGCGGCTGTCGGCGATGCCGCGTGTCCGCTGGAATGGTGGAATGGCCACCGGATTCGCTCTCACCGAACTCACCGCCCGCTATGCGCGGGCCGTCGACCGGCGCGAGGCGGCGACGCTCGCGGCGTTGTTCGACTCCGACGCGACGTTCGTCCTCCCGCCCGCGCTGACGGGCACCGGCGCGGCAACGGAACTCCGCGGCAGTGACGTGCTCGCGTCCGCCGTCGTGGACGCGGTCTCGCATCTGCAGTCCACCCGCCACGTCGTTCACCAGCAGGTGATCGACGTGGACGGGTCGACGGCGTCGGGCGAGACGTACTGCACGGCGCACCACGTCTATGCCGGTCGAAACGGATTCCGCGACAACCGGATCGCGTTGCGCTACCACGACCGGTACGTGCTCGGCGACACAGGCTGGCAGTTCTCCCGGCGCGAACTGATCGTCGACTTCAGCGAGGACGTGCCGGTCACCGTGCCGGACTGAGGCCCAACCGCGCCGAACAGGCGGCCATCTCGTCGATGACCTGGCCGAGGGACTGCGCGTGCCGGGACGCCGACAGCACGAGCCGATTCGCGCCCAGGTCCCGGCTTCGGTCGAGCTTGGCCTCGTCGAGCCGTGGCAGCGTGGCACCCAGCACGAGGTCGACGTCGGCGGGATCACGGCCGGCGTCCGCTGCCGCCGCCCGCATCCGGGCGATCGCCCGGTCCAGGTCGTCACCGGCCAGGCCGAGCGGCTGGAACCCGTCGCCGAGCCGCCCTGCCCGCCGTGCGGCCGCCGGGCTGTGTCCGCCGATGTAGAGCGGCACTCCTGAATCCCGGTGGGGTTTGGGCCAGCTCTGGGCGCCGCGGAAGGAGAAGTGTTCGCCCGCGAAGTCGACCGCGGCGGTACCCGACCACAGCGCCCGCATCACCGCGATCGCCTCATCGGCGATCGCGCCGCGCCGGTCGAAGTCGCCGCCGCAGGCCTCGATCTCCTCGCGCATCCAGCCGAGACCGAGGCAGATGCGCAGACGCCCAGCGGACAGTCGGTCCAGGGTGGCGAGACGCTTCGCCAGCACCACCGGGTGGTGGTTGGGCAGCACCAGCACGCCCGTCGCGAGACCGAGGGGCGTCGTGGCGCCGGCGACGAACGACAGCAGTTCCAGCGGGTCCGGCAGGCTGCAGTCGTCGGGCAGGTGCGACTTGCCGGTGGGCGAGTACGGATAGGCACTCGCCGTGTCCGCGATGGCGACCGAATGCTCGACCGCGGAGATCTCGTCGAATCCGAGTGATTCGGCGGCCCTCGCGAATTCGAGTATCCACTCGGGCTCGCCCGCCCGTCCCAGCTCGACGGGAACCACCACACCCAGTTTCATGTCACCCTCACCGTCACACGTGCAGGAATCGTTGCCGGCCGTGCGTGTGGAACTCCTGCTCCAGCGCGGCCTTCTCACTGTCGGTCATCTCGTGGTACTCGGGAACACCGCGTCCCACCCACCGGAAGACCGGATCGTCGCAACGCCAGCGCTGTTCCTGCAGCGTGCGTTTGAGCACCTTGTTCGATCCCGTCACCGGCAGGTCCGTCGACACCCGGACGAAGCGCGGTGCAGCCTTCGTGCCGAGGTCGTCCTGGTTACCGAGGAACGCTGCGAACTCCGCCGGATCGAAATCGGTGGGGTCCGCCACCTCGACGGCCGCCATCACCTGATCACCCGACCGCGGGTCCGGGACGGCGAACACGCCGGTGGCGACCACTTTCGGGTGGCGCCGCAGAATGCGCTCCACCATCAACGCCGAGGTGTTCTCCCCGTCCACCCGAATCCAGTCACCCTTCCGGCCGGCGAAGTAGATGAAGCCGGCCTCGTCGACGTACCCGAGGTCGCCCGTCCAGTACCAGCCGTGCCGGATACGGTCGGCGATCGCGTCCTCGTTCTTGTAGTAGCCCTCGAACCGCGACGCGCCTGCCTTGTCGACCATTTCGCCGATCGCCTCGTCCGGGTTGAGCACGCGACCGTGCTCGTCGAGTCGCGCCCGGGCCTTCTCCACGCGGGTGTCGGGGTCGACGATGACGATGTTCTCGTTCGCGGGTCTGCCGAGCGCACCCTCGGGGGCGTCGGGATCGAGCGTCACCGAACCGGCGCCCTCGCTCGAGCCGTACCCTTCGTACAGTTCGGCGCCGAACCGGCGGACGAATTCGGTTTTGTCCTCCGGGGACGCCTCGGTCCCGAAACCGCGGACGAGCGTGTTGTCACGGTCGTCGGGTTGCTCGGGTGTGGCCATCAGGTACGCCAGCGCCTTGCCGACGTAGGTGAAGAACGTGGCGCCGAAGAACCGGACGTCGGGCAGGAATCCGGAGGCGGAGAACTTGCGCGGCAGGCAGACGGTGGCGCCGTTGGCGAGGGCGGGCGCCCACAGCGCCATCAGCGCGTTGCCGTGGAACAGCGGCATGCAGCAGTAGTCGACGTCCTCGCGCACGTGCCCGTATTTGGCGGTGTTCGCGTACGCCAGCCGGGCGAGCCGGCCCTGGCTGCACCGCACCGCTTTCGACGTGCCGGTGGTGCCGGACGTGAACAGCAGGAGGAACAGCGTCGACGCGTCGATCCCGGGATCCTCGGCCGGGCTCTCCACGGCGTGGGCCGCGACGAGTTCGGTGTAGGCCGGATCGTCGACGAGCAGAAACCGGTCCTCGGACAGCCCGAGGTCGAGACCGGCGAGCTGCGCCTTCCCCGCGGTGTCCGTGACGATCAGCTGGCAGTCGACGTACCGGATCTCGGCCTCGAGTTCCGCGCCGCGGCGGGTCGGATTGACGCCGACGACGGCGGCGCCTGCGAGCGCCGCGCCGCCCAGCCAGAACAGGAACTCGGGGGTGTTCTCGAGCAGGACGCCGACGTGGAACGGTCCGTCGCGCCGCAGCGAGGACGCGACGGCGCCGCGGGCCGCACTCTCGCGCACCACCTCGTCCCAGGTCCAATCCTGTTCCCGGGTGCGCACTCCCAGCCTGTCGTCGCCCAGCCGGTCGAACAGCATCCGGGCGATCGTGGTGCGTTCCAACTCCATCTCTCCTATCGACGCGGTATGCACGCTCACGGCACGCGAAGCACGCAGTGGGTGCCACCGTAGATCGCCGTCATGCACTTGTTGCAGTGAATGCACAGACCGGGGTTGTGGGTCTCGTCCGTGATCCGGTTGACGAGGTCGGGTTCCCGCAGGAGTGCCCGTGCGACGGCCACGAACTGGAAGCCTTCCGCCATCGCCAGGTCCATGGTCGCCTTGCCGGTGATGCCGCCGAGGAGGACGAGCGGCATCGTCACGGCGGCCCTGATCTGGCGGGCGTCCTCGAGAAGGTAGGCGTCGCGGTAGGGGTATTCCTTCAGGAAGTGCCTGCCGACCAACCGGATTCCCAGTTTCGTCGGCTGCGGCATGACGGCGGCGAACTCGCGGAGCGGCGCGTCGCCCTTGAACAGGTACATCGGGTTCAGCAGCGAACTGCCCGCGGTGAGCTCGAGCGCGTCCAGCGAACCGTCCTGTTCGAGCCACTGCGCCACCTGGATGGCCTCGTCCACCCAGAAGCCCCCGGGCACACCGTCGTCCATGTTCAGCTTGGCGAGGATCGCGATCCGCTCCCCCACCGCGTCGCGGACGGCGCGGGCGGTCTCGAGCGCGAACCGGGCGCGGTTCGCCAGCGATCCGCCGTACCGGTCCGTGCGCTTGTTGACCTTCGGGCTGAGAAAGGAGCTGATCAGGTAGTTGTGGCCGAAATGGATCTCCACGGCGTCGAACCCCGCCTCCACCGCGCGGCGAGCCGCGTTGGCGTGAGCCTCGACGATCCGGGCGATGTCTGCCGTGGAGGCCGGCTTGGAGAAGTTCTGAGTGGTCACCCGGAACGCGCGGGACGGGCCCAAGGCCGGGAATCCGATGTACTTCGCGGCCGCGACCGGTCCCGCGTGGCCGATCTGCGCCGACACTGCGGCACCCTCCGCGTGGATGGCGTCGGTCAGCTTCCGCAGACCCGGCATCGTCTCGTCGGTCCATTGGATCTGGCCGGGCGACGTGCGTCCATCCGCGGCGACCGCGCAGTACGCGACGGTCGTCATGCCCACGCCTCCGGCGGCGGGCTGCCGATGGAATTCGATGAGCTCGTCGGTGACCAGCCCCTTCGGGGTCAGGCCCTCGTACGTCGCTGCCTTGATCACACGATTGCGCAGGGTGATCGGCCCGAGTTTGGCCGGGGCGAGCGGATCGACCTTCACTGCGGGCGGGTCGAGATCTATCGTCATATGAGTTCCTCCAGCTGCGATTCGCTGTCGAACGTAACGGCGCCGGGATGTCACGGATCGCGGCAGTCTCGCTGAGTGGTAACCACGTCCGGGCGCCCGTCACGGCGTGCCATCTTGTGTCGGTACGAGTGCCCCGAGGACGAAAGGTCGCCCCGATGACTGCCCCTACAGATCCACAGTTGCACCTGGATCAGGTGATGTCCCGCCTCACCGGACCCGGTGGCCGGTTCGAACTCGTCGAGGAGCCGGTGCTCGGCACCCGGATGCCGGTGATGAAGAACCGTGGGCGGTCGGTGGGCGAGCTCCTCACCACGTCGCTCCGGTGGGGCGACCGCGACTACCTCGTGACCGCCGATCGCCGCATGTCCTACACCGAGCACGCCGCCGCGGTCGCGGCCCTGGCGACGGCGCTGCGCGAGGACTACGGCGTCCGGAAGGGTGACCGGGTGGCGATCCTGGCCGCGAACACCCCCGAGTGGGTGGTTGCGTTCTGGGCCACGCAGGTGCTCGGCGCCATCAGCGTCGGGTTGAACGGCTGGTGGGTTCCGCGGGAGGTCGAGTACGGACTGACGCACAGTCGCCCCACCGTGGTGGTCGCCGACGCGAAGCGCGCGGAGACACTCGCCGCGGTCGGCACCGACCTCCCGGTCCTCACGATGGAGGAGGATCTGCCTGCGCTCTTCGCGCGGTACGCAGGGTCCCCGATGCCGCACACCGACGTCGACGAGGACGATCCCGCCGCCATCCTCTACACCAGCGGCACGAGCGGCAGGCCCAAGGGAGCGCTGCACTCTCAGCGCAACATTCTGGCCGTCGTCGACTACCACCGGTTCAGCGACGCGGTGGTCGGCGAGTTCAGTGGACGCCCTGTCGATCCGGCGGTGCCGAGTCCGCTTCGCTACCTCCTGACGTCTCCCCTGTTCCACATCGCGAGCCTGCACAATCTGGTGATTCCGCGGCTTGCGACGGGCGGCGCGGTCGTCATGCACCAGGGCGGATTCGACGTGGACGCCGTGCTCCGCCTCGTCGAGCGGGAACGGGTCACCAACTGGGGAGCGGTACCCACGATGGCGTCCCGTCTGGTCGAACACGACGACCTCGACAAGTACGACCTGTCGTCGCTCACGTCGTTCTCGCTGGCGTCCGCACCGTCGTCGGTCGCGTTCAAGGAACGGCTGCGCGAGAAGGTGCCGTTCGCGCGCAACGCCCTCGTGGACAGTTACGGACTCACCGAGTGCAGTACCGCGATCGCCGTCGCCACCGCCCCCGAACTCGAACAGTTCCCCGGCACTCTGGGCCGTCCGATCATCACGGTGAGCATGGAGATCCGCGACCCGTACGGGGAGTGGCTGCCCGACGGCGTCGAGGGTGAGGTGTGTGTGCGCAGCCCGTTCGTGATGCTCGGCTACTGGGAGGACGAGGCCGCCACCGCCGCGGCGATCGCCCCGGGCCGGTGGCTCCGGACCGGCGACTACGGACTCGTCGAGAACGGTCGCCTGCGGCTGACCGGACGTCGCTCGGATCTGATCCTGCGCGGCGGGGAGAACGTGTATCCCACCGAGATCGAGCAGTGCCTCGACGAGCACCCGGAGGTGCTCGAGTGCGCGGTGATCGGGACGCCCCACGAGGATCTGGGGCAGGAGGTGGCGGCCGTCGTGGTGTTGCGACCGGGTGCCGCGGCCACCGAGGCGGAACTGCGCGAGTACGCCGCGGATCGCCTGTCGTATTTCAAGGTCCCTACCCGCTGGCGGATCACCACCGACCTGTTGCCCCGCAACGCAACCGGCAAGATGGTCCGCCGGGACATCACCGTCTGACCCCGGTGGCCGAACGCCGAATGCCACAGTGGTACAGTCGAACTGCACCACTGTGACATTCGGCGAGCAGGAGAGGTGAACCTCAGCGGATGAGGTTGCCGAGATCGACTGGAATCTGCGCCCCGGTGATGTATTTCGCCTCGTCGGAACACACCCACGCGACGACGGCGGCGACGTCCTCCGGCTGGGTGATGCGGTAGGGCAGCGAATTCTGGTAGATGGAGCCGAGCGTCGACGCGTACCGGGCGATGAGCGGGTGCAGGTCACGCACCTTCATGCCGGTGTCCACGCCCGCCGGGTGCACCGTGTTGACGCGGATGCGGTACTCACCGAGTTCGTTCGCCATCGTCTTCGCGAGCCCGGTGATGCCGTGCTTGGTGGCGACGTAGTGCCCCGTGAACGGCGTGCCCTTCAGCCCGGACACCGAACTGGTGAAGACGACGGCGCCGCCCTCACCCTGCTCGATCAGATACGGAACCGCCGCCTTCGCGGTGTGGAACGTTCCCGTGAGGTTGACGTCGACCGTCTCCTGCCACTGCTCGGCGGTGATCTCCCACGACAACGCACCCGAGCAGATGCCCGCGTTCGCGATCACGACGTCGAGGCGGCCCAACTGCTCGATGCCGTCCGCGAGGGCCCGCGAGAGGCCCTCGAAATCGCGCACGTCCGCGGTGGCGGAGACGATCCGCCGCCCGGTGGACTCGACGAGCCGGACCGTCTCGGCCAGGTCGTCCTGGGTGGCGCCGGGATAGGCGGTGGACGCGAATTCGGTGCAGGCGTCGATCGCGATGACGTCGGCGCCCTCGGACGCGAACCGGACGGCCTCGGCGCGGCCCTGCCCACGCGCCGCGCCGGTGACGAAGACGACCTTGTTCTCGAAACGGCCGGGTGACGTCATTTTCTGCTCCTGATCGGGGTCATCGTGGGCGGGGCACGGTCTTGTCGACGAACAGTCCCTCGACCGACACGCACACCTGGCCGTCCGCGGTCCGGATGTCGCCGGCGGTGGTGATCTTGCGTCCGTCGACCGACATCAGCTTCCCAGTGAGGGTGAGCGGTTCGAACAGCGGCGTCGGGCGGTGATAGCGGGTGCTCAACTGCGCTGTCATGCCGGCTTTTCCACCCCAGGCGTTGGCGACGCCGAGGACGTGGTCGAGCAGGAGTGCGGACACGCCGCCGTGGACGTGCCCCGGCGGCCCCTGGTACGGGATGGTCAGTGTGACGGTGCCCCGGACCGATCCGTCGGACAGCCCCTCGAGGACCACGGGCGGTGCGAGCGCGTTCTCGGGTCCGGTGACGGGATCGTGCCGGGTGACCCCTTCGCCGTTCCACATGTCGATCAGCCGCTCGGCGACGGCGGGCGCGTGTTCCTCGAGATGCCCGGCGATGCTGTGCAACTCTTCCGCGACGCGGTCGAGGTTGGCGTTGCCGCGATCGGTCCGCAGCAGCGCGTCGACCACGCGCCGGGCGGCCTCGGTCGCCCGGTCGACGGCGGAACCGTCGGGCGGTGACGTCAGCACCGTTCCCGACGGGCTGTTCTCGAACGTGGGGTGCGTACCGACGCTCATCCGCTCACCTCCATCGTCGCCTGGGTCAGCACCGGTTGCCCGTCACGGTCGGGGCACGTCGCGCGCAGGGTCAGCCGGTCGCCGTCGTGCCAGACCGCGGTCTCGACGGTCTCGCCCGGGTACAGCGAGCCCGCGAACCGCACCGCGTAGTGGCGCAGGCGCGTGGGATCGCCGTCCAGCATCCCGTCGACGACGGCCTTGCACACCACACCGTACGACGCGAGCCCGTGCAGGATCGGCCTTTCGAACCCGGCCGCGGCCGCGAAGTCGGGATCCGCGTGCAGCGGGTTGAGGTCGCCGCTGAGCCGGTAGAGCAGGGCCTGCGCCGTCCCGGTGCGCGACACGAGCACCTTGTCGGGTGCGCGGTCCGGCGCCGTGGCCACCGACTCGGGTCCCGGGGAGCCGCCGAAGCCGCCCTCATCGCGGGCCCAGATCTGCATCCCCGTGGTCCACAACGGGTTCCCGCCCGAGTCGGTGGCCGTCTGTTCGAGCACGATGACGGCGGCCTTGCCCTTGTCCCATACGTCGGCCACCCGCGAGGACACCCGGGCCTCACCCGACGGAGGAATCGGCGCATGCACGGTGAGCGACTGTCCGCCGTGCAGGATCCTGCGCAGGTCGACGTCGATGCCGGGCAGGCTCAGTCCGGTCGCCGGTGCGTCGCCGGCCGAGATTCCCTGCCCCGCGACGAGCGCGAACGTCGGCAGCACCTGCAGGTCCTTCTCGTACGCCCAGCGCAGTTCCGCGGGGTCATGAGTCTTCTCGCCGGCGCCGAGGCCGAGGTGGTAGAGAATCACGTCGCGCTCGGTCCACGACACGTCGCGTACGGACGGTTCCGCGGTCAGCGCGGCCTTCACGTCGATCGCCATGTCAGGTCACGCTCCCTTTCCGGGCTCGGGGTCGCGGGGCAGACCCAGCAGTCGTTCGCCGATGATGTTGAGCTGGACGTTGGTGGTGCCGCCCGCGATCGACATGCACTGCGAGTTCAGGAACATCTGCGTAGCGGACGTGCGGGGCTGGTCGCCGAGCAGGGCGCGCGGTCCGGCCCAGTCCATCGCCACCTCCCACACCTGCTGGATGTGTTCGACACCGAGCAGTTTCGCGACCGAAGACTCGGCGCCCGGTTGCCCGCCCGCGATCGTTCGCAGGGTGGTGCGCAGCCCCATCAGGCCGCCGGACTGTGCGTCGCAGAGGACCTTGCCGAGCACGGTGAGCTGTTCGTCGTCGATGCCGCCGGGCAGTTCGCCTGCCAGGGTCAGCAGAGCCTCGCCGCCGGAGCCCAGGGAGGAGTCGTGCGACAGCGACACCCGTTCGTTGGCGAGGGTCGTCCGGGCGAGCTTCCAGCCGTCGCCCGGTTCGCCCACCAGGAGTTCGTCCGGGACGAACACGTCGTCGAGGAACACCTCGTTGAACAGGGCCTCGCCGGTGATCTCGCGCAGCGGCCGGATGTCGAGACCGTCGCTGCCCGACATGTCGATCAGGAAGTACGACAGTCCCTTGTGTTTGGGCACCGAGCCGTCCGTGCGGGCCAGGCAGATGCCCCAATCCGCGTCCCGGGCCATCGACGTCCACACCTTCTGCCCCTGCAGCACCCAGCCACCGTCCACCTTGGTGGCCCTGGTGGTCAGGCCGGCGAGGTCCGATCCGGCGCCGGGTTCGGAGAACAGCTGGCACCAGACGAGGTCGCCGCGCAGCGACGGAGGCACGAAGCGCTGCAACTGTTCTTCGCTGCCGTGCGCGGTGAGCGTGGGCACCACCCAGTTGCCGATGATCATGTCGTGGGGCTTCAGCGCGGCCGCGCGCAGTTCCTCCGCGATCACGAGTTGTTCCACGGCACCCGCTCCCCTGCCCCACGGCGTCGGGAGGTGCAGTGCGGTGTAGCCCTTCTCGGCCAGGTACGTCCTGCGCTCCGCCTCGCCCATCGCGGCGGCGGGCGCGAGTTCCGCGGCAACGTCGGCGCGGATGTCCTCCGCGTCCGGCGGAAGGTCGATGCCGAGGACCCGGCGGGCACCGCCCAGGGTCGCGCGGGCAACGCGCCGCCGCCACGATGCGGTGGACCCGAGCAGGATCCGCAGCGACTGCGCCCGGCGCAGATACAGGTGGGCGTCGTGTTCCCAGGTATACCCGATGCCCCCGAGTACCTGGATGCAGTCCTTGGTGACGGCGAACGCCGCGTCGGGTGCGGTGGCCCCGGCGACCGCGGCCGCGAGTGATGCCTCCGCCGCACTGCAGCGCGGCGCGGCCGTCGCGGCCCTGGCACTGCTTCCGGGATTCATCGCACGGGCCGCGTCCCACGCGCAGACACGGGCCTGTTCCGCGAGGCAGAGCATGCGGGCCACCCGGTGCTTCACCCCCTGGAACTGGCCGATGGGGCGGCCGAACTGGTGGCGCACCTTGGCGTAGTCGGCGGCGGTGGTCACGGCCCAGTCGGCGACACCCGACGCCTCGGCGGCGAACAAGGTGGCCGCCAGATCGCGAACGCGTTGCGAATCGATCTGCAGCACATCGACTTCGGCGATCGCCAGCCGATTCGCCGCCGCGGTCGCGCTGCGGCGCACCACGTCGTGGCTGGGCAGGTCGGTCACGTCGAGCCGGTCGCGGGCGACCACCACGTAGACGGTCTCGTCGCCATCCGTTGCCGCGAGCAGGAACAGGTCGCCCACCTGCCCGCCGAGGACGTACCCGGACTCACCGTCCAGTGTCACCACTCCGCCGTCCCGGACGAGACGCAGCGAGCCCGGCTGCAGGGCCACCGCACCGAGGGTCGAACCGTCGGCCACCCCGGAGAGCTCACCCGTGCGCCCGGACTCGTGCAGGACGGCACCGAGCAGCACGGTCGGGAGGAAGGGACCGGGCAGCAGGACCCGGCCGAGTTCCTCGGTGACCACTGCCAGTTCCACCAGCCCGCACCCCGCCCCGCCCACGTCTTCGGGCAGGTGGAGTCCCAGTACGCCCAGGTCCGCCAACGACTTCCAGAACAGCGGTCGTTGCTCGGTCTTGGCCTCGACGGCCTCCCGGAGCACGGCCGGGGTCACGGTCCGCGTGGCCCAGCCCCGCACCGAGTCGCGCAGGTCGCGCTCTTCTTCGGTCAATCCCATTGTCATGTCGGCCTCGTCGATCGTTCGGGGTCAGATTCGTTCGATGATGGTTGCGGTGGACAGTGCGCCACCGGCGCACATCGTGACCAGCGCGGTGGAGGTGTCGGAGCGCTCCAGTTCGTGCAGGGCGGTCGTGATCAGCCGGGCCCCGGTGGAGCCCACCGGGTGTCCGAGGGCGATGGCGCCGCCGTTGACGTTCACCTTCGACATGTCGGCCCCGTGCACCTGCGCCCACGACAGCACGACGGCTGCGAACGCCTCGTTGATCTCGACGAGATCGATGTCGTCCAAAGACATTCCGGCGCGTTCGAGGACCATGCGCGTCGACTCGATCGGCCCGTCGAGGTGGAAGTACGGGTCGGAGCCGACCATGCCGGACGCGACGATCCTCGCGCGCGGCCGCAATCCGAGTTCGCGGGCACGGCCGCCGTCCATGAGCAGGACGGCGGCGGCGCCGTCGCTGATCTGGGACGAGTTGCCCGCGGTGTGGATATGGCCGTCGATCACGGGCTTCAGGGCCGACAGGGCCTCCGCCGTCGTCTCGCGCAGTCCCCCGTCCCGGGTGACCACCGCGAGTTCACCGGTGGGCGTGCCGGATTTGTCCACGACGGGAGCGGTGACGGGAACGATCTCGCAGTCGAACCGTCCGTCCGCCCAGGCCTGGGCGGCGCGTCGTTGCGACTCGAGCCCGAACGCGTCGACGTCGCCGCGCCCGAGTCCGCGCAGGTCGGCGATGCGCTGGGCGGACGTGAACTGGTCGCCCATGTCGATCGACCAGTCGTCGGGGTACGGGTTGCCGGTCTCCGGTGTGACGGCCTGGCCGAGGAACACCCGGCTCATCGCCTCGACACCGCACCCGATTCCGGCGGAGATCTGGCCGGACGCGATGAGACCCGCCACGACGTGCACGGCCTGCTGGGAAGACCCGCAGGCGCAGTCGAGCGACGTGGCCGCCGTCGTGTACGGCAGTCCCGCGTGCAGCCATGCCTGCCGGGTCACGTTGTTGGACTGCTCACCGGCCTGGGTGACGCATCCGCCGACGATCTGGCCGATGTCCGCCGGGGCGACCCCGGCGCGTTCGAGGACACCCCGCTGTGCGGCGCCGAGCAGTTCGGCGGGGTGTAGTCCGGACAGTGCCCCGCGCCGGCGCCCGATCGGTGTCCGTGCCGCGTCGACGATGACGGCGTTGCCCATGTTCCGCTCCTTGGGTTCTTCTGGCTCGCGGACGCGTCCGCGGCTCATTTTTGAAATGTATTCTATTATTGAGGAGACATCAATGCCCTTTGCCGTGCGAAATAGTTCTCCGCGCAGCTCAGAGGTCAGGAATGAATTTCATTTCGATCTCGACGGCGAGACGGCCCCACGCCGGCGAGCTGTCAGCGATGCGACAGATTGACCAGCAGCAGGTCACACGCCCTACGAATGTCGGACTCGGCATCGGGAATCGAGACCCGGCCGTTGAGGCAGGACTGGATGACACCGAACCACAACTGCACCAGCAGACGCAGTGCCGTGAGGTCTTCCTCCGTCGGATGTTCGATCCCGGCGGCGTCCAGCATGATCTGCCGGAATGCCCGGTCGACCTTCCCCGCGTCCGGCACGGACGCGACGTTGGCGGTGCTCGTGGATTGGATCATCGCGGTGGACAGTGCGGGCCGTCGCAGCAGACCGCGGGTGGCGCGGACGAGCACGTTGTACACCGCATCCTGCGGCGATTCGCCGGGGGGCGCGCTCTTCTTGAACCCGACACCCATCCGGTCGATCTGGTCGACCATCACGGCGACGAACAGATGCGTCTTCGACGGAAAATACCGGTACAGCGTCCCGATCGCGACGCCGGCGCGTTTGGCCACCTCGTGCATCTGGACCCGGGCGAGTTCCTTCTCGGTGGCCAGTTCGATCGCGGCCTCGAGCATGCGGACGTGGCGGGCCCGCTGTTCCTCCGAACTCGGTTCGGCAGCGTCCCGCACTTCGGCGATTCTCGGCACCCTCGATCCCCCTTTACTCCGCACACAGCCCCGGATCCGGTGTCGATTCTCGCATTGGATCGGGAAAGCATCGAATTTCGTCCGGTGAGTGGGACCGCGCATGCCGCAGGCCGCCCGGATGCGATTGCGTGAACCCCACGACTGGACCGCCAGTCTCCACAGACCATCAACGGAGGAAACGACGATGCAGGACTGGACAACCGAGTGCGACGTGCTGGTGGTCGGTTCGGGGGGCGGCGCGCTGACCGGCGCCTACACGGCCGCTTCGCAGGGTTTGCGCACCCTCGTCCTCGAGAAGACCCCACTGTTCGGCGGCACGTCCGCGTACTCCGGCGCCGCGGTGTGGTTGCCGGGCACCGCCGTGCAGGAGCGCGCCGGCATCGGCGACTCCACGGACAAGGCGCGCACGTACCTGCGCGCAGTGGTCGGTGACGAGGAGATCGACCGTCAGGAGGCGTACGTCGCCACCGCGCCCGAGGTCGTCGACCTCCTCGAACGCGATCCCCACATCGAGTTCGAGTGGCGCGCGTTCCCCGACTACTACAAGGCGCCCGGCCGGATGGACTACGGTCGCGCGATCAACCCGCTCGACCTGCCGAGCGACGAGGTCGGGGACCTGCGTGAGGTCATCCGGCCCGAGGCCGACGTCGACCGGGCCGGGGAACCGCATCCGGAGGGCACACTGAACGGCGGCCGCGCCCTGATCGGGCGCCTTCTCATGGCGCTGCACGGCACCGGGCACGCGGAACTGCGCACCGAGACCGCCGCGCGCTCGCTGGTCGTCGAGGACGGCCGGGTGGTCGGCGCCCTGGCGACGAACGCCGCCGGTGAGACCGTCCGGATCCGGGCGACGCGCGGCGTGCTGCTCGCGGCCGGCGGGATCGAGGGCAACGCGGCCCTGCGCACCGAGAACGGAACGCCGGGCAAGGCGGACTGGAGCATGGGCCCGCGCGGCGCGAACACCGGTGACCTCCTGCGGGCGGCGGTGGACATCGGTGCCGACACCGCACTCCTCGACGAGGCGTGGTGGTGCCCCGGGGTCGAGCTTCCGGACGGCTCCGGCGCTTTCATGGTGGGTGTGCGCGGCGGCATTCTCGTCGACACGTCCGGAGAGCGGTACCTCAACGAGTCCCTGCCGTACGACCAGTTCGGTCGAGCGATGATCGAGCACGGAAGCCGCAGTTCGTATCTCGTGTTCGACTCGAAGGAGGGCGGGCCCGTGCTGCCTGCCATCTCCATTCCGCACATCTCCGCCGAGAAGCATCACGCGGCGGGCACCTGGGTCTCGGCCGACACGATCGAGGAACTCGCGGAGAAGATCGGCGTCCCCGCAGACGCTCTGCGCCGCACCGTCGAACAGTTCAACGACTTCGCCAAGCACGGCGTCGACGAGGCCTTCCACCGGGGAGAGGACCCGTACGACAACTTCTTCTGCCCTCCGGGCACGGGTGCGGACGCGCCACCGAACCCGGCACTGAGCCCGGTGTCGCAGGGCCCGTTCCACGCGGCCCGCATCGTGCTCAGCGACCTCGGCACCAAGGGCGGGGTCCGGACCGACGCCGACGCCCGCGTCCTGCGCGCCGACGGCACACCCATCGACGGACTGTATGCGGCGGGCAACACCAGTGCATCGCTCAGCGGCCGGTTCTATCCCGGTCCCGGAGTGCCGCTCGGCACCGCGATGGTCTTCTCCTACCGGGCAGTTCAGCACATGCGGAGCTGACTACACGAGGTTGTCCTCCACCGGGAGCCCGAACGCGCCCCTGCCGAACAGGGCGAGGGCGCGTTCGGGCTCGTTGGCCACGTGCACGCTGCCCGCGTGGGCGTCGCGCCACGACCGTTCGATCGCGTTGCCGCGCGACAGCGAACTCCCGCCGGCGGTCTTGAACAGCAGGTCGATCGCGTCGAGGGCTCGCTCGGTGGCGCGAACCTGATCGCGGCGCACCCGCAGACGCAGACCCATGGGGAGTTCCTCCCCGGCCTCGGCCAGTTCCCACAGTTCACGCACGTTGCGATCCATCTGCAGTATCGCGGCGTCGATCTCGGACGACGCCCGGGCCACCGCGACCTGGGCGAACTGGTCGTCGACGAATCGGCCGCCACCGAGGCTGAGCCGCACTCGTTCCCGCATGAACGTCAAGTAGCGTTCGTAGCACCCCGCGACGACACCGACCCCCGGCGCCGCGACGGCGGTGGTGAAGAGCGTGGCGAACGGCAGCCGGTACAACGGTCCCCGGTTCACCTTCTGCCCGGGTCCGCGCAGTTGCGCCGTCTCGTAGTTCCTCTTGATCCGGTAGTCGGGAACGAACACGTCCTCGGCGCTGATCTCGTTGCTGGCGGTGCCGCGCATCCCCACCACGTCCCACACGTCGTGGATGCGGTAGTCCGACCGCGGCACCAGCGCGGTCATGAAATCGACCGGGCGGCCCGCGGTCCCGACCACCATCGCGCCGAGCAGCGCCCACGACGCGTGCTCGCAGCCCGAGGAGAAGTGCCAGTCCCCTGTCAGCCGGTAACCGCCCTCGACCGGAACGAGCCGCCCGACGGGTGCGTAGGCGGACGACACGAGTACCGAATCGTCGTGGCCCCACACGTCCCGCTGCGCCCGGTCGTCGAACAGCGCCAGGTGCCACGGGTGCACACCGAGCACGGACGCCAGCCAACCCGTCGAACCGCACACACCGGACACGGCGCGCACCACCTCGTAGAAGTGCACCGGATTGCTTTCCGTGCCGCCGTACCGCCTGGGCTGCAGCATCTTGAACATTCCGGCGTCGCCGAGCTCACGGATCACCTGTTCGGACACCCGCCGCGACTCGTCGACCTTGTCCGCGCGTTCCGCGATCATCGGCAGCAGGCCGCGGACCGATCCCAGGACCTCGTTCGTCATCTGTCGGAGGGTAGGGCGATCACACCCGCGTGTGGATGTGCGTCTCGCTCAACGGGAAACACCGCCCCACTGCCCGGTCCCGTCCAGTGGGACAACGCGATGCGCGCCGTCCACGCTCACTTAGCGTGCAGGGCACCGCACAAGCCCAGGAGAGGACGGGACGCATCGTGACCACCCAACAGTCCGAGACAGTCGAGGTACGCGAAATCGACGCGGGCGCAGCGCCCACCCGATTCGCCCGTGGATGGCACTGCATCGGATTGTCCGAGGCATTCCGGGACGGCAAGCCCCATTCCGTGCAAGCGTTCGGGACCAAGCTCGTCGTCTTCGCCGACAGTGCGGGCGATCTCGCCGTGCTCGACGGCTACTGCAGGCACATGGGCGGCGACCTCAGCCAGGGCACGGTCAAAGGCGACGAGGTGGCGTGCCCGTTCCACGACTGGCGGTGGGGAAGCAACGGCCGGTGCAAGAAGATTCCGTACGCACGCCGGGTTCCGCCGCTCGCCCGGACCCGGTCGTGGCACGCGCTCGACCAGGACGGGATGCTGTTCGTGTGGAACGATCCGGAGGGCAATCCGCCGCCCGCAGACGTCACGATTCCCCGCATCGACGGCGCACTCGACGACGAGTGGACGGACTGGGTCTGGTACCGGACCACGGTCGACACCAACTGCCGCGAGGTGGTCGACAACATCGTCGACATGGCGCACTTCTTCTACGTGCACTACTCGTTCCCCACCTACTTCAAGAACGTCTTCGAGGGCCACGTCGCCAGCCAGTTCATGCGCGGCCAGGCCCGCGACGACATGCGCCCGCACGCGTCGGGACAGCCCCGCATGCTCGGAAGTCGCTCGGATGCTACGTATTTCGGACCTTCGTTCATGGTCGACGACCTGACGTACCGCTACGAGACGCACGATGTCGACTCCGTGCTGATCAACTGCCACTACCCCGTCAGCGCCGACAAGTTCGTGCTGCAGTACGGCATCATCGTCAAGAAGTCGAAGGAACTCGACGGCGAGGCGGCCACCGAGATGGCGAAGAGTTTCGGCACGTTCATCGCGAAGGGTTTCGAGCAGGACATCGAGATCTGGAAGAACAAGACCCGCATCGAGAATCCGCTCCTGTGTGAGGAGGACGGCCCGGTCTACCAGCTGCGACGGTGGTACGAGCAGTTCTACGTCGACGTCGATGCGGTGACCCCGCAAATGACCGAGCGGTTCGAGTTCGAACTCGACACCACCCGGCCGGTCGAGTCGTGGAAGCGGGAAGTGGAAGAGAACCTCGCACGAAAGGCGCGCGAAGCCGATGCAACCGCTGCAGTGCACTGAGTGCGGCGCGAGCGTCCTGGTCCGGAAGAACAGCTGGGAACACACTTCCGTTCAGTGGGACGACGCAGCCCGAGCCCGGTGCCGCGAGATCGGCAGTGCGGGACCGGGGCGCCCTGGCGCTCCCCGTAAAGAATGCGCGGCGCTGACGGCGTCGGTCACCCGAGCCGCGGAAGAGGGTGCCGTCCCGGTGCGCGATCCCGACCCCGTCCCGACGCCCGTCGCCGCCCACTGAACGATTTCCGGAAGGACACAACATGATCGACACCGAGCGCTACGGGCCGTGGGCCGTGATCGCAGGCGGCTCCGAGGGTGTGGGCGCGAGTTTCGCCGAGGAGCTGGGCCGCGCGGCGATCAACCTCGTGCTGATCGCCCGCAAACCCGGGCCGCTCGAGGAAACCGCGGCCAAGGTCCGTGCCCACGGCGTCCTGGTGCGCACACTCGCGCTCGATCTTCTCGATCCGGACGCCCTCGACCGGATCCGCACGGCCACCGCCGACGTCGAGGTCGGGTTGATGATCTTCAACGCCGGAGCCAACAGTTACGGACACGAGTTCGTCAGCGGAGACCTCGCCGGCTTCCACCGCGTCATCGACCTGAACATCACCTCTCAGCTGCACCTGTCGCAGCATTTCGGTGCGAGGATGAAGGACCGCGGCCGCGGCGGCATCGTGCTGGTCGGTTCGCTGGCCGGGTACCTGGGTTCGGAAGACCAGAGCATCTACGCCGCATCCAAGGCGTTCGGCCGGATCTTCGCGGAAAGCCTCTGGCTCGAACTCGCACCGTTCGGCGTCCACGTGGTCGAACTGGTCCTCGGCGTCACCCGCACGCCTGCGATGGTCCGGGCGGGCCTGAACTTCGATCTTCCCGGAATGAACGTCGCCGAACCCGAAGACGTTGCCCGTGAGGGGCTCGCACACATCGCCGACGGGCCGGTCTGGGTGGCGGGCGGCAACTACGACGCGGCCCGCAAGCGTAGCGGTTTCCCCCGCGACACCCTGGTGCGCGGGGCTGCCGAGGGAATGCGGAAACTTCTGGGCCGCCGTTAGACTCGAACGTCAGAGGGTGGTGACGAGCCCGCCGTCGATCACGAAATCGGACCCCGTCACATTGCCCGCCCGGTCGCTCGCGAGGAACACGACGAGATCCGCCACCTCCTCCGGACGGGTGAACCGGCCCGTGACCGCCTGCGTCGCGGCACGCTCCGCCACTGCCTCCGGGTCGCCGCCTGCGGCGCGCGCCACCGTGGCGGCGACCCCGTCGTCGCCGAGCCACAGGGCGGTCGACACGGGACCGGGACTGACGGTATTCACCCGAATACCCAACGGTCCCACCTCTTTCGACAGAGCCTTCGAGAAGTTGGTGAGCGCGGCCTTGGACGCGCAGTAGTCGATGACGGTGGGGTCGGGCAGGAAACTGTTGACCGAACTCGTGGTCACGATACTTCCCCGGCCCGCCGCCATCATCGTCGGCAGAGCGGCGCGGATCGTCCGCACCGCCGACATCAGGTTGAGATTCATCGTCGTGATCCAGTCTTCGTCGGTCACGTCGAGGAAACCGGTCAGTCTCGGGTGGGCGGCGCCGACATTGTTGACGACGACGCCGAGACTGCCCCGAGCAGTGGCGGCGGCGACGAGTTCACCCGGGCCGGTGGGGGTCGACAGGTCGACGCTCACCGCCTCCACCGTTCCGCTGCGGACGAGTTCTTCCAGTTCGGGGCCGGGCGAACGCGCCCCCGCCACCACGAACGCGCCTTCCGCGGCGAGCGCCCGGGTGATGGCGAGCCCGATACCTTTGCTGGCTCCGGTGACCACGGCGACGGTGCCGCCCAACGCGAGATCCACGGGGTTCCTCCTGACGAGAGCGGAGCGTGCACACACGAGCGAAAAGTCCCCCTCCGATCACGCTAGCCGAAATGATGCCGACCGCGCTGCGGGCGAGTAATCTCAGCGACGAAGGGCCAGGCCACGGCGTTGCTCTCGTATGACGGTGCCTGTCGTCGCACGACTACACCTGGCGCGCAGGCCCCTTCACCCCTACCCACTGTGTTCTTTCCTGACTCGGGAGACGAGTGATGCGACTTCTTCGACTACGAACCGCCGTTGCCGCGTGCGCGATCGCGGCTGCCGGAACGCTCATCGTGGGGGCGGGACCGGCCGTCGCCCAGGACCTGCCGACAGTGGTGCTGGTCCACGGTGCGTTCGCCGACACCACCAGCTGGGATGCGGTGGCCGCGGAACTGCGCGGCCGAGGGTACGAAGTCGTGGTCCCGGACAACCCGTTGCGCGGACCGGCGTACGACTCCGCCGCCATCGAGAAGGTGCTCGCGGACATCCCGGGACCGGTGGTGCTCGTCGGTCACTCCTACGGCGGCGCGGTCATCACCAACGTGCATTCGCCGAACGTCGAGGCCCTCGTCTACGTGGCGGCCTTCGCCCCGGCGCAGGGCGAGCCCGTCATGCTGAACCTCGACCCGATCCGGTTTCCCGGCAGCCAGCTGCTCCCACCGGTGCTGCAGGTGAAGGTTGTCGAGAACGATCCCACCGGAATCGCCGGGAGAAACCTCGACGGTTACATCGATCCCGGCCGCTTCCACGAGGTGTTCGCCCAGGACGTCTCGGACGCCACCGTGGCAGGCATGATCGCGCACCAGAAGTCGGCTGCGCTCGTCGCGAACCTCGAGCCGACCGCCGATCCGTCGTGGGCGTCGACACCCAGCTGGGCCATGGTCGCGCAGAACGATCGCGTGATTCCGGCGGCCGCGGAGCGGTTCATGGCGACGCGCGCGGGAGCCCGGATCACGGAAGTTTCGGCGTCGCACGCCGTCCTGGTGTCCCAGCCCGGCGCGGTCGCGGACCTCGTGGTGCAGGCAGACCAGGGAACTCCGTAGCGGACCGCCGTGAACACGCCCGGACAACCGGCACCGAACAGCAGAAGGCTCGCCCACCGTGTCCAGAAGATGGTCGGGCGTGATCCGCACGAGGAACACCGTGCGGCAACGCCGCTGGAGCTGCTGTTCGACCTGACGTTCGTCGTCGCGTTCGGCGTCGCCGGCGATCAGTTCGCGCACCTCGTCGCCGAAGGACACGTCGCCGCCGGACTCGCGGGATTCGCGTTCGCGATGTTCTCGATCATCTGGGCGTGGATCAACTTCTCCTGGTTCGCGTCGGCCTACGACACCGACGACTGGATCTACCGGGTCACCACCATGATCCAGATGATCGGCGTCATCATCCTGGCGCTGGGCATGCCTCCGATGTTCGCGTCCATCGACCGCGGGGTCGAACTCGACAATTCCGTGATGGTGTCCGGGTACATCGTCATGCGCATCGCCATGGTGTTCCAATGGCTGCGCGCAGCCAAACACGACCCCGAGCACCGTTCCGCGTCACTGACGTATGCCACGATGCTCGTCCTCGCGCAGATCGGCTGGGTTGCATTGGTGATCGCGCCCCTCACCGTCGAGTACGCGTTCGGCCTCGGCGCGATACTCATCCTCGTCGAGCTGACCAGCCCCGTCATCGCCGAACGGTACAAGGGCGGAACACCCTGGCACGCACACCACATCGTCGAGCGTCACGGCCTGCTCGTGATCATCACCCTCGGCGAAGGTGTGATCGGCACCGTGGCATCACTGTCCGCGGTGGTCGAACACCAGGGCTGGACGCTCGACGCGATACTCGTCGCGGTCGCCGGCATCGGGCTCACGTTCGGACTGTGGTGGGTGTACTACATCCTGCCGTCGGCCGAGGTGCTCGCGGTGTACCGCAGCCGGTCGTTCGTCTGGGGTTACAGCCACATCGCGCTCTTCGCGTCGCTGGCCGCGGTGGGGGCCGGACTACACGTGGCCGCGTACTACATCGAACACGCCTCCCACATCGGCGCGACGGCGACGGTGCTCTCCGTCGCCGCGCCCGTCGCGATCTTCCTCGCGGGCGTCTACGCGCTGTACACGTATCTGCTGCGGGTGCCCGACCCGTTCCACATCCTGCTCCTCGTCCTGACCGCGGCCACGATCGCGCTCGCACTGGTGCTGGCCGCGCAAGGCGTGTCTATGGCGTGGTGTCTGATCGTGGTGATGCTGGCACCGGTCGTCACGGTCGTCGGATACGAATTGCTCGGGCACGCCCACGAGGCCCGGGCGCTCGAGATCGTCCTCGGCCGCGCAGACACCGGCACCCGCGAGAAGTACTAGGACCAGGGGGTCACCGGCCGAGGCCGGGCCACACCGTCGACGACCAGATCGAGCCGCTCGTCGAAGAACGCCACGAGTCCCCGAACTTCCGATGCGTCGACGAGGGGCTCGTCGTATCGCCACGCGATGTCGTGAAGCACTCCGCCGGCGGTGACCGCGGACCGGTAGGCGGCCTCGCCCTTGTAGGCGCAGTACGACGTCGTCGCACTCGGTTGCAGCTCCGCGACGACGTCGCCGGGCGGCAGGTAGTAGCGGACCGGAAGCAGTGTTTCGAACAGCATTTTCGCCCGCCGAGTGTCGGCGAGGAGGGTGTCGCCCAGCATCACCCGAATATGGCGGGACGTGCGGCGAACGTCGATGCGCTGGAACGGGTCGTGCGGATGACCGACGATCTCGTCGTCCTCCTCGAGCCAGCGGTCGAAGCCGTCGAAATCGAGAACCACGTACCCGGTCAGGCCCTCGTCTCCGGGCCGGAACCCCACGGCGTACTCCGCGCCGGCGGTACGGAGCACGACGGGTTCGCCCTCCGTGCTGTGCACCGAGAACGGCACCCGCGGATCGAGTACCGGCATCGCCGTCACGTCCGGCAGGGCGAAACCGACGTCGCCGCGCCCTCGACCGGCACCGAATCCGTTGGCTCCGGCGACAACTCCGCGTCGATGTCCTCCGCCGGCACCGCGTACGTGGGAACGACGCGCCGCGGTTCCCAGACCAGGACCGCACGGTCACTGTCGACCACCGTGGTCCCGTTCAGCACGGCACGGATCCGCTTCGCCGTCGGCTCGTAGCGAAGCTCGCGCAACTGACGTCCGATGCTGTCTCGCAGTCGTAGGCCCATAATTCGAGACTAGGCCTGTCATCGGGCCAGGCCGAGGGAAGCGATGAGGTCCTCGTGGAACTCGAACCAGGCGCGGTGGCAGCAGTCGCGGTCGGTTGCCGTGATCCAGGCCGGATCGGTGCCCGCTCGCTCGAGGGCACCGGCGAACCGCCGGTGATAGCCGGCGAACCGGTCCATGCCCGCGACCAGGGGCGCCTCGAATTCGGCCAGGGCGTCGGCCGCGGTCGCCAGCCGGGTGATCGTCTCGTCGAAGGTCACGGTCGTCTCGCCGAAACCCATCTCGGCCCACTGCCAGTCGGTGCACGCGTCCGCCACGGCAACGTTGTGCGGCAGGAAGTCCTGGTGGACCTGCCGGTGGTCACCCGACCACCACACGCCATCAACAGTCTGTTGTCAACACTCTGTTGATGGTTGTGTAGTCGGGTCGAGGTCCCGGCGTCCTCAGCGAGCGAGGATCCCGGCGACGAACTCCTGCGCGTCCTTCTGCGACACGCCGATCGTCCCGCGATGGTCCGCACCCTCGTACGTCCGATAGGTCAGTTCGTTCCCGTTGTCCTGCAACGTCTTCACCATCAGATCCGTCGACGGCTTGCTCACCACCAGGTCGCCGGAACTCTGCGCGACCAGCGTCGGAACCTGCACGTGGACCCTCGACGGCTCCTGGCGTGCCAAATACTCGGTGAGCGGTCCCAGGTCGGCGTCGGGACGGAAGACCTGATCGGCGGGCACGGGCGGGACCTTCCGGATGTCGTCGATGCACCCGGTCCGCGCCACCGTCAACAGCGGTTGCGCCTGCTCCGTCAGCAACGCCGACGGGTCGATGGCAGGATCCGCTGCCTGGGCTCCGAGGAGGATCAGCGGGAGGAACGCCTCGGCCGCTTCGATACCCGGAACACCGGAGCGGAAGTACTGCGGCGTCTGGTCGAGCCCGTTGCCCGGGGCGATCGCCACGGCACCACCGAGGTGCAGTTCCGGGGCGCGCTCCCCGCCCTGCGCGGCGGTGAACAACGCCGCCTGCCCACCCTGACTGTGGCCGATCACGAACCACGTCGAGCCGACCGCCGGATCCATCGCCCGGGCGGCGCGGACGATGTCCACGACGGCGTTCGTCTCCGTGTCACCGTTGACGTACTGGTGGATGCCCGGCGTGCCCAGACCCTGGTAGTCCGTGCTCACCACCGCATATCCCCTGGCGACCCAGTCGTCGAGGGACGCGTTCACCCCGGAGAGATAGCCGTGGGCTGGGCCGCCGGCGAAATCCGCGGACGGGGCGCAGGCGTCGGCGACGCCGGTCGTGCCGTGCGCCCAGCTGATCACCGGATATCCGCCCTCGGGTGCCGGCGTGCGGGGAATCGATACGGTGCCCGACACCACGACGGGGTCGCCGTTGCCGTCCTGCGACGCGTAGGTGATCACCTCGTTCTGCGCGGCGCTCGGCAGTGCCGGACCGTCCGCGACTGCGCGGGACGACAGCAGCTGTCCCGGCCGGAGTGCGGCCGGATCCGCCGCCGTCTCGGAAGTCGCAGTGGAACAGGCACTTCCACCGAGGAGGACGAGCGCCGCCACCGCTCCGATCCGGGCACGCGACAACGTCATGAGAACGCCGCCAGCGGCTCGGAACCCGACCAGTCGTGACCCCAGTAGCTGTCGGCCGTAATTTCCTCGGCGGTGTAATGCTTCTCGTCGACGAGCACGCCCTCCGTCCCGAACTCGAGGTCCCAGCCGCCGGGGGCACGCACGTAGAACGACACCATGCGGTCGTTGGTGTGGCGACCGAGGGTCGACGAGATGGAGAAGCCGAGCTTGCCGAGCCGGTCGAGTGCCTGCCCGACGGCGTCGAGCGTGTCGACCTCCGTCATCAGATGCACCATCCCGGGTTCGCCGCTGTGCGGCGCAGGGCACAACGCGAGGCTGTGATGGCGCTGATTGACACCCATGAACCGCACGCGGCGGGCCGGTCCCGGGGCGTCGGCCGGTCCGAGCCGGATCGCCCCGCGGGGCAGGAAGCCCAGCACCTCGGTGTAGAACGTGTAGGCCTCCTCGAACGCCGGGGTCGGGAGGACCACGTGCCCCAGGCCCTGTGCGCCGGTGACGAACCGCCCGCCGTGCGGGGTGACGACCGGACTGTGGTCGAGCACGGGTCCGAAGAACACCTCCACCCGTGTGCCGGACGGATCGTCGAACGCGATCACCTGCTCGGCGTCGCGGTACCGCGACTCCTCCTCGGACAGGACGTCGACCGTGACACCCGACTTCTCCACCTGCTCACGCACCCGCTGGAGGGCGAACTGGTCGCGCACCTCCCACCCCACCGCGAGCGCCTTGTCGGTGTCGCCCGGGAGGACGATCAGCCGCGACCGCCGCTCGTCGACGCGCAGGTACAGGCCGTCGGGCTCGGGGCCGGAACCCTCGGCCATGCCCAGCCCGTCCACCACCAGCTCACGCCAGCGTGGCACGTCCTTCGTCTGGATCCTGAGATAGCCGAGCCCTCGAATGTCGGTCATGTGAACGTCCTTTCCTGGAGGCGGCTCCGCCGCCCGTGCGTGGTTGACGAGTCCCTGCACTCCTTAACCACTCACGGGTGCCGAGCGCCTAGATCATCGAGCGGTGGATGCCCTGAGGTTCCCCGCCGAGCTGGGTCAGCGCCGAGGAGTGGAAGATCGAACCCGGCACATGGATGGCGTGGGAGAGGCCGGCGTGGGCATCCCGCCAGAAGCGCTGCAGGGGTGTCTTCAGTTGGAGCGCACCGCCACCGGACCGCGCGAAGATCTCGTCCACGGCACGCACTGCCCGCCAGGCCGCGGCCGTCTGCGTGCGCCGGCCGATGGAGCGGAGTTCGAACGAGACGTCCTGGCCCTTCTCGGTCATGTCCCAGAACCGGTCGACCGTCTCGAGGATCGCCGCGCGCGACGCTGCGATCTCCGCCGCCGCCTCGCCTATCGCGAACAGCACGTACGGATCGTCCTTGATCGCGGTGCCCGACACGGTGACACGTTCACGCTGCGCGTTCAGGTGGCAGGCCAGGGCGCCCTCGGCGATGCCGATCAGCGACGACGTGATGCCGAGCGGGAAGATGCACGAGAACGGGAAGTTGTACAGCGTCTGGGTGCGGCCGAACTCCATCGGCGCGGACCCGTCGAAGACCTTGTCGGCCTGCAACGTCCGGTGCTGAGGAATGAACGCATCCTTGACGATCAGGTCCTTGGACCCGGTGCCGCGCAATCCGACGACGTTCCAGCTGTCCTGGTCGATGTCGTAGTCCGAGCGTGGCAGCAGCACGTGCAGGATCTGCGGGGGCATCACCCGGTTGCCGTCCCGGTCGCCGACCGCGGCGCCGATCATGATCCACCCGCAGTGGTCGGTGCCCGAGGAGAACGACCACCGGCCGTTGAGGACGTAGCCGCCGTCGGTGGGCACGGCCACCCCCATCGGGGCGTACGGCGAGGCCATCCACATGTCGGAGTCCTCGCCCCACACCTCGTCCTGGGCCGTGCGGTCGAAGAACGCCAGTTCCCACGGGTGGACGCCGACGATGCCGCTCACCCAGCCCGCGGCCCCGTCGATGGCGCCGATGCCCATTGCGGTCTCGGCGAACTCGCGCGGATGCGATTCGTAGCCGCCGTACTCCGTGGGCTGGAGCATCCGTATCACTCCGGAGTCGCGCAACCGTTTCGCGGAGGTGTCGGACAGGCGCATCAGCTTGTCGCCTTCGGCGCCTTCCGCTCGGATCTCGTCCGCGTACTGTTCGATCCTGTCAAGAACCTGGCCCATGATGATCTCGGCTTTCTGGTGTCGGTACCCGGCGAAACGCCTAGGCGGACTTCTTCTCGGCGACTGCGGAACCCGCGGGGCCCCGGTCTGCGAGGCCGAGGGCGATCTCGATCAGCTGGTCCTCCTGGCCGCCGACCAGCTTGCGTCGGCCGGCTTCGATGAGGATCTCCGCATCGGACACCCCGTACCGGCGGGCGTGGGAATCGGCGTGCTTGAGGAAGCTGGAGTAGACACCCGCGTAGCCCATCGTCAGCGACAGCCGGTCGAGCTGGCAGTCGCCGTCCATGATCGGACGGACGACGTCCTCGGCCGCGTCGATGATCTTCAGAGTGTCGATGCCGGTGCGGATTCCGAGCTTCTCGGTCACGGCGGCGAACGCCTCGACCGGGGTGTTGCCCGCGCCCGCACCGAACCGCCGGGTGGAGCCGTCGATCTGCAGGGCGCCGGCCTCGACGGCGAGCACCGAGTTGGCGACACCGAGCCCGAGGTTCTCGTGCCCGTGGAAGCCGACCTGCGCGTCGTCGCCGAGTTCGGCCACCAGGGCGGACACGCGGTCGCTGACGGCGTTCAGGATCAGCGCCCCGGCGGAGTCCACCACGTACACGCACTGGCAGCCGGCGTCGGCCATGATCCGGGCCTGCTTCGCGAGAACCTCCGGCGGCTGACTGTGCGACATCATCAGGAAGCCGACCGTCTCCAGCCCGAGTTCGCGGGCGAGACCGAAATGCTGCACGGAGATGTCGGCTTCGGTGCAGTGCGTGGCGATGCGGCAGATGCTCGCGCCGTTGTCCGCGGCCTCGCGGATGTCGGACTGGACCCCCAGTCCGGGGAGCATGAGGAACGCGATCCTGGCCCGCTCCGCCGTCTCCACCGCGGCCTTGATCAGTTCCTGCTCCGGGGTGTGGCTGAAGCCGTAGTTGAACGAGGAACCGCCGAGTCCGTCGCCGTGGGTGACCTCGATGACCGGGACCCCGGCGGCGTCGAGTGCCCCGACGATCGAGCGGACGTGTTCGACGGTGAACTGGTGTCGCTTGGCGTGGGACCCGTCGCGCAGGGACGAGTCCGTCACCCGGATGTCGAGATCGGCACTGTAAGGCATCGGTATTCCTTCGAAGAGTGAATGGGGCGGACGCGTCAGACGCTCGCGCCGAGGATCTGCGTCGCGAAACTCTCGCCGACCTTGGTGGCGGCGGCGGTCATGATGTCGAGGTTGCCGGAGTAGGGCGGCAGGAAGTCGCCCGCGCCCTCGACCTCGAGGAAGATGCCGACCCGGGCGAGGCCACCGCTGATCGGCGTCGGGTCGTCGAACTGCGGTTCGGCGCGCAGTCGGTAGCCGGGGACGTACGCCTGCACGGACGCCGCGACGTCGTGGATGGACGCGGTGATCGCGTCCCGGTCGGCGTCGGCGGGAATGGAGCAGAACACGGTGTCCTTCATGAACATCGGCGGTTCGGCCGGGTTCAGGATGATGATCGCCTTGCCCTTCTTCGCCCCGCCGATCGTCTCGATGCCCCGGCTCGTGGTGATCGTGAATTCGTCGATGTTCGCGCGGGTGCCCGGGCCTGCGGACGGCGACGCCACACTGGCGACGATCTCGGCGTACGCCACCTCGGCGATCCGGGAGACGGCGTACACCATCGGGATGGTCGCCTGGCCGCCGCACGTGATGAGGTTGACGTTCGGCGCGGTCCGGTGCTCGCCCATGTTCACGGCGGGCACGACGGCGGGTCCGAGCGCGGCGGGGGTGAGGTCGACGGCCTGGATGCCGAGTTCCCGGTAGCGGGGGGCGTTCGCCCGGTGCACGTAGGCGGACGTGGCCTCGAAGACGATGTCGGGGCGCTCGTCCTGGGCGAGCAGCCAGTCGACGCCTTCGGCGCTGGCGATCACACCCCGGTCCGCGGCGCGCTTCAGTCCCTCGCTGTCGGGGTCGACGCCGATCATCCAGCGGGGCTCGATGATCTCCGAGCGGAGGAGCTTGTACAGCAGGTCGGTGCCGATGTTGCCGGATCCGACGATCGCGGCGAGAGCCTTGGTCACAGTTGTCGCCTTCACTTGAATTCTACTGATACGGAACCGATGTCACTGAAATCGGCGCGGAACACGTCACCGGGCCGGGCGTCGATCGCGCGGGTGCACGAGCCGGGAAGGATCACGTGCCCGGCCTCGAGTCGCACTCCGAAGCTCGCGACCTTCCGGGCCAGCCAGGCCACGGCCTTCGTGGGATTGCCGAGCACCGCCGACGCCTCACCCCGTGCGATCTCCTCCTCGCCCTGGAACAGCACGGCGGAGATCCCGCCGATGTCGACGTTCGCCGGCTCCACCCGTCCGGCGCCGAGGATCACGCCTGCCGAGGACGCGTTGTCGGCGATCGTGTCGGCGAGGCCGATCTTCCAGTCCGTGATTCGGGAGTCGATCAGTTCGATGCTGGGAACGATGTATTCGGTGGCCGCCAGCACGTCCTCTTCGGTGCACCCCTCCCCCGGCAGGGTCTCGCCGAGGACGTAACCGATCTCCACCTCGATGCGCGGATAGCAGAACCGGGCGGTGTCGATCGGCGTCCCCTCGGTGTACACCATGCTCGACAGCAGATGTCCGTAGTCGGGCTCGTCCACGCCCATCATCTTCTGCATGACCTCGGACGACAGCCCGACCTTGTGGCCGTACACCGTCTCGCCCGCCTCCCGCCGCGCCCGGATGTTGATCAGCGCGATCTCGTAGGCGTCGACCACGTCGATGCCCGGGAACACGGTGGTCAACGGGTCGATCGGCGCACGGTCCTGTTCGGCGTTCCGCAGCAGGTGGGCGGCGGACAGTCGCTGCGCATCGCTCAGCATCACGCCACCTCTCCCGCACGTGAGTGCGCTCGCGTGGTCCGGGACGCTTCGCGACTCACGTCGGCGACGTGCAGCGCGGCGATGTAGCCGAACACCATGGCGGGACCGATGGTCGCGCCCGCGCCGGCGTATTCGTTGCCCATCACCGACGCCGACGTGTTGCCGGTGGCGTACAGGCCGTCGATGACGGAGCCGTCCTCGCGGAGCACCCGTGCGTCGGCGTCGGTGACGAGGCCGCCCTTGGTGCCCAGGTCGCCTGCCTCGCACCGGATTGCGTAGAACGGTCCCTGAACGATCTCGTCGAGGCACGGATTCTTCATCGTCGGGTCGCCGTAGTACCGGTCGTACGCGCTGTCGCCGCGGCCGAAGTCCTCGTCCTTGCCGGTGCGGGCGAAGCCGTTGAACCGGTCGATGGTCGCAACCAGGGTGTCGGCCTTGACGCCGATCGCATCGGCGAGGTCGCGCAGCGTGTCCGCCTTGTGCACGACTCCGGAATCGTAGAACCCCTGCGGGAACGGCACACCCGGCAGAACCTGCGCGAACGGATACCGCGACTTCGCCTTGCCGTCCATCACGAACCACGCCGGGACGTGACCGCCGTCGAGCTGGTCGTGCACGAAGTTCACGTACGGCGACGACTCGTTGGTGAAGCGTTCGCCGCGACCGTCGACGATCACCGACGGCGGAATGCACCGTTCCGAGACGAGCGGGATCACGGCGCCCATCGGGTGGAACACCGACGGCATCCACCAGGCGTCGTCCATGAGGTCGACCGCCGCGCCGAGCTTCTGGCCGGCGACGATGCCGTCGCCGGTGTTCTCCCTGGCACCGGCACTGACGTCCGGGACGCCGTGCTTGGGCAGGTATTTCGCGCGCATGTCCTGGTTGTGGTCGAATCCGCCGGTCGCGAGCAGCACGCCGCGACGCGCCCCGATCCGGACCGTCCGTCCGTCGCGTTCGGCGAGAACACCGACGACTGCTCCTGTGCCGTCGACGATCAGTTCCGCCATCGACGTCTTCAGCCACAGCGGCACTCCGGCGTCCTTGAGGACCATCCGCATCCGCGCCACGAGTGCCCGGCCGCCTGTGGCCATGTGGCGTCGGCGGATCACGTTGGACGCCACCCGCCACGCCGCGACGAGGGATGCCTTGCGGCCCTTCCAGGTGCGCTTGACCATGGCGAGGTCGTGGTAGTCCTTGGACGTGACCCACAGTCCGAGCGGGCCCTTCATGCTGTTCGGACGCTGGTACTGCTCGTCCTCTTTCAGCGCCCGGGTGTCGAACGGCGTGCATTCGATGGTGCGCCCGAGCGGTCGGCCGCCGTCGTACTCCGGGTGGTAGTCGGAGTAGCCCTTCACCCAGTAGAGCTTCATGTGCGGGCTGCGGTCGAGCAGTTCCATCAGCTCGGGGCCCTTGTCGACGAACGCGTCGAGGCGGTCGGCGGGAACCGTGCCCTCGGTGATGATGTCGAGGTAGCGGCGGATCGACTCCCGTGAGTCGATCACGCCCTTCTCCCGCAGCGTCGGGGCGTTGGGAATCCAGATGCCGCCCCCGGAGATGGCGGTGGATCCGCCGAACGTGGCGCCCTTGTCGATGACGAGAGTGTCGATTCCCCGGTCGGCGGCGGTGATCGCCGCGGCCATGCCGCCGCCACCGCTGCCGACGACGAGGAAATCGACTGTGGTGTCGAAGGTTTCTTCGGTGCCGCTCATCGTCCGCTGCCGTCCTTGCGGAGCAGGAAGGCGAGGACGGCACTCTCGAACGCCGTCTTCTGTTCGATCATCGCCCAGTGCCCGCAGTTCGGGAACACGTGCAGTTCCGCCCGGGGAATCGACCGCATCGGGATGATCGCCATGTCCAGCGGGCTGACTCGGTCGTCGCGACCCCACGTGAGCAGTGTCGGTGCCTTCACCTTGTGCAGCTGAGCCCAGTACGGGGCCGCGTCGGATTCGAGTGCGGCCCGGGCTCCGGCCTCGAACGCCGCCCTGCTGTACATCTTGCGGGCGCTGGCGAGAGTCTCGGGATCGGTGGCCTGCGTCCAGCGTTCCTCGATCAGTTCCTCGGTGACCATCGCGGGGTCGAACACCATCGATCGCAGCCACGCGATCAGTCGTTCCCGGGTGGGGTCGTCCGTGAACTCCATCAGGAGGTTGATGCCCTCACCGGGGCCGGGGCTGAAAAGGTTCCTGCCGATGCCGCCGATGGTGATCAGCTTGCCGACCCGGTCGGGGTGCGCGATGGCGAACTGGGTGGCGACGATGCCGCCCATCGAGTTTCCGAGCATCGCCACCTCGTCGAGCCCGAGACCGTCGAGGAAGCGGAGCACCGCGTCGCCTGCGGTGAGCATCGGATGGCCGCCGAAGTCGTCGCTGACCCCGAATCCCGGGAACTCCAGGACGAAGGTGCGGAAGTGCTCGGCGAAGACGCCGAGGTTGCCGCGGAAGTTGCGCCACCCCGTCACGCCGGGGCCGGAGCCGTGCAGCAGCAGAAGAGGCGGGCCGTCGCCGGCCTCGTGGTAGCGAAGCACGCCGAGGTCGGTCTTCAGCTCCTTCAGGGTGCCCTCGTAACTCGAGTCAGTCGTCATGGTCGGTCACGTTGCCAGCGCGCTCCCGGCTCGGACAGAAGCGATCCCGGTCAGCGAGACATCGCCCTGCTCGCGCAGGCAACGGCCGGGGATTTCCACTGACCGAGACGGCATCTCGTGACCGTTCGGCACCGCCCCTAGCCTCGGGGACGATCGTCGAACGGGTCGGCGACGGAACAGCAATCGGAGGCGGTCTGATGGCAACCGAACCGGCCGGGGCCCAGCCCGGGACACGCTCGGACGCACCGTCACCGGACGAGATGCGCCGTGCCCTCGGCCAATTCGCCAGCGGAGTGACGGTGGTGACCGGCCTCGACACCGAGGGTCCGGTGGGTTTCACGTGTCAGTCGTTCGCGTCGGTGTCCCTGGAGCCGCCGTTGATCCTGTTCTGCGCCGATCACCGCGGGCGGGCATGGCCGCGCATCCGGCGGTCGGGGCGTTTCTCGATCAACGTGCTGCGCGAGGACCAGACGGATCTCTGTTTCCGGTTCGGCTCGAGCCGGGGCACCAAGTTCGACGGGCTCGCCTGGGAGCCGTCGCGGTGGTCGACGCCGTCACTGCCGGGGGTCCTCGTGCGCGTGCACGCGGACGTGCAGTCGGTGCACACCGCCGGCGACCACGACGTCGTGATCGGACGGGTCCGGGAACTCGAATCGGTGTGCGAGGAGCGGCCGATGGTGTTCTTCCGGGGCGGGTTCGGCCTCGACGCCGCTCCGCGACCCGTGCGCGCGTAACGAGTCCAGAGACTCCTCACGCGCGCACGGGCGCTACAGCCATTGACCGGACTGCACCGCGAGGAGCTGGTCCAGCGTCTCGGTGGACCACGAGCTGTCCGGGATCTCCGGGGTCCGGCGGCCGCGACGGGGTGTTCCCAGTTCGGGGTGGAGCGTCCGGGTGACTTCCCGGGCGGCGTCGACGACGAGCGGGGCGACGCGTTCGAGTTGGACGGTCCGCGCGTCGCCGCACAGCGAGATGCCGGCCACCGGCCCGTCGGCGCTGCGGACCGCGACACCGACGC
Source organism: Rhodococcus sp. DK176 (assembly GCF_038447315.2). Classification (NCBI taxonomy): domain Bacteria; kingdom Bacillati; phylum Actinomycetota; class Actinomycetes; order Mycobacteriales; family Nocardiaceae; genus Rhodococcus; species Rhodococcus sp. DK176. Next base: position 6,336,674 of record NZ_CP118321.2, on the reverse strand, counting down.
ACCCGATTCCGCGCACCGCCTCCCCTCGCTCGAACGCGAGGCCGCGGCGCTGCCGGATCCGGTTGAGCTCCTGGTGCAGTGTGGACAGTTCGGTGATCGTGCGGTCCGTGCTCCGGTTGAGCCGCGGCCCGTACATGCCGTCGACCTCCTCCGGGTCGACCCACGCCAGCATCGCCTTGCCGCCCGCCGTCGTGTAGGCGGGCACGCGCCCACCCACCCGCGACGGCAGGCTTGCGGCCATCCGTCCGCCCACCTTGTCCAGGTACACGCTCTCCGCGCCGTCCAGCACGGCCAGGTGCACCACCATTCCGGTCTGCATGTGCAGGTCGTGCAGCAGCGGGGCCGCCGCGGCCCGGACCTGGCTGTGCCCGTTGTCGCCGCCGCCGAGACCCATCGCGCGCCGTCCGAGGCAGTAGCCGAAGCTGGCGTGGTCGACCCAGTCGAGCCGAACCAGCTGGTCGAGGATGCGGTGCACCGTGGACCGCGGTAGCCGGGTGCGGCACGCGACCTCCTCGAGGGTCAGGCGTGACGTGCGGCCGTCGAACGCGTCGAGGATCAGCGTCATCCGCTCGACCATCGACGGTGGCAGATCCTTCTTCGCAGCGGGTACCGACAGTGCATCATCCGAATCGACGACAGTCATCGACGCCTCCAAATATCCTGGTCACACGCATACGCCCGACAAAAATTGAAATGAATTCTTAAAATGTACCAGCCGTGCCCGCCGCGGGGAAGAAATCGGACAATCGCCGCGTCCGGTCAGCGGGAATGCCCGCGCGACCCGCGGGCACCTCCACTACAACGGTGACGACAGACCGACCCCCGACAGCGGAGTAACCACCTGATGCACATAGGAATCGCGCCACCCATCGTCATCGCGCACCCCGCGGTCCGCGCGGACTGGGAACTCGGCGCCGGCATCGCGGAGTTGACCGCGATCGCCGGCACGGCCGACCGCCTCGGCTACCACCACCTCACCTGCAGCGAGCACGTCGCCGTCCCCACCGACGTCGCGATCGAGCGCGGCGGTACGTACTGGGACCCGCTCGCGACCCTCGGGTTCCTCGCCGCCCACACCACCGGCATCCGCCTCGCCACCCAGGTCTTGGTGCTCGGCTATCACCACCCCCTCGAGATCGCGAAGCGCTACGGCACGCTCGACGTCGTCAGCGGCGGCCGCCTCGTCCTCGGGCTGGGCGTGGGCAGCCTGCGCGAGGAATTCGACCTGCTCGGCGCCCATTTCGACGACCGGGGCGCCCGCGCCGACGACGCCCTCGCGGCGCTCCGTGCGTCGCTGTCGCAACCTCGGCCCGAGTACCACGGCACGTTCTACGACTTCGACGGCGTCGTCGTCGAACCGCACGCCGTCCAGCCGCGGGTCCCGCTGTGGATCGGGGGACGGACACTGCGGTCCCTGCGCCGCGCGGTGACGCTCGGCGACGGGTGGGTGCCGTTCGGTCTCTCGCTCGACGAATTGTGCACGCTGCTCACCAAGGTCTACCTCCCCGACGCTTTCGACGTGGTCCTCAGCGCGGGCGCGCCCCTCGACCCGATCGGCTCGCGCGACACCGTGACCCGCGCCCTCGAACGACGACGCGACGCCGGCACCACCGTCGTCAGCGCCACCCTCGCGTCCACGAGTGCAGCCCACTACTGCGAGCAACTGGAGGCCCTCCGGCAGCTGGGCGACGAACTCGGCCTCTCCTTCCGCACCCCAACCGAAGACAGGATCCGTCCATGACCGGCACCGAAGACCTCGTCCGCGCACTTGCCGAACGCGTCACCGCGCTCGAAGACAAGCTCGCCATCCTCGAGCTGATGACAGCCTACGGTCCCGCCATCGACAGCGGTTCGGCCGACGCGGTCGCGCGTCTGTGGACCGAGGACGGTGTGTACGACGTCGACACCGGGGTGATGCGCGGGCATGCGGCCATCACGGCAATGGTGCAGTCGCAGGCGCATCAGGGCTGGATCGGCGGCGGCTGCGCGCACATGCTCGAGCCCGGGCACGTGCGCGTCGACGGTGACACCGCGGTGGCCACGTGCAAGTCGCAGTTGATCATTCACGACGAAAACGGATTCCGCGTCCACCGGATCACCGCCAACCGGTGGGAGCTCGCCAAGATCGACGGCGAGTGGAAGGTGACCCGGCGCGTCAATCGGCTGCTCGACGGTCGCGAGGAGGCGCGCATCCTGCTGGCGGCGGGTGTGCGCGCCTGAACACTTGGACTGCCACACCGACACGAGGCCCGCAGATGCTGCGGGCCTCGTGGTCCGGCAAGGAAACTGTCAGGCGACCATCTCCGACTTCGGCGTCGCCACGTCGACCGGACGCTCGATCTTGTTGCGGATGAGGAGAAGTCCCATCACCGCGGCCAGCATTCCGGCGACGGCGAGGGTGAAGAAGGCGTAGACGAAGCCCTTCTCCGAGTACTGCGCGGCGCGGCCCACCAGGACAACACCGGGGATCGCGACGATGGCGATCATCACCTGACTGCCGATCGCACTGCCCAGTGAGCCGGACAGGTTCAGCATCCCGCCTGCGATCCCCTGTGTCTGCGCGGGCACGGTGCGCATGATGAGGTTCGGCAGCGTCGCCGACGCGGAACCGAGCCCGAGGCCGATCACCAACTGCCCGAACATCATCTGGACCGTCGAGTCGTGCAGGGTGGCGAGCAGGAACGATCCGAGTGCGAGGGACGCGCCGCCGAACACCAGAACCGGTGCCGGGCCGATGCGGCGGGTGAAGTATCCGCCGACCGGGCCCGCGATCATCGACACGACGCCCGTGGGGACGGTGTAGATGGCGACGGCGAGTGCGGTGACTCCGAATCCGTAACCGAGACCGAGGTCGGGATCGGTCATCACGAACATCGGGATGAGCATCGAATGGCTGACCAGGACGAACTGGACGAAACCGCTGGCGGCCAATGTTTTCGCGACGGGTCCGTGCTTCAGCATCTGCAGGTCGATGAGCGGTTCCTTCGGCGTGCGTTCGTAGAGCAGCCAGCCGGCGAGGATGGCGAGCCCGCCGCCAACGCACAGCAATGTCTGCGGGGCCGTGTAACCCCACGCGGTGGCCTTGCCGATACCGAACAGCAGCACGAAGGCGCCGAGGCCGAGGATGGCCGCGCCGAGCACATCCAGCTTCGATCGCGTCCGCAGCGTGGTCTCGGGAACGAAGATCGCGACCGCGATTCCGACGACCGCCACGTGGAGGAGTTGCGCCCAGAACACGCCGGTGTAGCCGAAGTGGTCGATGAGGTAACCGCCGATGATCGGGCCGAGGATGGTGCTGGCCCCCATTCCGGTGGCGACGAATCCCACGGCCACGGGAATGATCGACGGGGGCAGGATGTCTCGGATCAAGCCGTAGGCGAGCACGAGGATCGCCATGCCCGCACCCTGCAAGCCGCGGCCCACGAGGAAGAGTTCGAAGTTGGGGGCCAGCGCGCCGAGTAGTGAACCGACTCCGAAAACCGCGGCGGACACGAGCATCATCCGCTTCTTGCCGTAGATGTCGCCGAGTTTGCCGACGAGCGGAGTCGAGGCGGCGAGCATCAGGGTGACGATCGTGATCACCCAGCCGACGTTCGCGGTGCCGAAGTGTTTCGCGATCTCCGGCAGCGCCGGGGTGACGAAGTTGTAGGCGAGCGGGATGACTTCGACCAGAAGGATGATCAAGGCCAGCAGGGCGAACGCCTTCCCGCGTGAGAGCGGTGCGCGCTCCGCCTCACCTGGGGACAGGGGCATGTTATGCATATGTGGCTCCGGGGGATTCGAGAGGATCAGCACGCCCAACCTGGCATGCCGTCCAGTGACGTCGACCACAGTTCCCACTCACCGAGACCTGCCCGCAGCCGGTGTCGTCGATGCCTAATCGGCAGGAAAACTAGAAAACATTCCTCCATCAGATCGCGCCCTACTGGTGACTGAGCAGTAGTTCGTGCGATACAACTAGAATGAAATCTACTTCTTCTCGCAATCAGGAGTTCCCATGACGGAATCACTCAGCCTCGCCGGACGCACCGCCGTCGTCACCGGCGCAGGCGCAGGCCTCGGCCGGGCCGAAGCCCTCGCACTCGCCGCCGCAGGCGCGGCAGTCGTCGTCAACGACATGGGCGAGGGCGCACACGAGGTGGCCGCGGAGATCGCGGCGGCCGGCGGCCGCGCCACCGCCGTGACCGGCGACGTCTCCGACTGGGCGCTGGGCGAACGCCTCGTGCACGAGGCCGTCCGCACGTTCGGATCGATGGACATCCTCGTCAACAACGCCGGAATCCTGCGCGACAAGATGATTTTCAACCTCTCCGAAACCGACTGGGACGACGTCATCCGCGTCCATCTCAAAGGGCACGCCGCCACCTCGCGCGCCGCCGCCGTGCACTGGCGCGAGGCGAGCAAGGCCGCCGGAGGCCCCGTGTACGGGCGGGTCGTCAACACGTCGTCCGAGGCGTTCCTGTTCGGATCGGCGGGCCAGCCCAACTACTCGGCCGCGAAGGCCGGGATCACCGCACTCACACTGTCGACGGCACAGGGCCTGTCCCGTTACGGGGTGCGCGCCAACGCGATCTGCCCGCGCGCCAGGACGGCCATGACCGCCGACGCGTTCGGCGAGAACACGGCCGACGCGGGACTCGACCCCCTGTCCCCCGAACGGGTCGCCACCCTCGTCCACTACCTGGCCTCCCCCGCCTCCGAGGAGATCAACGGGCAGGTGTTCGTCGTGTACGGCAAGATGGTCGCGCTGATGGCGGCGCCGAAGGTCGAGAACCGCTTCGACGCAGCGGGTTCCGCGTTCTCACCCGAGGAGCTCGAGGATCGTCTCACACCCTATTTCGCCGGCCGCGGACCGTACGAGAACTATGCCGCGTTCAGCGTCGCCGAACTGGAGAACGTCGCGCTGGCGACCGGCGACACCGCCGATGTCTGAGCCACACCCGCAGAAGGAGCACACGATGAGGTTGCACGGAAAGACGGCGATCGTGACGGGCGGCGCCGGAGGCATCGGCCGGGCCGTGACGACGGTGTTCGTCCGTGAGGGCGCCAACGTCCTGTTCGTCGACATCGACGACGAACGCGGCAAGGACCTCGAGCTGGAACTGGGATCGTCCGCTCGCTTCCTGAACACCGACATCTCCCGGCGCGAGTCCGCGGAGCAGATCCGGGACGCCGCCGTCGCCGCGTTCGGATCCGTGGACGTCCTGGTCAACAACGCCCACGCCTCGCGGCAGGCACTGCTGATCGACCACACCCAGGAGATGTTCGACCTCTCGTTCCGGACCGGGTTCTATCCGGTCGTGCACCTCATGCAGGCCTGCTACGAGCAGTTGAAGGCGGCGAACGGGTCGGTGATCAACTTCGCGTCCGGGTCCGGGCTCGACGGCATGCCCACCCAGACGTCGTACGCCGCGGCGAAGGAAGCGATCCGCGGCGTCAGCCGGGTGGCGGCCAACGAGTGGGCTGCCGACCAGATCCGGGTGAACGTGATCTGCCCGTTCGCCGCGACCGAGGGCGTCCTCGCCTGGCAGGAACGATTCCCCGACCGTGCCGCCGCGTCCGTGGCGAAGGTTCCGCTCCAGCGGATCGGCGATCCCGAGACCGATATCGCGCCCGTAGCGGTGTTCCTCGCGTCCGAAGATTCGCGGTACATGACCGGACAGACACTGATGGCGGACGGCGGCAGCATCAAGCTGCGCTGATCCGCCCCGGACAGGAGAACGACGATGGAAGACTTCGAAGGCCGGGTCGCCCTGATCACCGGCGGCGCCCGAGGCCAGGGCCGCAGCCACGCGGTCGCACTGGCCGAGCGCGGAGCAGACATAGTTCTGTGCGACCGCTGCGAGGACAGCCCGGCGGTGAACTATCCCCTGGCCACCGCCGCCGACCTCGGCGAGACCGCGGAGCTGGTGCGCGCCACCGGTCGCCGGTGCATCACCGCCGAGGCGGACACCGCCGACCGGGCCGCGATGGACGCACTGATCGCGGAGGCGGAGTCCGAGTTCGGGCGGATCGACGTCGCGGTCGCGAATGCCGGCGTCTCGGTGGCCGCCCCGGTGCAGTCGCTCACGCAGGAGCAGTGGTCGGAGGCGATCGGTTCCAACCTCACCGGCGTCTTCAACACCGTGGGAGCGGTGGCGCCCGGCATGATCCGGCGGGGATACGGCCGGATCATCACCATCTCGTCGATGCTCGGCCGGGCCGGCAACACCAACATGGCCGCGTACGCGGCGTCGAAGTGGGGCGTCATCGGGCTCACCAAGAGCGCGGCGCTCGACCTCGCCCCGCACGGCATCACGGTGAATGCGATTGCGCCGGGCAATATCTCGACACCGATGATTCACAATGACGCCCTCTACCGGGTGATGCGACCCGACCTCGAGGCGCCCGCAGCGGAGGACGTGGAACCGGTGTTCCGCAGCCTGCACGCCCAGCCCGTGGCGTGGCTGGACGCCGCCGAGATCACCCGGGTCGTGCTGTTCCTCGCCGCCGAGGGCAGCGCACACATCAGCGGTATCGTCCTGCCCGTCGACGCAGGCAATGCCGCGCGCGGCCTGTGAGTACTTATTAACCGCCCGACGTTTGTGCTGTCTACGTAGATGTGAGACACGGGTGTCTACGTAGATGTGAGACAGATTTTAGGCGGGGCGGAGTTTGCCTTGGTAGCGCTTGGTGTGGTCGAGGTGTAGGTGGCCGATCACGTTGCCGTCGGTGGTGTAGGCGGTGACGTGGTCGTCGTCGCGCAGCAGGGTGACGGTTTGCCCGGCCATCTTTCGGCCGACGCTCAGGCGGGCGCGGGAGTCGACGCACACGGTGCCGACGGAGGAGACGACCAGGGCGTGCACGGTGGCGTCGTGTTGGATCGGAAGGTGCTGCGGCCCACCGAGGATCGCCGCATGCCGCCAGGCCTGCAGTGGTGGCATCTTGACGGCACTGTGCGGGCGTTCGGTGTTGTAGAACCGCTGGTACGTCTCGCACAGTTGCTGCAGTTCGGCGATGGTGGCCGCGGTGGTGGGCCGTGCGGCCAACCATTGCTTGAAGGTGCGGTGGTGGCGTTCGACCTTCCCGCAGGTCTGCGGGTGATACGGGGTGGAGTGGATCAGCCGCGCCCCGGCCTGCTCCACGACCCGGGTGAAGCCGGAGATGCCGCCCTTGGTGCGGCGGGAGGTGAACGCGCTGCCGTTGTCGGCGAGCACCAACGCCGGGACCCCGAAGCCGGTGAACGCGGCGGTGATCGCCGCGATCGCCCCGGCGGCGGTCTCGGCGTCCGCGACCCGGGTGGCGACCAGGGTGCGGGTGCAGTCGTCGAGGACCTCGAAGACGACGACCTTCTCGCCGGTGGCCAACCGGACCTGGGTGGCGTCGATCTGGTAGCAGTCGCGGGGGTTGCGGTAGCAGAACCGGCGGTACGACGATTTCGGGCGTTTCTTCGGCGCCGGGATCACCAGGTCGTAGCGGGTGAGGATCGTGTTGATCGTGGCCCGGGACGGGATGGTCCAGCCCTCGGCGGCCCAGTTGTGTTTCTCGGCGACGGCCTGCAGGTGGTAGGCGATGGTGTCGGCGCCGCGCTCGTGGTGGGGCAGGTCCAGGCGAAGCCGCACGATTTCGATCTCGACCGCCAGTGGGGTTGCGTGTGGGCAGGAGGTGGGCCGGCGGGACCGGGTGGTCCACCGGCCCTCCTCCTCGATCCGTTTCTTGTGTCGGTAGGCGGTGGCACGGGGGATCCCGTGGTCGGCGCACCAGCGGGCGAAGTTCCCGCCGAACATGTCGGCGCCGGTGTTGTGGGCGAGCACCAGCAGGGCGTGTAGCAGGTCCATGACGGCATCCGTTCCGGTCATGAACCAAGTTCACGACCAGTCAGGTGCCTCACACCTCGTCGACGGCAGCGTGTCTCACATCTGGGTAGACATCATTTGTCTCACATGTCCCCAGACTCAACAAACCGCCCGACGTTAACAAGTACTCACGGGCGCCATTGGTCAAGGCTTTGATTACACCCATTCGGCCGCTAACCTGTGGTCATGCCCGAGGAGACGACCGACCAGAGCAACCTGGACTTCCTGTCCTTCGTGGACTTCGCGGTGGGTAAGACCGTCGACGAACTGCCCGAGGTCGATCCGGTGTCGATGCGGCTGGTTCTCGCACTGCACCGCGTGACCAGTGCCCTCGTCTACGACCTCGAGTCGACGGTCCACCGGCCCAGCGGGTGGAGCTGGCCCGGATTCCGCGTGCTGTTCGTGTTGTGGCTCGCCGGACCGTGCGAGGCCAAGCGGGTGGCCTCGCTGTCCGGGATGAGCAGGTCTGCCGTGTCGGCGCTGGTGAACACGCTCGAGCGCGACGGTCTCGTGACGCGGCGACCGTCCGCCGGCGACCGCCGGGCGGTCGACCTCGAGCTGACCGACGCCGGACACGACGCCATCGTCAGCACGTACTCGGCGCACAACAAACGCGAGCAGACGTGGACCGAGACGCTGACACCGTCGGAACGGCTCGTCCTGATCGGGTTGCTGGAGAAGCTGGCGTCGGGCACCGCCGCCCGCGAAGCCGTCAAACGCAATTGAGACAGATGGTGGCCGCGAGCAGTGTCATTCGTCCGGCGGCACAGCGCCTCGTCTCGTTCGACGAGTTCCGCGAGGCGGTGAGCGACGCGTTCGTCCCCCTCGAGATGACGTCGGCAGACCACGACGACTTCCGTGGCGTCGTCCGCGGCGTGACGGTCGGCGCGGTTCGGATCAGCGAGGTCACGGCCGCCCCGCACGTCATTCGGCGAACGCCCCGGACCATCCGCGCCGCGAACCCCGACTACTTCAAACTCGGACTGCAGGTGCGCGGGAATTGCGTCCTGAGCCAGGACGGCCGCGAAACCGCTCTCACGCCCGGCGACTTCGCGATCTACGACACGACCCGGCCGTATCAGCTGTCGTTCGACGACCGGTTCCGGATGCTGGTCGTGATGTTCCCCCGGCACCTCCTCCGTGTTCCGCCCGACGGCGTCGCCCAGCTCACCGCACGCCGAGTGCCAGGCGGGCAGGGCCTCGGCGCCGTCGTCACCCCGCTGTTGCGCGGGCTCGGCGAACAGATCGCCGACGCCTCACCCACCGTCGCGGTGCACCTCGGCGATGCCGTCCTCGATCTGGTCGCGGCCGCGTTCGCCGAGCAACTTCACCTCGCCGGCGGGGTGCTCCCGCAGTCGCGCGGGGACGCATTGCTCGCCAGGGTCACCGCCTTCCTCGACGAGCGGCTCGCCGACCGGGACCTGGATCTGCACTCGATCGCCGCCGCGCATCACATCTCGGTGCGGCACCTGCAGAAGATGTTCGAAGCCGACGGCGACACGGTCAGCGGATGGATTCGACGCCGCCGCCTCGAGCAGTGCCGACGCGATCTCGCCGACCCCAGTTACCGCGACCTACCCGTCTCGGCCATCGGTGCCCGCTGGGGTTTCGCCGACGCCGCCCACTTCTCCCGGCTGTTCAAGAACGCGCACGGATCGACGCCCGGCCGATACCGTGCCGACGCCACACCGGTCACCGAATCGACGCGCCCGACTCGATGATCTCCGCGATCTCGTCGACGTGCACGGGCCTGCGCCAACTGTCCCAGCCCACGTGGATCTGCCGCGGATGCACGGACGGATCGAGCACGCCGTCCTGGTGAGTATGCCCGTGCAGCAACCACTCTCCCTCGTCCTGCAGCCGGTACTTCACGCCCCGGTCCTCCGCGGTGTGGTCGCCGACGTACGGGAAATGCGAGAGCAGGACGGTCTCGCTCGCGATCTTCCGCCGCGCGAACAACTGCACCGACGCGAACGTCTCCAGGAACACCCGTTGCCGGATGTGACTGTTGCGGTTCGCCATCGGGTGACACGAGTCGTGATTGCCGGGGATCAGATGCAGTTCGACGTTCCGCTTCCGTGCGAACTCGCCCAGTGCGCGCAGCGCCCAGTCCTCGGCGGTCTTACCTCCGACGGTGATGTCGCCGAGTATCCAGAGTTGATCGCCGCTCCCGACGGCGGCGCCCAACGCGTCGAGGATGGATTCGTCGTGCGCATCGATCTCCGAGTCGAAGCCCCGGATCTCCACCAGCCGTGCGTGACGAAGGTGCAGATCGGACGTGAACCACACGCTCATGCCAGGAACCGCGACCGCAGTTCCGCGAAGAACGCCGCCGACAGCCGCTCGAAGTCGTCGGCGCTCACACGGATCCGGTCGCCGATCTCGAGCTTCAGAACGGACTGGCCGGAGACATACTTCAGGACGCTGATGCCGCGCAGGACACCGTCGTTGTTCATCAACGAGTCGGCGACGATCTCGACTTCGTTGAGCGGGTTCCCGTCCTTGCCCGTCACCGCCCGGATCCGGTGGACGAAGTAGCGGTCCAGCACCAGGACCATGTTGTCGAAGAACAGTGACTCGAAGTCCTCGAGTGCGGCGAAGACCTTCTTGCCCGTGACCTCGCCCGCAATCGCCCCCGTCAGCGACGTGTACGCGGCGACCTGCTCCGCGACGGACGCCTCGGCGTGATCGATCTCTTCCTTCGTGTAGTTCTTCCGTCCGAGCACTTCGCCGTCTCCTTCGATGCACCGGGTGTCGGATCGACACGCCGAACTCCCAGACCAGCAGTGTTCCACCTTCCACATCCCAGCAGATGAGGGTTCGAGGTGCGATACTCCCGGGTGGCTCCTGCCTCGTATCACCCGGCAACCGAGAAGTCCGGAAGGATGCACCAATGAAGGTCACGATTGCACGAACCGTAGGTATCGCCGCCGCTGTCGCCGGCGCGAGTCTGCTCGCCGCCCCCACCGCGTCCGCGGCACCCGAAGACCTCACAGTCGGTATCGGCGTCGACGGGAATGTCGTGGTGATGGACGTCCGGTACGCCGCCCCCGGGGCAGTGGTGTGCGTGATGAACGTCCGGTCCGTCGACGGAACCGTTTCGGCCGCCACCGTGGGCCCGGCCACCGTGATGGGCGGAGACGACGGCGAGCTCAGGGCCACCCTCGACCCCGGCGAGTACGCGGTGCAATGGTCCTGCTCGAGCGTGCCGTCGTTCGAACAGTGGGGAAGCATCCCGCCGCTGACCAACGGCACCGTCGAACCCACCGTCGTCACCGTCACCGAGACGTCGGGACCGGGCGGCGGAGGCTCGTCCGGCAGTCCGTTCGGCAGCTGACGGACCGTACGTACGTGACCGGCAAAGCGTGTTCGAGCACTCTTTCTCACTCACGTATGCGGGAATGGCGAACTTCTTGGACCGGTGCGTAACGAAACGGCTCCGAGTGGGGATTGACAGTACGGAATCCCGCAACGGACAGGAACCCTCCGCCATGGCTACCGTCACGCACATCGATATCGCTCGCGCCCGCCGCTCCCGTCGGGTTCTCTTCATCGGCAACCCCACGCGGTACAAAGAGGTGTCGCACTGGGCGATGGTCAAGCAGTGGATGGTGGTCCACGGACTCGAGCCCGTCCGGAAGATGGACGGCCCCGCGCTCTGCGCGATCGTCACCGAGGACGTCCTCGACGGGGTCGGCTCACCCCAGGACGCACTGACCGTTCAGCACGCCCGTGAGCAGGGCATACCGGTCATCAGCGTCCACGACAGCACCCAGATCTGGCAGGCCACTGCCCGCGTCCGCGCGTCCATCGCGCGGGCCGGGGGCGGCGCACACTCGAGCCCGCACCACCAGGGCGCCTGAGGTAGGCCGGGCCCGGCCGTCATGGTCGATTGGGACGGCGAAGGCTACGCCGACGTCGGCGCCCTCCAGCGCGCCGTCGCGGAGGAGTCGATCGCGGAACTCGCCCTCGCGGGCAATGAACGGGTGCTCGACGTGGGATGCGGCGACGGATTCGTCACGCTCCGAATCGCGGAACGCCTTCCCGGCGGTTCGGTGGTCGGAGTGGACGCATCGCCGCGGATGATCGCGAAGGCCCAATCCAGAATCTTGCCGGACGGCACCCGCGCCGAGTTCCGTATCGCCGACGCACGCGCCCTCCCGTTCGACGGCGAGTTCGACGTCGCGGTGTCGTTCAACGCGCTGCACTGGGTCCCCGACCTGCAGGTGGCATTGGCCGGAATCGCCCGCAGCGTCGTGAACAGCGGACGTGTGATCATCCAGATGGTGTGCGCGAGCCCGCGGACCAGTGTCGAAGACGTCCTGATGGCCGTGGCGGCGCGCCCGCGATGGGCGGAGTTCTTCGCCGACTTCACGGCGCCGTTCATCCACATCCAACCGCAGAAGTTCCGCGACGTCGCGAGGGCGGCAGGACTCGACACCACCGACCTCGTCGTGCGCGATGTCGAATGGGATTTCGGTTCCCGGGAGGAATTCGCGCGGTGGTGCACCGTCGGATCCACCGACTGGACCACGCACCTCGACGACGCAGCCGTGCCGGAGTTCATGGACGACGTCGTGCGCGAGTACGAGCAGATCTCCGGACGCCCCGGACTGTTCCTGTTCACCCAGATGCGGGCGGAACTCGTCCGAACGTCCTGATCCGCCCAAGCACGCCTGGACAGTGGTGCCCCCAGTCGGACTCGAACCGACACTGTGCGGATTTTAAGTCCGCTGCCTCTGCCAATTGGGCTATAGGGGCTACCGGTCGCCGAGGGTGTCGCTCGGCGACCGTGCGCAGATCACCCTAACTCAGGCGATCGACAATGCGATTCCGTCGAGGATGTCGTGTTCGCTGACGACGAGTTGGTCGATGCCGGCCTTCTTCTCGAATGCGTCGGCCAGTGTGAGGGTCACGATCGCGCCGCCGCCGATGACGTCGACCCGCCCCGGGTGCATCGGGCCGAGCGCGGCCCGTTCGGTGTGGGTCATGGCGATCAGCGAGTCGCAGACCTCCCGCAGCCGGGGCATCGGTATGCGGGAGAGATGCACCTGCTCGGCGTCGTATTCGGGCAGTTCTTTGGCGAGTGCGGCGATGGTGGTCATCGTTCCGGCGACGCCCACCCAGGTGTGGGCCTGTTCGACGGGGACACGCGCGAACGCCTCGCCCAGGCGCTCCTGTGCGAACGCGCGGGCCTCCTCCACCTGTGCGGGGGTCGGCGGATCGTCGTGGAGGCAGCGCTCCGTGATGCGCACGCACCCGATGTCGGTGGAGAAGGCGGCGTGGACGCCGGATTCGTCGCCCAGGACCACTTCGGTGGAACCGCCGCCGAGGTCCACGACCACGAACGGTCCCTGCGACGGATCGAGTTCCCCGACTGCTCCGTTGAACGACAACCGTGCTTCCTCGTCGCCGGTGATGACCTCGGCTCCGGCGCCGGGGATGACGGCGCCCAGCACCTCGCGGGTCATCGAGAAGAAGTCTTCCCGGTTGGACGCGTCGCGGGTGGCGGACGTGGCCACCATGCGGATGGCTGTGGCGCCGGCGTCCGCGATCATTCCGGCATACTCGCTCAACGCGATTCGGGTGCGTTCGATGGCGCCAGGCGCCAGGCGCCCGGTGGCGTCCACGCCCTGTCCCAGCCGGACGACGCGCATCTCGCGACACACGTCGTGCAGTGCGCCCTGCTCGTCGACGTCGGCGACGAGCAGACGGATGGAGTTCGTGCCGCAGTCGACGGCGGCGACGCGCGTCACTGCTCGGGACTTTCGACGTCGTCGATGCCGGGCCAGTCCGCGGGAATCGCGGTGCCCCTCAGCTTTCCGCCTGCCGCGGACGCGGCCAGTGCCACCGATTCGTCGCCCAGCGGGTTGACGCCCGGCCCCTTCGCCAACGAGTGGGCCATCAGCACGTGCAGGCATTTGACGCGCTCGGGCATTCCGCCGCCTGTGAAGTCCGTTCCGAGGGGCTCGATGGCGTCGCGCTCGGCGAGATACGACTCGTGGGCGCGCAGGTACGCAGCCGCGAGCTCCGGATCCTGTCCGAGACGCTCGGTCATTTCACGCATGACCCCGGCGGACTCCTGCCGGCTGGCTTCCGCGGTCAGTCGCGGATCGGTCAGGTAGTACAGCGTCGGAAACGGTGTTCCGTCCGGAAGTTTGGGCGCGGTCTTCACGACGCCGGGCGTGCCGTCGGGACTGCGGTACGCGATCTCGAGCACTCCACGCGGTTCGCGGCCCAGCTGGGCGGCGACGGCGTCGAGGTCTTCCTGCGGCACGGGGCTGGACGGGTCGGACGAAGTGGTCACCCGGTGGGTTCTCCTGGTTCTGGCGGTACGGGCGGCGGCACCACGGGCGGCGCCGGAGCCGGTGCCGGCTGCACCTCGGGCGCTGCCGGCGGTTCTGAAATGGTCTTCCACAGGTCGGAGTACCAGGGGCCTGCCATCTCGGCGTCCTTCTCCTCCGGCTTCTCCGGTTCCTTGTAGTCGCCGGGCAACTGCACCTGGAACGGGGTGTCGCCGGGCTTCACCCACCGGAGCCGGCCGCGTGCCTGCGCCTCGATGTAGGCGGGGTCGGAGTATCGCTCCTCGAGTATCCGCAGTTCCTGCAGATCCTTCTCGAGCTGAACCTGTTCCGCCGCAATACGATCCGCTTCCCCACGCTGGGTGAGGTAATTGCGCAGCGGAACCGCGAGGGTGAGCGCGAGAAGCAGCACGACCATGACGAGGACGAGCGCCTTGCCCGTCGACAGTCCGAGGATCGTGTGCTCGGAGCGAATTGCGCGGGCGGCCCCGGTCGCGCCCACCCGTCTCGGGCGGGCGCGACCGGGGAGCACCTTGCCGGTGTCGGCGCCGTCGACGGCGTCCTGTTTGCCGTCGGCCTGCCCCGGCGTCGTCGACTTGGTGGTGCGGGGGCGCCGCGCTCCGCCGGGAGTGCCGTCCGCCCGGTTTCCGCGGGCCCGTTCACCACGCCCGGAGCCCCGGCCGCCCGGACTTGCTCCGGACGACCGCGGCCTGCCGCGCTGTGCCACCTACCCCAACACCCCTTACTCGACTGTCGAACGTCAGCCTTCGAACGCGAACCGCGGGAAGGCGACCTCGCCGGCGTAGCGGGCGGCGTCGCCCAGGTTCTCCTCGATGCGCAGCAGCTGGTTGTACTTGGCGACGCGCTCGCTGCGGGCGGGGGCACCGGTCTTGATCTGACCGCTGCCCACGGCGACCGCGAGGTCGGCAATGGTGGTGTCCTCGGTCTCACCGGACCGGTGGCTCATCATCGTCTTGTAGCCGTTGCGGTGCGCGAGATCGACGGCATCGAGGGTCTCGGTCAGCGTGCCGATCTGGTTGACCTTCACCAGCAGCGCGTTCGCGGCGCCCTTGACGATGCCCTCTTCCAGACGCTCCGGGTTGGTGACGAACAGGTCGTCACCGACGAGCTGGACCTTGTTACCGATCTGATCGGTCAGGGCGACCCAGCCGTCCCAGTCGTCCTCGTCCAGCGGGTCCTCGATGGACACGATCGGGTAGGCGTCGACCAGCTCGGCGTAGAACGCCGACATCTCGGCCGCGGTCCGGTTGCTGCCCTCGAACTTGTAACCGGTGCCGTCGGTGTAGAACTCGGTGGCGGCGACGTCGAGTGCCAGTGCCACGTCGGTGCCCAGGACCAGGCCCGTCTTGCCGATGGCGACGCTGATCAGGTCCAGTGCTTCCTTGGTGCCCGCGACGTCGGGGGCGAAGCCGCCCTCGTCACCGAGACCGGTGGCCAGGCCCTTCTCCTTCAGCACCGACTTGAGGGCGTGGTACACCTCGGCGCCCCAGCGCAGCGACTCCTTGAACGTGGCGGCACCGATCGGGGCGACCATGAACTCCTGGACGTCGACACCGGTGTCGGCGTGCGCGCCACCGTTGAGGATGTTCATCATCGGGACGGGAAGGACGTGGGCGTTGGGGCCACCGACGTAACGGAAGAGATCCAGACCCGACGACTCGGCGGCCGCGCGGGCCACCGCCAGGGACGCACCCAGGAGCGCGTTGGCGCCCAGACGCGACTTGTCCGGGGTGCCGTCCGCGTCCAGCAGGGCCTGGTCAACGGTCCGCTGCTCGGTGGCGTCGATCCCGATGATGGCCGGAGCGATCTCGCTCAGGACGGCCTCGACGGCCTTCTCGACACCCTTGCCGCCATACCGGTCGCCGCCGTCACGCAATTCGACGGCCTCGTGCTCACCAGTCGATGCGCCCGACGGAACCGCGGCGCGAGCGAAACTTCCGTCGTCGAGCAGCACCTCGACCTCCACCGTGGGGTTACCACGGGAATCGAGGATCTCACGGGCTCCGACCTGCTCAATGATGGACACTTGCTGATTCTCCTTATATGGGCTTCGCACTGTGCACCGACCGGTCCGATCGTGCCAGGGACACCAGATCGTGCCAGCACACAGCGTAACGGCACACCGAAACCGGCGGGGGATGGCGCGCCCCGCGGCCGGGCGATCCGCCCGCGCGACACCTTTCGATGTGGCGTCGATCACGTCACGAACCGGCGGCGGAAGGATTACGGGCGCACCCCGACCGAGTAGGCGGACGCCCGGTCGCGTACCAGCGTGAGGTACTCCCCCGAGAGGTTGTAGGCCATCAGCGCCGACTGCCAGCCCTCCGCAGCGGTGAGGTCGCCGCCCCGCTCGCAGAGGTAGCGGGCGGCAGTCAGCGCCGCGTCGTCGATGTTGTCGGCGTCGGCCACGCCGTCACCGTTGGCGTCGACCCCCCACCGCTTCCAGGTCTCGGGAATGAACTGCAGGGGTCCCATCGCGCGGTCGTGCACCGGATCGCCGTCCATCGCCCCGCCGTCGGTGTCGGGGATTTCGGCGACACCAGGGCCCCCGTCGAGGGGGATGCCCCGGATCTCGGGCGTCACCTGACCAGTGGGCCCGACCGTCGAACCGGCGTGGGTGCCGTGCCGGCTCTCCACGCTCGCGATTCCGGCGAGGGTGGTCCACCCGATCCCGCATTCCGGCTTCGTCTCGGCCATCACCGTCGCCGCATAGCCGTACGCCTCGAGCGCGATACTCCCGACGCCGATCGAGTCGGCCAGTTCGGCGGACCATCCGTGCAGTTGATCCGCCGAACGTCCCGGCGCGTTGATGTCGATCGGCGGGGTCGCCGCCCCCGGCCCGGGTGGGATGCCTTCCGGTATCGCGATCCTCGGTTGCTGGTCCCGCGAGCACGCGCCGTAGGCGAGAACCACGACAACCGTCGCCGCGAGAAGAGCGAACAGCGGTCCGGGCCATCGGGAACGACGTTTCGGACGCACGGGATATCGGTTCACGTCTCCATCATCCACACACGAAACTCGTCGATCCCGGCCACCCGAGACCGCTCCCACACCGAGCCGGGTCACGGCGTGACAACACACCAAAGGTAAAGGGTTGTAAAAGTGCTGGTGAGGGGTTCTTCGGACAAGGAGGCGCGGTGTATGTTTTCCACAGGCCTAAGGTTCGCCTTGCCTATCGCAAGGTTGCCTACCCAACCTTGCGGACCACTCGGCTCGACCTCGCCTCGCCCAGGAGTCTGCATGTCCGTCCTCGCCGCAGGGACCGCGCCGTCGATCGCCACACAACTGTTCGGCAGTGGATTGATCGGCCTGCGCGAGGGCCTCGAGGCGGGCATCGTCGTCATGATCCTGGCCGCGTTCCTCGTGAAAGCGGAACGCAAGGACGCACTCAAGTGGGTCTGGCTCGGCGTCGGCATCGCCGTGGCGATGGTGGCGGCGATCTTCCTCGTCATCCACTACGGAACGTCCACCGTCACCGGGCTCACCGCGGAGATCATCGCCGGCGTCGCGTCTCTCGTCGCGGTCGCGATCGTCACCGTCATGGTGCTGTGGATGCGCAAGGCTGCGCGGACCATCTCCCACGACCTCAAGGCGGGCATGGAGAAAGCTCTGGTCGCCGGTCCCGTCGCGGTGCTCACCCTCGCCTTCTTCGCCGTCGGCCGCGAAGGCGTGGAGACCGCGCTCCTCATGGTCGGGTACGCGGAGAACACGGCGGGCAGCGCCTGGCCCCTCGTCGGCCTGCTGCTCGGCATCGTCGCCGCCGCGGTCCTCACGGTCCTGCTGTACTTCGGCGCCGTCCGGCTCGACTTCGCGAAATTCTTCAAGTACACCGGCATCTTCCTGATCATCGTCGCCGCCGGAATCCTCGGGTACGGCATCCATGCCCTGCAGATCGGCGGAGTCCTGCCCGGCGGTTCGGCACTCGCCTTCGACATCTCCGGCGGCTACGACGCGTCCAGCTGGTACGGCACCGTCATGGCGGGGATCTTCAACTTCCGGCCCGACCCGACCGTCCTCCAGGCCGTCGCCTGGGTCGTGTACGTCGTCGTGGTCCTGTTCCTGTTCCTCCGGCCCGTCTCCGCACCCACACCGGCCCCCGCTGCACCTGCAGCTGATGCGGCACCCGAGCGCACCGCCACTCCCACCCCCGACGAGACCGTTTCGTGAAAGGCAACTTCCGCCCATGAAGACCCCGCGCCGCACCACCTTCGCCCTCGCCTCGGTCGCTCTGCTGCCGCTGGCGCTCGCAGGCTGCACCGAGAAGTCGACCGCGAGCACGGACGACATCACCGTCACCGCGAGCGACGACACGTGTGACGTCAGTGCCGACTCCGGGACCACCGGGAACAACACGTTCCAGGTCACGAACAACGGCAGCAAGGTCACCGAGTTCTACGTGTACGCGGAGGGCGACCGGGCGATGGGTGAGGTCGAGAACATCGGTCCCGGGCTCACCCGCCAGCTCATCGTGTCGCTGCCCGACGCAGGCACCTACCAGCTCGCGTGCAAGCCCGGCATGGTCGGCAACGGCATCCGTCAGGACTTCACCGTCACCGGCGACTCGATGAGCGCATCCGACGAGAGCGGGCAACTCGCCGAGGCCGCCGACGGCTACCGCCGCTACATCCGCAGCCAGGTCGTCGCGCTGCAGGACACGACGCAGCAGTTCGTCGACGCCGTCAAGGCGGGCAACGTCGAGCAGGCCAAGGCCCTCTTCCCCGCCTCCCGCACCTACTACGAGCGCATCGAGCCCGAGGCGGAGAGCTTCGGCGAACTCGACCCCAAGCTCGACCTGCGGGAGGCCGACCTCGAACCCGGGCAGGAATGGACGGGCTTCCACCGGCTCGAGAAGGATCTGTGGGTCACCGGTCCCCAGCCCGACACCAACGCGATCGCCGACCAACTCGTCGTCGACGTCCAGTACCTCGCCGACCAGGTGAACGCCGAGGACTACACGATCGACCCCACCAAGATCGCCGGCGACGCGCAGGGGCTGCTCGACGAGATCTCGACGTCGAAGATCACCGGTGAGGAAGACATCTTCTCGCACACCGACCTGTGGGACTTCCAGGCCAACGTCGACGGCTCGCAGGCCGCGGTCGCCGCACTGCAGCCGATCATCGACGAACGCAATCCCGAACTGTCCGCGAACATCACCCAGCGTTTCGCGGACCTCGATGCCGAACTCGCTCAGTACCGCCAGGGCGACGGGTTCGTCTTCTACGACACTGTCAACGAACAACAGCGCCAGGAACTGTCGCGCAAGATCGACGCCCTCTCGGCCGAGGTCAGCCAGGTTCAGGGCGTGGTAGCAGGCGCATGATCATGACTGATCCAACCGGTACGACCGACACGACCACCTCGCCGGACGAGCGCAAGGGCATGTCCCGACGACGTCTGTTCGGCGCCGTCGGGGCGGGAGCCGCCCTTGCCGGCGCCGGTGCACTGGTCGGGCGCGCCACCGCCGCCGAACCGCCACTCTCGCACGCCGACGTCGTCGCCTTCCGGGGTGAACACCAGGCCGGCATCGTGACGCCGGCGCAGGACCGGATGCACTTCGTGGCGTTCGACGTCACCACGAAGTCCCGTGAGGAACTCGAAGCACTCCTGAAGAAGTGGACCGAGATGGCCGCGCGGATGACCGCCGGCGAGGAGGCCACCCCGGACGGTGCCATCGGCGACGGCGCCTACGTCCCGCCCAGCGACACCGGTGAGGCGCTCGGCCTTCCGGCGTCCCAGCTGACGCTCACCATCGGGTTCGGGCCCTCACTGTTCGACGACCGGTTCGGGTTCGCGTCCAAGAAGCCCGCCGCGCTCGTCGACCTTCCGCACTTCCGGGCGGACAACCTGGACCCGGCGCGCAGCGGTGGCGACATCGCGATCCAGGCGTGCGCCAACGACCCGCAGGTGGCCGTGCACGCCATCCGCAACCTGGCGCGCGTCGCGTTCGGGACGGCCTCGGTCCGGTGGTCGCAACTGGGGTTCGGCCGCACCTCGTCGACGTCGACCACCCAGGACACACCGCGAAACCTGTTCGGGTTCAAGGACGGAACGAACAACATCAAGGCCGAGGAACCCGGCATCCTCGATCAGCACGTGTGGGTGGCGTCCGGCGACGACCAGGCGTGGATGGGCGGCGGCGCATACCTCGTGGCGCGGCGGATCCGCATGCTCATAGAGCAGTGGGACCGCACCGTGCTCGGCGAGCAGGAACGAGTGATCGGACGGTCCAAGGGCACCGGCGCCCCGCTGAGCGGCAAGGCGGAATTCGACGAACTCGACCTCGATTCCAAGAAGGGTCACGACCCGGTGATCGACGTCGACGCGCACGTGCGGCTGGCGTCCGCTCAGGAACTCGGCGGCATCCAGATCCTCCGTCGCGGATACAACTTCACCGACGGCTCCGACGGTTTCGGCCACCTCGACGCCGGACTCTTCTTCATCGCCTACTGCCGCAACCCGCAGGAACAGTTCGTGCCGATGCAACTCAACCTGTCCCGGAACGATGCGATGAACGAGTACATCCAGCACGTCGGGTCCGCCCTCTTCGCCTGCCCGCCCGGCCTCGCCGAGGGGCAGTACTGGGGGCAGGGACTGTTCACGTAGAGCCTCCCGATCCCGCGCACGTGACACCGCCTGTGCATCAACGGTGCCGGCCGAGCAACCGAAGGTCGAGCTGGTCGGGGGGCAGCGGACGGCCGTGGTAGTGCCCCTGGGTGACGTCGCAGCCGTATCGACGCAAGGCCTTCAGGGTGTCTTCGTCTTCGACGCCTTCGGCGACCAGAGACGCACCCAGGCTGTGTGCGAGCTCCACGGTCGATCGGACGATCGCGACGGATCGAGGGTCGCTGGCGAGGCGGGCGACGAAGATCCGGTCGAGCTTCAGCTCATCGACGGCGAGGTCCTGCAGATAGGCAAGGGAGGACCAGCCGGTGCCGTAGTCGTCGATCGACAATCCGATTCCCAGACCCTGCAGCGCCTCGACCACCCTTCTGGCGCGCCTGTAGTCGGTCATCAGCACGCTTTCGGTGATCTCGAGGATCAACGTGTCGGCGGGTAACCGAAGGTCGTCCAGGAGTCGGTCGATCTCGGCAACCAGGTCTGCGTCGAGCAGATTCGTGACCGACAGGTTCACTGCGACGGTCAGCGATATACCACGATCGAGCCAGCTCCTCGCCTGACCCAGCGCAAGCTCCAGCACTCTCGCTGTCAGTGGACGCATCAGTCCGGACTGTTCGGCCTGAGGAAGGAATTGATCGGGCAGGAGTAAACCGCGGAGGGGATGCTCCCACCGAACGAGAGCCTCGACGCCGTGCACCCGGCCGTCGCATGTACTGACCTTCGGTTGGTAGTAACACGTGAGCTGACCACCAGCGATCGCCGTCCGCAGCTCGTCGATGGTCTGCCGCTCCTCCATGCTGCGCTGGTTCTCGGCGGCGTCGTACACCTCGAGCGCGCGGCGGTCGCACTTGGCCCGATACATCGCCACTCCCGCGCGCTGCAGCAAGTCCTGGGGGTTGGCGCAATGTTGCGGGCAGAGGGCGATCCCGATGCTCGCCTCGACGTGAACGGTGACCTCGTCGAGGTCAAACGGCTCGCGTAACACTTCGAGCAGACGATCAGCCAGCGCACAGGCTTCCGCAAGATCGATCCCTGACGGGAGTAGGACCGCGAACGCGTCTCCGCCGATGCGGGCCGGCAGATCGCCCGGCCGCACCGACCGGGCCAGCCGATCCGCGACCTGGCGCAGCAACTGATCGCCCACATACCGTCCGAAGGAATCATTGATCTCGTTGAACCGGTCCAGATCCATCAGCAGCACGCCGGGACCCGGACGTCGGGGTTGCCCGGCCGGCTGTGCCACGTGGTCGAAGTACTCGGCCGCCAGAGCGGCCGTGATTGCCCGCCGATTTGCCAGGTTCGTGAGGTCGTCGGTCCTCGCCTCGCGGTGGCTGTCGGCCAGGACGACTACTTCACGGAACGTCACTGCGAATCGGGCGGCGACCGCGAGCAGGCTGAGCGCGGCCAGAACCACCGCGAGCCGCGACAGCCGCGCATCGTGGTCGAGCACCAGAAGGCCCACCGCCGCGGCGGTGCACACCAGTGGGGGAACCCAGATAGCCAGCCCGGGGCGCTGATCGGATCGCCGCGGGCCGGGGGCCCGCCAACTGGCCATGGCCACCAGCAACACCGCGACGTGCGGGAGCGCATCGATCCACGTGCCCTCGACGTAACCGTCGGCATTGCGAAACAGATAGGCAGTGTCGGCCACCGCGAACAGCATGAACCCCGCGACCAGCAGCACCCACCGCTGCTCGGCACGCCAACCCAGCACCGCAAGCGCTCCGACCGCGAGCGCCAGGAGCAGCACGTCTCCCACCGGGTATGCCAACCCGACGATCACCGCTGCGGGCGATCCGCTCGCCACCGACTCGATCGGACCGAATGCGAGGGCCGCTGCCAGCGCCGCCAAGGTCAAACCGGCGGTGATGGCATCCAACCAGATCTCGGCCGGTAATCGCCGCGCTCGCGCGCGGAGGAGCAACACCAGCCCGATGTAGACGAGTGGGTAGAACGCCAACTTCAGCGGATCGGCCAGCGATGGGGACTGTCCATCGGGCACCCACGACATCGCCACGACATCGCCCACGCACCAGCTCGTCAGCCCCAGCGCGATCAGCCACCATGCCTGCCGCTCGGCCGGCACCCACCACGCGCGAGCGGCGACCACGACGCCGACCGACAGCGTCAATCCGTCGTAGAGCACCTCGCGCAGCACGATCCAGCCTGCCTGATCCCCTGCCGCGATCGAGATCCCGTACAGAACCGCACCGATCAGCAGAAGCCCGAGCGCCGCAATCACACCGCGCCGTGACCGACCGGGTGGCGACACCCAGCCGGTCCGAAACGGCCGCGTTCGGCTGTGTGCCGACAACAGTCCGGTCGCGTCGCCCCACCCCGAGAGAGCCTGCTCCTCTACGGATTCCACGGCTCGCGGCAGGTTCTCGATCTCCCCGGGCCCGGTGTCGATGGTTCGGAGGGTGGGGTGGTCGGCGTGGGTTCGCCCGTCGATCTCGTCGAAGCCGGCCGGATTCGGCATGAAACTGCGAAGGCAGCCCCCGCCGCAGCGTTTGGCCGCGTACATTGCCAAATCTGCCTGTTTGAGCAGGCTCTCGGTCGTCGCGTCGGGGACCTCGGATGTGGCAATGGTCAGTCCGATGCTGGGACGGATGGAGAGCGCGACACCATCGATGACGAACGGCGGGATGAATGCCTCGAGCACCCGATCTGCGGCCGACAGAGCATCCTCGACGCTCCCTTCGACCAGTGCCGCGAACTCGTCACCTCCGAGCCGGGCGACGGTGTCGGTGCTCCGCACGCACCCGGTGAGCCGTTCGGCAACGCGGATCAACAGCTCGTCCCCTGCGGGATGGCCGAGGCTGTCGTTGACTGTCTTGAAATCGTCGAGGTCCACACACAGCACCACGATCGGTGTCAGTTCCCGTCGTTGGCGCTGCAGTGCCTGGTCGAGTCGGTCGAGAAACAACGCACGGTTCGCCAGTCCGGTCAGTCGGTCGCGAAAGGCCTGTCGGGCCACGGTGAGCAACAGCCGCCGGTTCTCGGCCAACACGATGAACTGCCGTGCCAACAAGGTGAATACCAGGACCAAAATCGCGGCGGGAATCGGGCCGGAGCCCAGGCTGGGCAGCTCTCGCTGCAGGCCGACCGCAACGGCCAGCAACAACGGAACGTACGGCAGCCACAACCGTGCTCGGGACGGAATCTGCACCGGGACCGGTTCGGGCGACGGTGTGCGGGTGCTCGACAGCGCCGCCAGCCCAATCGAGACGAAGGCTGCCACCCAGCCCAGGTCGGTGACACCGCCGTTGTGATAGGTGCCTAGCGCGGTCAGGTAGGAGACCGCGCTGGCCGACAACGCCATGAGAATGATCCCGATGCACAGCAGTCCCAGGGTCAGGCGTTCCCCCGCCCGCGCTCGGGTCAGAACCACAATCGCCATCGTCGCAATCACCAGGTCGGCGACAGGATAGGCGAGGGACAACACGAGGCTGACCGGTGTGTCGCTTCTCGCGCGGTACACGCTGCCGAGCACGCTTACCCATGACACCACGAACAGTGAACCGGCCACGATGATTCCGTCCAGAATCAGCCGGGTACGGGACTGTCCGCTGTCACCGGCCGGGAACAACAACAGCGCCGCGCATGCGCCGACCGGGAACAACAGATATGCCGCAGCCGCCGCGGAGGGGAACGGTATCTGATCACTTCGCTGGCCCACCACGTGGTAGCACCAGATGGCTTGACCGACCGACCAGGCCGCCAGCCCACCTGCCAACGCCGACCAGCTATGGCGCACCGCGCCCCGCCCTACCCAGGCAGCCCAGGCGGCACACGCGGTGGCGAGAACCACGAACACCAGCAGACTCACGTCGGCAATCACGATCGTCGTAAACGCTCCATCCCATCCCCACCACGAACCCAGCGCGAACAGCAGCGACGGAACGATGAATGCGACCGCGATCGCCCACAGACCGCCTTTCCACACGGCCTCGGCACTCGACGACGTCCCCACCCGCTCGGCTGACCGATGTCCCATCGCCACCACCCGAACTGCCGCCTGCCGTCGTCAATTAAAGGGATTTGAAGTATCCAGATGTCCATCTTTGCACGACATACATGCTGAAATATAGTCCAAAAAGATACCCATAGTATGTTTCCGTGGCCGCCCGTAAGGCAGTACTCGTCGACTGTGCCCGGATCTGCACGCTACCGTGCGCGATCGCGGTCAGCGGCCGACGAGTTTCCGGATCAACCGGGGAAGTGGCCGCCGAAACCGCGGACAGTCGCACACTGCACAGGACGTGCCCTTGCGGTAATGCTCGTGAGCGGCGAATGGATGACCGCAGCGGCACTCTGAGGTCGACACGGCCATGAACCTGATTCTATTCACACCCGAAACTCGCGCGTCCCGGACGTCACTGGGAGAACCTCACCCAGTCCACCAGCATGGTGGCGGGAAAGCGTGTCGACGACGTGACCGGGCCGGGCCAGTTCCCGCCGACGGCCACATCGAACAGCAGGTACGCCGGGGCGTCGAACACCCAGCGTTCCTCGGGTCGCAGGTCCGCGGTGGTGACCGTGCCGACGATGTTCCCGTCGATGCCCACCGAGATGCGGCCCGGTGCTTTGATCAGGGCGTAGTCGTGGAAACCCGCGCTGAGGTTCGCACCGATCGTGCCGTTCGTCGAGCGTTCCCAGTGCCCGCCGCCGACGGTCGGGCCGTGCACTCCCGCGTGGTATCGGGAACCGTCCCCGATCACCTCGAGGATGTCGATCTCCCCGCAGGCAGGCCACCCGACGCTGGTGATGTTGCTCCCGAGCGTCCAGAACGCGGGATGGATTCCCGGGCCGGACGGTACCTGAATCCGGGCCTCGATCACCCCGTACGTGAATTCGAACCTTCCACGCGTCACGAGCCGCGCCGACGTGAACCCGCCACCGTTTCTGCGGGCCTCGACGACGAGACGACCGTTGCCGTCGAGTCGCGAATTCTGGCGGGAGTCGGTGTACGCCTGCTTCTCGTTGTTGCCCCACCCACCGCCTCCGAGGTCGTAGCCCCAGAACAGTGGATTGGGTGCCGCGTTTGCAGGTCCGTCGAATTCGTCGCTGCCGATCACGGCGTATCCGGGGTAGGCGGTCCGGAGGCCTCCACCGCCGGGCGCGGCGGCGGCAACAGCCGGGGTGAGGGACAGCGCGCACAGCGCCACCGAGCACGTCAACGCAATCTCGAACAGGGCCGAGCGCGTCCGCTGCATGTGCCGATGCTAGGCGTCGCCGTGACCGGTCGTGACCGAATACGCGACGTGGCCGTTACCGGCGCGGCCCCGTGTAACGGAAGATCGTGCTGTTGTCGTCCTGCGCGTACACGGACCAGTCGGGGCTGGACCGCATCTGGTCCTCGAAGTTCTCGACGGATCCGTCGGGTAGATAACCGTAGTAGCGGATGGCGGCAGTGCCCTGCGTGTTGAACACGAGATACGTGTCGCCGTCGCGTTCCGCCGCATCCGCGGTGAGCATCTCGATCTGGCCGCCGCGGGGGAAGCCCTCCAGCACGGCCGGGGGCAAGGCCAGCAAGGGTTGATCGAAATCCTTGTCGACGACGGCGAACTTGATGTAGTCGGCGCTGATCCGAGTGGGAAGACCGGCGGGATAGAGGGACATGACCGTCGCCGGCGGCTTCTCGTTCGCGAGGATGTCCTCCGCGAACGTCACCTGGGACTGATATCCGATGACGAGCGACCACAACCCGAAATAGCCTTGCAGGCCCGCGAACGTCACGTAGGCCAGTCCGCTCGCGAGTCCGACCGGGACGACTCGGCGAAGCACTCCGGACCGGAACCTGATCGTGAGAGCGTCCACGAGGATCGGCGCGATGAGAATCGCGCACCCGGGCACGGCGTAGAGATAGACCCGGAAGATCGCCTCACCGCCGTAGCTCTGACCGGCCAGCAGCGCGAACGAACTGAACGCCATGACGGTCCCGACCCAGGCGGAACGCTTGCGACGCCAAAGGAGGATCGCGCAGACCACGGCGAGCAGGATGATGCCCGCGGACAGGGATCGGCACACGGCGGAGGTGAAGATCTTCCCGAACGTGCCGACGGCGGTCACGTTGCTGGCGGCGTTGTCGACCGGGTTGAAACCGGACAGCAGCCCGTACGGTGCAACGATGTCCAGCCGGGGAACGAGATAGGCGACGAGGATCGCGAAGTAGGGAACGGGGAGCCACCACGGGCGGATCTTCCGCGCCACCGCCAATGCAACCGTCACGCCGAACAGCCAGTACGGGGTCAGCTGATGGGTGGGCACCAGGGCTGCGAACACGAGGATCGACAGGTACGCCGCGGAGCGGTGCTCCGTCGACACCACGAGCAGGACCACCGCACCCAGTGCCATGACGAGGGCGACGGCCTGCGGCGAGAAGTAGTCCTGCCCCACCCAGTTGGCGAGTTCCGCCACCATCGCGGCCGTCAGTGCCACCCGTATGCCGAACCTGAGGAGCCGGGCGATCGCGGCGATCACGACGGCCAGCAGTACGTGGATCACCGGCGCGAACCAGTGGGCGATCGACATCATGTCCACGGACGTGATGTCGCCGAACCACGCGAATGCGGTGAAGAAGCCCGGCCACTCGCCGTAGATGTCGACGCCCTTCGGCGGCAGAGTCTGGAACTGCTGGATGTAGTCGACCACGCCGAGGTGCTTGTACGTCCACCCGTAGATGGGAACGTCGGTGACGAGGGTCGGGGTGAGCCGTTCCACCGCGATCACGCCGAGCACGGCAACGGCAGCGGTCCCGACAGCCCTCTCGCGAAGAGCCCAGACGAACGCGCCGAGGATCATCAGGGCGCACACCACGAGGCCGGGGCCGCTTCCGACGAACAGCAGACCGAACTGTGAATACGCGGTGGAGCCGAGACCGAAGAGCACCACCACCCACGCGGCAAGGGCCACGGCAGCGAGGATCAGCGGCCGGTTCCGGCGGGCGGCGTGCCACCATTGCGACAGACGGAACGACATCTGCTGCACGGTCACCGCGCGAACCGGCTCGGCGCCGGTGTCCTGCCAGCGGTGCCGCAGCGCGGACGCAACGACGGCCAGGACCATCACCAGCAGCAGACCCGTCGCGGGCCATCGGTAGAACCAGGCCAGGACGGTCGTGGCCGCAGTCACCACGGACAACCCGAGAACGGGGACGGCCGCGACGGCTGCGGCAAGCGGTATCCGCAACCACGTCACGATCGCGAGCCCCGGTCCGATCAACACGAACACCGTCAGCAGCACCGCACTCACCGACGACGGAAGCGGCGCCAGGGACGTCAGTCCCGCGACCGCCGAGGCCAGCGCGGCGACGTCGTAGTACCGGGGCAGCTCCGGAGCCCTCGTGTCGAGGCGCTCCACAGTGAGGAGATCACTCATCGGTGACCCTCACCCAGTCGACGAGCATCGCGGCGGGAAACGTCGTGTCGGCTCCGACGTCGCCCGGCCACCGTCCACCGACGGCGACATTCAGCAACAGGGAGAACGGTTTGTCGAACACCCACTCCTGCCCCGGGTCCAGGTCGGCACGCGAGAACTCGCCCGTCACCGCGTCGTCGATGCCGAACGTGATCCGGTCCGGCGACCGCTCCACCCAATAGTCGTGGAAATCGTCCGACATGTTTCCGCTGCCTTCGGCTTTCACCTCCCACGGGGTGCCGTCCGCGGACGGGCCGTGCAGCGCACTGTGATAGAACGACTCGTCGTTGATCGTCTCGATCACGTCGATCTCCCCCGACTGCGGCCAGCCCACACGGTTGACGTCCGTGCCCATCAACCAGAACGCCGGGTGCAGGCCCTGTCCGCTCGGCAGCTTGATGCGGGCCTCGGCCCGTCCGTACTGGAATGCGAAGCGGTCGAGGGTGACAAGCCGGGCGGACGTGTACCCCGATCCGTCGGGACGGGCTTCGATCACGAGGTTGCCCTCGCCGTCGAGCCTGGAATTGGCGGGATCGTCCGTGTACACCTGATCCTCGTCGTTACCCCAGCCGCCTCCCCCGACCGCGTGTCCCCAGTAGCGGGGGTCGGGCGAGGTTCCGGCGGGCCCGACGAAATCGTCGAACATCAGCACCGACTCGCCCTTCCTCGATGCCTGGGCGACATCGCTCGACGCGTACCACCCGGTGGCGCCGATGCAGACGAGCGCGAGGACCACCGTCGCCGCGGACACGGCGCGGGTCCTGCGTGGACGGTTCAGCTGCCTATGCACCGGCACCGTCTCCGACCGGGCCGACAGCCGAACGTCGGACCGACTGCAGCTGTGTCACGAGGTGGACGCACACGACGAACCCGAGGATCGCCGAGTAGGCTGCAACCCGTTCGATACCACCCACGCCGAGACCGAGGTCCCAGGAGTAGGTGAAGCAGAAGTACCCCACCAGTCCGAGCACCCCCAGTGCGAGGGCGACGTACGTTGCCGGTCCGGATATCTGAGGCCGGACGGTGAGTGCCGTCGTGAGCGTGAAGAGACTGCCGAAGATCAGGAAGAGCGTGGCGCCGAGCGAATGCACTTCCCAATGCGTGTTCGACGGCGCGAGACCGACCACTACTCCGCCGATCCCGGCCACAACCAGGAAGACGACGGGGGCCGGCGGCAGCACCCGTTCGATGCGGTGCCACAGGACGGCGGCCACCAGGTAGGCCAGTCCGGTCACCACGAACGACGCGTCCATCAGCAGGGATGTCTTGCTGCACGGCGCGTTTCCGTCCGTGCCGCAGAACGGGACGCCGAGGTCGCTGACGAAGTTGGCGGAGTAGCTGTAGTGACCGCGCCACGTGCCGGCGACGAGGAATTCGACGACGAAGAACTGCAGTACGGCAACGGTGAGGTACAGCGGAGCGCGCTTCGAGGTCTCGAGGACGTGTGAGGGCATGGTCAGAAGATCCTTCGAGACAGTAGAGACAGTGGGTCGCACAGTGCGTCCGCGAGGGCGCTGCGGACGAGTTCGGGGTCGAAGACGTTGTCGTGCAGCGACGCCGACACGTCCAGGTCGGGACCGTGGCGCACCGCGGTGAAGACGATCGACGCAGGGTCGGCCGGTTCGCTCAGCGCGGTGACGAGACGCCGGCCGGGCCCGTCGGTCCAGTCGAGATCGGCCAGCAGTGCGGCCTGTCCCATGTCGGAGTACACGAGCCTCGCCCGGGGGTCCGCGGCGACGTGAGTGGCCCGCGCGTGCGCAACACCGGCGCGCACCCGCCTGCGGAACGTGGCGGTGCTGAGTGCGAGCGAGGCGAGCGGCCGGCCCGACGCCGTGGCCTGCGCGATCGCCGCACTCATCTCGGCGGCATCACCCGGGTCCGACAGTGAGAACCGCACCAGGGCAGCGAAATTGCCGTTCACCGTCGCGGCCTCCGGGAGGTACCGGCGGCAGTCGAAGAGGACGTCGACCTCGTCGTCGATCGCCAGGCCACGACTGCGCATCGCGCGCGAGACGGCCGCGAACAGCAACGACGACACCGATGCCTGGGGCATTTCCCGATCCCGCCAGCGACGCAGTTCCGCGGTGGTGCCCGACGCTGTCGACGCGATGACCGCGGTGGGCGCGCCGTGCCACGGCACGACCACCTCGGCGGATCCGGAACCGTGTGCGGCAGCGCGCCGGGATTCGAGGAGCCTCACGACACGCGTGGGGGACGACGCGAAGGTCCGGACCAGGGCGCACGCGAGCGGTAGAGCGCTGTCGCGTGTCCGCGCCCATTCCGGAACCGGCGTCCCCATGCGTCCACCGGCAACGGCATGGACGAGAGACAGCGCGAGCCTGCCGTCGCCGAGTCCGTGGGAGATGTCGAGCAGGAGGAAATCGCCCGCGACCGCGACGTTCAGCGAGTATGCGGACGCACCCGACCGTGCCAGCCGGGTCAGCAGCTGCGGCACCTCCTCCCGGGTACAGGGTCCGAGATCCCGTACCTGCCCGAGGAAGTCCTGCGGTCGGTGCTGCCACCGGCGTGACTCGGTGGTCGGGACGAGGCCGATCGGGGTGTGCCGTCCGCCCGCGTGCGCGAGCTGCGTCAGCGTGTCGCGGATCTCGCCGATGCTCGGCAGTCGGACAGGACCGATCGCGGTGATCATCCGGCTCCCGCTGCGCATCAGGTCGCGGGAACTGGCTCTATGCGTCGACATCGGACACCTGCCACATCGGTTGCTGGTTCACGCTCTTCTTCGCCAGCCACCGCTCCCACTTGGAGCGGTTCTGGAGTCGGCGGAGCCAGGAGATGAGCGGTCCGGCGAGGATCACGGCGGTGAGCGTCTCCGCGGCGAGATACGCCCAGCCCACCCCCGCGACGCCGACCGACGCGCTGAAGACCAGGCTGCCGACGATGATGACCACCGTGGCCAGGCACTGGGTGACGACGGCGAGGGTCAGCCGGCGGTACACCCGCGCGAGACCGTCGTAGACGGCGCCGATGACCGTGAGAGGCACGAATACCGCGGCGAGATGGAGCAGAGGAGTTCCTTGCGCCCGGTATTCGTCGCCGATGAATCCGAGCGCCGCCGGCGCGACGAAGGCCAGCCCGAATCCACCCACCACCGCGACCGCGGCAATGGTGCGAACGAACCGGCGGGACAGGCTGACGATCTTGTCCGGATGCGCGGCGGCCTCGGCGACGAACGGGCCCACCATGAGGTTCACCATGATGTAGAGGGCGCTGACGATCGACCACGTCACTGCGAAGTAGGCGTTCGCCGCGGTGCCGACCCGGGTGACGACGATCAGCGGGACGACGAGCGGGGCGATGGCCCCCAGCGCCGAAATGCCGTACGAGGAGCCGAAGTACACACCGAGTTCCTTGTTGGACGGCAGCGCGGGTACCTGCCGGTACCGAGGGTCGGACCGAATGCGCAGGCCCATCGACGTCAACACGACCGCAACGGCGATCGCCGCGGTGACCCCCCAGGACGCGACGATGGCGAGCGCCGACCCCGACGCCGCGAGCACCACGACCGCGAGGAGTTTGGCCAGCGCGTGGAAGACGTTCTTCGACGCCGCCCAGCGGGCCACGCCCAGCCCGGAGACGGTCTGGTCCTGCAGGGCGAAGAGCGCGAGCACGACGACGAACACCGGATAGATCGCGATTTCCAGGTTGTTCTCGAACAGCGTGTCCCGCGGACCGAGGACGATGAGCCCGACGGCCGACACGAAGGCCAGCGTGGCCACCGCGGCGAAACCCTTGACCAGCAACGGTCCCGCGCGGTGGCCCGCCACGGGGAGGAAGCGCTCGAACATCGAGCCCAGGCTGAGATTCGACAGCGTCGACAGCATGATCGCCGTCGAGATGAGTGCGGACGCCACGCCCACCTGATCGGCGGGGAACAATCGCGCGGCCGCACCCCAGAAGGCGAGGCCGAGTACACCGGTGACCACACTCGACAGCATCAGTGCCATCGAGTTGAGCTGCAGATTCCGCCCCGCGGATCGCGGTGCCTGCTCGGCACGGTGCTTCGCGCGTAGGTGCGACTGCGTCGCTGTCGGGGATCCCACGATTACCCGACCAATTCCGGCCGGGAATCGTCACGGGCGTCGTCGACGCTGTCCACGGTCAATTCACCGAGCGCGGTGGCGAGGACGTCCCGCAGGACCCTGTCCCGCAGGGCGGTGCTGTACAGCGAGTGATCGCCGGACGGGTACGTCACCAGGCGTCCGTTCCAGCCGGCGCGCCGGAGCCGGCGAAGGCTGCGTTCTCCCTGGTTCTCGACGAATGCGGCGTAGTCGATCGGTGAGAGGAGGACGGTGGTGTGCACGCCACGGTCGTTCAGCGGAGCGAGCATGACCTCCGGCACCTGCAGCAACCCGGCCCGGCCCAGCCACAACCAGCCGCGGTACGGCATCCACACCCGCAGGTACTTTTTCGACGTCGCCGCGTACCGGTGGAGTAGCGCGAGCGCGGCACCCGTCAGGGAACCCTGGCCGGCGTCCATCGTCGACTGCTTCACGAAGGCTTTACGGGTAATGGTCCAGTCCGCCATGTTGACCAGGACCACCGCCCGGACCGGACGCCGGAGGGCGGCGTAACTCGAGTTCCACGCCCCCGAACACATGCCCACGAGCACCGCCGATTCGGGCTGCGCACCGCTGACGGAGATGATGTCGACGGCGTCGTCCCGGGATTCGTCCGTGTAGATGGTGGTGGATTCGCCGTGCTGCACCGTGCCGGTGTCGCCGGTGCCGCGGCGATCGAAGCGAACGCTGACGATCCCGTGGGCCGCGAGTTCGCGGGCAGTCTCGGCCCACAGCCGGACGGGCCCGACGCGGTGCTCGCCGGCGGTGCCGTGGAAGATCACCGTCGGCGCCGCAGGGATGTGCGCCGCGTCCCGCTCGGCCGCGACGGACGTGCGGATCGTGAAGAGTTCGGACGCTCCCTCGAAGCCCAGAGTCTCGATGACCTGCCTGCCGTCGACGGTCCGATCCACGACGGCGGTGGCGCGGAGATCGAGTGTGGCACCGGTGTGGTGGTTGCCGAAGGACGCGGACATCCAGTCGGCGATCCGGTCGATGTCGCCGAACGGGAGCCGGACCACGAAGTCCGCCGGCTCGAGAAACGATTCGTAGTCGTGAACCGTGAAGTGCTCGGCGTTCCAGGCCGCGACGGCCTCACGCATCCCGACGGAATCGACCTCGCTGTCCCGCAACGCCATCAGAACCTTCGCGCCCGGCGGCGGAGTGGCGGCTCGCAGACTCATCGCCGACAGGGCCGTAGCCGCGGCCGGTGCGAGCACCGCACCGATGAGGGTGACCCGCGGATCGTCCGCGTCCTCGGGACCGACCACCAGCTGGTGGAGCGCAGTCTGCTTGCGCAGGTAGGCGCGGCCGCGCACCACCGGATCCCACAGGGTCACGGCCCGCACCGGACCGCACGTCACGGCGACCTGCGCGGCGAGCAGGGCGCCGACCCGGAGGCCGACCAGCCCGATGTCGGTGATGCCGCAGCTGCGCACGAAGTCGACGGCCGTCCGGATGCTGTCGAGCCACCCCGCGACCGCGTCGGACTCGTCCTGGGCGCCCGGCGAGTCACCGGTGCCGCGGTAGTCGAACCGCAACACCAGAAGCCCCCGAGCCCGCAATTGCTGGGCGAGGTACACCATTCCGCGATACGAGTCGACCTGTTCCTTGCCGATCGGCGGGCACAGGACGACGGCACCGCGGCAGCGGCCGTCGACAGGAAGGTCGACGACGCCGAACAGCGGCGCGTCCGCCGGTCCGAACCAGGTGGCGAACCGGGTGCGGTCGGTGCGGCCGGCGAGATCAGGATGGGCGCTCATGGGTCATCCCTCTCATCGGCGCCGGATCCCGGCCCTCCACGCGGGCCTTCAGATAGGCGAGCGGGCCACGCGCGATGGACCGCAGTTCGGTGGCCCCGATCCCCACGGGAAGGTCGTCGGCGAGACCGTCCGGAGGGGTGGCGACGCGGGACATCTTCCGCGACAGACGAAGAAACGCCGGCGCCTGCCGCACGGCGATGCGCACTGCGAGCCAGGCGGTGCGGGGGTCGACGGCGATCTTCGCCAGCCACGCGCCGAGCCCGAGGCCGTAGCCGCGCGCCTGGACGGCGAGCGCCTCGTTGTCCGCCCGGTGCCGATGCCACACGACCGCCCCGGGCCGGTACGCCAGCTGCCGCCCGGAGTGCAGCACACGGAAGAACATGTCGAGGTCTTCGCCACCGTCGGTGGGGGCTCCCGCCCCGAGCGCCTCGTCGAAACCCCCCAGCGCGAACACGGCCTGCCGATCGACCGCGAAATTCGCACCGGTCCCGTAGACGCCTACCTGGAACGGGAAGAGCGGCACGTCGGCGGGTGGGTGCGCGAGGTCGAACAACCGTGGGACACAGGAACTCGCCCATCCCACCCGCTGATCGAAGTACGCCTGCGCGGGTGTGCGGATCTCCCCGCTCGGGACGATTCCGCACACGCACCCCACTGCCTTCCCGGCGCCGAAGCCGGCGACGAGTTCGGTGAGCCAGTGCGGGTCGACGACGACGTCGTCGTCGGTGAACGCGACGATCTCCGTGTTCGCCGCGCGAACGCCCGCATTGCGCGCCCGGGACAGGCCCGGGCGGGGCTCGGTCACGACGCGCACACGGGGGTCACCGAGTTCGGCGACGTACCGCCGCGTGGCATCGGTGCGGGATGCGTTGTCGACCACGATCACCTCGTAGTCGGAATGGTCGAGCGACAGG
This sequence comes from Rhodococcus sp. DK176, assembly GCF_038447315.2. Taxonomy (NCBI): domain Bacteria; kingdom Bacillati; phylum Actinomycetota; class Actinomycetes; order Mycobacteriales; family Nocardiaceae; genus Rhodococcus; species Rhodococcus sp. DK176. Next base: position 6,301,723 of record NZ_CP118321.2, on the reverse strand, counting down.
ATCGATTCGAGGGCGACCTTCAGGCTGTCGACCCGATCCCGGGTGCAGACCACCACGGTGACGGAGGGGCCGGATGCGTCGGTGGTGGCGATGCTTTCGGCCACCGCTTCCGGCAGCAGCCCGTCCAGTGCACGCTGCAGTGCACCGGCCTCGAGTCGGCCGTCCTCGATGTCCATCTCGACGAATCCCAGCAGGGTGCGGTCTTCTCGCACGAGCAGCCGGGCACGCCGATACCCCTCGGCGCGCTCCAGCCGGTATTCGGTGTCGTCTTGCACGGGTCCGCGTAGTTCGCCGACCCAGACGGCCCCGTCCCACGTCGGCGCGTGATCGCTCACGAGAGCAGGCACGAGGTCGATCCGGCGATCGAGTGTTCCGGTCATGCCGTCACCCGCTTCGATCGCAGACCGACAAGACCGCGGACGTAGCCGGCAGTGGTCGCCGTGAGCCCCGCGACCACGGCACCGGCCCGGGCAAGCCCGCCGTGCCGCGGGGATGCGATCCCCGTGACGACAGCTCGCGGGAGAACGCGTGCGGTGTACGCCCGCTCGCTGCTGAGCGCGTCGCCGGCCCCGACGAGATCGGCGACCAGGGCTTTCGACACGCCCTCGTGGAAGCAGCGCGAGAGGAAGTAGCGGAACGTGGTGCGGTCGTCGCAGACGCGGTGCGCCACCCTCATCGCGGGGTCGAACAGCAGCTGCGCACAGGGCTGGTGGGCGCGGATCCGGATGCAGAGTTCGGTCTCCTCGCACCCGACCGGTGTCTTCCCGACCCGGCCGATCCCGTCGCTGAACCCGTCGACGGCGTCGAACACCGTGCGCCGCAGAGACATGTTGCAGCCGATGAAGTTCCGCACCGGCTCGATACGTGTCGGCTGGCCGACGTAGCTGCAGCCGACCACCCAGTCGAACTCGGCGGGCATCCACACGGGGCGGTCCGCGGGCCACACGGGACTGGCGAATCCCCCCACGCCGAGCACGTCGGGGTCGGAATAGTGGGCGGCGGACACGCGATACCAGTCGGGTTCGGCGCGCGCATCGTCGTCGAGGAACGCGATCACGTCACCGCGGGCCGCGCGCACGCCCGTGTTGCGGGCTCCGGAGAGCCCCTTCGACCCGGAGTTACGCAGCACGGTCACCCGGGTCTGCCCGGCGAAGTGCCGTTCGGCACGCGAGAACAGTTCCTCGGAGTGGTCGATCACCACCAGCACCTCGAGCACGGGCACGTTCTGGGTGAGCACCGAGTCGACTGCGGCGCACAGGTCGGTCCACCGTTCGGTGGTGTAGGCGCAGATCACGACGGAGCAGGACACGAGGGTGGACACCGTCATGGTTGCTCAGCCTCGCGAGACGGGGGCCGGGGACACGTCCGCTGCGGGGGTGCGCTGTTCGCTCCTGATGGTGCGCAGCACCCGGAGCCCGTCACGTACCGCGTTGAGATTGCTCTCGCCGTGGATGCGATCCTGTTCGAAACTCGGGACCTCGGTGATCTTCAGACCCGCGTTGGCGACTCGCACGTTGATGAGCGTCTCGATCTCGAAGCCGTCGCCCCACTGCGCCTGTGTCGCGTCGACCGACGGCAGCGCCATCACCGGGACGTGGTGACGCCAGAATGCGTTGTAGCCGTAGCACAAATCGCTGAACGATGCCCCGAACTTGAGGTTGACGATGGCGTTCAACGCCTTGTTTCCGAGCTTCCTGCTGAACGTGATGTCCGAGCTTCCGCCGCCGGCGGCGAAGCGCGTTCCCTTCGCGAAGTCCGCGCCTGCCACGAGTGCCCCGACGAACAGCGGGATCTCGGCCGGGTCCGTGGATCCGTCGGCGTCGATCATCACGATGATGTCCGACGTGGAGGCGAGGAAACCGCAGGCCAAGGCATTGCCCTTGCCTTTTCGGCTTTGTGTCACGACCGTGGCGTCGGGCCAGAGACTCCTGGCCACCTCGACCGTGTCGTCGACGGAATGTCCGTCGACGAAGACGATCTCGTCGATGTCGGCCGGCATCCGCGCGGCAACGTGCGGGAGGTTCTTGGCTTCGTTCATGGCAGGCACGACGACCGTGACCGTCGGCCGCTGCGACCCGTCCCCGTCGTTGCGACCGTTGTCTTCGCCTTTGCGTTGGTCGACGCCCACGACGTCGGTACCGTCGGAGGGTTCCAGGCGATCAGGCGTGTAGAGGCTCATTTGTCCGTCTTTCCTCGTCGGGCGAATGGCCCGGCAGCATCACAGTCGTCCCATGCGAGCACTGACCACCCCGTGTCTGGAGTGATGTCCTCACCACGTGCAGCGTGCAAAGGAAGCAGAGACCGTTCGAACCCCCGCAGTTCAGAAAACATCCATTTTTTCGACTATCGGTCTTCTTTGCAGGGGTAAACCTATCTCAAGTTTGTTTCTTGTGCACCAGTTAACGCGGAGTGACTTACAACTCAGTTACATTTCGGCAAACCGGAGCGATCGCGCGGACCGGTCGTTCTCACGACGGCCAGTGACACGCCCAGTCCGCTGCTCCGAGCGCGGACTTGCCCTGTGCACGCGCCCCATTCTCGGCTGCCCGGATCCGGGTGATGAACGCGTGCGTCGCCGCCCGGAGTCTCGTCTCGGCTTCCGCCTCGGCTACCAGACCGGACTCGATCTCCACGGGCACGAGCTCCGGCGGCAGGCCGGCCTTGCTCGCGCGGGCGATCACCTTCGCCGCGAGGGACGCCGCGGGCTGACTCATCGCGACGCCGTCGAGGCAGGAACTCCGCGCCTTCTCCGCCGCCTTCCGGATCTCCCATGCCCGTTCCTGCTCCGCGATGTCGATCGGTCCGACGACGTCCTCCCCGAGGTGGGGACTGCGGTGGACGAGTTTGGCCACCAGGGTCGCGGCCACGTCGTCGACGTCGAAATTGCCCGACGCCGAGGCGATGCGTGAGTGGAACAGGACCTGCAGCAGCAGGTCTCCGAGTTCTTCACGCAGGTCAGCGGGTTCGGACGACTCGATCGCGTCGAGAACCTCGTACGTCTCCTCGACGAGGTAGTGCGACAGGGTGCGGTGCGTCTGCGTCACTTCCCAGCCGCCGTAACTCCACAGTCGGTCCATCACCTCGGCGGCCTCGACGAGGTTGTCGCCCGGGACCTTCGGTGCCGCGATGACGCGTGACCCCGATGCGACCCACTCGCGCACGGTGGGGTGGTCGGGGTCGGTACTGACGAGGACGGCGGCCCCGGGTGCTTCGGTCAGCAGGGTCCGCACGCCCTGGGGTACCTCGTCGGTGAACTCCACCCCGTCACCGACCACCCCGACGGCCTCCATCGGGATCGTCGTCGGCCGCAACGGGTCGAGCAGGACCACCGTCATCGGGTCAGGCCTCCATCACCACGGACCCGGCGGCCTTGCCGTCCAGCGCGACCACGAAGTCGGCGATGTACTGCAACAACTCCACGTCACGCACCCGCTCCGCGCCGATTCCGCCCGACCCCGCCCGGGGCAGCGGCAGCTGCACCATTCCGGTGGTGGCACGGTACTGGGCGCTCGGGTAGATCCGCTTGAGGCGCAACTGCTTCGAGTCGGGCAGGGCCATCGGTGCGATCTTCAGCTGCGTCCCGACCACGGCGATCTCCTCGAGTCCGTACTCGCGGGCCAGCAGGCGCAGCTTGGCCACCGAGACCAGTCGGCGGACCTCTTCGGGCAGCGGTCCGTACCGGTCGGCGAGTTCGTCGACCACGGCCGTGATGCCGTCGAGTTCGGTGGCCGCCGCGAGCTTGCGGTAGCCCTCGAGCCGGAGGCGGTCGCTGGTGACGTAGTCGGGAGGGATGTGCGCGTCGACGGGCAGGTCGATACGGACCTCCTTCGGGGCGTCCTCCGTCGTGATCGGCCTGCCGTCGGCCGCCGCCCGGAACGCCTCGACCGCCTCCCCTACCAGCCGCACGTACAGGTCGAACCCGACACCCGCGACGTGACCGGACTGCTCGGCGCCCAGCACGTTTCCGGCGCCGCGGATCTCGAGGTCCTTCATCGCGACCGCCATGCCGGCACCGAGGTCGGAGTTCTGTGAGATGGTCGCGAGGCGGTCGTAGGCCGTCTCGGTGAGCGGCTTCTCCGGCGGGTACAGGAAGTACGCGTAGCCGCGTTCCCGGCTCCGCCCGACGCGCCCGCGCAACTGGTGCAGCTGCGACAGGCCGAGGGAATCGGCGCGTTCGACGATGAGCGTGTTGGCGTTGGAGATGTCGAGACCCGTCTCGATGATGGTGGTACACACCAGCACGTCGTAGTCGCGTTCCCAGAAGCCCTGCACGGTCCGTTCCAGGGTGTCCTCGTTCATCTGCCCGTGTGCCACCACGACCCGCGCCTCGGGGACGAGTTCGCGGATCCGCTGGGCCGACTTGTCGATCGAGCTGACCCGGTTGTGGACGTAGAACACCTGCCCGTCGCGGAGCAGTTCCCGTCGGATGGCCGCCGCCACCTGCTTGTCGGCGTACGCGCCGACGTAGGTGAGGATGGGGTGCCGTTCCTCCGGCGGCGTGAGGATCGTGGACATCTCGCGGATGCCCGCCATGCTCATCTCCAGCGTTCGCGGGATCGGCGTGGCCGACATCGTGAGAACGTCCACGTGGGTGCGCAGGGCCTTGATGTGCTCCTTGTGTTCCACACCGAAGCGCTGTTCCTCGTCGACGATGACGAGGCCCAGGTCCTTCCACCGGATCCCGGTCTGCAGCAGCCGGTGCGTGCCGACCACGACGTCGATCTCGCCGTCGGCCATGCCGGCGATGGTCTCCTTGGAGTCTCCCGCATCCGTGAAGCGGGAGAGCCCGCGCACCGTCACCGGGAACGCGGCCATGCGCTCGGTGAACGTCTGCAGGTGCTGCTGAGCGAGCAGCGTCGTCGGCACCAGGACGGCCACCTGCTTGCCGTCCTGCACCGCCTTGAACGCCGCCCGCACCGCGATCTCGGTCTTGCCGTAGCCGACGTCCCCGATGACGACGCGGTCCATCGGGACCGCCTTCTCCATGTCGGCCTTGACCTCGCTGATGACCGTCAGCTGGTCGTGGGTCTCGGTGAACGCGAACGCGTCCTCCATCTCCTTCTGCCACGGGGTGTCCGGGCCGAACGCATGTCCGGGTGCGGCCTGCCGCGCCGCGTACAGCTGGACGAGCTCACCGGCGATCTCACGAACCGCCTTGCGCGCCTTGCGTTTGGTGTTGGCCCAGTCGGAACCGCCGAGCTTGCTGAGCGCGGGCAACTCGCCGCCGACGTACCGCGACAACTGGTCGAGCGACTCCATCGGAACGAACAGACGGTCGCCCGGGTGTCCGCGCTTGCTGGCGGCGTACTCGATCACCAGGTACTCGCGGCGGGCGCCGCCGATGGTGCGTTCGACCATCTCGACGAATCGTCCGATGCCGTGCTGGTCGTGCACCACCATGTCCCCGGCGGTAAGGGCCAGCGGGTCCACCTGGTTGCGGCGCTTCGCCGGCAGCCTCTTGCCGTCGCCGACCGCGGCCACCCGGTTGCCGGTGAGATCGGCCTCCGTGACGATGACGAGTCCGGCAGTGGAGTCGTCGCCGGGGAAGACCAGGCCGTCGTGGAGCGAACCGCGCAGCACCCCGACCTGGCCCCGCGGGGGCTCGGTGCCGGGCGCGAGTTCAGCCGCGGGCACCTCGGCCTCGCGCAGACGCTCGAGCACGCGATGCGCGGTGCCGGCGCCCGCGACCACGATGACGGCGCGCCCGCCGGTGGTGACGTGGGCGCGCAGACTCACGAACAGTTCCGACAGCAGGTCGTCGGACCCACGGACCTGCGGTGCCGGCGTGACCGCCAGCTCCAGTTCCTCGCCGTTGCCCGACGCGAGCGGGCTCAGCGTCCACCACGGCAGGCCCCTGGCCTCCGCGGATTCACGGACCTGGCTGAGCGAGCGGTAGGCGGAGGCGCCGAGATCGATTCCGTCACCCCTCAGCACCGAGGTGTCGAGCGGGGCGGCGCCGCCGATCGAGGCCGCCGTCCACGACGCCTCGAGGAACTCCTGACCGGTGCGCACCAGGTCGGTGGCGCGCGTCCGGATCTTCTCCGGATCGCACAGCAGCACGTGTGCGCTCTCGGGCAGCACGTCGGTGAGCAACTGCAGTTGCCCCGGCCGCAGCACGGGCAGCAGTGCCTCCATGCCTTCCACCGGGATGCCGGCCGACATCTTGTCGAGCATCTCGACGAGCGCGGCGTCGGCCTGGTTGTCGACCGCGAGCTGCGCGGCCCGGTCGCGGACGTCCTCGGTGAGGAGCAGTTCGCGGCACGGCGGGGCGATCACCGCGTCGATGTCGAGTTCGGGCAGCGACCTCTGGTCCGCGACGGAGAACGCGCGCAGTTCGGTGACCTCGTCGCCCCAGAACTCGACGCGCACGGGGTGATCCGCGGTGGGCGAGAACAGGTCCAGGATGCCGCCGCGGACGGCGAACTCGCCGCGCTTGCCCACCATGTCGACGCGCGTGTACGCCATTTCGACGAGCCGCTGGATCAGCCCGTCGAAGTCGTGCTCGACGCCCACGCGCAGCGTGACGGGTTCGATCTCACCGAGTCCCGGCGCCATGGGCTGCACCAGCGACCGGACGGTGGTGACGATGACCTGGAGCGGCGCCCCGTACGAGCGGTCGTCCGGCCGCGCGAGTCTGCGGAGCACCTCCACCCGGCGACCGACCGTGTCGGCGCTCGGCGACAGCCGTTCGTGCGGCAGCGTCTCCCACGACGGGAACTGCGCGACGGCGTCGCCGATCATCTCCCGCAGTTCGGCGGTGAGGTCGTCGGCCTCGCGGCCGGTCGCGGTGACCAGCAGCAGATGGGTGCGCTCGGCGAGGGCCGCGGCCACGAATGGCCGGGCGGGTCCGGGCGCGACGATGTCGAGGTGATGGCGTCCGAGAGCCTCGGTCACCTGCGCGATGACTGCGTCGCCCAGCGCGATCTTCGCCAGACCGGCGAGCGGGGTGTCGGACGAGGGCTCGGCAGCGATGAGCGGGGAAGACAACGACGCACTCCTGAGCAGTGATGACGAACTGCCGGCGAACAGCTCGGGCCGGGACGAGCGGCCAGTTGCGGACTGAGCCAGCCTAGTCGATATCGCACACGGACGGACCGGGGTCCGTATCAGGTGGAGGCCTGCACGACCGGTGCGACGGTCATCGAGTTCAGCGCCCGCACGTGCCCGGTCACCGCGTCCGCTGTCCCGGTCCTGCGCACCGGCACGATCCGTGCTCCGCCCGGCGGCAGATGGAACCAGGAGTCCTCCGGTTCGAAGCCGCGGAGTTCGAGGTGGACGTACTGCGCAGCGCCGTCGGTACCGACGTCGACGACCCAGTCGCCGGACGCCGTCTGCCGCGCCACCGCCGTCAGGCCGACGGTCCGTTCGAGGGCGCGCGCCGGTCCGCCGACGAGGTGAACGGACTCGGCGACGACACCGTCCTCACTCGACAGAAGGACGGTCACGCTCTCGTAGCCGCGGGGACCGAAGCGGTGGACGTGGGTCGCGTCGGTGAAACGCCCGAGCACCGTGTCGAGCGACCACCGGCGGGCCGCGTGCGCGGCGACGGTCACCGGTTCGGTGACGTCGAACGCCCGGGCACCCGTGCGGGTGTGCACCTGCACCCGCAACTCCCCCACGACCTCGTGGTCGGAGTCGTTGACCGCGTCGATCCGCAGGCCGTCCAATCCGTCCTCGGCGAGGAGGACTGCGACCGGCAGCGACATCCGCCGCATCACGAACCACGGCGCCTTCGGCCTGCCGTCGGAGTCGAGCAGCCCCCACCCGGCGCCGGGTTCGAGGTCGCGGAGCGCGAGCACCAGCGCGCCGTCGCATCCCGAATCGGGCCGCCGCCAGTATCCCAGTGTCGCCGCGAACGCCTCGCAGACGGCGGCCCGGCCGAGGGCGAGGTACCGCTGGGGGTCGCTCCACCGGACCGTCGACGGCTCCTCGCCGAACAGCGTCCGCACGTAGTGATCGCGGACGTCCTCGAAGTCCCAGGGGGCCCCGTTGTCCCGCGGCACGGCCGCCTTCCACCGTGGGTGGTGGCCCGCGACCGCGAGGCTGCCGAATTCGGCCTCGATCGCCGCGTCCGACGGGGGGATCGAGAACGCGAGGCATTCGGCGGCGAACCGCACCCGGGCCTGGCGGACGTCGGACAGCGGAAGCCGATATCCCCCGACCCCGAAGTAGTGCGCGATACCCGTCCCCACATGGGTCGCGAGCGCGTCGTCGCCCGGCGGCGAGGTCGGTGACGACGACACCCGCACCAACCCCGGCGCCGTCCGACCGACCACCGCCGGAATCACGTCGTGCACCGCCGTCATGTGCGACCACGGAAGTCCGAGCATCGCCGGTTGCTGTTCGGTCTCGCTGCCTCCACTGAACATGGTGAGCGCGGGGTTCCCGGACAGCGGCCGCAGCACCGCCTCGACCTCGGCGGTCAGCAGGTCCAGGAACGGCTGGTCGTCGGGCGGGTCGAACGTCGACAGCATGACGTCCTGCCACACCATGACACCGAGTTCGGCACAGTCGTCCCAGAACGCGGCGTCCTCGTACACCGTCGTGCCCGGCACGCGGACCATGTTCAGGCCGGCCTCGACCACCCGCTCGAGGGTGGCCCGAGCCTGATCCCGGCCGCCCAGCCCCACCGGATCCACGGGCGTCCAGACGGCGCCGCGGCAGTACACGTCGACGCCGTTGACCGACAGCCGGAATCCGCCGTCGCCGCACGCCGCGCGCACCGTGCGGAATCCGACCGCACCCAGGTCGACGACGTGCTCCCCCAGGACGATGCTCAGCGGATACGTCGCGGGGGCGCCGTGGGTGTGGGGCCACCACAACCGGACGTCGGGGACGCGCACGTGGGCGCGGATCTCCTTCGCGCCCCGCCCAAAGTCCACGATTTCCGCGTCCACGGTGAGGTCGCCGAGCCGCACGACGGGGGCAGCTCCGGCCGAACGATGCACACGCACGGCGAGGTCCAGCACGCCCGTGCCGTCCTCGACGGCGGTGACCACGTGACGGTCCGACAGGACAGGCGCGGCGCGGTCGCGCAGTCGCACCGCCCGCCACGGACCCACCGGGGCCGGCACACCACCGAAGACCGGGGCGCGGCCGAGCAGGCTCGTGCGAACCCAGCGCAGGCCCTGCGCGCTCACCAGCGACGACCGCCAGCGTCCGCGTGGCCGCCGGCGGCGGAGCGCGGCATCGAGCGACGGAAACCGGATCGCCAGCGTGACCGTGCCGGGGCGGGAGGCGAGTTCGACCGAGGCAGGCACGAACATCGACTCCGAAGACAGGACGAGGTCCTCGCCGGCCCACACCTGCGCGTGCGAGGCGAGGCCGTCGAACTCGAGCCGCCACGGCCCCGGGCCGCCGCCGGACACGTCGGTGACGAACCACCAGTCCACCGCATCGGTCTTCGTCGCCCGCGCCGCCGCAACGCCGTGGGTCGCCCGGATCGCGCCTGCCGCGGTACCCGGCACCTGCGCGGGATACCACGGACCCGGCACACAAGCCAGGCCCGACGGATCGGTGACCGAGCCCGGTTCCGTTGCCACGCAACGCCACCGCGCGCCGGCGAGAAGATCCATTACGCGCGTCCGACCATTCGCGCCACGCCACCCACCGACCGTTCCCACGCCTCGGCCATGCCGTCGAGTTGCGCCGACGGGTCGACACTGCGTCCGCGAGCGGCCCGCGCCATCTGGAACTGCACGCTCTTCGCGCCCTGCGCCACCGCCCGGAAGCCCGGCGCGAACGCCGCTGCCCCCGCGAACCCGTTGCGCTCGAGGTACTCGCAGACGTCGGCGGCCAGTTCCGCGGTGGCACCGCACTGCCGCAACACCCCGAACGTCCACAGGTGGAACGTGTCGATGCCGGCGTCGCGGATCCAGGGCACGTCGGCGACCACTCGTTCGCCGAGTTCGCGCACCGGATTCCCGTCCGGCCGGGTGGCGAGATGATGACGCAGCACCGCCTCGAAACGCGCCGGACGGTACCCCGGGTCCCCGTCGAACCGGACCTGCTCCACGTAGGGGGTGAAGGTCGCCGACCCGGCGACGTCGAGCCCGAACAACCCGCGAAAGTCGTCACCGGCCAACCGGTGATACCCGCTGTTGTGGAAATACTCGAGCGCACCGGCCTCCCGGTCGATGTAGTTCGCGACGATCGTCGTCTTGGTGTGACTCTCGCGGTACCCGGTGCCCACCGTGTCCGGGAGCCAGTGCGCATCCACCTCGACGGTCGACAGCATTCCCGCAGCGAGGTTGTCCTCGACGTGGTCGAGGACCCGGCGCCAGACGTTCATCTCCCCCACGTCGATCCCGTACAGCGCGAACAGATCCTCCGGCTTGAACTTCAGGAACGTCCACTGTGATCCGTCGAACCGGGCGCCGAACGCGCACGCGGCGGCGGGCACCGGATCGAGCCCGAGCGAGTGGAGCACCTCCACCCACAGGTCGAGGTAGCAGTTGGTCTCGGTCCACGTCCGCTCGTCGGAGTGGATGGAGTGCGGTTCGTATCCGTCCGGCGAGATGTCGATCAGCCGGGACATCACAGCGACATCCGGGATTTCACCGCACTCGGCCAGCGCGACGGGTCCATGCCGTGGGTCCGCAGCATCGCGAGCGCGATGCGTTCCATCCCGAATCCCACGCACGCACTGTGGGCGACGCCGCCGTCCGCGGTGGCGATGTCGAACGTGACACCGAAGTGGTCCTGATGGCAGTTGCACGAGGCGACGGCGGTCCCCTCGTCGAGATCGCCGTACAGGCGCACCGTGAGCTCGGTCTTGAGGTTCTCCTCGCGCTGGTTGGCGGCGAGCATGCGTCCGACCCTGCCGAAGAACGGGTCGTTGGCGACCACCGGCGTGGCGTCCAGCCACAGGTCGGACAGCACCTCGAGCCCGCGCTCGATCCACGAATCACGGTGGGTCGCGGCCTGGTCCGCCGTGCCGATCTGCACGAACTCGTGCATCCGGAACGCCTGCATGCGGGCGGGATCGAACGCCGGCTCGTGCCTGAAGCAGTAGCCGTACACGTCGAGCAGCGCACCGCCGTCCGGCAACACACCCGTGAACATCGGGTACGCGGGGTGGCACGCCGCCGACACCAGCATCGTGTCGGTCGGTTCGAGCCACTTGTCCCAGCTCTCACCGTCGGCTCGCGCCGCCAGCAGTTGGGCGTGCTCGGCGTTGGTGCCGGTGAACGTGTTGATCGCCCCGGTCAGGTTGGGGAACGACGCGATGTAGTCGGTGCGCTCGAAACTGGTGCGCGGGAACACCGGGGGAAACCGGAATCGGGCCGCGGACGCGCCCGGCCCTGCCGCGCGCACGACCAAGTCGATGCCGTCGACGATGTCCTCGAACAACCCCGACCGTCCGTAGAGGCCGGCGACGGACGTGTCCACCAGGAGTCCGGCGTCCAGCAGTTCCGCCCGGAAGGCACGCCGGGCCCGCTCGAGTTCGCTCGTCTCTTCCCGTTCCACTGCTGTATCCGTACTCATATCGTCCCCCGGTATGCCGTGGCCATCTGCGCCGAGTTGGCCATGATTCGATCGTTGTTGACCATGACGGCCGCTCCGTGCGCATCGCGCAGGTGCCGGCCGAGCGAGTACTCCGTGTCTTCCCGGTAGCCGGCGATCCCGCAGATCAGCAGGGCTCTGCCGACCAGGTCGACAGCCAGCGTCGACGCCGTCACCTTCAGGTTGTTCATCGCCAGCGAATAGCCCACTCCACCCGCGATTTCGGCCTCCGGCGAACCGGGGGGCGCCGCATCGGCGTCGTCGAACCGGCGGGCCGCCGCGAACACGATGTCCGAGAACTGCTGGTGCACAGCGGCCGCCTCGGCGAGACGCGATGCCGCGGGCGAGGCCACGCCCGGCTGCTTACGCGCTGCCGCTCGCACGCACCGCCGCGCCTTCTCCACCGCCGCGTCGGCGATGCCGAGCCACACGGCCGACCACACCGAGTGCGACACCGGGAGCATCGTCGCCGCCGAGATCTCCGCATAGGGATCGGCGACGACGAGATCGGGTGTCGTGGTGGCACGCAGCACGAATCCGGGACTGCAGGTTCCGCGCAGTCCCAGCGTGTTCCAGTCACCGGTGCGCTCGAGCGTCACGTCGGCACGCCGGCAGACGACGAGCACCTGGTCGCTCGGCGGGCTGTCGGGGGTGCGCCGCGCGGTCGCGAGGATCGCGTCGGCGTACTCGCCGTAGGAGATCACGGGGGCATTCTTGACCAGCGTCACCACCCCGCCGGACTGCTCCACCGCGCACGTGCTGCGCCGGACGTCGCCCCCGATGCCCAGTTCCGTCGTGGCCGATGCCAGCAGGAACTGCCCGGCGACCACGTCACGCAGGAAGCCGGAAACGCCGTCGCCACCCGGATGTCGTACGAGCGAGAGGATCTGGGTCTGGTGCATCGCGAACACCATCGCCGTCGCGGCGCAGTGGCGCCCGAGGGTCCGGGCGATCGTGCACAGTTCGCGAAGCGTCGCGCCTTCGCCACCCAGTTCCGGGGGAACGGCACACGAGAGCAACCGCTGGTCCCGGAGCGCGTCGATCGCTTCCTGCGGAAAACGCGCGTCCCGATCGACGTCGACGGCCCAGCGCGCAGCCACCTCGGCCACGACCCTCTCGGCTCGCGCCGCCGGTCCCCACGACTGCGCGGACTCGATCCCGGTGTCGCTCCCCAGGGCGATGCTCATGCCACTCCGAGTTCGACGAGTGCGCCCCGAATGGAATCCACACTCGCGAACGTGCTCTTGCGCAGCAGCTCGTCGGGGAACTCGACGTCGAACGAATCCTCCAGCGCCAGCATGACGTTGACACTCGCGTGCGACGTCAAACCCAGTTCGTAGAGATCGGCGCCGACGGCGACGCTCGCGGCATCGACGGACAGCCGGGCGTGGTCGCCGAGAACCTTGCGGATGGTCTGCTCGCTCATGGGTGGCGTTCTCCTTGGTGATGGGGTGGGGTGCCGAGCCGGGACGCGGTGACCATCGCGATCGCGACGTCGGCCTCGTGCGAGATCGAGACGTCGAATCCACCGAGCCCCTGCCGCTCGGCGAGGTCCGATGCGTTGCCGGACAGGCGCACTCCGCATCCGCCCCAGCTCTCGCGCCGGATCTCGATGGACTGCCACGGCAAGGCGACGTCCCCGGGTCGCAACACCTTGACCACGGCCTCCTTGGCCGCGAACCGGGCGGCCAGCCGTTGGGCCCGCGCAGGTCCTTCGCAGGTTTCCAGTTCGTGGGGTGTGAAGATTCTCGTCAGGTAGCGGTCGCCGAACCGCTCGACGCTGCTTCGCACGTGCCCGACCGTCATCACGTCGCACCCGATACGGGATTCGGGGATCGACAAGACAGAACCACCAGACATCGCTCCCCCTGCTCCAGTCTTCGACAGTCGCCCTCAGCGACTCTCCAGCAAACCCTTCGAGAAGTTACCGCACACCGGCAATTCAAGACAAGAGGTACTGCGGTGTGGGCATAAACATACCCTGGGTCTGTAACGCTGTCCTGGCAACGCGATCAAGCAGCAACTCCGACGCACGCGACTCGTCTGGAACTCACCGACGCACCGGGCTGGTAGTCGAGCTACAGCCCGACCTCGATGGCTCCGGCCGCCAGCAACTTACCGATCTTCTCCGCCGAGACCGGCCGGCTGAACAGGAAGCCCTGCGCCCGATGGCATCCCATGTCGAGGAGTTGCCGGGCCGACTCGACGTTCTCGACGCCCTCCGCGACCAGCTCCAGGCCGAACGATTCGGCGAGACCGATGATGGACTTCACGATCGCCCGATCCTCGGGGTTGGTATCCAGGTTCATCACGAAACCTTTGTCGATCTTCAGCGTCCCCACCGGCAGCGCCTTGAGGTGGCTGAGGGAGCTGAACCCGGTGCCGAAGTCGTCGATCGCGACCTCCACGTCCATCGCGTGCAAACCTTCGAGCGCTTCACGCGTCCAGGTCAGATCACTGAGCACTGCGTTCTCGGTGATCTCCAGGCACAGCGCGCCCTTCCGAAGGTCGAATTCCGTCAACGCGTTCGCGACGACGTCGAGAAAATCCAGACCGGCCAACTGCCCCGGCGAGACGTTGACGCGAAGATCCAGATCCAGCTCGGGCACCTGCGACCGCCAGTCGGCCCACTGCCGGCAGGCCTTCCGGATCACCCAGCGCCCGAGCTCCCCCGCAACATTCGTCGCCTCGGCGACGTCGATGAACGACGCCGGCTGCAGCAACCCGAGCAGCGGGTGATTCCACCGCACCAGGGCCTCCACCCCGATGATCCGGCCGGTCCGCAAATCGACCTCGGGCTGGTACTCGAGGAACAGCGACTCGTCCGCGATGGCCGCACGCAGACTGAGCTCGATCATGTTGCGTTTCTCGCTCTCCTCCTGCATCTCGTCGGTGAAGACGCTGATCGCGTTCCCACCCTTGGTCTTCGCGACCATGACGGCCTGGTCGGCCTGGCTGAGGAGCGAACTGGTGGTGGCCTTGCCCGGAATTCCGACCGCGACGCCGATACTGACGCTGCGGCTGACCACCTCGCGGCCGAGACGCACCCGCTCGGTCACGACGTCGCGGATGTGCTGCGCCCGCACCTCCGCCTCCTCCAGCCCCACCGATCCGCCGAGCACGAGCACGAATTCGTCGCCGCCCAGCCGGGAAACGAGGTCGTCGGTCTGGCTGGTCGATCTGAGCCGGTCCGCGATCGTCGAGATGAATCCGTCACCGGCTCCGTGACCGAAGAAGTCGTTGAGAGGCTTCAACCGGTCCAGGTCGAGGAACAGGATCGCGACCGGCCCGGCTTCGGACTCGGCGAGACGAGTGTCCAGGTGGTGGTAGAGCGCGCGCCGGTTGCTGAGACCGGTGAGGGAATCGTGGTCGGCCGAGTAGCGCAACTGCTCCTCGACGACGATGCGCGCCTGAACCTGGGCGAGCAGGGCGGCGATCGCCTTGAGGACGTCGAGCTCCGGCGGCGTCCAGTCGCGGTCGCCGAACTTGATGAATCCGAGCGTGCCCGTCGTCGTGTCACCGGACAGCAGCGGAACGGCTGCGAGCGACACCTGCGGCACCCCGGACGCCTCGCGAACCCGCTCGTTGTAATCCGGACCGGACACCTCCGGCCGGAAGATGGCCACTTCCTTCTGGTGCTCGATCTGGGCGAACGTCGAGTCGGCGTCCTTGAAGTAGACGATGCCGAGCGGGTCGGGGTCTGGGATGAAGGGCCGGAGCGGGTATTCCGCGACCAGGACCGTCGCCGCGATCTCGTGGTCTGTGAACCGGAGGAAGCTGGTGTCGACCTCGAAGTGCTCCACGAGATCCTGCAACACGCGGGTGGCCACGGGCTTGAACGAGACCGCATCGACAGGCGTGAGCCGGGACGCCACGGTCGTCACCAGGGTCTCGAGCTTTTCGGTTTGCTTCTCGGTGTTCACGGGCCCTCCTGTCCTTACGATATCCGCCTGCGAACCCGGTCGGCGAGCCGCTCGCTCCGAACCGACGGGCCCGGCGCATGGCTGAGCCGTAACACCATGGCGAGCGCTTCACCCGCCTTCGCACCGACGACATCGAACAGTTCCTCCCGCAGCCTCTCCAATGGTGCCGCATACCGTGGTGAGACTTGTTCGAGTTCCGCACTTTCCACACCGTAGAGAAACACAGGTGAAATCGGCTGGACGGCGAGCCCGAGCGCCTGGGCGTGGATCCACACGCTCTCGGTCGCCTCACCGCCGCGCACGTAGTCCCGAGGGGTGCTGCCCGGTATGGCGACGACCGCGACAGCCGAGCTCGACGCCACACGGTCCGCGGTGGACTTGCCCAGCGCGCGTCCCTCGTCCAGTGCGCCGAGTCGTTCCATTACCTCGGGTCTCCGCAGCAGCGCGAGGGTCGACAGTTCCGCCGAATCGAGTTCCAGTGCACGAACGTCGATGCCGGTCTCGACCGAATCCAGCGGCGGCCACCGCAACTCGCCGATCATCTCGCGGTGCAGGGTCGGCGTGAGGAATCGGATTCGGTCCGACTCCGCCAGAATGGCGCCGATCGTCGAGATGTCGTCCCGGTCGGTCACCAGGCAGAGGCGTGCGCCCTCGCGCGAGACCGCCTCCGCGAGAAGTCCCGCCTGCGTGTCGTCCAACGGCTGGGGCACGCCCGGCCTGCGGTTGGTGGTCCGGTCGAGCATGTGTTCGTAGCGGTCGGTGAGTTCCCGGTCGTTCCCGCTGCCGAACGTCATCGTGGCGGCGGGAAGTCCGGCATCGCCGTCGTGGACCGTCACGGCGCCGAGCAGTCCGGCGGCCGACGCGGCGATCCGGGCGTTGTGCAGCGCGGCGCCGACCGCGACACAACTGCCGCGGTAACCGACGTCCATGGCCGTCGTGTACTCAGGGGCCACTGAAATGGTCAGCCTCGTGTTGTCCGCCGCGATCGTCCACGGCTGGACGTTGCCGCCGGACGGCGCGCGGGACGCGGCATGCACGACGGCGTCGACGGCGTCGTCCGAGACTGCTGCGGGCACCGCACGATCTTCGGGCTCCTCCGGCAGGTCGTGCGGTGGCGGTGGATCGGCGAGGGAATCGAGACGCTCGTCCAGATCCATGCGGCACCGACCCGATGCGAGCGGCTGTCCGAGCCCGATGCGCCGCACCGCCGCCGCGACCTGCGCACCGCCGAGCAGCACCTCGCCCCCGAGCTGAGGCCACGTGGAGATGGTTTCGTCCACCTCCACCAACGACGCCGCCATCGTCGCCGACAGCTGTCCGGCGTCGAGAATCCGAAGGACGAGCGGAATCTTGTCCCGCGAGCCGAGCCCCGCCAGCGACTCCACGTCGACGTCGCCGATCACTCCGTGGAAGACGGGCCGATCGGGTTCGAGGTCGTATCGCTCGACGTCCAGCAACCCCCGGTCACTGGTCGCCATCAGCACCGGCAATCCCCTGCGGCGGGCCTCCCGCCGCAGGGATACCTTCACGTCCAGGGAATCGCATTCGTCGATCACCACGTCCGTGCCGTCCAGGAATTCGGCCACCGACCCGACGTCGAGACCGTCCTCCCACAACGTCACCGTGACGTAAGGGTCGATCTCCGCGATACGGCGGGCAGCGACCACGGACTTGTTCACACCGAGATCGAGAACCGTTCCGGGAACCCGGTTCAGGTTGGACAGTTCGAGGGTGTCGAAGTCCGCGAGCCGCAGACCGCCACACGCACCTTCCAGCGTGAGAGCCAACGCGACCGCGTGACCGACGCTCAGACCGACGATCCCCACGGTCACGTCTCTGAGGCGTTCCTGTTCCTGCGCGGTGATCTTGTTCCGATTCCGGTCCAGCCGCAGCAGCCGGAACGATGCGGGGCCGAGCAGACGCACCACGGTCCGTCGCCACGAGTAGTACGCCCACACCGGAGTCTCGTCCAGCACGCCGGGTCCCGGTGTGGGCACGAGAGAACGGAGGCTGTCGATCTGTTGGCCGAGCCGGTCGACGAAGACCACCGCGGGGTCGCGGCGGAGGCGGTCGAGTACCGCCGCGTCCTCGGAGTGGTCCTCGTCGAGCAGCAGGGCGGTGTAGTCACCGCGGGATTCGTTCACGAGACGCTCCGCATCGGCCGGACGACGTTTCCTCCCGTCCCCGTCGCGATGCCTGCCGACGGCGTCGGTCGGGACGTCGTGAGTAACAGTTGGGCCAGCTGCATGGATTCGGCGCGGCCCCTGCGCCTACTCCGATCCCACCACATCAGCCGCGTCTCGTAGCGGTCATCCGGATAGGGCACGGGAGCAATGTGGTCGGCCACCACGCCACCGGTGGTTCGCCACGTGTCCAGGACGTGGGATGCGGCGGTCGCAAGCATGAACTGGACGTCGAGCAGATCCATCGAGAAGGTGGCTATGCGACCCAATGCGCCGACGAGTTCACCCCGCCTGGCGGCCGTGTCCGCCACCCACGCGCCCTTCGCTTCCACGACACCGAACGGAAGCCGGTCCTCGATCATCCGGCGGACGGCGGGAGCTCCGGGATCTGTTCCCCATTCCGTGATCGCATGCGCCTGATCAGCGACAAGATACGGACCCTGGGCGCGGACGCCGGCTGCGACCGAACCGTCCGGTGCGATGGCGACGAAGAACAGTGCGGTGGTGTCGCCGGCCTGAATCCGCTGGTACTCGAGCGCCTTCTCGGCGCCGTACTTGCGATAGCCGGCGAGTGCTCCCTCGAGATACTCTTCCCAGAGCGTCGGCTCGTCGGAGGGCCGGGCGACGACGAAGCGACACTCCGACCGCGGATCCCACACACTCAGAGTTCGATCGAGTATGGTCTCCGTCGACCAGACGTCTATCTGCGGATTCGTCAGCTGTTCAACAGACATTGGTATTCCCATCGGGCGTCGGTGCGGCAATTCCGGGGACTCACGGGTTACGTAAAGACCCCAAGAACTGGACAGACGAACCCGGTCACAGCCCCGCGGCTACCTATTTTCCGCGTTTACACCAGATTTGTCACCTGTGATGCCATGAATGGGCCCAAAAACAAACTTCAGGTCGGTAATTGGCGACCCGGAATTAGGCGAGGGAAATGAACAGCTCAACGCTGTTCGGCGCGCGGAAGACCTCGATCTCCTCCGCGTAGGCGCGCTCGATGCGCCCTTCCTTCTCAGCCAGCTCGGCCTGAATCCACACGTCTTCGATCGGGTCGGATGACCGCCCGTCAGGTGTGAACTTGGCGAAAAAGCCGGCCGGGACACGCACCAGCACGTCACCGATCTCGAGATGACCGACATCGATGCACCGGTATCCGATCACCGCGGTCCACCCCAGATCCGGGACGGCGACGTAAACGGTGGTCAGTTCCTCGACACCACGCTGCTGGACGCGCTCCCGAGTGAACTTCATCAGATCGCTCGCGTGCGCCGACGAACCCAGCTCCATGCGCGGCAGAACCAGCCCGCCGAAGTCGGCGGACTCACGCTTGACGATCTCGAAACTCATTGTGGCCCCTACCTCGTGGCGGGTGGCACTATCGCCACATACAAATCGATCCCGAAGGCGTGCGGGTAGAACTCGAAGTCACCGGTGTAGGAGCGTTGAATCTGCCGCGATTCCTCCGCATCACGAATCTGCCCCCAGAGCGCGTCGAAGAGGTCGGGGAAGGTTCCCACGGAGGAGAACTTCGCATAGGTCCCCGCAGGAATCCGCGATACCAGATGCCCGCGTCCGACCTGATCGATCGAAGAGCACTCGTAGCCCACGATTTGCGTGTAATACGAGTTGATCTCGGGAGCGTGGTCGACATACGCAGAAGCCAACGGCCTGTCCACGTTTTGCGCGAGAAGGGTCGACCACGTCTTTTCGAGGTCCTTGTCGCGCGCTTTTCCCAGCGCCCTCTTCGGACTGCGGACGGCCAGTCCGGCGACCAGTGTCTCTTCGCGTTCGACTATGACGAACGGCATCGGGCACCCTCCGATGTCATCGGCACATTGGCTTCAATGGCAATTATTGCTCGCCCGCCTTTAATTCGGAGGACGAGATATCACCATACCTCGTCCAGGATCCGCGGTCTGCGTCCTTAGTCGCGAAAAACCTACATGGCTAAGTCATCACTTATTTGATCAAGTCTCCGCGAGACGTCAAACAAAAGGGCAACCAGCCATTATTCCCGAGGATTAACATACTTGAAGTTGGTTTCAGGCCTTGCAAGACGACTTGGAGTGTGGTTTATTGGACGGATCGAGACCTTGGGTGTGACGCAACTAACACACAGAGCGACCTCCAGGTCTCGATGACGAGGGGAGACTGCCCGTGCGCTGCCGACTGTGCGACTCCGATCGCTTGCGAAGCGTCCTGGATCTGGGGGCGACGCCGCCGTGCGAGCTCTTCTTGACCGAGCAAGGCCTGGACGCCCCCGAGACGAACTATCCGCTGCACCTGCGCATCTGCGAGGACTGCCTCCTACTTCAGGTTCCGGCCCTGATCTCCCCGGAGGACACTTTCACCGACTATGCCTACTACTCCTCCTACTCGGATTCATGGGTGGAACACGCACGGCAGTTCGTCGGCTCCTCGGTGACGCGGCTCGGCCTCGACTCGAGATCATTGATCGTCGAGGTCGCGAGTAATGACGGTTACCTGCTGCAGCACGCGGTCGACGCCGGGATACGCTGCGTCGGAATCGAACCGTCGCACAACGTCGGCGCGGCCGCACGTGAACGAGGTGTTCCCACTCTCACCGCATTTCTCGACGAGGAACTCGCCGCCGACATCCGCGCCGAGCACGGTCCGGCAGACCTCGTGGTTGCGAACAACGTGTATGCGCACATCCCCGACCTCCGCGGGTTCACTCGCGCGCTGCGTACCCTCGTCGCCGACGACGGCCAGCTGAGTATCGAGGTGCACCACGCCCTGAATCTGATCGTCCTCGGGCAATTCGACACGGTCTATCACGAGCACTTTCAGTACTACACGCTCCTCTCCGCCATGCGTGCGCTTGCCACGGCCGGCCTCTCGGTCGTCGATGTGGAACTTCTGGAGACACACGGCGGCTCGATCCGGATCTGGGCACGTCCCGGCACTGCCGGCGAGGTGCCCACCCCGCGCGTCACCGACGTATTGAAGGCGGAAGAAGACGCCGGACTGCACACCGTCGACGGATACAGCCGACTCGAAACTCAGGCGAGAGTTGCTCGACAAGAACTGCTCGGGTTCCTCCTCGACTGCCGAGCCCAGAACAGGACCGTCGTCGGCTACGGCGCTCCCGGCAAGGGAAACACCCTGCTGAACTACTGCGGAATTCGCCCCGACCTACTCGAATACACGGTCGACCGTAATCCGTACAAGCACGGCCGGTACACGCCGGGCACCCGGATCCCGATTCTCGATCCCCGGCAGATCGAGAAGGATCGGCCGGACGTCGTCCTCGCGCTGCCGTGGAACCTCGAGACGGAGCTGACCGAACAACTGCACTACATCACCGAGTGGGGCGGAGAGCTCGTGTACCCGCTCCCCTCCCTGCACAGAGCGACATTCCAACCCGAGAGCGTGGCAAGGAGGCTCACGACATGAAAGTTGTCCTGTTCTGCGGCGGATACGGCCTACGCATGCGCAACGACCACAACGACGTGATCCCGAAACCCATGCAGATGGTCGGACCACGTCCGCTGCTATGGCATGTCATGCACTACTACGCTCATTTCGGCCACACGGAATTCATTCTGTGCCTCGGGTACGGTGCGGAGGCCATCAAAGACTACTTCCTCGACTACCGCGAAGCGGAATCCAACGACTTCGTTTTGCGCGCGAGCAAGATCGAGCTGCTGAACTCCGACATCAGCGACTGGTCGATCACGTTCGTCGATACTGGTCTGGAGTCCGCGATCGGCGAGCGTCTGCGACGTGTTCGACGGCACCTCGGCGAAGACGAGTACTTTCTCGCGAACTATGCAGACGTACTCACCGACGCCCCCCTCGACGATGTCATCACGAAGTTCCACGAGTCGGGCGCGGCTGCATCCATGCTCGTCGTCACGCCCCAGTCCTCGTTCCACTGCGTCAACGTGGCCGAGAATGGCGAAGTCAAGGAGATCATCCCGGTCAGCCGGCTGCCCATCTGGGAGAACGGCGGATACTTCGTCCTCAGCCGGGAGATCTTCGATCTTCTTCCCCCTGGCGGCGATCTCGTGGCTGATGTGTGTGAACGCCTTGCCGGTGAAGGCCGCTTGTTCGGGTATCGCCATGAGGGATTCTGGAAGCCGGCGGACACCTTCAAGGAGCGCGCCGAACTCGATTCGAACTACTCGCAAGGCATCCATCCGTGGATGGTGTGGGAGCCGTCGCAGCCCGCACACAGCGCGTGATGATCAGCCTCGACACACGAGGGCTCCGCGAAGTAGCGGTGCTCGGTGCGCACTGTGACGACGTTGCGATCGGGCTCGGAGGCACCCTTCTCACAGTTGCTTCCAGCACTCCCGGCCTTCGCGTCCGGGCGCTCGTGCTGGCCGGCGCCGACGCCCGGCGCGAAATAGAGGAGCGTCATGCGTTGGCGGCATTGTGTCCCGCCGCCGACCTCGAGCTCACGGTTCTCGACGTTCCGGACGGGTACGCACCGGCATATTGGGAGCCGATCAAGAAGGCAGTCGAGGCGTTCGGGCGCGATTGTCATCCCGATGTGGTATTCGCTCCGCACCGAGCCGACGCACACCAGGACCACCGTATGTTGGCGGAGCTGGTTCCGACGGTTTTCCGTGACCACCTGATCCTGGGGTACGAAATCCTCAAGTGGGAAACCGACACACCTCGGCCGTCGATCTACCACCCGCTCACCCGCGCTGTGGCGACGGAAAAGGCGCGGATACTGCTGAAGCACTACCCCTCCCAAACCAACCACGATTGGTTCGACGAAGACTCCTTCCTCGGGCTGTCACGGCTGCGGGGTGTGCAGTGCAGACAACCCCACGCGGAGGCGTTCGTCCTCGAAAAGGCAACCATCCGATTCGGAAGGACCTGACATGCGAGTGCTCCTCACCGGCCACCAGGGATACCTTGGCTCGGTCATGGTTCCGGTATTGCAGACGCGCGGGCACGACGTCGTGGGTCTCGATTCCGGACTCTTCGCCGGATGCGTACTCGGTCCTGCACCCGCCGACCCTCCCTCTTTCCGGGTAGACCTGCGGGACGTGACAGAGCAGCATCTGTGCGGCTTCGATGCCGTAATTCACCTCGCTGCCCTGTCGAACGACCCGCTGGGGTCTCTCGCGCCGGACATCACGTACGAAATCAACCATCGCGCGTCCGTCCGGCTGGCTCGCCTGGCGAAGCAAGCCGGTGTGCGGCGATTTTTGTATGCCTCGACATGCTCCGTATACGGTTCGGCCGGTAACGAGTTGGTGACGGAGTCCGCACCACTGCGTCCACTCACGCCATACGCCGAGAGCAAGGTGCGCGTCGAGGAAGACGTAGCCGAACTCGCCGACTCCGGGTTCTCTCCGGTTTTCCTGCGCAACGCGACCGCCTTCGGATTCTCCCCCCGGCTCCGCGCCGACATCGTCCTCAACAACCTGGTCGGTATCGCGATGCTGACGGGCACAGTGCGAGTCTCGTCGGACGGCACGCCGTGGCGCCCGCTGGTACATGCCCAGGACATCGCCACCGCGTTCGCGTGTGCACTCACCGCGCCGGTCGATCGGATCCACTGCGCCGCCTATAACGTCGGGACCGAGACCAACAATGTGACGGTGGCACAGATCGCCGAGGCCGCCGCCGCGGCGGTCCCCGGCTCACAAGTGCTGATTACGGGAGAGACCGGCGCGGACCCGCGGTCCTACCGCGTCGACTTCTCGGCCATCCGCACGGCATTCGAAGACTTCGTGCCGCGATGGAGCATCGTCGACGGAGCGGCCGAATTGTACGACCGGTGTACCCGCTGGGGCCTCACGGACGTGCTCTTCACGCAGCGCTTCACCCGACTCGCCCATCTTCAGCAACTCGAGCGCGCCGGTGAACTCGATGAGTCCCTGCGGTTCCAGCGAGTTGGGGCCGGCCATGAATGACGCGAACTCCCAGAAACCATCACAACCGTTCGAGCAAGGCCGTCCAACTCCCCGCCGCGGCGTCGCGGTCACTGATCAGCGAGACCGGAAGCGGCCACGTTATCGCAAGAGACGGGTCGTCGTGGGCCACCGCGATGTCAGCCGTCGGATCGTGCTCACGATCGATTCGATAGCACACATCCGCGACCTCGGTGAGTGCCTGGAATCCGTGCAGGAATCCGGGCGGGACATAAAGATGCGCGAAGTCCACGTCGTCGAGTCGGAATGCCTCCTTCTGCCCGAACGTCGGCGACCCCCTGCGGATATCGACCAGGACGTCGTAAATTGCGCCATGAGCACACCGGACAAGTTTCGCCTCACCGGGATTTGCGCGTCCATGCATGCCCCGCACCACGCCGCGCCACGACCGGGACTGCGAATCCTGCAGGAAATCAGCGGCCAGAATTCCGGTCTCGCTCATATGTTCATCGAACTGGCCGGCCTCGAACGTACGCGTGAAGAGACCTCTGTCGTCGCGATAGGGCACGGGCCGGAATACCCGGACATCCGTCAATTCGGTGGTTTCAACATGCACGCTGCAATTCTTGCGCACAAGGGCCGGGTCGGTCACCGATTCCATCGCACCGAGGTTCCGACATGATGGCCTGTCGGGGCTGTGGGGTTGCCGTGTTCGATCGGGTACTCGATCTCGGTTCGATGCCCGCGGCCGACTTCTTCCCTCCTGTCGGTAGTCCGATCACCGCGGCCGAATCGGCGCACCGCCTGACAATGGCGTTGTGTCGAGAGTGCGGCCTTGCTCAGCTCGTCGACGACGACACCGTTCCGGAGGAGCCACGTGGCGTCGAACCAGAGGCTTTGAGAACGCAAGCATGCACAGCTGTCCGTGCCGTCGCCGATGCCGGATACCTCACGGGCGACACCGTCACCGAGTTCGGCAGCCCACACGGCGGAACATGGTTACCACTGCTCGCCTCGCGGGGGTTCCGTGTCGCGACAGACCGCCGGACAGCCTCTGTGGTGATCGATTGCTTCGGGATGATGCACGAACCCGACCAGCGGGTGGCCTTGTCGGCGCGGGCAGCGGCACTCGACCCAGACGGCACCCTGCTCATCCAATTTCATTCTCTCACTACGATTGTGAAGCATCAGCAGTGGACGGCACTCCGGCACGGTCATTTCGCATACTATTCCTTGACCTCACTGCGCCGGTTACTGACCGACGCAGGACTACACCTCACACACGCCTGGGTCTTCGACCTCTATGGCGGCACGGTCTTGGCCGCCGCACGCCGTTCGCCGTGCGCACCCCCGACACCCCGTGTTCATCGCATACTCGCCGATGAGCGCATGATCGGAGTCACGAACCCCGTCACCGTGCAATCCTTGCAACTCGCCGCGGACACGAATGCGACAGCCTTTCGCGACTGGCTGACAGCGATGTCACAGCGGCATTGTCGAGTGTTTGCCTATGGCGCCGCATCTCGGGCCGTACCACTGTTCGCCCACGCGGGCCTCGACCGAGGCCTTGTCGCGGCCGTAGCCGACGCATCCACCGCCAAACAAGGGCGGCGAATGCCCGGCACCGATGTGCCGATCATTTCGCCTGAGCAACTACTTCGCGCTCAGCCGGACAAGGTTGCGCTCACGCTGCCGGATCTACTTCCCGAAGTGTCGCAGCGCTATCCGGAACTCTCCGGACGGTGGGTCCTGCCATCTGAGACGCAACGCGTCCCGGCTCCAGCGCTCGTCGGACCTCGGAGTCGGGAGCACCCGGCGCCGAGACACCCTGATACATACGCGGGCACGCAGATGGCCCGAGACGGCCTGCTCGATTCGCGTTCAACCGCCAGCAACCGAGATGAAGTACAGCCATGACCACCAGCACCCGTCGGATATTGCGAATCGGACCCTTGTATCCACGACCTACCCTGACGCGCGCGGTCCGCCACTCCGCAGACATCGTTCCGGATTCGCTGCCGGCTCCCAGCCGACCCTTGTCGAGCAAGCGTGCACGAACCTACCTGTTACCGATCGCGACCGACTTCATCGTGCTGTCGATCGTCTGTTCAGTGACACGGATCGATCGTCCCGCGCAGTTCGCAGCGATAATTGTGGCGATCCTGGCGCTCACAGGTGCGTACCACCCCCACCTGACGCTCTCAGTACTCGACACCCTGCCCCGACTTGCACTCGCAAGCACACTGGCAGCAATGGGCACGGCAGTGATCTTGACCCCGAACGGCACATTGGTGGGCGCCGTCAAGCTGGCAGCAGTAACCCTCTTTGCCCTCGTACTGTCCCGCAACGCCACCAACGCGGTCGAACGCTACTTCAGACGGAGGCTCCGCGGTGGTCGTCGAACGGTGATCATCGGTGGAGGACCTGTCGCGAAGATACTGGCGAACAGTATGGTCGCTGAGCCGTCATGTGGACTGCAGTTGATCGGACTTCTCGACGACTCCCTACTCGCCGAGACCGCGCACAATGGGAACGTACCGATCACCCCACTGCGAGGGAACCTGTGTGAGTACCTTACGACCCACCACATCGACACGGCGGTACTCGCCTTTCCCCACGCCGTCGACGGCGCGATCATCCACGCGTTGCGTGAATGCGACCGCATCGACTGCGAAATATTCGCAGTTCCCCGACTGTGGGAGCTCACGGCGGTCACCGGCGACATGGAACACATCGGTGCCGTCCCACTGAAGAAGCTTCGGCGAGCGGCACACCGATCGTTCCTGTGGCGGGTGAAGTTATGGATGGGCCGAGTCCTCAGCGCGGCGATGCTTGTAGCGTTGGCCCCGACACTTCTCGCGATCGCCGTCGCGGTGTATTTTTCGGACCGATCGGCACCGGTGTTGTTCAGACAGAAGCGAGTCGGCTTGGACGACCGGATATTCGAACTTCTCAAGTTCCGAACAATGAACCCGGCAAGCGACCACGAATCCGCTACCCACTGGTGCATTGCACATGACGCCAGGATCGGGCGCCTCGGTCGGATCCTACGTGCGACCTCGCTCGACGAATTGCCGCAACTGTGGAATGTAATTCGGGGAGACATGACACTCGTCGGTCCGAGGCCTGAACGTCCCCACTTCGTCGACAAGTTCCGGGCCACGGTTCCCAATTATGCAGCGCGCCACCGCGTACCGACGGGAATAACGGGATGGGCCGCAGTCAACGGCCTACGCGGCGACACGTCGATCGGGAATCGCACCCGCTTCGACAACTACTACATCGAGAATTGGAGCATGTGGTTCGATGTCAAGGTACTACTCCTGACGGCAGTGGCGGTGATCAAACTCGGAGGAAAGTAGCCAGCGACAGATGTGCAATGGCGAAATTCCGCCGGAAAGTGGGCACACAGTACGGCACCCATGGCTACGGCACCCAGGGCGACTCAGCAGTCGACTTGCAACCGAGTCCTTCGCGCCACAACGGTGCGGGATCGCACGGCGAGCCGCTGAACCGCCGCTCTCATCAGCCGCATATCACCAGCAAGAACATCTGCAGGACAGACGAACTCGGGATAGTCACGAGCAATTCGGTGATGGAAGCGAAGCATATCCGACAACTTGCTGACCGTCGATGTCCGACTGCACATGTTGAACGTGGAGTCCCGCCACGCAGCCACGAGCTCGGACATCCCGAAGAACATCCCGAAGGCTGTCACTCGCGCGAACAGATCAACGTCCATGGGGAAAACGAGATCACCGCGGAATCCGCCCACACGATCAAAATGCTCTCGCCTGAACATCGCGGCCGCTGTCGGTCCGAAGTCGGCCGGCCCTCGTCGGACAATTGTCCTCATCAGAGTGCGCGGAGTATGGAGCCCCTCCAAGCCGGGAATCCCCAATCGCGACTCACGCAGCGCCCCACCCTCGTCGATCACGTCGAACTTGGCGGAGCTGAGAGCTATTGCCGGATCGTCCATTACACGAATTTGCATTTCGAGCGATCCGGGCATCAGGACATCGTCCGCACAGACGACCTTCACCAATCGGCCGGTCGAGAATCCCACTACCCTGTTCCAGTTGGCGCCGATCGGCAGAACTACGTCGTTGCAAAAGACTCGCACCCGTGGGTCGCTGAACGAGCGCGCAATAGATTGTGTGGCGTCTTCGCTCGCATTGTCGAGAATTACCAGATCGATTTCGACGTCCTGGTCGAGGACCGATCGCACCGTCTCTTCGAGAGTGCTGGCGGCGTTATATGCCGGAACGCAGACGGAAACCGTGGCAGCAGCCATCGCTATTCTCCACCAAACCCTCGACGCGAGCGACAATCATGATCTCGTTGTGCACCAATGCTTCCTGGTGACAGGACTGCCTTCGATTCTATCACGCGGAGCGGCTCGAGACATCGGGCCGAACGAGCATTGCGAAAGTCCGGCAACGACATCGCGCGTCCGTGCACAGCAATGTAGAGTTTAGTAATCCGGTACCGAATGGACCGGCGTGACAACGCAATAGCAACGACAGCCGGCGCGACATGAACTTTACGGTGGGTAGTCCACAACTCGACAACACTCGGTCTCTGCGGCTCCATATGACGGGGGCGGAGTGGTTCACGTCGGGACATGGTGGATTGAACCGATACTTCACCGACCTGTATTCCACACTGAATGAACGCCCGGGCGTCGATGTTTCCGCTGCAGCGTTCGGTAAGCCCGAACAGGGCGGGCATTCGTGGGGCCCGGTCGGTGCATCGACACTGCGCCGCGCATACACCGCTTTTCGCGACACCAGCGCTCTACCGCCGGACGCGGTCATCGACCGCCATTTCTGCCTATATGGGCGCTCGGCGATCGGCGCGCATGGCAAACATCCCCTCGTTGTCCACTTTCACGGGCCCTGGGCAGCCGAAAGTCGCATCGTTGGGGCCAGTGAGATCACTGCGCGGTCGAAGTACTGGATCGAACGGCTCCGCTACGCCGGCGCAGACCGCTTCGTCGTGCTGTCCAAGCACTTCCGGAATCTGCTCGTCGAGTGCTATCGGGTTCCGGAACGCAAGATCAGGGTTATTCCTCCTGGTGTCGATCTCGCCCGCTTTCGCCCATCGGACTCTCCCTCGGCGTCATGCACCATCCTCTGTGTTCGACGCCTCGAGCGGAGGATGGGTATCCATGTTCTGCTCCGGTCGTGGCGAGCCGTCATCGCTGCCCATCCCGACGCCCGCCTGGTGATAGTCGGTACAGGTACCGAAGAATCGGCCCTCCGAGGACAAGCTGCCGAGGCTGGCTACCTGGACTCGATCACATTCGAGGGAACTGCCACCGACGGACGACTGGCTCAGTTGTACGGGCAGGCGGCTCTGACCGTCGTGCCATCCGTTGCGTTGGAAGGGTTCGGGCTCATTGCGCTGGAATCCCTGGCCGCCGGGCGCGCCCCGATCGTGACCGAGTGCGGCGGATTACCTGACTCCGTGCAGGAACTCGACCCTTCCTTGATCGTTCCCCCCGGCGACGCCGATGCGCTCGGAGAGCGCATCGTCCGGGCTCTGGACGGACACATGCCCGGTCCCGGGCAGTGTCGCACTCACGCCGAAACGTTCTCCTGGGACGCCGCCTCGCAGCAACACATCTCGATGTACGAGGAACTGGTCTCATGACCAAGGCCCTGTTCATCACACACACAGCCGCACCCTCTGGTGCCGAGTTGGCGACACTTCGATTGGCAATCGCTCTTCGCGACAACGGATCAGGCGACACGGGGCGACGCGTCGATGTCTCGGTGGCCTGTGCTCAGGGCGGGCCAGTCGTCGATCGCATGCGCGAGGCCGGTCTGGAAACCATCATTTTGCCAAACACTTTCGACAGCCGCGCCGTGACCGTCCGAAGCAGGAGCTTGCGCCGACTGATCCTGGGATTCTTCGGACTCGCCAAGATCGGATGGTCGGCCGGTGCGACCGCGAGGGCGACAGGAGCGACAGTTCTCGTCGCAGGAAGTACCAAGGCATTGGTCATCGGCGCAGTCGCTACGCGACGCGCCGGGATCCCACTTGTATGGCAGGTGCACGACCGGATATCCGCCGAATACTTCGGGGGTCTCCTCGCCAGCGTAGTTCGCGGGCTCGGCTGGGTGTTCAGCCGAGGTTACATCGCCAACAGCAGATCGACGATGAGTACGCTGTTCGCCTGGCACAGGGCAACGCTCGTCGCCTACCCCGGCGTCGAACCGAGCAGGCTTCCCGATCACGTGAGCCAACGTCGCCCATCCGAAACTGTTGTCGTCGCCGTCGGGCGCTTGACGCCCTGGAAAGGGCAGGACGTTTTCCTGCGCGCGCTGGCCGATACGACTGTTCGACCTCAGTGCGTCTATCTCGTCGGAGGGACATTCTTCGGCGAGGAAGCTTTTCGTGAAAGCCTGGAGCGTCTCGCACACGAACTCGACCTTCCAGTGATCTTTACGGGACACGTCGACCACCCTGACGCCTACATGCGGCATGCAGACATTCTGGTGCACTGTTCCGTCATCCCGGAACCGTTCGGTCAGGTCGTTGTGGAGGGGATGAACGCGGGCTGCGCGGTAATCGCCTCGGGCCCAGGCGGCCCGACCGAGATCGTCGAGTCGGGGATCAACGGGTTACTCGTCGACGGCGGTGATCAGGAGCAACTGACAGCGGCGCTGAATACATTGATCGGCGATCGTGAGCTTCGTCGACGTCTTTCGGCAGCGGGCCGACGACGCGCAACTCATTTCGATATTGCCGAGTCCGCTCGCGATATAGCGTCATTTCTCGACACCGTGTCTGCCACGCCGGAACGTAAGCGAGCAGCGCATGGCTGACGACCGACGAGAAAACCACATCGTCACTGTCGTGCGTGACATCGCTTTCGTGAGCTTCGGGAAGTACGGCCAGTATGTGATCACGGTGGTAACGCTTCCGTTGATAGCGCGAGTTCTCGGAACCGAAGGACTCGGGCTTCTCGCGATCGGAATGTCTTCCTACTTCATCGGATCCCTGCTCGTCGATCTCGGGATCACCCAGTTTCTCGCCGCGATGGTCCACAGCGCAGACATCAATCAGCTCCGCGGAAACTATCTCGTAATCCGTGCGGCAATTCTCGGGACCATAGGTGCCGCCTTACTCGCCAGCCTCGTCTACGGCGTCGATATCCACCTTCACATGATTCTGCTCGGGTTGTTCGCCGGCGGCTTCTGGTCCATCTCCGAAGACTGGGTTCTCATAGGGCAAGGCCGATTCGGAGCGTCGATGGCATACAGGGCGTCGGCCGAATCGCGTACCTCGCACTCCTGATGTCGTTGCTCCCGCGCCTGCCCCATCCCTCTGTCGCCATCCTCTGCTTACTCGTGTCGTCCACACTGACCGTCGCACTGACCTGGAGGGACTCTCTCAAGAAGTTCGGCCGCCCATGTCGTCCACGCGAGGTGACGACAATTCTCCGAATGGGAGCACCCGTCCTCACCTCACGTCTGCTCGTAGCAAGCTACGGGCAGGGCGCTGTTGCGGTGTACTCCTCGGTGCTCGACGCGGTGTCCATCGGCCTGTATTCTGCCGGAGATCGGCTGGTGCGAGCCATACAGTCCTTGCTCGATCCAATAGGCTTCGCGCTACTGCCACGCATGGCCCGCCACAGCACCGACGATCAGTTCTGGCGACGCGCAACCCAGGCGCTTATCGTATGTCTTTGCGCGGCCGGAGTTGCGACGGTCGCGGTATGGATTGCGGCGCCGGCCCTGATCAACCTCGTCTTCGGAAGCGATTTTTCCGAGGCCATTCCGCTCCTGCGAGTCGAGGTGCTCATACTGCCCGCGACCGCCTTGACGTCATTTGTCACCACCGCGGTCCTACCCGTCAAGCAGGACACGAGCGGCGTCTTGATCGGCGCAACCATCGGAACCTTCGTCGCAGCCGCGTCACTACTCGTCGCTGCACTGACACAATCGGTGTGGGCCCTCGTCTACGGCACATTGTGCTGCGAGTTCTCCGTGGCGCTGTGGTACGTCGTCCGGATGCGGCGACTCGCCGGTCGCGAGCGAAAAGAACGCAATGCCGGCGGCACCGCCACAGAGGTCGCGCTGGTTCACAAGGAGAATCGGCTATGAAGATCCTGTATGTCGGCGACGACTGGGTCGGAAGCAACGCTCGATCGCTCGCCAACGGGTTCCGGCAGGCGGGACACGACGTTGTCGTCGTCGACTCGACGTCGGTGTCACTTCCTCCGCGGCTGTCACCCCCGTGGATCTACGCGAAGGCCACTCACCGGCGGGCGCGCTGGAGTATCGAAGCCGTTCAATCGCGCATCGATGCCATCGCTGCCGAATTCAAACCCGACATGGTGTTCGGATTCAAGGCCGTCTTCCTCGACCAACGGCGTCTCCTCGACGTCCCGGCGCAGTTCCATGTTCACTACAGCCCCGACGACACCTCCAACCCCTACAACACATCGCCCGGCTACCTGGAACTGGAGAGCGAATGGGACCTCGTCGTCACGACCAAGCGCCACAACGTCCCTGAGCTACTCGAACGTGGTGCGCGCGCCGTCAAGTTCGTGCTCAGCGCATATGACCCTGCGTGGCACCACCTCTCGGCACGACGAGACTCCCGACGATACGTCGTCGGCTTCATCGGAGCCTGCCGTCCCGACCGTCGCGATCGCTTGATCTCACTGGCACGAAAGTACGGCAAGAATTTGCTCGTTCGCGGGCCCGGCTGGTGCCGTGTGCCCGAGTTGCAGGTCACCAGTGCCGAAGTCGCGGGTCCGGTGTACGGAGAGCATTTCGCCTCGGAAATCGCGTCCGTGACGGCGAACCTCGTTCTGCTCAACTCCGACAACCGGGACACACATACCTGCAGAACTTTTGAAGTGCCCGCGTCCGGCGGACTCTTCGTGGGCGAGAGGACGAGCGAACATGCGGAACTTCTGGAGGAGGGCACGGAATGTCTCCTGTTTTCGAACGAGAACGAGTTGGACGAGATCCTGGAATGGTGCGTGATGAGTCCCGGGCAGGCAGAGAAGATTGCAGAGTCGGGTTTCCGGCGGATCGTGGAGGGTAGGCACAGATATGTGGATCGTGCCCGAGAGATCGTCGATGAAATCTGCTGACCATCGAGTATCGGAACGCGAATTATGAGCAACCCCGACTTCGAGATACTGCTCGTCATCGGCGCACTGGCGACAATAGTCGTCGCCGCTGCGTACGTTCACGGTATCGCACGCGTCTTCCTCGTCGCGCAGGCGGCGTACTGGAGCCTGTCCTACGTTGCGCGTCCGATGGTCCTCCTATGGGTGCGACCTCAACCACGGTTCGGTGACAGCATCGCCGATCCACGACTGGTCACAATCGGCTACGACCACGGGATCGCGATGGTGCTGCGGCCCGTTGCGTTCGGCCTGTGGGTGTACGCGATCGTCGTTGTGGCATACGCGGTCTGGAGCCGGCATCGCGCAGGACGTGACCGTGCCGCAAGGAATTCCGTGCGATCCGCCGACGACGGGAATCTGATTCCCACACTGTGGACCATCTACGCAATCGGTGTTCTCGGGCGAGTTGTATCGTACGCAGCAGGTTCCACCGCCTCCGCGGGCCAAACACAAAGCCCGAACCCGCTACTCAGCTTCGTGACGCTGATGGCGGTAATCGGTGCCCTGGGGTTGATCGTCTTCTACCGACCGGCCAATCGCAGAGTTGCTCTCGCGGTGATCGGTGCGCTGACCGTCATGGAGTTGATGTGGACCGTCGCAATCGAATCGAAGACACCGATCATGGGCGCCGCGCTCGCGATTGCGGTGCGCTTCGCTCTCACCGGATGGTCCAGGGTCAAGGTCGCCGCGATCGCGGCGATCTCGGTTCTGGGAATAGCCGCGTTCGGCTGGTTGCAGGCCATCAAGGCTTCCGCTCTCGCGCGAGCACAGTCCGAGATGCTTGATGCGAACTATCCCGTAGCCATGCAGCCATTCCTCAGCATCCTGCGCAGATTCGATCTCCTCGAGGCTGCGACGGACAGCTACTACCTCGGCGGACGGCCTTGGCTCACCTTGTCGGACGTCGCACACCATGCGCTCATCAGCATGGTGCCGGAACAGCTCCTCGGGACCGCGAAGTTCCAGTCCGGGACCGCGTGGGCAATCGAAGTTCGCGGGTCGTCTGTCGACATGACCAGGGTGTCCGTCTCACTGGCAGAGGGAAACATCAACGAGGGTTTCGTAGTCGGCGGGTATCCCGGAGTCGTCCTCGGCGTGGTCTTCACCTTCGTACTGGTGCTGGCGGGTGTACGTGCGCTGCATTCACGGCACATCATTCCGATCTCTATGGGTCTCATGCTGATCGAGGTACCCGTCTTCTTCGAGCGAGGAATTCTGGGCAGCATGGAACTCATCGGAAAGTCACTTCAGGTGGCCATTCTGGTCTGGATTGTCTATCTGCTCGTCGGAGAGTACCGAAGGCGCACTGAAGCCTCGTCGAAACGGAAGCCGCGGAAACCGCCACACGCACTCGTCGACGCGGCGGGGTCGAAAGATTGGACTGGCCTGCCGATCTCGCCGATCGCCCGGCCCGCGCAGTCGGCGATCACCCCGCCCTCCACGGTCGGTCCACCGAGAACGCGCGAAGCTCCCGTCTCCTTCGAGCGGGGAATTCTGGGCAGAATCGACCTCCTCGGAAAGTCACTTCAGGTGGCCATTCTCGTCTGGATTGTCTACCTGCTCGCCGGAGAATACCGAAGGCGCACTGAAGCGTCGTCGAAACAGAAACCGCAAGAGCCGCCACACACACTCGTCGACGCGGCGGGGTCGAAAGGTTGAAGGACATGCGATTGATCGATTATTTGCACATAGCTCGCCGCCGCTGGATTCTCATCTCGGCGATCACAATTCTCTGTGTGGCGGGCGCCGTCGGCTACAGCTCCATGCAACCGACCACATATCAATCGACCAGCCGACTGTATGTGACGATGGCAACCGGAACGTCGGTGAACGACGTCTACCAGGGTGGTCTAGCCGCCCAGCAGCGAGTGACGTCATACGTAAACCTCGCCGCGAGTTCCAACGTCGCTCAACGCGTCGTCGACCAACTCGGGTTGCCAATGTCTGCCGGCGAGCTGCAGGGCAAGATCTCGGCCTCATTCCCCCCGGCCACCGCGCTGCTGGACGTCACGGTCACCGATTCGACGGCCGAGGGTGCCGTCATGTTGACCGACGCCGTGGTAGCTCAGTTTCGAAGACTGGTAGACGAATTGGAGACCATCCAGACCGACGCGGCTCCTGCTGCAAGAGTTTCGGTCGTCGATCCGGCCACAGATCCCGTCGCGATCAATGGACCCAACTCGCGGCGGCTGCTCGGTATCGGCCTGCTCGCCGGATTGGCGCTCGGTTGTCTGGCGGCGCTTGTGAAGGACCGCATGGACCGCACGATCCGGACATCGCATGAGCTCGGTGAAATTCTGCCGATCCCCGTTCTCGCCATTCTCGATGTCGGGGAACCCGGTGCCATCGGGGAGGCTCGGCGACTGCGCACTCGATTGATCCAGGCGGGTGGTGGCGACAGCGGGATGACAGTGTTGCTCACAAGTCTCTCGGCACGTTCACAACCGGATGTCTCGGTCATGCTCGCGAAGGCATTCGCAGACAGCGGTCGGCGGGTCGTGTTGATCGATGCCGATACCACGGGAGGTGGCATCTCCAACCATCTTCCCGTGTCCGACTCGGGCCTCGCAGACCTCCTGCGCACGACTTCGTCCCCCGTCGACGAGTTGTCTACATGCGCTGACTCCGGGATCAGCGTGCTGGCCATCGGATCTGTCGACGATCGAACCAGTGATCTGCTCGCATCCGAGCGCCTCACCCAGATCGTATCCGCACTCCGTTTCGACTTCGACTACGTCGTCATCGACGCCGCCCCGGTCGGATCTGCCGCCGACGCATTGACGCTCTCCGGGCGTTGCGACGGCACAGTCGCTGTCGTCGAAATGGGAAGATCCACGTCGCCGCAGGTACTCGGCGCACTGGCGACGTTCGATCAAGGTGGATCCCGGCTGATCGGAGCCGTAGCAATATCGAAGAAGCACGCCAACTGGCTCCGCAAGATCTTCCGCCGGCAGAACAGCGGACCAATCCGAACATGGAACACCGGCACGGAACCGCAGAAGGAGGAACCCGCGATCGTCCTCGATGCAACGGCAGACACACTCGAGGCGGACCGGTGACAGACGATGTCCTGAATCGGCGGCGGTTGCTGGCTCGTTCACTGGGTGTCGCTGCAGCACTACCACTGGCGGCTGCCGCGTGTACGTCATCAGCCGAGGAACCGACTGTCGAGTTCACCTCGCCACACGTCTCCGATGTCCCCTCCGCGCGCAACGTCCGGGATTTCGGGGCTGTCGGCGATGGCAAGGCCGACGACACGACGGCGATCGCCACCGCTTGTGCGGTCGGCGAGGGCCCCCTGGTTCTCTACCTGCCCGCCGGTGCTTACCGCGTCACTGCATGGCCTGACCTGCCCGACTACGCCGCTGTCATCGGGGACGGCAGCGACGTCACGACCATCGGTTACGCCGGGGACGGACCATTGATCACACTTCGAGGAAAGCATCGGGTGAGTTTCAAGCGCCTGGGGATCTACGTGACCGGCGCAACCGGCGCGGCGGTGTCCCTGTCCGAATGCTTCAGATGCTCGTTCGATTCCGTCGTATTCCGCGGCGGACACGTCAGTAGCAACTATCCCGAGTTTGCACAGCAGCGAGGGGTCATACTCGACCAGAACACGGGTGGCACTGCGTTCATCAATTGCGATGTCAACAACTTCGGAATCGGGCTCACGACCAGATGCATTCAGAACTACGTCACCTCCTCGAAGTTTACGAGCAATTACGTCGGAGTCCTGGGGACGGGAAATGATCATAGTGCCGGGCTGTCAATGGTCAACGTCGAATTCGTATCCGACACCGATCCGAACACTACGGACAAGCACGTGTTGATCGACGGAGCGGCAAACGATTGGTGGTTGACAAATGTATGGTTCGAGGGCGCCGACATCGCCCTGTCGATCGGGAATCGCGATCGTGGTGGGCCTGCACAGTTCGGCCTGGTCAACTGCAAGGTCGCAGCACGCTCGGTGTGTATGGACATGGTGTATTGCCGACAGCCCTACCTTGCCAACGTCCAGTTCGATTCGGATATCCAGCGCCCGGCAATCGAAGTCCGCGTCGATCCCGAGGGGTGTCCGGACGGCACCGCTGTCAATCTGCTCTCCAGCACAACTTCCGACATCGATCCGAAATCGTTTCCTGAAGGGTGGAGCGTGACTGGTCGCGGGCAGGTAAGTGGAGTTACCTTCGTAGGAACCGTGATTACTCGCGCAGGCATTGACAGTGCTGACCTCCTGCAGGCGCAATCCCCCGATGGTGAAGTACTTTCCGCGGTTCTGCCGACCGGAGAGTGGCTCGTCGACCGAGCCGACAGTGGAGTCGTGCTGAAGGATTCGGCCGACAACTACTGGAGACTGACGGTCTCGACCGATGGCAGCGTGAAGACCGCCCCGCTCGGTAGGCGCCGACCGACTGGCTAGGCATGCGCCGCTCGCCTCGCGACCCCGAATCACGGTCGGGCCGACAACCTGAATGTGCGCATTCTCCAAAGGCACCGGCCCTGTTCAAGCGTGCACTCTGGATGATCATCATCCTCTTCACCACTGCTGCCGCGATTACGGCGGCGGGCTGGCCTGTCTACGTACGTCCGCAGATCGACCCGTTGAGAACAGCGGATGCCATTGTGGTTCTCGGTGGGACTCCGTACGAGCGTTTCGACATCGGCGTCGAATTGGCCGAGCGCGGATACGCACCACAACTCGTCATCTCGAACTCCGTCGGGAGTGGCGACAGGACGATGGACAAGTACTGCCATAACCACTTCGACTTCGTGGTGAGTTGCTTCGAGCCCGATCCGTGGACGACAAAGGGAGAAGCCCAGGAGATTGGGCGCCGCGCCGCCCAGCAAGGGTGGCATCACATCATCGTCGTGACATTCACGCCCCACATCTCTCGGGCGAGGTACATCGTCGAAAAGTGCTTCGACGGCGAAGTGACAATGGTCGCAAGCCCTACCCCGTCCGGGCTGCCCTTCTGGGCAGGAATGTACATCCGCCAATCCGCCGGATACCTCAATGCCTTCACCGATCGAGGGTGTTGAAATACCAATCACCGTGTAACTCGGTCACAATGCCAGCACGCCATCGACAACTTGCTGCATTCTGCGCCGAAAGATGCTACGAGAAAACAGCTCGGCGTGTTGACGGATTGCAGCCGCGTCATAGATCGAGCCGTCGAACGCGCGCATCGAGGTCACGAAACCAGCCACTATCTCTTCGTCGAGAACGCCGGAGACGAATTGGCCCGTAACATGCGGCACCACGCTGTCGACTGCACCACCTCTGCCGAGCGCAATCACCGGCGTTCCGCAGGCCATGGCCTCCACCGGGACTATTCCGAAATCTTCTACGCCAGGCATGAGCAGCGCACGAGTTCGGCGCAGCAGCTCTAACAGCTGCGCATGCGATACATGCCCCAGGAAGACAACCGTGGGACCCGCAATACTGCGGCAATACTCGAGGCTGCGGCCGTCCCCCGTAACCACGAGGGGCACCCCCGCGGCGTTCGCGGCGAGAATTGCCAGGTCGGGCCTCTTGTAGGGCACGAGGCGCCCTGCGACCAAGAAGAAATTATCGCGGCGGGTAGCGGGGTCAGGCGTGAATGCATCGGTGTCGACAGGCGGATGAACCACAACCGCATCGCGGCCCCACCACTGTTTGATGCGCTGCGCAACGGTCGTCGAATTCGCCACCAATTGATTCAACAACGGAGCCGCAGCAAGCTCGGCACGTCGCGCTGTCGACGCGAGCATCATCAATGCGGCAGCGCCCGCTCTCCCGCCTGCTTCACCCTCACGGAGTGATTTGTCCCATGCCCAGCGGGCCGGGCTGTGCACATAGGCGATTGTGGCGGCGGAAGTCGCGAAAACGGCTTGGGTCGCAAATGCGTGATGACTGATGATCACCGCGGCAGCATTTCCGATATCCATTCGTCGGAAGGCATTCGGCATCAACGGCATCAGTGGCGCATAGGACCGCTCACCACCGAGTCGATACAACTGATTGAGCCAAGTGGTCTCCGGCGCCCTCCGCAGTCCCGAGGGGATCCCCGTCGGACGCGCGATCGGCACATGCACGCGCGCATCCGGCCATTGTGCTGACAATTGTTCGACAACATGCTCCGAACCGGCGACTTCGGTAAATCGCTCATGAACGAGCGCGACGCGGGGAGAGGTCATCGAGAATCCCGTCGGGCGTTGCCTGCGGCGGAGGGAGTCACGCTACACACCTTCCTTTCGGATCTGCGCGGGCGACCCGTCGACCAAACACCGCCGACAATACCAGCCCGGCTTCAGCGAAAGTCGCATTCCTGCAGGTCGCGACACCTATCCAGGTTCGCCTTCTCTGCCGTCCCCCATGTTTTCGGGACCTCGGTTCGGGTAGGCTTACTCCAAGCTCTCCACCGTCGTCGTCTGGCGTGGCAGATCGACTGCTTCAGTCAGGCTTGCTGGCCAGAGGTGAAAGCATGAAGCCTCCACGATCATTGGTGGTCCTCGTCGCGGCTGGCAAGCTTTATTCGAGGCCCCTCAGGCATCGGATCGGATCGCACCGTGTACCCAGCGCTGGAATCCGGCTTGGCCCTGTGATGGCTGCCGAGCATCGCGTTGCTCTTCGCTCGCCCAGGCTTTCGGACGCCTCGGCGTGGCAAACCCTGCGGATACGGGATCAGCATCTGATCGAGCCGTTCTGGGTGTCGTCTTCGAAATCCTGGTCTCGGCGCCACACCGAGGGCGCCTGGATAGACGAACTTCTACACATGCGCAAGGAGGCCCGCGCAGGCCGCGCATTGCCGCTGGTAATAGAGGTTGAAGGCCGATTCGCCGGTCAGTTCAACGTCGAGCACATCGACTGTGGAGCGCAGAGCGCAGAGGTCGGCGTGTGGATCGATTCCACTCTCGCAGGACAGGGCATCGCGCTGGCAGCTGCGAACCTCCTCGCGCAGTATGTGTTCGACATACTCGGATTGCGCCGGGTCACTGCTCCGGTATGCGTCGACAACCAGCCTGCCACCCGGCTCGTACGACAGGTTGGGATGCAGCGAGAGGGCACGATGACGAGTTATCTCGACGTCGGCGGTCGACGCAAGGATCACGACCTGTGGGCAATTACGTCGACGATGTGGGCGGCCAAGTCGGCCCGGGATTCGAATTCGACCGCGTCGTGATGTCACCCTTGACAAGCTGCGCGGCACGGTCGAAAGCGGCTCTGCTCGCTTCGATCTGGCTTACCGCCCGACCCAGCAATCCAGCCCTCAGTTCCGGAGCGCGCGACCATGTGCTGCGCATCGCGCAGCGAAGTCGGTCGTCGACCTCTTCCCCGTCGAGCCTTACCAACTCGACTCCGGCTTCGAACATCGCGGCCAAGCCCTCGAACTTGTCGTTGTAATACCGTGAGGTCGACAGCCCGACAACAGGAATTCCTTGAGACAGGGCGAAGACCGCTACGTGGTAAGCACCCGTGACGATTATCCGGCATCGGGCGATCCGCCGCGAGAGTGATTGCGCACTGGCGAAACGACCTAGGGGCGGTACAACGGCGGGGAACCCGGTGAGGAGTGGCATCGTCGAGCGACGGTCTTCGGCGTCGTACTCGGACACGATCAGCGGAACCAGTCGAGCACCGGATTCGGCGGCCACGTCCCGAACGACGCGACCCAACACTTCCTGCACCTCGGCTCCGACCGGAGAGTAATCCGCAACTCTGAGACACACGCCGATGTCCGTGCCGAGGTCCCCGCGCCGAGTCGAGTAACCGAGTTCCACCGCGTCGTCACCGGTAACTACGACACGTTCGGCCGGAACACCGAGAGAATGCAATAGTTCAGGGCCCCGCCGTCCTTCGCGAAGCGCGATGAAATCGACCTGCGGAAGCACTCGAGCGGCCTGTTCCAGCAGCGCGGGATCGTGAATCGGGCCTATCCCCTGCCCGACCATCGCGGTAGGGATTCGATGATTCGTTGCATACTCGAGTAAATCGAGTGTGCGCTCGGTCTGGAACCGATCGATATCGGTAAGGTACCCACCGCCGATCGCGAGCACCAAAGATGCGCCGTCGATGGCATTCGGCAGCCGCCCACCGTCACGACTCAGTAGCAACCGTTCCGAATTCGTTGTCATCGTGCCGGACTCACCGTTCGTACCTTTACCCCCGCTCCCGCGAAGGACGACCCGACGTGCCCGCCGCACGAGAGACGCGGGTGCGGCCGCCGCGGCTTCCCACCCCTCGAGGAAGGGTCCCGCCGCCTCGGGACCGAAACGGCCGGCCAGCCCTCCCCAACCACGCCGTCTCGGCCAATCGCCGCCTTGCTGATACCGAATCGGCTCCGCGTTCGGCTCATAGGCCTTCAACAGCGACGATCTGCTGGTGAGGACACCGATTGTGGCGTTGGGCCATCGCTCTGCAATCCTGCGCACCGTGACGTTGAGAATCGCCAGGTCACCCTTGTTGTTCAGCCAGTACTCGCCGTTTTCCAGAAGAACACGGATGCTCGATCCGCCGGTCGGCGTTGCGCGGGACTCGCGATTCTCCATATCGGCCCCTTCGGACACTCATTCGCGAGAGGACGGCAGCGACCCCCGAGCGGGTAGCACACTATGTCAGCCCAGTCCGAAAGGGACAGGTAGAGGTCGATTCGACGATACCGCAACCCTTTCCTCCACACCACGGTCCGCTCCCCGACCTCGACATCCACATCCGGCGTGTCGTCGACCGGTTTCTCCCGTTCAGCACAACAGTCGACCGACCAGGTGACACAATTGCGTCGCGATGCATCTCCGAGCCATGGAGGTCGCCATGCCCCTCGAGGACGACGCGGTCAGTCGCTCCTTTTCTCGCTCGAACGAGCTGCAGGCACGGCTGAACAAACTTGTGCCGGGCGGAGCGCATACCTATGCGCGCGGTCCCGACCAGTACCCGGATTACATGGCGCCGGTACTTGTCGGCGGGAAGGGAGCCCGCGTATGGGATGTGGACGGGAACAGTTTCGTCGAATACGGCATGGGTCTCCGGTCCGTGACACTGGGACACGGGTACGCCCCCGTGGTCGACGCCGTGTGTGCGGCCATCTCCCGTGGTACGAACTTCAGCCGTCCGACGGAACTCGAATTGCACGCGGCCGAGGACTTTCTCCAACTCGTTCCCGGTGCAGACATGGTGAAGTTTGCCAAGAACGGGTCCGACGCCACCACTGCGGCGGTCCGCCTTGCCCGAGCTGTGACGGGACGCGAGCTGGTGGCGGTCTGCAATCAACCGTTCTTCTCCGTGGACGACTGGTTCATCGGCACAACCGCAATGAACAGCGGTGTTCCCTCCGATGTCGCCGCCAAGACACGCAGCTTCCGATTCAATGACCTCAATTCACTTGTCTCGGTGTTCGACGAGAATCCACACCGGGTGGCCTGTGTTGTCATGGAGGCAGCCACCGCTACAGCTGAGCCGACACCCGGATACCTCGACGCCGTTCGGTCGCTCTGCGACGAGCGCGGAGCCCTTCTCATCTTCGACGAGATGATCACAGGATTCCGATGGTCACAAGGCGGCGCACAAACGGAGTACGCGGTCACACCCGACTTGTCGTGCTGGGGTAAGGCGATGGGTAACGGCTTCCCGATTTCAGCCCTGGCGGGCAAACGCGAGTACATGGAGTTCGGCGGGCTGAACACGGACCACGACCGGGTCTTCCTCCTGTCCACGACCCACGGACCCGAGTGCGGAGCGCTCGCGGCTTTCCGCGCAGTCGTACACGCCTACGCCACCGAGGATCCGATTTCGCGCATGGAGCAGTCCGGCAGGCGCATCGCCGAAGGAGTCGGCGCAGCCGCTGCAGATATGGGGATTGCGGATTACGTCCAGGTGATCGGCCGGCCTTCATGCCTGATTTTCGTCACGCGTGACCTGAACTATCAGCCATCACAGGAATTCCGGACGCTCTTCCTGCAAGAACTCTTGTCAGGTGGCGTTCTGTGCCAATCGTTTGTCACGTCTGCGGCGCACCGCTCGGCCGACGTCGACCTCACTCTGGAAGTGATCCATCGCGCTCTCGAAATCTACAGTAGGGCAATCGAATCCGGTGGCGTGGCCGGATTTCTCCGTGGCCGCCCCGTCGCCCCTGCTCTGCGCCGTTATGCGGCACCCCGCCGGACCGATACATCGGACTGATCGTGCAGCCGCAGGGATCGCTCAGCGCAGCAAGCGCCGCGAGGCGAACTGGCGGAAGTACACGAGCTTCGACGGCTCGACCAGTCCGGGAAGAATGAAGTACCAGACCCGTTCCATGCGACGCGGAAGATCGTCGAAGGCGCCGGTCGCGGTCGCGACCACGTGGGCACCGAGCAGCGACCCGAGCAGGAAAGTGGACAGAGTTCCCGCGGAGACGTCGTCTTCCGTGAGGATGTCCCCCTCCTCGACCGCACGTGCGACGAGTCGCTCGAAGCCCTGCTGCCACGAGGCCACCACGTTGCCGTGCGTCCCCTGGTAGTCGCCGATCTCGTGCTGCAGTCGCAGCATGGCCGCGACGATCGGATCGGAACTCGCCGCCTCGATCGCCACGTAGGACAGGGCGACGAGCGCTTCCAGAGCCGGCGTCGGCCCGTCGCTGACGGAGGTCATTCCGGCGGTCAGACGGATCTGCCCCTCGTCGATGACGCCGCGCGCCAGGTCTTCCTTGGAACTGAAGTGGAAGTACAACGCACCTTTGGTCACACCGGACTGCTCGATGATTTCGTTGAGACCCGCGTTGGCGTAACCGAGACGTAAGAATACGTCGGCCGCCGCCATGAGGACCGACGCCCGAGTTACCTCTGCTCGAACCTGTCTCGCCATCGACTGCCTCCCGAACAACCCCCCCGACGGGGCGCGCAAACTCCAGCGAACCCTAGCACTTGACAGGCGCAGCCCTAGGGAAGTTGAACCGCGAGTCGGGAAACGAGAACACGTTCACTGAGGTGTCGTACGGGGCCGATCGGTGCCCAGCTGCGGATCCGCCTCGAGATTGGTCAATCCGTTCCAGCACAGGTTGACCAGATGCGCGGCGACGACTTCCTTCGGCGGCGTCCGCTCGTCCAGCCACCACGTGGCGGTGGTGGACACCATCCCGACCAGCGCCTGCGCGTACAGCAGGGCCAGATCGGGATTGAAACCACGCCGCGAGAAGTCGCCGGCCAGGATGTGCCCGACCTGACCGATGGCCTCGTTCAGCAGGCTCGAGTACGTACCGTCCGGTGCCGCCACCGGAGAGTCGCGGACGAGGATGCGGAACCCGTCGGTGTGCTCCTCCACATAGGTGAGCAGCGCCAGCGCCACCCGCTCGACCCGGACCCGGGAGCGATTCTGTTTCAGCGAGGACGTCACCATCTCCAGCAGTCGCGACATCTCCCGATCCACGACGACGGCATAGAGGCCCTCCTTGCCGCCGAAGTGTTCGTAGACGACAGGCTTGGAGACGTGGGCCCGCTGTGCGATCTCCTCGATCGACGTCGCCTCGTACCCTCGCTCGGCAAACAGGGCACGGCCGATCTCGATCAACTGCTCCCGCCGTTGCGTACCGGTCATCCGGGTGCGGACCGCCCTCTCGGGGGTCGCGTCCAACTCCGTGGGTCGGGGCACCGAGGCACCTTCCTTTCCTGACACTCGCGACGACGAAGTGCCGCGGGCAGCGCGGAAACACTGCAGGTAGCACCCACTCTATCGGGACGATCGAGACAAATTTCCGCAGCGGTTCGACGGGCGGCGGGTCGGCATGCGAGGATTCTCTCGCGCAAACGGGCGTGACACCCCGTGTGCGTGGCAATCCGCCGTAGTGTAATGGCAGCACCTCTGATTTTGGTTCAGATAGTTCAGGTTCGAGTCCTGGCGGCGGAGCGGAGCCTGCGGAGCACATTCCTGCAGGTGGAGCTGTCGAGAACAGCAAGAGCGGAACGACTCAGAGGGAGCTTCATGCCAGTGCAGACCGCCGTGGTCGTCCTCGCCGCCGGCGCGGGAACTCGGATGCGGTCGAAGACCCCCAAGGTGTTGCACACTCTGGGCGGACGCACGATGCTGGCGCACTCCCTGTACGCCGCCGCCGAGGTCGATCCGACGCACCTCGTCACCGTCGTCGGGCACGACAAGGAACGCGTCGGGGTCGCCGTCAGCGCCCTCGAGGCCGAACTGGGCCGCCCGATCGCGATCGCCGTCCAGGACGAGCAGAACGGCACCGGACACGCCGTCGAATGCGGCCTGTCCGCCCTGCCCGCCGACTTCCGCGGGACCGTGC
Organism: Rhodococcus sp. DK176; assembly: GCF_038447315.2. Taxonomy (NCBI): domain Bacteria; kingdom Bacillati; phylum Actinomycetota; class Actinomycetes; order Mycobacteriales; family Nocardiaceae; genus Rhodococcus; species Rhodococcus sp. DK176. Next base: position 6,256,843 of record NZ_CP118321.2, on the reverse strand, counting down.
TGGTCACCGCCGCGGACGTCCCGCTGCTCGACGGCCGCACCCTGCACGCTCTCGTCGACGAGCACCACAGCGAGCCGACCCCCTCGGCGGTCACCGTGCTGACGTTCACCGCTCCCGAGCCCCGCGGCTACGGGCGGATCGTCAGACTGCCCCACGACGGTGAGATCGCCGAGATCGTGGAAGAGGCCGACGCCACCGAGGAGCAGGCGGCCATCACCGAGGTCAACGCCGGCGTGTACGCGTTCGACGCCGAGTTCCTGCGCTCCGCGCTCGGGCAGCTCAATGCGAACAACGCGCAGGGCGAGCTGTACCTGACCGACGTCGTCAAGATCGCCCGCGAGGCCGGCGCACCCGTTTTCGCCGCCCACCTGGCCGACTCCGCTAAGGTCGCAGGCGCCAACGATCGCGTCCAGCTGTCGAGGCTGGCTGCCGAACTCAATCGCCGCACCGTCGAGAACTGGATGCGGGCCGGGGTCACCGTCGTCGATCCGTCGACCACCTGGATCGACGTCGGCGTCACACTCGCTCGCGACGTCACCATCCATCCGGGAGTGCAACTGCTCGGCACCACCGCCGTCGGCGAGGACGCCGTGATCGGTCCCGACACCACCCTCACCGACGTGACGGTCGGCGAAGGCGCCAGCGTGGTGCGTACCCACGGCTCGGAATCGACGATCGGCGCGGGCGCCACCGTCGGCCCGTTCTCCTACCTGCGTCCCGGCACCGTCCTCGGTGCGTCCGGCAAGCTCGGCGCCTTCGTCGAGACGAAGAACGCCGACATCGGGGCGCACACCAAAGTTCCTCACCTGACCTACGTGGGCGACGCCACGATCGGCGAGTACAGCAACATCGGTGCGTCGAGCGTGTTCGTCAATTACGACGGCGTCGCCAAGAGCCGTACGGTGGTGGGGTCACACGTCCGGACCGGATCGGACACCATGTTCGTCGCTCCGGTACAGGTCGGTGACGGTGCTTACACCGGCGCCGGCACGGTGCTGCGTTTCGACGTTCCACCGGGGGCACTCGCGGTCTCCGGCGGGAAGCAGCGCAATATTGACGGCTGGGTGCAACGAAATCGCCCCGGTACCGCCGCCGCCGAGGCGGCAGCCGCCGCGGGACTGCACCACAGTTCAGATCTGCACGAAACCGAGAAGCAAGATTTAAAGGATGGCATAGAGCAGTGACCGCGAATTGGATCGACAACCAGAAGAACCTCATGCTTTTTTCTGGTCGCGCGCATCCGGAGCTGGCCGAACAGGTAGCGAAGGAACTCGACGTGCGGGTCACCCCGCAGACTGCCCGTGACTTCGCGAACGGCGAGATCTTCGTCCGTTTCGAGGAGTCGGTCCGCGGCTCCGACGCCTTCGTGCTGCAGAGCCACCCGGCCCCGCTGAACACGTGGGTGATGGAACAGCTGATCATGATCGACGCGCTCAAGCGCGGATCGGCCAAGCGCATCACCGCGATCCTGCCGTTCTACCCGTACGCACGCCAGGACAAGAAGCACCGCGGCCGTGAGCCCATCTCGGCTCGCCTGATCGCCGACCTCCTCAAGACGGCAGGCGCCGACCGCATCATCACGGTCGATCTCCACACCGACCAGATCCAGGGCTTCTTCGACGGCCCCGTCGACCACATGCACGCCCAGGGTCAGCTCGCCGAGTACATCCGCGGCAACTACGGCACCGACAACATCGCCGTCGTCTCCCCCGACTCCGGTCGCGTCCGGGTCGCCGAGAAGTGGGCCGACACCCTCGGTGGCGCGCCGCTGGCATTCATCCACAAGACGCGCGACCCGCTGGTGCCCAACCAGGTGAAGTCCAACCGCGTCGTCGGTGACGTCGAAGGCCACACCTGCATCCTGATCGACGACATGATCGACACCGGTGGAACCATCGCCGGCGCCGTGAAGATCCTCAAGGAGGCCGGCGCGGGCGACGTGATCATCGCCGCCACCCACGGTGTCCTGTCCGATCCGGCGGCCGAGCGTCTCGCCGCGTGTGGTGCCAAGGAAGTCATCGTCACCAACACGCTCCCGATCGACGAGTCGAAGAAGTTCCCGACCCTCACGGTGCTGTCCATCGCGCCGCTGCTTGCTCGCACCATCAAGGAAGTTTTCGAGAACGGCTCGGTCACGTCGCTGTTCAACGGCAACGCCTAGGCGCTCCGCGCCTGTGAGTGGTTGACGAGTCCAGAGACTCGTCAACCACTCACAGGCGTAGCCTTTCCCTGTGTTCACCGGGATCCCCACCGCTGCTCTCGACTTCTACGAGGACCTCGAGGCAGACAACAGCAAGAGCTTCTGGACCGCGCACAAATCCGTCTACGACGACTCCGTGCGCGCACCCATGACCGCCCTGCTCGCGGAACTCGAATCGGAGTTCGGCGCGGGCAAAGTGTTTCGCCCCTACCGCGATGTCCGGTTCTCGAAGGACAAGACGCCCTACAAGACCCATCAGGGCGGATTCGTCGAGACCCGCCCGGGCGTGGGCTACTACGTGCAGATCGATGCCGCCGGACTGTTCGTCGCGGGTGGCTTCTATTCGCATACCCCGCTCCATGTCGGGCGCTTCCGTGACGCCGTCGACGACGACCGCAAGGGCCGCGAACTCGCCCGGCTCGTGAAGAAGGTCCGGTCGTCGGGATTCGAGATCGGCGGCGACACACTCAAGACCCGTCCTCGCGGCGTCGCCGAGGACCACCCGCGGCTGGACCTGATGCGTCACAGGTCGCTCACGGCCAGCCGGAGCTACCTCTCCCCCGACTGGATCGAAACTCCCCGCGCCGCTGACGAAGTGCGCATCGCCTGGCGTTCGATGCGGCCGCTCGTCGAGTGGCTGACCACCGTCATCGGTGCCGGAGAATGAAACTTACCGGTCGGGAAAACACGTGTGGCACACAGCGTTTGCGGAGCAGTTTGCGCGCCTCGGCATGATCTTCGTCACGCTCGGGCGCAGAACCGCAGGTCGTACTTACGGCGATGTGACCCGCACGCCCGAAATCCCCTACTGTGGCTCGTCGTGATCGACGCGCAGACTCTCTCCGGCCCTATCGATATCGCTGCAATTCGAAACGTCCGGCGTTGGTCGCCGGGGGCGTGCGTGTGGTGCGGAGACGACAACGCCGTCGAGATGTTCCGTAACGAACCTCGCTGTGGCACTTGCCGCGAGAAGGAATCGGTCATCGACGAGGCCCGCCGCTTCCTGGGCATGTACGGTCTGCGTCCGCTCGGCGGAACGTTGCAGTCGGACGACGACGAAGAGCGTGAGCACCGGGTCAACGCCCGCGACGCCCGCCGCGAACTCAACGAGATGAAGCTCGCGGAACTCCCGGACCCGGCGGCCGTCCGCAAGGCCCTGCGCCCCCGGGCGGCCAGTGTGGTGTCGGAGCCGCGCAGCACCGCTCATTCCGGAACGTCGTCGGCCTCCGCGTCGACCCGCCCGAGTGCGTCCCGCACGTCGGCCACCCCGCCGGTGGCACCGGTGCGCACCGATGCCGTCGACGTCGCCGCACTCGAATCGCGCGTCACGGGCCTGCTCGATCAGCTCTCGGCCATCGACGCCCAGATGAACCTGATCGGCGAGCCCGCCGGCCTTGCCGCGCGTGCTCGAATCAGCGACCTCGAGAAGCAGCGCGCCACCGTGCTCCGCACCCTCGCGGCGCTGGAGAAGGCCCGGATCGCGGCCGGCCAGTAGGCCGTACTTTTCGGGCTGCGTCCGGGTGATACTCTCGCCCTTCATGCAGCCCGCCTCCTCACCCACCGCGCTCGTCATCGACGCGAAGAAGCCGCCGATGGGCCCGATGCTGGTGACCCCCAATGCCCGCATCAACGGCCATCCCGTGCCGCTTCGATGGGGACACAACGAAATTCCGGCACCGCCGGGCGTGCACCACATCCAGATCTCGGTCCCGTGGATCTGGGAGCAGGGCAGGGCGCAGATCACCGTCGACAACCGGTACCACCCGGCTCCCCCGGTGTACTACGCGTCGCCGTTCAGCAGTTTCAGCAAGGGCGCGATCGACCATCGGCCGGTGAAGAATCCCGGACTGTTCGGGTTGCTGCTCATCCTCACACCGGTACTCGTCCTGATCCTCGCTGTCGTGGCGTTCGCCCTGTTCGGCTAGAGAGGCCGCATCCGCACCATTGACACAATGGGCAATGTGTCTCACTATCGATACATGACCGCACATGTGTCGAGCGTTTCGTTCGTACCGAGGTCCGGACAGTCGTGGCGTGCCCCGTGGCAGATGTACGCAGGCCTGCGCGACCACGACCCCGTCCATCACGTCGTCCCCGAGGACGCACCCGGCAACGACTACTGGGTGTTGTCCCGGCACGCCGACGTCTACGCGGCGGCCCGGGACCCCGAGACGTTCTCCTCCGCCGCCGGCCTCACCACGACATACGGCGAGCTGGAGAAGATCGGCCTGCAGGACAATCCGCCGCTGGTGATGCTCGACCCGCCCGACCACACCGCGTTCCGCCGTCTCGTGTCGAAGGGATTCACCCCACGGCAGGTCACCGCCGTCGAGCCGAACGTCCGGGCGTTCGTGGTGGAGCGCATCGAACGACTGCGGGAGGCAGGTGCGGGCGATGTGGTGAAGGAACTGTTCAAGCCGCTGCCGAGCATGGTCGTCGCCCACTACCTCGGTGTCCCCGACGAGGACCGGGCGCAGTTCGACGGGTGGACCGAGGCCATCGTCGCGGCCAATGCGCAGGGCGACACGCTGCAGGCGACGGGTGCGGTCACCGAACTGATGGGCTACTTCACCGGACTGATCGAGCGGCGGCGCACCGACCCCGGAGACGACACGATCTCGCACCTCGTCGCGGGCGGGATGGGAGCCGACGGCGACATCACCGGGCTGCTCTCCATCCTCGGTTTCGCGTTCACGATGGTCACCGGCGGCAACGACACCACCACCGGGATGCTCGGCGGCGCAGTCCAGTTGCTCACCGAGCACCGGGATCAGCGACGCGACCTTATCGAACATCCGGAGCTCGTTCGTGACGCCGTCGAGGAATTGCTCCGGCTCACCGCCCCCGTCCAGGGCCTCGCCCGCACGGTGACCCGCGACGTCGAGATCGACGGCACCGTCGTTCCCGAGGGACGGAAGGTACTCCTGCTGTACGGCTCCGCTAACCGCGATCCGCGCCGGTTCGGACCGGATGCCGAGGTCCTGGACGTGCGTCGCAGTCCGAAGCAGATCCTCACCTTCAGCCATGGGGCCCACCACTGCCTCGGTGCGGCCGCGGCACGGATGCAGGCGCGGATCGCGCTCGAGGAACTGCTGGCCCGCTGCCCCGATTTCACCGTCGACATCGACGCCGTCGTCTATGCGGACGGCAATTACGTGCGCCGCCCGACGAGCGTCCCGTTCCGGGTGCGTGAAGCATGACCGCCGACTGGATGCGGGACGAACGCCCCCGCCTCGCCGCCGAGCGGATCCTCGACGTCGCAGCCCAGCTGTATGTCGAGAACGGCATCGCGGCCGTCGGTATGGCCGAGGTCGCCCGGGCGGCCGGATGTTCCCGGGCCACGTTGTACCGCTACTTCGACAGCAAGCAGTCGCTGCAGCTGGCGTTCGTTCACCGCGAGGCCCGGCGCATCGGCGCGCTGGTCGCGGAGGAGGTGTCCGCGGCCGGTGATCCGAAGGATGTGATCGTGGAGGCGATGCTGGCCGCGATCCGGCTGGTGCGCGCCGACCCGACTCTGGCCGCCTGGTTCCAGCTCGGCGACTCCGGCCTCGCCGCGCAGATCGCGCACTCGTCGGACGTCATCGAATCGCTGGGCTCCGCCTTCCTGGGGCAGGCGGGGTTCTCCGGCGAGGAGACGTCCCGGAAGGCACGGTGGCTCGTCCGGATCATCGTCTCCCTGCTCACCGTCCCTGGCGTCGACGACACCGACGAACGCACGATGCTCGAGCAGTTCGTCGCACCGGCACTCGCCGAGCACGACTCCGGACGCGCCTGACACCTGCCACCGGGGAGGTGACCGTCAGCGCACCGCGCCCGCCTGCTCGTCGGCATCGACCTCGAGGGTTGTCTTCCGGTCGGACTCACCGATCCGCGCGAAGACGAGCGGCTTGCGGAGCCGCAGGTAGCAGTACAGGGCGATGTAGCCGAGCACGGTCGCGAAGAAGATCCACGCGACCACGCCCCGCGCCCCGGACGGGAACGGGTTGAAGCTGTACCAGTAGACGAGCACGGACCCGATCGCGGCGAGGACGGTTGCGAGTCCGATGCCCAGGCGCAGCGACCGCGACCGGACCGCGCAATAGCCGGCCGCCAGTGCGGTGAGTCCGTAGGCGGCGATCAGCATGTAGCCGGCGTACGTCCCGAGCAGGCCGTACGACGTCTCCGCCGCCGTCACCACCACGCCGAGGAGCCCGGCCACGAGGTAGATGACGCCGAGGGTCGTCACCGCACCGACGGGGGTGCCGTGGCGGGCACTGACCTTGCCGAGGCGAGCGGGCAGCAGACCGTCGCGGGCCAGGGTGTACACGGTCCGGCTGGTGCCTGCCATGACTCCGAGCGTGGATCCGAAGAAGCTGATGGCGACACCGATGTCGATCAGGTAGCCGAGCCACCCGACGCCGTTGTGCTCGGCGAGGGTGTCGAGGGGTGCGTTCATGTTGTCGATCGGCACCCCGCGGAAGCCGAGCACGATGATGTAGGTGGCGACGATGTAGAGCACCCCGCAGGCCAGGACCGACCCGACGACGGCGAAGCTGATGGCCCGCTTGGGATGACGCGCCTCCCGCCCCAAGGTGGCGGCGTGGTCGAATCCGGCGAGGGAGAACACGGAGAAGCCCGCGGTCGCGAGAATCGCTGTGGCACTGAAGCCGTGGAAGTCGAACTGCCTACTGTCGATCGGACCGGTGTCCGAATTCGCGAGAACCACGATCAGGAGCACGACGATCACTGCCACCGTGAAGAATTCGATCACCAGCAGCAGCTTCGCGGACAGCTTCACTTCACGAAGGTTCAGGGCGGTCACCGCGACTGCGACGGCCCCGGCGCAGATGCCGAGCGTCCACGTGCTCGCAGGCAGACCCACCTTCTGGAGGAATGCGTCGAGGTAGATCGCCGAGCCGATCACGCACGCGGGTCCCGCGACGAGTGACGACGCGAGGTGGGTGACCATCACGAAGAATCCGGCCGGCTTGCCTGCCGCGCGAGCCGCGAGTCCGTACGTTCCGCCGGTGGTGGTGAAGCGTTTGGCCAGCCAGCCGATGCCCCCGGCGAACCCGAGGACCAGCACCGAGGTCACGGCCCAGGTGATCCAGCTGAGGTTGCCTGCGATCGTGACGACGACACCGATCGCGAGGGCCAGCGTGGATGCGGGCGCCAGGATGCCGAGCGACACTCCGAACACTGCCCACGTCGGGAGGATTCCGCGCGGCAGCTGTGCCTCGGCGTCGGTGCTTTCCGCCGAGGACATCATCGTGTCCTCCGTGGTCGATCCATCGTGCACAGTCTTCATGAACGCTCCTCGCGGATGACAGGACAGAGGGTGTCGAATAATTGGCTGGTGGGCCAGTTATGAATCATCGTGAGGGCGATCACACTCGATGTCAAGAGCGCATCGCCTCCCGAGCGGCACCCGCCGCGACCGCGACGAGTGGGTTGACAGCCCCTGTGAGTGCCGCCACAATCTAAATTGACTGATGCGCCAGTTATCTATTTTCCGATCGACAGCAACACGAGATCGAGGAGAGTCCCCTATGACCACTGTGGTGGCCGAGTCCGTCACACAACTGAGCGTGTTCTCCGACCCCGCCTCGGTGGCCGTCGTCGGCGCCTCCGCCGATCCCGCGAAGTGGGGTTACTGGCTGGCGAGCGGCGCTCTGACCGGCGAGCACCGCCGCCGGGTCCACCTGGTCAACAGGAGAACCGACACCCTCCTCGAACACCCGTGCCACCCGAGCGTGTCGGCCCTCCCCGAGGTCCCCGACCTGGTCGCCCTCTGCGTGCCTGCGCGTTACGTCTCGGACGTGGTGGACGAAGCCCTCGCACTCGGCGTCCGCGGATTCCTCGGCGTCACCGCGGGCGTTCCCGGCGAAGCCGAACTCGCGGCCCGGATCCGCAGTGCCGGAGCACGACTCGTCGGCACCAACAGTCTCGGCATCTACGACAGCGCCACCGACCTCTCGCTGGCATGGGGACGGTTCACACCCGGGCCGCTCGCGATCATCTCGCAGAGCGGGCAACTCGGCTCCGAACTCGCCGCGCTCGGCGCCCGGCACGGTGTGGGCGTCTCCCGGTTCGTCTCCATCGGTAACCAGTCCGACGTCACCGCCGCCGAACTGCTCGCCGAGCTCGGCGGCCACGACCCGACGCGCGTGATCGCCCTGTACCTCGAAAGCTTCAGCGACGGTGAATCCCTGTTCCGGACGTTGCGCGCCCTGCGCGACACCGGACGACCGACCCTGCTGCTGACGGTCGGCGCCAGCGCCGCGAGCACGCGTCTGGCGCGTTCCCACACGGGCTCGCTCACCTCTGCCCTGGACGTCGTCGACGCCGCGTGCCGCGCAGCGGGAGTGCTCCGCGTGAGCAGCCCCGACGAGTTGATCACCGTCGCCCGGGCATTCCTCTCCACCACCGTTCCTGCCGGCAACCGCGTCGCCATCGTCGGCGACAGCGGCGGGCAGTGCGCGATCGCCGCGGACGTGACGAGCGCGAGCGCATTGACCGTTCCCGACTTCTCCCCGGCGCTCGCCGAATCCGTTGCCCTGCAACTGCCGGCCGGTGCAGCCAGCAACAACCCGGTGGACCTCGCCGGGGCGGGCGAGCAAGATCTGGGAAGTTACGCGAGCGTCGTCGGCCGTCTCCTCCGTGCCGACGAGTCGGACGCCGTGGTGCTCACCGGGTATTTCGGCTGCTACGCGCGGGACGCTCCCACTCTCGCCGAACACGAAGCGGCCGTGGCCGAACGGATCGGCCGGGCGTCCGCGGAGACCGGCAAACCCGTCGTCGTCCACACCATGGCTCCGGAATCGAGCACCGCACAGGCGTTGTGGCGGCACGGCGTCCCCGTGTTCGACACGGTCGACTCCGCGGTCCGCGCCCTGTCCGGGCTGTCCCGCCTGCGACCGCCGCAACCGTCGAACCACGCCCTCTCCGAGCCCGTTCCGCGGGACGGACTCCGGCCCGGATACTGGGCCGCGCGCGAACTCCTCACCGCACTCGGAGTCGCCTTCCCCGACGGCGGAGTCGTGCACACCCACGAGGAGGCGGTCGAACTGGCCGGCCGTTTGCGGGCCCCGTTCGTCCTCAAGGCGAGTTGGCTCGAGCACAAGAGCGAGGCGGGCGGCGTCGCGGTCGGCATCGACGGTCCCGAACAGCTGGCGCGCACCTTCGAGGACATGCACTCACGGCTCGGCGACGGCGACTACGTGCTCGAGGAGCAGGACACCCGGGCGGGCACCGTGGAGATCCTGGTCGGCGCGCGCCGTGATCCCGACCTCGGTCCAGTGATCGTTGTGGGCGCCGGTGGCACCGAAACCGAAGTGCTCCAGGACATCTGTCTCGAATCGGCCCCCGTCGGGCCCGGCGATGCCCTCGCGATGCTCGAACGCCTCCGCTGCATGCCGCTTCTCCGCGGGTGGCGGGGACGCCCCGCGGTGTCCGTCGACGGCGTGGTCGACGTGATCACACGGGTGTCCCGGTTGATCGCGGAACGGTCCGACATCGCCGAGATCGAATTGAATCCGGTCCGCGCCGCCCCGGACGGAGCGCTCACCGTCGACGCGCTCGTCGTGGCCGCCGAACCGGCCCCCGCCCCGTGAACCGCATCCCGAGACAGCACAGGAGAACCATGCGATGACCGACACCCACTCCCCCGGCCTCGTCCCGAACACCGCCGACGAATTCGAAGGCCGCGTCGCCGTCGTCACGGGTGGCGGCTCCGGAATCGGGCGCGCCGTCGCGATGCGGTGGGCGGCCGCGGGCGGCACCGTCGTCGTCTTCGGCCGCAGGCAGAACATGCTCGAGGACACCGTCCGGGCGGCCGAGGGGGTCGGCGGGAAAGCCCAGGCAGTGGTGTGCGACGTGCGGGATTCCGACGCCGTGGACGCCGCAATCGACGGGGTGGTCGATCGCTACGGCCGCCTCGACGCCCTCGTCAACAACGCCGCAGGCAACTTCGTGGTTCCCAGCGAGGACCTCTCGCCGGGCGGGTGGAAGGCCGTCGTGGACATCGTCCTGAACGGCACGTTCTACTGCACCCGCGCAGCGGGCCGCCACATGCTGGCGACCGGTCGCGGCACCATCCTCAACACCATCGCCAGCTACGCGTGGCACGGTCATCCCGGCACCGTCCACAGTGCGGCAGCCAAGGCGGGTGTCGTCGCGATGACGCGCACGCTGGCCGTGGAATGGGGCGGACGCGGCGTCCGGATCAACTGCATCGCACCGGGACCGACCGAAACCGAGGGAGCCGGGGCGGCCCTGTGGCCCACCGAGCAGGATCGCGCCCGCGTGCTGTCGAGTGTCCCGGCTGCTCGATTCACGACGCCGGAGGAAGTCGCCGAATCCGCGGCCTTCTTGCTCAGCGACCGCTCCGGCTACATCACCGGCGAGGTCCTCGTCACCGACGGCGGCCAATGGCTCGGCAAGTCCGTGTACACGGATTCGCGAGCGGCGGCCCGATGACCACCACGATTCACACCACCTGGGACCGCAGCTCGATCCTCGTCGGCGGGGACTGGATTCCCGTCACCGACTGCACGCAGGTGCACGACCCGGCCACCGAGGCCGTGATCGGCCGGTCGGCGTCGGCCGGAGCCGACCACGTCGATGCCGCCGTCGCGGAGGCACGTTCCGCCGGAACAGCTTGGGGTGCAAGCGCTCCCGGGGATCGCGCCGACATCCTCGACGACCTGTGCACCCACCTGCGCGCGCGGAGGCAGCTCCTCGTCGACACCACCGTCGCGGAAGTGGGAGCCCCGGTGACCGTGGCCGAGGAAGCGCACATCGACCTCGGTATCGAGATCCTCGCATCGTATGCGCGGCTCGCGAGGGACCTTCCGTTCCGGGAACGGCTGGGCCGGACGGTGCTGCTGCGCCGTCCCGCGGGTGTCGTCGCCTGCATCACGCCGTGGAACTACCCCTTCTACCAGCTCGCAGCCAAGGTGGGAGCGGCTCTCGCGGCGGGATGCACCACCGTCGTCAAGCCGGCCGAACTCACTCCGCTGTCCACCTACCTGTTCGCCGACGCCGCACTCGATGCCGGCGTTCCGCCCGGGGTCCTGAACCTGGTTCCGGGCAGCGGTCGAACGGTAGGGGCCGCGCTGGCCGCGCATCCCGGGGTCGACGTGGTGTCCTTCACCGGCTCCACCGCCGTCGGCAGGGGCGTCGCGCACGCCGCCGCCGAATCCCTGAAACGCGCGTGCCTCGAACTCGGCGGCAAATCGGCCTCCGTGGTGCTCGGCGATGCCCCACTGCCGGCGGCGGTCACCGCGACCGTCGACGCCGCCATGCTCAACTCGGGTCAGACGTGCAGCGCGTGGACTCGCCTACTCGTGCCGCGCGCACGGTACGAGGAGGCGGTCGAACTCGCCGCCGACCACGCCGACACGTTGCGCGTGGGTGATCCCCGGGATCGCGCGACGCAACTCGGCCCGGTGATCTCGGCTGCGCAGCGACGCTCGATCGCGGAGGCGGTCGACGCGGCGGTCGCCGGCGGGGCCCGCCTGGCAGCGGGAGGTTCCGGTGTGCCCGCCGGCCTGGAAACGGGCCACTACCTGCGGCCGACCGTGCTCGCCGAAGTCGGACCGCACGACCCGATCGTGCGTGACGAGATCTTCGGGCCGGTGCTGGTCGTCCTTCCGCACGACGGCGACGAGGACGCTATCCGGCTCGCCAACGACAGCGACTACGGGCTCGGCGGCGCCGTGTGGTCGGCCGACCCGGAACGCGCACTGGGCGTCGCGGCCCGGATGGACACCGGTCAGGTCGACATCAACGGCGCCCCGTTCAACCCCGAGGCCCCGTTCGGCGGCTGGAAGTCCTCCGGCCTGGGCCGGGAGCTCGGCCGGTTCGGCGTCGAGGAGTTCACCGAGCTGACGGCGGTGCAGCACTGACCCGACGCACCCCACACGCCCCAGTCCCGCACCGACACAACCGTATTCGAAGCGAAGGAACCGAGAAATGACCACCACCAACATCCCCGCCTGGCCCCTGACCGACGAGCAGAAGCAGATCATAGAGCTGTGCCGGGACTTCGCGCAGAAGGAGATCCGGCCCCGCGGCCGGGAGGTCGACGAGGCGGATGTCGTGACGCCCGTCGACATCTTCGCCAAGGCCGCCGCGGTCGGCATCACCGACTTCATGATCCCCGAGGAGTTCGGCGGAGGCGGCATGGGCGACGTCTTCACCCAGTGCCTGGTGCAGGAGGAACTGTGCTGGGGCGACCCCGGCATCGGAAACCTCTTGTGCTCCAACGGCTTCTTCTCCGATCCGATCATGGTCCTCGGCACCGAGGAACAGAAGAAGCAGTGGCTCGGCCCCCTCACCGGTCCGAAAGCTCCGATGACCTCGCTGGCCACCACCGAACCGGGATCCGGCTCGGATGCGGCGTCGATCGTCACCACGGCCGAGCGTGTCGACGGCGGCTACCGGCTGAGCGGGCAGAAGGCGTGGATCTCCAACGCCGGCGCCGCCCAGTTCTACGTCGTGTTCGCCAAGACCGACCGCACGCAGCGGTCCGGTGGCGTCTCCGCGTTCCTCCTCGAGAAGGGCGCCGAGGGAATGACCTTCGGTGAGCCGATGAAGAAGATGGGACAGCGCGCCATCGTGTGCCGGGAGATCTTCTTCGACAACGTGTTCGTCCCCGAGGAGAATCGTCTCGGCGAGGAAGGACAGGGTTTCTACGGTCTGATGGGCACTTTCGACATCTCCCGGGTCGTCCTCGGGGCGGCCGCCGTCGGCGCTGCGCGCGCCGCCTACGAGTACGCCCTCGACTACGCCAAGACACGGAAGCAGTTCGGGGTGCCGATCATCGAGCATCAGGCCGTCGCATTCCGGCTGGCAGACATGGCGACGCGGATCGAATCCGCCCGGCTGCTGGTCCATCACGCCGCCCGCATCATCGACAGCGGCGGCAACGCCCGGGGCATCGCCGCCATGGCGAAACTGACGGCGTCCGAAACCGCCATGTTCGTCACGCACGCCGCGGTGCAGACGCTCGGCGGTTGGGGCTATTCCCGCGAGTACCCCGTCGAGCAGTGGATGCGCGACGTGAAACTGGAGGAGATCGAGGAAGGCACGTCCGACATCATGAAGCTCGTCATTTCCCGGAACCTGGACTGATCCCCGCGGGTGCGGGGCGGAGAGACGCCTTCGCCCCGCACCCGTCCGGGTACCCGCGCACCATCCGCACACGAACACGCACAGCCCATGGGAGGGCATCGATGACAAGCCAGAACGGCGGCCAGGCACTCGTCGCGGCTCTCGCCGCACACGGAGTCGACACGGTCTTCGGAATTCCGGGCACCCACAACCTCGCCGTCTACGCCGCCTTGGCCGACTCGCCGATCCGCTCCGTCCTGACCCGGCACGAGCAGGGGGCCGGTTACGCCGCCGACGGATATGCCCGCGTGACGGGCAAACCCGGCGTGTGCCTGACCACCACCGGCCCCGCCATCCTCAATGCCGCTGCCGCGGCGGCGCAGGCGTGGTCGGATTCGGTCCCGGTTCTCTTCATCTCACCGGCCCTGCCGCTCACCCACCCGGGGAGGGGAAACGGCTACCTCCACGAGGTGAAGAACCAGCAGGCCGCGCTCGAGGCGATCGTGTCCTACAGCCACCGGGTCACCAGCGTCGCCGAGATCCCCCGCGCGATCACCTACGCTTTCGCCGCCATGAGCTCCGGCAGACCACGACCGGTGCACATCGAGATCCCCGTCGACATCCTCGACGCGGAAGCCGACGTCCGGATCGTGGCACCGGTCCGGTCCGCTCCGCTCGCCGCTCCCCTGCACGCGGTGACCGACGCGGCACAGCGTCTCGCCGCCGCACAGTCTCCCGTGCTGATCGTGGGCGGCGGGGCCCGCTCGGCGGCACCGCAGGTCCGCGCCCTCGCCGAACGTCTGTCCGCTCCCGTGGTCACGACGACCAACGGGAAGGGAGTCCTCGACGAGGACCACCCTCTGTCGGTGGGAGCCGGCGTTCACCATCCGTCGGTCCGCGCCGTGCTCGAGGCCGCCGACTGCGTTCTCGCGATCGGGACGGAGTTCGCACCCTCCGACTTCTGGTACGGCCCGGTCGAACTGGACCACAAGCTGATTCGCATCGACGTCGACCCGACGTCGATGACCACGAACGCCGATCCCGCCATCCGCCTGCTGGGTGATGCCGGGACCACGGTGTCGCAACTGCTCGACGTCACGAAGATGCGCGAGGATCCCGGCGCCTGCGAGCGGGCCGCGTCGCTCCGACGGGGGCTGCGCGCCGATGCCGCCGCCGAGGGCGCTCCGTGGCTGGACATGATGGCCGCCATCGCACCGGTCGTCGACGAATCCACGGTGATCGCCGGGGACAGCACGATGGCCTGCTATTACGGTGCGCTGTCGAACCTCACCGTGCACCGCCCCGGCGGATTCCTGTACCCGACGGGACAGGGAACGCTGGGATACGGTCTGCCCGCTGCGATCGGCGCGTCAGTCGCCGACCCGGACGCGCGGATCCTGGCGATCCTCGGGGACGGCGGGGTGATGTTCACGCTTCCCGAGCTCGCGACCGCGGCACAGCTCCGATTGCCGCTGCCCATCGTCGTCGTCGACAACGACGGTTACGGCGAGATCCGCAACGAGATGGCGGACCGCGGCGACACCGTCCACTCGGTCGCGCTCGGCGGCATCGACTTCCCCGCCGTGGCGCGGGCGATGGGATGTCACGGACGAGCCGTCGAGTCCCCCGCGGCGCTGACGGACGCGATCACGGCGGCCTTCGACGCGGATCGCCCGACCCTCCTGCACATCCGTGAGAACAGCAGGGCAACGCAGCAGGGGTGACGGCTACGCTGGTTCGGCCGAACTCTCGACTACGGTCTCTGTAGACGAGACGTCACATCCTAGGAGTTGAGAGCGCGATGCCACGCCCCAGCGTTGAAGCGGAACGTCGAGAACAGATCCTTCAAGCGACGTGTGAAGCCATCGCCGAACTCGGCTTCCGCGCAGTCCGGATCGCCGACGTCGCGACACGGGCCGGGGTGAGCAACGGGACGATCCACTACTACTTCGATTCCAAGGATGCGCTGCTGCATGCGGCGTTCCAGTTCAACTTCGAGCACTCGCTGGAACGACGGCGATGGATCATGGAGAAGAGCGACGTCCCGCTCGTGCGGCTCCACCGGCTCGTGGAGTCGTATCTGCCCGCCGGGCCGGAGACGATCACGGCCTGGCGGGTGTGGGTGGAGCTGTGGGCGTCCGCACTCGGCAACGTCGAACTCCAAGAGCTCAACGACACCGTGTACGGAGAGTGGCGCGGGGTGGTTCGGGAGACCGTCGAGGCAGGTGTCGAGCAGGGCGCTCTGCGGGTGAAGGATCCCGGGGCCGCCACCGACATGCTCCTCGGTCTTCTCGACGGCCTCGCGATCCAGGTGCTCACCGGCTCCACCCTGATGACTCCGACGCGGATGCGGGCGGTGTGCGACGACTTCATCGACGCCATCACCGTCGACAAGCACCGGGTCGCGTCGTCCGCCCGCAAACGCACCACGAAGTAACCGTCAGAGCGCCGATGCGACGGTGAGCCCTTCCAGCACAGCTTCTTCCACGGTGCGCGGCGACAAGCAGTCGCCGACGGCATGGATCCGCTCCCGCGGGAACCCGTCGACCTCCAGCAGGTCGGTGACCGACGCGTGTCCCTGGGCGAGAACGACTGCGCTGACACCGTCGACCAGCACGGGCCGTTCGGTGAGCGTGTGCTGCAGATAGGCCGTGTCGTCGTCCGCGCCGCGCAAACGGACGTTGGGCAGGATCTCGACCTTCGCCTCCACCGCCGCGGCCACCATCGCGTTCCGCACGTACTGCTGGAGGTGTTCGCCCGCAGCGTATCCGGTGACCGCGAGCGTGACGCGGTGGCCGAGCCGGGCGAGGTGGTTCGCGACACCCAGCCCGATCCAGTCGCCGCGCCAATCGGCGACGAGGACCCTGCCTGCGGGGAATGTGTGCCCGCGGATCACGTCCCACGCCTCCACCATATGAGGCTCGTCGAGGGTCTCGATCCCGGGGCGGAACGGCCTCGCACCGGTCGCGACGATCAGCTCGTCGGGTTGCTCCGACCTGACCAGTCCGGGGTCGACCGTCGTTCCGGTCACGAACCGCACACCCGCCCGGCGCGCCTCCCCCTCCAGGTTGGTCACGGCGCCACCGAACTCGCTCCTGCCCGGTAGCAGTTCGGCCAGCAGCACCTGGCCTCCCACCCGGGATGCCGCCTCGTACAGGGTCACCCGGTGCCCACGTTCCGCGGCCACCGCGGCCGCTTTCAGCCCACCTGGTCCGCCGCCGATCACCATGACGCTCTTCGGCCGGCGTGTGATCTGCAGAGCTCCGAAGCGCACTTCGCGGCCGGTCTCCGGATGTTGGATGCACGAGATCGCGCACCCTCGCTGGAAATGCCCCATGCACGCCTGATTGCAGCCGATGCACGCGCGAATCGAATCGACTTCGCTGCGTTCGGCTTTCGCCGGCATCGCGGGGTCGCAGATGAGGGCGCGGGTCATCGCGCACGCGTCGGCCTGCCCCTGCGCGATCACCGCGTCTCCCTCGTGCGGTTGATTGATCCTGCCCGCCACGATCACCGGAACCCGGACCACCGATTTGACGGCCGCGGCCAGCGGAGCGGTGTAGGCGGCGGACTCGGTCATCGGGGCGGCGATGTGCACCGCGCCCGACAGACTCGACGAACTCCCGGCGCACACACTGACGTAATCGAGCAGTCTGTCCGCGTCCAGCGACGCGCACACCGCCTGCGATTCGTCCGGCCGCAGTCCGTCGCTGCCCATCTCGTCGCCGGAAATCCTCATCCCGACCACGAAGTCGCGGCCGACCGCCGCACGGACGGCCGCGAGTGCGGCACGGAGGAACCGCTGGCGATTCTCCGCCGACCCGCCGTACTCGTCCGTGCGGAGGTTGGTGCGGGGGTTGAGGAACTGCGCCGGTAGATAGCCGTGGCTCGCGACGATCTCGACGCCGTCGAGTCCGGCGCGCTGCAGTCTCCGTGCAGCGTCGCCGTACCCCTGCACGACCGCGTCGATCTCGCCCGCCGTCATCGCTCTCGGCATCACGTGGAAGCGTTCACTCGGCACGGCGGACGGTGCCAGCGCGACGGGAGTGGACCCGTCCTGCGACTCCAGGATCTCCCGGCCGGGATGGAAGATCTGCCCGACGACGACACACTCGTGGCGGTGACAGACGTCGGCGATGCGCCGGTACCCCGGGATGCAGTCGTCGTCCGTCGCCATCAGCACGTGGGACGTGTAGCGGGCGGTCTCGTGAACACCTGCGACCTGGACCACGATCATGCCGGCACCACCGGCGGCGCGGGCTTCGTGGTAGGCGACCAGTTCGGCGGTCACCTTCCCCTGCTGCACGAGAACGGTGTCGTGCCCGGAGGACACGATACGGTTCGCGAGCGTCACGTTCCCGATGCGGAGCGGGGAGAACAGGTGGGGAAAGAGCTGTGACGTCATAGCTTTCACCTTTCGGCACCGGCGGCGACGCGGGGCCGACGGTCGTAGCCGCCGAGTCCGAGCGGCTGCACGAACGTCTTGGTCAACACGGCGTGGAGCGTGCCTGCGACGAGGAACGCCGGAATCGACGCGGTGGTGTACGGAAAGATCGCGGACGGGATGTAGGTGACCGGATTGAGCAGCAGTGCGTACGTGGCCGCGCCGGCAGCCACGGAGGCGAACGCGAAGGCGTTGACACCACCCCAGTACCCGTAGCAGGAGCACGCACTGGGCAGGTACAGGTCGCGGATCCGCAGGACACCCCGCCGCAACAGGAAGAAGTCGACTATCTGCACTGCGCACAGCGGTGCCACGAGGATCGCACCCCAGGACAGGAAGCGACCGTAGTTGTCGTAGACGGCCGAGGGGAAGAAGACGAGGATCGCCGCGGGTCCGAGGATGAATGCCACCAGTACGGGCCAGGGCGTGCCGCGGAGCAGCTTCCCGCCACCGCCTTTGAGCGCCACCATGGAGGCGTATCCCTGGGAGAGGATGGCGGTGACGTTGGCGAGGCCGATGACGATCAGGGCCAGGACGCCCAGCACGACGCCGGCGAGCGGGATCATCCACTCCGTCGGATCTTCGAGGTTCAGCGCCAGCGCCGCGAAGACACCGACGACCGCCGCGGCCACGGACGCGGCGAAGAGTCCGAGCCAGTTCGGCCAGAACGCCGCACGCGGGCCCCGGGTGAGCCGCGCCAGGTTTCCGACGTTCGGCCACCACGCGAACCCGCCGGCGATGTTCAGTTCGATCGCGACCATGAAACTGGTGTGCGGATTGCTCTCCGGGTCGAGCGGCGGGAGACTGGCCAACTCGGACCAGGATCGCTTGGTGAACACCATGACGAGAATTCCGACGATGATGAGGACGAGGACGGGTGCGATCACCCGGCACACGGACTCGACCGAGACCGGTCCCCGGGCAAGCACGAGCCAGGACAGGACCACCGCCACCAGCCCCAACAGGCTCACTGCCGCACCGGTCTGGGAGATCTCGACCCCGAAGACGTTGTCGATGACGTTCACCAGGCCGTGCCCGAACATGATGGCCAGGACAGCCGACCACGCCGCCGCGAAGAGCGTGGAGATCACGACCATCACGATTCGGGCGCCGTTGCTGCCGAATACGCTGCGCAGTCCGACGAACTGCTCGATGCCGTACTTCGCCGACGGCAGGCATGGCGCGAGCGAGACGAGGAAGACGCTGATCGCGTAGCCGATGACGATGCTGGCGATCGCCTGTACCGCGCCGACGTAGTACGCGACGGCGGCGCCCTGCAGAAACGCCCAGGTGGCCACGGCCAAGCCGATGTTGACCGCCGAGTAGTCCCAGAAGCCCCAGATCCGCTCCGCCGGCAACAACGGCAGTTCGTTCATCGTGGCGTCCGTGCCGTCGTCGCCGGTGCCGCCGGCACTTCCCGGTTCCGTGGTGCGGTCCAGCCGCTGCCCGTCCAGCATCAGTACGCCCACCACGACATGACGGTGATCGTGACGACGATCCCGGCGATCGCCGCCGCGACGTCCCGCCACGGAAGGTCGGGCAGGATCATCCCGCCACCGTCGGGGGATTCCAGGAGGAGTAGTCGTCTCTCGAGTTCCTGTTCGAATGCGTCGTCCACGCGATCCCCATTTCTGATTGGTGGGCCAGTTATCAATAGTTTGTGGCACGGGTCACATCGTGTCAACCCTCGAATCCTCCCGCAGGAAAGCGGAATTGAGTATTGACTGGCGAGCCAATCAAGAACAGGATGCTCGTCATGACGAACACGAAGGATCACCCGACTGCACTACCGGCCCGCGTTCGGACCGTCGTCGTCGGCGCGGGATACGCAGGCCTGTCCGCCGCACTCTCGCTGCACGACGACGGCATCGACACCGTGATCCTCGAGGGATCCGGCCGCGTCGGCGGAAGGGTGTGCTCCGAACGGACGAGGGACGGTGTGGTCGTCGACCACGGCGGGCAGTGGGTCGGCCCCACCCAGAAACATCTGCTCGCCCTCGCCGAACGCTTCGCCTGCCCGACCTTCCCCACGTACAACACGGGCGAGCACCTCGAACTGTGGCCCGACGGTGTGCAGCGGCGGTACACCGGTGCCGGTCCCGTCGACGGCCCCGGCATGGCCGAATATCTGGCTGCCGCCGATCGCATCGACGAACTCGCGCGGACCGTCGACCTCGACGATCCCACGGCCACTCCGGACATCGAGGGGTGGGACAGCGAGACCGTCCACTCCTACTTCGAGCGGACCGTCGCGAACGAAGACGCCCGTCGGCGACTCGCGCTCGCCGTCGAGGGGGTGTGGTCGATCGAGCCCCGCGATCTGTCGCTGTTCCATCTGCTGTTCTACGTCGCATCGGCCGGCGGATTCGACCAGCTGATGGAAACCGAGGGTTGCGCGCAGGAGCGCCGATTCAGGGACGGAGCACAGTCGACGGCGCTGGCCGTCGCAGATCATCTCGGCGACCGGGTCCACATGGATACGGCTGTGCGCCACGTCGAGCACACCAGCGACGGCGTTCGGATCGAGACCACTCGGGGAACGATTCTCGCCGACACCGTCGTCATGGCACTGCCGCCGTCGGCCACCCAGCGAGTCACGTTCACTCCCCCGCTGCCGGTCTCGCGCACACGATGGGTCGAACGCAGCCCGATGGGCGACGTCGCGAAGGTGCACGCCGTCTTCGACACCCCGTTCTGGCGCGCCGACGGACTGTCCGGCCAGGCCACGATCTACGGCGACCGCGCCGTCGGCGTCGTGTTCGACAACTCCCCCGCAGATGCCGAACACGGTGTGCTCGTGTGCTTCGTCTACGGTGACCGCCAGCGGTCCTGGTCGGCGCTCTCCGACGACGACCGCCGAGCCGCGATCATCGACATTCTCGTCGAACTCTTCGGCGACCGCGCCGCGTCACCGATCGACTACACCGAGAAGATCTGGCCGCAAGACGTGTGGGCGCGAGGAGGATACGCGGCGAGCCCTACCCCCGGAACGTGGTTCGCACACGGGCACGACGGCTGGCGTGCTCCCGCGGACCGCATCCACTGGGCGGGCTCGGAGACCGCGAGCATCTGGAACGGCTACATCGACGGCGCAATCTCCTCCGGGGCGCGCGCTGCCGAGGAGATCCGGAAGCAACTGTCCCACTGAACGAACGGGACGCTCGTTCGATCTGACGCAACGAGCGTCCCGTTCGTGCGGGGGCGGAGCAGCGCGGGGATCCGCGAGGACGCTCAGGGGACGAAGAAGTACCCCAGGCCCGGAACGATCGTCGCCGAGGATTCGCCGAGGACGGTCGCCGTCACGTGCCCCGACCCTGTGGGCACGTCGACGACCGGTTCTCTGCCCGGCATTCCGAAACTGCCCGACGGAACGGTCACTGTTCCGGTCGCCCCCGTGCTGAGATTGAGCCACCGCACCGTGGTGGCGGAGGTGTACGTCGTGCAGTTCGCTCCCGGGGTGAACGCCGGGCACATGCTCGTCGCCGACAGCCGCGCGACGCCCGGTCCCGGACTCGCGCCGGTCGATGCGGCGAGCGACACCGTGGCGAAGGGAAACGGGTCACCGATGACCCCGGTGAACGGGACCTGGAACGCCGTCGTGGTCACCGACACCGGATCCGGTACGGCGGCGGCGATGCCGGCGGACGCGGTGGTGAGCGCCACCGCTGCGGCGCAGGTGCCGAGAGCGAGGACAGCGAGCTTCGAAGGACGCACAAGTTCTCCTCGGGTCGATTGCGCACTACGCGGTCACTATAAGCGCGATCGTGCCCGAAGTTGATCTTGTCGGTCAGTTCCGCGCGGCGCACACCAGCGCGAAGCGGTCGTCGGGATCGGTCCAGGTGCGGTCGACGTCGAATCCCGCCTCTGCCAGCTCCCGTCGGATCCCGTCGAGGGTGAACTTGGCCGAGATCTCCGTCCGCAGCTGCTCACCCGCGGTGAACTCCACATCCAGATCCAGTTCGCCCACGCGGATCGACATCGCACGCTCGGCCTCGAGCCGCATCTCGATCCACTCGTTGTCGGCGTCCCACAGCGCGACGTGCCGGAACTCGTCCACCGGGAAGTCGGCGTCGAGCTGCGTGTTGAGTACCTGCAGGACGTTGCGGTTGAAGTGGGCTGTCACCCCGGCGGCGTCGTCGTATGCGGGGACGAGGACGGCGGGATCGATCACCAGTCCGACACCGAGGAGGAGGTGCTCCCCCGGTTCGAGGACGTCGGCGATTCCGGAGAGGAATTCCGCCCGCTCGGCCGGCACCATGTTTCCGAGGGTGCCACCGAGGAACGCGATCGTGCGGCGGCCACCGCGAGGAAGGTGGTGCAGCGACTCGGTGAAGTCGCTGACGACGCCGCGCACGGTCAGATCCGGGAACTCCACGCCGATCTGCTCCGCCGCACCCTCTAGCGCGGACACCGACACGTCCTGCGGTACGTACGTGTGGAGACTTCCGTGCCGCGTACCGGCGCCCAGCAGGAGCCGTGTCTTCTCCGACGACCCCGATCCGAGTTCCACGAGAATCTCCGGCGCCGCGACCTCGGCGATCTCCCCCGAATACCGTCTGAGCAGTTCCCGTTCCGTACGCGTCGGGAAGTATTCGGGCAACGCGGTGATCTGCTCGAACAGCTCGCTCCCGCGGGCGTCGTAGAAGTATTTGGGAGGCAGCCATTTCGGGTTCGACGTGAGCCCGACGGTGGCGTCCTTGCGCAGAGCGGCCTTCAGCTGCTCGGGCTGCAGGTACACCTCGAGGGTCGGTGTGGTGGTCATCGTGCTCCCATCTCGAGCGGGGTGACGATCAGGCGTCCGGGGCGTGCGCTGACGAAGTGACGGTCCGGAATCGATTGCCATGCGGGGTTGTCGTCGTAGGGTTCGGACATCACGATGGCCCGCTCGTCGTCGACGAGCACCGACAGCGAGTGATGCCAGGTGGTGGCCCACAGTTCGCTGCCGTTGCCCAGCAGCAGATTCAATCGCGAGTTCGGGGCCGCGGCGACGACGTCCTGTACGAGCGCACTCATCGCCTTCTCGGGGTCCTGTTCGCCGAGCGCCCGGCGTAGGAGCAGCCACAACGCCGCCGAGTCGGTCGGTGCCTCGAGTTGCAGCAGATCGTTCACGGGGAGCTCCGCGGCGAGCGCGCCGAGCGACTCCGGCCACCCGCGGACCACCCCGTTGTGGCTGAAGGCCCAGGTCTCGTCGGAGAACGGTGCACAGGCCGTGTGTTGCACGGGCATCCCGACCGTCGCCGACCGTGCGGCGGCCACCACTGCGCGGGAGCGGATGTTCGGCAACGTCTCTCGCACGACGGGGTCGGACCAGAGCGGCTGGGCGCTGCGGTAGCGGGAGAAACCGTCCGATCCCCACCAGCCCACACCGAATCCGTCGGCGTTGACGGTTCCGCCGCCTCTCATGTCGCGTGGCGCGTAGGACTGGCGCAGGAGCGAGTTCTCGCCGCGACTCAAGAGGTCGCCCACCGACTGTTCCGGTCCCAGATAGCCCAGGTGTCGGCACATCTCAGCGGTCGTCCCCCGGAAGGTCCCGAGCACAGCGGAATCCGGAGAAGATCTGTCTCCGGATCGGGTGGTCCCAGTTGCGAAACGTCCCACGGCACGCCACCGGGTCGGTGCCGAACGAACCGCCACGCAGCACGCGGTAGTCGCCGCCGTAGAACACCTCCGAGTATTCCCGGTACGGGAATGCCGAGAACCCGGGATAGGGCTCGAACGGCGACGACGTCCACTCCCACACGTCGCCGATCAGCTGATGGACGCCCAGCGGCGATGCCCCCGACGGATATGCCCCGACCACCGCCGGACCGAGGTGACGTTGCCCGAGGTTGGCGAGCGAGGAGTCGGGTTCGGCGTCGCCCCAGGGGAATCGGCGCGACCGGCCGGTGAACGGATCCCACCGCGCGGCCTTCTCCCATTCGGCTTCGGTCGGAAGTCTCTTGCCGTCCCAGCACGCGAACGCCTCGGCCTCGAAGAAGCAGACGTGGACGACCGGTTCCTGGAGATGGATCGGCTCGGTCACCCCGAACCTTCGTCGCCACCAGGTTCCGCAACCGTCGTTCTCCCAAAATTGGGGAGCATCCAACCCGGCTTCGAGGCGGTGCGCCCATCCCCGCTCACTCCACAACTCGGGCCGCGCGTAACCTCCGTCGTCCATGAACTCGAGGTAGCGGCCGTTGGTGACGGGGACGGCGTCGATCACGAACGCCGGAACGTGCACGCGGTGCGCGGACCTCTCGTTGTCGAGCGCCCACGGATCGTCCGACGTTCCCATCGTGAATTCGCCGGAGGGAATGACCACTTCGTCCTCGTCGATCGCCCCGCCGACACGCGGTGCGCTCTCCGCGGCCAGCACAGCCGGGCCGGTGCGCAGTTGATGGGTGGCGAGCATCGTTTCGGCATGCTGCTGCTCGTGCTGCGCGATCATGCCGAACGCGAATCCGTTCTCCTCGAGCGGCCGGCCCCGGAACGTGCTGCGGTCGAGAACATCCCACGACTTGTCTCGAACGGTACGTACGTATTCCCTGGCCTCGTCCGGGTTCAGCAGCGGCAGGGACGGCCTGGAGTTCCTCGAATGTTTGAATGCGTCGTACAACTCGTCGATGTCGCGGCGGACCGGTTCCCGGCCTCCGACGTCCCGCACGAGCCACAGCTCTTCCTGATTGCCGATGTGCGCGAGATCCCACACGAGCGGGCTCATCAACGGGGAATGCTGTGCAACGAGGTCCTCCCCGTCCACACAGTCCGTCAACCCCGCGGTGCGCTCCCGCGCCCGTGTCAACACAGTCTCGATCTTTTCGCGGGTACCCATCAGCGTTCCTCGCTCGGTGCCTGGCCCCGGCAACATCGTTCGGCGGCGGCATCGAGCAGTCTGACGAATTCGGGGTCGGGCGAGTACGCCGCCGCCAGCGACAGCAGAGCTGTTGCCGCAGCGCGCAGTTCGAGGTCGGCCAGGCCGAACTCGGCCGCGTCCCGCCAGCGTTCGGCGGTGGGCAGCGCCGCGTCGAGTGCCTCGGCCATGGCGCCTGGGCCCGACAGCAGCGCGTCGATCGCCGCGATGGGAACCCGCCACTGGTCGCCCGGTTGCGCGTCGAGGTACCGCACCTCGAGATGACCGGCCGCGCGCACGGGCGGAAACAGGGTGGTGAGGTGGTAGTCGAGGTCGGCGGGCGTCGGGCGACCGATCACGTCGTCCAGTGCGCCCTCGACCCAGTCCGCGAAAGTTGCACCGTCGGGCGCTGTCCAGTCCGTTCCGTCGTTGCGGATGCACAGCAACGGCACGTCCAGCACCCACCCCGCATAGTCCGCGACGTGCGGGGTTCCGATGGTGCGCGGCGAATCGAGTTCGAGCCACGTTCGCATCCGCTGCGACGCCCATTGCCCGTCGGGTACCCCGTAGAGCCGCGGCGAACACGCGAAGGCCGCGATCAATGCGGGACCGATGGCATGAAGCAGGTGCCACCGCTTCTCCACCGCAACCGGATCGGCCCCGGCGTCCACGCTGATCTGCGTTGCGGCGGTGTTGCACATCATCAGCTTCCCGAAGGGCCCGATGCCGGTGAAACGGGATTCCATGGCGCAGTAGCGCGGCGATTGGAGGAGACGTTGCGCGGGCCGGCGGGTGTCCGCGGCCTCGGACGACATGAGGATCGATCGGGAAGACAACAGGTCCGTGAGAACCGCCTGATCGGCGGCGAGATAGTCGCACAATTCGCGTGCGGAGTAATAGGGGGCGCTGGACAGTTCGATCTGTCCGCCGGGTTCGACCGTGACGGCGCTGCCACCGGGAAGGGGCTGAGCAGGAGAAGTAGGATCGATGGTTCTGGGGGTGTGCGGCCCGAGAGCTTCGGCGAGAGCGGCGAGGTCGGGTCGCACGTATTCCGGCAGTTGCGCGGTCAGCCACTCCAATTCCGCGCCGATCAGCTGCGGTGGCCCCAGTTTGAAGCAGACACCACCCAGGTACGCCTCCGCCGCCGGCCGCGACGTGAAACACGTTGCCTCGACGGACTGAACTGCAGTAGCCATTCGACCCTCCCCTTCGGGCGCCGCCTGAACGTCGTTATCGACATTAGAGCGCCTCGGCCGTCGATGCACGCCCCATCGGCATACTTTTCGAGGAACCTGCACGGGTACGTTCGAGTCCAGTCACCGCAAAAAGGGAGGTATCGGACATGCTCGACCTCGAGCAGGCGCGACGGGACACCCCGGGCTGCCTCGACAAGGTGTTCCTCGACAGCGCGGGCTCCTCGCTTCCGCCGACCCCGGTCCTGGACGCCGTGTTCGCGCACCTGCGCCGGGAGGCCGACGTGGGCGGCTACGTCGCGGCCGCCGAACGGGCCGACGACCTCGCCGCCGTGAAGTCGTCCCTTGGCCGGCTGATCGGGGCGAGCGCCGACAGCATCGCCCTGGTGGACAGCGCCACCACCGCCTGGAACGACTTCTTCCATGCCGTTCCGCTCGAGGCCGGGGACCGTGTGCTGATCTCGGAGGTCGAGTACGCCAGCAACGCCATCGCCGTCCTGCAGCGGGCCCGATCCGTGGGCGCGACGGTCGACGTGATCCCCAGCGACCCCGCAGGCCAGATCGACGTCGCCGCCCTCGAAACGCTTCTCGACGACCGGGTCCGTCTCGTGTCCCTCGTGCACGTGCCCACCAACGGCGGCCTGGTCAATCCCGTCCGTGAGGTGACGGAGCTGGCACACTCGCACGGCGCGCTGGTGCTGCTCGACGCGTGTCAGTCCGTCGGCCAGATCGCCCTCGACGTGAGCGAGCTGGGCGTCGACGCACTCTCGGCCACGGGCCGCAAATGGCTTCGTGCACCTCGGGGCACCGGCTTCCTGTACGTCCGGCCGGAACTGGCCGCGACCCTCGAGCCGGCCGCCCTCGACCTGCACAGCGCGGAGTGGACCGCGGCCGATGCGTACCGGCTCGCCACCGATGCCAGCCGGTTCGAATTCTGGGAATGCGACGTCGCCGCACGCCTCGGACTCGGGGTGGCGGCCGACTATCTCCTCGACCTCGGTGTGGCCGAGGTCGAGGCGGCCGTTGCTGCCGGGGCCGAGCACCTCCGGTCGGGGCTCGCGGCGATCCCCGGTGTCACCGTGCGCGACCTCGGCGCCCGCCGCTGCGGAATCGTCTCGTTCACCGTCGACGGGTTCGATCCCGGCGACGTCCGGAAACAGCTGGCTGCCCGCAACGTCACCGTCACAGCCAGCCTGCGCGGATCGACACTGCTGGACATGAGCGCCCGCGGACTGGACGCCGTGGTGCGGGCATCGCCGCACTATTTCTGCTCCCCGGACGACCTCGACCGGTTCCTCGCGGAGGTGCGGACGCTCGCGAACTAGCGCAGTAAGCGCGAACTCCCCCCGGGCCGGGCGGCCGAGCACACGCGGCTGCGCACTTTTCCCGACGTCCGGATCCGTCCGTGCACGTGGTCCGGCAAGCCGACGGGCCCGCAGGCGCAGGCCACGGCGCGACTGCTGTCCGGCGAGGAGGCGCGGGCTGCGGGCGCTCGCCGACCTCCGGACGCGACGTCCCACTGACCGGGAGATCCACCGATTCGGGTTTTGTAACAGGTTACAGTTTGAGGGTAACCCACGTCACACCACACCCGTGACCGCCCGAGAGGACTTCCACCCATGGTCGACGCCACACCGATCCGCCCCCGGTCCGCAACAACGGTCACCGAGTGGGACTACGAGGCCGACGTCGTGGTCGCCGGTTACGGCATCGCCGGTGTGGCCGCCTCCATCGAGGCCGCGCGCGCCGGCGCCGACGTCCTGGTCCTCGAACGCACCAGTGGCTGGGGCGGTGCCGCCGCTCTCGCCGGCGGCTTCATCTACCTCGGCGGAGGAACGCCGCTGCAGAAGGCGTGCGGGTTCGACGACTCCCCCGAGAACATGAAGACGTTCATGATGGCGGCGCTCGGCCCGGGCGCCGACGAGGAGAAGATCACCGACTACTGCGAGGGCAGCGTCGAGCACTACAACTGGCTCGTCGACTGCGGTGTCCCGTTCAAGGCGAGCTTCTGGGGCGAACCCGGCTGGGAACCCCCGTTCGACGACGGACTCATGTACTCCGGCGGCGAGAACGCGGCGCCTTTCAACGAGATCGCGACCCCCGCACCGCGCGGCCACGTTCCGCAGATGGACGGCAAGAGGACCGGCGAGAAGGGCGGCGGCTACATGCTGATGAAGCCGCTCGTCGAGACCGCCGAAAAGCTCGGGGTCCGAGCCGAATACGACATGCGCGTCCAGACTCTCGTCACGGACGACACCGGTCGCGTCGTCGGGATCGTCGCCAAGCAGTACGGCAAGGAGGTGGCGGTCCGGGCGCGCCGCGGCGTCGTCCTCGCCACCGGCAGCTTCGCCTACAACGACAAGATGATCGAGGCCCATGCGCCGCGACTCATCGGCCGCCCCGGTGCCGCCATCGAGGAGCACGACGGACGGTCGATCCTCATGGCGCAGGCCCTCGGCGCCGATCTCGCCCACATGGACGCCACCGAGGTCGCGTTCGTCTGCGACCCCCAGTTGATCGTCCGCGGCATCCTCGTCAACGGCCGGGGGCAGCGCTACGTTCCGGAGGACACCTACTCCGGGCGGATCGGCCAGATGACCCTGTTCCACCAGGACAACCAGGCATTCCTCATCATCGACGAGGCGTCGTACGAGGAAGGCGCGGCCGCCACCACGGCCACGCCGTTCCTGCGCGTCCAGCCGAAGTGGGCGGCGGAGACTGTCGAGGAACTCGAATCCGACATGGGCCTGCCCGCCGGCGCACTGCAGTCGACCGTCGAGGTGTACAACAAGCACGCCGCCGAAGGATCGGACCCGCTGCTGCACAAGAAGTCCGAGTGGGTGAAGCCGATCGGCACCCCCGTCGCGGCACTCGACCTGCGCGGGTTCACCCTCGGTTTCACTCTCGGCGGCCTGCGGACGACCGTGAACTCCGAGGTACTGCACGTCTCCGGCGAACCGATCCCCGGCCTCTTCGCGGCGGGACGGTGCACGTCCGGCGTGTGCGCGGGCGGCTACGCCAGCGGCACCTCGCTCGGCGACGGCAGCTTCTACGGCCGCCGCGCCGGCATCAGTGCCGCGAAGCAGGCCTGACCGGGCCTACCCGACGAGCCGGACCGTCACGCCGGCCGCGAAGCGGTACGGCTGGGTGCTCAGGACCGCGCCGAGACTCTTGCGCAGACGCGAGACCTCGGCGCGGACCGCCACCACGTGGTCGCGGTCGCCGAACAACGATTCGCTGAGCGAGGCGGCGTCGACGCCCGCCGGTCCCGCGACCGACAGCACCCGCAGGATCTGGGCGTGCCGGGGCGAGAGGGCCCGCGTCCAGTTGACGTCGCCCCGGACCGTCACGTGCGGTGCGTCGCCGAGGTCGAGTTCCAGTTCGATGGCCGTCCCGTCGACGCGCCTGCGCACCAGCCAGCCGTCGCCGAGCGGTTCGGGTACGCACAGCCCGAGCCCCGGGACGAGCAGTGGCCGGTCCAGGCTCGGCGGCGAGACCCGCTCCGGGGCCGCGATGCCACTCGCCTCCGCGACCCACCCGTGCTTGTCGACGACCAGCGCCGGACCGCCCGCCGACGCCAGCAACGGTGCCGCCCTGCCGCGCAGCTTGTCCAGTTGCGCCGTGTGCTCACGCCACAGCGTCGCCTCGGCCAGACGCACCGCGGTGCGGACGAGCGCGACCGTGGTCGGGTGGATCGACATCGCCGACCCACTGATGTCGACCACACCGAGAATCTCACCGGTGCGCGGATCGTGAACCGGCGACCCGGTGCACGACCAGCCGTGATGCGAGGGGGCATAGTGCTCGGCCGAGAACAGTTGCACCGCAGCATCTTCGATCAGCGCCGTGCCGATCGCGTTGGTGCCGACCGCCTGCTCCGCCCAGCGCGCACCCTCCGTGAACCCCAGGGCATCAGCCGCTTTCCGGACCCCGCGGGAACCTTCCCGCCACAACAGGACACCGTCGGCGTCGGCGATGACCACGATGAAGTTCGCATCGTCCGCGACCTGCGTCAACGTGCTGCGCAGTTCCGGGAGCACGGTTCGCAGCGCCGTCCGGGTGCGCCGCGCCTCGATCTCGGAGAAGTCGGCGGGCTCCACGTCCGCGCAGTGGTCCGGGCTGACACCGCCGGCCTGCAGACGGGACCACGACCGCGCCACCACGTCCCGTGGAAGGGCGGGCGGCTGCTGCCCGGACAGCACGGCGTCGTGCACCTGGCTGAGCAGCCGGGCATGTCGCGGCAGATCCACACCGCTTGCCACTGCGGTCAGCCGGTCTGCGGTCGGACGTTCAGCGCTCACAACGCCGAGGCTACCCCCGGCGTTGTGAGCCACACCACTGTCCGTCATCGGATCGGCTGCAACCCTTCCTCCTGGGCCTTGATCTGGAAGGCCAGATACTTCGAGTAGTGCCGGGACTGATGCAGGTTGCCTGCCATGAACCAGAAACCCGGATGACCGGACCGGCGCCACACCGTGCGCAGCTCGCCCTCGGCGTCGAGGCCCCAGACGTCCTGGCAGCGGTCCGCGACCGCGTCGCCGAGGAACTTGCGGGCGCTCTCACGCATGTTCTTGTATCCGGTCGCGAGAACCACCACGTCCACCGGCATCTCGGTGCCGTCGGCGAACACGACCCCGTCCGGGGTGAAGTGATCGATCTCGGTTCCCTGCTTCACCGACACCTCGCCGCTCGCGATCAGCTCGGATGCGCCGACGTCGATGTAGTAGCCGCCGCCGCGTCGCAGGTACTTCATGAACAGGCCACTGCCGTCCTCGCCGAAATCGACCTTGAATCCGGCCTTCCGCAGACCGTCGAGCATCTCCGCGTCCTTCTCGGCGATGGCCTCCGTCGCCCCGGCGTGAATTCCCGCGAGCAACGGGTACGGCAGCGACGCGAAGATCAGGTCGGCGTCCTGCACCGCGGGCCCGCCCTCCTCGTACACGCCGCCGAACAGTCCGGGGATGCCGTGCTTGCTGCTCATCACATACGTGGACGAGCGCTGCAGGATGGTCACGTCCGCACCCTGCTCGTTGAGTTCCTGGGCGATGTCGTGGCCCGAGTTGCAGCAGCCGACGACGAGGGCCTTCTTGCCCTGCATCTCCCGGCCGCCGACGAACCAGCTCGAATGCTCGATGGTTCCCTCGAACGTGTCGGCACCAGCGATCCGCGGAATGTTCGGCACCCCACTCATTCCCGTGGCGAGGACGACGTGCCGGGGGTGCAGCGTGCGGGTGGAGCCGTCGTCGCGGGCGACGGTCACGGTCCATTCGCCGGTGGCGTCGTCATAGCTGCCGCCGGTGAACTCGGTTCCCGTCCACACGTTGAGTTCCATTGCGTCGGCGTAGAACTCGAACCAGTTCGCGAGCTTGTCCTTGGGCGTGAACACCGGCCAGTGGTCGGGGAAGTTCAGGTACGGCAGGTGGTCGTACCAGACCGGGTCGTGCAGGACCAGCGAGTGGTAGCGCTTTCGCCAGCTGTCACCGATCCGGTCGTTTCGCTCCACCAGCAGGGTGTCGACTCCGAGCTGTCCCAGACGGGCGGCGAGGGCGAGACCACCCTGGCCGGCGCCGACGATCACGACGGCCGGCTGCTCGGTCTCGAACTCGCCCTTGGCGGTTCGCCGGTCGAGCCAGTTGATCTTGCCGCGGTGGGCGCCGTGATTCGTGCCCTGAACCCGCCGATGCCCCTTCTTCTCCTCGTGGCCCTTGATCTCCTCCATCGCGCTGATCAACGTCCAGGCGCGCCACTCTCCGTCGTCGTCGCGCCTCAGCCGAACGAAACCGCGGCTGCGGGCCAGGGTCGTCTCGAATGTGAAGAAGGCCTGTATCCAGTCGCCCTCCGGATCAGCCACCGCCTCGGCGGGGTGCGCGGGTGACAGGACGAGGTGGCGCGGCTCGTGCACCGGAACCGAATCCGCGAGGCGCGACTCGATGTCCGCGCGACCGTGTGTGGTGTGCAGATCCCAGGTGAACGACAGCAGGTCGCGCCACCAACCGTCGACCAGGAAGTGCTGGGCGGCCCCGCGCGCGTCGCCTCGTTCGAGGGTGGCACCGAATCCGGCCAGCCAGCGCCGGGCGATGTCACCCGGCTGCGGGATGTTGGTGTCGACGGGTGCGTCGAGTGTGGCGGTCATGGTGTCCTCCGTCGTCGGCAATCGAGAAGTTCGATACCTCTGTGATACGGGTCACAAGGACGGTGCGGCAGGGTTGCATCGGATTGCACCGACCTCACCTCGGCGCCGCGCAGCCTCCCGAGGACACCCGATTAGCAGGTCAGCGGGCCATCCGGTAGAGTTCCATAAGTTGTCTCGGCGAGGGTGAACCAGAAGTTCCAATTGGCTGGCTCACCGTGATCGACGCGGCGACGGCTCTGCTCGAGCGTTTCGCTCCTGGCCGTCGCGTGTTCGTCCCTCGTCGACTCGAACCGCCCGCCAGTTACCACCGTGAGTTGTAGGAGCCGTTTCACCATGTCTGACGAAAATCGCCTCGTAGCCGCCGTGCGCACCGAGTTCGGCAAGGGCGCCGCCCGCCGCGCGCGCCGCGACGGCCAGGTCCCCGCAGTCCTGTACGGCCACGGTGAGGACCCCCGCCACCTGAACGTCCCCTCCCGCGACTTCGCCGCCATCCTGCGCGCGCACGGCACCAACGCCATCCTGACCCTCGACATCGAGGGCAAGGAGCAGGTCGCGCTCACCAAGTCGGTCGTGGTTCACCCGATCCGCAACTACATCGAGCACGCCGACCTCCTCGTCATCAAGAAGGGCGAGAAGGTCACCGTCGACGTTCCCGTCGTCGTCACCGGTGAGGCCGCTGCCGGCACCCTGGTCGCGCAGGACGCCGCCACCATCTCCCTCGAGGCCGACGCGCTGCACATCCCCGAGCAGATCGAGGTCTCGGTCGAGGGCCTCGAGGTCGGCACCCAGATCCTGGCCAACCAGCTCGAGCTGCCCAAGGGTTCCACCCTGCAGGCCGACGAGGAACTGCTCATCGTCAACGTCGTCGCAGCCCCGACCGCTGCCGACCTCGAAGAGGAGACCGGCGAGGCCGCGGCCGAGGCCGAGGCTCCGGCCGAAGAGGGCGCCGAGAGCTGATCCTCTCGCAACCGCACTGATGTCGGCGGCGCGTCGTCCCGGATTGTCCCGGGGTGACGCGCCGCTGTCGTCTGACACGACCCCCTCACGCATGGAAGGACCCTGTCGGTGAGTGAAGACACCGCTCTGGTGGTGGGCCTGGGCAACCCAGGACCGCAGTACGAGAAGACCCGGCACAACGTCGGCTTCATGGTGGCCGGCGTGCTGTCCGCTCGCATGGGTGGCAAGTTCAGCGCGCACAAGAAGAGCGGCGCCGATATCGTCCAGGGCCGACTCGAGGGCCGTCCGACGATCCTCGCCAAGCCGCGGTCGTTCATGAACCTGTCCGGTTCCGCCGTTGCCGGCCTGGCCCGGTTCTTCTCCGTCGATCCGGGCAACATCGTGGTCATCCACGACGAACTCGACCTCGACTTCGGGACCATTCGCCTCAAGCAGGGCGGCGGCGAGGGCGGACACAACGGACTGCGGTCCATCTCGAGCGCGCTCGGCACCAAGGACTATCTGCGCACCCGCGTCGGGATCGGCCGTCCCCCCGGACGGATGGATCCGGCGTCGTACGTGCTGAAGCCGTTCTCCTCGGTGGAACGCAAGGAACTCGACCTGGTCTGCGAAGAGTCGGCCGACGCCGTCGAACTGGTCCTGCGCGTCGGGCTCGAGGCCGCGCAGAACCGCCTGCATTAGGCGCTCCGCGCCCGTGAGTGGTTAACGAGTCTCTGGACTCTCCAACCACGCACGGGCGCGAAGCGCCTAGCTGACCAGATTCGCCGACGTGGCGCGGCGGAGTTTGCCCGACGACGTCTTGGGAATGCTGCCGGGGCCGAGGACGGCGACGGTGCGGGGCCGCACGCCGACCTCGGAGAACACGGCGTGCACTACCTCGTGCTCGATGCGCTTGACCACTTCGGGGTCCTGGTAGTCGTTGGTCTCCACCGCGACGGCGAAACTTTCCCGCTTCTGCCCCGCGTCGAGGCGCACGGCCACCGCGTTGCCGGGACGCACGCCGGCGACGGTGCCCGCGGCCCGCTCGATATCGGTCGGGTAGATGTTTCGGCCGCCCATGATGATGACGTCCTTGACGCGACCGCACACGACGACGAGGCCCTCTTCGGTGAAGTAGCCGACGTCGCCGGTGTTCAGCCAGCCGTCCGCGTCCTGCGCGGGCTTGTGCCCGTCGACCGTGATGTAGCCGGGTGTGACCGCCTTGCCGCGGACCTCGATGATGCCGACGCCGCGGGTCGGGAGCAGCTCACCCTCGCTGTCGACGACGCGACCCTCGAGGTTCGGCACCATCTTTCCGAGGGTGGCGAGGGCACGCGCGTTCGGCTTGCTCGACGGGACGGCACGCTGCATCGCCTCGAGGAGATCCGGGTCGACGAGGTCGAGGACCTGGCCCTGATCCGGATCCGGAATGGAGACGGCGAGGGTGGTCTCGGCCATGCCGTAGACGGGGGCGAGTGCCGACGGGTTCAGGCCGAAGCGGGCGCCCGCCTCGGCGAGCTTGTTCATCGTCTCGGGGTCGACGGGCTCGGCACCGTTCCACATGTACCGGACGGTGCTGAGGTCGACGGCGCCGTCCTCCGCCTGCTTGAGGCGGCGGGCGAGCAACGAGTACGCGAAATTGGGGGCGGCGGTCACCGTGCCCTTGTACTTGCCCATCAGCTCCGCCCACAGCAGCGGCGTGCGGAGGAAGTCCATCGGGGTGATGCTCACGACCTCCGCGCCGACCTGCATCGGAACGCTGAGGAACCCGACCATCCCCATGTCGTGGAACAGGGGCAGCCAGCTGATCATCACGTCGTCCTCGATGGAGAACTTGATCCGGTCGATCATGGCGTAGGCGTTGGTGTAGAAGTTCTCGTGCGTGACCTGCACGGCCTTGGGCGAACCGGTGGAACCGGACGTGAGCTGCTGCAGTGCGATGTCGCTCTCGAACGTCTCGACCGGGTCGATCTCCGTGCCCTCGTTCAGCTCGGCCACCGTCACCACGGTGATGCCACGCTCCTCCAGCAGCGGCTTGGCGGCGTCGAACGGCGCACCGAGGATGACGGCTTTCGCCTGAATCATGTTGATGACGGTCTCGGTGTCCTTGGCCCACACGGCCAGGTCGGTGCGCGGCGTCGGCTGATGCAGCATGGTGACGGACGCCCCGCGCATCCAGGTGCCCTGGCAGGAGGGTGCGATGTCGACGGGCTGACCGGCGAGGATGCCGATGGCGTCGCCGTGACCGATACCTGCCTCGGCGAGCGCACCCGCCATGCGGCGCGCGGCCTTGTGGATCTCGCCCCACGGCTGCCGCAGCGGCGCGTCGGGCTCACCCGTGTTGAGGCCACGGGTGCTGCTCGCCGCGGTCGCGTACATCTCGTCGGTGAACTTGCTCACAGTCTTCCTCCTGCACATACGGGTGTCCGAACGCAGAAACGGTGAA
This sequence comes from Rhodococcus sp. DK176, assembly GCF_038447315.2. Taxonomy (NCBI): domain Bacteria; kingdom Bacillati; phylum Actinomycetota; class Actinomycetes; order Mycobacteriales; family Nocardiaceae; genus Rhodococcus; species Rhodococcus sp. DK176. Next base: position 6,221,568 of record NZ_CP118321.2, on the reverse strand, counting down.
CTCCGGAGCGCCCCGACGACTCACCCATATAAATCCCTCACCGGCCTCCGATCGTTACTCCTCCCTGGATGTGACTGTGCTGCGAGTTCGTGTTCGGTACCCGAGTAACCTGGTATGCGGCCACACGGTCTTCCTGCACGCACCCCGTCCCCCGAGAGGTTCTTCGTTGACTACCCCGTCCGACTCGGCCGACACCATTCCAGCCGAGGCGGCGCCTGTCGCCACATCCGGCTCACCGGAGGGGAAATCCGAGAAGGGTGTCCGGGCGGAGGCGTCGCGCCGCCGCACGTTCGCCGTGATCTCGCATCCCGACGCCGGTAAGTCGACGCTGACGGAGGCTCTCGCGCTCCACGCGAAGGTCATCTCCGAAGCGGGCGCGGTCCACGGCAAGGCGGGCCGCAAGTCGACGGTGTCCGACTGGATGGAGATGGAGAAGGCCCGCGGCATCTCGGTCAGCTCCACTGCCCTGCAGTTCAACTACCGCTCCACCGAGGCGTCGGCGGACGAGCCGGTCGACAACGTGATCAACCTGGTGGACACTCCCGGTCACTCCGACTTCTCGGAGGACACGTACCGCGTCCTGACGGCGGTGGACGCCGCCGTCATGCTGATCGACGCCGCGAAGGGTCTCGAACCGCAGACGCTGAAGCTGTTCCAGGTGTGCCGTCACCGCGGAATCCCGGTGATCACGGTCATCAACAAGTGGGACCGGCCGGGCCAGACGCCGCTCGAGCTTCTCGACGAGATCCAGGAACGCATCGGTCTCACCCCCACTCCCCTGTACTGGCCCGTCGGGATCGCCGGCGACTTCCGGGGCCTGCTGCGGCGCGGCGAGGACGGTGCCCCGCGGGAGTACATCCGGTTCACGCGTACCGCGGGTGGCGCGAAGATCGCCCCCGAAGAGGTCATGGATGCCGACGCCGCTCTCGCGAAGGAGGGCTCCGAATGGGAGACCGCCGCGGAGGAGAGCGAGCTGCTGTCGGCCACCGGTCAGGACCACGACCAGGAGCTGTTCCTCGGCGGCCAGACGTCGCCGGTGATCTTCGCGTCGGCGATGCTCAACTTCGGTGTCCGCCAGATCCTCGACACGCTGGTCGAGCTGGCGCCGCCGCCGCGCGCCCGGGAGGACGTCGCCGGCGCCCCTCGCGAGGTCACCGACCCGTTCAGCGCGGTCGTCTTCAAGGTCCAGGCAGGCATGGACACCGCGCACCGCGACCGGCTGGCGTTCATGCGCATCGTGTCGGGCGTGTTCGAGCGCGGCATGGTGGTCACCCACGCCCAGACCGGCAAACCGTTCACGACGAAGTACGCGCAGACCGTGTTCGGTCGCGAGCGTTCGACCGTGGAATCGGCGTACCCCGGCGACGTGGTCGGACTGGTCAACGCCACCGCGCTCGCCCCCGGACACACCCTGTTCTTCGAGAAGAAGGTGGAGTTCCCGCCGATCCCGTCGTTCGCGCCGGAGCACTTCTCCATCCTGCGGGCCGAGAGCGCGGGCAAGTACAAGCAGTTCCGGCGGGCCGTGGATCAGCTCGATTCCGAGGGTGTCGTGCAGATCCTCCGCAACGACCTGCGTGGCGACGCCTCCCCGGTCATGGCGGCCGTCGGCCCGATGCAGTTCGAGGTGGTCGCGGCGCGGATGAAGGCCGAGTTCAACGTCGAGGCCCGGATGGAACCCCTGGGCTACGCGTTGGCGCGGCGCACCGACGCCGAGTCGGCCGACGAGCTGAACCGTCAGCGCGGCGTCGAGGTGTTCACCCGCTCGGACGGGGTGATGCTCGCTCTGGTCAGCGACAAGTGGCGCCTGCAGTACATCCAGAAGGAGCTGCCCGACCTCACGCTCGAGCCGCTCGTGGCCGCCGCGGACTAGCGTCTTCTACTACAGCGTCTACATAGATCTCACACTCTCCGCCACTGGCGCAACGGATAGTTGAGATGGATGTGTGTCACGGCTACCTGTATCACCGTGCGGTGGTGCGGGTTTGACCGTGTCCCACACCGACGCTCGTGGTGCAGGAACATGCTGTTTCGGAGTCACCTCCATCCGCGGTGTCACGGTGGGCAGGCTGCGGCGGACCCGGCGCACCACATCACCGGGGCGATCCCCCGACATCGACGACCTCGTCACCGAACTGGGCGAGGTGCGCAACCGCGGGTGGGCCTGGAACGGGAACAGGGGACGGTCGGCGTGGTGTGTATCGCGACCGTCGTGCCCTACCGAATCCCCGCCACCGGCGCCCTCAGCGTGTCCATGCCCGCCGAGGTCGCGTCGTACCCGGGTGAGCTGGAGCGGATCGCCGGCGTGCTCACGAAGCACGCGTCCGCCTGGGCCCGGGAATTGAGGGCCGAGGGGGTCCGGTGAGCCGTAGAGGTGTGCGGCCCGCCGGACCCTCCTGGTAGCTTTCAGGTCGAATCGAGCACACTGACGGGCTTTGCGCGGTACCCGTTTGGCCACGAGCAGGAAGCGACACGATGGAGAACGGCATTTCCACCAACGGATCGGGCAGCAACGGCTACGCCGGCACGGGTTCGGCGTCGGAGTCCCCCTTCGCCGAACCGAGCACGGGCGGGCTGACCGGCAGCAATGGCAACGGCAAGTCCACGGCCAGCTCCGCCGAGAAGTTCACCTTCCCGCTGCCGACGCGCAGCTCGGGTTCGCACAGCACCGAGGAGCCGGCCGAGGCCTCCGACACGACGGCGTCGCCCGCATCTCGTGGACGCACCGTCATGCGACGCAACGCGATGGGAGTGGCAGCCGTGCGAGTCGCGGGCCGTCTTGCACACACCGAACTGCTCGAGGAGCACCAGGCTTCGGAGAGCAGTCACTCCGCCGATCCCACGGTGGACGCCGACGAACTGCTGGCGCTGCTCGGCGAGTACCTCGTCGCGGCCGGGTTCGAGCGCCCCGAGATCCACGCGAAGCTGAACGGCCAGTCGATCGTCGTCGACCTGCGCTCGCCGTCCGCGACCGCACGCTGACCCCCGCCGCCGGGCGCGGTCAGGGCCACAGCACCTCGCGGATCCACCGGCCGGACTCGCGGCGGTAGAGCTGGCGCACGTGCCTGCGCCCGGCGTCCGCCTGCCAGAACTCGACACTGTCGGGGACGATGCACCATGCCCGCCATGTGCCCGACACGAAGTCGGGGTCGGCCTCGATGCGGGCCACCGCCGCCGCGACGGCGCGTTCGTAGTCGGCGGGATCGTCCAGGACCTCGCTCTGACGACTGGCGGCTGCCACGGCCCGCGCGGTGACCGACCGTTCGCGGAAGTCGCGGGCGGACAGTGCCGGATCGCCCTGGACGACGGAACCGCGCACCCGCACCTGCCGACCTTGTTCGCGCCAGTAGAACGACAGTGCCGCAACGGCATTCGTAGCAAGTTCACGACCCTTCGGTGAGCGAGTGTCACCCGAGAACCAGAAGCCCTGCTCCGTGACGTCCTTGAGGAGCAGGAAACGCGCGTCAGGATTGCCGTCGGCATCGACGGTCGACAACGCAGCCGCGTGCGGTTCCGGAACACCGGCCGCCGCAGCCTGCGTGATCCAGTCGAGAAACAGTGTGGTCGGCGCATCCGGAAGCGCGTCGACGGGCGGAGGTGTCTCGCCGCCGAGTGCGGGCAGGGCGCGAATCCATGCGCGGGTGTCCGGAAACGACGATCGGTCGGGTGTTGTCGGCATGCGCCGACAGTAGCCGCGCCCGGACCCTCAGGCCGACGCGGCCGGATCGGTCGGCCCCACCAGCATCCAACGGTGGCCGAACGGATCGATGAGTGTCGCGTTGCGGTGTCCGTGCCCCTCCGAGATCCACCGCTCCACCGTGCCGCCGGCGTCGCGGGCACCCACCAGGACGGCATCGGGGTCGTCGACGGACAACATCAGACTCACCGACGTCGAACCGGATTCCGGCGCGGTCAGGCCCATCTCGGGGAATTCCTCGGCGAGATAGATCATGCCGGTCGGCAACCGCAGTTCCGCATGACCGACCCGGCCGTCGTCCATGACGATCGGCTCACCCACCACCTCGGCGCCGAATACCTTGGAATACCACTCGATCGCCTCGACACCCCGCCGCACGGTCAGGTACGGCAGCGCGCCGGGAACAGGGACGTCCGAAGCCATCGTCACCTCCCAGTGTCCGCGGTGCGTCGAGTCCCAGTGTGCTCCCTCAGGCTGACGCCGGAGGTTGCAACATCGCCCACTTGTTGGAGGTGAGCCGGAAGCTCGGGAAGTCGGAGAGCGCCGCAACCGATTCCCAGGTGCGTTCGTAGCCGGTGTGCGTGATCCGCCAGTTGCCGTCGGGGCACCGAAGATAACGATCGTGATAATAGGCTGACCCGCGCAGCAGCATGCCGTCCTCGGGAATCAGCGTGGTGTCCGCGAGAAACCACACCCCTACCGCGGTGTCACCGGTGACGGTGATCTCGGGTTGGCCGCACTGATGCTCGGTGATGACGTGGGTCCCGAGAGTGTTCTCGAGGAAGGACACGAACGAGTCACGGGAATCGAACGTGAGGTATTCGCTGTACGTCGCCGTGACGTTCGGGACCATCGTGTCGGCGAACTCCACCCACGACTTCGTGTCGAGAGCACGTGAGTAACGGTGCTTGAGCTGCTCGATCTGTTTGATTGCTTCGAGATCCATGACCCCCGCCTCCTGTGCAGCGAACATGCAAGCCCTGGACTGCAGATTAGTCGGATAATCTGCAGGTTCGCCTTGGTTTCCCCCGTTTTGCCCGGATCATGCATATTCAGGCCGTGATCCGGGACACGAAAAGGTTACGAAATGACTGCATGGCCTGCGCACCCGCATACCCGTCACACTACCTTAGGCTACCCTCACCTGGCGAGGCCCGGGGCCGCCGGCCTCCGCGGGCCCGAAGATTTCGCACCCCCGAGCATCGGCATTCCAGTTCTACTGCTACACAGAACCTTTCGAAATCCGGTCAGGATTGCTGTGACCCCGGATCCACAGGTATCTCGTCCGGCGCTATGGTGACGCTGACGTGGTCACGCGAGAGGGGAATCCATGGATCCGACCCGCATACCGGTGATCGTCGGAGTCGGCGACATCCGCTCCGGCCGAGCAGGCGATCCGGCAGCCCCGCGTGAACCGCTCGACCTGATCACCGACGCCGCGCGTGCCGCTCTCGCCGACAGCGGCTCCGCTACCCTCGGCTCCCGGATCGACGCGATCCATGCGGTGAAGACCGTCAGCTGGTCGTACGACGACCTCCCCGGACTGCTGGCCGCCCGGTTGAATCTGCCGTCACCACGATCGAGCACGTCCCCGATCGGCGGCCACTGGCCCGCGGCGTTCCTCGACCGCATCGGCGACGACATCGCCGCGGGCCGGTCGTCGGCGGCGCTCCTCGTCGGCGGCGAGGCGCAGGCGACCATGACGGCGCTCCGGAAGTCGGGCACCGATCCCGCGTCACTGGGCTGGGCGTCGGCGCCGGGCGGTCCCCCCGCGTTCGACCCGGCGGATCTCGGGAGTCCCGCGATGCAGCGCGCCGGCCTGATCGTTCCGACCCGGGTGTACCCGTTGTTCGAGAACCGGGTGGCGCACGAGTCGGGTGTCGGACCCGATCAGTCGCTGGCCGCGTCGGCCCGGATGTATTCGGCGTTCTCCGAACTGGCGGCGAAGAACCCGGCGTCGTGGACGTCCGAGGTGTACTCCGTTCAGGAGATCGCCACGGTGGGTCCGGGCAACCGGATGGTGTGCGAGCCGTACCCGTTGATGCTCAACGCCATGCCGTTCGTCGATCAGGCCGCCGCGGTGCTGGTGTGCTCGCTGGCCGTCGCGCGGGACCACGGCGTTCCGGAGGATCGCACGGTGTACCTGTGGGGCGGCGCGGGAGCCGCCGACCCCGTGGACGTACTGAGCCGCAACGGTTTCGGCACGTCCGCAGCGATGACGAACGCGGTGCACCGGGCACTGTCGCGGGCATCGATCGACGCCTCGGCACTCGACATCGTCGACGCGTACAGCTGCTTCCCGGTGGTACCGAAGCTACTCACCCGCACGCTCGGCCTGCCCGAAAGCATCGTGCCGAGCGTGACGGGCGGCCACTCGTTCTTCGGCGGTCCCCTCAACAGCTACACCCTGCACTCGATCGCCGAGGTCACCCGCCGACTGCGGGAAGGCGCGGGACCGGCCCTGGTCCACGGCAACGGCGGCTATCTGACGTACCAGCACGTCGTGTTGCTGGCAGGCGCCCCGCACCCGGGTGGATACGTCGGCGATCCGGAGCCGGTGCAGCTCGCGTCGGAGGCGCCGGAACTCGTCACCAGCTACGAAGGACGAGCCGACATCGTCACATCCACGGTGGAGCACGGGCGGGACGGCGCCCCCGCGACCGGCTTCGTCGTCGCGCACACACCCGACGGCCGGCGCCTGGCCGGACACACCGGCTCCGAGGAGGCGCTCGCACTGTCCGCGTTCGCGCAGACCCCGGCGCGGTCGGTGATCGGGCGGTCCGTTGACGTCACGGACCGCGACGGCATCCTGTCGCTGCGGTTCTGACCGGCCGGGGACGCTAATCCAGTTCGGCGGCCAGCGCCATCCACTGTTCCTCGGTGGCTTCCTTCTCCGCGACGACCTGCTTGAGTTCGGTGTCGAGCTTCTGCAGCTTGTCCGGATCGGTGGCCGCCTCCGCCAGCTTCTCGTGCAGCTTCCGTTCCCGGTCGTCCAGCTTCGCCACGGCCCGCTCGAGACGCGACAATTCCTTGCGCGCGGCGCGTTCGGCGGCCCCGTCCCGCACCTGCTTGGGGGCCGACGCACCGGTTGCCGTCGACGCCACCGACGGCGCGCCGGTGTCGACCATCTTCGCCCGGCGACGCAGGTAGTCCTCGATCCCACCAGGCAGGTTGGTCAGCTTACCGTCGCCGAACAACGCCCACGTGGAGTCACAGATGCGTTCGATCAGGTACCGGTCGTGGCTGATGACGACCATCGTGCCCGCCCAGCCGTCGAGGATGTCCTCGAGTTGCTGCAGCGTGTCGATGTCGAGGTCGTTGGTCGGCTCGTCGAGCAGCAGTACGTTCGGCTCCGACATCAGCACACGGGTCAGCTGCAGCCGGCGACGCTCGCCACCGGACAGGTCACCGACCGGTGTCCGCTGCCGCGCCGGCGTGAAGCCCAGCCGTTCGGCGAGCTGCCCGGCCGACACCTCCTTGTCGCCCAACGTGATCCGCTCGGCGACGTCCTTGACTGCTTCGAGCACCCGCATGTTCGTCGGCAGATCGTCGAGTTCCTGACGAAGCCAGCCGATGTGCACCGTCTGTCCCTGGATGCGCTTGCCCGACGCCGGCGAGATCTCCCCGGCGAGCGTGCGCAGGAGGGTCGTCTTGCCGGAGCCGTTGACGCCGACCAGGCCGACCCGCTCCCCCGGCGCCAACCGCCACGTGAGGTCGTCGACGAGCACCCGGCCGTCCGGCGTCTCCAGGCGCGCATCCTCGAGTTCGATGACGACCTTGCCGAGCCGGCGCTGCGCGAACGACGCCAGCGCGACGTTGTCGCGGGGCGGTGGGACGTCCGCGATCAACGCCTCGGCGGCCTCGATCCGGTACTTGGGCTTGGACGTGCGGGCGGGTGCACCGCGGCGCAGCCAGGCCAGTTCCTTGCGGGCGAGGTTGCGGCGACGTTCCTCGGACGCGTCGGCCTGCCGGGAACGCTCCGCGCGGGCGAAGATCCAGTCGTTGTATCCGCCCTCGTAGCTTTCGACCTTGCCGCCCACCACTTCCCACGTGCGGTTGGCCACGGTGTCGAGGAACCACCGGTCGTGGGTCACGACCACCAGCGCGCTGCGACGGCCGACGAGATGTTCCGCCAGCCACTGCACACCTTCGACGTCGAGGTGGTTGGTCGGCTCGTCGAGCACCAGCAGGTCGAGGTCCTGGACGAGCGCGGCGGCCAGTGCGACGCGTCGCCGCTCACCACCGGACAGCCCGTCGACCGACACCTCGAGCCCCAGGTTGTCGATGCCGATGCCGGCCAGGATCGACCGGATGCGGGCGTCGCCCGCCCACTCGTGGTCGGCCACCCCGAGCGGTCCGAGCACCACGTCGCCGACGCTCGAGCCAGGCGGCAGTACGCCACGCTGGGTCACGACCGCCATGCGCAGGCCGCCGACCCGGCTGACACGCCCGGAATCGGGCGCCTCCACGCCGGCCAGCACCTCGAGCAAGGTGGTCTTGCCACCACCGTTGAGGCCGACGACGCCGATGCGTTCGCCTTCCTGTACTCCGAGCGATACCGAATCGAGCAGCGGCTTGATGCCGAAGGACTTCGATACCTGCTCGAGATTGATCAGATTCGCCATCAGTGCGATCCCTCCGCCGCGTCGTTGATTATTCGGGCGCCCGGTACGGGTCCGCTGGCGACCCGCACCGTGCGACACACCCCCGCACCTGCGAGTTCTGCGCTGACCCGGACCGCGGCATCCGCTTCAGCACAAAGAAAGGCACAGGTCGGACCGGACCCGGAGACGATTCCGGCCAGTGCGCCCGCCGCGACCCCGGCTCGCAGCGTCCGCCGCAGGCCCGGATTCAGCGACAGCGCGGCCGACTGCAAATCGTTGCCCAGCAACGGGGCCAGCGTCGCGGCGTCGCCCGTCGTGAGCGCGTGCATCAGGTCTTCGGGTCCGCCGAGTCGCGGCGGATTCCCGTCGGCACGCAACCGGTCCAGCTCCCGGAACACGGTCGGTGTGCTCAAGCCGACCTTCGCGAGCGCGAGCACCCAGTGGAACGTGCTGCGGGAGAGCACCGGCAGAAGTCGCTCGCCGCGTCCCGTGCCGACCGCGGTGCCACCGTGGAGGGAGAACGGAACGTCGCTGCCGAGCTTCGCGGCGAACCCGTCGAGTTCCTCCCGCGACAGGTCGAGTTGCCACAGCGCGTTCAGCCCGACCAGCGTCGCCGCGGCGTCCGCGCTGCCGCCGGCCATGCCCCCGGCCACCGGGATGCCCTTGTCGATGGCGATCTCGACGTCCGGGCGCCGCCCCGACTCGGCCGCGAGCATCTCGGCGGCCTGCCACACGAGGTTGCTGCTGTCGGTCGGCACGACGCGGGCGTCCTCACCGCGGACCGTCACCGACAGCGTCTCCGCGGGGGCCACCGACACCGTGTCGCTGAGCGAGAGCGCCTGGAACACCGTGTTCAGCTCGTGATAGCCGTCGTCACGCAAGTCCCCGACGGCCAGATGCAGATTGACCTTGGACGGGGCCCTGACTACGACGGGGCGAGGAACGACGGAAAGCACAAGGGTAGAGCTTAGGCGCTCCCGGTACGGGTGCGGAAATGCGCACCATCACGCACTTTGCCGCTCACCGCGTCACAGGCGCGGGCCGAGCCGGGTGGTGAGGCTGCCGCCGCGGGCGAGGGGCAGACGGGTCCGCGCCGACCGGATGTCACCGGTGACGTCCGCGACCCGGTCGTCCGGGTACCGCAGTTCACTCGTGACGGCCGCGGGGCCGTCCAGAACGTCGTGCGAAACGGTGCCGACGCCGAGTTCCAGCTGGTGACGGAGCAACGGCAGGGCGCCGAGGTCGGCGTTGGTGACCCCGACCCAGCGTCCCGCGCTCTCCCCCGCCCGGCCGATCTGCACCCGCTCACGCAGCAGCAACGTCGACGACTCGGTGAGGGACACCGTCGTCTCGACGCGATGCTCCGCGCCGCCCGCGATCACCGTGGGTTCGAGCGCGCAGTCGAGCACGGCGTCGTCCGCGACCTCCACCGACCACTGCGCAGTGGACAGCACACGACCCCGGCCGGGCAAGGCAAGCGACGCGGCGACGCTGCGCAGCGTCAGCCGGGCACCCGGCAGGACCCGGACGGTGATCTCCCAGTGATCGCCGCCGAGCGGGGTCGCGGCGGTGCCGATCACGTGGACCGTGTCGCGGCCGGTGATCCGCGCCGCCAGTCCCCCGACCGCGGAGATCCGCGGACTGCGGTCGGGGGACGCGACGATCGTCAGTTCGGTGCGCACTACTGGTGCACGTCGGCGAGGGTGCGCACCTGCTCGCGCACCCACTCCAGAGCCGGTCCGGACGACGGGTCCTCCGTCAACGAGATCAACGCCGTGGGCCGTCCCTCGCGGACCCGCTCGGCGTCACGGCGCATCACCCCGAGATCGGCTCCGACCATGGGTGCGAGGTCGGTCTTGTTGATGACGAGGAGATCCGAGAACGTCACACCGGGGCCACCCTTGCGGGGAACCTTGTCACCACCCGCGACGTCGACGACGAAGATCTGCACGTCGATCAGGCCCGAGGAGAACGTCGCGGTGAGGTTGTCGCCACCGGACTCCACCAGGATCAGATCGAGCGGCGGGTTGGCCGCGATCAGGTCGTCGATGGCGTCGAGGTTGGCGGTGATGTCGTCGCGGATCGCCGTGTGGGGGCACCCACCGGTCTGCACGGCGGCGATCCGCTCGTCCGGCAGCACGGCGTGGCGTCGCAGGAAGTCCGCGTCCTCGGTGGTGTAGATGTCATTGGTGAGCACGGCCAGCGACAACTCCTCGCGCAGTTGCCTGCACAGCGCGGCGACGAGCGCCGTCTTGCCCGATCCGACGGGCCCACCGATCCCGATCCGGACCGGCTCCCCCGCCACCCGGACCCGCCGGGGACGGTCGTGCTGGTGGTCGTGGGGTTCACCATCGATGAAATGCGGTGGCATGGTTGATCTCTCCTTACTGGGATACAGCTGAGTGTCACGACACGAACAGGGGGCGATTCCGCAGAACGTGCCGCTCGGCGACGACATCCATGAAGGGGTCGGACACGCTGGACAGTCCGGTCACGCACCGGCCTGCGACGTCGTCGCACAGGTCGGACAGTGCGAACGTGCACGCGGCGACCTGCGCGGGATCGAGAGCGAGCAGACGCTGCGCGGCGATCGCGGACCCGGTCATGGTGGTGTACACGACGACCAGCGCCGCCTCCCGCGGTTCGACCGCGGTGACGGATCCGACCACCCCCGACACCACGGGCAGGTGCGGGCGTGTGCCCAGCGGCGACCAGTCGTGCCCCGGCCACGTGGTGCGGGCCAGCCGCAGCAGACCTCTCCCCTGCGCCCGCGACGACGACCGCGCCGCCGGGGACGGGGTGCGCGCATCCATCTCGGCGTCGGCGTGTTCGGCGGTGAGCCGGCCGGCGCACACCGCCGCGGTGATCGATCCCCCGACGAGCCCGGCGGTCCGTATCCGGCGAAGCAGGAACGCCTCCATCGTGGCGACGTCGCGGACGACACCGCTGGCGACGGCCTCCTCGATGCCGCCCGAATGCACGTGGCCGCCCGTGGGCAGCCGCGAGTCGGCGAGAGACATCAGGTGAGCGAGGCGCATCAGAACAGGAAGTATCGCTGGGCCATCGGCAGTTCCGCCGCCGGTTGCTCTTCCCACACGTCGCCGTCGATGCGGACCGTGAACGTGTCCGGGTCCACCTCGATCCGCGGCTGCGCGTCGTTGCGGGGCATGTCCGACTTGCCCCGCGACCGCACGTTCGCGACCGGCACCAGTCGACGGCTCAGGTCCAGCCGATCGGCCAGTCCGTCCTCGAGGGCATGCGGAGCGACGAAGTGCACGGACGTGGCGGCCGCAGCCTTGGGCGCCGCCCCGAACATCGGACGCGGAAGCACCGGTTGCGGAGTCGGTATGGACGCGTTGGCATCGCCCATCGCAGCCCACGCGATCATCCCGCCCTTGATCACCGCGTGCGGCCGGACGCCGAAGAACGCCGGATCCCACAGCACCAGGTCGGCGAGCTTGCCGACCTCGACCGATCCGATCTCGGCTTCCAACCCGTGCGCGACGGCAGGGCAGATCGTGTACTTCGCCACGTACCGCTGGACGCGCTGATTGTCGGCGCCGTTGTCGCCGGCCAGGAATCCCCGTCTGCGTTTCATCACGTGCGCCGTCTGCCACGTGCGCAACACGACCTCGCCGATGCGTCCCATCGCCTGCGAGTCGCTGCCGATCATGGAGATGGCGCCGAGGTCGTGGAGCAGATCCTCCGCCGCGATGGTGGAGGGCCGGATGCGGCTCTCCGCGAACGCCAGATCCTCCGGGATCTTCGGGCTCAGATGATGGCACACCATGAGCATGTCGAGATGCTCGTCGAGTGTGTTGACCGTGTGTGGCCGGGTCGGATTGGTCGAACTCGGCAGAACGTTCGCGTGCGCGGCCACCGTGATGATGTCCGGCGCGTGGCCGCCGCCCGCCCCCTCCGTGTGATAGGCGTGGATCGCCCGTCCGGCGATGGCCGCGAGAGTGTCCTCGACGAAACCGGCCTCGTTCAACGTATCCGAGTGGAGGGCCACCTGCACTCCCGCGGCGTCCGCGACGGTGAGGCACGCGTCGATGGCGGCCGGAGTCGAACCCCAGTCCTCGTGCAGCTTGAACCCGGAGACGCCGCCGCGCAACTGCTCCCACATCGACTCGGAGCTGACCGTGTTGCCCTTGCCGAGCAGCGCGATGTTCATCGGCCAGCCGTCGAGTGCCTCCAGCATCCGGGCGGTGTGCCACGAACCAGGGGTGACGGTGGTGGCCTTGCTGCCCTCGGCGGGGCCGGTGCCGCCGCCGATCATCGTCGTGATGCCGCCACCCAGCGCCTCGTCCATGATCTGCGGGCAGATGAAGTGCACGTGGCAGTCGATACCGCCTGCCGTCAGGATCTTGCCGTTCCCGGCGATGATCTCGGTGGACGGACCCACCACCAGATCGGGGTGGACCCCCGACATCGTGTCGGGGTTGCCCGCCTTACCGAGCGCGACGATGCGTCCGTCCCGAATACCGACGTCCGCTTTGATGATTCCCCAATGGTCGACGACCACCACGCCGGTGATCACCGTGTCGGGGGCACCCTCGGCGCGGGTCGCGCGACCCTGACCCATGGACTCGCGCAACACTTTTCCGCCACCGAACACCGCCTCGTCGCCGGCCAGCCCCGGCCCACCGCTGCGGTCCTCGGTGATCTCGATCAGAAGGTCGGTGTCGGCGAGCCGGATGCGGTCACCGGTCGTGGGACCGAACAGCTCGGCGTAACGTGCGCGGCTGAGTTCGGTCATGACGCGTCCAGCTTTCCGGGAGGAGTGAGGCTCAGCCCGTGCACCTCACGGGTCCCGCGCAGGGGGACGAGTGAAATCGTCTGCGCGATACCCGGTTCGAAGCGCACCGCGGTGCCGGCGGGAATGTCCAGCCGCAGCCCGTGGGCGGCGGAACGGTCGAACTGCAGGGCGTGATTGGCCTGCGGGAAATGAACGTGACTCCCGACCTGGACCGGGCGGTCACCGGTGTTGACCACCTCGAGTTCGGTGCGGGGAGAACCCTCGTTGAGCTCGATCACGCCCTCGGCGCACACGACTTCACCTGGAATCACGGTCACCCCTACGCAATCGGATCGTGGACGGTGACGAGCTTGGTTCCGTCCGGGAACGTGGCCTCCACCTGCACGTCGTGCAGCATCTCCGGGACGCCTTCCATCACGTCGGACCGGGTGAGCACCTCACGACCGGACACCATCAACTCCGCCACCGACCGGCCGTCGCGGGCCCCCTCCAGGATGTGATCCGTGATGAGGGCCACCGCCTCCGGATGGTTCAACACGAGGCCGCGTTGCCGGCGCCTGCGCGCGAGTTCCGCGGCGTAGCTCAGGAGCAGACGCTCCTGCTCGTGGGGCGACAAGCGCATGTGTCCTCCTGCGGTCGGTGCGTCGCAATACTGCCACGAACTGCAGTGTGGCACCGCCCACGCCCGGAACGGCCGCCGTTCTCACCGCGGAAACATTCGTGACACGAACCCGTCACAGCACCTTCCTAGTGTTCCCCCAATGGCCATCTCCACTGACGCCCATCCCCCACCCGGCGGCGACGTGTCGACAACCGGGACGCGATCGCCCTGGTACACCAACCTGTTCGTCCAGCTTCTCGTCGGAATCGTCGGCGGCATCACTCTCGGCTGGTTGTGGCCGACGGTAGGGTCGGAGCTCAAACCGATCGGCGACACGTTCGTCAAGCTGATCAAGATGCTCATTGCGCCGTTGATCTTCACGGTGGTCGTCACGGGAATCGCCAAGGTGGGCGACGTCAAGGCCGTCGGACGCATCGGCGTGAAGGCACTGATCTACTTCACCGCCGTCACCGGGTTCGCGCTGCTCTTCGGACTGGTCATGGGCAACATCGTCAAGCCCGGCGCCGGATTCGACATCGACCCGGCCACCCTCGCCGACGGCACCGAGCAGATCTCGGAGAAGACAGGCGGTGGCGAACTCCCCGGCGCCGTCGAATTCCTCATGGACATCGTCCCCACCAGTGTGGTGGGCGCGTTCGCCGACAACATACTTCTGCAGGTCCTCTTCTTCGCGGTGCTCTTCGGCATCGCGCTGGCCAAGTACGGCGAGCACGGTCCCCCGCTGGTCCTCGAATTCGTCGACCACCTCAGCCACATCATCTTCATGATCATCGGCTGGATCATGCGGCTCGCCCCGATCGGCGCGTTCGGCGCGATGGCGTTCATCATCGGCCAGTACGGAATCTCCACACTCGGCAGCTTCGCCAAGCTCATCGCCTGCTGCTACCTCGCCGGAGCGCTGTTCGTCCTCGTCCTCGCGCTGATCGCGAAGGTCGCCGTGGGACTGAACATCTTCACGTTCATCCGCTACACCAAGGAGGAGTTCGGTCTCGCGCTGGGAACCGCATCGTCCGAGGCAGTGCTTCCCCGCATCATGACCAAGCTCGTCGGCGCCGGGAACTCACAGGCCGCGACCGGGCTCGTGGTGCCGACCGGATACTCGTTCAACCTCGACGGGGCCGCGATCTACCTGTCCATCTCGACACTGTTCCTCGCCCAGGCCACCGGCCACGACCTGTCCGTCGCCGACCAGCTCGGCGCGCTGTTCATCCTGCTCCTCACGTCGAAAGGCATGGCAGGCGTACCCGGGTCGTCGTTCCTCGCGCTGTCGGCGACCGCGACCGCGCTCGGAATCTTCCCCGTCGCGGCGGTAGCGGTGCTGCTCGGCGCCGACCGGATCATGGACTCGATGCGGGTGTTCGTGAACCTCCTCGGCAACTGTGTCGCCACGTTCGTCGTCTCGAACTGGGAAGGCCAGCTCGACAAGCAGAAGATGCAGGACGCCGTAAACGGAAGGCTCAGCCCCGGCGGCGCGGATCCCGTCGCGCAGCCGCCGGTCGTGGCCGAATACGAGTCGCGTCAGTAGCCGGCGGGAATGCCGAAGACCCTGATCGCGTCGCGGTACATGCCGAGTTGCTGATCCTTGGTCAGCGGCATGACTTCGGCGATCAGCTGACCGGCACTGGTGATCGCGCTCATCGCCCCGACCACCGGCAGTCCGGCGACGTTAAAATCGACCGTTGCCCTGCGGATGTGGTTGGCCGACGTCACGATGATCGCACCCCCCGCGCCGAGCGAGCGCGCGAGCGGAACGGAGTTGAGCGCGTTGCCCACCGTCGATCCGGCACGATGCTCGGGGTGGATGCGTTGCGCCGGGACACCGTGCGACTGCAACCATCCCTGCATCGCGGCCGCCTCGGTGATGCCGTTCTGCGGGTTGCCGCCGGTGACGATGATCGGCGACATCGGCGAGGCCCACGACTGGACGAGCGCGGCCTGCAGGCGGTTGATCAATTCCGGTCGCATCGCGCCGTCGGGTAGCAGTCCGTAACCGAGGACGATGATCGCGGTGGACGGACCCTGGATGGCCGGAAGTGGGTTCGGGGGCGTGAACGACGCAATTCTGATCGCGTTCAGCATTCCGTCGACGCCGGCGCGCATCCCACCGTCCATCGCGCCGAGCCGGGCGAGCGCGGTCTCCCGGGTGACCAGGTCGCCCGCGGCGTCGGCGTAGATGGCCTGCAACGCCAGCGCATTGGTGTCGCCGGGTTCGCCGGCGACGGCGCCACCGATGTCCGCCAGGGCGCCACGGGTGTCACCCGCGGCGAATCTGCCCTGCGCGCTGTTGAAGAGGTCGGCGGCCGAGGCGGATGCCGTCGCGGTGGTCGAGACCGCCAGAGCCAGGCAGAAGGCGGTGGTCATGACGGTGGCGAGCAGCGCCCTGACTGCTGAAGAAATGGGCCGAACACGAAACTGCGTCACGCTGAGACCTTTCCGTCGGATTTTCACGAAGTACACATGCGATGGTCCGTGGAGCGTCGGCGCCAGTGTAGTGACACTCGTGGGGCTGGTGGGAAAATCGTTACTTACCGTTACCCGCAGTCGATAGAGGACCGAAGATGTCCTCTATCGATGGCATTCTGGGACGCATGCGGGAAACTTCGGCACGACTCCTCCGGCTACTGTCGCTGCTCCAGACCCGAAAGGACTGGTCCGGGGCAGAACTCGCCGACCGGCTCGGCATCACCCCACGCACGGTCCGGCGAGACGTGGAGAAACTCCGCGACCTCGGGTACCCCGTCGACGCGACGGTCGGGGTGGGCGGTGGCTACCAACTCGGCGCGGGCGCGGAAATGCCGCCCCTGCTCCTCGACGACGAGGAAGTCCTGGCCGTCGCACTCGGCCTGCAATCCGGTGCGACCGGGTCCGTGGTGGGCATCGGGGAGGCGTCGATGCGAGCGCTCACCAAACTCCGGCAGGTGATGCCGTCCCGTCTGCGGCACCGCCTAGAGGCGCTGCAGGTCGACGTGGTCCACCGCGAGCCCGCGAAGAGCGCCGTCGACGCGCAGATCCTGTCGGCCGTCGCCTCCGTGTGCCACAACCACGAACGACTCCGGTTCGACTACCGCACCCACGACGGCACCGAGAGCCGGCGTGAAGTGGAGCCGTACCGTCTCGTCCGATCCGGGCTGCGCTGGTACCTCGTCGCCTGGGACCTCACGCGCGCCGACTGGCGGTCGTTCCGCATGGATCGCCTGACACCCAAGATCCCGACAGGACCGCGGTTCGCGCCCCGCGAACTACCGCCCGGCGGCGCCGCCGAATTCGTCGCACGCGGCATCAACCGCGCCGTCACCCGGATCCGCGCACGGGTGCTGCTGCACGCGTCGATCGACGAGATGGCGACCCTGGTGCACGAAGACTGGGGAACCCTCGAAGAAATGCCCGACGGACGATGCGCGGTCGCGCTCGGCGGCGACTCCGTGCCGTCGATAGCCAACTGGCTCAGCGCATTCGGCGTCGACTTCACCGTCCTCGACCCTCCTGAGCTGCGCGAAGAGTGCCGGCGGGTGGGTGAGCGCCACCGCCTCTTCGCCGACCGCTACGGTAACGCCTGACCGAGACGCCGTTCAGCCGTCACCGTGGACCGAAAATCTGTGGGAACCGGACGGTCCTGCGCGGCGTCCAACCAGGTGACGACAGAAAGGGCGGGGTAGTCGGGGATGCAGCACACGATTGTCGAGGAGGGGCGCGCGCGGGCGCCTGCGGGGACGGGAACAGTCGGGAAGGTGCTCGTCGGGGGTCATCTGGCGCTCGCGGGCGCGACGGTGGTGATCATGGAGTTCTCGCTGGCGTTCGTGTGCACCCTCGACAACGGAACCCAGCCGTGGACGTGGCCGAGCAGGTACTCGACGGCTTGGTTCGTCACCGCGACCATCCTCGCCACCACACTGTGGGCGCTCTTCGTGACGGGTGTGGTGATCTTCTCGTCGAGGCCCCGGCGGGCGCTCGGCACGGCCACGTTCTTCGTCGCCGCGGCGCTCGGAGCCGCTGCGGTGATCGGGCTGTTCGGTCCGTCGGAGAATTCCGCACTGCAACTCTGGCTGGTCTGCGCCATGAATCTCGGGTATCAGGCCGCTCACCTGCGGTCGGCGTAGCCGGTCGGAAACGAGTCAAGGCCCCACTCTGACGAGTGGGGCCTTGCTCGAACGTCATGTCCCGGCGAACCGGGAAGTCATGGCCGTTCTCAGATCAGGGTGACGCCGGTGGCCTGCGGGCCCTTGTTGCCCTGGCCGATCTCGAACGAAACGCGCTGATTCTCCTCGAGCGTGCGGAAGCCGCCGCTCTGGATCTCCGAGTAATGGACGAACACGTCAGCGCTGCCATCCTCGGGGGCGATGAAGCCGAACCCCTTCTCGGAGTTGAACCACTTCACGATGCCCTCTGCCATGTAAATCTCCTCTAACACAGTAACTTCTTCAAGCAACCGGCTCGGTTACCTGGGTCATTGAACACGACCGTCTATGACAATTCCTGTGGAGGACGTCCAAACGCTCGCAACCATCGATTTGCGAGCGTGGGAAACACAAACACAAAACTTACGACCTCCAATAGTGAACCACACATCCGGCCGGTTGTCTCCCCCGCGACGAGACTCACGAAAACTGCCCGCGAAACCCCTCTCCGTGCCTCACGTAGGAATGCCCGCGAAACGGTGAGTGTGGTGGGGCATGAGGAATGGGTTGTCGATGCAGTCTCGTGCCGAGGTCACCAGCAGGTACGCGAAGGCGTATGTGAAGGCCAGCAAGACGGACAAGGGCCGAGTCCTCGACGAGGTGATGTCGGTGACCGGCTGGTCGCGGGACAACGCCCGACGTCGGCTGGTCGCGGCCGCGAAACGGCCACCGGGAACTGGCCGGCGGGTCGTCGAGCCGCCGAGGAAGCAACGGGCACCGAAGTACTCCTACGACGCCGTGAAGGTGCTGCAGCGGGTGTGGGCTGCCTCGGGTGGACAGTGCGGGAAGTACCTCGCCGCGTCGATGACAATCCAGCTCGATGGGCTCGAACGCCACGGCGAACTCGTCGACGGCCTCGACCGGTACAGCCGGACGGTCCGGGAGGAACTGCTGTCGATGTCGCCGGCATCGATCGACCGGTACCTCAAACCGGCCAAGGCCACCGACCGGATCAGGGGAATCTCGACGACTAAACCCTCACCGCTGCTGCGTAGTTCGATCAAGATCCGCAAGTCCGGTGACGAGGTTGAAGCCGAGCCGGGGTTCTTCGAAGGCGACACCGTCGCGCACTGCGGGCCGACGTTGAAGGGCGAGTTCGCCCGCACCTTGAACCTGACCGACGTGCACACCGGCTGGGTGTTCACGTCCACCGTGCGCAACAACGCCCACGTCCACATCCTGGGTGCACTCAAAGCAGGCGTCGATGAGGTCCCGTTCGAGGTGACCGGCCTGGACTTCGACAATGGCAGCGAGTTCCTGAACAAGGCCGTGATCAAGTGGGCCGGCGAACGGGAGATCTTCTTCACCCGATCGAGGCCCTACAAGAAGAACGATCAGGCCACCATCGAGTCGAAGAACAACCACCTGGTACGCAAGTACGGCTTCTACTACCGCTACGACACAGTCGAGGAACGGGCCGCGCTGAACCGTCTCTGGCGGCTGGTCAACGACCGGCTCAACTACCTGACCCCGACCAAGAAACCGGTCGGGTTCGGGACCGACCGCAACGGACGACGTACCCGGCTCTACGACAAGCCGAAGACGCCGCTGGACCGGCTGCTCGCAGCACGGGTGCTCACCTCGACCCAGCAGGTAGAGCTGGTCGCCTACCGAGACTCGCTCAACCCCGCGGCCATCGGCCGCCAGATCGCCGACCTGCAGGCCGTTTTGCTCAAACTCGCCAAGGACAAGACCGAACAGCTCTACCTCGATTCGATTCCCACGGCCCTACCCGACGTCCGCAAAGGCATCCGGATCAAGGTCTCCTGACCCACCCGCTTGGCGGGCATTTCTAGTTGAGGCACCACTCCGCTTTCGCGGGCATCTTGACTTGAGGCACTACGCCCCGGGCCGAACTCGCGCAGGTCAGGGGATGAAATTGGCGTACACACCGGGCGCAACGGGCGCCACGATCCCGTCCGGCGCCCACTGTCAGCCCCGCGTAGGCATTCCAGCGGACGAGCGCCGACCCCGGTCGTCCCGGAACCGGCCACGCCTGACCCTGCACCGTCGAAAACGGCGGGATACCGATGACCGTGGGATACCCCCCTGTGAGTACTTATCAACGTCCCGCGGTTAATAAGTACTCACGGCTGGGTGGCGGCGAGACGCACGAAGGCCGCCGCGTCGAGGGTCTCACCGCGGGCGGACGGTGCGATGCCGGCCTCGAGCAGTCGCCGCTCCGCCTCCGCGGGTGAACCGGCCCAACCGCCGAGCGCGGCGCGTAAAGTCTTGCGGCGCTGAGCGAAAGCCGCATCGATGACGGCGAACACACGGCGGCGGTGTGCGTCGTCGACGGGCCACGGCGGTTCGGCGTACCGATCAATGCGCACGAGACCCGACTCGACCTTCGGCACGGGCCAGAACACCGCGCGCCCGACGGCGCCCGCGCGCCGCACGGCGCCGAAGAAATTGGCCTTCACGCTCGGCACACCGTAGATCTTGCTGCCCGGGGACGCCGCCAGCCGGTCGGCGACCTCGGCCTGCACCATCACCAGAGCGGTTCGGAGACTGGGAAGTTCGGAGAACAGGTGCAGCAGCACCGGCACCGCAACGTTGTACGGCAGATTCGCGACGAGAGCCGTGGGCTCACCGGGGATCTCGGACGGCTTGACCCGCATCGCGTCCGCGCCGACCACGGTCAGCCGGTCCGCGAGTTCCGGAGCCCGGTCGGCGACCGTGACCGGGAGTCGCGCCGCGAGGTTGGGGTCGATCTCGACGGCGATCACCTTGTCGACGACATCGAGCAGCGCCAACGTGAGCGAACCGAGCCCCGGCCCGACCTCGAGGACGGTGTCCTCGCGTCCCACGCCCGCGGTGGCGACGATGCGGCGGACCGTGTTCGCGTCGTGCACGAAGTTCTGCCCCAGCTGCTTGGTGGGGCGCACGCCGAACTCCTCGGCTAGCGCACGCACCTCGGCGGGGCCGAGCAGTGCGGCCTGACCTCGAGCGACGGGGGGTACTTCGGCTTCGGACACCAGCCGAACTTTAACGCACGCCGAGCCTGCCCGAGCACGACGGCCACGCTCCCCAGCCCTGCGTCTTCTGCGTCTGCGACGCGACGGCGATCTGCTCCTCGCGGGTGGCGAGGTCGGCACGCGGCGCATACTTGAGGCCGCCCTGACGCTCCCACGTGTTCTGGTCGAACTGGACGCCGCCGAAGAATCCGTTGCCGGTGTTGATGGCCCAGTTACCGGTGGCCTCGCACTGCGCGAGCGCGTCCCAGACCGAACCGTTCTCGACGGGCGGCACCTCGGTACCCGGCTTCGCGCCGACGCGGATCACCTTCGGCTGCGCCGGCGTCGTGACCGTCGCGGACACCTGGTTGCGTCCGACTTCCCTGCCGTTGACGGTGTTGACCGCGAACGTGATGTCCTGGACGCCGGGCACGCCCGGATTCTCGAGCACGGTGCGACTCTTGTTCATCGTCGGGTCCTCGATGCGCTGCTCCTCCGGAGCCAGCGGCAACGTCTCGACCTTCGTCTCGGTGCGGTCGCGGGTGACGGTCACGGCCATGCCCTCGGTCAGCGGGGTGTCCGCGGCCGGGACGACGGTGTCGGCCTGCTCGAGCGGCGCGCCGTGCGCGGCGAGGAACTCCCCGACCGTCGGCGCGGCCATGCGCACATCGGTAACCGGGAGCGCGCCGTCGGCGAGCGTGACGACGAGCGGATTGAGCACCTCGAGCGCTGCACCGTCGAGCGGAAGTCGCTGCGAACGGGACGCGGACACGTGCACGTCCTCGCCGAGTTCGAATTGCTTCAGCGCGTCCTCGACGGTGAGCGCGGTAGTCCACACCGTCTTGGGCTGACCGTCCACCGTCAGCGTCACTTCACGCGCGCGGCGCAGCACCACGGTGTCCCCGTCGGACAGGCTCGCGTCACGTTCCGGTGCCACGGCGTCGCGGTCGTTGATCGAGTACCCGGCGTCGGACAGGGCGGCGTCGACGCTCGTGGTCATGGTGCTCAGCGAGATCTTCTCGCCGTCCACGTCGAGTGTGACGGTCTTGTGCCGGACCACGGCCATCACTCCGCCTGCGATCAGTGTGGCGAGAAGCAGGGCCACCACGGTGTAGAGCAGCGGCGAGCGAGCCGAGTTGATCTTCGCGAAGGGCGACATCGTGTTCCTTTACTTCAGACCGTCAGCGGAGTCCGAGCTTGCTGGTGCAGGCGGGCCATGCGCCCCAGCCCTGTGCCGCCTGGACCTTCTCGGCGACGGAGATCTGCTGTTCGCGGGATGCGAGGTCGGCGCGGGCGGCGTACTGGCTGCCGCCGAACGCCTCCCAGGTGCTCTGGGTGAACTGCAGTCCGCCGAAGAACCCGTTGCCGGTGTTGATGGCCCAGTTGCCGGTGGCCTCGCAGTGCGCGATCGAATCCCAGGTGGAGGCGTTGGAGATGGCGAGTTCCTTCACACCGACCTTGACCAGTGCCGGCGCGGGCTCGCGGAGCACCTGAGAGCTGAGCTCCTGGCGTCCGGCCTCGACACCGTTGACGGTCTTCACGGATGCGGTGACGGTGCGCTCGCCGGGAACTCCGGGGTTCGCGACGACGGTCTTGCCCTTGTCGAGCGCGGGATCCTCGACGCGGTTCTCGGGAGGCGCGATGGGCAGCGTCTCGGTGCGCGTCTCGGTGCGATCGCGGGTCACGTGGATCTCGGCGCCTTCGACGACGGGGGCGTCGGCGGGCGGAACGACGGTGTCGGCCTGCTCGAGCGGGGCGCCGTTGGCCGCGAGGAGCTCACCCACGGTGGGGGCTGCCAGTCGGACGTCCGTGAGCGGTGCGCCGCCATCGGCGACCTTGACGAGCTTGGCGTTGACGACCTCGAGCGCGGTACCTTCCAGCGGCAGGCGCTCGGCGCGAGACGCCGAGACGTGGACGTCGTCGGCGAGTTCGAACTGCTTCAGTGCGTCGTCGACGGTGAGGGCGGTGGTCCACACGGTCTTCGGCTGCCCGTCGACCGTGAGGTCGATCTCACGAGCACGCCGCAGCACCACGGTGTCGCCGTCGGAGAGCGACGCGTCGGCCGCGGGAGCGACCGCGTCACGCTCGCTGACGGCGTACCCGGCGTCGTCGAGCGCGCCGCCGACGTCGGAGGCCATCGTCCCGAGCGAGATGGTCTCGCCGTCGACGTCGAGCGTGATGGTCTTGTGCCGCGCCACTGCCAGCGCACCGCCCACGACGAGCGTCGCGAGCAGTGCCGCGACGACTACGTAGAGAAGGGGCGATTTGGCGTTGTTGATTCTGGCTAAAGGCGACACATGAATTCCCAAGGCTGGCGAAGGTTTGATCACGGTACGGTAACGAATCGGCGATGGTCTGGCAAC
Organism: Rhodococcus sp. DK176; assembly: GCF_038447315.2. Classification (NCBI taxonomy): domain Bacteria; kingdom Bacillati; phylum Actinomycetota; class Actinomycetes; order Mycobacteriales; family Nocardiaceae; genus Rhodococcus; species Rhodococcus sp. DK176. Next base: position 6,198,394 of record NZ_CP118321.2, on the reverse strand, counting down.
TTTGCCGCTACGACCTGCGTGCGAGATCACGAAAAGGTTGAGATCGGGGACAGTTTTCACTTCACCGCGAAGGATCGCTTCTGGTCCGGACCACGTGCGAAACGCAGTATCTTGCGACATGCACCAAGAAGCCCGGAAGCGACCGGGCACTACTGACTGAGAAAGCTGGGGTTCCGTGCGCAGCAGATCCGATCGACTTCTGAGACTCGTCAGACGTCCGAGAGTGCCCGCGGTGATCGCCGCGCTGACGCTGCTCGTCACACTCGTCGCGCCCGGCCTTGCCGGCGCACAAGAGCCCGCACCGGGCAACAACTACACCATCGCCACCGACATCACGTTCGCCCCGTTCGAGTTCCAGGACGAGAGCGGCAAGCTCGTCGGAATCGACATGGATCTCCTCGCCGCCATCGCCGAGGACCAGGGGTTCACCTACCAGGTCAACGCCGTCGGATTCGACGCCGCACTCCAGGCGGTCACGGGCGGTCAGGCCAACGGCATGATCGCCGGCATGTCGATCACCGACGCCCGCAAGGCGACGTTCGACTTCTCCGATCCGTACTTCGAGTCGGGCGTCCAGATGGGCGTGCTCGAGAGCAACGACTCGGTCACCTCGTACGAGGACCTGCGCGGCAAATCCGTCGCGGTCAAGAACGGCACCGAGGGCGCCACGTACGCGGAGTCCATCAAGGACCAGTACGGATTCACCACCAAGTACTTCGCCGACTCGTCGAGCATGTTCGACGAGGTCCGCACGGGTAACTCGGCGGCCGTGTTCGAGGACTACCCCGTCCTCGCCTACGGCATCAAGCAGGGCAACGGGTTCAAGACGGTCACCGACAAGGTCCCCGGCGCCAGCTACGGGTTCGCCGTCGCGAAGGGCCAGAACGCGCAGCTCCTGCAGGAATTCAACACCGGGCTCGCCAACCTGAAGGCCAGCGGCCAGTACGACGAGATCCTCGACACCTACCTCAACTCGGACGCATCCGACGACGACAACTCGATCCTGGGCCTGATCAAGAGCACCTACCCGCTGCTGCTCGAGGGCCTGTGGCTCACGATCGTCCTGACCGTGGTATCGATCGCCATCGCGCTCGTCCTCGGCGCGATCTTCGGCCTGTTCCGGGTGTCGACCAACATCGTCCTGCGCGGCATCGGCACCACCTACGTCGACGTGTTCCGCGGCACCCCGCTGCTGGTGCAGGCGTTCTTCATCTACTTCGGCATCCCGGCGGCCCTGGACTTCCAGATGTCGGCGTTCACGGCGGGCATCATCACGCTGAGCCTCAACGCCGGCGCGTACATGGCCGAGATCGTGCGCGGCGGCATCCTGTCCGTCGACAAGGGCCAGATGGAAGCGTCGCGGAGCCTCGGCATCAGCTACCTGAAGTCGATGCAGAAGGTCGTGATGCCGCAGGCCGTGCGGACGATGATCCCGTCGTACATCAATCAGTTCGTGATCACGCTGAAGGACACGTCGATCCTGTCCGTGATCGGGCTCGCCGAGCTCACTCAGACCGGGCGGATCATCATCGCCCGCAACTTCCAGTCCTTCAACATGTGGCTGATCATCGGCGTGATGTATTTCATCATCATCATGGCGTTGACGAAGCTGTCGAACCGGCTCGAGAAGAGGATCAACAAGTGACCGAGACACCGGTGACAGAGAACAAGGCCGAGACCGCCGACCCGAAGATCCGGGTGAAGGGTCTGAAGAAGTCGTTCGGCGACAACGAGGTCCTCAAGGGCCTCGACGTCGACATCGCGAGCGGTGAAGTGGTCTGCGTGATCGGGCCGTCGGGCTCCGGCAAGAGCACGTTCCTGCGCTGCCTCAACCGGCTCGAGGACATCACGGACGGCAAGGTCGTGGTCGACGGGTTCGACGTGAGCGACAAGAAGATCGACATCGACCGGGTGCGTCAGCACATCGGCATGGTCTTCCAGCACTTCAACTTGTTCCCGCACATGACGGCGATCGAGAACGTGATGCTCGCGCCCGTGCAGACCAAGCGGGCCTCCAAGGAGGAGGCGCGGGCGACGGCGGTCCGGCTGCTCGAGCAGGTCGGGTTGGCGGAGAAGGCGGACGCGAAGCCGGCGAACCTGTCCGGTGGGCAGAAGCAGCGCGTCGCGATCGCGCGGGCCCTGGCGATGAACCCGGACATCATGCTGTTCGACGAGGCGACCAGCGCCCTGGACCCCGAGATGGTGGGCGAGGTGCTGCAGGTTCTGCGCGACCTCGCGAAGGGTGGCATGACGATGGTCGTGGTCACGCACGAGATGGGCTTCGCCCGCGAGGTGTCCGACCGGGTGATCTTCATGGCCGACGGTTACGTGGTCGAGGAGGGCACTCCGGAGCAGATCTTCGGCGACCCGCAGCAGTCCCGCACCCAGGACTTCCTGAACAAGGTCCTCTGACACGTGAGTGGCGAAGCGTGCCGGGGCACGCTTCGCCACTTACATGGGGTCAGACGGTGGCGCGTTCCTTCGCGACCCACGGAACCTTGTGGCCGAGCAGTCCGTCGACGCCGAACCGGCCCGATCCGACGACGGCGAGCAGCAGCGAGCCGACTCCCAGAGCCAGCACCAGCTCGTAGCCGCCCTCGCTGGCGAAGATTCCCTTGTCGACGTGCACGAGGAAGAAGGCGCCGACCATGTCGAGGAAGAGCAGGATGCCGAAGATCGGGACGGCCGCCCCGACGATGAGCGCGATTCCGCCGATCAGCTCGATCCACGTCGCGAGGAACGCCGAGACGCCGGGAAGCGGAACTCCCATGGCCTCGAAGCCGGCGGTCGTGGCGTCGAGTCCGTTGGTGAATGCCTTCTGCCAGCCGTGGGCGAGGAAGATGACGCCGATGCCCACGCGGGCGACGAGGATTCCCAGGCTTCGAACTGCGGGGTTGTTCATGGATGTGCCTTTCATCGTGGTGTCCCCGCGCGACCGGGACGACCGTTAGTTGAACAAGCAGCGATCCTAAGTTCTCTAACTTGAAACTTCAACATAGGGCCTTCGGCCCCGTGAGTGGTTGACGAGTCCAGGGACTCGTCAACCACTCACGGGCCGGAGGCCGTACACGCGCTCGGCGGTCGCGGTGGACGCCTTCGCCAGGTCGTCCGGATCCTCGCCACGGATCTCGGCGAGCGCCCGGACCGTGTACGGGAGGCAGTACGGCTCGTTGGGAGCGCCCCGGAACGGGTGCGGAGTGAGGAACGGCGCATCCGTCTCGACGATCAACTGATCCGATGGCACCAGGGGGGCCGCTTCCCGCAGGGCCTTCGCGTTCTTGAAGCTGACGGTGCCGGAGAAGCTGAGGACGTAACCGGCGTCGACGCACTCGCGCGCCATCTCGGCGTCCGAGGAGAAGCAGTGAAAGATCACCGTCTCCGGCGCACCCTCCTCACGCAGCACCTGCAGCAGCGCCTGATCGGCCTCCCGGTTGTGGATCATCAGCGTCTTGCCGAGCCGCTTCGCGAGGTCGATGTGCCAGCGGAAGCCCTCGGTCTGCTCGGGGACCGTGGCGCAGCCGTCGAGTTTCCCGGGCCAGTAGAAGTCGAGTCCCGTCTCTCCCACCGCGACCACCCGAGGATCACCGGCAAGTCGCTCGATCTCCGCCCGGGTCGCGTCGTCGAGCACGTTCGCCCGGGTGGGGTGGATGGCCACGGCCGCGTAGACGCGGGGATCCCAGTGGGCCGCATCGACGGCGAACTGCGCGGCCGCCAGGTCGTCGGCCACCGTGACCACCCGCTCCACCCCGACCGCGGCGGCCCGGTCGACGATCGCCGTGACGCTCGCGGCGTCCGAGGCACCACACGCGTCGAGGTGGGTGTGCGAGTCGACGAGCGGGAACAGCGGCGCGGGGGCTTCCGGGGCGGGACGGTCTTTGCTCATGCGGACATTGTCGACGCCGCCGCCGCACGTGTCACATGCGGTACTTTCTCCCGGACGGGGAGGGAGCCGTGTCCATGACTTCGAGCTCGATGAACGGCCGCGTGATCGCGGTGACCGGTGGCGCGAGGGGAATCGGGAGGGAGGTCGCCCGACAGCTGGCACTGGCCGGCGCCCGGGTCGCGATCGGCGACGTCGACGGCGCCGCCGCCCGCAGGACGGCGGACGAACTCGGCCGGGCGGGCGGGACGGTGGAGGGTCTCGAACTGGACGTCACCGACACCGCGTCGTTCGCGGCATTCCTCACGGCCGTCGAGGACCACTGGGGCCGGATCGACGTACTCGTCAACAACGCGGGCGTGATGTGGGTCGGCAGGTTCGACGAGGAACCCGAGTCCGCGACGGATCGGCAGCTCGCCGTGAACCTGCACGGCGTCATCCGCGGGGTGAGACTGGCGGCGCCGGCGATGCGTGCGCGCGGCCGCGGCCAGATCGTCACGGTGGCGTCGCTGGCGTCGAAGGTCGCACCCCCCGGCGAGTCGACGTATGCCGCGACGAAACACGGCGTGCTCGGTTACCTGACCGGTGTCCGCGAGGAACTCCGCGGGTCGGGCGTGCAGATCTCGGTGATCATGCCCGCTGTCGTCGACACCGAACTCGCGGCCGGCACGGCGACGGGCGCGGCAAAACTGCTGACGCCGGCCGACGTCGCGAAGACCGTCGTCGCGGTGATCCACCGCCCCCGGTTCGAGGTCACCATCCCCCGGTACGTCGGCCCGCTTGCGCGCCTGGTCACCGTCTTTCCGCAGTTCGCCCGCGACTTCGCGATCCGCCGCATGGTCCCCGACCAGGTCAGGTCCACGAACAAGTCGGCCCGCGCGGCGTACGAGTCACGCACCGTCACCGACGAGGACGGCGCCGGGCAGGCCTAGAACCCGAATCTGCGCGTCACGAAACGGCGGCGCGCAGATAGAGTGGTCGCACCATGAATGCTGCTGATTCCACCGCCTCGCGGCCACCTTTCTATCTGACGACGGCGATCGCGTACCCGAACGGCGTCCCGCACATCGGCCACGCTTACGAGTACATCTCCTCGGACGCCCTCGCACGTTTCAAGCGTCTGGACGGGTTCGACGTCTACTTCATGACGGGAACCGACGAACACGGCCTGAAGATGCAGCAGACGGCGGCCAAGGAAGGCATCGACGTCCGTGAGCTCGCCGCGCGGAACTCGGACGTGTTCGAGGCCATGGACAAGACGTTGAACATCTCCTTCGACCGGTTCATCCGCACCACGGATGCCGATCACGAAGAAGCCAGCAAGGCGATCTGGCGGAGGATGCTCGACAACGGCGACATCTACCTCGACACGTACTCGGGCTGGTACTCGGTCCGCGACGAGGCGTTCTACACCGAGGCCGAGACCACCCTGCAGGACGACGGTTCACGCCTGTCCACCGAGACGGGCACCCCGGTCGAGTGGACGGAGGAGTCCACGTACTTCTTCAAGCTGTCCGAGTACCAGGACAAGCTGCTCCGGCTGTACGAGGAGAATCCCGACTTCATCGCACCCGCGACTCGCCGCAACGAGATCGTCAGCTTCGTCAAGGGCGGACTGAAGGACCTGTCGATCTCCCGCACGACGTTCGACTGGGGCGTTCCGGTCCCCGACCATCCCGAGCACGTGATGTACGTGTGGGTGGACGCGCTCACCAACTACCTGACCGGCGCCGGATACCCGGACACCGACTCCGAGCAGTTCGGCAAGTTCTGGCCGGCGAACCTGCACATCATCGGCAAGGACATCACCCGGTTCCACACCGTGTACTGGCCGGCGTTCCTGATGTCGGCGGGAATCGAACTGCCGAAGCGCGTCTTCGTGCATGGATTCCTCTACAACAAGGGCGAGAAGATGTCGAAGTCGGTCGGCAACGTCGTCGACCCCGTCGCCATGGTGGAGCAGTACGGCCTCGACGCCGTGCGCTTCTTCCTGCTCCGCGAGATCTCCTACGGCCAGGACGGCAGCTACAGCCACGAGGCCATCGTCACCCGGATCAACGCCGACCTGGCGAACGAGCTCGGCAACCTCGCGCAGCGGTCGCTGTCGATGGTCGCGAAGAACTGCGACGCCCAGGTCCCGACCCCCGGCGAGCTGACCGAGGACGACACGGCGATGCTCGCGCAGGCGGATGCGCTGCTCGGGCGGGTTCGAGCCGAATACGACGTCCAGGCACTGCATCTCGCGCTGGAGGCGATCTGGTCGGTTCTCGGCGAGACCAACCGGTACTTCTCCAAGCAGGAGCCGTGGGTTCTGCGGAAGACGGATCCGGAGCGGATGGCGACGGTGCTGTACGTGACGCTCGAGGTGGTGCGGATCGTCGGCATCCTCGTGCAGCCGGTGATGCCGGACGCCGCGGAGAAGATCCTCGACCTCCTGGGCCAGAAGGCCGATGCCCGGCAGTTCAGCGACCTCTCGACACGCATCGTGGCGGGCACCCCGTTGCCGGCGCCGTCGGGCGTGTTCCCGCGTTACGTGGAGGACTGATCCGTGTGGGGTCCGTTCTTGTCGGACCCCGCATGCACACTCTCCCCATGACGCCGAATAGAACATACATTCGATCTCATCACGGTGGATTCGGGAACGGAGCGCGCGTGTTCGACGACGAAGTGAGCCCCCAGGCCGCCGCGGCGGTCCACACCCTGATGGGTGAGTTGTCGGCCGCGTACGAGCGTGGGTGGCAGCCCGCCGACGTCGTGCATCTTGCGCGGAGATCGAAGGAGCCGTCCGACGCGGCGCTGGCGGCGGCCCTGGTGCTGCACGAGGCGGAGCGCACGCGGGCCGCGCACCGGGCGCCGCGGGACTGGGTGGAGCAACTCCGCACCATCGGCGAGCAGTACCCCGGTGCGTCGCACCTGGCCGGGCGGGTTCCGGTCGACGGTCCCGACGTTCGGGCGCTGGCCGCCGGACTGCTGTTCGAAGACCCGTACCACTCCGTCTACCAGCTCACCGACCTGTCACTGACGTGGACGAATCTGCCCGGCTGGACGGTGCTCGCTCCCCCGCCGTCGACGTGGCCCGTCGTGCGGGTCGCCGACCCGGCCGCGGCCGTGCCGGGCGAGACCGAGGCCGACGCGAAGGTGCTCAACAGGATCCGCGGGCTGCTCGCAAAGGCCGAGGCCACCGATTTCGCGGAGGAGGCCGAGATCTTCACCGCGAAGGCGCAGGAGTTGATGACGCGTTACGCGATCAACGCCGCTCTCCTCCACACCCAGAACGGGGTGGGCAACACGGCGGTGCACAGTCGCCGCATCCACCTGGAGAATCCGTATGTCAAGGAGAAGGTGCACCTCCTCACCGAGATCGGTGACTCCAACCGGGTACGCACCGTGTGGTTCAGCTCTCTCGCCATCGCGACCGTGGTCGGAACCCCCCTCGACCTGCAACAGGTAGACATGCTGTTCACCTCGCTGCTCGTGCAGGCAACGCGCGCAATGCAATTCGCGGACGCCGACAGTCGCAGTGGTTCACGCACCACGTCGTTCCGGAAGGGTTTCCTCGCGGGCTTCGCCAGCCGCATCGGCCAGCGGTTGCGCGACGCCGACAGCCGGGCCACGGCCGAGGCCGCCGACGAGGCGTCGATCGCTGTCGACGATCTGCTGCCGATTCTGGCCACCAAATCCGAGGCCGTCGACGCCGAGTTCGACCGTCTGTTTCCGCGTACCAAGAAGGCGCGCGGCAGGGCTGTCGACGCCAACGGCTGGTACGCCGGACAGGCCGCCGCCGACGACGCGTCGCTGGCTCCCGGAGAGCGTGCCCTCCGGCGGTAGCGCTCGCCGGAGGGCACCTAGTCCTTCCGGGAGGCCAGCACCGTCTCGTAGAGTTCCCGCTTCGACACGCCGGTGGTGGCGACGAGCGCGCACGCATCCTTGAGCCGGGTGCCGTCCGCGACGAGTCGCTCCACCTCGTCGACGAGGTCGGCGGGGTCGGACGCGACGAGAGTGGCGCCTTCCACCACCACCGTGATCTCGCCGCGGACACCGTCGGCGGCCCACTCGGCGAGTTCGGCGAGGGTGCCGCGGCGAACCTCCTCGTACGTCTTGGTCAGTTCCCGGCAGACGGCGGCGCGGCGGGTTCCGCCGAGCACCTCGACCGCGTCTGCCAGGCAGTCGGCGAGCCGGTGCGGTGCCTCGAAGAACACACACGCGCGTTGCTCGGCGACCAGGGCCCGCAACCACGTCTTGCGCTGGCCTTGTTTCCGGGGCGGGAAGCCGTCGAAGCAGAACCGTTCGACGGGCAACCCGGACAGCGCGAGCGCCGTCGTCACCGCCGACGGTCCGGGCAGGCACGTCACCGCCAGATCCTCGGCCACGCACGCCGACACCAGCCGGTACCCGGGGTCGCTGACGGAGGGCATGCCGGCGTCGGTGACGAGGAGAACGGTCTTGCCGGACGCGACGTCGGCGACGAGGGCGGGCAGCCGGGCCGTCTCGACCTGGTCGTAGAAGCTGACGACCTTGCCGGTGATCGTCACGTCGAGAGCAGAGGCGAGAGCTTTGGTGCGGCGGGTGTCCTCGGCGGCGACGACGTCGGCCGTCCCGAGCGCCGTACGCAGCCTCGGCGAGGCGTCACCCACGTCCCCCATCGGTGTTGCGGCGAGCACTAGGCGACCAGTCATGACCCACAGCCTACGATTGCGGCGTGACGATGCTGACGGACGAGCGACCGACGCCCTCCGCACGACAGCCGTCCATGGTCGGACCGGCGCCCCTCGTGCCGCCCCCCGACTTCGGTCCCGTCGACCGCGCCCGCGGCTGGGTGGTCACCCTGTTCGTCACGGCGATCGGGGCGATCACCCGGTTCACGATGCTCGGTTACCCGACCGACGCGGGCACTCCCGTGTTCGACGAGAAGCACTACGCGCCGCAGGGCTGGCAGGTGCTCACCGGCGGCTGGCTCGAGGACAACCCCGGTTACGGCCTGGTGGTGCATCCGCCGATCGGCAAACAGCTGATCGCGGTGGGCGAGGCGATCTTCGGCTACAACGGCTGGGGTTGGCGTTTCGCCTCCGCCGTGGCCGGCACGATCATGGTTCTGCTGGTGATCCGCATCGTCCGCCGGCTCACCCGATCCACTCTGATCGGCGGCCTCGCCGGGATCCTGCTGGTCGCGGACGGCGTCACGTTCGTCTCGTCCCGGCTCGGCATGCTCGACATCTTCCTGGCAGTATTCGCGGTCGCCGCTCTGGGCTGCCTGGTGGTGGACCGCGACCAGGTCCGTGAGCGAATGGCCCGCGTGTACGACGAGGGCCGGATCGGCGACAGCGACTGGGGTCCGCGACTCGGGGTGCGCTGGTGGCGGTTCGGCGCCGGGATCATGCTGGGTCTGGCGTGCGGCACCAAATGGTCGGGCGTCTACTTCATCGTGTTCTTCGGGCTTCTCAGCGTCGCATTCGACGTGTCGGCCCGGCGCGCCTACGGGGTGCGTCGACCGTGGTTCGGTGCCGGCGTCCGCGATGTGGGCCCGGCGCTGTACGCGCTGGTCGTCGTGCCGCTGTTCGTGTACCTCGCCAGCTACTGGGCGTGGTTCGCCAGCGAGACGGGTGTGGACCGGCATGCCGTGGGCAACGAGATCGGGACGGGCGGCACCTGGTCGTTCGTGCCGGGCGCGCTCCGGTCGCTGTGGTACTACAGCGGCAACGTCCTCGAGTTCCACGAAGGCCTCACCAATTCGGCGGGCAATCATCACCCGTGGGAGTCGAAGCCGTGGACGTGGCCGATGGGTCTGCGCCCGATGCTGTACTACTTCGCCGAGGGTGATCACGTCACCGGCTGCGGAGCGTCGAGTTGCGTCAAGGCCGTGATGCTCATCGGGACGCCCGCGATGTGGTGGCTGGCACTGCCGATGCTCGTGTGGGCGCTGTGGCAGACCGTGGTGCGGAAGGACTGGCGGTACGCCACCGTCCTCACCGCCTACGGCGCCGCGTTCCTGCCGTGGCTGACCACCCTGGACCGCCAGATGTACTACTTCTATGCGGTGGCCCTGGCGCCGTTCATGGTGATGGGTCTCGCGCTGGTCCTCGGCGACATCCTGGGTAGCGCGAAGGCGTCGTTCGAACGGCGCACCACGGGCCTGCTCGCCGTCTGCCTCTATGTGGGGCTCGTGGTCGCCAACTTCATCTGGTTGTGGCCGATCCTCACGGCCGTCCCGATCACCGCGGACACGTGGCAGCACCAACTGTGGCTCCCCAGCTGGCGCTGACCCCGGAATTATCCCAGCTGGCGCTGACCCCGGAATTATCCCAGCTGGCGCTGACCCCGGAATTATCCCAGCTGGCGCTGACCCCGGAATGAGTCGAGCCGCCCGGGTCCCGTGGGACACCGAGCGGCTCGCAGACTGTTTCTCTAGCGGGACGAAATCCGGTCGCGACGACGTTTGGCCGCCACTCTCCGCATCTCTCTCCGCATTTCCCGGCCGTCGACGATCATCTGGTCGCGGGACAGATCCTTGTAGAGCGAGAAACACAACCCGATCATCACGAGGACGAACGGCGCCGCGGCGATGATCGTCATCGTCTGCAGTCCGTCCAGCGCGGTGTCGCCGCCGGTCCACAGGATGAGCGCGGCGACGCCACCGGTGAGCACACCCCAGAACACGACCACCCAGCGCTGCGGTTCCAGCGAACCGCGCTGCGACAGGGTGCCCATCACCATCGATGCGGCGTCGGCCCCGGAGACGAAGAAGATACCGACGAGGATCATCACCAGGACGGTCGTGATGCCGGTGAGCGGCAGGTGGTTGAGCATGCCGAACAGCTGACCCTCCTGGGTGTCCTGTCCGGCGAGGTCGATTCCGTCACGCTGCTCGCTGATTCCGGCACCACCGAAGATCGCGAACCACACGAGGCTCACGGCGCTCGGCACCACGATCACGCCGACCACGAACTGGCGGATGGTCCGGCCGCGGCTGATGCGTGCCAGGAACATGCCGACGAACGGGGTCCAGGAGATCCACCACGCCCAGTAGAAGATGGTCCACGAGGACAACCATTCGCCGGTCGCCGGATCGGACGACGCTCCGGTGCGGGCCGACATCTGCGCGAGCTGCGCGGCGTAGGCGCCGATCGTGGTGGGCAGCAGGTTGAGGATCAGGACCGTCGGCCCCACGACGAACACGAAGAGGGCCAGGATGACGGCGAGCACCATGTTGGTGTTGGAGAGCCACTGAATTCCCTTCGCGACACCCGACACGGCGGATGCCACGAACGCGAGGGTCAGCAGGGCGACAATGGCGACCAGCAGGAACGTGCTGACCTCCGACATCCACCCGACGACCTGGAAACCGGACCCGATCTGCAGTGCGCCGAGGCCCAGCGAAGCGGCGGTGCCGAACAGCGTCGCGAAGATCGCGAGAACGTCGATGAACTTGCCGATCGGCCCCTCGGCGCGACGGCCGAGCAGCGGGATGAAGGCGGAGCTGAACAGCTGCTTGCGACCCTTGCGGTACGAGCCGTACGCGATCGACAGTCCGACAACCGCGTACATCGCCCAGGGGTGCAGGCTCCAGTGGAACATGGTGGTGGCCATCGCAGTTCCGATGCCACCGTTGGAACCCGGAGGGGGTGTCACGTAGTGCGCGAGAGGTTCGGCGACACCGAAGAACATCAGTCCGATGCCCATGCCGGCGCTGAACATCATCGCGATCCAGCTGACCGTCCGGAACTCGGGCTTCTCGCCGTCCTTGCCGAGCGGGATGTGACCGAACTTGCTGAACGCGAGCCACAGTGAGAAGAGGACGAATCCGGACGCCGACAGGACGAACAACCAGCCCATGTCGGTGACCAGCCAGTCGAGTGCCTTGCCGGTCGTGGAGTCGAGATTGTCGGGGGCCACGAGCCCCCAGACGACGATTGCCGAGACCGCGGCGGCAGCGGCGGAGAACACGACTTGGTCGGTGCGAACACCGACCCGTTTGAGCCCTCCGCCGACGCTCGCGTCGGCGGTCTCGGAACCTTGATCAGGCAGATCAGTATTCATTGCCATGAACAACTACGTTGGTCATTTTCGATGGTAAAAGCAAGCTAGCCCATCGCTTCACACCGAATCGAGACCCAGCCTACGGCATCGTCACGCTGCGGTTTTTCCCCATCCCGAGCCTCTTCCGAGAAGCCCGTCGATGCTGAGGCGTCCGGCACCGATCACGGCGAGAAGAAGTGACCCGACGCCGAGTGCGACAACGAGTTCGTACCCGCCGTTCGCGACGAAGACGCCCTTGTCCGCGTGTACCAGAATCAGCGCTCCGAGCATGTCGAGGAACAGCAGGATTCCGGCGATCGGCGTGGCCACTCCCACGATGAGAGCAAATCCACCCGCGAGTTCGATAGTGGCGGCCGCAACAGCCGAAATGTCGGGAAGCGGGACGCCCATGTCTGCGAACGACGCCTGTGTGGCCTTCACTCCGTAGTCGAAGAACTTCTGCCAGCCGTGCGCGACGAAGACGACGCCGAGTCCGATCCGGGCAATCAGTAGTGCGAGGTCGCGGAAGAGTGCGGAAGCCATACCGAGTGTCTACCTTTCTGGGGTCACACCTTCTGGATGCGGCGCCGTCCTCATTCGGCGCCGCGGAGAGCGGACTGCACGAAGCCGAGGATCTCCTCGTCGGACACCCCCAGCTTCCGCAGGTCCTGCACATACCGTGTTGCGGCCTTCTCGGCCCCGGCGCGAATGGGGTCGCCGCCGCTCGCGATGAACGTGCCCTGCTTGCCACGGGTTTCGATGACACCCTGCTCGCCGAGTTCCCGGTACGCCTTGGCCACCGTGTTCGGAGCCAGACCCACCTCGACGGCGAGTGCGCGGACCGTGGGAATCTTGGTTCCCGCGATCAGCTGCCCACTGCGCACCTGCTCGATGATCTGCAATCGCAACTGATCGAACGGGGCGGTCGACGAATCCGGATCGATGTCGATGTCCACGGCCGGCGCCACCTCCGTTGTTCCACGCGTTGTATCAGACCGTAGTTGCGCGGTTGCGGCGCCGCAATGCTTACACCGCGGCGACGGCCTCCTCGATCGGCGTCGGGCCGGATGTCAGCATCAGCGTCTTCTTGGCAGTCTCCGGGTGGTCCAGGAGCGCCGCGACCACTGCGGCCACGTCGGCGCGCGGGACGGTGCCGGGCTCGAGAGGAGGCGCGGTGAGCGTGACGTGACCCGTCGGGTCGTCGTCGAGCAGACCGCCCGGACGGAGAATCGTCCAATCGAGGTGGGTGCGGGCGCGCAGGTCTTCCTCGGCGGCCGTCTTCGCGACGAGGTAGGCCGCGAACACCTCGTCGGTGCCCTCGGGGATCGGCTCCCCCGCCCCGAACGAACTGATCTGGACGAATCGCCGCGTTCCCGCCTTCTCGGCGGCGTCCGCGAGGAGAACCGCGGCCCCGCGATCGACGGTGTCCTTGCGTGCGATACCGCTGCCCGGGCCTGCGCCCGCGGCGAACACCGCGGCGTCCGCACCGACGAGCGTCTTCGCCACGTCGTCCGGGCTCGCCGTCTCCAGATCGATCACCACCGGTTCGGCGCCGAGCGCCGCCACGTCGTGCTCGTGATCGGGGTTGCGGATCAGCGCGACCGCGCGATCACCGCGTGCGGTGAGAATCTTGATGAGGTGACGGGCGATCTTCCCGTGTCCACCCGCGATGACGATGCGCCGCGGAGTTGCGTCCCTGTGCTCGGCCATGATCGATCTCCCTCTTTCGTCGACTATTCACGAGTTACTACCCCTGGTTCAGCGCTCCCTGCGGGCGGGTTTGTTCCCCGGTGCAGAATGTCGGGTATGGCGAACACCGCGACCATCTACCACAACCAGCGATGCAACACGTCCCGCACCGTCCTCGGACTGATCCGCGACGCGGGCATCGAGCCGACCGTCGTGAAGTACCTCGAGACCCCGCCCTCACGGGACGGGTTGCGCAAACTTCTCGACGACGCCGGGCTGAAGCCGAGCGAGGCGATACGCACGAAGGAGACTGTCTTCAAGGAACTCGGGCTCGCCGAAGCATCCGAGGACGAACTGCTGGAAGCGATGGTGGACAACCCCATCCTCATCGAGCGACCCATCGTCGTGACGGACAAGGGCACCGTCCTCGCCCGCCCTGCCGAGAAGGTCCGCGAGGTCCTCTAGGCCCTCCGGGCGCCTATAGCGGGTCGCGAGCAACCGGACAGGACATGCAGCGGGGCCCGCCGCGGCCGGAGCCGAGTTCGGAACCGGCGATCCGCAGTACCTCGATGCCCGACGCCTCGAGCCGGGCGTTGGTCTCGACGTTCCGTTCGTATGCGACGACGACGCCTGGTGCGAGTGCGAGCGTGTTGTTTCCGTCGTCCCACTGTTCGCGTTCGGCGGTGACGTTGTCGAGTCCGGTGTCGATGACGCGCAGCTTGCCGATGCCCATGGCCTCGGCGGCGGCGGTCAGGAACGGATCGGCTCCGCGGATCGACACACCCTTGTCTTCGCGGTGAATGGTGAACGCCGACAGCGTGTCCTGGATGATCGGGTACATCACGACGGCGTCGTGGTCGACCATCGTGCACACGGTGTCGAGGTGCATCGACGCCCGGGCCTGCGCGATGGGCACCACCAGCACGGTGTGCGCCAGTTCGTCCTCGAAGACGCTGCGCGCCAACGCCTCGGCGCCTGCCGGTGTAGTGCGCTCCCCCACCCCGACGGCGACGACTCCCGGTGCGAGGAGCAGGACGTCGCCGCCTTCGACGGGGGCCGTGTGGGATTCGTAGGCGCGCCGGGCGCCGCGGAAACGCGGGTGGTGGGCGTAGATGATGTCGGTGAGGGACGTTTCGCGGACGCGGGCGGGCAGGGCGAGGGACGTGATCGCGACGCGGGGTCCGATCCAGAACGACGAGTCCCGGGTGAACAGCAGGTTGGGCAGCGGGTCGATGACGAAGTCGCCGCCGTGGTGCATGCGCCGGACCAGCGACGCCGTGTTGGCGGCGACGGGAAGTTCGTCGAAGGTCATGCCCGCGGTGAGGATGGTGGACAGGTCGGGGGCCGGGACACCGCGGAGGTGTGCGGCCAATTCCTGGGCCAGGGTGTGCCCGAGTTTGCGGGCGTCGACGGCCGCGCCGATGCCCTGTATGCGGGCGGCGCCGCTGGCGCCGAGCGTCTCGGTGAGCAGGTCGGACAGCAGCAGGACCTCGACACCGCGGCTGCGCAGGAGGTCCGCGAACGCGTCGTGCTCTTCCTGCGCGCGGTCGACCCAGGGCAGTCCGTCGAAGAGCAGTTGGTCGTTGTTGCGGGGCGTGAGCCGCTTCAGTTCGTCCCCGGGCCGGTGCAGGAGGACGGCACGCAGCTGCCCGACTTCGGAGTTGGCCCCCAGCGGTGCAGAACCGGACGCGTTCATGTCTAGACGGTAATGCCGGCGGGCCCGGCAGGCACGCTCAAACACTCCGTCGCCGCCCGTGTCCCTCGGCGCCGCAGGCGAGTACCGTGAAACGGCGGAGGTATCTCATGGACGAGAACTCGACTCTCTCGCCGGCGCACTCGGATGCGGCGGCGAGTTCGTCTGCGAACACGCCGCCAGTTCCGTACGTTCCTTCCGCCCTGGCACCGTTCGCCGGTCTGTGGCGCGGCGAGGGCGAGGGCGCGTACCCGACGATCGACGACTTCGCGTACACCGAGGAGATCGAATTCGCTCCCACCGGTAAACCGTTCCTGGCGTACCGGTCTCGGACGAGGGAGGCGGGCAGCGGTCGGCCGTTGCACTCGGAGTCCGGGTTTCTGCGGCTCGTCGGCGAGGACGAGGCGGAACTGCTCGTGGCCCAGCCGACCGGATTCACCGAGATCCACCGTGGTCAGGTCCGGGAGGGGACCATCGAATTGTCGATGGTGGTGCTGAGCGCGTCCCCGGACGCGAAACCGGTGCACAGCATCCGGCGACAGTTGTCGGTGCGCGGCGGCGACCTCACGTACGACCTGTGGATGGCGCATGACCTGACTCCGCTCACGCACCACCTGCACGGACATCTCCGCCGCGACTGACCTCGAGTATTGTTCAGGTAACCGCGGAAAGGTTGCCTGTCGTGGAGATGCCCGAGTGGAGAGCCAAGGAACTGACGCCGGGGCAGCTGTCGGAGCGCAGTGGCGTGGCGGTGTCGGCGTTGCACTTCTACGAGCGCGAGGGGCTGATCACCAGCAGGCGGACGTCCGGCAATCAGCGTCGCTACCGCAGGGACACGTTGCGGCGGGTCGCGTTCATCCGCATCGCCCAGCGGGTCGGGATTCCGCTGGCCGAGATCCGGGACGCCCTCGCGACCCTTCCCGAGGGCCGGACGCCGAACCGGAAGGACTGGGAGAAGCTCTCGACGCGGTGGCATGCGGATCTGGATCAGCGGATCGAGCAGCTGATCCGGCTCCGCGACAACCTGACGGGCTGCATCGGCTGCGGGTGCCTCTCGCTCGGGAGTTGCGCGATCGTCAACAGCCACGAC
This sequence comes from Rhodococcus sp. DK176, assembly GCF_038447315.2. Lineage (NCBI taxonomy): Bacteria > Bacillati > Actinomycetota > Actinomycetes > Mycobacteriales > Nocardiaceae > Rhodococcus > Rhodococcus sp. DK176. The sequence continues at coordinate 6,182,029 of NZ_CP118321.2, read as the reverse complement.
CGGCTGGGCACGGCGGGGCCGGGCGCCCGCACGTTGGACGTCGAACTCGACGGCCCGGCCCCCTGGGCGTGAGCGTCAGCTGTCGCCGAGCCACTTCTCGATCGCGTCGCGGTCCTGTCCGACCATGTCGCCGACCAGCTTCCTGACGAGGGACTCGATCTGCCCGCCGACGAGCGGAATCTTGACCTGCACCGCTCCGGCGACGTCCAGGACGGTGACGTCGCCCGACGCGCGGAGTACCGACGTGCACTCGATCTTCACCGGGATCCCGGTGGAGCTGCCACTGATCCGGCCGTCGGCGCGGTCGCCGTCGAGGGCGCCCCATTCGTCGGCACGCTCGACCTTCAGTTCACCCGAGACGACCTTGCGGACCAGCCCGGGGAGGGAGGACGCGCCGATGGTGTCGCGCATCGTCGCCGTCAGGGTCCCGGGGCCGCGGCTGTCGTCGAGGGTGAGTTTCTCCGGCGCCTCTTCGAACCGGTGCTGCCAGAACGCCCGATCCGTCACCGTCGCGTGCACCCGGTCGATCGGGTACGCGATCTGTTCGGAGTATTCGAAGCTTTTCGCCATGACGGCAGCCTACGACAACTCCGTGAGTGGTGAAGGAGTCCAGAGACTCGTCAGCCACACACGGGCGCGGAGCGCCTCATCGGCAGGTGGTCGATGCCGGCTTCGAGGTAATTCTCGCCGGTTCTGCGAAAACCGTAACGGCCGTACCAGTTTTCGAGGTAGGCCTGGGCGGAGATCTCGACGGGGCCCGGGAACGCCTCGAACACGGCTTCGAGCAGCCGACCCGCGAGTCCGCGCCCACGGGCGTGGGCGGCGGTGGCGACGCGTCCGAGGTGCAGTGTCGGTTCGTCGGCCAGCACACGCAGTGTCGCGAGAACCTCGCCGTCCTCCTCCGCCCAGAACTGGGTGGTGGTCGGTTCGAGGTCGCGTCCGTCGAGTTCGGGTTCCGACACGATGCCCTGCTCGAAGACGAACACGTCGGTCCGCAGGACCATGATCCGGTAGAGCGTGGCCGGGTCGATCCTGTCGAGCGTCGCGTGGTGGAGAGTCGGCACGTCCTCACCTTAGACAGAAAGTCCGGTGCGCAATCCGCCGGAACCAGGGACGCGATCTGCGGGGCGGGTCCACACTGGAAAAGCAGCAGCTGAGGGCAACTCGAGCAACCGAATGAGGGTGGGCATGGCCGACGGCGAACCTCTGATACCGCCGAGTGCCGTCGACGTGGATTTCTCCGACGTCGCCTGGGGAGCGGACCGCACGATGTCCGACTTCGAGACCGGGATGTGGCGGATGGAGGAGGTGCAGCCGAAGCTGCGCTCACCGATCGTCGCGGTCGACGTGCTCGACAAACCGCCGGACTGGGACCGGCTGGTCCGCGCCCACGAGTGGGCGTCGCACATGGTGCCGCGTATCCGGATGCGGGTGGTGGAGCCGACACTGCGGCTGGGCAATCCGATGTGGTCGGTCGACCCCGAGTTCGACCTCGACTATCACTTGTCGCGGGTGCGACTGCCGGAGCCGGCGACGTTCGACCACGCTCTCCGGATGTGCAGGCACATGGCGACCGAGCCGTTCGACCGCGCCCGGCCGCCGTGGAGCGCGATGCTCATCGAGGGACTCGACGACGGCCGCGCCGTCTACGTGGTGAAGACGCACCACAGCATCACGGACGGGCTCGGCGGCATCCAGTTGATGACGCTGCTGCACAGCAGGCGCCCCGAACCGTCGCCGGACAAACCGGATCGGCCTGCGCCGTTGCCGGAGCAGATGTCGGGTGGCGGCGCCCTGTTCGAGCAGGCACTCGACAACGTGCGCAGCGCCCCCGGCCGTCTCGGCGGCCTGATCCGCGGAGCGGTGCGGACGGCGATGACCGTCGTCGGCGACCCGGTGGGCAGTGTCACGGAGGTCGCCGGTTACGCGAACTCGATCCGGAGGGTGGTGACCCCTCCCCCGACCACGGGTTCGGACCTGCTGCGCGACCGCGGACTCGGACGCTGGTTCGGAGTGCTCGAGGTGAGTGTCGACGAACTGCGTTCCGCCGCCCACGTCGCCGGCGGGTCGCTGAACGACGCGTACGTGGCGGCCCTGCTGGGTGGCTTTCGCCGCTACCACGAATCGTTCGGCCGCGACCTCGACACGATTCCGGTGGGCATGCCGGTGAGCATGCGTTCGGCAGCGGATCCGACGGGCGGCAACCGGTTCGCCGCGGCCCGATTCGCCGGACCGGTCGGTGAACGCGACCCGGTCGCGCGGGTAAAGAAGGTGCGCGCGATCATCCTGGGGCTGCGCCAGGAACCCGCACTCGGACTACTGGATTCGGCCGCCCCGCTCCTGGTCCGGCTTCCGACGGTCGTGCTGGCGAACTGGTATCTCTCGCAGTCGACGGGTCTCGATCTGCAGGCCAGCAACGTCGCCGGGGTCCCCGTGCCGGTGTACCTGGCGGGTGCCCGGATCGAGCGGATGTTCCCGTTCGGCCCGGCCCCCGGCTGTGCGGTCATGGCCACTCTCGTCTCCCACGTCGGCACGTGTTGCATCGGCGTCAATCTCGACACCGCCGCCGTCACCGAGCCGGCGCGGTTCATGCAGTGCCTGCAGGAGAGTCTCGACGAGATCGTCGAACTGGGCCGCGGGTGAAAGGAAAGGCTGGCGCGATGGACGAGCACACGACACGGCCACGGGTCTACCTCATCGAGACGATGAGCGACATGGAGGACGACGTTCTCCGCACGTGGCTGGAGCGGCAGGCGAACGATTCCGGTCAGCCGCCGCCGACGGTCCGCGTCACCGACCAGGCCCTCGCCGACCTCGTGCGCCGGAAGGATGATCCGCTGCTCACCCCGCTGCGGGTGGTCTGGCTGCCGAAGGAGACCCATCCGGACGGCGCGCGGCGATTCCGGGAGACGCTGTCGCTGCGCGATCCGCTGCACCCCGGTCAGAACATGCAGCGCCGGGTGATGCGCGACGACCCGGCTCGGTGCCAGGTCCTGGAAGGCGACCCGGCCCCGCTGAGCGACCTCGAACGCCGGCTCGCCGAGAACGGCGGCGGGTCGCTTCCGGATTTCATTCGCCGCCAGGCGGCGCTGACCCTCGAGCGGGCCGAGCGCACCCTGCTGGGCACGCAGTACAAGGTGTCAAAGTTCGTCGTCGACGAGATCACCGACGCCAGCCGGTACCACGACGGCACCCGGGAGCTGTCCGCGAAGTTGAACCTCCCCGTCGCCGAAGTGGATCGCCGGGCCCGTAGGGCACTGGACGAGATGGTCGCCGCGCAGAGCAGGCGGGCCATCGCGCTGTGGGACCAGTTGGGCCGCTACTTCTCCCGCGCGTACCGCCTCGACGTCGACACCACCCGGCTCGACGAGCTGCGGGAGCTGAACAAGGAACATTCCCTGGTGTTCCTGCCCAGCCACCGCTCGTACCTCGACCCGCTGGTGTTGCGGCCGGCGCTGCTCGCGAACGATCTTCCGCTCAACCACGTGATGGGCGGTCTGAACATCAACTTCTGGCCGATCGGACCGATCGGCAAGCGCAGCGGCACCGTGTTCATTCGCCGGAAGATCGAAGGCGACGAGATCTACAAGTGGACGCTCCGCGAGTACATGCGCTATCTGCTCACGAAACGGTTCAACCTCGAGTGGTACATCGAGGGCGGGCGCAGCCGCACCGGGAAGCTGCGGCCGCCGCGGTTCGGTCTGCTCAACTACCTCGCGAAAGCCTTCCGGGACAGCGGGATGTCCGACGTGTATCTCGTTCCGGTGTCGCTGACCTACGACCAGCTGTACGAGGTCGGGGCGATGGCGGCGGAGGCGCACGGCCAGGCGAAGAGCAAGGAGAGTCTGCGCTGGCTCTTCGGATACGTTCGGGCACAGGGTCAACGGCACGGTGTCGCGCACGTCAACGTCGGCAGGCCGATGTCGCTGGCGGACTACCTCGGCCAGGAGGACGACCTGCGGCTGGCAGTGCAGAAGACGGCGTTCGAGGTGTGCCACCGCATCAACGAGGTCACACCCGTCACGGCGTCCTCGCTCGTCATGCTCGCGTTCCTCGGCATCGAGGACCGGGCGCTGACCGTCGCCGAGGTCGGTGCCATCCTGGGACCACTCGTGGACTACATCACCGCACGCTCGTTGCCGACCGCGGGCGATGTGGACCTGACCCACCCCGAGGTGATCCGCAAGGCGGTGCGGACCCACCTCGATTCCGGGGTGCTGCGGAGTTTCGATCAGGGCAGCGAGCGGGTGTTCTACCTCGGCCGGGATCAGCATCTCGTGGCAGCGTTCTACCGCAACAACACGATTCACTTCCTGGTGATGCGGGCGATCGCGGAAATGGTGCTGCGAGCGGCCGTCGATCAGCAGTTCACCGATCCGCTGAACGACGGATGGGATGCGGCACTGCGCATCCGCGATCTGCTCAAGTTCGAGTTCTTCTTCAGCGAGAAGGACAGCTTCCGGAAGGAACTGCGGGCCGAACTGGATCTCATCGACCCGGCGTGGGAGTCGAATCTGGGTGACCCGCAGCACGCCGCGAACCTGTTGTCCGGGATGCGCATTCACCTGGCTCACCGGGTTCTGCAACCGTTCCTGGAGGCGTACGCCGTGGTCGCGGGCCAGCTGCTCCGGACTCCGGTGGACCGGAAGTTCGACGAGAAGGCCTTCATGACCTCGTGCCTCGCGCTCGCCGAGCAGCGGCGTCTCCGGCAGCAGATCGGGAGCAGCGAGTCGATTTCGGCCGAACTCTTCACGACCGCGCTGAAGCTGGCACGGAACCGGGGCCTGGTCGAACCGAACGCCGAGAACATGGCGGCCCGGCGCGTCGAATTCGAGGCCGAACTCCAGACCCTGATCGATCGGGTGCTGCGCATCCGTGCCATCGCGCACGAGAATCTCGACCAGATGGGTGGTAGGTGAGTAGATGAGCGATCTCCGCAGTCTCCACGACGACATCGCGGCCGCCGTTCCCGGACCGGGTACCCTCGCCGCGTTCGATCTGGACGGCACCTTGATCAGTGGGTACTCCGCGAGTGTCGTCTACCGGGACCGCCTGCGTCGCTTCGACATCAGCGTGGCAGAGCTTCTGCGCACCACGGGTGCGGCGGTGGAGACCCGGTTCCGGGGTGCCGACGTCAGCAATTTGATGCGCATCGGAGTGGAGAGCCTGGCCGGGCGCATGGAGGACGAGATGCAGGAGTGGGGGCAGCGGCTGTTCCGTCAGGAGATCGCGAGGATGATCTTCTCGGAGGTCCGCGGACTGCTCGCCGCGCACCGGCACGCCGGTCACCGGGTGGTGATGGCCACCTCCGCCACCCCCTATCAGGCACTGTCGGTGGCCGCGGATCTCGACATCGACGCCGAGGACGTGCTGTGCACCCGGCCCGCGGTGCTGGACGGGATGCTCACCGGCAAGCTCGAATCGCCGCCGCTGTGGGGCCCGGCCAAGGCCGAGGCACTGCGCGAATACGCCGAGAAGCACGGCGCGGTTCTGGGTGACAGCTTCGCGTACTCCAACGGCGCAGAAGATGTTCCGATGCTGAAGTCGGTGGGACATCCCGTAGCCCTGAACCCCGACCGCAAGCTTGCGGCGACCGCGCGGCAGAACGGGTGGCCGTCGGTGAATCTGCGACCTCCGGAGAGCGGCGCCGACCCGATGTCCATCGCCCGCACCACCACTGCGATCGGCGCCCTGATGGGGGCGGCCGCGTTCGGCGTCTCCGCCGGACTGCTCACCCAGAACCGGCAGACGGGCGCCAACCTGGTCGGCAGCTTCGGCCCGGATCTCGCGCTCGCGATCTGCGGGATCAACGTGCGCATCAAGGGCAAGGAGAACGCGTGGTCGGCCAGGCCCGCGGTCTTCATGTTCAATCACCAGAGTTCGCTCGACATGCTGGTGATCGGCAGCGTCATCCGTCGCGACGTCACCGGCGTCGCGAAGAAGGAGGCCGCGCGCGATCCCCGGTTCATTCCCGTGGGGGCGCTGCTCGACGTCGCGTACATCGACAGGGCGGACAGCACGAAGGCGAGGGCTGCCCTCCGCCCGGCCGTGGAGAAACTGCAGTCCGGCGTCTCCATCGCGATCGCCCCCGAGGGCACCCGATCGCCGACTCCGCGTCTCGGCAAGTTCAAGAAGGGCGGATTCCACCTGGCGATGCAGGCGGGAGTGCCGATCGTGCCGATCGTCATCCACAACGCGGGCGAACGGATGTGGCGGAACTCGCTCGTCGCGCACCCCGGCACCGTCGATGTCGACGTCCTCGCACCCGTGCCGACCGAGGGCTGGAACCTCGCGGATCTCGACCGGCACGTCGACGAAGTGCGCACCCTGTTCGAGGACTGCCTGCACGCCGGGCATCGCTGAAAGATCTCTTCGAACAACGTTCCCGAGGGATGTAGAGAACCTCGATCGGGGCCTACCGACGCTGGTGGCCCGGTTCAGCGCTCCCCACGGGGTGTCGCAACCCGAGTAGTCGACTACGCGCGACGGGTCGCCGGCCGTACGGGAGAGTCGGGGTGAACCGGTGATGCATCGAAGGGAGCAGGACGATGAGCGAGCGTGACGGCGTCACGCCTCCCGACCGAACGGATGTGCGGCGCCACGAGTTTCGGCTCAGCATGCTCGTGGCCTCGATGGCCGTCGTCGGCACCCTGATCGGCTCCGTGTGCGGAGGCGTGTTCACCTTGCTGAACACCTCGAATCAGGTGGAGGCGACGGTGAGCCAATCCTCGAACGAGTTCCTACGAACGCAGCGGCAGCAGATCTACTCGGAGCTCCTGACCGCGGCCAACGAGGTGCGTATCACGTCGGGTTCCGTCTCGGTGGCCTTCGACCATTTCGACGGAACCGATCTCATGACCATGATCGCCGAAGTCCTCCGTCCGCTACCGCAACAGAACATCGTCCTCGGCTCGAAATTCACGGCGGTGGAGCTCATCGGATCGGAACCGGTCGTGGAATCGGCACGGCGAATGGTGGTCGAATACCTCGCCGGATCCGAGACGGTCGGCTGGCTGAGCACCGACTTCGCGACGGATGACGCCGTGTCTGCGGACACCCTGTCCACCCGTCAACAGCAGTTCGCCGACCACTTCCAGGCCGGGATGAGCGCCCAGGACGATTTTCTCGCCGCGGTGCGCGACGAACTCGGCATCCCCGAGGAGGGGGACCTACCGTAACCACCGGACCGGAGCAGGACGACGGGGCCGCGTCGACTCGGCTCGCCAGGACCGCGGCGGATGGGCACGATGGGGAGATGCCCGCGACCGGTTCCTCATCGACACAGCAGGCCTCGGAGGCACCCGCCGAGTCTTCGCTGCTCCCCCGCATCTGGGCGCTCCTGCATCCCTACCGCGGGTGGCTGGTGCTCGTCGCGGCCGCCATCGTCGTGTCCTCACTGCTCGGCATCGTGAATCCCTTCCTCACGAAGGCGGTGTTCGACCGCGCACTGTTTCCCACCGACGGCAGCGGTGTCCATCTGACACTGCTGCTGTGGCTGGTCGTCGCCATGATCGCGGTGACGCTCACGGGTTCGCTGATCGGCGTCGGCCAGAGCTACCTCACCACCAAGGTCGGCAACCTGTCGATGGCGGATCTCCGGGAGCGTCTGTTCGCCCACCTCGAGAAGATGGAACTGGCGTTCTTCACGTCGACCAAGACCGGCTCGATCCAATCGCGTCTGGCCAACGACGTCGGCGGGGTGCGGTCCGTCCTCACGTCCACGGCGTCGAGCATCCTGTCGAACGTCGTCACCGTGACCGCGTCCCTCATCGCGATGCTGCTGCTGTCGTGGCAGCTGACGCTTCTCGCGGTCGCACTGCTCCCCGGCTTCGTCTACCTGCAGCGGCGGGTCGGCGCCCGGCGACGGGTTCTGGCGCGCAAAACGCAGGAGTCGTTGTCAGACATGACCGCAATCACCGAGGAAGCGCTGAGCGTCTCGGGTGTTCTGCTGACGAAGGTGTTCAACCAGGCCGACACCGAGCTCGACCGGTACCGGACCGAGAACGCGCGGCAGACCGAACTGCAGGTGCGGCAGGCCATGACGGGCCAGGGCTTCTTCGCCGTCGTCAGCTCGTTCATGGCGATCACTCCCGCACTCGTGTACCTGCTGGCGGGGTATCTCGTCAGCGGCGGTTCCGCGGCGCTCTCGGCGGGCACACTCGTCGCGTTCTCGACCCTGCAGGCCAGGTTGCTGCAACCGTTGGTCTCGCTGATGCGGGTGACCCTCGACGTCCAGACGTCGATGGCGTTGTTCCGCCGCATCTTCGAGTACCTCGATCTGCAACCCGCGATCGTGAACCACCCGGACGCCGTCGAGTTGCCCGCGGACTCCCCCGGGCGGGTGGAGTTGGACGACGTGTACTTCGCGTATCCCGCGCCCGTCCGGCTCGCCACCGCCGACCCCGACCCGGTGGCACTGCGCAGCCTGGGGCGCGGCGGTGGGGGCGGCGGCATGCGCGGCGTCGCGGCCGTCGCGCCTCGCTTCCCGGCGGCGGCGCCCGACACCGAACCGGCGGAACGTCGCAGCCGGCGCTGGGCGGTCGCGGGCACGTCCCTGGAGATCGAGCCGGGTCAGCTCGCCGCCTTCGTCGGACCGTCCGGCGCAGGCAAGACCACGCTCTGTTACCTCGTTCCGCGCCTGTACGAGGTGGACAGTGGCGCCGTCCTCGTCGACGGCTACGACGTGCGCGACCTGACCATGAGCTCGCTCGCCGAGGCGGTCGGAATGGTCACCCAGGACCCGTATCTGTTCCACGCCTCGATCGCCGACAACCTTCGATACGCCAAACCGGAGGCGACCGATGCCGAACTGCAGGCCGCGGCGGAGGCCGCCAACATTCACGACCGCATCCTGGGATTCGACGACGGATACGACACCCTGGTGGGCGAACGAGGATTCCGCCTGTCCGGTGGCGAGAAGCAGCGATTGGCCATCGCGCGAGTGCTGCTGAAGAACCCCCGCGTACTGATCCTCGACGAGGCGACGTCCGCACTCGACACGGTTTCCGAGCGACTCGTCCAGCGGGCACTCGGTGAGGTGATGTGCGGACGCACCACCCTCGCGATCGCCCACCGGCTGTCCACCATTCAGCACGCCGACGTGATCTTCGTGATCGACGAGGGAACGCTGATAGAACGCGGAACGCACACCGAACTCCTTGCACGACAAGGGTTGTACGCGCGGCTCCACGCCGAGCAGTTCGGTGGCGGGCAGGTCGAGTGCCGGTGCACCGACGGCGTCCGATTCACCGACGGGACGGTTCTGGCCCCGAGCGCCCCCGGTCGGGGCGGAGAGTTCTAGCTCCTACAGGAACTTGCTGAACTGGTCGTTGGCCCTCTGCATCACGAAGTCGTACGGCGGCGAGAATTTGCGGGCCCACCAGTAGCCGAACCGGATGTCCGGCGACGTGTACACCAGGTACCGGTCCTTCTTGATGCCGGCGATGATGCAGGACGCGACCTTCTCGGGCGTGACGGCCCGCTTCTCGAAGAGGTGGATGGCCTTCTGGATGCGCGGGTCGTCGCGATCGACCCCGGCGATCTCGACCGTGCCCACCAGCGGCGTCTTGACCGCGCCGGGAACCACGAGGCTCACGCCGATGCCGTGCCGTTTGAGATCGAATCGCAGAACCTCGGACACTCCGCGGAGCCCGAATTTGCTTGCGCTGTAAGCCGCATGCCACGGCAGTGCCAGCAGACCGGCGGCGGAGGAGACGTTGACCAGGTGACCGCCGCGTCCTGCCCGCACCATCGGGGGCAGGAAACTCTCGATGATGTGGATCGGGCCCATCAGATTGACGTCCACCATGGACTTCCAGTGGCGGTGTTCGAGATTCTCGACCGTCCCCCACGCGGAGATGCCGGCGACGTTCATCACGACGTCGAGGCTGCCGAACTGATCGTGCACGTCGGCGGCGAATGCGGCGACGGCGTCGTAGTCGGACACGTCGAGCGCGCGCGAGAAGCTGACGGTGCCCCCGCGGCTGCCGACCTGTTCGACCGTCTGAGCCAGGCCGACCTCGTTGATGTCGGTGAGGAACAGTTCGGCGCCCTCCGCCGCGGCCGCCAGGGCGGTCGCCTGCCCGATCCCGCTACCTGCACCCGTGATCAGGCAGTTCTTGCCGTCCAGCGTCTTGATCGCCATAGCCGTGCGCGCCCCCGTCGTCACCGATCCGTGTCGGCTGGAAGTCTACGCACGCAATCTGATTGCGCGCACGCAACTGCAGGGCGCCCTTCCCGAGAAGAAATGTGAACCGGCCCGCGCCGGGCCGGTTCGTGACGGTTCACAACCGCTGAGTCATTTCTTCCTGATAGGTACGAATCGTCCTCTCGATTCCGTTGGCGTCGTCGTCGTTTCCTCGGTGCCGGGCGTCGTCGGCGCGCTCGCGCAGAACTCGAATCGCCTTCCGAAGCTCGGCGTCACTCATTCTGTGTTCCATATCACAATCATCCCCGACGGCTTCAGATTTGGCCAGACTCGGGGGCGTGCCGGAGCGGCGGAACCCCGCCTGAGCTGGACATATGTCCAACCAGACGGAGCGGAGCCGCACGGATCACGCGGCGACCGAGAGTCGGATCGGCGGCGCGCGGCCCGGCGCCCGTGCGAATGCCCCTACTTCACAGTAGTGTTCACCAGGCCCCGCGGGCCCGCGAGCGACCTCGCTACGTTGCGATGCGCAACGCAACACAATGGCGCTGAACTGGGGCTATGGGCACCACAGCCTCACAGCACACACCCCTGCGACATTGCCAGCTAACTTCCAGTGATTGAAACGGCAACCACGCACGCGTGCCGGCGACCGCAACCGGCGAGGCAGCCTTCGCGCGCCACACACCGACGCCTCTCTTGAACTTTCAACGGTAGAACGCGCGTGACGAGCGCAGAGGACGCCCGAAATGTCGGCGATCCGCGAGCGCACAGCAGGCAGTCGTTGAAACATATATGAGATAAGCGCGGCATCGGCGGACGACGTTTTGCCTCTATGTCCGTGAGTTATCAATCGGTTATCATCGTGGTACGGTGTCGTTCACACGACTGACGCGCGCACGAGAGAGGACCCGGCGGCTCACAATGGCAGATTTTGCTGCGCGGTTGAACAAGCTTTTCGACACGGTCCACCCTCCGGGACGTAAACCGCATACCAACGCTGAGGTCGCGGCGGCACTCATCGCAGACGGACATCAGATCTCGAAGCCCTACATCTCCCAACTCCGGTCGGGACAACGCACCAACCCCTCCGACGAGACGGTCGCGGCCTTCGCTCGCTTCTTCAAGGTGAAGCCCGACTACTTCTTCAACGACATCTACGCCGCGAAGATCGATCACGATCTCGAGCTTCTCTCGCAACTCCAGGGATACGGACTACGCAAGCTCTCCAGCCGCGCGTTCGACCTCTCCGAAGAGTCGCAGAACCTGCTCACCACGATGGCCGAGAAACTTCGTGCCAGCGAGGGGTTGCCGGAGGTCCCGCCGGACGCGTCCCGCTGATCACCGGAGCCGTTGGGCGGCAACGGGTTCGCCGCAGGTTGCACCCGACGTCCGGCTGAAACGCACCGGACGACACCGGACGACACCGCCGGAATGCCCTGCCCTGTGTGCCCGCGTGGCGCATGATGGAGCAATGGTTGACAGACCGCAGCTCGGTCCCACGATCTTCGTCCTCTTCGGTGCCACCGGGGACCTGTCCAAACGCATGGTCCTCCCCGCGTTCTTCCAACTCGCCCAGTCGGGGCTCCTGAACTCCGAGTGGATGCTGATCGGCACAGGCCGGGGCAACGTCTCCGACGACCAGTTCCGCGACCACGTGCGCGACGTCCTGAACCAGTTCGCCGTGCCGCACGACGACACCGACTGGGAGGCGTTCGCCCGGCGGCTGAGATTCGCCGGCGGCGGTTTCACCCCGGACAACCCGGGAACACTTCCCGCGACCGTTCGGCAGGCGCGGGAAGACCTCGACGCGTCAGACGCGCAGTTGGTGCACTACCTGGCCCTGCCACCCAGCACGTTCGCCGAGACCACCCGCGCGCTCGGCACGCACGACCTGGCCCGTGGCGCACGCGTCGTGTACGAGAAGCCGTTCGGGACGTCTCGAGAGGCGTTCGCCGAACTCGACGAAGCCGTGCACCACGTCCTCGACGAGAAGCAGATCTACCGAATCGATCATTTCCTCGGCAAGGAGAGCACCCAGAATCTGCACATCCTGCGCTTCGCCAACGGGCTGATCGAGGGCGTCTGGAACCGGGAACACGTCGAGCAGGTGCAGATCGACGTGCCCGAGACACTCGACATCGACGACCGCGCCCGGTTCTACGACGCCACCGGCGCCGTCCTGGACATGCTGGTGACACACCTGTTCCAGGTCGCCGCCGAGATCGCGATGGAACCGCCGGAGACGTTGGACGCCGACGATCTCCAATCCGCCCGCGAATCCGTGATCGGGGCGTTCCGCCCCCTCGACACGGCCGACGTGGTGCTCGGCCAGTACGAGGGGTACCGCGACGTCGACGGTGTCGCGGACGATTCGACGACGGAGACGTTCGTCGCCGCACGGCTGTGGGTCGACACGGACCGCTGGCGTGGGGTGCCGTTCCTCCTCCGGACCGGAAAGATGCTGGGTGTCAGCCGGCAACGGGTCAGCCTCGTCTTCCGAAGTCCCCGTGGCCCGCTCACGGACATTCCGCCGGACGGCGCCGTCCTGACGTTCGATCTGTCCGGGGACGGCGAGATCGACATCTCCATGGTGGTCAAGGAACCCGGACCCGATGACAGCCTGACGGTGGGCCACCTGGGACTGCCCCTCGACACGGTGCCGCTCGCCCACGCCCTCGCACCGTATTCGCGGCTCATCCTCGACGTCCTGCACGGCGACCGGTCGCTGTTCACGCGCCCCGACGGCTTGGCGCACGTCTGGGCCGTCGCCGACGCACTGCTGCGTGACCCTCCCCCGGCCAAGCCGTACCCCGCGGGATCCATGGGACCGCCGGAGGCCGAAGACCTCGCCTCGCCCTGCGGGTGGCTCGTCACCGGTTCGCCGGACTGATCGGCGGCTGAAGGCTATTCCGCGACCGATTCGACGGTGTCCGCCTTCGCAGGAACGGGGGCCGACTTCCGGACGTCGGCGTACGCGTCCGCCAGATCGAGCACCCATCGGCGCGGCGACATGCCCTGAGGCGGCGCGATCCACTCGGTGTCGAGGACGTCCGAGGCGACCGGGTCGTCGATCCAGCGGGCGAGAATCCGGGCGCGTTCGGCGGCCGATTCCGGAAGATCCTGTTCGTCCGTCTCGAGCATGCCCGCGCCCGCCTGCAGGTACAGCGCATCCATGACGTGTGCGACGGCGTCGGAGGCGCGGAGGACGGTCGTGCTCCCCTTGCCGTCGCCCTCGACCACTTCGGGGAACCGTGAAACGAGCACCGAATGCAGTGTGTTCATGCGGCGCAGGTCCTGCCGTGCGCGCAGCCACGTTTCGACGAGCACCCAGACGGTGCCGACGGAGACGATCACGGCCGCGATGGTGTACGCCGGCGAGGAGCCGACGGCCCACGTCTCGCCCGACACCCCACGCACCAGTCCGACGACCGCCGCAGCCAGGACGATCGCCGATCCGACCACGATCAGTGAGATTCCGCGGCCGAGTGGTGTCCACGCGACGTGCCGGACTCCGGTCACGACCACCGCGGTCAGCGCGATCACGATGAACACCAGCGCGGGAACGGGATATCCACCGGCAAGCCCGATTCCGAGCACGACGGCCACGGTGTAGACGACCACGGCGACGGCACGCAGCGCAGGACGCGGGAGTACCGGCCACACGGAGATCGCGCCGACCGCGCTCGCGGCGGCGAACAGCGTCCACGCCAGTTCGAGGACGATCTCCGACAGCCCGACCCCCGGGGCCACGGTGTCGAGGCGCCCGGCGACGTCCGGAACGGCCAACGTGGACGCGAGGGCCGCGCTGGACACGGCCACCACCATCGCCACGCGCAGCGGCGTCGGCTGACGCGCGGCGACCCGGCCGATCCGGGCACCCGCGGCAGTCCAGACGACGAGCGCAACCAGCCAGCCCATCAGCCGATCGCCTCGTCGTAGCGGAGCACGGACACGGGAGTTCCGCGCCCCTGCATCGTGTTCAACCGGATGAGCAGCATCGACGCGAACGTCTCGGCCTCCCACTCGGCCACCTCGTCGGACGGCTGCTCGTCTCCCCGCCGTCGCGACCGCTGGCTGAGCATGTAGGCGATCAGATCGTCACCGGCTTCGAGCGTCGCGGCGACGATCTCGGCTCCTTCGTGCCGAAACACGATGTGACCCAGCTCGTGCGCAAGCGTGCGGTCGAGGTCGGGCAGGCCCGGCGCCAGCACGATCACGTCCCGGTCCGGGTACGCGCGCCTCTGGCCGCACACACCGGGTGCCAGCGGCTTCGTGAAGTCGAGTTCGATGGGACGCTGCCGTTCGCGGGCCACCGCGTCCACCACGTGCCGGAGTGACACGGCTTCGGCCCGGGCCGCCGCGTCACACACCGCATCCACTGCCGCCGCTACCCGACGATGAGATCTGTTCGCCCCCACGACTACATCCCTCCACTCGAAGCGGGCGGGAAGAATTCCGCCCGCGCGGCCGCGATGCGCGCCTGTTGTGCGCGAGCACCCTTGAAGGTCAGCGCACCCGCCCCGCCGGCGCAGCACAGCAGCACGCCGACCCCACCGAGAACGGTGATCGCAGGCAACGGCTCACTGTGGACTACCGGAACCATTCCCGGCGGCGCGGCGGCCGGATCGTCCTGGGCCGGTGCGCCCGCAGCGGGCGACGTTCCGTCGCCGCTCGGGGTCTCCCCGGCAGGCCGATCCTGGGGTGCGGAATCTGCGGGACCACTCGTTCCCGGAGCTGCCGCGGCGGTTCGGGAACCGGAACCTCCGGCCGGCACTCCCCCGGACGCCGGGGGTGCGGTAGGACTCTGCGAGCCCGGAGCGGCTTCCACAGCATCGGAAGCCGAGTCGTTTCCGGAATCGTCGTCCCCGGACGTGTCCGGGCGCGCGATGGTCGGTTCGCCCACCGGCGGCAACGTGATCGGACGGGGCGGAGCGACCACGACCCGTGATGTCGAAGGTGTCGACGTCTCCGTCGGTTCGGTCGTCTCGGACGGTTCCGTGGTGTCGGACGGCTCGGCCGTCTCGCTGGGCTTCCCGGTCTCGCTCGGTTCCCGTGTCTCGCTCGGTTCCCGTGTCTCGCTCGGTTCCCGTGTCTCGCTGGGCTCTCCGCCGCAGCCGCGACTACTGGCGCAGTCGTGGTACTGGGGGTCGGCGGAGGCGTCGGACGGGAACACCGAGACGGTGACCCAGCCGAGCCCGGACAAGAAGGCCAGCGCCAGTCCGACCATGGTCAGCCTTCGAACAGCACGACGCGCGCTCACTGTGCACCCCCCTCGTATTCACGACACGACACCACGTCTACGGCGACGTCGCCGCTGTCATGGTATCGAGCGAATCGAGTAGAGGTGCTGGTGGTGCCGGTGTCGGGGAACCGGCACCACCAGCGGTGCCCGAGCCAGGTGGGACTCGAGCAGCTTCCGAGAACCCCTGCGGGTTCGGCGTTGCGGCCTGGAGGTGCTGAGCGGTCAGCGGAAGGTCGGCGTCTCCGACGCGGCCCTCGCGACGTCGGTTGGTCGGCCGGAGTTCACAGGACGTTCACCAGCAACATCGTCGCGGTGATGGTCGCGACCACCGTCGCCGGTTCCAAGAACTTCGAGATCTTGTCCATTGCCTGCATGTATTTCCACCCCGTGCGATCGACCCCTTGATGACCTACGGACAGTACACAGCATTCAGTTACCTTTTGGCAAATCCAAGAGTCGGCCATTCGCACGGTGCCACGCTCTCGCACCCCTGACGACGACGCTCACCTGGGTCGGAATGCAGAAGAGGCACTCTCTCCGGATGGAGTGAGTGCCTCTTCTGTGGTGGAGCTGAGGGGAATCGAACCCCTGACCTCTTCGATGCGAACGAAGCGCGCTACCAACTGCGCCACAGCCCCGTGCGGATCCTGCGATCCGCTCGGCAAACTCTAGCAGGCCACCCGCGGCGGGAGCGAATCGCCTACACCGACGTGGCTTTCGGCCCGATTCGCCCGGCTACTCACCGGCTGCTCGGCGCATCGTGGCCTGCTGCATCGGCGCGTCGTCGAAGTGTTCGAGATGATCGAATTCGGGGTCCTCGTCGTCCACTTCGAGGACGACGGCGCCCGGACGCCGCAACCGGGCCGGGATGAGGCGGAGTTCCTCGTCGCTGCGGGACTCGACACCCAACCTCGACCGGTTGAGTCGGGCGGTCCGCCGGCGACGGATCTCCTGCTCGATCTGAACCTGCCGGCGCAGATACGCCAAGTACCCGAAGAGGCCGACCACACCGGCCGCGAACGCCCACCACATCAGCGGGGAGATGATGAGCCCGAGCGCCGCCGACATGATTGTCGCGAACACCAGCCCGAGAACCGACCGTTGCCGGAACGCATACCGGGCCTCGCGCGCGATCGCGTCGGCCTCGGGGTCGAAGCCGCCACGCCCCCGGCGCGCCGGTACGTACTCACCGACCGGCGCCCGCTCACCGTCGAACTCGTCTTCCTCTGCGTGAGTGTCCACAAGGTCCTCCGCGTCGTAGCCGTAGTGGTCCGGTTCCGGTTGCCAGTACGGATCGCTGCGGTGTCCAGCCGCGGGTCCACGCTGCACGGGACGTTCGTCACCGCGGTGCAGCACGCGCGTCGCGAGTGCTGCGTCACTGGTTTGTCGAATCCGGGGGCGGTTGTTCACCAGCATCGGGACCAGGACGAAGAGCCACACGACGACGAGCCCGATCCAGAGAAACGAGTTCGGCATACGGCGACCTCCTCCCAATCGTCTACCAGCATGGATACCGCTGTTGACCCACCCAGGCTAACCGCATGAACACGCACATCTTCGCAGACGCGCCGATCTCACCATACTCAGGTGTCACATGCGTAACGCGAAAATGTGGTGCTCGACATGCCCCGATAAGACAGAGAGAACGATCCGGCAAAGACTCGCCGAAAGCGGAGCCCCGGTCAGGAAGCTTTGATACCGTGAGATAACTGCCGCGTAGCTGGACGTTTGTCCATGTCCGCTTCGGCGATCAGCCCCAAGTGGCTTTGCCACTCCGCACGAGCGAATCCGCCACCGTGCCAGGCACGTCCTCGACGGTCATGCCGACCAGAATGTGGTCGCGCCACTGCCCGTCGACGTCCAGGTAGCGCTTGAGGAGACCCTCCTCGCGGAAGCCGACGTTGCGCAGCACCGCCTGGCTCGCCAGGTTCTCCGGACGCACGGTGGCTTCGACGCGGTGCAGCCCCACGGGTCCGAAGGCATGATCGAGCCCCAGCGCGAGCGCGCCGGTGGCCACCCCGAGCCCGTTGACGTCGCTGGCCACCCAGTACCCGATCCAGGCGGAGCGCAGCGCACCCCGCACCACGTTGCCGATCGTGATCTGGCCGCAGAAATTGCCGTCGAGTTCGATGGCCATCGGCAGCATGCGACCCTTCCGGGCCTCCGAACGCAGACTGCTGCACAGTCCGGGCCATCCCGAAATATGATGGCGCGCTTCCCAGGGCGCCTCCCCGGTCGGTTCCCACGGTTCGAGGTGCGCGCGGTCGCGGGTGCGCAGACGGCTCCACGCCGACGCGTCACGCAACCTGATGGCGCGCACGGTGACGACGCCACCCTTCACGCGCAGGGGCCCGAGATGCGGCGGCCAACCCGGATGCTGTGTCATCCCGTCTCACACTGTCGCGGTGCCATCAGCCCCGCTGCGCCAGGAAGGCCACGTCCACCTGGTCACCGGTCCGGACCTCGGTGATCTCGGGGTCGATGAGGACCAGACAGTTGGCCTCGGCCAACGTGGCGAGCAGGTGCGAGGACGCGCCCGGCGCCCCGCCGAGAGCTTGGACGAGGTACTCCCCCGTGGCTTCGTCGCGCATGAGCTGACCGCGGAGAAAACCCTTGCGGTGCTCGATGGACGTGATCGGCGCGACGGTGCGAGCGGTGACGACGCGTCGCATCGGCTGCCTGCGCCCCAGCGCGATGCGGATCAGTGGGCGCACCATCACCTCGAAGACCACGAGGGCGCTCACCGGGTTGGACGGGAGCAGGAACGTCGGGACCTCGTCCCGGCCCAGCTGACCGAAACCCTGGACCGATCCCGGATGCATCGCGACCCGGTCGACCTCGAGGTTGCCGAGATCGGCGAGTGCGTCCCGCACGTCCTCGGAGGCGCCGCCACCGACGGCACCCGCGATGACGACGATCTCGGAACGGATCAGCTGACCCTCCACCACCTCGCGCAGGCGACGGGCGTCGGCGTTCGCGATACCGACCCGGTTGACGTCGGCGCCTGCGTCGCGGGCGGCGGCGGCCAGCGCGTAGGAGTTGACGTCGTAGACCTGGCCGGGACCGGGGGTCCGGTCGACGTCGACGAGTTCGCCGCCGACGGAGATGACGGACAGCCGGGGCCGGGGGTGTACGAGCACCTTGTCTCGGCCCACCGCCGCCAGCAACCCCACCTGGGCGGCTCCGATGATGGTGCCCGCCCGGACCGCGACGTCTCCGGGCTGCACGTCGTCGCCGGCCCGGCGCACGTAGTCGCCGGAGCGGACCGGCTTGTAGATCTTGACGCGGGCCCGGCCGCCGTCCGTGCGGTCGAGAGGAAGGACGGCGTCGGCGAGCGTCGGGAGCGGTGCACCCGTGTCGACCTTGACGGCCTGACGCGGCTGCAGCCGGATCGGCTGCCGCGAACCGGCCGTGACCTCACCGACCACGGGAAGCGACAGTTCGACGGGCGCACCGTCGTCGTCGCGGATGTCGGTTCCGGCGGCCTGGACGTCGACGCTGCGGACGGCATAGCCGTCGATTGCAGCCTGGTCGAAACCGGGAAGCGGACGCTCGGTGACCACCTCTTCGGCACACAACAGCCCCTGGGCTTCGGAGATCGCCACACGGACCGGCCGCGGCGCCACTGCGGCCGCGGTCACGATCGTCTGTTGCTCCTCGACCGACCGCAAGTTCTTGCCTCCCGAGCTTCTAGGAATCCGTCCGCTTCAATCGGTCGATCAGCCATTCGCGCAACGACGGGCCGTACTCGTCCATGTCCAACGCAAAGTCAACCGCAGCACGGAGGTAGCCGCCGGGATTTCCGAGATCGTGTCTCGTGCCTCGGTGCACGACGACGTGAACGGGATGGCCTTCCTTGATGAGAAGGGCGATGGCGTCGGTGAGCTGGAGCTCCCCGCCGGCGCCGGGTTCGATCCGCCGCAGCGCATCGAAGATCGCGCGGTCGAGGAGGTAGCGACCTGCGGCGGCGAACGTGGACGGCGCATCCTCGATGGCCGGTTTCTCGACCATGCCGATGACCTTGAGGACGTCGGGGTTGGTGGCGTCGGGAACCGTCTCGACCTCGAAGACGCCGTACGAGCTCACCTGATCCTTGGGGACGTCGATGGCGCAGAGGACGGTGCCCCCGCGCTTGCGGCGAACCCGCGACATCGTCTCGAGCACTCCGCGCGGCATCACCAGGTCGTCCGGGAGGAGCACGGCGATGGCGTCCTCGTCGTCGTCGAGGACCGACTCCGCGCAGCCGACCGCGTGGCCCAGGCCGAGAGGCTCATCCTGGACGACGGACTCCACCTCGAGCAGGCCGGGAGCCTTGCGCACCTTCTCGAGCAGGTGATATTTGCCGCTGGCCTCGAGCTTGCTCTCGAGCACGAGATCCTCGACGAAGTGGGCGACCACTCCATCCTTGCCCGGCGACGTCACGATCACGAGCCGGCCGGCACCGGAATCCGCGGCCTCTCCGGCCACGAGTTCGATACCCGGGGTATCCACGACCGGGAGCAGCTCTTTCGGCACGGTCTTGGTCGCGGGGAGGAATCGCGTGCCCATTCCCGCTGCGGGCACGACAGCCGTGCGAAAGGCGCTGGCGGTGTGCGGTGCGGCGTCTGTCATGCCCACACCATAACTGTGCGGACCTACTCGACAGTCACCAAGATCCTGTCAGTAACCTCCCGGAACCCGTCAGGGACGCTCGTCGGTCGGCTCTAAGGTTGGGGCATGCACGCACGAACGAAGGACGAGTGGCGGCAACTGGTGCTCTCCGGGCGACGAGCTCTGACCCCCGAACTCCGCACGGCCGAGGACCGGGCGCTCGTCGCACTCGGCACACAGGGAATCGCCGGTGGATCCACCGTCTGCGCCTATGTTCCCACCGCGCTCGAGCCGGGATCACTGGACTTTCTCGATGCCCTCCGGCAGGTCGCCGGACGCGTCCTCGTGCCCGTCACCCGCGATCCGGGCCCGCTCCACTGGTCCGAGTTCACGGGCGCGGACGGTCTCGCCGACGCGAGTTACGGCCTGCGCGAGCCGACCGGCCCGGTGTGGGAGCCCGACGAGATCCGTTCGGCCGGAACCATTTTCGTGCCCGCCCTGGCCGTCGACCGGAGGGGCGTGCGACTCGGCCGCGGTGCGGGCTTCTACGACCGGAGTCTCGGGCTCGCTGCCTCCGACGCGCGGCTGATCACGGTGGTCCGCGACGAGGAACTGGTATCCGAATTGCCCGAGGATCCCCATGACGTACGTATGGGTTGGGCACTCACCCCCGGCTCGGGCCTCGTCCCGCTCGGCGACCGCTGAGGACGTGTCCGGCCCGGAATAGTTCTCTGATTAGCGTTGTTGGCACTGTCGACTGTAGAGTGCTAAAACCTGCGGTTTGACTACACAGTGCGGAGGAACCCCGGTGCCTACTTATTCATATGCGTGCACGGCATGCGACAACCGTTTCGACATCGTCCAGTCGTTCAGTGATGACTCCCTGACCGTCTGCCCCGCATGCTCGGGCAAGCTTCGCAAACTGTTCAACTCCGTCGGCATCGTCTTCAAGGGCAGTGGTTTCTACCGCACCGACAGCCGCGGCACGTCCGGCGCGGCCAGCGAGCCTGCCAAGACCGACTCTGCTCCCGCCGCGAAGTCGGAAAGTTCGTCGACGGCCTCGTCCAGCTCGTCGAGCACCGCGGCCGCCGCACCGGCCAAGGCTGCTGCCAGCTAGTTCGCGCGTCTCCGCGAGTTATCCACAACCTCTCGTCCATCCACAGGCGGGCTCTTTCGGCGTACCCATGGGCCCGCCGGTCTCCTAGCGTCGAACCATGTCGTTCGACCCTGTCCCGACCGGTCGCCGCCGGTCGAACCGAGCACACCGAAGCCTGAGCCCGTCGTGGGCCGACCGGCTGTCGGATTTCGCCCATCCCGGTTGGGCCCGCACCCTCGTCGCCAGACGCGTCCTGGCCGCCGCGCTGGTCTGCCTCGCACTGGCCCTCCTCGCCCGCGGAGACCCCGACTCCGCCCGCTCCGCAGTCGTGGTGGCCGCCCGGGATCTACAACCGGGCGTCGTTCTCACGGACGCCGACGTGGAACTGGTGGACCTCGAGGCCGGGACCCTGCCCGACGGCGCCGTCACCGCACTGGCGGACGTCGACGGGCGCACCCTCGCCGGACCGACCCGCGCCGGAGAAGCCCTCACCGACGTCCGGGTACTGGGTCCCCGTCTCGCCGCGGCCGCAGCCGGCATGGACGACGCCCGGATCGTCCCCGTCCGGCTCGCCGACCCCGCTGTCACGGAACTTTTGCGTGAGGGCGATCGCGTCGACGTGCTCACGGTCGATCCCGACACACCAGCGAATCCGGACCTGCGCTCCGGCGCCACCGTGCTGGCGTCCCGCGCCGTCGTGGTATTGGTGACACCCTCCGAGAACGGACGTGACCAGCGCGAACGCGTGGTGATGCTGGCCCTGCCGGCATCCGAGGCCACGACGGTGGCCGCGGCATCTCTCACGAGCGCGATCACCGTGACCTTTCAGTGACCCGTCACACGGAGCCGCGCTCATCTAGGCTTTTCTGCGAACAGTGCTGGATGACTTGCCACCCACTCGAGGAGACGTCGACATGCTCAAGGGATTCAAGGACTTCCTGCTCCGGGGGAACGTCCTCGACCTCGCCGTCGCGGTCGTAGTCGGAGCCGCGTTCACCGCCATCGTCACAGCGTTCACCAACAACGTGATCAATCCGTTGATCGCCGTTGCGGGCGGCGCCAACGATCTGGGCTGGGGCTACCAGATTCTCTCCGACAACCCGGCCACCTTCATCAACATCGGCGCCGTCATCACGGCCGTGATCAACTTCGTGATCATCGCCGCAGTCGTGTACTTCATTCTCATCGTCCCGGCCAACGCCGCGAAGAAGCGGTTCATCACCGAGCCCGCAGACAAGAAGGCCAGCGAGGCCGACCTGCTGATCCAGATCCGCGACATCCTCGAATCGAGCCTCGAAACCAACGGCGCGACAGCGAGTCCCGACGGAGCGCACGCGATGACCGCGGACAAGGCCGCGAACCTCGAGCAGACCCGCGAATAGCTTCCGACGACTCCGGGCCCGTGCAGCAGCTGCGTGCACGGGCCCGGAGTCATGGGCGGAACGAATTATCAGCCGATGCTGAAGGGCTGACCCCAGAGAGTGACGGTGCTGCTGACGTTGTCCGTCTCGACGGACACGTTCACATACGACCGCGCCTGGGCGTAACCGGCGCAGCCACTCACGCCGAGGGTCGAATCGGCCCAGGTGACCGAACCGTCGGTACCCTCGAAGCTGTTGTATGCGGAATGCGACTCTCCGCCATAGGCGTCGGCCGACTCGAGGTCGAGGATGTCGACGCTGACAGCCTCACCGGGGCCGAGGGTGATACCAGCGCTCGTGCCGCCGTCGACAGGAACCGAAACGGTACCGTCGGCATTTACCACCGGAGTCGAGCCGGCTTCACCGCCTGCCTCCGCACCGAAGTCGACCTGGCAGGCCAGGACGTAACCGGGCTGGATGTCGGCACCGGTCGCTCCGGCGCCGTCCAGGTGGACGGAGGCCTTGCCATTCACCCAGACATTCCGGTGCAACGGAGTCGAACCCATCGACGGCGAAATGTTCGCACTCTCGTCCGTCAGGTTCACCGTCACCACGGTGCCGTCGGCCAACGTCTGCGTGATCGAACCACCAGGCAGCGGAATGAACGTGTCGGCGTTCGCCGCACCGACGGAAAAGAAGCCCATGGTCGCGGCAGCAGCGGCACCGACCGCCGCCAGACGCACACCGTTCTTACGGTTGATGTTCATTGTTCCCCTCTAAGGGTAGATAACTCGCGCACGCGAGAAGTGGGTGGGAAGAACTGCGGAAGAGACCGAAATCAGCCGATGCTGAACGGCGCACCGTACAGAACGGTCTTCGAGTAGTCGTTGCCCACGATCTCCACGACCGAGTACGAACGAGCCTGCGCGAATCCACCGCACTTCTGCACCTGCAGCTCCGCATCCTGGTACTGCAGCGCGTACACGCCGTCCTTCTTGATGTCCTTGCCACCCAGCGGCACGTACTTGACCTCACCCGAAGCCAACGGAACCGTCAGACCCGCACTCGTCGACAACGAATCGAGACCCAGACTGAACGACGGATTCGCCGACAGACCCGTGATATCCACCTGGCAACCCACGATGTACCCGGTCGACACCCGCGAAACACCATGCGTCGTTGCCGCATTCGTACCGTTGTAGGTACCCGCATTGTTCGTCGTGGAGTTCGCCTCCGGAACGTCGGTGACCTCCTTGATGCCCTTGACATCGGCAACGACGGTGCCCGACACCCACGCCACACGACCGGCGCCATTGGCAGCCAACGACGGCGACGACAGAGCGCTCTCCGCCGTCCGCGTCAACGTCACATTCGGACCGACCTTCGAACCATCAGGCAGCGGGATAAAGGTATCCGCACTCGCCGCACCAGTAGACATCAAACCGAGTGCAACAGCCGCAGCAGCACCCAGGCCTGCAATACGGGCGCCACGGCGCAGGCCGGACTTGCGGTTCTCGCTCATTCGTTCCCCTCATCAGGTGTGGTTGCTCCGACCTTCGGAGAAGACCTACGACCTAGCGAGGTCCAAAGTTAGACCATTCGAGTCTGAAACGTAATATCCAGAACGGTGCATTTACGTAAGTGTTACCTGACAAAATGGCACGTTATTTGCGTGTAATAGCGCATTTCGACGCGCCAAAAATCGGGGCGCGAGTATTACCGCGCCCCGATTCCGGGTAATTCCTACTTGTTTATGGAGAAAGCAATCAGCCGATGCTGAAGGGCTGTCCCCACAGGGTGACCGTGCTGCTGACATTGTCAGTGCTGACGGCAACCTTGACGTAGCTGCGCGCCTGGGCGTAGCCGGCGCAACCGCTCACGCCGAGGCTCGAGTCGGCCCAGGTGACCGAACCGGTCTTGCCGGTGAACTTATTGGCACCGGAGTGTGACTCGGCACCGTAGGCGTCCTTCTTCTCGAGATCGAGAAGCGTGACGTTCTTCGCCTGGCCGGGGCCGAGGGTGATTCCGGCGCCGGTGGTACCCGTGACCGGAATGGAGACAGTGCCGTCCTCGGCGACGGAAGGCGTCGAGCCCGTCTTGCCATTGGCGCTGGCACCGAAGTCGACCTGGCAGGCCAGGACGTAACCCGGCGTGATCGAGGCGCCCTTGGCTCCGGCGCCGTCCAGCGTGACGGCGGCCTTGCCATTCACCCAGACATTCCGGTGCAACGGAGTCGAACCCATCGACGGCGAAATGTTCGCACTCTCGTCCGTCAGGTTCACCGTCACCACGGTGCCGTCGGCCAACGTCTGCGTGATCGAACCACCAGGCAGCGGAATGAACGTGTCGGCGTTCGCCGCACCGACGGAAAAGAAGCCCATGGTCGCGGCAGCAGCGGCACCGACCGCCGCCAGACGCACACCGTTCTTACGGTTGATGTTCATTGTTCCCCTCTAAGGGTAGATAACTCGCGCACGCGAGAAGTGGGTGGGAAGAACTGCGGAAGAGACCGAAATCAGCCGATGCTGAACGGCGCACCGTACAGAACGGTCTTCGAGTAGTCGTTGCCCACGATCTCCACGACCGAGTACGAACGAGCCTGCGCGAATCCACCGCACTTCTGCACCTGCAGCTCCGCATCCTGGTACTGCAGCGCGTACACGCCGTCCTTCTTGATGTCCTTGCCACCCAGCGGCACGTACTTGACCTCACCCGAAGCCAACGGAACCGTCAGACCCGCACTCGTCGACAACGAATCGAGACCCAGACTGAACGACGGATTCGCCGACAGACCCGTGATATCCACCTGGCAACCCACGATGTACCCGGTCGACACCCGCGAAACACCATGCGTCGTTGCCGCATTCGTACCGTTGTAGGTACCCGCATTGTTCGTCGTGGAGTTCGCCTCCGGAACGTCGGTGACCTCCTTGATGCCCTTGACATCGGCAACGACGGTGCCCGACACCCACGCCACACGCCCGGCGCCATTGGCAGCCAACGACGGCGACGACAGAGCGCTCTCCGCCGTCCGCGTCAACGTCACGTTCGGACCGACCTTCGAGCCATCAGGCAGCGGGATAAAGGTATCCGCACTCGCCGCACCAGTAGACATCAAACCGAGTGCAACAGCCGCAGCAGCACCCAGGCCTGCAATACGGGCGCCACGGCGCAGGCCGGACTTGCGGTTCTCGCTCATTCGTTCCCCTCATCAGGATTCAAGCAGGTTCCCAGCCTCGACGATCGAAACTGAGGAGTGGTCCATTTCGGGCCCAGCGCAGTATTCGCAGCAAAGGTGTCCGCAGAGTTAACTGCGGACGACCAGTTGCCGGAATTTCGACACCAGAGACAAACCTCACAGGAGGCTCGTCCGGGCAACGACGTGGCACCACGCCCCGCCCTCCATCTTCGTACTGACTCGTCAGGGACATTAACCTGAGCTAAGAACCTGGGCAACGTGATCAGCTCGTGACGCAATTGTGATGTGCCTCACAAAGTTGAAAACAAGACGTTACCTACGAGTAGCCCCGCTTTTGAGTTGCCCGAACGAAAGAGGTCGTACCAGTGGTTTTCCGGGTGCGATTTTTTCCGTTACTTTCGACAACACTTAGATTCATCCAGATTTCAATCACGCGTCTACCCGTGATGAGGGGGGACCTGACGCCGAATCCACTCCTCGGACTCGTTGCGTTTGTCCACATACTGAGATGCCTCGTCCTGGCCGCGTTCGTCCGCGGTGGTGTCGGGGAAGACGTCCCCGAAGATGCGTTCGAGCCGGGCCCTGTCGATCGAGGCCCGGCTCGGAACTGCCTGCTCGTCGGTCTCGCTGGGCGAGTCCGGCTCGTCGGAACGAGAAATCGTCTCAGCCTTCCAGGCCGGACAATTCGGAAATCACGTGTGCCGCGAGCGGCGTCAGCGTGGCCATGCCGTCCCGGACCGCGGCGCGGGAGGACGCGAGGTTTACCACGAGTGTGCTGCCGGACACGCCGGCGAGCCCGCGGGAGAGGCCCGCGTCGAGCGAACCGGCGGCGAGACCCGAGGAGCGGAGGGCCTCCGAGATTCCCGGAATCTCACGGTCGAGGACCTCGGCGGTGACGTCGGGTGCGACGTCGCGCGGCGACACGCCGGTGCCGCCGACGGAGACGACGAGGTCGACGCCGCCGATGACGGCGGTGTTGAGCGCGTTACGGATCTCCACCTCGTCGGCCGCCACCGCCACGATGGCGTCGACGATGAAGCCGGCCTCGTTCAGCAGTTCTGTCACCAGGGGCCCGATGGAGTCCTTGCCGTCACCGTGAGCGGTGCGGTCGTCGACGATTACCACCAGCGCGCGGCCGGCCAGCGAGGCTTCGATGTCCATGGTCCCTACCGTAGTGGCCCCGTTCAGAACGGACTCGACCTGCCCGAGAATCCCCGTGTTCATCAGCGGCCACCCTGTTCGGCGGTTCCGAGCGTGACGTCGACGGTCTTCGTATTGGATCCGTTCCCGTCGGTGTAGGTGATGGACACATTGTCTCCCGGTGCGTGTGAGCGGATGGCGGCGATGAGTGCGTCGCCACTGGTGATGACACGGTCGTCGACCTTGGTGATGACCGACCCCTTCGGAATTCCTGCCTTCTCCGCCGGGCTGCCCGCCGTGACCTCGACGACGGTGGCACCGTTGGCGGCGTCCTGTGACGGGACCTGGATCCCGATGACGGCCTGGGTGGCCTTGCCTGTTTTGACGAGCTCGTCCGCGATGCGCCGGGCCTGGTCGACCGGGATCGCGAAGCCGAGTCCGATGGATCCGCTCTGCTCACCCGCACCGGAACCGCCGATGCTCGCGATGGCGGTGTTGATGCCGATCAGCTGGCCGTCCATGTTGACGAGGGCGCCGCCGGAGTTGCCCGGGTTGATGGCCGCGTCCGTCTGGAGTGCGTCGATGACGGTGTTCTGGTTTCCGGACTCACCGCTGGTGGACACCGGGCGATTGAGCGCCGAGATGATGCCCTCGGTGACGGTTCCGGCGAGGCCGAGGGGCGACCCGATCGCGACGACCTGCTGTCCGACCTGGACGTTGCCGGACGTTCCCAGCTCGATCGGAGTGAGGTCGGTCTTGCCGTCCACCTTGATGACCGCGAGATCGGACACCGGGTCGGCGCCGACCAGCTTGGCGTCCGCCGTGCTGCCGTCCGAGAAGGCGACCGTCAGCTTGCCACCCTTGGCGGCCGCGCCTGCCACGTGATTGTTGGTGAGGATCATGCCGTCGGACGAGATGACGATGCCGGATCCTTCGCCACCGGAACCGCCGGCCGTCGCGACCTCGATCTGGACGACGCTCGGGACCACCTTGTTCGCGACCGCCTGCACCGAACCCGCCGGTGCGTTCGCGGCCGGGGTCGCGGTGTTGTTCTTGGGGGCGTCGAGGGAGTTGGTCACCGCGGCGCCGCTGCCGTTCCGGTCGGTTGCCAGGGAGCCCACGACGCCACCGATGCCACCGCTCACGAGAGCGAGCGCCACAGCGCCCACCACGATGGCGGTGCGGGCGGGACGCTTGGTCGCGGTCGCCGTCGACCCCGCGCCGGCCTGTCCGGGGCCCTGAAGGCCGGGGAACGGGCCCTGAGGCGCCCCGTGCGGCCCGGCCGCGTGCTGGGCACCCGGGTGTCCGGGAGCACCGTGCTGAGGCTGGCCGAACTGCTGTGTGGGCTGCTGCGGCGCACCGTACGGATTGCCCTGGGGGTACCCGGCCGCGCCGTAGGGCTGCTGACCCGTCGGACCGCCCGCGGGATTCTGCGGAGTGGCCGGAAACTGCTCGGTCGGGTGGTAACCCGGCGTCGACTGCGGGTGGGCGGGCTGATCGGGGCGCGCGCCCTGGTCGCCACCGGCATTGTCGCGGCTGTTGCCGTCGTGACTGTTTCGATCTTCGGTCATCGCATCACTTCCATCTCCTGCGACCGCCCGCAAGGGGCAGTCGCACCGTCTCTGGCTACGAGAGTGCCCGGTGGGACTGAGAAGGTCCTGAGACCGGCCTTGGAGTTAGCCGAGACCCTGAGACTATTCCGCTTCGGGTTCACCGGGAAGGACGATCCGGATGAGCGCACCACCCCGTTCGGAGACGTCGACGGCGATCGTGCCGCCGTGCTTGACCACCACCTGCCTGACGATCGCCAGACCCAGCCCGGAGCCGGGCATCGAGCGCGAGGCCGTCGACCGGTAGAAGCGGTCGAACACCAGCTCCCGATCCTCCTCCGGAATGCCCGGACCCGCGTCGTCGACCGTCAGCTCGAGGAGGCCGTCGCCTGCCGGCTTCATCGCCACGCGCACCTGCTCACCGGTGGGACTCCACTTGGCCGCGTTGTCGAGCACGTTGAGCACCGCCCGCGACAGTCCCGCGTGGTCGCCGTAGACGAACCAGGGAACGGTGACGGCGGTGAAGTCGATCTCGTTGCGCCGGCGGCGTGCCCGCTCGAGGCTTCGTTCCACCACTTCGCTGAGATCGACTCTCTCGAAGACGGTTTCCGGTGCGTCCTCGCGGGCAAGATCCACGAGGTCGCCCACCAGCTGCGAGAGTTCCTCGATCTGCGCCACCACGTCGGTGCGCAGCTCGGCCATGTCCTCGTCCGGAATGTGCGGTGCGCCAGGACGACTCGACGCGATCAGCAACTCCATGTTGGTGCGCAACGACGTGAGCGGCGTCCGCAGTTCGTGTCCGGCATCGGCGACGAGCCTGCTCTGCCGCTCCCGCGATTCCGCGAGCGCCCTCAGCATCGTGTTGAAACTTTCGGTGAGCCGGGCGAGTTCGTCGTTGCCCGTCACCGGCATGGGCGTCAGGTCGTCGGTCCGCGCCACCCGTTCCGTGGCGGCGGTGAGCCGGGCGATCGGACGCAGACCGGTGCGTCCCACCGTCGTTCCGGCGGCGGCCGCGAGGACCACCCCGCACCCGCCGACGATGAACAGCACCCAGGCGAGCCGGTCGAGCACGGCGCCCGTCGGCGCCAGTCGCTGCGCGATCACCAGCGTGCTGCCGTCCTGGGTGCGCTCGGCCAGCACCCGCTGATTCTCCGCCGTCCGCAACGACGTGTCGCGCTCGCCGCGGGCCACGGACAGTTCGGGTTCACCGATGGGAACACTCGACCCCGGCGGCGTGTACGTGTCGAGGTCCGGGAAGATCAGCGCCACACTGATGTCCGTCGTGTACAGCGTCGCGCCCGCGATGTAGCGCGGATCGAACGTCACCAGATTGCTGTCGATCAGCGCCGACGCGCGGGTGCGCAACTGGTTGTCGACATCCGCGTACAGAGCCCGCGACACCACGGCGTACGCCGCGATCGCCATCACGGCCACCGCGATGGCCACCACCGACGCGGCGAGCAGCGTCACCCGCCACCGCAACGACACCGACCGCGTCAACGGCATCGGAGGGCGCATCTCGGGCGGTAACGGAATCGGGCCTGTGGGGTGCCGGGAAATGTGGTGCGAGTCGTACTTCGCCCCCGACTTGTCGGCGGTCTTGTGGAACGGAACTGCCATCACGGAGGAGTCTCCCGCAGCACGTAGCCGACTCCGCGGACGGTGTGCAACAGGCGGGTCTCTCCGTCCGCCTCCGTCTTGCGACGCAGATACCCGACGTAGACCTCCAGCGCGTTGCCGGACGTCGGGAAGTCGTAACCCCACACCTCCTCGAGGATGCGGCCGCGGGTCAGCACCCGGCGCGGGTTGGCCATCAGCATCTCGAGAAGCGAGAACTCGGTGCGGGTGAGGCTGATGGACCGCTCGCCACGCGTCACCTCGCGGGTGACCGGGTCGAGCGTGAGGTCCTCGAACGTCATCTTCTCCGAGTCGATGCCCGGCTCCGGCGCGGCGCGGCGCAGTAATGCGCGCAGCCGGGCCAGCAATTCCTCGAGAGCGAAGGGTTTGGGCAGGTAGTCATCGGCTCCGGCGTCCAGACCCGACACCCGCTCCGACACGGAGTCGCGTGCCGTGAGGACGAGAATCGGCAGGTCGTCGCCGGTGCTCCGCAGCCGACGGCACACCTCGAGACCGTCCAGGCGCGGCATCATCACATCGAGCACGAGCGCGTCGGGGCGCGCGTTCGCCACCTTCTCGAGAGCATCGATACCGTCGACGGCCAGTTCCACCGAGTACCCGTTGAAGCTGAGAGACCGCCGTAAGGACTCCCTCACGGCGCGATCGTCGTCGACCACCAAAATGCGCATACCCGACAGTTTGGCCCGATCAACTGAGATATGTCTGAGAAGGGATCACCGAAGTGCCCTGGCGGCGGTCAGTCGAGGACCCGCGGACCCGGCAGACCCCAGTTCCGCCACAGCGCCAGCACCCGCAGCGCCGACGCGAACACCGTGCCCACCACCAGCGCCACGTCGGTGCCCGAACCCCACTCGCTCACCACGACCACCAGCGCCGAACCGAGCAGCGCCGGCACCGCATAGAAGTCCCGCTGCAGCAGCAACGGGACCTCGTTCACCAGCACGTCGCGCAAGATCCCGCCGCCGATCGCCGCCGTCCCGCCGATGAGGCACGACGCGAGCGGACTCGCCCCGTGGTCGAGCGCGATCACCGCGCCCGTGCTCGCGAACAGGCCCATGCCCAGAGCGTCGAGCACCAGGATCTCCCGGCGTAGTCGCCCGACAGTCGAATGCAGGAAGAACACCAGCAACGACATGCCGAACGACGTGCCGAGGTTCGGCCAGCTACCCAGCGACGTCGGCGGGTGGATGCCCAGCAGGACGTCGCGGACGATGCCGCCGCCGAGAGCGGTGAAGACACCGACCACGCACACACCGAAGATGTCGAGGCGCTTCGTCACCCCCACCAGGGCACCCGAGGCCGCGAACACCGCGATGCCCACCAGTTCCAGGATGTACAGCAGCACCCGCCAAGGTTCGCACGAGGAGCGTCACTTCCCGGCCGGGTCCACCAATCCCAGCTTCACGGCCTTCACCAGCCGGCGCGGCACGCGATGCGTCGCGCCGCCCACCGTCACCCCGACGAGGTCGGGTGCCTGGGCCTTCCACTGCGATCTCCGGCTGCGCGTATTGGATCGCGACATTCTGCGTTTCGGTACTGCCATGTTCTGTCTCCTCCTTCGTCGACCCGTGAGTACTTATTAACCGCGGGCGGTTAACAAGTACTCACGGGCGCTTGCGCACTCCGTAGCGGCGTTCGAACTTCTCGACGCGGCCCGCGGTGTCCATCACCCGCTGCGCGCCGGTCCAGAACGGGTGCGACTCGCTGGTCACGTCCACGACCACCAGCGGATAGGTGTTGCCGTCCGACCACAGGGCGGTGCGGTCGCTGGTCACCGTCGACCGCGTGAGAAACGTCGTTCCGGTGCTCGCGTCCTGGAACACCACCGGGTGGTAATCGGGATGGATGTTCGCCTTCATTCGTGTCCCTCTCTCGATTCGGGTTCTGCATAGGGTGATTCGCTGCTCTCGCAGGGGTCTTCGTGGAACTGCCCGAACGGGTCTGGCCACGACTGCCAGGCCGCCTCGTCCGCGAGTTCGTCGTCGGTGACGAGCGCCCACTGCAACGTGCGGTCGATCTCGGTGGGGTCGGCGGCATGGACCAGCACCACCATCGACGTGTGCCGGTCGCCGAAGCGCTCGTCCCAGCACAGCGCGGCCATCGCGCGGCGTGCAGTCGGGACCTGTTCCTGTTCTTCCGGGGTCATCGCGGCCAGCCAGCGGTCGGCACTGGCCACCCGCAGTCCCCCACCGGCCGACTCGAGCCACAGCGCCTCGTCCGGCTGCGTCGCGACCCACACGCGGCCGCGAGACGTGACGACTCCGTCGAGGAGCACGTCGACGGCCTCGTGCAGTCGTTCCGGATGGAACGGCCGGGTGGCGGTGAACTCGACGAGCATGACGCCGCAGTCGTGGGACAGCGGCGGCTGCCCGCGCAGCAGCGGTGAGTGGGCGTGGGACAGCTCACCCCGCCGCGCGCCGGCCGGGATGTCGAGGAGCAGGCGCTCGACGTCGGGCGCGTCCCCGTCCCAGACGATCGGTGCGCCCGGTGCGAGCCGGGTCAGGACGGCGTGGAGACGGGCCTGCTGCCAGCCGTCGCCTGCGTTGCCCGACACCACCAGGGCGTCGGCGAAGTCCACCTGCCCGACTGCGACCTGTGCGACGGTGCGGTCGTCGTCCAGTGCGTCGTCGCCGGTGGCGTCGGCCAGCCACGATCCCGCATCGAGGCAGGTGATAACGCCGTCGACGCGCACGTCCCGCGATGCCGGACCGTCGATCTGCCCCACCACGCCGGACACCGCCACGTGCTCGACCGCCCAGCACACGGCCTCGGGTTCGAGCCGGCGGTCGAGGTGCAGCACGATGCGCTGCACCGAACCGCGGGTGTGCAGTCGGCGGAGCAGCGGGAGAAGGTCCTCGCGCAGCGTGCAGGAGATGCAGCCGTGCGCCAGTTCGAGGATGCCGAGGCGCTCGCGTGGCTCCCCCGACTCCAGCGTGGTGACGGTCCGGCGCACGACGCCTTCGTGCACGAGGTCGAGGTCGTGATGCACGACGACGGTGCCGTCGCGGAGCAGCGACCGCGCCGCGTCCTCGGTGGGGCCGTTCCACCCGGAAACCAGGATCAGCGGCGTCCGGCCGTCGAGTATCTCACTCACGAGCACCCTTTCGATAACGATTGTCATTACGTGGACAGAACGCTACATTGGAATCTCGTTGTTGTCGAAAATGATTGTCATCACCCTCTCGGGGCGGTCCCACGAGAGGACAGAGAGGAACGCCCATGTCGGCGCACTGCCAGGTGACCGGACGCCAGCCAGGATTCGGCAAGTCCGTATCGCACTCCCACAAGCGCACCAACCGGCGCTGGGATCCGAACATCCAGAAGAAGACATACGTCCTGCCCAGCGAGGGCAGGCGAGTCACCCTCACGCTCTCCGCCAAGGGCATCAAGACCATCGACCGGGACGGCATCGAGGCCGTCGTCGCCCGGATCCGCGCCCGCGGGGGAAAGATCTGATGGCCGCCCGCAACGAGATCCGCCCGATCGTGAAGCTGAAGTCGACGGCAGGCACCGGATACACGTACGTGACCCGCAAGAACCGCCGCAACGACCCCGATCGTCTCGTGATGAAGAAGTACGACCCGGTCGTGCGGAAGCACGTCGATTTCCGAGAAGAGAAGTAGAAGACACCCGACATGGCGACGAAGTCGAAGATCGCGAAGAACGAGCAGCGCAAGATCGTCGTGGCACGCTGGGCCGAGCGCCGCACAGAGCTGAAGGAGACCATCCGCCGTCCGTCGAGCAGCGAAGACGAGCGCGCGGAGGCCCGGGCGGCACTGCAGCGTCTGCCCCGCGACGCGAGTCCGGTACGATTGCGCAATCGAGACGCTGCGGATGGACGTCCGCGCGGCCACCTGAGGAAGTTCGGGCTCTCTCGCGTGCGTGTTCGCGAGATGGCGCACCGCGGGGAGCTGCCAGGCGTCCACAAGTCGAGCTGGTAAAGGAAGCAGATGGCAGTCAAGAGAGCACCGTCGAAGAAGCCGCGTCCCGTCGAGGGCCGCAAGCCCAAGAAGAACCCGTTGTTCGCGGCCAAGATCGAGCACGTCGATTACAAGGACATCAACCTCCTCCGCACGTTCATCTCGGACCGCGGCAAGATCCGTAGCCGCCGCGTCACGGGCCTGACCCCGCAGCAGCAGCGTCAGGTTGCCGTCGCCGTCAAGAACGCTCGCGAGATGGCTCTGCTGCCCTTCACGAGCCGGTAACTCACGTAGGCACCGAAAAGGCCGCGTAATCCTCGGATTACGCGGCCTTTCGTCATTCCGGTCAGCCGAGCTCGGCCTGCATGTCGGCGATCTCCTTCTGCTGGGCGGTCACGATGCCGGTGGCCATCTGCTTGACCTCCGGGTTCTCACCGTCGGCCAGTTCGGTGTTCGCCATGTCGATCGCGCCCTCGTGGTGCTCGATCATCATGGTCAGCCATTGCCGGTCGAATTCCGTGCCCGTCAGTGCCGTCAGGGCGTCCATCTGATCGGCCGACATCATTCCGTCGCCGTGGTTCATGCCGTGCATGCCGGACATGTCGAACGTCGGAACCGGTCGCCCCCACTGCTGGAGCCAGGTGGTCATCCGGTCCATCTCCGGTTGCTGCGCCGCCTTGATCGCGGCGGCCAGAGCGACCACGTCGGCGTTGTCGGTGTGGCCGGCGACCATGTCGGCCATCTCCACCGCCTGCGCGTGATGCGGGTACATGCCTTCCAGGAACGCGACGTCGGCGTCGTTGAACTGTGCCTGCGATTCGACGGCGGACGTCGAGGCGCCGGACGTCGACGAGGTGCCTGCCGAGTCGGTGCCGCAGCCGGCCAGGACGAGAGCCGCGCCTGCCGCGGCGGCGATCAGGGCAGTGATGGTGGTGCGCATGAAGAACTCCTCGAGATCGATTCGGGAAATGACAGCCGGATCCGCCGGGGCACGCGCCCCGGGCTCCCTGTCACACCCGCAGAATCGAGAGTTCCGCCAAAGAAAGCACCGTCCACGGTGGTGGTCCGCGCCCCGACTGCACACGGTCGGCGCTCACCCGCGACCGTCGCGCGGCGGGATCCACGGAATGCCACCACAGCAACATCACCGACGTCAGCGCGGCGATCACCACGATCACGCCGGCACACTGATGTCCGGTGAGATGGGGTTGCTCGCAGCCGTCCCCGCCGCAACCGTGGGGGTCTTCGGCGTGGGACGCGGTGACCGAGGGCTGCCCGTGCGCCGCGGCGATCGCGGTCGGCGCGATCAGGCTGTGCATGAGGAGCACCCCGGCGGCGACGGCGATCAGCAGCGCGGCACGCGCCGCGACTGTGCGCGTCCGCCCGGTTGCCGTCTCCACACGACCACTGTAACCGGACATACCCAGCGGGGGTACCTGGGCAGGTGAGTGACAATGTGTGCCCCGGGACGCGAAAACACTCACATCGGGGTGTGGGCGAGGATCTCCAGACCCTGCTGCTCGAGACCGCCGATGGTGTCGGTGAGGATGACGAGCCCGCGGTCGTTCTCGCGGTCGAGCACGACGGTGCACTGGAAACCACCGGTCGCGCCACCGTGCAGCGTGTACTCGCGACCTTCGAACGGGACGATCGACCACGTCAGCGCGCGGAAGTTGTCACCGATCCACCGCGGGTCCAAGGCCGCGGCGCCGGGGACCGTCCCGTCGAGGAGTGCACGGACGTACGCCGACATGTCGTTCGCCGTGGACCGCAACCCGCCGGCCGGGGCGTAGGCATCCAACGGCCACGGGTCCTGCGACCGGTGCAGGACGTCGAATCCTCGGGTGACATTCGGGGGCAGGTCGGCGGCGGTGAGCGGCATCCACGACTGCGACAGTCCGAGGGGGACGAGCATGCGCTCGCGGAGCAGCGACGGGTAGTCGGTGTGCGCGGCCGCGGCCAGCGCCTGACCGAGCAGCGCGAAGCCGACGGTCGAGTACGAGTACGTGCCGCGGGTCGTGAGCGGCGCCGACTGCAGCTGCTGCAGCAGGGTGTCCCGGTCGTAGGTGAACGGGTTGGACGCGACCACCCAGTGCCCGACGGCCACCACGGTGTCGGTGCTCATCGGGAACTGCGCCAGCCCGGACGTGTGGGACGCCAGCTCGAGCAGCGTCACGTCGCCGACCGGTGCGCCCTGCAACGGCAACAAATCTCCGACCTTCGTGTCCTCGCGCACCTCACCCCGGGCGACGGCGTCGACGAACAATTCCGCGGTGAATGTCTTGGTGACGGAACCGATCTCGAAGTCGGTGTCCTCGGTGGCCCCGAAATTCGCGAACCGGGCGCCGGACGCGTCGATGTACGCGACGCTCGCGTTCTCGCGGTAGCTGCGCCCGAGCACCTGCCCGGCGAGCGCGATCAGGTTCGGATCCCCGCTCGACGGCGGGGCCAGCGCCGACGCCACGGGAGCCGCGCCCCAGGCGAGGGTCCACGCGCAGAACAGCGCACAGAGGACGGTCGTTCGACGCAGCATTGCGACTCCTCGAGCGCGACGGAACGCGCGCACAGACGATCTCCCCGACCGGACGCTATTGTCACCCACCCGAACGCCGAGCACTAGACTTCGGAAGGTTTGCCGACAGGAGGCTTACCTGTCGAGGAGGTGCCCCGCAGCGTGTCGGGAGTTGTTGCGGGATTCACCGTCATATTCGTGATCATTGCGATCGGCTACCTGCTCGGCCGTCGCGGGACGCTGGGTGCGGAGGGCGAAACCGTCCTGGGCAGGCTGGTGTTCTTCGTCGCCACACCGGCGCTGCTGTTCGATTCGCTCGCATCGTCCGACCTCTCGGTGATCTTCTCGCCCACTCTGGCCGTCGCGGCTGTCACGGCATTGACGGTCGGCGCACTGTACATGGTCATTGCGAGAGTGTGGCTACGCAGGTCCCTTCCGGAACTGACGATCGGCGCCCTGTCGGCGTCCTACGTGAACTCCGCGAATCTCGGCATACCCATCGCCGTGTTCGTGCTGGGGGACGCGTCGTTCGTGGCGCCGCTGCTGCTGTTCCAGATCATCGCGTACTCCCCCATCGCCCTCACCATCCTCGACGTCACCACGCTCCGACGCGGCGCGTCGCGACTCGACACGATCACCGCGCCGTTCAAGAACCCGATCGTCGTGGCGGGGGCCGCGGGACTGCTGATCGCACTCCTCGGCTGGACACCCCCGGAAGCCCTGATGCAGCCGTTCCGGCTCCTAGGCGGCGCGTCGGTGCCGGGCGCGCTGCTCGCGTTCGGCATTTCGCTGTACGGGGTGCGGGTGCTGGAGAAGGGGACGAGCCCGCGACGCGACGTCGCGCTGGCGTCTGTGCTCAAGATCGTCGTGCAACCGGTGCTGGCCTACCTGATGGCGCGCTTCCTGCTCGGGCTCGACGGCCACGAACTGTTCGCCATCGTGGTGGTGGCGACACTGCCGACGGCCCAGAACGTCTTCGTCTACGCCAGCCGGTACGGGGTGGGAACGGTGCTGGCGCGAGACACGGCCTTCGTCACCACTCTGGCCGCGATTCCGGGGATTGCGCTGGTCTCCGGCCTGCTCGCGGGATGAGGTTACCGTGGCATATGCGCGTAATCGCCCTCGCAGTGCTGGCCTGCCTCGCCCTCGCCGGATGCGGGTCCGGTTCGAGCACCGACGAACCGACGATTCCCCCGGAGATCGCGTCCGCAGTGGATCCCAGCCCGACCAATCCGTCGTCGGGGATGCCGATTCCCTCCGAAGTGCCCGGCGGCGAGTTCGGCACCGTCTTCGAGTCGCGCCCCGACATCGTCCGGGCGAATCCGACGCCGTTCGAGTCGTGGTCCCGCGCGGACGGCAACACGGTGGCGATCCACTTCGTCACCGGGACCCCGGAGTGTTACGGCGCCGACGCGACCGTCACCGAGACCGACACCACCGTCACGATCTCGCTGCGCACCGGCACCCTCCCGGAGGCCGCCGACAAGATGTGCATTCTCGTCGCCGTGTTCGGCACCCTCGAAGTCCCGTTGCAGGCGCCACTCGGCAATCGCCAGGTGATCAACGGATGACGTGGTGAAGCACTGGTTCCTCAACGTCTGCGTTGCCACTGCTCTCCTCCAGGCCGTCTATCACGCTGTCCGCGTTCTCGTCTCCTACCGCGTCCTCGCGCTCGGCGGCGACGCCGTCACGATCGGCGTCGTCACCGCCCTGTTCTCACTGGCACCGCTGCTCGTCGCGGTCCGGATCGGACGCGCCGTGGACCGGCGGCACGCTGCCGCGGTGCTGCGGACCGGCGTGGTGCTGACCTCGCTCGGTGTCCTGGTGATCGCCGTGAGCGACGACCTGATCGTCCTCGGCCTCGGCAACGTGATCCTGGGGTTCGGCCAGATCCTCGTGACCGTCGCCGGGCAGGGGTTCATCACGCTCCTCTCCCCGCCCGGTCAGCTGGACCGGGGTTTTGCCGGATTGACGCTCGGCGTCTCGATCGGCCAGGCCGTCGGTGTTCCGCTGGTCGGACTGATCGCGGCGGGAAGCTCGGACGGCGGCGTCGTCGAAACCACTCTGGCGCTGACGGTGATGGGTGTGGTGTCGCTGGCCGCGATCCCGTTCGCCTGGCCGATACGCGAACGCCCGCAAGCGGCGGAGTCGCCGTCGAAAGGCGACCGGCAGTCCGTGTTCAGCATGATCTCGACGACCGGGATGCGGCCGGCCGTGTTCAGCAGTCTGATCGTGCTGGCGTCGGTCGACGTCGTCGTCGCGTACCTCCCCGTCCTCGGGCACGAGTTCGGTTTCAGCGTCCTCTTGGTGTCGCTGTTGCTGACCGCGCGGACCGCGGCGTCGATCGTGTCGCGCGCGTTCCTGCCGTGGCTGCTCACCCGAGTGCCGCGGCAGAAGCTGCTGATCTCCGCCACGCTGTGCTCGGCGCTGCCCACCGCCCTGCTGCCGTTCGTGCCCCACCCGGTCTGGATGGCCCTGCTCCTCGTCGTGGCCGGATTTTTCTGGGGCATCGGTCAACCACTGACGATGACGTGGGTGGCCGGGCTCGTCACCGCCGCCAACCGGGCCGCCGCGTTGTCGCTGCGCCTGACCGGCAACCGGCTCGGGCAGGTACTGATTCCGCTGGCCGCAGGCGCCGCGGCGGGGGTCGCGGGTACGTCGTCGATCTTCGTGATCACCGGCGGACTGCTCGGCACCGCAGCGGTCTCCACCTGGCGAGCCGTGAGTACTTGTTAACCGCCCGCGGTTAACAAGTACTCACAGCTCCGAAACGTCGCGTCCGTCGCCACACGACGCTCCACTTCGTCGGATGTGGCGTGCGTCTCTTCTCGACACACTGGTTCCCAAGTCACGCGTTTGCCAGATCAGGGGTCAGGAGCCACACGATGAGCTATACCGGTGTCATTCCGAGCACGACCGACACACCCCGTCCACGCCAGGACGAGGCCGCCGTGTCGAGCGCGGTCCTGGCGTCCGGAGGGACCACTCCGCGGCTGCGATTCGTCGACACCGCGGATGCATTGCCCGAGCCGGCCGCCGTGATGGTCTGGCCGCAGGGCACCCCGTTGCTCGCCGAGTTGGTCGCGCTGTTCGCGGACCTGGGGTTGCGGGTCGCGTCCCACGAACAGCTGCCCGCGGGCGAGCCCGGCAGCCCGCTGGTCCACCGCTTCGACTTCAGCACCGGCGACTTCGCCTGGGACGCCGAAACTCCGGGCCTGCTGTCCGATGCGTTCGAGGCCGCGGCCGCCGGACATCTGGAGGTCGACGGATTCACCCGGCTCGTCGCCGCGGCGAACCTGACGTGGACGGACGCCGTCCTGGTCCGGGCGGCCTGCCGCTACCTCCGCCAGGTGGGTCTGGGACTGTCGGAACCCAACATCGTGGCAATCTTGTTGCGGCACAGCGATTTCGTGCGCGGTTTCCGCGACCTGTTCACCGCCCGTTTCGATCCCGCCGTCACCGGCACCGACCGCGACAGCGCGGTCGCGGACGCGGAGCGCGTGCTGTTCGACGCGATCGACCGCACCGCGACGCTGGACGAGGACCGTCTGCTCCGCGGCCTGCTGTCGTTCACGTCGGCGGTGCTGCGCACCAACTGGTTCCAGCACGACCGCACGATCAGCGCCGCCCCCGCCGCGTTCAAGATCGACCCGTCGCTGTTGTCCTTGTCCGCGGCCGTGACCCCGTACCGCGAGATCTTCGTGCATTCGCCGATCGTCGAGGGCAGCCACGTTCGCAGCGGTCCGGTCTCCCGCGGCGGCCTGCGGTGGTCGGACCGCAAGGACGACTTCCGCACCGAGGTTCTGGGTCTGATGAAGACGCAGCACGTGAAGAACTCGCTGATCGTTCCGATGGGCGCGAAGGGCGCGTTCGTGGTGCGCACCGAGACGACGCCCGACGCGGTCCGTGCGGCGTACACGAGTTTCATCGACGGACTGCTCGACGTCACCGACGACATCGTCGACGGCGAGGTGGTCCACCCCCGCGACACGGTGATCTACGACGACGCCGACCCGTATCTGGTGGTGGCCGCCGACAAGGGCACGGCCCGGTTCTCCGACCTGGCCAACAGCATCGCGACGCGTCGCGGCTTCTGGCTCGGCGACGCGTTCGCGTCCGGTGGCTCCGCCGGCTACGACCACAAGGCGATGGGTATCACGGCGCGCGGCGGATGGGTTTCCGTCCGCAGGCATTTCGCGGAGATGGGCAAGAACGTCGACACCGACGCGTTCACGGTGGTCGGCATCGGCGACATGTCCGGCGACGTGTTCGGCAACGGGATGCTGCTCAGCCGCGCCATCCGGCTGGTCGGCGCGTTCGACCACCGGCACATCTTCCTCGATCCCGAACCGGATTCCGAGGCGTCCTACCGGGAGCGCGAGCGCCTCGCCTCCGTGGCGGGCAGCAGCTGGGACGACTACGACCGGAGCCTCGTCTCGGCGGGCGGCGGCGTGTGGCCGCGGACGGCGAAGAAGATCCCGCTGTCGCCGCAGGTGCGGGAACGCCTCGGCGTCACCGCCACCGAACTCCCCCCGCACGAGGTGGTGAAGGCGCTGCTGACCGCGGACGTGGATCTGCTGTGGAACGGCGGAATCGGCACGTACGTCAAGGCTTCGACCGAGGGGCACGCCGACGCCGCGGACCCGGCCAACGACGCCGTCCGGGTGGAGGCGAGCGACGTCCGCGCCGCGGTGATCGGCGAGGGCGGCAACCTCGGCCTCACGCAGCGCGCCCGCATCGAGTACGCGCTGAACGGCGGCCGGATCAACGCCGACTTCATCGACAACGCCACCGGCGTCGCCACGTCGGATCGGGAAGTGAACCTGAAGGTCGCGCTGGACGCGGCCGTGGCGGCGGGCGAACTCCCCGCCGAGGAACGGAACACGCTGCTCGCCCGCGTCCAGGACGAGATCGGCGAATCGGTGCTCGCCGACGCCGCCTCCCAGACCCTCGCCATCAGCCTCGCCGAAGTCCACGCACCGTTCCTGCTCGGACGCCACGAGCGGCTGATCGAGAACCTCGAGCGCGACGCCGGGATCAGCCGCGCCGCGGAGGTGCTGCCATCGGCGGCGGAACTGTCCGCCCGGCACCGCGCGGGCCAGGGACTGGTCCGGCCGGAGATCGCTGTTCTGCTCGCACAGTCGAAGAATCTCGTCGTCACCGAACTGCTCGCCTCCCCCGTGCTCGACGACGCCGTGTTCGACGGTGTTCTCGCCGACTACTTCCCGGCGTCCATCCGCGAACGCGTCCCCCAGCAGATCAGCGGTCACCGGCTCGCCCGGGAGATCGTGGCCGTGATCGTGGCCGGCGACATGATCGACCGTGTCGGCCCCGGCCTGATCCACCGCCTCGAGGAGCGGCTCGGCGTCGGCACCCCCGAGATCACCGTCGCGTACGCGGTGGTGCGGCAGGTGTTCGACATCGACCGCCTGTGGAACGAGGTCCTCACCTTGCCCGGCGCGTCCCACCGGACCCGGCTGAACCTGCACTTCGGCATCCAGGACCTGATCGAACGCACCACGTCGTGGTTGCTGCGGCATCGCACCGCGGGCACGGATGCGCAGCAGCTCATCGAGCGGTTCGCGAAGCCGGTTCAGGAACTCGCGGCGGCACTGCCGCGCCTCACCGGTGCGCCCGCCCAGGACCTGGGCACGCTGCGGATCCTGGCGCAGGGCTTCGCCCTGGAGACCACCGCGCAGTCGCTCGACCTGCCGATCACCCAGGTCGCCGAGACGTATCGCGAATTCGGTCGTGTGGTGGGCCTCGACTGGCTGTCGGAACGGTTCTCCGTCGGCGAGACCGGGACCGCCTACTGGGAGGCGATGGCGGGTGCCGTCCTCGTCGACAACCTGCAGGAGCACTGGCACGGCCTGATCGGACTGGTACTGCGCGACGCCTCGCCCGCGACGTCCGCCGCCGACGCCGTCGCCGGCTGGCTGGCCGAACACACCACCGCCGCGGACCGCTTGGCCCAGATGCTGGGCGAACTGCGGAGCCACGACCGCGTGGACAACTCGAGCATCTGCGTCATCGATGCCGAACTGTCGCTCGCGCTCACCCGCTGCTAATCGAACCACATTTCACGAATCCGTCAGCACT
The DNA here is from genome assembly GCF_038447315.2 of Rhodococcus sp. DK176. Classification (NCBI taxonomy): domain Bacteria; kingdom Bacillati; phylum Actinomycetota; class Actinomycetes; order Mycobacteriales; family Nocardiaceae; genus Rhodococcus; species Rhodococcus sp. DK176. The sequence continues at coordinate 6,139,532 of NZ_CP118321.2, read as the reverse complement.
TCAACCAAAGGAGCTCGAAAGTGCCTACTCTCCAACGTGATGTCGCCATCGTCGGCGCCGGCCCGTCCGGCCTGGCCGCAGCCACCGCGCTGCGCAAGGCGGGGCTGTCCGTCGCGGTCCTGGAGGCGCGCGACCGCGTGGGAGGTCGGACCTGGACCGACACCATCGATGGCGCGATGCTGGAGATCGGCGGCCAGTGGGTCTCCCCCGACCAGACGGTGCTCATCTCGCTGCTCGACGAACTCGGACTCGAGACGTTCGACCGGTACCGCGAGGGTGAGTCCGTCTACATCTCCGCCTCCGGCGAGCGCACCCGCTACACCGGCGAATCCTTCCCCGTCGACGAGACGACCCGCAAGGAGATGGACCGGCTGATCCAGATCCTCGACGACCTGGCCGCGCAGGTCGGGGCCGAGGAGCCCTGGGCGCACCCGCTGGCCCGCGAACTGGACACGATCTCGTTCAAGCACTGGCTGATCGAGCAGTCCGACGACGCCGAAGCCCGCGACAACATCGGCCTGTTCATCGCAGGCGGCATGCTGACCAAGCCCGCTCACTCGTTCTCGGCGCTGCAGGCGGTGCTCATGGCCGCGTCCGCCGGATCGTTCTCACACCTGGTGGACGAGGACTTCATCCTCGACAAGCGCGTCATCGGCGGCATGCAGCAGGTGTCGATCCGGATGGCCGCCGCGCTCGGCGACGACGTCTTCCTGAACGCGCCCGTGCGCACCGTCCAGTGGAGCGAGAACGGCGCAGTCGTGCTGGCGGACGGGGACATTCGTGTGGAGGCGTCTCGCGTCGTGCTCGCCGTCCCGCCGAACCTGTACTCCCGCATCTCCTACGACCCGCCGCTGCCGCGCCGCCAGCACCAGATGCACCAGCACCAGTCGCTGGGACTGGTCATCAAGGTGCACGCCGTGTACGAGACCCCGTTCTGGCGTGAGGACGGTCTCGCAGGCACCGGATTCGGCGCGTCCGAGGTCGTCCAGGAGGTGTACGACAACACCAACCACGAGGACACCCGGGGAACCCTCGTCGCGTTCGTGTCGGACGAGAAGGCCGACGCGATGTTCGAACTGAGCGAAGAGGAGCGCCGCGCCACCATCCTCGGTTCGCTCGCCCGCTACCTCGGACCGAAGGCCGCCGAGCCGGTCGTCTACTACGAGTCCGACTGGGGCTCGGAGGAATGGACCCGGGGCGCGTACGCCGCGAGCTTCGACCTCGGTGGTCTGCACCGGTACGGGAAGGACACGCGGACGCCGGTCGGACCGTTCCACTTCTCCTGCTCGGACATCGCCGCCGAGGGCTACCAGCACGTGGACGGCGCCGTGCGGATGGGTCAGCGCACCGCCGCGGACATCGTCGCCCGCCTCGGCAAGTAGTCCCGTCCGATCATCGCCCGGCAGTCACGACTGCCGGGCGATGATCGCGAGCAGCAGTTCGGCGCGCACCCGCGCCACGTCCAGCCGGCAGTCGATCAACGACTCGATCCGCGACATGCGGCTGCGCAGGGTGTGCCGGTGCACGCCCATCGCCGCGGCCGCCGACTCCCAGTGCCCGTTCGCCTCGAGGAACGCCCGCAGCGATCCCAGCAGTTCCGTGCCGTTGGTGCGGTCGTACTCGTCGATCGGCGCGATCATCGTGTCCGCCAGCGAGTTCAGCACCTCCCGCGTCGAGCTGAAGGCGAGCAGCGCGCTGCCGGTGAGCGCCGCGAACTCCAACGGCTCGGCTCCCGCCTCGGCGGCCGACGCGGCGAGCTGGGACTGCTCGATCGCCGCCACCAGACCGGCGACCTCCCGCTTCCCGCTCAGCCCGGCACGGATCGCCTTCCGCGCCGGCGCGGACAGTCCGCGCAGCATCGCCCGCGCGAAGTCCACGTCGTCGGTGCCCCGCAGCAGAACGGTGACCCGCGTATCGTGGCGGCGCGAGAAGAGTTGCCGCCCGGCCTTGTTCATCGCGACCGCGACCGCCGACTCCACCCGTTCCGCGAGTGCCGGCGTCTCGGCCACGACCGTGAGTCCGCGGACCATCCCGTCGGCGTCCGCGGCGTGCCGAATCTGCGACCAGGCGGGCGCGAGGTCGCGGTCCTCGGTGAGCAGCAGGCCGAGGGCGTGCGAATTGAGCCGGTTCTGTGCGGTCCGGAGTCGCACCGGCTTCTCGAAATCCAAGGCGAGCAACGAGTTCGCGTGACCGAGCAGGATCTGGTCGACGTGGCTGAGCGCGGTGGGGCTGATCACGGCGAGGTGTCCGTGTGGTGTGCTGCCGACGCTGATCTGCTGCACCGTGATCGACGCGCCCGACCGTGCCAGCGACACGCTGCTCGACGCGCCGCCGGTGCCCGCCTCCAGCACTTCCCGCAGTTCCCCGAGTACGTCCTCCGCGGGCTGCGCCGGATGCGACTCCAGCACCCGGCCGGACAGGTCGAGGAGCAGGACGGTGGCCGACGTGGCGACGGCCAGCTCGCGCACAGTGGCACCGGTGCCGCCCTGGATGACGGCGCGGGTCATCCGCGGCTGCGCCCGGGACGCGCGCAGCACCGCCTCGTACTCCTGCTCCGCGAGTCGGTTCATGACCCGCTTGACCACGGCTGCGAACGGTGTCGGCAACGGCACCTCGAGCAGCGGCAGCCCGATCTCGTCGGCGACCGCGACCAGGTCCTCGGGCACCTCCGGATGTGAGAGACCGGTGCCGAACCCGACCGCCGCCACCCCGGCTTCACCGAGACCGCGCAGGTATCGGGCCCGGTCGGCGGCGGTCAACGGTAGCCGGATTCCGGTGGTGAGGAGCAGTTCTCCGCCGGAGAGCCACCGGAAGGGGTCCTGCAGTTCGGTGGTGTGGGCGAACGTGATCTCGTTGCCGAGACCGGCGGCGCCACCCTTCAATTCGAGAGCCAGGTCCGGCTGGGACAACATCCAGCGAACGGGAACGGTCATGTCGGCTCCTGCGCATTGCGGTCGGGTCCGTGCCACCCTGACCGGTCGGGATCGGGATAGCGCTGGACAAGTTGGCCAGCGGAGCACGGACGACTACTCCATTGTGTCAGACGTAGACCCTCGGGCGACGCCGAAACCCCACATTAACGAATTGAGTTCGTTTGACCCCTTGCGTACGGGACGCGCCCTCCGCATACTTAACGAATCCCATTCGCTAAGTGACCCACGTCTCACGCGGGCCGCCACCCGAGACACGGAGTTGTCGTTGACCCACCCCAGGAACCCCACGTGACCGCCGCAGTCCGCGTCCCACTGACACTCGGCCGCGGTATCGCCACGTTCAGCGTCTTCGTCGTCGGCTACATCACGGCCAATCTGATCCCGCTCATGATCATCGCGATGGTCGACGATCTCGGCATCACCCAGACCGTCGCCGGCGCCGTCCTCACCGGCTCCCTACTGGCCACCGCACTCGTCTGTCTCGCGACCACCCGGTGGGCGGCGGGGCGCTCGCGCCACCTGCTCGGCCGCGTCAGCCTCGTCGTGATGGCCGCGGGATTCGCCGTCGCCGCCACCGTCCACTCGGCGCCGATCGCGTGCGTCGCGATCATCGTCGGCGGGATCGGTGCCGGTGGCGCGGTCGCGGTCGGCGGGGCGGCCCTGGCCGCGCTGAACAATCCGAACCGGGTGTCCGGGATCAACGGGCTCGTCAACCGCACCGCGGTCACCGGGGTACTGGCACTGATCCCGATCCTCGGCCTGCACATGACCAATGCCTTCGGGATCGTCGCGGTGCTGGCGCTGGCGACGGTGTTCACGATCACCTGGCTGCCGTCCGCCCCCGCCGTCGTGGACGACTCGGCGAGCACCGCGCACACCCGAACCCCGTTGCCCGAGGGCGTCACCGAGAAGAAACTGGCCGTCGCCGGCTTCACCCTGCTCGTACTCTTCGCCGTCTGGGCGATCGGCGAGGACTCGCTGTGGGCGGTGTCCGGCATCATGGGCGCCGAACACGCAGCCCTGACGGAACAGCAGATGGGCCTGGCCCTGAGCCTCTCCACCGCGGGCGGCATCGGCGCCGCCCTCGTCCTCACGGCGCTCGGGTCACGCCTCGGCCGCACCGTCCCCACCGCCGTCCTCCTCGTGCTCGGCGCCGCCCTCAAACTGGGCTCGTGCCTGGCCACCGATTCGACGACGTATCTGGTGCTCATCATCGCCTGGAACACGGTGTACGCCGCGGCCTTCATCTACGTGGTCGCCATCGCGGCCGCGCTGGACTCGTCCGGCCGCTGGTCCGCCCCGCTCCTCGGAACGTATCTGGTGGGGTCCGCGTTCGCCCCGCTCTTCGGCACCCTCGTGACCGGCGCAGTCGGCTACGTCGCGTTCGGCGTCGTCCTCGCGGGCATCAGCCTCGTCCTGCTGGTGCCGATCGTGTCGATCGCCCGCCTGTCGACGCGCACCGAGCGCGCCTCCGCGGCACCCGGACAGGATCCCACTGCCCGGTACACCACCTCGGTCGTCGTCTGACGGAAAGAGAGAACACCATGAACACCGACACGACGACCCACTACCGCGGCGGCCGGATCTTCACCGCCGCCGAACCCGCCTGGGCCGAGTCGATGATCGTCCAGGGCGATCGCCTCACGTACGTCGGCGACACCGCGACCGCCGACACGCTGTCCGGCGACGCCCGCGTCGTCGAACTCGGCGGGGCCTTCGTCCTGCCCGGCTTCATCGACGCCCACACCCACCTGCTGATGATGGGCCAGGCCCTCCAGAAGCTGGACCTGCAGAGCGCCGCCGATCTGAACGACATCCAGGACCGCATCCGCCGATTCGCCGCCGAGAGCCCGGACGCACCCCGGCTCCTGGGACGCAGCTGGCTGTTTTCGGCACTCGACGGACACCCGCCGACGCGGCAGATGATCGACGCGGCCGAGGCCGACCGTCCCGTGTACCTCGATTCCAACGATGTGCACTCGGCGTGGGTGAACACGGCCGCGCTCCGCGAACTCGGCATCGACGCAGACACTCCCGACCCGATCGGCGGCCGGATCGAGCGTGATCCCGTCACCGGTGAGGCCACCGGCATGCTCTACGAGACGGCGGTGACCCAGATCGTGTGGCCCGCCCTCGCGAAGTTGGTCAGCGACACCGAGCGGGACGTCGCCCTCGCGGCCGCGTTCGAGCAGTATCTCGCGGACGGCGTCACCGGGGCGGTCGACATGGCGCTCGGCGCGGACGAGGTCGAGGCGCTCGAACGCGCACTGGCCGCAGGCGGGGGCACGCTCCCGCTCCGGGTGGCCGGCCACTGGCTGATCGAACGAACCGATTCGGACGAGGAGAACGTCCGCCAGGTGCACGAGGCGGTGGAGCACCACAGGCGACTGCAGGGTCCGTGGCTGCGGATCGCCGGGATCAAGATCATCATCGACGGCGTCATCGACAGCTGCACCGCGGCGATGAAGGAACCGTACTCGGACGGCACCAATGCCGAACCGATCTGGGACCTCGCCTCGCTGGCACCGGTGGTCGTCGCGGCGGATGCCGCCGGCCTCCAGGTGGCGCTGCACGCGATCGGCGACGAGGCGTCGGAGATCGCGCTCGCCGCGCTCGAACAGGCGATCGCCGCCAACGGGGTTCGCCCGCGCCGGCACCGGATGGAGCACCTGGAGACGATCACGAAGGACAATGTGGAGCGCCTTGCGCGCCTCGGGGTCGTCGCGTCGATGCAGCCGGTCCATGCCGATCCGGCGATCCAGGACAACTGGCGGGCGATGCTGGGCGACCATCGGGTCGAGCGGGCGTTCCCGTGGCCCGAGATGACCGCCGCGGGCGCCGTCCTCGCGCTGGGGTCCGACGCCCCCACGGCGCCGCATCCCCCGCTGCCCAACATGTACATCGCGACGACGCGTAAGTCCGCGATCGATCCGGCGCTCGCACCGAACCTGCCCGAGTACGCACTGCCGATGGCGGACGCGCTCGCGCACGCCACCCGCGACGCCGCCTACTCGTGCCGCTGGGACGATCTCACCGGTCAACTGGTGGCGGGCAAGGCCGCCGATTTCGTGGTCCTCGACGGGGATCCGTTCACCGCGGGCGCCGATTCCCTCCTCACAGCGCGGGTGCAGCTGACCGTGGTGGCCGGCTCCGTGTGCCACGAAGCGGAGGTGGCAGGCAGCCACCCGGTGTAGCCGACCCGGTCAGTCCCGTTCGGCTGCGGCGTCTTCCGTGACGCCGCAGCCGATCTGTTCACAGAACCCCAGCATGGCCGTGCGCGCGGCATCGACGGTGATGAGGCTGTTTCCGCCGACGATGTGCAAACCGTACGCATCCTCGAGGGCCACCAGATTCATTGCCGCCTGGTCGATGTCGCCGCGCACGGCGAACTCCCCCGCCGCGTGCCCGTCGCCGAGGATGGCGCGGTACGTCGCGAGCTGCCGCAGATACATCTTTTGGACCAGTTCGTCGTGCAGCGCCGAAGTGCCTGTCATGAAGTCGAATTCGTAGAGCAACCGCATCAGGGTGTCGTCGGGACCACTCGGCAGCCCGGCGTCGATGGCCGTCCGCAGCTTGGCGGCGTACGACGACTGCGCGGCCACCGCCTCGTCGCGCAGATCGCAGTAGCGCTCGGTGCCGGCCCGGTGCGCCTCGACGAGAAGCGAATCCAGATCGTCGAAGTAGTAGAGCAGCGCGCCGCGCGTCAGGCCCGCGCGCTTCGCGACATCGGTCAGGGACAGCGACCTGAGCCCGTGCGCGGATCCCGCCTGGAGCGTCGCCTCGATGAGTTCGGAACGCCGCTGCTTCTGAGTGTTCGGTCGCGCCATGCCGTTGACACTAGCCGACGTGATCTGTGACACTCGGCCCAGTTGTTTGACGGACCTGTCAAAAAACTATTTCCGGCCCTCCCCCTCCCCGAACGGACAGCTCATGGACCAGACCGCCCGGCCACCCACCGCCACTCCCCGCACCTACGAGGCCTCGCTCTCCCGGAGCATCGGCGTCGGCGGAAACATCCTGATCACCCTGTCGTCGATCTCCCCGGCGTCGAGCGTCTTCATCCTCGGCGGCTCGGCGCTCGCCCTGTTCGGCACCGGCGTGTTCTGGGCGTTCCTCATCGCCGGCATCGTGAGCATTCTCATCGCCTTCTGCTACGCCGAACTCGCCTCCGCGTATCCCGTTGCCGGCGGCGACTACTCGCTCGTGTCGCGGGCACTCGGACCGGCCTTCGGCGTCGCCACATTCTTCATCAGCCTCATCTCCCTGCCGCTGATCATCGCCGTCTTCGCCCTCGGGGTCGCCGACTACCTGGGCGTCGCGATCCACGGCCTGTCCCCGCAGCAGACCGCGCTCGTCGTGGTCGTGATCACCACCGTGACCGCGTGTTTCGACATCCGCACGAACGCATGGCTCACCGGCGTCTTCCTGGGCGTCGAGATGGCGGCGCTGGCGCTGCTCACCGTCCTCGGTTTCGTCCACATGGAACGGCCACTCACCAGCCTTCTCAGCCCGGAGGTCCTCGATCCGAGCACCGGCAACCTCGCGCCGCTGGCGATCTCCGGACTGATGCTGGCCGTCACCCAGGGGATCTTCGCGTACAACGGATACGGCGGCGCCGTGTACTTCGCCGAGGAGACCAAGAACGCCGCCCGCTCGATCGCGAAAGCAGTGATCTGGAGCGCCGTCATCACCGTCGCCACCGAACTCGTCCCGCTCATCGCGATCCTGGTGGGCGCCCGCTCGCAGACCGAACTCTTCGGTTCCAGCCTTCCCGTCGAGGCATTCCTCACCGAACGCGCCGGTCACGCCGTCGCCATGGTGGTCCTGCTCTCGATCGCCCTCGCCGTGATCAACGCGATCATCGCGATCACGCTGCAGGCGGGCAGGCTCCTCTACGCCGCAGCTCGCGATCGCGCTCTCCCCGAGACCGTCGCCGCGCCGTTGCAGACCGTCAGCACCAAGGGCCGCGTCCCCGTCCTCGCCACCGTCGTGATGGGCACCATCGCGTTCGCCGCGTGCTTCGTCCCGCTGGACGTCCTGCTCACCGCCACCGGGTCGACCCTGACGTTCACGTACCTGTTCATCGCGCTGGCCGCGATCAACCACCGCCGCGGCGGAGCCACCCGAACCGGCTACCGGATGCCGTTGTGGCCGCTGGCCCCGGGAATCTGCATCGCCGCACTCGGCCTCGTCTTCGTCGTCATGCTGCTCGACCCGGAGCAGTGGCTCAGCCTGGGCATCTCCCTCGGACTCGTCGCCGCCGGTTTCGTCTACTTCGCCCTGTACCTGCGACCGCGCAAGCACACCCACCTGCTGTTGCTGAACGCTGCACCCGAGGAGAACTGCTGATGCTCGACCTACTTCTGACCAACGGCGTCGTGCGCACGTTCGACACCACCGGCCGGGCCGAGGCCGTCGGCATCGCGGACGGCCGGATCCGGTACGTCGGAACCACCGAGGACGCACCCGCCGCCCGGCGCACCATCGACCTGCGAGGCAGGCTGCTCACCCCCGGCATCATCGACAGCCACAACCACCTGCTCCTCGGATTCGATCCCGACGCCGTGAGCCTCGAAGGCGCACACGACCTCACCGAGGTCCGGCGACGGATCGGCACGCACGCGGCCGCCCGCCCCGACCTCGACTGGATCTGCGCCGAGAACGCCGTCTACTCCGTGGTGACCGGGCGGCGACCGAACGCCGCCGACCTGCGCGGCCTCACGGATCGTCCGGTCTTCATCACCACCTACGACCAGCACTCGGTGTGGCTGAACGACGCCGCACTGCGGGTCCTCGGAATCGACCGCGGCACCCAGATTCCCTGGGGGCGGCCAGAATTCGACGACACCGGCGTACCCACCGGCTGGGTCACGGATTTCTATACCAGCGCGATGACGCGGGCCGGTCTGGCCGGTCTCCAACGCGACATCCCGATGTACTCCCCCGACCGCCGCTATCGCCGCATCACGTCCAGCTTGGAGATGGCGACCGCGAGCGGCATCACCACCGTCGTCGAACCACAGGTCCCGCTGGCCGAACTCGATCTGATGTATCGGGCCCGAGCCGAGGGACGGATGAACTCGCGGGTGATCACCGCCCTGTTCCACCCCGTCGGCGCCGACGCCGAGTTTCGCCGGGACCTGCGGGAGGCCGTCGACAGCGCACCCGTCGACGACATGCTGCGGCTCGGGCCGGTGAAGCTGTACGCCGACGACGTGATCGAACCGCACACCGCCGCCATGCTGTCCGACTACGCGAACCGGCCGGGGCACCGCGGCGCGCCCAGCCTTCCGCCGCACGAGTTCACCGCGATGCTCACCGAACTCGACCGCCTCGGCTTCCAGACGCACACCCACGCGACCGGCGACTGGGGTATCCGGCTGGCGCTCGACTCGATCGAGCACGCCGGCCGCGTGAACGGGACGGCCGACCGACGGCACGGCATCGTCCACGTCGAATGCCTCCACCCCGAGGACCTTCCCCGGTTCCGGGAACTCGGCGTCGTCGCGGCGATGCAGCCGCGGCACTGCTCTCCCGACCTCGTCGCGGGAACGTGGATGGAGAACGTCGGTGAGGACCGGTGGGACCGGGCGTGGCGGTTCCGTTCGCTCGCCGAGTCGGGGGCGGCGCTGGCGTTCTCCAGCGACTGGCAGGTCGGGGAGATGGATCCGCTCGTCGGCCTGTACTCGGCCCTGACCCGCTCGGGCCTGGACGGCCGCACCGACTGGACTCCGCGCGAGCGGATGGACCTGGATTCGGCGTTGCGGGCGTACACCCGGGGCGGCGCGTGGGCGTGGCACGCCGAGGACGAGCTCGGAGTGATCCGTCCGGGTGCCAGCGCCGACCTGGTCGTCTGGTCGGCGGACCTCTACGCGCTCGAACCCGGGCAACTGCTGGACCAGCGGGCCGACCTCACCCTCGTCGGCGGCGCGATCGTGCACGACGCCGACGCCGACGCCGACTCCGCGAGCGCCGGTGCGGACGTGCCGTTCGCCGGCTCCGGCGCGGCCGCGCACACCTGCTCGCACGGGTGACTTTCGGATTGGACAACTCGGCGCGGCGGGGGGCGCGTCTTTCACCATTTTGTCAGCTGCCCTCGGCTTGTGAGGCAGCGCACACTTGTTTTCAGATGTTCTGCAACTCCGGACCCCGGTCGGACTGTTCGACCGACGGTCCGTCCCGACCCACGAGTTTCGACCCACGAGTTTCGACCCCACGAGAGGAACCGGTACGAATGTCGATCGACGTACTCGAGAACTACATCAACGGTGAGTTCGTCGCCTCATCCGCGACAGAGACGCTGGACTTGATCAACCCCGTGGACGAGAGCGTCGTCGGGCGTGCGCCCGTCTCCACCAAGGCCGACGTGGATGCCGCCGTCGAGGCGGCCGAGCGGGCCTTCGTCTCGTGGGGCAAGACCACTCCGAGCGTCCGGCAGACCGCGTTGCTGAAGCTCGCCGACGCGATCGAGGCGCACAGCGACGAACTCGTCGAGGCGGAGTGCCGCAACACCGGGCAGCCCAAGCAGGTCATCGCCGACGAAGAGATCAAGGTGGGCGCCGATCAGCTCCGCTTCTTCGCGGGCGCGGCCCGGATGCTCGAAGGCAAGGCCGCCGGCGAGTACATGGACGGCTTCACGTCGTACGTGCGCCGCGAGCCGATCGGTGTCGTCGGTCAGGTCACCCCGTGGAACTACCCGTTCATGATGGCGCTGTGGAAGATCGGCCCCGCGCTCGCGGCAGGCAACACGATCGTGCTCAAGCCCAGCGACACCACCCCGAACAGCACGCTCGTCCTGGCCCGGCTGACCAAGGGGATCCTGCCGGACGGCGTCTTCAACGTCGTCCTCGGCAACGGTGAGACCGGCGCCACCCTCGTGGAGAATCCGGCCCTCGGACTGGTGTCGATCACCGGATCCGTTCGGGCGGGCATCGCCGTCGCCGTCTCCGCCGCACGCCAGCTCAAGCGCGCGCACCTCGAACTGGGCGGCAAGGCCCCCGCCATCGTCTTCGGTGACGTCGACATCGAGAAGACGGCGAGTGGCATCGCCGAGGCCGCCTTCTTCAACGGTGGGCAGGACTGCACCGCCGCCACCCGCGTCCTCGTCCACGAGTCCATCCACGACCAGCTCGTCGACGCGCTCGTCCGCAAGGCCGAGACGCTCAAGCCCGGCCTGCCGGACGACCCGGACACGTTCTACGGCCCGCTCAACAACGTCAACCATTTCAACGCGGTCAGTTCCAAGATCGCCGCGCTCCCCACCTCGGCCAAGATCGTCACCGGCGGAAAGCGTTCGGGAGAACAGGGATTCTTCTTCGAACCCACCGTGATCACCGGCGTCGACCAGCGCGACGACATCGTGCAGGAGGAGACGTTCGGTCCCATCCTCACCGTGCAGAGCTTCTCCGACGAGAAGGAGGCCGTCACCCTCGCCAACGACGTCCGGTACGGTCTGGCGTCGAGTGTGTGGACCAACGATCACGGCGTCACGCAACGGCTCTCGGCCGCACTCGATTTCGGTGCCGTGTGGATCAACTGCCACATCCCGCTCGTCGCCGAGATGCCGCACGGCGGATTCAAGTACTCCGGCTACGGCAAGGACCTCTCCGGCTACGGCGTCGAGGACTACACCCGCATCAAGCACGTCATGAGCTCCAACGACTGACGTCGCCCACCCCCTACCCATCCACGTCACGACCCTGAGGACTGCACCATCATGAACGACATCCAGTACCGGCTGCCGCAGAAGCGCGCCCTGGTCACCGAGCTCCCCGGCCCGAAGTCGGCGGCCCTCACCGCACGCCGCCGCGCCACCGTGGCCGCGGGCGTCGGCTCCAGCGTCCCCGTGTACGCGGCGGATGCCGACGGTGGTGTGGTCGTCGACGTCGACGGCAACTCCCTGATCGACCTCGGCTCGGGTATCGCGGTCACCAGCGTGGGCGCGTCCGATCCGGCCGTCGCCGAGGCGGTCCGGGAGCAGGTCGGGCACTTCACCCACACCTGTTTCATGGTCACCCCGTACGAGGGCTACGTCCGCGTGGCGGAGGAGCTCGCCGCCCTCACCCCCGGTGATCACGAGAAGCGCACCGTCCTGTTCAACTCGGGCGCGGAGGCGGTGGAGAACGCGATCAAGGTTGCTCGCCTCGCCACCGGCCGCGACGCCGTCGTCGCGTTCGATCACGCCTACCACGGTCGTACGAACCTGACGATGGCCCTCACCGCCAAGTCGATGCCCTACAAGGCTCACTTCGGTCCGTTCGCTCCCGAGGTGTACCGGCTCCCCATGTCCTACCCCTACCGGGACCAGGACGGACTGACCGGCGAGCAGGCCGCCCAGCGCGCCATCAGCCAGATGGAGAAGCAGATCGGCGCCGATTCACTCGCGGCGATCATCATCGAGCCGATCCAGGGCGAGGGCGGATTCATCGTTCCCGCCGAGGGATTCCTCCCCACCCTGGTGAACTGGGCCCGCGCCAACGGCGTCGTGTTCATCGCCGACGAGGTGCAGACCGGGTTCTCCCGCACCGGCGCCTGGTTCGCGTGCGAGCACGAGGAGATCGTCCCGGACATCATCACGATGGCCAAGGGCATGGCGGGCGGCATGCCGCTGTCCGCGATCACGGGCCGCGCCGAACTCCTCGACAAGGTGCACCCCGGCGGTCTGGGTGGCACGTACGGCGGCAACCCCGTCGCGTGTGCCGCCGCGCTCGCCGCGATCGACAGCATGCGGAAATTCGACCTGCCCGCTCGCGCACAGCACATCGGCGACCTGGCCCTGCCGCGGCTGAAGGCCCTGGCCGCCGACGTCGGTGTCATCGGTGACGTGCGCGGACGCGGCGCGATGCTCGCGATGGAGTTCGTCAAGCCCGGCACCGACGAGCCGGACGCCGAACTGACGAAGGCGATTGCCGCACATGCGCTCGAACAAGGTGTCATTCTGCTGACGTGCGGTACCTACGGAAACGTCATCCGACTGCTTCCGCCGCTGGTGATCAGCGACGACCTGCTCGACGACGCCCTGACCGTCATCGAGCAGATCGTGCGCTCGCTCGTCTGACCCGTGCGCCTTTTCGGTAGTCACCGCTACCGAAAAGGCGCACGAGCACGAAGTGCCCACCCCACGACCAGAGGAGACACCATGACCCGGACGACCACCGGCACGTTCCATCCTCTGGACCCGTTGGGGGCGGACGAATTCGCGAAGGCCGCGGCCGTCCTCGCCCGGGAACACGGGGTCGGGGACGGCTGGCGGTTCGCGTCGATCGAACTGGCCGAGCCGGCCAAGGCCGAGGTGTCGGCGTTCGACACGTCGGGCACCGTCCCGGACCGCCGGGCCGTCGTCGTGTGCTTCGACCGCAGCAGCGGAGACACCTATAAAGCGCTCGTCTCGCTCACGGGAGACAACGTGGTCTCCTGGGAGCACATCCCGGACGTCCAGGCGAATTTCACGGTGGACGAATGGGAAGAGGCGGACGCCTTCCTCCGCGGGCACCCGAACGTGATCGCGGCACTCGCGAAGCGCGGGATCACGGACATGAGCCTGGTGTTCATGGACGTGTGGACGTACGGCGACGCGGTGACCCCGGAGAAGTACAAGGGACGCCGGCTCGGCTGGTCGGACACCTGGGTGCGGGCAGCCGAGGGCGCCAACCCGTATGCGGGCCCGGTCAACGGTTTCCACTGCGTGATCGATGTCAACAAGATGGAACTGCTCGAGATCGAGGACACGTTCAGCGTCGAACGTCCCGAGGTCATGGGCGAGTACGTGCCCCGGCACATCCCGGAACGGATCCGCAACGCGAGCACCCGGCCGCCGTTGACACCATTGGACATCGTCCAGCCGGAGGGACCGTCGTTCACGCTCGAGGGCAACAAGCTCGAGTGGCAGAACTGGTCGCTGCGGGTGGGGTTCAACTACCGCGAGGGCATGACCCTGCACGCGGTGACGTACAACGACAACGGCCGGGTGCGCTCGATCGCGAACCGGATGTCGTTCGCGGAGATGGCGGTGCCGTATCGCGACACCAGCACCGATCACTACCGCCGCACCGCCTTCGACATCGGCGAGTGGGGCATCGGGTTCATGACCACGTCGCTGACCCTGGGCTGCGACTGCCTCGGTGAGATCCGGTACCTCGACGCCGTCCTCCACGACAGCCACGGTGTGCCGTTCACGATCGAGAACGCGATCTGTATCCACGAGGAGGACAACGCCGTCCTCTGGAAGCACGTCGACCACGACGCGGGCGCCGAGGTGCGCCGTATGCGGCGGCTGACGGTGTCGACGCACGTGACGGTCGCGAACTACGAATATCTCGTCTACTGGCGGTTCTACCAGGACGGCAACATCGAGTGCGAGGTCCGCGCCACCGGGATCATGGTGGTCAGCCATTTCCCCGAAGGCGGGGAGCACCCCAGCGGGACGCTCGTCGACAACCGCACGTACGCGCCGTTCCACCAGCACTTCCTGGTCGCCCGCCTCGATCTCGACGTCGATGGCACCGAGAACACGGTGTACGCGACCGAGACCGAGGTGGTGCCGATGGGCCCGGACAACCCTCTGGGTCTCGCGCTGCGCCAGAAGAACACCCCGCTGCGCACCGAACACGAAGGCCGCCAGGACTTCGACTGGCAGAGCCAGCGGGCGTGGAAGGTGGTCAACGACAACGTGACCACCGGGCTCGGCACCGCCCCCGCCTACAAGCTCGTTCCCGGCGGCGCGATACCGTCGATGTTCGACCCGGCGTCGCCGATCTTCCAGCGCACCGGTGCGATCGGCCACACCGTCTGGGTGACACCCAATTCACCCGACGAACGCTGGCCTGCCGGGGAATTCGTGAACCAGAGCAAGGTCGATCACGGACTTCCCGCCTGGACCGAGGCAAACCGCCCGATCGAGAACACCGACGTGGTGCTCTGGTACACGTTCGGTATCCACCACATTCCCCGGCCGGAGGACTGGCCGATCATGCCTGCGGACACCGTGTCCTTCTGGCTGAAGCCGGTCGGATTCTTCGACCGCAACCCCGCCCTCGACGTCGCCCCCACCCCGGAGGCGTGCGATCACCACCATTCCCACCACGAGGACTCCGATGACTGATTTCGAACGGCTCCGCGCCACCCTGCCCACCGGTCTGTGGATCGACGGTGCCCAGACCGACCCGATCGACGGCGGCACGTTCCCGGTCTACGACCCGGCCACGGGCACTCTCATCGCCGACGTCGCGGATGCGGGTGGCAAGGATGCGATGCGCGCACTGGACTCCGCCGCGGCGGTCCAGGAGGAATGGGCGGCGACCGCGCCGCGGCAGCGGTCGATCATCCTGCGTTCGGCGTGGGAGAAGGTCATCGAGCGCACCGACGACCTCGCGCTGCTGATGACGATGGAGATGGGCAAGGCACTGCCGGAGAGCCGCGGCGAGGTGAACTACGGCGCCGAGTTCCTGCGCTGGTTCAGCGAGGAAGCCGTCCGCATCCAGGGCCGCTACACCACGTCCCCGTCGGGCAGCGGACGGATCATGGTCACCAAGGTTCCGGTCGGACCCACCCTGGCCGTCACGCCGTGGAACTTCCCCCTCGCGATGGGCACCCGCAAGATCGGCCCCGCGCTCGCCGCAGGCTGCACGATCATCGTCAAGCCCGCCGAGGACACCCCGCTCACCATGCTGCTGCTCGCCGAGATCTTCGCCGAGGCAGGCCTGCCCGCCGGTGTGCTGTCGGTGCTGCCCGCGTCGAACGCCGCCGCCGTCACCGAACCGCTGCTCGCAGATCCGCGGCTGCGGAAGGTGACGTTCACCGGATCCACCCGGGTCGGCAAGATCCTCATCGAGCAGTCCGCACAGCAGGTGCTGCGCACGTCGATGGAACTCGGCGGCAACGCCCCGTTCGTGGTGTTCGACGACGCCGACATCGACGCCGCGGTCGAGGGCGCGATGGCCGCGAAGATGCGCAACGGCGGCGAGGCCTGCACCGCCGCCAACCGACTGATCGTGGCCAACTCGGTGCGCGAGGAGTTCACCACCAAGCTCACCGACCGGATCGCCGCGCTCACCGTCGGACCGGGCAGCGAAGAAGGAACCAACGTCGGCCCCCTCGTCAACGAGAAGCAGCGCCGCAACGTGGCGTCCCTCGTCGACGACGCCGTCGCCGCGGGCGCCCGGGTCCGCACCGGCGGCAAGTCCGTCGACGGTCCCGGTTACTTCTTCCAGCCCACCGTCCTCGACGAGGTGCCCGCGAACGCGCGCATCGTCCGCGAGGAGATCTTCGGACCCGTCGCCGCGATCACCGGTTTCGACACCGAGGCCGAGGGCGTCGCCGCCGCGAACGACACCGAATACGGTCTCGCCGCGTACATCTACACGCAGAACGTCGACCGTGCGTTCCGCGTCGCCGACAAGCTCGAGAGCGGCATGGTCGGCGTCAACCGCGGAGTGATCTCCGACGTCGCCGCGCCGTTCGGTGGAGTCAAGCAGTCCGGCCTCGGCAGCGAAGGCGGCACCGAAGGCATCGAGGAGTACCTCGAGACCAAGTACGTCGGCTTCGCGTAAACCACCCGCCCCGAGACAGATCGGAACCGTCACCATGCGTTTGGTCGTTGGATATCTCGCCACCCCCAGCGGGGAGGACGGTCTGGCCCTCGGGGCGCAGCTCGCCCGCAGTCTCGGCGCACAGCTCGACATCTGCATGGTGCTCCCGCCGGACCGGACGGTCCCGGCGAGAGTTCCGGCAGAAACCGGCTACGACGACATTCTCGCCTCCCGCGCCCAGCGCTGGCTGGACGAGGCGAAGTCGTCGGTGCCGAGCGACATCGACGTGGAAGTCCACCTGAGCTTCCACGAATCGTTCGCGCAGGGTCTCATCGACGAGGTGTCCCGGCTGGGGGCGCAGGCGATCGTCGTCGGCGCCGCCGGCGACGGACTGCTGGGGCGGCACTCCGTCGGCTCCGTGTCGACGGAACTGCTGCACTCGGCGCACGTTCCGCTGGCCCTCGCACCCCGAGGGACGCGGCACTCCTCCGCAAAGAAGATCCGCGAGGTCACCTGCGCTCTCGGGACCCGGACCGGGGCCGACGTGCTGTTGCGCACCGCGGTGCGGACGTGCGAGCGGATGAAGACCCCACTCCGCCTGGTCTCCCTCGTCGCACTCGACCCGCAGAACGACCTCCGCGATCACCGGGACACCCCCGACGACATCCGCGACCGGGCCGTCGCCCACGCGCAGAGCACCCTCGAAGTGGCGAAATCGGCTCTTCCCGAAGACTTTCCCGTGTCCGTCACGATCGCCGACGGCTCCTCCGTGGAATCGGCGGTCCGCACACTCGACTGGCAGGACGGCGACCTCGTCATGGTCGGCTCCAGCCGGCTCGCCCAACCTCATCGACTGTTCCTGGGATCCACCGCGGCCAAGATGCTCCGCGTCCTGCCGGTGCCCATGGTGGTCGTCCCCAAGCAGGAGTTCCCCAACAGTGAGTAAAACGTCCGCGACACCCGCCCCGGATCCACGCTCGTTCCCGACCGGAGGTTCAGACATGACGAACAGCGAAGGCGCACCGGCGTCGGCCGACGGCGCCGTGAGTGCCAAGGGGCTGGCCACCGGCGCGGTCGGGACCTTCTCCGGGGCGATCCTCGGGATCTCCTCCGTGGCACCGGGTTACACGCTGACGGCCAGCATCGGACTGATCGTCGCGGCGGTCGGGTTGAAGATGCCCGCCATCTTCATCGCCGGCTTCATTCCCATGTTCCTCACGGCGTACGCCTACCGTGAGCTCAACTCCGAATCCCCCGACTGCGGTGCGTCGTTCACGTGGTCGACGAAGGCGTTCGGTCCGTACGTCGGCTGGATGTGCGGCTGGGGCATGGTGATCGCCACGATCATCGTGCTCTCGAACCTCGCGGCGATCGCGGTCCAGTTCTTCTATCTGTTCATCGCGAAACTGTTCGACGCCCCGAGCATCGCCGACCTGCCCGGCAACAAATTCGTGAATGTGGGCACCACCCTGCTCTTCATCGCGCTCGCCACGTGGATCGCCAGTCGCGGCATCACCACCAGCGAGCGCCTGCAGGTCGCACTCGTCGGCTTCCAGATGGTGCTGCTCATCGCGTTCGCGGTGGTGGCACTGGTCCACGTCGGCAACGGGGACGCCCCCGCCGGGCTCTCGTTCGACCTGAGCTGGTTCAACCCGTTCACCGGACTGGCCCTCGGCGCGTTCGTGATCGGCCTGACGGGTTCGATCTTCGCGTTCTGGGGCTGGGACACCTGCCTGACGCTGGGCGAGGAGTCGAAGAACCCGAAGAAGACCCCCGGTCGCGCCGGACTGCTGTGCGTCGCGACGATTCTGCTGACCTACCTGCTCGTGTCGGTCGCGGCGATGATGTACGCCGGCGTCGGCGAGGACGGCCTCGGTCTCGGCAACCCGGACAACTCCGAGAACGTCTTCGGCGCCCTCGCCGACCCGGTTCTCGGCAACTGGGGCGGCATGCTGCTGTTCCTCGCGGTATTCGTCTCCTCGGTCGCGAGCCTGCAGACCACGTTCCTGCCTGCAGCACGCACGATGCTGGCGATGGGCGCCTACGGCGCGTTCCCCAAGAAGCTCGCCGAGGTGTCGCCGCGATTCCTGGTGCCGTCCTACGCGACAGTCGTCGCCGGTGTGGTGACCGCGGTCTTCTACACCGTCGTCACGTTCCTGTCCGAGCGCACGCTGCTCGACACGATCGCCGCGCTGGGCATCATGATCTGCTGGTACTACGGCATCACGGCATTCGCGTGTGTCTGGTATTTCCGGGACAGCCTGTTCACGAGTTTCCGCAATATCGTCTTCCGGTTCGCGTTCCCGCTGCTCGGCGGCCTCATGCTGCTCGCGGTGTTCGTGATCTCGATCCAGGAGAGCATGGACCCGGAGAACGCCAGCGGTGCGTCCATCGGCGGCATCGGCCTCGTCTTCTTCCTCGGCTTCGGCATCCTCCTGCTCGGCGCCGTGCTGATGATGATCATGCGCTTCCGCAGTCCCGCCTTCTTCCGGGGCGAGACCCTCAACCGCGACACGTCCGCGTTGCGGGACGAGGGCGATCTCACGGCTCGATCGGAGCCTGCGCCACCAAGCCCGCGATAAGCGTCCGCAGCCCGAACTCGAATGCTGCATCCGCCCGTCCGGGGTTCGGCCCGGACGTGGCGAGGGCGGCCAGCATGGCCTCGTTCGCCTCCGGAGCGGTCGCCCAGACCACTTCGGGGGCGGCGAGGTCCAGCGCCGACCCCAGCACGAAGCTGTCGACCGTCGTGATGGCGTGCAGAATCTCCTCGGGCGTGAAGCCACCGTCCGAGAATGCCTGCGCCAGCGCGTTGTACAGCCCGAAAGCCACACCGGACTGCACTGTGTGCGCGGTGAACAGAGGAATCAGCCGAGGATGCTCGGCGTAGTTGCGCCGATACTCGCGCGCCAGGCCGGCCACCGTCTCGCTCCACTTGCCGTCGGGGTCCGCCACCACGATGCCCGCCATCATGCGGGCACGCATCAATTCGATGATCTCCGCCCTCCCGGACACGTGGTTGTACAGCGAGGAGGGCCGCACCTTCAGCCGTTCGGCGAGACCCGGCATCGTGAAATCACCGGTGAGGTCCACCATGCGCATGGCAGCTTCGGTGATGATCTCCGGCGACAGCAGTCGCTGTGATGGCCGTGGCATGGGTGCCCTCCTGGTCGGTGTGTGTCACCGGCGACCAGGGTGGATACCGAAGGAATCGAAATCGTCACGCCCCACCCCTTGATCGCCGAGCATTCACCCACCATACTTAACGAATCCAATTCGTTTTAGGCGCTCGCCGAACCGAACATCCGAGGAAACACAATGTTGACGATTACCGCCCTCACCCCTCCCGAGTCCCTGTCGAGGACGCGCGAGACGGGACGCACCCCGCTCCGCGTCGGCCTCGTCCAGCACCGCTGGCACGACAACGACGAGGACCTGCGGGCCGAACTCGACGAGGGCATCGCCGCGGCAGCGAAACTCGGCGCGCGCGTGGTGTTCCTCCCCGAACTCACACTGAGCCGCTACCCCGCGTCGACGCCGGGTGGCGACAACCCGGGACGTACCGCCGAGGACCTCCTCACCGGCCCCACGTTCACGTTCGCCGCCAAGGCCGCCGCGGAACACGGCGTCCTCGTCCACGCGTCGCTGTACGAGCGGAACGACTCCGAGGACGGCGTGCAGTACGAGGACGGTCTCGGGTTCAACACGGCCATCCTCGTCGCCCCCTCCGGTGAACTGCTCGCGCGCACCCGCAAGCTGCACATTCCCGTCACCGCCGGCTACTACGAGGACACCTACTTCCGCGGCGGTCCCGCAACCGATCCGTACCCCGTCCACACCGCCGAGGCACTCGGCGGGGCGAAGCTCGGACTGCCGACGTGCTGGGACGAGTGGTTCCCCGAGGTCGCCCGCGCGTACTCGCTCGGCGGCGCCGAGATCCTGGTGTACCCCACCGCGATCGGCTCCGAGCCCGACCACCCGCAGTTCGACACCCAGCCGCTGTGGCAGCAGGTGATCGTCGGCAACGGCATCGCGAACGGCACCTTCATGGTGGTGCCCAACCGCCACGGCAGCGAAGGCCTCATCACGTTCTACGGCTCGTCGTTCATCTCCGACCCCTACGGCCGGATCCTCGCGCAGGCCCCCCGCGACGAATCCGCAGTCCTCGTCGCCGACCTCGACCTGCAGCAGCGCGAAGACTGGCTGGCCCTGTTCCCGTTCCTGGCCACCCGGCGCCCCGACACGTACGGCGTCCTCACCGAGCCGGTCGATCACGCCTCCCCGTTCGGGAGGGCCTGATGACCTGGCGCATGCCCGCGGAAGGCGAACTGCACGAACGCACCTGGATGGCCTACCCCAGTGAGGGCTACTCCCTGGGCGACACCCCCGAGGAACATCACGAGGCCCGTACCACGTGGGCCGAGGTGGCGCACGCCGTGGCCCGGTTCGAGCCCGTCACCGTCGTCGTCGACCCCGGACAGGTGTCCGCAGCCAAGGAATATCTGTCCACCGACATCGACATCGTCGAGGCGCCGCTGAACGACGCCTGGATGCGCGACATCGGACCCACATTCGTGCTGTCCGAGGACGGGCGCCTCGGCGGCGTCGACTGGATCTTCAACGGCTGGGGCGGCCAGGACTGGGCCCAGTGGGACAAGGACTCGAAGATCGGCGCACTGGTGGTCGAGCGGTCCGGGGCCGAACTCGTCGACTCGCCCATCGTCAACGAGGGCGGCGGCATCCAGGTCGACGGCCTCGGCACCGTGCTGGTGACCGAGACCGTGCAACTCGACCCCGGCCGCAACCCCGAACTGTCGAAGGCCGACATCGAGGCCGAGCTCGCCCGGACGATCGGTGCCACGAAGGTCATCTGGCTGCCGCGCGGACTGACGCGGGACCAGGACACGTACGGCACGCGCGGACATGTCGACATCGTCGCCGCCATCCCGTCACCGGGCGTCGTCCTGGTGCACGACCAGCGCAACCCCGAACACCCCGACTTCGAGGTCAGCAAGGCCGTCATCGACCTGCTGAAGCAGACCACCGACGCCCGCGGTGAGTCGTGGGAGATCATCACCGTCCCCGCGCCGACGGTCCTGCGCGACGAGGAGGGTTTCGTCGACTACAGCTACATCAACCATTTCGTCGTCAACGGCGGCGTCATCGCGTGCAGCTTCGACGATCCCGCGGACGAGGAAGCGGTCGCGATCCTGTCGGCGGCCTACCCCGGACGCACGGTCGTGTCGGTCGACGCCCGCCCGCTCTTCGCGCGCGGCGGCGGAATTCACTGCATCACCCAGCATCAGCCCGCCGTGCACTGACGCGCCTGTGAGTACTTCTTAACCGCGGGCGGTTAACAAGTACTCACGGGCTAGCGGCGGCGACGCATGTAGTCGCTGACGACGGCCGCGCCCAGACCGTCCAGCCCGGGCGCCACGACGCGTCCGCCGACCCGCTCGGCCATCCGGTCCACCACCCGCGCGAGACCGGGATCCTCACCGAGCCGGAAGAACGTGACGTGAGCGCCGAGGCGGGCGAGGGTGTCGAGTTCCCGGACCGTCAGACCGAGGGTCCGGGCGCTCGGCGGGTAGTCGAAGTACGCGAAGCCGTCCGGCTCGAGGTGGGCCGTCGGCTCACCGTCGGTGACGATCAGGACCACCGGCTGGGCGTTGGGGTGCCGGCGCAGATGGCGGGCCGCCAGCAGCAGCGCGTGATGCAGATTGGTGCCCTGGTCCCACGCGCCGTCCAGGCCGGCCAGCTCCGACGGCGTCAGCACCTGCGCGTGCCTGCCGAACGAGATGAGCTGAAGTTCGTCGCTGCGGAACCGGGTGCTCACCAAGTGGTTCAGCGCGAGGGCGGTGCGTTTCATCGGCACCCACCGGCCCTCCATCACCATCGAGAACGACGTGTCGACCAGCAGCGCGACCGCCGCCTGCGACCGCTGCTCGGTCTCCATCACCTCCACGTCCGACACGGACAACCGGACGGGGACGCGACCGCGCTCGACCGGATCGGACGCCGCCCGCAGCACGGCGTTGGTGATCGTGCGCGTGACGTCCCACGGCTCGGTGTCGCCGAACGCCCATTCTCGGGACGCTCCGGTCGGCTCCCCCATCGCCCCGGCGCGGCGCGTCTCCCGTTGCCCGCCACGCGAAGACAGCTGCTGCGCCACGTCCCGCAGAGCCGTCTGACCGAGTTGCCGCATCGCCTTGGGCGACAGGCGCCACTGGCCGTCCGCCCCGCGGTCGAAGAAGCCCTGATCGCGCAGGGCCTTCTCGAGTTCGGCGAGGGTCTGCGCATCGGCCGCCGCCTCGTCGCCGAGTTGCCGCGCCAGAGAGTCCGCATCGATGTCGTCGAGTTGTGCGCCCGCATACTGCTGCGACAGTTGCTCGGCGAGCGACTCGAGTTCCGCGATGTCCTGCAACGCCCCGGTGCCCTCGCCCAGGCCCATGCCGTCGTCGCCGCGGAACCGCTGCGCGCCCTGCCAGTCCTCACCCGGGCGCGCGGCCTGCAGATGCTGGTCCAGCCGGTCCAGCTGTCCGATCAGCGACGGATCGCCGAACGCCTGCTGCGCCAGTGCATCAAGTTCGTCGCGCTGCTCCTGCGACAGGGAGTTCCGCAGGCGCTGCGCCGCCGCCGCCCGCTGCGCCAGTGAGTCGAGCAGTTCCTCGACGTTCTGCGGGTCCTCGGGGAAGTATTCCCCGTGCTTGTCCATGAACTCGTCGAACTGTTCCTGCGTGTCCTCACCGCGGGAGTGCTTGTCCAGCAGGTCGTTGAGATCGGTGAGCATCTCGCGGATGCGTTCGCGGTCTTCTTCCGTGGCACCCTCGAGGACCTGTTTCATGCCGGCGAACCGCTGGTCCAGCACCTCTCGGCCCAGGAGGTCCCGGATCTTCTCGTAGTCCTCGCGGGCCTCCGAACTGCGCCAGTCGTAGTCGGCGAGTTCCTGCACGGCCTGCGCGGTGGACGGCGACAGTTCCTCGAGGCGCATCTCGGAGAAGCGGGCGTCGTCGTCGAGCGCGCGGGCCAGTGTCTTGCGTTCCTCGAGCACCGCGCGGTCGAGGAGTTCCCGGACCTCTTCGAGTGTGCCGTTCAGGTTGTTCCGCTTCAGCAGCTCACGGCGACGCCGATTGGCCTCGGCCGCAAGCTCGTCCAGGCCGCGCATGTCCCGGTTGCCGCGCCGGAGCATCTCGCGCAGCGCCTGCCGCGGCGACGTGCCCGCGAACACGTCGTCGCCGATCGCGGCCAGGGCCTCGCGCAGGTCCACCGGCGGTGCCAGCGGATCACCACCCTCGTACGGCCCGTACCGCGCGTTGTGCGGTCCGCGCTCCGCCTTGCGGGTCATTACGAATACACCGTCTGCCCGTTGATGTCCGGGTTCTTCGAGATCCGCCGCGCCAGGTACAGCCCTTCGAGGGCGAACTCGGCGGCCGCGGCCCTCTCGCCGTCGGACTCCGCGCCGAGACGCTCTGCCAGCTCGTCGAGGACCTCGAGTTCGGGCAGCTCGTTCAGCAGCGCCTTCGCCGTGATCCGCTCACCGGTCACCACCGGGTCGCCCTGCTCGACCGCGTCCACGAGTTCCGCCAGGTCGATGCCGCCGAGCCGGGTGCGGACCGTGTCGGCCGTCGCCCGCCGGAGCAGGTGCTCCAGGACCTCGATCTCGCGCCCCTCCTCACCGGATTCGAATTCCACCTTGCCCCGCAGCACGTCGACGACGGTCTCGAGGTCGACAGGCCGCGCGACCGGGTCTGCCTCACCGAGCACGGCGCCGCGATGCACCGCAGCGGCGCTGACGGTTTCGGCGCCTGCCACCGCGAAGCGGGCGGACACACCCGACCGCTGATCGACCGACGTCGACTCTCGGAGCAGACGGGTGAATCGGGCCAGGATCTCGAGGAGGTACTCGGGCACCTCCGCGGTGAGATGCGCTTCCTGCAGGATGACCGCGACCTCGTCGTCGAGCCGGGTCGGGTAGTGGGTGCGGATCTCGGCACCGAACCGGTCCTTCAACGGGGTGATGATGCGACCGCGGTTCGTGTAGTCCTCCGGGTTCGCGCTGGCCACCATCAGGACGTCCAGCGGGAGCCGGAGGGTGTACCCGCGGACCTGGATGTCGCGTTCCTCCATGACGTTGAGCAGCGATACCTGGATGCGTTCGGCGAGGTCGGGCAGTTCGTTGATGGCGACGATGCCCCGGTGGGCGCGGGGAACGAGCCCGAAGTGAATGGTTTCCGGGTCGCCGAGACTCCGGCCCTCCGCGACCTTGACCGGATCCACGTCGCCGACGAGGTCCGCCACCGACGTGTCGGGGGTCGCGAGTTTCTCCGAATACCGCTCGCTGCGGTGCCGCCACGCGACGGGGAGGGTGTCGCCCAGTTCCTGCGCCCGGCGGATCGACGCCGGGGTGATGGGCTCATAGGGATGCTCCCCGAGTTCGGAACCGGCGATCACCGGGGTCCATTCGTCGAGGAGCAGATTGAGGGTGCGGAGGAGGCGGGTCTTGCCCTGACCACGTTCGCCGAGCAACACCACGTCGTGACCCGCGATGAGAGCCCGTTCGAGCTGTGGTTCCACCGTCTCCTCGAAACCGACGATGCCGGGCCACGGATCACGACCGTCGCGTAGGGCCGCGAGCAGATTCTCGCGGATCTCCTCCTTGACGGTGCGTTGAACGTGGCCCGACTCGCGGAGCTCGCCGACGGTGGAAGGTCTGTGTTCCGATGACGTCACCACTCCACGCTACGAGGGTTCGAGCGAATCGGCACGCGGTTAACTCGCGCCGACCCGCCCGGGTCAGCCCTCGCGGCGCAGCGGGAGCAGTTCGCGGACCGTGCGATCGCGCAGGTACAGACCCGCCCAGACCGCGATTCCGACGTACACCGCGAACAGCACCGTGCTGAACAACGGCTTCTCGACGCGCCAGTTGGTGCGCGCGGTTCCCGACTCCGGCGTGACGGGTGTGGTCGCGGTGCTCACGATTCCTGCCCCTGTGCCGCAGCGGCATCCATCCACATGATCTCCCAGAGGTGACCGTCCGGGTCCTGGAAGCTGCGGCCGTACATGGACCCCTGGTCCATCGGGTCGTTGGAGAAGGATCCGCCCGACGCGAGCGCCTTGTCGGCCAGCGCGTCGACGGCCTCACGACTGTCCGCGGAGATGCAGATGATGGATTCGGTGGTCGTGGTGGCGTCGGCGACGGCCTTCTTGGTGAAGGTGGAGAAGAACTTCTCCGTCAGCAGCATGACGTGGATGTGCTCGCTGACGACGATCGACGACGCGTTCTCGTCCGAGAACTGCGGGTTCTTCTTATAGCCGAGCGCCTCGTAGAAGGCCGTCGACTTGCCGAGGTCCTTCACGGGGAGGTTCACGAAGATCATGGTCGACATCGAATTCTCTTTCCGTCGGTGAGGTGGAGCCGATTTCAAGTGACGAGCCATGCGACCTTTGTGGAGCAGATCACGTACCAATGTTGTAAAAAGAAATCTGATGATATCAATAGGCAACTTCGGTCTATAGTTGAAACCATGGCACGGCACGCTTACGGGCAGTACTGCGGACTCGCACACGCCCTGGACATCGTGGGACAACGCTGGGCACTGCTCATCGTCCGAGATCTCCTCGTCGGACCGCGGCGATACACGGATCTCAAGCAGGGTTTGCCCGGCATCCCGTCGAACATCCTGTCGGCCCGCCTGAAGGAACTCGAGGACGCCGACGTCATCGCGCGCCGCGCGCTGCCCCGGCCGTCGAACGCCGTGGTCTACGAACTCACCGACTACGGCAACGCTCTGGAGGACGCCGTGAAGTCGCTGGGCCGGTGGGGTGCGCGCACTCTCGGCGAACCCGACCCCGACGATGCCGTGACCGTCGACTCGATGGTGATGACCCTGCGGTCGACGTTCCACCCCGACGTCGCGCGGGACGTCAGCCTCACCTATGAACTGCGACTCGGGCCGATCGTGCTGTCGGCCCGCATCGACCGAGGCGAACTCGAGGTCGTGGAGGGCGCGGCCGACCGGCCCGACCTCGTGATCGAGACCGGGCCTGCGGTGAAGGCACTGATGGCGCGCGAGATCACCCCGGAGGACGCCATCGCCCTCGGCAGCGTGTCCGTCACCGGCGACCCGGCGCTGCTCGCCACGTTCGCCGACATCTTCAGCATTCCCTGAGGTCCGCCTACGCGGCGGCACCGTACGAGGCCACGACGTCCAACTCGTACCAGGCGGAGCGGTAGCGGTCGAACGTCACCGGATCAGCCTCCACCAGAAGGGAATCGAGCAGTACTCGCGGATCCTCGCGCCATGCCCGGACGACGTCCGCGACCGCGCGGTTCGAGAACAGACCCGACCCGGTGAGCGCCATCACCCACTCGTCGATCGCTCCCCGGTGAATCCGCTCGAGCGCCTCCCGGCGGAATCCGCCGTCGACGAAGTCGAGGGAGAACATGGCGGCGACGACATCACCGGCGGTCAGCTGTACGACGTTCATGGTGCGGCACCTTCCTGGAGTCGGGGCTGTCTCGGACGTAATCCGTTGGAACAACTGGTGATGCAGACGCTAATCGCCGATTGTGTGAGTTCTGTGATGCTTCTCTGAGATCTCGGCCGCGATGCCCGCCTGCCGTGGTCGCCGGGCCCCTACACTCCGTGCATGGAGACCTGGGTTCTGCCCGGACTGCTCGGTCTCGGCCTCGCCGCCGCGTCGGGACTGCGCACGTTCCTGCCGTTGCTGATGCTCAGCGCCGCGGTGCACTTCGAGGTGCTCGGGGTGACCCTGAACGAGTCGATGCGGTGGCTCGGTTCGACCGGGGCGCTGGTGGCGCTGTCGATCGCGACAGTGGTGGAACTGACCGCCGATCTCATCCCGTTCGTCGACACCGTGCTGTCCGTGATCGGCAACGTCACCGGCCCCGTGGCGGTGTCATCGCGACCTGGGCGGCCTTCGCGGACGTGGACCCGTCGACCGCCGCGATCGCCGGAATCGTCATCGGCGCGCCCCCGGCTCTGGCGTTCAGCACCGCGCAGACCGGCACCCGTGCCGTGAGCACGGCCTCCACCGGCGGACTGGCCAATCCCGTGGTGTCGGTGATCGAGGACGTCGTCTCGTTCGTCACATCCCTGATCGCCCTGCTGCTTCCGCTGCTCGTCATCCCGCTACTCGCGTTCCTGCTGTGGTTCGCGTGGCGGGGGGTGCAACGGGTGCGGCGACTGCGCGCGACGTGAACTGGTAGACAGTCCCCATGCCTGACACCGAGATCACGTTCGACAGCGGTGCCGTCACGTACTACGGCAGCCTCCGCACCCCCGACCACGCGAACGGGTCGGCGCCTGCCGCGCTGCTGCTCGCCGGCAGCGGTCCCACCGATCGCAACGGCGACAGCGCCCTGCTCCCCGGTGACATCGGAACGCTCCGCCACATCGCCGACGTGCTCGAACAGCACGGCATCCCCAGCCTGCGCTACGACAAGATCGGCAGCGGCGAGACCGCCCTCGGCCCCTACGAGGTGGAAGAGGTCGGGGGTCTCGGATTCACCACCTTCGTCGACGCCGCGTCCGCGGGCCTCGACTTCCTGGCCGCCCAACCCGGGGTCGACCCGTCCAGGCTGATCGTCATCGGTCACAGCGACGGCGGGCTCGTCGCCCTCGCTCTCGCCACCGCGGAAGACGAGTCGCGCGTGCGCGCCGTCGGACTGCTCGAACCGCTGAGTGTCCGGCTCCTCGATCTGCTCACCACGCAGATCCACGGACAGCTCGACGCCGTCGTCGGCACCGGCCAGCTGCCGGTGGAACTGGCCGACGAACTCCGGCTCGCCCTCGCGGACACCGTCGAATCCCTGCGCACGTCGGGGACGATCCCCGACGACCTTCCGGAACCCCTGCAGAACGCCGGGCTGGTGCACGCCAACGCGAAAGCGCTCGCGGAGGAGGACGCGCTCGACCCCCGCGCGCTGGCCGGCAGGCTGCCCGCCGGCTTCCCCGTCCTCACGAGCTGCTCCGCCAAGGACATTCAGGTGCAGCTGGCGGACGTCGACGGCCTGAACGCCGCCCTCGCGCACACCGCGCTGACACCGGTGCGGATGACGAACGCCAATCACGTCCTCAAGGACGTCGGCGACCGTCCGTCCACCGGACCGGATTACGTGGAACCGCTCCCCTACTCGGCGGAATTCACCGAACCGTTCAGCAGGTGGATCGCCGCGCTGTGATCAGTTCCCGCCCGCCCCGGTGATCACGGCCATCAGCGTGCTCGCCAGATCGGACACGAGCCCCAGGTTCTTGTCGTTGACGAGGTCTTGAAGCCCGTCGAGGCCCTCGACCTCGAGCAGCGGCGCCAGCATCTCCATCAACTCGGAGAACTGCGCCGAATCGGGTGCCGTCGACTTCGGTGCCGCCTTCGGGGTGGTCGCCTTCGGGGTGGTGGTGGTGGTCGACGACGCGCTGTCCTCGCTCGCCTCGGGCGTCGTCGTGGTGGCCGCCGGTGCCGCCGCCAGCTCCTCCGCAGGCGCCGCCTCCGACCCCGTCAGCAGGTAGGTGACGATGCCCGTCGTGATGGTGATCGCGTGCTTCAACTGGCCGTCGGTGCTCTCCAGCTGGGCGGAGTCCTCCTTGTTGGACCCGTTGCCCATCTCGACGAACACCAGCGGAATCTGAGTGAGCGCCGGTCCGGCCACATCGGCGCGGGTCTGGAGGCCGTCGTTCACGCCGGCGTAGTTGGCGGGAACGAAGCCGTCGGATTTGTAGGCGTCGCGCATCATCTTCGACGCCTCGAGGCCGCCGCCGGACTGCGCCGCGTCCGCTTTCTCATCGGGGATGGGCAGCGACGGGATGATCATGTGGAATCCGTGTTTGCTCGCGTCCTCGCCCTGCGCCGTCGAGTCCGCGTGAATGCTCACCGCGAGATCGGCATTCGATTCGCTTGCCGCACGCGCTCTTTCGTCGACGCATCCGCCCCAGCCGGTGTCGTCCTGCCGACTCAGGACGACCTTCGCGCCGAGACTCTCGAGGCTGCTCTTCACCAGCTGGGAGACGTTCCAGTTGATGGTGTGCTCGGGCACCCCGCCGAGCGACGTCATGCCGCTCGTCTGGCAGTCCTTGGTGTTGCCCCGGCCGTCGTTCACCTGCTGCGCGAGGTCGTGGCCCTCGCTGGAACCCTGATGTCCGGGGTCGAGGAACACCGTCATCCCGGACAGTTCGGTGCCGGTCGCCGTCGCCGCGGGTTCCGCCGAAACGTGAGCAGGGATGAGCACGGACGCACCCAGGACGCAGGCGCCGAGGCCGGCCTTGATCGCAAATCGGTTCATAACGGGGATGGGCGCACCGTCGCAGTCCGGGCGCCACTCTCCTTCCACAGGTGCCACTCGAGTCACATCAGCCCCGAGTGAATCAGCTGCACCGTGCGTGCGGGCAGCTCGAGGCCGGATCGAAAGCAACCTGTGACCAAAGTGTGGGGCCCAACGCGCAGTTCCGCAGGCAAACGCCGAGAGGAGGCCTGCGGTTCTGCGCACTCACACCGGGGCGCCTGCCTGCCGCAATCGGTCACGCACTCGCGCGACGATCACCTGCGGCCGCCGACGCAACTGCTCCGCGTTCACCCGCACCACCACCCACCCGAGCTCGGCGAGCCGTTCCATCCGTTCGATGTCCCACGTGCGCTGACGTTCGTCCGACCAGTGTTGTTCGCCGTCGTACTCGACGAGCACCTTTCACCTCCTCCAGCCCAGGTCCGCACGGGCGAAGACGCGGCCGCGGCGATCCTCGATCGGTATCCGAGTCTCCGGTGCGGGCAGCCCGCCACGGATCAGGACGAGGCGAGTGCGCGTCTCCGGTGGGGACTCGGCACCGGGATCCACGAGCAACACGACGTTACGCAGCGACGCGAGTCCACGTTCGCCCCGATGCCGTCCGGCCACCGAGGAAATTTCCGCCGGGCGCAGTCCGGTGTCGTGGCAGAGGGTGTCGAGTACCTCGACGGCGCGGTCGACGGGCAGCCATCGGCCCAGGTCGAAGACTGTCCGCGCCGGAGTGGTGACGAGCATATCGCCCACGCGACACACTTCGTCCGGCAGGAAGGCATCCGCACGCACTTCGATGCCGTCGACGGATCGCCGGCTGCCTCGCCGGATGAGCGTCGCCGACTCGCCCCCGCCGATCCACCGGGTTCCGTGTACGGCGGCCGCGGAGAAGCCTGCGAGTACCGCCTCACCGTTGGCCACAGCCACGCGGCACGTGCGCGGGAGAGTGCTGTCACCTCGGCACTTCTGTGCACGTACACGTCCCGGTGCAGGCGCCGGTAGGTGCGTAGACCGTGCCGCGTGAGCTGCCCGTCTCGCAGCGCTTCCGATCCCCGGAACGGTTGCTGGAATTCCCCCATCGTCGAACCCTGACAGTCCGGCACTCGACAAGAGTCGCGAATTCCGGGTCTGTGGATAACGCACGTCGCGAATCGCGCTGATCGGCGTCGGCGGGCATCTCCACAGAAGCGTCATTGCGCAGAACTGTTAGGTAAACATCGAGTACAACCCTGCATTTCTGCACAGCGGCCGGATATTGGAAGTGCAAACCCTCAACCGGTGATGTACGGTCATCTACCAACCAGCAACGACACGCAGAAAGGTACGGCCATGATGCAGCTTCACGCGCTCTTCGCATCCGTACCCGCATGGCGTCGCTGCTTCGCCGACAAGCACATCACCAAGTTCGGCGCACCCCGAGAATGTTGAGACTCAACCAAGTCATTCTCGGGCACCCAGGGCAAACCCCTCGGGTGCCTTTTCTTTTACCTTTCACTTTCAGGAGCACCCCATGAAACTTCGCATCAACCAACTGTCCACTTCTCCCCCGTATCTCGATCTGCCGGACGACCTCACCGGTTACGCCGTTACCCTCGACCTGTCGCACTGCGATGCCGCCCACGAGGCCGGCCTGGGTGTGCTGATCAGCGAGGTCCGCAGCCGCGGCGCCGCCCGCGTGGTCATCACCGGTTCGCCTCGCGAACTCCAGGGCACGGGCCGAGCCCACGGGGCCGCAGCCGCCTGACGACGCAGAACGGGCCCCGGCATGACGCCGAGACCCGTTCGAGAGCTGCCGAATGCTAGTGCGCGAAGTGCCGCGCACCCGTCAGGTACATGGTGATGCCGGCTTCCTTGGCCGCATCGATCACCTCGTTGTCGCGGACGGAACCACCCGGCTGCACGACTGCCTTGACGCCTGCGTTCGCGAGCACCTGCAGTCCGTCGGGGAACGGGAAGAAGGCGTCCGACGCGCCCACCGACCCGACCACCCGGTCACCGGCCCGCTGCACCGCAAGGTGCGCGGAGTCGACGCGGTTGACCTGGCCCATGCCGACGCCGACCGACGCACCGTCGGAGGCGAGCAGGATCGCGTTGGATTTCACCGAACGGCACGCGCGCCACGCGAACTCGAGATCCTTCAGGGTCTGTTCGTCGGCGGCGTCGCCGACGGCCAGCGTCCAGTTGGCGGGGTCGTCACCCTCGGCGTCGAGCACGTCGCGCTCCTGGAGGAGCGCTCCCCCGGACACGGGACGCAGTTCGATTCCCGTCGCGGTGGGTGCCTGGGCAAGGAGGACGCGAATGTTCTTCTTGCGCTGCAAGACTCCGAGCGCACCGTCCGCGTAGGACGGGGCGATGATCACCTCGGTGAAGATCTCGGCGACCTGCTCGGCCATCTCGACGGTGATCTCGCGGTTCGCGGCGATGACCCCGCCGTACGCGCTGACCGGGTCGCAGGCGTGCGCCTTGCGGTGCGCCTCGGCGATGTCGGCTCCGACCGCGATGCCACACGGGTTCGCGTGCTTGATGATCGCGACAGCCGGCTCACTGAAGTCGAAGGCCGCACGCCAGGCTGCGTCACCGTCGGTGTAGTTGTTGTACGACATTTCCTTGCCGTGCAACTGCTCCGCCTGGGCCAGACCGGCCGGGGCGGCAGGGTTCACGTAGAGGGCGGCAGCCTGGTGCGGGTTCTCGCCGTACCGCAGGACGGCCGAGCGGTCCCAGGTGGCGCCTGCCCACTCGGGGAACTGCGAGTCACCGGGTTCAACCAGCGTGGACGTCATCCAGCTGGCGACCGCGACGTCGTACGACGCGGTGTGCTGGAACGCCTGCGCGGCGAGCGCGGTGCGCTCGGGCAGCGTGAAACCGCCGTCGGCGACCGCGGTGAGCACGTCGTCGTAGCGGGCG
This sequence comes from Rhodococcus sp. DK176, assembly GCF_038447315.2. NCBI lineage: Bacteria > Bacillati > Actinomycetota > Actinomycetes > Mycobacteriales > Nocardiaceae > Rhodococcus > Rhodococcus sp. DK176. The sequence continues at coordinate 6,106,881 of NZ_CP118321.2, read as the reverse complement.
GGATCCACCACGACCGCGACCGACGGGTGGTTCTTCGCGGCGGCGCGCACCATGGACGGCCCGCCGATGTCGATCTGCTCGACGCACTCGTCGGGGGTCGCACCCGATGCGACGGTCTGCGTGAACGGATACAGGTTCACGACCACCAGCTGGAACGCCTCGATGCCGAGTTCCTCGAGCTGCGCAAGGTGCTCCGGCTTCCGGGTGTCGGCGAGGATGCCGGCGTGCACCCGCGGATGCAGCGTCTTGACCCGGCCCTCGAGGCATTCGGGGAAGCCCGTCAGCGCCTCGACGGGGGTGACCGGGATGCCGGCGTCGGCGATCTTCGCTGCGGTCGACCCTGTCGACACCAGCTCGACGCCTGCCTTGTGCAGGCCCGTAGCCAGTTCGACCAGACCGGTCTTGTCGTAGACGCTGACGAGCGCTCGGCGTACTGCCTTGCGTTCACTCACTGGGGATCACGGCCTTTCGTCCATCGGAAACAACTCCACGGGTGGCGACAGCGGCGATGACGTCCGCCAACAACCGTCGCTCCACAGTCTTGATGCGCTCGTGCAGGGTCGACTCGTCGTCGCCGTCGAGCACGGGCACGGGTTCCTGCGCCAGGATCGGGCCGGTGTCGACACCCGCGTCCACGAGGTGGACGGTCGATCCCGACACCTTCACGCCGTAGGCCAGCGCATCCGGGACCGCGTGCGCGCCGGGGAATGCGGGCAGCAACGCGGGATGCGTGTTGATGATGCGACCGCCGAAGCGATCCAGGAAGGCGGGGCCGAGGATCTTCATGAACCCCGCCGACACGACGAGCGACGGCTGGTGCGAGGCGACGGCCTCGGTCAGCGCGACGTCCCAGGCGGCACGGTCGGCGTGGTCGCGCAGGCTCACCCGGAAGTGGGGAATGCCCGCCGCGTTCGCGTGGGTGGTCGCGTCACAGTCGCGGTCGACGCCGACGGCGACGATCTCGGCGGGATACCCGTCCGTGTGTGTTGCTTCGATCAGCGACCTCAGGAGGGTTCCCGCACCGGAGGCGAGTACGACGATCCGCGCCGGCGAACCGGTCGTGGGCTCCAGGTGGTCACGCGAGGAAGTCAGCGCTCTACTCCTGAACAATCGAAAGGCCGGGTGAATCGAAAGACGGGCGAAAATGGGGGCGGTCGCATCGTCGACCGACCAAGAGCCTAGTCGCTGGGGGTTGCGGGCCCTCGGGGCAGGTCGGCTTCCGTGCTCTCGGCGGCGTCTCCGGACCCCTCCGGTTCCTCCGCCGCCGTGTCGTCCTCGACCTCGACATCCACCACGACCTCGGCGTCGGAGTCGGTGTCCTGCGGTGCAACCGGCGCCGCCGGTGCTTCGGCGTCATCGACGAGTTCGGCTTCGATCACCCGACTCGGCGCGACGTCTTCAGGGACCACCGGCTCCTCGGTGATCGGGGCGGCGATCGCCGGGACCTCCTCCGCGCCGGGAAGGTGCGGCTCCTCGTCCTCGGTGTCGGCGTCGTCCTCGTCCGCGGCGCCCCGGCTCCGATGCCAGGCCACGACCACCGCCGTCACCGCGCCCGCGAGTCCGAGCCATGCGAACGTGAGCAGCCCGAACGCCCACCAGTTCAGCTCGACCGTGCCGAATGCGCCGAGCCTGCCGCCGGACACGAGGCCGAGTACCGCCGTCACCACGCCCACCCCAGCGGCAGCGGTCAGCACGGTGAACAGCGCTTCCTGCCCGGCGACGCGGCGCCCGCAATCGCGTCCGAGCATCACACCGATCAGCAGCGGAATCACCAGCAGCGCAGGCCACGCGCCACCCGACACCCCGTCGGGAACGGCGCCGAGCAGCGGCAACGGCGGCAATGAACCACCGACGTTCCCGAACACGCTGACCGAGACGTCCCCGATCTGCGCCGTCCCTCCCATGACCGCGGCCGCGGCACCCACCACGACGTTCGGCAGATACAGCACCGACAAGATCGTCAGTCCGAGCATTCCGACGACGCCGTCGCCACGTTCGAGCAGCGAGCCGACCGTCGACCACTCCATCAGCAGCGAGATGGTAACCATGACCGCGCCGGCACCGAGAATCGCCGTCAACGCACGCAGTCCCGGCCGCACCGCGTCCCGGACCCACGACGGAACCTGCGCACCCAGCGTCGGCCACATCGCGACCGTCACACCGATCACCGACGCGAGCAGGTGCACGAACAGCACCCACCCGAACGCGGCGAGCGCGTTCGGGGAAGACAACGGGATGACCGCCGACGCGTCCGCGATGACAGCGAGGCTGATCGCCGTCACGACCAGCGGTCCGGCCACCGCAGCGCCGATCACCTGCAGAGCGTGCCGCCGCGAGGATGCCGGGTGCACCACGCCGGCGCAGCCACGGGCGACCACCCACACCATCCCCGCTGTCGGGATCAACGGGAGGACTCCGAGTGACGTGCCGTCGATCGTCAACGGCACCTGGTGAATCGCCAGCCACGACGCCGCGATGGCACCGAACGTTCCGGTGAGGTCGCTGTTCGCCGCCACCAGCGTGACGACGATGAGTGCGGACAACAGGACGACGGTGACGCCCGCCGGCCGGAACGCGACAGCGAGCAATGCCCGCATCTCGTCGGCGTCGGGCACGGGTCGCTGTCGCGGGACTTGCCGCTCCTCGTCACCGACGGCTCGCCGTCGAGCACCCTGCGCGACGCGCTGCGCACGATCAACCAAAGAACTCATCCCCTCGAGAGTGGCACTCCGACGCCGCGACAGCGGTCAGGCGCGCCGCACAGAAGTGGCCTCCGACCACGTTCGGTCAGAGGCCACCTTGCTGGTTGGGCCGCTACTTGTCGTCCCTGTCGGCACGCGTGTCGAACGCCTGGGTCGGCGCGCTGTAGCCCTCCGATTCGGGCTTGTCGACCGATTCGGCCGGCTTCGCCTCGGTGGACGGCTGCTCGCCGTACTCCAGCGTGCGCTCGACGGGGGACGACTCCGACTGCGAGCCGTACGCAGGCGCCGCGTGCTGCGCGGAACCGTAGCTGGTCCCGGCCGGGTACTGCGAGCTGGGCGTTCCGGTGGACTGCGACGGGCTCGACGGCTGCGAGTACCCCTGGTACTGCGGCTGCTGGTAGGCGGTGGTCGGGGCGTCGTACGACGCAGACCCGGCAGCACCCGCAGCGGCCCCGTAACCGGGCTGCTGGGGCTGCCCGTAGCCCTGGCCGTAGCCGGGCTGGCCCTGCGCGGGCTGACCTTGCTGGCCGTAACCCTGCTGGCCGTAGCCGGGCTGGTTCTGCTGCCCGTAGCCGGGCTGCGACTGGCTCTGCTGCCCGTAACCCTGCGGCGCGCTCTGGCCGTAGCCCTGCGGCGGCTGTCCGTACGACTGCTGCGAGCCCTGCCCGTAGCCCTGCGGGGCGCCCTGGCCGTAACCCTGCGACGCCTGACCGGGCTGACCGAAGCCTGCGGCTGCGGACGGCTTGGGCGCCGGCTGCTTGAGAAGACCGATGTCGAACAGTGTGGCCGCGACGGCCACAGCCGACTGGATGAATCCGAGAACGAGGATCAGGATCGCGCCCCAACCGGAATCCGCGTCGACGTTCAGGAACACGAACAACGCGACAACCCAGCCAGCGACGGACGCCGCCGCTGCCGCGCCCGCATAGGACTGCTTCGGAAGGAGCGAGACCGCCGCGAGGAGACCTCCGAGGAACAGCAGGCCGAGCCCGTCCGTGTTCGCTTCGAACGAGTTCACGGACTCTCGCGCCAAGGTGGCGTACGGGGCGAACCCGAGCAGTAGATTGAGGACACCGAGAACTGCGACACCGATCAGAAGGAAGAAGCCCAGGCCTTTCGGTTCTCCCCCTGCAGTCGGTTGCGCGGGCGGACCGTAACTCGGTCCTCCGGGCGTGAACGTCATGACTTCTCCTAGTCGACAAGTGGTCGTCTGCGTGCGCTCTTCCGACGCTAGCCTACGTATACCCGGCGGTCACTGCCGTCACTCGCGGCACGCAGCGGCGGGAACAGTGCAGGAGACAATGGTCCAGTGCCGTACACCCTCGCTCCCCGCACCGCCGATCTCACCCTCGAGACGGAGGTGAAGCACTCCCGTTTCATCGCCGCCCTGCGGCGCGTCGAGGACACAGAGGCGGCGCAGGCTTTCGTCCAGGATCAGCGGCGCGCGTATCCCGATGCGCGACATCACTGTTCGGCGTACATCATCGGCAACGGGCCCAGTGACCGGGTCGAGCGTGCGAGCGACGACGGCGAACCCGGTGGCACCGCAGGCATACCGATGCTGCAGGTACTCAAGGCCCGTGATCTCGTCGACGTCACGGTGGTCGTGACACGGTACTTCGGGGGAATCAAGCTGGGGGCGGGCGGACTGGTGCGCGCCTACTCCGGCGCGGTGGCCACGGCGGTCGATGCCGCACCGCTCGTCCGAAGGGAACTGCGCCACCTGCACACCCTCGCCGTCGGCCACGCCGAGGCGGGACGCGTCGAGTCGGAGTTGCGTGGGCGGGGCGTCGTCGTGGTGGACACGACATACGGGGAATCCGCGGTCCTCACCCTCGCGGCGAGGGACTCGGCGGAGCTGGCCGATCTGGTCGCTGCCGTCACGTCGGGGACGGGGACACTCGATCCGGCCGGGGAGATGTGGGTCGATGCCTGAACGACCCGTGCGTGGTCGACGAGTGTCTGGACTCGTCGACCACGCACGGGCGCGGAGCGCCTAGGCCTGGACGGTCAGGCTCTGCAGGATCTCGCGAGCGAGCGCAGCGGTCTCGGACGGCGTCTTGCCGACCTTCACGCCGGCAGCCTCGAGGGCGTCCTTCTTGGCCTGCGCGGTGCCCGAGGAACCGGAGACGATGGCGCCTGCGTGGCCCATGGTCTTGCCCTCGGGGGCGGTGAAGCCCGCGACGTAGCCGACGACCGGCTTGGTGACGTTCGCCTTGATGTAGTCGGCGGCACGCTCCTCGGCGTCGCCACCGATCTCACCGATCATCACGATGACCTTGGTCTCGGGGTCCTTCTCGAACGCCTCGATGGCGTCGATGTGGGTGGTGCCGATGACCGGGTCGCCGCCGATGCCGATGGCGGTGGAGAAGCCGAAGTCACGCAGCTCGAACATCATCTGGTAGGTCAGCGTGCCGGACTTGGACACGAGACCGATCGGGCCGGTGCCCGCGATGTTGGCCGGGGTGATGCCGACCAGCGACTCGCCGGGGGTGATGATGCCGGGGCAGTTGGGTCCGATGATGCGGGTCTTGTTGCCCTTGGAGACGTTGTACGCCCAGGCGTACGCCGAGTCCTGCACCGGGATGCCCTCGGTGATGACCACGAGCAGCGGGATCTCCGCGTCGATGGCCTCGACGATGGCGTCCTTGGCGAAGGCCGGGGGAACGAACGCGATGGAGACGTCCGCGCCGGTCTTCTCGATGGCCTCGGCGACGGTGCCGAAGACGGGCAGCTCGACGCCGCCGTCGTGGGTGACGGTGGTGCCGGCCTTACGGGCGTTGACACCGCCGACGACCTGGGTGCCGGCCTTGAGCATCAGCGCGGTGTGCTTGGTGCCCTCGCCGCCGGTGATGCCCTGGACGATGACCTTGGAGTCCTTGGTCAGGAAGATAGCCATGTTTTTTGAGTCCCTTTACTTTGCGGCGAAGGCCAGCTCGGCAGCCTTGTCGGCAGCCTCGTCCATGGTTCCGACGACCGTGACCAGCGGGTGGGCGGCCTCGGCGAGGATACGACGACCCTCTTCGACGTTGTTGCCGTCCAGGCGGACGACCAGCGGCTTGTTGGCCTCGTCACCGAGCGTCTTCAGGGCGCCGACGATGCCGTTGGCGACCGCGTCACACGCGGTGATGCCACCGAAAACGTTCACGAACACGCTCTTGACCTGCGCGTCGTTCAGGATGACGTCCAGGCCGTTCGCCATGACCTCTGCGGAGGCACCGCCACCGATGTCGAGGAAGTTGGCCGGCTTCACGCCACCGTGCTTCTCACCTGCGTAGGCGACGACGTCCAGGGTCGACATGACCAGGCCGGCGCCGTTACCGATGATGCCGACCTCACCGTCGAGCTTGACGTAGTTGAGGTCGTTTTCCTTGGCCTTGAGCTCGAGCGGGTCCGTGGCGTCCTTGTCCTCGAACGCCTCGTGGCCGGGCTGACGGAACGCAGCGTTCTCGTCCAGCGTGACCTTGCCGTCGAGCGCGAGGATCTGGTCGTCCGGCGTGCGGACGAGCGGGTTGACCTCGACGAGGAGAGCGTCTTCGTTGATGAAGACCTCCCACAGCTTCTGGATCGTCACGGCCGCTGCGTCGAGCACCTCGGCGGGCAGCTTTCCTGCCTCGGCGATGCTGCGCGCGAACGCGAGGTCGACACCCTTGACGGCGTCCACGGGGATCTTCGCGAGAGCGTCGGGGTTCTCCTCGGCGGTGACCTCGATCTCGACGCCACCCTCGACCGAGCACATGGCCAGGTAGGTGCGGTTGGTGCGGTCGAGCAGGAAGGAGATGTAGTACTCCTCGGCGATGTCACTCGCCTCTGCGACCAGCAGCTTCTTGACGACATGACCCTTGATGTCGAGGCCCAGGATCGCCTCGGCGTTGGCCTGGGCGGCATCGGCGTCGGCGGAGTACTTGACGCCGCCGGCCTTGCCGCGGCCTCCGACCTTGACCTGCGCCTTGACCATCACGGGCTTGCCGATTTCTTCGGCAATCTCGCGTGCGCCGGCGACCGTGTCGGTAACACGCCCAGCCGAAGTCGGCACCTCGTGCTTGGCGAAGAGTTCCTTCGCCTGGTATTCGAAGAGATCCATCTGCTCACCGTCTCGTCTGCGTTGACACCCGCTCGAGGGGTAGGAGCGGGTCTGTTTTGGACTTTAACCAGTTGCCGGGCCCGGTCTGCGCCCGCGTGTCTGCTATGTGGTCCACATCACGCGATAACACGTACTGAGGCGGGCCTCACCGCAGTCGACGGGGCGGACCTCACCGATTTCTGCTGCGTGTCGTGAGGGCCGCGGCAGCCGCAATCAACACTATGCCCACCGTTGTCGGGACGACACCGGCCCCCATTGAGGGGTCGGTCACCCGGGCCGCGGTGAGCGGCCACGACAGGAGGTATACCCCCACGACAACGGCCGAACCGAGCAGGAGTGCCACCGCCCTGGCAGGCCGGGCACGTGAGGCGACGATCACTGCGAGGACCACCGCGACGCCCAGCAGGACGCGTCCCCACACGTCGAGGTTCCACGGGAACTCCGCGAACGACGCCGGCGCGTATTCGTCGCCGCGTGCGTCGGTCCCGTGGAAGAGCGGCAGTCCCAGGCCCACGAACGCGGCGACCGCCCCGAGGCCACCGACCGCGAGGACCGCGATCGAGGTGGACGGCTCCTCGGACGTGTCGATCTCCTCGCGTTCTGCCGAACCGGCGAACCACGTCAGCACGCCGGTGACGCCGGCGGTGACGGCCGCACACCACAGCAGCGCCGCGCCGATTCCGGCGCCGATTCCGGGAACGTCGGTGGCGAGCACGACGGACTGCGACACCGCGGCGACGGAGAACGGGATCGTCACCCACAGCACTCCGACCGCGGGTCGGACAGTGGAGGCGAACTCCGACAGCAGCAGCCAGACGCAGCCGACGACGAGCACGAGGGCGGCGACGAGCACGACGCGGGTGGCGTAGATGTCGGGGCGCACGGCGTCGGTCGGGATGTCGAGGACGGGGAGCAGGGCCCCGGCGGCGGCCAGCAGGGCGGTGACGATTCCGGCGGTCCCGGCGGCCACGTGCCAGCGGGCGATTCGGGCGCGGGCCGCGGCGGCCTCGGCTCGCAGCGCCGCCTTGGCGACGCCCTTCGCGGACGGGGTGACGGCCCCCTTCTTCACCGGGCCGCCCTGAGCGGGCGCGGACGACGAGGGGGTGGCGAGCGTCTTCAGGATCCTGCTGTCGCGAGCCCGGTCGACCATCGGGATGCAGACGCCGACGAGCACGAGGACACCGGCGCCGACCGTGCCCCACACCGCGCCGGGCCCGGGATGGATCCGTTCGCCCGCGGCGAGTCCGGCCACCAGGCGGGTCCCGACGACGCCGAGCGCGGCCAGGCCGGCCCCGACGAGCGCGCCGGACGCGACGGGCGGCGAGATGGACGCCAGTGCGGAGGCGACCACGATCAGAACGGCCGCCGCCAGCAGCCCGGCACCTGCGGACGCGGCGAGATCGGACTCCACGACCGTCGGGACGAGAATGACCGGATCCTCGGACACGAAGGCGGGAGCGAACAGCGCGCCGACGAGCACGACGGCGGCGACCACCGCGACCGCGGACGGCAGGAACCCGACGCGGGCACCCGTCGCCCGTCCGACCTGTTCGGAGCTGCGCGCGTCGCCGTAACCGTCCATCAGCGATTCCCGGTGGACCGCGACCATGCCGAGGAGGCCCCCGAAAGCGATCAGCACGTGTCCGGCGAGGGCGGCGTACGCGCCGGACCCGGCGGCGAGTTCGGCCGCCGTCTCGGGCCGGAACAATTCGAGTCGATTGGCGTCGATGGCGTCCGTCCACAGCTGCGTGTCGAGCACGGCGGCGCCGACGGACACTGCACCGGCACCGGCGAGCAGCGCCCCCGCGATTGCGGTGCGGCGCGCGAGAACCGCGGGGACGGCCAGGACGGGTGCCGCGACGGCGAAGACGGCAGCCCACAGCGCGGCCGCGCCGATCGCGGACGGCGCGGCTGCCCCGTCGACCGAACGGACGGCATGCAGGACGGGCGCCGACGCCACCCCCACGCCCCCGACGAGACCCAGGACGACCGCGAACACGCACCCCCGGCGCGCACGGGCGGGATCGGGCTCGTCGACGGCCGACAGACCGGCGCCGCCGGACGAAGGAATACGTTCGGGCTCGGCCCTACGCCCGTCCGGGGATCGAGTTGATGACGCCACACGCCGACGCTAGCGCCAACCCCCTGTCTCCCCGGGGTTGTGACACGCGTGGGCAGGGGCGAGATTGAACCGAGACGAAAAGTGGGTTCGACGTTTCCCCAGCTCAGTTTGTGATGCCCGTCACATGTAGCCGTTCCTCCGCGTTACAGGTTGCGCGCATCGCAACCGTTTCGTTACCGTCGCCAGGGTCCAAGTCACAGGCAGGTCACGAGCAGGAGGACGGACGGGCGTATGCACCATCGCAGCCAGTTCACGGCCAGCCGTTTTGTGAGTCACCACGATGACGAGTTGCGGGGTCACAACGACGAAGTCGCGCCCACGTACCCCTCGAGGTCGGTCGAGCGTTATCCCGAGACCGATAGTTCTGAGATTTCCAGCATGTTCTTCCGCAATTCGCAGTCCCCACGCTCCACCCCCGACAGCGTCGACGCCGGCACCGGCTTCGAGACCGTCGACACCGAGTCCGAGATTCCCGGCTTCACCCCCCGCAGCGGTTCCGAGTCCTTCGAGGGCGCACCCTCCCACTCCCGCCGCGGAGCCCACCGCATCCCGACTCCCCCCTCAGCTCTCAAAGGTCGCGCCGCAGTCCTCGCAGTCGCAGCGGGCGCCGTAGTCGCCGCAGGCCAGGCCGCCGTCACCAGCGGATCGTCCAGCTCCTCCGACCACTCCGAGGTCGCCCTCGCCAGTGACGAGTCGAGCACCATCGGAACCACCGCCGAGCCGCAGGCCGCCCAGTTCTCCACGGTCGCCGACACCGCCGCGTCCGATTCGAACGCCCCGCAGGTCCTCAACATCGCGAACCCCACCGACCTGTCGCAGTTCAGCAACCTGCTCGCCAAGGGACAGCGTTTCAGCGAAGAGCGCGCCGCCCGCGAAGCCGCTGCCCGCCGCCCCCTGTTCGTCCTCCCCGCCGTGGGAACCTTCACCTCCAACTTCGGAAGCCGCTGGGGCACCCTGCACGCAGGCGTCGACATCGCCGCCCCCATCGGCACCCCCATCGTGGCCGTCGCCGACGGCGAGGTCATCGACTCGGGTCCGGCTTCCGGGTTCGGCATGTGGGTCCGCCTCAAGCACGCCGACGGCACCATCACCGTCTACGGCCACATCAACACCTCCACCGTCACCGTCGGTCAGAAGGTCATGGCGGGCGACCAGATCGCGACCGTCGGCAACCGCGGCTTCTCCACCGGCCCGCACCTGCACTTCGAGGTTCACCTCGCTGGCGAGAACAAGATCGATCCCCTCCCCTGGCTGGCCTCCCGCGGCATCAGCCTCGGCCCCGAGATGGACTGACCGAAACCTCTCGGCACCACCCGAACACACGACTGCGGCGCATGCATTGCATGCGCCGCAGTCGTCTTTTCGTGTCTCTACAGCTTGACCATCGGGACGCCACCGATCAGCATCAGCCGGACCTTGCCCGCGCTGCCGAAGTCGATGGTGACCGTCGCGGTCGGCCCGGCGCCCTTGGTCTCGAGGACCGTGCCGAGGCCGTACTTGTCGTGACTGACGCGGTCGCCGACCGTGAGCACCAGGTTGTTGTTGCGGGTGCGGGCGGCACCGAAGCTCGGCGTGCCTGCCGACCCGCCGCCGTAACCGGAACCGCCGCCGAAGCCCTGACCGCCGTATCCCGATCCACGCGCACGGCCACCGCCGATCGCACCACCGGAACCGATACCGGTGCCGGGGTCCTCACGACGCCAGTGCACGAGATCCGACGGGATCTCCTGCAGGAACCGCGACTCCGGGTTCTGGATGGGCTGGCCCCACGCCGACCGCATGACGGCCCGCGTCAGATACAGCCGCTGCCGGGCACGGGTGATGCCGACGTACGCGAGCCGGCGCTCCTCCGACAGTTCCGTGGGGTCGCCGAGCGCTCGCATGTGCGGGAACTGACCGTCTTCCCACCCGGTGACGAAGACGACGGGGAACTCGAGCCCCTTCGCGGTGTGCAGGGTCATCAGCGTGACGACGCCCTCGTCGTTGTCGGGCAGCTGATCGGAGTCCGCGACCAGGGACACTCGCTCGAGGAAAGCGGCGAGGGAACCGGGGTCCGGTTCGCCGTCGCGGGCGTCGACGTCGCCGTCCTCCGGCGGTTCCACGAGGCCGGCCGCGTTCCGCGCGTCGGAGCTGAACTCACGCGCCACGCTGACGAGCTCGTTGAGGTTGTCGAGGCGCGCCCCGTCCTGGGGGTCACTGCTCGCCGCGAGTTCGGCGCGGTATCCCGTCCGTTCCAGGACCGCCTCGACGACGTCGCCGATGTCGCCGAGCTGGTCGGGGACGACGTCGTCCGCAGTGGTCTCCGGTGGGAGCAGCACCCGCAGTCCGTCCATGAGCTCGAGGAACGACGCGATGGCCTTCTGGGAACGGGTGTTCAGCAGCGGTACGCGGCCCTCACCGCCGTCCCGCAGTGCCTCGGCGAAGCTGATGCCCCGCTGCTCGGAATGGACGGCCACGCACGCCTCGGCGCGGTCGCCGATGCCGCGGCGGGGTGTGTTGAGGATCCGGCGCAGGCTGACGGTGTCGTCCTCGTTCGCGAGGACACGGAGATACGCGACGATGTCGCGCACCTCCTTGCGCTCGTAGAATCGCACTCCGCCGACGACCTTGTACGGAACGCCGAGCCGGATGAAGATCTCCTCGAGGGCACGGGACGAATTGTTGGTGCGGTAGAACACGGCGACGTCGCCGAACTTGGCGTCGCCGGAATCGACGAGCTTGTCGATCTCGGACGCCACGAACGACGCCTCGTCGTGCTCGTTGTCCGCGACGTAGCCGGTGATGAGTTCACCCACGCCCGAATCGGTCCACAGCCGCTTCTCACGCCGGCCGGTGTTCTTCGAGATCACCGAGTTGGCCGCCGACAGGATGTTCTGGGTGGAGCGGTAGTTCTGCTCCAGCAGGATGGTGCGGGCGTCCGGGTAGTCGCGCTCGAACTCCTCGATGTTGCGGATCGTGGCGCCGCGGAACGCGTAGATCGACTGATCCGCGTCGCCCACCACGCACAGCTCGGCCGGGGCGAGCCGGTGGTCCGCGTCCTCGCCGTCCGCGGTTCCGCCGACCAGCTCGCGTACCAGCATGTACTGGGCGTGGTTCGTGTCCTGGTACTCGTCGACCAGCACGTGGCGGAACCGCCGGCGGTAGTACTCCGCCACCTGGGGGAACGCCTGCAGCATCGCGACCGTCTCGCCGATCAGGTCGTCGAAGTCCAGCGCGTTCGCCGAACGCAACCGCTGCTGGTAGTGCCCGTACACCTTGGCGATCAGCCGAGGCAGTTCCGCCGGATCCTTGTCGGCGTCGGCACTCGCCTGATCGGGATCGACGAGCTCGTTCTTGAGATTCGAGATGTGGGTGGCGAGCAGCCGAGCCGAGTAGCGCTTGGTGTCGATGTTCAGATCCTTGGCGATCATCGTCAGCAGTCGCCGCGAATCGTCCGCGTCGTAGATGGAGAAGTTCGAGTTGAGGCCGGGGAGCAGCGCCGCCTGGGCCCGCAGGATCCGCACGCAGCTCGAGTGGAACGTGGACACCCACATGCTGTTGGCCCTGGGGCCGACGAGGTGGGCGACGCGTTCCCGCATCTCCGCGGCAGCCTTGTTGGTGAACGTGATGGCCAGGATCTGACCGGGCATCACCCCCCGCTCGGCCAGCAGATATGCGATGCGGCGGGTGAGCACAGCCGTCTTGCCCGAGCCCGCACCCGCGACGATCAACAGCGGAGAACCGGCGTGCACGACCGCTTCCCGTTGCTGTGGGTTGAGGCCCTGGAGGAGCGCATCGGACCCTGCGCGCGCCGGTGCGGCGGCGTGCGGAGTCGACGTGGCGCTCAGGGGAGAAGCGGTGCCGGAGATAGTGTTCATCGTCTATCAAACTTACCGGCGTGTACCGACAGCGTCACAGCCGCTTGGCCTGCGCGGTACCGCCATGGCAAACTGGTACACATGTTCAGTCCGCCGTCGCGCCCCCTGTGGCGATTTTTTTACGGGTACCGGCCTCCGGTGCCCGTGAACTGAACAGCTCACGAGCCCCGAGGTCCGCACCGGATCCGGGGCTTTTTCGTCAAACGAGCCTGGATCGGTAACGACTCGAGCCAAAACAACGATCCAAGTTCTGACAAGAGGGAGACGAACCAATGAGCACTCAGACCGTCGCATCAGCCGCCAAGGAAACCGCTGTGCCCACCAGCGAGGCCGAGATCGAGGTTCTCCGCCAGGAGATCGACAAGCTCGACGCCGAGATTCTCGCCGCTATCAAGCGCCGCGCAGAGGTCTCGCAGCTCATCGGGCGCACCCGGATGGCGTCCGGCGGTCCCCGCCTCGTCCACAGTCGTGAGATGAAGGTGCTCGAGCGGTTCAACGAGCTCGGCCAGGAAGGCCACACACTCGCCATGCTGCTGCTGCGCCTCGGGCGCGGCCGCCTCGGTCACTGATTTCCCGAAGCGGCCCGCCCGTCCCCCGACGGCGGTCGCTACGGCTCGAGTGCCACGTACTTGGTCTCCAGGTACTCCTCGATGCCTTCACTGCCCCCTTCGCGCCCGAAGCCTGACGCTTTGACGCCGCCGAAGGGGGCAGCGGTGTCCGAGATGACTCCCCGGTTGATGCCGACCATGCCCGATTCGAGGGCGTCGGCCACACGGAGTGCACGGTCCAGATCCCGGGTGAAGATGTACGACGCCAGGCCGAACTCCGTGTCGTTGGCCGCGGCGATGCCCTCCTCCTCGGTGTCGAACCCGGCGATCGCGACCACCGGACCGAACACCTCCTCCTTCAGGATCCGAGCCTGCGCGGGGATCTCGTCCAGCACGGTCGCCGGGTAGAAGTAACCGGGACCTTCCGGTGCGACCCCGCCGAGCCGCACCCGGGCACCGGCGCCGACGGCGTCCTGCACCAGTTCCCCGACCTTCTCGAGTTGATCCGCATTGATCAGCGGGCCGAGCGTCGTGCCGGGATCCGTGCCGGGTCCGAGCGTGTACGAAGACAGCTTGTCGACGAGCTTCGCGGTGAACTCCTCCCGCACACTGTTGGCGACGTGGAAGCGATTGGCCGCGGTGCAGGCCTCGCCGCCGTTGCGCATCTTGGCGAGGACGGCGCCGGCCACCGCCTTGTCCACGTCGGCGTCGTCGAAGACCACGAACGGCGCGTTCCCACCGAGTTCCATGGACGTGCGCAGCAGCCCCTTCGCCGACTTCTCGACGAGCATCCGGCCGACCCCGGTCGAGCCGGTGAACGTGAGCTTCCGCAGCCGGGGGTCGTCGAGCAGCGGACCGGTCACCTCCCCCGACTTCGACGTCGGCAGCACGGACAGCACGCCCTTCGGGAGCCCCGCGTCGGCCATCACCTCGGCGAGCAGGAGCATCGTCAACGGAGTCTCCGAGGCAGGTTTGACGATCATCGTGCAGCCGGCGGCCAGTGCGGGACCGATCTTGCGGGTGCCCATCGCGAGCGGGAAGTTCCACGGTGTGATGGCCAGACACGGCCCGACGGGCTGCTTGGTCACCAGGATGCGTCCGTTCCCCGCGGGTGCCGGTGTGTAGCGGCCGGCGATACGCACGGCCTCCTCGCTGAACCACCGGAAGAACTCGGCGCCGTACTTGACCTCCGCCGCGCTCTCCGGCAGCGCCTTGCCCATCTCCAGGGTCATCAGCAGCGCGAAGTCGTCGGCCCGGGCCGTGATCTTCTCGAACACCGCGCGGAGCAGTTCCCCGCGCTCACGTGCCGGCGTCGCCGCCCACTCCCGCTGCACCGCGACCGCGGCGTCGAGCGCTTTCATCGCGTCGGCGGGGCTGGCGTCCGCGACCTCGGTGAGGGCGTCACCGGTGGCGGGGTCGAAAACGGTGAACGTGGCGCCGTTCTCGGCGTCACGCTTCTCGCCGCCGAGGAAGAGGGTTGTGGGAACGGTTCGCATGAGTTCGACAGCATCCATGACGTCCATCATGCGCCGCACCGAAGTTCGCACGGAAGTTTCGACGCGCGGGCATTAAGCTCAAATCTCGTGAGCTCAGACATCACCGGAACCGCTGCCTGGCAGAAATTGCGTGATCATCACGCTCAAATTCAGTCCGTCCATCTTCGAGAACTCTTCGAGAAGGACCCGGCACGCGGGCAGGAGCTCACCGTCACGGCCGGCGACCTGTACATCGACTACAGCAAGCACCGCATCGACCGCGACACCCTCGGGCTGCTCCTCGAACTGGCGCGCAGTGCCGACCTGGAGGCACGCCGGGACGCGATGTTCGCGGGCGAGCACATCAACACCTCCGAGGACCGCGCCGTCCTCCACACGGCGCTGAGGCTGCCCGCCGACGCGTCTCTCGTCGTCGACGGGCAGGACGTCGTGGCCGACGTCCACGAGGTCCTCGACCGCATGGGCGACTTCACCGATCGGGTGCGCTCCGGTGAATGGCGCGGCGCGACGGGCGAGCGAATCAAGACCGTCGTCAACATCGGTATCGGCGGATCGGATCTGGGTCCGGTGATGGTGTACCGCGCGCTGCGGCACTACGCCGACGCGGGCATCAGCGTCCGGTTCATCTCCAACGTCGACCCCGCCGACCTGGTGCGCAGCCTGCAGGGCCTCGACCCGGCCACCACCCTGTTCATCGTGGCGTCCAAGACGTTCTCGACGCTCGAGACGCTCACCAACGCCACCGCCGCGCGGCGGTGGCTGCTGGGCGGTCTCGGCCTCGGAAACGAGGCGGTCGCAAAGCATTTCGTCGCCGTCTCGACGCACGCCGATCGGGTGGCGGAGTTCGGAATCGACACGGCCAACATGTTCGGATTCTGGGATTGGGTGGGTGGCCGGTACTCGGTCGATTCCGCCATCGGGCTGTCGGTGATGGCGGCGATCGGCAAGGAGCGGTTCGCGGAGTTCCTCGCCGGCTTCCACGCCGTGGACGAACACTTCCGGACGGCGCCGCTCGAGGAGAACGCGCCGGTCCTGCTCGGCCTGATCGGCCTCTGGTACTCGAACTTCTTCGGCGCCGAATCCCGTGCCGTACTGCCGTATTCCAACGACCTCGTGCGGTTCGCGGCCTACCTGCAGCAGTTGACGATGGAATCGAACGGCAAGTCGGTGCGTGCCGACGGTACGCCCGTCCCCACGTCCACCGGTGAGATCTTCTGGGGCGAACCCGGCACCAACGGGCAGCACGCCTTTTACCAGCTCCTGCACCAGGGCACGCGGCTCGTCCCGTCCGATTTCATCGGTTTCGGCGAACCCACCGACGACCTGCCCACGGCGGACGGCACCGGCAGCATGCACGACCTGCTGATGAGCAACTTCTTCGCCCAGACGAAGGTCCTGGCGTTCGGCAAGACGGCCGAGGAGATCGCGGCCGAGGGAACGCCCGAACATCTGGTGCCGCACAAGGTCATGCCCGGCAACCGGCCGTCCACCACGATCCTCGCGCCCAAGCTCACCCCGTCGGTGATCGGACAGCTCATCGCCCTGTACGAGCACCAGGTGTTCGTCGAGGGCGTCGTGTGGGGCATCGACTCGTTCGACCAGTGGGGTGTCGAGCTCGGCAAGACGCAGGCCGTCGAGTTGCAGCCGGTGCTCACCGCGGCGGAAGAACCGGCCGCGCAAAGCGATTCGTCGACGGACAGCCTGGTGCGCTGGTACCGCCGTCAGCGCGGACGGGCCTGATTCACCAGCTCTCGGTGGTGTAGACCCGGCCCGAACGATCCACCAGCCGGGCGCGCAATTCGTGCTGTTCGATCCAGCGGATCGCACCGATGCCGCGGGCGAGGGCAGCGACGCTGGCCGCGTATGCCCAGAGCGCGTCGTCGGCGATCACCGACACGGTCTCCCACTCGGTGGCGGTGGGTGGTTCGGCAGCCGGGGGCGCGAAGGCCGTCGCCATCGCCGTCCCGTTCACCAGTTCGACCTCGCCGTCGCCGGGCACCGGGATCTGCCAACCGCCGGCGGGACAGTGCCCGGCCGTCGCGACGACGTCGCCGATACGCACGGCGGCCCCGCACTCGAGTTGCCGGGCCACCAGTTCCGCCGCCCGGTCCACCGTGTCGGCCTTGGCGGTGTCGGTGATGTCGAACGAGGCGCCCCACGGCGCGAACACGACGTCGTCGTCGATCTGGACGTCGAGGAAGCTGGGTGCCGGGTGCACGGTGGGGATCAGGTCCCCGTCGGGGGATTCGGTGGCGAGCGGGTTCACCACCCCGTCGGTCATCCGGGCGGCCCAGAGCGCCGACCGCAGCAGTGCGGACATCCGCCGGCTGACCTTCACCGGCGCGCCCTGCGAGAGGTTGACGGCGTGGATCTCGGCGTCGCCGCGGTGGATGTCGCAGACCGATTCGGTCTCGTCGATGACGGCCGCGATCAGCGCTGCAGCCTCGGGTAGGGCGGCGCCTTCGGTGACGTCGACTTCCACGACGGAACCCCACACCTTCCATTTCTCGACGCTAACCATGGCGTTCTCCGTGTGCGGTCCGTACAGCGCTGCACTTCCAGTATGCGCCGGCTGTCCAGAGGTCGGCGTCCTGCGCCCACCTCGACCGGACGTACACTTCGCTGGTGAGCGCCCGATTGAGCGTCGTCGACGAGATGTTCCTGCGCACCCATCGGGGGTGGGGAACGCCGATCGTGATGCAGGGACTGTGGCGTACCGACGGGGAGGTGAACGCCTCGACCCTCGATGCCCTGAGCGCAGACTTCGCCCGCGGACCGCTGGGCAAACGGGTGGTGCGTCCGCGGATTCCCGGCGCGCGGCCCCGGTTCGAGCCGAGTATCGACGCCTTTCCCGTCGAGGACGCGGAGATCGAGGCCGGGGCGGTCCTCGCGTGGGCCGACGAGCACGGCTCGTTGTCGGTGGACCCCGAGCGGGGTCCCGCCTGGCGTCTGGCGTGCGCACGACCGGCCGGCGGGGGCACGGTGCTGTCGCTGGTGTGTTCGCACGTGATCGCGGATGCGCGCGGACTGGCGGCCGCCATCGCGGCGGCGCTGCAGGGACTGCCCCCGTCGGATCCGGGAGGTGCGGAAGGCGCTGTCGCGGACATGTGGGACGCCACCCGGCTCGCCCGCCGCGTGACCGAGGGAACCGCGCGTGCGGTCGCCGGTCTCGTGGTGAGCGGGGCCCGTCGCGGGGAACTCCGGCGCTTCCTGCACGTGAGCGGCAAAGCGTCCCCCGGCACACTTTGCCACTCACCTGTGTCGGCGGTGCTGGACGTGGACGCCGAGCGGTGGGACGCCGCCGCGGAGCAGGCAGGCGGAAGGCCGAACAGCCTGTTCCTGGCCGTGGTGGCCGAGTTGGCGCGGCGGGACGGCGAAACCCGCCCGCTCACGATCAGTGTGCCGATGGACCTGCGGGGCGCGGCCACCTCGTCGGGTACCGCGAACTCCGTCGCCATGGTCGAGGTGAACGTCCACCCGCAGGACACCGTCGCGGATGTGCGGGCCGCGAGCCGCGCGGCGTTCTCCGCGCCCGCGATGACGAGCCCGGCCGGGTTCCCGGAGGAAATGCTGCAACTGGTCCCCGACCGGGTGGCGCACGCCCTCACGGGCAACCCCGGCGAACGGGACGTGCTGTGTTCGAACATCGGACCGCTACCCGAGGCCCTCGTCTCGATCGGCGGTCACCGCGCCACCGGCATCGCCACCCGGGCCGTGCATCCGGGTGTCGTGACCAGCCGCACCCGGCTGTCCGCCTATCTCAGCCGATTCGGCGGCAGCTACACCCTCGCGCTCGAGTCGCTGGACAGTCCGGAACGCGCGGAACTCCGGGAGCGGGCGACGACCGTCCTCGCCCGGCACGGTCTCGATGCCCGCGGCTGGTGAGTCAGGACTCGGACGCGGGTTCGGCGTAGGGCAGACGCGCCGACTGCGGATCGCCGTAGGTGATCGCCCGCTCCCGGCGCGTTCGCGACGCCAGCGTGACGGCCCAGTTGAGCAGGGTGCCGAGCCGGTTACGGTACCCGGCGAGAAACGCGATGTGGATGGCGCCCCACGACACCCAGCCCAGGAACCCGGACATCCGGATCGGGCCCGCCTGGAGCAGCGCGTGCCTGCGGGCGATGTACGCCGCGCTCCCCAGGTCGCGGTACTTGAAGGGTTTGCGGTCGGGCGTTCCCCCCGTGACTGTGCGGGCGATGCACCCACCGACGTGCCTGCCGCCCTGCATCGCGACCTCGGCCACGCCGGGGAGGTCGTTCAGCGACATCAGGTCGCCGATCACCCAGACGTTGGGGTGTCCGGGCACGGTGAGGTCGGGTTCGACGGCGATGCGCCCGCCTTGAATCTGCTTCACGCCCAGTGCATTCGCGAGAGCTTCCGCGAACGGCACGGCCTCGACGCCTGCGGTCCAGAGGATCGTGCGAGCCCCGTAGCGCTTCTTGGTGCGCGCGGCGTTCTTGGCCGTCGTCTCGATGCTGGTCTCGCAGACGTCGGTGACGTGCACACCGAGGTGCGTTTCGACGCCGATCTTGTCGAGGGTCCGCTGCGCCGCCGCGGACAGTTTCCGATTGAACGACGGGAGAACGCGGTCGCCGCCGTGGAACAGCAGGACCCGGGCCTCGCAGGGGTCGATGGACTGGAACTCGTGGGCGAGAGCGTGCACGGCGAGTTCCCGGATCTGGCCCGCCAGCTCGACCCCGGTGGGCCCACCGCCCGCGACGGCGAAGGTCAGCCACGGCCTGCGTTCCTCCGCAGTGGGCAGCGATTCGGCCATCTCGAAGGCGCAGATCAGCTTCCGGCGAATGGCGAGCGCGTCGTCGAGGGTCTTCATCCCCGGCGCCCATTGGATGTACTCGTCGTGCCCGTGGTACGTCTGTCGCATGCCCGCCGCGACGATCAGGTAGTCGTAGGGCAGGTCGAACGTGGATCCGTCGAAGCGACTGGCGGTCAGGACCCTGCTGACGGCGTCGATCGCGTGCGCCTCCCCGAGGGCGACGTGCACGTTGCGGTTGCCGCGCAGCAGGTGCCGCAGCGGGCTGCTGATCTCGCCCTCGGACAGCAACCCCGTCGCGCATTGATAGAGCAGCGGCTGGAAGAGGTGGCTGGTTCCCCGGTCGAGCAGGGTGACGTCCACGTCGACGTCGCGGAGCCGCCGGGCGGCGTGGATTCCGCCGAACCCTCCCCCGACGATGACGACACGCGGCCTCGAACGCTGCAGGCCGAGGGACGAGGATTCCTGGGCGGTCGTCATAGGTCAGTCCTACACGAACCGGGATGTCCATGCATGAGGAAGGAATCTCAATGCGAGGTCGATTCCTCGCCATGTGATTCCGGGCAGCGCAGCGCGGTTCGTCTCCTTCTCGATGGCCGCGACCATCGCATCGACGCCGTCGTCGAGGGTGGCCGTCATCTTGGCACTGTCGCCGGCCCTGCCCGACATGTCGGTGGCGATGTACCCGGGCAGCAGCGTGGTCACCACGATCGGGCTCTTCGCCAGCTCCGCGGTGAGCGCCTCACCGAGGGCCGACACTCCCGCCTTGCTCGCCGAGTACGCCGCCTTCGGGCCGGGCAGACCACGATCGGCACTGATCGAGGACACGAGCACCAGGTGCCCGGCGTTCTGTTCGCGGAAGATGCCGAGCGCCGCCTCGCACTGCGACAGGGCACCGACGAAGTTGGTGCGGGCGGTGGCGAGATTGGCGTCGGCCCGGCCCGTTCCGATCCGGGCCCCTTTGCCGAGTCCGGCGTTGACGACGACGCGGTCGAGCCCGCCCAGCTCGTCGCGCAGTTCGCCGAAGACCCGGATCACCGCGTCGTGGTCGGTGACGTCGAGTTCACGGACGGCGACGGTGATCCCGGGATGCGCCGCCCGCAACTCGTCACGCACGGACTCGAGCCGCTCGACGCGTCGCGCACACAGAGCGAGGTCTCGTCCCTGGGCGGCAAACCGGCGAGCCATCTCCTCGCCGAGTCCCGAGCTGGCACCGGTGATCAGAATCTTCTGCCGTGTCATTCCGCCACACTATCTACCCGCGGGTAACAACGCGAGAGGCCCGCCGGAACCTCTGACATCCAGCACCGACCGGCTTACGGTTACAGGTATGACTGACTCTGGGAGCGGCGCGGAAGAGTTCGATGTCATCGTGATCGGAGGCGGCCCCGCCGGTGAGAACGCGGCGAGTTACGCCATCGCGGGCAGCGACCGCACCGCGGCGCTGATCGAACACGAACTCGTCGGCGGGGAATGCTCGTACTGGGCGTGCATGCCCAGCAAGGCACTGTTGCGTCCCGGTGAGGTCCTCGGGGCGGCGCGCAACATGCCCGGAGTGTCGGCCGGGCCGCTCGACGTGGACGCCGTGCTGGCGCGACGCGACTCGTTCACCAGCAACCACGACGACTCCTCGCAGGTGATGTGGGCCGACTCGCAGGGAATCGACGTCATCCGCGGATCGGCACGCATCACCGGGGACCGCACGGTGACGGTCGGCGATTCCCGTCAGCTGCGCGCCCGGCACGCCGTCGTGGTCGCCACCGGGACGACCGCCGCGGTCCCCGACACCCCCGGCCTGCGGGCGTCGTTGCCGTGGATCTCGCGGGACGCCACCAACCTGAGAGAGATTCCGCGCCGGGTCGCCGTGATCGGCGGCGGCGTCGTGGCATGTGAGAGCGCGACGTGGCTACTGGACCTCGGCGTCGAGGAACTGACGATGGTGGTGCGCGGCCGGGCGCTGCTCCCCAAGAACGAGCCGTTCGCCGGTGAGCGGGTGGCCCGCTCGCTGGAGAAGAAGGGTGCGCGGATCCTGTTCGGCGCGGACCTTCGCGGCGTCGAGCGAGCCGACGCCCGGGACACGGGGATCGGCCGCATCCACGGTGGTCCGGTGACGCTGGACGTGGCGGGACAGGATCCGCTCGTCGTCGACGAAGTCGTCGTCGCGACCGGGCGCACTCCGGCCACGTCGGCGCTCGGCCTCGACGCGCGACTGCTGAACTCCCACGGATTCCTCACCACGGACGACCACCTGACGACGGCGGACGAATGGTTGTACGCCGTCGGCGACGCCAACGGCCGCGCGTTGCTCACTCATATGGGCAAGTACCAGGCCCGCGTCTGCGGCGACGTGATCGCCGCCCGCGCCGAGGGCAGGCCGCTGGAGGGGGCCCGGTTCCGGGCGACCGCCGACCACGGCCAGGTTCCCCAGGTGGTGTTCGCCGACCCGGAGGTCTCGGCCGTCGGGATCACCGAGAAGGAGGCACGCGGCGCCGGCGTGGACGTGGAGACCGTCGAGGTCGACATCGCCGTCGCCGGCTCGTCACTGGCGCGCGACGATTTCAGTGGTCACGCCAAGCTCGTGATCGACCGGGCCACCGACACCCTGGTCGGGGCGACGTTCGCTGGCACGGACGTCGGCGAGCTCATCCATGCCGCCACCATCGCGCTGGTCGGGAAGGTGCCGCTGGACACGCTGTGGCACGCGGTCCCGTCGTACCCGACCGTGAGCGAGGTGTGGCTGCGGCTGCTGGAGGCGCGGAGCTGAGCCGTGTGGAGCGCCGCCGGCGGACCTGAACGCCCTCTCAGCTTGTTGTTTAACCTGGTTGGGTTTCACTTTCTGGCTCCGTCATGTCGATTTTGGTGCGTTTCCCGACGTGATGGTGCTGGGCGGGGCGGCGGTTCCTCGTGCCGGGTGGGCGTCCGGGACCGGGTCGAACGGGTTTCGGTGCGCCGGCCGGATTGGGCATGGTCGCGCGGATGCGCCGAAACCCCCGACGGACCCGGGCCGGCGTCAACCGTCGCGGTGGGGCGGGTCGTTCCCACGGTCGGCGTAGGTCTTCGGCGAGCGGCCGGGCGAGTCGGAGTTGGGTGTGCGCAATCAGGACGATCCACGTCCATCGGTCGGCCGCCTCGGGGTTGCGGATCTTCGGGGCGGTCCAACCCAACGTCTGCTTGAAGAGCCGGAACGTGTGCTCGATGTCGAAGCGCCGCAGAAACATCTGCCACAATCGGTCGACGTCGTCGGCGCCGACGTCCGGGTCCGAGTACCAGAGCCACACCGGTTTGGGGTGCCGGTTGCCGGGCAGGTGATCGACCGTCAGTCGGATCACCGTGCCTTCGACGATCGGCGGCGGACCCGGGTGGTCCGCCCACGATCCACGGTGAGTGATCCTCGGGTGCAACCGATTCCACGCCGCAGTGACGGCTGTTCCGTAGCGGTCGGTGTCGGTATCGGCGGCGCTGTCGGGTTCGGGCCAGGTCAGGGGGTCGGCGAATTTGAATTCGGCACCGTGCCGGGGCGGGCGCCCGGTTCGACCCGGCGGCGGCGCGGGGAAGTGCAGCACCCGATCCGAACGCATCCGACCCAACACCTGAACCGGTAGATCAGCGAGTAGGAACGCCACCCGTGCCAGTTCGTACCCGGCATCGAAGACGAGCACGATGTCCGGGTCGCCGTCTCTCCAGTGCCCGGCCGATTGCAATCGCCCGACTACTTCGCGGACTTGTGTCGTGGTGACCGTAGTTTCGTCGTCGTCGGGCCGCAGGCGCACCGCATCGAGTACCGCCGTCCACGACGTGCGTCCCACCTCCAGCGCGGCGACGAAGGAATACGGCCACCCGGGGATCAACTGTGCTTGATTCCTACCGCGACCGTAGACGTGACAGAACGCTCGCTGGGAGCTGGTTGGCGCATCCGGGCGCAGCCACGGGCTGATATCGATGGCCAGGACGATCCGGCCATCGCCGCTTCGCGGCAGGGGAAGTGCTCCGACTGCGCGTCGCAGTCGATCGATATCAACCCGGCCGCAGTTCAATCCGTCGTACAAGGCGCCGTGACCGCGCCGATGCTCAGGGGTCAGCGACAAGTCGACCAGTGTGGTGACCGGGTCCCCGGAACACAGCAACGCATCGGTCAGCTCGAACACCGCATCGCTGCGCGCCGACAAACACCGGTAGAACTCTTCGCGGAACGACACCAGCTCGACCCGGTCATCCGCGTACGACCCTTCCCCGACCACCTGCGTGTAGGGCACACTGACACTCACGACCACCGCTTGCCTTTGTCTCGAAAGTTCTGTGAGAGGAACCTCAAGATGATCAGGCGGTCGTCGCCCCATGCCGCGGCGACACGCCGAACAACATCATCACCAACTGCCCCACGCGACGGCAAAGGTTAAAAGTCAAGCTCAGGTGATCTCCGTATAGTTTCGGACATGGCGTCTGACACTCTCACGACCGACACGCTGGTGAGGACGACCGCAGGGGTGGTCCGCGGCCGGCGCGTCGGCGACCTGGTCGCGTGGCGGGGAATTCCCTACGCGGCGCCCCCGGTCGGGCCGCTGCGGTTTCGCGCACCCCAGCCGGTCACGCCGTGGTCCGGCGAGCTCGATGCCACCGAATTCGGCGACGCCGCCGTGCAGCACAAGAAGTTCACCGCACTCCGTCCGGGCAAGTATCAGCCGTCCAGCGAGAATTGCTTGACTCTCAACGTGCTGGCCACGCCCGGCACATCCGGGGCGCGCCCGGTGATGGTGTTCATCCACGGCGGCGCGTACACGCTGGGCATGTCGGCCACCGCGCTCTACGGCGGACAGTCGCTGGTCCGCCGCGGCGACATCGTGTACGTGTCGATCAACTACCGCCTCGGATCGCTCGGATACCTCGACTTCACCCAATTCTCCACCCCCGAACGACCTTTCGACTCCAACCTCGGACTCCGAGACCAGGTCGCCGCACTCGAATGGGTGCAACGCAACATCGCCGAATTCGGCGGCGACCCCGACAACGTCACCGTCTTCGGCGAATCCGCGGGCGCCAACGCCGTCACCACACTCATGACCACCCCCGCCGCGAAAGGATTATTCGCGCGGGCGATCTCGGAGAGTTCCGCCCCCGGCCTCGTCACCACCGCCGACCGCGCCGCCCGGTGGGCATCCGACTACGTGACGCTGCTCGGGGCCGAACCGGACACCGCCGCAGAGGCCCTCGCCTCGTCACCGGTCGGCGCACTGGGCCGGGCCGGAAATCGTCTCGGCGCGAAGGTGCTGTCGGAGACGCCGGGACTGCACCCGTTCGGACCCGTGATCGACGGCGACTTCCTGCCGAAGCCTCCGCTCGACGCGTTCGCCGACGGCTCGGCGCACCGGGTTCCGCTGATCATCGGTACCAACGCCCGCGAGGGCACCCTGTTCCCGAAACTCCTCGACGCGCTGCCGACCGACCCCGACCGGATCGGGCGGATGTTCGCACTCACCGACCCCGGCGCCGAGGCCCGCGTCACCGCCGCGTATCCCGGCTACCCGGCGCCGGACGCGGCCACCGACCTGGGCGGCGATCTCACGTTCTGGAAGCCGTCGATCGAACTGGCCGAGGCCCACTGCGCGTTCGCCCCCACCTTCAGCTATCGTTTCGACTTCGCTCCGCGCGCCATGAAATGGCTCGGACTGGACGCCACACACGGATTCGAGTTGTTCGCGGTGTTCGACATCGCCGACACCCTGATCGGCCGCGGCCTCACCCTGCCGGGCGGTCGTCGCGGACTCAAGGACGTGACGGACACCGTACAGCGACACTGGCTGCACTTCGCCTCGCAGGGAACACCGTTGGCGTCGTGGCCGAAGTACGACACCGACAGGAGGGCAACACTCGTGTTCGACACCGTCACCACCGTCCAGGACGATCCGCGCCGGGAGCGCAGGCTGGCCTGGCAGGGGTACCGGGGCTATTACGGGCAGGGCCTGTGAGCGCTCTCGAGGTCCACACCGAAGCCGGCGCCGTCGGAGGACGCCGGATCGACGACCTGACCGCATGGCGTGGGATTCCCTACGCCGCTCCCCCGGTCGGGCCGCTGCGGTTGCGGGCCCCGCAACCGGTCGCACCGTGGTCGGGGGTCCGGCGGGCCTTCCACTTCGGGTCCCCCGCCCCGCAGGGCGACGAGACCGACGAGGACTGTCTCACCCTCAACGTGCTCGCACCCGGGTCCACATCCGAGTCGCCGCGACCCGTGATGGTGTTCATCCACGGCGGCGCCTACTCCGGGGGGACCTCGTCCTCGTCGCTCTACAGCGGCGAATCGCTGGTCCGCCGCGGCGACATCGTGTACGTGTCGATCAACTACCGCCTCGGATCGCTCGGATACCTCGACTTCACCCAATTCTCCACCCCCGAACGACCTTTCGACTCCAACCTCGGACTCCGCGACCAGGTCGCCGCACTCGAATGGGTGCAGCGCAACATCGCCGAATTCGGCGGCGACCCCGACAACGTCACCGTCTTCGGCGAATCCGCGGGCGCCAACGCCGTCACCACACTCATGACCACCCCCGCCGCGAAAGGCCTGTTCGCGCAGGCCATCGCGGAGAGCCCTCCGGTGGCGTCCGCGTACCACCCCGAGCGGGCCGCGCGGTGGTCGCGCGAATTCCTCGAGATCGCCGGGGTCCCGCTCTCCGAGGCCGCGACGTGGCTCGAGACCGCCGACCCCGCCGGCTTCGTCGAAGCGGGGACGACACTGGCGCGCCGGGGCGCCGATGAAGAACCGGGAACCCGCGCGTTCGCGCCCGTTGTCGACGGCTTCTTCCTTCCCACGCATCCGCTCGACTGCTTCGCGTCCGGTTCCGGGCACCCGGTTCCGCTGATCATCGGCACGAACCGTCACGAGGGCAGGGTCTTTCCCCGGTTCCTGAACATACTGCCCACCGATCCCACCCGGATCGACAAGATGTTCTCGCACGTGGACGCGTCGGTGAAGGAACGGGCCATCGCCGCCTACCCCGGTTATCCCGGGAGGCGTGCGGCCGCGGACCTCGGCGGCGACGTGACGTTCTGGGAACCGTCCGTCCTGTGCGCGCAGGGTCACACGACCGTCGCACCGACCTACAGTTACCGGTACGACTTCGCACCCCGGTTGCTTCACATCCTCGGATTGGGCGCCACTCACGCGACGGAGATGTACGCGGTGTTCGGGCTGACCGGGCCGTGGGCGCGGCTGCTCACCGCGTTCGGGGGCCGCCGCGGGTTGCTGGCCGTCACCGACACCGTTCAGTCGCACTGGCTGCATTTCGCCCGGCACGGGACCCCGGCACCCGGATGGCCCCGGTACTCGCCGGAGCGCCGCGAGACGCTCATCATCGACGCCACGAGCCGGGTGGAGAACGATCCGCTCGGTGAGCGTCGACGCGCCTGGCTGGGGTACGAGCACCGACGCTAGCCGGCGGCAGTCGCGGGCGGATTCGCGGTGTTTTCGTTCCATGGTGCGACCCTCCCGGTTGCCCTAGTCTCGTAGAGACCTGCATTCGGGAGGCGAGAATGACCGAGTCGAACGATCTCGCAGGCCGCACCATGGTGGTCACCGGTGCCACCTCGGGGCTCGGCCTGGAGACCTGCCGCCAACTCGCACGCCGCGGGGCCACCGTCGTTCTGGTCGGCCGGGACCAGGACAAGATCGACGCGGTGATCGCCGAACTGTCCGAGAACACCGACCGCGACCGGCTGAACTCGGCGCTCGCCGACCTGTCCTCGCTCGACCGTGCGCGCAGGCTGTCCGAGGAACTGCTGCACCGGTTCCCGCGGATCGATGTGCTGGTGAACAACGCGGGCATCGACGTGGGGCATCGTCAACTGACGGTGGACGGCGTCGAAGAGATGTTCGCCGTGAACTACCTCGCGCCGTTCGTGCTGGCGACGTCGCTGGCTCCGGCGATGGCGCAGGCGTCGACCGCCGACGCCGCCGGTTACCGGCACCCGGCACGCATCGTCGACGTCAGCTCGTCGGGACATCGCGGAGGGCACCTCGACTTCGACGACCTCGACGGCACGAAGGACACGTTCCACGGCCAGCGTGCGTACAACAACTCCAAACTCGCCCTGACCCTGTTCACCCGCGAGTTGGCGCGCCGGTCCGATCCTGCGAGGCTGGTCGTCAATTGCGCCGACCCCGGGTTCGTCCGCGGCACCTCCCTCGGGCGGGGTCTGTTCGGCTACCAGGTGGTGGGGACACTCCTGACCCCGTTCGCGTCGGACGTCGCGAAGGCAGCGGACACGGTGGTCTGGACCGCCACCGCGACGGAGAGCGGCAAGTTCACCGGCGAATACGTCAAGGGCTGCAAGGTTGTTCAGCCGAGCAAGGACGCACGTGACGCCGAACTCGCCGCGCGGTTGTGGGACGCCACCGAGGCACTGCTCGCCGGCCGCGGTGCGGCCCGCCGCTGACGCCGGTCAGTTCGGATCCTCGAAGAGCGACAGCACGTTGCCGTGCGGGTCCCGGAACCACGCGACGCGGATGCCGTCCGGGGCGCGCCAGGCGGCGTGCTCGTCCTGATCCATGCCCGGGTACTCGGTGAACTCGATGCCCTTGCTGCGCAGTGTTTCGACGACCTTGTTCAGGTCGCCGACCTTCCACCCCAGCACCGTGTACCCGGTGTCGGCCTTCGCCTGCACCAGCGTGACCCGGAGCAGGGAGCCGTTGCAATCGAGGGCCAACGCGAACTCGTCCCGTGAGACGAGCGTCAGCCCCAGGGTCTCCACGTAGAACATCTCCGAGACGTCCAGATCGGTGCTGGCCACGAAACTCACGAGCTCACCCTGAAAACTCATGAATCAACTGTGCCCCGCGCACCCGCGGGCAGGCAAGAGCGCGGGCTCACCGACGGCGGTATCCCGTGACCCGGGGCACACGGACCGAGGGCCGCAAGTTAACGTCGATTCGACAGGTTGTCTCGTACCGGAATGAGGAACTCGCGTGTCTGCTCCAGTTACAGAGAAGAAGGGCCCCCTCGCGGGCATTCGCGTCGTCGAATTCGCAGGCCTCGGACCGGGCCCGCACGCCGCCGCCCTCCTGGCCGATCTCGGCGCCGACGTGGTGTGCGTCCAGCGTCCCGGAGTGATTCCGCCGGACGGCCCGTACGACCAGATCCAGCGGGGTCGTCGCGTCGTCGAGGCCAATCTGAAGGACCCCGAGCAGGTGGAGAAGGTTCTCGGTCTGATCGAGCGCGCGGACGTCGTGATCGAGGGCTTCCGCCCCGGTGTCACCGAGCGTATGGGCCTGGGCCCGGACGTCTGCCTCGGGCGCAACGAGCGACTCGTGTACGGACGGATGACGGGCTGGGGCCAGGAGGGTCCGCTGGCCAGCGCGGCCGGGCACGACATCAACTACATCTCGCTGACCGGGGTCCTGCACGCCATCGGCCGCAAGGGTGAGCGTCCCGTGCCGCCGCTGAACATGGTCGGCGACTTCGGCGGCGGTTCGATGTTCCTGATCTTCGGGATCCTGTCGGCGCTGGTGGAGCGCCAAACGTCCGGCAAGGGCCAGGTCGTCGATGCGGCCATGGTCGACGGCGCGCTGGCCCTGTCGCACATGATGTGGGCGTTCCGCGGCCGCGGCGTCTGGTCCGACGAGCGGGGTGTCAACCTGCTCGACACCGGCGCGCCGTTCTACGACACCTACGAGACGTCCGACGGCAAGTACATGGCCGTCGGCTCGATCGAGCCGCAGTTCTACGCTCTGCTGTTGCAGGGCCTCGAACTCGACCCCGCCGAACTCCCGCAGCAGATGGACATCTCGGCGTGGCCGCAGATGAAGAAGGTCTTCGCCGAGAAGTTCCTGTCGAAGACCCGCGACGAGTGGGCGGCCATCTTCCTCGGCACCGATGCCTGCGTGTCGCCCGTGCTGACGTTCGCGGAGGCGCCGTCCAACGAGCACATCGCCGCCCGCGGATCGCTGATCGACCTCGACGGCGTCACGCAGCACGCCCCGGCGCCGCGGTTCTCCCGCACCCCGGCCGGCGCACCCACCCCGCCTGCCCGCGAGGGCGTCGACATCGACACCGTCTGGACCTGACCCCCACGTGAGTGGCGATGCGTGTTCCGGCACGCTTCGCCACTCACGTGCTCAGACGACGAGGGACGGTTCCGTGAGCTCTCGGTCGACGGCCAGCATCTCGTACGCTGCCGCGACGCAGTCGACACCGCGACGCAGTTCGTCGGACGTCCGCGCGTACGGGAGCCGGACGAACCGCTCGAACGCGCCCTCCACCCCGAACCGCGGTCCCGCCGCCAGCAGCACCCCGAAGTTGGGGGCCGTCGCGGCCAGCGCCGTCGACACCGGTGCGGGCATGCGCAGCCACAGCGACATTCCCCCCGAACCGATGGTCGGGACCCAGTCCGGCAGGCGGTCGGCGAGAGCGTCGAGCATCGCGCCCCGCTGTTCCCGCAGTTCCGCCCGGCGCCGGGCGAGGACGAGTTCGTCGTCGGAGAGCAGATGTGCCGCCGCGAGCTGGTCCATCACCGGCGTGCCCAGATCGACCGCGGCCCGCGCCCCGGCAAGCCGGGTGATCAGCGCCGGATCGGCGCGAATCCAGCCGACGCGCAGCCCGCCCCAGAACGACTTCGCCGCCGACCCGATCGTCACGACCTCCGACTTCGCGGCGCCCCTGCCGTGCGCCGCGACCGGCCCCGGTGACGGTTCGTCCAGCCACAGGTCGACCATCGTCTCGTCCACCACCAGTGTCATGCGGGTGTCGCGCGCGATCCGCGCCAGTTCGGCCCGCCCGGACGCGTCGAGGCACAGTCCGGTGGGGTTGTGGAAGTCCGGGATCAGGTACGCCATCCGGGCCGCGGTCTGCCGGGCGGCGCTGCGGATTCCGTCGAGATCCCACGCCCCGGATGCCCCGCCTTCCGGACGGACGGGAACCGGGACCGGACGCGCACCGACCCTGCGGATCGCCTCCAGCGCGTTGGGGTACGTGGGGTGATCGACCAGCACCCGCTCCCCCGGCGCAGTGAGCACGTTGAGGAGCAGCCGCAGCGCATGCTGAGCGCCGGAGGTGACCATGATCTGCTCGGGCGAGGTCTCCAGCCCGCGCGCCCGGTAACGCGCCGCGATGACGTCCCGCAACGCGCCGATCCCCACCGGCTCCATCCCGTGAGTGGGCAGGAATTGCGGAAGCGATTGCAACGCATAGGAGTAGGCCTGCTCGACCGCTTCCGCGGGCGCGGCCATCGCGGCGTAGCTGAGGTCGACCACCGAGCTGTCGGAACCGGGCTGGTGTGCCCGGAACATCAGCCCGTTCTGCCGTGCCCCCAGCGGCAGCGCGACGGTGCTGCGCGACCCCTGACGGCTGATGAGATACCCCTCGTCCCGAAGCACCGAATACGATGACGTGATCGTGGTCCGGCTCAACTCCAGCATCGACGCCAGTTCGCGCTCGCTCGGCAACGCGACCCCCAGCGGGATGCGGCCGTCGTGCACGAGTAACCGGATCCCGTCGGCCAGCGCCCGGTAGGCGGGCCGCGCCGCCGACCGGCGGCCGCTGTCGTCCTGCCAGTTACCGAGGTCCCTGGCCAGGGAGCGTGCACCGAGTACGCGAGTCATCATGCAGTCCAGTATCAACCTCTTGGCTATTCAACTCAAAGCCAGTTCTGGCGAAGCTCGAATCCATGACGACACTGATCACCCTCGCATGCATGATTCTCTTGGCCGCAGCAGTCGCGCACTACGGCCCCAAAGAGGGAGGTACGGGCTTGTTTCGCCTGGAGCAGTTCCGCATCGGCGCCCCACTCGGTGGGATCTTTCCCGACCAGTCGAGCAGTCCAGAAGATCCGCACTGGCCTTCTTCAGACGATCAGCGCACCGGCGGCGGCAGCAGTTGACTGAACAGCACCGTCCCGGCCGCGTCGAGGAGGTCCACCCGCAACTCCGACGTCTGCCCGTCGATGAACACCTCACCGAAGTGCTGGTATCCGTCGAGCGGCGACGAGTTGGGTGCGGGCGGCGCGTGCACGAACACGGCCTCGGGGCCGAACGTGGCGTCGAGGTCGTTGGGACCGAAGCCGCCCGCGTTGAGTGGACCGGAGACGAACTCCCAGAACTCGTCGAAATCCTTGTATGCGGCGCGGTCGGGCGAGTACCGGTGCGCGGCGGTGTAGTGCACGTCCGCGGTGAGCCACACCGTCCCGGTGATCCGTCCCGCCTTGATCGCCGACAGCACCTGGGCGATCTCGGATTCCCGGCCCGACGGCCGACCGGGCTCCCCGTTCGCGACGCCCTCGAACGCGGTGTCGCCGTCCGGGACCACAACGCCGAGCGGGAGGTCGTTGGCGATGATCTTCCACGTCGCCGTCGACGCACCGAGTTCCCGGATCAGCCAGTCCTTCTGGGCCGCACCGAGAATCTGCCCGGCCGCACCGGTGTTGACCCCGTTCGCGTCCTTGTAGGTGCGCATGTCGAGGACGAACACCTCGAGCAGTGGGCCGTACCCGATCTTGCGGTACACGCGACCGTCGACCGCGTCGGCCGGCTCCACCGGCAGCCACTCGTGGTACGCCTGGAATGCCCTCTGCGCCAGCACGTCCACGCTCTTCTCCGTGTACGCGTCGAGGTCGAGGACCTCACCGGGGTACCAGTTGTTCACGGTCTCGTGATCGTCCCACTGAACGATCTGCGCCACAGAGGAATTGAACCTGCGGTAGTTGTCGTCGGTGAGGTTGTACGCGTACTGGCCGCGGTACTGGTCCAACGTCTGCGCGACCGCGCTCTTCGACTCGCTGACCGTGTTCCGCCACACGCGTCCCTCCGGCAGCGTGACGGACTCCTTCAGCGGACCGTCGGCGTACACGACGTCGCCCGAGTGCAGGAACAGGTGCGGGTCGCGCGCCGCCATCGTGTCGAAGATCCGCATTCCTCCGATGTCCGGGTTGATGCCGTATCCCTGACCCGCCGTATCCCCGGACCACTGCAACCGGATGTCGCCTGCGGCGCTCGGAGCGGTACGGAAGACACCCGTCGCCGCCTCCGAGGTGGCGCCGTCGTCACCTTCGAGGGTCACCCGGTAGTGCACCTGCTGCCCGGCGGGTAGTCCGGTCACTCGCAGCCGTCCGGTGCCGTCCGTGTCCGGGGTGAGCAGTCCACCCTCGAATCGCACCGGGTCGGTGAAGGACTCGGTGGCCGAGGTCTCCACGATCATCGTGGCGGGACGGTCGGACCTCGCCCAGACGAGCGCACCGTCGGCCCGCACGTCCCCGGTCGCGACACCATGCGTCAGGGTGGGTCGTTCACGGACCAGCGCCGGACCCGTGCTGCCGGAGTCGGAGCACGCGGCAGCGGGCACGGCCAGCAACCCGAGTGCGGTGGAGCGGAGCAGGGTACGGCGGGACAGATACACGAAAACATCTCCTCGGTCGGCGAGCTTCGAGGATGTCCAACCGTGGTCAACGGAAGGTGAACGTCAGATGTGGGAGGCATACTGGATTGGTGACCACAGGAATCGCCCTGTTCGACACGGCCCTCGGCACCTGCGCCATCGCATGGCGGGCCGCCGGGATCGTGGGTGTGCAATTGCCCGAAGGTTCACCCGAATCCACCCGGCAGCGTCTCGAACACTGCTTCCCGGATGCGGTGGAGCACCAGCCGCCTGCACCGGTCCAGCGGGCCATCGACGGGATACGCGAACATCTGGGCGGCGCACTCGACGATCTGCGGTGGATCGACCTCGACTTCGAGGGAGTCCCCGAATTCGACTGCACCGTCTACGACATCGCACGCGCGATCGACCCGGGCACCACACTCACCTACGGCGACATCGCGGCGGAACTCGGCAAGCCGGGGGCCGCGCAGGCCGTCGGTCAGGCCCTCGGCCGCAACCCGCTGCCGATCGTGATCCCGTGCCATCGCGTCCTCGCCGCAGGCGGGCAGGTGGGCGGCTTCTCCGCCGGCGGCGGCACCCTCACCAAGCGCGAGCTGCTGGCCCTCGAACACACTCCGGGTTTCGACGACCCGGTGCTGTTCTGATCAGAGGCTGCGGGTCGTCGACGAGTTCACGCGCCAGCGCCGCGGCCGCCGCCATCCTGTCGCCGTCGGGAACCCGGAGGGTCCGGACGACCCGCTGATCGACCCCGGTCACCCCGGCGCATCCCAGCACGAACGCCTGCCCGCCGGCGACGATCGCCCGCCCCACGGCGTGAACGAACGCGTCGACCGTCGACCGCGGGTCGCCCTCGAACACCCAGACACCGAGATCCGTCGACACCACCGCCACACACCTGCCGGCGTCCGACGAGTCGTACCCGAATGCCTCCAGGACGGCGGCCGCTGCATGGAAGCTGTCGTACCACCGGCCGGCCGGTGCCCGGGTACTCGCTTCGACAGTCCTGATCATCGGCTCGAATGTATCGCGGATCGCCGAATGTCGCATCGGTTCAATTCACCTGAACCGATGTCACATTCGGCGACGGGCGAGCAGGCTACCGCACCACGTCGCGGCGGACGATGGTCTCGTCGCGGCCGGGGCCGACGCCGATGCAGGAGATGTACGCTCCCGACAGCTCCTCGAGGCGCAGGACGTAATTCTGCGCATTCTTCGGGAGTTCCTCGAACGTCCGGGCGTGGGAGATATCTTCCCACCAGCCGGGCATTTCCTCATAGATCGGCTTGGCGTGATGAACGTCGGTCTGCGACATGGGCATCTCGTCGTACCGCACGCCGTCGACGTCGTAGCCGACGCAGATCGGGATGGTGTCGAGGCTGCTGAGCACGTCGAGCTTGGTGAGGAAGTAGTCGGTGATGCCGTTGACACGCGTTGCGTAGCGGGCGATCACGGCGTCGAACCATCCGGTGCGACGGGCACGGCCGGTGGTGACACCCACCTCGCCACCGGTCTTGGCGAGGTATTCGCCGTTCTGGTCGAAGAGTTCGGTCGGGAACGGGCCCGAGCCGACGCGGGTGGTGTACGCCTTGAGGATGCCCAGCACCGTCGTGATCTTGGTGGGTCCGATGCCCGAACCGACCGCTGCGCCACCGGACGTCGGGTTGGACGACGTCACGTACGGGTAGGTGCCGTGGTCGACGTCGAGGAGCGTGCCCTGCGAACCCTCCAGCAGCACCGTCTCACCGCGCTCGAGTGCCTCGTTGAGCTGCAGGCGCGTGTCCGCGATGCGGTGCTTGAAACCGTCGGCCTGCTCGAGCACCTCGTCGACGACCTGCTGCGGGTCGAGGGCCTTGCGGTTGTAGATCTTGACGAGCACCTGGTTCTTGAACTCGAGTGCCGCCTCGACCTTCTGGGTGAGGATCTTCTCGTCCAGCACGTCCTGCACGCGGACGCCGACACGCGCGAGTTTGTCCTGGTAGCAGGGCCCGATTCCGCGGCCGGTGGTGCCGATCTTCTTGGCCCCGAGGAAGCGTTCGGTGACCTTATCGATGGCCACGTGGTACGGCATGATCAGGTGCGCATCGGCCGAGAGCAGCAGGCGGCTGGTGTCCACGCCCCGCTCGTCGAGTCCGGCGAGTTCGGTGAGCAGCACTCCCGGGTCCACCACGACACCGTTGCCGATGACGTTCGTGACGCCCGGAGTGAGGATTCCGGACGGGATCAGATGCAGAGCGAACTTGTCGCCGTTCGGAAGAACCACTGTGTGTCCGGCGTTGTTACCGCCCTGGTAGCGCACCACCCACTGCAGGCGTCCGCCCAGTAGATCGGTAGCTTTGCCCTTGCCCTCGTCGCCCCACTGGGCGCCGATCAGGACGATTGCCGGCATGACGTTGTCTCCTACGGTCGACGTACAGTCGTATCCGACTGCGTGGTCCTGCCGTTCGTAGGCAGTGGCCGGGGGAACAGTCTAGCCGAGGGCACGGAGAACAGACCCCACAGTACGGCTGGGGAGGCCATCTCGGGCGTGCCACTAGGATGATCCGAAAGGGAAGCTGCGGAAATCGCGGCGGGACATCCGGGCGAGGAGTGGCGTTGACCCCCGTAGTGCTCATTTGCGGCGACGTGCCGCTTCCCCTGCCTCTGGGCTCCATTTCGACCTCGAGCGCACCTGCCGTCCCGGACAAGGACGACTTCGACGAGGTCTTCTCCAAACTTCAGGTCGTCGTGGATCCGCGACTGATCGTGGTGGGCAGCGACGCCGCCTTCGCGGCCACCCTGACCCGGTTGATGCGCACCGATCGCCTGCACATCGAACTCGCGTACGTCGCGGAGCATCGTTCGGAGGCGACGGATGCCTACCACCTGTCCTCCGGTGCCCGCGGCGCCCGCACCGCGCTGAAGGGGACGGCCAGGCCGGTCCCCCTCATCCGCGACGACGCGGGGATCGCGCTCGTCGGGTGCGCCACCGTCACGGGTCCGGACGGGGGTCCGCTCGTCGGCGAGGCCTACGTCGACGACACCCGGCTGTTCTCGGGGACGACGCCGAGCATGAACGTCGCCCCGACCCCACGGATGCCCGGTCTGCGGGCGTCGGTCGAGCCTCGCAGGCGCTGGCTGCCCCGCCGCTGGGTCGAGGGTCGCGCCGTGCAACTCGGGTCGCCCGCGGCGGCGCTGAACCGGGACGGCGTGCCGAACCCGCGCGAGGTCAAGCGTTCGACGTTCTACCGGCACGATCAAGAGTGGTTGCTGGTCCGATGAGCCTGCCCAGGGCGCGGACCACCGCGGTCCGTCCCAGCCCGGTGTTCCTTCTGGTCGTCGCTGTCGCGGTCGCTGGCGGCGTTCTCGCGTGGCGCGCCGAACTGGAGTCGGTGCTCGGCCACGTCGGGGTGTTCCTGCTGGTGGTCGCGGGATGGGTGGTGACGCTCTGCCTGCACGAGTTCGCGCACGCGTACACCGCGTGGCGGCACGGCGACACCGACGTCGAGGTACGCGGCTACCTGACGCTCAACCCGTTGAAGTACAGCCACCCGCTGCTGTCGATCGGTCTGCCGGTGCTGTTCATTGCGCTCGGCGGGATCGGGCTGCCCGGCGGCGCCGTGTACCTGCGCACCGGACTGTTCTCGCCGAAGGTGCAGGCGCGGGTGTCGCTCGCCGGACCCGCCGTGAACCTGGTGTCCGCGATCGTCCTGCTCGCCGTGATCCGCTGGTTCGGGCTGGGCGGCGACCACCAGGTGTTCTGGACGGGACTGAGCTTTCTCGCGTTCCTGCAGGTGATGGCCACCGTACTCAATCTCCTGCCGGTCCCCGGACTCGACGGGTACGCCGCGCTCGAACCGTTCCTCCCGCCGCGCACCCGCAGGTCCGTCGACCAGTTCAAGCCGTACGGCCTCCTGATCCTCGTGGCGCTGCTGTTCGTGCCGTCGATCAACGTGGTGTTCTTCGACGTCATCTACCGGCTGTTCGAACTGTCCGGGGTGCCGGAGATCTACGCGCAGTACGGCAACTACCTGATGCGCTTCTGGCTCTGACCCGTGAGTACTTGTCAACCGCCCGCGGTTGACAAGTACTCACGGGCGGGACCGGCGCGCATCCTCTTCGGTGAAGTTGGGAGTCAGCCGCAGTTCCGCCAACGGCACCTCGCGGTCGGGGCTGCGGACCTCGACGCGCACGGCTTCGCCGGTTGCATCGTCCCGCATCCCGATCGGCGCACCGTGCTTGCCCTGGAGGTACTTGTCGCCCCACTGCATCAGCGCGAGCACGGCGGGCAGGAGGTCGCGCCCCTTCTCGGTGAGCACGTATTCGTAGCGGGTGCGCTGCCCGGGCTCCTTGTAGGGTTGCCGCTCGAACAGGCCCTCGGCCGTCAGTTCACGCAGCCGGGACGCCGCCACGGCCTCGGTGATACCGACCCGTTTCGCGAAGTCGTCGAATCGCGTGGTGCCGTAGTAGGCCTCGCGCAGGATCAGGACGGCCGAACGCGTGCCGATCACGTCCATCGCCTTGCCGATGGAGCAGTGCGTCGCCCGCCAGGTGTCGCGATCTGCCAGAAAGCCGTCCAACCGTGCCGCGTCCATACACCTCAGCATAGCTGACTTTCAAATTCCATAGTCAGCAGCTACAACTTCCAGGACAGGTGCGACAGCCCGCTGGCGTCGAGTTCGAGCCCACGCGGAGTCGACACCAGCCGCAGCAGCACCTCCTGACACCCCGGGCACCGCACGACGACACCGGGCGCACGCGTATAGACGTGCACGGCCGCCATCGGCCCGTCGAGACCGCAGAACCGGCACTGTCCGGTCGCCGCGGTGAGGTCGTGAACGAAGATCTCCGCGAACGGCCCGCCGAGAACGTTCCCGTCCTCGAAGTCGTTGCCCTGCAACGTACTCATCGACAATTCCTTCCTCCGGTCACGGCCCCGAGGGACCGAACCGCTCGGTCTTGATGTCGTCCGGCGAGTGCCCGAGCGAGAGCAGCAGGCGAGCCGCCTCCTCGACGAATCCGGTGGGCCCGCACACGAAGCAGCGCGGCGCGAAGTCCGCGGGCCATCCCCACGCCGCGAGATCGGCGGCAGTGATCCGACCGGCCGGGCGCCGCGGCGAGTCCTCGCGGGTGTGGAGAACGAACGTCTCGACTCCCCCGTCGCCGCTCCCGGGCCTGTTCAGCTCGTCCGCGAACAATTCGTCGGCCCGCGTCCGGAGGGAGTACACGAGCCGGAACGGCGTGCGGTCGTGGCGGAACCGGCGCTCGCGAATCATCGACATCAGTGGCACGATCCCCGACCCACCCGCGACGAGGAGCACCGGCGCGCCGCCACCCTCGCGCGGCGACCACACGAACCAGCCACCGATCGGTCCGCGCACCTCGATCAGATTGCCCGGGGCGAACACGTCGGTGAGATACGGAGACACCTCGCCGTCCGCCACCCGCTGGACGACCAACTGCAGTCGCCACCCGTCCGGTGAACGCTCGGCCGGCGACGCCAGCGAGTAGCTCCGTTCGGTGGTGTATCCGTCGGGACCGGTCAGGCGGAGATCGACGTGCTGCCCGGCGCGATGCCCAGGCCAGTCCGGGACCTCGAGGACCAGGGCCCGCGCGCTCGCCGTCTCGGGCCACGACTCGACGAGTTCCGCCACTCGCCAGCTGAGCACGGCGCGGCCCAGAAGTTCACTGGTCACCCTGGTACCTCTGCTCCCGCCACGGGTCGCCGCGATCGTGGTACCCGAGTTGTTCCCAGAATCCAGGGACATCCTGGGTGACGAGCTGGATCGTCCGAACCCACTTCGCGGACTTCCACAGGTAGAGATGGGGCACGAGCAGGCGAGCCGGACCCCCGTGCACCGGCGCGAGTGGCGCGCCCTCGTAAGTGTGCACGATCCACGCCTTGCCGCCGAGGATGTCGGAGACGGGAAGGTTGGTGGTGTAGCCGCCGTCGCAGCCGACGAGGACGAATCCCGCGGACGTCTCGACGTCCGCGAACAGGGTGTCGAGGGAGACGCCCTTCCACGAGGTTCCGAACTTCGACCATCGCGTGACGCAGTGGAGGTCGACCGTCGGCCGATCCTGCGGGAGCTTCGTGAATTCGGCCCACGACCACTCGTGGCGCCGGCCGGTCTCGTCCGTCACGGTCAACGTCCACGTCTCGGTCGGGACGCGGGGCGTCGGTCCTGCCGAGAGGACCGGGAAATCGCCGACCTCGTACTGCCCGGGCGGAAGTGAGTGCTCGCTGCGAGGTCTGCCGTGGAAGCCGGGGGTCAGAACAGCCATGCCTCACGTTAGGACCGCCGCGGGGGTCTTCGCAGCGCAAACCGTCGATCCGAGGCGTCGGTCACACCTGACTTGCCTTCGCCATAGTCAGGTGTACATTGCTGACTATGGCCCTCAATAGTCAGGTGCGTGAGGAAGTGCGGCTCGGCCCGCTCCTCACCGTCCTCTCCGGCGCGTCGTTCGTCGCCAGCCTCGATCTGTTCGTCGTCAACGTCGCGTTCGGCGACATCGCGGCGAGCTATCCCGGGTACAGCCTCGGCGACCTCAGCTGGGTGCTGGGCGGCTACGCGATCGTGTTCGCCGCCCTCCTGGTTCCGCTCGGACGCTGGGCCGACCGCGTCGGCCGCCGGCGCGGATTC
Source organism: Rhodococcus sp. DK176 (assembly GCF_038447315.2). Classification (NCBI taxonomy): domain Bacteria; kingdom Bacillati; phylum Actinomycetota; class Actinomycetes; order Mycobacteriales; family Nocardiaceae; genus Rhodococcus; species Rhodococcus sp. DK176. The sequence goes on along the minus strand of NZ_CP118321.2, from coordinate 6,067,323 downwards.
CTTCTCGGGTTGGCGCTGTTCACCGCGGCCAGCGCGGCATGCGCGCTGAGCCCCTCGCTGTGGCTGCTCGTCGCCTTCCGACTGCTCCAGGCCGTAGGTGCGGCCGCCCTGACCCCAGCCAGCCTGGGACTGCTCATCAGCACGGTCCCCGAAGCCAGACGTGCGGGCGCGGTCCGGATCTGGGCCGCGTCAGGCGCCGCGGCTGCGGCCTTCGGACCCGTGGTGGGTGGCCTGCTCGTCGAGGCGTCGTGGCGCTGGGCCTTCCTGATCAACGTCCCCATCGGAATCGCGTTCCTGATCGCCACCGTCCGGTTGGTCCCCGACTTCCGCCCGGCCGCCCGCGACGCGGACCTCGACCTGTTCGGAGCTGCGCTACTGACCGTCGGTATCGGCGCCCTCGCACTCGGACTGGTCCAGGGACCCGACTGGGGTTGGGGCGACCCCCGAATCGCGCTCGCCTTCACCGTCGCTGCCGTGTCCGTCGCACTGTTCTGGTGGAGCAACAGCCGACAGCGTGAGCCGCTCATCGAACCCGCCATGCTGAAGGTGCGCACGTTCGCCTGGTCGAACGTGACCGCGCTCGCGTTCAGTGCCGCCTTCGCGGCCGGCCTGCTCGCGAACATCCTGTGGCTGCAGCAGGTGTGGGGCTACTCCGCGCTGCTGACGGGTCTCGCGATCGCGCCGGGCCCGTTGATGGTGCCGGTGTTCGCGGTGGTCGGCCAGTTCCTGTCCCGCACGTTCTCGGCCGCAGCGGTCACCGCGGCGGGCAGTGCCCTGTGGGCGGCCGGTGCCGTGCTCGTTCTCTCGTCCGTCGGGAGGGAACCACAGTATGCGTCGGAACTGCTGCCCGGCTGGATGATCGCCGGTGTCGGGGTCGGACTGGCGTTGCCGACGATCCTGTCGTCCGCCACCGCCGGACTACCGCAGTCGCGCTCGGCCACCGGTAGCGCCGTCGTCACCATGAGTCGTCAGATCGGAACCGTGCTGGGTGTGAGCATGCTGGTCGCAATCCTCGGTACGACCACCGGTTACGCAGACACCCACTCCGCGTTCCAACTCGCCTGGTCGGCGGTGGCCGCGGCGGCCGTCGTCGCCGCACTCGCCGCCACACGGATGAATCCACCCCGTGAGTACTTGTCAACCGCCCGCGGTTGACAAGTACTCACAGCACCGAAAGGAACGATCATGAGAGACGCCGTCATCGTCGAGGCCGTCCGCACGCCGATCGGTAAGGGTAAGCCCTCGGGCGCCCTGCACGGAGTGCACCCCGTCGACCTTCTCGCCCACAGCCTGTCGACCCTCGTCGAACGCACGGGAATCGATCCCGCACTGATCGACGACGTCATCGGCGGCACCGTTACCCAGGTCGGGGACCAGAGCCAGAACATCACCCGCAGCGCGCTTCTGGCCGCCGGATTCCCCGAATCCGTACCCGGAACGACCGTCGACCGGCAGTGCGGCAGCAGCCAGCAGGCCGTGCACTTCGCAGCGCAGGGCGTGATGTCGGGTGCCTACGACATCGTCGTCGCCGCCGGTGTCGAATCGATGGGCCGAGTTCCGATGGGGTCCAGCAGCATCGGACGCGAAACGATGGGTGTGGGCTTCGAGCGCCGCTACCCCGACGGCCTCGTCCCGCAGGGCATCAGCGCCGAACTCATCGCCGCCCGGTGGGGACTGTCCCGCACCCAGCTCGACGAGTTCGCCCTGCGCAGCCACCAGAAGGCTGCGGCCGCAACGAGTGCCGGGAACTTCGCGAAGGAACTCGCCGTCCTGCCGGAGCTGAGCGTCGACGAGGCCCTCCGGCCGGACACGACGCTCGACGCGCTCGCCGGCCTGCGACCGGCGTTCCGCAGCGACTTCTACGAAGAGCGGTTCCCCCAGATCGACTGGTCGATCACCGCGGGCAACAGCAGTCCCCTGTCCGACGGAAGTGCGGCGCTGATGATCACCACGAGTGAGATCGCGGGACGCCTGGGACTGCGGCCGCTGGCCCGGCTCCACAGCTTCGCCGTCGTCGGCGACGACCCGCTGATGATGCTCACCGCCGTCATTCCCGCGACACGCAAGGTGCTGCAGCGCAGCGGACTCGACATCTCCGACATCGATCTGTTCGAGGTCAACGAGGCGTTCGCGTCGGTGGTCCTGGCCTGGGCGGCAGACACCGGAGCCGACCTGGACCGCGTCAACGTGCACGGCGGTGCGATCGCACTCGGACATCCACTGGGGGCCAGTGGCGCCCGCATCATGACCACGCTGGTGAACGCGATGGAGCAGCGCGGGGCCCGGTTCGGGCTGCAGACCATGTGCGAGGCCGGCGGACTCGCCAATGCCACGGTGCTCGAACGACTCGTGTGACGCGGCAGTAGTCCACCTCAGCCGTTCCGGCGGGCGATCGCGTCTCCCACCGCACGCAGCGATTCTCGCAACGAGTGCGGCTCGAGCACCTCGACTCCCCCGCCGAGAACGGTCAACTGGTCGAGCGCCACGTCCTCGGCCTCGAGTACCAGGTCTACGGTCACCCAGCCGTCGCCGTCCGGCGGTCCGGGTTCGACCCGTGCGGCCTCCACACCGACCACCCGGGGCAGCCGTTGCCACGACGCGGGCGAGAGCCGCACCCGGCACCGGAATCGCAGGAGCGCACGATCGAATTCGGCCACCGACGCCGTCCACCACGCACCCAGATCGAAGTTGTCGGGCCGCACCGACGCTTGTTTCAGCACGGTCGCGTCACTGATCCGCGACACGCGATACGACAGCGTCCGTCCGCGATGCTGCGCAACGAGATACCAGACACCGGCCTTCGCCACCAACCCCAGAGGGTCGAGAGTTCGTGCTGCCGAACGGCTCCCCTTGCGGTAGCGGATGCCGAGACGCCGGCCCTCGAGCACCGAGGACGCCACCACCGGGAGCTCGCCGTTGTCGCGTGGCCCGTCGAACCAACCGGGGGCGTCGACGTAGAGCCGATCCCGCCACAGCTGAGCCCCTGCGCGCAACGGGACCGGCAACGCCCCCAACAGCTTCGACTGCGCTGCAGCGGCGACGTCGCGAAGACCGAGATCGTCGGCGATCGACGGGACGCCGAGCAACATCAACGCGGACGTCTCCGCGCCCGTCATGCCACCGAGTTTCGACTGCCAGCCGTCGAGCAACCGGATTCCGCCACCGGGTCCGCTCTCCGTCCACAACGGCACACCGGCCGCCGACAACGCCGTGACGTCGCGATACACGGTGCGGACCGAGACCCCGAGTTCGTCCGCGAGTTGCTGCGCGGTGGCCCCGCGACTGCCCTCCAGACGGAGCATCACCTCGACCAGCCGACTCGAACGCATTCTCCGATCCTAGTGAAAATCACCGACAGTAGATGTCAGGGATAGGAGAGCACACTGGTCGGCATGACCAACTGGACGCAGTTCGAGACCGAAGCACCCAACCTCGCCAAGGCTGTCGCCGCACGCTTCGAGGCGCACAAGCACCACGTGCTGGCGACGCTCCGCAAGGACGGTTCCCCGAGGGTGAGCGGCACCGAGATCGAATTCTACGAAGGCGCGTTGCTACTCGGCTCGATGGTCGGTGCCCGCAAAGTGCAGGACCTGCAACGCGATCCGCGATTCTCTCTCCACAGCAACCCCGGTCACCACACGATGGAAGGCGGCGACGCCAAGCTCAGCGGCCGCGCAGAGGAGATTCTCGGGGAGCGGAAACAGCAGATCCTCGCGCACTACCCCGACGAGATCCCCGAGGCGGAGGTCTTCGAACTCGGCCTCGACGAGGTGGTGCTCACCACCGTCGACGGCGACCACCTGTACGTCGATCTGTGGCGGCCGGGTGCGGAGGTCACCCGGTTCACCAAGTGACGGTCACTGCGTGACCGCGAACCCGAAACCGAGGGGGCAGGTTGCAGCGCCGTTCTTGGCAGGACCGTCCGGATCGTAGGTTCCGCCGGGGATCAGATGGGCTGTGAATCCGGGCAGTTCGCGTTCGATACCCTCACCGTTCGTCAACGGCCCGGACGAGCCGATCGTCGGCGCCTGGCCGCCGATGTTGAGGTAGGTCACCTGAGCGTCGGTCGTGGCGTCCTTCGGCCCCTCGAACTCCCACTCGACCTCGTTGCCTTCCTTTTCGACATCGAGCGTCGCGGCGGGCTTACAGTTCGCCAGCGGATCGGGCATGAACGGCGCCGCGGAGGCGGTGGCCGGCGCTGCGAAGAGGGCGGCCGCACCGAGTGCGGCAACGGCGACGGGTCGTGCGAACGCTGCGAGAGTGGACATGATGTTCCCCTTCGTGAGTCGTCCCGCAACGATTTCCCGCCGCGATACCGGACGAAACAGACAGGGCGCCTACCAGGTGACGTTCTCGGCGCAGTGGCGTCCGTTGGCGGTGGATTCCACCTGCACTGTCGCGTGCGAGAGCAAGTGGCTCTCGAGGACGGTCCGCGCCGATTCGAGGACGACGGACGAGTCGGCGTCCGTGGTGAGGTGGACGGTGGCCACGTCCATTCCCGTCGTGAGCGTCCACACGTGGAGGTCGTGCACACCGGTGACCCCTGGCAGCGCTTCGAGGTCGGCCTGCACCGATTCGACATCGACGTCCTCGGGGGATGCCTGCGTGAGGATGCGCAGTGACGCGGCGGCGAGTTTCATCGCCCGCGGCACCACCCACAGCGAGATGAGGACACCGACGATGATGTCGGCGTAGGCCCAGTCGAACGCCAGCACGACGCCGCCGGCGATAAGGACGCCGACGCTGCCGACGGCGTCCGCGAGCACTTCGAGGTAGGCGCCGCGGACTGCCAGGCTGTCCTTGGAATCGGCGCGCAGCATCAGCATCACCACGAGGTTCGCGGCGAGTCCGACGGTTGCGGTGAGGATCAGCGCCATGCCGGGAAGTTCGGGGGCGTCGCCGATGCGGGAGATCGCCTCGTAGAACACCCAGACCGCGACGGCGAGCAGCATCGCGGCGTTGGCCATGGCCGTGAGCACCTCGGCGCGATGCCAGCCGAAGGTCCGGGCCGCGGTGGCACTGCCCTTGCGTGCCAGGACAAGTGCGACGAGCCCCATCGACATTCCGACGACGTCGGTCAGCATGTGCCCGGCGTCGGCGAGCAGCGACAGGGAGTTGACGGTCAGACCGACGACGACCTCGAGAACCAGGAATGCGAGGAGGATGACGAGAGCGATCACCATGCGGCGGATCCGCCCCCGCGACGGGCCTACCTCACCGCTGCCTTGCGTATGGCCGTGCGAATGGCCGTGACCGACTCCCATGGGTGAGCCTCCTCCCGAGTTGTGCCGATCATATGCGTACATACGCATATGTTCAACAGCGCGCTCGGGCGGTCATAGCTCGGGACGATAGGCCGGCTTCTCCACGGTCGGCGGCAGGGTGGCGATAGCCGAGATGCGTTTCAGCCCTGCGACCTGCAGAAGGTCGACGGTCAGCGACCGGATCTGCGCGAAGACGACCGTGGCCGACAAGCCCGCGTTCTCCACCAGTTCCGGTTTCAATCCGGACGCCACCGAACGCAGCACCCGCGCCGCCTCCGCCTGATCGGGTTGCTGCCCGGGGTCGGCGAGCGCCATCTGCCGGAGGGTCTCCAAGGCGTGGGCGAGTTTCTCTACCTGGTCGACGAGCCGTGGGTTGAGAATCTCGTCGTCACGCACCAGCGTGAGCGAACGCCGCGCGAGAACCCGGATGTTGCGCAACGCATTGTCGAGTGGGTCCGCGGCCGCGGTGAGTCGTTCGAGCCGGCCGCGGGTGTTCCAGTACAGCGGCGAGATTCGGCTGATCTCACGGCCGCCCGCGAGGTGGGTCCGCAGCGTGTCGATGGACGCCTGCGTTGCCCGCGCCTTTTGGAGGGCCTGCTCGATGGGCTTGTCGTCGTTGGCCACCAGACCGTCGGCCAGCAGCTGCATCACCTCGGACGCGGTCCCGAGAATGTTCGCGGCGTACTTCCGCGCCCGCCCCACGGGATGTGTGGGAATCAGCGCGACGACGGCGATCCCCACCAGACCACCGGTCAAGGCGTCCACCATGCGGTCGATGCCCGCGGTGCCGCCGGGTGGCAGCAGCGTCGCCACGAGCACCGCGGAGTTACCCGCCTGCATCGAGAAGATCGGTCCGCTGTTCAGCAATACGGCCGCGGACATCGCCAGCATCACGACGAGAGTGATCTGCCAGGTACCGCTCCCGATGACGGAGACGATGAGGTCGCCGACCCCGATCCCGATCGTGACACCAGCCACCAATTCGACGGAACGGCGCAGGCGGGCGCCGAGCGACAGCCCCAGCGACACCACCGCCGCGATCGGCGCGAAGAACGGCGTCGGGTGACCGATCACCACCGTCGCCACCCACCAGGCGGCGCCGGCAGCGATCGCGCACTGCAGGATGGGCAGTGCCGACACCCGCAGTCGCTGGGCCGAAGTCCTCAGCCCGTCCCGGCCACGGACTTTCGCCGAGCTGAGGGCGTTAACCGACGCCAAGCGCTTCGGCGGCTCGGGGATCGCAGTCCTCGAGCAGATCGAGGCACCGCGCGTACTCGTCCGTTTCGCCGATCGCCTTCGCCGCCTTCGCCAGCACGGCGACGCACCGGAGGAAACCACGGTTGGGTTCGTGGCTGTACGGAACCGGGCCGAAACCCTTCCACCCGTTGCGACGCAACTGGTCCAGTCCACGGTGGTACCCGGTGCGCGCGTAGGCGTACGCCGCGATGGTCTCGTCGGCCTGGAGGGCCGCCTCTGCCAGGTAGGCCCATGCGATGGATGCGGTGGGATGGGCGGCTGCGACGGAAGCCGGATCCTCGTGGTTCAACAGGGCCGACTCGGCCTCGTCGTCCCCGGGGAGCAGCGTGGGCTGTGGTCCGAGAAGGTCACCGAAAGACGTCATGCGCCTATTGTGCCCCCGCCGCGGCGCCGTCACTGCGTCGGCCCGCGTCCGCGACGCGCCCTGTCCCGGTCTCCGATGACGCACGATGTCGTTAGGCTGCCCCCAACGTTCATTTCTCTGCAGACCGAGGGGCAGCGAGTGCAGGACCCGAAGAAAGACGAATCGACTCAGAAGCCGGCCGCGGACACACCGTCCGGCCCGGCCGCGGCCGGCACTACCACCGGCAAGGGCACGGGTGGCGCCGACACGACCGCGAAGCCCGCGAAGAGCGCGCAGCCCGCGGCGGGCGCCGAGCCCGCCGCACCGAAGTCGCCCGAGCCGAAGCCCCCGCAGAAGAAGGCGCCAGAGAAGGCAGCAGAGAAGAAGGCCGACGAGCCGCAGCCCGAACTGCCCAAGCCTCCCGCGCCACGCCCGCGAGCCGAGGCACCTCAGGCCGGCGCGAACGCCGCCGCGAAACCCGCGGACAAGGCATCCGAGGCGGCCACCACCGCGATCCCGACGCAGAAGGGCGTGCCGGCCTCGGGCGACGCCGCGACGGTGAAGATGCACCGCCCACCCACCACACAGAACCCGGCGGCGCAGGCGCAGGCGAAACCGCCGTCCGACGACGAGACGGTCGCGATCCCGGTGACGAAGCCCGCGGTCCCGGCGACGCCGCCACCGCCCCGACCCGCCGCACAGGCGAACCAGCCTCAGAACGCGCGGCCCGTGCCGCCGCCGCCCGCTCCCCCGCGGCCGGCGCCCACACCGCCGAAGGCCGCACCGCAGCGGGTGCTGCCGCCCCAGCAGAGCGCGCCGCAACGCGTCGCCGCGGCGCAGCAGCCCGCGAAGAGGCACGGCAAGGCGTGGCTGTTCGCCGCGATCGCCGCCGGCGTCATCGTCGTCGCCGCCATCGCGGTCGCCGGGGTGGTGGTCTACAACAACAACCAGGCCGAGAACTCACCCGAGGCGCAGGTGCAGGGAACGATCGACACGTTCGTCGCGGCGCTCACCCAGGGCGATCTGGCGACGCTGCGTACCAGCACCTGCGGCAGCCTCGCCGAGTACTACCAGGGCATCTCGGATCAGGATTTCGCCGAGGTCCACCAGGTCGCCGTGAACCAGCAGAACATTCCGGTGGTCGGCGGCGTCGACGCCGTGCAGATCACCGGCGACAGCGCCATCGCCCAGGTGAAGGCCCACACGGCCGCCAACCCCGGCGAGCAGTCGTGGCGCACGTTCAACCTCGAGAAGGTCGACGGCACCTGGAAGATCTGCGACCCCCGATAAACGACTGTGCGCCCTTCCGGTAGCGGTGGCTACCGGAAGGGCGCACGGGCGCGAAGCGCCTATCCGGAGACGGAACGCCCCGCGGACTTGAGGTCGTTGCAGGCCTCGACGACGCGGGCCGCCATGCCGGCCTCGGCCTTCTTCAGGTAGCTGCGCGGGTCGTAGACCTTCTTGTTGCCGACCTCGCCGTCGACCTTCAGGACGCCGTCGTAGTTGCTGAACATGTGGCCCACGATCGGGCGGGTGAACGCGTACTGGGTGTCCGTGTCGACGTTCATCTTCACGACGCCGTAGTTCAGCGCAGCCTCGATCTCCGACTTCAGCGAGCCCGATCCGCCGTGGAAGACGAAGTCGAACGGCTGCGAGCTGTCGGACAGGCCCAGCTTGGCGGCGGCGACCTTCTGGCCGGTCTCGAGCACCTCGGGACGCAGCTTCACGTTGCCCGGCTTGTAGACGCCGTGCACGTTGCCGAACGTGGCGGCGAGCAGGTACTTGCCGTTCTCGCCGGTGCCGAGCGCGTCGACGGTCTTCTCGAAGTCCTCGGGCGAGGTGTAGAGCTTGTCGTTGATCTCCGCTTCCACGCCGTCCTCTTCACCACCGACGACGCCGATCTCGACCTCGAGGATGATGTTGGCGGCCTTCGCCTTGGCGAGGAGCTCCTGGGCAATTTCCAGGTTCTCGTCGATCGGGACAGCCGACCCGTCCCACATGTGGGACTGGAACAGCGGGTTGCGGCCGGCCTCGACGCGCTGCCTCGAGATCTCGAGCAGCGGCCGGACGAACGTGTCGAGCTTGTCCTTGGGGCAGTGGTCGGTGTGCAGGGCGATCGTGACGTCGTACTTCGCGGCGATCACGTGTGCGAACTCGGCGAGTGCGACCGCGCCGGTCACCATGTCCTTGACGCCCAGGCCCGAACCGAACTCGGCGCCACCGGTCGAGAACTGGATGATGCCGTCACTACCGGCGTCCGCGAAGCCCTTGATGGCGGCGTTGATGGTTTCGGAAGAAGTGCAGTTGATGGCGGGGAAGGCAAAGGAGTGCTCCTTGGCCCGACCAAGCATCTCGGCGTAGACCTCGGGAGTCGCGATTGGCACGGCGGCAGTCCTCCATAAAGAGTCGATTTCGGCGCGCGCGATCAGCGCAGCGCGCGATGTGGTCCTAGCAGTATGGCAATACCGGTAGCGTACGTCTCCCGGTGGCTGTCACGGCGCCCCGTTTCGGCAGGTCCACGACCCGGCCGAAACTCCATGACCTGCAGTATTCCGTCAGTCGGGGAATACGCCGGTACGCTGAGGGCCGTGATTGTGCAGGCAGCATCGGATTCCGTGACCAACCTCGCGTTGTTGCCGGGATTCCTCGACCCGGTGAACCTCCTCAACTCCTTCGGCACGTGGGTGCTCGTCGGACTTCTCCTGGTCGTCTTCATCGAGTCGGGATTGCTGTTCCCCCTGCTCCCCGGCGACTCGCTTCTCTTCACCGCGGGACTCATCGCCGCGTCGAAGTCGACGGAGATCGAACCGTTCGCCCCCATCGGGGTGCTTCTGATTCTGATCCCGATCGCCGCGATCCTCGGCGACCAGGTGGGTTTCTTCATCGGCAGCAAGGGCGGTACCGCCCTGTTCAAGAACGACGACGCGCGGTTCTTCAAGAAGAAGTACATCGACGAGTCGCACGCCTTCTTCGAGAAGCACGGCCCGATCACCATCATCCTTGCCCGGTTCGTTCCGATCGTGCGTACGTTCGCGCCGGTCGTCGCGGGTGCGTCGCGGATGAAGTACTCGCTGTTCCTGACGTACAACATCGTGGGCGGCGTCCTGTGGGGCGCCGGTGTCACACTGCTCGGCTACCTGCTCGGTCAGATCGAGTTCATCCGCGACAACGTCGACATCATCTTCCTGCTGATCGTCTTCGTGTCGGTCCTGCCGATCATCGTCGAGGTGGGCAAGCGCGTCGTGAGGTCCCGTCAGAGCGCGGGCTCCACGACCGAGGACGCGCAACCCGTCACCACCCCCACCGATCCGACGTCCTGAAACCGATCGGGGTAGCGCACTGACGATGGTCACCACGGCAGCAGGCAGCTTCGGGCCTCTCGTCTCGGCCGGCCCAGCGCTGGTCTGGGTCGTCGTCCTCGCGTTCGTGTTCATCGAGTGCGCGGTGATCCTGGGCCTGTTCCTGCCCGGCGACTCGATGCTGATCACCGCCGGAATCGTGCTGGCCAACCATGCGTCGGGCTCCGGCCACGTGTGGGCGTTGTCGGTCGGCGCGATGATCGCCGCCATCTGCGGAAACCAGGTGGGGTACGTCATCGGTCACCGCACCGGCAACCGCATCCTGGCCCGCAAGGGCGGGAAGTATCTCAACTACGCCAACCTCCACAAGGTCAACGTCCTGCTGGAGAAGCACGGCTTCTGGGCAGTGCTCATCGCCCGCTGGATTCCGTGGGTCCGCACCCTGTGCCCGCTGGTCGCCGGTGCGGCCAAGATGAACCACACCAAGTACACGATCGCGAGCACCATCGGCGCCATCTTCTGGGCACCTGTTCTGCTGCTCATCGGCTTCTACTTCGGCTCGTTCCTGGACCGGGTGTCGTGGCTGATGCCGGCCGTGCTCGCCGGGATGGTCGCGTTGCTGGTGATCGGCACCGCGCTCGGGGTGTGGCACTACCGGCAGGAGATGGCGCGGCCGCCTGAAGAAGTGGCCGTCGAAGAAGTACTCGACTAGTGCCGATGCACCGCTTCCCACGCGGGCAGCGGGTCGTCGAAGCGCACCCACGCCGCCGATCCTGACGCCAGTTCGTCGTCGGTGAGCAGCGCCGGGTCCAGGATGCGCCGCGGACCGTCGGGGTCGAGGCGGACACCGATGAACACGATCTCCTGCCCCGGTGTCTCGTCCGCGGACGCCCACAGCTGGGCCGGCTCGATCACCAGGTTCGGGCCGGCCTGCGACCACACGGCGGCGAGGTCGGGGCGGCTGGCGATCCAGCAGAACCCCTTGCTCCGGAGCACGCCGGTGAACCGCCCCAGCGCCTGATCGAGCCGGGCGGGGTGGAACGGCCGCGACGCCCGGTAGGTGACGCTGCGGATGCCGTATTCCTCGGTCTCCGGGGTGTGGCCCCCTGCCAGTTCCTCGGCCCGGCCGGGCAGATCGGCGGCGGCCTCCGGGTTGTACCGGCCCGTCCCGAGAACCTCGCCGGGATCCACGACGCCGCGCGTGGTGCGCAGCAGTCTCGCGGTGGGGTTGAGCCTGCGCACCGTGGCTTCCACCGCGCCGGCAGCACTCTCGCTCACCAGATCCGTCTTGTTCAGCAGGATGACGTCGGCGAACTCCACCTGGTCGACGAGCAGGTCGGAGATGCTGCGCTCGTCGCCCTCCCCCGCCTCGAGGTTGCGGTCGTCGAGTCGCTCGCCCTTGGCCAGCTCGCCGAGGAACGTCGCCGCGTCCACGACCGTCACCATCGTGTCGAGGGCGGCCACCGATCCGAGGCTGAGCCCGCCCTCGAACTCCCAGTCGAACGTGGCGGCGACGGGCATCGGTTCGGAGATGCCGGTCGATTCGATGACGAGATGGTCGAACCGGCCCTCCTTCGCCAGCCGCGCGACGGCCTCGACGAGGTCTTCCCGCAGGGTGCAGCAGATGCAGCCGTTGGTGAGCTCGACGAGTTTCTCCTGCGTCCGGTCCAGGTGTCCCTGCCCGGCGACGAGGGCGGCTGGGGGACCCCCTGCACGAAGTGCTTGGGGGACGATGTTCACTTCGCTCATGTCGTTGACGATGACGGCGACGCGCCGGCCGTCCCGGTTCGCGAGGAGGTGGTTGAGCAGGGTGGTCTTGCCCGCGCCGAGGAAGCCGGACAGGACGGTGACGGGGAGTGGCCGGGTGACAGTCATCCAGAAATGATAACTGTTTTCATTAAGCCGGGATTCGCCGGCGCACTCGACTACAACGCGACAGCGCCGGACGCGTCCGCGTACTGACTCTCGGGGCGGGGCAAACCGAAGTGGTCGCGCAGTGTGGTGCCCGAGTACTCGGTGCGGAACAGTCCACGCTCCTGCAGGATCGGGACCACCTTCTCCGCGAACACCTCGAGACCGCCCGGGTAGTACGGCGGCATGACGTTGAAACCGTCGGCCGCGCCCTGCGTGAACCATTCCTCGATGGTGTCGGCCACCTGCAGCGGCGTCCCGACGACCACTCGGTGCCCGCGCGCACCGGCGAGACGGTGCAGCAATCCACGCAGAGTCGGGTTCTCCCGCTCGACGATCCCGGCGATCACCTGCAGGCGACTCTGCTGGTTGTCCGTGACGTCGCCGGCGTCGCCGAACAGTCCGGCGGGCACGGGGGCGTCGAGTTCGAGGTGTCGCACGCTCGAACCCGTGAGGCCCTCGAGCTGGGCGAGCCCGTACTCGGGCGACGTGAGTTCGTTGAATTCGCGTTCCAGGTCGCGGGCCTCGGCCTCGGTGTCGCCGAGGAACGGGCTGATACCGGGAAGGATCTTCACGTGCTCAGGGTTGCGACCGTACTGCGTCGCGCGCTGTTTGACGTCCGCGTAAAACGCCTGCCCGTCCGACAGCCGCTGGTGCGCGGTGAAGATGGCCTCGGCGTACTGGCCCGCGAATGCGCGGCCCTCGTTGGACGCACCCGCCTGCACCAGCACCGGGTGGCCCTGCGGGGAGCGTGGCGCGTTGAACGGTCCCCGCACCCGCAGGTGGCGGCCCACGTAGTTGATCTCGTGGATCTTCGACGGGTCCGCGTAGATGCCCGCGGCCTTGTCGATCAGGATGGCGTCGTCTTCCCAGCTGTCCCACAGCTTGACGGTCGCGTCGACGAACTCCCGCGCCCGCGCATAGCGGTCGGCGTGGTCGGGGTGGCTGGCCAGCCCGAAGTTGGCGGCCGCCAGGTCGGTTCCGGTGGTCACGATATTCCAGCCGGCCCGGCCGTGGGAGATGTGGTCGAGGGAGGCGAACAGCCGCGCCAGATTGTAGGGCTCGAAGTACGTCGTGGACGCGGTCGCGATCAGACCGATCCGTTCGGTGGCGGTCGCGATGGCGGTCAGCAGCGTGATGGGTTCGAGCGCTCCGGCGGCGCCGTGCTCGACGTCGCTGCGCAGGGCCGGGCCGTCGGCGAAGAAGATCGCGTCCAGCTTCGCGGCTTCCGCGGTCCGCGCGATGTCCTGGAAGTAGGAGACGTCGTACAGCCGCTCGGGCGTCGTGAGCGGGTGGCGCCACGCCGACTCGTGGTGCCCGGCCGGGTAGATGAACGCGTTGAGACTCAGCTGCCGCTGTTGATCTGACATAACGAACTGTCTAACAGCGCCGAATCGGGGACGACACGGTTAATTTTCGCGTGATTCGAACCGTCGCTCTAGCGTCGCGGATACCCTGCCGCGGAGACCATGTGCGCGGCCTCCATCAGCATCCAGCCTCCGAGCTGGACGGACATGTCGCGTTCCGGGATCCCGGACGACCGCACGGTGCCCCCGGTGAACGTGGCGATTCCCCCGCCCAGCCCAGGCAGCTGCGCCTGCTTGGTCCAATCGTGGCCGAACAGCGGCTGCCCCTCGATCTGCAGCCGGTTCTCCCAGGCCGATTCCGCGGAGCTCAGCACGAGCTGGGCGGCGATCTCCCGCGCCCTGATGTCGGCAGGCGATTCCCACGGCAGCATCACCGCGGTCAACGCCAGATACCGCGCGAGGATCCCGTTGAACAGGCCACCGTCTCCCCCACCGCCGCCGTCGATGACGCCGTCGGGTGCGAGGTGCTCGTCGATGGCGTCGACGAGCCGGTGCGTCCTGTTGCGGTGCCGCGGCGAACCGAGGCGCACGGCGAGTTCGGTTTCGAGACCGAGCACGACGCCCTGACAATACGAGTAGACGTTCCTTTCGATCTCACCGCCCGGATGGATGCCGTCGACGATCAGGTTGGTGTGCACGTCCCGCAGCGTGTCGTCGATCCAGTCGGCCGTGGCCTGGGCGCGCCACAGCTTTCCGGTGCGGGCCAGCATGATCCCTGCGGGCCCGTTGGCCGGTGCGTTGTAGAAGTTCGAGCCCTTCCGCCACGGGATGCCGCCCCCGGCCTCGGGCGCCCAGGCGTCGAACAACTGGGATTCGAGCGCCTGCACCGCACTTCTGTTGTCTATGAAGTGCATTCGCTGGGCACGCTCGAGGGCGATACCCAGCCAGGCCATGTCGTCGTAATAGTTGTTGGTCCAGCCCGACACGTTCCGCAGACGGTGGCTGCGCGCCAGTTTCACGATGCGACGGCGACGGCGCGGCGTGGGGTCCCGTTCGAGCGCGTCCACGGCGCAGTCGAGCAGGTGGGCCTGCCACCAGTAGTGCCAGCTGAGGAACAGCCGCTCGCGCCGCACCGCCGGCCAGGCGACGACGCCCAGGGTGGTGCCCGGGAGCGCCCACAGCCGGCGAAGGTGCCTGCTCACCACCGCTTCTTCAGCGGCGTCCGCGCGCGCCGACCACGAGTCCTGCATGAGAGTTGATCTTGCCTATTCGCCGGGGGTTCCGCTACCAGGCACGGTCGAGGTCGGCGTGCTGACGAACCCACGCATGCATGGCGATTCCTGCGGCTACGCCCGCGTTGATGCTGCGGGTGGAACCGAACTGAGCGATCGACACCGTCATCGCCGCAACCTTTTTCGCCTGGTCCGTGACTCCCGGCCCCTCCTGGCCGAACAGGAGCACGCAGTCACGGGGCAGACTCGCCGTCTCGAGCGGGACGGATCCGGGCGTGTTGTCGACGGCCACGATGGTGAGACCCCGCTCACGTGCGAACTCGACGAGGCCGTCGACGTCCGAGTGGTGGAGGACGTGCTGGTACCGATCGGTGACCATGGCCCCGCGCCGGTTCCAGCGTCGACGTCCCACGATGTGGACTGCGGCGGCGGCGAACGCGTTGGCGGTGCGCACCACCGTCCCGATGTTCGCGTCGTGGCCGAAGTTCTCGATGGCCACGTGCAGCGGGTGGCGGCGGCTGTCGATGTCCGCGACGATCGCTTCCCGTGTCCAGTACCGGTAGGCGTCGACCACGTTACGGCGATCGCCGCCGGCCAGCAGTTCGGGGTCGTAGCGCGGGTCGGCGGGGACCGGGGTGTCGTGTTCCTCGGTCCACGGGCCCACGCCGTTCGGGTTGTCCCCCCATTCGGTCGGCCCCGCCTCGGCGTTTTCGACCTCGACCCGGCCGGTTTCGACTCCGCTCATGACGTCAGAACGTCTGGTTCGAATCGGGAGCGACGGTGAAACCGTGCGACGTCTCGTCGTTGGTGCACGTGACGGCCGTGGCCGTGGTGCTGCACGTGTAGCCGAGCTTGGTCAGTTTCGCCCCGGCGGGCAGGGCCGCGTCCGGTTCGTCGCCGCCCGACGTGTAGACGAGGCCACCCGCGCACATGAACGACGCCTCGCCGTCGTTCTCGACGCGGATGCCGTGACCCCAGTCGACCATGCAGTCGGCCGGGCGCGGCGGCACCGGGCTCGTCGACCCCTGACATCCGGCCTCGGTGCGGTTCGGCAGCTTGATGATGCCGCACTGGAACCCGCCGTCCGGGGACGTGAAGAAGTACGACTCGTTGTGCTCGTAGGGGACGTCGACGAGCGTCGTGGTCGGCGCCTCCGTCGTCGTGGGCGGCGGCGCAACGGTCGTGGTGGTGGTCGGCGGAACCGTGGTCGTGGTGGTGGTCACAGGAGCCGCGACAGTCGTCGTGGACGGCGGCGGAGCCACCGCGTCCGAGGACCCACCACACCCTGCGAGCATCATGGCCGAGCCAATGCTCAGACACACCAACGACACCCGACGCCACGCCATACGGCCACCTCCACACACGCTTACCTGCTGCCGACACTGCACTCTAACGGCAGTGCGGCGGTGGGGCCGCCTCGGCGACGCCGGGACGGGCTAACCTGGAGGTGGAGGCAATCGATGAATCATCAGCGCATCGTGCGGACGGTCTGCTTCGTCACGGTCGGCTACGTCATCGTCCTCGCCGTCTGGCTGGGATGGTTGATCGAGCACACCCCTCCGGCCACCATCCCGTACCAGATCATGGGATTGGTCGCCGCCTTCGGTTCGGCGCTGGGGTTCGGGATGATGGCGGCCGAACGGCCCAGCCGCGCCGACCGCCTACTCGAACGACACGGGCTCGAGGGCTGGGCGCGGATCGAGCACGCCACTCCGCTCAGCCGCACCCCCGACAACGGCGAGCTCACCGAATTGGATCTGCGGCTGACCGTGCCCGGTTCCGAGAGTTACGCCGGACGCGTCGTCTACGAGGTGCGGCGGGAGAACGCGACCCGCTTCGTTCCCGGCGAGACGATCACCATCCTCGTGGATCCGAAGGACCGGGACCACATCATGCTCTGCCCGTGACCCGGCGGCGCCCGAGCGTGAGCATCCCCTCGACGAGCAGCAACTGGGCCGCCGCGTAGCTGGCGAGGATCACGCCTTCCGCCACAGCCCTCCCCCGCTCACCCCGGATGAACAAGCGCCGCACCACGATCAGGCCGTCGGAGGCGGTGAACAGCATCCCGCCCACGCCGAGCCAGCTGCGACGGTCGGCGCCGGGCACGGCCACATTCGCGACGACGGCCGCGCCGGGCGCGAGGGACGGATCGGCCGACAGGGTCGACGTGGTGCCGAGCAGCGACCCGTACGCGGTCAGCGGCACGGCGACCTCCTTCGCCCGCCCGCGGAGCAGCGCCGCCGCGCCTGCCCAGCCGGCGAACCGGGGAAGCAGTGCGGGCGCGGTGGGCCGGGCGCCCCGGCGCAGCAACAACGCGGAATAGCCGACCTGCATGACGGCGAACGAGGACGCGCCACGCACCAGGCGGGCGTCGTCGTCGGGATCGATCATGAAGACGTCGCCCACGGTCGCGGCCGTGAGACCGGCGAGGAGGAGCGCGGCGTCGGCGGGGTCCGTGTCGGCGCGGCGCCGCAGCACGCGGGCGGCGAGCGCGGGCGCGATCAGTGGTTTCGCGACCTGCTGCCACCGTTCACGTCCGGTGACGGCCCCGACGACGGTGGCCAGTGTCGCACCGGCGAACACCGCGTGCTCGACACCCCAGTTGTTCTTCGACTTCACGTCTTCCTCCCACACTCGCGGACGTGCCGAGGTTACCGGCCCGAAGAGTGGTTGACTTGAGAGTGGACGCGACGGAGAATCCGCGATTGTGAGGGCACAGGTGATGGCAAAACAGGCGCGCGCGGCAGCCACCCGCCATCAGGTACTCGAGGGCGCGGCACTGAGCTTCGAGAAGCTCGGGTACGGCGGTGCCAGCCTGAGCGGGATCCTCTCCTATGCCGACGTGACGAAGGGCGCCTTGTACTTTCATTTCGAGTCCAAGGAAGCACTCGCCTGGGCCGTGATCAAGGAACAGCACGCCATGGCGATGCTGGCAGCGCAGCGAGTGCTCGCGACGGCGCAGTCACCGATGGAGGCGATCCTGTTGTGCGCCAAGGAGATGGCGCGCCAGCTGCTGACCGAACCCATCGTGCGCGCGGGGGTGCGACTCACCCTGGAACTCGGTACGTCCCGCGGCCCGGCCACAGATCCGTACATCGACTGGACCGACACCCTCGTCGCACTCGCCGGCAAGGCACGGGAGGCGGGTGAGCTGCGCGCGAGCGTCGACCCTGCGGCACTCGCCCGGTTCCTGGTCAGTTCGTTCACCGGCATGCAGTTGGTGTCGGAGGCACTGACCGGACGTTCCGACCTGTACGAGCGACTGGCCGACATGTGGGCGCTGCTCCTGCCCTCGATCGCGTCGGAGGACATGCTGCCCCGCCTGCTCGAACTCGCGTCACTGCGAGACGACGTCGCGTCCTGACGGGCTCAGACCCCGCCGGGAGTGGGCTCGGGAGTGTCCGGCGCCGGATGTGGCAGATCGAGCGGGTGCGACTGCGTCGGCGTCGGCTGGACGACGGCGATCCGCGCGCCGTCCGGGATGGCATCGACCGAGCAGATCGTTCCGAAGATGCCGAGCCCGCCGAACAACGCGAGTAGGCCGTAGGCCAGGAACGTCGACGTCCGTTCGACTACGCAACGTGGTTCACGCTGCGGTGCCACCGTGGCGCGCCGCGCGGACGCGGTGCGTCGCTCCCGGGGAATTCGGGTGAGTTCAGCCATGTGGCCCTTCTTCGCATGGTTCGTCGGTGCGGGTGGTGTCGAGTCGACACTTTCGAGTCTGTCGTGATGCCGCCCGAGTGTCGTGCACCCCAGGGATGGAATGCGCCCCACCCAGGGTTCAGCGGCCCGGCGTGGGGCTTCGGGACGCGGGTGGATATTATCCAGACCACAGCCAGGATGTACGCAGTGCGGATGGAATGACCGCTCTGCGTACATCCTGAGCATCGCCCGAGCAGGAAGGCCTCATGACGACCACCGAGGAACCGACTCGCAGCGACGACGTGCAGACGCGTCCCCCTCGCTTCGAACGACCGCCGTGGCCGCCCGCGGGCCCGCGCCGCCTGATCGGCGACCTCGGCGCCACCTACGCCGCCAACGGGCTGATCGGCCTGATCTTTTCCGCGACGGGGCCCGTGGCCGTGATCCTGGCCGCCGGCTCCGCGGGCGGACTGTCGCCCCAGCAGATGGCATCGTGGATCTTCGGCGTCTTCTTCCTCAACGGCATCATGACCGCCCTCGCAAGCTGGCTGTACCGTCAGCCGCTCGCGTTCTTCTGGACGATCCCCGGCACGATCATCGTCGGCGGCTCGCTCACCCACCTGTCGTGGCCGGAGGTCCTCGGCGCGTTTCTGGTGACCGGGCTACTGGTCCTCGCCCTCGGACTGACCGGGCGGGTGCGTCAGGTCATGGCGATGCTCCCGATGCCGATCGTCATGGCCATGGTGGCCGGCGTCTTCCTGAAGTTCGGCACCGACCTGGTCCGTGCCGTGGGAACCGATGCGGCCGTGGCCGTTCCGATGGTCGTCGTCTTCGTCGTCCTGGCATCGCGCGCCGCGCTCGGCCGGTGGATGCCACCGATCCTCGGCGCACTGCTCGTCGGGGCAGCCGCGGTGGCGGTCACGGGCCGCTTCCACCCGACCGGCTCGGGTACACCCTGGATCGCGGCACCGATGTTCCAGGCTCCGCAGTTCACCTGGCAGGCGATCACCGAACTGGTCGTGCCGCTGGCGATCACGGTCATCGTCGTGCAGAACGGTCAGGGCGCGGCCGTGCTGACGTCCGCCGGCCACAAGCCGCCGATGAACGTCGGCACCGTCCTGTGCGGGGTCTGGTCCCTCGCCACCTCCGCTGTCGGAGCCGTCTCGACGTGCCTGACGGGTCCGACCAACGCCCTGCTGGTGGCGTCGGGGCAGCGCACCAGGCAGTACACGGCGGCCGTCGTCTGCGGGCTGCTCGCCATGGTCGTCGGCCTGTTCGCGCCGCTGTTCGGTCAGCTGATGCTGGCCACCCCGGTCGCGTTCGTCGCCACGCTCGGCGGGCTCGCGATGCTCCGGGCGCTGCAGGGTTCGTTCGTCGCCGCGTTCAGCTCCCGGCACACGCTCGGCGCTCTCGTGACCTTCCTCGTGACCGTGTCGAACGTGCAGTTCCTCAACATCGGGGCCGCATTCTGGGGGCTGATCGCCGGACTGCTCGTGTCCCGGGTGATGGAATCGGGGGATTTCCGGAAGGAGTGATCCGTCACCGTCCCCGCCGCCACCACCGCGTGCCTGTCCGGGGCGGATCCGGATCGGGTTCCGGCGACGCCGTCACCGGCGGCTTCGGCGACGGCGGGTTCTGCTGCCGCCAGGTCGCGACGACCTCGTTCGCATCGACCGGGCTCACCGGGATCCGCGGACCGGAGGGCGCCCGCAACCAGGCGACGATCTGCAGGTTGAGCTGGGCCACCACGTCCCGCACCGCCCGCTCGGACGGCAGACCGCGGATCGTGTCGGGCAACCGCTCGATCTCCTTCCGCAGCTGCAGCGGAGTGGGAAGCAGCGAGTCGGTGGGCAGATTCTCGCGGCGAAGGTAGTTCTTCACCCACCACAGTTCGTCGTCGACATCGCCCGCCGGAATCGGCTTGCCCGCGCCGGGGAGATCATCGAAGTCGCCGCGCTCCTGAGCCAACCGGATCTGCTTGTCGATCCAGCTCTCGAAGCTCACCCCGGGAGGTTTGCGCTCGGTCACGGAGGACATTCTTCCAGGACCCGTCCACCCGGGGTTACCGACGGCACTTGCCAAGACACATACTTCATTTTACTGTGACAATGCGTCTCAGATAACTGGACTGGTGACGACGGTTCCGCATCCACCCAGGGAAGAAGCCATGACAGCGACAACCACTCAGCACGCCGCCGCACCCGACGGCGGCGGAGACGAGCGGCACCTGCGCGTCGTCGTGGTCGGCGCCGGACTGTCCGGGATCGCCGCCGCGGTCAAGCTCGAACGCGCCGGCATCACGGACTTCCTCGTCCTGGAGAAGTCCGCTCGCGTCGGGGGCGTGTGGCGGGAGAACACGTACCCCGGGTGCGGTGTCGACATCCCCGCCCCCGTGTACTCGTTCTCCTTCCACCCCAATCCGCGGTGGCGCAGCAACTTCGCCCTGCAACCGGAGCTGCTGTCCTACATCGAGGACACCGTCGACACGTTCGGTCTGCAGTCCAGGATCTCGATGCAGACCGACGTTCGCGAAGCCGCGTGGTCCGACGAGCGCCGACGCTGGATCCTCGACACCAGCCGCGGCACGATCGTCGCCCAGCACGTGATCTTCGCGGCGGGCCCCATCACCGAACCGAGCACGCCTGCCGTACCCGGAATCGACGGATTCGACGGCGACATCTTCCACTCCGCCCGCTGGAACCACGACGTCGACCTCACCGGGAAGAGGGTCGCCGTCGTGGGCACCGGCGCGTCCGCGGTGCAGTTCATCCCCGAGATCCAGCCGGACGTCGAGGAGTTGTACGTCTTCCAGCGCACCCCGGCCTGGGTGGTGCCGCGCCTGGACTTTCCGTTCCCCCGCATCGCCCAGTGGGCGTTCGCGCGGGTGCCCGCAGTGCAGCGCGCGCTCCGGCGGCTCCTCGATGTCATCCTGCGGACACTCACTTGGGTGATGCGCCGCGAACGTACCGCCCGGCTCCTCAACCCCATCGGTACCCGGTGGCTGGCCAGGCAGGTACCGGACCCGGCACTTCGCGCGGCCCTGACACCGAACTTCACGCTCGGGTGCAAACGCCTCCTGCTGTCCAACACGTATCTTCCGGCGCTGACGAAAAGCAACGTCGAGCTGATTCCGCACGCCCTCGCCGAGGTCGACGGACGCGTGGTCGTCGGAGCCGACGGCACCCGCCACGAGGTCGACGTCATCATCTTCGGCACCGGCTTCGACGTGAGCCATCCACCGATCGCGAGCCGGATCCGCGGCCGGGACGGAACGCTGCTGTCGGAGAAGTGGTCGAAGAGCCCCGAGGCCTACCTGGCCACCACGACGCCCGGCGCACCGAACGCGTACATCATGCTGGGCCCGAACATCTTGGTGTACAACTCGTTTCTCGGACTGGCCGAGACCCAGCTCGACTACGTGATCGACGGACTCACCAAGGCGGAGCGACAGGGCATCGAAGTGCTCGAAGTGCGCGATCAGCCGTTCCGCCGGTTCAACGACGCCGTGCAGAAGGGTCTGGAGCCCACCGTCTTCAACAACGGCGGTTGCAGTAGCTACTACCTCGACGCCGACGGCAGGAACTTCGCCGCGTGGCCCTGGTCCACCGGGTCCCTTCGCCGTCGCCTCGCCCGATTCGACCTCGAGAACTACGCCATCCGGCCGTACCGGACAGAGCAGTCCCCCGCCCTCCACCCGTCAGGAAAGTCACGATGATCGAGATCCATCACACTGCCGTCGCCGGCGCACCGGTCGCGGCCGCGTTCGACTACGTGGACGACTATCGCCACGTCCCGTCCTGGATGTTCGGGATCACGAAGTTCGATCCGATCGGCGACCAGGACCGGGGCCTCGGCGCGGTCTACGACGCCGCGATGAAGGTCGGCCCCAAGACTCTCGGCTCTGTGGTGAAGGTCACCGAGTGGGAACGCAATTCGGTGATCGAGCTCGAATCGATCGACGGCCTGTACACCCAGTCGCGGTGGCAGTTCGAGGCAATCGGCGAGACCGAGACCCGCCTGACGGTCGACTTCCGCTACGACCTGCCCGGTGGACTCGCGGGTAAGGCGCTCGGCAAGATCATCGAGCCGTTCGTCGCGCAGGCGATCCGCCATACCGACGCCACCCTGCGGCGTCAGGTCGAGCAGGGCGCGAAGCACTCGTCCTGAGCTTCGCGGCCCGCACTCGCCGAGGGGCGGATGCGGGCCGCGCGGCTCTTCGTCGGGTGTACATAGTTAGTTAGCCTATGTAATGTGTTTCCCATGGACGACGACACACGGCTGCAGAGCCTGCTCGTCGACCTGGTCACGAATTCTCACCGATTCACCAGGCTCGCGAGCTCCTTCGGATCCGAGGCTCACCCCCGGCCGTGGACACGTGCCCTCGCCCTGCTCGACGACCAGGGCGAGATTCGGATCAGCGAGTTCGCCCGCATCGACCGATGCTCGCAACCGTCCGCCACCGCCCTCCTCCAGAAGCTGGCCGATCGCGGATACGTCGCCCGCCGACCCGATCCGGAGGACGCCCGGGCAGTCCGGGTGTCCATCACGGACCTGGGCCGCGAATGGCTGACCGTGGCCCGCAACGAGATCGCGGGTGCACTCGCCCCGCACTTCGCGGACCTCGAACCCGAGCAACTCGAACGACTGACACAGGGCCTGTCGGAACTGCGCTCGATCGTCAAGTCGTCGGCGCGCGCCTGACCACCCATCCACACCCCGACGTACATCGAAGGAGGTGGCCGTGAGCACCACGACCGCAACCGTCACGAACAGCACATCCAGCGAGGCTCCACCGAGCCTCCTCCACCAGCCGAAGTCGGTGTGGGCAGTCGCCTTCGCCAGTGTCATCGCGTTCATGGGCATCGGGCTCGTCGACCCGATCCTCAAGCCGATCGGCGAACAACTCGACGCCACGCCGTCCCAGGTGTCGCTGCTGTTCACCAGCTACATGCTGGTCACCGGTGTCGCGATGCTCATCACCGGCGTCGTGTCGAGCCGGATCGGCGCCAAGAAGACCCTCCTCACCGGACTCGCCGTCATCGTCGTGTTCGCGGCGCTGGCAGGCAGCTCCGGCACCATCGGGCAGATCGTCGGCTTCCGCGCCGGCTGGGGACTGGGCAACGCCCTGTTCATCGCCACCGCGCTCGCCGCCATCGTCGGCGCGGCCAGCGGCGGCGTCGCCCGGGCCATCATCCTCTACGAGGCCGCGCTGGGCATCGGCATCGCCGTCGGCCCGCTGGTCGGTGGTGTCCTCGGCAACATCAGCTGGCGCGCACCGTTCTTCGGCGTCGCAGCCCTGATGGCCGTCGCGTTCATCCTCATCGTCGTGATGCTGCCGTCCGCGCCCAAACCGGAACACCGCACGTCGATCGCCGCGCCGTTCCTCGCCCTGCGCCACCGCGGCCTGCTCACCGTCGCGATCACCGCACTGCTCTACAACTACGGCTTCTTCACACTGCTCGCGTACACACCGTTCCCCCTCGACATGGGCACATACTCGATCGGATTCATCTTCTTCGGGTGGGGCCTGGCGCTGGCCGTCGCGTCGGTGTTCCTCGCCCCGCGGCTGCAGCGGCGCTTCGGCACGCTGCCGATGATGATGCTGGCCCTCGCGCTGTTCGCCCTCGACCTCGCCATGATGGCCGCATTCACCGACAACAAGACCGTGCTCGTCGTCGGTGTCGTGCTCGCCGGGCTCTTCTTCGGTGTCAACAACACGCTCATCACCGAGACCGTCATGATCTCCGCACCCGTCGAGCGGTCGACGGCGTCCGCGGCGTACAGCTTCGTCCGCTTCGTCGGCGGCGCGGCCGCACCGTGGGTCGCGGGCAAGCTCGGTGAGAGCAACATCCACATGCCGTTCTGGGTCGGCGCCGTGTGCACCGCCGCCGCGATCATCGTGCTCGCGACCGGACGCAAGGTCCTCGCCCACGTCGACGAGCACGATCCCGAACCGCACAGCGTCGAGGAAGCACTGGCCGTCACGGTCGCCGACGCCGACTGACCACCCCACGCGAGTGGCGAAGCGTGCCTCGGCACACTTCGCCACTCATGTGTGCGGTCAGAGATTCAGGTCGGGGAGACCCAGGAGCGAACGGTACTCGAGACCCTCGGCCGCGATCACCTCGTCGGCACCGGTAGCGCGATCGACGACGGTCGCGACACCCACGACGATCGCCCCGACGTCGCGCAACGCCTTCACCGCGGTGAGCGGAGAGTTGCCCGTGGTCGTGGTGTCCTCGACGACGAGGACACGCTTGCCGACGACGTCCGGCCCCTCGATCTGCCGCTGCATGCCGTGCGCCTTCGCGGCCTTGCGCACCACGAACGAATCGATCGGCCTGCCCGGGGCGTGCATCACGGCCATCGCCACCGGGTCGGCACCCATCGTCAGTCCGCCGACGGCGTCGAATTCCCAGTCCGCCACCAGTTCACGCAGCAACTTCCCGATCAGCGGGCCCGCCTCGTGATGCAGCGTGGCGCGGCGAAGGTCCACGTAGTAGTCGGCTTCCTTGCCCGAAGACAACGTCACCTTGCCGTGCACAACAGCCAGCTCACGCACCAACGCGGCCAAATCCTCGCGATCACTCATGCCCGAAACCCTACCCACCTCTACGTGCGGGCACGCCCCCGGCCGAACACGTTGGTCAACCTTCGGACCAGACTCTTCGGGACGAGGCGACCGGCAGTCGTCAGCACCTTGTACTGGAGACCGGGAATGCTCACGACCTTGCCGTCCTCGAGGTCGGCCAGCGACGCCGCGACCACCTGGTCGACGCTCAGCCACATCGGCTTCGGAATCGAACTCATCTCGATGCCCGCGCGCTCGTGGAACTCGGTGCGAATGAACCCCGGGCACAGCGCCTGGATCCGCACACCCGTGCCGCCCAGCCCGTTCGCCAATCCCTCGGAGAACGAAATCACGTACGCCTTGCTCGCCGAATAGGTCGATCCCCGCCCGGACAGCAGGCCGGCGACGCTCGCCACGTTGATGACGGTGCCGTTCGCCGACGCGATCATCGTGGGAAGCGCCGCGCGGGTCAGCTGCATGACGGCGGTCACGTTCACGTCCAGCTGGGACTGCAACAGCTCCGGCGTCGCCGTCCAGAATTCGCCCGACGTGCCGAATCCGGCGTTGTTGACCAGCACCTCGACACCCTTCCCGAGGCGCTGCGCCACTTCCTCGCGCCCGGACGCCGTCGCCAGATCGGCCTGCAGGATCTCGGACTCGGTGTCGAACAACGCCTTCATCTCGTCGGCGAGGGCCTGCAAGCGGGATTCGTCACGCGCGACGAGCACGAGGTCGTAACCGAGAGACGCGAACTTCCTCGCGAAACCGGCACCGAGCCCCGACGTCGGGCCGGTGACGAGGGCAACGGGTCGGGCGGAACTGGGGGGCGTCGACATACCGGTGACGGTAGCAAGGCGCTGCGCGCCTGTGCGCGGTTAACGAGTCCCAGGACTCGTCAGGCACTCACGGGCGCGGAGCGCCGGGGGCCGGCGGGCGAGGAGTGCCGGGGGTCTGCTGACGGGGAGCGCCGGGGGCCGGCGGGCGGGGAGCGCCTGGGGTCTGCTGCCGGGGAGACGCCGGACGCGCGGGACGCGCCTCGGGGGGAGCGCCTTCCCGCAGTCGCGGCCGGCTCGGGTCGTGGTGGCCACGGTCGAGTCCCCGCGGTTCGGTGATCGGGGGCAGGACGTGCAGGATGCCGGACAGCCGGGCGACGGCCTCGATGGCCGAATCCCACTCGCGTCCGCTGCTGCCGATGGGCAGCGAACCGAGGGTCCACTCGCCCTCGCTCCACAGCATGTTCACGTGCGGCGGCACCGACTCGGTGAACGCCACCATGCGCTGATCGCAGACCCTGCGGGCGATTTCGAGGTCGGTGGCGAACACGACCCGCGGTCCGATGGCACCGAGGAGTTCGAGATCCGAGTCCTTCGGCGGCGGGGTCGACTTGAGGCGCAGGTCGATGTCGACGTCTGAGCCCACACGGCGGCGCACGGCGACGATGGTCGCGGTCTCCTCGAGGTCGAACAGAATGAACGACTCGCCCCGGCGTTCGCCCTTCACCACATCGATGGCGCTGAGGTACTCCTGCTTGGCCAGCGCGGCGCGATGGAACTGGCCGGGCAGCTTCTCTTCGACGTTGTCGTATGTGTAGCCCTGGGCCTTGGCCCAGATCTGCCGCACCCGACCTGTCTGATCTCGACGCGAGCGATCGAAATAGAGCAGCGCGCACGCGCCTGCGAGTGCGATCAACGCCAGTACGAACCACATTCCCGTCATCGGTGATCAGCCTAGCGAGTCGACGCCGTTACGAGGCGAAGCGGTACCCGGACACCCCGTGTCGGTTTTGCCCGGACCCATCGTCTCAGTTACCGCCGAGCTTCGGCAGCTCGGTGCTGATGATCGTCTCGGCCATCATCGTGCCGTTCTCGACCTTCGTTCCCTGCACCATCACGGTGAACCCGGGCTTCAGATCGGCGACCGTGGTGCCGTCGAGTGCGATCACGTTGGTCTGCGCGTTGGTCTGAACCGTCAACCGGGAACCGCCGAGGGCGTCCAGGGTGAGTGTGGAGCCGTCATTGGCGCTGATCGTTCCGAACGCGGCGCCCGCAGCGCCGATGGCCTCGCCGATTCCGCCGGGAAGTTGATCGAGCGGCGACTCCGACGTGGTCGACGGCGGCGGTGTCGTCTTCGGCGGCGCTGTCGTGGCGGGCGGACGGGACGTGGTCGGGCCTGCGGCCGTGGTGCTCGAGGAGTTGTTGGGCGCGGACGTGACGAGGGCGACACCGAAACCGATGACGGCGATCAACAGCAGTGCGGCTGCCGTGGCGGCGATCCAGGTGCCGATCCGCCGGGGCTTCTTCTCCTCGGGATTCTCCGCGACCGGCGCCTGGTACTGCGAGCCCGGGTACTGGGGGTTCGGGTACTGCCCCGTCGGATACCCGCCCTGGTACTGCTGGGCGTCGTACGGCGGGTACGCCTGCGTGGCGTTCGGCGGCGGAGCCTGCGGGTCGTACCGCGGATCGTAGGTCGGGTAGGCCTGGGTGGGATTGGGCTGGTTCTGCCCGTACGCAGCGGTCGGATCGGACGTGTAGAACTGCTCGGTCGGCCTGCCTGCGTCACCCAGGTGCTCGGTGCGCTGCTCAGCCGATCCGAGGTGCTCGGTCGGCTGGTCCTGTCGCGACCATGCCTGGGTGGGGTCCTCGTCACCAGCCCTCGACGCGGAATCGTCGGGGGTCCACGACTCCGTTCCGTCGTACGCACGTTCCTGTGGGGTGCGCGGGTCGTCGGGGTTCGTCATGATCGGCCCCTCCCTCGGGTTCGTCTGGCCGGTGTGCTGCGGTTACGGACGGTCCAGGGTAACGGCGAAACTTAAGACGTCGCTGTGAAAACACAGGTGAGTGGCACGGCGTGCGGGAGCACACCGCGCCACTCACCCACGGATCAGCCGAGGACGAGCGCGTCCCCGGTCTCGGACACCTTCACGGGGACGGTGTCGCCGTCCTTGACGTCACCGGCGAGCAGCAGCTTCGCCAGCTGGTCGCCGATCGCCTGCTGGATCAGCCGGCGCAGCGGCCTGGCCCCGTACATGGGGTCGTAGCCGCGGACCGCCAGCCAGAAGCGGGCCGAGTCGGATACATCCAGCGTCAGCCGCCGCGCCGCGAGCCGGCGGGACAGCTGGTCGAGCTGGATGTCGACGATGGACTCGAGCTGCTCTTCCGTGAGCGACTCGAAGATCACGACGTCGTCGAGCCGGTTGATGAACTCCGGCTTGAACGCGTGCCGCACCGCATCCATCACCTGCTCCCGCGATCCACCCGCACCGAGGTTGGACGTGAGGATCAAGATGGTGTTGCGGAAGTCGACGGTGCGTCCCTGACCGTCCGTCAGCCGGCCTTCGTCGAGGACGGCGAGCAGGATGTCGAACACGTCGGGGTGCGCCTTCTCCACCTCGTCGAACAGCACCACCGTGTACGGACGCCGTCGCACGGCCTCGGTGAGCTGGCCGCCCGCCTCGTACCCGACGTATCCGGGCGGGGCGCCGACGAGCCGGGCCACCGAATGCTTCTCGCTGTACTCGGACATGTCGATGCGGACCATGGCGCGCTCGTCGTCGAACAGGAAGTCGGCGAGGGATTTCGCGAGTTCAGTCTTGCCGACGCCGGTGGGCCCGAGGAACAGGAACGAACCGGTGGGCCGGTTGGGGTCGGCGACTCCGGCGCGGGCGCGGCGAACCGCATCCGATACGGCGACGACGGCCTCTTCCTGGCCGACGACCCGCTTGCCGAGTTCGGATTCCATCCGCAGCAGCTTGGCGGTCTCGCCCTCCATCATGCGGCCGGCCGGGATGCCGGTCCATGCCGCGACCACGTCTGCGACGTCGTCGGGACCCACTTCCTCCTTGAGCATGACGTCGCCGTCGGCGGCGGCGCCGGACTCGCGGGCCGCCTGCTCGAGTTCCTTCTCGAGCTGCGGGATGCGGCCGTACCGCAGCTCCGCGGCCCGGCCGAGGTCGCCGTCGCGTTCGGCGCGTTCCTCCTCGCCGCGCAGCGTCTCGAGCTGCTCCTTGACCCCGCGCACGGAGTCGATGGCTTGCTTCTCGTTCTGCCAGCGGGTGGTCAGCTGGTTGAGCTTCTCGCGTTCGTCGGCCAGTTCCTGCCGCAGCTTTTCGAGCCGGTCCTTCGACGCCGCGTCGGATTCCTTCTGCAGCGCCATCTCCTCGATCTCGAGCCGGCGGACGATGCGTTCGACGGTGTCGATCTCCTCGGGTCGCGAGTCGATCTCCATCCGCAGCCGGGACGCGGCCTCGTCGACGAGGTCGATCGCCTTGTCCGGCAGGAACCGGGACGTGATGTAGCGGTCGCTGAGCGTGGCGGCGGCGACGAGCGCGGAGTCGGTGATGCGCACACCGTGGTGCACCTCGTACCGCTCCTTGAGCCCGCGCAGGATGCCGACGGTGTCCTCGACGGAGGGTTCACCCACCAGCACCTGCTGGAAGCGACGTTCGAGGGCGGCGTCCTTCTCGATGTACTTGCGGTACTCCTCGAGCGTGGTCGCGCCGACGAGCCGCAGCTCACCTCGGGCGAGCATCGGCTTGATCATGTTGCCCGCGTCCATCGCGGACTCACCGGTGGCACCCGCACCGACGATGGTGTGGAGCTCGTCGATGAACGTGATGACCTGACCGGCCGAGTTCTTGATGTCGTCGAGGACGGCCTTGAGTCGCTCCTCGAACTCGCCGCGGTACTTGGCGCCCGCCACCATCGATCCGAGGTCGAGGGAGATCACGGACTTGCCGCGCAGCGATTCGGGAACGTCGCCTGCGACGATGCGCTGGGCGAGTCCCTCGACGATGGCGGTCTTGCCGACACCGGGTTCGCCGATCAGCACCGGGTTGTTCTTGGTCCGGCGGCTGAGTACCTGCACGACGCGGCGGATCTCGTTGTCGCGGCCGATCACCGGGTCGAGCTTGCCGTTGCGGGCCAGCGCGGTGAGGTCGGTGGAGTACTTCTCGAGCGCCTGGTACGTCCCTTCCGGATCCGGGCTGGTGACGCGCGCACTGCCGCGGACCGTAGTGAACGCATCACGCAGCGCCTCGGGGGTGGCGCCGTGCCGCTTCAGCAGTCCGGCCACGTCCGACTCACCCGAGGCGAGACCGACCATCAGGTGTTCCGTCGACACGTACTCGTCGTCGAGTTCGGTGGCGAGGTGCTGTGCTGCGGTGAGTGCGGCGAGGGCCTCGCGGCCGAGCTGCGGTGTGGTCGTGGCGCCCGTCGTCTTGGGCAGCCGGTCGACGAGATCCTGCCCTTCACGATGGACCACGGTGGGATCGACGCCGACCGCCTTGAGTAGCGGGGCGGCGATGCCGTCGGTCTGGTCGAGCAGGGCCACGAGCAGGTGCGCGGGCCTGATGTCGGGATTACCGGCCGACGACGCCGACTGGAGCGCAGCGGTCATCGCGGCCTGGGTCTTGGTGGTCGGATTGAACGAGTCCACTGTTCACCTCTTCTGGCGTTGTAGAGCGGTCCGCCGCCTGCGGCCGAGTGGCACGTGGCGACGCTGTCATCTTTTTAACGCGCGAAGGGTTGAGTCTGTTCCGCTCAACTTTGAAAATTTTCCGCTACACCCATTCTGTCGCCCCGCGACGCTTCGCGGGGCGGGATGTCAGGCCCCGATCGCGGCCGCCATCGTCGGCCAGGACGCGGACAGGTCGTCGCGCCAGTACCCCCACGAGTGTGTTCCGACCGGCCGGAGGTCGACCGTGGCCGGAATGTCCAGGGCGCGGAGTTTCTCCGCCAGCCGCATCGTGCAGTCGTTGGTGACGGCCTCGATGACACCACCGACCACGACCTGCGTCGCGAGGTTGCGGCGGTCGCCGCCGACGGTCCGGGCGTCGAGAGTGTCGTACGGTCCCGGCAGCCCGCTGCCGTTGGAGATGTAGAGGGTGGTCCCCCGGAGCTTCTCCGCGTTGACGTACGGATCGTTCGCGGCCCACAGCGGATCGTTGGCCGCACCCCACATGTTCTCGGGGTTGCCGCCGAAGTCCGACACCGTGATCTCGACGAACCGGCGCGCCACCGGGTCGCTCGTCATCGCGCACCCGCTGTACGCCCCGACGCTCTGATACAGCCCGGGCTTGGAGATCGCGAGGTTGAGCACGCTGGTGGCCGACATGGACAGCCCGGCGATGGCGTTCTTCCCGGTCGTCTCGAGCGCCGAGTCGACGATGGGCGGCAGTTCCTTCGTCAGGAACGTCTGCCACTTGTTCCGCCCGAGTTCGGGATCGTCCTGCTTCCAGTCCGCGTAGTAACTGGACTGGCCACCGAACGGGATGACCACGTTGACGTCCTTGTCGGAGAAGAACTTCTCGATGTCCGCCTTCTGCTCCCAGCCGAACTGCTCGGAGTTCCCCTCGACGCCGCCGAGCATGTAGACGGTGGGACGCTTCTCCGACGCGGCCCGGATGACCCGGACGGTGATGTCCTTGTCCATGGCGGTCGAGTGGACGGTGAAGCTCATCTGCGATTCACCCACCGGGGTGACTTCGATCAACCGCGAACCGTCGGGCGCCTCGTCGGCCGAGATCGACTCGATCGTCGTCCGTGGTTCCGCCGAGACGACGCTTCCGCCGCTGATCACCGTCAACATCACGGCCGCCACGACGGCGGCGGCGGTCCGGCGAACCCGGACCGAACCGGCCACCCCCGGACGAAACCGACCCCGATCCCGCACACAGCCAACTCTCATGGGCCCCCCTCGGTAACGCCGCCTGTTTACTGGATGCATCGTGCCTTGCCGGTGGTCACAGCTCAATGGCGACCCACCGAAATACCGGGGGCGAACGCCCAACCGGCCGTTGCCGTAACCCCGGGTCCGCGCGCGGGACGGCTAGAATGCGGGTGTTCGAATCAGCAGGCACGGAGGCAGGGGACGGCTTGACACGAGATTGCCTCGATCCGCTCGTGATTTCGCGTCTGCGCGCCAGCTTTTCGTCGATCGTGTCCACCGAACACGGACGCAACCGGCTCACCACCACGTTCTACGCCACCCTGTTCGCCGAACACCCCGAATTCCGCGCGCTCTTCCCTGCTGCGCTGGATCAGCAGGGCCACCGCCTGTTCCAGGCACTGCAGTTCGTCATCGACAACCTCGACGACGAGGGCCGGGTCCTCGGTTTCCTGAGCCAGCTCGGCCGCGACCACCGCAAGTACGGCGTCGAGGGCAGGCACTACTTCGCGTCGGGCAATGCGCTGCTGGTCTCCGTGCAGAGCTCCTTCACCCAGGCCATCTGGACACCCTCGCTGACCGCGGCCTGGACGGAACTGCTCGACCTCCTCCTCCACACGATGGCCGACGCCGCGGACAACGACGACCTGCCCGCCGCGTGGGGCGCCACCGTGGTCGATCACGAACGCCGCCTCGACGACCTCGCGATCGTCCGTCTCGAGACCGACTCCCCCATCCCCTACGGTGCGGGCCAGTACCTCAGCGTCCAGATCCCGCAACGGCCCCGGATGTGGCGGTATCTGTCGGCGGCCATCCCCGCCAATCCGTACGGTCAGCTCGAGTTCCACGTGCGCCGCGTGTCGGGTGGGTGGGTGAGCCCCGCCATCGTGAACGAGACGCAGGTGGGCGACCGCTGGCTGCTCAGCTCCCCGCTCGGTGGCCTCGAGGTCGACCGCGACAGCGGGCAGGACGTCCTGATGATCGGTTCGGGGACGGGCATCGCGCCGCTGCGCGCCCAGGTGATGGAAATGGCGATGCGGTCGAACAATCCGCGGGTCCACATGTTCGTGGGCGGCAAGTACCCGTGCGATCTGTACGACATCGAGACCCTGTGGCATCTGTCGCTGAGCAATCCGTGGCTGACCGTGGTTCCCGTGTCGGAGGAGGACGAGGACCCGTGGTGGCACACGATTCCCGCTCCGGAGGCGCCGCCGGGATTGCATCAACGACTCCAGGGGCAGCTCGGCCGCGTCGTCGCCCGGTTCGGGTCGTGGGCGGACCGGCAGATCCAGATCTCCGGTTCGCCGGCGATGATCAAGACCACCGTGTACGCGTTGCAGGGCGGCGGTACACCGCCCGAACTGATCCGGCACGACCCCCTGATCTAGTTCCGCAGCCGTCCCCGCCCATCCGCCATCCGGTTCGACCGTCGGGAGAACATCACGCCATGCAAGCCACGCAGACCACCTGGACCAGCACCGTCGTCGAGCATCACCGTCTGCGGCACGACCTCGCCGTGATCCGCCTCGTCGGTGATTACGTCCCGTTCGTGCCGGGGCAGTACGTGGACGTGAGCGTGCCCCAGAACCCGCGGCTGCTGCGCAGACTCTCCCCCGCTCTGCCGCCGTCGTTGGACGGCAAGCTCGAATTCCACGTTCGGACGGTTCCCGGCGGCTGGGTCAGCGGCGACATCGTCACGGGGACGTCGCCCGGCGACCACTGGCAGATCCTCGAACCGCGCGGCACGATGTCCGTCGACGAGGACGGGCCGGACGTCATCATGATCGCCGGCGGCACCGGCCTGGCCCCGTTCCGGTCGATCCTGCTGGACCTGTCGCGCAGGCCGAATCCGCCGCGGGTGTTCCTGTTCACGGGCGATCGGACGCCGCGCGATCTCTACGCGTCGGACATGCTCTACCTGCTGCTGCAGGATCTGCCGTGGCTCACCGTCATTCCGGTGGTGGAGAACGTCGTGAATCCGGACTGGACCGACGAATGGTACGAGCACACCAGAGTGGACGTGGGGTTCACCGAGGACGATCTCATCGAGGGCTCACTGCCCGACGTCGTGACGTCCTACGGCGCGTTCACCGAGCACCAGGTGCTGGTGTGCGGTTCGGCGGCGATGGTCCGCGCCACCCTCGACCGTCTCCGCGACACCGGGACGCCCACGGCGAACATTCAGTTCGACCCGTACTGAGCCTTCGGGTCAGTAGGACGGATCGTGCCGGATGTTTTCCGGCGGAGTGCCCGCCGCGTGCAGCCGGAACTTGGTGGTGTTGATCATCGCGTCGGAGCCGACGAGCTGGATGTCGCGCTCGGCCCACGTCCCGAAGTCGGCGACGACCTGCCCCACTTTGCCGGTCAGCCGGCGGTGCATGCCGGGCAACGCGGCGCTGCTCGGGCCGGTGTACCACCACGGGTCCTCGTCCTCCTCGGTGACCGGGACGACGGTCAGCCACGGATTCTGCTCCGCGAGTGCCCACAGGGTGCCCAGGTCGTAGAGGTCGCAGGGGTACCGGCCGGCGAAGAAGAGGTGGACGCGGCGGTCCTGTCCGCGTTGCGACATCTGGAGGATCTGCGCGCGCAGCGGGGCGATGCCCGTCCCCGATCCGATCATGAGGATGTCGCGACTGTTGCCGTAGCGGACTCCCAGGTCGCCGAGCGGGGATCCGATCGCCCACCGCTCACCCACGAGGGTCTGGCTGACGATGGCGGGGCTGACCCAACCGCCCGACACCCGTCGGACGTGGAACTCGATGATGCCCTGGTCGTTGGCGGGGTTCGCCGGTGACAGGTACCGCCACATCCGGGGACGCGACGGCACCTGCACGCTCACGTACTGGCCGGCGGTGTAGGTCATCGGCTCGTCGAGTTGCAGGCGGACGATCGACACGTCCTTGCGGACCTGAAGGTGCTCGATCACGGTCGCGCCCCACGCCGGCGGGCCGCTCTCGGCGTTGGCCGCATCCATCATGGTGGCGGCGACGACGGCGAGGACGTCGCGCCACGCCTGCTCGAGTTCGTCGGTCCACGGCTCGGTCGAGGGGAACTGCTCGACCGCGGCGATCAGGGAGTTGCCGACGGCGACGTAGTGCGCGTCCTCGATTCCGTACTTGCGGTGGTCGCGGCCGAGCTGGGCGAGGTAGGCGAGGATCTGCCCGGATTCCTCCTCGAGCCGTTCGATCACGTACTGGACGGCGGAGATCAACCGGTCGCGCTGCGCGTCCATGGCCGCGGGGAAGAAGTCCCGGGCGTCGGGATACCGCGCGAACAGCAGGGCATAGAAGGACCGCGACAGAGTCTGAGGCCCGTCCGGCACCGCCGCGATAGCCTTGAAACTCGACCGGACCAGCGATATTGCCTGTGAATCCACCGCGCATCCTCGTCACCGACCGAACGCGGCCCCGCCGCGAAGTACTTGGGCAGACTATAGGCGCGGGCGCCACGCCGCAGACCAGGTCCCTTGTTTCCTGCCCTGGTAGTGCTATCCGACCGCTCGGTCTGCACTTTCCCAGTACCGGGAGCGCAGCGCCTTCTTGTCCAGTTTTCCGAGCGGGGTCAGCGGCAGCGCGTCGACGAAGTCGATCGATTTGGGGGCGTGCACCGATCCCTTCGCGGCCCGTACCCGTTCGACGAGTTCGGCGGCATCGACCGTCTGCCCGGCCCGTAACACGACGCACGCCTTGACGGCCTCGCCCCACTTCTCGTCCGGAACGCCGACCACCGCGACCGAGCCGACGGCGGGATGCGCCGAGATGACGTCCTCGATCTCCCGGGGGAACACGTTGAATCCGCCGGTAACGATCATGTCCTTCTTGCGGTCGACGATCGTCATGAAACCGTCTTTGTCCCTGCGCGCGACGTCGCCCGTGTGCAGCCAGCCACCGCGGAACGCCTCGGCGGTCTCGTCGGGCTTCTTCCAGTACCCCTTCATGACCAGCGGGCCGCGGACGCAGATCTCGCCGAGCTCACCTTGCGGGACCTCGTTCAGGTCGTCGTCGAGCAGGGCGACGTTCAGCCAGGGCACGGGACGCCCGCACGTCGCGAGCCGGCTGGGATCGTCCGCGAGGTGCTCTTCCTTCCGCAGCACCGCGATGGTCATTCCGCATTCGGTCTGGCCATAGAACTGGAAGAAGATCTGGCCGAACTTCTCGATGCCCTCCTTCAACCGGGCCGGCGACATCGCCGAAGCGCCGTAGAACAGCGTCTGCAGGCTGGACACGTCCCGCTTCGGCAGGTCGGGGTGATCCATCAGCAGGTAGATCATGGTGGGGACGAGCATCGTGGCCGAGATCTTGTGCTTCTCGATCGCCTCGAGGACGGCACCGGGCTCGAACGCGGGCAGCACGATCAGCGCGCCACCACGCAGCAGGGTCGGGATGAAGAACGCGGCGCCGGCGTGCGACAGCGGCGTGCAGATGAGGAAACGCGGTTCGTCGGGCCACTGCCATTCGGCCATCTGGATCTGATTGAGCGTCGCGCCGGACTGGTACGAGCCGACGACGCCCTTGGGCTTGCCGGTGGTGCCGCCGGTGTAGACCATGCTGCTGTTGTCGTCGGCGGCCACGTCCGCCGCCCGCAGGCGTCGCGGGGTGAACGTCTCGGCGAGCGCGAGAATGTCGGTGCCCACTTCGGACGGCCCCAACGACAACACGTTCTCGATCGAGGGCGACTGCGCCACCAGTTCGGCGGCGCGCTCCTCGAAGGCGGTGGGATCGAAGATCAACGTCTGGATCTCGGCGTCGCCGACGATGTACAGATGGTCGTCGAGCGAGCCCATCGGGTTCAGCGCGCTGGCGCGGCATCCGGAGATCATGGTGGCGCCCATGCTGATGAGCACTTCGGGCCTGTTCTTGGACAGCATGGCGGTGCTCGTGCCCTTACCGATTCCGA
The DNA here is from genome assembly GCF_038447315.2 of Rhodococcus sp. DK176. Classification (NCBI taxonomy): domain Bacteria; kingdom Bacillati; phylum Actinomycetota; class Actinomycetes; order Mycobacteriales; family Nocardiaceae; genus Rhodococcus; species Rhodococcus sp. DK176. The sequence goes on along the minus strand of NZ_CP118321.2, from coordinate 6,030,938 downwards.
GCGAAGCCAGTGCCTGCGCAAAGCAACTGATCTGATCGCGCATCTCACCGCCGGTGAGGACGACGTCGCCGAGGTAGAGCGCAGGCTTGTCGGAGTTGCGTTCCAGTGCAGTGATGAGGAGGTCTGCAGCGAAGGCGGGTCGATGCAGATCTGCGAACTCGTCGGTCATCTGTAATCCTTCTACTCCCGCGACGCCGAGGCGCGTGGTCCGGCGGCCTGGATTTTCTGTGTCCTGGGTCACCGACACCCTAACCGGAAACCGGCAAAACTGAAACCTGTTCCACCTAGCTCGCGGGTGCCGACGGCAACTCCGCGCCGGAACACGTCCGATAACGTGAGGTCCATGAGTCCGCAGCACCGAATCGCAGAACGGATATCGACCGCTGCGCAGAGCGCGCACGTCTTCCTCGCAACGGCGGAATCGCTCACCGGCGGGCAGATCTCGTGCATTCTCGGCGCGGCGCCCGCCTCCTCCGACTGGTATCGGGGCAGCGTGGTCGCGTATTCCAGCGAAGTGAAGCACCGGGTGCTGAAGGTGCCGGACGGTCCCGTCGTCAGCGAGGCCAGTGCCCGCGCGATGGCCGGAGCGGTCGCCGAACTGCTCGGAGCCGACATCGCCGTCGCGGTGACCGGTGCGGGCGGCCCCGACCCTCAGGACGGGCAACCGCCGGGGACCGTCTGGTTCGGACTCTTCGCTCACGGCCGCATCGACACCGAGATGCACCGATTCGACGGTGAACCGCAGGACGTCGTGACCGCAACGACCGACCGTGCCCTGGAACTGCTCGAGCAGGCGTTGGTCTCCGCGCCCGGTCGAGTTCCTCCGCCGCTCGCATAGATCTCCGAGAGTCGGGTATTCGTCCGAACGGGCACCGCTACACCCGAGGAGGAATTCCGTGCCGAAGACCACCGACAGCGGCAAGCCGAAGAAGAGCGAGCTCCCCGAGACGCTGAAGAAGTCGTCCGAGAAGGCGCAGCGCACGTTCGCCAAGGTGTACGACTCCGCAATGGATCAGTACGGGGACGAGGAACGGGCGCATCGCGTCGCGTACGACGCCCTCAAACACAGCTACGAGAAGGTCGGGGACCACTGGGAGGCCAAGGACGAGAAGGGCCCGTCGGACGAGCGCGCGAAGAGCGGCGGCCCGAACGCGTCCGGTGAGACGGCCGAGGGAGTCGACGCCAATGCGAGCAAAGACCATCTCGTGCACATCGCGCAGCGGCTCGACATACACGGCCGGTCCACGATGACCAAGGACGAACTCGTCGACGCGATCGAGAAGGCGAACCGGAGAGCCCGATGAGAGCCGTGACGTGGCAGGGCAAACGGAAGGTCAGCGTCGACACCGTCCCCGACCCCGTGATCGAACAGAAGACCGACGCGATCGTCGAGATCACCACCACCAACATCTGCGGCTCCGACCTCCACCTGTACGAGGTGCTCGGCGCGTTCATGAGCGAGGGCGACATCCTCGGCCACGAACCGATGGGCATCGTCCGCGAGGTGGGGTCCGAGGTGACCGACGTGAAGGTCGGCGACCGGGTGGTGATCCCGTTCCAGATATCCTGCGGCAATTGCCACATGTGCGACCGAAAGCTGTTCACGCAGTGCGAGATCACCCAGAACCGGGACGAGGGTACGGGTGCGGCGCTGTTCGGGTATTCGAAACTGTACGGGAGCGTTCCCGGCGGCCAGGCCGAGTATCTTCGGGTGCCGCACGTGAAGAACACCCACATCACGGTTCCCGACGGCCCACCGGATTCGCGCTTCGTGTACCTGTCCGACGTGCTGCCGACGGCGTGGCAGGCCGTCGAGTACGCGGACATACCCGACGGCGGTTCCGTCGTCGTTCTCGGGCTCGGGCCGATCGGTGACATGGCGGCACGCATCGCTGCGCACAAGGGTTTTCGTGTCATCGGCGTGGATCTCGTGCCCGAGCGTCTCGCCCGCCCGCAGGCACGACACATCGAGACGGTCGACCTGACCGACGCCGAGGGCGAACTCGGCGACGTGATCCGGGAGATGACCGGCGGCCGCGGCCCCGATTCCGTCATCGACGCCGTCGGCATGGAATCGCACGGCTCCCCCGGCGCGAAACTCCTGCAACAGGTCACGTCGTACCTGCCCGACGCCCTCGCGGGCCCGCTGATGTCGACGGTGGGAATCGACCGGCTGCACGCCCTGTACTCGGCCATCGACATCGTGCGGCGCGGCGGCACCCTCTCGCTCATCGGGGTGTACGGCGGAATGGCCGACCCGATACCGATGCTCACCCTGTTCGACAAGCAGATTCAGGTGCGGATGGGCCAGGCCAACGTGAAGCGGTGGGTCCCGGACATTCTGCCGTTGCTCACCGACGCCGACCCCCTGGGCGTCGACATGTTCGCCACTCACGAACTGCCACTGGACCACGCGCCGCACGCGTACGAGATCTTCCAGAAGAAGGAAGACGGCGCTGTGAAGATTCTCCTGAAGCCGTAATGCCTTCTCTGTGGCTCGATCACGTCGCCGGGCACCGCGGTGCGGTCACCGGGCGGTCATGGGACGAACGTGGACGGTACGACACCGTGGTGGTGGGCGCGGGGGTGACCGGACTGATCCTCGGGTTGCTGCTCGCCCGTGCGGGACAACACGTCGCCGTCGTGGAAGCGCGGACCATCGGCGCCGTCACGACGGGGAACACCACGGGCAAGGTCAGTGTGCTGCAAGGTACCCGGCTCGCCGAGATCGGCCGACGTCACGCGGTGCACATCCTGCGGTCGTACGTCGAGGGAAATCTGGAGGGCCAGCAGTGGCTGCTCCGGTACTGCCACGACCGCGAGATTCCCGTCGGTACGGCACCGGATTTCACGTTCGCGCAGACCGAGTCCGGCGTCGACGCGGTGCGCGCTCAGTACACGGCCGCCCGATCGGCGGGCCTGCCCGTCCGCCTGGTGCCGGAACTCGACATCCCGGTGCCCCGCGTCGACGCCGTCACAATCGACGACCAGGCGTTCCTGGACCCGATGCCCGTTCTCCATGCGGTGGCCCGCGACCTGATCACGCACGGCGGCGACGTGTTCGAGCACCGTCGCGTGACATCGGTCCGGACGCTGGTGCGATTCCACGTCCTGTCGACGCCGGACGGCGACATCGAAGCCCGCCGTGTGGTTCTCGCGACGGGAACGCCGATCCTCGACCGCGGAGGATTCTTCGCGCGGCTGACGGCGGAGCGATCCTATGCGGCGGCGTTCCGGGTGCCGGGCGGTGCCCCCGGCGGCATGTACCTGACCGCCGATCAGCCCACACGGTCGCTGCGCCCGGCCGACGACGGCCGTGTTCTGGTCGTCGGCGGCAACGGTCACGACGTCGGGCGAAGCACGTCGCCACAGGCCGCGGTCGACGATCTGCTGGCCTGGACCGGCCGTCACTTTCCCGGGGCGACGCCGACCCACCACTGGTCGGCGCAGGATTACTCCTCGCTGAACGCGCTTCCCTACGTCGGCCCACTGGTTCCCGGCAGAGACGGCATTCTCGTCGCGACGGGGTACGGAAAGTGGGGACTCTCGAACGGCGTCGCCGCCGCTCTTGCGCTCGCCGGACGCATTCTCGGTGGCCACATGCGGTGGGCGGAGGCCTTCCAGAGCTATTCGCCGACGCAGCTTTTCGACCTTCCCGCGGCGGTGAAGGCGAACGGCGAGGTGGCGAGGGAGATGGCTGCGGGCTGGGGCGACGCACTCGTGGGGAGACAACGCGGGAAGGGCCGGGCTCGCATCGTGCGAGAGGGACTGCTGCCCGTCGGCGAGTACACCTCGAACGGTCACACCGAGCGGGTCTGCGCCGTCTGCCCGCACCTCGGTGGTGTGCTCCGCTGGAACGATGCGGAGGCGTCGTGGGACTGCCCGCTGCACGGGTCCCGATTCACTGCCGGCGGAACACTTCTCGAGGGCCCCGCAACCACCGATCTCCGACGGCTCTGATCCCCACCCGATTGGCCGCGGGCCACCTGGGTACCCGTCGCTTGTTCCCACGAAAGGAAGGAAGTGCCCATGACATCGGCAGAGACACTTCGCGGCCGGAAGGTCGCGATCCTGGCCACCGACGGCGTCGAGGAAGTCGAACTCGTCGAACCCCGGAAGGCCGTGGAGGACGCCGGCGCGGAGGTCCGGCTGATCTCGTTGTCCCCCGGCAAGATCCAGGCCATGAACTCGGATGTGAACGCGGCAGGCACCTATGCCGTCGACGCCGTCGTCGGCGACGTGTCGGTCGCCGACTTCGACGCATTGATCCTGCCGGGCGGTACCACGAACCCCGACCACCTCCGGATGGACGCGTCCGCCGTCGCCTTCGTCCGCGACTTCGTCGATTCGGGCAAACCGGTGGGCGTGATCTGCCACGGACCGTGGACGTTGGTCGAGGCCGACGTCGTCCGCGGCCGCACTCTCACGTCGTATCCCAGCGTGCGCACCGACATCCGCAACGCGGGCGGAACCGTGGTCGACGAGGAAGTGGTGGTCGACAACGGGTTGGTGTCGAGCCGCAACCCCGACGACCTACCCGCGTTCTGCGCGAAGATCGTCGAGGAATTCGCCGAGGGCCGCCACCCACAGTGACCTCGCCGGGCCTGGATCAGCCGGCATCCGGGACCGTCACCACCACTCGGGTGCCCGATCCGGGTGAGGACGTGACGTCGAAGGTGCCGCCGAGGCTTTCGACCCGCACGATGTGCGAGGCCAGTCCGATGTGCCCCTGCGCCACCCGTTCTGGGACGACGGCCGGGTCGAATCCGGCGCCGTCGTCGGCGACCGTCAGCGTGGTCCGCCCGCCGGCGCGGGTGAGTGCGAGTTCGATCGTGGTGGCGCGGGCGTGCTTCGACACGTTGGTGAGCAGTTCCCGCGCCACCCGGTAGAGCAGCTCCTGGCAGTCGGGGTGACCGACGTCGTCGACGCTCACCGTCATCTCGAACCCCCGCCGGGCGTAGAGATCCGCGAGCTCGCGCAGCGCCGCGGTGAGGCCCAGCTGCGCGAGGACCTGCGGATGCAGTGTGGTGACGGTGGACCGCAGCTGCGCCGCGGTCTCGCGGAGGGCGGACTCGGCGGCGACGAGCATGTCGTCCGGGTTCCGCTCCAGGGCCTCCTCCACATCCAGCCGGGCGGCCAGCACATTCTGCAGGGGCCCGTCGTGGAGGTCCTCGGCCAGTTGCCGTCGCTCGCGTTCCTCGGCACCCATCGATTCGGCGATCAACTGCCTGCGCACATCCATCAGCGAGATCACCGTCGCAGAGCGCCGGACCAGCACGTACGACAACGCCGTCGTCGCGGCCGCGAGCCACAACAGGAAACCGAAGTAGAGGTACACCTCGTCGGGGAAGCCGACTGCGTCGTCGCGCTTGGAGTAGACGATCCACACCACCTGGTACCCGACGGCGGTGCAGACGCCGACGATCGCCGTCAGACGCGGCCGGTACTGAAACGCCACCGAGATCGGCAACAGGAAGAACACCGGGAGCAGCACCGACGTCGCGCCGCCGGAGACGACGCACAACGCCACCACCGCGGTGACGTCCGCGGCCGTGGACACCCAGCCCGCCCACGGTCCGACGTCCCGCACCAGGACGAAGATCAGCCAGCCGAGAGCGACCGCCGCATACCCGATCAGCAGCCCCGCGAAGACGTCGGGTTGCCAGTGCGTCACGCGGATCACCGGTCCGAGCAGCGCCATCAGACCGATCAGCGGTAACCGGAGTATGGCGGTCACCCGGACCGCCTCGGTGCTGTAACGACGAACTACGCGACTCTGGGACGGATGCGGCACGTCACTCCAGCAAGCCGCGTCGCATCGCCTCGGCCACCGCGGCGGCGCGGTCGCTGACCCCGAGCTTCTCGTAGAGGCGCTGGACATGGGTCTTGACCGTCGACGGCGCCAGGTACAGCTCACCGGCGATCGTGGGAATGCTCTGCCCGCGCGCAATGAGCGCCAGCACTTCCTTCTCCCGACCGCTCAGCGCCGGCCCGACCGGTTCACTGCGACGACGCACCTCGCCTGCCAGTCCGACCGCGAGGGAGGCGGGGAGGACGTCGCGGCCCTGTGCGCAGTCCAGGACGGCTTTCACGATCTCCGCCCGGGTCGACTCCTTCGGCAGGAATCCCGCCGCCCCCTCCTGCAACGCGTGGTACACGATCGCGGATTCGTCGTGCGCAGACAGCAGCAGCACGCGCGTGGCGAGTTCGGCTCGTCGCACGGCCGCCGCCACCTGGGAACCGTCGAGCTCCGGCATCCGATAGTCGAGCAGTGCGACGTCGGGGGCGAGTTCGCGGATCAGGGCGAGCGCCGCCGCACCGTCGTCCGCCTCACCGACCACCTCGATGTCGCCACTCGCGAGGAGCGCACGGACGACACCGTCCCGAAAGATCGGGTGGTCGTCGCCCACCACGACCCGCACGGCGCTCACGGCGTGGTCCGATGCGAAGCGACTCCAGCGAAGTCCATTGCTCACTTTCTCACGAGAGCAGGCCCGCGCGGAGCACTTCGCGGGCCCGCTGTCCCCCGATCGGTGGACACCGGATTCATCCCGCCCTCCGTCCTGTCGGTGGACAGACGACGGCGCGCATTCACGACATAGTTGACACACACCGGAAACGGGGAGATCGGAAACCGAAAACCCCACGGCCCCAGACGTTCCACCCCAAAGCGTCAGACCCCCGAAGTTCCAGAACCCAGGAGAAGCCATCATGCGCACCACCGCCCGTCGCCGCGTCGCACTCTTCATCGCACTGCCCGCCACCGCAGTGGCCGTCACCGGATTCGCCATCGCCGCCGCCGGGGTTGCCACGGCGGGCACGATGCCGACATCGGGACCGACGATCGCGATGACGATCAGCAACGACACCGACCTGCCGATGGTCCTCGCGGGTTCGTCGAACCCCTACGGGCAGTGGATTCAGGCGCCGTCGGACTACCTCGCCCCGCACAGCAGCCAGATCGTGAAGGCATTCTCCACCGACCCGAACGGCGTCGAGGTGGATGCCACGTACTCGCTCCCCGGCGGTGCCCAGGCCGTGTTCCGCGCCGACAACTACAGCAACACGACCGACGTGGACGGAACCCGCGTCGACGCCAACTACGGCCACGCCTACGGCATCAGCAGCTGGATCGACTCGGGCTACCCGAACATGAACGCCGGCTACCACCTGTACGGACACCCCTGACAGCCGATCCCGACCATCCACCGAACACTCGACGAAAGCCGCAGAACATGATCATGCACGTCACCGAGACCCCCACCCCCACCGTCTCCCGCACGATGTGGACCACCGAGGAGATCAAGGCACGTCTCGAGGAGATGAACATTCCGCGATCACGCACCCGTCGCGGGCCCCGCTGGGGCAACCGCGACCGATAAGCCGGGGGTTGGGGCCCGATGTCGCACTGGTTCACTCCGACAGGACCAGTGCGACATCGGTTCGGTTCACCCGAGAGATCGCCGGGTCAGCGCTGGTGCCGCGGCTTCCACACGACGAGCGCGTTGCTCCGCGGGATCGGAACGAGGTCGCGCCGGTACCCGGCGTGAATCTTCGCGATCTCCTCGGCCAGCTCGCGAACCCTGTGCTGCAGAGCCTCCACCTGGTTGGTGAGTTCGATGATCCGCTTGATCCCGGCGAGGTTGACACCCTCGTCCTGCGAGAGGCGTTGCACCTCGCGGAGCAACGCCACATCCCGCGGCGAGTACCGTCGGCCGCCACCGGACGTGCGGTGCGGGGTGACGAGACCGAGCCGGTCGTAGTTGCGCAACGTCTGCGCATGCATGCCGGCGAGTTCCGCGGCCACCGAGATCACGAAGATCTGGGCGTCCGGATCAACGGCGCTCTCGCGTGGATCCTGAGTCGTATCGCTCATCAAGCACCCGCCCACCCGGCCCTCGGATCGAATCCGCTGGCCTTCTCTGCTTCCAGATAGGTCTTCAATGCTTCGGTGGCCGGGTCGTCGAGCTTCTGCGGAACGGCGACCTTGACCGTGACCAGTAGGTCACCGGCGCCACCGGCACGCTTGGGGACGCCTCGCCCGCGCACCCGCAGAACCCGGCCGTCGGCGGTGCCCGCAGGAATCTTCACACCGACACGCCCCTCCAAGGTGGGGACGGAGACGGTGGTTCCGAGCACGAGCTCACCGTAACTGACGGGAACGACGAGCGTGAGGTCGTCGCCGTTGCGGCCGAACACCTTGTCGGGACGCACCCGGACCGTGACGAACAGGTCGCCGGACGGTGCGCCGCGCAGGCCGGCCTCACCCTGGCCTGCCAGCCGGATCTTCTGTCCGTCACTGACACCCGCGGGGACGCGGACGGTGATGGTGCGAGTCCGGTTGGTGACGCCGTTGCCGTGGCACACCTCGCACGGCGAGTCGATGATGGAGCCGGTACCGCGGCAGTCGTCGCACGGCTCACTGAACCCGAACGCGCCCTGGTTGCGGCTGACGATTCCGGTCCCGTTGCAACGCGGGCAGACTCGCGGGCTGGTTCCCGGCTTGGCACCGCTGCCGTGGCAGGTGGTGCACGGCGACGGGCTGGTCAGACGCAGCGGAACCGTGACGCCGAGCGTGGCTTCGCGGAATTCGAGGGTGGTCTCCGTCTCGACGTCGCTGCCACGACGGGGACGGTTGGTCGTGCGGGTCGCGCCGCCGCCACCGGCGCCGCGATTGAACAGGCCACCGAAGATGTCGCCGAGGCCGCCGTCACCGGCCGCCGCGCCGCCGCCACCGAACAGGTCGTTGATGTCGAATCCGCCCTGGCCGAAACCACCGGCTCCGGGGTTGAATCCGCCGCCGCCCTGCCCGAAACCGCCGCTCGCGAACAGTCGCCGGGCCTCGTCGTATTCCTTGCGCTTGGCAGGGTCCGAGAGCACGGCGTGTGCTTCGCTGACGGACTTGAAACGCTCCTCGGCCTTCGTGTCGCCGGGGTTCGCGTCGGGATGAAGGTCGCGGGCGAGTTTGCGGTACGCCTTCTTGATCTCGTCCGCGGATGCGTGGGACGAGACGCCCAGCTCCTTGTAGAAGTCCTTTTCGATCCACTCCCGTTGGCTCACTGGGCGTCTCCTCCTCTCGCTCTTACTCTTGTTCCGACTCGGCGGGCTTCGCCGCCTCGTCGGAGGTGTTCGCGCCGGCATCGCCTGCGCGATCGATCACAGCTACCATCGCATGCCGCAGGACGCGATCACCGAATTTGTAGCCCTTTCGCATCACCGTGCCGAGAACGGGGTCGTGTCCCTCGCCCTCGTGCTGCACTGCCTCGTGCAGCGCCGGATCGAATGCGTCGCCCTCGGCGCCGAACTCGCTCAGGCCGAGCGACGTGAGAGTGCCGGTGAGCTTGTCTGCCACACCCTTCAGCGGCCCCGAGTCGAGGTCGCCGTGGCTGCGTGCACGGTCGAGGTCGTCCAGCACCGCGATGAGCTCACCGACGACGGACGCCTTGGCGTTCGCGATGTCGGCCTGCTTGTCGCGCTGGACGCGGCGGCGGTAGTTGGCGTACTCCGCCTGCAGTCGTTGCAGGTCGGCGGTGCGCTCCGCCAACTCGTCCGTCTCCGGAGCTGCCGTCTCCGGCAGGGCCCCTTCGTCCACCGAGCCGGGCTGCGGGGCGGCAGCGGTGCCCGCGAGGGGCTCCACTACCGGCTCCGCGTCCCGTGTCCGACCGGTCTCGGGGTCGATCTTCCGCTTGTCCACGAAAGTGACCGGTTCCTGCTCGGTGTTGTCGGACGTCACTTCTTCTCCGAGTCGGACGGCTCGTCCACGACCTCGGCGTCGACGACGTCGTCGGCACCATTCGCGCCGGAGCCGTCGGTGTTGGCGGCTTCCTCAGCGGCACTGGCCTCGTAGATCGCCTGGCCGAGGGCCTGCGACTCGGTGGCCAGCTTCTCGACCGCGGTCTTGACGGCCGCGATGTCGGTGCCTGCGAGAGCGTCGTTGGCTTCCTTGATTGCAGCCTCGACCTTCTCCTTGACGTCGGCGGGCACCTTGTCCTCGTTGTCCTTGATGAACTTCTCGGTCTGGTGCACCAGCGACTCGGCCTGGTTGCGCACCTCGGCCTCTTCGCGGCGGGCCTTGTCTTCCTCGGCGTGAGCCTCGGCGTCCTTGACCATCCGCTCGATCTCTTCCTTCGACAGACCGGAGCCGTCCTGGATCTTGATCGTGTTCTCCTTGCCCGTGCCCTTGTCCTTGGCGGTCACGTGCACGATGCCGTTGGCATCGATGTCGAAGGTGACCTCGATCTGCGGCACGCCACGCGGGGCGGGCGGCAGGTCGGCCAGCTCGAACGAGCCGAGCAGCTTGTTGTGCGAGGCGATTTCGCGCTCACCCTGGAACACCTGGATCTGCACCGAAGGCTGGTTGTCGTCAGCGGTGGTGAAGGTCTCGGAACGCTTGGTCGGGATGGTGGTGTTGCGCTCGATGAGCTTGGTCATCACGCCACCCTTGGTCTCGATGCCGAGGGACAGCGGGGTGACGTCGAGGAGCAGCACGTCCTTGACCTCGCCCTTGAGGACACCGGCCTGCAGGGCGGCGCCGACGGCGACGACCTCGTCCGGGTTGACGCCCTTGTTGGGCTCACGGCCACCGGTCAGCTCGCGCACCAGATCGGAGACTGCGGGCATACGGGTGGAACCACCGACGAGCACGACGTGGTCGATGTCCTTGACGGCGATGCCGCTGTCCTTGATCACGGCCTGGAACGGCGCGCGGGTGCGGTCGAGGAGATCGGACGTGATCTTCTGGAACTCGCTGCGGGACAACTGCTCGTCGAGGAACAGCGGGTTCTTGTCCGCGTCGACGGTGATGTAGGGCAGGTTGATCGACGTGCTCTGCGACGAGGACAGTTCGATCTTGGCCTTCTCGGCAGCCTCGCGGAGACGCTGCAGTGCCATCTTGTCCTTGGTCAGATCGATGCCGTTCTGAGCCTTGAACTTGTCGACGAGCCACGTGACGATGCGCTCGTCCCAGTCGTCACCACCGAGGTGGTTGTCACCGGACGTGGCGCGAACCTCGACGACGCCGTCGCCGATTTCGAGCAGCGAGACGTCGAAGGTGCCGCCACCGAGGTCGAAGACCAGGATGGTCTGTTCCTTGTCGCCCTTGTCCAGGCCGTAGGCCAGTGCGGCCGCGGTGGGCTCGTTGACGATGCGCAGGACGTTGAGACCGGCGATCTGGCCGGCTTCCTTCGTGGCCTGACGCTGGGCGTCCTCGAAGTACGCGGGGACGGTGATCACGGCGTCCGTGATGTCCTCACCCAGGTACGCCTCGGCGTCGCGCTTCAGCTTCATGAGCGTGCGCGCGCTGATCTCCTGGGGCGTGTACTTCTTGCCGTCGATCTCCACGTTCCAGTCGGTACCGATGTGGCGCTTGACGGAGCGGATGGTGCGATCGACGTTGGTGACGGCCTGGTTCTTGGCGGGCTGGCCGACCAGCACCTCACCGTTCTTGGCGAAGGCGACGATCGACGGGGTGGTGCGTGAACCTTCGGCGTTGGCGACCACTACGGGCTCGCCGCCTTCCAGCACAGACACGACCGAGTTCGTTGTACCGAGGTCGATACCGACGGCACGAGCCATAGTGTTCCTCACTTTCGTTTTGCAGTCCTGTGGGCAGGTTTTTCATTACTGAACTGCGATGTTGGCGCTTAGTGAGCGCCCTCCGCTCAAGTTTGCACTCCGACACCGTCGGGAGTCAATTCGAACTTGAGTCTTGCACGCTCATGTTGTCGTAAGGCTCAACGGAGGGGTGCGGAGATTTGTTCCCGGATGCCCACATCTTTTTTCGGCGCCTTGTTTCGAGGCCTTCCCGTAGCGAGGCCGCCGACGCGGACCCGCGCGTCGGCACGCCACGCTACGGCAGGTCGATAGGATCGCAGCGTGACGACACCCGAACAGCCGCCACGCCGGCCCGAACCGCCGCGACCCGTACCGCCGCGTCCGGAGTTCGCGGTCAGCCCGCTGCGCGCCACCCCCACCGATGACACCCCGAAGGCCGTCGCGGTGTCGCTGTCCGCCTGGGTGGGATCGTTCGTCGTTCTCGCCGGAATCGCCGGCGCCATCGCGCTCGACCTGGGCGCCGTCCGCGACGCCCTCGAGGCGTCGGTCGCCGCGGACAATCCCGGGGACTCCGCGACGGACATCACCGACACGGTGAACCTGACGCTGATCGGCAGCGGTGCCATCGCCGTCGTCCTGATCCTCCTCGGACTGCTGGGCATACAACTCCTGCGCGCCCGGAAACCGGCGGGCCAGATCACCCTCGCCGTCGTCGGCGTCCTCAGCGTCGCCGGCGGAGTGGGCCTGTGGACCCTGCTGTCCGACGCCGGTGACGCGACCGCCGGTGTGCTGCAATGGGCGCCGCTCGCCTACAGCGCCCTCGTCGCGGTGGGAGTGCTCGCCCTGTTCGCTCCCGGTGTGTCTCCGTGGCTGCGCCGGAACCGCTGACCGGACTCACACCTGGCACGGATCGGTGCTGCCGTGGAACTCCGGGTCCGGGTCGTATTCGCGGTTGGACGTGCCCGAGTACTCGAGATCGGGGTCGTACTCGTCGTTGGTCGTCCCCGTGAAGTCGGGGTCCGGGTCGAACTCGTCGTTGGTCGTGCCCTCGTAGGAGGAGTTGCAGGCCGGGTGGGCGGCAGCGGTCTGGGTCACGGACGCGGCGCCGAACACGAGAGCCACGGCTGCCAGTGCGGTCATCGTCGTGCGGATCATGATGATTCCTTTCATCGGTGGGCTGATCATCGGTGGGCTGGGCGGACTCCGAAGAGAGAACCGGGCGGGGTCACCCGGGTGCGGGCTGGTGGGGCATCGCAGGTTCGCCCGCGCCGATCCGGCTCGACCCGGCGATATCGAGATGGCGCGTCACCGTGGGGGTACCCAGATAAGGGCCCGCAACACCCGGCGCGAGCGGTGGAATCGTCAGGGCTCGCCTGAATTCCATCTGCCCGCCGGCGTCGCTCTCCGCGGCGGTCGAGGCGTATGCGAACGTGCCGACTCCCACCGTGACGGCGACGAGGACGGGCGACACCATGCCGCTGAGAACGCGGGGCCACACGCGTCGGCGCGAAGGCCGGGGCGCCGGTGTCGGAGAGTCGAAGTTCATACCGAGAATCCTTCGCGGCGGACGCTTTCCGCACATCCAGGAAGGCACCCAACTTGGACCCCGAGAAAAACCCTGAGAAGGCCTTCCTAATGAGGACCGTTTCTGACCTCAATTGCTTCTACTGTTCTTCTCATGACCACTTCGCAGAAGTCCCCGGCCACCGGTGAGCGCGCCGACCTCCTCCAGATCCTCCAGGAGCAGCGAGCCACCCTGTTGATCACCGTCCGCGGCATCGACGACGCACAGGCACGGCAGCGTTCGACCGTCAGCGACCTGACGCTCGGCGGACTGATCAAGCACGTGTCCCACACGGAAAAGCACTGGGTCGAAACCATTCTCGAGCCGGACGAGAACGCGGAATTCGACATGGAGTGGGCGATGGAGAAGTACTACATGCGCGACGACGAAACCCTCGAGGGACTGCTCGCCGAGTACGCCGAGGTGGCCCGCGCGACGGAGGCCGCCGTGGCCGGCCTCGACGACCTGGACGTGCTCGTCCCCCTGCCCACCGCACCCTGGGCACCCGAGCGGCAGTGGTGGACGATCCGCCGCACCCTGCTCCACATCATCCGGGAGACCGGCCACCATTCCGGTCACGCCGACATCATCCGGGAATCCCTCGACGGCGGAAACACCACCATGCAGATGGGCGCCGACGCGGGCATGGAGTTCTGACCCACCTGGCAGAACAGACGAAAACACCTCACCGGGTTCGGGTTCCGGTGAGGTGTTCTCTTCTCAGCATGTGGCGTTTCGAGTGTTGACTTACCTCCTGCGGTCCAACCTTTCGCCGACTGGTGAAAACCATGGTGCCCCGCCGCGGGGGCACCGGCTACCTACCCCAGGGGTACGGTTCCCCACCCGGGACCCAACCCATTATCAGGTGGCCCTTACCTCAAAGTGGTACTCGCCTCCCCAGCTTCTTCTTGCCCAGAAAAAGTCATTTTGACATCCTCCTCGACCCTGGGGTCGGGATTTTCTACCGCAGCCGGTCGGCTACCTCGGTGGGTTCCTGCTTCGCCGCGCTGCGCCGACATCGCTGCCGGTCTTACCCTCGCTCCATAGGCGTTTAGTCTCTCGGCGCGTCCCGCCGCGAGGATATTCTTGGCTGCATTGTGGTCTCGGTCGTGGACGGAGCCACATCCGCAAGTCCACGCGCGGACGTTCAGTGGCTTCCTTTCACCGACAGTCCCACACGTCGAACACATCCTGGTTGACGGAAACCACCGATCGATACGATGGAATGTGCGTCCATAACGGATCGCTTTGTACTCGAGCATCGACGGGAAAGCTGACCAGCCGGCGTCGTGAACTGACTTCGCCAACCGCGTGCGAGCGAGACCGTTCACGGCCAAATTCTCCATATACACCGCTTGGTTATCGCGAATGATGCTGGTCGAAGTCTGGTGATGAAAGTCCCTGCGTGCATCGGCGACCCTGGCGTGCAGGCGAGCGACCTTGCGAACCGCCTTTCGTCGGTTGTTGGATCCTTTCTGTTTTCTCGCCACCTCTCGCCGGGCTCTTTCGATCCTGCATTCGGCGCGGCGGAGCAGGCGGGGGTTCTCGACAACTGTGCACTTCATCGGCGTCCAACACGCGATGATCGAAAAGTTGCAAAATTGTTCGTTTGTGTTGACTTTCGAAGGGCAGAGGACAGAATCGGATCTGGACTCACCGAACTCCAGTGACCAAACCTCGGGCTGCACGCGTTGCCCGGGACAGCAGTCCTGTACGGAATCCGTCCCACCATTCCCGGTGGGCTGGTGACACGGGAGAACCGGGAAGGACTCGTCGATGACCGTGCGTGACGAACAGGATGCGCGGGAGACCGGGACACGGCTCCGGATGCGCAAGACCCGGACGACCCTCGCGGACGGCCGCGAACTGATCTACTTCGACGACTCGGAGCCGTACGTGTCGGGCGGAGCCACCCGCGAGCTGGTGGATTCACGTCCGCTGCCGCCGGCGGTGTCGCAGGCGCAGATGCGGTTCGACGTGCTCACCGGGGAATGGGTGGTCATCGCCGCCCAGCGGATGGACCGCACGTTCCTGCCGCCGCCGGACGCGTCGCCGCTCGCCCCGAGTGTGCCGGGCAAGGCGCCCACGGAGATTCCGGCCGACGACTACGACGTCGTGGTGTTCGAGAACCGTTTCCCGTCTCTGGCGACGGCCGCCGCCGAGCAGGACCTTCCGGACTGCGTCGACGGAGAAGCGTTGTGGCCGTTGGCACCGGGAGCGGGCAGATGTGAGGTCGTGTGCTTCACCAGCAACCCGGATGCCGCCTTCGCCACCCTGAGCGTCGCCCGGGTCCGCACCATCGTAGACGTCTGGGCCGACCGCACCGCCGAACTGTCGGCGCTGCCGGGGGTCCGGCAGGTGTTCTGCTTCGAGAACCGAGGCAAGGAAATCGGCGTCACCCTCACCCATCCGCACGGACAGATCTATGCCTACCCGTACCTGCCGCCCCGCACGGACGCGCTGATCCGGCGCTCCCGCGAGCACTTCGAGAGCACCGGGCGGCTCCTGCTCGCCGACGTCCTCGACGCCGAAACACGATCCGGCAGGCGCGTGGTCCTGGCCGCCGAACAGTGGACCGCGTACGTTCCCGCCGCCTCGCGCTGGCCGCTGGAGGTGCATCTCGCACCGCACCGCGACGTCCGTGACCTCACCGAACTGTCCGAAGACGAGCGCGACGAACTCGCCCACGTCTATCTCGAACTGCTGCGGCGGGTCGACCGGTTCTTCGAGGGTGTCGACGCCGTGCCCTACATCGCCGCGTGGCACCAGGCGCCCGTCGGCCAGGACCGCCCACTCGGACGCCTGCACCTGCAACTGTTCTCGATGATGCGGTCCCCCGGCCGGATGAAATACCTGGCGGGATCCGAGTCCGGGATGGGGGCGTGGGTCAACGACACCACCCCCGAGCGCATCGCCGACCGGCTGCGGGAGGTGGCGTCGTGAGTGCGGCGCAGTGGGTCGCCCCCGTCCACGCCGCCGCGGTCGCGGGCCCCGCGGAGGCGTTGTTCCGCAGCACGTTCGGCGGCGCCGCGGACGGCGTCTGGACGGCACCAGGCCGGGTCAACCTCATCGGTGAGCACGTCGACTACGCCGGCGGACTGGTTCTGCCGTTCGCGCTCCCCTACGTGACCGTCGTCGCCGTCCGCGTGCGCGGCGACGGGATCCTGCACGCCGTGTCCACGCACACCGGCGAGTCCTGGCACGGTCCGCTCGACGACGTCGCCCCGGGCCATCCGGCCGGCTGGGCCGCGTACGTCGCCGGGGTGGTGTGGGCGCTACGCCGGTCCGGACACCTCACGGCGGGAACCGGTTTCGACGTCGCAGTGCATTCGACTGTCCCCGTCGGCTCCGGGCTGTCGAGTTCGGCCGCGCTCGAGTGCGCCTTCGCGCTCGCCGTCGCCGACCTCGCCGGCCTGCCCACGGACGACGCCGGCCGCCGGCCGCTGATCACCGCGTCCATCCTCGCGGAGAACGAGATCGCCGGCGCGTCCACCGGCGGCATGGACCAGTCGGTCGCGATGCTCGCCCGCCCCGGCCACGCCCTGCTCCTCGACTGCCGGGACGGCGCCACCCGGCACGTTCCGCTCAACTTCGACTCCGCGGACGCCCGGCTGGTGGTCATCGACACCAACGCGCCGCACCGGCTGGTCGACGGCCGGTACGGCACCCGGCGGGCCACCATCGAGAAGGCCTGCGCCGACCTCGGCGTCGCCACCCTGCGCGACGTCGCCGACACCGACACGGCCGTCGCGGCGCTGAGTTCCCCGGCAGCACAGCGGGTCCGGCACGTCCTCGGCGAGATCCGCCGCGTCCGGGAAGTTGCCGACCTGCTCGAGCGCGGCCGGATCTCCGACATCGGCGACGCCCTGAACCGCTCGCACGCCTCGTTGCGCGACGACTACGAGGTCAGCTCCGTCGAACTCGACTCCGCCGTCGACGCCGCCCTCGAAGCCGGGGCCTGGGGTGCGCGGATGACCGGCGGCGGTTTCGGCGGCTCCGCGATCGCCCTCGTACCCGCCGACCGGGTCGACGCCGTCGCCGAGAACGTCGCCCGACGCGCCGGCAGCGCGTCCCTGCCCGTCCCCCAGTTCCTGCACGCCGAGCCGTCGGGCTCGGCGCACCGACTCTGAGATCCCCTTCGACGACCACGACCAGGTGGAGGCGGTGACCACGGGCGACTACGACCAGGTGGAGGCCATGACCATGGGCGACCGCGTGGCCGTTATGAAAGCGGGCATCCTGCAGCAGCGGTCCTCATCGCGTCCGGCGAACGTGTGCAGGCCGAACTGGGCTGGCGACCGAGACACACGGACCTCGATTCGATCGTGGCCGATGCGTGGACGTATCTGCAGTCGCTGGGCGCGCGGGAACGCTACCGTGGTGCAGTGCGGTCGTGACGAGGCGTGTCGCGTCCCGTCGACCGCGAGAAGGAGGCTGGGGTGGACGTCGACGATTCCGCAAGGCAGGGTCGGATCGTGGAGGTCCTCGTCGAGGCCTTCGCCGATCTGATGGAGGCGGATCCGAGTGCGTTTCGCACGAAGTTCCGGAAGATGGCCGCCGATCCGTTCGCCTTCTTCCGGGGCAGCGCCTGCCTCTTCTACGACGATCTGCGTGACTTCGATGATCCGTGGGCGGACGAGCGCACCGGCCGGGTGTGGATTCACGGCGATCTGCATCTGGAGAATTTCGGCACGTACATGAATGCGGAGGGCACCCTCGTCTTCGACGTCAACGATTTCGACGAGGCGTACGTGGGGCCGTTCAGCTGGGATCTTCGCCGGTTCGTCGCGAGTCTCGCACTGATGGGGTGGCAGAAGGCCCTCCCCGAGAGCGATGTCCGGGCACTCGCCGACACTTACCTGCGCAGTTACGTCGAGCACGTCCTGCACTATGTGCAGCGGGAAGCGGACGAGGCGTACGCGTTGCGCCTGGACAATTCGCGCGGCGCCATCCAGGACCTGCTGCTGAGCGCGCGCCTCGCCACCCGGGTGGACCTGCTCGAGTCCGTCACGGTGATCGAGGACTACGACCGGCGTTTCCGGCGGGGCCGCGGTGTCCGCGAACTCGACGAGGAGGAACGCGCGACCGTGTGCGAGGCGCTGGACACGTACATCGAGAGGGTGCCCAGCAGCAAGCGATCCACGCGACCGGTGTTCTACCGGATCAAGGACGTGGTCGGGCGGAAGGGCTTCGGGATCGGCAGCGCCGGTCTTCCTGCGTACAACGTGCTCATCGAAGGGGCGACCCAGGCGCTCGAGAACGACATCGTGCTCTCACTCAAGCAGGGCAACGTCGCTGCGCCCAGCCGCGTCGTCGACGAATCCCGGGTCCGCGACTACTTCGAGCACGAAGGACACCGCACGGTGGTGAGTCAGCGCGCGCTGCAGGTCCACACGGATCCGCTGCTCGGCTACACGGAGATCGGCGGCACCGGTTTCGTGGTCGCCGAACTCTCCCCGTACGAACTGGACCTCGACTGGTCGGATCTCACCGAACCGGAGGACATCGCGCCGGTGCTCGAGGACCTCGGCCGGGCGACGGCGAAGGTGCATTGCGTCTCCGACGAGGACAGCGATCAGACCCTCGTCACGTTCCAGACCGAGGACGCCATCCGGAACGTCGTCGACGGCAGGCTGGACGAGTTCGTCGGCGAGATCATCGACTTCGGCATCGCGTACGCCGAGGTGAGCCGCAGGGATCACCAACTGTTCGTGAACGCGTTCCGGGAAGGCGAGATCGCGGGCGTCTCCGCGACGTAACCGAGCTACAATCGGACGGTGTTCAGTTCCTCCAGAACACCTTCCGCGCTGCGGGCGGCGACGGTGCAGGCCCGCGCGGTGAACTGGTCGAGCAACGGGTGGCGTGCCCGTTCGCGCCACTTCCGCACCGCGGCGAGTGCCCGCATCCGCTGCAACTCCACGGAGTCGTCGCCGTCGGTGCCCAGTCGTTCGGCGATCTGGATCCCGAATCCGCCGATCAGGCGTTGCAACTCGGCCACGTCGTCGGCGGGCAACCCCACCTCGGTGGACCGCAGGCGCCCGAGCAGGCGCAGTTCCTGAAAACCGTGCACGTCGGAGAGCAGCCGTTCGGCCGACATCAGGATCTCACCCGCACCCGGCACCGGATGCGCCGTGAGCACCCGCTTGAGTGCCACGAGCGCCGAGTGGGTCTTCAACTGGTCGGCCCGCTGCCCGAACTGGATGTCGATCACCTGACGCAATTCGTCGAGGCCGCTGCGTTCCACCAATTCCGCCGCCAGCGTCGGCGAGTCCTTGGTGCCCAGCCGGATCAGGGTGACGGCCATCCGGATCCCGAAGAGCCCGAAGCGGTCTGCCAGCTGAGCGCGCATCCGGGCGTCCACTGGAAGCGGACTGTCCTCACGCGCGAACCGGTCGGCCGACAGCATCGCCAGGTTCAGGTCGTCCACCGGGACCTCGGCCAGATGCTGGAACGCGGTGAACTCGGCCTGACGCATCGTGCGGGCACCGAGCGCCAGCAGACCCGCGACGGGGACCACGGCCTGGCACAGCCCGGTGCGCTCGAGTTCGCCCGCGAACCGGGACGCCACTTCCTTCGCGGACATCATGGCGTCCAGGCGTCCCGCCCCCACCTCGTCGGCCCGCGACACGACACCGACCACACCGAGCGGTCCCGATTCGTCGCCCACGTGGTCGCCGATCTGACCGAGGAACTGGACGTCGGTCGCGTTCAGCGTGCGCAGCAGGTAGACCACGGCGTCGGCGCCGGACGCCTCGTTGTCGGGGGTGAGCATCTCGAGGGTGCGGGCCGAGACGTCCCTCGACAACGAGGACGTGCCCGGGGTGTCGATGATCGTCGTATGAGCCAGGGCGGACGACGGCCACTCCACGTCGAGGCGGTCCACCTGGTCGGCGGTGAGGTGGCCCAGGTCGAACGTGAGATGTCCGTCCCGGCGCAGCACCGGGACGTTGGCGGAACGCTGGGCGCCGCTACCGGGGTCCGGCTGGTACCAGGCCGTCACGGTGGGCGTCGACCCGCTGCGGTACCAGGTGACGACGCGGGTGCATTCGGTCGCGTCGGTGGGCGCGATGTCCTGACCCACCAGGGAATTGAGCAGAGTGGACTTGCCGGCCTTCAGCGAACCGGCAAGAGCCACCCGCAACGGTTGTTCCAGTCGCCGCGCGCATTCGGTCAGCTGATCCCGGATCTCGGGTCTGCCCGCGTACAACTGCCGGGCGGACGCGATGAGTGCCCGGGCCTCGTGAAGCGGAGCGGCCGTCATGCCGTGACCGCTCCCGCGTCGCCTGCGACGAGTTGCGCGGCTTGCTGTTTCAGTTCGGATGCAACGTGCAGGTCCTTCTCGAGCTGCGCGATCCGGCGGGTCCGTTCGGTGGACTCGAGATTCGCCGCCTCCTGCGCGGCGCGCAGCGAGTCGTTGATCGACCGCAGCGCCTGCTCGGCGATCGCACTGAAATGGTCGCGCAGCAACCGCTGAATCGACCGGAGCCGATCCTTCGACTCCTTGCCCACCTGGAAGCTGGCGTCGTCGGCGAACCGGCGGATCGCGGCCTTCGCCTCCGCCCGCCGCTTCAGGATCCGGCTCTCCTTGTCTTCCCGGTACGCCTTCGTGCCGAGGAGGACTCCGGCGCCGATCGAGATCGGATTGACCAGGGCCATCCCCATCATGGTGGTGATCAGACCGAACATGAGGACGCCACCGTACGACCCGCGCATCCCGACGAGAACCTTCTGCGTGATGCCGATACGTCCGGCCTCGAGGTCCGCGAGCGAGGCCACCGGTTCGAGGACACCGTCGACGTCCGCGACGTCCAGGTGCGGCAGCTCGACCGCACCCGTCTCGGCGAAGTGCTGCGCCACCACCTCGGCCAGCCACAGCGCGCGGTCGTGGGCCCACACGAAGTTGTCGCCGATCGCGGTGGCGAACTCCTGCTCGAGCCACTGACCCAGCGCGTCCCAATCCTTGCCGGGGTCGCCCTCGTCGACGGTCTCCTCGGCCTCCCGGGTGACGCGGCGCAACCGGTCCCGGAGGTCGTGATCGATGTCCGCGGCCAGGTCGGCTATACCGTCACCCAGCGTCTGCTGCCACAGCGACGTCTTCTTGTGCAGCTCCTCGGCGGCGGCCTTCGCCTTCTGCAGTTCGGCGACCGCGGCGACGCCCTTCGCCGGATCGCGCAGGGCGGCAAGCTCACTGCCGATCCCCAGGGTGAGATGCTCGGCCGCGGAGGACACGTCCAGCGACACGGCCCGGCGCGTGTTCGCCTCCGCCCGCGCCACCACCCGCTCGCGCAGGAACGCGTACAGGTCGACGAAACCGGACTCGGTGTTGAGTTCCTCGTCCTGCAGTCGCAGCGCGTGCGAACGCAGCACCGAGGAGATCGGGATCAGGGGAACGTCGAGACCGGCCCGCGCGAGGTGCCCGCGGTCGGCTTCGACGATCTCTCGCCAGTGCGGGTACAGGTCGGTCTTGCTGATCAGGCACGCCACCGACGGGCACAGGCTCGTGACCTGGCGAATGAATCCGAGCTCCGGTTCGGTGAATTCCTGGCTGGCGTCGGACAGAACGAACACGGCATCCGACGCCGGGATCAGCCCGAGTGTGCTCGCCGCGTGCGGGTTGCCGGCACCGCCCACGCCGGGCGTGTCGACCAGGACCAGACCGTCGGCGAGGAGCGGGCTCGGGACGTTGACCTCCACCCGCAGCACCTCCCTGCCCTCGGCGCGGGGCGAGGCCGGCGTGATGCCGTTCAGCTCGTCGAGCGGAAGAGGAACCCGGATCGGGTCGGCACCCGGATCGGCGAGGAGCAGTTCCGCCGACGCCACCTCGGCGTTCTGGACGACGGTGGGGATCGCGGTGGTCTCGTCGTCGCCCACCGAGCACACGGTGAGGTTGAGGAGGGAGTTCACGAACTGGCTCTTGCCCTGCTTGAGCGGTCCGACCACCACGATCCGCATCCGCGGATCCTGCACCCGGGTCCGGGCCGAGTCGAGGCGCTGCGCCAAATCGCCACGACCGAACCTCTTCGCCACGACCAGGGCCTGCTCGAGCAACGCCGTCATCGACTGGGACCCGGCTGGATTCTTCTCGGCGGCTGCACTGTCCATGAGCTTCGTTGACCCGCAATTCTTCCGACCTCTGTGCGGACACCACGTTCAGTGCACCGACACCCGACTGTGTGAAACAGCCCCGCACGCATAACGCGTCCGGGGCTGATTTCGTTACATCGTACGGCGGTTCCGGCCACCCCGTCTGGGGGATGCCGGAACCGCCGTCTCATCACGGCTCGAGGTGATCGACCACGTCCGTGACGTCGTGCGTCGTGGCCACCGAGGTGTCGGTGTCACCGAACAGCGAGCCGTCGGTGTCCGCGTGCAGGCCCGAGTCGGCGCCGAACGCGTTGTCCGCGTCGATCGACGACCAGGTGTCGGCGCCGGTGTCGACGGCACCGCCCAGGGTGGACCCCAGTCCGCCTGCGATCGACCCGGTGGTGTCGGCCACGACCCCGCCGACCGCACCGAGGTCGGCCGAACCGTCCGTGGTCGCGTCCGCGTCGGCGGAACCGCCTGCCGACGCTCCACCGTCGACCGAACCACCGGCGGACGCTCCGCCGTCGACCGCGCCGCCCACTGCGGCTCCACCGTCGACCGCTCCGCCGACCGCACCGTCGAGGGCGCCTCCGACCGAGGTGCCGAGCGATCCGAGGCCACCCACGCCACCGGACAATCCGGCGCCGAGGCCGGTGACCGCGTCGGTGGTGGCATCCAGTCCACCGGTCAGACCGGCGGTGGCGTCGACCGCACTGTCCAGGCCGCCTTCGATTCCACCGGCCACGTCTCCGCCGACACCGGCCGCGGCATCGACCGTGCCGCCGAGGCTTCCGCCGAGATTCGCGGCCGTGTCCAGGGCGCCACCGACCGTGCCACCCAGGTTGGCCGCCGTGTCCAGGGCGCCACCGAGGTTCGCGTCCACGTTCGCACCGGCGTCGGCGACCGCGCCGACCGAGGCGCCTGCCTCGCCCACCGCGTCGACGGCACCGCCGACGCTGCCGGTCAGTGCGGAGCCGAGGCCCGCACCGGTTTCGAAGATTCCACCGAGACCACCGGTGAGACCGCTGGTCAGACCGGCGCCCAGGCCACCGGCCGTGTCCAGTCCGCCGACCAGGTTGGTTCCGAGGCTGCCGCCGAGGTCCGCTCCGGCGTCGGCAACCGCACCGACACCCGCGGCGACACCGGCACCGATGCCTGCCGCGGCGTCCGCGCCGCCTGCGACGCCGCCGCCGACAGCGCCGCCCACGTTGCCCGTGACGTCACTGCCCACGTCGAGCAGTCCGCCGAGCGCGCCGTCGATGCCGCCCGTCAGGCCACCCGCGAGATCGGTTCCCGCGTCGAGCGCACCGTCCAGGGCACCGCCCACGCCGGCTGCGGCGCCGAGTCCGAGGTCGGCGTCCAGAGCGGAGTCCAGATCGAGTCCGCCACCGGCCTCCAGAGCCGTCTCCAGTGCGGAACCGAGGGTCGCGCTGAGGTCGCCGTCGGCTCCGAGGACGCCGCCGAGAGCGGTGCCCAGCGTGCTGCCGATGCTTCCCTCCGCGCCGAGAACGCTGTCCAGGTCGAGGGCGCCGCCGGTCTCCAGCGCACCGCCGAGCACACCGCCCAGGGCCGCGCCGAGGTCTGCGCCCGCACCGCCACCGACACCGAACGCACCGCCGAGCAGGCCGCCCAGGTCGGTCACGCCGCCGAGGTCGACTCCGCCGTCCGCGCCGAGCACCGCGTCGAGGGCCGCACCCAGACCGGCGGTGGCGTCACCGTCGACTCCGAGCACCCCGCCGAGCGCGCCGCTGATGGTGGTTCCCAGGTCGGCACCGGTGTCGAGGACACCGCCCAGCCCGAGGCCGCTCTCCAGGGCGCCGCCCAGGACCGTGCCCAGGTTCGCGCCTGCCTCGCCGCCCAGGCCGAGGGCCCCGCTCAGCGCCGTCGTCAGCTCCGACGTCAGTTCCCCGCCGAGACCGAGGTCGGTGCCCAGCCCGAGGCCCAGTCCGCCGTCCAGCAGACCGCCCAGGTCGATGTCCGTCACGCCGCCCGCGCCGAGCACGGCGTCGAGGGTGCTGCCCAGTTCGGCGGCCAGGCCACCGTCCAGGCCGAGGGCTCCGCCGAGGACCGTGCCGAGTGCGGCGTCCAGTCCCAGTCCGCTGTCGAGTGCGCCGGACAGGGCGCCGCCGAGGCCACCCTCCAGATCGAGGGCGCCGCCGAGCAGACCACCCAGGGCTCCACCGAGATCGCCGCTGACGTCACCGCCCGCGCCGAGCACGCCACCGAGGATGCCGCTCAGCGCACCGCCGAGGTCGCCGTCGGCACCGAGAACGGCGCCGAGGTCGAGGCCGCCACCGGCACCGAGAACGGCGTCCAGCGCGGTACCCAGACCGGCGGTGAGGTCGCCGCCGACTCCGAGTTCACCGCCGAGCAGTCCGCTCAGCGCACCGCCGAGGCTGCCGCCCGCACCGAGGATCGCGTCGAGGTCCAGTCCGCCGCCCAGGTCCGCGATCGAACCGAGAGTCGCGCCGAGTGCGCCACCGAGGTCTGCGCTCAGGTCGCCGCCCGCACCGAGGACACCACCGAGAGCGCCACCGAGGACCGCGCCGAGGTCGGTGCCGAGAACTCCGCCGAGCGAGCCGGCGACGTCACCGAGCAGTTCACCGCCGAGTAGGCCTTCGAGGGTGGCGCCCAGCCCGCCGCCCGCGCCGATCGCCGCGTCGAGCGCACCGCCCAGCGCGCCGCCGAGACCGGCGTCGACACCGAGCACGCCGCCGAGGGTCGTTCCGAGCACAGCACCGAGGTCGAGGCCGCTACCGAGTCCGGCGAGGATGTCACCGTCCAGGCTCCCGCCGAGGTCGACGACGCTTCCGAGGGCGGCACCGAGAGCCGCACCCAGCTCGGCGCCCAGGTCGCCGCCGATCGACAGTGCGGGGGCGAGGATCCCGGTGAGACCACCGGCAACGTCGACAACCGGCAGGGCCGTGATCGCCGCGGTGAGGGTGGTGGCGAGCTGCGCCGTCAGGTCGGCGCCCAGCCCGAGCGCGCCTCCGAGGGCCCCGCTGATCGCGGCGCCGATGTCGAGTGCGCTACCGAGGTCGAGGCCACCGGTGAGGGAGAGTGCTGCGTCGAGGGCTGCACCCAGCGCGGCGCCGAGCTGCGCACCGATCTCGCCGCCGATCTCCAGCGCCGCACCGAGCGCGGCGCTCAGGCCGGCAGCCAGTTCCGCCGCGAAGTCGAAGTCGCCGCCCAGGCCGGCACCCAGACCGAGGCCTGCACCGGCACCGATACCGACCGCACCGCCGAGACCGCCGCCGAGACCGAGGCCGCCGCCCAGGCCGCCACCGACACCTGCGCCGATACCGCCCGCCACGTCACCGGCGACGTCGGCACCGGCGTTGACGATCGCGGCCAGGTCGGCCCCGCCACCTGCGAACAGTCCCGACTCCGCGACCAGGGGAGCAACGGAGACGATGTCCGCGTGGCTCACACCCTGCAGGCCGGCGGCGCACAGCGCCTCGGTCGGGTTGGCGCAGTAGGCAGCCGCAGCCTGCTCGTCGCGAAGAAGGCCGAGAATGAAGTCGAGGACGGCATTGGTAGCCATGGCAGCTCTCCTGTAGTCGAGGTTCGGGGAGTTCGGGTGGCCACCACAACTGCTGTGACGGCGAGTGAAATACACGTTATGGATCGGCGGCCCCCTTCCCAACGGGGCGGCGCCCCCTACTCGGGGACCCCGGCATCGGGGATCTCCCATCGGGGGTCGGGGCCTCCCCGTTAGGGGATAGGGGGCCATTAGGGGATCGGCCCCGTAACTGCCGTAGACCAGCGGCGTCGGCGTAACGAAACGGCCACTCCACGCGACAATTCGAGTGACCACGACGGCTTCGGCCGTCACATACGACGGCGGCACCGTCCGCCTGACGCAGGCGGCGTGACGCCCGCCCGGACCACAGGAGTGGAACATGGCTGCAGCGCTCGGCATCGGTGTCGGATCGGTCAATACGGTGGCCGCCGTCGACACGGACGGGGCGAGCGTGACGGATGCCGCCGACCTCACTGTCCTGTCCCGCGCAAGTGTTCTCCACCTCTCCCCCGACCGCGCTCCCGTCCTCGGCGACAACACGAGCGAACCGGACGCGGTGACGGTGTCCGACTTCGCGAACCGCGTGGGCGACCCGGTCGGGATCCTCACCGACGACGGCTCGACCTACTCCGGTGAAGACCTGGTGGCCACCGCCGTGAGCTGCATCGTGCACGAGGCCGCGTCGGGCCGCCACGGCCTCCCGACCACCGTCGTCGCCCACCCGACCGTCTGGCCGCCGTACACCGTCGGTGTCCTCGCCGACGCGCTCGAGCAGGCCGGCGTCACGGACGCGACCCTGGTGTCGGAGGCGCAGGCGGTGATGACGTGGCTCGAACGGACCCGCGGCACCCTCGGCGACGCGTTGACCGTCATCTACGACCTCGGCGGCACCTCACTCGACATCACCCTCTTCCGTTCGGACGCACACGGCACGGAGACCGGCGTCCTCGGCAAGCCGGTGCGGTCCGAGGACTTCGGTGGCGCCCACTTCGACCACGCCACCATGCAGTACGTCCTCGGCAACGTCGCCGAGGAGTTCGGCGACATCGACCCGTTCGCCCCCGACACGGTCGCCGCCCTCACCCGGTTGCGGACCCGCTGCACCGCGGCGAAGGAGGCGCTGTCCTCCGACACCGAAGCCACCATCGGCATCGAGCTGCCCGGCATCTCCACCGACGTGCGGCTCGTGCGCTCGGAACTCGAAGACCTCATCCGCGCGTCCCTGCAGGAATCGGTGACGCTGGTGCGCGAGAGCATCCACGCCGCCGGCCTCGAATCCAGCGACGTCACCCAGGTGGTGCTCACCGGCGGAAGCGCCGCGATCCCGCTGGTCGCCGAACTCCTGTCGGCGGAACTGCGTGTTCCCGTCGTCGCCGCCGAACGTCCGGGCCACACCGCGGCCCTGGGCGCCGCCCTGCTCGCCGCCGACGACAATGCGGGACGCGCCGCCGCCCCGACCGTCGCGCGGATGCCGGTCGTCGTGCCCACCGCGACACCAGCCGCCGCAGCGCCTGCCGCCGCCCCGGTCACCGAGTCGGACGTCACCGAGTCGGACGCCGAGACCGTCGTCTTCGCCGCCCGCACCCCCGCACCGACCCTCGGCGAGCCCGCCGCCACCGGGATGTCGCGGAAGAAGAAGGCCGGGATCATCACCGCTTCCGCCGCAGCCATCGCCCTGCTCGCCGCGGGTGGGCTGTCGCTCGGCACCGCCCTCGACGTCACACCGTCGTCGTCCAACTCGGGTTCCACCACCTCGCAGTCGTCGGGCACATCGGCGGGCGCGGCCTCCACGTCCGGTGTTCCGGCCGAGGCCGCCGCGACGGGCGCCGCCGCTCCCGGCACCGAGGCGGCGGGCGTCGCCGCCGCGACCGGGGCACCCGGTACCGCGGCCGGCGTGGCGACCCCGGTCGCCGCACCCGGCACCGTCCCACCCGGCACCGCGGCACCGGCCGGGGCCGCACCGGTCGCTGCAGCGCCCGGCACCGCCCCGGCTCCCGCGGCCGAAGTACCCGCACCCGCACCAGCCCCGGCCCCCGCTCCGGCCCCGAGCGTTCCCCAGACCGACGGCGGCGCCGCGATCGCCAACACCATCGTCGGCGGTGCCGGCGCGGTGGGTGACACCGTCAACGGAGTGGGCGACACGGTCGGCGGCGTCGTCGGCGGAGTCACCGGCCTGGTGCCCGGCGTCCTCGGCAACGGCGGATAGGGCGCCGGTGTCCACGCTGCCCTCACCGCTTCCTCCCACGGAACTCGCGGAGCTCGACGGCCCGCAACTGTCTGCTCTCGCACTGGTTCTGCTCGGCAGCGACCTCGACGAGACCGTGGTCGCCCGAGTACTCGACATCGAACCCGACCGTGCCCGCGCCGCTGTCGACGCGCTCCGCGCGGACGGCTGGGTCGACGAACGGGACACGCTGGTTCTGGCGGACCACACGCATCTCACGGAAACGCTCGGCGAAAACCGGCTGACCACGCTTGCCCGCCGCCTGCTCACCCACCACGTCGACGGCGGAACGCTCACGCTTTCCGTCGCCCGCGCGGTCGCCGCGACCGGCACACCGAGCGACGATCTGAGCCAATTTCTCTGTGCCCAGGCAGAACTCGCCGAACCGGCCACCGCGGTCGCTCTGTACGCCGAAGCCGGCCGGGTCGGCAGGCTCGGAGACAGTGCCGTCGTCGCATACGCCGAGGCCTGCGCCCTGAACGGCGACCTCGACACCGCGGTCGGCCTGGCCGATTCGGTCCTCGAACGGTCCGGCACCGTCGGCGATGCGGAACTCGCTGCGGCGGTCAGGATTTCGGCCGCCGGCGCCGCGTTCTGCGGCATGATCGATCGCAGCGCCGAACTGTACGCCTGGCTCGGCGCCGACCGGGCGGGCGCCGACGCCTCCCTCGCCGCCTCCGTCCTGGTGGTCGCGGGGCGACTCGACGACGCCGAAGCCGTCCTCGCCACCAGCGCGGGCGCACCCCCCACGGCCGCCACCGCCGGCGCCGCACTCGTCGCGACCGGACTCGTCCAGTCGGCGACCGCGTCCGCCAACGCCGCACTGAACTCACTGACGCGTGCACTGTCGCTGCCCGGTCGCGCGTCCCGGCCACGGGTACTGCCCGACTCCCCCGCCGCGATCACCGCCCTCGCCGCGCTCCACTGCGGCGAACTCGCGCACGCGGACGCGGTCCTCGCCCGGGCACGGGAAACCGAACGGCCCGGCAGTGTCGCCGCGAACCGGCATCAGCTGCTCACCGCCTGGACGTCCATGGTCCGCGGCGACCTCGCCGCGGCGCAGTCACGGCTCGACGGCCTCGACGCCGCGTCGATGCGGCAACGCGATCTGCTGTTCGTCCACGGCCTGCGGGTCGGGCTGGCCCGGCGCACCGGCGACAATGCGGCACTGCTTCAGGCCTGGGCGGGCGCGCAAGGCGTGCTCGCCGAATACTCGGTGGACCTGCTGAGTCTGTTGCCGCTCGGCGAACTGTGGCTGACGTCGATCCGGGTCGGCGAACCCGCCCGGATCACCCACCTCGTCGAGGACGCGCAGTCGTTGCTGCGGACGCTCGGCGAGCCGGCGATGTGGGGATCGGCGCTGCACTGGTACGGCGTGCAGGCCTCGATCCTCGCCGAATGCCCCGCAGACCTGATGCCCCACGCCCGCGCACTCGGCGAGGCCGCCAAGGTCAGCACGTACGCGTCCGGGCTCGCCACCGCCGGTCGCGCCTGGCTGCGCGTGCTGCAGGGCGACATCGACGCCGCATCCGTCGAAGACGCGGCCCGCACCCTCGACCGGATCGGCCTGCCGTGGGACGGTGCGCGCCTCGCGGGTGAAGCCGCGCTGCGTGCGTCCGACACGAGGGTCGCGACCGCTCTCCTGCAGGTCGCGAGGGCCCTGCGGCAGCCGACATCCGCGGGCAACGGTGCCGACTCCGCGGTCCTGTCGAGTCCGAGCACACCGGGATCGCTCACCGACCGCGAGGCCGAGGTGGCCGAACTACTCGTCCAGGGGCTGACGTACCGGGAGATCGGGTCACGCCTCTACATCTCCGCGAAGACCATCGAGCACCACGTCGCGCGGATCCGGCGGCGGCTGGGCGCCGGGTCGCGGTCCGAGCTGCTGTCGATGCTGCGTGCGATGGGCCACGGGTATTCCGCCGACTCCTGACCCGTGAGTACTTATTAACCGCGGGTGGTTAATAACTACTCACGGGCGCCGAAGGCGCAGCAGCGCCCCGTGTAACCATTCGACTGCGGCAGGCGACACACTGTGCACATGGTGCGATGAGGCACCCCTCGAACTGTGCCAGTAAGGATCTTTCATGACCACCGGAGTCGGACTCACCGTCGGCGATGCGGTTTCCACAGCGGTGGTGACCGCTTCCGGAACCGACGTGAGGACGATCGAACACCCGTCCGTCCTCTTCACGGCCCCGGACGGCACGGTTCAGCTCGGCGACCCCGGCACGGAATCGACCGGTGCCGTCCGCGACTTCCTGGCCCGCGTCGGTGAGCCCGCGGGCATCGAGTACGCGGGCTCGCTGACCCGCGCCGAGGACCTCGTCGCGACGGCGATGTTCTGCCTCTTCAGGGAGGCCGCGGACGGACTGTCGGGGACGGTGAAGGTCACCGCGACCCATCCGTCGGACTGGGCGCCGGAGATCGTCACGAAACTGCGCGAATCCCTCGACTACATGGGTCTGGGCGACGCGACACTCATCCCGGAGTCCGTGGCGCTCGCCGCCTCGCCGGAGTCCCCGGCCCACGGCGCCGCACTGCTGGCGGCCGGGCTGGCACTGACCGACGAGGACACGAGCGCCGACACCGAGTCGATTCCGATCGTCGAGGCCCCCATGCCCACCGCGTACTCCGCCGTGACGGCGGTGCCCGCGGCCGCGGCCGCTGCCGCCGACGCGTATCAGCCCGCCGAGACCGAGGCGGCCGGTGCCGCGAGCACATCGACCCCACCTGCCAAGCGCACGGACCGTCGGCCGCTGATCATCGCCGGTGTCGCCGCGGCCGTCCTGGCGCTGGCCGGTGGGGCGCTCGCGTTCGCACTCACCGGCGGCGGCAGCACCCCGGTCCCGTCGATCCAGGACGCCCAGACCGCGTCGGTGACGACGTCCAGCGCACGACCCACGCCGGCCGCGTCCGTTGTCTTGCCGACGGCGAGCACGCAGGAGGTGGCCGTCACGACGGAGGTTCAGGCCCCCATCCCGGTGGCTCCCCCGCCTGCACCGGTGGAGACGACATCCGTGTTCGTGCCGCCGCCTCCGCCCCCGACGACGACGCCGGTGATCACCCTTCCCTCGATCACCACGGTCACGCAGACCACCACGACGACGACTGCCGCGACGACCACGACGCCGCCGGAGACGACCACCACGACAACAACAACCACGACGACGATGAAGGAACCCGCGGCCGCGACCACCACCACGACCACACCCGCGTTGCCGGCTCTCAAAAGCCCAGGTGAGTGAGGCTCTGATCACACCTCCCCGACCGTCTGACTCGTCCGTAGCTTAAGGTGGGGCGCTGATACCCACCCCAGAAGGAATCCTCAGTGAACGGATTCCGTGCAGAAGGGATTTCATGCGTAACGTGCTGGCGCACCGCGCCGCTGTTGTAGGCGCCTCGGCAATGCTTCTTCTCTTCCCGTTTTCCACTGCCGCCCAGGCCGACCCTGTTACGCAGCCCGACACCACTCAGCTGAGCGCCGACAAGTTGCCGGCCGAACTCGTCGAGGCCATCACCCGCGACCTGAAGATCAGCCCGCAGGAGTACCTCGACCGCGCCGCGAAGGCACAGGAGCTGGGTAGTTACGCCGAGGACTTCCGGGAGCAGCATCCCGACGACTTCGCCGGGGCCTGGATCGGCCTCGACGGCCAGCCCGTCGTCGCGGTCACCACGAACGAGGCAGCCGACGCCGCAGCCAAGGCCGGGTACGACACCCGCATTGCGCCCGTGTCCGCGAACGGCCTGGAGAAGACCCTCTCCGACGTGAACGGCTGGATCGCGGGACTGCCGAAGGACGTGGCTTCCCAGGTCAACTCCGCGTCGATCGACGTCCTCGAGAACCGCGTCGTCATCGATGTCGTCAACAGCCCCATCGGCCAGGCGCTGAACCTGCCGACGCTGCTCGCGAACGTCAAGGTGATGCTGAGCCCCGGCGGCGGCGGTCCGGTGGAGCGAGGTCCCCTCGCGGGTGACACCTACATCACCACCGCGGGTGAGCTGCCGAAGACGCCGATCTCGGAGATCTCCGTCTGCTCGCTCGGTTTCAACGCCGTGGACGACAGCGGCCAGGCCGTGAACATCAGCGCCGGACACTGCAACCCCGCCGAGGGTCAGCCGTCGCCGGTGTTCCTTCCCAATCACCAGAACGTGGACGACAGCCAGCAGATCGGCGCGTTCTCGAAGTCGTCGGTCGGCAACCCGGCCGACAAGCTGGACTACTCGGTGATCAAGCTCAACGAGGCCGGCGTCAAGGCCGGTCTGGACCGTCCCGCGGTTCGCGGCGCGAACGGCACCACGCTGGAGATCACCGGCACCGCCCGGCCCGTCGTCGGCGCCCCGATCTGCAAGTCGGGCCAGACGTCGTCGTTCACGTGTGGTGTCGTGGCAGCCGATCGCGTCGAGACGCAGCTGTTCGTCGCCGACGGTTCGAGCCGCGTGGTCAACGGTTTCGCCGGCACGGCCTGC
Source organism: Rhodococcus sp. DK176 (assembly GCF_038447315.2). Classification (NCBI taxonomy): domain Bacteria; kingdom Bacillati; phylum Actinomycetota; class Actinomycetes; order Mycobacteriales; family Nocardiaceae; genus Rhodococcus; species Rhodococcus sp. DK176. Next base: position 5,998,520 of record NZ_CP118321.2, on the reverse strand, counting down.
ACCCTCGCGGGTGACAGCGGCGGCGCCATCGTCACCGGAACCCTCGCGCTGGGCATCACCAGTGGTTCCAACGCCAGTGGCGCCCCCAACTGCACGGAGGCGAACCTGGTGCTGGCACCGGAGGGTGGCACCGCCAGCCTGGGCATCCCCGTCGCGGACATCGTGGACACGCTCGGATCCGGGATGCGCGTGCGCACCATCTCCGACTAGTTCCCCACCGCCCCACCCTGTGCCCGGTGTCCGCTCCGCTCGGACACCGGGCACAGGCGTATTCCGGCCCTGTGTCCGCTTTGTCCTGCTGCGTCGTCCACCGAGAGTGTTACAGGTGGGAATAGACGGGGCGAACCCATATAGTCGACTCCGACTGTGTACGGCCTTACCTGTCGGGGGGTCGTATTCGTATGCGCCCGCGAGGCAACTGCGAACAAACAAACATCAGAAAGGCCCCCATGCGAAGCTCCATCGCACGTCGTGCCGCCGTGTTCGGCTCCGCCGCGCTGCTGCTCCTCGGTCCGGTCGCCGCCTCCGCTCAGGCCGATCCGGTCGAGCCCGGAGTGTCCGGCCAGGCCGCCAAGCTTCCCGCGGAACTGATCGACGCTATCCAGCGTGATCTGTCGCTGAGCCCGGACCAGTACCTGGAGCACTCCGAGCTGGGCCAGAAGCTGGCCGAGTTCGCGAAGATCGCCCGCATCCAGTTCCCGGATGCGTTCGCCGGAACCTGGCTCGACAACGCCGGCACCCCGATCGTCGGGCTCGCCGACGGTGCCGACAAGGACGCCGCGGTCGCCGCGGCCGAGAAGGCCGGCTTCCAGGTGAAGGATGTGGCACAGAGCGAGAGCAGCCTGCAGGCTCAGGTGAAGTCGCTCGACAGTTGGCTGGACACCCAGCCGCCCGCCGTCGCGGATCTCGTTCGCGGTGTGGCCATCGACATCGTGAACAACGATCTCGTGCTCCGTGCGGACAACGTGGGCGGGTTGCAGCTTCCGGACTTCCTGAAGGGCGCACGCGTCGTGCAGTCGCCGGCCACGGCCGCTCCGCTGCCGTCCACCGACCTCACCCCCATCGCCGAACCGCTCCCCGCCGACGCCCTGCTGGGCGGCGACGCGTACGGCTCGCTCGGCGGCGGAGTGGGGCTGCGCTGCTCGCTCGGTTTCAACGGCACCGACAGCTCGGGCGGCCCGGTGAACATCACGGCCGGACACTGCGACCCCAACCGGGACGCTGCCGGCACCTCGGAGGCATCGGAGGCGTTCTCGCTGGTCCCGGGTGGCACCGGTCCGCGGATCGGCACCTTCGCCAAGACCAGCCTGGACATCCACGACTACTCGATCATCCGGGCCGACGACAGCGCCGCACACCGGTTCGAGAACAACGGCGTCCGGGTTCCCGGCGCAGCGCCGGTCGCCATCACCGGAACCGCCGATCCGATTGTCGGCGCCCCGGTGTGCAAGTCGGGTCTGACCACCGGTTTCACGTGCGGTGTCGTCACGTCCGTGGCGCAGACCGTCTCGGTCGGTGAGCGCACGCTGGCCGACAGCTTCTCGACGAGCATGTGCGCCCTGCAGGGCGACAGCGGCGGCACGATCGTGACGGGCACGCTGGCACTCGGAATCTCGAGCGCGTCCAACGTCGGGCAGTACCCGATCTGCCAGGTCGCGGACGTCGTCACGTTCGTCCTCGGCGAGAGCCCCGAGTTGTTCGCCACGCCGATCAACGAGGTGCTGGCCGAGAACCCGGGTCTGCGCGTGCGCACCTCGTAACGCACTCCACAGAAGACAACGGCCCGCTTCCCTCTCGGGAGGCGGGCCGCTGTCGTCGGTCGTGCACTCAGGCCGCGTAGGGCCGGACCGCCCGGGCATCCCGCAGGGTGGTGCCCCACCATTCGATCTGGTCGAGCGGTTCCCTGTTCTCGTCGAACACCGCCCACGCGCCGCGAAAGCTGACACTGTCGCGGACCGTGACCGCGTGAAGTTCCGCGAAACCCAACCGCAGCTCTTCCACCGCGCGGAGTCCCCCGCCCATCCCGCCGTACGACACGAAGCCGACGGGGTCACCACGACGAAGGCGTCCGCGGCCGCGAGCCGCGCCCCCACTGCGGCCACCGTCGGCTACGCGTCGGTGCCGAAAGCCGGGACCACCACGGGTAGTGGGACGTCCGCGAGGTCGATGACATCGAGAGCGGCGCAGCCGTACTCTCCCGCGGCGCGAACGAACCAGTCGGCGACGGTGGGTGCGAACCTGCCCTCTCTGATGCTGCCGACGATCACGGCAACCGGCTACCGAGCGCGCGGGAACTGATCAGGCGGTGGGCTCGGGCGCGGGCGGAACGAACGGCGTGTTGATGGTGACGAGGTACTGGATTCCGAGGATCACCAGTGCGGCGCCGCCCACGAAGATGGTTCCGGCCAACCCGCCGGCGGCGAATCCCGCCAGCAGCCCGCCGAGGCACCCGACCGGCGTGCCGATCACGGTCACGGCGAACAGGCCGCACCCGACCGCGAGACCCACGGCACCGAAGATCACACCGAAGATCAGGCCGCCGATCAGTGTCGCGTAACCGAGGTAGCTGTTGAAGTCGGCGAGCGCCGAGTCGTCACGCTCTTCCTGAGTGTCGAATCCGTCCTGCGCAACCGATTTCAGGGAGGACGCGACGCCGGCGGGAACCTGCGGAGTGAGCGTCACCGTGCGCCCATCGAGGTCGGCGTCGATCGGATAGACTGCGTCGCCGACGCGAATCGTGAGCGGCAGCGCAGCCACCACCTTGCCGCTGTCGTCCACCACCTCTATCGCTTCCCGGGTTTCGGTGATCCGGAAGGCGCCCGCGTCGATCGACGTGACGACGGACTCCCCCTCGGCGTGCGCCTCGTAGCCGATGTCGGACGAATCCCGCTGCGCCAGTGGAGCTGTGTGTGCGGTCCCGGCGGAGATTCCGAGTGCCGCGACGACGAGGAACGCTGCCCCGGTGACGGCCCGCAGGTTCCGTACGAACCGGCCGCTCATGCCGTGGGTTCCGGTGCGACGAACGGGCTGTTGATGGTGTTGAAGTACTGGATTCCGAGAACCACCAGGGCGCCACCGCCGACGACGATGGTGCCGGCAAGCGCGACGACGGGTGCGACGATCAGCGCACCTCCGATGCACCCGGCCACCGGACCGGCGAGGCCGAGAAACGGAATCACCAGCGCAGCCGTGCCGGGGATGACACCGATCGCGCAGCCGATCGCCCCGCCGATGATGGCCGCGACGATCGCGGTGATCGCGCTCGTGATCCCGAGTTGCTGCTGGAAGTCGTCGAGTGCGCGGTCGTCGCGTTCCTGCTTGTCCTGCGGTGCGGCGACGTCGTCGAGAGTCAGCCGCTCCGACACGGGGACGGGGGTCGCTGCCGACGGATCCATGTTCGGGACTAGCCGCAGGACGCGAGCGGTCTCATCGACCACCACGGCGAACGGATGCTGCAGGTCGTCGACCCGGAAGAACGTGGGAATGGACGCGACGACGCGGCCGCCGTCGTCGACCACGTCGACGGTGTCGTTCGCGGCGTTGATCGAGAAGGCGCCGGCGTCGAGGGTGGCCACAGCGGCGTCACCGTCGCGGGCGGTCTGGTAGTTGATGTTCGGGATGCCCTGTTCCGCGCCCGGCTGGGGTGCAGCGGCCGGATCGGCGTATGACGTGGCCGCCCCGACGCCCATCGCCGCGACGACGAGCAGGGAGGTGGCAGTAAACCGTCGGAGGTTCATCGAGATCCGTTTCGAGAGCAGCGCTGTGACGGACGAAGGTTAGCCTAAGCATGGGCTGACCCGGCAGGTCGGATACGCCGGTGTGACGAGGTTCACTCCCGCGAGGGGCGCAACGACGAACCGCCCGCCTCCGAAGGGAGGCGGGCGGCGTCTGAGTACCGCGGGGTGGGGCTACTTCACCCACTTCGTGGTGCCGGGCGGTGCGTTCAGCGTGTTGATCAGGTCGATACCGGCGATCGCCAGCGTCGGGCCGCCCACGACGATCGTGCCCAGTAGCGCACCGATCCCCGCTCCCGTTACGCCGAACGGCAGGCATCCGAAGACGGCCACGGGTGTCCCGACCACGCAACCGACGGCGAATCCCAGGATTCCACCCACGATGGTGCCGCCGAGACTGCCGACCGTCATCGCGATACCGAGCTGCTGCTGGAACGCCGACTGGGCCCTGGTGTTCTCGTCGATCGACGCCACGTCGTGCAGCGCGATGGGCGTGATCCGATCCTCGAGCGAGATCGGCGTTGCCTCGGCCTTGTCGACACTCGGCGTCAGACGCAGGGTCTTTCCGTTTTCGGTGATCTCTTCCTCGAACGGAAACTGCAGTCCGTCGAATCGGTACGCGAGCGGCAGGGAAACGACAGTTGCCCCACCCACATCCTTGATCGCGACGGACTTCCCGTCCGATGCGAGCGCAAAGGCGCCGGCGTCGAGCGTGGTCACGACCGTGCGGTCCTCGATGTGGGATTCGTATCCGATCTCGGTGCCCGGCTCGGCGACGGGTTCCGCGACCGCCACCCCGGACCCGGTCGCGAGCACACCCACCAAAAGTGCCGAAGTCGTAACGATACGACGCAACTTCATTCCATCCCCTTAAGGTTTCAACCCCATCCGTTGCTAAACAGTAACTTGCGGCTGTGACAGATCCCAATTGAGTCTCGCCTAGAGAAAAGGCGCTCACGAAATAGTCTGCTCAGGGTTATGAAAAATTGCGCCCAGAACGGCATTGGGATCGAATTTCAAGAATTGCACCAGTCAGGGATGCAGTTATTCCCACACAAAGCGGGGAACCGGTCGGTTTCTTCGCGGTGGCCTCCACTCATGACTCGGCCCCGCCGTGCGAGGCACGACGGGGCCGGGCGCTGATACGAGGGCTCTACTCGTCCCGGTCCGCGTAGATCGAGGTCCCCGGAGCGGCGTTGTACGTCTCCCACAACTGGTACGCACTGACGCCGAGGGTGGGGCCACCGGCGACGATGGTTCCAATGACCCCGCCGATACCGGCCCCGGTCACCAGCCCGGCGACGCAGCCAGCAGGAAGTGTTGCGATGCAGCCGATTCCGGCCCCAGCTATGGTTCCGACCAGGCTTCCGACCGTGACGGCGATGCCGACCTGCGCACCGAACTGACCGAACGCCCTGTCGTTCTCCTCGCGGGACGCGACGTCGTGGAACGGCAGCGAAGGAACCGCGGGCGCCGCTATTGCCGGAACAGGCGCCCCTGGAGCAGGTGCTGCCACCGGCCCTGCATGGGAAACCCCGGCAGCGAGCCCCATGGCGGCGACCGCCATCCCTGCCGTGACTGCAGCTTTTCTCACGATCATTGATGCCTCATTTCAGGAGCGTCCCGACGAAGTTCTGGTGTGATCGAAGTGCACTGCTCGGCCCCCCGTGTGACCGCTGGCCAGGGCCGGAAAACACGCTCAGAGTAACAGCGGAATCACGGCCGAAATGTTCATTGACGAAAAATTCATCGCACCCGCAAGTTACCGATCAGTAGCGCTTCGAATGTGTGTAATTCGCGCGAATTACACGGCATGAATTACGTCACTCGGGAGGGATTTCGGCAGCGTCGACGTGAGCACCCGGAATATCCACTCGTCGTCATCCGGCCGCAATGCGACCGCATCGGATTCGTGACGAAAATGACCGCCGGAGCCCTCTCCGGGAGCGCCGCGGACCGCCCCCGGCGGCCGTCGGCCGAAGTTAGGGCGACCTTGGGTGAACGCCGCAATTTCGACCCTTTAACGTGGCGAACAGAAAGTCCGATTGTGGCATGCATCACATGCCTCATCGGCGCCCGAGCTGCAGAGATCCCGCTGAGCGCCGGTAAGTTACCCGCAGGTACACTGAATAAGTTACTAGCGGGTAACTTAGCAAGCGTTAGGATCACGAGCAGTCCCGAGGTGGCCGCCCTGCCGCCCTGAAACGAAAGGCCGCGACATGAATGCCCTGACGATCACGTTGGGCACCATCGGCGTGCTGCTGAGCCTCGTATGTTGGTTCTCCTTCATCACTGGCGCATTGAAGATGGTCAACGTCGTCCGGATCGGCCAGTCGGCCCCGGACCGATGGCGCCCCTTCTTCCCGCGCTTCAAGCAGATGTGTGTGGAGTTCATCGCGCACACCCGCATGAGCAAGTTCCGCACCGTCGGCTGGGCTCACTGGCTGGTCATGGTCGGGTTCATGCTCGGAGCCATCGTGTGGTTCGAGGCGTACGGGCAGACGTTCGACCCGGCGTTCCACTGGCCGCTGGTCGGTAACACCGCCGTCTACCACGTCATCGACGAGATCCTCGGCCTCGGCACGGTCATCGGTATCACCACGCTGATCGTGATCCGCCAGCTCAACCACCCCCGCGTGCCCGCCCGGCTGTCCCGGTTCAGTGGCTCCGACTTCAAGGCCGCGTACTTCGTCGAGGCAGTCGTCCTCATCGAGGGCCTGGGCATGATCTTCGTGAAGGCCGGCAAGATCGCCACCTACGGCCACGCCAACCCGTGGACCGACTTCTTCACGATGAACCTCGCGAAGCTGCTGCCCGCGAGCCCGAACATGGTCGCGTTCTTCGCCTTCGTCAAGCTGATGTCGGGCATGATCTGGCTCTACGTCGTCGGACGCAACATCACCTGGGGTGTCGCCTGGCATCGCTTCGCGGCGTTCGCGAACATCTACTTCAAGCGTGAGGACGACGGCGACGTCGCCCTCGGCGCGGCCAAGCCCATGATGTCGGGTGGCAAGCCCATCAACATGGAGGACGCCGACCCGGACACCGACACGTTCGGCGCCGGCAACATCGAGGACTTCTCCTGGAAGGGCTGGCTGGACTTCACCACCTGCACCGAGTGCGGGCGCTGCCAGTCGCAGTGCCCCGCCTGGAACACCGGCAAGCCGCTGTCCCCGAAGCTGCTGATCACCTCGCTCCGCGACCACGGTTATGCGAAGGCCCCGTACCTGCTGGCCGGTGGCCGCAAGGACATGGGCGGCGACGAGATCGGCCTGGTGGACGGCGACGGCGCCGTGGACGAGGCCAAGCTGGCCGCGATCCCCGAGGCTGCGCGCCGGGAGGCCGAGCGCAAGCTGGTCGGCGAGACCGTCGACGGCGAGCTGGCCCCGGTCATCGACGCCGAGACGCTGTGGAGCTGCACCAACTGCGGCGCGTGTGTCGAGCAGTGCCCCGTCGACATCGAGCACGTCGACCACATCATCGACATGCGCCGCTACCAGGTGCTGATCGAGTCGGAGTTCCCGTCCGAGCTGGCCGGCCTGTTCAAGAACCTCGAAAACAAGGGCAACCCCTGGGGCCAGAACTCCAAGGACCGTCTCAACTGGATCAGTGAGATGGACTTCGAGATCCCGGTGTTCGGTCAGGATGCCGACAGCTTCGAGGACTACGAGTACCTGTTCTGGGTCGGCTGCGCCGGCGCCTACGAGGACCGCGCCAAGAAGACCACCAAGGCCGTCGCCGAGTTGCTCGCCACCGCAGGCGTGAAGTTCATGGTCCTCGGCGCCGACGAGACGTGCACCGGTGACTCCGCTCGCCGCGCAGGTAACGAATTCCTGTTCCAGCAGCTCGCCATGCAGAACATCGAGTTGCTGAACTCGGTCTTCGACGGCGTCGAGCAGCGCAAGCGCAAGATCGTCGTCACCTGCGCCCACTGCTTCAACGCCCTCGGCAACGAGTACCCGGAGGTCGGCGGCGACTACGAGGTGGTTCACCACACTCAGCTGCTCAACCGCCTGGTCCGCCAGAAGAAGCTGATTCCGGTCGCGTCCGTCGGTGAGGACGTCACCTACCACGACCCCTGCTTCCTCGGCCGCCACAACAAGGTCTACGACGCGCCCCGCGAGCTGATGGAGGCGTCCGGCGCGAAGTTGAAGGAAATGCCTCGTCACGGCGAGCGGTCCATGTGCTGTGGTGCCGGTGGTGCCCGCATGTGGATGGAAGAGAACATCGGCAAGCGCATCAACATCGACCGGGTCGACGAGGCACTCAGCACGGATCCGAAGAAGATCGCGACCGGCTGCCCGTTCTGCCGCGTCATGCTCACCGACGGTGTCACGGCTCGCCAGGAGTCCGGCCAGGGCGAGGGCGTCGAGGTCGTCGACGTCGCCCAGCTGATGCTCTCGTCCATCACGCGTCTCGAGCCCGAGAAGCTGAGCGAGAACATCAAGGTCATCCCCCGCGAGAAGCCGGCCGAACCGGCCGCATCGCCGGCAGCGGCCGAGGCCAAGGCCGAGGTGGTCGAGAAGGAACGCGTCGAAGAGGTCGAGGAGGCCGCTGCAACGCCGGCCGCCACGGAAGCTCCGGCGGGCAAGGGCCTGGCGATGAAGGGCCTGGCCAAGGCACCCGGGGCGAAGGCTCCCGGGGCGAAGGCTCCCGGCGCCAAGGCACCCGGCAAGGGACTCGGCATGGCAGGCGGGGCGAAGGCTCCCGGCGCCAAGAAGGCAGCTCCCGCTCCGGCCGAGGCTGCCGGTTCGGAGGCGCCCGCCGCGGAGGCACCCAAGCCCAAGGGTCTGGGACTCGCCGGTGGTGCGAAGGCACCGGGCGGCAAGGGTCTTCAGATGAAGGGTGCCGCCAAGGCTCCCGGCGCGAAGGCCGCCGCTCCGGCTGCCGACGCACCGGCGGCAGAGGCTCCCGCAGCGGAAACCCCTGCTCAGGACGCCCCCGCGGCGAAGCCGAAGGGACTCGGTCTCGCGTCCGGCGCCAAGGCACCGGGCAAGGGTCTGCAGATGAAGGGCAAGGCGAAGGCTCCCGGCGCGAAGGCCGCTCCCACGGACGCTCCCGCCGAGCCGGCAGTCGCCGAACCCCAGGCCGCCGAGCCTCCCGCGTCCGAACCGCAGGCCCCCGCAGCCGAGGCGCCGAAGGCTCCCCCGGCTGCGAAGGCCGGTGGGCTCGGTTTCAAGAGCGGCGCCAAGGCTCCCGGAGCCCGAAAGGCCGCGGCTCCCAAGGCCGCAGCACCGAAGGCCGAGGCAACCGCGGCCGCAGCACCGAAGGCCGAGGCTCCCGCGGCTGAAGCACCGAAGGCCGAGGCAACCGAGACCACGGCTCCGAAGGTCGAGGAGTCGAACGGCGACGGATCCAACGGCAAGGCACCGGAAACGGTGAAGGCTCCGCCGCCGGCCAAGCCTGGCGGACTCGGTTTCAAGGCAGGCGCGAAGGCACCCGGCCGGAAGAGCTAGCCGACAGCAGTGAACAGCAGCGCCCCCACCGTGATCGGTGGGGGCGCTGCTGTTTTCCGTGACGGCCCGCGTCGCGAACCGCGTAACCTCCGACATGATGACCTCGGGCGCCGATCTCACCTTTCGCCGCGCCGCCACGTACACGGCGGCGGTGATGGGCGGTGCCGTCGTCGTTGCGCTCCTCTCGGTCGCGTGGATGTCGATCGGGTCCGGTGACTGCGCCGAGTCGATGATGGAGTGTGCCGGCGGAGAAAAGTACGTCCTCGTCTTCGGCCCGCCCGCGTTGCTGCTCCTGGGCGGGGTCGGAGCCTTCGTCCAGACCTACCGGGTGTGGCGGGCCGGTGGCCGGTGGCCGATCTGGCAGGGTGCGGGCTGGATGTTGTTCGTGTTCATGCTCATCTACGCCTCACTGTCGGCCGGAGCACTCACCGAGGTCTGACCTACCGCGGTCCGGCGCCGCCGCGTCCCGACGTTCCGCCGCCCATCGGCTGGGCGGGTGCCGGGTCCTGCACCGTGTACTCCTGCCCGGTCTCGCCGGCCGACGAGGCCTGTTCGACGGACGAGGTTGTGGTGGTCGTCGCCGAGGGCGTGTCGTCCCGGCCGATCAGTTGGGTCGCCGCCGCGCCTGCACCGAGAAGGATGAGCGCGGCGGCGCTGGCCGCCACCATCCATCCCCGGATTCCCGACCTCGGTGTCTTCCTCACCGGCACACTGGTCGGCGCGACAACGGGGGTCGGCCCCTCGGCTGATGCGGACGGGGGCAGCACGCGCGACGACGCTGCTGCCGCGATCGGTCGTGGTGCCGCCGGTGGTTTCACCCGCGGTCCCGGTGCCGACATCACCCGGGAACCCGACTGGTGTAGCGATGCCCGCTCGGCAACGACCGCCGCACCGCGGGCGGACGCCGTCGCCGGCTCGGGTGACACGACGAGCGGGACGTCCACGGCCGTCGAGAGCAGTTCCGTCACGAGCGGGACCGCTGCTCCGCCGCCGAGGACGACGACGGCGTCGGCGGGGGTGCCGGTCTCGGCGAGGCGTTCGAGTTCGCGTGCCACCGTGTTCGCGGCGCGGGTGAGTGATACGCGGATGACGTCCTCGAATTCGGAGCGCATGACGCGTATCCGGCGTCGGATGCCGGGAAGCTCGACGGTCACCACGGCCGAGGTGTCCTGCGACAACCGCTCCTTCGCGATCCGGCAGCGGGCGGCGAGTTCGGCCAGCGCAACGCGGTGGGCGGGATCCTCGACGTCGAAGTCCGGGTTCGCGTTCTGTACGAGCGCGACCACATGTCTTATCAGCAGCCGGTCGGCGTGGTCTCCGGCGAAGTCGGTGCTCCGCGTCGATCGGACCACACCGAATTCGGCGCCGCGCCTCGTCGCCAGGGTCAGGTCGAGGGAATGGGCTCCGACGTCGCACAACAGCAGTGTCGAGAATTCGTCGAGCTTCTCGACCAGGGAGATCCACGTGAGTGCCGCGCTAGTGTCAGGGATGACGGTGACGGTGCGGTTCTGCAGGAGGCCCCAGCGTCGGATCTCGTTCTCGAGTTCCTCGACGGCGTATCCCGACCAGGCAGCCGGGGCCGCGACCACCACATGGTCGGGCGCCGGGGTGCGGCCACGGACGAGGCAGTCGAGCGCGGTGGTCACCAGCTGCACGGCCGGGGTCCGGGTCCCGTCGTCCCCGATCACCGGAACGGGATCACCGACCCTGTCGACGAAGTCGCGAAACACGATGCTGCCCTGCAGCGGTCCGCTGCGGTGCGGGCCGAGAGCCGGCGCGCTGCTCGACGACAGCGCGAGTTCGGCCGAGTGCCGCACCACCGTGAATCCGTCGTGCTCCCGGTGCATCTGCGATTCACCGTGCATCTGGGCGGACACGAACGAGTCGGAACCCATGCTGATCCCCATCGATGTCCGCATGTCGTGATCTCCGTTCCGTGGTGACGGCAGGCGCCTTTCCTGCCGATCGAAACGCTAAACCGCCTTCCTGTGCCGACCGCTGTGCGCTTCCTGCGATGTTCCTGTGTACGCGGCGTCGCGCGCCCCTAGGGAAGGTGCAGCGTCCTCCCATGGTCTTCCCAGGAACGGCCCATAACGTCGTCGGCAGTCGCCTCGAAGGGACAGACCCGAGATGAAGGAGCACTCATGACGAGAAGCGAAATCCACCCATCGGCCGTCCTCGATCACGACGTCCCCGCCCCGCACGCCGCGATGGACGTGCAGGCACCGCAGCCCGACCTGGGCGGCGCACCCCCGGCGGCGGACCTTCTGCGCAACGGGCTCGACGGGCTCCTGCGCGACCTCCACCCGACGAACCCCACCGCCGGAGAAGCCGCTCAGCACGGTGCGCCGCAGCAGAATTCGCGGCCAGCCGACGAATCACGCCACGACGCACCGCGCGACAACAGCGGTCGCGGATTGGAGAACGCCGGCAATCAGGCCCACCAGAACAACGCTGCCGCCGACCACGACGGCCGCACCGACGGTCACAATGCGGCGACCGCGGGAGCGGGCCACGAGAACGCGCAGGCCGGCGCTTCCGCGGCCCAGCCCGCGTTCACTCAGGCCAACCCGGTTGCGACGCAGCCGTCGACTCCGGCGCCGGCGACGTCGGTGTCCTCACCGACGTCGCCCGCCGCAATGCAGACTGCCGCAGCGAGTGCGGCGCCCGCGGCCCAGCCGATCACGACGACCCCGGTGTCGACTCACTCCGATGCGGCGGTGACGTCGCAGCCCCTCGACACGACGATCCGGCAGAGCAACGCCGAACCGACTTCCGTGTCGGCGACGTCCGGGCAGGTGAATCAGGTTGCGGATCAGCAGAATACGCGGAGTTCGGAGGCCACATCGACCTCGGCCGACGAGAGCACGCGAGCAGCGGCGACGACATCCGACTCCACCACACAGGGCGCGAGCGCACCCACCGCGGATCTCGGCGGGTCCCAGACGACGGCAGCATCGTCCGTCGCGACCGACGACCACACGACGGCAGCAGCGGCGGCCAGTGGTCTTTCGTCGACCGATCACACGACCTCGAACACGGGTCTCGGCAACGACACCGTGACAACCGACACCACGACAACCGACACCACGACCCACCTCACGAATACGACCGACACCGCAACGACCTTCGACACGCCGACCTCGCACGACTCCAGCACCGCGTACGACTCGAGCACCGCGTTCGACTCCGGCACCACCCTCGACACCGGCACCTCACTCGATGCGACGAGCGCGACGAGCGCGACGAGCCTCTCGTCGGGGTTGACGGCCGAATCCGGTACCACTCTCGACACCCACGATCAGAGCCTGACTGCGACGACGACTGTCGACCAGCACGTGTTCTGACCTCGACGTGGCGGGCCCGCCGACTCCCCTGCACGCGGGCCCGCCACTCCCCTCTCCCGAACGCCCGTCACCCACTCTTGCGGAGATCATGAACGCCACCGTCGAATCCCCAGCCGTCGCCACCCCTTCGCGCCCGAATCTTCCTGCCGAGACCACTGCGTCGATGGCTGCGCTGCTGGCGCAGCTCGCGGAACTCACCCGGACTGCGGGTCGCGGCGATCTCCTGACCCGGCTGTCGCACACCGAGTCTCGTCTCGCCGATCCGCGCACGCGGGTCGTGGTTCTCGGCCTGACCGACAAGGGTGTCAGTTCGGTGGCGGGTGCGCTCGTCGACGCGGACGTGTCGTCGACCGCGCAGTCCCGGCACGAGGCGGTAGTCGTCGAGTACGGGCCTGTCGCGTCGGACTCGGATTCGACGGTCACGCTCCCCCACGACCTGCTCGCCGAGGGACTGGTACTGGTCGATGCCCCCGGATTCTCCGGTCACGCCCCCGCCCGAGCCGCGGACACCCTGGCCCTCGTCCCCACGGCCGACGCGGTGCTGTTCGTCTCCGATGCGAGCCAGGAATACACCGAACCCGAGATCGCTCTGCTCACGCAGGTGCACACGCTGTGCCCGATGGTGATCTGCGTCGTCAACAAGATCGACTTCTATCCGCGCTGGGCGGACATTCAGAAGGCCAACCGCACTCACTTGCAGAATGCGGACCTACCGCTGCCGTTGCTGCCGGTGTCCGCACTGATGCACGCGGACGCCCGCGAGACCGGCGACGACGCGCTCGACGTCGAATCCGGCATCCCGCAACTGGTTGACTATCTGCGCAAACAGATCGTCGCACAGGCGGATGTCGTGCTTCGCAATGCGGTGATCGCCGATGTTTGCACCGTGACCGACCATCTGTCGCTGTCGCTGAGTGCCGAACTGGATGCGCTGCACGATCCGCATCGCGGCGCCGCACTGCTCGAGCAGATGACCCATGCCCGTGCGGCGGCGGATCAGCTCCGTCAGCGATCCGCGAACTGGCAGTACACGCTGGCCGACGGCGCGATCGAGTTGATGACGGACATCGAGCACGACCTGCGTCATCGTCTGCGCACCGTCGTCCGCGCGGCCGAGGAAGACATCGGCAGGTCCGACCCGGCGCCGCGATGGGAGGAGTTCGGTTCCTGGCTCGACGGCGAGATCGCGACATGTGTGCGGGAGAACTTCGTGATGGCGCACACGCGTTCGCAGGCCCTCGCCCTCTCGGTCGCGGGGCGCTTCGCCGAGGACGGCAAGGTCCCGGTTCCCGTGCTGCGCATCGACAACGTGGATCATGTGCTCGAACCCGTCAACACTCTCGAATCCCTGGAGAGCGCACAGGGTTTCACACAACGCGTCCTCTCCAGCATGCGCGGGTCGTACGGTGGCGTGCTCATGTGGTCGGCCTCGTCACGAGCCTCGCAGGCCTGGCACTGGTGAATCCCTTCTCGATCGGCGCGGGAGTCCTGCTCGGCGCCAACACGTATCGCGAGGACCGGAAGGCGCGTACCGCCCGCAGGCAGACGGAGGCGAAGGTGGCGGTGTCGCGGTTGATGGACGACGTGATCTTCCAGGTGGGCAAGGAGTCGAAGCAGCGGCTCCGCGAGGTGCAGCGCGTCCTGCGCGACCATTTCACCGACCTGGCCACCGAGATGCTCCGATCCGTCGACGATTCGCTGCGCGCCGCTGCGGATGCGTCGAAGATGCACGACGATCACCGTGCGACGCGGTCGGCGCAAATCCGCAGGGAACTCGACACGCTGCGGCAGATCCGAATGCAGGCCGCCGGATTCGCGGGACAGGTGTCGGCATGAGCGTCACTCGCCTGGGATCCCAGGCCCGTCAGCTGATCGAGACCGCCCGGCACGAACTGCGCAGCGACCCCGCCACCGTCGAGGAACTCCGGCACTGCGGCGCCCGCCTCGAGGAGCCGCTCCGCGTTGCCCTCACCGGCACGCTGAAGGCCGGGAAGTCGACGCTGCTCAACGCCCTCGTCGGTGAGGAGATCGCGCCCACCGACGCCACCGAGTGCACCCGGGTGGTCACGTGGTTCGAGCAGTCCACCACGCCGAGGATCGATCTCACCCACGACTCCGGACGCCGGACGCGACTCCCGGTGCACCGGGACGAGGGCAGGCTGTCGCTCGATCTGGGGACGGTGACCGCGGATCGGGTGGAGCGGCTGCAGGTGGGATGGCCGTCGGCGCTGCTCGGCGAGTTCACGCTCGTCGACACTCCCGGAACGTCGTCCAACTCGCGGGACGTGTCGGCGCGCACCCGGGCGCTGCTCCTTCCCGAGGACCGGCCGTGCGACGTCGACGCCGTCGTCTACCTGACCCGAGGTACCGACGCGGCGGACGTGCGGCTGCTCGACCAGCTACAGACCCGGGTCGGTACGGCCGCCGGACCGCTCGGCATCGTCGGTGTGCTGTCGCGGGCCGACGAGGTGAAGGGCGGCCGCGAACGCACCCTCGACGCGGCCCGGGCCGCCGCGGACGACGCGGGCCGCCGGGTGCAGCGGAGCCTGCTCCCCGTGTCGGGACTCCTCGCGCTCCGCGGCCGCACTCTGCGTCAGACCGAGTTCGACGACCTCGCCGTGCTCGCCGCCGTCCCGGACAGCGCACTCGAGTCCGCTCTGCGCTCGGTCGGCCGGTTCACCGCCGAGGACGCCGATCTCCTACTTCCGCCCCGGCAACGACGCGACCTCCTCGAATGTTTCGGCCTCTTCGGTATCCGGTTCGCGGTCAGGCTGATTCGCGCGGGCGCCACCGACGCGCCGACGCTGGCCCGCGAGCTGACGGCGCACAGCGGCCTCGAGGATCTCCGCCGCACGCTGCATCTGCAGTTCGGCCAGCGCAGCACCGAGTTGAAGGCGCACTCCGCACTCAGATCGCTGAAGGCCGTGCTGGCCCGCACACCGTCGTCGGCGAGCCGCAGCCTGAGCAGGGCCGCCGATCGGCTGCTCGCGGACACCCACGTGTTCCGGGAACTGCGGGTGTTGTCGGGACTGCGCACCAGCGGTCTGCAGTTGCGCGACACGGACGTCGTCCTGCTCGAGCGGGTGCTCGGCGGCGAGGGCATGTCGCCGCACACCCGCCTCGGCATGCCCGCCGACGCCGCCCCGGAGCAGATCTCGCGCGTCGCGCTGACGGCCCTGCGGTTCTGGCGGTCCCAGGCGGGACGCCCGGCCATCGACACGGCGACAGTTCAGGCGTGCGCGTGCGCGGCGCGTTCCTGCGAGGCGCTGCTGGCGCGGTGAGCGCTCGGCGTCGGGCGACTCGTCTGGCCTGTTTGCTACTCGGACAGGCCGAGCGATTCGGCAAGTTGCGGCCACGACGCACGCAGATCGTCCTCCCAGTAACCCCAGGAATGCGTACCGTTGTTACGAAAGTCGAACGTCGCTGGAATGTTCAGCTGCTGGAGACGCTCCGCCAGCCGGTGGGTGCAGACGTTGGTGGCGGCCTCGATCGCGCCGCCGACCGCTATCTGATCCTGCAATGGCGGAGATTGCGGGGTCCGCGGCCGCAGGGGGTTCTCGTGTGGTCCGGGGAGCCCGTTGCCGTTGGCGATGTATAGAGAGAGGCCGCGCAGCCCCTCTGCCTTCAGATACGGATCGTGGTCCCGCCAGCCGGGTCCGTCGTACGGGCCCCACATGTTCCTGGTGTCGCCCCCACCCCGCACCTCGACGACCAGCCGGACGTAGGCCTGGCCGAGCGGGTCGCTGGTCTGCGCGCACCCACTGTAGGAGGCGACTCCGCGATACAGGCCGGGAGCCTCGATGGCCAGGTCGAGCACGGAGGTAGCCGACATCGACAGGCCGGCGATCGAGTTGACTTCGTCGGTGCCGAGCACCGAATCGATCACCGGTGGGAGTTCACGGGTGAGGAACGTCGTCCACTTGTTCCGCCCGAGCACTGGATCGTCCCGCTCCCAGTCGGTGTAATAGCTGAGCAATCCTTGGGCGGGAATGACGACATTGGCATTCTTGTCGGCGAAGAAGCCAAGGACGTCGGTCTGGTTCAGCCAGTTCGCTCCGTCCTCCCCGCCTCCGGCACCGTTGAGCAGATACAGCGTGGGCCTCGGCTCGCTGGTGTCGGCGGGGCGGATCACCTGCATCGGGATCACCCGGTCCATCGACGGGGAGTACACGAACACGTCCCACCGGCGATCGTCGATCTTGTCGATGTGGTCGACAAATGCAGCCGACGCCGGTTGGTTCTCCTGCGGTTCGGCGCTTACCGGAGTTGTCCCTGCCAGGCTCAGCACGACCGCTACGGCGATCGACAGACCCGCAACGCATCGTCGACGCGCTCGCGCCGGCCGCGGGGAAGTTCCATGCATCGGCGGATCCCGCCCTTGTCCCGAGATTCTGTGCGCCAACAAAAGCCGCAACTGATCACGCTACCAATTGGGCCGCACCCTGAATACCGTTCCACTGCGACAACGCGCTACGCCGCGATAGCGGCCGCGAGCATGGGCCAGGACTGATGAAGTTCGTCCTGCCAGTATCCCCAGGAGTGGGTCCCGGTGGGTCGGAGATTCACGGTCGCCGGAATCTGGAGATCGCGTAGCCGGGCGGCGAGCCTCGCCGTGCACTGACCGGTGGCCGCTTCGATGGGGCCCCCGCGCACGATTTGGGCCACGAGGCTGTTCGGGTCTCCGTCCACGCTGGGATCGTCCAGCCTGTCGTGTGGTCCGGGCACGCCGCTGCCGTTCGAGATGTACAACCCAGTGCCCCGGAGTCGGGCGGCATTGAGATACGGATCGTGGGCCACCCAGCCCGGGCCGCCCAACGGGCCCCACATGTTGATGGGGTTTCCCGCGTTGTTGACCACCGCTGCGATCACGTAGGCACTCCCCAACGGATCACTGGTCATCGCGCAGCCGCTGTAGGAGCCGACGGCTTGGTAGAGCCCTGGTGCCGCGCTTGCAAGGCTGAGGACCGCGGTGCCCGACATGGACAGTCCGGCGATCGCGTTCTTGGCGGTGGTGCCGAGCGCCGAGTCGATGACGGGCGGCAACTCCTCGGTCAGAAAGGTAGTCCATTTGTTGCGGCCGAGGACGGGGTCGTCGCGCTCCCAATCCGTGTAGTAACTGGACGCGCCGCCGTACGGAACCACCACGTTGACATTCTTGTCCGAAACGAATTCGACCATGTCCGTCTCCTCGCTCCACCCGAGTTCGTCGGACGACCCCTCGACGCCGCCCAGCAGGTACAGAGTGGGCCGCGGGAGGCTGGTGTCAGCCGGACGAAGGACACGAACGGTGATGTCCCGACCCATCGACACCGAATAGACCGCCAGGTTCGACTGCCGCTCGCTCACCGGCTCGACGTGCACGAGTCGCGAGCCGTTCTCGGACGGCCGCGCGGATGCGAGGAGATCGACCTCTGTCGGGGGAACGGATCCTGCCACAACCTGACCCACCGCAAGAGACAAGGCGGTGAGCGATACGAGGACTGCAACAGACACTGCGTTACGCATAGTCGTTCGACCGTGAATTCCTCCCATGAACTTCTCGTTTCGACTGCCCAACCCGTGCTCCAGTTTACGAGTCGCACACGCACAGAGTCCTGTATCGGCGAAACTCCACCTCCACAATCGCCCGTCGAGCCGGGTGTGCCGATCACCTACGCTGGATGAGTGATCGCTCGTCGAACGATCCTGTTCCTTCTAGCCCAGTGCGGCCTCCTGCTGGTCCTCACGGCCCCCGTGAATGCCACACCGACAGCCACGCCCCTACCGGTGCCCTACGAGGTTCCCGACGGCGCATTCCTCGAGCTGACCCATCCCGACGCGTCGGCGCCCGGTTCGAATGACTGGGCGTGCCGACCGGGTGTGGCGCATCCCGAGCCGGTGATCCTGGTCCACGGTTCGACCGCGAACAAGCAAAGCAACTGGCAAACCTACGCGCCGCTGCTGGCGAACGAGGGTTATTGCGTCTTCGCACTGACCTACGGCGCACCGGCGAACACACCGTGGCCGATCAGTTCCCTCGGTGGCGTCGAGTCGATGGTGTCCAGCGCGCAGCAGCTGTCAGCGTTCGTCGACCGTGTCATGGCGTCGACCGGCGCCGGGAAGGCTGATCTCGTGGGTCATTCCCAGGGCTCGCTGATGCCGACCTATTACACGAAGTTCCTGGGCGGTGCAGACAAGATCGACCGGTACGTGTCGCTGGCCCCGTTGTGGAAGGGCGCCGACAGCGACCAGCTTCTCCCTCTGTGCCAGGCATGCCTCGAGATGGCGCCCGATTCCGACTTCATGACCAGGATCCGGGACGGCGGGGTGTATGCGCCTCGGATCACCTACACGAACATCATGACCCGATACGACACGGTCGTGGTCCCCTACACCAGCGGGTACGAGGAGGCGCCGAACGCGACGAACATCGTGTTGCAGGAACGGTGTCCGAGAGACCACGCCTCCCACCTCGAACTCATCGCCGACCCGGTCGCCGCGACGTATGTCCTCAACGCGCTCGATCCCGCGCACCCGCGGCCTGTGGTGTGCGAGTCGACACCCTTTGGGGAGTGACACGCTCACGTGTCGACTTGCCTGATGTGGTTGATGGCGTCGGTCAAGAGGGGTCCGGTGACGGCAAGGGCCTCGGGTGAGGTCATCCGCCAGTGCGTGGCCGGCACCGCGTGGTTGTGGACCACGCCCGTGACTGCGTTGTCCCACCCCTGGGCTGCCCGCTCTCCGGTGATGTCGTCCGCAGCGGCGGTGAAGAACACGATGTCACCGTCGAAGTGTGCAGGCCGATACTCGGACATCAACCTGGAGTTCCGCTCCGCTGTCGACAGGAGCCTCCCCACCACCTCTCCGACTCGTTCCACGGAAGACCCAGTCAATTCGGCCAAGGCGACAGTGACACCGTCGAGACCGCGACCGGATTCGGTCTTCGCGGCGGCCTCCTCGATGCCGAAACCGCCCAGCAACTCGCTCATCGAGATGACGTCGACCGGCCCGTCCAGCACGTCAGATCCGACGAAGCTGTCCATCATGGCCAACAATTCCACCTGCTCGCCCGCTGCCTGAAGCTGCACTGCCATCGCGTGGGCGATGACACCGCCGAGCGACCAGCCGAGCAGCCGGTACGGGCCGGTGGGGCTGACGCGACGGATCTCGCGGACGTAGCGAACGGCCAGTTCCTCGAGCGACTCGGGACGATAGCTCTCCTCGAGAATCGACGGAGTCTGCACGCCGTAGAGAGGGAGATCGGTATCGAGGTGTTTGGTCAAACCGGAATAGCACCAAGATAATCCGCCAATGGGATGGATGCAGAACAGTGGCGGCCCCGCGCCCGCGCGGATGGGCAGCAGCGGACCGAGGCCCTCCTCGGCTGTGCCCGCGACACCGCGCTCGATGCGGCGGGCCAGGGCTTCCGTCGTCGAATCCGAGAACAGCCACTGCAGCGGCACAGCCGACTTCAGCTCGCTTCTCACCCGGTACATGACCTGCGCTGCGACGAGTGAGTTGCCACCGAGGGCGAAGAAGTCGTCGTCCAGACCCACCCGCTCCAGGCCGAGAACCTCGGCGAACACACGCGCCACCGTCTCCTCGACCGGGTTGGTCGGCGCCCGGAACTCACGAGTGACCAACAACGGATCGGGCAACGCCCGCCGATCCAACTTCCCGGACGGGCTCACCGGCAACACATCGAGCACCATCAGCACATCCGGAACCATGTACCGCGGCAGCGTCCCACCGAGCACCTCCCGCACCGACTCGATTTCGACCGCGCATCCGCCCTCGGGCACCACATACCCCACCAATTGCTGACCGAACCCCGCCTCGTGCACCACCACCACGGCCCGCGCGATCGACTCCTGCGCCGCCAACACCGACTCGATCTCCCCCAACTCGATCCGCAGACCCCGCACCTTCACCTGAAAATCCATGCGCCCCAAAAACTCCAGATCACCGTTCGAGTTCCACCGGACACGATCACCGGTGCGATACAACCGCGAACCCACACCCCCGAACGGATCAGCCACGAACCGCTCCGCCGTCAGATCGACGCGGCCCTGATACCCACGCGCCAACTGCACACCACCGAGATACAACTCACCCGCCACCCCCACCGGCACCGGACGCAACCACCCATCCAGGACGAAGGCCTGCGTGTTCCACACCGGCCCGCCGATCGGAACAGTCAGCAACTCACCCCCACCACACCGATACGACGCCGCAGTCACCGCACACTCGGTCGGACCGTACTTGTTGTCCAACCGCGCCGCCGACCTCGTCCCCCACCGCGTAGCCAAGTCCACCGGCAACTCCTCACCGCCCGCGAACACACACCGCAACGAATCCGGTATCCGCACCCCCGGATCCGTCAACAACGCCGCCAACATCGACGGCACGAATGCCGCGACCGTCACACCAGCGTCCGCGATCAACGACAGCACATACTCCGGATCTCGATGCCCCTCCGGAGCCGCGATGACCATCCGTGCCCCCACACTCAACGGAACGAACAACTCCCACAACGACACGTCGAACGTCACAGGAGCTTTGTGCAACACCACATCCGAATCATCGAACCCGTACGCCGAAACCAACCACGACAGCTGATTGACAATCGCGCGATGGCTGACCGCCACCCCCTTCGGCCGCCCCGTCGACCCCGACGTGAAAATCACATACGCGGTGTTCTCCGGCCGCACCGCCGCCACCAACTCCGCATCGGTCACCGACGACGAATCGAATCCCGCCACATCCAGCACATCGACCTCGATAGCCTCCACCGACACCGGCAACGCCCCACCGTCCCGCGACGTGGTCAGCACCACCACCGGCTCCGCGGTCGCGAGCACATACTCGGTGCGCTCCGCAGGATGCTCCGGATCCAGCGGCACATACCCCGCCCCGGCCGTCAGCACCGCATAGATGCTCACCACCATCTCGACCGAACGACCCATCCCCACCCCCACCAACGACTCCGGACCCACACCCCGCGAGATCAGGAACCGCGCCAACCGGTTCACCCGAGCAGCGAACTCCCCATACGAGACCGACTCACCCTCGTACACCACCGCCACCGCATCCGGCGCCCGCGCCACCTGCGCCTCGAAACCATCGAGCAACAACTCCCCCGACACCTCACGCCGGGTGTCGTTCCACTCCACCAGCAACCGATGCCACTCGTCATCATCGACGACCGAGACATCCCCCACCCGCACCGCCGGATCCTCCACCACCGCCCCCAGCACCCGCACGAACCGCTCCACGATCCGTTCCGCCGTCACCGCATCGAAGATGTCCGCCGCATACGACAACGTGCCCACATACCCGCCGTCACCGCCGGCCGGCTCACCGAGGGTCATCGACAAATCGAACTGCGCCACCGCCCACTCGACCTCGAGCGGTGACACCGTCAACCCCGGCAGCTCCACCACCGACTGCGTGTAGTTCTGGAACGCCAACATCACCTGAAACAACGGAGAAAACGACTGCGACCGCACCGGGTTCAGCGTCTCCACCAACCGCTCGAACGGCACATCGGCCCGCCCGAACGCCTCCAGATCCGCATCCCGCACCCGAACCAGCAACTCCGCGAACGACCGACTCGGCTCACAATCGGCCCGCAGCACCAACGTATTGACAAACATGCCCACCAGATCGTCCAACGCCGCCTCACCCCGCCCCGCCACCGGCGACCCGATCACAATGTCCGAGGTCCCACTCAGCCGCGCCAGCAACACCGAAAACGCCGCCTGCACCACCATGAACGGCGTCGCCCCCCGCTCGCGAGCCAGCGCCCGCAGGCCCTGCACCATCCCGGCCGGCACAGAAAACCCGACGCTGGCCCCCACACCCGACCGCACCGCCGGACGCGGCCGATCCGACGGCAACGCCAGCACATCCGGCACCCCGGCCAACGCCCCCGCCCAGTACGCGAGCTGCTCCGCCATCACCGACGACGAATCCTCCTCCGAACCGAGAACCTCCCGCTGCCACAACGCGTAATCCGCATACTGCACCGGCAGCGGCGCCCAACCCGGTTCGTGTCCCGCGTGCCGGGAGGAGTAGGCGTGCACCAGATCGCGTGCGAGTACCTGGATCGACCAGCCATCGATGCTGATGTGGTGCACCACCATCACCAACACGTGCTCGTGCAGGTCCTCCCGCGGCAGCAAGCTCAACGCGATCGGGATCTGCGTAGTCACGTCGAAACCGCGGGCTAAGGCCGCCCGGATTCGGTCCTCGAGATCGGCGTCCGACACCGACGCGAGCGACACGTCGATCAGGTCGCTGCCGACCGTTACGTCGATCGCCGGCAGGATCACCTGGTGCGGACCGTCGGCGGAGTCGGGGTACATGGTGCGCAGCGATTCGTGCCGCTCGAGGATGTCCGCAGCGGCCTGGCGGAGTGCGTCGAGGTCGAGCGAGCCGGACAGCCGGAGCGCCGCCGCCACGTTGTACGCACTCGACGTGGGGTCGAACCGGTTGAAGAACCACATCCGGGATTGAGCGGGCGACAGGGGAATCCGGTCCGGCCTCGAGCGGGACAGCAGTTCCGGGCGCGGTCCCGCGCCAACATGCGCACGATCGGCCAGTGCGGCGAGAGCTCCGATGGTGGGGTTCTCGAACAGAGTCCGAACACTCACCCCGGTGCCCAACTCGGCGTTGATCCGGGCGATCACCCGGGTGGCGACGAGGGAATTGCCGCCGAGGTCGAAGAAGCTGTCCGACATCCCGATCCGGTCGATGCCGAGTACGTCCGCGAGAATCTCCGCGAGGACGTATTCGGTCGGGGTGCCGGGCGGGACGAACTGCGCCGAACTCGCGAACTCCGGGACCGGCAGTGCCTTGCGGTCGAGTTTGCCGTTCGCGGTCAAGGGCAGTTGCGCGAGCACGACCAGCGCCGACGGCACCATGTATCGGGGAAGCGTGGCGGCCGCGAAATCGAGGACGGCCCGCTCGGCCGGGGACCTCCCGGGCGCAGGCACCACGTATCCGGCGAGGTAGTCGCCGGTGGACCCGTCGTTGCGGACCAGTGCCACCGCCTGTGCAACATCGCCGTGCCGGAGCAGCGCCGCCTCGATATCACCGAGTTCGATGCGCTGGCCGCGAAGCTTGACTTGGAAGTCCGTGCGACCCAGGTATTCGAGCTGCCCGGTCGGCAGCCACCGAACCAGGTCACCGGTGCGGTACAGCCGACTACGGTCTCGCACATTTCCCGCCGCCACGAAGGGGTTCGCGACGAACCTGTCCGCCGTCAGATCGGACCGGCCCTGGTATCCGCGGGCGAGCTGCACGCCGCCGAGATACAACTCCCCCGCCACGCCCACCGGAACCGGTTGCAGGCGTCCGTCGAGCACATAGGTCTGGGTGTTCCAGATCGGCGCTCCGATCGGCACGGTGGTCTCGTCCGGCCCGGTCTCGTAGTAGGTCACGTCGACCGATGCCTCGGTGGGACCGTACAGGTTGTGCAGCTCGGCCTCGCTCGCGCGGTGCAGCGCCGCCGCCGTCATAGGCGGCAGCGCCTCACCACTGGTGAACACCCGACGCAATGAACTGCACCCGTCGACATGCGCCCCGGCGAGGAATACGGCGAGCATCGACGGCACGAAATGCACGGTGGTCACAGATTCTGCGCGGATCACCCGCTCGAGATAGGCGGGGTCACGGTGCTCGTCCGGCTCGGCGATCACCAGTCGCGCGCCGGTCTGCAACGGCCAGAACAACTCCCACACCGACACGTCGAATGTCACGGGGGTTTTGTGGAGAATCACGTCGTCGTCGCTCAGCGGGTATCGATGCTGCATCCACAGCAGCCGGTTGACGATGCCCTCGTGCGGCACTGCCACACCCTTGGGTCTGCCTGTGGAGCCGGAGGTGAAAATGACATACGCAGGGTTTCGGGTATGCAACGGCCCCAACCGGTCCCGGTCCCGGACGGGGTCATCGGACAGCGCCGATACATCGAGGGTGTCGAGGTCGACGGCCGGAACCTCGGCGGGTAGCGCGACGCGATCGGCGGTCATGGTGAGAACGACGATTGGACCGGCGGTTGCCACGACGTACGCGATCCGCTCGGCCGGCTGGTCCGGGTCTATCGGGACGTACGCGCCGCCGGCCTTGATCACGGCGTAGATTCCCACCAGCAGATCCACCGAGCGTCGCACCGCTACACCCACGAGCGATTCGGGGCCCACACCGCCGCTGATCAGGAACCGCGCCAGCTGATTCGCGCGGGCGTCGAACTCTGCGTACGTCATCACCGTCCCCTCGAACACGACGGCTGGGGCGTTCGGCGTGTGCGCCACCTGCGCGTCGAACAGCTCGGCGAGGGTGAGGCGCGGCACCTGGTGTTCCGTTGCATTCCAGGTGTCGACCACCAGCTCCCGTTCCGTCGGAACGAACAGGTCGACGTCGCCGACCGGGGTGCCTGCATTGCGCGCGATGGTCTCGAGAATCCCGATCACACGCGCCGCGAGTGTCGTGACGGTAGCGCGATCGAAAATTCCGTGCTGGTAACGCAGGCTCAGCCGCAGTCGAGGTTCGAGGATCGACAGCAGGGTGATCGGATAGTGCGTGGCGTCACGCGCATCGAGAGCGGTCACTCGCATCCCCGCGATGTCGGTGTGCTCGTCGAATCCGGACTTGTCGACGGGGTACGACTCGAACACCGACAACGTGTCGAACAGGTTGCCCAGACCCATGCGTGCCTGGATGTCACCGAGCCCGAGGTAATGGTGATCGAGCAGGGAAACTTGCTCACCCTGGAGGCGGGTGAGCAGCTGCGCACACGTCTCGTCCGGGTCGATCCGCACTCGCACGGGCACGGTGTTGATGAAAAGTCCCAGCATGCTCTCGACACCGGACAGCTGCGGCGGCCGACCCGACACGGTGGCACCGAACACCACGTCGCGACGGGAGAGCAACCGGGACAGCAGCATTCCCCACGCCGCCTGGACGACGGTGTTCATGGTGACTCCATGGCGCGCCACCACCGTGTCGAGCGCATCGATCAGGGCCGCGGGCAGCGCGATGTCAACCTCAGCCGGCACGCCGAACTGTTCCGAGGACGCCTGCGGCGCAAGCAGTGTCGGCTCTTCGAGCCCCTCCAGCGCACGTTCCCAGGCGCGGAAGGACGCATCGCGGTCGCGTGTCGCCACCCATTCCAAGTACGTGCTGTACGGCCGCGGCTCCGGGAGGGCGGGAGCGTCGTCCGCGGCATAGCGAACCAGCAGCTCGCGCACCAGCAGTGGCATCGACCATCCGTCGAGGATGATGTGATGGTTCGTCAGTGCCAGCACGTACTGTCCTGGTGCGGTGCGGATCAACAGCAGTCGCAGCAACGGGGGACGGGTGAGGTCGAATCGGGCGACACGGTCCTCGTCGAGGAGACGCTCGAGTTCCTCTCCGGCGGCCGTCCCGTACCCGGTCAGATCCACCTCACGCCACGGCACGTCCACGGTGTCGACAACCAACTGCGCCGGGATACCGTGGTCGTCGTACTCGAACGCGGCACGCAGAGTGGCGTGGTGTGCGAGCACGCCTGCGGCGGCACGGCGCAACCGCGCGGAGTCGACCGCGCCCTCGAGTTCGATGCGCAGTTGCGCGGTGTAGATGTCCAGCGAATCGGCGGCCAGCGTCGAGTGGAACAGCAGACCGGACTGCAACGGGGACAGCGACCAGATCTCTCGTAGCCCCGGGTACAAGCGCTCCCAATGCTCGATCCGACTCTGGCTCACCGTGACCAGCTGGCAATCGGACGGTGTCAGACCACCCGCGACGGACTGAACCGTGTGCGCGGCAAGACCATCGAGGGCGCTTCGCCACAGATCCGCGAGGGCGGCGACGTCGGAGTCGCGGATCACCCCGGTCGGATACGCGAACGATGCCGTCAACCGGGGTCCCTCGGGGCTGTCGACCACCATCGCGTTGATGTCGATCACCGCAGCCACGGCCATGCCGGATCCGCTCGCTCTGATCAGGTCCGGTGCCTCGGGGTCCGGCAGCCAGCCGAGATCCTGCAAGTCGCCGAGGTGTTGCACGCCCATGCGGCCCAGGTAGTTGAAACTGATCTGCGGCTCCGGAAGACCCCCGAGAATCGACCTCGCGCTCTCGTCGAGATGCCGAAGCAATCCAAATCCGACGCCACGGGCAGGCACCGCGACGAGCTGTTCCTTGACGGCCTTGATCACGACACCGGCAGCATGTCCACCCTCGAACGCCCCGCCGAGTTCGACGGCCGGCAGTTCGAGCCGGACCGGGAAGGCGCTGGTGAACCAACCGACGGTACGTGCAAGATCCGCGCCGGCCACCGCCTCCTCCTCGCGCCCATGACCTTCCAACGTCAGTAACACCGAACGCTCGTCGATCCCGTGCGAGTGTCGCCACTGCACGACCGCCATCGCCAGCGCCGACAGGAGTCCGTCGTTGACGCCGCAGCCGAACACATCGGGAAGTCGAGCGAGCACCGCATCGGTCACTGCGGGACTCACATCGATATGTACCCGCTCGGTCGTGCGCATCGTGTCGATCGCGGGCGCGATCGGTCGTGTGCCGATCTGTGGGTCAGGACCGCTGAGAACCTCTCGCCAGTAGGGTAATTCGTCTGTGTGCACTCCTCGATCTGCCGCGTCCTGCAGCCCATACGCCCAGCGGCGGAACGACGTGCCCACCGGGGCCAGCGTCGGTGTCTGCCCCGCGCCCAGCTGCAGCCACGCCGTCGCGAGGTCCGGCAACAGCACACGCCACGACACACCGTCCACCACCAGGTGATGCGCGATAACCAGCAGTCGGCCTGGTGCGCCCGCAGATTCGGAGACACACCACACCAGCTGGAGCATGATCCCGTTTTCCGGGTCCAGGCGGGCCGCAGCCGCCGCACACTCGGCGCTCACCACGTCGGTGAACGTGCGGCTGCCGGGTGCCGCCGCCGTGACGATCCTCGAAATCCGATCGCCGGCCGGAACGCTACCGGCAGCCGTCGTTTCGAACGCCCAGGTACCGTCGTCGTCGGGGACGAACTTCGAACGCAGGGCATCATGGTGATCGAGCACCGCCGCGAGCGTCGCACTCAACCGATCCGGATCGACATCAGACGGCAAGGTCAGCAGCAGCGCCTGGAAGAAGTCGGCGAAGGGGCCCCGCTCGAGCATCGAGTACATGATCGGCGTCGGTGGGATACGCCCGACGCCGCCGCCCTCGAGCTCCTCGAGGACGACCGCCGATTCTGCCTCCACCGGCACCGCCACCGCGGCGATTCCGGCTATCGTCTTGTGCTCGAATACGGCCCGCGCACTGAAGCTGAGACCGAACGCCCTGGCTCGGGCGGCGATCTGCATCGCGACGATGCTGTCGCCGCCGAGCGCGAAGAGACTGTCGTCCACACTGACCCGGTCGAGGCCGAGTGCCTCGGCGACGAGACCCGAGAGCTGCTCCTCCGCCGGTGTCGAGGCGGCGCGGAACTCGTGTTCAGTTGATCCGAAGTGTGGTTGCGGCAGTGCACTGCGGTCGAGTTTGCCGGCCGCCGTCACCGGCACGTGTTCGAGCCGCATTACCGCCGACGGGATCATGTGGGACGGCACGATTTCGGCGACGCCCTCGACAATCGCGACCGGATCGAATTCACGACCGGTGTCGAGGCGCACGTACGAGACC
Organism: Rhodococcus sp. DK176; assembly: GCF_038447315.2. NCBI lineage: Bacteria > Bacillati > Actinomycetota > Actinomycetes > Mycobacteriales > Nocardiaceae > Rhodococcus > Rhodococcus sp. DK176. The sequence goes on along the minus strand of NZ_CP118321.2, from coordinate 5,970,341 downwards.
AGCGCCGTCGTGCCACCCGCCGTCCGATGAACCACCGTCGCCGCGAAGTTGACGCCGTCCTGGGCGAGCAGTGCCGAGTCGATCTCGCCGAGTTCGATGCGGAAGCCACGGATCTTGACCTGGGTGTCGGACCGGCCGATGAACTCGAGCGTGTAGTGCCCCGCCTCGGTTCCCTGAGACGACCGCACCCAGCGCACCTCGTCACCGGTGCGGTAGAGCCGAGACCCCGGCTCACCGAAGGGGTTGGCCACGAATCGGTTCGCCGTCAGCCCGTGCCGATGGTGATAGCCGCGTGCGATTCCGGGGCCGGCGAGGTAGAGCTCACCCACCACCCCGGCGGGCACCGCGCGGAGCTTGCGGTCGAGCACCACGACGCTCGTACCCTGGATCGGGCGGCCGATGGTAATCGGTTCGCCCGGCGTCAGCGGCTCACCTGCGGTGATGATGATGGTCGTCTCGGTCGGCCCGTAACTGTTGGTGAAGCGGCACACCTGGCCGAACCGCTCCACGAGGTCGGGGGTGCACACGTCCCCGCCGACCACCACCGCCTCGAGATGTTCGAGCCCACGCGGGTCGACTGTGTTCATCACCGTGGGAGCCGTGATGATGTGGGTCACCTGCTGTTCGCTCAGCAGGTCGACGAGGTCGCTGCCACCGTGCACCTCGGGCGGGGCGACGACCATCGTGGCGCCGGCGCTGAAGGCCTGGATCATCTCGAATACCGAGGCGTCGAAGCTGGCCGACGAGAACCGCAGCATCCGCGATTCGTCGTGAACGCCGAGTTCCGGGCGGGCGCCGGCAGCGAAGTTCGACAGACCGGTGTGGGTGACGACGACGCCTTTCGGAAGCCCGGTCGATCCCGATGTGTAGATCATGTACGCGGGGTGGTGGGCCGACAGCGGGGCGCGGCGATCCGCGTCGCCGATCGCGGCCCTCCGCTGTCGGTCACAGCGTGCGCGCACCTCGTCGTCGTCGAGGACGAGCCAGTGAATTCCGTCGGGCAGCGTTGCACGCAGTTCGTGCAGTGTGAGCCCCACCAGTGCCCCCGAATCGGACAGCATGTGCGCGACTCGCTCGGGTGGGAGCTTCGGATCGACAGGCACGAAGGCGGCCCCGGTCTTGGCGACCGCCCAGAACGCGACGAGTGACTCCGCCGACCTGGGGAGACTCAGCGCGACGAAGGTTTCCGGTCCGGCCCCCGATTCGATCAGTAGTCGGGCCAGTTGATTGGATTGCTGGTCGAGCTCGCGGTACGTGACCTCCCGTCCCGCCGCCCGAATCGCGACTGCGCCCGGTGCGGCGGCAACGCCGTCGGCCAGCAAGTCGGGGAGGAGCCGCTCCGGCTCTGCCTGCGGACCGCGACATGGCACGAGACCTGCGCGTTCGTCGGCGTGCAGCACGTCGAGAGCGGCGATGCGGTCGGTGGCCGCTGACGCGAAGGCGGCGAAGAATTCGAGGAACCGGACATGGTGACCGCGCAGCTCCTGTTCGGTGTACAAATTCGGGTTGGCCTCGAAGTCGACCTGCGCCACGTCGCCTGCGACGCCGGGATAGATGTTCACTGCGAGGTCCTCCACCGGACCGGTGGTCAGCACGTGGAGCCGGCCGATCGACGGACCGAGCCGAATCTCGTCGTGGAACATCATGATGTTGATCGACGGCCCGAAAAACCCCCGGCGACCACCCAGGACGCCCGCGTCCCGCCGTATGTCCTCGTGCCGGTACCTCTGGTGACGTAGTGCTCCGGTCAACTCCCGTTGCGTCCGTCTCATCAAGTCGACGGAGGTCGTTTCGTCCCCGACCGAGAGTCGGATCGGAAGGACGTTGGCGATCATGCCGCCCGAGCGGCGCAGCCGGGCGGTGGTGCGTGCCGAGACCGGCAGGCTCAACACCACGTCGTCCTGGCCGGTCAGGCGGGCCAAGAATGCAGCGACGGCAGCCACCGCGGCTGTCGCGAACGTCGCCCCGGGTTCCCGGTCGGTCAGACTCTGCAGTGCGGCTGTCGTGGCGGCGGGCAGCGGTGCGCTGCTCACCAGCGACTGCGCGCCGATCTCGGCCGCTCGCCCGGCGAGGCTGATCGTCGGTGGAAGATTGTGGCTGCGTTCGGCCCAGTACTTGCGGTCCGTCTCGAACCGGCTCGAGGTGCGGTAGCGCGCCTCTTCTTCGACGACCTCCCGCAGTCCACTGGCGGTGAATTCGGCCGGCGCGCGACCCTCGACCGCCGCGGTGTACAGCTCCGCGGCACGGTTCATGAACGTCATGGCGCCGAAGCCGTCGAGGGCGATGTGGTGAATTCGCGAGTACCAGAAGTAGCAGTCGTCGGCGACGCGCAACATTGCCGAACGGATCAGCCGATCATGGAGGAGATCAATCGGGTTGCTGCATTCGGCGCGCATCCACGCGAGAGCCGCAGCCCGGGGATCAGGGTCGGAACGGAAGTCGAGATGTGTCATCTCGAAGCCGAGCGACTCGTCGACCGTCTGGAGCGGCTCACCGTCCCACTCGACGATTCGGAGCAGTCCGGTACCGAGTTCCCGGAGTGCGGCGGGTCCGATCCGTGCGAGCAGGCCGATGTCGAGATCAGCGATACCGACCTCTACGTACTGAGCAATGACGATCGGAACGTCGCCCAGCAGGTGCTGGGCGAACCACATTCCACGCTGAGCGGCGGAGAGTGGGAACATCTCGGATGGCCATACAGCCTTTGCCATCACCGTGTCCGAAAGGACCGAAGTCGTATCGAAATCGTCCAGCGATGACACCCTCGGCCCTCGGCAATCCATGTATCGACACTGAAGCGCGCCAAGGGGAACACCCGTTTCACTCAGCTGCGGTTATCGACTCCTCTTTCCGACGCTACTCGCGGCCCAGCCGTCGACGCGATACCTCACTCCGTTGATACCGCGCGGTCTCTAAATCTCGGCGATCAGGGAAGAGCACAACAAATGGTTTGTTTTGTGCATCACGCCGTTTGGATTCCGGGTGGACGGTCAGCCGTTGGGCGGTCGCCACAGTTCGAGTCGCGGAATGTCCGGTGGCTCGAATCCCAGTACCTGTCCGTAGAAGGACAATTCGGCGTTGCGGGAGCTGATCAGGGTGGCGAGCTTCCGGAATCCGTGCGACTCCCCCTCGTACTCGAGGTATGCGTGCGGGATGCCCTTCTCCACGAGCGCATCCCGGAACCGTTCCGCCTGCGACGGCGGCACGATCGGATCGTCGAGCCCCTGCAGGAGCAGAACCGGGCAGTTCAGTCCGGCAACGTTGTTCAGCGGGGCACGCTCGGCGTAGAGGTCGGCCGCCTCGGGCAGCGGGCCGATCAGGCCGTCGATGTACCGGGACTCGAAATCGTGCGTCTCCTTCACGAACCCGTCGAGTTCGGCCACCCCGAAGTAGGACGCACCGCACGCGAACACGTCCGACGTGGTCAGCGCCGCGAGCACGGTCCACCCGCCGGCGGATCCGCCCTCGATCGCGAGCCGGCCGGGGTCCGCCATGCCCGCGTCGGCGAGGCCGGTCACCGCCGTCACCACGTCCTCGACGTCGACGACCCCCCACTGTCCCCGCAACCGGTTGCGGTACTCGCGCCCGTACCCCGTGGAACCGCCGTAGTTCACGTCGACGACGCCGATGCCGCGGCTGGTGAAGAACGCGAACACCGGATTCAGCGAAGGCGCGACCCGCGACGTCGGTCCGCCGTGCACGAACGCCACATACGGCGGCAACTCCCCGTCCTCGCCCCGGTACCGCGGGTGACGCGGCGGGTAGGCGATCACGTGGACTTCGCGTTCGGAGCCCTGGAACGTCAGCTGCCGGGCCTCGGGGAGATATGCCGCCTCGGGAAGTTCGGTGACCGACAGCCGGACCGTGCGGAGTGCGCCGGTGTCGAGGTCGAGTTCGCGCAGGCCCGACGGGGTCTGGGCGCCGCCGGTGAGCAGCAGGATCCGGTTGCCGTTGCGGTCCCCGAGGCCGACGCTGGTGAGCCCGTCCAGCGGGATGTCGACGAGCGAACCGGTCGCGGGATCGAGGACGGCGAGGGTGTCGGTTCCGAACGTCCGCACGGTCAGGAGCGTGCCGTCGTCGCGGCGGGTGTGCCAGCGGCCGCCGAGCATCCACAGCGCGCCGCCGAAGTCGGCGTCCATCGGGCACAACGCGACCGGGTCGGGATCGTCGATGCCGACGCGGTAGAGATTCCACCAGCCGCTGCGATCGCTGATCGTGTACAGCTCGGTGGGCCCGACCCATTCCGGTTGCAGCACCGATTCCTCGGGACCGCCGAGAAGTGTCCGCACCTTCCCGGTCACGCGGCCGCCCTCGACCGCCACGACCCTGAGCTCGGTGCCGTCCCACGGCATCTGCGGGTGATCCCATGCGATCCAGGCGAGGTGCCTGCGATCCGGGGACAGCCGCGGATTGGCCAGGAAATCGGAGCCGGCGACGACGGACCGCACCCGGTGTGGATCGTTCGCCGCCGACCCGTCCAGCGGAATCACGCAGATGTCGCGGGAGACGCCGCCGTCCGCGTCGTGCATCTCGCGGACGGCCCACACCTCGCCGTCGACCACCGACAGGTCGCCGTACCGCAGCGAGCACGGCTGCGGCGGTTCCGGTGTCAGCGGCACCGGGGTCCCGCCTTCGAGCAGGTACAGACGCTGATCGCTGAACTCGGCGAACACCAGGCGGCCGGCGTCGGTGACGGTCCAGGCGCCGCCGCCGTACTCGTGAACCCGGGTGCGGGCGTTCCACGGCGCGGGCAGGACGTCTTCCGGTTCGTCGTCCAGACCGAGGCGCCGCACCGCGACCCGCCCGCCTTCGCTGGGTCGCAGTTCCGACCACCACACGTCGTCGCCCACGTACCGGCCGCCCTCGACGGGGTGGCCGCTGGAGGCGAGATCCGCCGCCGCGATCGGAGAGGGCCAGGAACCGTAAGGCGCAGAGGTCATCCGCCGAGGATATTCCGCCGTCCCCTACTCCGCAGGCAGCCACGCGCCGTGCAGGCCCGCCGGAACCCGGATCGGCAGCCGCACCTTCCCGATCGGCCCCGCCCCGGGGTCGTCGGCGGGCAGCACGAAGAACCAGGACGACATGTCGCGCCGGTCGGTGCCGATCATTCCCCAGTACTCGTGCTCGGCGCCGGGCATGAAGATCGGCTCACCCACCGACACGCTCCCCGGATCCCAGTGCGCCTCGGTGCCGCGGGCCGTGTCGAAGAACCACAGCGAATCCTGCCGTCCCTGGCTGCGGTCGAGTTTGCCGACGGTCGCCACCGCCCGGTGCCCTCGGGTGAGCTCGCGGTCGTCGACCCGCGGGAACTCGACGTCGCGGTCGCACACCACCTCTCGCGTCACCCGCCCGCTGTCGGGGTCGACGACGGCGCGAACCAGGGAGCCGAGCGACGGCGACGGGGCCTTCGCGAACCCACCGGGATACGTCCACTCCACGTAGTCGACGCTCACCCTCCCGTCGGGCAGATCGAAGGCGTTCGCGAAATGCCACACCCAGTACGCGTCGTGCATCGACCACCGCACCGGACCGCCGTCGCGGGGCACGAGCGCGATCCTCGTCCCGTCCTCCGGCCGCCAGTCGAGCACGGACCCGCCGGTCAGCACGGCGGCGATGTCGAAGACCAGCGGGCACAGCATCAGAACGATGTAGCGCTCGGTGAGCGCCATGTCGTGGATCATCAGCGGGGTGTCCGCACCCTCGACCACGGTCGGTGTCCGCGCGACCGAGCCGTCGGGGTTGACCACCGACCACGTCAGGTACGGGGCCTCGAGCATGTAGTTGAACAGCACCATCTGTCCGGTGACCGGGTCGATCTTGGGGTGCGCGGTACTCCCCACACCCATGGCGCCGTCACAGTTCTCCCGCCCCAGTGTGCTCAGGTCGGCGGGGTCGAGGCGGAACGGCAGCGTGGTCTCGGCCATCGCGAGCAGCCGTCCGCCGTGCCGGACGATGTTGATGTCGGGCAGCTCGCGCGACATGCCCGCGAGTTCGGGCCCCACCTCGTCCTCCGTCGGTGTGTAGAGGTCGGTGACCCCGGGCCAGATGACGTGCCCGGCCTTCTCCTCCGCCTGCACCATCGGGGTTCGGACGAAGCGGTTGGTGTACCGGGCCGTGCCGTCGGCCAGTTCGATTCGGTGGACCATGCCGTCGCCGTCGAACGGGTAGACGTACGTGCCGATCGGGTCGAACCGCGGGTTGGGACCGTTGCGCAGATAGGCGCCGTGCAGATCGGCGGGCAGCTCGCCGATCACCTCGAGACCCCGGACGTCCACCTCCTCCCGTTGCGGCGCGAACACCCCGACAAGATGGCTGTGGTGCGCGATGTCGACAGGTCCGGGACGACGGGATACCGGTGCTGACATGTACGTCATTCCCTCCGGGCGCGGTGAACACGAGACGGATCCGACCCGCTTTCGAGGGTACGGCGGCCACCTGCGCGGGCGGGGTGTTTCGACGACGCGCCGACGGTCCTGTACCCACCAGTAGAAATCCGGTTGCCCGGGAGTGGGAGAATGACGCTCGTGAGCAACCCAGACCACGGCCATCACCGCAAGCCGCACCGCAAGCTGGAGCAGTCCACCAAGCTTCAGAACGTGCTCTACGAGATTCGTGGACCGGTACATGCCCACGCCGCCCGGCTGGAGGCGGAAGGCCACCGGATCCTCAAGCTCAACATCGGCAACCCCGCGCCGTTCGGTTTCGACGCGCCGGACGTGATCATGCGCGACATGATCGCCGCGCTCCCGTACGCGCAGGGGTATTCCGAGTCCAAGGGCATCCTGTCGGCGCGGCGCGCGATCGTCACCCGCTACGAGCTGGTCGCCGGGTTCCCCGAACTCGACGTCGACGACATCTACCTGGGCAACGGTGTGTCCGAGCTCATCACGATGACGATGCAGGCGCTCCTCGACAACGGCGACGAGGTGCTGATCCCGGCACCGGACTACCCGCTGTGGACGGCGATGACGAGCCTCGCCGGCGGCACCCCGGTGCACTACCTGTGCGACGAGGGCAACGACTGGAACCCCGACATCGCGGACATCGAGTCGAAGATCACCGACAAGACCAAGGCGCTGCTCGTCATCAACCCGAACAATCCGACGGGTGCGGTGTACTCGATGGAGGTGCTGCAGCAGCTCGTCGACCTGGCGCGCAAGCATCAGCTGCTGCTTCTCGCGGACGAGATCTACGACAAGATCCTCTACGACGACGCCAAACACATCTCACTCGCCACGCTGGCCCCGGACCTGCTGTGCCTGACGTTCAACGGCCTGTCGAAGGCGTACCGCGTCGCCGGCTACCGGTCCGGTTGGGTGGCCATCACGGGCCCGAAGGAACACGCCGCGGGTTTCCTCGAGGGACTCGACCTGCTCGCATCGACGCGTCTGTGCCCGAACGTGCCCGGTCAACACGCCATCCAGGTGGCGCTCGGTGGGCACCAGAGCATCGAAGACCTGATCCTGCCGGGTGGGCGACTGCTCGAGCAGCGTGATGTGGCGTGGGAACGCCTCAACATGATTCCCGGTGTCTCCTGCGTGAAGCCGAAGGGCGCGCTGTACGCATTCCCCCGCCTCGACCCGAACGTGTACGAGATCTACGACGACGAGAAGCTGGTCCAGGACCTTCTGCTGCAGGAGAAGATCCTGATGGTGCAGGGCACCGGGTTCAACTGGCCGGACCACGACCATCTCCGCATCGTGACGTTGCCGTGGGCGCGTGATCTCGCTGTCGCCATCGAGCGGTTCGGAAATTTCCTCACCAGCTACAAGCAGTAGGATCGAGACACAGCAAGCGACACGCGCGTCGCTTGCGTGTCTCCTGGGGGAAAGCATGGTCACCAGCACCCGCGCGCGTTTCGGACAATTCGTCCACCGGCGACGGCGTTTGCTGAACCTCACACAGGACGAGGTCACGGCCGCGGGTGGCCCGTCCGACGCAGCTCAGACGCGCGCCGAGAACGGGACCGGCCCGGATCCGAGCATCGAGACCCTCCGCAAACTGGACGTCGCGCTCCGCTGGGCTCCGGGCAGCGCGGCTCGCACCCTCGACGGCGGTCATCCGACCCCGCTCGAGGCGCTCGACGGGGAGGACCGGTCGCCGGCCGCGCGCCCGCTGACGCTCGGGCCGTCGGAGATTCCGCTGGATCTGGACACGATCATCGAGATCCTGGGGCCGCACACCAAGATCACCAAGCTGAGCGCGGCGCATCCCGAGGTTCCGGGGCTGGCCGAGGCAGCGGGGGAACTGAGCCGGGTTGTCTCGAAGATCACCGGCGCGTACGTGACGCGGTTGCTGGAAGTCAACGGAGGACCCACCGGACCACGCCAACCCCTGGTGGAATTCGCGTTCGGTCACCTGCTGGAGGAACCGACCACGGTCACCGACCCGCGGGAACTCGAGGAAGCGCGGTATCGCCGCTTCCTCTACGGCCGGGGAGAGGATCTCGACGCGGCCACCCGGGAGCGCTTCTGGCGTCGATGGGAGGACGCGGTGAAACTCGTGGCCACCGAGGATCCCGAACGCAGCGGAGACGCGGAGGTGAGCGCATGAACGGCGTGCCACTGTCGGTGCGGGTCAACCGCCTCTTCTCGCTGGCCCACGACCTCGACGGTCCCGAACCGGGTGACGACACCGTCGCCGCGGGTGTGTCTCGGATACTCGGCCGTCCCGTCGAGCCGTCCGAGATCGAGTCCCTGCGCATAGACGATCATCACGCGCCCGAGCCCGACGTCCTGCGGGCGGTCGCGCAGCACTTCCATGCCCCCGAGCAGTACCTCGCCGCTGACGGCTACCACGACTACGACACGCTGGTCCGTTTCAAGATCGCGGTCCGCGAGGCCGGTGTCCGGCACCTGTCGATGCGATCGCTCGATGCGTCCGCGGAGCCGACCACTGCGGAGATGGAATCGCTGATTCCCCTTCTGGAGAATCTGCGGCGGAGTCACGGACCGCTGCCGGTCGCGGCGCCGGACCCTCGTCAGACCTGAGCGGGGACGCGCGCCGACGGGTCGGCGGGGCCGCCGAACTGAGGGAGGCGACGCGCCCACAGTTCGGCCGCCACGTGCTCGGCGTCCCGCCAGTGATCGGCCAGCCGGGCCAGCTCCCACGGTTCGCCGCCGACGTCGGTCGTGAACAGGTGGGCCGTCCCACCCGTGCCGTGCGCCCGGTGACCGGCCCTGCGGGCCAGGCATGCGAGGTGCAGCCGCGTAGCCGTGACCACGGGTGGTGCGGCGCCGGTGTGTCCACCGAGCTCGAACACCACGTGCCGGTCGAGGATCATGATCGCGTCGCGTATCTCGACGCTCATGCGGTCCAGGCGGCTACGGGCCGACAGTGCCCGACGATCCGCCGGTCGCAGTTCCAGGACCACTTCGGGCACAGCGCCGGTCAGGGTCCGCCACATCGGTTGCAGACGCCGGGCCACCTGCCGCGACCGCCGGCGGTGACCGAGCACCCGTACCACCGGTCCGACCGAGATGAGCGCGCCCGCCGACACGACGAGCAGGCGGATGAATGCCCCCGAGTCGCTGTGCGATTCGGTCAGGGCGTTGTCTTCGCTGACCGCGTTGACCACGCCGGTCGTCACGACGACCCCCATGTCGAACACCTCGAACAACGACAGGGCGATGACCGCGAGAAACACCCGGCGCTCGCGTCCCGGTGTCGCGCTGCGCACGGCCTTCAGCGAGATCCACAGGTTGAGCAGGGCGACGGACAGGATCGGAACCGCGTACGTGATGCAGTACGCCGCGAAGGGCCAGCCGCCCTCGTCGGCTATGGCGACGCCCCGCGATCGCGCCGGCGTGCTCAGGCCGATCAGGATTGCCCCCGCGACGGCACACATCGACAGCGAGACGACGTGGATCCGGGGAAGGCGCGCCGGGCCGAGTGCCCACGCGGAGAAGAGGCTGATCAGCGACGCCGCGGTGAGGATGATGCAGACGTTACTGAGGGTGTTCGCGAACCCGTACCCGAACCAGCGGTCGAGCCAGGTCTGTGCCAGTGATCGCTGCAGGACCAGGGAGAGGGATGCGAAGACGAGGGCGGCGTTCATCCGGCGTTCGGCGACCGTCGACCGGACGAGAGCCAGGCGCAGGAGAGTCGTTCCCCAGACGACGGCGAGGAGCGGCCAGCTCACATAGGTGGGCGGTTCGTACACGGCGTCAGAACGTTCCGAGCATCCGCGACACCCGTGCGTCACCGACGGTGTCGTCGCTCGTCCCCGCTCGACGACCCGCCATGATCAGGGTGGCGAGAAGTTCGGCCTCGTATTCCTGGTCGTTCGAGTAGTTGGACCGGCCGAGCATTCTGACCACGCGCGCCGTGTCGACCGACGGCGCGGCCGCCGACAACACCGTCGGGTCGACGGAGGTGTCCCCGATCGTGTTGCGGTCGTGGCCCAGCACCATGTGTGCCAGTTCGTGGCAGATGATGTGGGTGGCGTGCACGTCCGACGTCCCTGCTGCGTACAGGATCACGTCGTCCTCGGCCCTCGCGAGCCAGAGACCGGAATGACCGCCGTGGACCAGGGCGTGCGAGACCGGGACCAGGTGAATCGGGCGTCCACGACGGGCTGCGACGCCGGCGACGAGCTGATCCCTGTTCCAGGGCACGGGAATACCCATCTCCGCCACGATCCGGCGAAGATGGTTGCTGGATCGCGACTGCCGCGAGATTCGCACTGGAACACCTCCGAACGGCCATAATCGTAGGCCGTCGGGGTGCGAGGTCACGACATGTGGGCGATTTCACCTACCCGGTTGACGAATACCCCTACCGTGTCGGTAGATTGGCAACCGGCACCTCGAGTGCCTCGAGCACCTGTCGCCCCTCCCCCCCTGTGGGCGCCAGGTTGGTGGCGGGGTCAACCCCCCCTGTACCCCGCCACCCAGCTCGGCAAATCTCTCCACGCAGCGGCTCGTCGTCCGCGGAACACACCCCTCGTTCGGAGTTCCGGACACCCCTGCGTGGAGTTCGGCGTTCGCTGCAGATTAGCTGCTGCGTGCCACGTGCACCGTGCGTGCCATGCTTCGATATCTATTGACGTCCTCTCGGCCGTGAACGACCGAGATTCCCCTCGAGACTCGCGTCCCGAGGTTCCTGTTTCACCGACAGTTGCCTCCCCACACTTTATGTGCGGGGCGGTCTCACACCATCTCCGCAGGCTGCCACCGTCAGTCCGACGGCCAAAATGTTCTTCGCCGCGTTCACATCCCGATCATGGACGGCGCCGCATCGGCACGCCCACTCCCGCACGTTCAGCGGCATCGTCGAGGCGATCGCCCCACACACCGAGCAGGCCTTCGACGACGGATAGAACCGGTCGATCGCCACCACCCGCCGCCCGTACCAGCCGGCCTTGTACTCGAGCATCGACCGGAACTCGGACCAACTCGCATCCGAGATCGCCCGAGACAACGACCGATTCTTCACCATGTTCCGCACACTCAGATCCTCGATGGCGATCACTTGGTTTTCGCGCACCAGCCGAGTGGAGAGTTTGTGCAGATAATCGCGACGCCGATCGGCGATCCGGCCATGTATCTTCGCGACTTTTTGTCGGGCCTTAGCCCGGTTACAGGATCCTTTCTCCTTCTTGGCCAGCACCCGCTGCGCCTTCGCCAACCGCTCACGGTCCTTGCGCTCATGACGCGGGTTGGTGATCTTCTCCCCCGTCGAGAGCGTGTAGAGGCTCGTGATCCCGGCATCGAGCCCGACCACATGATCTATCGGCCCGAGCTCGGTGATCGTGTCCTCGACGAGGATCGAGATGTGGTACTGACCGCGAGCGTTGCGCGACACCGTCACCTGCGACGGCACGGCCCCCTCCGGTAACGGCCTCGACCACCGAATGTCCAGGGGTTCGGACTGCTTGGCCAACCGGATCTGCCCGCCGCGGTAGGTGAAGCAGTTCGAGTAGTAGGTCGCCGAATCCTTCGACCGGCCCTTCCTCTTGAATTGCGGGTAGCGGGTCTGTTTGCGCCAGAACCTGTCGAACGCGCCCTGCAACTGCCGCAATGACTCCTGCAACGGCCCCTTCGACGGCTCCGACAACCACTCGGTCTCGGTGTCCCGTTTCCATCCGGTGAGCATCTTCGAGGTATCCGCGTAGGTGACCCGCCGCCGCTCCTGCGACCAGGCACGCGAGCGCTCGGCCAACGCCCGGTTGTAGACATACCGGGTGCACCCGAACGTCCGAGCAAGCTGTTCCGCCTGCACCGCAGTCGGATAGAAACGGTACTTGAACGCCCGCTTCACCACCCTCCCCGCCATGACCCAGACACTAGCCACACAGTCCGACATAACCAGATCGGCTCTCCGGACCTGAAGGACCGGGTTTGCGCCGAAAGACTCACGGATCACACCGGCGACATATAAGCGACACGAGAGCAATACGAGCCTGACAGTTCGGCAACACTGGCACCGCACGCCACTTCCGTCACAGCGTCGCCGGTCGCCGTCCGACTACCCTGGCGTGCGTGCCGAGACAATCCCCCCAGCAGCCGACGCGATGCGGCCGATGAGCGAATTCCACGGACACGGCCACGGACACGGCCACAGCGGCGGACCGGCTCCGATGGGGCCCGTGGCCGCCAAGGTGGTCGTCGGGCTCCTCGTCGCCATCGGCGTCGCGGTGCTCATCGGCGTTATCGCGTTGTGGCCCGGCAAGCCGGGCGTCGACGTCGAACAGCCGTTCCAGAGCGCCCAGGGCGGTGCGGTCGTCACGGAGTCGGGCACGGTCACGATGCAGAACATCGGCGACTGCGGAAGTCCGTCGGCCGGGCGCGTCTTCACCGGCACCCCGCTGCCGCCGCCCGCCGGCGCGTACGAGTGCCAGCGCAGCATCGTCGACATCGAGTCCGGTCCCAATACCGGCACCCAGACGCTCCTCGAGATCATTCCCGGCCCCGGGCAGCCCGACCTCCGGGTGGGCGAGAGCATCCGGTTGTCCCGCCAGACGGACGTGAACGGCACGACGGAGTACTCGTTCGAGGACTACGCCCGCGGCCTGCCCGTCACCCTCATCGCACTCGCGTTCGCCGCCGTCGTGATCGCGGTCGCGCGCTGGCGCGGATTCCGGGCGCTCGTCGGCATCGTCGTCTCGTTCGGCGTGCTCGTTCTGTTCACCCTCCCGGCCCTCCTGGACGGAAAGCCAGCGATCCCGGTGGCTCTCGTCTCGGGCGCGGTGATCCTGTATGCCGTGCTGTACCTCGCGCACGGTGTCTCCCTGCGAACGAGTTCGGCGTTGCTGGGCACTCTCGCGTCGATGCTGGTGGCCGCGATCCTGTCCTACGCCACCATCGAGATGACTCGTCTGACAGGGCTTTCCGAGGAACAGAACACCAACGTCCAGACGTACATACAGCACGTCAGCATCACCGGGCTCCTGCTGGCCGGGTTCATCATCGGCTCGCTGGGTGTGCTCAACGACGTCACCATCACGCAGGCGGCGTCGGCGTTCGAACTGGCGTCGCTGGACCCCGACGCGTCCCGGCGTCAGATCTTCGGTTCGGCGATGCGCGTCGGTCGCGATCACATCGCCAGCACCGTCTACACCCTGGTCCTCGCGTATGCCGGCGGGGCGTTGCCGCTGCTGTTGCTGTTCAGTGTGGCGGGGCGGTCGATCCAGGACGTGCTGCTCAGTGATGCCGTGGCCATCGAGATCGTGCGTTCGGCGGTCGGTGGCATCGCCCTGGCACTGTCGGTTCCGCTGACCACCGCGATCGCGGTGATGCTGGCACGTCCGATCGGCGCGGGTCCCTCCGGCGGGGCGCCCGCGATCAAGCCGTCACGCGGTGGCCGCCATTCCAAGTAGCGCGGCGACCGCTAGCTGAAGACGCCGAACTCCCGGAGGACGATGAAGATGATGGCGATGACCATCAGCGCGTAGACGGTCAGCATCGTCACTTTGGCCGCATGCTCGCTGGTGGGCGGGAACATCTTCAGGATCGGCTTGGAGTAGGCGACGAGCCGGCGCGTGTCTGCCGGCGAGGCCGCCGAGGGCCTGGGAACGTTGGGAGTGCTGTGGAACTCCGCTGGATTTGCAGTCACTGCACACATCCTCTCTACGCCGGAACCATTCCCATCGTAGGCCCGGAGAACGGCGGCGACTACGTTCCGGGGAACCTGGGGAGTTCGGGCAGTTGGAGCGGCGGCAACTGAATCTGCGGCAGACCGGGGAACAGCGGCGCGGGCGGTGGGGCCGGCGGTGCGGGCGCCGGTTCGGGAATCCGGATCTGCGACGCCGTCTGGACCGGCGCTTCGACGGCCTCGGACGTCGGAGGCGGCGGGGGCGTCCTCGGGGACGGTGTGGCCACCTCGGTGACGACCGGCGATTCGGTGGTGAGTTGTGTGGTCACCGGCTGAGACGAGCCCTCGGTGCGGGCCAGCAGGTTCTTGCCGTACCCGAGCCCGAGACCGATCACCGCGACCACGGCGAGTGCGCTGCCCGCCAGCGCGGCCCCCCGTATCTGGGGTTTGGCCACCTGCTGACTCGGCGGCGGCGCGGCGGCGCTCAGCCAGGACGGAGTACTCGACGGCGCACCGGTGCGTGCGACGGTCGCGCTCGGAGCCTGGTAGGTGGCGACGACTGTGTCCGGTGCGGACTGCGGTGTGTAGGGCGGCGGGATGACCCTGACGACCTCGGCGGGTGGCTGCACCACCTGCTGGGCGAGCAGCGCAGCACCCTGTGCCGCAACGAGTTCCGGGTGATCGGGAACGACGACCGGCAACCCGAGCCACGACTGCAGCACCGACCGCACGAGGGGAATGCGGGCACCGCCGCCGATGAGCACCACGGCGTCGGGGGTTCGTCCCGACCTCGTGATGACGTCGCGGGCGAGACGTGCCGAGGATTCGACGGTGACACCGATCAGCGCGTCGAAGACGCCGCGGGACAGCAACAGCAGCCCGCCGTCACCGGGCACCGCGACGGCACCGCCGGTGGACAGCCGCTCTTTCGCCTCACGACAGCGGAGGTCGAGCGCGAGCCCGGCTGCCGCGTCGCCGGGCTCCTCGATCCGCTTGTTCTCCAACTGGTTGTCGCGGATCAGCCGGTCGAAGACGTCTCCGCTCACCGTGTCGGTGCGGACCGTCTCCACCACCTTCCCCGTCGCCCGGTCGACGACACTCACGGTGAGCCCGGAGCTGCCCAGGTCGTAGAACAGGAGCGTCGCATGGTCGCCGAGGGCGCCCGAGACGTCGAGGAACTTCAGTGCCGCAGACGCTTCGGTGACGAGCTGGTAGTTGGCGAGTTGCTGCCGGGCCATCGCCGCCTGGACGGCGCCTGCCTGGGCTTCGTCGCGGTAGGCGACCCCGGTGGCTCGGACCTGCCCGGCGTCGGGTGCCCCGGCGAGGACGACGCCGATCGATTCGGCGGCGAGTTCCTCCGGTAGGTCCCGCCCCGCGGCGACGACCTGGGCCCGGAAGTCTGGGAGGAGCCGGCTCCCGGCGTCGTCACGGTTCACGGAGTCGGGTCGTGCCAAGCGCACCGCGCTCGCACCGACCGACACACCTAGAACCGAACTCATGGGCCGCCTGACTCGACTGTGCACGGGTTCGATCCGGAATCCCCCCACTCCATGGCCCGCAGTCTAGCGAAGCGGTCCGACGGGGCAACCGAGCAACCGTTCGGCGCGGGGCAACTCAGAAATTGCTCGCGATGATCACTCCCGCGATGCCCGTGCCCAGCGGCACGAACGTGCACGGCGGCACGATCGCGTGTGCAGGATCGAGCGTATTGAGGACCAATTGCTGCGAGAACGGGTCGTAGGGCAGGTTGAAATGTCCGGTCTGATCGAGCGGGCACAGGTCCTGGACGAGGATGTTGGTGGCACCGG
Organism: Rhodococcus sp. DK176; assembly: GCF_038447315.2. Taxonomy (NCBI): domain Bacteria; kingdom Bacillati; phylum Actinomycetota; class Actinomycetes; order Mycobacteriales; family Nocardiaceae; genus Rhodococcus; species Rhodococcus sp. DK176. Next base: position 5,954,499 of record NZ_CP118321.2, on the reverse strand, counting down.
GGTCGTGCAGCGCGACGTTGGTGTACGGCTGGATCACCTCGTCGTACCGCGTGCCGATCGTGGTGTATTCGACGCCGGGGACGGTGTCACCGCCCGCATTGAGCGCGGTGAGGAACGGCGATCCCTGCACCTGCTCGGCGAGGGCCTCCGAACCGATCCCCACTATCAACTCGTTGCCGCCGGGCAGCGTCTGCAGAGCCGTCGCGATCCCGAAGAACGTTCCACCGTAGGACGGGGACGCGAGACCGACCCAGCGGTTCACCTTCGAGGCCCCGCCGAGCCTGTTGACGTAGTACCGGGCCACCGTCGCGCCCTGCGAGTGCCCGACCAGGTCGACCTCGTCCGCACCGGTTGCGGCCAGTACGTCGTCGACGAACACCTCGAGTTCGGCCGCCCCGTCGGTCATGGTCTGCATCCCGAAGTGTTCGGTACCCGGTTTCCGTCCGTAGTTGAGGGCGTACACGCAGTACCCGGCGGCCTTCAGTTTCGGGCTCAACCCGGCCCAGTTCGAGTACGCACTGCCGTCGCTGCCGTGAACGAGAATCACGGGGTGGGGGTGCGCGGGACCGGGGCGGCACGAGAAATCGTTGGTCCCGGGCGGCGCAGAATGCGGATGGTGCTTCGCGTAGGAGATCGCCGAACCGGCGTCGGATTGCGCCGGCCCCGGCAGGGTCGGTACTTCCGCCGCCTGAGCCGGGGCGACCCCGAGCGCACAGATACAGACAACGGCAGCGAGGAATGCGAATCGGGATCCGTGACGTGCCTTCCACATCGCCAGCCCTCCGTTGCGATTGAGGCTGACGCTACCGTCCGCGATGTTCCCGGGAGCGGAGATCGTCAACCCGTTATCGCAGGCGACCGCAAGGTCACAAACCGTTATCCGAGCGCGCTATCCCTTCCCGAGACCTCGATAGACCCACCCGGCGGTGCGCCAGTCCGCGGCGTCGAGACAGTTGCGGCCGTCGACCATCACCCGGGCCCGGACCACATCGTTCAGATCCTCCGGTTTCAGGGCCACGAACTCCGCCCACTCGGTGAGCAGCAGCACCGCGTCGGCGTTGTCACATGCCTCGACCGCCGACGTCGCGTAGTTCAGCGTCGGGAACAGTCTGCGTGAGTTGTCCAGGGCTTTCGGGTCGTAGACGCTGACCACCGCCCCGTGCAACTGCATCATCCCCGCCACGTTGAGTGCCGGCGAGTCGCGGACGTCGTCGGATTCGGGTTTGAAGGCCGCGCCGAGCACGGCGATGTTGGCGCCGAGCAGCGAACCTCCGCACACCTGCGCCGCCAACTCCACCATCCGGGTGCGGCGCCGCATGTTGATGCTGTCGACCTCCCGGAGGAAGTGCAGGGCCTGGTTCGCGCCCAGCTCGCCCGCCCGCGCCATGAACGCGCGGATGTCCTTGGGCAGGCAGCCGCCGCCGAAGCCGAGACCGGCGTTGAGGAATCGCCGGCCGATCCGCGCGTCGTATCCCAGGGCGTCGGCAAGCTGGGTGACGTCGGCGCCGGTGGCCTCGCACACCTCGGAGATGGCGTTGATGAACGAGATCTTGGTGGCGAGGAACGCGTTGGCCGAGACCTTCACCAGTTCCGCGGTGGCGAGGTCGGTGACCAGGAACGGAATGTCCTCGCCGAGCAGTCGGGCATACAGTTCACGCAACTCGGTCTCCGCGCGTCCGGGGCGCTGCCGGTCCACACCCAGCACCATCCGGTCGGGGTGCAGCGTGTCCTCGACGGCGAAGCCCTCCCGCAGGAACTCCGGATTCCACGCCACCTCCACGGCGTCACCCGCCGGCGCAAGCGCCCGGGCCCGCGCCCCCAACTCCGCCGCCGTCCCGACGGGAACGGTCGACTTTCCGACGATGACGGCGGGACGATCGAGCAGCGGCGCGAGGGTGTCGATCACCGAGTGCACGTGTCGCAGGTCCGCGGCGTATTCCCCCTTCTTCTGCGGGGTGCCGACACCGAGAAAGTGGAGGTCCGCGAACTCGGCGGCCTCGCTGTACGACGTGGTGAAGTGCAGTCGACCGGCGTCGATGTTCCGGCGCAGCACCTCCCCCAGTCCGGGCTCGTAGAACGGGACCTCCCCGGACGAGAGCTTCGCCACTTTTCCGGGATCGATGTCGACGCCCAGGACGTCATGGCCCAGTTCCGCCATGCAGGCGGCGTGGGTGGCTCCCAGGTATCCGGTTCCAAACACGGTGCAGCGCATGCACCCTTGATAACCAGCGCAGGTGAGCGCGATATTTACCCGACTGATGTTCGAAGCCAACAGTGCGTGTACGAACGGTGCGAGGCGAGACCCTATGCTTCGCCCATGCATGTTCTCTTCGTCTGCACCGGAAACGTCTGTCGCTCCCCAACGGCTGAGCGCCTCGCAGTGGCATACGCCGAGGAGCTCGGGATCACCGATCTGACTGCCGAAAGCGCAGGTACCCGCGCCGCGGTCGGACGCCCGATGGAACCGACGGCCGCGCAAGTCCTCGAAGGGCTCGGCGGTGATCCGAGCGATTTCACCGCGCGGATGCTCACCGCCGATCTGGCGGCGGACGCCGATCTGGTGTTGACGATGACTGAGCGTCAGCGCGAGAAGGTGCTGGCGCTGGCCCCGGAGCAGCTGAAGAAGACGTTCACGCTCCGGGAGGCGGCTCGGCTCGCGGAGGCGGCGGATGCCAAGTCGGTGGCCGACCTGGCTGCGGCACGTCCCAAACACAAGGCCGACGAGACCCCGGAGGACGTTCCGGACCCGATGGGGCAGGACGAGGACACCTTCCTGACCATCGGGTCCGAGATCGCCGATCTACTGGGTGTGGTCGCGCGGAGCGTCCGTCTCTGACCAGGCTTCCTGGTCGTCGCGGTAGCGGCGGGTGCGTCGCGGTGCGGAAGGCACCGGTGCGCCCGCCTGCTGCTCGTTGCCGTAGTGGTCGGGACCGCCGTACCACTGCTGACCCTGGTCGCCCTGGTAGGCCGGGGCGCCCTGGTAGGCGGGCACTTCCTGCTGATCTCCCCCGTTCGGACCGTACGAGTACGGCGGGTATTCGTCGCGAACGTACGGGGCCGGCTGCGGAGGTGCCGGCTGCTGAGGTGCCTGGTGCTGAGGGGGCTGCTGCTGCACGGGAGGCTGCGTGGGTGCGGCCTGCTGCATCTGCGGCAGAGACTTGTCGGTCTCGTAGTAGTACTTGTACTCGTAGACGCCCCGTCCGCGGCTCGGCGTCATCGTGATGATCGTTCCGAGGATGGTTGCCCCCACACTGTGCAGGTTGCCCACCGCCCGCGACAGCTGATCCCGCTTGGTTTCGGCGTGCCGCGCGATGACCAGCGCGCCATCCGACATCGCGGTCAGCACGGTCGCGTCGGTGACCGGCAGCAGCGGCGACGCGTCGACGATCACGTAGTCGAACCGGCCGCGCAGATCGGCCAGCACCTGGCGGGCCGTCTCCGTTCCGAGGAGCTCACTCGGGTTCGGCGGGATCGGTCCGGATGCCAGGACTGTGAGACCCGAGTACTGCGTCGGCTGGAGCACGGCGTCGAGGTCGGCCTTGCCGGCGAGGACGCTGCTGAGACCGACGGAACCGACGACACCGAGGTACTTCGACACCCGCGGTTTACGGAGGTCGCCCTCGACCAGGCACACGTTCTGGCCGCCCTCCGCCAGCACGAGCGCGATGTTGATGGCGGTGGTGGTCTTACCCTCGGTGGGCAGCGAACTGGTGACGACGATGACGCGAGGCGGGTTGTCCACCTCGAGGAACTGCAGGTTGGTCCGCAGCTCGCGGTAGGACTCCGCGCTCGACGAGTTGCCTTCGGCGAAATTGATGGCCTGCTGCGTCTGCCGGTCCTTGTCGAACGGGATGGTACCGATCAGAGCGGAACTGGCCAGCTCCTCGACGGTGCGCCGGTCCTTGACCGTGTTGTCGAGGCGATCACGCAGGACGGCGAAGGCGATACCGAGCAGAAGCCCGACAGCCGCACCCAGCGCGAGGTTGCGGAGTGTCTTGGGTGAGACGGGAATCGACGGGGTCTGCGCCTGCTGTTCGACGACGACCCGGGCGGCGGGGGCGCCGCCCTTCTCCGGGGTCTCGAGCTCCCTGGCCATGACGACGAACTCGTCGGACAGGGCGTTGGCGATGTCGCGGGCGCGTTCCGGCGACGGATCCTGCACCTTGACGTCGATCAGCACGGTGTCGGGTGCGGAGCTGGCCTTCACCTGTGAGGCGAGCGCCGAGGCCGTGCCGCCGAGATCGAGCTTGTCGATGGTCCGCTGCGCGAGAGTCTCGCCGGTGAGCAGTTTGGTGTAGGACGTCACTCGCTGCTGCGAGAACAGGTTTCCCTGGTACACCTCGTTCACCGACGATCCCGCGGACGTCGAGACGAACAACCGTGTCGAGGCTTCGTAGATGGGAGTCGTCAGCAACGACGCCCCGAGCGCACCGAGGATCGCCACGACGGTGGTGATCGCGATGATTTTCCAACGTGACTGCAGAATTCGCAGGTAGTCCTGAATTTCCATTATCGAGTCTCTTCCAATTGCGTCACGCTCAGCGGCGCGATCGAGCTGTCATTCACATCGTCTTGACCCGACTGAATCGCTACATCGTAGTGATGAGGTCCACTGTCGGCGTCACGTGCATCACGGTCCGCCGTGGTCCCCCGATCTCCGAAGCAGTCGGCCGATCTCGGCGAGCGGTCCTGGGTCTGCCATCTCGGAGTGGGTGGTCTCGATGTGGTGCGCGGTGACGACGCCGTCGGTGTACTCGCGCCAGGCGTCCACGACGTCCGGGTGCCGGTTCAGGTCCCGGGCCGCCACGAACAGGTCGATGTCGCCGTCGAACACGCGGGGGCTGTGGGTCGACGCGATCATCTCGAGTCGCTCGATCACGGCGCGGATCTCGCGCAGTCGCTCGACGCTCACGTACCCGCCGAACTGCGCGATCAGCTCGTCCTCACTCAGGGTTTCCGGTTCGGGTGGCTGATGCTGCGGCAGAAGCGTGTCGAGGAGCGCCGGTGATGCCACGTCGTGGCCGGCTTCGCGGAGCTGGACGGCCATTTCGTGGGCGATGGTGCCGCCGAGCGACCAGCCCAGCAGATGGTAGGGGCCCTCCGGTTGGACGACGCGGATCGCGTCGACGTACCGCGCGGCCAGCTCCGGCAGCGTCTCGGGGAGATTCGGTACTCCGGTCGCCTGCAGTCCGAACAGCGGACGGTCGCCGACGTGATCCGCGAGACCGCTGAAGCACCAGGCCAATCCGCCGAGCGGGTGCACACAGAACAGGGGTGCTCCCGCACCGGCGGAACGGAGTTCCACGAGGGTGTCGAAGAAGCTCTCGAGCCGTGCTCCGTCTTCTATCCGCGCGGCCAGTCGCTGCACCGTGGGGTCGGTGAAGATCCACTCGATGGGAACGTCGCGTTCGAGCCGGCGACGCAGTTCGGTCGCCACCGAGGCGGCGCCCATCGACGTGCCCCCCAGGGTGAAGAATGCTTCGTCGGCGGGGACGTCGGCGACGCCCAGCACCTCCGCGAATACCGCCGCAATACTCTCTTCGAGTTCGCCTGCGGGCAACACTGATTCGGCCGGCACGGTCGTCGGCGCCGGAAGTGCGGCGCGGTCGAGTTTGCCGGACGGCAGCAGCGGCATCGCATCCACGACCGTCACCGAGGACGGCACCAGGTGCCGGGGTAGCCGGCCGCGCGCGAAGTCGACGACCGACCGGGGCGTCAGATCCGCGGCGCCCCCGACGTAGGACGCCAGAACGGTGTCCGTCGAGTTCGGCACCGCAATCGTTGCAGCGAATTCAACTCCGGGGTGCCCACGCAGCACGGCGTCGACCTCGGCAGGCTCGACCCGGATTCCGCGAATCTTCACCTGGGAGTCGCTGCGACCCAGGTATTCCAGCTCACCGTTCGGGTCACGCCGCACGATGTCGCCGGTGCGGTACAGCCGCTCCCCTGGTTTCCCGTAGGGATGTGCGACGAATTGTCCTGCTGTGAGGTCACTTCGACCCACATATCCACGCGCGATGCCGCTACCGGCCAGATGCAGTTCGCCCGTCACCCCGTCGGGCACGGGATGCAGGCGCGAATCGAGGACGAACACGGCGTTGCCGTCCAGGGGGCTTCCGATCGTGATCGGACGTCCGGGTTCGAGGGGGCCCGCAACGGACGCGTCGATGGTGAACTCGGTGGGACCGTAGGCGTTGAACAGTCGGTGCCGCCGCGCCCAGCGATCGGCAAGTTCGGCCGGCAGTGCTTCTCCCCCGACGACGACGGTGGACGGCGGAAAGCGCTTCGGGTCGAGTGAGGCCAGCACGGTCGGCGTGGCGGTGAAGTGAGTGATCTTCTGCGACACCAGGAGATCAGCCAATTCGGCGCCCGCATAGGTGAATGCGGGTGCCACCACGAGCGCACCACCTGACGACGCCGCCCACAGTATCTCGAACACCGAGACATCGAAAGTCGGGGAGGTCAGCTGCAGCACCCGCACAGCCTCGCCGTCCTGCGGGGCAGAATCGTACGCAGGGGTGGCGAGCAGGGTCGTGAGTCCGCGGTGTGGAACGACGACGCCCTTGGGCCGGCCCGTCGACCCCGACGTGTAGATCACGTACGCGGGGTTGTCCACCTCGGGCGTCATCGGATCCGCGTCACCCGAGGGCTCCTCGTCGAGCCGCAGCCAGTCGACGGATCGAGGCAGATCTCCGGTGCCGTCGACCGTCAACCCGAGCGTGGCGCCCGAGTCTTTCAGCATCCAGTCGAGCCGCTCCGCAGGATGAGTCGAATCCAGCGACATCCACGCCGCACCGGCCTTGGTCACCGACCACACCGCCACCATCCAGTGCCAGCCGCGGGTGGTCGCCACCGCGACGACGTCCTCCGGCCCGACATTGCGTGCCGCCAGCGCGCGAGCCCACCGTTCCGACACCTCGTCGAGTTCGCGGTACGTCCACTGCTTGTCGCCGTCCGCCAGTGCGACGGCGGACGGGGTTGCGCGAACTCGGGTTTCGAGGATGTCGCCGAGCGTCCGTGGCATGGCCACGGGCCGGGGCCCCTGCTCGAGTTGGGCGCGTTCGGCGTCGTCGAGGATCTCGAGGTCCCCGACAGCTGCCGCCGGGTCGGTCAGGGCGGCCTCGAGGACCGCACCGAACCGTCGCAGGAGCGTCAGCGCCGTCTGCCGCTCGAACAGGTCGGTGGCGTAGTCGAGTCGCACGGTCATGGCCTCGGCTGCGTCGGTCACATCCCACACGAGGTCGAACTCCGTCGCCTGCACGTCGGGATGGTGCTCGTCCGTGCCGAGGAACAGCTGCGGGAAGTCGAGGGCGCGCTGATACGTCAGCATCACCTGGAACAGCGGGTTGTACGCCGCGGACCGTTGCGGGGCGAGGTGCGCCACGACGTCGTCGAACGGGACGTCGGCGTGCGCGAGTGCGTCAAGGTCGACGGTGCGGACGTCCGCGAGAAACTCCTCGAACGATTGCGCCGGCATGACCGCGGTGCGCAGTGCCACGGTGCCGACGAACATGCCCACGACGGCGTCGAGCCCCGGGTCCGGACGGCCGCCGACCGCGGTGCCCACCACCACGTCGGACTGTCCGCTCAGACGCGCCAGAAGGACCGCGAGGGCTGCGTGGAGCACCATGAATAGGGTCGTTCCGCGGCTGCGTGCCAATGTGACGACCCGATCCCGCAGGTCGTCCTCGAACGTCCACTCCACACTCGCCCCGATGTGACTGGGGAGTGCCGGCCGGGGACGATCGGTCGGCAGCGCGAGCGGCGCCCCCACCCCGGAGAGCACGTGCGACCAGTGCTCGAGCTGGGCGCGAGTCAGGCTGTCGGGATCGGAGGCCGCCCCGAGCAGTTGGCGCATCCAGATGGCGTAGTCGGCGTAGTCCACGGCCAGTGGCATCCAGTGCGGGGCCGTACCGTCGGCGCGGCACCGGTAGGCGGTATCGAGGTCGGCGAGCAGCGGTCGCATCGAACCGCCGTCCAGCGCGATGTGGTGAATTACGACAGCGAGGGCGTAGTCGCCGCTGTCGGTGCGCCACAGTTTCACCCGCACAGGGGTTTCGGTGGTGAGGTCGAACGGCCGAGCACTCCACGTGTCCACGGAGGAGTCCGCTTCCGCGGTGAAATCCTCGGACACGGACTCGACAGGCATCACCTGCTGGTACGGACCTTCGGCGTCGGCGGGGAAGACGGTGCGCAACACCGAATGCCGTTGCAGCACGTCCCGCATCGCCAGTCGGAGGGCTTCGACGTCGACGTCGCTCCCGACCCGGGTGACGAAAACCATGTTGTGCAGGGCGGTATCGGGGTTCACCCGACTGAGCAGCCACATGCGTTGCTGCGCCGGAGCCAGCGGCACCCGCGCCCCGCTCGCGCGTGGTACGAGCACCGGCCGAGGCGCTCCCGACGAGGGGGCGCCCAGCCACCGAGCGAGCGACGAAGGGCTCGGGTTCTCGAACAACACGCGCACCGGGACGTCGACGCCGAACGTCGCAGACAAACGAGCCGTCACCGCGGTCGCCGACAGCGAATCGCCGCCCGCTTCGAAGAAGTTGTGACCCGCACCGATCCGAGTGGAGCCGAGAACGTCGGCGAACACGCCGGCCACCATCTCCTCGACGGCGGTGCGAGGCGGTGTGACGATCACGTCGTCGTCCCAGGCCTCCAACGCCGCGACGTCGAGCTTGCCGTTGGCAGTGAGAGGCAACGTGTCCATCGTGACGATCCGGGGCGGCACCAGGTACGAGGGCAGACGCCCGGTCAGCTGCTGTCGCAGCGTCCGGGCGTCGATGCCCGTTCCGGCGACGAAGGCGACGAGGTCGTGTCGCTGCACCGACACGGCGGCCTGCTCGACGCCGTGCAGTTCCAGCAACGCCGCCTCTACCTGTGCCGGTTCGATGCGCATGCCGCGCAGCTTGACCTGGCGGTCGACCCGGCCGATGAAGGCGAGGGTGCCGTCGGCCCGACGGTGCACGACGTCGCCGGTGCGGTACATGCGGGTGCCGTCCGAAGCCGCGACGAACCGCTCCGCCGTTCGGTCGGGCGCACCGAGGTAGCCCTGGGCGATTCCGGATCCGGCGAGGTAGAGCTCGCCGACACCGCCGACGGGGACGGCCCGCAACCGGGTGTCGAGCACGAACGCGGTGGTTCCGGGGATGGGCGCGCCGATCGTCACCGCACCGCGCGCAGACGCCAGGTCGATCTCGGTCAGCGTCGCGGCCACCGTCGACTCGGTCGGACCGTAGGCGTTGACCAGAAGTCGCCCGGCACTCCACGTCGCGGCCAATTCGGAACTCAGAGCCTCGCCTCCGACACCCACGACGCGCACCGACTCGAGCCCGCGCGGGTCGAGTGTGGCGAGGACGGACGGCGTGGAAAGGTAGTGCGTGACACGCTGATCGACGAGGAGCCGATGCAACACGGCACCCGCGAAGACATCGGCGGGCGCCACCACCAGGCAGGCCCCCGACCCGAAGGCGAGCAGCATTTCCAGCAGCGCGGCGTCGAACGCCGGGTTGTACCCGTGGAGTACACGGTCGTCGGGGCTCACCCGGTACCGCCGCACCACCTCGCCGGTGAGCGGCCCCATCCCGCGGTGCGTGACGGCGACGGCCTTGGGTGTGCCCGTGGAGCCCGAGGTGTGGATCACGTACGCCACGTCCCGTGCGCACTTCTGGTAGCCCTGGCCACCGAAACCGCTCACGGGGCTGAACGCCGCACCGGTCTTGGCGACGGCCCAGAGTTCGACCACGAAGTCCGACGACCGCGGCAGGTCGATCGGAACGACAACGCCCGGTGCGACGCCCAGTGCTGCGAGCTCGCGCGCCCGTGCATCGGAACGCTCGTCCAGCTCGCGGTAGGTCAACGTGACGTCACCGTCGGTGAGTGCAGCATTGTCGGGGTACGCGGCGGCGGTGGCCGTCAGGATCGCGGCCAGGGTGCGCTCACCCGCGGGTTGCGCACCGACGAGGGGCTCGGCTCCGGGCATCGCGAGGTCGCCGACCGCCACACCGGGATCGGCGCGGATCGCCCCGAGTACCCGCCCGAGGTTGGTCACCACGGCCTGCACGGTCGCGCGGTCGAAGAGGTCGGCCGAGTACACCGCGGCACCGCGAAGCCCTGCGGGGGCACCGCCGTCGGATATCTCGGTGAGCGTCAGGTGAAGGTCGAACTTAGCTGTTCCGGTGTCGAACTCCTCGGCCGTCACCGTCACGCCCGCAGCTTCGATAGTCGGGATCTGCAGGTTCTGCAGAGCCAGCGCCACCTGCGGGGTCCGGCCGCCGAGCAGTCCGGCAACCACCTCGAACGGCACATCGGCGTGCTCGAATGCGTCGACGTCGAAGTCCCGGACCTGGGCGAGGAGCCCGGTGAACGGCATGTCGGGTTGGACCTGAGCCCGCAGTGCGAGAGTGTTCACGAACATGCCCACCAGGGAATCGAGCACTCGTTCCCCGCGCCCGGCAACGGCCGTGGCGACGACGACGTCGGGCTGGGCACCGTGCCGCGACAGCACCACGGACAGCGCCGCGTGCAGAACCATGAACGGTGTCGCATGGTGCTGTGCGGCCAGGTGGTACACGGCCTCCTGCACGTCCGCCGACACCTCGAACTCGACGACACCAGCCCGGTTCGACGTGCTCGTCGGTCGATCCGGCGGAAGTGGCGCCGTGCTGTCGACACCGTCCAGCGCTCGACGCCAATGCTCGACCCTGCGCTGCCCGTAGTCGCCGTCCAGCAACTCCCGCTCCCAGACGGCGTAGTCGGCGTACTGCAGCGGCAGCGGATCATTTTGCGGGGCAATCCCGGAGGAGTGCGCGGCGTAGGCGCTCAGCACGTCGAAGACGAGCGGGGTCAGCGACCATCCGTCGGCGGCGATGTGATGGATGTTCACGGCCAGCACGTGACTCTGCGGGTGCAGGCGCAACAGTGCGACGCGGATGGGCCGGTCCCGGGTCAGGTCGAATCCGCGGGATGCGAATTGCTGCATGAATTCGGCGGGATCGTCCACGTCGACCGGATTCAGGTCGAGCGCGACGGGGTCGAGGATCTCCTGGTAGGGATGGCCGTCCACGGGGTACCGCGTCCGCAGCGTCTCGTGCCGCCGGATCACGTCCTCGAATGCCGCGGTCAGCGCGTCGACGTCGAGCGCGCCGTCCATCCGCACGGTGGCGGGCAGATTGTATGTCGGCGACTCGGGATCGGTGCGGTTCAGCACCCACATGCGGTACTGGCTGCGGGACAACGGAATGCGGTCCGGTCGGGGGCGTGCGACGAGGGCCGGACGCAGGTCGGTCTCGGGGACCGCGTCGTCGAGGGCTTCGGCCAGTTCGGCAACGGTGGGGTGCGTGAACAGAGTTCGCAGCGGCACCACGTGACCCACGGAGTCGGTGAGCCGCGCCGTGAGCTGCGTGGCCAGGAGGGAGTTGCCGCCCGCGTCGAAGAAGTGCGTCCCGCGGCCGACGTTCTCGATGCCGAGGACGTCCGCAAACACTCGTGCCACCACGCGTTCGGTGTCGGTGTTCGGCGGTTCGTTCTCGGCGACCGCCAGTTCCGGCATCGGCAGCGACCGCAGGTCGAGTTTGCCGTTCACGGTGGGCGGCGCGGCGTCGAGCACCACCACAGCGGTCGGCACCAGGTAGGCCGGCAAGGATTCGGCGAGACGACGTCGCAGATCGTGGGTGTCGATGTGGCCGTTCGGCAGGACGTAGGACACCAGCATCTCGGTGCCGGCGTCGGTGGTGCGCACGACGGTGCCGGCGAACACGACGTCGACGAGCCTAGCTATGACGGTGTCGATCTCCGCCGGCTCGATGCGCACCCCTCGCATCTTGATCTGGGAGTCGTTGCGGCCCAAGTACTCGAGCTCGTATCCCTCGGCGGCCTTCCGCCAGCGCACCAGGTCACCGGTGCGGTACAAGCATGCGCCGTCTTCGGCCGCGACGAACCGCTCGGCCGTCAGCCCCGGCTGGTCTGCGTATCCGCGGGCCAGCCCGCTGCCCGCCAGATACAGCTCCCCGGACACGCCGGGCGCCACCGGACGCAGCCGGTCGTCGAGTACCACCGCGGAGACACCGTGCACGGGGGCGCCGATCGTGACCGGCTCCCCCACCACCAGCGGTCCGGTGCTGAGCGCGTACATGGTGGTCTCTGCAGGGCCGTACGCGTTGTACAGGCGACGGCCGTCCGCCCAGCGGTTCACCAGCTCGCTGCCGAGCCGCTCACCGCCCACCATCAGCATCTGCAGATCCGGAAGTTTCCGTTCGCCGAGGGTGGCGAGGATCGTCGGCGTCATGCACGCGTGCGTGATGCGGTCGCGTTCCATCAGGTCGGCGAGGGGCGGACCGGCGTATTCGGCGTCCGACGCGATCACCAGCGTTGCTCCCGTCGCCCCGGCCACCAGGACCTCGAGCAGCGTCATGTCGAATCCTGCCGCGCCGCGGTGCAGCATCCGGGAGCCGGGCCCGGCCGCGTACCGCTCGCGCAGGTCGGCGTCGAGTGCGGCCAGACCGCCGTGCGTCACCACGACGCCCTTCGGTGTGCCCGTCGTTCCCGAGGTGAACACGACGTACGCTGCCTCGGACGTGAGCGGCAAGGCGTGGTCCGACACACGTTGCCACTCACGTGGGGTGAACGGGGTGCGCACGGGGTCGAAAAGCACTGGTGCCGAGCCGGTCTTCGCGATGGCCCAGAGTCGCACCACCGAGTCCACCGACCTCGGCTCGGCCCACGGAACCAGACTTCCGGGTCCTGCACCATTCTCGGTGAGTTCACGTGCGACGGCGTCCGAACGAGCGTCCAGCTCGCGGTAGGTGAGTTCGACGCCCCCACCGGATACCGCGACGGCATACGGAGCGAGGGTGACGCCCCGGGTCAGGATGGACCGCAGCGTCGACGGCTCCGGAGCACCGGGACCGACAGCGGGCACCAGTGCGGCGCGCTCCGCGGCATCGAACAGGTCGATGTCGCCCACCGGAAGCTGAGGGTCTGCGCTGACGGCCTCGAGAAACCGCACCAGCCGCGACGCGAATTGTTCGATCGACGAGTGCTCGTACAGGTCTGCGTCGTAGCCGAAGTCGAGGTGCATACGACCGCCGGGCCCGGATTCGGTGACCGTCAGTTGCAGATCGAAATTCGCCCTGTCCGCCACGTCACCGACGGGTGTCACCGTCAGCCCGGGCAGCGTGACCTGACCGATTCGGCTCCGCTGCATCGACAGCGCCACCTGGAACAGCGGGTGATGGGATGTCGACCGGGCCGGGTTCAGCAGCTCGACCAGAGTCTCGAACGGCATGTCGGCGTGCGTGTAGGCGGCGATGTCCCGTTCGTGGACGTGGGCGAGCAGCTCCGCGAAGGTCGCCGTCGGGTCCACCGCGGTGCGCAGTACGAGGGTGCCGGCGAACATCCCGACCATGTCGTCGAGTTGCGGATCGGTGCGGCCGGCGACGGCGGTGCCGATCGGCACGTCGCGGCTGCCGCTGTAGCGCGAGAGGACGGCGGCCAGCGCGGCGTGCAGCACCATGAACGTGGTGGCCCGGCCGTTGCGGGCCAGTGTGTTCAGCGCGTCGTGCAGCTGTTCATCGAGTTCGATGCCGACCGTGCCGGCGTGACCGGACGCCGCGGCGGGGCGCGGGTGGTCGGTGGGCAGCGTGACCTGCTCGGGCAGGTCTGCGAGGGTGTCGAGCCAGTACTGCTGCAGGGTGTCGGCGGACGCGTCGTCGAGGACGGTCCGTTGCCACACGCTGTAGTCGCTGTACTGCACCGGCAGTGGAAGCCACTCGGGGCTGCCGCCGTCGAGCCGCGTCTGGTACGCCGTCATCGTGTCGCGGATCAGCGGGGTCAGCGACCACGCGTCGGCGGCGATGTGATGCACCACGAGCGCGAGCACGTGCGATTCGGGTCCGACGCGGTACAGCCGCGACCGGATGGGCGCGTCGACGGACACGTCGAATCCGCTGTCGACGAACGCCCGCAGGTGTGCGTCGACTGCGTCCTCCGGCAGCGCGATCGGGGTCAGGTCCAGCGGGACGTCGCCCGCGTCGAGCACGACCTGGTGCACGCCGTCGGCATCGGAGGGGTACACGGTGCGCAGGGTGTGGTGCCGTTCGATCAGGTCGTGGGCTGCGGACGCCAGGGCGTGCACATCGAGATCCCCGTCGAGACGCACGACGAGCGGAAGGTTGTATCCCGATGCCCCGGTGTCGAATTGGTTGACGAACCACATCCGCTGCTGCGCCGGCGACAGCGGAATGCGACCGTCGCTCGACGCGGGCCGGAGCGGGGGACGTCGACGCTCCCCGCCGGAACGCTCCTCGATCCGGGAGGCCAACTCGGCCACGGTGGGCGCTTCGAACACATCCTTCACCGTCACGTCGATGTCGAAGACGGCACTGACCCGCGCGGACACTCGGGTAGCGAGCAGCGAGTTGCCGCCCAGGTCGAAGAAGTTGTGTCGCGTCCCCACCTCGGCGCCGCCGAGCACTTCGGCGAACACGTCGGCCACCACGTCCTCGATGGGAGTGTGGGTGCCCTGCCCGTCATCGAGCAGTACGCCCGGATCCGGGAGTGCGCCGCGATCGACCTTTCCGTTGACGGTCAACGGAATTGCCGGAACATGCACCAGCGCGCCGGGCACCATGTGGTCGGGCAGGACCGTCCGCAGGTGCTGGGTCAGGCTGGGCTGATCGGCGTCGGCCACCACGTATGCGACGAGCTGCTTTCCGACAGCCGTGTCGCGGAGGACCACCACCGCTCGTTCGACGTCCGGATGCCGGAGTAGCGCGGCCTCGATCTCGCCGGGTTCGATCCGGTATCCGCGCAACTCGACCTGAGCGTCGGCGCGTCCCACATAGTCCAGGCGGCCGCCGCCGCGATACCGGACCAGATCGCCGGATCGGTACATCACGGTGCCGTCGACAAACGGGTTCGCGACGAACCGTTCCGCGGTCAGCCTGGGACGGTGCAGATATCCGGAGGAGACCTGGGCCCCCGCCACATACAGCTCCCCCACGCCGCCCGGCGGCACCGGTCGCAGCGCGGAATCGAGCACGTACGTCAGCACACCCGGTAGCGCGCGGCCGATGGTCGCTGATGCATCGGGCGTCGAGGGGTCGAGTTCGGAGCGGGTGACATGGACGGTCGTTTCGGTGATGCCGTACATGTTGATGGCACGCACTGCGGGATGCCGTTCGAGCCACGGCCACACGGGTGTCGGGTCGAGTGCTTCGCCGCCGAAGATCAGCAATCGCACGGCCAGATCCGCGTCGTCGTCGACCTCGGCCAGCTGACCGAAGGCGGACGGCGTCTGGTTGAGGACGGTGACGCCCTCGCGGACCAGCAAGTCCTGGAACTCACGGGGTGAACGGGCCAGGAAGTGGTCGACGAGCACCAGCCGGCCACCGGTGGTGAGGGCGCCCCACATCTCCCACACGGAGAAGTCGAAGGCCGGTGAGTGGAACATCGTCCACACGTCCTCCGGACCGAACCCGAACTCGTTCCGCGTATTCGCCAGCAACGACAGCACATTGGCGTGCGTCACCAGCACACCCTTCGGCCGGCCGGTCGATCCGGACGTGTAGATCACATATGCACTTCGTGCCCGTGAGTACTTATTAACCGCCCGTGGGTAAGAAGTACTCACGGGGGGCGAAGCCGCATCGGCGATCACCGCCACCGGCCTCGCGTCGTCCAGCAGGTACTGGATGCGCTCCGCCGGGTACTGCGGGTCGACGGGCAGGTAGACGGCGCCGGCGCGCACCACTCCAATGATTGCCGCAATCAGATCCGGCGACTGCGGCAGCGCGACAGCCACGATGTCGCCGGCGACGACGCCCGCCGCGCTCAACGACGTCGCGACCGCCGCTGAGCGTTCGTCCAGTTCGGCGTACGTCAGCGTCTCGTCTCCGAACGTGACTGCCACCGCGTCCGGGCGGTCGGCTGCCTGGCTCAGGAACAACTCGTGCAGTGACGCGGCGTCCGGCTCCACCCCGGGGTTGCCGGCCGTCGCTTCGGCCCACTCGTCCCAAGTGAGCACGTCGACTGCGCCCACCGGGGCATCGCCTTCGACCGCGGCGAAGGCGCTCAGAAAGTCGACGAACCGCGACAACAGCCGCTCGAGTTCCTCTTCTTCGTAGCGGCCGGGGTTCGCTTCGAAGTCGACGCGCACGGTGCGACCGTCCACCGACGGGTACAGGTTGAGCGACAAGTCGTCGGCAACCCCCGTCGTCAGTACGTTGAACTCACCCACGAGTTCGCCGAGCACGATCTCGCGATGGAAGTTCATGATGTTGACGGTCGGGCCGAACCCGTGGCGCGACGGTTGGACGCGACCTTCCCACATGTCCTCGTGGCGGTACCGCTGACGACGCAACGCCCCGGTGAGTTCGAGTTGAACCTTCCGAACCAGTTCCTCCACGCTCTCGCCCGGATCGAGATGAACCCGGAGGGGCACGATGTTCGCCATCATTCCCGTCGAACGGCGCGCGGACGCCGTGGTTCGAGCCGAAACAGGAAGGCTCAGTACTACGTCGGTGGCGGCGGTCATTCGTCCCAGATATGCGGCGAACGCGGCCACGATCACGGGAACCTCGGACGAGTTCCACGCGCGCGCCAGTGCCTCGATCCGGCTCGCGACGGCAGCATCCATGACACGGCTGGACACCCGAGGCGGCGACGTCGGTCGCGCATGCCGATCCGTCAACCGGACAGGTTCGGGCAGTTCAGCGGTCCGCTCTGCCCAGTATTCGCGATCGCGGAGGTACCGGTCGGTGGTCCGGTATTCACTCTCCGCGTCGTGCAGCGCGCGCATGCTCATGGCCTTGGACTGCGGCGCCTCGGTGCCGCCGACGAGATGGGTGTAGAGCTCCGCTACACGGTTCATCAGCACCATGGCGCCGTATGCGTCCATCACCAGGTGGTGGGTGCGGGAGAACCAGTAGTAGTGGTCGTGGCCGAGGTGCAGCAGGGTGGCGGAGATCAACCGATCGGTCATCAGGTCGAGTGGCCGACTGTATTCGTCCGTCATCCAGCGGTGCGCCTCGGCGACCGGATCCGCGTGATCCCGCAGATCCCGATAGACGAGTGCATCCTCGATGCTCTGATCGACCACCTGATGGGGCTCACCGGCCACATCGACGAGGCGGACCACAGCGGACTCCAACTCGCGACAACCGCGATCGGTAGCCGACACGAGAAGGTCGTAGTCGAGCCGTCCGCGTACCTCGACGAATTGGGCGATATTGAAGGGCACGGCGGGATCGAGTTGCTGAGCGAACCACAGCGCTTGTTGCGCACGCGAAAGGGGAAAGGGTCTCACTTCCCCCACCCCGCCCTCACAGGGCCTTGACACACATTTGTCCCGCCACTCAGCCGTACCTCGAAGTTGTGAGGCCGTGCCTCGACGGGACTTACATCGTGGGCGCCTCGTAGTTCGTTACGTGGGCTAGACAATACTGGGCAAATCGCCCGCCCTCCACACGAGGGGCGGCGGTGAGCGATACGTCACGATAATCTCTCCACACCCTCAGACAGGAGCCGAGCAGCAATGGACGACAACGTCACGGGCCCGTCGGGTTTCGGCACGTCAGGCCCGGACAATCGCGGCTCGGACGACCGAGCTCGGGCGGCGGACAGCGACCCGGTTCGACGTGTCCGTAAACGCCGGACACACCAACCCCAGGTGCGGGCGCATCGCTTGCGACGCCGTGTGATCATCGGGGGCTCGGTGGCCGTGGCGGTCGTCGTCGCCTTCGGCGCGTGGCTGGGCTTCACCGCCCGCGAGGCGCAGGCGAACCTCGAGGAAGCCCGCAGTCACGCGCAGCTCGCCAAGGACGCCCTGCTGGACGGCAACACCGAGGACGCCCAGCGGTCAGCGGCCGACGCCGACAAGTACGCGTCGCGGGCCTACGAGAACACGCACTCGATCCCGTGGAGCATCACCGCCGCCGTCCCGGTTCTCGGTAGCCCGCTAGCAACTTCTCAGCAGATCTCCGAGGTCGTGCGGGGGCTCACGCGCGACGTCTTGACACCCGCCGTGGACGCCGGAAGCACCCTGGCCCCGGATCAGCTGATCCAGAGCGGTGGCCGCGTCAACGTGCAGTCGCTGCGCAGTGCCGTCCCGGTGCTCGATCAGACATCCGTTGCCGCCCAATCGCTGTCGGATCAGGCACGAAGCATCGACGAGGCCACCTACCTCGACGTGGTGAACGAGGCGCGCACGGCGTTGCAGGATCAGACGGCTGAGCTGTCGAATCTGCTGAGCAACACTGCGATCGCCGCAAAGGTGGTGCCCGCGATGCTCGGTGGGGACGGGCCGCGAAACTACTTCCTCGGATTCCAGACGAACGCCGAAGCGCGTGGAACCGGTGGACTGTTGGGTGGATTCGGCATCGTTCGCGCCAACGACGGCGGCGCCAAGGTTGACACGCTCGCCTCGAACTCGGAGCTGTCGATGGACAAGCAACCGCTCGATCTCGGTCCCGAGTTCGAGGCCCGCTACGGCGCCAGCCGTCCCACCACCGACTTCCGGAACAGCAACCTGAGCTCGCACTTCCCGTATGCCGCACAGATCTGGAAGTCGCTGTGGGCGCAGGAGTCCGGCGAACAGGTCGACGGAGTCGTCGCGACCGATCCTGTCGCCCTCAGCTATGTCCTCGGTGCCATCGGCCCGGTCACGATGCCGGACGGCGAGGTGATCACCAAGGACAACGTTGTGGAGCTCACCGAATCGACCGCGTACGTGCGATTCGCCGATGACAACAAGGCCCGTAAGCAGTACTTGCAGACTGTCGCAGCACGAGTGGTCGACAAGATGACCGGCAAAATCTCGTCCCCGCAGGCCCTGCTCGACGCGCTGGGCAAGGCTGCCGGCGAGGGTCGCATCGCGGTGTGGAGCGCGGACCCCGCCCTCCAGCAGGTGCTTTCGACTACCAAGGTCGGCAATGTGGTTCCGGACGATGCGGCGCCGTATGCGGGTGTCGTGGTGAACAACCAGGGCGGGAACAAGCTCGACTACTACCTCTCGCGTGAGATCGAGTACGTGGCCGACACTTGTGTCGACGACACCCGGTCGTCCACTGTCACCGTGCGCCTGACCAACAACACGCCTGCAGACGAGTTCCCAGACTACGTTGCGGGGTTGTTCGAGAACGTCGGCAATGTCGCGAAGGGCACGAACGCCGTCGACCTGTCGTTGCTCGCCACCCGAGGGGCGACTCTCGGCAAGGTGACCGTCAACGGCGCTCAGCAGTTCGTCTTCACCGGCACCGAACTCGGTCACCCCGTCTTCAACGTCCGGGCGATGATTCCTCGGGGCAAGACGACCGAGGTGAAGTTTGAGCTCACCGAGCCCACCGCCCCTGGCGAGGCCCGGGTTCCGGTGCAGCCGTTGGTCGATTCGCCGAACGTCACGGTTGACGTGCCGAATTGCGGTAGCTGATCGTTTCGGATACCGCCGCTACTGCGGGTCCGCGTCGGGCGGCGGTATCCGAACGATGTTCTCCGTTTCGACGGACTGCACACCGGGCACGGACTCGAGCACGGCGCATTCCTCTTCTCCGACTGCGCCGGAGATGATTCCGATGGTGACGTGCACCTGATCGACGCGCATTCCGCGCAGTCGCAGCGCCGCGCCGACCGCTTCGATGTTGTCGAGGTGGTCGGCGTCGACGGTGACGGTGATCCCGATCATGCTGGTGCCTGAATCAATCCCGATCCGACGTCGAGGGACGGCAGCATGAGCCTCCGAGCCTTCTGCGTGAGGACGGCCCACAGTTCGGTTCCCGTGCGTCCGGTTGCCTCACACCACAGCGCGGCGATGCCCGCCACGTGTGGGGCCGCCATGCTCGTCCCGCTCTTCGCGCCGTACCGCGTGGGCACGGGAACGGTCGAGAACACGCCTACCCCGGGCCCCGCCACGTCGATCTGCCCGCCGATGACGGGGTTGCTCCGGGCCGAGAAGTTGCCCAGCCCCAGTGTCGAGTCGAGTGCTGCGACAGCCATGATCGACGGACTGTTCGCGGGTGGACCCACGAACCCCATGTTCCCTGCCGCACGGTTGGCGTTGTTGCCCGCTGCCGCGACGATCAGCGACCCCGACGCCAGTGCCCGGCTGCCCACCGTCTCGTACGCAACCGACACCGCCTCGACGTTCGCCCCGAGGGACATCGAGATGACCTGGCAGCCGTTCACGATCGCCCATTCGATTCCGGCGAGAATGCTGCGGTCGGCTCCGCGTCCCTGATCAGACAGCACCTTGCCGACGTAGATGTTCGCCTTGTGGGCGACTCCGTATCGGCGGGTGCCACTCGGGGACTTGGGTCCGCACGCGGTTCCGACACAGTGCGTGCCGTGACTGTGCCCGTCTTGCGGACCAGCACCGGGCACGAACGACTGGGCCGTGATCGTGCGGTCCTCGAAATCCGGATGCGTCAGGTCGAGGCCGGTGTCGAGGACGGCAACTTTGACGCCGAAGCCACCGCACGCCGACGCGGCGACATTCGTGGCTTGCAGTCCCCACGTGAGCTCCGAGGTGTCGCTGAAGCTCGCCGCCTCGGCCTGCACACGAGGATCGGTGCCGATCGAGAGGGCGTAGTGCATCAGCTCGGGCTCGACGGAGAGCACCGGGCCGTCGGTGGCCGCGGCCGCCTGCAGTGCCGCCAGCTGGTCGGGATCGGCGGTGACCACCGCAATCCCCAGTTCGTCGAACACGACGGCGTCGGATTCCTGAGTCTCCGACAGGTCTACCGCGCTGGATTCGAATTCGGTGCTGCGTGCGACGTTCGACAGCCCTGCAACGGTGCGCAAAGTCTGCCCAGCGTCCGTTCGGTTGCCGCCTTCGGCGAACACGACGACGTGGCTGCCTGTGACTTCAGGCTCGGAGGGGGCGGCGAGTGTGTTGTCGCCGTCGTTGTCGCCGTATGAATTTCCGTGTGATATCACGATGTAGTCCTTGGCTGCGATGAGTGAGTTTCGAGTGACGTGCTGCGCCGGCGTGGCGCTTGTCGGACGTCCTCAACGGTCCGGCACGTGGTCCCGAATTCCGCGAGTGGCGCGCTACCCGAAGTTTGCGCGGGCCGAGCTGTCGGGGTGAGTAGTTCGGTTCACGCGACCGCAGACATTGCGTGATACCAGTCGACGACGACGGACCGCACGCCGATCGACGCGATCATCGTCGAGATCGGACCGTCGAGGCACAGCTGGCTGTCGACGTGCCGAGCGTCGGAGCAACCGCAGATGCTCTGTGCGGCCCGCAACCCGATCAGGATCTCCGGAGAGGATTCGGATCGGCTGCCCTCGATGAGGAGGGCCTCCTCGTCGACGACGCGGACCGCGACGTCGTATCGGTCGGCGACGTCGCCGACGATCAGTGCAAGGTAGTCGACGTCGTCGACGCGGGTGGCGATCAGTCGCGCCGTGCCGGTTGTTCCCACCGGCACGACTTCGTCCAACACCAGGACAGCGGACTCGACTTCACGGAGTTCGACTCGTCTCGCCGTCCAACTGAAGAAGGGCTCCGGCCGCGCGGTCATGACATGCTCCTGTAGTTCGACGCAACAACTTTCCGCGATACCCATTCAGCGTCGCCCGGATGTCGGCTAATCTCGCGAGTAGCGTCCTACCCGATCGCGCGAGACATACTTTCGGTCGATCACGAAACCGAACTCGTGCCCGTGTCGCGCTACTCAATCCATCGACGCCTCCGGAGTACTGAGGCCGAAAGCGACTCCAAGGTTGTATTGCACTGTTTCGCTGGAGAACTCGCGATCAATACTCGTCTCGGTGCTGTCACCAGTGCCGCGAGAATCTAGAATCAGACCTATGGGTCCGGTGTGGCCTCTGATTCAGCGGCAAGTCGAGTTCGACGCGATCACCGCGTCGCTCACGGCTCGGTCCGGGGGATGCGGTGTCGTCCTCACGGGCGATCCCGGCGTCGGCAAGACCACCCTCGCGCGGTTCGCCACCGAGTCGTTGCCACGTGAGGTGAAATGGGTGGCGGGCACCGAGTCGGCGCGCAGCATCCCGCTGGGTGTGTTCGCCCATCTGGTCGGGGCGTCCACCTCCCGGGATCCGGTCGCCTTTCTGTCCGCGGCGCGGCAGGCGCTCCTCGACGACGGCCACAGTCGTGATGTGGTGATCGGTGTCGACGACGCGCACCTCCTCGATCAGCTCTCGGCGACATTCCTTCATCAGCTTGCCCTCGACAGGGCGGTGCACATCGTCGCCACCGTTCGCAACGGCGAGACCGTGCCCGACGCGATCACGTCGTTGTGGAAAGACGGTCACCTCCTGCGGCTCGAGCTGGCGCCGTTCAGCCGGGAACAGAGCATCGAGTTGATCGAATCCGTGCTGGACGGCCCCCTCGAAGGGCTGAGCGCGGACATGATCTGGGAGGCGTCCGGCGGGAACGCGTTGTTCGTCCGGCATCTGGTGGAGGGCGCCCTCGACGCGGGGACGCTGCGCCGTTCCGGTGGCGTGTGGCAGTTGCGGGGGCGTGCCGCCATCACGTCGGAGCTCGCTTCCCTGCTGGAGCACCGGATCGATCGGATCCCCCACGATGTGTTGCAGGCATTGCAGCTTCTCACCTTCTGCGAGCCGCTCGATCTGGACATCCTCGGGCAGCTGGCGGGTGAGGACGCGGTGGAGGAGGCCGAGCGACGCGGCCTCGTCAGAATCGTCGAGAATGGACACCGGCTCGACGTTCGTTACACGCATCCGCTGTTCGGTGAGGTGATTCGACGACGGGTGGGGCGCGCGGCGGGCCGACGGCTCCGGGGACAGCTCGTGGAGGCTCTGAGCAGCCGGGCCGTGGTCGGATCCTCCAATCGAATTCGCCTGGCAGAGTTGGCCCTCGACAGCGACCGGTCGGTCGAACCCGATCTGTTGGTCGACGCCGCCGAGGACGCAATCGGTTTGGCGAATGTTCCTCTGGGGGAACGGCTCGCGCGCGCGGCACTCGACCAAACCGGCAGCTTCGAGGCGGCCGACCTCCTGGCCCGTGCTCTGCTGTGGCAGGGGCACGCCACCGAGGCCGAATCGTTGCTGCTGTCCTTTTCGCCCGACAGCCTGGACCAGGTGCAACTCGTGCGCTGGGGTACGTCGCGGATCGCAAACCTGTTCTGGGCGAGCGGCGAGTCGGAGAAGGCGGACGAGGTGCTCGCGGTTCTGCGCGAGAAGGTCACGCATCCCAGTCTCGTGCCGATCATCGAGGGCATCGGCTCGGTGTGCGCGGTATTCGAGAATCGGCCCGAGGAAGCAGCAGCGGCCGCGAAGGCGATTCTGTCCTGCGACCGAGTACTGCCGTGGGCAATCGAGTGGGCGTTCTTCGGTGGCGGGTTGTCCCTGGCACTCACGGGACGCGGCGGCCAAGTGCCGGAACTGGCGGCACGCAGCGCTGCGGTGGCCGATCAGATCGACGGGTTGCTGCGGTTCCCGGCCGCACACGGTGAGATCCTCGCGTTGACCCTCACCGGACAGTTCGGCGCGGCGCAGCGCCGGGCCGAGGAATACCTCTCGTTGGCGTCGAGCGGCCGCTACGTTGCCTGGGGGCTCGCGAACATCCTGGTGGGGACGGTGGAACTTGCCCGCGGTCGGTTCACCGACGCCGCGGGCCGCCTCGAGCAGGCGATCGCGGCCCTCAACGTCGGCGATACGGCCGATGCGATCTCGTGGAGTTTTCCCGCCTACATCGTCCTCGGTCAGGCGTATGCGGAACTCGGTCGCATTCACGAGGCGGACGGGATCATCGCTGCGGCGCAGGCGCGGAACGGCCGGCACGTTGCCGTGTTCGGGCCGCAACTCATGATGTCGCAGGCGTGGCTCGCCGCAGCACGAGGTGAAACCTCGCGGGCCATCGATCTATCGCGGTCTGCGGCAGAGTGCGCTTGTACATCAGGGCAATTCGGCATCGAGGCGGTCGCGCTTCACCTTGCCACCCGGTTCGGCGACACCACGGCCGCTACGCGGCTCGCAGAGTTGGCCGACATCTGCGACGGCGAACTTGTCGACATCGTTGCCCGGCATGCAGCGGCAGTCGCGGCAAGAAACGGATCCGGTGTGGCAGCGGCAGCGGCCGAGTTCGAGAAGATCGGCGCCCTGCCGGATGCCGCTGACGCTTACGCTCGGGCGGCGATCGCGTTCACGCATGCCGGCGACAAGCGGCGTTCGATCGAGTGCGCTGCCGCGGCCGAAGCCCTCTCGGCCCGATGCGATCACATGTCGTCTCCCGCTCTGGTGGAGGCCGCACATCCACTCCCCCTGACGAGCCGTGAACGTGAGGTGGGGTCGATGGTTGCGGCCGGCCTGTCGAGTCGGCAGATCGCCGAGCGGTTGTTCGTCTCGGTGCGGACCGTGGAGGGTCATATCTACCGTGCGTCCATGAAGCTCGATGTCACCGACCGTAAAGGATTCGCGCAGGCGATGGGGACGACGGTTCACGCCGAACGAACCACCGGAGTCGTCCGCACCTGGAGCGACGCCGAGGGCTGGGGCGTGATCGATTCCGACACAACCCCGGGTGGCGCGTGGACGCACTTCAGCAACATCGCCGGGTCGGGCGATCGTTCGCTCACACCGGGACAGCACGTGACATTCGAGCCCGAGATCTTGGTCGGCAGAACGCAGGACGGCTACCGCTACCGTGCACAGGACGTCCGGACGGTGGAGTAGAGCTGCTCACCGGATGTGTTCATCCACGTATCGGAGAATGCAGCATCGCCCCTGGAGGATTACCTTTGACGAACCCGACCGTTTTGGCAGATGTAGAGGTAGTCCCAGGGCGACGCTCGAGTCGTGCTCCCGCCGGACTGCATCACGATTTGCCACCCGGGTTCGCTGACACGACTTCTGCAGCTCGTCTCGCCGAATCGGCCGACATCTGCGACGGCCATTTGTCGTGATTGCGGCCGGGCATGCCGCCGCAGTTCAGTTGGGAATCGGGGGGCGATGTGGCATCTGCAGCAGTCGAGTTCGGGAGAATCGGCACCCTGCCCAATGCCGCTGATGCATACGTTCGGGCCGCGATTGCCTACAGGCGGGCGGAGGCAAGCGACGTTCGAGCGAGAGTGCTACCGCGGCCGTAGCCCCTGTCGGTCCGATGCGATCACATGCCGCCCCCGCACTGGTGGAGGCAGCCTATCCACTCCCCCTGACGAGGCGTGAACGGGAGGTGGGGTCGATGGTCGCGGCCGGGTTGTCGAACCGGCAGATCGCTGATCGGTTGTTCGTGTCGGTGCGGACGGTGGAGGGTCATATCTACAATGCATCCATGAAGCTCGATGCCGCCGATCGCAATGGGCTTGCCGAGTCGATGGGGACTACGGTTCGGTGTCGTCGTGCCCGGGCTCCGGGCACGACGACATGCCGGCTCTGCAACAGGAATCATCCTGTTGCAGAGTCGGCAATGTGTGTACGCGTCGGGTCAGGACGCTCGGGGTCGACCCCGGTTGTGTGCCGGTATCGGCTTTCGTTCCCAGTCGACCTGCCTGGGTGGGATGAACATGGGATGCCGGTCGGCTCCCATTTCTATTTCCCACTCACTGTGGTGGAGCAATCGGTGGTGGAATCCGCAGAGCAGCACGAGGTTGCCCATGTCGGACGGCCCGCCGACGGACCAGTGGACGATGTGGTGACCTTCGCACCATGATGGCGGCGCACCACACCCGGGGAACGCACATCCTCGATCCCGCGCCACCAACGCTTTTCGCTGTCTCTTGGTGACGGTCCGGGTGGAGATGCCGAGGTCGAGTGGCGCTCCGTTCTCGTCGAGCACGATCGGTGTGTAGATCGAATCGCAGCTGAGAAGCCTGGCCGCCTTGATGCTCAGTGGCCCCATCCACTCGGTCCACGCGACTCCGTCGACGGCAAAGAGCGAGTCGTCCGGCGAGGCGGCGGCATCATGCTCTGCGCGTGCACTGCAGTCGGTGTGGTCGGCGAGATCTCGAACGCTGACGTGGAGGGAGACGTGTGGCCGTTCGCCGCCTTCTTCGCCGGCGATCCCGGAGTTGAGGTAGCGGCGCAGGAGTTCGGTGAATCCGTCGGCCCGTCGCTGTCCGGGGGTGCGGCTGTCTTTGGTTCCGTCCTGCGCGGGCCGAGGCTTGGACAGTCCGGAGAGCGCCGAGAGCAGCATTTCGCCGGTCACGGCGTCCAGGTCGCCCTTGACGGCGACGCGCCCGTTGAGTGTTTTGGACGCGTGGAACTCGTTGAGGTCGGTGTCTTCACTGGGCGGCGGATCGTCGGATTCGAAGGCGCGTTCCAGTCTGGCGATCACGGCGCGCACTGCGTCGGTGTTGGCGGTGGGACCGGTTGCGGCGAACAGCAACGCATTTCGGCAGTCGTCCATAGCTTCGAGCGGCATGCCCTTGGGTGGCCGTTCGCAGAACTTCATGATCAGCGCTGCGTGCTCTGCCGAAATGTTGGTGTCGAAGTACTCGTCTGCAATCTCGGGCTGCTGACGCAAACCTCGGCCCAACAGCACGATTCGCCCCGCAGCACCTACCTCGAGCAACGTCTTGGAGGCCAGCCACATCTTGGCGTTCGGAAATCCCAGCACATCGACCTTGCAGCGATAGTCGACGGCACCGACGAGCTTGACGCGCAAAGCTTCGAGTCGCTGAATCTCCTCCGAGATACGAACGACCGATTCGAGCAACTCCGCCTCGGCCAGACGCCACGCATCACCGACCGCGGTCGCCAAAATCTCTTCCGACAACGCCCCCTGGATATCTCCCCCGAGCCCCATTCTTGAATTCTAGTTCGAACACACTTTCGAGTCAATGGCTTGTGCAAAATGGATCTTTCGTACGCGAGCCAAGCAACAATGGCGGCATGACAACTACCGGCGTCGTCCGTAGCTGGAACATCGAGGAGATGCAGGGCATCATCGATTCTGACGAAACTCCGGGCGGGTGCTGGACGTTGTTCCACAGCGTGGCGGTCGAGGGCTTCCCCGCGCTACGCGAGGGCCAGCAAGTGGAGTTCGAGTGGAACGCGCTCGACAACCCAATGAACGGCTGTAACTTCGCCGCGATTCGCGCGTGGCCCGCGGCCAGCGAGCCGTACGTCGCGCCACCGTCGGACAGCCCCTGGGAGAAGATGTACCGCGCACGCGGCAGGTGGTACCGCCAGCTGATCACCATGACGCTGGTCCACCCGTGCTGCGCGGCGAGGTCCCGCGTGAACAGGGCCTCGCCTCACGTCGTACTCGGTTGCGGCGGGACGCAGGTGACGGTGAAGCGCTGATCCTGGATGGCGCAGAACTCGGCCATCTTGCGGTCGCCCTTCCAGTAGGGATTCGACAGCACAACGTTCGCCGAGAAGCCCTCCCGCGCAAGCTCGATACCATACTCCTCGCGGCCGTCCCGCTCCCCACCGAGCACGATGATCGCATCGACCGGCCTCATCGGATCGACTCGCGACTTGGTGTAAGCGAAGTGGCCCACCACGCCCAGGCCGGCGACAGCACCGAATGCAGTCATTGCGAGACGAATCAACTGCCGCATGCCCACAGGCTAAGCACCCGGAGCTGTTTCTATCTCAGTGAGAACCAGGGCCGACTTCGAGCAACTGCAGCAGGTATTCTCCGTACCCCGATTTCACCAGGTTCTCCGCCCGAACCCTCAGCTCGTCATCGTTGATGAATCCTTGACGCCACGCGACTTCCTCGGGAGCTCCGATCTTCAGCCCCTGCCGGTGCTCGATAGTGCGTACAAAGTTCGACGCTTCGAGGAGTGAGTCGAACGTGCCGGTGTCGAGCCACGCGGTTCCTCGCGGCAAGACCTCGACGTTGAGGCGCCCCTCCTCGAGGTATGCCCGGTTCACATCAGTGATCTCGTACTCACCACGATCGGACGGTCGAAGTTGCTTCGCAATCTCGACGACGTCGTTGTCGTAAAAATAGAGACCTGGGACGGCATAGTTCGACTTCGGCGTCGCCGGCTTCTCTTCGAGGGAGAGCGCCCGCCCATTGTCGTCGAACTGGACAACCCCGTAGGCGGAGGGGTCGGCAACCCAGTATGCGAAAATTGATCCGCCCTCTAGAAGCTCGAACCTGCCGAGCTGATGGCCGAGCCCGGCACCGTAGAAGATGTTGTCGCCGAGTACGAGTGCTGCGGGGTCGTTTCCCACGTGGTCCGCACCGAGAACGAAGGCCTGCGCGAGCCCGTTGGGTTGGCCTTGCACCGTGTAGGTCAGGTTGATGCCGAACTGGCAACCGTCGCCGAGTAGCCGTTGAAACTGATCGGCGTCGTGAGGAGTGGTGATGACGAGTATGTCACGGATACCGGCGAGCATGAGGGTGGTTAGCGGGTAGTAGATCATCGGCTTGTCGTAAACAGGCACCAACTGTTTACTGACGCCAAGAGTAATCGGGCGCAGGCGGGTCCCTGAGCCGCCCGCAAGGATGATTCCCTTCACCGAAAACACCTCGCAGTTCCATTGAGAAATCGCAAAATCTTATGCCCCATCCAAACGCCTCGCGCGCATCCTTATCGATCAAGGCATCTGACTGACACAGGTAGTATAGTCCCATGCGAAAAGGTGAACGAGCCGAACGTCAACGCCTCAAACAGACCCCAGGCAGGGGCATACGAGCGTAACGCCTCGGCCATACCATACATTCAAGAAGCGGATATCAGGAGATATCGGACACCCCCCGAGCGCACCGAATATTCAACCGTCACAATCGCATTGGAACATACAACACATGTACGCAGCACTTACCAAGATTCAGACTGAGACGTACAGCATACTTAAACAGCACCTACCTCAGAATGCCAGTGTGGCTATTGTCGACTTTCCGAATCATCAGAATGCGGGCGACTCGCTCATATGGCTTGGCCAGAAAGAGTACCTCCGCCGTCTGGGTACAAATATTGGATACGTGTGCGACATCTCACGATATGATCCGCGGATCTTGAACGACCTCGTTCCCGAGGGGCCGATCCTGATACAAGGCGGCGGGAACTTCGGCGACAGATGGATCCCAATGCAAAATTTTCGCGAACGAGTCATCCAGGACTTTCCGGATCGATCCATCATTCAACTGCCGCAAAGCATCGATTTCTCACCAGGACCGCGACTAGAACACGCGCAAAAAATACTCTCCAACCATAGAGATCTAACTATCTTCATTCGCGACCGGGCCGGCGTAATGATGACCCAAGAGCTATTCCCAAACAATACGGTCGTTTTTTGCCCCGACCTGGCGTTCGGAAACAAACCAATCACGCCAACAGCTGAACCTGAAAAAGAGTTCGTCTTCCTTAAGCGGCGCGATAGCGAATCAGTTCACGGGACAAACTTCCCAGGCGCTGAACATATCTCATACATTGAGTCCGAGTGGGGCCTAACCGGTTTGCGCGCCATCCAGTGGGCAATTCTCCACTTCCCCGGCGCCGTCGCAAAGCGTTCATTTTATGCGCGCAACACTCTTCAGCCTTTGCTGGCAAAATTATACGACCGACAAGCTGAACTCAATGTCCGGAATGCCATCGGAATCCTATCGCGGGGAGACAAAGTCCTGACAGACCGGCTACACGCGACTGTCCTTGCTTCACTTATGGGGAAACAAGTACTTGCCATGGATAATTCCAATGGCAAAGTCCGAGCAATCTACAACGACTACCTTTGCCGGATGCCTGGGACGACATTTGTCGACTCTGAGGTTGACGCCAAACGTGAAATCTCCAAATTGTTTGGCGACAGCGCGTAGAGGCACATTAAAGGTAGTGCGAGCGCCAGTGCGGACAAGCCTTTGGGTTACTAGCACAAATTCCTAGAAAAAGGACCCGATCTGAGCACCTTCACTAAGCAATGCTCGCCACACCGTTTAGACTCGATACCATGTCGGCAATATGTCTGGACATAAGTGCCGTTGTAAAATTCTTCTCAACGCGAAGACGTCCCGCGCGTCCCATCTCGATCGCAACTTCGGGGTTGCCAAGTACGGAGAGAGCTGCACGCGCCATCCCCTCCGGACATTCGGGCTCGACCAGGTACCCACTAACTCCATTCTCAACATAGTCCTCAAGACCGGGCGTTCCCGAGATAACCACCGGGCGACCGGTGGACATAGCCTCCAAAGTGACAGTCAAACCTGAAGCATGCAGGTTCTGACGAGTCGCCACCATTGCCAACGCTGACTCCCCATACATTCGATGCACGTCTCGATGCGAGACTCTACCGATCTTCTTAACCCCAGTAGGCGCAGTTAGTTCAGAGTCGGTTTGCACAAGTGCGCGAACATCGGGCCGATGCTTAATAACCAGGTCCAAAGATTCGAATAGTGTCTCAGGATCACGATCGCGATCGATACCGAAACTGACAATGATAGGAGATCGACCCGTAGGGTACGGAACATAAGTGTAAAATGTCTCGTCGATGCCGAAGGGCAGATAACAAACGGCCGGACCGCCGCGTCCCAGCCAATCAGCAACCACCGGCAACTGTGCACGTGATAGACACCACACACCATCCATTTGTCTTAAAATCTTCTTAACAAAACGGTTTTCAAACTTCCGCTCTCCACGGCACACTTCGTCCGTCGCCCAAATAACGCCGCATAACATGCGCGTGGCGGCTCTGCGATTGACCATTCTGACTGCCGCCCGCTCATCCCAAGCGATCGAAACATCGACACTCTTTCGTTGAAACGAACGCAATCTCGACAACGACAGCGCAAGAGACCAAACACTCGCGCGATCCAAATCGGCGGCACGCACATCATCGAAATGCATTGCCAACCGATTTAACCCATATGGCCATTCGTCAGGTACATCACTTTTGCAAGAGCGACTCTTCCACGCCGCAACACCGTTTGCGCGCGCAAAAGCGACTTCAAGAGTTTCTTGCCCACCATGATCCATCAACAAAACCAGCTCCCTTCCCGTAGCGCATCTTTCTTGCTCAAAGACCCGTACGCATCACTTTAGCGATGCGGTCCACCTTAAACCTGCGCTGAAACAGCAGAGCACTTGCTCCCGCCATTACCAAGAACGAGATACCCAGCACAAAACTTGGAATCTGAATCTGAAACAGAATTCCGACAATTTTTGTAACAACAGCTCCCAGTGCGCCTCCGGCCGTAATTGTGCATACTGGTGCAATAACCTCCTGCCTCCATCTACGAAAGCTAAGATCAAGATCGACGCTCGCACGACGCCAATAAAGTGGTTCTAGTACGATCAAGGGTGCGCTCAGCCCAAATGCTACGCCTACAATTCCGAAACGATAACCTGCTGGAACACCGATCAAAATAAATAGGAGCAGCCATAAAACCTGCAAGGGTAGCAGTCTACCGGGCCGGCCAATGCCATCCAAGGCCGGAATCAACGGAATATGCATACTACTAAGCAGCAGACCCAAGAGCAGGATAATGAGAGCCGCAGAGATCTCCGCCACGGGGACCTCGGGACCCAACCAAATACGGACAATCGAATCCGCGGAAACAATCAACGCTAAACACCCAAGTACTGCTCCCAACGTTGCGACAAGAACGTAGCTCACAAGGTACTCGCGCGCCCGAACGGTGCTCGTAATCCAAAGCCTGCTCATTACGGATCGCGAAGGCTCCGTCACCCAGGTAATTATTTGACGGACGCTCCCGTAGATTCGGAACGCAGCATTGAAGTAGGTCACGTCCGCAGGCGAACCCACAATCGAAGTAATCAGAGTGCCAGCTTGAAGAATCAAGGATCCAGTGGCTCCCATCGCGAATGCCCGAAGACTGTAGCTGAACATATGACGCAGCACGCGATGACTCACCAAAAGCACACGACCGTAGGCAACACGGTTTCTTACAACCAGAAAAGCGGACAGGACCGAAGGCGTCATAAGTGCCACGGTCTCAGCAACTGCAACTGCCACGATGTCTCTCATTAGCAGACACGCTATGCAGGTGCCAACGATCCGCATACCGGCCCCGGCTATTTGATTCCGGCGTTCGTACGTCATGTAGCCAGCGCCGATAAGCGCGGACTCAAAAGGCTTCAGTACCATTGAGGAGAGCAGAACTGTACCGATTCCGATTAGAACTAGACCGTCTTCGCGGGAGATCCCTGCAGCATCGAACTTCGAATCAAGAATCCAGATGGTGCCCGCCACGTACGCCGGCGCAACGACTAGAACGACTGCAGTGACCCATGCGAGACCTGAAGACAGCAATTCTGACGGGTTGAATCCACCTATACTCGATCGAGCCTGCGATCCGAAGTGAACGATTGCTGTTCCAATACCCAGATCTGAGTAATACAAATATGTTGCCACAACGCTGAGCGTCAGCCAAACACCATACGCGTCCGCACCCACAGTTCTAATTATTAGAGGAATTAGCAGCAATCCAGCCGCCATCAAGGCGATTCCGGCAAATGCGCTACTAACAACACCACCCGCAGCACTTCCTGTTTTCACCGATGAGCCTCCGCGGAAGCGGTGTAGTACCGATTCGAATACGGATCGAGCCGGTTCTCAACTACCTTCCTTGCACCTCCGAATTGTTCCTGTGCTACAACTACTAGGATCATCAGTACGATATTCCATGAGAGCTCGTCAAACGACCAACCGGCAACCACGAACGCCACAGCACATGCGCGGTGCGCCCAGGTACCGCCACGAAACAGCGAAAACAGCGTGAGAGCGATCAGACCCATGCCTACCATGCCAAACTTAAGCACGAGCGTAATCCACTGGTTATCGATCGCCTCTATCCCGCTTGATCTAAGATAATCGAAGGCGGACAGAGAGCTGATCAAGGCCGGATCAGTACCAAAGGTAATTCGCAGTAGGCTGCCCGACATTACCGCGGGAATAGAATTTAGTGACTCCAATCGGTGCGTGAGCGAAAGTGAGCCCTGAACTTCAGCTAGCCCTACTATCGCAACAACATCGAACAATAATGCGAATGCCGAGGTTGCCAGAAATATCACGGACGCACGAACGATAAAAAATCTATTGCCAGACCTACAGAAATGGAACGCGAGGATCAGTGCAGCGACAAGTAATGCACTTCTTGTTCCTGAGGCGAAGATTCCAGCGAATAGGAGGACAATGATCGATACCACCGTCATCCTCCGAAGATACCCCGCTGCTAGGATCAACGCGCAACAGAAAGCACAGAACATGCCAAGTGGAAGGGGATGCGCTACGGTTCCAATCCCGCGTGTGTCGGCATTCGGGAGGAGACTATTCTCCAATCCCCATTGAGGGATCGGCCCTCCCAGCAGACCCCAAAGTGGTTGAATGTGGCCCATCACTTCGAGAATCGCGAGAGTTGCCTGCACACACCCCAATGCCACAATGACGAGAGTGACCGATCGGAGCTTCTCCCTAGAAAGAGAAGGTAGCAGTACTACCAACGGCAATAGAGTGAACACTTGAAGCAAGAGAGCATATACCGATTCGAGTGCCCCGTATGCGAATGTAACGAGCGCGGCGTACGTCAGGAAGAACAGCAAATATTTTGTGGGTTGGCTTTTCTTCAATCTAAGGAAGTCGCGTCGGAATACGAGGACCGCAGTTAGCAGGATGCAGGTTACCGGTAACGCGAGCTTAAGCAAAAATGGTGCGCCGAAGTTTGGGGCGATCACAATACCTGCACAACTCATCGTTGATACAAGTAGGGCCGATTTTTGAAAGTCGGCCAGGACCACATGAATCGAGACCAAGAAGAGCATGGATAGGATTAGGGTGACAAGTCCTATTCTGTTACTCCAAGCGGCGGTCCACCCGGCGGCGATAACACCGACCAGGGTGAAAGTCCACAATACATTACGCACTGAGCCAGCTCGCTACGGCATTGTGGGGCCCAGATGTCCTCCAATAGCCAGAGTTAGTGTCGTATATCTCGTCGCCGCGCTCGGCTGCATATGCCGGGTCGAGCAACATGCGGACGCTTTCATCAACGAGGTCATCATCGTTCGAGCTCACCGGCAAACCGAGAACTTCGTCCAATGACCCAATGGCGGCTTGCGTGGCTACTACCGGCAGGCCCCTACTACACGCCTCGAGCAGCTTGACCCGGACTCCACCTCCCGTGGATATGGGTGCAATCATCGCTCTCGATTGGGAAAGGAATGGGGACAGGTCATCGACAAATCCCCAGTGCTTTATCCCCTCAACGCTTTTCCACTTCGCGCGCGGATTCATCTTTCCTATGATGTTGAGTCGCGCACCGGGCACTCGCGCAGTCACACTGGGCCACAGGCGGACGAGCCTGGCGACGGCTTCATAATTCGGCCACCATGTCTGGTCCCCGATGAATAGCATCGTCCGTCCAGATGCCTTAACGTCAGCTTTTACATCCGGTGGCAACGTCAGGTTCAGAAGGTCGACTCGGTTAACTCCGTGCCGGATGTATCGCTCCAGTTCCTGACGATCGAAGCAAGCTGTCCGGCGCGCGTTCTTCGCCACTCGAATCTCATCGCGCAATATGCTCCGAGCAAGACCTCGCTTCATCAAGTTTCCACTTGCTCTCGCTACATCGGACTCCGACACGTGCGTATTCACCCAAAGCTTGTCATGCAACTCCGGAAATGCCAATACCGATTCTGCCATGTAAGAGTGCTCTGCAATGTAGATGTCGCGCTCTGCTTCCCCAATCCAGCTTCGAAGACTCGGTGTGTCGAACCGCACATGAATGGGACTCTTAAGCCGACCGAGCGATCTCGCGCTGATACTGAGATGGTTTACGGGCGGCTTTGCAACGCCATATAAGTCGCCCCGAGGACCGAGCAATCCCTTCGACTGCGTCAGCGAGATAGCGTCAACCTGGAATGAATCAGCCGCGATCCTCATCATAAGTTTACTGATCGTCGTGTCACCCCCATGGAACTCAGCCGGATTTTTAGCAAGGACGAAGCACACGCGTTTCAATTGAGTATCCGATTCCTATTCCGGTGGACTTGCGAAAAGGGGTCTGGCGGGGGCCTTCCAACCACACTACGTATTCCATCTAAGACACCCCTAACCGACCACACCGGACCCAAGAAGTTGCGACGAACTATCCAACCAGGTATGGCTCGAATGAACTTCGCAAGGATTGCGAGTACAACCCGGAATACCGTGAATCGACTTCGCGCAAATAATATGTGGTTGCGAAATCGCAGATATGCCGTGTAGTCCCCAGGTTCCTGATACGCGCGCGCCTGCGGATTCACGATCACCTTGTACCCTAATTCCCTCATCCGATAGGCAAGGTCAACCTCTTCAAAGTAGAGGAAGTATTTTTCGTCGAGTCCTCCGATCTCGTCAAGAACCGCGGTGCGCATTAGCATTACCGCCCCATCCACCCATTCCACGTCGTAGTCTGCGTCAAGTAGACGATGTTCCAAGTGAATGGTTTCACCGCCGGAGGTCAAAATTCCGCCGGCGGAAAATAGACTCTCTATGTTTGAGTTTCTATATAGAAGGGGGCCGACGAGTGACACTCGATCATCATTGCTGATACTCGAAAAAAGCCGACAAATAGTTTCGGACTCAAGAACGACCTCTTGAGTTAGGACTAATAGGAACTCTGTGTGTCGCTCGACCTCGAGCCGAGCCCTGTTCACAGCCGCGGCGTAACCGGGATTCGGAAGTGGAATGACCTCGACCGGAATGTTCACACGCGGGGAGTACAGTACTTCGATGTCGAGATCTTCGCTATTGTCGATGACCACGATCTTCTTTGGCGGACAGGCAACGTCACTCAAGTTCGTTATTAGACGACTTACCTGAATCGCCGCCTTATAGTGAATGATGACAGCTACATAGTCCCTCACCTGTTCGACGCTCACCCTCGAACGTCCAACGATTCAAGAACCTCGCGGATTTCTACATCGAAACGCCGACGTCCGAACTTTTCAACAATCGACTTTGCGATTGCAATGTTGTGCCAGGTAACTGATTCGAACTTTTGTATTGCAGCGTGAAGCGACTCGACTGTGGGATCTGGGAAGAAAACGCCAGATTCGCCCTCTACAACGGTGTCGAGCGCCCCTCCTGCCCCGTAGGCAACGACAGGAAGTCCGCACGCCATAGCCTCAAGTGCCGTGATACCGAAATCGTCCTCGCTTGGGAAGATTAGAGCGTTCGTTGAACGGTACAGCGCGGCGAGCTCCTCTTCATTCTGCCAACCCAAAAATTTAACGTTCTTACTCGCATGCCGCTCAAGCTTCCGCCTATCGCGGCCGTCTCCCGCGACGAGGAGTGTCTTTCGTGGATTCCTTTTGAAATACTCAATCAGCAAACTGAGCCTTTTGTAGGGTTCGACGATTCGACCAACCCAGAGGTATGCGTCAGATCTTTGGGATTCCGAATCGACAGTGTAAATCTCATCGGCGTAGGCGGGCGCCACTATCGCAAGCGCTGAAAAGCCATAGTAATCTTGAATCCTTGCTGCCACGGCTCTGCTTGTCGCAATGAAGTGGGGATTTCGGCGTGCGACCGATCGGTCCTGCCGTCGCCATCGTGCACCAAAGACCCGGGTAGCTAACCGTGCGGCAAGATCGCCTCCCACGGAATAGTCTCTTTGGCCACTCCATGCCTGGCGGAATGGAGTGTGGCAGTACACGACCTTGGTTCCGGAGACGCGCACATGGTGCGCAAATGAGTAGGACGACGCGACAATGTTGCCGTCGATTGGGCTCTGCCGTTTCAGAATGTCGCCATATAGGGGCGCAATCAGGCGGTAGGTTCTCTCGTTGAGGGGGAGATCAAGGACTGGGGCGTGGTGCTCTGAGAGTGCATTCATCACGGCAGGGTTCCCGGCCAAATACCGGATTGGGTTCCGAGATCCAATCGCACGCTGGATATCGCAAGTGACGCGCTCAGCTCCGCCGTACGTGAACGCGAAGTCGTGGACTACCGTCCAGTTTGACCATCTCGCAAACTGATTCGTGTGCACTAAATCATTTGCGCCCGCGGAAGCTATCGGATTACCCACATTAACGCCTTCCACATACTGTTTTCCTACTGGTTGCATCCGTCAGTACGCGCCGTGGCCCGCAAGGACCGCCCTCAGCGTCTTTCCTACAATTAAGAGATCCCCCACCATCGACCAGTTCTCCACATAAGAGAGATCCAGTCGCACAGTCTCCTCCCACGAAAGATCGGAACGTCCGCTCACCTGCCACAGCCCGGTGACACCAGGCTTCACGAGCAGCCGGCGCCTCACGGTGCCGTCGTAGGCCTCCACCTCGCGGCGCAGCGGCGGCCTGGGACCGACGACGCTCATCTCGCGTCGCAGAACGTTGATGAACTGCGGCAGCTCGTCGATGCTGAACTTGCGCATGAAGCGGCCGACCTTCGTAACCCGCGGGTCCTCACGCATCTTGAACAGAACGCCGGCACCTTCGTTTGCCTTCATCAGCGAGGCCACCTGCTTGTCGGCGTCCACTACCATGCTGCGGAACTTGAGCATCGGGAATGGCCTGCCGTCCAAGCCCATCCGCTCCGACTTATAGAAGACGGGCCCTTTACTGGTCAGCTTGATCGCGATTGCGACCGCCAACAGAACCGGGCTGATCAGAATCAACGCGAGAGTCGCGAACACAAAGTCGAACGACAGTTTCGAGAACCGCTGCGCACCGTGGTACTGCGGCTTCTCCACGTGGATCAGCGGAAGGCCGGCGACGGGTCGCATCGAGAGTCGGGGGCCCGACACGTCCATCATCCCTGGAGCAACCACGAGGTCGACGTGGTGCGGCTCCAGCGCCCACGCCAGGTCCCGCATTCCGTCGTGGCCGAGATGCTCGGTCGCCGTTACAGCCACTGTGTCCGCCTGGCAGAACTCCAGCGACTCCACCACGTCCTGCTCGTCGCCGAGTACTGGAATCTCCCGCCCGTTCACGGTGATCTTGTCGCCATATTTGCCGGTGTGCCCCGGAATGCACACGCCGACAACTTGGTATCCGTCAGCAGTGCCGCGGGAGAAGGATTCGGCGAGATTCCGCACCGAGCGCTCACCGCCGACCACCAGGACGGACGTCTGAAATTCTCCACGCGAACGCTTGCGCGTGATCACCTGGCGCCACACCCAGCGGTTCACCATCAGGGCAACTAGGCCCACGGGGAACGCGATCGCCAGGTAGAGGCGGGCCAGGTCGAGTCTGAAGAGAAGTGCCAGGATCGCGATGAATCCGAAGAGGCGCACCGTCGATACGAAGATCCGGCGATACTCGTCGGGACCACTACCGATGACCCGAATGGTGCGGGTCCGGAAGATCACCAACGTCACCAGCCACGCGACCACCAGCAGGGCCGACACCAGCGTGTAGCTCAGGTTGTGGATGGCTTGGCCAGTCGTCAGAACACCACTGTCGCCGAAGCGAATCCACTGGGCCAACGCGACAGCAGCGATCACCACCAGGGTGTCGGAGATCAACAGACGCCGGATGTACGCCGCCTGCCACTCTCGACGACTCCCGAGTCGTCCTGTCTCCGAAGAGACCGTTGTCGCGCCCGGTGCACCCGATGCGGGGCCGAGCGGAACATCGAATGCGGTCACATTCGTTGCCTTCCACCTGAGAACCAATAAGCCGGCAAGCGCTGCTGTCTTGCGACTGTTGGCGGTGACTGACGACCGCCCCCCTGTATTGCTGCCGAGATGATGATCGCACCTTCAACCAACTTCGTTACAACCGGAGTGGCGAGAGTCACAGCCACGAGATTTGAACGGCGAGAACAGGTTCCTGTGCAGGTAATGGGGCTATAGATCGAATGAATGACGCGATCTACACCACGTGGGGCCCCGTGAATAGGGACTAAGGTCCTGGCGTCGCGAAACAAGTTCCGGTATTTTGCCGAACCCTACTCGATAGTCAGGTCAATGTGGCGTCGCGGTCGCGGTCGCGGCGGACCGCATTCCCCACCATCACTAGCGGCGGTCTGTCATTTGCGTGAATGGTCTTGTGGTGCCACCGCGTAGGCGCCTTGATAGGCCGCTCTACGATCGGCGCCGAACCATCACGATCAAAGGAGTGTTCACGTGGATAGAGACAGCATTTGGAATACCCCCTGGGGAATGCTTTTCTCGTTCGGCTCAGAACTGGTGCATGCGCTGAATTTCGGCAGCGTCAATACGTAGCGAAAGAGTGCCCGCCCTCCGACGTGGAGGGCGGGCACCGCGAGAACTGTTTTACCGGGGCGGCGTTTCAATTCCGATTGCGCATCGTCATCTGTCCAACGCTCACTGGCCGATTTGCGGATAGACCGAGCGCGTCAATGGCACGATTGACGCCGTGACCAGTCACCCGCTCGACGATGCACCCCACCGCAGCCGCTGGCGCCGTCTGCGTGCCGCGTGGCGGCGGAAGCTCGATCCGAGTGAGCAGTCAGCGGTGGTGTCGTGGGGCGCGTTCACGCTGACGTTCGCGGGGGTGCGGGCGCTGACTCATTGGATCAGGCGCGGGCACGGACCGGCCGGCGGTGGGCTGAGTCTGCACGGCCGTCATTTCCACCATTACAACCTCGGCATCGTGGCGCTGGCCGGGGTCGGGGCGGTGGCGGTACGTGGCTCCGAGAAGCAACGTCGCCATCCGACCGTGCCCATCTCGTACGGCGTCGGCACCGCGCTCATCGTCGACGAGTTGGCGTTGCTGCTGGATCTGGAAGACGTCTACTGGGCGAAGGAGGGGCGGACCAGCGTCGACGCCGCGGTGATCATCATCGGGCTCGGCGGGCTGATGACTGCAGGATTCGAGTTCTGGCCCGCGGCCCAACGCGCACTCACGGAGCCGACGTAGGCGGCAGCGCACCGGACAGCCGGGCCGTCCCCCACGGCTCGATGTCGTAGACGGGGATGCAGTCCAGGCCGCGGGCGCGCACGCGCTGCACGACCGCCGCATCCGCCGACGGACAGGTGCCGTCGGCGACGGCCTCGGTGACGATCGCGCACAGCACATCAGCCTGGAGTTCGCGTACGGGTTTCAGCCCCTGCTCCACCGTCCAGTGCCGCACGGCGGCCCAGTGCGTCACCTCGGTGACGGTGGACGGGTTGCCGATGAACAGCACACTCCGCGTGACATTCCGCCCGGCCGCGACAGCCGATGACTGCACCTGAATCTCCGCCTCGGTGCACCACTCGGACGCCACCTCAGCCAACGTCGTGCTCGCAATCGTCGACATCTACCTCGTCCTGTTCCTGCGTCCGACTCGCATGAGAGTCATCCTGTCGCGTATCGGGCGCCCGGATTGTCCCCCGATCGGGCCTTGAATGGGATGATTCGACTGTCCCCCGATCAGGCCACAGCGCCTGGGGTGCGGGGTGGAACGAGACGTCGTATCATCACAAACCTGATCGACCGTCTCGACGGAACCGGTTGAGCGACAGCGACATAACGGACAAACCGGGCATTTCCGATTAGGGGATGCCGCGGTCGGCCGAATGCCCCACCACACAGAACACTCGACAACGGAATACTTTGCCTTCCGATTACTTACTTTTGAAAACTATGAAAACCCGAGAGGTGAAATTCCTTGGTCTCGCACACGCAGGAACCCGCCGTTTCGAACGGTGACGGCACCCGGACACTCGACGAACTCGGCCCGCACTACAAGTGGATTGCGTTGTCGAACACCACCCTCGGCATGCTGGTGGCGACGATCAACTCGTCGATCGTGCTGATCGCGCTCCCTGACATTTTCAAGGGCATCCACCTCAACCCACTCGAACCCGGCAACACGAGCTACCTGCTGTGGATGATGATGGGCTTCCTCGTCGTCACCGCGGTGCTGGTCGTCAGTTTCGGGCGGCTCGGCGACATGTTCGGCCGCGCCCGGATGTACAACATGGGCTTCGCGGTGTTCACGATCGCCTCGATCTTCCTGGCAGTGACGTGGTTCGACGGGACCGAGGCGGCGCTGTGGCTCATCGGATGGCGCGTCGTGCAGGGCGTGGGCGGAGCGTTCCTGATGGCGAACTCGTCGGCGATCCTCACCGACGCCTTCCCCGCCGATCAGCGCGGACTCGCGCTCGGGATCAACGGTGTCGCCGCGATCGCCGGATCCTTCCTCGGCCTGCTCATCGGCGGCATCCTCGCGCCGATCCACTGGAATCTGATCTTCCTCGTGTCGGTTCCCTTCGGCGTGGTCGGCACGATCTGGGCCTATCTCAAACTCCGCGACACCGGCGTCCGCCGGCATGCCGACATCGACTGGTGGGGCAACATCACGTTCGCCGTCGGATTGATCGCCGTGCTGGTCGGCATCACCTACGGAATCCAGCCGTACGGCTCCTCGTCGATGGGCTGGGGCAGCCCGCTGGTGCTCTGGTGCCTCGTCGGCGGTCTCGCAGTCCTCGCGATCTTCTGCGTCATCGAGACCAAGGTCGCGAATCCCCTCTTCAACCTGCATCTGTTCCAGATCAAGTCGTTCACCTGGGGCAACATCGCCAATCTGGTCGCGTCACTGGGCCGCGGCGGTCTGCAGTTCATCCTGATCATCTGGCTCCAGGGCATCTGGCTGCCGCAGCACGGCTACGACTACAGCCGCACCCCGCTGTGGGCGGGCATCTACATGCTGCCGATGACCATCGGGTTCCTGTTGTCGGCACCGGTATCCGGGGTCATCTCCGACCGGTTCGGCACCAAGTGGTTCACCAGCACCGGCATGTTCATCACCGCGGCCACGTTCGGTCTGCTGATCGCCCTGCCGGTCGACTTCGACTACTGGGCATTCGCCGTGACGCTGTTGATCAACGGCGTCGGAATGGGGATGTTCTCCGCGCCGAACCGGGCCGAGGTGATGAACAGCCTTCCCGCCGACGCGCGCGGCGTCGGCGCGGGCATGATGACGACGTTCCAGAACGCGGCGATGGTGCTGTCGATCGGATTCTTCTTCAGTCTGATGATCGCCGGACTCAGCTCCAACCTTCCGGCCGCGATGAGCGACGGACTGATGGCGAACGGGGTATCCGCGGCGCAGGCCACCCAGATCGCGAATCTCCCCGCCGTGGCCGTGCTGTTCGCCGCGTTCCTCGGCGTCAACCCGATCCAGGAACTGCTCGGACCCCAACTGTCCTCGCTCACCGAGCAGCAACAGGCGCACCTGACCGGCCTGGACTTCTTTCCCCAGCTGATTTCCGGCCCGTTCGCCGACGGCCTGGCCATGGCGTTCGCCTTCGCGATCGTCGCGTGCGTGATCGGCGGAATCGCCTCGCTGCTCACCGGCCCGCAGAAGAAGCCCACGACCGACGAGCCGCACGAGTCGGTCGGCGCGGAACTCGCCGGAATCGCCGGCGAAGCCGGAATCGGCCCGAGCGAACTCGTCCACGACCGGACGAACTGACCAGACCCTGGACGTGGATTCACCGAACCTCACATGGCCGCCGAATCGGATGCCGAACAAGACCCTCCGATTGCCACCCCAGGTTGTGGAAGGTCCCGTTGAAGACCTTCCACAACCTTGGGCTCAGCGCCTACTGCGCGAGCATGCCTGCGTCGACCAGATGCTCCGATCCGGTGATGTAGGAGGATTCGTCCGACGCGAGGAACAGAACGAGGTTGGACACCTCCTGCGGATCTGCGATGCGACCGAGGGGAATCTGAGCCAAGGCGTCGCCGCCCTCTTCGTTGGTGGCCTCCACCATCATCGGAGTCTGGATGAACCCAGGGTGCACGGAATTGACGCGAATGTTCTTGGGTCCGTATTCGACGGCTGTCGCTTTCGTCATGCCGCGGACTGCGAACTTGCTTGCGACGTACGCCAAACTGGGGAACCCGTAGTTCGCGGCCATGCCGGCGATCGACGAGATGTTGACGATGGAGCCGATACCGGCTCGTTCCATGGAGGGCAGAACGGCTTTCATCCCGAAGAACACACCGTCCTGGTTGATACTGCACACCTTCCGGTAGTCGCCCTCGGTAAGCTCTGCCGTCGTGGCCAGCGGGCCGAGAACCCCTGCATTGTTCACCAGCACATTGATCTCGCCGAACGCCTTCACACTCCGTTCGACGGCATTGGTCCATGAATCGAGTTGCGTGACATCGTGATGCACAAAGACTGCATTCTCCCCCAGCTCCTTGGCAAGTAGCTCCCCTGCGTGGTCCGTGATGTCCGCCAGTACGACCTTCGCCCCGTGCTCGACGAAAGTCTTCGCGTGCGACTCACCCATGCCACGAGATGCGCCGGTGATGAGGGCCACTTTGCCCTCCAACCGCTTTGTCATTTCTGTCCCTTCGTTCGATCCGAGTACTACGACGTCACCGACACAGGAAGCGAGATCTTGGGAGCCACTTCCTTCTGGATCATGGCCAGCGAATTGAACCAGGGCGCGGGATCGTCGTAGTAGTCGTGCGATTCGACCTGCAGGGTGCCCCAACCGCCGCTGGCCTCGAACAAAGTATTGATCTTGTCCACCACGGTGTCCGGTGAGCCCACACAGAACACGTTGTCGACGACCCACTCGAGGTCGACGTCGGCCCTGTCCGCGCCGGCGTCCTTGATGAATCCATCCATCATCCCGAACCGCCACCAGATGGGAATGAGGTAGCGCTCGAAGCAGTATCCGATAGGCCCCTCCATCACGAGCCGCTTCGCCTCTTTGTCCGTGTCGGCGACGAACACCGTCTGGGACACGTGATAGCGCGCGCGATCCGCGACGTGCCCATTGGCCTCCGCAGCCGTAGAGTAGGTCTCCCAGTGCGTCTTCAGAGCGTCCAGGCCGGAGAAGATCGACATCGGTCGGAATCCGCGCTCGCCCGCAAACTTCATCGACGGCGACTTGGCACTGAATCCGGTCACCGCGATCTCCGGTGCACCACCCCACGGGCTGAGATCCGCGAGCATGTGCTGGTCGTCGCCCTCTTCGCCGTGCAACTCTTCGGGGTAGCCCGCATTCCAAAAACGGCCCTCGTAGAAGAACGGTTCACGCTTCCAGATCTTCTCCATGATCTCGAGCGATTCGCGGACCATCTCGTTGGTGAATTGCGTGTCTTCACCATTCTTGATGCCGTGGATGTACGTGGACTGCGGGTACGCACCCGCACCGACGCCGAGGAAATACCGACCCTCGAGAATCTGCGAGAGCCAGCCGACCATGATCGCGAGCTTCGCCGGATTGTGATGGGGAAGGATGTGAGCCATCGGCGCGAACTTGATCCGCTCGGTCTGGCGTGCGGCTGCTGCGATAATCAGCTCCGGGTTGGGGATGTTCTCCCAACGCTGTGAAGCGTGTTCGGAGAACATGATCGAGTCGAAGCCGATCTTATCGGCCTCGACGGCCTGCTGTACGCACCAGTCGAATGTCTGGCGCGCGGTCCGCTCAGGGCGCATGTACGGGTGGACGATGAGTCCGGTTTCCATTGCCATCGTGAACTGCCTTTCAACTAACTTGTGGTCGATTACCCAGTGGCGGTACGAAACCCCTTGTCAGGCATAGAAGATGTCGTATGCGTGCTGGGTATCCATGTACTCCTTGACGGACAGGATCTTGCCGTCGCGAAACTCGAACAGGAAGTGGTACGCGTTCTGATAGACCTTGCCGTTCTTCAACTTCGCGTACGACGTCGCCTCGACGGCCACCTTGTCGCCTTGCGCGATTGCCGAAGTCGGGGTGATTTCGAGCGCGCCGTTCTCGTACACGGAGGTGACCCCGCCGAGCAACGCGCCGAGACCTTCCTTGTCATAGCTGCCCGACATCCCGTCGATCCGTCCCGAGACCCAGTAGGTCGCCTCGGGATGGAGAGTGTCGAGAATTTGTTCCACGTCGCCCGTGGAGAAGACCTTTGTGAAGTTGTCGGCCAAGTCGATGTTCTGTTCCGGCGTAGTCATGGATGCTCCGTTTCTTTCCTCTATGACCTGG
The DNA here is from genome assembly GCF_038447315.2 of Rhodococcus sp. DK176. Taxonomy (NCBI): domain Bacteria; kingdom Bacillati; phylum Actinomycetota; class Actinomycetes; order Mycobacteriales; family Nocardiaceae; genus Rhodococcus; species Rhodococcus sp. DK176. Next base: position 5,909,738 of record NZ_CP118321.2, on the reverse strand, counting down.
ATCACTGTCCGCCGGCGGCGCTCGGGGCGAAACCGTAGTAATACTCGATTCCCCACCCCTCCCGAATCTGCCGGCATCTGACCAGCTCAGAGCCGATATGCACGCCGAGGCACGCCGCTGCAATCGGTCAATACGCGTGTTGTCAGATCTTGACCACGCGGTCGGGGCGCGACATGATCGAACAGTGACACCGCTCACAGATGCCCGCGTGCAACAGAGAGGACACCGTGAACGCTGACGAGTGGCGCGAGATAGTCGAGCTTCGACAATCCGGCGAATCGATCTCGGGCATCGCGACGCGATTGAAGATCTCGCGCAACACGGTGCGCCGCGCCCTCGAATTCGAGGCACCACCCCAGGACCACCGGCCACGGTCAGGATCGTCGGCCGATGCCCTCCGACCCCGGATCGCCGCGGCGCTCGACGCAGACCCCGACGTCACGGTGGCCCAGCTGCATCGGGAACTGGAATGGAGCGGATCGCGGAATACTCTGGCGAGCGCGGTCCGCCGCATCAAGGAGGAGCGTTCGCCGCGAACGTCCGGCACGCACACGTCGAGCACCCGCATGTCCAGTGCAACCGATATTCCACTCTTCTCGACGAGTTTCGTCGGCCGCAGCGAAGAACTCCACAGAATCCGGGTGCTGCTCGGCGACAGCCGCCTCGTCACCGTCACCGGCCCCGGTGGCATCGGCAAGACCCGACTCGCAGCAGAGGCCGCAACCGCGTACCGGCGGGCATTTGCCGATGGAATCCGCTTCGTGGAGCTGGCGTCACTGCGAAGCGAAACCCTGCTCCCCCAGACCATTCTGGACGTCCTGGGGTTCGACGAGCGGGACGCACCGGAACGAAGTGCAACCGAATCGCTCCTCGAATCGCTCCGCGACAAGCACCTGTTGCTGGTGCTGGACAATTGCGAGCATCTCGTCAGCGCATGCGCCGAATTGGTCGCGCTGATTCTACGAAACACCGAACACGTGAAGATCCTGGTCACGAGTCGTGAAGTGCTGTCGATTCCGGACGAGCACGTGCACGTCCTCGAGCCGCTGTCCACGACGGACCACCGCGACCCGGACATGCCCGGTGCCGCCATCGAGTTGTTCGAGAACCGCGCATCGGCGGCACTGTCCGGATTCTCGATCACGGATTCGAGCCGGGACGGTGTGCGCCGGGTGTGCACGCAGCTGGATGGCATGCCGCTGGCCATCGAACTGGCGTGCGCGCGTTTGACCGCGCTGTCCGTAGACGATCTCGCAGAACGTCTCGACGACCGGCTGGCGTTGTTGACGACGGGTAATCGTGGCGGGCCGAGCAGACATCGAAGCCTGCATGCGACGGTCGAGTGGAGCTACGACCTCTGCACTACTCAGGAGCAGGTGCTGTGGGCGAGATTGTCCATCTTCTCCGAAGGCTTCGATCTCGCCATGGCCGAGAGCATCTGCGCTGGAGCCCCTGTCGACGCCGCGAGCATTCTCGATACCATCGCCGGTCTGATCGGGAAGTCGGTCTTACAACGCACCACCGGCGAAGGACATGTCCGGTTCAAGATGCTCGAAACGATCCGGCACTTCGGTGCGAGCAAACTGTCCGACAACGAGAAGGCCGAGCTACGGGTGGCACACCTCCGTTGGTGCGCCGAGCTGGTACGTACCGCCCGCCGGTCATGGACCGGGGCCGAGCAGGAGAGTGCGAGCAACCGGCTTCGGGAGAACCGCGCCAACCTGCGGTCCGCACTGCAGACGGCGCTGACGGGCCAGAACCACGAGACGCTGCACCTTGCCTCTGGCCTCGTCGCGACGTGGTTTCTATGGTCGTCGGCCTTTTCGGTACGAGAACACCGCATGTGGGTGACAGAGTTCCTCGCGCTCTCCGACCTGGCCGAAGACGTCGTACCCCAGCTCTACGCCACCCTGGGCGTGCTGCAGACGATGCAGGGTGACCGGGTCGAGGCAGTTCGGACACTCGACACTGCCGCGCATGGCGCACGCGAACTCGGCGACGATGCGACCCTCGCGTTCGCTCTGCAGACGCAAGGCCTCAACACCTACCTCGGCGGTGATTTCGAGGCCGGCGAACACAACCTGTCGGAGGCGTTGGCACTGTACGAGCGCCTGCCCGGCATCACCGATCTCATGTGGACCGCCCACATCGAGATGGGAATGCTGTGCAGCTCGAACGGAGAGAGCGACCGCGCTGCCGAACATTTCGAGTTCGTTCACACCCAGGCATCGGCCACGGGAGAGAAATGGATGTTGTCGTATGCCGTGTACGGACTGGGCTTGGTAGCGCTGATGCGCGGTCGTCACGACGAGGCGATCACCCTTGCGATCGACGCCCTCGCCCTCAAACGCGCCTTCGACGACACGGTCGGAGCCACACTGGTCACAGACCTTCTCGCGTGGGCCGAAGCCGCGACCGGTTCCGGCGAACGTGCAGCCGTACTTCTCGGCGCAGCATCGTCCATGTGGGATTCGTTCGGCATGCAACTGTACGGATCCCAGCACTGGGTCCAACGACGAGAAGTGTACGAATCGCGCGCGCGGACTTCGCTCGGCGACACGGTCTACTCCGCATCCCATCGTCGCGGCTCCACGTTGTCGATGGCCGAACTCATCGCTTACGCCCTGGACGAGGAGTTCTCCGACAGCCCCGTGCCGTCGTCGTCGTACCCGGCAGTCGGGCTCTCCCCTCGCGAGTGGGACATTGCACAGTGCGTTGCGGACGGGCTCACCAACAAGGAGATCGCGGATCGGCTGGTCCTGTCGGTCAGAACCGTCGAGGGGCACGTCGCACACGTGCTCCGAAAGCTGGGTGTCCCCCGCCGCCACCAGGTGGCTGCCGCGCTCGCAAATCCTTCATCCCGCAGGGGGTAGAGCGTCGAAGGCCGTTTTCAATGTCTACGTTGATGTTGACACGGTGAGCACAATTTGCGACGCTCGTCACAGTGCAGACGTCAGTCGTCCATATCGAAGCGAGGTTCCCCACAATGGATGGTCCAACAACCCGCGTGCAACGAGCGCTGTCGGACATGAGCGCCGGACGTCCAGTCGTGCTGACCGGCAACTCCCCCACCAGCGACGCCCACATCCTGATCCCGGCCGAGAAGGCAACCGTGGAATCGATCGCATTTCTTGTTCGCCACAGTTCGGGGCTGGTCTGCGCCGCCATGGTCGGCGCGGACTGCGACCGCCTCGGGCTCCCGAACATGGTCGGCGCGGACAGAGATCATGCCGGAACGGAGTTCACGGTCAGCATCGATGCAATCGGACCCGGCACCGGAATTTCGGCGTCCGACAGGGCGGACACACTGCGCCTACTCGCCGACTCGGCGAGCACCCCCGACGCGTTCACCCGGCCCGGGCACGTGCTTCCGGCACGGTCCGTACCCGGCGGCGTGCTCGAGTTCCGCGGACCAGCGGAAGCTGCCGTGGATCTCATGTCCGTCGCAGGTTTGCATCGGACCTGCGCCTACAGCGCCCTCGTCTCCGAGCTCGATCCGACAGCTATCGCCGACTCCGCTGAAGCCGAAACATTCGCTCGTGCACACGAACTCGGACACCTGTCCATCGATGACGTCGCGACATATCGGCGAATGGCCGAACCGCACATGCTGACGCAGTTCACCTTCGAGCGTGACAGCGTCCACGGCCCGGTTCGCTGCGTCGGCTACCGCAGTGACGTCACGGGCTCGGAATATCTCACCTACTCCATCGGACCGGCAGTCGCCGGCACAACCCCGCTCGTCTGCTTCCAGCAAGAGAGCGATCCCGCACCGCATCTGTGTCAGGACGGCCCGATCGGAGTGGCACTGGCGCAGGTGGCCGAACACGGCTACGGAGCCGTGGTGGTGGCGAGATACGCCCCGAACAACTACATCTCGGCCGACACGCACGGCGACCTCGCCGAGGTGGTGCGCGAGTGCGGCTACCACTCCCCCTCGCTGAGCAATTTTCCACCGGAGTCGCGGACGATGATGTGGCACATCGGATTGAGCATCAGCGCCGGAGGCTCTGCGTCGCTCGCTCGCGGTAACGCTCCGGCGCCGTTCGGATTCGAGAATCCTTCCATCGTCGGTACGGTCGTTCACGGCGATCAACGCGGACGAGAGCTTGGCTTCCGAACTGCGAATCTGGAGCTGGAAGATTCGAATTCGGTCGCCGACGGTGTGTGGGCAGGCCGGTGCACACTCCCCGACGGCTCGACCGCGATCGCTGCGATATCGATAGGCCGGCGCCCGACGTTCTACGGCAGGTCCGGAGTTCGACTGCTCGAGGCACACTTGCTTGACTTCGATGGCGATCTTTACGACGCAACTCTCGAGGTGAGCCTCCACCAGTGGATGCGCGGACAGGTGACCTTTGCGTCGAAGGAAGAACTGGTCGCCGCCCTCGCCGCCGACGTGGTGCGGACACGATCGCTGATCGCCGGCTGAACAATGCGGATCGGCCCCGATACGAAAGTTCGTATCGGGGCCGATCCTGTGCAAAGAGAAAAGTCAGCCGACCCCGTGGTGCTCAGGAGCAGCTGCCGCGATATCGAGAACTTCGCGGATGCTGCGGGCACCTGCTCCGAGGTCGAGGGCGTTCTTCAGGTGTAACAGGAACCCGGGCTTGTATCGGTGGGTGGGAGTGGAATCGGCAGCGAGAGAAATCAATTCCTTGGTCACGGCCCGTAATGCCCGACTCTTCCACGGCACCGCGCAGTAGTCGAAGAACGCGACGAACGTTTCTGGTGACATCCGCAGCAGTGCATCGAAGAATCCCGGAAGCTCGTCCTCCATCCGCTGCCAGTACGGATCGGTACCGATGTGGCGGTCCCACAAGTCCTGCTGCGAAGCATCGAGCGGTTCGGCCTCGCCACCGCCTCTGCGCAGAATGGCACTCGACAACTGCCTGGACGCCTCGAACAGCGTGTGCACACCGAGACCCGAGACCACCGTCAACGCCTCCTGGATCTGCGTGGCGTCGAGACCCAGATCGAGCGCCTCCTCGATATAGCGGCCGGTACCCGCCACATCCATCGCCGTGGCCGCCGAACACACCGCGATGTGGGTGAGCACACGCGTCTGCTCATCGAGGGCTGGGCCCTCGTCCACGTCTTTCAAAATCCCTTCGGCCAACATACGAAGATCTCCGATGTCGAACTCGACTGTCATGGAGGTCATCCGGCTGCACTCAGCGAGCCGGCCAGCGTCGCCAATTGCGCTTTGAGTCCGCGCTTGTTGATCTTCGTCGCCGACATCGGCCACTCGCCGGGCTCGACGAAGAACACTGCGCGCGGGACCTTGTACCGGCCGATCTTGCCGTCACAGAATTCGATCAGTTCCGCTTCTGTCAGCTGATGTCCTTCTCGGACCTCGACGAATGCCACGGGCACTTCGTCGAGCCGGTCGTCCGGGCGGCCGATGACGGCGGCCGTCAACACAGCAGGATGCTCACAAAGGAAGGACTCGACTTCGATGGCCGCGACGTTCTCACCACCGACCTTGAGCATGTCCTTGAGCCGTCCGTGGAACACCAGGCACCCCGACTCGGTACGGCTGTAGAGGTCGCCGGTCCGCAACCAGCCGTCGGAATCGATCGTCTCGGCGGTCTTTGCGGGATCCTTGTAGTACCCCTCGGTCACGCAGTAACCGCGAATCAAGATCTCACCGGGAACCCCGGCCGGCTGCTCGGCACCACTGAACGGATCGACGATTCGAATCTCGATGCCGGGTACGGCCTTTCCTTGCGCACCGCTTCGATCCTCGAACGACTCGTCCGGCTCGCTGAGGGCATAGATGCCGGTCGTTTCCGTCATTCCGCATGCGGCCATGAGCTCGGCGGCCGGGAACAGATTCTGAACCTCTTCGATGAGGACGCGGGGACCGATCAGGAACAGGTACCGAATCGAGTCGAACTCCGCTGCGTCGAACTTCGGGTGCGCCATCATCATCTGCATCGGTGCGGGGAACCAGGGCCAGACGCAGGTGGGCCGTTCGGCCCTGATCAGCTCGATGGCGCGGCCAGGTTCGAAGAACGTGTCGGTCAGGAACGTTCCCCCGGCACCGATTGCGCCGATGAGGGGGGCCAGCGCAGCGATGTGGAACAGTGGTCCGCCGGCCCAGCTGATGTGGCGCTCTCCTGCCGAGAGGCGGCCGGTCGCGCGCTCCACCGGGCCACGCGTCATCGATTCGTGGGTGAGCAGGCATCCACGGGGGTTGGCGGTGGTCCCCGACGTGTACAGGATCGCGGCGATGTCCCTCGTCCGCACCCGGCGGCGATGACGATGCACGAGAGTCGCGTCGACGGTCTCTGCTGCCGCATCCAGGGCCGCCCTGGACGTGAAACCGGGCCGTTCGGTTCCTTTCAGCAATACGGCTCGACGCAGCCGCGGTGCTTCGGGAAGATCGAGATCACCTGAGCCCGCCGCGGCCAAGGAGGGCAGCGCTTCGTGCAGCACCTGCACGAAGTCCACGTAGTCGTCGGGACCGGACACCGTCAGCAACGCGGTGATGTCCGCGTTCTCGATGATGTAGCCGAGCTCCTTCGCTTTGTGCCGCGCGTTGAGCGGTACGACTACCGCCCCGATCAAGGCCGATCCGAAGAGCCCCTCGACGAACTCGATACCGTTCGGCGCCAGGAGCGCGACGTGATCACCGGACCCGACGCCCATGGCCAACAGACCTCGCGCGACCGCGACCGCGCCGTCGAGCACCTGGGCATACGTGAACCGCGCCTCGGGAAATACGATCAAGTCGCGGTCAGGGCACAGGTGGGCACCGCGCACCAGCAGGTCGCCGAGTGGGGTGACGTTGCACCAGTCGCCGATGTCAGTCATCTCGTCCTCAATCATCGATCGTCGGCAGCGGATGCGCCACCGAAGTTGTCTTGATCAGCGGCGCTTGATCCGCGCGCACCAGGGGAACGTGTCGACGTAGACGCTAAGCGACTCACGTCACACTGTCAACGCTGAAGTTGATTTACATGAGTGTTGATTACACCCAACTTCAACGTCAACGTTGCAGTTGACAAAGTGATCCGGATCACCCTACGTTGGGAATACGCCAATGCGAGCATTTCGCCTGGCGGACCGCCACGACATGTGTCGGATCGATCGGACAGAACAGCTCTGCATGCACGTTCCACGAACCCACCCTCGCTTTCCTTCGGGCTGTCCACCACCACTGTCAGGCTCGTGCCGGACACCGCAGCAGAGTGCATTCACAACGACCAGAAGCTGGAGATTCACAAATGGAATGCGGCGTTTTCCACACCCCGTACATGCGTCCCGGTCGCAAGGACAAGGACACCTTCGAATACTCACTCCTGCTTGCAGCAGCATGCGACAAGTTCGGCTACCGCGATTTCATGGTCGGCGAGCACGGCATGCAGGCATGGGAGAACATTCCGAATCCCGAGTTGCTGATCGTCGCGGCAGCACAGATCACCGAGCGCATGCGCTTCGCGCCCATGGCGCACATCGTGCCCCTGCACAACCCGTCGACGCTCGCCATTCAGATCGGCTACACCTCGCAGTTGCTCGAGGACAGGTACTTCCTCGGGGTCGGAGCCGGATCGTGGGAGAACGAGGCAGTGCTTCGCGGCCAGCCCGGCGACCTGTCCGAAGCTCACCCCCGCCTGATGGAGGGACTGGAGGTGATGGACAAAGTGTGGCGCCAGGAGCCATTCGACTTCGAAGGCAAGTACTACAAGGCCGCCCGCCTCGACGGACAGATCGATCCCGGTAGTGTCGCGTCCCATGGAGAGTTCAAGGTCAAGGACGGCGAGGAGTACCACCTGACCGCGGATCACTCACCCCATGGTGGCGCGGACGGCCTCGAAATCGCTGTCACAGGCCTGAGCAAGAACTCACCGTCGCATCGCCTCGCAGGCGAACGAGGCTGGACCCCGATCTCGTTCTACGGTGGTTCGGCCTTGCTGAGATCGCAGTGGGACACATATTCGGAGGCGGTCAAGTCCATCGGCGGAACCCCGCAGGGATCTCGATTCAAGATCGCACGAGATGTGTTCGTGGCGAAGACCGACGAAGAGGCCAAGGAGAAGGCAAAGAACGGTGCACTGGGACTCGCCTGGCAGAAGTACCTGATGCCGGTCTACCAGAAGTACCGGATCCTTCAGGGCTTCATCGACGACGCCGACCACAAGGTCGACATCGACGACGTCGATCTCGACTACCTGGCCGACAACGTGTGGCTTTGCGGAAGCCCGGACACCGTCATCGAGAAGATCGAGAAGACCTTCGACCTGGCCGGCTTCAGGTACGGACAGCTTGCCGTCAACACTCACGACGCCATGGACGATCCCGAGCCGTGGATCGAATCCCTCCGCCTTTTCGCCACCGAGGTCGTACCGAACGTTCCGGTCGAAGGAACACACGAAACCGTCGCAGTGGGCTGACCCCACCGATAACAGGGCCCCGGGAAGTTGTCGACAAACAGCGACTTCCCGGGGCCTTACCCGTCCCCACCTCGACCTCGATCGACGCCGAGGTCGATCGACGTCAACGTTGATCAATGCCCTCGATCCGGAGGTATCATCCGACAATGCCAACTTCGACCGCAGCCAACAGCGGCATGAGCCGACGCCGTCGCAGCGCTCAGAACGACAGCAGCCCCAACTACCAGGCCAAGCGCCAGGAACTGTTGCGGACAGCAGCTGATGTCTTCAAGGAGAAGGGCTTCGAAGGAGCAACCCTCAACGATATCGCCGAGCGGTTCGGGACCGACCGAGCGTCGATCTATTACTACTTCGCGAGCAAGAAGGAACTGTTCCAGGCTCTTTTCCACGACGTTCTCGTCGATGTTCTGGATCAGAACATCGCGGTCGCAGAGGAGATCCTCGCCGGCGACGACGACGCACCCGAGAAGCTTCGCCGCCTCGTCGATCAACAGATGAACTCGTACGAGAAGAACTACCCCTTCGTCTACCTCTACATCCAGGAAGACATGGCGCAGCTACAGCTGGACACCACGTCCTGGGGCAAGGACATGGCACGAAAGACCAAACGCTTCGAAACCATTGTCCTCGACGTGCTGCAGCAGGGAGTCGACGACGGAACTCTACGCAGCGACGTGTCGGTGCAGTTGATGTCCAAGGCACTGTTCGGCATGGTCAACTGGACGCATCGGTGGCTCAAGCCGGGAATGCGCAGCGTGGACGCCAAGCAGACCACCGAAGCCTTCTGCACTCTGTTCTTCGACGGTGCGCGGACGCAGAACTGACAGTGCGCTGGGCCCGCGACGCGAGGTCGGACCCAGCACACAGCGCCCTGTCACCGCACTTTTACCGTCCGGAGATCAGCCCTCCGTCGACAGGGAACATTTGTCCAGTGATGAAGTGTGAAGCATCGCTGGCGAGGAAGACCATAACTGGCGCCAAGTCCCGGTCGGCTCGACCGAAAGCCCCACCGAGAGGTATGTCTGCAGCGGTTTGGTCGTCGTGCGCTTTCAGCTCTTCGGGAGACAAGGCGGCGCGAAACTCGTCGTACATCTTTGTCCACATGTACGGGAGTACGTAATTTACCCGAATCCCATCCGGCCCCCATTGACGGGCGACGTTCCGGCTCCATGTATGGACCGCACCCTTCGACGCGGCGTACAGAGCATTGTTGATCTCACCCGTCAGTCCCGACTCGGAACCGAAGTTGATGATGTTCCCGACACGATTCGATTTCATCAGGCGATGTGCGGCACCGTTGGTGTTGATTGTCCCTAACACATTGACATCGAAAATGAATCTGTAGATTTCAGCCGAGATTCCAGCAGGATCGCAGTGCTTGTGTACACCAGCCACGTTCACGACTACGTCAAGGCCTCCCAGTTGGTCAGCAGCGGTCTCGAAGACTTTCTCAACCTGGTCGCGATCACGCACGTCGCACGAGTGAAAGGTTGCTTTGCCAGGTCCGCATCGGCTCGCTTCTTGCGCTACCGCAACACCCAGCTCGTCAGCGAGATCCAGAGAGGCGACGTCAGCGCCCTCCGATGTGTAGGCCCGGACGACCGACTCGCCGATGCCCATGGATCCGCCCGTGACAATGATTTTCTTTCCGTCCAGCTGCATAGCCAAGTACTCCTTTTGATCTCAGGTTTGTCGGCGACCACGGGTGGATTTCACTCTCGGTGCTCGCAACACCATCACGCGGCCATCCGTCGACCGGCGCTGGGTGCAGGTGCCGTGCGCTCGAACCGCGGCGCGTACGCCGAGCCCAGCACCCCGCACCCAGCGACCAGACGAGAAGCAGTGTCAGCGACCGCTCCATTGCGCAGCACGCTTGTCTGCGAACGCTGCACGTCCCTCGATGCGGTCCGCGCTGTTCGCGTACGCCTCGATGGGCTCGTAGCGAGTTGCCAACGCGACATCCAGCGGCCATCCTGCACGCGACAGAACTGCGTCCTTTGCTGCTTGGACAGCAAGCGGTGACGCCGACGCGATTCGATCCGCCCACGACGACGCGGTCTCGAGCAGCTTCTCGTACGGCACGATCTCGTTGACCAGTCCGTAGCGCTCTGCCTGCTGGGCGTCGATGCGCTCTCCGGTGAGGATCAAGGCCATCGCGATGTGATGAGGCAGCTGCCGTATCGCGCGATGCATGATGCCGGCCTCGCCGATGATGCCGACCTTCGTCTCCGGAATGCCGAACTGAGCGTTGTCGGCTGCGACGATGATGTCGGCGCACATCGCCAGTTCGAATCCACCACCGATTGCGTATCCCTGCACCGCCGCGATCAATGGTTTACGAAGCGTCAGCATCGGCCCGCCGACACCGGTGAGACCGCCGCCGAGCGCCATCCTGCGGCCGTCGCCTTCGGTCCCGCCGCTCACGTTGGCGCCGGCGCAGAACGCCTTCTCCCCCGTAGCACCGAGCACTGCGACCCAGATGTCCGGATTCGAGTTGATCTCGGTCCAGGCTTCGAACAGTGCCGCGTCCATCTCGGGATCGATGGAGTTCAACGCCTTGGGGCGGTCGAGCGTCACACGTGCAATGTGGTTGTCGACCTCGAACAAGATTCCGCTGCTCACGGTAGGTCCTCTCTCATAGTTGTTCTGCGACCGCATGATCGGGTAACGCCACGGGTTCGCGGTAGGCAGCGATCGCCGCCTTCAGTCCCACGTCGGCGACGAACTTGCGCACCTCGGCCACCGACGGCGACAGATGGAGCAGGGCATCCATTTCTGCACCGCCTTGGGCTGCGGTACGCACGCCCATTGCTTCCATCGTCTTGTTGATGGACAACTTCTTGATCCGCAGGATGTCCGACGGCGTGCGTGCCATACGAGCGGCAAGCGCCTCGGTCTCGGCGATCAGATCTTCCTCGGCCACCGCGTGATTGGCCCAGCCCCACTCGACCGCGGTCGTGCCGTCGATCGAGTTGCCAGGAACGAACGCCAGTTCCTTGGCACGTTTCGGGCCGACCAGGGGCGCCCACAACGGCGCGATGTATCCACCACCGAGTGGGATCGCCGGCTCACCGATCTTCGCGTTGCGCGCCACCAGGGTCACGTCGGTGAACACACACATCTGTGTGGCTCCTGCGATGCAATATCCGTGCACTGCAGCAATCACCGGTTTCGGGTGATCCCAGATCGCGAGAAAGCGATTGACGTTGCGAGCCAGCCGCTCTCGGTCCGCTACCGGGTCCGGCTCGGCGACGACCTTTCCGACCTGACCGATGTCGTAGCCTGCCGAGAATCCCTTGCCTGCTCCACGGATTCCGATGATCGGTCCGCCGGCCGTCGCCAGAGCGGCCAACGCCGCACTGAACTCGTCCAGCATCTCGTTCGAGAGCGAGTTGGCCTTGTCCGGCCGGTTCAGCACTATCCAACTGATCGGTCCCCGGTGCTCAATGCGTAGATTTTCGTAGCGGGTCTCGGCAGGCGTGTCCGCGATCGCCGTCATGACCGCCCGATCGGGATCTGCTTCTTGACATGGAAGTCCACGACACCGGACGCGCGCAACTCGCGGCGCGAGAAGCGCCAGCCATGCTCGTCGTCCCGCACGAAATCGTCGTGATACTGGCCGAAGAAGTACCCGTCGGCCTTGCCTTCCTTGGTGTAGCGATGCCATGCATACAGGACCGAGCGGACCTTGGCCGACGTCAGATCATCGGAGAAGTCGACGACGATGTTGGATACGTGGTGACTGGTTGCCGTGAAGAACGTTCCGATGCCGTCGAGCGTCTCGCGATAGGCGGCGCGGCCGTCGGCGCCGAAGTCGGGACCGTAGGCGACGTAGCAGTCCTCGGTGAACAAAGCGACGAGATCGTCGGGACGGTTCATGTCGAGGTTGTAGGCGTAGTCGAACAGGACGCGCTCGATCTTGCCGGTCTCCACGAGCTCGGCGAGCTCCCTGGTGGACACCTCATGGGTTGCAGTCATATCGATCTCCTTGGGGCGTGAATTGTTGATGTACGGTTCGATCACCCGCCTCGGCCACGAGACGGGAAATCAACATTGATGTAGATTCCGAGGACAGAGTGCACCCGTCGGCAACGGGTGCGAACGGTCAGACGCGAACCGCGTAGTCGGAGGACGCAGGTTCGGCCCCGGGCCACCGAACAGGTAAATCCGAAGTGAGCGACGTGGCCACTTCGTCCCAGGGGCCTAGATGCACGGTGCGCATGTTGCGAGACGCGAACTTCCAGCGCCCACCTTCGCGGACGTACTCGTCTTCGTAACGCACAGCGCCGAACACCGTCGTTCCACCCGTTGCGATCTCGAGGTGTGCACCTACCAGCCCTGTCGCGTGATCGTCGTCGACGAACTCGAGCAGGACGTAGTGCGGCGTGTGAATGGTGGTTCCAAACGCGGTACGAGCTTGCCGAATCATGTTCGCGATCCCACTGCCGGTGGTGGCGCCGGGGAATCCTCCAGCCGAGAACGTCCCGTTCTCTGCGAAGACATCGGCGATGGCGTCGAAATCGTCGAAATCAGAGGCGAGGAAGTAGCGGACCGCAAGGTCTTCCAACTCCGCCCTGTCTTCAAGCCGACGCACCCTGCTTTCCATGTCGGACATGTGCACTCCTTTGCGCGGTGAAGGAAATCCAGCGACTCGACCGAAGGGCCGAACCCCGCATCTCGCGATCAACGTCAGCGTAGATCGCTGTCCCGATCATTGTGCCCTGCGCCACAGATGTCAACCTTCGACCCCGCGGCCACAACTACTAAATCTACGCCATCGTAGATTGCATCAACGACATAGTTGACAGATTTCCGGCTCCGGAGGAGGCTGCAATCAGTCTCCGCGTCGGGAGTCATATGTCCTCGATGCACGGCTCGGCTTCACGGACGAAAGGAATCACCATGGGCTTCACAATGGAGGGCAAGGTCGAGACACACGAATCCGACTCGCGCACCGCTGTCCCCGACGGCGTGATCGTCGACAAATTTCACGCGATAGACCCCTTGCGCTTCCGAAACGTTCTCGGCCACTTCCCCACCGGCGTCGTAGCTGTGACCACCATGGACGCCGAGAACAACCCGACCGGCATGGCCGTCGGGTCCTTCACCTCGGTGTCGCTCGATCCGCCACTGGTCGCGTTCCTGCCCGACAAGTCGTCGTCCACTTTTCCCAAGATCCGCACGGCCGGACGCTTCTGCGCCAACGTGCTCGGCTCCGAGCAACAACAGATCTGCCGCAGCCTCGCCCGAAAGGGAACCGGCAAGTTCGCGGACGTCGAGTGGGCCCCCACCCCCTCCGGTATGCCTCGCATCGAGGGTGCGCTGGCGTGGATCGATTGCGAGATCGATGCCGTGCACGACGCCGGCGATCACCACATCGTCGTCGGCCGTGTGCGACACCTCGAACTCGACACACCCGAGTCGCCGCTGATCTTCTTCCAGGGCGGTTACGGCGGGTTCGCCGCCGACCGGCAAGCGGTATGACGTCCATTCTGATCGCCAATCGCGGTGAAGTAGCGCTTCGAATCATCCGCACCGCCACAGCACGCGGAATCAAGACGATTGCGGTGTACAGCGAGGACGAGCACGATGCCCCGCACGTCGCTGCTGCCGACCATGCACGTCCGCTTCGAGAAACGGGCCCCGCCGCGTATCTGGATGTCGCGGCCATTCGCGACGCGGCACTGGCGTCGGGGGCATCGACGGTCCACCCCGGATACGGATTCCTCAGCGAGAGCGCCGAGTTGGCTGAGGCCTGCGCCGAGGCGGGGCTGACCTTCGTCGGACCCGACGCTCACACGCTGAGAACTCTCGGGGACAAGTCCGCCACACGTGAACTCGCGACCGGCTGCGGAGTACCCGTACTCGCTGCCACCGCAGGTCCCACATCGAAAACCGACGCGCGTCAGTTCGCGCAGTCACTTCCCGCCGGCGCGGTAATCGTGAAAGCCACCGCAGGCGGCGGGGGTCGTGGTATGCGAATAGTAGAGGATCTCACCGAACTCGATCGTGCCATCGACAGATGCCGTTCCGAGGCGGAACGCAGTTTCGGCCTGTCCGATGTCTACGTCGAGGCCTACCTACCGCGCGCACGGCACATCGAAGTCCAGGTCGTGGGCGATGGCGTGAGCACACCGATGCATCTCTTCGACCGCGACTGCACGGCGCAACGCCGCCACCAGAAAGTCGTGGAGATCGCACCCGCGCAGAACCTTCCCGATTCCACTCGCAAGGAACTCCACTCCGCAGCACTGACGTTGGCGTCCTCAGTCGGGCTGAGGGGACTTGCCACATTCGAGTTCCTCGTGGAGTCCGACCATCTCGATCGGTGGTACTTCATCGAGGCCAATCCACGCCTCCAGGTGGAACACGGAATTACCGAGGCGATCACCGGCCTCGACCTGGTCGGTCTGCAACTCGACGTCGCACAGGGACGCACGCTCGAGGACGTACAACTCTCACCGGCAACGCTCGGCGAACCGAACGGTGTCGCGATCGAGGCGCGGGTCACCGGCAGCCCGAGACCCGATGGCTCCGACGTACTCACCGACGTTCGGTTTCCGTCCGGTTCTTCGATCCGCGTCGACTCTCACGCACACGTAGGAATGCGAGTGGGAACCGGATACGACCCACTTCTGGCAAAGGTCATCGTGCACCGGGACGACGGCCACTTCGGCTCAGCCGCAGCAGAACTGATCCATGCACTCTCGGATCTGACCCTGGACGACATGGATACCGACGTCACGACGTCGGCGTGGCTGCTGGGCAGTCACGAGTTCCGGTCCGGCACGGTGACGACACGAACGATCGACGATCATCTGGCAACACTCTCGATACCGGATTCACCGGCGGAGCCGGTGACACAACTCGATCTGCGGGCCCCGTCGCCGGGCACCGTCGTCGCGACGGCCGCGGTGCCGGGACAGGTCGTGCGAAACGGCGACGCGCTGATCACGCTCGAAGCCATGAAGATGGAGACCGACGTCAGCGCGACAACAGCAGGGCGCGTCGCCGACGTGTGGATTGCGGTCGGCGATACCGTGACAGCTGGCCAGTTGCTCGTGACCCTGAGGCTCGATGTGAGTCAGGACGACGCATCGACAGAGCCCGTCGGCGTGAACGTGACGGCCGAGCGCACGGACCTTGCCGAGATCGAAGTGCGGCAGCGCCGAACACTGGACGAGTCGCGTCCGGCGGCGATCGAACGTCGGCACGAGCGCGGCAAACGCACCGCGCGCGAAAACGTCGACCATCTCGTCGACGAAGGGAGCTTTCACGAGCACGGATCTCTGGTCGTGGCTGCGCAGCGACGACGGAGGTCTCTGGACGAACTCGAATCCGAAACGCCGGCAGACGGCCTGGTCGCGGGCTTCGGAAGGGTCGCCGGACGGCCGGTGGCAGTGCTCGCGTACGACTACACGGTGCTCGCCGGAACCCAGGGCCTTCAGAGCCACAAGAAGGCCGAGCGAATGTTCGAGCTGGCAGGCCGCAGAGGAACGCCGGTAGTTCTGTTCGCCGAAGGTGGCGGGGGCCGCCCCGGGGACACCGACGACATGTCTCGGGCGACGAGGATGGATCTCGGGACATTCGTCGCACTCGGACGGCTCAACGGTTCGGTTCCGACCGTGGGGATCGCGTCCGGTCGCTGTTTCGCCGGAAATGCTGCGCTGCTGGGATCGTGCGATGTCATCGTCGCGACTCGTGATTCGTCGATCGGCCTCGGCGGGCCCGCCATGATCGAAGGGGGCGGCCTCGGAGTGTTCGCCGCGGACGACATCGGGCCGGTGTCCGTCCAGGAGGCCAACGGGGTCATCGACATCGTCGTGGCCGACGAATCGGAGGCAGTCGACGTCGCACGGCGATATCTCGGATACTTCGCCGGCCCGAAGATCGAGTGGACCGCCGCGGACCAGCGAATCTTGCGCCACATCGTCCCCGAACGACGCAATCGGCCGTTCGACATCCGCACGTTGATCGACACCATTGCAGACGAGGGATCCGTTCTCGAACTCCGACGCGGATTCGCGGCCGGCTTGATCACTGCGCTGGTCCGGATCGAGGGACATCCCATTGGGCTCGTTGCCAACGACGGCAGCCGTGCAGGCGGCACGATCGGCAGCGCCGAAGCCGACAAGATGACCAGGTTCCTGCAACTGTGCGAGGCGTACGGCCTGGCTGTTCTCTCGCTCTGTGACACAGCCGGTTTCCTGGTCGGACCCGACGCCGAACGCACCGCCTCGGTACGTCATGTGAGCCGGCTTTTCGTCACAGCGCCTGCTCTCACCGTTCCGTTCTGTACGGTGATCGTCCGCAAGGCATTCGGACTGGGCGGCCAGGCCATGGCAGGCGGAAGCTTCCGCGTCCCGGACACCATCGTGGCATGGCCGTCGGCCGAACTCGGTGCCATGGGCCCGGAGGGGCCGTCAGTCTCGGCTATCGTCGTGAGCTGGCTGCGATCGAGGACGCCGAGGAACGGGAGCGCATCTACCAACAGCACCTCGAGGACTACGTGGCGCAGGGTAAGGCCGTCAATGCGGCGTCCGTGTTCGAGATCGACGACGTCATCGATCCCGCCTCGACTCGCTCACGGATCGTCGATGTCCTCGCCGCTCCGCGTCCCGACCGCCCGACTCAGGTTCGCAGGCGCATCGACGCGTGGTAACGGTCATCCTCGAACGAATTTGCCCCGGAACCGATTCGGTTCCGGGGCAATGTCCTCGGTGCGCTATCGCGCGGTGTAGTTCTCCAGATCAGGGCGCCGCGTCATCTGCCAGTACTCGACGTTGAGGAACGGCATCACGAACACCACCCGTCCGTGCGAGTTCCGGTAGTACGTCGACATTCCACGATGCGTCCAGACCGTGCGTGCATGAGTCGAGTCCACCAGCTCGTTGTACTCCTCGTTCGCCTCGGGGCGCGCATCGATCGCCTTGATTCCCTTCTTGAACATCTCTGTCAGTAGCCCACGGATGTAGCGCATCTGGACCTCCATGAAGAACATGAAGCTGCCGCTACCCGGGAACGAGTTGGGACCACCAAGCATGAAGAAGTTGGGGAACCCTGGAACCGACACACCGAGGTAGGCCTTGGGGTCGTCGTCGTTCCAGACCTCACGGAGCGTTCGGCCGTCCATTCCCACGACGTCCATGGAACTCACGAATCGTGCTGCTTCGAATCCGGTGGCCCACACGATCACGTCCACGTCGTTCTCAGCGCCCTGATCGTCGACCAGGCCCTCGGGGCGGACAGCGGTGACGGACCTGTCGACGAGGTCGACGTTGTCCTTGCGCAGAGTCGAGTACCAGCCGTTGTCGAGCAGAATCCGCTTGCCGAACGGCGGGTAGTCTGGGATCACCTTGTCGAGCAGATCCGTTCGATCTCCGACCTGCGACGTGATGTACCGCGTGAAGTACTCTCGATGGGCATCGTTGCGGGCGTTCACCGAGCGTTCGGGATGCTCCCATTCCGGGTCGACGCGCAGCGACTCGATCACCTTGTCGCCGAACTGCCAGAACAAGCGAATCCAGTACCAGCTGTGGTAGATCGGGCAAGTTTGCATGAGGCGGCGCAGTTCCATGGGTATCGGGGCGCGGAACTTCTCGAACGGCGCGACCCATTGCGGCGAGCGCTGGTAGATACTGAGATGGGCGACGCGGTCCGCGATGGCCGGTGCGATCTGCATGGAGCTGGCACCCGTGCCCACGATAGCAACACGCTTGCCATCCAGATCGAGATCGTCGGGCCACGCAGCCGAATGGAAACTCGTTCCGGTGAAGCTCTCCATCCCAGGGACGTTCGGCGTCTTCGGGCGATTCAACACTCCCACCGCACTGATCACCACATCGGCCCTCAGCGTCGACGACGAGCCATCGGGATTGATCATGTCGACTGACCACTGCGCGGCGGCTTCGTCATACCGCGTCGACCGCACCTCGGTTCCATAACGAACACGCTCGCCGGCACCGAGGTCCTTCAGCACGGCTCCGAAGTAGGCCTGCAGTTCGTTGCGGAGTTCGAAGTGTGTCGTCCAGTCGTTCTTCGCGAATGAGAACGAGTACAGGTGACTGGGGGTATCGACACCCGCGCCGGGATACGTATTCTGCCACCAGTTTCCGCCGGCCTCCGGCTGCTTCTCCAGAATGACATAGTCGATGCCCATGTCCTCGAGCTGTTGCGCCGCAGCTATTCCCGCAACGCCTGTACCGATGACGACCACCGAGTATCCTTCCGGTGCATCGACAGGCTCCAGTGCGAGGCTCGGAGCGTCGGGCGCGGCACGGCGAGCGAGCTCGAGAGAGAGCATGGGTCCGTACTCCTCCCCGACTTCTTCGCCCGTGCAGACACTGATCATCCGCACCGTCAGTTCCGGAGAGGGAGTCTCCACCGCAGGAAGAGCGCCGTTCTGCAAGTCGAGGATGGCCTTGACCGCGGCCTCCCTGATCTCATCCTGAATCGGCTCCTCGAGACCGCCCGAGTCGTGGTCACCGAGACCTTTGCCTCTCGTCGGCCTGTATGGCGCTGCCAGCCACTTCTCGTCACCCGTCGTCTGGAACACGACCATGAGCAGCGAGGGCACATTTGCCCGTGCAACCGCGGTTCGAATCTCGGATTCGGTGAGCCGATCGGGATTGATTCGATCGTCGGTTGCTGCGCCTGCCTCCTGGACCTGCTGCGCTGCCTTCATCTGAGCACCTCTCGCGTCGAGTGCGGCGTCCGGAGCTGTGAGTCGCTCCTCGCCGAGATCACGAACTTTCAACATGGACGTTGAAAAGCCTTCGACTCATGGTGGCAGCCGTCGCGGAGAGTTGTCAACGCCCGCGTTGCAAAAGATGCGCCCATCTACACAAACGTTGACAACGTCAGCCCAGGCGGGCAACATTCGTGTTGATTTCCGTGTGTCAGTCGTCACATACATACGTCGGACCCGGGGCACAGGCCTCTGGCGACACTCACCCGAATGGACATCACCATGCCGAACACAGTCCGCTCCACGCCGCGCACCGAGGTGGTGCTCGACGTCCAGAAGTCGCGAAAGGCACTTGTCGCAGGTTCGCTCGGCAATCTCATCGAGTGGTACGAATTCGCGATCTACGCCTACATGGCGCCGATCATCGCGCCCTTGTTCTTCCCGTCGGACAACCCGACTGCGTCGATACTCTCGACGTTCCTGCTCTTCGCCCTCGCCTTCTTCCTGCGCCCTGTCGGGGCAGTGATCTTCGGGCGGATGACGGACAGATTGGGACGTAAGCCCGTACTCGCGCTGATCATTGTGCTGATGACCATTGCCACGACGTGCATCGGCCTTCTGCCTACGCACTCCTCGATCGGAATCCTCGCGCCCCTGCTGCTGACGCTGTGCCGCATCGCCCAGGGATTGTCCGCGGGCGGCGAGATGGGCGGAGCGGTGTCCCTGATGGTCGAGTCCGCTCCCTCCGGCAAACGCGGGCTCTACGGCTCCTGGTCGTTCGTCGGAACCACCTTGGGCTTCGTGCTCGGCGGCGGCGTCGCGACACTTCTGGCAGTCCTTCTCTCCGACGATGCCATGGCTTCCTATGGCTGGCGGGTCGGGTTCCTCATTGCGGCTCCCATGGGCCTCATCGTCCTCTACCTTCGGCTCAAGGTCGACGAGACGCCGCACTTCAAGCAGATCCAGGTCGAGGTCGACTCAGGCAAACCTGCCGTCGGGGAACCCATCGAGCGACGACCACTGACGTTTCTCGCGGCAACCATGGGCGTCGTGGTCGTGTACAACGCAGTCGGCAACACCTTCATGGTCGGAATGCCGACTTTCCTGTCGACAAGCTACGACATGACCTTCGAGCGGTCCTACTTCCTTGCACTCGTCACCGGACTCATCGCCGGGCTGTCGATGCCGGTGTTCGGTGCACTGTCCGACCGCGTGGGACGACGCCCGGTGCTTATGTTCGGATCGGTTGCGGTGGTCGTCCTTTCCTACCCCCTCTATTTCATGCTGAATCTCGGCTTCGGCGGCGGACTGGTGGCACTCGTGATCGCCGGTCTGCTCATCGGCGTCGTCGGCGGCCCGATGCCGGCATTCCTGTCCGAACGTTTCCGTACCCGCAACCGTGCTACCGGCGTATCCGTGACCTACGCGTTGTCGGTGGCGATCTTCGGCGGCACGGCGCCGTACATCATCACTTGGCTTGCATCCACCACAGGTGATCCGCTGTCGGCGGCCTACTACACGCTTGGATGTGCAGCAATCAGTGTTGTTGCGCTATTGACGATTCGTGGCGCACAACGCTCGCAACACCGCGAGGAACTCGAGCTCTGACGAAGATCGCGCCCCCTGGTCCACTGGACCAGGGGGCACAGAGCTTTTCCGCTACCGTACGGCTGCAAATCCTCCGTCGACCGGAAGCAGCTGACCGGTGATGAAGTGCGACGCGTCGCTCGCCAGGAATACGAGCACCGGAGCCAGATCGCGTTCGGCGTTTCCGAACGTTCCACCGAGCGGAATGTCCTTGCGGAGCTGTTCCTGATAGGCGGCAAGCTCTTCCGGCCCCAGCGAGTTGGTGTATTTGTCGAACATCGGTGTGTTTACATAGGGCAGAACAGCATTGACGCGGATTCCGGATGGACCCCATTCACGGGCGACAGTCCTGGTCCACGTATGCACGGCACCCTTGGACGAGCCGTAGGTTGCGTTGGCCAATTCCCCGGTAAATCCGGACATCGACCCGAAGTTGATGATCGCCCCCGTGCCTGCCGACTGCATGATCCGGTACGCGGATTGGTTGGTATGAATCGTTCCCAGCACATTCACACGGTAGATGCTCTCGAACAAGTCATCGGTGATCTCCTCGGCCATCGCGGAGCGCTGCAGACCGGCGATGTTCACCAGGACATCGATTCCACCAAGTTCTCTTGCAGCACTGCGGAACAACGACTCGGTAGCATCACCGTCGGTGATATCGAGACGCGAGAACTCGACCACTCCGGGCCCAGCGTCGCTCGCTTCCTCCGCGACGACCCTACCGCCCTCCTCGTTCAGGTCGTACGAACGCACGGTCGCACCCTCCATGGCGTATGCCTTTACGATGGCAGCACCGATACCTTGGGCGCCACCGGTGACCAGGATGCGTTTTCCTTCGAGTTGCATGCTGACTTCTTTCAGATTGAATTCGGCTTCCGACAAGCGTGATAACGAATGCTGCCCGAGGCGGATCACGGACCGAGTCGTCCACTTCGTTGATGATAGTTGCACAGCTGTGGTTAACTGCAACAACACTTTTCGATATACCACAAGCCGCCATCGACGGCATAGCGTAAAGGATCGAAGCAATGAAGGCATGGCGATTTACCGCGGTCAACGAAAAACTGCGACACGAAGAAGTCGGCGAACCGGTGCCCGGCCCCGAAGACATCGTCATCGACACCGGAGCGGTCGGCCTGTGCCACTCCGACATCGGGTTCATGAACGGAACTATCACGCACCTACTCGGACACGTCCCCATCACACTCGGCCATGAGATAGTCGGCACCGTCTCTGCTGTCGGATCGAACGTCTCCGAGTTCGTCCTCGGTGACCGTGTCGGGATACCTGCAACCACGGACGGCCCCGGGACCGCGATGGACGGCGGCTACGCCGAGAAGGTCAGGGTTCCGTCCCACCTCCCCGTAGCGTTACCCGATGGGTTGTCGTTTCTCGACGCGGCGTCGGCGACTTGTTCGGGTCGCACCGCGTACAGGGCAGTGCACACAGCTGGGCAGATCGAATCCGGGATGAAGGTCGGTATAGTCGGATTCGGCGGCCTCGGCTACTTCGGTGTCCAGATCGCCAAGGCCGCAGGAGCTTCCGTGTTCGTCGCTGACGTCAATGAGGCACGGTGGCCACTCGCATGCCATCTGGGTGTCGAGTCGTGCTCGAAGGACATCCGTGTCTTCGAATCCGAGGATCTCGACGTGATCATCGACTTCGCGGGCGCGGACGGAACTCTCGACTCCGCAATCGGAGCCATTCGGCATGGCGGCCGCATCGTCGAGGTTGGGCTGGGCGTCGAAGCCACATCCGTTTCGATCCCCAGCATCACTATGAAAGAAGTACATATCGTCGGTGCATCGAACGGCACCAAAGCCGAAGCGAGCGCAATACTCGCGCTGATAGCCAAAGGGGCAGTGCAGCCGAAGACCGAGCAGATCTCCTTCGGCGAGATTCCCGATGGCCTGCACCGCCTCGAGCGGGGCGCACCTGACGGACGCCTCATCGCCGTACTGTAGACCGACCTCCGCTTGCCGCCGATAGGCGACGGTTGCCCGATGCTACTGCCGCCCCGCCCAACTGACCCCCGAAAGGGGCCCACGGAGTGGGACACCAGCGCATTGTGAACCTACCTGCGGTGATCCGGCACTGTTGACTTCGTGAGATCCGCGCCAGAGTCTGAATGGGCCTGCACAGCAACCTCCGTGCGGCCCCGACACGTTCGTTTGTAGTCAGACCGCCCGCGACGGTTCGGTCAGGAGGGTTTCCCGTTCAATTGTCACACTTTGATCTTGGAAACCCTCCGTGTGCCCGTCCTGTAGCGACACCCTTCGAGGAATCAACCGTTAGGCTGACACCATGCCGACGGACCGCGGACTCAAGTTCATGAACGCCGCCCACCGCGCCCTCCTGCGCGTGACCGGCGGGCGGGTGGGGCGGAGTTTCGGCAAGATGCCGGTGGTGGAGTTGACCACCGTCGGCCGCAGGACCGGGAAGGTGCACAGCGTCATGCTGACCGTCCCGGTGAGGGAAGGCGACACGCTCGTCGTGGTGGCCTCACGCGGCGGCGACGACCGCCACCCCGCGTGGTTGCTGAACCTGCAGGCCAACCCGGAGGTCCAACTGTCGCTGCAGGGAAACCCCGCGCAGTCCATGCGCGCCCACGTGGCAACCCCGGAGGAGCGGGCCCGTCTGTGGCCGAAAGTGACCGCCGCCTACAAGGGGTACGCCGGCTACCAGAAGAAAACGGACCGCGAGATCCCTCTGGTCCTGCTCGACCCCACGACCTGACGCCGGTCACCGCCGGCAGAACACGGTTCGGTTGCAGTCCGGCGCTGTGAGCCGGTTCCACCCTTAACCTCGACCTCACCCTTATAGATTTGCGGATTCCGGGCAGGCGAGGTTGGGAGTGACGTGGACACTGACGAGGCTGCGCTACGCAAGTCCGGCACCCGACACCGTCCGCGGCGCGGGTGGATCGTGACGACTCTGATGCTTCTCGTCTTCATGGGTGCGCCTGCCCCGTCGGCGACGGCCGAAGCGATCGTGCAACCGGTGGCCGCCGACCCGAGCGTCGTCCGCGCATCCGACGGCATGTTCTACATGTACACGACCGCCGACGACTGGGGCGACGGCCAAGGCATGCACAACATGTCGATCTTCAAGTCCGCCGACCTCATGGACTGGATGTACCTCGGCGACGTCTTCCCCGACCGGCCCGCGTGGCATCCCGACGGCAAGCTCGCGTGGGCACCCAACGTGCTCGAGTCCGGCGGCCGGTACAGCCTGTACTACTCGCTCTACGACGAGTCGAACCCGTGCATCGGTCTCGCCACCGCCGACCGGCCCACCGGACCGTGGACCGATCTCGGCCGCCCCGTGTTCTGCGCCCACGACGTCGGCGTCGGCGGCACCATCGACCCGTTCGTGTGGGACGACGGCACGACGAAGACGATGTTCGTCGGCAACTTCCAGGGCGTCCACGCCATCCCCCTCAGCCCGGACGGCACCGCGGCGGCCGGCGAACCCGTACGCGTCGCGGACGAGCGCTTCGAAGGCCCGTTCGTCGAATTCCACGACGGCTACTACTACCTGTTCCTCTCGGCCGGCAATTGCTGCAACGGCGCCGACACCGCCTACCGCGTCCTCGTCGGCCGGTCGGAGTCGCTGACGGGGCCGTACCTCGACCGGAAGGGCCAGGACCTGAACGAGGGTGGCGGCGCCCTCATCCTCGCCGGCAGCGAACCGTGGGCAGGGCCGGGCCACAACACGGTGGTCTCCGACGACGCGGGCTCGGATTGGATCGTGTACCACGCCATTCCGCGCGACAACCGGGATCTGCCCAGCGGAGCCCGCCGGCGCGAAGGGATGATCGACCGGATCGTGTGGGCGAACGGCTGGCCCGAGGTGGGCGACGGTTCGCCCGCGTCGACCGGGCCGGCGAACCCCGACACGGACCTGCCGGTGCGGGTCACGCTGCGCGCCGATTCCGACACCACACTGCCCGCGGGCGGCGGCACCGTCGACACGACCATGCTCGTCGAGGCACCCGAGGACCGTCCCTACGCGGGGCAGGTATGGGTCAGCGCGGTCTCCCCGGACGGCCAGACAAGCGATCCGTTCTTCGGGCCGATCGACGTCGACCTGCAGCCCGGCGAGGTCCTCGAGGAGGCCGTCGCGTACACGGTGCCGGGAGATGCGGTCGCGGGGACCTATTACGCCTACGCCTTCGCGGGCACCTTCCCCGACGAGACCGTCGAGTTCGGCACCGTTCACGCCGTGAAGTCCGGCGACGAGGCCAGGATCAGCCCGGTCCGCTCGGTGTCGCTGCACCTCGGCACGGTCGCGCGCTGACGAGGCAGGCCAGTAAGGAACCACTGATTCGGTTTTCGATTCTCACTTCGACAACTGATTCCGCAATGTTTCCCGCCTTTTGCTATTGAAATAGTGGGGAGCGTAGGTCAGGATGGGTGCCACGGTGACGTGCCTCACACGTCACCTTTCGGTCATTCCACCAACAAAGGTGCTCCATGCTGCAGACAGTGTTCGAGAAGAATCAACCGAACGCGAAGGTCGTCGACCATGCGCTCCGGCGCACTCGGTTGGCACCGTTCTGGATCGAGGACGTCGCCGACACCCCCACCTACCCGGCCGCCTCGGCCGACGCCGCGTACGACCTGGTGGTCGTCGGCGGCGGATACACCGGACTCTGGAGTGCTCTCCTCGCGAAACAGCGCCACCCCGACCTGTCCGTCGCCCTCGTGGAGGGCGAGACCATCGGATGGGCGGCATCCGGCCGTAACGGCGGGTTCGTCGAAGCCAGCCTGACCCACGGCAGCGAGAACGGACGTCGACGCTGGCCGGGAGAAATCGACACCCTGGAGGCGCTCGGACTCGAGAACCTCGACGACATCGAGAAGACCGTCCACACCCTGGGGTTGGACTGCGATTTCGAACGGAACGGCGCGATCTCGGTCGCGATCGCCGATTACCAGGCGAAGGACGTGCTCGACACGCCGCCGAGCGCTACCACCACGGTGCTCGACGGCCCTGCGATGCGCGCACAGGTGAACTCGCCGACGTATCTGGCCGGCGTATGGGACAAGCAGTCCACTGCGCTGGTGCATCCGGCCAAGCTCGCCACCGAACTCGGCCGAGCCTGTGCCGAGCACGGTGTCGAGATGTTCGAGCACACCAAGGTCCTCGATCTCGTCCGCTCCCGATCGTCGTCCCGGGTCGGCGTTCGGACGGCGTCCGCGACCCTGTCGGCCGGCCGAGTGATCCTGGCAACCAATGCTTTTCCGTCCCTGCTGAAGCGGTACCGGCTGCACACGGTGCCGGTGTACGACTACGTGCTCATGACCGAACCGCTGTCCGACGCACAGCTCGCGGAGGTGGGATGGTCTGCCCGGCAGGGCGTCGCCGACATGTCCAACCAGTTCCACTACTACCGGCTCACCCGCGACAACCGAATCCTCTGGGGCGGCTACGACGCGATCTACCATTTCGGGCGGGGTATGCACCACGACCTCGAAGACCGTGCCGAGTCCCACACGAGGCTCGCAAGCCACTTCTTCACGACGTTCCCCCAGCTCGAGGGTCTCGAGTTCACCCACCGGTGGGGCGGCGTCATCGATACGTCGACACGCTTCTGCTCGTTCTTCGGTTCCGCGGCGAAGGGACGGATCGCGTACGCGGCCGGCTTCACCGGTCTCGGGGTCGGCGCCTCCCGCTTCGCGGCGAACGTCATGCTCGACAAGGTGTCCGGTGAGACGACGGCATTGACGGAGTTGGACTTGGTGAAGTCCATGCCCCTCCCCTTCCCGCCCGAACCGTTGGCGGCGGCCGGCATCAACGCCACCCGGTGGTCCCTCGATCGCGCCGATCACCAGGAAGGCCGGCGGAACCTCTTCCTCAAGGCTCTCGACGCGGTGGGATTGGGGTTCGACTCGTGAGCGACCCCGCGGCCGGGGTCGTCGCCTGGGAATCCGGACCGCACATCGAGGCTCGAACCGCCGATCTCGACTACCACCGCCTCCCGGACGAGCAGGTGATCGGCGACAGCGTGCCGATGGTCGGCGAACGAGTGCTCGGCGACTTCGCCGGTGTCACCGTCGGCGTGTGGGAGATCGAGCCCAGCGTCTCGTCCGACGTCGAGATCGACGAGGTGTTCGTCGTGCTCAGCGGTGACGCGACAGTGCAGTTCGACGACGGCACCCCCGATCTCGAACTCGGTCCCGGAAGTGTCGTCCACGTGCGGTCCGGGCAGAAGACCCGGTGGATCGTGCGTGACACGCTGCGGAAGATCTTCATCGCCGCGCCGGCCACGTAATCGCGAAAACCACTACACCCCTTCATCACACACGCACGGGCACCTCTGCCCGCAGCCGCACACCTCGAGGGAGACTTGATGAGCATTGCCGAACCGCCACCCTTGAAGACCCAGCCCTCGAAGACCCACGACCCGCTCGGCACCGCGAAGGGCCTCAACAGCGGCGCACTGGGTTTGATCGGCAACACGGTGATCGGACTGTCCTCGGTCGCGCCCGCCTACAGCCTCGCCGCGACACTGGGATACGTCGTTCTGGCCGTCGGCGACAAGGCGCCGTCGATGTTCCTCGTCGCGTTCATCCCCATGTTGCTCACGGCGTTCGCCTACCGCGAGCTCAATCGGGACACCCCGGACTGCGGCACCTCGTTCACCTGGGGCACCAAGGCGTTCGGCCCGTGGATCGGCTGGATGGCTGGGTGGGGACTCGCCGTGTCCGCGATCATCGTCCTCGCCAACACCGCGGAGATCGCGGCGATCTACCTGTTCGAGGTTCTCGGGTTGCACGCGGCAGCCGAGTCGCTCACCGCGAAGGTGCTGCTGGGCTGCTTCTTCATCGCGGCTATGACCTACGTCAGCTTTCGCGGCATCCTCATCAGCGAACGGCTGCAGAACGTGCTGATCGCGGTGCAGTTCACCGTCCTCATCGGGGTCAGCGTCATCGCACTGTCGAAGGTGTTCGGCGGCACCGCCGGCCCGCAGGCGGTCACCCCGCGACTGGACTGGATCATTCCGACCGGTGTCTCGATGTCCAGTGCCGCACAGGCGATCATCCTGTGCATCTTCATCTACTGGGGGTGGGACGCCTGCCTGGCGGTCGGTGAGGAAACGAAGGATTCCGAGCGGACTCCCGGCCGCGCCGCGGTCTTGACCACGGTCATTCTCGTCGCCACGTACGTCCTCGTCGGATATGCGGTCCAGTCGTTCGCCGGGTTCGGGGACACCGGGATCGGACTGAACAATCCCGAGAACGTCGACGACGTGCTGACCACGCTGGGCGGACCGGTCGCCGGGCCGGTGGCAGCCTCGTTGCTGCTGCTGACGGTCTCGATCTCCGCGCTCTCCTCGACCCAGACCACCATCCTGCCGACGGCTCGCGGAACGTTGTCGATGGCGGTCTACGAGGCACTGCCGCGCCGGTTCGCCTCGGTGCACCCCCGGTACATGACCCCCGGCTTCGGAACCCTGGTCATGGGAGCCGCGGCACTGCTGTTCTACCTGGTCCTGTCGTTCGCCAGCGCCAACGCTCTGCAGGATTCGGTGGCGTCACTCGGACTCGCGGTCGCCTTCTACTACGGCATCACCGCCTACGCGTGCGTCTGGTACTTCCGTCGGACACTCCTCGACTCGGCACGTAATCTGTTCATGCGCGGCATCTTCCCGCTGCTCGGTGCCCTCTGCATGACGTGGGCCTTCGTGCAGAGCGCCGTCGACATGCTGCGTCCCGACTACGGATTCACCGCGTTCGGCCCGTTCGGGGGCGTGTTCGTTCTCGGCGTCGGAATGCTGGTGGTCGGAATCCCCCTGATGTTGCTGTGTTTCGCGACCGGTTCCCGGAACTTCTTCCGCGGACGCACCCTCACCGCCGACACCGAAGTGAAGGTGCCCGAATCGTGAGTACCCACGTCACCAGGAAGAGGCGATAGTTCCGAAATGTCCGAGCCGATTGTCTTCGACACGACGAGCAAGGGAGGATTCGACCATGTCTGAGCAGCCTGCCTCTCTCGATCCCGTGTCCAAGCAGATCATCGAGCAACTTCAGGAGGATGGACGACGGTCGTACTCGGCCATCGGCAAGGTCGTCGGATTGTCGGAAGCGGCTGTACGCCAACGCGTGCAGAAGCTGATCGATACCGGCGTCACGCAGATCGTCGCGGTGACCGACCCCGTGCAAGTGGGATTCTCACGTCAGGCCATGGTCGGAATCCGCTGCTCGGGGGACGTCACCGAGATCGCCGCTCGCCTCGCGGACGTCGACGCCATCGATTACGTCGTGTTGACGGCAGGCGCCTACGACATTCTGGCCGAGATCGTGTGCGAGAACGACGACCACCTCCTTGCCGTGCTCAACAAAGAAATTCGCACTATTCCCGGTGTGCTCGGCACCGAGACGATGGTGTACCTGAAACTTGTCAAACAGCAATATGATTGGGGAACCCGATGACTACGGTTACCAACTCTTCGCCCACCACGGCGCACCTCGAGGCGGCCGCCCGCCGCCATCTGTGGGGTCATTTCTCCCGCCACGGGCAGGACATCACCCCGCCGATCATCACCCGCGGTGAGGGTGCCAGGATCTGGGACACCGCCGGCAAGAGCTACCTCGACGGGCTGTCCGGATTGTTCGTCGTCCAGGCCGGACACGGCCGCACCGAACTCGCCGAGGCCGCCGCCAAACAGGCCGAACAGCTCGCGTTCTTCCCACTCTGGTCCTACGCCACCCCACCCGCGATCGAACTCGCCGAACGCCTCGCCGGCTACGCCCCCGGCGATCTGAACCGGGTCTTCTTCACCACCGGCGGCGGCGAGGCCGTCGAAAGCGCCTGGAAACTGGCCAAACAGTACTTCAAGAAGGTCGGCAAACCCGGCAAACACAAGGTCATCTCCCGCTCCATCGCCTACCACGGCACCCCGCAGGGGGCCCTGGCCATCACCGGCATCCCCGCGCTGAAGGCCCCGTTCGAACCGCTCACCCCCGGCGCGTTCCGGGTCCCCAACACCAACATCTACCGGGCCCCCGAACCGCTCGGCTCCGACCCGAAGGCGTTCGGGATCTGGGCCGCCGACCGGATCGCCGAGGCCATCGAATTCGAGGGCCCAGACACCGTCGCCGCCGTCTTCCTCGAACCGGTGCAGAACGCCGGCGGCTGCTTCCCACCGCCGCCCGGCTACTTCGAGCGGGTCCGGCAGATCTGCGACGAGTACGACGTGCTGCTGGTCTCGGACGAGGTGATCTGCGCGTTCGGCCGGATCGGGTCGATGTTCGCGTGCGACGACTTCGGGTACGTGCCCGACATCATCACCTGCGCCAAGGGCCTGACCTCGGGGTACTCGCCGATCGGGGCGATGATCGCCTCGGACCGGCTCTTCGAACCGTTCTCCGACGGGACCTCGATGTTCGCGCACGGCTACACCTTCGGCGGACACCCCGTCTCGGCGGCGGTCGCATTGGCGAACCTGGACATCTTCGAACGCGAGGGCCTCAACACCCACGTCGCCGAGCAGGCCCCGGCGTTCCGGGCCACCCTCGACAAGCTCACCGACCTGCCGATGGTCGGCGACGTGCGCGGCGAGGGCTTCTTCTACGGCATCGAGCTGGTCAAGGACAAGACCACCAAGGAGTCGTTCACCGACGACGAGGCCGAACGGATCCTGCACGGATTCCTCTCCACCGCCCTGTTCGACGCCGGCCTGTACTGCCGGGCCGACGACCGCGGCGACCCGGTCATCCAACTCGCCCCACCCCTGATCTGCGGGCAGACCGAATTCGACGAAATCGAACACATCCTCCGCAGCGTCCTCACCGAAGCCTGGACCCTGCTGTGAACCACCAGGACCTTCCCGGGCTGTACGTCGGCGGCCGCTACCGGGACGGCCGGGCGGCCGAGCGGTACGAGGTGCTCGACCCGGCCACCGGTGAGGTGATCTCCTCCCGCACCGAGGCGTCGGTGGACGACGTCGACGACGCGGTCGCCACCGCGAAAACCGCCTACGCGGACTGGTCGACGACGAGCCCGGGCGAGCGTTCCGCCGTCCTGACCCGATGGGCCGCCGAGCTCACGGAGATGTCCGACGACATCGCACGCACCGAAACCCGGCAGACGGGCAAACCGATCAAACTGTCGACCGAGTTCGACGTTCCCGGGTCGATCGACAACGTGTCGTTCTTCGCCGGCGCGGCCCGCACCCTGGAGGGCAAGGCGTCGGGCGAGTACTCCCCCGACCACACGTCCACCATCCGCCGCGAACCGATCGGGGTGATCGGCTCGATCGCGCCGTGGAACTATCCGCTGCAGATGGCGGCGTGGAAGATCCTGCCCGCGGTCGCCGCAGGCAACACCATCGTGCTCAAACCGGCGGAGATTACTCCCCTCACGTCGCTGCTGTTCGCGGAAGCCGCGTCCCGCGCCGGAATGCCGGACGGCGTCGTCAACGTGATCACCGGCCGCGGCGCGACGACCGGGTCGTCGCTGGTGTCGCACGGGGACGTGAGCATGGTGAGTTTCACCGGCTCGACACCCGTGGGACGGCAGATCGCGGGCGCCGCGGCGGGCAAACGACTCCACCTGGAACTGGGTGGGAAGGCCCCCTTCGTGGTGTTCGACGACGCGGATCTCGAGGCCGCGATCAACGGAGCCGTCGCCGGTGCCCTCATCAACTCTGGCCAGGACTGCACCGCGGCCACCCGCGCCTACGTGCAGCGGCCGCTGTACGACGACTTCGTCGCCGGAGTGGCATCGCTCATGGACACCGTCCGGCTCGGCGACCCGTCCGATCCCGGCACCGACATGGGTCCGTTGGTGTCGCGGCGGCAGCAGCAGCACGTCGCCGGGTTCATCGATCGCGCCCGCGACACCGGGGCGAAGATCGTCCGCGGCGGATCCGTCCCCGGGGGCGATCTCGCGTCCGGCTTCTACTACGAGCCGACGCTCGTCGTGGGTGCCGACCAGTCCAGTGAGATCGTGCAGCGGGAGATCTTCGGCCCGGTTCTCGTCGTCCTGCGGTTCGAAAACGATTCGGACGGAATCGCACTCGCCAACGACACCGACTTCGGGCTGGCGGCGTCCGCCTGGACGCGGGACCTGTACCGGGCCCAGACCGCCTCCCGCGACATCGCCGCGGGCTGTGTGTGGATCAACGACCACATCCCGATCATCAGCGAGATGCCCCACGGCGGGTACAAGGCGTCCGGTTACGGCAAGGACATGTCGACGTATTCGCTCGACGAGTACACCAACGTCAAGCACGTCATGTCCGACATCACCGGAACCGCCAGGAAGGACTGGCACCGGACGGTGTTCGGCGACCGACGATGAGCCCGGTCGCCGGGAC
Organism: Rhodococcus sp. DK176; assembly: GCF_038447315.2. Classification (NCBI taxonomy): domain Bacteria; kingdom Bacillati; phylum Actinomycetota; class Actinomycetes; order Mycobacteriales; family Nocardiaceae; genus Rhodococcus; species Rhodococcus sp. DK176. Next base: position 5,877,736 of record NZ_CP118321.2, on the reverse strand, counting down.
GGCAGCTCGTGTGCCGTCCCGGCGACAGCGGCGGTTCTGCCAAGTCGCGCCCCGCGCGCGACTACGCTGACGAACAGGCGCGTTCGCTTCAGCTGAAAGGCAGAGACGATGCATGTGACCCCGTTCGCCTGGATTGTGACGATCATCGTGATCGTCGCGCTGCTCGCGTTCGACTACTTCTTCCACGTCCGCCACGCGCACATCCCGACGCTGAAGGAAGCGGCCATCTGGTCGTCGATCTACGTCGGCCTCGCGCTGCTCTTCGGCGTCGCGGTCCTGATCTTCGGCGGCGTCGACATGGGTTCGGAGTACTTCGCCGGCTACGTCACGGAGAAGGCGCTGTCCGTCGACAACCTCTTCGTCTTCCTCATCATCATGTCCAGCTTCCGGGTGCCGCGCGAAGACCAGCAGAAGGTCCTGCTGTTCGGCATCGTGTTCTCGATCTTCGCCCGGACCGCGTTCATCTTCCTCGGCGCCGCGCTGATCAATTCGTTCGCGTGGGTGTTCTACTTCTTCGGCCTGATCCTGCTGATCACCGCCGGCAACATGCTGCGACCCGAGACCGAGGATTCGCACTCGGCCGACAACTTCATCATCCGGATCGCGAAGAAGTTCATGCACACCACCGAGCACTACGACGGCGACAAACTCTTCACCATCGAGAACGGCAAGCGGGCGATGACGCCGATGCTGCTGGTGATGGTTGCTATCGGCGGCACCGACATCCTGTTCGCACTCGACTCCATTCCCGCGATCTTCGGCCTCACCCAGAATGTCTTCGTCGTCTTCACGGCCACCGTGTTCTCGCTGATGGGTCTGCGGCAGCTGTACTTCCTGCTCGACGGTCTCCTCGACCGCCTCATCTACCTGTCGTACGGACTGTCCGCGATCCTCGCGTTCATCGGGGTCAAGCTGATCCTGCACGCGCTGCACGAGAACAACCTGCCGTTCGTCAACGACGGCGAACCGGTGAACGTCATCGAGATCAGCACGTTCGCGTCGCTGGCCGTCATCATCGGCATCCTCGTCATCACCGTGATCGCGTCGCTCACCAGCAAGAAGGGCAGGGCACAGTCCGCGATCGCCGGTGCCCGGCGGCACGCGATCAACTACCTCGACCTCGATTACACCGCCGACCTGGCAGAGCGCGAACGCATGTACGACAAGTTGCGGGGCGAGGAAGAGCAGCTCAAGAAGCTCGACCCGAAGTTCAAGAAGATGGTCCGCGAAGAAACCGCACTCATGGACCTCATCAAGCGCTCCCACCAGGAGCACGACGCGTTCCTCAAACAACGTTAGGTGAACTCAGCGAAGCGCCCACCGAATCGGCGGGCGCTCCTGTGACTCGTGCCCCATCCCCATGAAGGCACGCGCCGCGACTACCTCCTCCTCATCCGCATTCCGCCGTCCGCCATTCCCATGGCGGTGATACCGAGACCCAGCAGACAGACGACGATGCCGCAGATCACGTTCGACCAGATCATTCCCGCCGTGGTGGTTACTCCGACGACCAGCCACGGGCTGACGATCATCCACAGACCCAGCAGCGGCGCGACGAACGCCATGCCGTGCGTGCGTGAGTAGGCCGACGTGAAACCGACGGCAAGCAGTGCCACCGCAACACCCGACAACAGGTTGCACATCGCCAGGCCCGACTGGCTCGCGAACCCGACAATCCACGGCGACGCCGCCATGTAGAGGCCCGCCATGAACATCAGGCCCTCGGTGACCTGCGTCATCGGCTGTTCTGAGACTCGGTCGTAGCGAGCCCGCAATTCGGCGATATCAGGGTGTCTCTCGATCGACATACCTGGTGTCGTCATCACCCACCTCCTTGAAAAGAGAACCAACCCCTACCGAAGGGGGTGCCCCGAACTTCGTCCGGCAAACCAGTGATGACCAGGTAATTTTTCCGAATTTCCGCTACCGACCAGTCCTAACGGACGGCGGCGTATTCGTAGCCCTTGGGTAGGCGTCCAGGGGGCGGGCATACTCGATGTGTGTGGTGGATTGCCTGGGTCGCGCTGGTGTGGGTAGCACTGTCGGTGCCGCTCGCGATCGTCATCGGGAAAGCGATACGGCAGAAAGACCTGCACGAACTGCCCGCCAAAGAAGACGCGACGAGTAAGAACGACCCTCCCGACCGAACGGTCGCATGACCGCGCCCCACCGGGTGCGTTCCCGCTGCAGCTTGGAAGAATGACGGGATGGCGCTGCCCTTCTATCCACTCGTGTTCATGAACCTGTTGTTTGCGGCGACCACACTGTGCCTTGCACGACCCTCCCGCGCGTCCGCCGCAGCCACCGTCGCCGCCGCCGTGCTGTGGATATTCGGCAACGGTCCGCTCGAGGGTCAAGTGCTGTGGGAGTTCGACGCAACGCACGGCCTCACGGTGTCCGATCTGCTGTCCGTTGCGGCCGTCGCCATCGCCGTCTGGACGCCTCTCGACCACCGGGGACCGACCGTCGGCTCGACGAAACGGGCGACGCCGGAGAACGCCGTTCCGGACCCGGTACTGACCGGGTCAGCCTCTCAGGGCCGCCCCGACCACCCTCAACACCCCAGGTGACGTCATGTGCCAATGCGCACTGTCGACGATGCGGTTCCGGACAGCGCCCGTCACGTAGGGCTCCCAACTCGCTGCCGCCGCCGATCCCGTCGGATCGTCCCGGCCGGCAGTGAAGAACGCGACGTCACCTCGAAAGACACCCGGGGTGTGGCGCTCGAGCAGCGCACAGTTGTGTGCGGCACTCTCGATCAGCCTGTGGAGCTGGTCGCGGCTGAGAACGGCCGTGGGGCCGCCCGTCGCCGCCAGGAGGTCCACCGCCGATTCGGGTGTCATGTCCGCAACGGCCGCCGGCACGTCCGCCTCGACGCCGATACCCGCCAGCAGGTCACCCGCGCTCACCGGCATCTCCGTGTCCCTCGGGTCCGGCTGCTGCGCGTAACTGTCGAGCATCACGACGGTCGCCACCTCGTCACCCGCAGCCTGGAGTTGCACCGCGACTGCATGCGCGAGGACTCCGCCGAGCGACCAACCCAGGAGTTCGTACGGCCCGCGGGGTTGGATCTTGCGGATCTCCTCCACGTACCTCGCCGCGAGATCGTCGATCGACGCCGGCAAAGTGTCCTCACCTGTGATCGCCGGCGACTGAAGGCCGTAGATCGGCCGTTCGGGATCGATCCTGGACGTCAGACCCGTGTAACACCAGGCGAGACCCACGATCGGGTGAATGCAGAACAGCGGCCGCCCCTCCCCTGCCGACCTGATGGGGAAGAGCACATCGAGCGCCCCGTCACGGTGCCGATCGGCCGAACTCAACCGTGCCGCTATCGAACTCGGGGTCGGATCCGTCATCACCATCTGCAGCGGAACCGCAACACCCGTGGACGCCTCGAGCGCACTCACCACGCGGACCGCCAGCAGAGAGTTACCGCCCAGCTCGAAGAAATTGTCGTCCGCGCCCACCCTCTCGACACCCAGCAGCTCCGCGAAGGCGGTGGCCACCGCGACCTCGGTGTCCGTCGCCGGGGCGCGGAACGCCCGGGGTTCGAACCGCGGCTTCGGAAGCGCACGCCTGTCGAGCTTCCCGGCCGACGCCAGGGGCAGCTCGTCCAGAACCATGATCTGCGACGGCACCATGTACGCGGGTAGCCGTTCTCGGGCAGACGCCGCCAATGCGTCGGTATCGATCCGCCGGCCCTGTTCGGCCGCGACGTAACCGACGAGGTGGTCACCGCCACGCTCGTCCGAGACCAGCGCCACCGCGGCCTGGGACACCCCCGCCGCCGCCTCCAGCACCGACTCGATCTCCCGGAGTTCGATTCGCAGGCCACGCAACTTGACCTGGAGGTCCGTTCGGCCCAGGTACACCAGCTGACCAGTTCGGGTCCATTTCACGAGATCGCCTGTGCGGTACAGGCGTTCCCCTCCCCGGCCGAAGGGATCGGCGACGAATCGTTCCGCGGTGAGCTCGCTGCGTCCCACATAGCCGCGGGCCAGTTGGTCGCCGCCGAGATAGAGCTCGCCGGCCACACCCACCGGAACCGGGTTCAGCCGTGCGTCCAGCACGTACGCCCGGGTGTTCCACACCGGCGCACCGATCGGCACTCGCGCATCGACGGATTCGCCCAGCCTGAAGGTTGTCGTGGTGATCGCCGCCTCGGTGGGACCATACGTATTGTGGAATGCGCCCGGACGAAGTGCGATCACGTCCTCCACGAGCTCGGACGGCACCTCCTCGCCGCCCACATGGAGGTGCCGTAGCGAGGACAGGGCCTCCCCCTCACCGATCGCGAGGAACGCGGCCAGGACCGACGGCACGAAATGCATCATGGTGATCCGGTGCTCGCGGATGACGGTCGCCAGATAGTCGAGGTCGCGATGCCCGCCGGGCCGCGTCACCACCAGTTGGGCACCCACGATCAGGGGCAGGAAGATCTCCCACACCGAGACATCGAACGTGTACGGAGCCTTGAGCACTCCGCGGTCGTCGGCGGTGACCTCGTACTCCTCGGCGAGCCAGCGCAACTGATTCACGATTGCGGCGTGGCTGACGGTCACGCCCTTGGGGCGTCCCGTCGACCCCGACGTGAAGAGAACATAGGCGGTGTTCTGCGGCCGCAGCGAACGCACCCGGTCGGCATCGCAGATCGGGTGCGAACCGAACCCGGACAGATCGACGGTGTCGATGTCGACGCGTGCGATACCGGCAGGCAAGGACGCGTACGTCCACGACGTGGTCAACACCAGATCCGATGCCGCGGAGCTCAGCACGTCCTCGATACGCTCTGCCGGGTGGTCCGGGTCGAGGGGCACGTAGCCACCGCCGGCCCGGAGGACGGCGCACATTCCGGCGATCATGTCCGGCGAGCGCTCGAACGCAAGCGCCACGAGGGAGTCCGGGCCTACTCCACGCTCGACGAGCAGCCTCGCCAGGCGGTTGACGCGTAAGTCCAGCTCGCCGTACGTCAACGCATTGTCCTCGAAGACCACGGCAACGGCACCTGGGACGCGGGCCACCTGGGCATCGAGAAGATCGACCAGTGTTTCTGCGCGCAGCTCCACGTCCGTCGAATTCCACGTGTCCAGCATCTGGGCCGTCTCGTCGTCCGTCAGCAGGGAGAGCTCGCAGACCTGACGACTCGGTTGCGTTGCGAAAGCCTCGGCGACGCGTACCAAACCGCTGGCGAACCGATCCGCCGTCTCGGAGTCGAACAACTCGGTGGAGTATGTGAGCGTCCCGGAGACACCGGCCGCGCCACCGTTCGCGTCGTAGCTGTCCGAGAGCGAGAAGTCGAGATCGAACTTGGTGACCTGCGCATCGATCTCGAGCGGCGCGATGGTCAGTCCCGGCAGTTCCAGCGCCGCCGCGGTCTGGTTCTGAAATGCGAGCATGACCTGGAACAGCGACGAATACGATTGCGAACGAGCTGGATTCAAAATTTCGACCAGCCGCTCGAACGGCACCTCCGCGTGGGCCAGCGCCCCGAGATCGGTCTCGCGCGCCTCGTCCAGAACGTCGAGGAGGGAGGCGCCGGGATCCACCTCGGTACGCAGTACAAGTGTGTTGACGAACATGCCGACCACGTCGTCGAGCACCCGTTCACCGCGGCCCGCGACCGGAGTGCCGATCACGATGTCCGAGGTTCCCGTCAGGCGCGCCAGCAACACCGCCAGAGCGGCATGCATCACCATGAACAAGGTCGAATTATGTTGTTGTGCAACATCACCGAGACGTCGATGCGTGTCGGCACCGATGGTCACGGGGACGACGGCACCCCGATTGGTACGTGCCGCGGGCCGGGGGCGGTCGGTCGGTATCTCGAGGAACTCGGGAATTCCCGCGAGTCTGCGCGTCCAGTAGTCGATCTGCGCCGCCGCCGGCGATTCCGGGTCGCTTTCGTCGCCCAGCACCTCCCGCTGCCACAACGCGAAATCGACGTACTGCACCGCGAGCGGTGTCCACCCGGGACGTTCGCCCCGCGACCGCGCCAGGTACGCCGTCGCCACATCCCGCGCCAGTGGTGCCATGGAGAAGCCGTCCGCACTGATGTGGTGCACCACCACGACCAGGATCAGTTCGTTGTCGCTCACCCGCAGCAGCCGCCCACGGATCGGGACCGTTGTCGAGACGTCGAATCCTCGTGCGACGACCGAGAGTACGTGGGCGTCGACAGCATCTTCGGCGACGATTGTCGGGGACAGGTCCAATTCCACAGTTTCTGCGGGCACCACGATCTGCACCGGCTCGCCGTCGTGTTCCGGGAACACCGTCCGGAGCGATTCGTGCCGTTCCAGCACGTCGTGCACCGCCTGCTGCAGTGCGGGCACGTTCAGCTCTCCGGTCAACCGCACGGCCAGGGGCATGTTGTAGGCCGGGGATGCCGGGTCGAAGCGGCTCAGGAACCACATCCGCTGCTGCGCCGGCGACAAAGGAATACGTTCCGGTCGAGGCTGCCTCGACAGGACCGGGCAGTTACCCGTGCCGAGCACCGAAGTCACCTGCTCGGCGAGCGCTTCCACCGTCGACGCCTCGAACAGCATCCGGACCGGCACGTGCGCATTCAGCGCCTCACCCAATCGGGCGGCCGCCTGCGTCGCGATCAGCGAGTTGCCGCCCAGTGCGAAGAATTCGTCGTCGAGCCCGACCTGTTCCACCGCGAGCACCTCGGCAAAGACGGCGACAACGGCCTCCTGCACCGGCGACACGGGTGCCCGGAAGACCCTCGATTCGAGTACCGGCGCCGGCAACGCCTTCACGTCGATCTTGCCCGAGGGGTTGAGAGGAAATGCGTCGAGTACCACGACTGCGGCAGGCACCAGGTACGACGGCAACACGTCTTCGAGTCTCTTGCGCAACAACTCGACGTCGAGGGACCCGCTGGGCACGACATACGACACCAACGCGTCGGCACCGGCCGCGTTGGGCCGGGCCACCGTGATCGCACCGTCGACGTCGGCGACCCGGGTGATCACCGCGTCGACCTCCCCCGGTTCGATGCGGACGCCACGAATCTTCACCTGCCGGTCCACTCGCGCGACGAACTGCAGATTGTCGTCGGCGCGGCGATGCACCAGGTCGCCGGTCCGGTACATACGGGTACCACCCGCGCCCGCAACGAACCGCACCGCGGTCCGCCCAGGATCACCGACGTAGCCGCGCGCCAGTCCGGAACCGGACAGATACAGCTCGCCGATCGCACCGACGGGAGCAGGGCGCAAACGGTCGTCGAGCACCCGACCGGTGGTGCCGGTAATCGGTCCACCGATGGTCACGTGGCGCTCGACCGCGGCGAGGGTGGCGACGACGGTCGACTCCGTCGGCCCGTACGCATTGAGCATCCGCCGGCCGTCGCTCCATGCCGCGGCAAGATCGGGATGCAGAGCCTCTCCGCCGACCGCAACGACGTCGATGTGCGCGAGCCCGTCCGTTTTCAGAGACGCCAGCACTGCCGGCGTCGACAGATAATGGCTCACCCGGTGTTCCACGAGCACTCGGTGCAGATCCGGTCCCGCAAACACCTCGGCGGGGGCGACCACCAGGCAGGCACCCGAACCGAATGCGAGCAGCGCCTCGAGGAGCGCGGCGTCGAAGGTGGGGTTGTAGGCGTGGAGTACCCGCGAGTCCGACGTGACCCGGTACCGGCGCACCGCTTCCTCGGTCAGCGAGGACACACCGCGGTGGGGCACCATCACCCCCTTGGGCGTACCGGTGGAGCCCGACGTGTAGATGACGTACGCCACCTCGTCCGGATGCACCGGAACACGCACCGGAGCCACATCTTCCAGATAGTCGCCCGCGGTGACCGGCAGCCACGCGATCCGCGAACCGCCCACCGACATTTCCCCGACGCCGACACACACGTCGGCCTCGGTCAGCACTCTCTCCAGACGCTCCGCCGGATGTGTCGGATCCACCGGGAGGAAGGCAGCACCGGTCTTGGTGATGGCCCACAACGCGATCATGAAATCCACCGACCGCGGCAGGGCGAGCGCGATCACGCGGCCCGGCCGCGCACCTGCGTCGATCAGCACCCGCGCCAACGAATCGGACCGTGCGTCGAGGTCACGATAGGTGAGGGTCACGGCACCGTCGGAGAGCGCCGGCGCAGTCGGGGAGTTGCGGGCAGTGCCGGTCAGAATCTCGGAAAGGGTTCTCGGTTCGGAAGGTTCGCCGCCGTCGAGGACTGCGCCGGCGGCGAGGCCGATGCTGCCCACGTCGATCTCGGGGCGGTCGGTGACGACGGCCAGCACGTCCACGAACAACTCGGCCAGCGATCGAACGGTCGCGGCGTCGAACAGCGACGGCGTGTAGGTGATGACACCGTCTACTCCGACAGGGTCGTGGTCCGACCAGCGCTCCGAGTACGTGAAGGCCAGATCGAACGGCGTCGGCGTGGTACGACTCTCCGACGTCGGCGCGAGCGCCAGCGACACCTGCGGTCGCTCGCCACCGAGCAGGTCGGCGAGGGCCTCGATCGGCACGTCCGCGTCCCGGAAAGCCGCAACATCGAAGCCGCGGACCTGCTCGAGGACCTCGAGGAACGACATGTCCGGGGTGACGCTGGCCCGCAGCGCCACCATGTGGGCCCGATCTCGCGTCAGCCCCGCATTGCCGCCGATGACGATGTCGCGGTGAACACCGATGCGTGCGAGCAGGATTGCGAGAGTCGCCCGCAACACCGTGAACAACGTCACGCTCTGCTCGCGCGCCAACCGGAGGGCTGCCTCGTGGCGATCGGAGCCGATCGCGAACTCGTGCACGCAGTCCGACGGGGAGATGGCTCCCCCGACTACCCGGTCGGTCGGCACCGGCGACGACGACCCGACGCCGCGCAACGCCCGCTGCCACCGGGCGAGGCTGCTGTCTCCCGATGTCCCCGGTAGCCGCTCCAGTCGCCCGTCGAGATACCGCCCTCGGTCCCCGGTTCGGTACATCCGTACTCCCCCGGCACCCTCCGTACCCTCGGGCACGAACGGGTCTGCCACGAACCTTTCGGCAGTACGCCCGGGCCGACGGTGGAATCCTCGGGCAACCTGCTGCCCTCCCACATACAGTTCCCCGACCGTGCCGGGCGGGACGGGCCGCAACGCCCGGTCCAGCACGTAGATGCGGGACCCGGCATCCAGCTCGGCGGGTTGCGCAGGCTCGCGGTCCCGTCGATCGTGCCCCACCGTCCCGCCATCGACGAGTGGATCCCAGATGTCCGCCACCACGGCGTCGCGGTCGTTCCCCGACCATGCCAGCACATTCGCGTGGGTCACCGCGACCGGTTCCGAGCCCACGGGGCAGAGCACATAGGCAACGCGGTCGGGGTGAATCGGCTCCGACTCCGACGCGGTGGCGTCGCGGTCGTCGTCGTTGTTCAGCTCGACCTCGTCGAGCAGCACTGTCGGGTATCCGCCGTGCGGGATCGCTCCGGCATCGGCACGACTGATGAGCAGCAGTGTCGGCACCACATCGGCCAGCGTGTACCGGATGCGTTCGGTGGGATGGTCGGGAGTCAGGGGCAGGCAGGCTGCGCCCGCCCGCAGCACGGCAATGTGCGCAACGACCTTGTCGACCCAGTTCGACAGTCCGACAGCGACAATGCTCGAATCTCCGATTCCGGATGCTCTCAGTGCCCGCGCCAACCGGTTGGAGCGACGGTCGACCTCGGCATAGGAGAGCACCTCCCCACCGCAGCTGACGGCTGCGGCGTCCGGGCGGTCGGCAACTCGTTGCAGAAAGATCTCGGGCAACGACGTGCCCCGGTGCGTTGAATCCCTCGTTCCGCCGATGGCTCCAGCCCGCTCGTTCGGCGTCAGCAGGTCGATCGAGCTCAGCGCAACCCCGGGGTTGTCGGCGACCACCACGAAGAGCCGGTGCAGCCGCCACGCCCATTGCTCCACGGTCTGCCGCTCGAAACGAGGTGCTGCGTAACGCATTACCCCCTCGATCCGGTCGCCGTGGCCGTCGACCCGACCGCGCAGCGATACCACCAGATCCAGGCCGTCGAACTCCCGCACCGGCTCCGCTTCCATCGACAGCATCACTTGGAAGAGCGGGTGACGATCCGGCGAAAGCTCGTGCCCGACAGCATCGACCACCTGCGCGAACGGGACCGCACCGTGCGCGCGTGCGGCCTGCTCGCCGCGGTCGGTTTCGACCAGGAACTCCTCGAACGTCAGACGTGGATCCAGTCTGCTGCGCAGCACCAGAGGCTCGGAATCGTGACCGTCCCGTCCGTCGGCGCAGTCCGGCAGGACCGCTCCGACGGCGAGGTCGTCCTCACCGCTCACGACGGACGACAACACCGCCACGGCCGCGTGCACGACCGTGAAGAGCGAGACCTCGTGCCGGGCCGCCAGATGGTGCACGTCCCGGCACAGGGCGGGATCCACGGCGAACGGAACCGCACCGGTGAGTGCCCCGGAGTTCACCGAGACTTCGCGGTCCACCGGCAACGGCAGGGAACTCGGCAGACCCCTGAGCTGCCTTGCCCAGTAGCGCAATTCGCGTTCGTACGGCGCAGGAATCGGCAACGCGGATCGATCGACCTTGCCGCTGGGGGTGAGCGGCACCGAATCGAGAACTGTGACCGTCGACGGCACCATGTACGCCGGCAGCCGCTCGGCCACGCCGGCGAGAACGTCGCCAGGATCCAGGCCGGTGCCGTGAACGTAACCGTCCACCACCAACTCGCCGCTCCGGTCGTGTGCCACGGCGATGGCCGTGTCGACACCCGGATGCCGACCGAGGATCGCGGTGATCTCGCCCAGTTCGACCCGGAATCCGCGGATCTTCACCTGATCGTCGGCCCGGTCCACGAATTCCAACTCGTGGTCCTTCGACCACCGGACAAGGTCGCCCGTCCGGTACATGCGTCGCAGATCGGTCGCGAACGGGTTGGCGACGAAACGAGTCGCGCTCGCACCCGGCCGCTCCAGGTATCCGCGGCCCACCCCCGGACCGGACAGGTACAACTCGCCGACCACTCCGGCCGGCACGGGCTGCAGGAAACGGTCCAACACTACCGCGGACACACCTTCGATCGGTCGCCCGATCGTGGTGCGGGAACCGGGGACGAGTGCGTCGGTGGCCGTGGCCCACACGGTCACTTCCGTCGGACCGTACAGGTTCAGCACGGTGCGCCCCAGGCCCCACCGCGCCACCAGTTCCGGCGGGCAGACCTCCCCCGCGACGGCGAGTACCTCGAGATCGGTCAATCCAGCCGGATCCATCTGCGCTGGGACGGCGGGTGTCGTGGTCCAGTGGGTGATCCGCTCACGCCGCAGCAGGTCGGCCAGCGCTTTCCCTCCGCGCACCGGCGGCGGCGCGATCACCAGCGTCGCACCGGCTGTGACCGCGACCAACAACTCGTGAATCGAGGCGTCGTACGAGGGCGACGCGCCCATGAGCACTCGCGAGCGGGAATCTGCTGCGTAGAGACGACGCAATGCGGCGGCGTGATTGGCAAGTCCGCGATGGGGCATGGTGATACCGCGTGGCGCCCCGACCGAGCCGGACGTGTAGATGACATACGCCGCGTTGTCCAGCCTGATCCGGTGTGCCAGTTCAGCATCGGCTATAGGTGCGCCGTTCCCCGGCGCATCGGCCACATCCACCCACTCGACACCAGGAGGCACCACCTCCGGTTCCGTTGCGACAGCGATGGTGACGCCTGATTCGTCGATCATGTGCGCGATGCGTTCGGCCGGATAGTCCGGGTCCACCGGAACGAACGCCGCACCGCACCGCGCGACGGCCCACACCGCGACCACCTGTTCGATCGAGCGGGGCAGCATCAACGCAACACGGTTGCCGACGCCGACACCCTGCGCGAGCAGTCTGCGCGCGAGCCGATTCGATCGCTCGTGCAGAGCGCGGTAGGTCATCTCGGCATCGCCACAGCGGACGGCAACCGTGTCGGAATCCGCTGTCAGGTCGAACATGTCCGGAAGGGTGAGCGGAGACACCGAGGGAGGGCCGGTGAGAGGCACAAGCGTCTCGAGTTCGTCGTCGGTGAGCAAAGGCAGGCTGCCGACCGCCGCCTCGGCGTCCGCGCCGACGAATCCGCCCAGATACTCCAGAAATCTCTCGTGGTGTCCCGCAAGTTCGTCTCGTTCGTACACCGCCGGGTTGCCCTCGAAGTCCACGCGGACGTTCTGGCCGGCGGCCCCCGGATAGATCGCCACCGCAAGGTCGTCCACCGGGCCGGCGGTGAGAACGTTCAATTCACCGAGTACCTCACCCCACCACGTCTCGGTGTGGAACATCATGATGTTGACCATCGGCCCGAAGCCGCTGCCGACGCGGGAGGTCGACCGCATGTCGTGGAGGATGTCTTCGTACCGGAAACGTTGATGCCGCAGCGCACCGGTCAGTTCCAGCTGGACACGGCGCACCAGGTCGTGTGTAGTCCCGTGCGCATCCACCGCGATCCGGAGCGGAACGATGTTGGCCACACTGCCGCCCGAACGGCGCGCGCCCGCGGTGGTGCGAGCAGACACCGGGAGACTCAGCACGACATCCGAATTGCCCGTCATCCGCGCGAGAAATGCGGCGAACGCCGCGACCACGATCGGTACCTCGAACGAATTCCACTCTCGAGCGAGTGCTTCCAGCTCGTCGACGACACCGGGATCCATCACCTTGCTGGCGAGCAACGACACGGCCGACGGGGCGCTCTCCCGGTCGGTCAAACGGGAGGGCTCGGGCAGGTTCGCCGTTCGTTCGGCCCAGTACTCTCGGTCGATCTCGAATCGGCGGGATCTCGGGTACGCGTCCTCGGCCTCGTACAGTTCGCGAAGCGGCAGGGCCTTCGACGCAGGAGCTTCGGTGCGCTCGACTGCGTGTGTGTAGAGCTCGGCGACCCGGTTCATCAGCACCATGGCGCCGTAGCCGTCGAGGATCAGGTGGTGCGCGAAGGTGGTGAGGAAGTAGTGGTCACGGCCGACGTGCAGCAGTGTCGCCGAAATCAGCCGGTCCCGGTACACCGACATGGGGCGGCGTCGCCGCTCGTCCATCCATCGGTGCGCGTCCGCCACGGGATCTTCACGGGACCGCAGGTCGACGTAGGCGAGTTCGTCGTCGATCGTCTCGTCCGGCAACTGGTACGGCTCACCCGCGTAGTCGACGATCCGAACCCCGGGAGACTCGATGTCGAACGAGCCCTGCTCGGACGCCCACTTCAACGCTCCGACGTCCACAGGCCCACGCAGCTCGACATACTGCGCGACGAGAATGGGGACGTTCGGTTCCAACTGCTGCGCGAACCACAGTCCCTTTTGGGCATGCGAGAGCGGGAATGCACGTGAATCCACTTCACCTGCAGTCTTGCGCGGGAACCCCGAGCCCACTATCTGTCCCCCGATCTACAACTTTGACGAACAGCCCGAAAGCGGGCCGTATACGTATGGGTGTTGCAGAGGAAATCGTTACGGTGACCCTACTCGCAGTCCCAGCTCATTCGCAGCGCTCGTGCGGCGGGTACCCATGCCACCACCGAACAGGAACATGACGGCGCTTACCCTTACTCTTTGACAACCGGAACAGACACGGACACTGGAGGATACGACAGGTTGGCGCAAGTCCACGAACTTCGCAGAAAACGGGAGTGCGGCAGCGGAAACCCTCGCCACGACACGACCGGCAGTAGTCCTGCGCATGCCCTCCGCGACTGGCAGTTCAGCTACGCGACCAGAAACCTTATCCTCGATAGCTAGGAGCAGACCTGAATGGACGCGAAGTCGCCCAACAACTCCCACAGCGACGGTTCGATACCCGCTGAGGCGCCGACGGCGCCGCGCCGATGGACCGTCCGCCGGCGCATTCTGACCGGTGCAGGCGTTGTCGCCGTCGCCGTCGGCATATGGATCGGCTTCTCGGCCTGGCAGGTCCAGCACAACCTCACAGGCGCGCGGGACAACGCGCAGCTCGCGAAGGATTCATTGCTCGACGGCGACACGGCGGGCGCCCAGCGAGCGGCGGCCGAGGCCTGGGAACGGGCTGAGGGCGCACAGGACAACCTGCACTCGGTCCCGTGGAGTTCCCTGGCAGCCGTGCCCGGTCTCGGAGCCCCGTTCGAATCGGCGCAGCAGATGTCCGACGTCGTGGTCGGGCTCACTCGCGACGTTCTCACACCCGCGGTCGACGTCGGCGTCGCGTTGTCACCCCGGGATCTGATCGGCGAGGGCGGCAGCGTGCAACTCCAGCCGCTGCGCGACGCGGCCCCGGCGCTGCAGGAGACGTCGACTGCAGCGCGGAACCTGGCAACTCAGGCGCAGCGTATTCGAGGCGCGGGATACCTGGGCCTCGTGGACGATGCGCGGACCGAGCTACAGAATCAGACCGACGACGTGGCAAAACTTCTGGAAAACACGACGATCGGCGCCAAAGTACTGCCGGCGATGCTGGGCCTCGACGGACCGCGGAGCTACTTCCTCGCGTTTCAGACCAACGCGGAGGCACGCGCCACCGGCGGACTCGTCGGCGGTTACAGCGTCATCCGCGCCAGCGACGGAAAGCTGGGCATCGAGAAGCTCGGCAAGAACACCGAAGTGTCCTACGACAAGCGACCTCTCGACCTCGGCCCCGACTACAAGAGCATGTACGGCAACTACAATCCGTCGGTCGACATCCGAAACAGCAACCTGAGCTCCCACTTCCCGTACGCCGGCCGGATCTGGCAGTCGATGTGGGCGCAGGAGTCGGGTGAGCAGGTGGACGGAGCAATCGCGACGGATCCTGTGGCACTGAGCTACGTCCTTGCCGCCGTCGGCCCGGTCACCCTGCCCGATGGGGAGGTCGTCGATGCCGGCAACGTCGTGGAACTGACCGAATCCACCGCGTACACCCGATTCATCACCGACGAGGCCAATTACACCGCCGACAACGCCGACCGCAAGGAATACCTGCAGACCATCGCCGGGAAAGTCGTCGAGAAGATGACCGGCAAGATCGAATCACCCCAGCGACTTCTCGACGCGGTCGGGAGGGCCGCCGGGGAGCGACGCATCGCCGTGTGGAGTGCGCATCCGGAAGAACAGGCGATTCTCGCCGAAACCACGCTGGGATACACAGTTCCCCAGGATCCCGCCCCGTACGCAGGCGTCGTGATCAACAACAACGGCGGCAACAAGCTGGACTACTACCTCGACCGCGAGATCGACTACACCGCCGGCGCTTGCACCGGTGACACCCGTACGACCGCCGTCACCGTGCGGCTGACCAACAACACCCCGGACACCAAGTTTCCGCGCATCGTCGCAGGCACTTTCAAGGACAAGCCGCTGCCATACGGGACCAATCTCGCCATGGTGTCGCTACTGTCCACCAACGGCGCGACCCTGACGAAGGCGAGCATCGACGGCAGGCAGGCGTTCGCCATTCAGGGAAAGGAGCTGGGTCACCCGATCTTCACGGTCCCCGTCACCATCCCGAAGGGCGCGACCGTCGAGTTGCGATACGAGCTGAACGAGCCCACTGCACCGGGTGCGGCGCGAGTGCCGGTCCAGCCGCTCGTCGATGATCCGAAAGTGACCGTCAATGCGCCAGTGTGCGGTGGATGATCCTTTCGTTCGTCGGTTATGCACTACCCGCGCACGAATCGAAGGAACGTGATGAGCGAGTCGCAGGTTTCCGTGATAATAGTGACCTACAACAGCGAAGCCGTCATCGGCGATTGCGTTCGCCCACTGTCCCGACAGGACGGAATCGAACTCATCGTGCTGGACAACGCATCCGCGGATCGCACGCTGGCGGTTCTCGCTGAGGAAGCGCCGGACGCAGTCGTAGTCAGGAACGAGGAGAACGTGGGTTTCGCCCGGGGTGTCAACCGTGCGGCACGCCATGCACGGGGGCGAGCGATACTGCTGCTCAATCCCGATGCACGCATCTCCCCTCGAGACGTACTCGCTCTGGCGACAATCTTCGACGAGTCGCCAAATGTCGGGATCGTCGCACCGACACTCAGTCAACCGGCCGGACGCCTCCAGATCCGCGAAGGCGGCAGGGAACCCAACGTCGTCAGCGTGTTCAACCACTTCTCGGGCCTTTCACGGCTATCGCACAGACATCCTCATTTCGAAGGTCTGTATCTCCTCCATTCCCACGATTTCGGAACGCGCGAGCTGGATTGGGTATCCGGGGCCTGCATGATGGTCCGCAAGCAGACATGGGACGAATTGGGCGGACTCACAGAAAGATGGTTCATGTATGCGGAGGACCTGGAGTTCTGTCTCCGCACACGGCAACACGGCATGCGGATCATCATGAGTGCCGAACAATCGGGAACCCACGTTGTCGGAGGCAGTACAGGCCCCAACGCATCGAAAAGGCCGAATCCTGCATGGGTGATCAATCTCTACGATTTGTACAAGTGGAAGATGGCCCAGAATCGTGTGCAGAGCGTGATGTGGAAGGCCTCCGTCGCCGCTGGCCTACTGTCGAGATCGGTGGCGTTCTACGTGAAATCGCTCGGCTCACCGGAACGGTCAGTGCTGTGGCGGTCCGAGTCGCACAAGTTCCTCTGGTACACCCGCTCACTTCTCGCGCAATCCAGCAGAATCGATGAGGTCACGGCATGACCGGTCCGAATCCGCGAATCCTCGTGCTCTGGGCCGATCGGGAGTCGACGAATCTCGGCCTTCGCGCTCTGGCGGAGGGAACAGAGTCGATAGTCGAACGGAGATGGCCGAACGCCGAATTGACCTTCCACACCCAGGACAGCGACGACACCCCACTCAGCAAGCGACGCGTGCTCCGGGACGTCTTCCGCTCACGCGGACCGATCAAGCGGGAACTCTCCCGATACGACGCGATTCTGGACACCGGCGCCGGCGACAGCTTCACGGACATCTACGGGCTTCGACGCCTTATCTTGATGGCCTATGTACAGCGCGTCGCCGCACAGTTGCGAGTACCGACCATTCTAATGCCCCAGACGATCGGCCCTTTCGACAGCAGACTCGGGCGGATCATCGCGACGAGATCCCTCCAACGGGCCACCAGCGTGTTCGCCCGCGATCCAGTCAGTCTCGAGTATGCGAAACAGCTGGGAAGGCAGTCGACGTCCGAGTCGACAGACCTGGTGTTCGCGCTGCCGCGTACAGAACACACCGCCGATATCGAGCGGGACGTGGTGATCAACGTCTCCGGGCTTCTCTGGCACGAAAATCCGCACGTCGACTACGAAAGCTATCGTCGATCCGTCACAGCCCTGATCGATGGGCTGCTCCAACGCGGTCGCAGGGTCGCCCTCCTAGCCCACGTCCTCGATTCGACTGTGACAGATAACGATGTACCGGCAGTCCGAGAACTCGGGAGGCACTTCGGAGACTCGGTCGAGATCCTCGTTCCGGACTCCCTGACATCGGTTCGCGGCATTCTCGCCACGGCCGATGTGGTCGTCGGTGCGCGCATGCACGCTTGCCTCAACTCGCTGTCCGTGGGTACGCCGGCGATTCCCTGGGCGTACTCGCGCAAGTTCGCACCGCTGATGGATGCGCTGGGGTGGAACCTGCACGTCGATCTGAGAACGACCACGGATCCAGCTCGCGAGACCCTCATCCTCATCGACTCGACGGACTTCACCGTGGCACGCAACCGGGTGCTGCAACTCCTTGTCGGGACCGATTCGAGAATGGACGAACTCGGTGCCACCCTCGGCGACATCGGTGTCGGTCAGACAGCGCTGTGATCGATGTGGCCCTTGGTCACGACAGTGAAGGCTTGAGGGAGGTCACCGGCGTGAAACAGCAACGACGTGGCACTCAATCGGAGGGCACGCACGCTCGCTAGGGTTGTCAACAGCCAGCCCGCAACAGACGCCAGCGCCGCCCCTGCGCCGCCCAGAGCAGGTCCCAGAACGAACATCAATGCGACGCTCAGGCCCAGTCCGACTAGCTGCGCGGCGGTCATGAGGACACCTTTGTCTTGCGCCACAAGCATCTGTGACGCAACATAGTTCACGGCTAGAAGGACCGATCCGCACAGACAGATCAGAGTGATCGAAACCGAACCCCGGAAGCCCTCACCAAAGATGAGAGGAATGAGCAGGGGCGTCGTACATGCCAACACCACGACAGGCACGATAGCGGTCAGGGCGGTGATACGAATCGACAACGCCGACAGGCGCATATTCGCCTCCCCTACCGAGGCAGCGGCATCCCGGAACATTACGGACGCAATCGTGTGCCCCAGGGTCATCGGCAAGCTCGCAACTGTTATCGCGATAGCAAACAATCCCGCATCGTGAGCCCCGATCGCGACCACTGCGATGATCTGAGGAAGCGTATTCGACGCGGTCTCTGCCGCTTGACTCCCGGAAAAGGCAATGCTTTCTCGCGCCAGTGGACGAAGGCGCGATCTCGGTCCACGCGGCGATATACGCGTGAGATACACCCCCATGAGGGTGGACAGAAGTGTGCTCGCAGCCGCACAGACAAGTATCCACGGCAGGGTCAGGCTTCCGAGAATCCATCCGAGGGCGACTCCGAATGTAAGTGCAACTGGTTGCGTCGATTGCAGAAGCGCGATAGCGCCGTACCGCCGGCCTCCGATCAACACGCTCTGAAAGCAGAGTGTTGCGATGAATCCAACGGAACAACCCATCCCGAAAATGAACGCCCTGGCACTGTCGGGATCGAGTTCAGTGACGACATACCGCTCGATCAGGAAGCCAACCGCAACTGCCACCGGAACCAAGAACGGCAGAACAAGGTATACGGCACGTAGCGTCGCGTCAGGAGCACCTGTCGACGCACGCCGGCGCACGGCAAGCGGTAGCCCCATCCCCAGAACTACCGGCGCGAGAACCGTGGCGGCGAAGCAGGCCGAATAGAGGCCCCGCCCTGCGGGCCCCAACTCTCGCGCGATCACCGGAGCAGTGATCAGGGGGGAAAGCTGGACGATCAGTCGTGTCACCGCAATGATGCTCGGCGACTGGACAGCCGCCGAGATTTTCATCCGCGCATCGCTACCAGTTACCATCGCCGGGCCCGTCGAAACGTTCCGGCCGCGGCACGCAGGGTTCTGGCCGGTGATCGCAACGCCAACCACCACAGGCGGAAGCCGCGATACCGGGGCGTCGGATGTCCCGCAAGCCTGCTTCCCGCTAGACGTCCCAGCAGGGTGGCACGCCGAACCACCTGGAACGGTTGTACAGCCGCAACATCGTCTGGATCGACGGCGCGGACCGAGATCACGCCTTCCTGAGCGGCACGCCGGATGACCTCCTCGCCTCGCCTTGTCCTCGCGATCAGAACGCTGAGCCCATCCTGATCGGTGAAGTCGGGGTAGCCCTTGGCGTCCGCGCGCCAGAAGTCACCGGCAGAGATATCCGCGCTTTCGCCGACGCCGTCCGGACACAGCTTGCAACGCTGCTGGACGGCCGGCCCGAGATGCTTCCCCCACGAGTCGTCATAAGTCGTCCGAACCGAGTTGCCCCGTGCATCCTCCGCGTAGAAGTCGCCTGGCCAGCCATGCCCCCGGTATCGCATTGCTGCCAACTCTGTGTCCTCGTCCACGCCGAGCTCGCGGATCAGGGAGTCGGTCGCGTGCTGACTGGGTACACCCGCGCAGAAGAATGAAAGCAGCAGCGGAGGCTGTTGATCGCGGGACTTCGCAAGCGCTCTCAGCGCGGCTATCTCGCAGGGCTTCCCGACGACCGCTGACCCTGGATTGTCGATGTCGGCCACCGCCGCATTCGCAGTGGGTGCATACCGTGACCCTGCGGCCCGGACGACACCCGATCTCGTCCGGACTGCAATCGATTCGGTCCTCGCAGGACCCGACTCCGCGGCGGCAGCGACGACGACACTGTCGATCTGCCCGGTGGCGAGCAACCATTCGTTCAGGGCCGTGAGGGTGCCACCACTGCTTCCCTTGAATCGGATGTCCTCGTCAAGTGCGTAGGCCTCCCAGATCGACACTATCGGGCCCAGGAAATCGTGACGGGTGGCATCGGCTGGACGCTGTGCCTGCACGGAAATACCGGGACACGACTGGCGGAACTCCGCCAAGGCTGTCGGGTCGGTTTCCGACGAATCGGACGAGCTCATACGGGGACGGATGAATCCGTTGTCCGCAAGTGCCAGGGCAACGTCCTTGTCGAGTTGCGCACATGCCCCACAACCGGAACAGTTTCCGCGTCGCACGACCTCCGCGATCTCGGCGTGCAGGAGGTTCCGGTGCATGAGTCAGAGTCCCTTCATCGCAGTGGATGCCGTCGCGGAGCTGTCGTCGTCCCCGTGCGCGGCGGAATCCCCGTCGACATTCGTCCCCTCATCCTCGTCTGTCATCGGACGGATCAGCGACGCCATGATGATCCAGGTAACGCCGAACCAGAACATGCTGGTCATCGTTGCTGCGGCGGCAAACGTCACCACGACCGCGTAGGCAATCGGTCTTCTCTGCCACGGCACGTGGCGCAACACCGTGACGACGAGCCCCACCAACAACAACAAACCGACGATGCCCACGTCGTAGAGTATTTGCACCGGAAGCATGATGATGTGGCCGGGAACTCCGGGCGAGCCTGGCTGGTCGTGGCGCAGACTGAATGTGTTGGTGCCGTTGCCGAGCCAAAGGTGTACTCCGTGCATGTCTTCGGCGGCAGCCTTCGCTACCTCGATCCTGAAACCGATGTTTCCGCCCTGAAAGTCGATGTCACCCAACTTCCCCGACGGCTCGAGTGCCTCCGCAGTGGAGGACGACGCCGTCGCTGCCGGTTCTGCCCGCCCGACATCCTCACCGAAGGCGGGAAGGAGGGTTGCAGCGCCGTAGCCGACCGCAATCCCCACGATCACGAGCACCGGGCCGAACCACAGCCCTGTGCGTTGCCGACCGTTCTGATGCGAGCGCACCACTTCGTACGCGAGATAGACGATCAGACCTAAGACCAGGCAGAAGACGGCAGTGCGCGTTTGTGAACCGATAACTCCCAGAGGCACAGCGACGGCAGCGGCGATCATCCAGAGTCGGTTGCGACCCTTTCGCGCCACCAGGAGAAGCGTCCACAACACGAGGATCGACGCATAGATGTTCGCTTCCTGCGACGTCATGCGCGCTACGTAGACCTGGTACATCCCGTCGAAATCCGTACCAGGTGTGAAGCCGCCGTGTGAAACGTTGGCGACGATGAACGCGGCGAATCCTGCCAGTCCCCATGGAACGACCCAACGTATACCTGTGTTCTCAGCCCATATCGCGCGCGTGCCGAGCGAGATGATTCCCGCGAGCAGCAGTAGATCGATGACAAACCACACAAGGATCGACGCACTCTTTCCGAGGCTCGGAGAGAATATCAGCGTGGCGACGACATTCCAGGCGATGAACGCACCGAAGACGAGCACCACCGGATGTGTCAGGGCGCGGAAGAAGTCGGCCCTGGTCCGCGCCCACGCAATCAGCCACCCTACGAGGAGTAGCGGGACCACCTGCTCGACGCGGACGTTGTAACCGGCTATCGCCACACCGTAATGGCCGAGGAAGGAGGACACGACAACAGCGACCACCAGCGCGAGGGTCACCAACTCATGCCTGTCGCGCTCGTGGACGAGAGTGCGCCAACCGGCGACACGTCGAGGTTCAGTGGACTGCGCAATCATCAATCAAGGTCCTTGGAGATTTGTCGAACAACTCAAAGAGGATCAGCCGATCGCCGCGAGGAGAGACTCTTCGTAACGTTGGCAGACATCTTCCCAGGTGTAGTAGTCGTACGCCCGTTGGAGCGCCCGATCTCGCATTACCTGCTGGCCTGCCGAATCGGCGATAACGTCCTTCACCGTGGTGACGATCGCCGAGGATTCGGCCGCGACAAATCTTCCTGCGTCACCGAGTACCTCGCGGTTATACACGGTGTCCCGGGCGACGATGGGTGCTCGGCACGCCATAGCCTGAACCAACGCCGGATTTGTTCCACCCACACTGTGACCGTGAAAGTAGGCTCCGGCGTTCTGCCATAGTGAGAACAGTTTTCGGTCGTCGCTGACGTGGCCCATCCACGTGATCCGTTCATTTCGCTGCGCCAGGGCGCGCACCTGCTCATCCAACTCGCCTCCGTACCCCGATGATCCGACGATGACGACGTCGCGATCGCGACTCAGGACTTCTGCAGCTTCGAAGAACTCGACCACGGTGTTTTCCGGAACGAACCGTGCCACCATCAGTACGTACTTCTTCGGAGTGAGTCCCTCGACGGGGGGAAGCGGAGCGACGAAGTCGCCTCCGTACGGTATGAAATCGCCCTCACGTTGGAAGTCGTTTTCCCACCGACGCTTGATTTCGAGGGAATCGACTACCAAGCGCGTCGCGTAACGCGCCGTGAGGGAGGCACCGGTGCGAAACACCTTCTTGGCGCCCTTTCCCCACTTTGCGCGCTCCCATTCGATCCCATCCACGTTGACGACAGTGGGAATTCCACGTGACTTCAGCGCAGGGAGCCAGAACCCGTTCGCCACGTTCAGAACAAGGGCAACGTCGGGCCTTTTCACCGCCGCATCCAGGCAAGATGTCAGCCCGTAGGACAGCGTGCTGAGCGAGCGCGATTCGAACCCGAGCGTGTTGCGAACAACGACTCTCCTGTCGCGGGCGGGATCGGTAGGGACCGTTGCGCCCGGCCGTGAATAGACGGTGACATCCCACCCTTTCTCCGCGAGGCACGGAGCGAGACGCCGGATCAGGGTCTCGAAGCCGCCATAGTAACTCGGATAGCCCCTCGTACCGATGATTGCAACCGAACGGCCCACTGACGTCATTGAACTCCTGCTCTTCCTGTCGAAACCACACTGTTCACAAACAAGCGGTCGGTACTACGTGCTGTCGGCTAGTTCCGCGATAGCAGTTCTGATGGTTTCCACGGTGAAGTCCCAGTCCCCTGTTATTCGACATTCCGCACCCGGCGGCGTCGTATATCCCCGTTGATGCCTGGCTGGGGCCAACAAATCGGTGATCGCGTTCGAGATCGCCGAGACGTCGTTAGGATCGACATACTCCGCAGCTCCGCCGAGATTCTCTCGGAAGACCGGTATGTCGCTCACGAGAACGCGCGCGCCGAAGTACGCCGCCTCCACCGGCGGCAGGCCGTATCCCTCACCGAGAGACAGGAAACAGAAGAGCGCGCAGTTCTCATAGAGCCACCGCAACTCGTCATCCGGCGCGAATTCGACGAACATGACTGCACCCGTGGCCACCCCCGACCTGACCACACTGGACTCCGAGAAGCGGCCCGATCTCTGACCGACAACGACGAGGGGAAAATGCTCTGAGATTGCACCTGATTCGATCGCGGCGGCGATGGTGTTCTCCAGATTCTTGCGGATATTCAGTCGGCCTACAGTCAGCAAGAACGCGTGGGACTTCAATCCGAACGATGGCTTTCGCGCAGGAGCGGTCAGAAGTGTCGTCGACAGCCCAAGGCCCGTCACAGCCACTTCCGACGAGAGGGAGTTGTACGCGGCTACGCGCTTCGCCTCGTGTTGCGTAGTGGTCATGACGAGGCCGGTGCGTTTCGCGAGGATCGGAATTGCCGAGAGGTAAAGTCGCTCGATCTTCGTGAACCACTCAGGGTTGCTCTGGAAGAGAACGTCATGAACGAGAACCGCAGCGCTCGAGGTCGGTGCACCGAAATTCTGCAGAAACATGGCGTCGAAATCTCGCCCTGACTTGAGGTAGAGGGGAAGCTCGATCGCGTTGATTGCCGGATGCCGTCTCATTCGCGTCGAAATACGCTCGACTCCCGCAGGCAACTCTGCATCGGAGTCACTCCACTTGGACGGAATCGCAAGAACAAGTTCATCGTCGGGGAACACCGCCCGCCATCTGCTGACGATCTCCCGCAACACGAGCCGGTTCGAATACGGGCCATCGACCCACCAATAGGCATCGACCAGGATTCGCATTAAAAGATCACCAGCTTTCCCGTGTCGATCTGCCTCGAAACACATCTCGAGATAGGCACCGCATCATTGACGTCCTCGTCGTGGATCAGTACGCGCCGTCACTCGCCACCACAGCCTTCAGGGTCTTGGCGATGATCAGCATGTCGCCGACCATCGACCAGTTCTCGACGTAGGACAGATCCAGACGCACCGAGTCCTCCCACGACAGGTCCGAGCGCCCGCTCACCTGCCACAGGCCGGTGACACCGGGCTTCACCAGGAGTCGGCGATGCACCTCGCTCTCGTAGGACTCGACCTCGACCCGCAGGGGAGGTCTCGGTCCCACCACACTCATTTCGCGTCGCAGCACGTTGATGAACTGTGGCAACTCGTCGATGCTGAACTTGCGCATGACTCGGCCGACACGGGTGACACGCGGATCCTCTCGCAATTTGAACAGAACTCCGGCACCGTCGTTGCGCCCGCTCAGGGTCGCGCTGTGCTTGTCGGCGTCATCCACCATCGACCGAAACTTCAGCATCGGGAACGGCCTGCCATCCATGCCCATTCGTTCCGACTTGTAGAACACAGGCCCTCGACTCGTCGCCTTGACCGCCACCGCTGCAACGACCATCACGGGACTCGTCAACACGAGCGCAACAGTGGCAAAGAGCAGGTCGAACGACGTCTTCCCGAATCGCTTCGCGCCGTGATAGCGCGGCTTCTCCACGTGGATCAGAGGCAGACCCGCGACAGGTCGCATCTCGAGGCGCGGCCCGGAGACGTCCATCATTCCCGGAGCGACCACCATGTCGACGTCCAACTGCTCGAGGTCCCACACCATTTCACGAAGCCCGTGATGGCCGAGATGCTCGGTCGCCGTGACCGCGACGGTGTCGGCACCGGATCGCTCGATCGCATCGACGACGTCGTGCTCGTCGCCGAGTACCGGAATCGATCGTCCGTCCACGGTGATCGTGTCGCCGGACGACCGGTAATGAGCTGGGACACATACCCCGACCACGTTGTACCCGTCCGCTGTTCCACGGTCGAAGCTCCTGGCGAGGTTGCGCACGGAGTGTTCGCCTCCGACGACCAAGACGGATGTCTGGCACAGCCCGCGAGCACGCTTGCGGGCGAGGACGCGCCGCCACATCCAACGGGTCAGCAGAAGACCGAGTAGACCCGTGGGGAATGCGATTGCCAGGTACAGCCGTGCCAATTCCAGCTGCAGGAGGAGCGCTGCGATCGCAATGAGCCCGAACAGTCGTAGCGTCGCGGTGGCGATGCGTCGATACTCCTCCGGGCCACTCCCGACCACTCGTGGGGATCGCACGTGAAAGACGGCGAGCATGGCGAGCCACGACGCCACGAGAGCGACGGAAATCAGGCCGTAGCTCACATTGCTCAGAGTGCGCGAGTCGACAAGCGACCCGGGGCCTCCGAAGCGCACCCATTGAGCCAGGGCCACCGCTGCCACCACGACGAGGGTGTCGGTGAGGAGAATTCGCCTGATGTACACGGCCAGCCAGTGTCGGCGTGCGACCCCTCGGTGCGCTGGAACCGCCGCAACGCTGTGAACAGCTGAAGATCTGTCCACAGTCGAGTTGAACGTCGCCATGCATCCCCTCCACTGTCGAACCGACCGTCGGCAGAGTGTGATGGTCGAGTCGGCCGTTTCACGACAGCGGATCTCCGGACGCGGACAGTGCCGTCGTCACCAACGAGAAAAAACCAGAAGTGCCCCGAGCACCGCCATGTAGATAGACGACATCGAACATTCACAACGAGTGTGGACGCTATCAGCGCGATTCCGTCCTGTCTCATCCGCACCGGCGACATGAGACCGTGCGGTCTGCACTAAATACGGACTGAGCAGCGGTTATTCGCTCCTACATTTGGTTCGGGGACAGTCGTTTTCGGCAAACTGACCACAGGTGTTCGGGCAGAAGGATTTTCACGCAGTCAAGTCCGCATCGGGGTGTCTGCGCACACTCGAGGTCCTTCCAGAACTCGAATTGCATACCCAAAGTTGGCGATTGCGAGACGTATGCGATCCCATCACCGAATCGAAGACAATTTTCACGAGTCGGCACCGAAATTCGGTGACCGACTCGAGAATTCGAACGGTCCGGCATCGACGCTCTCCCGTGTCACGCCCCGCCACGGTGGGGCGCGGCCGACGCACCGACCTGCGGCCGTCCCATCCTCGCCCGAACGCGGGCAGTCACCTGCCAGATCAAGGTCGTGTCATGGACGCTGATGCACGGCACGCCGAGCGCACGGGCGCGCTGAACGGCAGCCGATTCCTTCGGCGAACAACGTCCGTCCAGGATGTCCTCGGTGACAATGACGCAGAGCACGTCTCCCTCGAATTCGCGGATCGGTTCCATTCCGTGCAGGGCCACCCATTGCCGGACCATCGCCCACTGCGACACATCGTTGTAGCGGGTGGGATTGCCGACGAACAACACGCGGCGAGACCGCCGGGCTCGGGCGACCTCGATGCGGGAGATAGGTGACATGCCGAAGGCTCCTGTCTACGTGAACGGCTGATCCCGGTACGAGACAACTCTCTCCCGTCCCGGTGCCCACGTCTGTCCTCCGATCAGGTCGTGCATCGGATGAATCGCGCCTCCCCCGATCGGGGGACACCCCCGCACGTGAGTGGCACAGTGTGCTCGGGTGCGCATCGGCACTCACATGGGAGGTTGCATGATCACCGTTCTGTGCTGTCGCGGCATCGGTGAGGATCGGGGCGTCAACATGCTCACCAACACCACACAACTGCTGGATCCCGCACGGTTCGTCGTCAAGCAGGTTCCGTGGGAGGCGAGCTACGGACCGGTGCCCGATCCGGGTGGTTCAGCGTTCGACAAGGCACTGTCCGAGGGACGCACACTCCTGTTGCGGATGATCGCGGAGGACCCGAATCCCGTTGTTCTGCTCGGCTATTCGGGAGGCGCCGCGCTCGCCGGCAACGTGGCGGCGGAGGTGGGACGGGGCCAGCACCCCGCCCTGGACGTGCGTGGGGTCGGACTGATCGCCGATCCCCTGCGGCCGGCGTCTCCGGACCTGCCCGGGTGGGGCATCGCCGGGCAACGCCCGATCACAGGGATGCCCGTGTGGCAGATCGCCGATCCGCTGGACGTCATCTGCTGCTGTCCGGGCAACTCGCCGCTGCGCACGTTCGCAGACCAGTCGGCGGCCTTCTCACTCGCCGACCCGGCGGCGTGGGTGGCGGACCTCCTCGACCGGCTCCGCACCCGCAGGTGGCAGGCGGTGATCCTGAACTGGTGGCGACCGTGGACGGTGTGGCAGCAATACTCCGAGGCCATCGACGACGTGAACGGTTACCTGTTCCGGGGCGACCACACCAGTTACTGGGCGCGGCTCGCCCCGGGCACCAATCGCACCTACAGTGAGTTGCTCGCCGATCGCGTCGGCAGCCTTTCCGACTGATCCCCCGCACGCCGAGGGATTTCAGAGTAGGGCCGCACGGGGCGGAGATGCAGATACATGCCTTGCTCAACGCCCTCCCGTCATCGCACTCCCCTCCGTCGTTCTCGGATCGGCAGTTGATCGATGAGGTCCGCGGCATGAACGGCACCGTCATGGGCCCGGATCCGGGCTCCCAGAGTTGCTGCGGTCGTCCTGTGTGGTCCGGCCACGAGCAGCTCGCCAACCGCCGACCGGATGCGCTCG
The DNA here is from genome assembly GCF_038447315.2 of Rhodococcus sp. DK176. Classification (NCBI taxonomy): domain Bacteria; kingdom Bacillati; phylum Actinomycetota; class Actinomycetes; order Mycobacteriales; family Nocardiaceae; genus Rhodococcus; species Rhodococcus sp. DK176. Next base: position 5,850,164 of record NZ_CP118321.2, on the reverse strand, counting down.
GGCGCTGCCGTCTTGCGGAGGCAACGGGCGACGCCGCGCTGCTCCAGACTGCGGCCGATCATCTTCTGGTCGAGCGCCGGGTGGATCGGCAGAATGACCAAGGGCAGGTCGTGCGCGAGGGCGCGCATAGTGGTGTCGTGTCCGCCGTGTCCGATAACGAGGGTGGCGGTCGGCAGGATCTGTTCGTGTGGAACGTAACCGTGCACTTCGGTGTTCGGACCCGCCGTGAAGCCTGTCGGGTCGACGGACGGTCCGGTGGTGACAACGGTATGGGCAGGCAGTCCACCGACAGCCTCGAGGATGTTCTGCAAGGCCCGCTGTTGCCCGTCGAAGTTGAGGCTGCTGAGGCTGACCAGGATCAGCGGATCGCGTTCGGACACCGGTGTCAACGGGGACGGCATCGGATGTCGCACCACCCCGGTGTAGTGGACTGAGGCGGGCAGGCTTCGATGGGAGGCCGGATCGAGGTCCTTGTCGGTCGTCACCAGCGCCAGGTCCGATGACGTCCACAGCCTCAGTGGCCGCTGACCTTTCAGACGGGCCATCACGGGCGTCACCCCACGTGTCACGCCTTGATACATGAACTCGTAGTAGGTGTGCACCAACGTCACACGCGTCAGTTGCGCGTCGGCGGCGGCCTGCAGGGCCCCATACAGCAGGCAGTCGACCACGACCACGTCTATCGGCTCGCGCGCGACGGTGTCGAGTAGATCGATTCCAGGCCCGGCGTCGGTGAAGACGGCGAGCGATTGGTACAACCCAGTGATACCGGGATGATTTGTGGTCGACTGCCAGGGTCGCGCGTGGGCGTAGGGCGTGAACCGGAAACCGTGTCTTTCGATCCGCCGGCGTTGCTGGGCGTGCCCGAGAAATCGAACCTGGTGACCGCGGTTGCGTGCCTCCGTCGCGATGCCGAGAGCGGGTGGCACGTTGCCGCCGCCGTCCCAGGTGACGAACAGGATGCGTGCCATGGGTGCCTCCAGGGGCTCGGGGTCGCGCCTGATGGGTGTGCCCACGGTTCGAGGCAGACGACGGCCCGGACTGCAACTTGTTTCCAGGGTGATCTCGTCGAGCCTGTGGTCCCGTCCCCATACAGATCCAACGTCGCGGGCGGACCCGACCATCATGTCTACAACGATGATCCCCGGACTATCGGCCGTCAACAGCGGCGGTACAGCCAATGCGCGCAGTTGCAGCCCGGGATCGGCACCCATGACCCTGGTGGCGAATTCACGCGCCGGCATCCCAGAGGGCCCACACGCAATCTCGGTAGACATGGCGACGCCACTGGACATCGGCACCCGAGGACGGGGCGCCGCCATGCTCGCGATGCCCTGCCACTCACCGTTACTTCGACTAGGGGGTGTCTCCTTTGGCGTTCTCGGCGTCCGGAATCTCCGCGTCCGGATTCTCCGCGTCCGGGTTTTCCGCGTCCGGGTTTTCCGCGTCCGGATTCTCACCCGCAGGAGGCTGCTCGGTGGGAGTCTGCTCGGTGGGAGTCTGCTCGGTGGGAGTCTGCTCCGCCGCCGGCGGGTTCTCGACGACGGCCGGCGGCGGCACCACCGCCGGCGGCTGCTGCTGGCCGGCGACCGGAGCCTGCACACCCGCGCCGGAACCACCCTGTCCGCTTCCTTGCCCGCTCCCCTGCGTACCGCCACTGCCATTCGACTCGGGTTCGACAGCCGGCGGTGCGAGTTCCGATGTCGACGGAGGGGTCGTGGCGGCGGCGGATGTCGCCCTGGTCGTCGAGCTGGACGTTTCGGATGTCGGCGTCGGTTCGCCGTCGGACCCGCAGGCCGACAGCGTCAGGAATGCACAACTTGCCGCGATAACCACCGAGCGTTTCAAGGACCATCTCCTTCGTTCGAGTATCTATCGATCGAACGAAACATACGGTCCGTTTGGTACGTTTTGGTGTTCATACGGGGAATCGTCACCGTTCCGACATGAACTGCCGCTCAGCTCTCCGCGTTCCTGCGCGCTGCACGTTTGGCCCAGGCATTGCGGACCATGGACAGCGGCGTCGGCGGCACCCAGCCCAGCTGGACCGCCTGGCCGAGGTCGTCCCGGGTGGCCCAGTGCTCGATGACGCGGCCGTCTTCGACGCGCAACCAGTGCGACTGGTTGACCGCCAACGATCGTCCCGTGGGCGCGAACACCTGGTCGATCGACCCCTGCTCGTCGTAGACGACGAATGGTCCGACGTGCCTGCCCTTCATGATCGTGTAGGCGACGGCGAGGTCGCCCTCGACGACGACATGCTCGACGTCGAACCGCAGCTCGGCGAACGCGGAGCGCAGCCACACCGCGGTAGCGTAGAACGCGTCGGGTCCACGCCCTCGCGTCCGCGGGGGTTCCGTCGCGCTCTCCCGGTTGAATGCGTCCGTGTGGACGACGGAATCGAAATCGGCGCGGCTTCCGTTCGCCATGATCTCCATCGCGCGAACGGCGAGGGATTTCACGTGCTCCGACGGGGCCGGTTCCTCCATGTTCACGGTGCACTCCGCAACAGTCGGTGGGAACTCTCAGTATTCGACCGCCCTCGACTGGAAGTCAACGACCTGATGGGTCCGTTCGAGTGCGGGATTTGCGCGCGCCTCAGCGAAACCGCCGCCGACGGCGGTACCGTCGGGGAGGTGATGGGACTGCCTGATGCTATCTCGGCCTGCTTGTTCGATCTCGATGGTGTGCTCACGGCAACGGCGGTGCTGCACCGGAAGGCGTGGAAACGCACGTTCGACGAGTTCCTGAAGCATCGCGAGGGCGCCAACTTCCGGCCGTTCACCGACCAGGACTACTACGACTACGTCGACGGACGTCCCCGCGCCGACGGGGTCCGGACCTTTCTCACGTCCCGCAACATCACGTTGCCGGAGGGGTCGCCGGATGATCCACCCGGCGCCGAGACCGTGAACGGTGTCGGGAACAGCAAGAACCGGCTGCTGCTGAAAGTCATCGAGGAGGAGGGCGTCAGCCCCTATCCTGGTTCGGTCCGCTACATCAGCGCGGCGTACGACGCCGGCCTGAAGATCGCCGTCGTCACGTCGTCTGCGAACGGCAAGGCCGTCCTCGACGCGGCCGATCTCAGCCGCTACGTGCACGTCCGCATCGACGGGGTGGTGATCAGCGAGCAGGGTCTCCGCGGGAAACCCGCGCCGGATTCATTTCTCGCGGCCGCCCGCGCCCTCAACGTGCACCCCGATCAGGCGGCCGTTTTCGAGGACGCCCTGTCCGGAGTGGAAGCGGGGCGGGCAGGCGAATTCGGCTACGTCGTCGGGGTGAATCGCAACGATCAGGCCGAGGCGTTACGTGAGCACGGCGCCGACGTGGTGGTGAACGACCTGGCCGAACTCCTGGAAAGGTGAGCATGGACGACAAGGGCTACGAGATCTCGCCGTGGCAGCTGCGCTGGCGCGGACTGGATCTGGAGGCGCTGCACGCCACCGAATCCACCTTCGCACTGTCCAACGGACACATCGGGATTCGTGGCACGTTCGAGGAGGGTGAACCGCGCGGTCTCCCCGGCACCTACCTCAACGGGTTCTACGAGCAACGTCCCCTGCCGTACGCGGAGGCGGGCTACGGCTACCCCGAGGACGGGCAGACCATCGTGAACGTGACCGACGGCAGCATCATCCGCCTGCTCGTGGAGGACGAGCCCATGGACATGCGGTACGGGAGTGCACCGGCGCACGAGCGCGTCCTCGACTTCCGATCGGGCACCCTGCGCCGCACCACCGAGTGGACGTCGCCGACCGGTCGCCGCGTGCGCATCCATTCGGAACGTCTGGTCTCGTTCACCTCGCGTGCGGTCGCCGCCATCCACTACGAGGTCGAGCCGCTCGACGGTGACATCGAACTCGTCCTGCAGTCGGATCTACTCGCCAACGAACACATCCCGGCCCGCACGGACGACCCGAGAGTCGCTGCCGCCCTGGATACTCCATTGGTCTCCGATTTCGCTGCCGCCCACGACTTCAGGGCGGTCCTCGCCCACCACACGCGTGCGTCGGGACTGCGGATGGCCGCGGGGATGGACCACGAGGTCGACTACCCCGCCAACGGGCGGTGCAGCATCGAGACCGAGGAGGATCTGGCTCGGCTCACCGTGGCCGTCGACATCCCCCAGGGTGAACGCCTGAAGGTAACGAAATATCTGGCGTACGGCTGGTCGGCGCGGCGGTCGACTCCGGCCCTGCGCGGCCAGGTGGAGGGGGCGCTCGCCGGAGCACTCGAAACCGGCTGGGACACCCTGCTGAAACGCCAGCGCGAGTATCTCGACACCTTCTGGGAGACAGCGGACGTCGAGATCGACGGCGACGCGGAACTGCAGCAGGCGGTGCGGTTCGCGCTGTTCCACGTGCTGCAGGCCGGTGCCCGCGGTGAATCGCGGGCGATCCCGGCGAAGGGCCTGACCGGGCCCGGATACGATGGTCATGCGTTCTGGGACACCGAGACGTTCGTCCTCCCCCTGCTCACGTACACGGTGCCGGACTCGGCCCGCGACGCACTGCGCTGGCGGCACTCCACGCTCGACAAGGCGAAGAACCGCGCCGTACAGCTGGGGCAGGCAGGCGCCGTGTTCCCGTGGCGGTCGATCGACGGAGAAGAATGCTCCGGCTACTGGCCCGCGGGAACCGCAGCCTTCCACGTGGGTGCCGATGTCGCCGCGGCCACGTCCCGGTACCTGGCCGCGACCGGGGACGAGGAGTTCGAAGCCGAATGCGGCGTCGAACTGCTCGTGGAGACCGCCCGGCTGTGGACATCGCTCGGCCACCACAATGCGCAGGGCGAGTTCCGCATCGACGGTGTCACCGGGCCGGACGAGTACACCGCCGTCGCCGACAACAACGTGTTCACCAATCTCATGGCGCAGAAGAATCTGCGCGACGCGGCGGCCGCCTGCGAGAGACGCCCCGGCCTGGCGCGCGAGCTCGGTGTGGACGACGAGGAAGCAGCGCTCTGGCGAGATGCCGCCGAGCACATGCGCATTCCGTTCGACGACGCTCTCGGCGTGCACCAGCAATCCGACGCCTTCACGCACCACGCCGAGTGGGACTTCGAAGGCACACCACCCGAGCATTATCCGCTGCTGCTCCACTACCCGTACTTCGATCTCTACCGCAAGCAGGTGGTGAAGCAGGCCGACCTGGTGCTGGCGATGTATCTTCGGGGCGACGCCTTCACCGACGAACAGAAGATCGCCAATTTCGCCTATTATGAGGCCCTGACGGTTCGGGACTCGTCCCTGTCGGCGTGCGTGCAGTCCGTGATGGCAGCCGAGGTCGGGCAACTTCAACTCGCCTACGACTACCTCGCCGAGGCCGCCCTGACCGATCTCCACGACCTCCACGCCAACGTGGAGAACGGATTGCACATCGCCTCACTCGCCGGGACGTGGATGGCGTGCGTCGCGGGATTCGGTGGGATGCGCGACCACGGCGGCAACATCTCGTTCGCACCGCGGATCCCATCGCAGCTGGTCAATCTGTCGTTCCGGATGACGGTGCGGGGCAGCCAGATCCACGTGGACATCCGCGCCAAGACCGCAACCTACCGCCTGCTGTCCGGTGAACCGGTTCAGCTCGCCCACCACGGCAACCCGTTCATTCTCGACTCCTTCCCGGTCACGCGGCCGATCCCCGAACTGCCGATTGCCGCGCCGGTGCGACAACCGTACGGGCGCGCACCCGTCCGTCGGGGCTGACATCCGATCAGGAGTAGGAGTCGGTCTGCGCGTCTGCGGTCCGGGGTCGTACTGACGCGCCACTTTCCCACGCTTCGGGGCCGAAGCGGCCCTCTGGACGAAACGAGTGGAGTCTAAGTTCGAGAGCTCGCCGTCATGCACACCGAACCTGCGTTGTGCGACAGTGGTGCGATGAGCCCTGTGGTGACGATCGACGCGTTGGCGGAATCGCTGAGCGGCGACGCTCCGCCGGTCCTTCTCGACGTGCGGTGGGCGCTCGGCGACACCGAAGGCAGGCGGCACTATCTCGACGCGCACATTCCCGGTGCCGTGTTCGTCGACCTGGACACCGAACTGGCCGCCCCGGGATCCCCGGAACTGGGCAGGCATCCGCTGCCGACGGTGGCGGACCTCCAGGACGCCGCGCGCCGGTGGGGTGTCCGGGCCGGCAGCCCTGTCGTGGTCTACGACGCCACCGGGAACCTTGCCGCCGCGCGGGCATGGTGGCTGCTGCGCTGGGCCGGAGTTGCGGACGTGTCGATGCTCGACGGCGGTCTCGGCGCGTGGATGTCGGCGGGCCGTCCCGTCCGATCCGGTGACGAGCACCCACCACTGCCCGGTGACGTCGTGCTCACCGCAGGCCACCTGCCGACGCTGACCGCGGACGAGGCCGCCGAGTTCGCCGCCGACGGCTGCCTTCTCGATGCCCGTGCCGCCGAGCGGTATTCGGGCGCGACCGAACCGATTGATCCCCGCGCCGGGCACATTCCCGGTGCCCGCAGCGTCCCGACGTCCGAGAATCTCGGGCCCGACGGACGGTTCGCGCCTGCCGAGGCGCTGCGCGAGCGGTTCGCCGTGGTCGGTGCCGAGCCCGGACGTCCCGTCGGCGTGTACTGCGGATCGGGTGTGACGGCGGCCCACCAGGTTGCGGCGCTCGCGCTCGCCGGCGTCGACGCCGCCCTGTATCCGGGGTCCTGGTCGCAGTGGTCGTCCGATCCCGGGCGGCCGGTCGCCACCGGCCCCGACCGGCGATGACTGCGAGTCACGCCGTCTGACCGACCGTCTCCGCGTCGTGCGCCGGATAGGCGTGGATGAGGGCGGTACTCAGCTTCGGAACCGCATGGGTGAGTGTGTGTTCAGCGGTGTGCGCCACGCGGTGCGCGTCGCGCAGGCTGGTCGAGGGATCGATGTCGAGTTCGGCGTCGGCATGCAGGTGGTGCCCGATCCAGCGCATCTTCACACTCCGCACCCCGACCACCCCCGGTTCGGCGGCGAGGGCCCGTTCGGCGACGTCGACCAGTCCCGGGTCGACGCCGTCCATCAGCCGCCGGAACACGTCGCGCGCCGCAGTCCGCAGCACGAGCAGGATCGCGGCCGTGATGACCAGGCCCACCACCGGGTCGGCGAGCGGAAGCCCGGCCGCGACACCGCCGGCGCCCAATACCACGGCGAGGGAGGTGAATCCGTCGGTCCGTGCGTGCAACCCGTCGGCGACGAGCGCGGCGGAGCCGATCCGCCTGCCGACCCGGATGCGGTACAGCGCCACCCATTCGTTGCCGGCGAATCCGATGACACCGGCGAGGGCCACCCACCCGAGGTGGTGGATGGGCACCGGATCGAGGAGGCGGCGGGTCGCCTCCACACCCGCGACGACCGCGGACAACGCGATCATCACCACGACGAACAACCCGGCGAGGTCTTCGGCCCGGCCGTAGCCGTAGGTGAATCGCCGGGTGGCCGCCCGCCGTCCGAGGGCGAACGCGATCCACAGCGGGACCGCCGTCAGCGCGTCGGAGAAGTTGTGCACGGTGTCGGCGGCGAGAGCGACGGACCCGGACAGCGCCACCACGATCACCTGGGCGAGGGCGGTGACTCCCAGCACCACCAGGCTGATCTTCACCGCCCGGATCCCGATCTCGCTCGCCTCGAGCGCGTCGTCGACGCTGTCCGCGGAGTCGTGGCTGTGCGGGGCGAAGATCTCGCGGATCGCCCCGCGGACGCCGCCCGAATGTCCGTGGCCGTGGCCGTGGGAATGTCCGTGATTCACGAGCCGCCTCCCTCCGCGGCGAGGTCTGCGCCCTCGTGGATGACCTGCAGGTCGCCGCCGGTGGCGCGGTGATGTCCCGGGATGCCGGGGCCCGCGTGCTCGGCATTGAACACGGCGTCGGTGACCAACTGCTGCACGTGCTCGTTGGCGACGCTGTAGTAGATGGACGTTCCCTCCCTCCGCGTGCGCACCAGCCGCGCCATCCGGAGCTTTGCGAGATGTTGCGAGACGGACGGCGCCGGCTTCCCCACCCGTTCGGCCAGCTCGTTCACCGACAGCTCGCCTCACACCAGTTGCCAGAGCACCTGCACCCGGGTGGCGTCGGCGAGCATGCGGAAGACCTCGACCACCAGCCCGACCTGGTCTTCGTCGATTCGGCGCCGACAAGCGCGCTTATCTGCATTCATACGCAGATAATAGGTCACTTCGTTTTGTGATGCATCAGACACCGAAAGGACTTACTTGCTTGCGCTAACGATGTATATAGTTGCTTGCATCAAGTAAGTCGTCCTTCAGGGGTTGCCATGTCCGTCTCGTCAGTGCCTACCGTGCCGTCCGTGTCTCTCGGCACCACCGAAGCGCTCATCGACGAGGTCTTCCTCTTCGGCCGCGTGCTTCGCGACGCCCTGGTGTCGGAAGGCGACGGTCACATCCCGCGCGCGTTGACGGGGGTCCTCCTCGTCCTCGCGGCTCGGGGGGAATGCCGGCAGAACGAACTCGCCACCGAACTGTGTGTCAGCCAGTCCTCACTCAGTCGCCAGATCACCGATCTGGTGGACGTCGGCTACGTCACCCGCCACTCGGATCCCGCCGACGGACGCGCATTCCGAATACGCGTGTCGCCGGAGGGAATGGCCTACGTCAAGCACGTGAGAACACAGCGAGCGGCACGAATGCAGAAGTTGATGACCGGCTGGAACGAAACCGAGGCAGCGATTGCCCTCGAATCCATCCGGCACCTGAAGGAAACACTCTTCGATCCAGAACACCGGATCGTTACGAGCTCGAACCCGATTGGAACACAAAGCGTATGACCGAAACACAGACTCGGCCGCCGGTTGAAGAAACGACGGCCATGACGCACCGCCAAATCCTCGAAGCCCTCACGGGCCTGCTCGCCGCGCTGTTCACCGCGCTGCTGAGCAGCACGATCGTCGCCACCGCCCTCCCCACGATCATCGGCGACCTGAAGGGCACGCAGACCGCGTACGCCTGGGTCATCACCAGCGCCCTGCTCGCCAACGCCGCCTCGACACCCATCTGGGGCAAGCTCGCCGACCTGTTCAACAAGAAGGTCCTCGTCCAGAGCGCGATCGTCATCTTCGTCATCGGTTCGGTGATCGCCGGCTTCGCGCACAACGTGCCGATCCTGCTCACCGCGCGCGTCATCCAAGGCATCGGTATGGGTGGCCTGACGGCTCTCGTCGTCGCCATCATCGGCACCATCGTCGCTCCCCGCGAGCGCGGCCGCTACTCCGGTTACATGGGTGCCGTCATGGCCGTGTCGATGTCGGGTGGCCCGATCCTCGGCGGCGTCATCGTCGACAGCCCCCTCGGCTGGCGCTGGTGTTTCTTCGTGTGCGTGCCGCTCGCCGTCATCGCACTGTTCCTGCTGCAGCGCACCCTGCACCTCGCGACCGAGAAGAAGGACGACGTCTCCATCGACTGGCTCGGCGCCCTGCTGCTGACCGCCGGTGTGTCCATCCTGCTGATCTGGGTCTCGTTCGCCGGCAAGGCCGGCTACTACGAGTGGTTCTCCCGTGAAACGGTCATGTACGTCGGATCGGGTGTGCTCCTGCTGGCCGCGACGATCCTCGTCGAAGCCAAGGCCAAGTCGCCGATCATCCCGCTCAAGATCGTCACGGAGAAGACCACCGGACTCGCCATCATCGCGTCCGTCGCCGTCGGTGTCGGAATGTTCGGATCCACCACGTTCCTCGGCCAGTACTTCCAGACCTCGCGTGGCTACACCCCCACCATGGCCGGAGTGCTCACCATCCCGATGGTCGCCGGCATGCTCCTCGGCACCGTCGGATCCGGACAGCTCATCACCCGCTTCGGCAAGTGGAAGCCGTTCGTCGTCGGCGGCGCCGTCCTCATGATCGTCGGCTTCGGATTGCTCGGCACCATCGATCACGAGACCAGCCTGACCCTCGTCGGCGCATACATCGCGATCATCGGTCTCGGCATGGGCATGCTGATGCAGAACCTGGTCCTCGCGGTGCAGAACACCGTCAGCGTCCAGAACATCGGTGCGGCATCCAGCTCGGTTGCCTTCTTCCGGACCTTCGGTGGCGCGATCGGCGTCTCGGTTCTCGGTTCGGTGCTGGCCACCCGCGTCGCCGACCTGTCGGCCGACGGTTTCGCGAAGCTCGGCATCCCCGCCGGGTCGAGCAGCGGCGGCGGAAGCCTGGACCTGACGTCCATGCCCGCCCCCGTGCAGGGTGTCATCCGCGCCGCATACGGAGACGCGACCGGCCGGATCTTCCTGATCGCCGCCGCCGTCGCCGTCGTCACCCTGATCGCCGTAATCCTGCTGCCCAACCGCCCGCTGCGTCGCACCATCGACCTGTCGAGCGAGCAGGAGCCCGTCCAGGAACCCGAGTACGCCCCCGTTCCGGAGTACGCACTCGAGCCCGACATGGCGCCGATCCAGTCGTCCGAGGTCCGCGGCGGCAGGCACGAGGCCCCCGCCGATCAGCGGCAGCCCTTCGCGGGGTTGAGCGCCGACGCCCGGGACCGTCTCCTGTCCATGCTGCTGCCCCAGCCGGAGCGAACGCTGGAAGCGATCGACGAAGCGGAGAAGATCCGCGACGAGGTCAACCGCCTGCGTAACGATCTCAACGCCAAGCTCGTCGAATTCGACGCGGTCTGGGATCGCCTGCGCGAGCTGGGACTGAGCGAAGAGCAAGTGGCCGGCGTCCTCGGCGGCGGCCACGTGACGGACACCGGCAACGGCGCCCTCATCCACTGAATGAGATGATCGTTCAGTTCCACGACGCCGTCGGCCCGCCCACGTATCCCCCTCTACGTGGGCGGGCCGGCGGCGTGTTCGCTCAATTGACCCGGTTCACGCTGGTGGGCACGTCGAGCAATGTGCTCTACGCTCTCGCGTTCTTCACCCTCGACATGTACGGGTCGTTCGTCGCCAACCTCGTCGGCGTGGTGACCAGTTCGATGCTGGCCAGCGAACTCCACCGGCGGCTCACCTTCCGGGCCGTCGACCGCGTCCGCTGGTTCGTCGCACAGTGGGAAGGCGGAACCCTCGCGCTGATCGGCCTGGCCGTCAGCTCACTCGCGCTCGCCCTCCTGCACATGCTCTTCCCCGGCGCCGACGGCCCAGCGCAGGTCGCGCTCGTCATCGCCGTCAGCGCCGTCGTCGGCGGGCTGCGGTTCCTCGCGCTCCGCGGGTGGGTTTATGCCTCCGGCCCGTGAGTACTTGTTAACCGCGGGCCGTTAACAAGTACTCACGGCAAGGGACGGTGCCACGGACCCGTGATCGCCAACGTCAGCCCCGGCGACTGGATGTTCGCGAACAGGATCTTCCCGTCCGCGCTGAACGCCGGGCCGCAGAACTCGCTGTCGTTCAACTCGTTCCGCGCCATCGCGAACGGCTCGCCCTCCGCCGTGACGCCCACGAGGTGGCTGATCCCTTCGCCGTCCTCGGCGAGGATCACGCCGCCGTACGGCGAGAAGGTGATGTTGTCGGGCCCGTCGTAGTTTCCGGTGTCGACTGCGGGATCGGGATTGACACCGAACAGGGTCTTCAGCGTGACGGTCTGCTTCGCCGGGTCGTAGAACCACACCTGGCCGTCGTGCTCGGCGACGCTGCCGTCGCTGGTCCGCGCGTAGCTCGCGACGAAGTAGGCACCGCCGTCGCCCCACCACTGCCCCTCCAGCTTGCGGCTCCGGGTGACGACGTCGTTCCCGAACTGCTCACGCACCGGCGTGCTCGTCGCGTCACGGTCCGGCACACCTACCCACTGTACGGTGTACACGGTTCCCGGCTCGGTGGCCTGCGACAGGTCGGGGACGTGCGTTCCGCCCTGGAAGCACGCCATCGCCTGGAGAGCGCCCGCGGCGTCGCCGCCCGAAGACTGCGCGAGTTCGCGCAGCGCGTTCGGCCCGCCCCGGAAACCCTGCGGCGGCGTCCACCGGTAGTACAGGCCGTTCGGCCCGGACGCGTCCTCCTTGAGATAGATGGTGCTCGACGCCGGATCCACCGCCACGGCCTCGTGCGCGTACCGGCCCAGGAACTTCAGCGGCACAGGACTTTTGCCCCTGTTCGCGTCCTGACTCGCCGGGTCCACCTCGAAGACGTAACCGTGGTCGAGCAGGAACCCGTCCTCCCCCGCGCGCGCCTCCGTCTCCTCGCAGGTCAACCACGCCCCCCACGGGGTGATGCCGCCCGCGCAGTTGTTCACGGTGCCCGCGACGCTGACGTACTGGCCCTGCCGTGCCCCGTCGGCGCCGACCGCGGTCGTGGTCGTGCCGCCGCGCGCCCGCGTCGTACGTCAATCCCTCGAGAGCGGGCACGCCGAACGGTTCGTCGCTGCCGATCTCGTGATTGGTGACGAGTGTGGAACCGCCGGGTCGCGCGAACACCCCGATGGCGTCGGGATCGCTCGGCACCGGTACGCCACCGTCCAACTGCGTCTCACCCGACAGGGAGACGACGGTGTACGAAAAGCGTCTACGTAGATCTCATACTATCTGCCACTTGCGTGGCGGGCGTGGGAGATGGACGTGTGTCACGGCTACCCGCATCACCGTGCGGCGGTGCGGGTTTGACCGTGTCCCACACCGACGCTTGTGATGCAGGAACATGCTGATTCGGAGTCATCCCCAACCGCGGTGTCACGGTGGGCAGGCTGCGGCGGACCCGGCGATGCCGCGGCCTACGCGGTGTCGGACCGTTCTTGTCGCGGCACCGGCGCACCGGCGCATGTTCGGCGACCCGGATCGCGGGCATCTGCCCACGCCGGCGGGTGGCTTTGTTTCTGCCGAGGAGCGCGCGTTTGGCCAGGTTCACCCCGGCGATGTGGTCCCGGTTGCCGCCGACCCGGCAGCATGCACACCACGCGGTGTGGTAGCCGCCGGGGCGCGCAAGTGGTTCGTCGCAGCTCGGACATTGCGCGGACGATCCCCGGGCGGGCACCGAAACCACCGCGATACCGACCTCGGCGGCGGTGTGCGCGAGGGCGTCGACCGCTTGGCGGCGGGCGGACTGCGCGGCCCGGTTGTTGTTGACCCGTCCGTGCCCGCGGGTCTCGAGGGTGGTGAGATCTTCCACCGCAATCAGCTGCGCCTGGGTGTCGGTGGCGTAGTCGGTGACCTGGCGGGCGAAGTGGAACGCCAATTCCCGGTTGATCTTCCCCCGCTTGATACCCACCGCCTCGCGGTGGGCGTCGAGGACGGCGATCTTCGCCTCCAGCTGGGCGCGGACCTCAGATGGGGCGGTCGCGGCCAGTTGGGTCAGGCGAGCCGCCTTGGCGTGCAGCAGCTGCCCCTCGGTTTGCAGGCGGGCCAGTTTGATCCCGAGGCCTCGGTCGTCGTAAGTGAAACCCCGATAGTCCGAGACCACACCCTCCGGGGTGTGTGTCGCGACGGCGGCGGCACCGAGAGTGGACGGAGACCAGTCCACGCCCACCGCCGTCGTTCCCGAGGTCAGATCAGCGGCGGGGACCGCTTCGGTGGCAGCGCACCGCAGCAGCAGACCTCGGTGATCGAGGGCGAGGGTCGGGAGATGCCACTCGCTGATCGGCCGCCGGTGCAGGTGCGGTGGGATCGCGGCGGTCAACCGGACCCGTCGCCACTGCGCACGCCCTGTCGGGGCGGCGGCGGTGGGCAGTTTCACCGTCAACGTCATGACGGCGTCGGTGACGGTGAGGTGGGCGAGTTGCCGATCCGCCGCGGAAAGCCGAGCCATCGCCGACACCTTGGGTGGCGCCTGCACGTCGGTGATCCGCAGCCGCGCGTCTGCCGCGCCGCGTGCGCGCGCCGCGAGCTGCCGCACCACGCCCCGGGCGAATCCGGACGGGACGTACTCCGCAGCAGTGGTGGGTGCGGCGATGCGGCCGGTGGCCGGGTCGAACCGGGCCGACAGTGCCGTGATCGCGGTGTCTCGGTATGCCAGAGCCCGCAAAGTGCCTACCGCCTGCGCGGTCACCACCCGCGTGACACGCGACGGAACGTAGACACCGTCCGGGTAGTGCGGAGTCCAGCCGAGCCGCGCAGCCGCGACATGACCTTGCCTCGGGAGTTTCCGGCCGTGGCTGTCACATCCGGCGGCCAGAACATCGAAGGTGGCCGGTTGCCACAGCCGCGACAGCAGGTGCGCTTCGGCGCCCGAGATCAGGTCGAGCATCCACCCGACACGAACGTCGACGTCGTCGAGCCCGATCGGCGCACCGGTCGCGTCATCGACAGCCAGGTAGGGGCGGGTGGTGAACGAGAACTGCCGCAGCGCGGTGAATCCGGCATCGGCCATCAGCTAGCACCTCTCCCACCGTGCCGGCGCATCGCCGAAGAAGCCGACGTTGACTCCGCTTCGACCACAATCGGTGAAGCGGCCGGAAAACGACGCGAGCACTGCCATGACGTCATCCAACAGCTCCTCTACCAGCGACATGTCCCCAAGTTCACGCCGGGCCTCGACCTTAACGCCGACCACCGACAGGTAACGCTCGATCCACGCCACCGGCAAACCGCGCCAACCGATCCCGCCACACCACTCGCAGCACCGCGAAGTGACCCTGGCTGCGTCGTCGAGCATTTGATTCAGTCCCGGCCGGGTCTCCCGCAGACCTGAACCACGATCCCTGTAGACCCGGTACACGGTGCCGGTGGCACTCTCGCGCAGCATCTTCTCCTGATTGGCGAGCGAGGATTCCTGACCGGTCGAGCCGGACACCCGGCAGTACAACGCGTCCGCCCTGTCGGCTGGAACACACTCCCAAGTGTGGGTCGGCCCAGGTGGACGTCGAGATCCTCCCGATCGAAGACTCGCTGACCGGAACCTGTACGCCGAGACGGTAACCGGCCCTCCGACGCGGCCTTCCGACGCGGCCTTCCGGACCCCCCACCACCGACATGCTCGGGTATGCCGCCGCCTCGCCGATCCGCATGATCCGATAGCAACAGGAAGGACTAGAAAGTATTAGGGATTACGGTAACAGCTGAGAGCCAACCGGCAGGGAGAGAATTCGGTTCGGGTCCGGCACGAGCGGTCCGTAGCCGATCGCCTGCCCCGGCGCCGCGGACACGAACGCCGGACGGACGAGGGCGTCGACGCTGCCCGCAGTGCCACGCCGAGGCCCGCGCGCGAACCGCATGCGAACTTCCCCTGTGAGTACTTCTCACCCCCCGCGGTTGATAAGTACTCACGGGCGTTGACATGTGACCAAATGGTCACCTATTGTCGATTCATGGACGACGATCACGTCTTCAAGGCGCTGGCCGATTCCACCCGCCGCCTGATACTCGACCGATTGTTCGCCCAGGATGGTCAGACGCTCACCGAACTCGAGTCGCAGGTCGAGATGACACGATTCGGGGTCATGAAGCATCTGCGTGTGCTCGAAGACGCGGGGCTCGTCGTCACGCGCCGCTCCGGCCGGGAAAAACTTCACTACCTCAATCCTGTGCCGATACAGCTGATCCACAACCGGTGGATCGACAAATACACCGAGCGTCACACGAGTGCGCTCGCTCAGCTGAAAGCCGAACTGGAGGAAGAGAAATGACTACCGCCGACGCAATCCAGATCTATGCGATCTACATCAAGGCGACGCCGGAGGCCATCTGGGATGCCATCACCAAACCCGAGTGGTCGCAGCAGTACGGTTACGGCGGCCTGGTCGACTACGACCTCCGCGCGGGCGGCGCGTTCCGATCGCGCGCGGACGATGCGATGAAGGAATACCCGGGCGTGCCCGACGTGATCGTCGACGGCGAGGTGATCGAGTCCGATCCGCCGAAGAAGCTGGTGCAGACGTGGCGGATGCTGATGGACGCCGACAACGTGGAGGGTTTCACCACCCTGACCTACGAGATCGTGCAGTCTAGCCGGCCCGGAGTCGCGAAACTGACTGTCACACACGACCTCACCAACGCACCGGGCCTGGCCGAGATGGTCGCGGGCAAGCGGGAGTCCGAGGGCGCGGGCGGCGGCTGGAACGAGGTGCTGAGCGGAATGAAGACTCTGCTCGAGACGGGGCAGCCGATGGTGAACTGGGGCTGACCGTCGGGTCGGTGGGCGCGAGGGCCCGACATCTGTCGGACGGCCGCAGTAAGCTCCAACCATGACGGCTGCGCAGTCGCTCGACGGGGATTTCCTCGCACTCGCCGACCCTTACCGGCGCGAGTTGCTCGCCCATTGTTATCGCATGATGGGCTCGCTTCACGACGCCGAAGACCAGATGCAGGAAACCTTCATCCGGGCCTGGCGGGGGTACGACGGCTACCAGCAGCAGGCGTCGCTGCGGACATGGCTGTACAAGATCGCCACCAACACGTGCCTGACGGCCCTGCAGAGCAAATCCAAGCGTCCGCTGCCGAGCGGGCTGGGTGCGCCCGACTCCGACCCCACCGCCGACCTCGTCGAGCGGCACGAGGTGCCGTGGCTCGGGCCGCTCCCCAACCGCCTCATCGACGACGACGCGAACGATCCCGCCACCGTCGTGACGTCGCGCGAGTCGGTGCGGCTGGCGTTCATCGCCGCCCTTCAGCATCTTCCTGCACGTCAGCGCGCGGTTCTCGTCCTCCGCGACGTGTTGCAGTGGAAGGCGTCGGAGGTCGCGGCGGCTCTCGGTACCACCACCACGGCGGTCAACAGCCTGCTGCAGCGCGCACGCGCGCAACTCGAACTGGCCACGCCGACGGCCGACACCCTCGTCGAACCGGAGTCCCCCGAGGAACGCGACCTCCTCGACCGGTACGTCGCCGCGTTCGAGAACTATGACATCGACGCGATCGTCGAACTGTTCACCAAGGACGCCGTCTGGGAGATGCCCCCGTTCGACGGCTGGTATCGCGGCGGCCCTTCGATCGGCACCCTGATCAGGGGAAACTGTCCGGCCAACGCTCCGGGAGACATGCGGCTGGTGCCCACGGCGGCCAACGGACAGCCGGCCCTCGGCCTGTACATGCGCGGGGAGGACGGCGTCCACCGGCCGTTCCAACTCCACGTCCTGGACGTGACGGCCGACGGGGTCTCCCATGTCGTCTGCTTCTTCGACGTCGATCTGTTCGAGAAGTTCGGACTACCGGAGACCCCGCCCGCCTGACCCCTACGCCGGCACGGCGGCGGGATCCATCCACATGACCTCCCAGACGTGACCGTCCAGGTCGCGGAACGCGCGTCCGTACATGAAGCCCTCGTCCTGGAGCTTGCCCCACGCCGTTCCGCCGGTGGCGAGGGCCTTGTCGACGAGGCTGTCGACTTCCTCGCGGCTGTCGGCCGAGATACACATCAGGGCCTCGACGGACTTGGACGTGTCGCAGATGCCGCCCTCGATGAAGTCCGTGAACCGGGACTCGACGAGGAGCATCACGGACGTGTGCTCGTTGATCACCATGGCGGTGCAGGAATCGTCGCTGAACGTGGGGTTGAACTCGAAGCCGAGTCCGCCGAAGAACGTCTTGGTCGCGTCGAGGTTCTTGATCGGCAGGTTCACGAAGAGCATCCGGGACATGTGATTCTCCTTCTCGGGTTCCGCCCAGTGCGGAAGGTCATCGATACAGACCGCAGCGGTGCGCAAAACTCATCGGCGTCCGCTCGCCCGATCCTCTCAGCTCTCGGCGAGGTCGAGGAACGAGCCGATCATGATCCGCCCGGCCGCTTCCACGTCGTCCATGTGTTCCCCCGACGGGGCGGTGTCCGGCGGCATGTGAGCCTGCATCTCCGGCAGCTGCGCGCGGGTCAGTTCGACGTGGAACTGCAACCCGTACGCGCGGCGGCCGATCGCGAACGCCTGATTCTCGTAGAGGTGACTGCTCGCCAGCCGGACCGCGCCGTCGGGGAGGTCGAAGGTGTCGCCGTGCCAGTGGACGACGGACACCTCGGCACCGACCGAACCGAACACGGGATCCCGCGTCCCGTCCTCGGACACGGTGACCGTCCCGGCGCCGTTCTCCGGCGTCGGCCCCCGGCGGATCACGCTGCCGAACGAGGCGGCGAGAAGCTGGGCGCCGAGGCAGATTCCCAGCATCGGGAGTCCGGCGTCCACAGATTCTTTGATGAAGTTTCGCTCTCGCGGAAGTTGCGGGTGGGTAACGTCATCGAGTGCGCCCATCGGACCGCCCATCACCACGAGTCCGCCGATGTCGCGAAAGTCCGGCAGTTCGGATTCTCGGTACATGGGGTACTCGGTGTAGCGAATTCCCCGCTCCGCCAGCAAAGTACCGACGAGTGCCGGTCCTTCGAACGGCACGTGCTTTACAACCGCCCAGTGCTTGTTCATGCCACAATTCTTACCGAGTAGGGACTTTCGGCCCTATGCAGGCCAGGATTCGCGAATTCCGCACTGAGTGCACAAAATTCGGATGTTCACACGGAGTTCATGTTCGGTGTACACCACCCGAATGACACCGTCCGAACTGGACGCTTGTCTAGTGGCATGGCTCACGGGAAACCTGTACAAATACGGGCGTCACGCTTTCGTGACCAGTCCCATATCAATTAGTTATCCGGTGGTGGTCCCTGACAAACGGAACTTCACCATCTCCCGTTACCTCAGACCACAGACGAGCCCTCCCGCGATCCGGGAAGTCGTCTACGGGATGGAAAGGGCCTCAGATGCCGCTCCCCATGTCCCCTCTCGACTCGATGTTCCTTCTCGGCGAGTCTCGTGAGCACCCGATGCATGTCGGCGGCGTGGAGATCTTCCAGCTCCCGGAAGGCGCCGACACCTACGACATGCGCGCGATGCTCGACCGCGCGCTCGCCGACGGCGGCGGAATCGTCACGCCCCGCCTCGCCAAGCGAGCCCACCGGTCCTTCTCGACGCTCGGTCAGTGGAGCTGGGAGACGGTCGACGACATCGACCTCGGTCACCACATCCGGCACGACGCGCTGCCCGCCCCTGGAGGCGAGGCCGAGCTGATGGCACTGTGCTCGCGGCTGCACGGATCGCTGCTCGACCGCAGCCGCCCGCTGTGGGAGATGCACCTCATCGAGGGACTGAGCGACGGACGGTTCGCCGTCTACACCAAGATCCACCACGCGGTCGCCGACGGCGTCACCGCGATGAAGATGCTGCGCAACGCGCTCAGCGAGAACTCCGAGGATCGGGACGTGCCGGCACCGTGGCAGCCGCGGGGACCGCGGCCGCAGCGGACGCCGTCGAAGGCGTTCAGCCTGTCGGGTCTGGCCGGTTCCACGTTCCGCGCCGCCCGCGACACCGTCGGTGAGGTCGCCGGGCTCGTGCCCGCGCTCGCCGGCACCGTGTCCCGCGCCTTCCGCGACCAGGGCGGCCCGCTCGCCCTGTCCGCACCCAAGACCCCGTTCAACGTGCCGATCACCGGTGCCCGCCAGTTCGCGGCGCAGTCGTGGCCGCTCGAACGTCTCCGGCTGGTCGCCAAACTGTCCGACACCACCATCAACGACGTCGTGCTCGCGATGTCCTCGGGAGCGCTCCGCAGCTACCTCGAGGATCAGAACGCGCTGCCCGCCGAACCGCTGATCGCGATGGTGCCGGTGTCGCTGAAGAGCCAGCGCGAGGCGTCGAACGGCAACAACATCGGGGTGCTCATGTGCAACCTCGGCACCCACCTCGCCGATCCGGCGGATCGCCTCGACACCATCCGGACGTCGATGCGCGAGGGCAAGGAGGCGTACGAAACGATGAGTGCCACGCAGATCCTCGCGATGAGCGCTCTCGGCGCGGCACCGATCGGCGCGAGCATGCTGTTCGGACACAACTCGCGGGTGCGTCCGCCGTTCAACCTCATCATCTCCAACGTTCCGGGCCCCAGCTCGCCGCTGTACTGGAACGGTGCGCGACTCGACGCGATCTACCCGCTGTCGGTGCCCGTCGACGGCCAGGGCCTGAACATCACCTGCACCAGCAACGACGACATCATCTCGTTCGGGGTCACCGGCTGCCGCAGCGCGGTGCCCGACCTGAAGTCGATCCCCGCCCGGCTGGGGCACGAACTGCGCGCCCTCGAGCGCGCGGTCGGAATCTGACCCTAGGGACTCTTACGGTCGCTGTGGCCGAGGTGGCGGTCGGGTGCCACCCGGTCCCGGACCAATTGCTTGAGCACGGTGATGTCGGGGAAGCCGCCCTGCTCCTTGCGGTCCCAGATCAGTTCGTCGTCGACGGTGATGCGGAAGACCCCGCCGGTGCCGGGGACCAGCGCGACCTCACCGAGTTCCTGCCCGAACGTGCCGAGTAGTTCCTGCGCCATCCACGCCGCACGCAACAGCCACTGGCACTGTGTGCAGTAAGTGATCGCGACCCGGCCGTCTGCGCTGCTCGTCGTCATCGTGCCAGGTTAACCGAACGTGCTCCCCCGCTTGCGGTTCGAGTTGCGCGGAGGACACCTGTTCGTCATGCGTACGTCAGCATCCTGAGGCAGACTGTCGATCGCCATGCTGTGCCACCTCGACGAAAGGAAGCCGCCATGTCCACCGCGCTCGAAGAATCGCGTCGCCACGCCATCGAGCTGACCAACGAGAAGATCCAGGCCGTCAAGGACTTCTTCACCAACATCTTCCGCCTGGACACCACGCACCGCACCGAGGCCTGACCACGGGGGGGAGGTCTTCGCCGAGAAGGCCTCCCCACGTTCACCGGATCGATCCGAAGAACTCCACGACCTCCGCGGTGCGGAAGTGGTCTTCCGAGACGTGCGGTCCGCTCACCTCGACGAACTCGACTGCGCCTCCGCCGCGGCGGAGCATCTCGACCCACGGTCCCGTGACGCCGGCGATGTTCGCCACCTCGTCCTCCCGCGACGCGTACACCCGAATCGGCACTCCGGCATAGTCTCCCGGCTCGTGCCGGACGGCGTCCCAGCGCTCGGTCTTCGGTTCGAGGTCGTGCCCGTCCGCGGACACACGGAAGGCGTCCCGCACGGTGTCGCGTCCGTGTTCGCCCCGTTCCCACACCGCGCGCAGCGACAGCGACGGAGCGATGAACACAACGCCGTCCCACGCGACCTCCCGCAGGCGCACGGCGTTGGCAGCGGCGTTGCCGCCCATCGATTCGCCGATCAGGAAGCGGCGTGTCACCGGCCACCGATGCGACACCCACTCGTCCAGCGCGACCACCGCGTCCTGCGCCGGCCGGTTACCCCACTGGTCGCCGTGCAGGTACGGGCTGGCGACCAGGTAGCCGGCGTCCAGCAGGCCGTCCCGCAGGCCGGCGCGGTCGTTGATCGACCTCTCATCCCCCGTCCGCCCGTGCAGGTAGTACACGACCGCCGACGGCGCCACTCCGCACGGCACCGCGACCAGCGCACGATCGCCGGAGCGCGGGACGGTCACCGCGTGCTCCTCGTACGTCGTGAGGTGTGCCGTGCGCCGCGTCAGCGGTTCGGCGGACCCGGCACGAAGTATCACCCCGCCACGCTAACAAGCGGGGACGCGACGTGCCTGGCGGCGATCTCCGACCCGACACCGGTTTCGCCGAGACGAGCTGACGTCCGACGCCACGCTCCTATAATTTCAAGCCTGAGCCCTAGTTGCGAGGGGGACGGATGGCCGGCTTCCTGCTACGACGAGCGCTCAACTACGTGGTGCTGTTGCTGCTGGCGTCGTTCCTGACGTTCAGTCTCGCCTCGCTCACGTTCCGTCCGCTCGACAGCCTGGAGCAGCGCAATCCGCGGCCACCGCAATCGGTGATCGACGCGAAGGCCGCCGAACTGCATCTGGACGATCCGATCCCGGTGCGGTACGCGAACTGGCTGGGCGGTGTGGTCCACGGCGACTTCGGCACCACCATCACGGGTCAGCCGGTGTCGGACGAGCTGGGTCGCCGGATCCTGGTGAGCATGCGGTTGCTGATCCTCGGTTCCGTCATCGGAGCGGTAGTGGGTGTGCTGATCGGCGCCGCCGGTGCGATCCGGCAGTACAAGTTCAGTGACTATTTCAGCACCGTCGTGTCGCTGCTGATTCTCAGTGCGCCGGTGTTCCTCGTCGCGACCCTGCTGAAATACGGTGCTCTCCAGATCAACTCGGCCACCGGCAACCAGATCTTCCTGTACACCGGCGAGTCCTCGGCCAGCACGATCACCGGGTTCTGGCCGCAGTTCGTCGACCGCGTGCAGCATCTCGTGCTGCCGACCATCGCGCTGGCGCTGGGCAGCATCGCCGGTTACAGCCGGTACCAACGCAACGCGATGCTCGACGTTCTGGGAAGCGACTTCATCCGGACCGCGCGGGCGAAGGGACTGACCCGGCGGGCGGCACTGCTCAAGCACGGGCTCCGGACGGCACTGATCCCGATGGCGACACTGTTCGCCTACGGATTCGGGGCGCTGGTCGTCGGAGCGACGTTCACCGAGACGATCTTCGGCTGGCACGGGATCGGCGAGTGGATCGTGATCGGCATCGACAATCAGGACACCAACATCGTCGTGGCGATCACGTCGTTCACCGGGCTGATCGTGCTGTTGTCGGGACTCCTCTCGGACGTGGTGTACGCGGCGCTCGACCCGAGGGTGCGTGTCGGGTGACCGAGATCCAGATCGCGTCCACCGATGCGGCGGTGTCGGCCGTCGGTCGCCGGACCCTGTTGTGGCGGCGGTTTCTCCGGAACAAGCCCGCCATCGCCGGGGTGTGCCTCCTGGTGTTGCTGTTCGTGGGCAGCTTCGTCGGACCGCACCTGCTCCCCTACGACTATCAGCAACTCGACTACACCGCGCTGCTGCAGCCGCCCAGCGCCGAACATCCGTTCGGCACCAACCAGATCGGCCAGGACGTTCTCGCCCAGACGCTGCGCGGGCTGCAGAAGTCACTGATCATCGGGATCTGCGTCGCGATCTTCTCCACGGCCATCGCGGCGCTCGTCGGTGCCCTGGCGGGGTATGTCGGCGGCTGGCCGGATCGGGTGATCATGTGGCTGGTCGACCTGCTGCTCGTCGTTCCCAGCTTCATCATCATCGCCGTGTTCACTCCGCGGCTGAAGTCCTCGAGTTCGATCGTCCTGCTGATCCTGCTGCTGGCGGTGTTCGGCTGGATGATCACCGCCCGGATGGTCCGGGGAATGACGCTGAGCCTGCGCGAGCGGGAATTCGTCCAGGCGGCCCGGTACATGGGCGCCCCCACGCACAAGATCATCACGAGCCACATCGTCCCGAACATCGCGTCGATTCTGATCATCGACGCGACCCTGAACGTCGGTGCCGCGATCCTCGCCGAGACCGGGCTCAGTTTCCTCGGGTTCGGCGTCCAGAAACCGGACATCTCCCTGGGGTCGTTGATCGCCGACGGCACCGAATCCGCCCTCACCTACCCGTGGCTGTTCCTGTTCGCGGGCGGACTGCTGGTGATCACCGTGCTGTCGGCGAACCTGGTGGGCGACGGTCTGCGTGACGCGGTCGACCCCAGCTCGACGCGCGCCCGGTCCGGCAAGCGGAAGAAGAAGGTGAAGCGGTGACCGGGCAACCGCTGCTCGAGATCGAGGACCTGCGGGTCAGCTTTCCCAGCGAGGAGGGCCGCATCGAGGCGGTCCGCGGCGTCGGCTACGGCGTCTCCGACGGCGAGGTGCTGGCCATCGTGGGTGAGTCGGGTTCGGGCAAGTCGGTGGCGTCGCTCGCCGTGATGGGTTTGCTGCCCGAGCATGCGCGCGTCACCGGCTCCATCCGGTTGCAGGGCCGCGAGTTGCTGGGCATGGGCGACAAGGAGCTGTCGGCGCTGCGCGGGAAGACGGTCAGCATGGTGTTCCAGGACCCGCTGTCCGCGTTGACGCCGGTGTACCGGGTCGGTGACCAGATCGCCGAGGCGCTGCTCGTCCACGGTAGGGCGAGCAACAAGAAGGATGCCGCGCAGCGTGCCGTCGAGCTCCTCGACCTGGTAGGGATACCCGATCCGGCGGTGCGCGCCAAGGCCTTTCCCCACGAGTTCTCCGGCGGCATGCGCCAGCGCGTCGTGATCGCCATCGCCATCGCCAACGACCCTGCGCTGATCATCTGCGACGAACCGACCACCGCCCTCGACGTGACCGTGCAGGCGCAGATCCTGAACCTGCTGCGCAAGGCCCGCGACCTCACCGGCGCCGGCGTCGTGATGATCACCCACGACATGGGCATCGCCGCGACGCTGGCCGACCGCGTGGTGGTGATGTACGCGGGCCGGGTGGTGGAGTCGGCGCCGGTGCGCGAACTGTTCGCCGAACCCCGAATGCCCTACACCGCAGGGCTGCTCGTGTCGGTGCCGCGGATGGATGCACCGATCCGGAGCCGCCTGGTCTCGATCGCCGGTGCCCCGCCCGCGTTGCATTCGCTGCCACCGGGCTGCACGTTCGCGCCGCGCTGCCCGCTCGCGGTGGACGCCTGCCTGCTCGCCGAGCCGGAACTCGTCTCGACCGGACCCGGTCATCAGACTGCGTGCATCCGCGTCGACGAGACGGGCACCCGAGACCTGTTCACGGCGTATCGGCGGGACCAGCCGGCACCCGCCCCCACCGCGGAGGCGGCACCCGAACACCGGGTGGTGTTGCAGGTGACCGATCTGGTGAAGACGTATCCGATCACCAGCGGTCTGGTGTTCCGCCGCAAGCGGGGCGAGATCCGGGCGGTCGACGGCATCAGCTTCGACATCCGGGCCGGCCGCACGCTGGCGCTGGTGGGTGAATCCGGTTCGGGCAAATCGACCACGTTGACGCAGATTCTCGACCTGGCCGCGCCGGAATCCGGTTCGATCGCGGTGCTGGGCGCCGACGTCGCGGCGCTGAGCCCACCCGAGAGGCGCGCGATCCGGCGCAAGATGGCGGTCGTCTTCCAGGATCCGACGGCGTCACTGGACCCCCGGCTGCCGGTGTTCGACGTTCTCGCCGAGCCACTCCGGCTGGACGGCCGCAGGCGTGAGGAGGTCGGCCGCCGGGTACCGGAGTTACTCGACCTCGTCGGGTTGCGCCGCGAGCACGCCGACCGCTATCCGGCGGATTTCTCGGGCGGCCAGAAGCAGCGGATCAGCATCGCCCGGGCGCTCGCACTCGACCCGGAACTGCTGATCCTGGACGAGCCGGTGTCGTCGCTCGACGTCTCGATCCAGGCCGGGGTGCTCAACCTCCTGCGCGATCTTCAGGAGCAGCGGGGCATGTCGTACCTGTTCGTCTCCCACGACCTGTCGGTGGTCCGCAACATCGCACACGACGTCGCGGTGATGTACCGGGGCAGGATCGTCGAGTCGGGGGCCGCGCAGACGATTTTCGAGAATCCGCAGCACGAGTACACCCGGGCGCTCCTCGAGGCAATTCCCGTTCCGGATCCGACGTTTTTGGCACACTAGCGTCAGCGAACTTCGAGGAAGGGCACCCCATGAGGATTCGTTCGGCGCGCACCCGCCTCGCGGTATCGATCCTGGCCATCGGACTCGTTCTCGGTGGCTGCGGCGGTTCGGATACCGGTGATGTCGAGGCCGGATCCGGATCGATCGGCACCACCAACGACATCAACCCGCACGACCCCAGCGAGCTGCGCGACGGCGGAAACCTGCGGTTGGCGTTGTCGGGCTTCCCCCCGAACTTCAACACGCTGTCCAACGACGGCAACGACACCGAGATCGGCGCCATGCTGAAGCCGATGATGCCCCGCGCGTTCAGCACCGACGCCTCGGGAGCGCTGTCGGTGAACCACGACTACTTCACCGACGTCGCGCTCACCGGCACCGACCCCCAGCAGGTCACGTACACGATCGACCCGAGGGCGGTGTGGTCCGACGGCACCCCGATCACGTGGGCGGACATCCAGTCCCAGGCCGCGGCACTCAGCGGTGAGAACAAGGACTTCCTGATCGCGAACACGTCCGGGTTCGAGCGGGTGGACAGGGTCGAGCGCGGCGTCGACGACCGTCAGGCGGTGATCACGTTCGCCGAGCCGTACGCCGAGTGGAAGGGCCAGTTCGCGGGCAATTCGATGCTCTACCCGAAGTCGGTGACCGCGACCCCCGAGGCGTTCAACGAGAGTCTGCGCGACGGGGTCACGCTGACGTCGGGACCGTTCCGGATCGCGTCGATCGACAGGGCGCAGAACCGAATCACACTGGGCCGCAACCCCGCGTGGTGGGGTGACACCCCGAAACTCGACACCATCACCTACAGCGTGCTCGACGACGCCGCGCGCATTCCCGCTCTGCAGAACAACGAGATCGACGCGTCCGGACTGGGCACCATCGACGAGGTGAAGACCGCACAGGGTTCGGAGGGAATCGCGATCCGCCGGGCGCCGGGAAACCAGTTCTCGCACATCACGTTCAACGGCGCGGAGGGATCGATCCTCGCCGATCCGGAGTTGCGGGTGGCGCTGTCCAAGGGCATCGACCGGCAGGGCATCGCGACCGCGATCCAGAACGGTCTGGTCGACGATCCCCAGCCGCTGAACAACCACGTCTACCTCAACGGTCAGGAGGGCTACCAGGACAACAGCGCAGCCGTCTCCTACGACCCCGAGGAGGCCGCGAGGCGGCTCGACGAACTCGGCTGGACACTCGACGGCGAGTTCCGGGAAAAGGACGGGCGCAGGCTCGAGATCCGCGACGTCATGTACCAGTCGACCACCTGGGTTCAGATCGCACAGATCCTTCAGCAGAACCTCGCGCAGATCGGCGTCAAACTGAACATCGACACCCGCGGCGGCACCGGATTCTTCACCGATGTCATCCAGCCCGGCGACTTCGACATCGCCCAATTCTCCTGGGTGGGTGACCCGTTCCCGCTCAGCGGCCTGCCCCAGATCTACGCGTACAACCCCGACGACCTGCAGGGCAATTACGGCCGGATCGGTTCGCCCGAACTGAACGCGCTGATCGAGCGGACGATCTCGGAACTCGACCCGCAGAAGGCGATCGAACTGGCCAACGAGGTGGACACCGCGGTGTTCGAGGAGGGGTTCTCGCTGCCGCTGGTGCAGGCGCCGGGCAATGTCGCGGTGCGCGACAACCTGGCGAACTTCGGCGCCGCCGGACTCGCGTCCTACGACTACACGAAGATCGGCTTCCTGAATTAGCGGGTTCGCGGCCGTCCGCTACCCCGTTGCCGTCGGCGCGTGTGCGCTGGTGGTGTGCGGCGCGTTCGCCGTCGTCGCCGACGCCGATCAGCTCAGTGCACTGGTCGTGGTCGCGGCGACGGTGCTCGGTGTCACCGGCCACACATGGTTCGCTGCCACCCGTTCGGGGTCGGAGCCGGGGCGCCCTGCCACGGTGCACCGGGTCCGCCAGCAGCATCGGCTGACCAGCAGGTCCTGGATCGAGGTTCGTGAGGAACCGGGTTCACTGTGGATTCCGGTGTTCTTCGATCCCGTCCTGATCACCCTGCCGACCCCGACCGCGGCGACCCTCCACTGCGTGGGGCGTCGCCGTGTCGTCGTCTGGGAAAACCGTCGACTGCTCCCCTCCGGTCGAGCGCGTCGCTCGGAGCCGGCCGGGCGGTTGATCGACAACCCGTCGCGTCCGGATCCGGACGGTCCGGTGCGCGCACGGACGGCCGCTCGGCCGGTCCGCCGGCTCGTCCTCGACGCCCAATTCGCGGTCGCGGCGCCGTTCGTCGGGGCATTGTGGGTCTACGTCGCGGGCGGTGGGCTGCCGACGTTCGCCGGCGCGACGTGTGTGGCGGCGGCCGTCGCGGTGTGGTTGGCGGCCGTCCGCGGCTCCGACCCCAGCTGAGGGGTCAGGACATGGTGACGCCCGCGCTGACGAAGCACGGCAGCAGTCCGGCGATCTCGCTCAGCACGGGGCCGAACCCCACGGCGGCGGGAACCGGGTCGTTGACGAACGCGACACCCCGGAACCCGGTGGTGAGGTTCGTGAACTGCACGACGGCGCCGTTCCACTGCGCGAGCGGCGCGGCGGTGGTGTACCGGATCCGGTCGGGCGCGACCCGCTCCGCGTTGAACGTCAGCCACGCGCCGGGGGCGCAGGTCGACATCGAGCCGGGGATGAAGGGCGCCGCGGAGACGGCCGAGGGCACTGCGAACGACAGTGCGCCTGCCACGGCGATCACTGCACCCAACCGGCCCACCACTTGTCGAGTAGACATCGGAATTCCTTTCGGGGCGCGCCAATCCGTCTCCCCGAGTACGGCGGAACCGCGTCACTGAGTGTGAATACCAGGTCAGAGAATTATATCCCCGCGGGTACCTCCCACCGCCAGGGTCAGGAGGCGTCACCCACGTCCAATTCGAGACGGTCCTCCTCGAGCCGCACCACCCGGACGGTGCGCAAGTCGCCCGCCGCCGTGGTGACCTCGAGCCGCCCGTCCTCGGCGGGCACCCACGTGCCTTCACGTGGTTCGTCGGCGTCTCCCCGGCCGATCACCCAGTCGACGAACGAGCCGTCCGGCCGGAATTCGATACCGCCACGCCCCCTCGCGCGCGGGAAGTCGAATCCGGCGGGCCTGTACACGCGGACGCCGTCGTGGTCCTCCTCGAACGAGTGCCGCCATCGTCCCGCGGCACTTCGGGAAACCAGCGCGGACGCGGCGGACTCCGTTCCCCCGGGCCGCCCGGTCCACAACTGCTTCCGGACGCCGTCGAGGCACGCTCCCATCCGCGCGCCCTGCCCCTTGGTGAACATCACCATCCCGGCGTCGTCCGTGTAGTCCATGTAATCCATGAACAGGTCGCCGTGGGGGCCGTTCCCGCAAGTGATGTGCGGGAATCGCGGCATCCCGACGTTCTGCCCGCCCTGATTGGGGGTGTCGCCGACCTCGTCGGAGCCCCGGCACCCGGTGCCGTCGTCACCCCAGATGTGGAACAGGTTGAAGTAGTGCCCGATCTCGTGGGTCGCGGTGCGCCCGAGGTTGAACGGGGCCCGTGCGGTGCCCGTCGTCCCGAACGCGGTGTAGGTGATCACGACGCCGTCGGTGGCGACCGGACCGCCGGGGAACTGCGCGTAGCCGAGCAGACCACCGCCGAGCGCACAGACCCAGATGTTCAGGTATCTCTGTGTCGGCCACGGATCGGCGCCGCCGGTCTCCGCGGATTTGACGCCGTCGTTCTGATCGAACGCATCGACTTCGGTTGCAGCTCGGTTGATTCCGTTCGTCGCCCGTCCGTCCGGATCCGTGTCGGCGAGGTAGAACTCGATTCCCGCGTCGCCGACCAGATGCTCGAACACGGACGGAACGGTGTCCACGTCGTCGTTGGTGGCCCGGAAATCCTTGTTGAGCACCTCGATCTGGCTCTCGATCTGCGCGTCGGAGATGTTCTGCGCCGCAGCCTTCCACACGACGTGAACGACGACCGGAATCCGTGCGACGCCGCGAGCGGCGATCGACTGCAGCGATTCCAGGTCGATGGTCTGGTTCTCGATCTCCGATCGGGCGATGCGATACGACTCCGACTCGGTCAACAACCGGCGGTGCACGTCCATCGCCCCGCAGGTGCGCTGCGTGGGCAGATCGATCGCTGATTCGTTGGTGCTCATGGCGTCGGGCTCCCTTTCGGTTTCAGAGAATCAGGTCCTGGGGACGGATCAGTTCGCGAGGCAGGGCGCTCGCCTCGATCCGCTCGAGCGGATCGGCCGCGATGCACGGGTCCAACCCGAGCCCGGTCAACTGGGCGATCCGCCGCACGGGCACCTGGAACGTGCGGTACGCACCGTAGGAGAACGCCTCCTCCCCCTCGGCGAATTCGTCGAGCAGGGCGGCCTGGCTGAGCAGGTATCCGGTGACCGAGAGACCGCCGTTCTGCTTGACCATGGCCACCGTCTTCCAGAACTGACGCGGCAGCGCCACCCCGCGGTATTCGGGGTCGTCGGGCGCGAGAACGGGTCCGGTGACGACACTGACGGCGAGGTCGGCGTTGTCCGCGTTCTTCAGGACGTAATCCTCGAGGCCCAGCCACAGGGTCTGGCCCGCGTTGAAACTGTGATGTTGCGGAGTGCAATTCGTGAAGTGGAACGTGTCGTCGTTCGCCGCCTTGGCGAGCGGCCCCCACGCCGGGTCGAGTCGGCGCACCAGGTGTCCGCGGTCGAGCGGATTGTCCCGATACACGTCCTCCCCCGTCTGCTGGTCGGCCGGAAGTCGCGGGTCGAGAATCCATCTGTCGCTGTCACGCCGCGGGCTCTGCGACTGCGTTCCGTCGATGTTCACGGCAGTGAACAGCGCCAGCGCCCGCTCGCGATTCATCACGACGCTGAAGTGGTGGTACTTCAACTCCGGTGACGCGACCGACGGTGTCCCGGGCCGCGGAAGGGGTAGCGGCACACGCAGGAAGTTCGCGTCGTACCCGCCGCGCGTGCTGTAGTTCGGGTCGATCGAGATCGCCTCGGGCTCAGCGGGTCGCCGGGCGGCGGCCGGTGAGTCGACGGAGCCGAGACGCACCGTGATCTCGAGGGGAACCCGGACGGTCACTTCCCGTTCATGTTCGACGGCCGGGGATGCCGTCGGGGCCGTCCGCTCCGCGCGGACGATGTCGTCGGCGAGGTCACGTGACTGCGGGGTGAGGTTCTGCGCGCGCACGTACTCGAGGATGCGGCTGATGCGCACGCCCTCGTTGAGGACACCACCGAACTCGGTGTGTTGTGGCGCCCGCACACTCGCGTGATGCAACGCGACCACCTCCCACTGATCGTTGAACACCGGCGAACCCGAGGATCCGGGTTCCGTGTCGGCCGAGTAGTGCAGAAACCGCTCGGGTATGTCGACGATACGGTTCTCCCGCAGGGCGATCTGCTTCTTCTCGCCGCGAGGGTGCTGCACGATGGTCACGAATTCGCCGATGACGGCCTTGCCCTCCGCCTGGATCAGCGGGTTGAAACCGAACTGGGCGAGCGTTCCGGGTTCGGCTCCGACCGCGACGAGCGCGAAGTCGCGTTCCCGGTCGGCGAGGTAGAACCGCCCCGGGTCCAGCGGGAACATCTGCACGGGGCGCGGTTTCCCGTCGATGCCGTCCTGGTAGTCGAACTCGATCACGCTGCTGCGCGCAGTGTCCGCGTTCGGCAGCACGTGGTGGTTGGTCAGCAGCAGCGTGGGTGAGACGAGGAAGCCCGTGCCGTAGCCCTGCAGGGTTCCCCGCGCGTCGCGGATGTTGACGCGCCCGATCGACCGGGCGGCGGCGGCGCCGGCATCGAGGTATCGGACGCCGACGAAATCGGCTGTGTTGATTATCTTCTCGAGAACCTGATCCGGAAGGGTGTCCGACTCCCAGTCCCCCGCCGCGTAGTAGCGACCGAGCCGGTCCACCCGCTTCGCGATCCGATCGGGAGTGTCCGCGGCGGCGACGCCTCCGGGGCCGTTGAGTGCGTCCACGTGCTCGCCCCGCTGCGGTGCCCG
The DNA here is from genome assembly GCF_038447315.2 of Rhodococcus sp. DK176. Taxonomy (NCBI): domain Bacteria; kingdom Bacillati; phylum Actinomycetota; class Actinomycetes; order Mycobacteriales; family Nocardiaceae; genus Rhodococcus; species Rhodococcus sp. DK176. The sequence goes on along the minus strand of NZ_CP118321.2, from coordinate 5,818,993 downwards.
TTCGCGGGCACGCAATTCCGCCGCATCGCGCTGTCGCTGCCGTTCCGCCTCGAACGTTCCCCCGGGCATCGCGCGCTGCGACTGTCCGTCTCCGATGTTGTCGACGATGGTCATGACTCGGTCCTCACGTAGGTCGGGCGGCTCGTCCTGCGATTGCGAGCCTGCTCGTCGCGGGCACATCGGTCATGCGTAGTGAGCTACTCGTTTCTCGGCCCGGCCACGGTGTCGGTGCGTTCGTACTGTTCGACGCCGTTTCGGACGACCCGTCGGATGCGGTCGCCGTCGGCCACGAGGTCGTCGAGCAGCGGAACCGCCAGTTCGGGCCGGATGGGGGTTTCCGCGAGGAGCTGCCCGAGTTCGAGTGCGTCCGACCCGAGCGCGCCGACGATGACCTTCCGCCGCGCGGAATCCAGCGCCGCCTCGACGTCGAGTTGCTTCGCGGTGTCGCCGCGCGTCGCCTGTATCGGTGTCGCCGTCTCGACCAGCAGCGCCCGGACCTCCGGCGCCGTCAGGTCGCGGTCGGTCGCCCACACCAGCATGGCGGCGACCGCCACGTACAGCGCGGCGAACGTCGTGCCGTCCATCTCCGGTCGATCGACGAGCTGCTCGCACGCTGTCCCGGTGATCGTCCGCGGCGCGTAGATGTCGGGTTTCCCCGCGTCGGGGAAGTACGGGGTTTCGTGGGTGAGCGTGCCGTCGTCCTCGACGGCTCCGACGGCGAACGCGTCCGCACTCCACGCAGGATATGCCGGTTCGTCCGAGTGGTCGCCCGAGGCGATCACCAGCCTGCCGTCGCTCACCAGGTGCGCAATCACCGCATTCTGCGCATCCGAGGGCACCGCGTTGCCGTAGTCGAACACCAGGATGTCCGCGTCGGCCAGGGCCGCGTCCTCCATCCACCGGCAGACGTCGCGCTCGGACGGGACACCGTCGCCGAAGGCCAGCTCCCCGGGAAGGAGTTCGGCCAGTGCCGATTCACCCTCCCCCGTCTCTCCGGCTACTACCCGCCCCGGAACCCCGTGCTTGATGGCGCACTGCGTGACAGCGACGGCGATCTCCTCGCGTCGGCCCACCGTGAACGGACCTGCGACCGCCAACCGCAACGCGCGCCGCACCGGCGACGCTGCCGCTGCCTCTGCTTCGGGGACAGCGGTTTCGGCGCCGAAGAAGTCGGACCCGTTCGATACCTGGGGCGCCGCTTTCGGGGCGCCGACGCCGAGTTGCCGGACGAGGACCGGCAGGTCCCGCGGGTCGAACGTGCCGTTCCGGGCGGCGAGATCGGCCAACTGCTCCCACAGTTCCAGGTGTCGCACGTCCGCGTAGAGCCGGGACAGGTCCTTCTCCGGATAGCGGGTCAGGGTCGGCAGATTGCGCCGGATCCACTGCCACACTTCAGGCCACGACAGGGCGTCGAGGCGGATCGTGCGCACCTCCGAGGGGCGGAGCGGTCGCGTCAGTTCGACGAGGTCCGCGGTGGCCGCCACCGCGAGCCGCGCCTTGCTGCGCCGCTGTGTCAGCAGGACCAGCGCGTCGAGGAGGCCCTGGGCTCCGGGTGCGTCGCCGAGCAGCAGGTCACCGTCGTCGATGACGATCGCAACCGGGACTTCGGTGAGGTCGCCGAGTAGTCGCTCCCACCAGTCGCCGGCGCTGAATCTGCCCGGCCGGACGGTGCGCACCCCGACGTCGCGCATCAGCTCGTCGACGAGGCGGGCCAGTTCGCGGACCGGGTCGGGGTCCGCGAGTAGCCGTTTCGCGCTGATGTACAGATGTGCGATCTGCGGATCGAGCTCGTCGAGCACCCGGTCCAGAAGCGAGGTCTTTCCCGTCGACGGCATTCCGACGACGTGCAGCAACCGCGCCGGCGTCTGCCCGGACAGCACGTCCACCCCCTCGCGTAGCTCCGCGAGGCGGGAGATGAAGCGAAGTTCGCCCTGGCGGATACCGAGCCGCAACCCGACCCGCCGGGACGGCGGCTCCGGCCGCGCCCGCGCCTCCGGGTCGATGATCGCGCCGGGCTCGCTACCCCCGACGAACAGGCACGGAACCGCCCAGTCGAGCAGCGGGTCACCGCTGTTCTCGTCTCCGTTGATCGCGAGCCGCGCCAGCCGCAACGCCTCGGCCACCGGCTGGCCGGCGGTCAGTGCCTGGTAGAAGAAGCGCGTCAGCAGTCGCTCCGTCCTGAAGGGCAGCACCGCCTGCATCCCGATCACCATCGGGCACGCATCACGTACGCAGATGTCGGCGGACGACAGCGGCCCGGGCCAGGGATCGTCGTCGGCGGCACCGTCCGGCGCGCGTGCCGTCTCACACCCCGCGAACACCGCCAGCCGGAGGTCCGGGAGTTGCTGCAACAGCAACGCGAATTCCTGGCTGGGCAGCAGCATCCCGCGACCGTTGCGCCGCTCCAGCTTGAGCCCGTCCGGATTGGCGTGGCCGAGGTAATGGAAGAGGTGAAAACCGCGTCTCTGCATGCCCATTCGACTGCGGAGCCGTTCGACGGACGGGCGGTCCTCGACCACAACGCGGAGCAGACCCCGGTCCACCAGGGGCCGCAATTCCGACAGAAGGCTACGTTTCTCGGCATACAGGTCGAACGGGGCCTCGGAATCCTCGGGGCCCTCCCGCAGAGGGCTCGACATCACCAGCAGAAGGTTGAGCGGCGGCTCGATCGGCGTCTGCCGCAACGGGTAGGTGCGCGACCGTCCCGATCGCACCACGTGGACGTCGCGCGCCATGGCGAGGAACTGGTCGGGTCGTTGCGGATCCAGCAGCAACTCCCACGGCCAGGCGCACACTTCCTGCGGTGCGGCGAGGACGCGGAGGAGAAGCTGGGTTCCCGTGGTCCGGGCCAACCCCCGGCTCTGCTGCAGCAGCGTGACGATGTCCGGAACCCCGAACACCAGGTCCGTCAACACCTGCCCGACGTCGAGGGCATGGGTTGCGGCGTCGGTGCGCGCGTGCCGGACGGTGTCGGTCAACCAGTCGGACGGGGTGTCGATCGTCTTCCCGGTGACATCGTTCGGCAGTTTCCATTCCGGGATCGGCCGCCGCACCGCGAAGACCGAACCCATCCGCGACTGCGCCGAGAGCCAGATGTGGTCGCCGGCCCGGAGAACGCTGATCTCCAGTGCCTCGAAACCGGGTGTCGGTCCCATGCGTCCGCGCTCCTAGACGTCCACGGACCGGGCGATCTCGTCGAGGTCGACCACACTCGCGACGTCGGTGACCGGGTGCACCCCGGGTGCGCGCACGGTGATCCGGTAGTCCTGGGCGGCCAGCCCGTCGAGGCTGGTCTGCTGCCAGCCGTCGGCGGTCGACACCAGCGGGTGTTCCCGGCTCGGACCGCCGGCCATCGGCTCGACCGTCGCGAGAAGCCGAGCGCCCCCGGCACCCGTGCGCGCCCGGATCACCAGCGGCTCGGCGGTCGTGACGTCGTCGACTTCCAGCGCGACCGATTCGTTCACCGCCGGAAACACGTTCGGAGGCGCGAGCGTCGCGGTGTTCAGGATTCCGCCCACGTGGTCGAGCACCGGGTCGTCGTTCTGGAGGGAGCCGTGCCGCTGGCTGAAGAAGGCCGCGTTCTTCCATCCCGTCATGAGTTCGTGCGGGGTGGACGACAATTTCGGCACGGTGCCGTCGCCGCCGCTCTCGTCGGGTCCGCGGACGGTCATCGTCTCGACCTTCTCCCCGGCGAGCCGGGCGGCCCACTTGGTGGGCTGGAAGTCGCCGATCACCGGCCGGATGTCGTAGCCCTCGTGTCCCGACTTCAGCCGTGCGTCGACGGCGTCGCGCAGACCGCGGTGCAGGCGCACCGCCGCAGCCATCCGGCCGGCGTCGAGACCCGTCCCCGACCAGTCGAGCTTCTCGTCGTCGAGCGCGAGCCACGACCCGTCATCGCCCGCCATGCACCGATACGACGGCAGCAACTGGTACGCGGACGTGAACGACCGGATCAGCGCGCTGAGGTCGACGGTGAACGGACCCCACCCCTTGCGGAAACCGTTGACGAGGAAGTCGAGCGCATTGACCGAACCGGAGTACGGGGTCCCGAACGTGACGAGGGTGCGGGTGTCACGCCACCCGTCCAGGAATTCGAGGAACAGTCGAGCGACGATTCCGCCCATGGAGTGACACACCAGCACGAGCTTCGCGTCCGCGTTGCCCGACTTCTCGCGCCACCGCGTCAGCCAGTCGTGGGTCCGGCGGGCCAGGGCGCGGGCCGCCACCCGGTTGTCGCGCCGCCAGTCGTAGGGGAACTCGAAATAGTTGTCGCCCGGAACCACCCCGAATCGGCGGACGACGTCGTCACGGAACTTCGTGTACCCGTCGATCTTCCAGTCCAGCCCGGGAACGAAGTGGAAGTCCGGGACCAGGCGGGTGGCCACGACGCCGTCACCGAGGTCGTCGACATCCGGGTCGTCGCCGTCCAGCTTCAGGCGTTTGATGTTCCCGCCCAGCGACAGCACGCCCGCCAGCGCGACACCCGGTGTCGGCGCCCATACGTCCTTGCCGTCACGGGCGAGGACCGACCCGCCGATGCCGGGCAACAACACGACTACGTCTTTCATGGCGGCCTCCGGGATCGAACGCCCAGGAGAGGGCGGCTTCGAATCTCAGTCTTCTCCCACCCGCCGCAATACACACGAGTAGCGGACCACTCGGTTTGCAATATTTTCGTCGGGCCGCGCGGCTCAGCTCTGCGCGAAGTTGAGGTAGGCCTTCGACGGCGTCGGGCCCCGCTGGCCCTGGTACTTGGAGCCGACGGCGGAGCTGCCGTACGGGTGTTCCGCCGCGCTCGACAGCCGCAGCAGGCACAGCTGGCCGATCTTCATGCCCGGCCACAGGGTGATGGGCAGGTTCGCGACGTTGGAAAGCTCCAGCGTGATGTGCCCGTTGAAGCCGGGGTCGATGAACCCGGCCGTGGAGTGCGTCAACAGTCCGAGGCGGCCGAGCGAGGACTTGCCCTCCAGGCGTCCCGCCAGGTCGTCGGGCAGCGAACACACCTCCAGCGTGGAGCCGAGAACGAACTCGCCCGGGTGCAGGACGAACGGCTCCCCCTCGGCCGGCTCGACCAGCGTCGTCAGCTCGTCCTGCCGCTGAGCTGGGTCGATGTGCGTGTAGCGGGTGTTGTTGAACACCCGGAACAGGCTGTCGAGGCGCACATCCACGCTCGAGGGCTGGACCATCGAATCGTCGAACGGGTCGATGCCCAGACGTCCAGCGGAAATTTCGGCACGGAGATCGCGATCGGAGAGGAGCACAGGTAGAGGTTAACGGGTGTGGATGGCCATGGAGAGCAGCAGTTCGGTGCAGGTGTCCACGAGCTCCTCCTCGGGGAGGGTCACGGTGCCGTTCAACCACGCCGTCAGGGTCTGCGCCAGGCCGCCGACCATGAAGTGCGCGGCCAGGTCGAGGCGCGGGCTCTCGGCCACCTCGTAGTACCCGACCGTCTGCTTCGTGACCAGGCCCGCGAACAGCCGCGAACTGTCGAGGCGGCGCTGCGCCAGCACCGCGCTCGACTGCGCCACCGAGAACATGAGACGGCCCTGACGCGGATCCTCGGCAACCTCCCGCACGATGTTGCGGACGCCGGCGCGCACGATGTCGCGTTCACCCGGCCCGGCGTTCGACACGGCGTCCAGGGTGCTGGTGGCGATCCGGTCCACCACGTGGTCGTAGACGGCGACGGCCAGCGCGTCGCGGTCGGTGAAGCTCTCGTAGAAATAGCGGGTGGCGAGTCCGGCCTGCTTGCAGACTCCGCGCACGGTCAGGGCGTGGTCGCCGTCCGCGCTGCCCAGCAGGTCGAGTCCCGCCTCGATGAGCTGACCGCGCCGTTCCGATTTCCGCTGGTCACGCTCCTGGCCGCCATAGACGCGCCCACCGTCGCTCGTCGAGGGTCCGACGTTCGCGTTCACCGGTGCGGTAGCCATGCGCACCATCTTTCCACCGGACCCTGGACGGCGAACATATATGTGAGTACGGTCGTGTTCAGATATCGAATCCGTGGTGGGGAGAGGGAACACAAATGTCGACGTCACTCGAAGTACCGGACCGTCTCGATCAGGTCATGGACGGCGCCGGACTACTGGCAGGCGCCGCGAACATCATCATGCAGCTCGCCCATCCCGGGGTCGGGTACGGCGTATACGAGAGCAAGGTCGAGAGCGGCCAGCTGTTCAGGCATCCGATCAAACGGACCCGCACCACGCTGACCTACCTCGTGGTGGCGGCCCGCGGCACCGACGAGGAGAAGGCGGCCTTCCGCAAGGGCGTCAACCGCGCCCACGCCAAGGTGCGCTCCACCCCCGACAGCCCCGTGCAGTACAACGCGTTCGACCCCGAACTGCAGCTGTGGGTGGCCGCCTGCATCTACCGGGGGTTCGAGGACGTCAACCGCGCCCTGCACGGCGACCTCCCCCCCGCAGCCGCCGAGTTCTTCTACAAGGAAGGCGCCACGTTCGGCACCACCCTCCAGGTGCCCCCGGACATGTGGCCCGAAGACCGCGTCGCATTCGAGGAGTACTGGAACAAGGCCCTCGACAAGGTGTCGATCGACGACACCATCCGCGAACACGTCCTCTCCATCGCACAACTCGAATTCCTGCCCGCCATCGTCTCCCGTCTGTTCGGCCGGCTCAACATGTTCTTCACCAACGGCTTCCTGCCCCAGCAGTTCCGCGACGAAATGCACCTGACATGGACCGACAAGGATCAGCAGCGCTTCGACCGGACCCTGCGCACCATCGGCACCGTAAGCAGGCGCATCCCCGTCCGCATCCGGGAGTTCCCCTACAACCTGCTCATGTTCGATCTGCGACGCCGAATGAAGGCCGGCAAACCCCTCGTATGACACACCGCGCGTGTGCCCGGGTAGTCCGGATCACCATCTGATAATGTTTCCGCCGCAGGGTGTTGGGCCTGCCTACGGGCGCCCAATATCGTGCGCGCCGATGTAGTTCAATGGCAGAACATCAGCTTCCCAAGCTGAATACGCGGGTTCGATTCCCGTCATCGGCTCCATCTCTCTCTGCACTTACTCGGCTCCATCCATCCACCACGACGGACGGACGACCGAACCACCGGGTGTACACCCGATAGAGCCTGTTGGGTTCACCTATTAGGCCGGGATCGGATTCGGACCGTACTTTCTGCACATTCGACGCGGTTACACCCGCTTCTGCGGTCGGTGTGCGAGACGTTCGACCTGTGGGGCGCTGAATCTGGCGAACCCGTGCCTGATAATGGGTCATTTTCTGCCGGGAGGTGTGGCAGACGACGATTCTGTGTGGCACTTGTTGGCCCGATTGCCGCGGCGCCCTCGAACCGGTGTGTTCTCGAATGCCGCTTCTCCGAGGTACCGAGCCCACGGATCGGGAATCCCGCGACTGGCGAACCAGTCGTGCAGGCTGAATGTCCGTTCGGCCAAAGCCACACAGGATGCGGGTGGCTACGGCGTCGAGTTGGCGGACGTGCCCGAAGGTGAACGACCGCAGGAACGAGCCCAGCGTCGACGGGGCATACGGGCGGTCGAAGACCGTGGGGAGGGCTCCGTGCCGCAGCACTGCCATGTCGTCGATGCTGTCCGCGCCCGCACCATTCCGGCCACCAGTGCGGACACCTTGCCCGCATGCACCCTTGTCGGTCGGCACCGACACATGCTCATCCGCCAGGGCCTCCAAGCCGCACCGGTGTGCCGACCCGAGCGCCAGAACCAACCGCACAATTTCCACAACGCCGGGGCCTAGCCAGCGGCAGCGAGCGACAAAGCCGGTCACACCACCGCCGATCCCTGCAGACCTCTTCTTTCCCCGAGACGGCGAAGGAGAGGGGGGCGTTTCCGGCGCGAACGCGTCGCCAAGGAAATCTGCGCCGGCCTTTGCGATCGGGTCGTCGGCGTCGTCGTGGCCGTTGTTGATCAGGTGTAGTTGGGCGATGGCGTTTCGGGCTGTGATCTGTTGGTCGGTGATGGTGAGTTGGCCTCGCCAGCGGCCGAGGAAGGTGCAGGTCCAAGAGATCAGCGTGGCCAGGCGGCTGCGGAAGCCGACGACGTACACGACGTGGACGGCCAGCCAGAGTATCCACGCGAGAACACCGGTCAGTTCGAGGTTGCCGACCTTGGTGACGGCCTTGAAGCGGGCGATCGTGGCCATCGAACCTTTGTCGCGGTAGCGGAACGGTGCCCGCTCGGATGTGGTGCGGTCCTTGGTGGCTGCGGTGAGCTCGGTTTTGATCTGCTGCGCGGCGTAGCGGCCGCCCTGGATGGCGACCTGCGCGACACCGGGCAGACGATCCTTGGCCATCATGTCGCCGACGACGAAGACGTTCGGGTGTCCGGGCAGGGTGAGGTCGTCCTCAACGGTGACACGGCCGGCGCGGTCGAGGTCGGCCCCGGACTGGGCGGCGAGCTGGGCGCCCAGGGGGTTGGCGGCGACGCCGGCGGACCACACCTTGCAGGCGGCGTCGAGGCGGTGGTGTTCACCGTCGCTGTCGCGGACGGTGAGCCCGTCGGCGTCGACGTCGGTGACCATTGTGCCGAGTTGGATCTCGACGCCGAGCTCCTCGAGTGCCGCGGCGGCTTTGTTACCGAGGTTGAGTCCGAACGGTGGCAGAACGGTTGGGGCGGCGTCGAGGAGGATGATCCGGGCGTCGCGGGTGTCGAAGTTGCGGTAGACGTCGACCAGGGTTCGGTGCGCGAGTTCGGCGATCTGCCCGGCCATCTCGACACCGGTGGGTCCGGCACCGACGACGACGAAGGTCAGCAGCTTTGCACGCTCGTGGGGGTCGGAGCAGATCTCGGCGCGTTCGAACGCGCCGAGGATGCGGCCGCGGAGTTCGAGGGCGTCGTCGATGGTTTTCATGCCGGGGGCGTGTTCGGCGAAGTGGTCGTTACCGAAGTAGGACTGTTGGGCGCCGGCGGAGACGATGAGACTGTCGTATCCGGTGACGGTGGTGCGCCCGTCCTGCGCGGAGGTGACCGTCTGGGCGGTCAGGTCGACCGTGGAGACGTCGCCGAGCAGGACGGTGGCGTTGGGTTGGTCCTCGAGGATCATCCGGGTCGAGGGTGCGATCTCTCCTTCGGAGAGGATGCCGGTGGCGACCTGGTACAGCAGTGGCTGGAACAGGTGGTGGGTGGTGCGGTCGACGATAGTCAGGTCCACGTCCGCGCGACGCAATGCCTTGGTGGCGAACAACCCGCCGAACCCGGACCCGATCACCACCACCCGATGGCGCGGAGAGGCGGCGGGCGCGGCGGGGGAAGTCATGACAGATCTCCTTTTGGCCGACGTGACGAATCGGCCTGCGATAGATGAGGAACGGGGCGTGCTGCGTCGGATTTCGGCGCCTGGTTCAGATTCGTGGGCGTCGCGTCCAGCGGCGTGCCTTGAGCGCGAGGTGCAGCTCGAGGCGGGTGGCGCCGTTGAGGGGGTCGACGCCGAGGATGTCGCGGATCTTGTTGATCCGGTAATAGAGGCTGGTCCGGTGCAGGTGCAGGGTGTCGGCGACGGCTTTGACGTTGTCGCCCTGGTCGTAGAACACTTCGAGGGTGTTCACGAGGTCACCGTTGGGGTCTGCTTCGACGAGGGCGGCGAGTAGGTCGGAGACGGTGCCGTCGGTGCGTAGGCGGGTGGCGATCAACCGGTATGGGCCGATGGTGTCCCAGGTGGCGATGGTGCCCGATTCCGGTTCGACGGCGGCGGTTTGAGCGGCGATCACCGCCCGCCGGTATCCTTCGGGAAGTTGGTCGATGGAGGAGATGTTCTCTGCCACACCGGTGTAGAGACGTTCCGGCGAGGTAGTGCCGGGTTGGGTGACGCCGGATGCGGCGGCGAGCCGCTGATGCAGACGCAGGGCGGCGTTCGCCTCGTTGTCCGGTCGCAGCAGCACCACCGAGTGGCTGTCCTGCACCGATCCGGCGACCACGCTCGGATACCGTGAGACGGTCTGCTGACTGGCCAGTCGCAGCTGGGCGGCGCGGGTCTCGGAGAAGGCGGTGACGTCTTCGCCGGCCGAGAAGATCGAGACCGCCAGCCGCAGCGAGGACGCCGACCGCACCGGCGACCAGTTCGCGACCGTGTCGAGGGCATCGGCGTTGCCTTGGCAGGCGGCGAAGAACTCGAGTTCGCGTTGATGTCGTTCGTCCAGGTGCGGGGAGGCCATTTCGTAGAGGACGGTGGCGAGGAGTTCGACCTGGTCGGCGATGAGGGCGACCGTCGTGGTGACCCGATCCGGGTTCTCCGGGGCGAGCGGGTCGATGACATAGAGCAGTCCGGTGCGCACGCCGCGGTGGATCAGCGGAACGCAGATGCGGGGGTCCATCTTCAGGTCCGGGTTGGCCGGGATGATGATCGGTTCGACGGCAGTTCCGGTGCCGTGGCGTGCTTCCCAGTCGCGGATGTCCTCGGGTACTTCTCGGTTGAGCAGGGACCGTACCCGGGCGTCGTCGGCACGGCCGTGCTGGGCACTGTAGGCGACGAGTCGGCCGGTGAGGTCGTCAAGGGACGCACCGGTGCCCAGTGCGTTGGCGATCTCGTCGATCGCGGGTTGGATCTCGCTCTCGCTCACAGCCTCATCATCCGCTTCATGCGTGGGTCGGGGCGGATCCGGTGCAGGCAGACGCGTCTGTCGATCCGCTGGGGTCGGGCTCGGGTGGGTGCGGTCATGTCAGCATTCGGGGACGTTGACGGCGAGGCCGCCGGTGGAGGTTTCCTTGTATTTCGTGAGCATGTCCATCCCGGTCTGCCGCATGGTCTCGATTGCCTGGTCGAGCGTCACGCGGTGGGTGCCGTCGCCGTGCAGGGCCATTTTCGCCGCGTTGACGGCTTTGACGGAGGCGATGGCGTTGCGTTCGATGCACGGGATCTGCACCAGGCCGCCGATCGGGTCGCAGGTCAGGCCGAGGTTGTGTTCGATGCCGATCTCGGCGGCGTTTTCGACCTGCGCGGGGGTGGCGCCGAGCAGTTCGGCGAGGGCGCCGGCGGCCATCGAGCAGGCGGAGCCGACCTCGCCCTGGCAGCCGACCTCGGCGCCGGAGATCGAGGCGCGTTCTTTGTAGAGCACGGCGATCGCGGCGGCAGTGAGCAGGTACTTCACTACCGCGTCGTCGCGGTCGTGCTGGGTGTTGAGGCCGGGGAGGTAGCGCAGCGCCCAGAACAGGACGGCGGGGACGATTCCCGCGGCGCCGTTGGTGGGGGCGGTCACGATCCGCCCGCCGGCGGCGTTCTCCTCGTTGACCGCCATCGCGGCGACGTTGAGCCAATCCATCGAGTCGGCATGGTCGACGACCTTCTCGCGTTCGACCAGGCGGGAGTAGAACTCCGCGGCGCGGCGCTTGACCCGTAGCGATCCCGGCAGGTGGCCGGGGGTGGTGAACCCGTTGTGGATGGAGGCGGCCATCACCTGCCAGATTTCGAGCAGCCCGGCACGGATTTGTTCGGGGCTGCGGGTGGCGAGTTCGTTGCGCCACATGACATCGCTGATCGGCAGGTTCTTGCGCTCGCAGATGTCGAGCAGTTCGGCGCCGGTGCGGAAGGGCAGTGGTACCGGGGTCTCCGGCCCGGCGGCGTTGTGGCCGTCTCGTTCCACGAAGCCGCCGCCGATCGAGTAGTACACGGCCTCGTGGGCGGGGGTGGTGGCGGCGAGTTGGTCGGCGGAACACTCGGCGGCGGCCGGGTCGGTGTGGACGGCGAACCGGATGGTGTTGGTGTGGCGGTCTTTGATGGTCAACGGGTGCATGCCGATGTCCGCGGTGCCGAAGACCAGGTCGGTGGTCGAGCCGAACTGTAGGCGGTGTTCGGTGTCGATTTGTTCGACGCGGGTGTGGGCGTAGGTGGGGTCGACCGTCTCGGGGGCGTTGCCCTCGAGGCCGAGGAGGACGGCGCCGAGGGTGCCGTGCCCACGGCCGGTCGCCGCGAGGGACCCGTAGAGGTCGACCTCGAGGCGGGTGATCGACCGGACGTCGAGGAGGTGTTTGACCTCGTCGACGAACAGGGTGCCGGCGCGCATCGGGCCTACTGTGTGCGAGCTGGACGGGCCGATGCCGATGGAGAAGAGGTCGAAAGCGCTGAGAGCCATCAGACGGTGCTCCATTCGTCGGTGGATGGACAAGCGGCGGGACGACCCCACAGGTCGGTGGTGACCTGTCGGCGCAGGTGCCGGGTCGCCGGGGTCAGTGGGGTGTCGTCGGTGGTGGTGAGGGATCGGTGCACGAGAGCGGCGAGGTCGGTGACGGTGTCGAACCCGGCGCCGCAGCGGATGAACTCCTGCACGCCCAGGCGCACGCCCTCGGGTGGGGTGCCCGGGCTCTGCCACGGCAGCCGGCATGCGCCGGTGTAGATGCCGTCGGCCTCGAGCCGGCGGACCGCGGCCGACGCCCCGCCGATGCCTTGGGCGTCGATGACGACCTGGTGGCTGCGTGTGTAGCCGAGGCGGCGGCCGACGACGACCAGCCCGAGCGCGTTGAGGTTCGCGGCCAGCTCGCCTGCGTACTCGATGGTGACCGCGGCCCACGGCGGCGACTGGTCGACCGCCTCACCGGCGGCTACTGCGAGCGGGCCGAGGCGGGCTGGGTCGTAGTTCGACAGCATCGTTGGATATGCGGCGGCGGCGAGGCGCTCGGCATGCTCGGCGGAGTGGGTGACGGCGGCGCCGCCCGCGGGGCCGGCGAAGGTCTTGTATGTCGAGAACGTCACCACATCGGCGCCCTCGGCGAGTGGGTCCTGGTAGTAGCCGGCGGCGATCAAACCTGCGGTGTGGGAGGCGTCGTAGACCACGACGGCACCGACCCGGTCGGCGGCCTCGCGGATCGGTCCGAGGTTGTGAGGGAACAGGGTGACGCTGCCGCCGACCACGATCAGCCGCGGTCGTAACCGGTGGACGAAGTCGTCGATTTCCCCGGCGTCGATGTCGAGGGCGCTCGGCGAGTACGGCAGGTGCTCGACGGTCAGCCCCCGAATGCCCGCGGTGCCGAGTATCTGTTGATGGCTGGCGTGGCCGCCGGATTCCGGGGACAGAACGGCGATGGTGTCGCCGGGGTCGGTAAACGCGATATAGGCGGCGAGGTTGGCCATGGTGGCGGTCAGGTACCGCACCTCGGCGTAGGTTCCCCGCAGCGCCTGGGCGACCTGGCGGGTAGCGAGCACCTCGAGGTGCTCGATCTCCTGCACCGCGGTCTGCACCTTCTCCCCCGGCCACCCCAACGCCGGGCGGGTGGACAGCGCGGTGTCGTGTGCGGCCGTCACATTCGGGGACAGGACGTTGGTGCCGGCGTAGAGGACGATCCCATCGTTGATCCGCGCATGGTGCTCAGCCAGCGACCGATGCACCGATTCGACGACCTGGGCGGTGCTGGTCTCGGTATGCGCGGTCTCCAGGGTCGACAGACGCTGCTGAGCGATCGGTGATGCCCAGGGAGCGATGGTCGAACGGGGTGTCATGCGTCTGTCTCCTGGTCGGTGGTGGGTGGACGGCGAGCCTGGCCGCACCCGGTTGCAGGTGCGGCCAGACTCGACGTCAGGGATGTAGTGCGGGACGGTCGTTTTCGGTGGCCGGGCTCGGCGCCACCGGGGACGCTGTGCGCCGGGCCGAGAGGTAGTACCCGGTAAGCAGGACGGCGGCCCAGATCGGCAGGGCATAGAGGGCGATGCGCTGGCCCTCGTCGAAGGCGAGCAGGACGGTGACCGCAGCCAGGAAGGCGAGGGTGGCCCAGCACAACGGTGTGGCGAGCGGAAGGCGGAAGGTGCTTGCGGGGACCTCACCGCGCTCGACGCGGCGCCGGTAGACGAGGTGGCAGGCGACGATGACGCCCCAGGACCAGATCGCACCGAGGGTGGCGACCGAGGAGATGTAGGAGAACGCCTGCTCGGGGACGATGGCGTTGATCGCGACGCTGACGAGCATCAGAGACCCGGAGGCGATGATGGCGGCGGCCGGGACGTGGCCGCGGTTGGTCTTCTCGAACATTTTCGGTGCGACCCCGTCGGCGGCGAGCTTCTTGAGCAGGCGGCCGTTGCTGAACAGGCCCGCCGAACACGACGAGAGCGCGGAGGCGAGGACGACGAAGTTCATGATGCTGGCGGCGGCGGGCAGCCCGATCTGGGTGAAGCCCTTCACGAATGGGCTCGAGTCGGCGTTGAACTGATCCCACGGGAAGAGGGAGAGAAGCACGACCAGGGTGCCGACGTAGAAGATGCCGATGCGCCAGGGGATGGAGTTGATGGCCTTGGGCAGGACGGTGGCGCGGTTCTTGGTTTCGGCGGCGGTCATGCCGATCAGTTCGACACCCTGGTAGGAGAACACCACGATCTGGAAGGCGAGCAGGACGGCGAGCAGGCCGTGGGGTGCGATGCCGCCGTGATCCCAGAGGTTGGCGATGCCGCCTTCCTGGCCGGCCTTGCCGACGTTGAAGACCAGGGCGAAGATCCCGCCGGCGATGAGGGCGACGATGGTGATGACTTTGATGGAGGCGAACCAGAATTCGGCTTCGCCGAAGAAGCCGACCTTGGCCAGGTTCAGGGTGACGAGCGCGATCAGGGCGATCAGGGCGGTGAGGTATTGCGGCATCGAGGGGAACCAGAATCTGACGAAGATGCCGGCGGCCGTGAGCTCGGCCATGCCGATGATGGTCCAGGTGATCCAGTATCCCCACCCGGTGATGAAACCGTATACAGGGCCGAGGAATTCACGAGCGTATTCGGCGAAGGAGCCGGTGACGGGCCGGTACATCAGCAGCTCGCCGAGGGCGCGCATGATGATGAAGATGAACACGCCGGTGATGGCGTAGACACCGATCAGGGCGGGGCCGGCGTAGGAGATGCCCTTGCCGGAGCCGAGGAACAGGCCGACGCCGATGGCGCCGCCGATGGCGATCATCCGGATGTGCCGTTTGTTCAGGCCTTGTGCGAGGCCGTCCTCGTTCAACTGTTCGTGGGAACTGTCGACTGTCATGGTGTGTCCTTGTTTCCAGGGTCGGCGAGGACCGCCGTGACACAGGGAAGGTGCCCGGCGTCGCTCGGTTGCTCTAGCTGGGGTTCGGATCGAGTGCGAGGGAGGCGCTTGTCCGAGGACGCCCGAGTGGGCTCCCGGCGCCGCCGCCGGGGCGGCGCCGGGAGAGGCGGAGGTCAGACCGCGATGGTGATGTTCTTTACCTGGGTGAAACTTTCGAGTGCCCCGTCGACGGAGTACTCACGGCCGAGGCCGGACTGCTTGATGCCGCCGTAGGACATGCCGGGCAACTGGCCGCCGCCGCGGTTGATCTGCACCCAGCCGACCTCGAGGGCGTTGGCGGTGCGGATGGCCTTGGTGATGTCCTTGGTCCACACGTAGCCGGCCAGACCGTAGGTGCTGTCGTTGGCCGCGGCCAGGACCTGGTCCTCGTCCTTCCATGGGATCACCACGAGCACCGGTCCGAAGACCTCTTCGCGGGTGATGTCCCAGTCGGCGTCGGCGCCGGTGATGACGGTGGGGGCGACGAAGAAGCCGTCACCGTCCACCGGACGTTCGGGTCCGCCGGTGATCACGGTGCCACCCTGGGTGATACCGGAGGTGATGTAGCGGCAGACGGTGTCGAACTGCTTCTCGCTGACGATGGCACCGATGTCGGTGGCCTCGTCGAGCGGGTCACCGATCTTGAACTGGCCCAGCTTGTTCTTCAGCTTCTCGAGGAACGAGTCGAAGATGTCCTCGTGCAGGTACAGCCGCGATCCGGCGGTGCAGGACTGGCCCTGCCGGGTGAAGCGCATCCCGGCGATCACACCGTCGACGGTGGCGTCGTCGTCGGAGTCGGGAAATACGATCGCCGGCGACTTGCCGCCGAGTTCGAGGGTGACCGGGACGATCCGGTCGGCGGCCGCGGCGAGGATTTCCTTGCCGACACCGGTGGAGCCGGTGAAGGTCAGCTTCGCGACGTCGGGGTGCTTCGACAGCGGCACGCCGACCTTCTGGCCCGATCCGGTCAGCACGTTGAGTACACCGGCGGGCAGGATCTCGTGCGCCCATTCGGCGAGCTTGAGCACGGCCAGCGGAGCGAGTTCTGCGGTCTTGAGGACCAGCGTGTTGCCCATCGCCAACGCCATCGCGATCTTGAGCGAGGACAGCGTGACCGGGGCGTTCCACGGGACGATACCGCCGACCACACCGAGCGGCTCGCGCACGGTGTAGCTGACGAGGTTCTCCCCGAACGGGAGGGTCTCGCCCTTCTGCTCGGAGGCGATCTGACCGTAGAAGCGGAAGATGTCCGCGCCGCTGGCGGCCTCACCGCGGGCCTGCGTCCGCAGGGCGTTGCCGGTCTCGGAGGCGATGATCCGGGCGAGTTCTTCCTGATTTTCGGCGATCTTGTCGCCGAGCTTGATCAGCAGGGCGCCGCGGTCTCGGGCCGGCAGCGCTTTCCACGGACCGAACGCGTCCTTCGCGGCGGCGACGGCGCGGTTGACGTCAGCCTCCCCGGAGTCCGGGATCAGTGCGAGAATTTCACGGCGGGCCGGGTTTTCGACCTCGAGCCAGTTTCCCGAATCAGCGGGGGCCCACTGGCCGCCGATGAGCTGGCTGACCTTGGTCGCGGTGGTCAGGGTGGGGGTGCTCACTGGTTGTTTCCCTTCGTCTGCAGGCGGATGCCGGTGAAGTCTTCGTAGAACTCGACGACACTGGTGAAGTCCTTGCCGCCGCGGCCGTCGCGCTGGCCGATGCTGAACAGGTCCCGGACCAGGCTGGTGACCGGGGTGGGGAGCTTGGCCTTGCCGGCGGCGTTGAGGAACAGGCCGAGATCCTTGTGCATGAAGTCCAGGGCGAAGCCGGTGGGCCGCTCCTCGGTGAACAGGGTCTTGGGGAAGTAGTTGCTCAGCACGTTGCTGTTGGCCGAACTCTTCGTCAGCACGGCGACCGCGGTGTCGAGATCGACACCGGCGGCGACGGCGCTGCTCAGACCCTCACCGAGGGCGACGATGTTGGCGGCGGTGATCTGGTTGTTGGCGAGTTTGATCGCCTGGCCGCTACCCGACGGGCCGACGTGGAAGATGTTGCCCGCGTAGGTTTCGATCAGCGGAATGACCTTCTTCACCGAGGCCTCGTCGCCGCCGAGCATCACCGCGAGGGTGCCGGCCTCGGCGCCCTGCACGCCGCCGCTGACCGGGGCGTCGAGGAAGCAAGCCCCGGCGACCTGGGCATCCTGCGCCAACCGGCGGGTGGTGTCCGGGTCGATGGTGCTGTGGTCGACGATGACCAGGCCCTGATTGCCCTGCTGCAAGACGTCCGCGACGACGGCCTCGACGATCGCCGGGGTGGGCAGGCTTAGGAAGAGTGCCTCCGCCTTCCGCGCCGCTTCACCGGGTGAGGCGACCGAGCGGGCACCGAGCGCGACCGCGGCGTCGACAGCCGCCGTATTCAGGTCGTACACCGCGACGTCGTGACCCGCCTTGACCAGGTGCGCAACCACCCGGCCACCGATGTTGCCGAGGCCCACAAAGCCCACGGTGGATGTCATCAGTTGCTCCTATCGAGGAAGGGTTCTCGCTGACCAGCGAGACCGTCGTTTTTCGTACGACGCCAACACTAGGAACACGTGAGCTGGGTCACGACCGGCAAATGACGAGAGCTTTTCCCGATCTGCCCTACATTTGTCGAACCGGCTCTTCAGGGGCGTTAACCAGGCATTTCGCAGTCCACACGGGAGTGTGATTGGCTACCGCGCTGTGTCACCCTTCTGAACCGACGCCGCGCCGCCGCCGTCGTGTCCACCGCACTCATCGACGCAGGCCTGACCGACCGCATGCGGATCTTCGACACCCCTGTTCCCACCGCTCCGGAAGCCGCCCGCACACTCGGGTGCGAGACCGCCGCGATCGTCAACAGCCTCGTTTTCGACGCCGACGGCTCCCCCTTGCTCATCCTCGCCAGCGGCGCCCACCGCGTCGACACGGAGCGGGTCGCCGGAGAACTCGGCTTCGACACATCCTCTCGCGTGACGCTCTGCGCTAACCAGAACGATTTGCGGCGATCACTATGGTTCGCAGGTAGCGCTCGAACGTGGAGGCGGGTCCGATGACTGACCCGTGCCTCCCCGTCACGCTGAGCGGAAATTAGGACGATTGTCTCTCTTCGACAACCCAGGCTGCGACCTGTGCTCGTGAGGTGAACCCGAGTTTGGTGAGGATGTGTTCGACATGTCCTTGCGCGGTGCGGTGCGAGATGACGAGTCGGGCGGCGATCGCCTTGTTGGTGAGGCCCTCGGCGATCAGTTCCGCAACCTGCTGTTCGCGTTTCGTCAGGGTGGCGGGACCCGGGGGCGTCGGCTTTCGGGGGTCTTCCTCGAGCGCGTAGGAAGCAGCGGAACCGAGATCCATGGCCCTGCCGCGCTGCCGGGCCTCCTCGAAGGCGTGTTCGGTGAGCATCCGGCGGGCGGACCGCTCGCATTCTTCGTGATGGACGAGCAGGTCGGGAACGAACACGGAGGGGCTTCCGGCCGCACGGCCGAGCGCGTCCGCGGCCCCCATCAGTGTGCTGGCGCGTTCAGGGTCACTGGTTCCGGCGATCCAGGCGAGTACTTCGACGCAGTTCGCGCAGCTGACCGGGTCGTCGACGAGTCGAGCGAGCCGCACTCCTTCTTGGAGTAGGTCGGTTGCGCGACGCTGATCACCCAGACGCCATTGTGCGACGGCCATGGCCCACAGTGCGTAGGACCGATAGACGGATTCACCGTGAGCTTCCGTGATCGCGAGAACTTGTTCGTAGCATTCGATCGCCCGGTGGGGTTCGGTGTCGGCCAGTTGATACGTCAATCCCAGCAGCGTCAGTGACTCGATCCGCAGTGCGAGTTCGTTCTCTGCTTGTCGCAACACCGGCTGTGCCGGCTCCAGACGTGACGCCGCGCGCGAGAGGTCGCCGGTGAACAATCCGACGATGCCGTCCGCGTGGTCGACGATCGCGTGCGCTATCGGGTCGGTCATCTGGTTGGCGAGGATCCGCGCCTGCTCGACAAGGGCAGCCCCTCGCTGGTGGTCCCGCTGCTGTTCGGTCATGAGGCAGTCGGCGTACAGCGCCCGGATGTAGGTGATGGTCGGGTGTTCTTTCCGGAGTGACAGGAATTGGTCGAGCCAGCGCCTCGCCTCGCTGAGCTGGCCTCGCGACCCCCAGAGCTGCAACAAGGGTGTGGCAATCTGTAAACCGGTGTCGGCATCGCTTTCGTCGAGGCAGAAATCCATCGCGTCCCGCAGATTCGGCTGCTCACTGCTGAGTCGCTCCATCCACTCGAGCTGTCTGGGGCCGATGAACTCGTCCTCGGCGGTGCGAGCGAGCTGGCGATACCAATCCCGGTGCCGTCGGCGCAGATCGAGGTACTCGCCGGATTCTTCGGCCTTCTCCCGGCCGTAAGCGCGTAGCGTCTCGAGCAGTCTGAAGCGGACCACGGAGTCGTGCTCTTCGCGGATCAGGATCGACTTGTCGACGAGGGATGCCAGTGAGTCCAGCAGATCCCCGGTGGGCATATTGTCCCCGCACACGTATTCTGCGGCATCGAGATCGAAGCTGCCGGGGAACACCGACAGTCGTGCCCACGTCAGTTGCTCGAGCGGGGTGCAGAGGTCGTAACTCCAGTCGACACATAACCGGAGCGTCTGCTGGCGTGAAGGCGCGCCTCGGCTCCCGCGAGTCAACAGTGCGTACCGGTCGGAAAGTCTCTGCAGGATTTGTTCGGGCGACATCGCACGCAATCGCGCCGCCGCCAATTCGATGGGCAGCGGCAACCCGTCCAATTGCTGACAGATCCGAGTCACCGCGGACTTGTTGGCATCTGTCAACGTGAATGTCGATACCGCCGTGGTGGCGCGTTCGGTGAACAGCGAAACGGCGTCGTAGCGGGGCAGACCCTGCAGGGACGGCTCGCGGTCAGGGTCGGGGACGGTGAGTGGGGGAACGCGCAGCGTCGCCTCGCCGGCTATCGCAAGGGGTTCGCGGCTGGTCGCGAGGATGCGCAGGTTCGGGTTGCATTGCAGCAAAGCTGTGGCGAGGTCGGCGACGGCGTCAACCACCTGCTCGCAATTGTCCAACACCAGCAACAGTTCTCGCGACGACAGGACGTCGAGGATGATCTCGCGTAGCGACCGGTCAGTTTGGTCCCGCACACCGAGTGTGGACGCCACCACGTCGATCAGTCGAGATTCAGTGCGGACCTCGTCGAGCTCGACGAGCCATGCTCCGTCGGCGAACTCGCGGTGGATACTCGTTGCAAGTCGTAGTGCGAGGCGTGTTTTCCCGACTCCGCCGATTCCGACCAACGTCAGCAATCGTGACGACGCCAGTAGATTCTTCGCTTCGGTGATCTCGTGCCTGCGACCGACGAAGCTGGACAATTCCAGGGGCAGGTTCCCGCGCTCACGGCGGGAAGAGTGTGTTGGAAACTGCCCCTGTGATGACAGGTCTGGTTCCACCGTGGCTCGCGCATGGAGAGCCATGTCACCCGCAGGCAATCCGCGACTGCGTTGAATTTCGCGTAGGCGCTCACCCAATACGGCGGCAGAGGGTTGCCGGTCCTCGGGGCGACCGGCCATTGCCTGCTCGATCACGGTAGCAACATCGTCGGCAATGCCGTGATCCCGCAGATCCGGAGCGGATTCCGTTGTGATGCGGATGAATTGGGCTACCACCTGTTCGCCGCTGCGGCGCTCGAATGCGGCGTGGCCGGTGACTGCGCAGAACAGGGTGGCTCCGAGTCCGTAGATGTCCGAGGCGGGGCTCGGGGCGGCGCCGCCGAGGACCTCGGGCGCAGTGAACGCGGGTGAACCGGTGACGATGCCGGTAGCGGTCTCGAACCCGCCGGAAATATGCGCGATCCCGAAGTCCGTGAGCGCCGGCTCGCCATAGTCGGTGAGGAGAATATTCGCCGGCTTGACGTCGCGGTGGACGATGCCCTCGCCGTGGGCGGCCTCCAACGCGCCTGCCAGTTTCACCCCCAACTCCAGCACCTCGTCCACACCTAACGGACCGTGCCGTCGGATACGTTCGTCCAAGGAGCCCTGCGGATGGTACGGCATCACGATGAATGGTTGTCCGCTGTCGGTGACCCCGACCTGGAGGACATTGACGATGTTGGGGTGGCCGGTCAGGCGGCCCATCGCCCGCTGTTCGCGAAAGAAGCGCTCCCGGTTCTCCTCCGCGAGATCGTTGGTGAGCACCTTCACGGCGACGGTCCGGTCGAGTGCGGGTTGCATGCACCGGTACACGACACCGAAGCCTCCACGCCCGATCTCCCGGGCGTCGTCGAATCCGTCAACCGCCAGTTCCGACGCGACCGACGGTGTCACATCGCGATGCGTCTCGAACGGATCGATATCGGACATCGTCCCAATCGATTCATCCGGTCCGCGATACGTTCGATGCAATCCGCACGGTCAGCCTCTCGACGACAGGTTTCCAGGATATCGCTGACGGTAGCGTCTACATAGATCTCATACTTCCTACCACTGACGTGGCTGGCCTTGGAGATGGATGTACTTCACGGCTACCCGTAACACCCTGCGGTGTTGCGGGTTCTACCGTGTCCCACACCGACGCTTGTGGCGCAGGAACAGTCTTTGTCTGGTTCACCCCCACCCGGGGTGTCGCGGCGGGAGCAC
Organism: Rhodococcus sp. DK176; assembly: GCF_038447315.2. NCBI lineage: Bacteria > Bacillati > Actinomycetota > Actinomycetes > Mycobacteriales > Nocardiaceae > Rhodococcus > Rhodococcus sp. DK176. Next base: position 5,797,394 of record NZ_CP118321.2, on the reverse strand, counting down.
TGCGACGGACACGGCGATGCCGCGGCCGGCTCGGAGTGGGACTCTTCTTGTCGCGGCATCGGCGCACCGGCGCATGCTCGATCACCCGGATCTGCGGACTGTCCCCGCGCTTGCGAACGGCTTGTCCGCGTCCCAGTTATGCCCGCTTGGCCAGTTCACGCCCGCAACATGGTCACGATGTCCGCCGACTGTGCACCGCACACACCAGGCCCGGTGATAACCACCCGGCCGGGGCGAGTGAGCAGCCCGGAAGTTGTCGTATCGTCGTGTACCGCGGGTTCTTTCAGCGAAACTGCGAGACACGGGGTGCTCGGTGTGGATCTCGTCGTCGGCGACAATTTGGCCGGGCAAGCCGACGCGCACGGCCTCGGTGGCCTCGTCGATCTGGGTGAAATCCATCGACATGCCTGCGGCCGCCATGGAGATGGGCAGCTGCAGGACACCGTCGATGAGGGTGGCGGTAGTGGTCGGTTCGATGTGTGCCTTGTCGGAGGGCCCTACCTCCCAGCAGTTTCGGCGGCGCGTAGGTCCTTGCGGAGGATCTTGCCCGCGGCGGACTTCGGCACCAGGTCGATGAACTCGACCTTGCGGACCTTCTTGTGCGGCGACACCCGCTCGGCGACGAACGCGATGACCGCGGCCTCGTCCAATTCGGCACCGGGCTGGCGGACGACGAACGCCTTCGGCACCTCCTCGCCCTCGTCGTCGAGAACCCCGATGACGGCGGCGTCGGCGATCTGCGGGTGCGTCAACAACAATGCCTCCAGCTCGGCGGGCGGCACCTGGTAGCCCTTGTACTTGATCAGCTCCTTCATCCGGTCCACGATCGTCACCACCCCCTCGGAATCGACGGTCGCGATGTCGCCGGTGTGCAGGTACCCGTCCGCATCCAGGGTCTCCGCGGTGGCCTCGTCGTTGCCCAGGTACCCGGCCATGATGTTCGGGCCCTTGCACCACAACTCACCCGGTGCGCTGACCCCGTCGGCCGGGTAGGCGACCTCCTCGCCGGTGCCCGGGTCGACCAGCTTGCATTCCATGTTCGCGATCGACGGACCCACCGAATCCAGGGCGATGTCGTCACGGTCGAACGGAATCGCATGCGAGACCGGGCTCATCTCCGACATCCCGTAGCCCTGCCGCACCCGGCAGCCGAGCCGGTTCGCGACGGCCTTGCCCAGCTCCTGATCCAGCGGGGCGGCGCCGGAGAAGATCGAATGCACACTCGACAGGTCGTAATCGTCGACCAGCGGATGCTTGGCCAACGCCACCGCGACCGGCGGGGCGATGAACACATACGTGCACTTCTGGCCGGAGACGATCGACAGGAATTCGACGAGGTCGAACTTCGGCATCGTGACCAAGCTCGCCCGGTTGTACAGGGCCGCATTGAGCAGCACCGTCATGCCGTAGATGTGGAAGAACGGCAGCACCGCGAGGAGCTTGTCGTCGGCGCCGATGCCCATCCGCGGGTTGATCTGACACACATTCGCCACCAGGTTGCGGTGCGTGAGCATCACCCCCTTCGGCCGGCCGGTGGTCCCGGACGAGTACGGCAGCACCGCCAGCTGGGTGGCCGGATCGAACGACACCTCCGGGGCGGGGGCGCGCTCGGCCAGCAGATCGGTCAGTGACGGGTGCCCGTCGGCGCCGTCGAGGACGATCACGTTCGCTACCGGGATCCCGACCTTCGCGGCCGCGGCCTTGGCCTGCGGCAGCAGCGGGGAGACGGTGAACAGGAACTTCGCCTTCGAGTCGGTGAGCTGCTTGGCGATGTCCTCCGCGGTGTAGAGGGCGTTGATGGTGGTCGCGACACCACCGGCCCGCAGGATCCCGTGGAACACCGACGCGAACGCGGGAACGTTCGGCGAGTGCAGACCCACCACCTCGCCGACGGCGAGACCGCGCGCGGCCAGCGCCCCGGCCACCCCGTTGATCTGGGCGACCAGCGACTGGTAGGTGGTGACCGCGCCGGAGGCACCGTCGATCAGCGCGGGCCGGTCCAGGTCGGCCGGGTCGACCTGGCCGAAGAGGAAATCGTAGACACTGAGGTTCGGAATCTCGACGTCCGGAAACGGGCTCTTGAAGCTCACTGGGGCCTCTCCCTCGAAGTGTTGCAGCAGTGGTGAATTGGTCTCGTGGCCGAATGCCGGGCGCACTCGAATGCGTCGACCCCGAGTTGTTCGGCTGAGGGCGTGCCCGGACTACGCGGCAACTACCCCGCGCTCCGGCAAGCTGGCGAAGCGACTGCTCAAACTCTGATTGCCGAGTCCTTCTCTCTCGCGGCCTGGCTCAGGCTCGCCAGTACGGCCTTCGCCGCTCGCTCGCCCGACGTCGCTGCGTCGGCGAGCGACGGCAGATCGAGCTGGTAGTCGCCGGCGAGGTGGATGGTTCCGAGCGGATCACGCAACGTCGGAAGCGAGTTCCTTCGCCCGGGCGCCCAGAAGGGCACGACCCGACGATGCCGCCGCACGATGCCCTCGCCCAGTTTCCCTTCCAGCTCGGGGAACACTGCGAGCAGGTCCTGCTGGTATCGCGACACGATCTCCTCGTCGGGGAGGTCGAACAACGCGTCGGCGTGAGCACCGCCGGCGAAACAGGCCAGCGCTCCACCCGGCTTACGGTCGTCGCCGTTCCGCATCGCCGCGGCGTGGTTGAACATCGCCTGGAACGACAGTTGCGGCGTCGAGACAGCGAAGTAGTCGTCCCAGCGTTGCGGCCCGACTTCGTCGGTGAAGAATCCGACGATCACGTACCGGCCGTAGGTGATGTCGTTGAAAGCATTCCGGTGTTGCTGCGGGAGGTCTGGGATGATTCGCTCGGCGACATCGGCGGGTGCGGTCACGATCGCGCGCTTTGCCCGCAGCCGCACCGGTCGGTCACCGTCGTGATAGTCGACGACCACGCCGTCACCGTCCTGCCGCACCGAGCGCACCACCGAGTTCAGCCGGATCCGGCCACCGAGATCTTCCGTCAGCACGTCGGTCAACGTCTGATTGCCACCCACCGGCAGCGAGAAGTTCGGGATCTTCTCCGGGTCGGCCAACGCGAGGCCGACGGACGTGACGAACTGGGTGGCGGCCGTCTCCTCCACCTCGCATCCCATCCACTGCGCCGACCACGACCGGACGACATCGGCGGCCAGCTTCGACCGGACGCCCTTCAGGAGGTACGACGCCAGCTTGGTGTCGAGGTTGGCGCGAACCCGCTGTGCGATACGGCTCTGCGACTCCAGGAACGGCATGGCCGCGAGGATGCGTGCACCGACGAGGGCCATGCCGAGTCGGTCCAGCATGGTCATCCGCGTGCGGAACATGAGCGCGACCGGATTCGAGGTGTCGATCACCCCGCCGTTCAGGTACAGCGCGACGCTCTTGCCTGCGAGCGAACCCATCTCGATGCCGTGCCGGTCGAGGGCATCGATCAGCGTGCCGGTGCCCTCGGTGAACTGGGTACCGACGTTGATCCAGTAGTCGCCCTTCCTGACGGTCTCGACTCGTCCGCCCACGCGGTCGGTGGATTCGAGAACGACTACGTCGGTCTCCGCCGCCAGCGTGGTTGCTGCCGTCAGCCCGGCCATTCCGGCGCCCACGACGACTACTTCGGTGGTCTCTTCGTGCACTTCGTGCGTTGTCATTCTCGGTTCCTGACTTTCGGGAGCTGGTGCGGATCACGCCGCAGCTGCAGCGCGGACCGCCTGAGCGTCCACGCGCTTGTTGTGGGCATCGAACGCCCGGTAGGCGCGGAAGTACGCGAACATCTGCAGGCCCCACGTGGACAGCGCGAAGATGTAGAAGATCGTGTGCTCCGCGTCGTCACCCGGGATGTGGACGAAGTCGTAGGTCGCGGCGATGACGAATCCGCAGGCCGTGGCAACCGCGGCCCAGACAGCGTGCCCGCGCTCGCCGATTCCCCACAGGCGCTTGACGAAGTAGATCAGGAAGATCGTGGTGAGCACGTTGACCACGACGTAGAAGATCTTGCCGGGGGTTCCGATCGCCTCGGCGAACTGACTGAGGAGGAAGCCCACCACGGCCGCGAGGGCGAAAGCGCCGATGTCCACCGCCACGGACGGCTTGTACCGGTGGGTGACCTTCATCAGTCCGAGGACCAGGATCAGCGTGATGCCGACGGACCGGGAGAAGGCATCGAGGAAGTAGGCGAAGGCATACATCGGGCTGTCGTGACCGGCCTTGATGAGGCCGTAGACCAGGAAGTTCGAACCCGACGTCGCGACGATCATCCACTCGATGCCGAGCAGGTAGTTCTTGTAGATCCGGATGAACTTGATCCCGTACGTGAATCCGACGGCGATCATCCAGATGTCCGCGACCGCGAAGAGCAGTTCTCGGATGGACATGATTTTCTCCTTGGATGGTGACATCAGCCGACCGGACGGACGGCGAAGAATTCGAGCAGCCGGGTCGGTGGCGATGGCTATTTCGTGAGGGCTGCCAGGCGGTCGGAGGCGCGGTCGGCGAGCCAGGTCGCGTGCAGCGCAGGGCCGCTGACAAGGCTGGGCCAGAAGCGCTTTCGGCCGTTCCAAATCGCCGACAGGTCTTCGTGCAGTGGCGCCCCGTCGATTCGGTCCGCCAGCAGGTGGCCCACGTACTGCGCCTGGGCGAAGCCGTGGCCGTTACAGGCGAGCGAGTACAGCACGTTGTCGGACGCCTCACCGGCGACGGGGAGCCACGTGGAACTCATGCCGATCCAGCCGCCCCACGCCTGCTGCGGCTCGATGTCGCGCAGGCCCGGGAAGCGCTCGCGGAATCCGCGGACGAGGTCGTCGGCGACGTTTTGCGCCGGGGTGCGGTCCGGAAGTGGGTTTCGCCCGGTCTGCACGCGGCGGGTGCCGAACACGATGGTGCCCCGCGGGGTGACGCGGTAGTTCTCGATGATCATGTGCAGCGTGACCATCGGGGCGCGGCTGGTCCAGCCGATCTCGTCGAGTCGCTCGGGTGCGACGGGTTCGGTCTCGACCAGGGACGTCCACACCGGGGTAGCGAGGTTCTTCGGCGCGATGGACAGACCGGTGGTGTGGGCGTTGGTGGTCAGCAGCGCCTTGCGTGCCCGGACCCGCCCGTGCGGTGTTTCGACCGTGACCCCGCCGCCGGAGTCGGTGACGTCGCGCGCCGGAGTGTGTTCGTAGACGCGCGCGCCGGACGCGATCGTCGCTGCCCGCAGGCCGAGGGCGAACTCACCCGGGTTGAGCGTGCCCCCGACACCCTCCCGCACTCCGCCGAGGAAGCCGTCCGGGAGGCCCGCCTCCCGGCCCTCGACGAATTCGGCCGACGATCCGGCCTCGGCCATGACCTTGGCATTGCGGCGCGCGTGCCGCAGCTGCCCCTTGGACACGGCGGCCATCACGATTCCGGCCTGCCGGTAGCTGCACTGGATGTCGTGGTGAGCGATGGCGTCCTCGGCGAAGTGCACCGCGTTCTCGGCGTACCGGTACAGGTTCCGCAGCCGCTCGCGCTTCAGCAGAAAACCCAGCAGTTCCGGATCGGCGGCGATCGAGTTCGTGATGTATCCCGCATTGCGGGAGGTGGCGCCCCAACCGAGGGTCTGCGCCTCCAGGAGCACCACGTCGACGCCCTTCTCGGCGAGTCGGAGTGCGGCCGACATGCCGCCTCCGCCGCCGCCGATCACGACCACGTCGCAGTCGATGTCTCCGGTCAGGGACGGTTCGACCGCGGCGGGCGATGTGGCCCAACCTGTGTCGTGAATCAGCTTCATCGTCGTCACTCCGTCTCGCTTGCAGGGATGACCGCGGTGCCGCGAGCGCGCACCGCGACCATCGGCGACTCCAGGACCTGTGAGCGGCCGGTGTCGTCGGAGCCGCGGCAGATCACCCGGAGCTCGAAGTCGACCGTGCGGCTGCGGTTTCCTTTTTTCACCAGCCGGGCCTCGGCCTCCACGACGTCGCCGCCGCGGACCGGGGCGAGGAACTCGACGGACGAGTAGCCGGCGAACAACCCCTCGTGGCCATCGGTCTCGATCGACAGGTTCGTGCCGACGTCGCCGAAGAGCTTCAGGGCGAATGCACCGTCGACCAGATTGCCCGCGTAATGCGCGTCGGAGAAAGCGACGTAGCGCCGGTGGACTGCCGTGCTCACGAGATCTCCCGGTGGATGGGGCCGAGGTGGGGGGACTCTGTTTCGCCGTCGATCCGGACACCTGGGTAGCCGCGCTTGGCGATCTCGGTGCACATCCGGCGGTACTTGCCCACACCGCCGACATAGCCCATGAAGGTGTTGGGCTTGCCCTCGACGTTGGAGCCTCGGTACCAGGAGTCGGTGGTGGCGTACAGCGTCTGGGCGACGGTCTCCTCCGTGATGTCCACCCAGTCGTTCTGACCCTCGGGAGTGGCCTCGACGAGCGTCGCCCCGGAGTCGCGGGCGTGCTCGATGAGATCGGCGATCCAGTCGACCGCCTGCTCGATGGTCATCACCACGTTGCTGGCGAGCGCGGGGCTCTGTGGGCCGGCGACCATGAAGAAGTTGGGGAAGTCCGTGGTCATCATCCCGAGGTACGTGCGGATACCGTCCTGCCAGGTCTCCTGCAGTTTCCTGCCGGACGCGCCGGTGAGACCCAGCCCGTACAGCGGGCCGGTAAAGGCGTCGAACCCGATGGCGAGCACCACGGCGTCCGCCTCGTAGGTGCCCTTCGAGGTGACGATCGCGTTCGCGGTCATCGTCTCGATCGGTTCGTCACGCAGCGACACCAACGACACGTTCGGCCGGTTGTAGGTCTCGTAGTAGTCGGTACCGAAGACGCTGCGCTTGGCGCCCAGAGGGTGGTACCTGGGTACCAGCAGCTCGGCGGTGGCCGGATCCTCGACGATCTCGCGGATCTTGTCGTGGATGAATTCCGACGCGGTTCGGTTCGCCTCGACGTCGGTGAGCAGGTCGGCGAACTCGCCGCCGACGCCGTTGAAGCCACTTCGTTCGTAAGCCGCTTCGTAGCGCCGCTGCCGTTCCTCGGCCGACACGTCGAAGGCCTTGTCGGTCACGGGGCGGTCGGGGATGCCGCCGGGTGAGTGCCGGCACTCCTCACGGATCGCCGGGTAGTCGTCCTTGATGGAATCGACCCGTTCCAGGGGAAGTTCGGCGTTGCGCGCGGGCATCACGTAGTTCGGAGTGCGCTGGAACACCGTGACGTGCTCGGCAACCTCCGCGATCAGTGGGATCGCCTGCACACCCGACGATCCGGTGCCGATCACGGCGACGCGCTTGCCGGCGATGTCGTCGAGCGAAATGTTCCACCGGCTGGTCGACACCTGGAGTCCGGTGAAGTTCCCCAGGCCCGGCACGTCGAAGTCCTTCGGGGTGGACAGGCCGCCGGCGCCCGAGATCAGGTAGCGGCCGCGGCGCGTCTCGCCGTTGTCCAGCTGCACCTCCCACAGCCGCTCGGCCGCATTCCACGTCGCACCGACGACGCGGGTATTGAACGTGAAATGCTTGCGCAGGTCGAAGCGGTCGGCGACGTGGTTGATGTAGCTGAGGATCTCGGCCTGCGGCGCGAATCGCTGGCTCCACGTCCACTCCTGCTGGAGGGCCTCGTCGAACGAGTACGAGTAGTAGATGCTCTCGACGTCGCAGCGCGCGCCCGGATAGGTGTTCCAGAACCAGGTGCCGCCGACGCTGGGTCCGGCCTCGAATCCCGCAAAGGTCCACCCGGCGGTGGTGAGCCGGTGTGAGAGGTAGAGGCCGGAAAAACCGGCGCCGACGCCGAGGACGTCGACGATCCCGGTATCCGAGGTGGAGGGGAAGTTCATGGGGTTTGCCGCTTTCATTGAAGTAGTCATATGACTGGATCAATTGACTGTGTTCAGTAGACCAGTGGTACCGGTCACAGTCAAGGGTTGAGTCGAAAGTAGTCCGGTTCTTACATCGGAAGGTCGGGTGAATCGACGCCGACCACCCGGTCGCCGCAGAACACGCGCACGGACTCGCCGGGGGCGTGACCGCCGATTCCGGAAGTGCCCCAGAAACTTTGCGCCGAACCGTCGGCGAGATCGGCGACCTTGGCACCGTTGACGCGCACCTCGCCCGACAGCACCCGGGATCCGACCTCGATGGCGCGGTCCAGGTCGCCGCCGAAGACGTACGCGTCCAGACCCGACGGGTTGGCGTTGGCAACGCGCAGAGCGTCCTTATCGGACTCCACGGCGTGCAGGCTGATGAGCGGCCCGAACAGCTCGGCGGTCGCCACGGATGCGTCGGCTCCCGAAGCGACTGTCGGGGAAAGGAAGAACCCGTCGAGGGCGGGCAGCTGTGCTGGTTGATGGATCGTCGCGCCGTGGGCCCGCAGCTCATCGATCCGGCTCTGCAGCGTGGCGAAATGCGGGGCGTTCGAGATCGGGCCCAGGTGGGTGTTCTCGTCGAGTGAGTGCCCGATGTCGATGCGGGAGATGCGATCGAGCAGCGCGTCGAGCAGCGGCTCGACGAGGCTCTTGTGCGCCAGCACCTTTCCGGGGCCCTCACACCATTGACCGTTGAGCTTCGTCATCCCCTCGAGGATCCCGTCGGCGGCGACGTCGATGTCGGCGTCGTCCAGCACGAGGGCCGGGTTGTTGCCGCCGAGCTCGAGCTGGAGGACCTTGAAGTCCTCGGCGGCGGCGCGGGCGATTGCACGGCCGGCGGTCGGGCCGCCGGTGAACGAGACGATCTTCACGCGGTGATCGCCGGTGATCGCGGCGCCCACGTCGCCCGCGCCGTGGACGAGCTGCAGCGCACCGTCGGGCAGCCCGGCCTTGACGAAGCACTCGACGATGATCTGGGCGCTGCTCGGCGCGTGCTCCGACGGTTTGAGGATGACGGGGCAGCCGGCGGCGAGGGCGCTCACCATCTTCGCGGCGGGGATGAAACTGGGCCCGTTCCACGGCGTGAGGATGGCGGCGGGGCCCCACGGGACCTTGTAGAGCCGCACGTCGCGGCCGCCGGCCTCCAGCGCCGTACGACGCGGGGTGGCGCGCAGATCCGCAGCGGACGAGCGGATCCGGTGCGGGAGGAACTGCGCGACCATCCGAGCTTTCCCGATCGGAACACCGCTGGTGAGGGCGTCGGTCCGCGCGATGTCCTCGATCCGCGCCTCGACGATGTCGGCCGCCCGCTCGATGACCGCCGCGCGTTCCTCGCTCGCCGCGTCATCCCAGCGTTCGAAGCCGTAGGACCTCTCGGCATGGCGCAGTGCGCGCTCCACGTCCTCCGGACCGGTGGTGACGGCGCGGTGGACGGGCCGGCCGGTGTTGGGGTCGAGATTCCACGCGTCCGGGATCGTGCGGCACTCGGACCACTCGTCGGCGATGTAATTGACCGGTTGGGGCATTTGCGGGTTCGACATCTGCGGCCTCCTTCGATGGGCTTTCAGGTGTGGATGGAGTCGGGTGTGATCACGCGGTGAGGTCGGCGACGATGCGGGTCACCTCGCCCGACTTCATCGCCTCGAAGCCCTTGTTGATCTCGCCGAACGGGATCACGTCGCTGACCATCTCGTCGAGCAGCAGGCGGCCCTGCAGGTAGAGCCGCGCGAATTGGGTGATGTCCTCGTGCGCTTGCCCCGAGCCCATGTAGGAGCCGATGAGGCGCTTTTCGCCGAAGAAGAAGTCCGATGCGGGGAGGGTGAGGTCGGTGCCGTCGGGTGCGATGCCGACCAGGCATGCGGTGCCCGTAGCGCGCAGGACCGCCAGCGCGGTGGCGGCGGTGCGCGCGTTGCCGACGGCCTCGAAGGAGTAGTCGACGCCGTCGCCGAGCACGTTCCTGATTTCGGCCGGGACGTCGGCCGCGCCGTTCACGACGTGCGTGGCACCGTACGTCCGCGCCGCCGCGAGCCGGGCGTCGTCGAGATCCACGGCGACGATCGCCGAGGCGCCGGCGAGCCGCGCGCCCTGGATGATCGCCGATCCGACACCGCCGCAACCGATCACGGCCACGGTGGCGCCGGGGCGGACCTGCGCGCCGCGGAACACGGCGCCGACGCCGGTGACGATGCAGCACGACAGCAGGCACCCGACGTGCAGTCCCACCTCGTCGGGCACCGTGACCAGCGAGTTTTCCCGCATCAGGGTGTGACGGGAGAATGCGCCGATGTCGGCGAGCCGTTCGACGGCCTGGCCGCCCGGCAGTTGGAAAGCGGGGCGGGGGCGCTGCCGGATCTGCGAGACGCGCTGGCATTGCGTCGAGTGCCCGGCCTGGCAGTTGCGGCACAATCCGCACGAGGGTGTGAGGGCGCCGACGACGCGGTCGCCCGGCCGCAGCGAGGTCACCGCGGAGCCGACCGATTCGACGATGCCCGCCACTTCGTGCCCGACCACCACGGGCAGGTCGGCGCCCACGGTGCCGGTCATGTAGTGCAGGTCGCTGTGACACAGGCCCACATTGGAAACCGCGACGCGGACCTCGTTCGGCTCCGGGTCGTCGACCTGAATCTCGGTGAACTCCAGCGGTTCGTTCAACGCGGTGAGAAGTGCTGCCTCGGTGGTGATCATCATTGTCTCCGATCTCAATTGCTTTGCGCGGGCGCCGTCGGCGTCGCGTTCTTCGATGCCCAGAAACCCTCGATGCCCTCGGTGAAGGCGCCGGACTCCCACGACTGGCGGGCGGCGTCGTCCTCGCGGACGAACGCGGCCTCGATCTCTTCGGGGCGCGGTCGCAGCAGACCCAGGTGCAGTGCGGTGATACGAGGGTCGGAGTTCCACTGTCTGATCACCTCGACCGCGCGGTCCACCAGTGTCTGTGGGGCCACGATCTCGTCGAGCAGCCCGATCCGCAGTGCCTCTTCCGCGTCGATTCGCTGAGAGCCGAGGATGATTCGCATCGCGTGGTTGCGCACCAGGCGGCCCATGAGGAAGCTCGAGGCGTTCGAGATGATGATCCCGCGGTGGTTCTCCGGCTGGTAGTACTCGGCGGCGGGGGTGCCGATCCGGGAGTCGCAGCACAGCGTGATCTCCGAGGCGCCGCCGACCGCGATCCCGTTCACGGCCGCGATCACGGGGACTTTCGTCTCGAGAATCGCCCGGGTGATGTCGTGGAAGGTCGCGAAGGCCTCGTGAATCTCGTTGTAGCTGGCCGGCACCGACTGCAGGTCCTCACCGGCGGAGAAGGCCCGCCCGGCACCTGTCAGCACGATCCCACGGACGACGTCACCCGTCCCGAACCGGCGGATCGTCTGCGCGAGTCTCACCCGGGCGGCCACGTCCATCACGTTCAGCTTCGCCGGGCGGTTCAGCGTGAGCACGGCGACGTCGCGGTCGATGTGCACGTCCAGGTAGTTCTCGGTCATGTCTGGCTCCTCAGTTGGCACTGCCGACGGTGCGCGGCGGCTGCAGGTCGTAGGTGATGCCCGGATGTTCGGCGGAGCGCGCCTTCAGGGCCGGCTTGGACACCCGCTCCGACGGGGTCCGCGGGAAATCGGCGACGAACTCGACGTAGCGCGGAACCTTGAAGCGCGCCAGCTGGGTTCGCGCGCCGTCGATGATTCGCTGTGCGGTCTCGCGACTCTCCGGGCTGCCGGGGGCCAGCTGCACAAAGGCCTTGACCTCCTCGCCGAACAGCTCGTCCGGGACGCCGACCACCGCCGCCGCGACGACGGTGTCGTCGCGCTCGAGGACGCGTTCGACCTCGGCGCTCGCGATGTTCTCGCCGCCGCGGCGCACCATGTCCTTGATCCGGCCCACCAGGCGGTAGCTGCCCGCCTCGCGGACCGCGACATCGCCGGTGTGCAACCAGCCGTCGCGCAGGACCTGCGCCGTGTCTTCCGGCCGGTTCCAGTAGCCGAGCATCATCGGTCTGCCCGAGGTGATCAGTTCACCGGGTTCGCCGTCGGCGACCTCGCGACCCTGCGGATCGACCACCCGGACCTGCTTGGTGGGAATCGGCTGCCCCAGCCGCCCGCTGCCGACGTCGGCCGTGTGCTCGGGGTGGCTGACCAGGTCGACTCCGCTTTCGGTCATCCCGAAGATCTCCCGCCACGGTGCACTCCAGCGCTGTTCGAGTTGCGCGTGCAGCCCGACGGGGATCGCCGAGCACAGCACCACGCGCAGGTCGTTGTCCCGGTCCTGCGGGCTCGGCGCCTGTTTGAACAGCAGCGTGGGCATCGAGCCGAGCACGTAGCAGAATGTGGCGCGGTGCTTGCGGACGTCCGCCATGAAACCCGAGGCGGAGAACCGGGGCAGTACCACCAGCGGCGCGCCGATCGTGAGACACAGCGAGGTGTTCCACTGCGGGTCCATGTACGAGAACGGCTGCGAGGTGAGTGCCACGTCGTCGGCCCCGAGACCCGCCGCACTCGCACAGATCCACCCCAGCCGGACCCAATAGTCGTGGGTCAACATGCACGCCTTCGGGAACCCGGTTGTCCCCGAGGTGTACTGGAGGTTCGCGAGCGTGTCGCCGGAGATGTCGACCCCCGGCCTGTCCGCCGGATACTGCGCGAGTTCGTCGCGCGAGACGGCGTCGACGATCCGGACATCGGCCAGATCGCCGTTCGCGGCGCGCACCTCGTCGACGAGCGGGGCGTGCTCGGCGTCAGTGAACATCACGCGGGCGCCGGAATCCCGCAGCACGAATTCGAGGTCTGCGCGCCGGTATGACGAATTGATCGGCACCGCGACGCCACCGGCCTTGAGGATCGCGAGCCAGGCGATCGGCCACTGCACCACGTTGGGCAGCATGATCGCGACCCGGTCACCCGCGCGGACCCCGTCCTCGGAGACGAGTCGCTGCGCCAGGCGCGACGTCCAGTCGTCGATCTCGCCGAAGGTCCACGCCCCTTCCTCGAACCGGAGGAACTCGCGGTCGGGATACCGGAGGGCCTGGATCGCCAGCAGGCCGACGAGGGTATCGATCGGCGGGTCCACAGCCATGCGATCGAGCGCGATCGCGCGTTCCTGGTGGACTGTTTCGACTCCGGTCATGGTCATCCTCTGGGTCGGGTGTGATGCGGTGCCGATGCGGGTGCAGCTCGCGATCTCGAGTCGTGACGGCGCATCCGCGGTGAACTCGTGGACCGCAACCCTCCGATCGCCGAGGGCGCCGGAGTGTGGGCCCGGTCATAGCCTAGAAGAACATAGTCAAATGATCAAGGCAGATGATCACAATGCGCTAGGTGCTGCAAGTCGCGGAGGTCTGATCTCGACCACATGCCCGGCTCGCTCGTACCTCCGACTGGTAGCGTTGCGGTGACTTGATCAGTCGTTCGCATCTGATTCGACAGGAGAAACGCATGGCCCGCATTCCCGCTGCCGAACGTCGCGCCGAACTGGTGGCGGCTGCCGTGCGCATGATCGCCGCCCATGGGGTGGACGGCGCGACCACACGCCGCATCGCGCAGGATGCGAACGCTCCGCTGGCCACGCTGCACTACTGCTTTGCCACGAAGGAGGTGCTGTTCGCGGCGGTATTCGAACACGTCACCGCACAATACCGAGAAGTGTTGGTGCGCAACGATTCCCAAGGAGACGTCGAGACCAACGCGCGCGCCCTGTTGCGCGGCGTGATGGAGTGGTACCTGGCGAATCCGGACTTCGGCGCGGCGATCGTCGAGCTGATCAGCTGGGCCCAGCGTCAGGAGGGCAAGCAGGCCGAGATGGTGTACAACGAGGCATTCGCGACCATGCGGCGGATCCTCGAGGCCGCCGCGACCGGTGCAGGCCAGTCGGTCGACCCGAAAACGATCGACGAACTGACATACATCGTGTCCACGCTGTCTGACGGATTCGCGCTCAACTGGCTGGTGTTCACCGACCGTACAGTCGCTGAGTCGCAGATCGAGCTCGTTCTCGGCGTCCTCGACGCGTGGATGGCCGCCAACCTCGGCGATGTGCCGAGGCCGGCGACTCCGGCCGCGAAGACTTCACCCGAAGAGGCCCTGCGTTCACTGGTGTCCTGGGTGAGCGTGGAATGACGCAGCTGAGATCGTCGGTCAGGGCCATCTGAGTCAGGACGCGGCAGCTTCGACGCGTCGACCGGTCCGGGCGCGTGAGATCAGCACGGTCACCACGACGAGCAGGGCGAGGACTCCCGACAGCCAGTAGCCGGTGCCGTAGAGGCCCTTAGCGGCGACCTCGAGGCCGGTGCCGACCACCGGAACCAGGGAGGCGCTGAGGTCGCCGCTGACCAGTGCGGTGCCGAAGGCGAATCCCACTGCCATGGCCGTGCCGGCGATACCGGCGGCCATCCCGGCCTTCTCCTCCGGCACTGCCAGCTGCACCAAGGTGAAGCCCGCTGCGTAACCGATTCTGGTCCCGAAACCCATGACGGCAGCCCCCACGAGGTAGTGCCACTGCTGCTCGTGCGCCAGGGCGAGCCAGGCCAGCCCCGCGACGTTGATGAGCGCTCCGATAATGAAGACGGGCACACCACGGCCGTTGATCAGAGCGCGGTCGAGCACGGTCCCGCGGATCAGGAACGCTGCCGCGAACGGTGCCATGAGCAATCCGGTCTGCAGCGCGCTGAGCCCGAGCCCGTAGGCGTCGTCGGGACGAAGATCCCCGGGAATGACCTGGGCGTATGTGCTGAGCAGTAACAGGAAGGCCGAGTTCACCGCAGCGAACAGTGCGATGCACAGGCACGAAGCGGTGACCAGAGGCGCCCTCAGCAGAGCGACGTCGAACACCGCCGCGGTCGACCGGCGCTCGACGCGCACCCAGGCGATGCCGCCGACGATGCCGACCACCAACGGAACGAGCGCCGCGGCGCCCCACACGAGGCCTTGCGTCAGAGTCAGCAGGATCGCCGCGACCCACGCGATCATCCACACCGTTCCGAGTACTGCGATGCGACCGCCACGCTCGGCAGGCGGGGCATGGGGGATCGTGACATGGCACGCAAGGGTCGTGGCCGCGCACACTGCGGTGAGGATGACGAAGAAGCTCCGTAGCGACAGGCTCTCGACGATGAAGCCGCCGCCGATCATGCCCACGACGATGCCGACACCGGTGGCGATGACCAGAACCGCGACACCCACGGTGATGCCGTCCTCACCGAGATTGCGGCGCAGGAAACCGAGCGGAAGCAGCTGCGCCGCACCCCCGAAGCCCATGAGAGTGCAGCCGACCAGCAGGGTCGGATACGAGTCGCCGACAGCCGGAACGAGCGCACCGACCGCGAGGAATGCCGACGCCGCCACCGAGGCGTTTCGGTCGCCGTACAGATCGGCGAGGCGCGGCAGCAAGATGAAGCCCGCTCCCCCACCGAGGGTCAGCGCGGTGTAGAGCCACGTAGTCTCGGCCACTGTGGCAAGGCCGTACTGCGCCTGGATGGTCGGCAACAGTGGCGGCAGGATGAAGATGACGGCGTTGGTCAGGACGATCAGCAGCGTGGCGACGCCGATGAGCACTCCCTTGTGCGGCGCACGACGAGCGGGCCGCTCGCCGGCGAGTCCGGCGTGCTGGTGGATCTCAGTCATGTGTTTCTCCGATTCGTGATCAGGGGCGGGCCGGGAGCACGGCACCGATTGCGGTGTAGTCGTCACGGGTGAGCAGGTCCCTGGGGTCGGACATCTGGCCCCCGACCTCGACCCAGCCGACGTAGTGCTCCGAAGACCAGTCGAGTGCTCGCCGGATCTCCTCCGGGAACGACCGGACCTCGTCGAGGGTGTAGGTGAGGAAAGGGTTCTCCTCAGGGCGCAGGAATGCGAGGTCGTAGCCCATCGACAGACCGAAGCGATACTCGTCCGTGGTGGTGTTCTCGCCACCACCGTGATAGGTGGAGCCGATCCAGATCAGCGCCGACCCGGCCTTCATCTGCGTCGGGACCGCCTCCTCGCGGCGCGGTGCGCGCTCGTCGTCCCACAGGTGCGAGCCCGGGATCACCAGGGTGCCGCCGTTCTCGGCAGTGAAGTCGCTGACCGCCACCATGATCTGCACCCGCGCTTCGCGCTGATAGGTGGGGTGCCGCCACAACCACACCGAGTCGTCGCGATGAAGCGGCTGCGAGCCCTGCCCTGGGCCGATCTTGATCGCCATCGTCGCGCCGACGTGCATGCCTGCCGGGTTCGGCACCGACTCTTCACCGAAGAAGATGTTGATCGGCTTGTCGAGGATGCACTCGGCGACGCCTCGGTACAACGGGTTCAGCGCGATTGTCGCCATGTGCTCGGTCCGCGCGAACAAGCCGCCTGCGCGCTTGGTTCTGTTGCCGGCAAACAGCTCGTCGTGGCCGGTGTCGACTCGGTCGAGCACGGGGTTCAAGTCGTTCTCGAGTCCCTCGATGGTGGCTTCGTCGAAGAGTCCTTCGATGATCACGCCGCCGTCTCGCATGATCACCTCGACCACGGCTTCTGGTGTGGAGTCGGGGCCGAGACGCATCAGTTCGTTCGTCGTCATGCGGGGTCTGTTCCTTCGAAATTTGGGCCGGTCGCATTAAATGTGCGCCGAGCCGACGATGTGATCCGGCTCATACCGTAAGCCAAGTAGGTCATTCGATCAAGGCATATGACTGTGTATTCACCGATACACGCTGCAGCTCGCGACAGTCCTGTCGGCGATATGGCAGTCCGGTGACCGTTCCGACTGATAACGTGCGAACTGACTTGATCATTCGTCCAGATTTAATTTCGACAGGAGGAACGCATGGCCCGCATTCCCGCCCCCGAACGTCGCGCCGAACTGGTGGCTGCGGCCGTGCGCATGATCGCCGCCCACGGGGTGGAGGGTGCCACCACCCGTCGCATCGCGCAGGAGGCGAACGCTCCACTGGCCACCCTGCACTACTGCTTCGCCTCCAAGGAGGTGCTGTTCGCGGCGGTCTTCGAGCACGTCGCCGGACTGTACCGAGAAGTGCTGACGCGCAACGATGTCCACGGCGACGTGCCGACCACCGCCCGTGCTCTGTTGCGCGGCCTGCTGGAGTGGTACGTGGCGAATCCGGAGTTCGGCGCGGCGACCGTCGAGTTGATCAGCTGGGGCCAGCGTCAGGAGGGCCGGCAGGCCGAGATGGTGTACAACGAAGCCTTCGCGACCATGCGGGCGATCCTCGAGACTGCTGCGGGCCGACCGGTGGACGCGGCAATCATCGACGAGCTGACGTACATGATGTCCGTGCTGTCCGACGGATTCGCGCTCAACTGGCTGGTGTTCACCAACCGCACAGCGGCCGAGCCGCAGATCGAACTCACCGTCGGCGTGCTCGACGCGTGGATGGCCACCAACCTCGGCGATGTCTCCCGACCGGCGCGCGGAGCTTCGACGGTTTCCCCCGCGGAAACCTCGCGCTCGCTCGCGTCCTGGGTGAGCGTGCAGTGATTCCGCGCTGACGCCGAAAAACAACTGTCGGCCGCCACTTTTGGTGGCGGCCGACAGTTTCTTCCAGGTCAGATCCGCTGGTTGCCTTCGGCGACGATCCAGCTCAGCGCCGGGTCGTCACGTTCCATCCACTCGGGATGCCACTGGACGCCGAGCACCGCGGCACCCGGTAGCTCGACCGCTTCGACGACGCCGTCGGCCGCGCGTCCCGTGACCACGAGGCCGGTACCGCAGCGGTCGACCGCCTGGTGGTGCCACGAGTTGGTCACCACGCCGGCGCCGAACAGCCGTTCCGCGATCGAACCGGGCTCGAACGTCACCTTGTGGTCGTCGGCACCGTCGGTGAGCGGGGGCGACACCGACAGGTGCTCGACAGCACCGGGCGGGAGGTCGGCGATCAACGTGCCGCCCAGGGCGACGTTGATCACCTGCAGGCCGCGGCACACTCCGAGCACGGGGATGTGCCGGTCGAGGGCGGCACGCACGAGCGCGATCTCGAACTCGTCCCGATCCGGATCGTGGACCATCGGATCGTCCCGCGGATCCACGTCCCGGACCACCGACGGGTCGCCACCCCAGTACGCGGGATGAACGTCCTGGCCGCCGGTGATGACCACACCCGCCAGCCAGTGGCACAGCGCCTCCGGGTCGGCATCGTAGGGCAGGTTCACCGGAACCCCACCGGCCCTGTCGATTCGCTGCGAGAAGTCGGACATGAAGCTGTCGGTGAGCAGGTGACCGTAGCGCTTGTCCAGACCGTCGACCAGTCCCAGCCGGAACCGTCGTCCGGTGATGCCGATCATCGGCCGGAGGAGGCCCGGCGTCGAATTGCCCGCGCTCACGGGAACTCGAAGTACCGCGCCGACTCCCATTCGGAGAGCTCGGCGAACGGATCACCGCCCGTGGTGTGGAATTGCATCCACTCCCACCGCCGCGTACCGACCCAGTAGTCGACGAACTCGTCCCCGAGTTGTTCGCGCAGGATCAGGTCCGTCTCGAGTGCATCGGCCGCCTTGGTGATGGTGTCCGGCAACCGCTCGAGGTCGGGCACACACCACGCCATGTCGGTGACCGGCTCGGGTGGCTCGATCGCGCCGTCGAGACCGGCGATCACCCCGGCGAGGATGGTCGCCACCGCGAGATACAGGTTCGCGTCGGCACCGGGAACCCGGTACTCGAGGCGCGAGTAGGCCGGGTGCCCGCACACCGCACGCACCGCGGCGGTCTTGTTGCTGATGCCCCACGTGACCGTCGTCGGAGGGCCGCTCAGGTCGATCAGGCGGCGGTACGAGGTGATCTGCGGCAACACGATCGACGTCGCGCCCCGCATCGTCGCGAGGAGTCCGCCGACCGCATGCAGCATCGTCGGCGACGGGCCGTCGGCGGCGTAGAAACTGTTGACCCCGTCGCGCTGCAGAGACAGGTTGACGTGTGAGGCCTGGCCGTACCCGGCGGTCGGCTTGGCCATGAAGGTGACGGTGTGGCCGAGTTCGAAAGCGACCTCGCGCATCACCTGGCGGGTCCGAGCCCAGTTGTCGCACACCGAGATCGGATCGCCGGGAACCAGATTGAGTTCGACCTGGCCGGCCGCGTCCTCGTCGCTCCAGGCCTCCCATTCGATGCCGATCTCGTCGAGGCGGCGGGCGACCGCCGACATGTAGTCGATCCAGTCCTTCGACTTCGCGAGGTGGTACGCGGTTCCGGCGGAACCGCCGAGCGGGGTCAGGTCGCGATACCCCTTGGCCCTGGCCTCGTGGATGGACTCCTGGAACAGGGTCGCCTCGATCTCGACCGCCACGGTGGCCGTGAAGCCGTGTGTTGCGAGTCGGTCGACCAGCTTTCGGGCCAGGTTCCGCGGACAGGTCCCGACCGGGGTGCCGTCCGCCTGCCAGTAGTCACCGATCACGGACTGCAGGCCGGGCTCCCACTGCACCAGCGTTGACATGTCGGGCCGGAACTGCAGGTCGGCGAGGTGCCCACGCCACTCGGGGTAGGCGAATCCGAAGGTCGGATCGTTGCCCAGGTCGAGGCCGAACAGAAGATCGGCGAACGCGAAACCCGAGCCCGCGCTCGCGGCGAACTTCTTGGGCGCCACGTTCTTGCCGAGGAACGAGCCATCGTGATTGGTGGCCTCGAGTCGGACCGTGTGGACGGCGGCGGTGCGATCCGTTGCGGTGGTGGTGATTTCAGACATCGTAGCGAACCTTCCAGGATGCGGCGACGAGCACCGACAGCTGAGAGAGCGTGCCGCGCACGCCGACCAGACCGGTGGACAGGGCGGCGATCAGGTCGTCGGCGCCCGAGAAGATGCCGGCCAGCAGATCCGGGGGGCCGGCGATCACATAGTGGGTCTCGCCCTCGCCGACGACCTGCTCGGCCAATCCGTCGGGGCCGTCCGCGACTACGACGAGCACGTCGGGAATCCCCGGCACCGACCGGGCCGCGGCCCAGAAGGTCTCCGCGGCGACCTGCCAGTCCGGCAGCGGCGGCGACAACAGCGCCAGCGCAGCGGCGGCGAGGTCACCCTCGCCCGCGGGCTCCCCAACCTGGGCGAGCCGGCCGTTCAGGTCGACGGTCAGGGTGAGGTCGGGTGAGGTGAACACTCCGCTCGACACCGCGACGACACCGTTGGAGATGCTGATCGTCGCAGCCTGCGGAGTGTCGTGGGAGCGGACCGCGACAATGCCTTCCACCCCCTCCACGACGGAATGTGCACGGTTCGCGCGGACGGAATTGGCGATCGTGCGTCCGATCAGCCGGACGATCGGACTCGCGTCGTCCTCGATCCGAATGTCGACCCCGTCGACCGCGTCGGCCTCGCGTGTCGCGTGGCCGATCGTCGTTTCGGTCATCCTTCAGTCCTTTCGATTCGACGAGATCATGTGCACGGTAGACCGTCAGCAGCGGATCCCAGTTGGTGATGCGACCGTTATGATCAACCGTCTTGGTCGCGTGACTATGATAGTGAGGCACAGATCACTTGTTGTCAATGACTTGCGAGGTTTCCGAGATGAACGACGACGTCCCCACCTGGTGGAATCTGCTCGACGGCGACGCACAGGCCGCGGCCGGGATGCTCGCCCACGCCCTGCCGAAACCGATCCGGGAGCTGGGACCGGAGCAGGCCCGGGCGCTCCTGAACACGACCCCAACCGCCGAGCCGATCACGCCGCTCGACCGTGTCGAACAACTGACCATTCCAACCCGCGCAGGCGCGATCCGGGCTCGCCTGTACGGCGCGACCCGTGCCGCACCGGACGGTGACGCGCCCGCCCTCGTCTATCTGCACGGCGGAGGTTTCGTCCTGGGGACCCTGGACGGGGCCGATGAGCTGTGCCGCGCGATCGCCGCCGGATCCGGATGGACGGTCGTGTCACTGGACTACCGCCTGGCTCCCGAAAACCCCTACCCGGCCGCACTGGAAGACTGCCTCGACGCCTACGCGTGGCTGACCCGAACAGCACCGGAGTTCGGTGTCGATCCGGAACGCATCGCGATCGGGGGCGACTCCGCCGGCGGCAATCTCGCCGCCGCCCTCTGCCTGCACCGACGCGACGAGCACAGCACCCTCCCTGTGACGCAAGTACTCGCCTACCCCGCCGTCGACGAGACATTCACCGCGCCGTCGTGGTCGGAATTCGCCGACGCACCGATCCTGAGTGCCGCGGACGCCCGCTGGTTCTGGGAGCAATACGTCGGCGAGCACCACTCGGGCGGCGACCATCTCGCCGCACCGATGCGCGCCGAGTCGCTGCGCGGTCTGCCGCCTGCCCTGATCCTGACCGCGGAGGTCGACCCGATCCGGGACGACGCCGAGGCCTACGCGGCACGGCTGCGGCGCGACGGCGTCCCCGTCTCGCTGACCAGGTATGCCGGCGTCTTCCACGGCTTCGTCACCGAGATCGGCGCGTTCGCGCAGGCCAAGCAAGCGATCGACGAGGTGTGCCTGCACTTGCGCGAGGTCGTGCGCGCATAATTTCACACCCTGCGGTTCCGCCGAAATCACAACATTTGGTGATCGGTCAGATTCCGAACGCCATCCCAGGCCCTGGGCAGATCGTTCGATCCGATGAATTCTCGCGAGTAGCGCAGATGGCGCCAGCGGCGACGAACCGCATGGGCGGTCAATCGCACGCGCACTCGTCGCGACACCGAGGCGGAGTGCCTCATCGAATTCACCGGTATATGGGAACCATATGGCGGTACGAAAGAGATCTTGTCCACTCCGGAATGTCGCGGCTCCAGTTCATCGAGCGGCTGGGGCAGGGCATACCTGAATCAGTTGCGCTCGAGCGGAAGTACGCGTTCAGCGAGCACATATCCCGCGATCGCGGCGAACCGACGAGCTTCAACTCGTTTCGTGAGGTCACTCGGCGGGACCTTCCGCATCCTATTCCTTTGACGAACTCCGTTACTCGCGTGGGGGCGTCTAGAGGTTACCGCGACAGTTCACCGCGATCCGGTAGCAACGGGGTTCCCGCGGTGGCTTCAGTCGTCCGCGGTGGGGTGATGAGTCCGCGGAGGGCGCGCGTGCCAACTCTACTGGCCGGATGCGGCCTTCTGCCGGGTCGTCGGTAAGCCAGGATCCGAGAGTGACACGAAAATCATGCATCACCTTCAAGAGACAGCAAGTGCGCCAACGTGATCGAGGGCCGCGACCACGCGGATGTCTGCCCGTGCCCGCGAACCTGCCCTTGGATACGTCACTCTACAACCCCGGAGCCTTTCAGACGACGATCGTTATAAGAATCTGAGCAATTATCACAACAGCTGTTGTGTATATCGTGTCGATCGCTTACCGTGACGATCGCCACATCAACCAAGGATTGGAGAAGGGCCATGATCGACGAGGCAACCAAACAGCAGTTCCGCGAAGACGGGGCGGCGCTGATCAAGAACTGGCTGAATCCGCAGCAGATGGACGAGATCCACGAGGCATTTCTCTGGAGCGTCGCCAACCCTGGTCCGCACGTGTTCAACCGGCTTGACGGTACCGAGCTGCAGACGCACATCGACAACGCGAACCCGCGCGCCAAGGACATGTTCGACGACCTCGTCGCCCAGATGCCCTTCGCGGACCTTTACGCCGAACTCTGGGGTTCGGAACACGTTTGGTACTACGCAGAAGAGGTGTTCGTCAAGGACGGCGGGGCCAGCGGCCGCGGTCCCTGGCACCAGGACACCTCGGTGATGCCGCTGGCCGGAGAACATTGGGGCAACGCCTGGATCAGCTTCCAAAGCCTTCCCAAGAAAAACTCCCTGGAGATCATTCGCGCCAGTCACCACGGAGTCAGGTACGACGGCGCCAGCTTCTCGAACGCCGACGACCCGACCGACCCAGCATTCGGCGACGGCACGCTGCCCCGCCTGCCGCACATCGACCGCGACCTCGCCCAGGATCCCAATTCTTGGGATGTCATGTCGTGGGCGGTCGAGCCCGGCGACATCGTCGCATTGCATCCCTCGTCCCTGCACGGTGGTGCGGGGGTAGATCAGGAGACCCCGACGCGACACACCCTGGTGCTCCGATTCTTCGGTGACGACGCGACTTTCCGTGTTCTGCCCGAATCGAACCCGCGCTACGCCCGCAACGGGTTCTTGTTCACGGAGGAGATGGCCAAGCTCAATGACGGTGACCCGTTCCGCTCGCCGATCTTCCGCCAGCTCCGATGACCCACCCACGAGCACACGACAACGAGAAGGCCATGAAGCGCAAAACCATCAACCTCGACACCACCCGGGCCACCTACGAGCGACTGCATTTTTCACAAGCGACCCAGGCCGAGAACCTCATCTGGGTGTCCGGGCAAGTGGGTATCGACCGTGCCACTGGAGAGATTCCCGAAGATCCGCAGGCTCAGGCGCGACTGGCATTCGAAGGAGTCAAACAGGTCCTCGAAGAAGCGGGTTCGTCTCTGGAAAACATCGTTGAGTTGATGACCTTCCACACCGATCTGCAAGGTGATGGCCCGGGCTTCGGCGCAGTGAAGGATCAGTACATCGGCGAGCCGTACCCGTCGTGGACCGGAGTCGGCGTCACTCAGCTCGCGCGGCCGGAGTTCGTCGTCGAGATTCGCGTCGTCGCGGTCGCGGGGGACTGAACCGCCGACCGCCTCAGCCGACAAGCGCAACTATGTCATCGCAATTCGTGCTGTAGCCGCTCCCGGCAGCAGCACGAATTGGCCGAAATGCAAGGAACCCATGAAAACTCTCACATCGCCCATGCAGTACTACCCGAGCACGGGCTGGGTCGACCGTCCCACGCATCTCGAGGCGCCCCTTCAGGGCGAGCACTACTGTGACATCGCCGTAGTCGGCGGCGGCGTGGGCGGCATGCTCACGGCGCTGCGCCTGGCCGAGAACGGCCGCGACGTCACCCTGCTCGAATCCGACCTCTGTGGTTGGGGCGCGAGCGCACGCAATGCGGGCTACCTATCGAGCACCGTGGGAAGCGACCCGCACATCCTCGCGAAATACTACGCGGGTCGATTCCATGGCTTGGTCCGCTTCGCCGACTCGGCGGTTCACTTCACCGAAGACCTGATAGACCACCATTCGATCGACTGCGACTACGAGCAAACCGGCATTCTCGCTTCTGCCGTGACACCGTCCCAGCTCGAGGCGGTGAAAGCCGGCGCCCAGATACTCATCGACGCTGGCATCGACTCGGAGATCGTCGACGGCCGTGACATGGGCGTTCCGGATGCCTTCCTGGGCGGCATCTACACACGCATCGGTGGGATCATGAACCCGGGCAAATTCGCTCTCGGTCTCCGCGATGCCGTCCTGGCCTCGGCTATCACAACATTCGAGCAGAGTCGGGTCCTCGACGTCAAAGACACGGGTGGCTCGGTCACACTCGACACGTCCAGTGGGCGTGTCCACGCCAACCAGGTGGTGCTGACGAACAACGCTCACGCGAAAGAACTGTCGATCACACCCCGATGGCTCTCCACCCCCGTGCAGGTAACCGCCATCGAGACCGAGCAGGTGGCACCAAACCTTCTCGATGCGGCCGGCTGGACGAGCCGCACCCCGATGGTGACCAGGCACATCGTGATGGAAAGCTACCGAACGACACCGCGCGGCACGATTGTCATCACCACCCGCAAACTCCAGATGCCGCGTGGAAAGATCACCGATCGCCAGCCCGACCAGGCGATCGTCGCCGATCTGATCCGGGCATTCCGCACACGCTTTCCCGCATTGCACGATGTTCAGCCAGCGAAGGCGTGGGCCGGATGGATCGGCATGACGCCGTCGGTCTTGCCGGTGGCCGGATATGCGTCTCCTCGCGTCATCTACAACAGCGCGTGCAACGGCCACGGTCTGGCTCAAGCACCATATCTCGGAAGTCTCGTCGCCGATTACATCTGCGGCAAAGGCATGCACGATCACCTGAAGGCCGTGTGGCGGGCAAAGCCGAAGTTCGCGCCCGGACTCGTCAATCCGCAGACACTCAAGCTGGCATGGCTCGCGGACCGGCTCACCGACCGTCGCGGCTGAGCCCTCTCATCCAGAACCGAGCCCGCTCGACACCGGCCGAGCAATCCGGTTCGCCCAGGCTCGCGGGCCCAGTTCAGATACCGGTGACAGCGCGGGCTGGACCCGAAGATCGTCGAACCGCAGACCCGCGGGCTTCTGGTCCCGGGTGGTGGTCGGCGTACCCACGCCCGCACTGCGGGGCAAGGTCAGCCCTGCAGTGACGACGTCGAGGTGTGGGTACGTTCCGCCACAAAAGACCGGGGCCGGATCGCCGTAGACGTCTGCGCGCTCGCCCGGCGGCGAGAATCTCTGCGACGACGGACGTCTCAATGCCGCTGCGGTCATTGTGAGCCAGACATCGTCACTCCTCCGAGAGGCCTTCGAGGCCCAACCTGCTCGACCCCATTACCGCGGCCGCATCACCCACCGGCATCGCACTGCGCAGCGCGCGCGATCGTGCGCGCTGACCGACGCACGCCGCTGATCAGGGCCCATCCCTGTCGACACCGCGAGCGAGGTCCCGGTGTGAACCGATCACCGCATCACCCAGGCCACGCGTGCGTGGACCACCGACCGACCTTGCAGCCGACTAGCGCCGCGCGCCCGGGACCGGGGCAATCAAGGCGACGGCGGCGTCGACAAGTTCCCGAACCCGGTCCGGGGTGAACCTCTCTGGTTCGAGGGGGAACAGCAACGCCCAGCCGTCGGCCATGGCGCTCAGTTGGTCGGCGAGCAGGTCCGCGGAAATGTCGTCGCGAACGGTGCCCCTCACCTGCCCGGCCGCGAGGATCGAGGTGTACACCTCACGGAACCGCCCGTAGCGCCGCTTATAGACCGCGGCGAGGGCCGGGTCGTGCCGCGCATGGGCGAGTAGTTCGGACATCACGGGCCAGAACTCGGGGTCACTGGTGGTCAGCCGCAGCCAGCGTTCGAAGAGCGCCTCGATAGCGGTTTCCGCTTGAACACCCTCGAGCATCGCGTCGTAGCGGTCGAACCGGCTCTCGACCAACGCGAGGACCAGTTCCTCCTTGTTGGCGAAGTAGTACGTAACTGCCCCGGTTGTGTATCCCGCCCGTTGGGCCACCTTGCGCAACGACGCGTTGGCGTAGCCCTCCTGCGCGATCGCCGACGTCGCTGCCTTCAGCAACTCCGCACGCTTCGCCTCGGGGTCGCCCGGCGGGCGACCCCGACGCACCGCCACCTCGGCCTCGCCGCCACTCGTTTGTCGGGTCTGCTTCTTCAGCACTCTCTGATTGTGTCACAGATTTTACAGAACGACCGTTGTGCAAAGTGTCGCTGCTCGTTACAGTGACCTGTGCCACCTCCGGCAGAAGCCACCCAGACAAGGAAGGACCAATGATGGATGAGTCAGTGCGCCAGGCATTCCGGAACGACGGAGCCGTCCTCATCGAGGACTGCCTCGACGAAACGCAGTTGGCGCAGTGCCATGAAGCGTTCATGTGGGCCGTCGACAATCCCGGCCCACACGTCTTCCGTCCCCTGGACGGGACCGAACTGCGGACCCACATCGACAATGCCAACCCCCTCGCGAAGGAGCGACTCGACGAGCTGGTGTCGTCGCTGCCGTTCGGGAATCTGTTCGCCGACCTGTGGGGCTCGGAACACGTCTGGTACTTCGCCGAGGAGATCTTCCTCAAACAGGGCGGGACGAGTGGACGCGGGCCGTGGCATCAGGACACCGCCAACCTGCCGTGGGCCGGCCGACACTGGGGCAACGCGTGGATCTCCTTTCAGTCTCTCCCCAAGCAGAATTCGCTCGAGATCGTCCGCGGCTCCCACCGCGGCATCCAGTACGACGGGGCCAGCTTCTTGAATCCCGACGATCCGACCGAACCGCTCTACGGTGACGGCACCTACCCTCGTCTGCCGGACATCGAAGCCGAACGCGCGGTCGACCCCGACGCCTATGACGTGATCTCCTGGGCCATCGACCCCGGTGATGTCCTTGTCCTGCATCCTCGCTCACTGCATGGCGGCGCCCCCGTCGATGCAGCCACCCCGGACCGCCACACTCTGGTGCTGCGCTTCTTCGGCGACGACGCCACCTTCCGCCCGCTCCCGGACGCGAACCCGAACTACGCCCGCAACGGAGTCCTCTTCGCCGACGAGATGGCGAAACTGAACGAGGGTGAGCCCTTCCGCTCCCCCATCTTCCGTCAGCTCCTCTGACCCGGCCTGCAAGAAGGCAGACCCGCTCACGAAACGCCAACTGATCAACCCGCCCACACCGAGGCGACATACGACCGACTGCACTTCTCCCAGGCCATCCGGGTCCGCGACCAGATATGGATGTCAGGGCAGTGGGGCTCGACCCCCACACCCGAGAACCCGCCGACGGCATGAAGGCCAGGCCCGAAACGCGTTCGAAGGCGTCAAGACCGTTCTCGAAGCGGCGGGAGCAAGCCGGACGACATCGTCGAGCTGACGACGTTCCACACCGACCTCCCGGATCGCAATCTCTCGTGGACCGCGGTCGGAGTCACCCAGCTGGCACACACTGTTGGTCGAGGTCCGCGTCCTCGCGGCCGCAGGAGCAGCGACGCCTGACCACATCCTCGCCGCGGCCGCACCGCTTACACAACGAGTGAGGATTCGCACCGCCGACGGGTTCGAGGCATCGCGTACCTCACCACATGAGTTGTTCCGCATATTGAACGCGCCTGAGGTTTCCGCCTCCACGGACGGGCGCTGCCTGCCCGTCGATCAGGTCGAAGACCACGAGCGTCCGGCTCGGTGATCGGTTCACCACTGTCGCCGACACGAAAGCACGGGCTGCTCGTCGCCTCGTGTCGGCGCCAGACGTCCCGTGCACTCCTCTGAAAGGTCTCTTCGATGCCCAACCTGCTCGACCCCATTGCCCGTCACGCGGCCGTATCACCCACCGGCATCGCACTGCGCACCGCGACCGCACCCTGGACATATGCGGGCCTGCGCGACGCGAGCCTGCGGTACGCGGGGGCCCTGTGTCACGCCGGTGTCGGTGCCGGCGATCGGATCCTCCTTGCTGCGCCGTCCGTTCCCGAGTTCGTCCTGGCCTACATGGGAATTCAGGCGCTCGGCGCAGTCGCAGTCACGGTCAACACAATGTGCACTACCGAGGAGATCGAGTACTACCTCACGGATTCGGGTGCGCGCCTGGCCATCGGTTGGCACGGTCTCGGCCCAGCGGTCGCTAAGGCCGCCGCGGAAGTCGGAGTTCCGTTCTGGCACCTTAAATCGGGTGCCCCCACCGATGCCGCCCCCATCGATGGCGTCGTCGCCCGCGCGAGCGACGACACGGCTGCGATCCTCTACACCTCCGGAACCACCGGAAGGCCGAAGGGCGCCCAGCTCACCGTGGGGAACCTGCTGTCCGCGGGTGAAATCGCCGCCACCATCTGCCGGAGCACCGCGGCCGATCGCACCGGTACCGGTTTGCCGCTGTTCCACGTGTTCGGTCAGGCATCGGTGATGATGGCCAGCTTCACCGGCGGCGGCTCGCTGTCCCTGCTCAGCCCGTTCACCCCGGACAGCATGCTCGACATGCTTCGGCGTGACGACCTCACGATCCTGGTCGGGGTGCCGACGATGTGGAACGCGATGTTGCACGTCGCCGGCGACGCTGAGGCAGACTTCTCACACCTGCGGGTCGCGGTGTCCGGTGGCGCGTCACTGCCCGGCGAGATCGCCCGGGTCTTCGAATCCCGTTTCGATTGCAGCATCCTCGAGGGATACGGCCTGACCGAGACCACCGCGCTCGGCGCGTTCAACGATGTGGACCGCGGCGGCAAGATTGGTTCCGTTGGCGCCGCGGTGCCACGCCTCGAAGTCGAGGTCCGCGATTCCGGTGGACATCCCTGCCCGGACGGGGTCGTCGGCGAGGTGTTCATCAGGGGCGCCACGGTGATGAAGGGCTACTGGAACCGTCCTGACGCCACCGCCGCGGTCCTCGACCCTGGCGGCTGGTTCCGCACCGGCGACCTCGGTGAGTTCGACGCCGACCACGACCTGCGGATCGTGGACCGGCTCAAGGACCTGATCATCCGGGGCGGTTACAACGTCTACCCCGGCGAGGTCGAGGAGGTCCTCTACCAGCACCCCGACATCGTCGAGGCTGCGATCATCGGAGTGCCCGACGACCACTACGGCGAGGAGGTCGCCGCAGTGGTCGTCCGTCACCCCGACTCGGACCTCACCGAAGAACAGGTCACCTCCTGGTGCCGGAACAGTCTGTCCGCGTACAAGATTCCTCGAATCGTCCGTTTCGTGGACCAGCTCCCGAAAGGTTCGACCGGAAAGATCCTCAAGCGCGACATCGACCGCACCGACCTGCAGAAGACGTCCGCGTAACCCGTCACGGCGGGTTTGCCCGGGCGGAGGTTACCGATGGCGCCGAAGGATACCTCTCCCCGTGGAGGCGTAGCCCTCACCGCTCAGCACGTTTCACCGAACGTGGCGTGGCCTCGAACTCGTCACCGATGACACCGGCCGGCGCTGGCCTGGGCATGCCCGGACGGGCGATGAACAACGGGCAACCGCGCAGGCCGGAAGGGCAGACACTCCGGCAGGGTTGAGGCGACAGGACCAGCTATGTTCACGACCTGATTGCCGAAACACCCTGCCATGCAGATTATTCCGTTCTCGTCCCTTGGCACACTTGTGGTGCAAGTGGTGGAGTGCCACCACAGTCCTTTCATTCATACAACTGACACCCGTGGGGGTTTCTCGTGATCAAAACGTTCGACGTTGCAGTAATCGGTGCCGGTTTTGCCGGTGTGACCGCGGCCCGCGATCTCAGCCTCGCGGGCCACTCCGTGGTACTACTCGAGGCGCGCGACAGGATCGGTGGCCGAACCTTCCTCGGTGACGCATTCGGCCGGTCGGTGGAGTTCGGCGGCACGTATGTGCACTGGACTCAGGCGCATGTGTGGCACGAGCTCAAGCGCTACGGTCTCGGCCTGGCCACACCCCTGGAGCTGGAGAAGATCTACTGGCTCGCCGGCGGAGTCGTGCACTCGGGAACCCCGGCCGAGTACGCCGGCATAGCCCGTCCGCTGACTGCCCGGTGCCTGGCGGATTCGCGGGAGTGGTTTCCGCAGCCGAGCAATATTTCCGCCGCGGAAACCGGTGTGATCGAGAAGCAGACGCTGGCGGACCGGATCGACTCGTTGAACCTACCCACCCACGACCGAGACGTTCTCGGGGGCGCGATGGCGTCGCTGGTCCACTCCGAGAGCGAGCAAGGCATTGCGCAGTTCCTGTTGTGGGCCTCGATCAATTGCGGCCACTGGGACACGTTCAAGGAAACGGCCGGCCATTGGCCGATCGTCGGCGGGACCAAACGGCTGCTCGACGCGATCAACGGTGAGTCGACGGCCGAGCTGCGCCTGTCCACACCGGTAACGGCGATCGAAGACGACGGGCGCGGGACCGTGCTGACCACCCGTGCGGGCGAGACCCTACGCGCGCGGTACGTCGTCGCCGCGGTTCCGCTCAACACACTCGGCGATGTGACTATCACCCCTGCCCTCGCAGAGCCGGTCCGCACGATGGTCGAAGAGAAGCACCCGATGAAGACCGTGAAGATCTGGGCTCGGGTCCGGGGTGAGATCGAAGCCTTCGCCGCGATGGCCCCCGCCGGAAAGCATCCGATCAACACCGCCAGGGTGGAATACCGCCACGACGGTGACACGCTGGTTGTGTGCTTCTGCTCCGACGCCTCGGCGATCGACGGCAAGAATCGCGAAGCGGTGCAACGCGCGCTCCGGCTGTTCGTTCCCGACATCGAGGTGGTCGATACCGCCTGCCACGACTGGGTGACCGACGAGTTCTCGCAGGGCGCGTGGGTTCATCACCGCCCGGGAAACCTCACGCAGTCGGTGCCGCGGATGCGGGAGCCGCACGGCCGCATCCACTTCGCCGGCGGTGACATCGCCGAGATCGGTATCGGTGGCATCGACGGCGCCATCGAGACCGGTACCACGGCGGCTCGCGAGATCGCCCGAGCACTGACCGACGGACGCCGCTGATCAGGGCCCATCCCTGTCGACACCGGGAACGGGACCCGGCCTTCAGCCGGTGTCGACCGATCACCGCACCACCCAAGGCCCCGCGTGCGTGGACTACACGCCTGGCCAGCGGCCGACCTGCGCCGCCCGCCAGAACCCGGGCATCACCGGCAGAGTCGACGAGCGCCTTGACCCGGCTTGGGGGTGAAACCTCCAGTCAGTGGAATAGCAGCGGCGCAGCCACCGCCCTGACACTGGAATCGCTCGGCGAGCTGATCTGCGGGAATCTCGTCCCGGAGGGGTGCCCCGCTGCATCGTCAACGCGCACCCGGGAGGCCCGTCCATCGGCCCGACCCACGGCTGCGAGTTGCCCCTAAACATTGACAGAACAACTGTTGTGCAAATACGTGCCCGGGGCTACAGTGATCCACGTCACCTCAACCTGGATGCTTCGCTCGAGTCGATCGGGATACGACGCATTCCCAGCTTCGAGGCGCGCATATGCCACTCCCCCTTCTCCTCGCCCGCAAGGACGAAATGCTGTCGCATGAAAGGCAGAACAATGGATTTGTTGGATACCGCGGACAACACTGTCCGAATGAGGAAGTCGGCGGACATCCCTGCCCGGCTCGACCGCCTCCCGGTCATGGCGCCGCACATCGTCTGGATTTCGATCCTGGCCGTCAATCTGGCGCTGGAGTACTACGACAACGCACTGTTCGCCTACACGATGCCGGCAATCGCGGACAGCACCGGCCTGAGCCTGGGACAGCTCGGAACGGTCAGCAGCGCCTTCTTCGTCGGGATGGTGGCGGGCGCACTGGCCGGCGGGTGGCTGTCCGATCGGTTCGGTCGGCGGCAGGTCCTCGTGTGGTCGACGCTCCTCTATTCACTGGGGGCGCTCGCCACCGCATTCGCACCGAACTTCGAGGCGATGATCCTCGCCCGCTTCGTCACCGGCGTCGGTGTGCAGGCAGCGACGTCGGTCCTTCTGGTGTACGTCGCCGAAATGTTCCCGAGCAAGACACGCGGCCGGTTCGTATCGATTCTGACCATGGGATTCGTGGTCGTCGCCCCGCTCGTCGCGCTGCTCGCTCTGGTCACGATCCCGGGCGGCGGGCCCGACACGTGGCGGCACCTGTTCATCATCGGCAGTGTCGGATTGCTGATCGCACCCCTGGTCCGACTGGTCCTGCCGGAATCGGTCCGCTGGCACATCTCCCGCGGCCAGTTCGACAAGGCTGAACAGATCGTCGAAAAGCTCGAGGCCCGCGCGCTGCGCCGCGGACCGCTCAGTGACCCGCCGGTGATCACCGGCACCGACACCGAGCAGCAGTCGCTCCGCCAGGTCCTCGGGAACCGGCGGGTGCTGCGCGTCATCACCGTCGTATCCCTGGGCTATTTCGGTGCCACCCTGGGCTACTACCTGTTCGGCAACTGGGCTCTGTACGCAATCGTCAACGGCCTCGGCTACTCCGAAACCCACGCATACGAGGTCCAGCTGATCTGGAACGTCGTCTATTGCGTCACCCCCCTCATTGCCCTCGTGGTCATGGACAAGGTGGAACGCAAGACCCTCATCCTCATCACGTCCCTCGTCAGTGCGGTTCCGTTCGTGTTGCTGGGCGTCTCGACCAGCAGCCCGGTCGTGATGGCGGCGGGCGGCGCCGTCGCCATCACGACTGGGCTCGTGCTCACCGTGTTCTACGCCTACATCCCGGAAGCGATCCCCACCGGCGCCCGCGGCCTGGGCAGCGGGATCATCATCGGCGTCGGACGGTTCGGCGGCGCCGTCTCGGGCGT
Source organism: Rhodococcus sp. DK176 (assembly GCF_038447315.2). Lineage (NCBI taxonomy): Bacteria > Bacillati > Actinomycetota > Actinomycetes > Mycobacteriales > Nocardiaceae > Rhodococcus > Rhodococcus sp. DK176. Next base: position 5,764,856 of record NZ_CP118321.2, on the reverse strand, counting down.
TCTGGGCGCGGCACTCTACGGCGGGTGGGGCCTCGGCGGTGTGATGATCACCGCCGCGGCCTGCTACATCGCGTTCTCCCTCATCATCGTCATGTTCGGACCTCGGACCACCAACCGTTCACTCGAAGGTGTTGCCGCCGAGGAGCTCAGCACGAACACGTAGCGCCGCAGGACCGCGGTGGAGCACAGCCAGTGTCTCCGCCGCGACGGCGTTTCGACATCGCCGCAACTTCCTGATCATGCCACCGCCGGGAGTTCAAACACCACTGATATACCCTCTCCGGCAACGACATCGGTGGCATGTGAGGGGCCGGCAACGTTATCGCGGCCACCAAGCCCTCCCATGGCCGCCGATTACGCCGGCAAGCGGGACACCGTTTCGGTCTGTCAGAACCCCGAATGCTGTTCAGGCGCCGAGGACCGGGCCGAGGCATCCTCTTACACGACAACCTTCGTTCGGGCGCGGGTCTGCCATGACAAGCCGGCGTCGCGCCCAACGCCCCAATGGTGTGTTGCACCGGGCGGTAGGTGTACGCGGCACCGAATCAACGCTAGTACGGACGTCAGAGTCCGAGGAGTCGGTGTAGGACGCTCGCACTCGGACGACTGCGGTGGCCACACCTCTCACGCGCGCAAACCGGTTTCTCCCGGACCCGTGGGTGTGCCCGGTCGCGTTGAGGAAAGGGGCCGCCCCACATGCCCACCGGCAGAGGCCCGTATGCGCGGACGCCACAGTTCTTCGAGTCGCTCTGCGAAGCGACTCGGTGTCATCCCGAATTCGACGAGAATGTCGGCAGCGCGTGGACCGCCGAACGGTGCCCACCGTCGTGCGAATTCCAAAATTTCCCGGTCGTGCGGGTTCATCTGATCGTGCTCCATTTGTCTGGGATGCGTGCGCTCATCGGGACCGGGATCCCGCTACTCACGGAAAAGGTGGGGCCGCCCCGATTGATGAGGCGTCACGGCTTCGAGCATGAACACTCCTTGAAGGGTTCTCAGCGCATGCTGGGTGATTGAATTGATTTACGGGCAGCACAGTTTGTACTCATGGTTGAGTGCTCGCCACCTCGAGGAGCGATTTCTCCTCCTCGGTCAGAGCCCGGCTCTGAGAGAGATCCGTGTTCCACGCGACGATCACGCTCACCGCCTCCAGCACCACGGTTCCGGTGGGAGTGGTGACCTGCTCATGAAGCCGAATGCTGGACGTTCCAACGTGGTCGACCACGAACGAGCAGAGCAACTTTCGGTCATCGAGGACGGCAGGCGAGCGAAAGTCCAACTCGAGTCGGGCGACGACGTAGGACCAGTCGTTCGGCAGTTCCCCCAAGCTGTCGAGCCAGCGACCACGGCCCTGGTCGGCGATCGTGACGAGCGCCATGTGCGAGACATGTCGGTACGCATCGATGTCCGTCCATCGGAGCTCGACCTCCACCACACCTTGCGCCATATATCTCATCTGTCGTTCTCCTCGTCTGAACCGTGGGCCACCTGGGTCGATCGGCGAGCCGTGACGGACGCGATGACCGCCGCAGGCATCGACAACTCCTCCAGAGTGTTGATTGCTACGCACTCGCCCGTTCGCTCGTGGTGAATCCTGTGTCGTTTCCGCCGAACTCACAGACGGATCACTGTAAACACAAGCCAACGTTTAACACAACAGCTGTGATGCAAATTGCATTGGGCGGTGCGCTAGAGCATCGGATAACGGCCGGTCTGACGATTTCCAGTGGTTAGCATTCGCGCCCAGGCCACGCAGGTCGCCGAGAGCGCCAACCTGGTCGGCAGGTTTCTGTGACTGCGCCTCGACCGGCCCGGTCTGTTCAGTAGCGGAAAGACCCAAGGCTATTCCCGCTGCAACCCTCTCGTATGCCTCACGACGACCGTTCCATCAGTCCGGAATCCGGCGGGCGCGGATTGTGCTGTCTTGCGGATCATTCTTCTTGTCACAGCTGCCTCCTCGTCGAACGATTTGTTCACTACTGTCGGCCAAGGCTTGCCAGGACCGTCTTGGCCGCGCGCTCGCCCGAGGTGGCGGCGTCGGCAAGCGTCGGCAGATCGCCTTGGTAGTCACCGGCGAAATAGACCGTGTCGAGCGGATTATGCAGCGTCGGAAGCGAGTTCCGGCGCCCGGGTGCCCAGAAGGGCACGACACGGCGGTGGCGGCGGATGATGCTGGTGCCCAGTTTTCCTGCGAGCTCAGGGAACACCGTGAGCAAGTCCTCGGAAAAGCGCGCGACGATCTCTTCGTCGGACAGGTCGAACAGTTTGTCGGCCTGTGCGCCTCCGGCGAAACAGGCGACGGCGCCGCCTGGTTTGCGGTCATCACCGCGGCGCTGTGCTGCGGCATGGTTGAACATCGCCTGGAACGACAGCTGCGGGGTCGACACTGCGATGAAGTCGTCCCAGCGCTGCTCTCCGGTTTCTTCGGTGAAGAATCCGACGATCACGTACCGGCCGTAGGTGATGTCGTTCAACGCGTTCCAGTGCTGCTGCGGCAGATCCGGAAGGATCCGCTTGGCGATGTCGGCGGGGGCGGTCACGACCGCGCGCTGGGCGTGCAGGCGTGCCGGACGGTCACCGTCGAGGTAGTCGACGACCACGCCGCCACCGTCGCGCCGTACCGATTGCACCGGCGAGTTCAGCCGAACCCGGCTACCGAGATCCTCGGTCAACACGTCGGTCAAGGTTTGATTGCCGCCGACCGGCAGGGAGAAGTTCGGAACCTTGGCCGGGTCGGACAGTGCCAGGCCCACCGAGGTGACGAACTGAGTGGCGGCGGTTTCCTCGACCTCGCATCCCATCCACTGGGCCGACCACGCGCGCACGATCGCGGTGGCCAGTTCCGATCGCACTCCCTCGAGCAGGTAGGACGCGAGCTTGGTGTCGAGCTTGGCGCGAACCCGTCGCGCGGTCCGGCTCTTCGACTGCAGGAACGGGGTGACAGCGAGGATGCGCGCACCGACGATGGCCATGCCGATCCGGTCCATGACTGTCATCCGCGACCCGAACATCAGCTCCACGGGGTTGGAGGTGTCGACCAATCCGCCGTTCAAATACAGCCCGACACCCTTGCCCGCGAGCGAACCCATCTCGATGTTGTGCCGCTCGAGTGCATCGAAGAGCGGGCCGGTGCCCTCGGTGAATTGCGTGCCGACGTTGATCCAGTAGTCGCCCTGGCGAACGCTGTCGACGCGTCCACCTGTGCGATCGGTGGATTCGAGCACCACAACGTCGGCGTCGGGTAGCAGCGTTGTCGCTGCCATCAACCCCGACATTCCGGCGCCGATGACGACCACCTCGGTGGTCTCCTCAGCTGGTACGTAGGTTTCCTGTGCCTCGGGCATTGTCATTGCTGTTCCTCATTTTCGTTCAGGGATCATGGAAACGGGCGAATCGCTGCGTCAGAAGCCGGCCTCGTCGAGGTCCATCACAGTCAGATCCGTGGCCGAGACCACTGCCAGTTCGGCGGTGACACGAGGCAGCACAGAGTTGGCGAAGAACGAGGCCACTGCAACCTTGCCGATGTAAAAGGCGCTGTCGCTTCCGGCATCGAGTGCGGTGAGCGCGGTTTCGGCGGCGACGATGAGGCGCCATGCCACCAGCAGGTCGCCCATGAGAAGCAGGAACCGGACGGCGTTCAGGCCGATGTAGTACAGCTCCCGCGGCTCTTTCACAGCGTTCAGCAGATGGGTGGTGAGCCTGCCGACAACCTCCTGAACATCCTCGAGTGCGTAGGAGAGCAATATCTTCTCGTTCTTCAGCCGCCCCCCGCCGGTATCGGACTGGGCGGTGACGCGGACTTGCCCGAGCAGGTGTGTCAGGGCCACGCCGTTGTCGCGGGCGATCTTGCGGAAGAAGAAGTCCTGGGCCTGGATCGCGGTGGTGCCCTCGTAGAGTGAGTCAATTTTGGCGTCGCGGATGTACTGCTCGACGGGATAATCCTGCAGGAAGCCGGAACCACCGAAGGTTTGCAGGGATTCGGTGAGGTACTGGTAGGCGCGTTCGGAGCCGACGCCTTTGACGATGGGCAACAGCAGGTCGTTGACGCGGGCGGCGACATCGGCGTCGGCGCCGGAGATGTGCCGGGCGACGACGGGATCCTGGTGACCGGCGGTGTAGAGGTAGATCGATCGCAGCCCTTCGGCGTATGCCTTTTGCATCATCAGCGAACGGCGCACATCGGCGTGGTGGATGATGCTCACCTTCGGTGCCGTCTTGTCCGAGGCCCGGGCCGCATCGTTGCCCTGGACTCTGGTCTTCGCGTAGTCGAGCGCGTTGAGATAGCCGGTGGACAGTGTCGCGATGGCCTTGGTGCCGACCATCATCCGGGCCTCTTCGATGATCTTGAACATCTGGGCGATGCCGCTGTGGACGTCACCGACCAGGTACCCGACGGCGGGGATGCCGTGCCCACCGAAGGTCAGTTCGCAGGTGGCCGAGGCCTTCAGTCCCATTTTGTGCTCGACGTTGGTGACGAAGACGCCGTTGCGTTCGCCGGGTTCACAGGTGTCGTGGTCGAAGTGGAATTTGGGGACGATGAACAGGCTCAGCCCCTTGGTGCCGGAGACGGCACCGCGAGGGCGGGCCAGCACCAGATGCATGATGTTCTCGAAAAGGTCGTCGGAGTCGGCGGAGGTGATGAAGCGCTTGACGCCTTCGAGATGCCAAGAGCCGTCGGCCTGTTCGATCGCCGTGGTGCGGCCTGCCCCGACATCGGAACCGGCGTCCGGCTCGGTCAGGACCATGGTCGCGCCCCAGTTGCGCTCGACCGCCTGCGCCGCCCATCGTCGCTGCTGTTCGGTGCCGATGTCGACGAGGACGTTCGCCATCAACGGTCCGCTCAGATACATGTAGGCGGCCGGTTGCGCACCGAGAACCTGTTCGCTGATCGCCCAGTTCAGCATCGACGGTGCGGGCACCCCGCCGACCACCTCGCTCTTGGCGATCCGCCACCACTGAGCGTCCTGCCACGCCCGCACCGCTCGCTTGAACGGCTCCGGGATTCGCACCGAGTGCGATTCGGTGTCGAAGACCGGCGGGTTGCGATCGGTGTCGGCATACGGCTCCGCTACCGGACCCCCGGCCAGCCGCGCTGCTTCGGCCAGCATCGTCCGCACGGTGTCGCCGTCCAGGTCGCCGAACGCCCCGGAATCGAGCACGGCGTCCAGGCCGTAGACCTCGAACAGGTTGAACTCGAGATCGCGGACGTTGCTCTTGTAATGGCCCATCGGACCCTCACCTCTCGATCGGGCCCGCCGCGGTCGGGCGGGCGGAATGGTTCCGATGTAGTCCCGTGCACGGCGATATCGCCGTGCGGCATGGGCCGCAGGGGTTTGCTTTGTGCCACGCAGTCATCGGTGACGTATCGGACGGCCGTCGGCATCGGGAGCCCGACGGCTTGCGGGTGACGCCTTGTGGAAAATCTGCACGCGAACAGTTATGCGTGATAAATTAACTATCATGACAGTAAATCAAGTTGGGCGTCCCAGCAAGGCCACAGAACGGATTCCCGAAATACTCGAAGCCACGTTCGCTGTCGTCGTGCGCGAGGGCCTGGCCGGTGTCACCTTTTCGAAGGTCGCCGAAGTGGCAGGGCTGCAGCGCACGCTGGTGTTGCACTACTTCGGGTCTCGCGACGAGTTGATCGGCGCCTTCATCGACCACGTCGTCGGTGCGATGGGCACCGCGATCGTGCATCGCCATGACGATCTGCCGCTGCCCCAGCGGGTGGCGGCGGCCTACGCTCCCGGCGCGTACCGCACCCGCGACGACATGGTGGTATGGGCCGAACTGGTGGCGTTGAGCGCTCGTGACCAGGCGGTGCGCGAGCGGCTGCACAAGCTGTGGACCGGGCGATGGCTGCCCGATCTGGAGGCAGTCCTGGCCGACCGCCATCCTGCCGTGTCCGCCGAGGATGTCTCGGCCACGGCCTACGCGCTGGCGTGCCTGTTCGAAGCGCACTGGGCGCTGGACATCCAGGGTGTCGTCGACGAGCGCAGACAGCAGCACATCGAACGCGCGGCCGAAATCATCCTCGGCAGTCTCGAGGTGCGCAGCGGATCCGACCCCGATCCTACGGGGTGATCAGAAGTCGCGAACACACCCGAATCATCGCTGTGACAGCGGGGTTCGGTATCGCTGTGTAGATGGAGAAACGTATGCGGCCTGTCGACTGCCTTCTCGACCGTCCTGACCGAGCTGGATAAGTGGTGCGTCGTGTGGCGCTACAGTGCGACAGTGGACTCACGATGGCCGCCACCGAGCCGACGCATCGCCGAACTGATGCGCGACATCGCCGAGCGCCTGCTGGCCTCGACGAGCGCGGCAGTCGACGCGGTGCTGGCCGCTGCCCACCAGGGCGCCGAGTACCGCGCGCTGGTGGAGGACCCGCAGCTCGCGGCGGCCGACCGGCAGATGAGCAAGGCTTACTTCAGGCACTGGATGTCGGCCACCCTGCAGAACCCTGGGGCGCGAGTCGAGCCATGCGTCGACCCGGAAGTCCTGCAGTTCGCCCGCGACCTGGTGCGACGCGGCCTGGACATGCACGACCTCGGTTCGTGGCGGGGTGCCCAGCACGTCGGGTGGGACCTGTGGGTCGACGCCTGCTTCGCGGCGACCGCCGACGTCGAGGAGCTCCGCGACCTGATGAAGGTGTCCGAGCGGTCGATGGTGACCTTCATCGACGATTCGATCGCAGCGCTCGACGACTACGTCGAACAGGAACGCGCGGACCTCGCGCGGGGCGCCAACGCCGAGCGGCACTCCACCGTCCAGCTCTTGCTCGAAGGTGCCCCGATCGGCCGGGCGCTGGCCGAATCGCGTCTCGGGTACGCGCTGACGGGCAGCCACGTCGCCGCGATCATCTGGAGCGACTCCGCAGACGAGGCCACGGGTCTCGACGCGGCCGCCGAGGCGACGATGAGGATATGCGCGGCCCCGCGCCGGTTCACCCTGAACGCGAGCACAACCGCGCTGTGGGTGTGGGTCCCGGCGGACACGGTCCCGCCTGCCGAGACGGCGGAGGACACCCTGGCGGCCTACCCGGGGATCCATGTCGCGTTCGGACGTTGCGGCCGGGATCTCGACGGATTTCGCCGTAGCCACCTGGACGCCGCCGCCGCGCAGCGATTACTGACGCGGATAGGCTCGGCGCGCCCCGTCGTCCGGTACCAGGACGTGGCGTTGGTGTCGGTGCTCACGGCCGACATGGCGCAAGCCGATCAGTTCGTCACCGACACCCTGGGCGACCTCGCGACCGCCGACCCGGTGCTGCGGCAGACGGTGCTGACCTACGTCCGGGAACGGTTCAACGGCTCCGCCGCCGCGGAGCGAATGTTCACCCACCGCAACACGATCGAGCGACGACTTGCCCGCGCCGATCAGCTGCTGCCCGTGCCGCTCACCGACAACGCCGCCAGCGTGGTCGCCGCGCTCATGCTCGTGCAGTTGCGCGACTGACGGGCGGTGCCCGCCGCGGCTTTGTGAGCGCCGCTGTCGGGCACTCGCCGACCCGGGTCGGCGGCAGGCGCCGCTGCCCGAGTTCGCTCGATCGGACGAGACCGCTCACCCGATGGTGATGATTTTCGTCTGGGCTGCGAAGCCGAGGTCACCTAGTCCGGCATCGACAGCCGCGGTCAGATTCTCGATCGTGGCGGCGAACACCCGGGGGTTCAGCCCGGTTTCCTTTCATGACGTCGATGGCCCCGTCCAAGCCTTGGGCGTAGGTGGCGATGGTTGCTTGATCTGTGGTGAAATCGCCGCTGGCAATGGCGGTTACGACCCTCGCCGTCTCACTCTGGACGGACGCGAAGGCGGCAGGCGTCAAGGCGTCGAGGAGGGCCTGATCAACTCCCTGCCCGAGCATGTAGGTCGATGCCTCCACATAGGCGCTGACCGCCGGGACCAGGAACATACCGACAAGTCCTACGTTCAGAACGCTTGCGATTTTGACGTCTCGGGACACCCAGACGGACACCGGGGTCAGCAAGGTCAGGCTCTCGCCGTGCTCGGCCCAGGCCGTTTCGGATCCGGAATAGAGGATCGCCGCCCCCTCGGTGCCGATCTCTTCGGGATACCCGAGGATCGACCCGTCCAAGTACTCGGCGCCGCGTTCGCCGGCCCAGAGCCCGAAGGATTCGACTTCCGAGGGAGCGCCGGTGCCCACATTGACGAGCGTGGTGCCGGTCAAATCCGGCACGGGTTCGAGGGCCGCGAGGGCGGCGTCGTAGGTGGCGAAGCACGCCAGGACAAGCGGTGCGGCAGCGATGGCGTCGCCGATTTCCCGCATGGGCGCAATCGCGTTGTCGGCCAGTGCGGCTGCCCGGTGGTGCGTGCGGTTCCAGACGGCGACGGTCTTGCCACCGCCGGCGAGCGCCCGCGCGAGCGCCGACCCCATCAGGCCACAGCCGAGCACTGTGACGTCATGCGAGGTGGTCTTGTCCATCTCTTCTCCCTCTCGTCGATGGCGGATGCTCTTCTCCCCCGCTTCGATGGGGGATGCCTCGACAGCACGTTGTCCGCCGCAGGCATCCCCCGTCCCCCGACTACATCGGCAGATCAGGCGAGTCGACGCCGACGACCCGATCTCCGCAGAACACCCGCACCGATTCCGCCGGACCGTGCCCGCCGATGCCGGACGCGCCCCAGAAACTTTGGGCGGAGTCGTCGCCGAGATCGGCGAGCTTCGCGCCGTTGACCCGCACCTCGCCGGACGTGACCCGGGCACCGATCGTTATCGCGCGGTCGGTGTCACCGCCGAACACATAGGCGTCCAGGCCCGACGGGTGCGCGTTGGCGGCGCGCAGCGCGTCCTCGTCGGAATCCACGCCGTGCACGGAGACGACCGGCCCGAACAGCTCGGCCGTCGTGCGGTCCGGGTCGGACCCGGTGGCTACCGTCGGCGACAGGAAGAAGCCCGCCAGGCCCGGCAGCTCCCCGGGCTGATCGATCTCGGCGCCGAGCCCGCGTAGGCTCTCGATCCGCTCGATCAGGTTCCGGAAGTGCGGCTCGTTGGAGATCGGGCCGATGTCGGATTCTTCGTCGAGCGAGTGCCCGATCCGTAGCCGCGCGAGGCGCTCACCGAGGGCCTCGCGCAGCGGCTGCACCAGCCGGTGCGGTGCCAGGACCTTGCCCGGCCCCTCGCACCACTGGCCGTTGAGGGTCGTCATGCCGGCGAGGATCCCGTCGGCGGTCACGTCGAGGTCGGCGTCATTGAGCACGAGCACGGGGTTGTTGCCGCCGAGCTCGAGCTGCAGAACCTTGAAGTCCTCGGCCGCGGCGCGGGCGATGGCCCGACCGGCGCCCGGGCCGCCGGTGAAGGACACCACCTTGACCCGGCGGTCGCCCGTGAGCGTGGCGCCGATGCCGCCCGTGCCGTGGACGAGCTGCAAGGCGCCCTCGGGCAGGCCGGCGTCGACGAAGCACTCGACGATCACCTGCGCGCTGGCGGGAGCGTGCTCGGACGGCTTGAGCAGCACCGGGCACCCCGACGCCACCGCGCTGGCCATCTTCGCCGCCGGGATGAAGCTCGGGCCGTTCCACGGCGTCAGGATCGCCGCGGGCCCCCAGGGCACCCGGTGCAGCCGGACGTCTCGCCCGCCCGCGGCGAGCGCGGTGACACGAGCGATCCCGCGGGCCTCGGCGGCGGCCCCGCGGATTCGGGCCGGGAGAAACGCGGCGAGTTTGCGGGTGGCGGTGATCGTCGTGCCGCTGGTGATCGCGTCGGTGCGTGCGATGTCCTCGAGCCGCTCCTCGACGTTGGCCGCGGCCCGTTCGAGCACCTCGGCCCGCTCGAGCCGGAACTCGTCATCGGCCCAGTTGAGCGCTTCGTAGGCACGCTGGGCGTGCTGCAGCGCGCGCTCCAGGTCGGCGGACGATGTGGTCACCATGCGGTGGACCGGCTCGCCCGTGTTCGGGTCGACGTTCCATCCGTCGAGCGTCTGGCAGGACACCCACTCACCGGCGATGTAGCTCACCGGCTGCGCGAGTGACGTTGTCGGCGTCGTGGTCTTCATCGGGCCTCCGCGGTGGGGTTGTCGGAACAGATCGGCATGGCGACGACGATGCGGGTCACCTCGCCGGACTTCATCGCCTCGAAGCCCTCGTTGATCTGGCCGAAGTCGATGACCTCGGTGACCATCTCGTCGAGCAGCAACCGGCCGTGCTGGTACAGCCGGGCGAACTGGGCGATGTCCTCGCGCGCTTGCCCCGACCCCATGTACGAGCCGATCAGGCGCTTCTCGCTGAAGAAGAAGTCGGACGCGGGCAGGGTCAGCTCAGTGCCCTCGGCAGCGATGCCGACGAGGCAGGCCGTGCCGGTGGGGCGCACCACGTCAAGGGCCGCTGCCGCGGTGCGGGCGGATCCGACGGCCTCGAAGGCGTAGTCGACGCCGTCGCCCAGCAGCGCGACCACCGCGGCGGCAAGGTCGTCGGTGGCGCCGCTCAGGGTGTGGGTCGCACCGTAGCCGCGGGCGGCACGCAGCCGCTGCTCGTCGAGGTCGATCGCGACGATCGCGGACGCGCCCGCGAGCCGCGCACCCTGGATGATGGCCGAGCCGACGCCACCGCAACCGATCACGGCCACCGTGGAGCCCGGCCGCACCCGCGCCCCGCGGAACACCGCGCCGACACCGGTGACGACGCAGCACGACAGCAGGCAGCCGACCCGGGTGGACACGCCGTCGGGCAGCCTCACGGCCGCGTTCGCGCGCAGCAGCATGTGCTCGGAGAACGCGCCCAGGTCGCCGAGCCGGGCGACCGGTGTCCCGTCGGGCAGGGAGTACGCGGGCCTCGGACGGCGCCGGATCTCGTCGAGCCGCTGGCACTGGGTCGAACGGGCCGCGTTGCAGTTCGCGCACTCGCCGCACGCCGGGGTCAGCGCGCCGGTGACATGATCGCCCGGACGCAGGTCCGTGATGGCCGAGCCGACGGATTCGACGATGCCCGCCACCTCGTGCCCGACTACCACCGGCAGCTCGGTGGCGACGGTGCCGGTGATGTAGTGCAGGTCGCTGTGACACAGCCCGACGTGGGTGACGGCGATCCGCACCTCGTGCGGCTCGGGATCGTCGACGTTGATGTCGGTCAGGTGCAGGGGTCCGCCCACCTTCGTGAGCACGGCCGCGCGGGTGGTGATCATCGGTTCTCTCCGGTCGAGGTGGCGGGCTTCTTGGCGCTCCAGAAACCCTCGATCCCCGCGGTGAACGCGCCGCTGTTCCACGATGCGTCGGCCGCGGCGTCCTCCAGCACGAAGGCACGCTCGATCTCCTCGGACGAGGGCCGCAGCAGCGCCAGGTGCAGGGCGGTGTTGTTGCCGCCCTCCGGCGTCCAGGTGCGGACGAGGTCGATCGCGCGGTCCAGCAGGTCGTCCGGCTCGACGATCTGATCGAGCAGACCGATCCGCAGCGCTTCCTCGGCGCCGATGCGCTCGGAGCCCAGTACCATCCGCATCGCGTGATTGCCCACGATCCGGGTGAGGAGCACGCTCGACGCGTTGGAGATCGTGAGGCCGCGGGCGTTCTCCGGCTGGAAGTACTCGGTCCGCGGGGTGCCGAGGCGCGCGTCGCAGCACAGCGTGATCTCCGAGGCGCCGCCCACCGCGATCCCGTTGATCGCCGCGACCACGGGCACCTTGGTCTCGATCACCGCGCGGGTGACGTCGTGGAAGGTCTCGAAGGTCTCGCGCATCTCGGCGAACGTGGTCGGCGGCGCGCCGAGGTCCTCGCCCGCGCTGAACGCGCGGCCCGTGCCCGTGATCACGATTCCCCGTGCGCGCTCGCCGGTGCCGTATTCGCGGATGAGCGCGGCGAGGCGCAGGCGCATCTCGACGGTCAGCGCGTTGAGCTTCGCCGGGCGCCGCAGCGTGATCACGGCGGTATCGCGGATCATCTCGACGAGCACGTGTTCGGCCGCCAGGTCCGACGGCGATGCGTCCGGCGATGCGGAGGCGCCCGAGGTGGTCCGGTCGCGCAGGTCGAAGGTGGTGCCGGGAGCTTCGGCCGCCCTGGCCTCGAGCGCGGGCTTCGACACCCGCTCCGACGGGGTTCGGGGGAAGGCTGCGACGAATTCGACATAGCGCGGCACTTTGAACCGCGCGAGCCGCTCCGCGACCCGGGCGATGATCGCCTCGGCCGTCGCCCGGTCGCCGGTGCCGCCCGCCGCGAGTTGGACGAAGGCCTTGACCTCCTCGCCGAGCACCTCGTCGGGCTCGGCCACGACCGCGGCCGCGACGACGCGGTCGTCGGTTTCGAGCGCTGCCTCCACCTCGGCGCTTGCCACGTTCTCGCCGCCGCGCCGCACCATGTCCTTGATGCGGCCGACCAGGCGGATCTCGCCCCGCTCGTCGGCGACGGCGAGGTCGCCGGTGTGCAACCATCCGTCCCGGAGTGTCCGCGAGGTCTCCTCGGGCCGGTTCCAGTAGCCGAGCATCATCGGCGCGCCGGACACGGTCAGCTCGCCCGGGGTACCCGCGGGGACCTCGGCGCCGTCGGTGTCCACGATCCTGACGCGCTTGGTCGGCATGGGCCGTCCGATGCTGCCGCTGCCGACGGCCGCGACGTCGTCGAGTGGGCTGATCAGGTCGATCCCGCTCTCGGTCATGCCGAAGAGCTCTCGCCAAGGCGCGCCCCAGCGGTCCTCGAGCTGGGCGTGCAGCGCTGCGGGGATCGCCGAGCAGAACACCGCGCGCAGATGGTTGTCCCGGTCGTCGGCGGCGGGCGGCTGCTTGAACAGCAGCGTGGGCATCGATCCGAGGACGTAGCAGAAGGTCACCCGGTGGCGCCGCACGTCGGCCATGAACCCCGACGCGGAGAACCGCGGCAGCACCACCAGCGGCGCGCCCGCGGTCAGGGCGAGCACCGTGTTCCACTGCGGATCCATGTACGAGAAGGGCTGTGCCGTGAGCAGCACGTCGTCGCCGGCGAGGCCGGCCGCCCCGGCGCAGCCCCACGCGATGCGGGTCCAGTAGTCGTGGGTCAGCATGCACGCCTTCGGGAATCCGGTGGTGCCCGAGGTGTATTGCAGGTTGGCCAGCGTGTCCGGGGTGATCGCGACATCGGGGGCGGTGGCCGGGAAACTCGCCTCGGCCGCGTCGGCCACGTCGAGGATGCGGATGCCCGCGAGCGCGGCGTCTCGGGAGACCACCTCACGTACCAGCGGGAGGTGCTCGGCGTCGGTGACGATGACCCGCGCGCCGGAGTCGCGCAGCACGAACGCCAGATCGGCCGCGCGGTAGGCCGAGTTGACGGGCACGACGACAGCGCCGGCCTTGAGCACCGCGAACCAGGTGAGCGGCCACTGCGCGACGTTGGGCAGCATGATCGCGACGCGGTCGCCCGGTGCCACGCCGTCGGCCTCGATCAGGCGGTGTGCCAGCCGAGACGACGATACGTCGGCCTGCGCGTAGGTCCACGAAGCGTCGCCGAAGCGCAGCAGCTCGGCGCCGGGGGTGCGAGCGGCGCCGTCTGACAGCAGGCCGGTGACCGTGCGCACCCGGGGCGTCGCCCCCATCTGGTCGTGGGTGACGGCGGGGCGCCGCGGTGTTTCGTCCCTGGTCGTTGTCGCGGTTGTCGTGTCAGTGGACATACTCGATCTCCTGCCGTTTTCTCGATTCATCGACGATCCAGGCCATGGCCGGGTCGTCGCGTTCCATCCACTCGGGGTGCCACTGCACACCGAGGATCGGCGCGCCGGGCACCTCCACCGCCTCCGCGACCCCGTCGGGCGTGCGGCCCGTGACGACAAGGCCCGTGCCGCACCGATCGACGGCCTGGTGGTGCCACGAGTTGGTGACGACGCTGTCGCCGAAGATCCGCGCGGCCGTGGAGCCGGGTTCGAAGCTCACGCGGTGCTCGGCGTCGCCGTCGGTGGGCGCGGCCAATGGCGACAAGTGCGGCACCGGGCCGGGCGGCAGGTCCGCGATGAGCGTTCCACCCAGTGCGACGTTGAGCAGCTGCATTCCCCGGCACACCCCGAGCACGGGCAGGCCGCGGTCGATGGCGGCGCGGGCCAGGGTGAACTCGTATTCGTCGCGTTCGGGGTCGTGCGCGTGGGGATCGAGCCGTGGGTCGACGTCGCGGACAACGGAGGTGTCGCCGCCCCACCGGGCCGGGTGCACGTCCTGCCCGCCGGTGATCACCACGCCGGACAACCACTCGCAGGCGTCGAGCGGATCGGCGTCGTAGGGCAGGTGCACGGGCACGCCGCCCGCTTTCGCGACGCGGGTGGCGAAGGCGGCCACGAACGCGTCGACGCACGCCGTGGCGTAGCGGTCGTCCGTTCCGGCGATCAGACTCAGCTGGACGCGGCGGCCGGTGATCCCGACCAGTGGCTTGCCCGTCATGGGAACTCGAAGTAGCGACGGGACTCCCACGCGGAGAGTTCGGTGTGCGGGTCGCCGCCCTTGGTGTGGAATTCCATCCATTCCCACCGGCGCGAGGCCACCCAGAAGTCGACGAACTCGTCACCCAGGTACTCGCGGAGCACCTCGTCGCCGTCCAGCGCCGCGATGGCCTTGGTGATCGAGTCCGGGACCCGCTCGACCCCGGTGTCGTCGGGCAGGCACCACGCCATGTCGTCGACCTGCGGCGGGGCCTGCATCCTCCGTTCGATGCCTGCCACAACCCCGGCCAGCACACCGGCCAGGGCGTAGTACGGGTTGACGTCCGAGCCCGGCAGCCGGTATTCGAGCCGCGAGTACTTGGGGTGCCCGACGATGGCCCGCACCGCCGCGGTCTTGTTGTTGACGCCCCAGGAGATGGTCGTCGGTGGGCCGCTGATGTCGACGAGGCGCCGGTACGAGGTGATCTGTGGCAGCGACAGCAGGGTGTTTCCCGCCATCGTTGCCAGCAGCCCACCGACGGCCTGCAGCATCACCTCGGACGGCCCGTCGGGTGCGAAGAACTGGTTCTCACCGTCCCGGTGCAGCGAGAGGTTGATATGCGCGCCCTGCCCGAAGCCTGCGGTCGGCTTGGCCATGAACGTCACCGTCCGGTCCTGCTCGAACGCGACTTCCCGCATCACCTGCTTGGTGCGCACCCAGGAATCGCCGAGCGCCACCGGATCGGTGGGTGCGAGATTCAGCTCGGTCTGGCCTGCGGCCGCCTCGTCGGTCCACGCCTCCCAGGTGATGCCGAGCTCGTCGAGCCGGTCGGTGACGGCCTCCATGTAGTCGACCCAGTCCTTCGACCTCGCCAGGTGGTATGTGGCACCGGTGTCCCCGCCGAGCGGGGTGAGATCGCGGTAACCGCAGGCCCGCGCCTGCTGGACGGACTCCTCGAACAGCGTCGTTTCGATCTCCACCGCGACCGTGGCGGTGTAGCCGAGCGTCCGCAGGCGCTCGACCAGCCTGCGCACCATATTCCGCGGACAGATCGGTACCGGCCGCCCGTCCCGGAGCCAGTAGTCACCGATGACGGCGCCGAGGCCGGGCTTCCACTCCACCAGCGTGTCCATGTCGGGGATCATCGAGATGTCGTAGAGGTTGCCGCGCCAGTCCGGAAAGGCGTCGCCGAACACGAACTCGTCGCCCAGGTCGATCGCGAACAGGATGTCGGCGAAGGCGAAGCCCGCCTCCTTGCCGGACGCGAACTTCGCCGGCGTGATGGTCTTTCCCAGGAAGCTCCCGTCGTGACCGGTGGCCTCCAGGCGTATCGCCTTCGTCGGTACTTTCCACGCGGAGCTGATGGACTCCGACCGGGTGAGCTCAGACATCGAAACGAACCTTCCACGAGGCGGCCGTCATGACCGACACCTGCGAGAGCGTCCCTTGGACCCGCAGGCCGGAGTCCAGGGAGGTGAGGAGATAGTCGGCGCCCGTGAACACCCCTGCGAGCGCGTCGGGCGTGCCGACCATGCGGTAGGTCGTCGGGCCCGAGCCGAACCGGGCCTCCTGGGGGCCGTCCGGCCCCTGTGCGACCGCGACGAGGACGTCGGGGATGCCGCGGATGCCGCGGGTCACCTCCCAGAAGCGTTCGGCGGCCTCCTGCCACGAGGGCAGTGGGTGCTGTAGGGCGCGCAGTACCCCCTCCGCCAGTTCCCCATCACCGTCGGGGTCCTTGGTGAGCGCGAAACGGGCTTCGAGGTCGACGACCAGCGTCGCGTCGGCCGGCGCGAAGACGCCGCCGGTCACGATGACGGCGCCGTCGCACAGCGTGACGACGGCGGCCTGCGGGGTGTTGTGCGAGCGGACGGCGACCGTGCCGATGCCGCGATCGAACACCTCGGGCAGATGGCCGAGCCGGACCGCGTCGCGCAGGGTCCGGCCGAGCAGCCGGACGATGGGAGTGGCGTCGTCGTCGATCTCGATCCGGGCCGGCGCGCGCTGCGCCGCCGGGCCCGGCGCGATCGTCGGGGTTTCGGTCATTGTCATACCTTTCTTCGGTGGCGGGTGCGGTGCTGTCGGGGCTGCGGGCGCGGCCGTCATTCGAGGGCGGAGTAGGTCTGCGGCCGACGCCGGCGCAGGAGCGGCGCCCATGCGAGGCCGCAGGCGAACGCCCCGGCGATGATTGCGAGGAAGACGTAAGCCCCGGTGCGCGACCCGATCAGGAGCTCGAAGTTGCCGATGACGAGCACGAGGATCGCCCCGAGTGCGGCGAGCGACAGGACGGGGGCGACGGTGCCCGCCCACGCCGTAGCCGTGCCGGCCTTGCGGAAGTGCACGACGATCGCCGCGGAGGTCAGGGCCAGCAGCACGATCAGCCCGAGGGTTCCGGCGCCGCCGAACCAGGCGTAGATCTCGACGACGGGGTCGAGCCCGGCGATCGCCGTGGCCGCGAGCAGCGTGCCGATCACCCCGGAGGTCAGCAGCGAGGCCACGTGCGGCGACCGGTGCGTGGGGTGTGCCGAGCCGAGCGAGACCGGCAGAGCACCCTGGCGGCCGAGGGCGAACAGGTAGCGGGCCACCACGTTGTGGGCGGTGAGCACGCAGGCGAAGAAGCTGGTGACGAGCAGAACCTGCATGACATCGTGGGCGGCCTGCGACAGGTAGCGGGTGGCGAGCCCGGGTGCGAGTCCTTCGGGGTCGTCGGCAGCGAGGTCGACGGCACGCGCGACACCGAGACCGTTGATCATGGCCCAGGACGAGAAGGCGTAGATCAGCGCGATCAGGACGACCGCGATGTAGGTGGCCTTCGGGATCGTGCGGTCGGGGTCCTTGGCCTCGGACCGGAAGACGGCGGTGGTCTCGAAACCGACGAAGCCGAAGACGGCGAACATGATCCCGGTGCCTGCGGCGCCGGTGGTGAACGCGTCCCAGGTCAGCGGCTGCGCCGACAGGCCGTTGTCGCCGCCGCGCAGCACGATGGCGAGGTCGACGAGTGCGACGATCGCGACCTCCGCGATGAGCAACGCTCCGAGCACCCGCGCGCTGACCTCGACGTTGCGGTAGCCCAGGTACCCGATGGCCGCGAGCCCGGCGGCCGCGAGGCACCACCACGGCACCGACACGCCGGAGAAGGTCACGAGCACATTGCGCGCGGCAGCCCCGAGGTAGGCCGAGACGGCGACGATGAGCAGCGCATAGGTGACCAGGGCGAGCGCTGCGGCGCCCAGCCCGGCACCGGTGCCGAGGCCGCGCTGGACGTAGGAGTAGAAGGCGCCCGCGTTGCGTACTTCGGGAGTCATCGCCGAGTACCCGACGGTGAACAGCACGAGCACGATTCCGACGAGCACGAAGTCGACCGGTGTTCCGATGCCGTTCCCCGAGCCGAGCATCAACGGGATGAGCCCGGCGAACACCGTCAGGGGCGCGGCCATCGCCACCACCATGAAGACGATCTGCGGGACGCCGAGTGTCCGGTCCAGGCCGACCGGGACCTCCTGGGCTCGGTCTTCGCGCTGACTCATGGCAATCACTCCATTCTGTGCCGCTCTCCGCGACCTGAATCACCGGCATCTACCGACCGGCTGGTATGCAATCCAGGCAGCGAAAGACAGCCACCTGCGAATTCTGTGAAACGGAAACGAATGATCGTTGGGCGCGGTGACGGACGCCGACGCCTGGATCGGTCAGCGGGGTCGGTGTGTACGCCCGCGAGGGGCCCTGGTTGCCGACGGGCGAGATCCGCGCCCTCGCGCCGGGGAGCCGGGTCACACCGAGATCGTCGGCCTGCGCGAAGGCGCGTCGACCTCGCCCGGATTCCTCGGGATCGACCTTGCGGCGGCGCGCACACGTCCCGACCATCGCGAGGCCTCGACGGACGATGATCGGATAGTCGACTTCACGGCAATCCCGCCCGGCGACTGCGAACCGTGACAACCCCGCAGTTCAGCGCCTCCTGGGCGGCGCGCTCTCCCGCGCGGACCGCACCGTCGAGGTAGCCCTGGTTGATCGTCGCGGTCTCGGTGCCTGCCCAGTGGATCCGCCCGACCGGCCGGCGATCCGCATCGGTGCACTCGATCAGTGAGCCCGGAGGGCGCGAACCGACGCAGCCGCTGATCCACCGCTCATGCGTCCAATCCTTCTCGAGGTATGCGGTAGGGCTTGCCGCCTGCGCCCCGAACAGCACGGTCAGATCGTCGAGGAAGGCGGAGCGCCGCGCCGCGGGGTCGTCGAGGATCGCGTCCGTGCCGAGGAAGGTCAGCAGGATCCCGACGCCGGCGTCCGGCGGTGAGTTGTCGACGACGTATTTGGCCACCGGCAGGTCCGAGACCGCTTGGCCGCTCAGTCCCTCCTCCCGCCAGAACGGGCGGTCGTAGACGGCGAAGAGTTTGCTCTCCGCGCCGCTGTTCCAGCGACGTTGCAGCATCACACGGCGGGTGGGCAGGTCGGGCGTGACGCGGATCCGGGCGGCGTCCGCCGGGGACATCGCCACGATCACCCGGTTCGCGCGGACATCGACCCGCGCCGACCGGACCAGGACTCCGTCGGCGTCGTGCGCGATCTCGGCGACGGGTGAGTCGAGCACCACGGCGCCCCCGAGATCCTCGGCCAGGCGCTCCGCGATCCGGACCGTGCCACCGACTACCCGCGACTCCTGCGCCCCGTCGGTGATGTTGAGGGCGTGGTCGATTCCGCCGGAGCCCCGGATCCGCGCCAGCTGCACCAGCAGCGACGTGGCGTGCGGGTCCTCGGCGTTGGTCACCGAGAACCCGACCGTGAACATCGCCTTGGCCTCCGCGGTCGCCGCGTTCGCGTCGAGCCAGTGTCCGAAGGTCGTGGCGTCCCAGGAGGCGGCGCGGCGGGCGGTCCACGGGGCCTCGACCGGTACGGTTCTCGCCATCCGCTCCAGCCGCAGCTGCAACTGGGCGAAGTCGGCGAGCGCGAGCGGACTCAGCGGCGGGATGAGGCCCTCATACCGCTTCGAGCGGCCTCGCCGGTGGTAGATCGACTTGCCGTCGATGTGGGTCTTGAAAGTTTCCAGTCCCAGCTCGTCCAGCAGCGAGAGGACACGGTCCTGGCCCGGTCCGACCCATTGGCCACCGCCTTCGGTGATCACGCCGTCGGCGACGTCGAGGTTCATCGTGCGGCCGCCGACCCGGTCACCGGCCTCGATCACCACGACCGGCCGCCCGGCCTGTGCCAGCCGCCGCGCCGCGGTCAACCCGGAGACCCCGGCACCGATGACGACGACATCCGTGGTGCTCAGCTCGGACATACTGATGCCCTTTCGAGGTGTCCGACGACGTGGTCGGCGACGAGCAGCGCGAGCGCGTCGGGCAGGTGGTGCCCCATTCCAGGAATCACCACGTGCCGCGCATGCGGAATCGCGGCCGCGGTGGCGGCGCCCCCGGACGGCGCGACGATGGGGTCGCGATCGCCGTTGATCACCAGGGTGGGAGCCGTGATGCGGGCGATCTCCGCCGTTCGGTCGCCCGCGGCCTGGATGGCCTGGACCTGCCGGGCGGTCCCTGCCGCACCATCGCCGGCCGTGCGGTCCCACGTCTGCACGGCGTGGGCCGCTTCTTCGACCTCGTCGATCGGGAACCCGGTGCCCGCGAGATGTGCTGTCATGCGAAGGTGCGCACGCACGGCCTGCACCCGGTTCCGCGGCGGCGGAGCGGCGAGCAGCGCGATGGTCGACGCGGCCGCCTGCCCGACCTTCGGATCGCCCGTGGTGGAGTACAACGAGGTCAGCGACCTGGTGAGTGCGGGGTAGCGCGCCGCGACGGTCTGCGCGATCATCCCGCCCATCGAGCGTCCGATGAGGTGCGCCGGTCCCCGACCGAGGTGCTCGATGAGTTGCGCGGCATCGGCCGCCATGTCGGCCAGCGTGTACGCGTCCGGACGGGGCCGGGCGAGCAGTTGCCGTAGCGTGCTCGGCGGCGGGGTGATCGCGTAGGTCGAGCGGCCGCAGTCCCGGTTGTCCATCCGGATCACCTGGAAAGCGGTCGCGACGAGCGCGGAGACGAACCGCTCGGACCACATCGTCAAGTCCTCGCCGAGGCCGGCGAGGAGCAGGACCGGCGGGTCGTCGGGGTCGCCGTCGATTCGGTAGCAGACACGCGTGCCGCCCGCAAGGGTGACGAGGCGGTCCTGGGCGTCGTCACGCACGGATCGTCTCCCTTCCGGTCGAGCGTGCACTGTCGTCGGTGGTGGAGCTGAACCGCAGCGCGTCGTCGAGCAGGGGGCCGCGGAGCAGCTTGGCGTCCTGCGGGTACGACATCGACATCTGCCACATGCCGGTGCCCTGCTTCGGGGTGCTCTCTCGGGCCCGTTGCGCATAGCCCGCGCTGAGGTCCATGACCGGGCGCGTCTCCATGCCGGGATCGGCCTCGACGACGACGCGGTCGTAGCCGAAGGCGTCCATGTGCTTGACCAGGTTGCAGAAGTAGCGGCACAGGATGCCGACCTTCAGCGTCCACGACGAGGTCGTGTAGCCGATGGCGATGGCCAGGTTGGGGATCCCCGAGAGCAGGGTGCCGCGGTAGACGACGGAGTCGGCGAGGTTCACCGGCACGCCGTCGACCGCCAGGTCGATGCCGCCGAGCAGGCGCACGTTGAGGCCGGTCGCGGTGATGATCACGTCGGCGTCGAGGTGCTCGCCCGATTCGAGCTGGATCCCCGACTCGGTGAAACGCGAGATCCGGTCGGTGACGATCGAGGCGCCGCCGTCGCGCAGTGCGGCGAAGAAGTCGCCGTCGGGCGACAGACACAGGCGCTGATCCCATGGGTCGTAGGGCGGGTTGAAGTGGGTGTCCACGTCATAGTCCGCGGGCAGCAACTTCTTGTTGATGCGCCGGATCAGCGCGCGACCCAGGCGGGGGAATGTGCGTAGCGACTTGACCACGCCCCGATCGATCCAGATGTTGTTGAACCGGGTGATCGCGTAGCCGCGTCGTTCGCCGAAGAGCCGGTTGAACAGGAGCGCGAGGGAATCGACCTTCGGCCAGGGCATCACGTAGGTGGGGGTGCGCTGGAGCATGGTCACATGGGCGGCGGCGCGCGCACCGGTCAGCATCGACGGGATCAGCGTCACCGCGGTCGCGCCGCTGCCGATCACGATGACCTTCTTGCCCGCGTAGTCGTAGCCCTCGGGCCAGTGCTGCGGGTGGATGATGTCGCCGGCGAAGTCCTCGCGACCCTCGAAGTGCGGGGTGTAGCCCTCGTCGTAGCGGTAGTACCCGGTGCCCGCGAAGATCCAGTTGGCGGTGATGGTCTTGTCGCCGTCGGCGGTGTGCACGTCGATCGTCCAGCGCGCGTCGGCGCTCGACCATTCCGCGCGCTGCACGCTGTGCCCGAGGCGGATGAGCCCGCCCAGGTTGTTCTCCTCGACCGTCTCACACAGGTAGTTCAGGATCTTGGGGCCTTCCGCGATGGCGGCGCGGTCCTTCCAGGGCTTGAACTCGTAGCCGAAGGTATGCAGGTCGGAATCGGATCGGATGCCGGGGTACTTGAACAGATCCCAGGTGCCGCCGATATTGTCGCGCCCTTCGAGCACGACGACGCGTTTGCCGGGAAACGCCTCGACGATGTAGCGCGCGGCGCCGATGCCGGAGATGCCGGCACCGATGATGACGATGTCGAATTCTTCGGGTCGTTGCTTCGATGCGTTCATCGTGGGGCCTCTCGGTGGTGGTCACGTCGGTGTGTGATTCCACGGTGACCGCCACGGCGGCCCGCGCTCTACGCCGCGGTGCCCCGTCCTTCACCGTGACATGGTGCACAGTGCACTGTCCGCGCCTGTGAGATGCCGATCACACGGCGTCGTGGTGCAGTGTGTTGCGGCTGGCGCTACACGTGGTTGCACGTCGGCGTAGCGGGCGTCCTCATGGGCGCGCCACTGTGGAAGCCGACACACGAGATCACGGTCACTCCCAAGGAGGCGCTGCCATGCGCGACATTCTTTTCGCCGCGGCGGACATCTGGATGATCGCCGTCGGACTCATCTGCGGCGTTAAATTCATTCGGGGCCATCACAACTATTTGATCGGTCTCGAATGGATCATCATGGGCATATCGGGGACGAATTTCCTGATCTACGGGGTGACCCAGGCCGGCACCGATTCCCCGATGTACCACATCGCCTTCTTCCTGGACGCGTTCTCGCGCTCGATCGGGTTCACGCTGATCCTTGTCCTCGGGTTGCTGGTCGTCACGCACAGGTACAAGCCCACGCTCGGCGTCGAGGTGGGCGCGTTCGCCCTGGCCGCGGTCCTCGGGTTCTTCCTGTCCGAGTTCGCCGAGGAGATCGGCACGCCGGGCAAGGTGTTCTTCGTGATCACTGCGCTCGCGACCTCCGGCTTCCTGTGCTACTTCGCGTGGCGCCTCTGGGAGCTCGGCGAGCTCGCCCACGCCGGGTGGGTAGTCGGCGCCACCGCGCTGAACGTGGTGGTCGCCTCGATCTACGACTTCTGGCGAATTCCCGGCGACGACGCCAACCACACCCTCTTCTACACCCTCGCGCTGTTCACCTGGGGCCTGGCGATGCTCGTCATCTACCGGGCGTATACGGCCTTCGCTGCCCACAACAAGCGGGTCGACGCACACCTCGATCCGACCGCCGCCTCCCCCGTCCGAGGAGCTGACATCGCATGAGTTCCACCGCGAACACGACCTACACCACCTTCACCGGGTGGGTCGGTCCTCCCACCGACATCCGACCACCGCTGACGGAGAACTTCACCTGCTCCGTCGCGGTCATCGGCGGCGGGCTTGCCGGCATGGCGACCGCATTGCGCCTCGCAGAGCGCGGCGTTGACGCCGTACTGCTGGAGTCGGACTTCTGCGGGCACGGTGCGGGCTCACGCAATGCCGGCCAACTCGCGAGCGCGCCCGGAGGTGACATTCAGCTGCTGAATCTGCTCTACCGCAGGCGCATGCCGGCGATCATCCGCCTCACCGAGAACGCCGCCGGCCACGTCGAGAGCATGATCGAGAAGCTCGGCATCGATTGCGACTACGAAGCCGTCGGCAACGTCTTCGCGGCCGTCTCGCGCGGGCAGCTAGGACGCACACGCCGCATCGCGAAGATCCTCCGCCGTGCCGGGGCCCACGTCGAGGAGGGCACGGCACGCGAACTGGGCATCCCGCCCGGCTTCCTCTGCGGCATGCGCGAAATCAAGGGCGGAATCATGAACCCCGGCAAGCTCCTGCGCGGCCTTCGCAGCGCGGTGCTCGCCTCGACCGTGCAGGTCTTCGAACAATCAAAGGTCGTCGACATCGTTCGCGGCAACGACGGCGTCACTGTCGAGACGCCCCGCGGCGTGATCCTGGCGCAGAAAGTGGTGCTGGCCACGAACGCCTATGCGGGCGAGTGGGACATCACGCCGAAACGCCTGTCGTCACCGATGTGGGTGACCGAGGTCGAAACCGAGCCGATCTCCCCGCAGCGTCTCGCCGCGCTCGGTTGGACCAGCCGATCCGGGCTCATCACCCAGCACAACATCATGGAGAACTACCGACTCACCGCACGCAACACCATCGTGTTCGGCGTCCGCCAAATCGAACGTGGCGCAGGCTATCCGCTGCCCGAACGCCATCCCGACCCGGCGGTGGTCGCCGACCTCGCGAAGGCGTTCGCACGACGCTTCCCGCCGCTGGCGGACGTCGCGATCGACCGCGCCTGGGGCGGCTGGATCGGGATCACCTCGACCTGGCTACCGGTGGCCGGCACGGTCGGCGACGACGTCTACTACTCCCTGGCCTGCAACGGCCACGGACTCGCCCAGGCCACCTACGTCGGGACCCTCATCGCCGATCGGATCGCCACCGGCATCACCCCGGACGATCTGCGCACCGTCTGGGTCGACGAACCGAAATTCGGCCACGCGGTCCCGATAATCATGGGGAGGCTCGGACTGCGCTTGGCATGGACCGCAGACAGGTTCAACGACATGATCAACGGCAGCAAGCGACACGCATGCAAGGGATTTGCCACTGCCTCACGTGGCTTTACCGCCCCCGTCTAGAGCGTTCCCCTCTTCGACGAAACCCTCGAACACCTATTGCCTGGTAGTGGTCGGCATCGCCCGAAACCGTTCACTTGGAGTGCGGGAACGTGGCCGCAGCAAGCGGAATCCGGTGTGATTGGAGGCCCTTCTTACGTGTGATTACCAGTCAGTCAGTTCATGGAGTTACCCAGGCCGCATCAAGACTCGCCATAGATGAACACCCCTCCATCCACCCATCACCCAATTCATCCATCCGCCCATCTCGACCCGACGAGATACGGCCCGTGCCCGTTAGACGACTTCCTGGACGGACCTCGATGGCCGGTTCGCGACGGTGTTCGCTGCGGTTCCACTGGACGACTACGGATTCGGTTCCGACTGCCGCCAATCGCGTCCGACGAATCGGACCCCGCCCGCTTCGCGTTGCTGCAACGCAACGTCCTCGACCGGCGCCACTGGAGCAGCCGTGAGGAACTACGGTTGGCGATCGTCGAGTGGATCGAGAAGACCTACCACCGGCGGCGCCGGCAACGCGGTCTCGGTCGACTGACACCCGTCGAATATGAGACGCTCCATCACACCGCACACGCGGCCTGAAACTGCACACCCGTGTGTCAACCAGGGCGGGGGCAGTCCCTTCCCATGGATCGGGTACCTTGAGTGCCTCGAGGAGGGTGATGTTGTCGGCGGTCAGGGTCGGTCCATCGATGGGCGCGGGAAGGCCGGCGGCTGTGCTGGCGACGACGAGCCGTCCGCGGGCGTAGCTCAGTGCGGACGGATCCGTGCCGGCGCCGATATACTTCTCGTCGGCCCACCTCCGCATCCGCGACCGAAGACGACCAGCCGCGGTCCCCCTCACCGAGATTGGCATCGGCAGTGGTCGAAGCACTCCGCGAGTCACTCGCCAGCGGCGCCTTCCGGCCGGGGCAGCGCATCGCAGAAAAGCCTCTCGCCACCCGGCTCGGTGGCTCCCGCGGGCCGATCAGGGACGCCTTGAACATTGTCGCCGAGGACGGCCTGATCGAACTCGAGCCGCACCGTGGCGCGTATGTGCCCCTCCCGACTCGGCGCGACGAGGCCCAGGATCCCGACGAGGTGACGCGGCTCTGGCGCCGCAAATCGACAACGCCGTGACCTACATGGTCGAACAACTCGGCCATCTCGACGTCAATGCATCTCGCCGAACTCCGGAATCGAGTCACTGGAAGTAGGACGCATAGTCGCTGAAAGAAACCTGGCCGGTGGGGCTCGAGTGTATTGCGTCGGCGACCGGCGACGGGATGGGAGCCCAGTGGGCAGGCATCGCCGCCGCCAGGGAAGGATTCAATATGTAGAGCAGGGCAAAGTTCACTATCCAGAGCGGCGGCGCCATCGACATGCCCACCTCCGAACTCACACCCCCCTTGGTGTTCGTCACCAGTTGAGCTGCGCCCGAAATCTGTTGCGCTGCGAAGCCGTAGACCGCTTGCACCGTGTACGCCGACCGGTAGAGCGCTATCAAGGTTCCTGTCGCATCGTTGTTCCTCAACCAGGTGCCCACGAAACCGCCGGGCGCGATCAACGAGTTCACCTGCCTTGTCGGGGCGTCCGCGTTGGCCGGACTCTCCAGCAGTCCGCTGGTGTTCACGTAGAGCCCGTAGCTGGCCAGAACCGACGGTGTGGGGTGGCCATCGACGTCGGAATACAGGGGACGGCCGTTCGTGTTGGTGAGGATCTGGGCGCATGCATCGATCACCTCGGCGGCTTCGCGGCTGCCGCCGACTCCGCCGCCGCTGAGGAGGTCTCGATACTGCTGTTCGGATAACGCGTCAGCCCTGGTGAGCCCCACCTGGCCGGCAATCTCGTCCGCCGCTTGCTGACCGAGTGGCTGGTTGAGCTGCCCAGGGTTGGTCACCTGCGTCGGAGCCAGACTCTCGTAGCCGGGTGCCCCAGCGAAGGGGATCGCGAACCCGGTGTCGACGGTGTCGGCCGCTGCTGGGTCTGCGCCGGCTGTCTGGGTCGCTGTCAGGGAGAGAATGCACACTCCCACCAATGCCAGTACCGAGATGGTCCTGCGAGGGGAGGTTGCTCCGCGTCGATGGCCCGGACCCGCTAACCCTGTGCCGCGCATACGTCAACCTCCCGGAACACCATCGGGCGAGCCCACACCAGCTTGCGTTCCAGTCAAGCGCCGCGATCGATGCCGTGTCAATCCCTCCCGACTACGAGTCCTTCACCTCGGTCTCGATGACCCCGAGTGCCGCCATCAAGGGCGGCGATCACGTCAGAAATCCTGTCCCTGACGAGCTATCGATGAACCTCGACCACGTCGTTGTTTCGCATCCCCCGATCGAACCATTGCAATCGGCTGCAACGTTTATTGCGCACGTCATATCTCCCTACATTCATGACCCGGGTTACACGAGGCACGAACCGTTCC
This sequence comes from Rhodococcus sp. DK176, assembly GCF_038447315.2. Taxonomy (NCBI): domain Bacteria; kingdom Bacillati; phylum Actinomycetota; class Actinomycetes; order Mycobacteriales; family Nocardiaceae; genus Rhodococcus; species Rhodococcus sp. DK176. The sequence goes on along the minus strand of NZ_CP118321.2, from coordinate 5,738,110 downwards.
GACGCCGCGGCGCGATCGGAGGGGGCCTACGTAGCCGGCGACAACGAAGAAACCAAGGGAGTGCAATGGCGCTGAACAAGAACTCGCTACTGAGCGCGTATCGGAAGATGTCCGAGATCCGAGCGTTCGAAGACCGCCTACACGAAGAGAACGCCACCGGCGACATCCCCGGCTTCATTCACCTGTACTCCGGTCAGGAAGCCATTGCCGTCGGCGTGTGCGAGAACCTGCAGGACACCGACTACATCGGATCCACGCACCGCGGCCACGGGCACTGCATCGCCAAGGGGTGCGACCTCCACGGGATGATGGCGGAGATCTTCGGCAAGGACGACGGCCTCTGCCACGGCAAGGGCGGTTCCATGCACATCGCCGACCTGTCCGTGGGCATGCTGGGCGCGAACGCCATCGTCGGCGGGGCACCCTCCCTGGCCATCGGCGCGGCGCTCAGCGCGAAGACACTGCGAAACGGCGGCGTCGCGGCGTCGTTCACCGGCGACGGCGGTTCCAACCAGGGCACCGTCTTCGAGGCCATGAACATGGCTGTCGTGCTCGACCTTCCCATCATCTTCGTCACCGAGAACAACGGATTCGGTGAGGCCACCGGACGGGACTACGCCGTCGGCGCGCCCAGCATCGCCTCCCGCGCGGCATCCTTCGGCATGCCCGCCGTCACCGTCGACGGGACCGATTTCTTCGCCGTGTACGAGGCGACCCGGGAGGCCGTCGAGCGTGCCCGGATGGGAGGCGGACCCACGTCGATCGAGGCGATCGCGTACCGCTGGCACGGACACTTCGAAGGTGACGCGCAGCTGTACCGCACCGCGGATCAGGTCGCGGAACTGCGCAAGACGAAAGACCCGCTGCTGAACTTCCGCAATCACCCGGACAGCAGGAAGGTGTCCGCGAAGGAACTCGACGCGATCGATTCCGACGCACGAGCCCGCGTGGACGACGCCGTCGCGAAGGCCCGGAAAGCCGAGTATCCGCCGTTGGCAAACCTTCTGACCGACGTCTACGTGTCGTACTGAGAGTGAGAACAGAAATGACAACGTCGAAGACGACGTACCGCGAAGCAATCAAGGCCGCGCTCGCCCAGGAGATGGAACGCGATGCGACGGTGGTGCAGATCGGTGAGGATCTGCGCGGTGGTCAGGCGGGGACCAACCCGGAACTCGAGTCCGGGAAGCTCGAGGCGTTCGGTGGTGTGCTAGGTGTGACCAAGGGTTTGTGGACCGAATTCGGTTCCGACCGGGTCATCGACACCCCGATCACCGAGTCCGCGATCATCGGCATGGCGGCAGGCGCCGCGTTGACCGGGCTGCGCCCGGTCGCCGAACTGATGTTCATGGACTTCTTCGGCGTCTGCTACGACGCCCTCTACAACCAGGCCGCGAAGTTCCGCTACATGTTCGGTGGGAAGGCCCGCACGCCACTCGTGGTGCGCGGCATGATCGGCGCCGGATTCTCGGCGGCGGCGCAGCATTCGCAGTCTCCGTACAACGTGTTCGCCGCGGTCCCCGGCCTCAAGGTGGTCGCCCCGTCCAACGCGTACGACGCCAAAGGCCTTCTCATCCAATCCATTCGCGATGACGACCCGGTGGTGTTCTGCGAGCACAAGACGCTGTATGACCTCAAGGGCGAAGTGCCCGACGAGCCGTACACCATCCCGTTCGGCGTAGCCAACTACACCCGGGAGGGCACGGACGTCACCATCATCGCGCTCTCGGCCATGGTGAATGCCGCCAACACGGCCGCCGACAAACTTGCCACGGACGGCATCTCCGTCGAAGTGGTCGACCCGCGGACCGTCTCACCCCTCGACGAGGAGGGCATCCTCGAATCCGTCGCGTCCACCGGGCGGGTGGTGATCGTCGACGAGTCCGCGGCACGATGCGGATTCGGCCACGACGTCACAGCGCTGATCGCCACCAAGGCGTTCGGTTCGCTGAAGGCACCGATCGAACTGGTCACCCCACCGCATACCCCGGTGCCGTTCTCCCCCGTGCTCGAACAGGCATGGCTTCCCAACGCGGCGCGCATCGAGGCCGCAGTACGCAAGGTGGTGACGGCCTGACCATGAGTGACATCAAACTGATCGAAGTTCCCAAATGGGGCCTGTCCATGGACGAGGGCACCGTCACCGAGTGGTTGATCGACGAAGGAACTCCCTTCTCGAAGGGTGATCTGATCTGCGAGATCGAGACCAGCAAGATCACCAACGAGTTGGAGGCGCCGTTCGACGGAGCGCTGCGGCGCATCGTCGCCAAGCCCGGTGCCACGTTGCCGGTGGGTGCGGTCCTGGCCGTGTCGGCCGACGCGGCCGTCTCCGATGCCGAGATCGAGGAATTCCTGACCGACATCGGGGCGGATCACGTCTCCACATCCGAGCCCGAGCGGTCACCGGGTGGACAACCCACCCCCGCGGAACCGCGCGTGACACCCACCCCGTCAGCGCCGGCGGCACAGGAGTCGGTGAGGACTCCCGGCACCACCACCGTCCCGGATTCGCTACGGGGACAGACGAATGGTGACGTGTTCGCGACACCGCACTCCCGCCGATTGGCGTGCGAGTTGTCGATCGACCTGGGCCGTGTGACCGGGACCAGCCGCGAGGGCCGGATCTCCGTCGCGGACGTCCACGAGGCGATTCGCTCGGCGGGTGGAACCGTCGCGGAAGCCCCGTCTCCGACCCGATCGGGTGTGCCCGGACGCTCGTCGGAGGACGACGGCGGTGTCGACGCGACACCGGTGGCGCGTCGACTGGCGAAATCCCTCGGCATCAATCTGCACGATTGCCGGGCCACCGGTTCGCGGGGACGCGTCTGCGAGGCGGACGTCCGGGAAGCCGAACGGACATTCCGGCTGCTTCCCGATCCGGCGGCGGCGTCCGCCGGCGCAGCGGACGCCCCGCAGCACACGGCACCCCAGTTCGAGACGATCCCGTTCAATTCGATGCGCAAGGCGATCGGTCAGCGTCTGCAGGAATCGAAGCGCAACGCTCCGCACTTCCGCCTCACCGTGGACCTCGAAATCGACAATCTCCTCGCACTGCGCACGGAGATCAACGCGACCGTGCCCTCGGTCAAGCTGTCGGTCAACGACTTCGTCGTCAAGGCGTGCGCGGCGGCGCTACGCAAGGTCCCCGACGTCAACGTCCAATTCGACGAAGCGGCCCAGTCGGTGCTGAGATTCTCCGCCGCCGACATCTCGGTGGCCGTCGCCTTACCGTCGGGACTGATCACGCCCATCGTTCGCGGAGCCGAGAGCAAGAGCCTCGCCGAGATCTCCCACGAGGTCCACACATTGGTGACGAAAGCCAAGACCGGCAAGCTGACCCCCGAGGAGTTCCAGGGCGGCACGTTCACCATCTCGAACCTCGGCATGTTCGGTGTGCGCGAATTCGACGCGATCATCAACCCACCGCAGGGCGCGATCCTCGCCGTCGGTGCGGGGCAGCAACGGCCGGTCGTCGTGGACGGCCGGGTGGAAGCCCGCACCGTGCTGACCGTGACACTCTCGTGCGACCACCGGGTGATCGACGGCGCCCTCGGCGCGACGTTCCTGCAGGAACTGCGGCGCTTCGTCGAGTCACCCGCGTTGATGCTGGTCTAGGGAGTATTGATGACTGACAAATACGACGTCCTGGTGATCGGAAGCGGCCCCGGTGGCTACGTCGCCGCCATCCGTGCCGCGCAGCACGGACTCCGCACCGCGGTGATCGAACGGGACCGGCTGGGCGGTATCTGCCTCAACTGGGGGTGCATTCCCACCAAGGCGCTGCTGCACGGCGCCGATGTCGCCCACACACTGGCCAATCTGCGTCCCCTCGGATTCTCCACCAGCGGTGTGGAGTTCGACATGGCACAACTGGTCGAATTCAGCCGTGGGGTGTCGGGCCGATTGTCCGACGGCATCGGATATCTGATGAAGAAGAACGGTATCGACGTGATCACCGGAACCGCACGCCTGACCGGAAAGGGCGTGGTGGGGGTTCGGGAGGGCGGCCCGGACCCGGCGTCGCCCCTCGCGGAGTACCGGGCCGACCACATCATCCTGGCCACGGGTGCGCGCCCGCGGTCGGTGCCCGGGGTGACACCGGACGGCGACCGGGTCTGGACCTACTTCGACGCACTGGTTCCCCCGAAACTTCCGAAGTCGTTGCTGGTCATCGGCTCCGGCGCCATCGGCGTCGAGTTCGCCAGCCTTTACCACGATCTGGGCAGCGAGGTCACGCTCGTCGAGCTGGCACCGCAGATCATGCCCGTCGAGGACGCCGCGGTGGCCGGTCACGTGCGCCGGCAGTTCGAGAAGCGCGGGATCGCCATCCACACCGGCGCCTCGGTATCCGAGCTCGCGGTCGGCGCGGACTCCGTAACCGTGACAGTGAGATCGGCGGACGGGACCCTCGGACAGCACGTCGTGGACCGGGTCCTGGTCGCCGCCGGCATCCAGGGCAACGTCGAGAATCTCGGAGTCGAGGACGTCGGCGTCGACGTCGACCACGGCTTCGTCACCACCGACCAGTGGTGCCGCACCACCGCATTCGGGATCTACGCCATCGGCGACGTCGCCGGCGCCCCGTGCCTCGCCCACAAGGCCAGCCACGAAGGCGTGCTGTGTGTCGACAAGCTGGCGGGCACCCCGCACGTGACCCCGCTGGACAAGGACTATGTGCCCGGATGCACGTACGCCCGGCCTCAGGTTGCCAGCCTCGGCCTCACCGAGGACCAGGCGCGGGCGACCGGTCGTTCCCTGCAGATCGGGCAGTTCGATCTGCAGGCCTCCGGCAAGGCACTCGCCATCGGTGAAGCCGACGGGTTCGTCAAGACCATCTTCGACGCCGACAGCGGCGAGTTGCTGGGCGCCCACATGGTCGGTCCCGACGTCACCGAGCAGATCCAGGGTTTCGGCATCGCCCGATCTCTGGAGGCCACCGGTGACGATCTGGCGGAAGTGATATTCGCGCACCCGACGCTGTCCGAGGCCATGCACGAATCGGTCCTGTCGGCGCTGGGTCGCCCGATCAACATGTAGCAACCCCCGCCGAACCGTGGTCGCCCTCCGGCACCGCGGTCCGGCGGAACCACCCCCAGGAATCGACACGTGACTGCCACACCAGGAACATCGTCCGCCGCCGCGCAGGCGCCGCGCGGCCGTAAGCTGCTTCGACTGGAGATCCGGAATGCGGAGACTCCGATCGGACGCAAACCGAACTGGATCAAGACGAGACCGAAGATGGGCCCGGAATACTCCGAGCTCGAGAGCCTCGTCAAGCGCGAGGGTTTGCACACCGTCTGCGAAGAAGCCGGCTGCCCCAACATCTACGAATGCTGGGAAGACCGCGAGGCGACCTTCCTCATCGGCGGGCAGCAATGCACCCGCCGCTGCGACTTCTGCCAGATCGACACCGGCAAACCCGACGACCTCGACCGCGACGAACCCCGCCGCGTCGCCGAATCCGTCCAGGCGATGGGACTGCGCTACTCCACCATCACCGGCGTCGCCCGCGACGACCTCCCCGACGGCGGCGCCTGGCTCTACGCCGAAACCGTCCGCCTGATCCACCAGCTCAATCCCGGCACCGGCGTCGAACTGCTCATCCCCGACTTCAACGCCAAGCCCGATCAGCTCGCCGAGGTGTTCTCCACCCGCCCCGAGGTGCTCGCCCACAACGTCGAAACCGTCCCTCGCATCTTCAAGCGGATCCGGCCCGCGTTCCGCTACCAGCGCAGCCTCGAAGTGATCACCGCCGCCCGCGAAGACAACCTCGTCACCAAGTCCAACCTCATCCTCGGGATGGGCGAGACCCCCGACGAGGTCACCCAGGCGTTGCACGACCTGCACGACGCCGGCTGCGACATCATCACCATCACCCAGTACCTGCGCCCCTCCCCCCGCCACCACCCCGTCGAGCGGTGGGTCAAGCCCGAAGAGTTCGTCGAGCACTCCAAGACCGCCGAGGAAATCGGATTCGCCGGCGTCATGGCCGGACCCCTCGTCCGCTCCTCCTACCGCGCCGGCCGCCTCTACGCGCAGGCGATGGCCCACCACGGCCGCGCGCTCGCGGACTCCCTCACTCATCTCGCAGCCGTCCGAACCGACAGGAGTGTCAGCCCGTGATCAACGATTCCGTCATCGAAGACGCACAGGTCATCGAATTCGCCCGTCGCTGGCTGCCGTACGGCGGTGGCACCACCGGTGATCTCCTCGTCGAATTCGGCATGACGCCCGCGTGCTACGTGGCCCGGCTCCGCAAGATCCTCGCCGGACCGGCCGGTGCGTGCCTCGACCCGCAACTGCGCGCCGACCTGGGCAGGTTCGTCGCCGTGCGATCGGCGAGGAATTAGACACCGGGAAGGTTGGTCACCCGACGACGTGCACGTCGACACCGTCCGCGAACCGATACGGATGGGTGGACAGAACAGGGCCGAGGCTCTTCCGGAGACGGGAGATCTCGGCGCGGACGGCCACCACGTGGTCGCGGTCACCGAACAGCACCGCACTCATTGACGCGGCATCGATTCCAGCGGAACCCGTTTCGGCCAGCACTCGCAGGATCTGCGCGTGGCGGGGTGAGAGCGCTCGCGTCCAGCTCGTGTCGCCTCGCACCGTTGCTCGCGGGTTGTCACCGAGATCGAGTTCCACTGCGATGGTCGTCGGTCTGCCTCCGCGTCGCACCAGCCAGCCGTCACCGAGCGGTTCCGGCATGCACGCCCCCAACCCGGGCACGAGCAGGGGCGTGCCGGGACGCGGGGACGCCAACCGGTCGGGAAGGGCCAACCCGCGTGCGTCGGCGACCCAGCCGTGCCGGTCCACCACGACGGCAGGCCCGGCGATCGCCCCGAGCATCGGTGCGGCATGACCGCGGAGCTTCTCGAGAGTGATCGTGTGCTCCTGCCACAGTGTGGCCTCGGCCAACCGGACCGCAGTCTGTACCAGTGCCACGGTCGTCGGATGAACCGACATCGCCGAGCCACTGATGTCGACGACGCCGAGCACCTCACCGCTACGTGGATCGTGCACCGGAGACCCCGTGCACGACCACCCGCAGTGCGACCGCGCGTAGTGCTCTGCCGAGAACAGCTGCACGGGAGCATCTTCCACCAGCGCTGTTCCGATGGAGTTCGTGCCCACTGCCCCCTCGGACCACCGGGCGCCCTCCATGAACCCCAGTGCGTCGGCGGCCTTTCGCACGCCGCGTGTCCCTTCGCGCCACAGCACAACCCCGTCGGCGTCCGCGATCACCACGATGAAATTCGCGTCTTCGGCTACCTGGGTCAACGTGTTGCGAAGCTCGGGGAGGACCGACCGCAGGGCAGTGCGCGTCCGCCGGGCTTCGACCTCGGCGTAGTCGGCCAGCACCACGTCCTCGCACCGGTCGGGGCTCACGCCGTCCGCTTGCAGCCGGGACCACGACCGGCCGACGACGTCGCGCGGTTGCGCGGGCGGTTGCCGTCCCGAGAGCACGGCATCGTGCACTTGACTCAATAACCGCGCGTGCCGGGGTAGATCCACCCCCGAGCCGACAGCAGGAAGGCGGTGCCGAACCGAACCGGGAGTACTCACCCGGCCGAGCCTACCGGGGATGTGAGTGCTCGACCAGCGTCAGGTTCCGACCATTTCCGTTGGAGGCGAACGCAATCGACGGTCTACTCGACCACACTGCAACCGAGTGCAACCCTTGCACACCCGCCGTCGAGGATGCTTGGCTCACCCGTGAGGACCATCACACTCGACAGGAGTCAAGGATGAGCATCAAGGGCAAAGTCGCTCTGGTCACCGGCGCGGGGCAGGGCATCGGACGCGCGATCGCATTGCGACTGGCGTCGGACGGCGCCGACATCTCGCTCGTCGACGTCAACGGCGACCGGGCCGATGCGGTGGCCGACGAGGTCCGGGCGGTAGGCGCGAACGCGATCTCTCTGGTCGCCGACGTGACGGACCGCGATCAGGTGCAGTCTGCTGTCGACCGGACCGAGCGCGAACTGGGCGGCTTCGACATCATCGTCAACAACGCGGGAATCGCCCAGGTCAACCCGATCGCCGACGTGACACCGGAGGAGGTCTCACGCATCCTCGCCGTGAACGTCGAAGGCGTGCTGTGGGGTATCCAGGTCGGGGCAGCCAAGTTCCGGGAGCGGGGACACGGCGGGAAGATCATCAACGCCTCGTCGATCGCCGGCCACGAGGGATTCCCGATGCTCGGCGTGTACTCGGCGACCAAGTTCGCGGTCCGCGGACTCACCCAGGCCGCGGCGAAGGAGTATGCGTCGGACGGCATCACCGTCAACGCCTACTGCCCCGGCGTCGTCGGCACCGACATGTGGGTCACCATCGACGAACGCTTCGCGGCCCTCACCGGTGCACCGAAGGGTGCCACGTTCGAGAAGTTCGTCGGCGGCATCGCCCTCGGTCGCGCGCAGACGCCCGAGGACGTCGCCGCGTACGTGTCGTATCTCGCCGGACCGGATTCCGACTACATGACCGGGCAATCGGGACTGATCGACGGCGGCCTGGTGTACCGATAGGCACCACCCGCAGCGGGGTTTCACGCCCGGATCCACGGGTAGACGGACGTAGGGTGATGCGACAGCGCGTCCGGGGACGAAAGGGGCAGCCGTGGACGTCGACGACCTGGTCGAGCGCACCGCTCGGTTGCGGTTCGATCTGCAAGCACTCGAAAACCGCATCAAGGAATTGACCGACGCGTTCGACCTCCTCGACAGCACGACCGAGGGTGCGTCGCGGGAACAGGTGATCGACAGCCTCAGCGACGCCCGGCTCGACCTGAGCACCGCGGACAGACATCTCGAGACCGCGGTGCGTAACGCCGAGAAACTGTCGACCGACTGAACCCCGCGTCGGACGATGACGGACTCGTCAGGTCGCCGATCCCCTCGCACCCCAGACGACCCGATCCCACCAACTGCTGAGCGGACTGGGGTCCGGCCACCGGATGGGCTCGTCCTCACGCAGTTCCGTTACTCGACGTTGCGCACGCTGATTCGATGATCCGCCTTCTTCTCGACGCACAGCACTGCACCTCCCGAATTCCTGCGCGCCCGTCACGGCGGCGGGCGCGGCCCACTGTGCAAACCGAAATTTAGCACCGCCGGGCCAGAACGACCACCGTTTCGCGACCGTTAACCACCGGGTAGCGAAGAATCTGATTCCCGCGTGCAGAAGGCGCACCACCACCCACTCTGGCACTCGCGGTAGTCAAGTGCTAAATTTCTCGTGCACAGTGATGAGCGTCTACCGAGGTGGTAGGCCTATCGACTGATCATGGGAGGTGTATTGCTGTGCTGCGTCTCGATCCCGTCACCGACATCCACTCAATGACCCGATCTTTGCTGGATGCCGTTCCAGAGCCCTCGCCGTTCGCGATCCACGCACCGATCCGCGTCAGCACGCAACCGAGGACCTGAAGACCATGACCGCCACGACCCAATCCCGCCCCGATCCCGGCAGTTCGCCCGCACGATTCTCCCGGCTCACCAGACCACAGCACCTGCAGGGCGAACACTGGAGCGACATCTCGGTCATGCTGGGAGCACTATCGATAGTGATGTTCTGGATGTTCGGATTCGGCATCGTTCTCGGCGTCTGCGCCATCGCTGCCGGCATCGCCGCCAACCGGCACCCTGCCGTCGAAGGAAGCGAGCCCAAGTCTCTGGAAGCACTGCTGGGCATTCTCACCGGCGCGTTCGGAATCGCCGCCGGCACAGTCTTTCTCACCGCGGCGCTCCCACACCTCTGACATACGCCACAATCCGGCCCGACACCCGGTGAGTATCCACTCGCGGGTGCCGGGCCAGATGACGGTTTGATCGGCCTAGGCCGATCAAACCGTGATCAGTCGAGGTCGAACCGGTCGAGGTTCATCACCTTGTTCCAGGCAGAAACGAAGTCCTGCACGAACTTCTGCTGCGCGTCGTCGGCGGCATACACCTCGGCGAGAGCGCGCAATTGCGAGTTCGAACCGAACACGAGATCGACGGCGGTGGCGGTCCACTTGGCGGCACCCGTCACACGGTCGGTGCCCTCGTAGACGTTCTCGGCCGAGGACGCACCCTTCCACTCCGTACCCATGTCGAGGAGGTTGACGAAGAAGTCGTTGGTCAACGCCTCGGGCCGGTCGGTGAAGACGCCGTGCTTCGTCTGGCCGAAGTTGGCGTTCAGTGCACGCAGGCCGCCGACGAGAACCGTCATTTCCGGAGCGGTCAGGTTCAACATGTAGGCCCGGTCGACCAGAAGTGCCTCGGCAGGCAACTTCTCCCCCGCCCGGAGGTAGTTGCGGAACCCGTCGGCCTTCGGCTCGAGTACGGCGAACGACTCCACATCGGTCTGCTCCTGTGTGGCGTCGGTACGACCCGGCGTGAAGGGGACCGTGATGTCGTGACCGGCGTTCTTCGCCGCCTTCTCGACAGCCGCAGCACCCGCCAGAACGATCACGTCCGCGAGTGAGACCTTCACTCCGCCGGACTGCGACGAGTTGAAGTCCTGCTGAATCTGTTCGAGGGTCTGCAGGATCGTGGACAGCTCGGCGGGGCTGTTGATCTCCCAATCCTTCTGCGGCGCAAGCCGGATCCGCGCCCCGTTGGCGCCGCCGCGCATGTCGGTGCTGCGGTGGGTGGCTGCCGACGCCCAGGCGGTGGACACCAGCTGCGGGATGGACAGGCCCGAGTCGAGGATCTTGCCCTTGAGCGCGGCGATCTCGCTGTCACCGATCAGCTGGTGATCGACCGCAGGGACCGGGTCCTGCCACAGCTGCGCCTCGGGAACCCACGGGCCGAGGTAGCGCGTGACGGGTCCCATGTCGCGGTGCAGCAGCTTGTACCAGGCCTTGGCGAACTCCTCGGCGAATTCCTCCGGGTGGTCGAGCCAACGCCGGGTGATCTTCTCGTAGGCCGGGTCGATGCGCAGCGAGAGGTCCGTGGTCAGCATCGTGGGAGCACGCCCCGCCGACGAATCGAACGGGTCGGGAATCGTGCCCGCGCCTGCGCCGTCCTTCGCGGTCCACTGCCAGGCACCGGCGGGACTCTTGGTCAGCTCCCACTCGTAGCCGTACAGGACCTCCAGGAAGCTGTTGTCCCACTTCGTCGGTGTGGGGGTCCACACGACCTCGAGACCACTGGTGATCGCATCCTTGCCCACGCCGGTGCCGTAGGCACTCTTCCAGCCGAGGCCCTGCTGCTCGATCGGGGCGCCCTCCGGTTCCGGACCGACCAGGTCGGCGTCGCCTGCGCCGTGCGTCTTGCCGAAGGTGTGGCCGCCTGCGATCAGCGCAGCGGTCTCCACGTCGTTCATCGCCATGCGGCTGAACGTCTCCCGGATGTCGCGGGCGGCTGCCAGCGGATCCGGCTGGCCATTGGGCCCCTCCGGGTTCACGTAGATGAGGCCCATCTGCACGGCCCCGAGCGGACCCGAGAGTTCCCGATCGCCGCTGTAGCGCTCGTCGCCCAGCCAGGTGTCCTCGGGACCCCAGTACATTTCCTCGGGCTCCCAGATGTCCTCGCGGCCGAATCCGAACCCGAAGGTCTTGAACCCCATCGACTCCAGGGCGCAGTTCCCGGCGAAGACGAGGAGGTCCGCCCACGAGATCTGCTTGCCGTACTTCTGCTTCACCGGCCAGAGCAGCCGGCGGGCCTTGTCGAGGTTCGCGTTGTCGGGCCAGCTGTTGAGGGGGGCGAACCGCTGAGCGCCCTGACCGCCGCCGCCGCGACCGTCCGCGATGCGGTAGGTGCCCGCGGCGTGCCAGCTCATCCGGATGAAGAGGCCGCCGTAGTGGCCGTAGTCGGCGGGCCACCAGTCCTGCGAGGTCGTCATCAGATCGATGACGTCGCGTTTGAGTGCCTCGACGTCGAGCTTGGCGAACTCCTCGGCGTAGTCGAAGTCCTCACCCATCGGGTTCGACTTGGATGTGTGGGCGTGCAACACCGACAGCTCCGGCTGGTTCGGCCACCAGTCGCGGTTGTTCCTCGGGCGGTTCGCCGCCGGAGTGGGAGACGGGATTACGGGGTTTTCACTTTCACTGGTGCTCTGAGTGTTTCCCTCATGAGCGACCGGGCAGCTATCGGACACAACATTCCTTCCGGGAGAGACCAAACTGGGCTGTGGTCATGGGTTCGATCGAGAAGTCTGTGAAGTCGAGCAGTCGGGGCACAGACCCCAATAGATGACCTCGGCCTCCTCGACGAGGAAACCGTTGTCGTCGGACGCGGTCAGGCACGGCGCCTCGCCGACGGCACAGTCGACGTCCGCAATGGCCCCACACGACCGGCAGATGACGTGGTGGTGATTGTCTCCGACCCGCGACTCGTAACGAGCAACGGAGCCGGGCGGCTGAATCCGCCGCACCAATCCCACAGCGGTCACTGCGTGCAGCACGTCGTACACGGCCTGCCGGGACACCCCTTCCAGAACGGTGCGCACCGCTCCGAAAATCGTCTCCGTATCGGCATGTGGACGCGCGTGCACGGCCTCCAACACCGCGACCCGCGGGCGGGTCACGCGAAGCTCAGCCCTGCGCAGCAGCGCTGCGTAATCCGGCATCGACGGCACCCACCCACTATGACTTACTTTTCTGGACTCAGCCAAGACTTTGCGGAAACTATTTGCCGTGACTTCGACTCACGCACACCTGGCCCGTTGGCTGACCGCGGCTCCGACAAACTTCAGGGAAGCTCGAAGGTGACGACGACCGAGGGCACCGAATCCGGCGAAGACAGTCCGATCGTGCCGCCCGACGGCACGAGGGAGAGTCCGCCACCTCCGCCGCCCGGCGGCTCGTTCGCCTCGCCGGTGCCACCGATCCGTCCCCCGGCGGCGCCTCCGCCGCCCGGCGGCTCGTTCGCCTCGCCGGTGCCACCGATCCGTCCCCCGGCGGCGCCTCCGCCGCCGCCGTACCCATCCGGCCCCACCTCCGCCCCCGGCGCCGATCCCGTCGCCGACGGCCCCGGGAGCGTCGCACCGGAACTTCCTGCGCTGCCGCCGTATCCGGGACCACCGGCAAGGCTGGCCGGGCTCGACCCGTCGGATCCGAACACGGGCTGTCCGCCGCCGTGCCCGTTCTCGCCGACCCGGACGTACACCGTCGATCCCGGAACGAGCCAGGCGTCACCACGGGCTACCGCTCCCCGGCCGCCGGGAGCGACCGTGCGGCAACAGCTGTCACCGCCTCGGCCGCCGACCGCCTCGATGTGCACCTTCCAGACGCCGTCCGGAATCCTCAGCGGTACACCGTGGACACCTCCGGAAGGAGACACTTCGCCGGTGTTGTCGGTGTACGCGCAGGTGACCGCCTTCTGGGACTGGACGCACTGCGACGGCAACTCCGCCACTGCCACTCCCGAACCCGGGAAGACCGCCAGCCCGCCCGCGGTGGAACCCACCGCCGCGGCCATACCGAGAAGCCGTACCTTCGACACCGACCCCCTACGCTCACCCTCCCCGGTCGCGCACCGGCCCGGTGAACGGGTCCCACGCTTCGACTGTAACCGCGCCAACGATGCCGGGATGAAAAGCCCTCCGTCGGAACCTAATCCGGGCGGGCGTCGCCCGGGGAGACGATGCCGTGATCGAAGGCGTACACGATGGCGGCCGCGCGGTCGCGGAGATCGAGCTTGAGGAAGATGTGCCCGACGTGACTCTTCACGGTCACGCCCGAGATACCCAGCTCACGCCCGATCTCACTGTTGCTGTGCCCACGCCCGATGAGGGCGAGCACATCGAGTTCTCGCGCGGTCAGCTCGGTGAGGTGGTTCCGGCCCCCGTCGGACGACGGCGCGACGGTGCGGTACGTGGCGAGAACGCGTCCGGTCACTGCGGGGTCGAGGCAGGCGCCGCCCTCGGCGACGGTGCGGACGGCGCGAATCAGGTCCTCGGCAGGCGAATCCTCGAGGATGAAACCCGCCGCACCCGCGCGGAGCGACCCGGACAGCAGTTCGTCATCGTCGAACGTGGTGAGCACCAGCACCGGCGGTGGCTGCGCTCCCGACCGGAGATCGCGGGTCGCGCGGATGCCGTCGACCTTCTTCATCCGAAGGTCCATGAGCACGACGTCCGGAGTGTGCTCCGCCACCGCGCCCGGCACCTCCGCGCCGTCGGCGCATTCGCCGACGATCACGAAGCCGTCCTTGCGCCGCAGGATCCGGCGCAGCCCCGACCGCACGAGTTCCTGGTCGTCGACCAGCAGCACCCTGATCTCCGGGCCCGTCACGACAGTCCCGGGAGGTGGCGGAGGATCGCCGGCCGGCAGGAATCTCGGGGCAATGGGACCGCGGCGTGCACCGACCATCCTCTGCCGTCCGGGCCGGCGCGGAGTGTGCCACCGAGCAGCGCGGCGCGCTCGCGCATGCCCCGCAGACCGGAGCCGAGCGAGCCGTTCGGTGGGGTCACCTGACCTCGGGTCGGGTTGCGGATTTCCAGGGTGATGCGTTCCGGCTCGATCGTGAGTCGCACGTCGGCACTGGCGCCGGGTGCATGTTTGGCGACGTTGGCCAGCGACTCCTGCGTGATGCGGAAGATCCCGAGACCGACCGTGCCGGTCACGGCGGAGAGGTCGCCCTGCATGTCGAAGGCCACCGGTAGACCCGCACGGCGGAAGTCGTCGATCAGATCGGGAAGGTCGGCGACGCCCGGCTCGGGACGGGTGCCCGACGGACCTGCGTCGAGCAACCCGACGGTGCGCCGAATGTCGGCCATCGCCTGCCGCCCGAGTCGCTCGGCGTCAGAGAGCGCGTCCACCGCGTCGTCGACGTCGCGGTCCTGCTCGAGCGCGCGACGGGCCGCGGTCAGATGCAGCAACGTGATGCTCAGCGAGTGGGCGATGACGTCGTGAACCTCGCGGGCGATTCGCTGGCGCTCACGTGTGGCGGCCTGCTCGGATTGAATCGCCTTCGAGGCCCGCTCCTGGTGAAGGAGGCGCAACTGTGTGAGCATCAGGTAACCGAAGGCCCAGCCCAGCACGACTCCCGCGAGAGCGTAAGGCGCACCGTCGAGTCGGCCCGTCAGTGCAAACGCAGACAGGACTGCCATCGCGGCAGCCAAGGTGGCGAGGCTGACGGCCAGTGATGCCGTTGCCGCGACCTCGGCGGTCAGGATCACCAGGATGAGCGGAGCGAAGTCGAAGGCCGTGTCGGGCTGCTGCAGAAGCAACAGTGCGGCCGCCGCGACGACGACGACGGCCAGGAACGGACGCGGAAGCACCACCCCCGGCCTGATCATGTCTCCCGCAACGGGGGTCACCGCGGCGACCAGACCACACAGCAGAACCCACCCCGGCGGCACGAAGCCGTCGCGTTGCGCGACAGCCGCACCGGCGATGACCACGACGGCGATGTGCGCGAACACCGGCACAGCGAGCGGGTAGTCGTACTCACTCTCCGCCACGCGTCGACGAAAAAATGCCGTCACCTGCACACGACCAGCGTAGGCGAAGACCCACCCGCACCGCGTCCTCTCCGGAGCGGAGACCCCCTCCGCCCACGGTAGGAGACGAGAACGCGACCGTGGCACGGCGAAACCGCTACCGCGGATCCGTAGCGTTGCCGCCATCAACGAAACTACGGAGGTGGCCGAGATGTCGTGGAACGATTTCCGTGCACGCCGGGCGGTACTGGAAGTGATCCTGGCGCGGGCGCACGCCGACCCCGCACAGGCGTTGCGGTTCGACGAAGTGCCCGGCGCGATCGAGCTTTTCGGCTCCGCCGACAACATCCTGCTCGCACTTCAGCACCGGTGGAGCAATCACCTCGCGGCCCGCCTCGACCAGGCGGTCGAGGACGGCACCCCCCTGAATGCGACGTGGAAAGCGCTGGCCGCCGAGCAACCGGCATTGCGCGCGCTCCTCGACACCGCGGCCGCCTCCTCCCTGCCGTTGCGCGGGTCCCAGCGCGCGGAGCAGCGGATGATCGAGGCCCACCACACCGGACGACTGTCCGGCCACGGGATCGAGCAGCGACCGATCGGCGCGCGAACGCCGACGATGACCCCCGTGTGAAGAACGGACGGACGGCTAGGGGTGCGCGAATGCCGCCTCGAACGCGTCGAGCGCGTCGTCCGGATCGTTCTTCGCCCACCCTTCGAGTCCCACGACGCCGGTGTAGCCGATGTCGCGGAGGGCCGCGGCGACAGCCGGGTAGTGGATTTCGCCGGTTCCGGGTTCGCAGCGTCCGGGGACGTCGGCGACCTGGATCTCCCCGATGTAGGGCAGCGCCTTTCGGATGAGTTCGATGAGGTTTCCCTCACCGATCTGGGCGTGATAGAGATCGAGATTCATGCGTAGGTGCGGGCTGTCGACCGCCCGGACGAGTGCGAGGGTGTCGGCCGCGGTCGCGAACGGGGTACCGGGATGATCGACGGCGAGGTTGAGGTTCTCGAGCGTGAACACCCGTCCCGCCTGTTCGCCGAGTTCGGCGACCTTCCGCAGAGTGTCGGCGGCGGTGAGCCACATTGCGGGCGTGACCGTTTCGACCGGCCGGACGGGCAGTCCCCGGTGGTCGAGTCCGGTTCCGTGCAGGTTCAACCGCGGGCAGTCGAGCCGTTTCGCGACGTCGAGGGACTGCTGCGCCGTGGTGAGCAGCGCCTCGATGCCGTCGGGTTCGGTGAGGTTGCCCTCCAGATAGCCCGTCATCGAGGAGAATTCGGCGCCGACGGCGGCGAGAGCGTCGATGTCCTTGGTGGACCAGTCCCAGATCTCGACCTGGAGTCCGCGTTCGGCGATGCGGTGCACGCGGTCCAGGAACGGCAGGTCGAGGTAGAGCATTTCGGCGCTGGCGGCGAGCGTGTACGTGGCCATCGGTGTCACCCGTCCAGGTCGACGGCGGAGCCGGTCTCGACGCTGCGGATGGCGGCGAGTGCGATCGACAGCGCGGTGCGGGCGTCCTGGCCTGTGACGACGGCCGGTGTGTGAGTGCGGATCGCGTCGACGAAGGCGGTCAGTTCCCCCAGGTACGCGGAGTGCAGGAGGTCGGTGTCGCGGCGCGCGGTGTCGGCGTGCATCCCGTCGGGCCCGTAGTACGTCATGTCGGTGCTGAGCCCGCTGCCTGCGGTGATCATGCCGCCGGAGCCGAACACCTCGGCGCGCACGTCGTATCCGTACAGCGCACTGAAGCTCGCCTCCGCCGTGGCGATGGCGCCGTTGTCGAACTGGACCGTCACCACTGCGGTGTCGAGGTGGCCCGCGCCCTTGGCGTCCGGTCGCACCAGGGCGTCGGCCACGGCATGCGCCCGCACCGGGCGGGCATCCGGATTGAGGAAGCAGAGGGTGTCGAAGTCGTGAATGAGCGTTTCGAGGAAGATCGTCCATTGCGGAACGCGTGCCGGATCGGCGGTGTACGGCCCGGGATCGCGGGTCAGCGAACGCAGCAACTGCGGGGCCCCGACTTTCTGCGCGTCGATCGCGGCGCGGGCGGCGGCGAATCCGGGAGCGAATCGGCGATTGAAGCCGACCTGCAGGACGATGCCCGCATCGGCGGCCGCCGCTATGGCTCGGTCGGCGTCGGCGAGGGTCACCGCCATCGGCTTCTCGACGAACACGTGCTTGCCGGCGGCCGCGGCCGCGACGACCAGGTCCGTATGACTCCGCGCGGGGGCGGTGATCAGCACCGCATCGACCTCGTCGCTGGTGAGTACGTCGTCGACGGTCGTGGTGGCGAGTGACGCTCCCAACGTGGTGGCGAGACGCTGCGCGGACTCGCCGACCGGGTCGCTGACTGCGACGAGCGACGCCCCGGGGACCAGGCGGGCCACGATCTCCGCGTGATTCGAGCCGATGCGTCCGGCACCGATCAACGCGATGCGTACCGGGTGGGAAGCGGGCGCCGTCGAGTGGACGGTTGCGGCTTCGGTGAGTGACATGGGTGCGCTCCAGTGCAGTGAAAGGGTGGAGGTCGAGGCGAACTAGTACGTTCTAGTTCTAGACCGTAGAACTCGTGCGATCATTGGTCAAGAGCAGCCTCGAGCGCAGCAGCGCGGGGCCCGGAAGACAGGAGCCGTGCACGTGGTCGAACCGGTGGCGGGATCGACCGGCGGCGCCCGCCCGACGATGGGCGACGTAGCGCGAGCAGCAGGAGTCTCCACAGCGCTCGTCTCGATCGTGATGCGCGGCGTTCCCGGGGCCAGCGAGGCCACCCGCAGGCGCGTGCTCGACATCGCCGACGAGATGGGCTACGTCCCCGACCGTCGCGCACAGAAACTGCGCCAGGCCAGTTCCCGGTTGCTCGGAGTCGTGTTCGAACTGCAGCAGCCGTTCCACGGCGATCTCGTCGAACAGATCTACGCGGCGGCCACCCGCCGGGGCTATGACGTGATGCTCAGCGCGGTCGCCCCGAGTCGCGCCGAGAAGGTCGCCGTCCAGGCGCTCATGCGGGAGCGCTGCGAGGCCGCGATCCTCCTCGGCACCCGGTTCGACACCGATGAGCTCGGCGCGCTGGCCGACCGCGTGCCCGCCCTCGTCGTGGCGCGCGCGAGCGGCTTGCCCGGAGTCGGTGCCGTGCGAGGCGACGACGTCGCCGGCATCACCCTGGCCGTCGACCACCTCACCGAACTCGGGCACCGGAACATCGCGCACATCGACGGCGCCGACGCTCCCGGCGGTGCGGACCGGCGGGCCGGATTCCTGGCCGCGATGGACCGGCACGGACTGTCGGCTTCGGCAACGGTCGTGACGGGCGGTACGACGGAAACCGAAGGCGCAGAAGGCATGAACGCACTTCTGGAGATGCCCACTCCCCCGACAGCCGTCGTCGCCTTCAACGACCGGTGCGCCACCGGCGTGCTCGACCTATTGGTCCGCCGTGGCCGGGACGTGCCCGCGGACATCTCCGTCGTGGGCTACGACGACTCCCGCCTGGCGAGGATTCCGCACGTGCAGATGACGACGATCTCCCAGGACGCGACGCACATGGCCGAGGCCGCCGTCGACGGAGCGCTGGCTCAGATCGCCGGCGACGAGGCCGTCGACCTCGTGCTCGCGCCGCACCTCGTCCGCCGCGCGACCACCGGCCCTGTCGCACACCGCGACTAGATTCGCTGTCCGCTACCAGTCCGACGACCAGACACCGAGTTCGTTGCCACTCGGATCGGTGAAGTGGAAGCGGCGCCCGCCGGGAAAGTCGTACGGGCCGTTGACGACGGTGCCACCCGCCGCCCGCACCGCATCCACCGACGCGTCGAGATCCACCGAGTACAGCAGCACCAGCGGTCCGCCCGCCGGCTTCCGTTCCGGCACCTGCAGCAGGCCGCCGACTTCCTCACCGTCCGCACCGACGATGCCCGCGTACTGCGGGCCGTAGGAGTTGAACTCCCAGCCGAATGCCGAGCGGTAGAACGCTTCCGCGTCCGCGAGGTCCGTGACCGACAACTCCACGTAGTTCAGTCGATGATGATCTGCGCCAGAAGGTGACATGCCGGAACTCTAGCCGGAATCGGCTCCTCGATCAGGAGTTCGTTCGGCGAGAAGCATGTTCACGAAACCGCGGGTGCTCGCCGTCTGGGGTCGGCCGGCGACCTGAACGAGGGAGATGGTGCGTTCGACCGTCGGCTGCAGGGGTATGTGGACGAGTCCGGCGAACGAGATCATGGGAAGCACGAGTTCGGGTACCGCGGTGACGCCGAGCCCGGCCGCCGCCAATCCCGCTACCGCGCCGATGTTCTGCGCCTGCATGACGGGTCCGAGTTCGATGCGTGCGTCCTCGACGGCCCGGCGGACGGGCGCCGCGATGCTGCTCTCGGGTCCGAACGCGATGAACGGCTGCCCGGCGAGATCCGACCACCGCAGTACCGGCCGATCGGCGAACGGATGTGTCGGCGCGACAGCGCAATAGAAGGAGTCGCTCGTCAGGACGTCCTGTTGCAGTCCGGGCAGAATGCCCGACGTGGTGACCAGGGCGAGGTCGACCGTGCCCGAGTACACGGCGTCGAGAACCTCCTGACGTAGTCCGTCCCGGATCTGGAGGCGCACGTCGGGGTGCTGCTCGCGGAAGCTCACCACATAGGGGGGAAGGAACGTGGCCGCGAGCGAGGGCAGGCATGCCACGGTCACGATTCCGCGATCACCGGTGACGAAGCGTTCGATCTGCGTGAGTCCGTCGTCGAAATCGTGGAGCATCCGCCGGGCGTGCTCGATGATCTCGTGCCCGTGCGTGGTCAACTCGACACGGCGAGTGGTGCGTTCGAACAGCGTGACGTCGAGTCTGCGCTCGGCCTCGGCGACCGAGCGGCTCAGCGAGGACTGAGACACGTCGAGTCCGTGGGCCGCGGCGGTGAAGCTCGCGTAGTCGGCGATCGCGACGATGCTCCTCAGGTGCGAGATCCCGAGATTGATGCTCATGCGCATCAGTATGGCCGGTATTCATGCGTTGGGCTGGCGTACCCGCCGCCCGAGCTGCATCACCTCATTCATGAGTTGAACTCATGAATCAATCAACCATTGATATTTGACGCGCAAATGTGAGGCGCGCGACACTGAGACTCCATTTCGAAGGAGGTCACATGGTTGCCGCGCTCGGGTTCGCCACGATCGCTTGTTTCCTGGCGCTGGCGTTCAGCCGCCGGGTCTCGGTGCTCGTCGCACTGATCCTCGTTCCCGTCACGTTCGCGATCGTGGGCGGATGGGCACCCGACCTCGGGGAGATGGTGGGCGACGGTCTGCTGAAGGTCGCGCCCGTCGCCATCATGATCGCCTTCGCGGTCCTGTATTTCAGCCTGATGGTCGACGTGGGACTGTTCGACCCGGCGATCCGCCGGATCGTCCGGTGGGCAGGTGGCAATCCCACCAAGATCGCCGTCGGAACCGCGGTACTGACCCTGCTCGTCGCGCTCGACGGCGACGGAACCTCGACCTTCCTGATCACCATCTCGGCGTTGCTGCCCATCTACCAGAAACTCGGGATGCGCCCGGTCGTCCTCACCGGTATCGTCTGCCTGGCCGCGGGACTGATGAACATGATTCCGTGGGGCGGCCCGACCGTCCGCGCCATGGCCGCGCTCGACCTGACCAGCGCCGACATCTTCACGCCGGTCCTGCCCGCGATGGGCGCCGGGATCCTGTGGGTCCTGTTCGCCGCCTACATGATCGGTCGCACCGAACGTAAGCGGCTCGGCGTGACCGAACTGGTGTCTCCCGGCGGCGGTGGTCCCGGCACGCCGCACGTCTCCGACGCGCCGGTGCGCACCGGACGCCAACGGGTGGTGATGGCGTTCAATACCGTGCTCACGCTCGTCCTGATCGTGATCCTGCTGTTCCAGCTCGTGCCGCTGGAGGTGGCATTCGCCATCGCATTCGCACTTGCGCTCGCCGTCAACCGCCCGAAGTGGGACGACCAGCAGGCCCTGTTCGCGAAGCACGGCGGCAACGTCACCATGGTGGTGGCGATGATCCTCGCGGCAGGCGTGCTTACCGGAATCCTCAACGGCACCGGGATGATCACCGCGATGGCGCAGACCTTCGTCTCCTGGATCCCGCAGTCCGCCGGCTCTCTGATCCCCGTCATCACCGCCGTCACGTCGATGCCGCTCAGTCTGGTCTTCACCCCGGACGCCTACTACTTCGGCGTCGTCCCGGTGCTCGCGGAAACCACGGCATCGTTCGGAGGCGACCCCGCGGAGATCGGCCGCGCCGCCATCCTCGGCCAGATGACCACCGGATTCCCGCTCAGCCCGCTGACCGCCGCGACGTTCATCCTGATCGGACTGAGCAAGGTGGACCTCGGCAAGCACCAGCGGTTCATCTTCGGCTGGGCCTTCGGGACCACCATCGTGATGACCGTCGTGGCGCTGCTCACCGGTGCCCTCTCGTTGTAATCGTCCGCGACATCACCGCAGCCGGCCCACCCCACCACCCGTCGAACAAGCATAGGACTTCGAGCCCGTGACACCATCGAGCACCCGCGACAGAGCCTCGCGGAGCGTGCGACTCGGCGCCGGATCCGGGTTCTCCGGGGATCGCATCGACCCCGCCGAGAAACTCGCCCGGCACGCCGACCTCGACTACCTGATCTTCGAATGCCTCGGCGAACGCACCGTCGCCGCCGGAAACGCGCGCCGCCTCGAGAACCCGGACGAAGGATACGATCCGCTCCTCGCCGCACGCATGCGCGCGGTTCTCCCGCACACGCTCGCGTCCGGGACCACGGTGATCACAAATGCCGGTGCCGCGAACCCTCTCGCCGCTGCCGAACTGGTCTCCGGCATCGCGTCCCGGTCCGCCGACCGGCAGGTGCGCATCGCTGCGATCACGGGCGACGCGGTGCTCGAGCAGGTGCTGCGCCACGACCCCGTCGTGTGGGAAACCGGGAAACGCCTGGCGGAGCACGACGAGGAACTCGTCTCCGCGAACGCGTACATCGGGGCGGAGGCCGTGATCCCCGCGCTCGAACTGGACGCCGACGTCGTCGTCACCGGGCGTCTGGCCGACCCTTCCCTCTACGTCGCCCCGCTCGCCCACCATTTCGGATGGGACCTGGCCGATCACGAAACCGTCGGCGCCGCAACCGCGATCGGGCACTTGCTCGAGTGCGCCGGACAACTCACGGGCGGGTACTACGCGGATCCCGTCACCAAACCGGTGAAGGGCATGGCCGATCTCGGCTTCCCGTTCGCCGACGTCCTCGCCGACGGATCGGCGACATTCGGCAAACTCGACGGGTCTGGCGGCATACTCACCGAACGAACCTGCGCCGAGCAACTCCTGTACGAGGTGGGTGATCCCACCGCCTATCTCACGCCGGACGTCACCGCGGACTTCGGGAACGTGTCGTTCACCAGCGTCGGACCCGACCGGGTCGCCATCACCGGTGCGACGGGGCGCCCCCGGCCGCAGCAGCTGAAGGTCACCCTCGGCTTCCGCGGCGGCTGGCTCGGTGAGGGGCAGATCAGCTACGCGGGCCCGCGTGCCTACCCCCGCGCCCGGCTCGCCGCGGACATCGTCGCCGAACGGCTCGTGGACGTGCACGGTTTTGCCGAGGCCGCCGTCTCCGTCGAATACATCGGCGCCGGTGCGGCTTTCCGCGGCCTCGACACGGACACCGATGCCCGCGAGGTTCGACTGCGAGTGACCGCCCGCGCACGTACCCGCGAGGAAGCCGACCTCGTCGGCTGGGAAGTGGAAAGTCTGTACACCAACGGACCGGCCGGCGGCGGCGGTGCCCGGCGCTCGGCGACCGAGGTACTCGCGATCCGCTCGTGCACCCTCCCCCGCGACCTCGCATCCACCCGGGTGCATCTCACGGAGGTGACGAAATGACCACGCCCGCAACGGTTCAGAAGATCGACACCCTCGCCGACGTCCGTGCCGGCGACAAGGGGGACACGCTCATCCTCGCCGTGCTGGCCCGGGACGACGCCGCCTACCGTCATCTCGCCCGGAGACTGACCGAGGACGTCGTCGCCGCCCACTACGCTGGACTGATCACCGGCCCGGCCCGGCGCACCTGCCAGCCGAACCTGATGGCGATGGTGTTCGAGTTGCCGGGCGTCCTCGGCGGCGGCGTCACGGGTTCACCCGCACTCGACGGCCACGGCAAGACGCTGGGCTATCACCTGCTGAGCCTCGAAATCTGACGGGTTACGCGGGATTCCGGTCCCGAGACGCCGACAGGGTGGCGGCGAGCGCCTGACGGTCGAGCTTGCCGCGCGGCGTGCGTGGCAAGCTGTCGACCGCGAGCACCTGAACCGGCATGCTCGGGCTGGGCAACGTGGCGCGCAGATGCCGCCAGATCTCGCCGGAACTCGGCCCGTCGCCGTCCATCACGATCGCGGCGGCTGGTGCCTCGCCCATCCGGCTGTCGGGCACTCCGATGCACGCGGCCTCCGAGATCCCGGGGAGTGCGGTCAACGCCGCCTCGATGGCCGCGGGTTCCACATTGAGTCCCGCCCGGATCACCGTGTCGCTGTCGCGACCGAACAACTGCAGGCTGTTGCCCGCCACCCGCCCTCGGTCCCCCACCGTCATCCACCCGTCGGCGGGGCCGTTCACCACGCCGTCCTCGGTGAGGTAGCCGTCGAACAGCATGTCGCTGCGCACGTGAACGAGGCCCTCGCGAATCTCTGCGTCGACGCCGTCGAACAGTTCGCCTGCCGCATGCTCGTCGGCGGCGCCGACACCCCGGTCGAAGGACACGAAGCTCAGTTCGGATGCGCCGTAGAAGTGCACGAGCGACGCATTCGGCAGCACCTCCTGCAACGCCTCACGCCCGGTGCGCGGCCAACGGGCCGCCGACGACAGCACCTCACGGACGCTGCCGACCGGACCGATCCCCGACCGCACCACGTCCCAGGCGATGGTGGGTACCGAGTACAGATGTGTGGCCGCGTCGCGCAGCGAGTGCGTGACCGGTCGCAGATCCACCGTCGCACCGCGAGTGAGCCCGTGCAGCGCGCCGTACAGGAAATGGGTGTGGTCGAGAACTCCGGGCACCGCCACGCGGTCGCCGCTGCCGATGTCGAACGTCGCGTCCGAGCGGTCGAGGGTCGTGGCCCACGATCGCTGATTGCGCACGAACAGCTTCGGCTCACCGGTGGTGCCGGACGTGATGCCGACCAGCAGTTCGGTGCCGGGACGCGCCCGGTCCGCGACGCCGTCGGATTCGAGGCTGTCCGCCGTCTCGACGGTCCCGTCGAATCCCAGTCTCCGTAGCCTGGTGTGCTGGTGTGACGCGGCCACCACGGCGCCGGGTTTCGCGAGCTCGAGCACCCGCGTCAGTTGCGCGGGCAGGAGATGCCGATGCAGCAGCACGACGCTGACTCCCGCGTGCATCGCCGCCGTCACCACGACCAGCGACCCGACATCCGACGTCGGCAGCACGGCGACCCGGTTCATGCCGTCGAGCCCGGCGGCGGTGCGTGTGACCCGCGACCAGAACCGGCCGTAGTCGACGGTCTCGCGCGTGGACACGACCGCTGTCGTCTCCGGGTTCTCGGCGGCCCGTCGAGCGACACGCTCGGCGAGCAGCTCAGTCATCGTCCACTCCCCGTGCGACGAGGGCGTCGCCCATCGCATCCGCGGTCCGGAGGGCGCGGACCAGAACCGGTGTGGCCAGCGCCGTCATCGACCATTGCAACCCGCGCGCCTTCCGCGCCTGCGCCACCTCCTGCACGATTCCCGTCAACAGCGGGATACACCGGATCGCCAACGCGAGCAGGAGTCCGATCCGGTCCGGGTCGACCCCGAACCTCCGCAACGGCCCGAGTGCGCGCGACACCGTGTCGAGCATGTCGGTGACCCTGGTGGTGAGCGTGACCAACGCGGCGAGCGCCACCGAGATCAGCAGCACCCCGCACACGACGACCGCCCGCGCGGGCGAGGTGATCAGCACCTGGAACACGGCGATGATCAACAACATCCACACCACCGGACGCAACTGCGCCACGGCGACCCGCCACGGAATGCCAGCCACCGCGAACAGCAGGCCCACCACCAGGATGACGAGACCGACCTCGAGCGGGGTACGCACGAACACGGTGGCGGTGACGATCGACGCGATCAACAGCAACAGTTTCAGCCCGGCGGGCATCCTGTGCAGGAGCGAGTCGCCCGGGCGGTACAGGCCGATCATTCGACCAACTGCCGGTACGCGGGGACGGCGTCGTCCGGGCTGCCGTCGAATGCGACGAGACCGTCGTCGATGACGATGACCCTTTCGAAACTCTCCAGCAGCGCCAGTTGGTGGGTCACGACGATCACCTGCTGGTCCATCGAATCGAGTGCTTCGGCGACGACGCGGGCGTTCCGCAGATCCAGCAGTGTGGTCGGCTCGTCGGCGATGATCACCTCGGGCCTGCGGATGAGGACGGCACCGATGGCGAGCAACTGCTTCTGGCCACCGGACAGCAGGTGCGCGGGGTGATCGGCGTGCTGGTCGAGCCGGAACCGCACCAGGATCTCCTCGACGCGGGCGGCGATCTCCGGCTTGCTCAGACCGGACCGGCGCAGCGAGAACGCCAGGTCCTCGGACACCGTGGGCATGACGATCTGGGTGTCGGGATCGGTGAACACGAACCCGACCTTGCGGCGCACCTGGGCGCCCTTTTTGGCGGCGTCGACACCGTCGACCGTGACGGTGCCGGAGGTGGGCTTCAGCAACCCGTTGATCATGCGCGCCAGGGTCGACTTGCCGGAACCGTTGGATCCGATGATGCCGACGCGACGCTCGGAGAATCGCAGGTCGACGCCGCGGAGCACCGGGCGGTCCCCGAAGGCATGCGTCACCGAATCGAAGACGATCTCACTCACGACACGCGCTCCACGAGCATCGCGATGCCCTGTCCGCCGCCGATGGCGCAGGCCGCGAGCCCGAGCGCGGGTCCGTCCTCGCGCAGCATCTGACTTGCCAAGCGCACCAGCAAGATCGCTCCCGACGCTCCCCATGGGTGTCCCATGGCGATGGCGCCGCCCTGCGGGCAGATCACGGATTCGTCCAGGCCGAGTTCGTCCGACACCGCCAGGACCACCGACGCGAAGGCCTCGGTGATCTCGACGACGCCCAGATCCGCCACGTCGTATCCGGTTCTCTTCAGGAGTTTGCGGATCGCGGGGACCGGTCCGAGACCGGGCAGCGCCGGGTCCGATCCCGCGACGGCGGAACCGAGGATTCGCAACGCAGGCAGTCCGGCGGACAGCGACTCCGTCGTCACCGCCAGCACGGCGGCGCCGTCCGAGATGCCGCAGGAGTTCCCCGCCGTAGCCGTTCCGCCGGCACCGAAACTGGGGCGCAGCCGCGCGAGCCTGGCCTCGGTCATGCCTGCGCGAATGCGCTGGTCCCGCGCGATGTCACCGATCGGCACGATTTCCGACGAGAAGTCGGCGGCCGCCGCGAGCGTGTGCGACCGCGCCGCGTACGCGTCCTGCCGCTCACGGCTGATACCGCGTACCCGCGCGAGTTCGTCCGCGGCCGCTCCCATGTCGGGGTCGGGGAAGCCGTGCGGCGCAAAGGGAGCGCGGGTGTAGCGCACCGGATCGGCGCCCGACACCGGCGGCCAGAACCGCCACGGCGCCGTGCTCGCCGATTCGACGCCACCGGCCAGAATCAGCTCGTCGGCACCGCTGCGCACGCGGAGCGCGGCCTGCATCACCGCGTCGAGGCCGGAACCGCACTGCCGGTCGACGGTGACACCGGGAACTTCCACGCCCATCCCCGCCTGCAGGGCCGCGACCCGCGCGGGATCACCGCCCGGCCCGAGGCAGTTGCCGAGGACGACGTCGTCGACCTCGGCGTCGAGGCCCGACTCCCGCAGCGACGTCAGGACATCGCACAACACCGGGGCGGCCAGATCGGTGGTGGTCAGATCGGCGAACCCGTGCCCGGCATTGCCGATCGGCGTCCGGCGCGGCGCCACCAGAACAGGGACAGAGCTCATGCCAGCCAGTCTCTCACTCGGCCGCGGGCGACCTTGCCACTGGCGGTCCGCGGCATCGACTCGATCGGCACCCAGCGGCGGGGCAGGGCTTCCTTCGTCAGCATCCGGCGTGCGCGCGAACGGACGTCACCGATCTCCGCGGCGCCGTCGAGCTCCACCACGGCGGTGACGGTCTCGCCGAGCACCGAATGCGGCGACCCGACCACGGCGGCCGCGGCGATACCATCGACCGTCTCGAGGATGCGCTCGACGTCCTCGGCAACCACCGTGGTGCCGCCGACGTTGATCGCGGATTCGCCCCGGCCGCGCACCGTCAGCTCGCCATCATTTCCGAGTTCGGCCAGGTCACCGACGCCGAACCACTCCGGGACTCCGATCACGCTGTACGGCGACCGGACGTACAGCAGACCGTCGCGGATGTCGGCGTCGACGCCGTCCAGCAGCCGGAGCGGTTCGGGCACCCGGCGTGCCGCGACGAGGGAGAGTTCCGCGGCGCCGTAATACTCGACGATCTCGATGCCCTCCGCCACCGCGCGGGCGCCGTCGTCCAGGGCGGTCCCGGCGACGATCGCCGTGCGCAGCTTCGGGGCCTTCCCCACGACCTCACGGAGAACGGCGGGAACGGCGTGCACGACTGTCGCCCGGGACGGGTCGTCGGTGACGCACGCGCCGCGCCACAATGCGTGCACGGCGCCGAACAGATGCATCGTGGCGTGCAACGGGCCGGTGATCAGCACGTGGTCGGTCGCGTCGATGCCTGTGATCGCGGTGAAGGCGGGGAAGCTGTCGAACCAGGAGGCCGCGGTGCGCGCGAGCGGACGCGGGCTGCCGGTGGAGCCGGACGTCGCGACCAGCAGAAACGCGGACGGTGGAATCACCGTGCGGTCCGGGCGCGCGTCGGGGTTCTCGACGATCACCGCCGTCCCCCGCCGCGCCGCCGCGCACACGCAGATCAGGGCGTCCGGGACCGGCAACGTCGACGCGTCGTAGGCTGACGCACCCGAGCCGTGCTCGAGGATCCATCGGTCGATGGCACGGTCGAGTTCGGCGTACGTGTAGGTGCGGTCTTCGAAATCGAGAGCAGGCTGATCGCCGGAGCCGCCGAGTTCGGAACTCACGTACGGATCAGGCCGGGGTACGCGCGATGCACGCTCTTGGCGACCACGGTCGCGACGACGACCTTCAGCAGGTCGCCGGGGATGAAGGCGAGGTTGGTGGTGATGGCGGCGCCGACGCCCAGATCGGTGCGGAGCAGGAGTCCAACGGTGCCGAAGACGTAGATGACGACGATCCCGCCGAGGGCGTTGATCAGGAGACCGAGAACGATCGGGTACTTCGGCAGGATCCGAGCGGTGAGGAGGCCGATGACCAGCGTCGCGGGAATCCAGCCGATGAGGTACCCGGCGCTCGGGCCTGCGAGCGCGGTCAGTCCGGTCCGGCCACCGGACAGCAGGGGCAGGCCGATGAGGGTCAGTGCGATGAACACCGCGACGGCGGCTGTGCCCTTGCGAGCGCCCAGCACCGCGCCGGCGAGGATGACGCCGAGCGTCTGCAGTGTGATCGGCACTCCGCTGAAGCCGACCGTGATGGCGCCGGGCAGTCCCAGCGCCGCGATCAGCGCGGCGAACACCGCGATCTGCGCCATGTCCCGCGCTGAAATACCGAGCCTCGACACCCGAGCACTCTCGACACCTGCCATGACGACTCCTCTTGCTGCAAACTTGAACGACGTTCAAGGTATCAGGTCGGCGCGGACAACGGTGCGGCAGACTCCGTGACGTCGCCCTGGTCGGGCGTCGTGCGCGCCCCGGCCCGCGCCGCTCCGATTCCCGCCGCGACCACGAAGCAGATACCGGCGACGGCAGCGTGGTCCGGAATCTGGTGCAACACCACGAGCCCGATGATCAACGCGAGCGCCGGTTCCAGACTCATCAGCGTCCCGAACGCCGCGGTGTTCAGCCGGCGCAGGGCGAGCATCTCCAGCGTGAACGGCACGACCGGGAGCAGTATCGCCAAACCCAGCCCGATGATCAACAGGTCCGGCGTCATCTTTCCGAGCATCGACGGCCCGCCCACCGCAGTCGCGACCAATCCGGCGACCGGCATGGACACCGCGAGCCCGTTGAGACCGGCCACCTCGTCGCCCACGCGCTGGGTGAGCACGATGTAGAGGGCCCAGCACGCGGCCGCGCCCAGCGCGAACAGGATTCCGACCGGGTCGACGCCGCCGGCCCAGGGTTGCGTCAGCAGCAGCACCCCCACGGCCGCCAGCGCCGGCCACTTCAGGCGACCTCGTCCGTGCAGAACAGCGACGCCGAGGGGCCCGAGGAACTCCAGCGCGCTGGCTGTTCCCAGGGGGATCCGGTCCACTGCGGCCATGAACAGCAGGGTGACCGCCGCCGTGACCACTCCGAGCAGAACACACGCGCCGAGGGACGAACGCGTGAACGCCTTCGGCCGAGGCCGCACGATCACGGCCAGCAATACCCCCGCCCACGCCAGGCGCAACCAGGCGGCGCCCTCGGCGCCGACGCGCTCGGACACGCCCACGGAGATGGCGAGTCCGCTCTGTACGCACAGCATCGAGGTCAGCGCCATCGTCGCGCCGACGTGGGTCGAGTTCCTGGTCATGCCTGCATTGAATGACACCTCGACCGTTCACGTCCACGTGACTTTCATGGACAAACCGTTCGGATATCGCGAACAATTGGGGAGTGGATACCCGCCGCCTGCATCTCCTGCTCGAGCTCTCCCGCCTCGGCTCCATGCGCGAGGTCGCCGAGACACACCGGCTGACCACCTCGACCGTCTCCCAGCAGATCGCCGCACTGGCGAAGGAGACGGGTGCGCAGCTCGTCGAACCGACCGGCCGCCGGGTGCGGCTCACTCCGGCCGGTCGCCGGCTGGCCGACCACGCCGTCACCATCCTCGCGGCCGTCGACGCCGCCCGGCTCGACCTCGACCCCCACGCCGAGCCGGTCGGCACCCTGCGCGTCGGGGGTTTCGCGACCGGCATCCGGGTGTCGCTGCTCCCGGTCGTCGCCGAACTGGCCCGCACCCACACGCAGGTGGACGTGGTGATCAGCGAGTACGAGCCGGTCGAGGCGTTCGCGTTGCTCGCCGACGACGAACTCGATCTCGCACTGACCTACGACTACAACCTGGCACCGGCATCCCCGGGCACCGCGCTCGAGGCCGTCCCGTTGTGGTCGACTCCCTGGGGACTCGGCGTCCCCGCGCCCGCCGGCGACGAACCCGCAGACGTCGCCGCCTACGCCGGTTCACCATGGATCGTGAACTCCCGCAACACCGCCGACGAGGACGCCGTCCGCACCCTCGCCTCGCTCGCGGGATTCACACCGCAGATCGCCCACCAGATCGACAGCCTCGACCTCGTCGAGGACCTCGTCGCCGCCGGCTACGGGGTGGGTCTGCTGCCCGCCGACCGTCCCACGCGCAAGGAAGTCACGGTCCGCCCGCTCACCAACCCGAAGGTGGTGCTGACGGCCTACGCCGTCACCCGCCGCGGGAGGTCGACCTGGCCGCCGCTGCGGCTGGTCCTCGACCGCCTGGCCGCCGTCACCGGTGTCTAGCGGGAGGCTACGGCGGAAGCCGCGTCCTTCAGGGTGCGGGCCGCGACCTGCAGTCCCTCGAGCTGTCCCAGTTCGACGTCCTCGTGTTCGATGTTGACCGCCATGTCGGGGTCGACCCGCTGCAGCGCAGCGAGGAAACGGGACCAGAAGTCGACGTCGTGTCCGCGGCCGACGGCGACGAAGTCCCACGCCGAGTCCTCGGGCCACTTGTTGACGACGTGCTTGCCACCGAGTCCGGTGGGGTTCTGGTCGGCCGGGATGCGGGTGAACCGGTCGTCGAGAACACCGTAGATCTTGCAGTTCTCGTTGATCCGGGTGTCCTTCGCCGCGGCGTGGAAGACGAGGTCGCCGAGCCAGTCGACCGCGGCGACCGGATCGATGCCCTGCCAGAACAGGTGCGACGGGTCCATCTCGGCGCCGACGTTCGTCGCACCGGTCTTCTCGACCAGACGCTTCAGGGTCGGCGGGTTGAACACCAGGTTCTGCGGGTGCATCTCGATCGCGACCTTCACGCCGTTCTCACGGGCGAGCGCGTCGATCTCCTTCCAGAACGGCACCGCGACGTGATCCCACTGGTAGTCGAGGGAGTCGAGATAGCCGCTGTCCCACGTGTTCACGTGCCATGCCGGCCACTGGCCGCCGGCGTGCGCGGCAGGCAGGCCGGACATCGTGACCACCCGGTCCACACCGAGCAGGCCGGCGACCTTGATGGCGTTGCGCAGGTCCTCGGCGTCCTCGGGGCCCACCTCGGGATCCGCGTGCAGCGGGTTGCCGTTGCAGTTCAACCCGGCGATGGAGACGCCGGTCTCGTCGAAGACCTTCAGGTACTCCTGCGGTGACACCTCACCGGAGAGGAGTTCCTTGACGGGCAGGTGCGGGGTGGGCAGGAAGCCGCCCGCGTTGATCTCCGCGCCTTCGAGTCCGAGGGACGCGATGGTCTCCAGCGCCTCGCGCAGGCTGCGGTCGTGCAGGACGGCGGTGTACACACCGAGTTTCATGAGGGTTCCTTGCGTGGTGGGAAGCAGTGGGGGTTCAGGGGTTTTGCGGTTCAGCCGATCTTGACTGCTGCTCCGTCGGCGCGGGCGGACTCCGCGACGGCGGTGACGATCTGCATGCCGCGCAGGGCGTGGGCGAAGGACGGCAGCGGGCCGAGGACGTCGATGCCGGCGATCTGGTCGAGGAACGCACGGGCCTGGTAGGCGAAGAACTCCGCCTTGCCGTGGCCGACGCCGCCGGCATCCATCGGCAGGCCGCCCTGGATGTACGGGTGCTGCGGTCCGATGATCACCCGACGCTGACCGTTCACGGTGCGGTCGAGGCCCTCGCTGGACACCGAGAATTCCGCTGCGCGAGCCAGGTCGAACGCCGCGGAGCCGGACGTCCCGAACAGCTCGAAACCGAGCCCGTCCGGAAGCTGGTGCGCGACACGGGAAGCGGAGAACGTTCCGACCGCGCCGTTCTGGAAGCGCGCCGTCAACGTCGCGAGGTCCTCGTTCTCGACGGGTGCCATCTCACCGGTGGTCTCGGCCTTGGTGTGGCCGTAGGTGACTCCGGCAGGCACGGGACGCTCCGTGATCACCGTGGCGAAGGTCGCGCCACTGATCTCGACGATCGGACCGCACACGAATTCGGCCATGTCGAGCAGGTGGCTGCCGACGTCCGCCAGCGCACCGGTTCCGGGACCGCCGCGGTACCGCCAGGTGATCGGCGAGGCGGGGTCGAGGCCGTAGTCGCACCAGTAGTGCCCGTTGAAGTGGATGATGTCGCCGAGGCGGCCCGTCGCGAGTTCGTCGCGGATCGCCTGGATGGCCGGCGACCGGCGGTAGGTGTACCCGACCGTCGCGATCGTGTCGGCGTCCGCGGCGGCCGCGACCATGGCCTCGGCGTCCGCGATGGACCCGGCCAGGGGCTTCTCGCACAGCACGTGCTTCCCCGCAGCGAGGAGGCCTTCGACGATCTCCCGATGCAGCTGGTTGGCGACGACGACGCTGACGGCGTCGATGTCCGGCGATTCGGCGATGGCCTGCCAGCTGTACTCGGCCCGCTCGTACCCGTACCGCTTC
The DNA here is from genome assembly GCF_038447315.2 of Rhodococcus sp. DK176. Classification (NCBI taxonomy): domain Bacteria; kingdom Bacillati; phylum Actinomycetota; class Actinomycetes; order Mycobacteriales; family Nocardiaceae; genus Rhodococcus; species Rhodococcus sp. DK176. Next base: position 5,705,091 of record NZ_CP118321.2, on the reverse strand, counting down.
GCGGTGTCGTCGGCGACGGCCTGGTTGGTGTCGGCAATCGCGACCAGACGCACGTCGGGGCGGTCGGTTCCGAACAGCGTCGACGCCATGCGATATCCGGCGGCGTGCGCTCGTCCGGCCATGCCGCCGCCGATGACGGCGACACCGATCGAGTTGGAAGTCATGAGTGGAAGCCTTTCGGTGTGATGTTGACCCGGCGGGAGTGCCCGTCGGCTACCCGCAGACACCCGCACGAGAGTGAAGACGCCCTCCGGCTAGTTCGGTCTATTTGACCGGTCTAGTACGACTACTATGAGCTGAGTCACGACACCCTGTCAAGCCCCGGCCCGGCGGGCCGGCAAGCAAGCCGCACCCCTTGACGAACGCCCCTTCCCCGCGCACTCTGAATGAACTTTCACTGAGCATTGATTCAGTGAATGACAGTTCAGGAGGAAGCGTGGAGGCCATCGCCGCAGGCGGAGGTGTGGCCGGGACCGCGACTGCAATCGCATTGCGCCGCATCGGTTCCGACGTCACCCTCTACGAAACACACTCCGATCCGGCAGGACAGGTGGGCTCATTTCTGAGTCTGGCATCCAACGGACTGCGGGCGCTGGAGGCGCTCGGTTGCCTGGACCAGGTGCAGCAGGCCGGTTTCGCGGTGCCCACTCAGCGAATGTGGTCCGGTACGGGCAGGCTGCTCGCGGAAGTTCCGCGCGGACGGCTGTCGGGGGATCCGCTGTTCAGCACGACGCTGATGCGCGGTTCCCTGGTCGAGGTGCTGCGGAAGTGCGCAACGCAGGCCGGTGTTCGGATCGTCACGGGCCGTCGACTGGTAGGCGCCGAGCCCGCGGGCGACGGTGTCCGCGCGCAGTTCGCCGACGGCGTCCCGGACGAGACCGGCACGTTCAACATGGTCTTCGCGCGCAGCGGCGCCTTTCTCCACATCCCGGCTCCGGACGGAACCGTGTGGTGGTCCGCGCAGGTTGCCGATCCCCGGCCACCGAAACCGACAGATGTCGGCGACGACCGGTGGCTCGACCGACTCGCCGAGCTGTACCGGTTCGAGCCGCAGCCGCTCGAGATCATCAGGGCGACCGCGCAATTGCACCGTCCGACGCTCATGCACACGCTGGCCGAAGTCCCCATCTGGCACGATGACCGCGTCGTCCTCGTCGGCGACGCCGCCCACCCGGTCGGCGCGGGGCAGGGCAGGGCGCCTCCATGGCCATCGAAGACGCCGTGGTCCTGGCCCGGGCACTCGCCGAGGCAGACTCGACCGGGGAAGGGCTCGCCGAGTACGACCGGCTCCGGCGCGCCCGCATCGGGAAGATGGCCAAGGCGGCCCGCACCAACCGCGACGCCAAGACCAGCGGCCCGCTCGCGCGCCGGCTCCGCGACCTCGTCATGCCGATCGCCTTCGGGCACTTCTACGAACGGGCCACCACCTGGCTCTACACCCACGATCTGGGCACACTGCCCGCGCAGGCGGAGCAACCCCGGCCCGCCGAACACTGACGACCGTCGCAGGTCAGGACACGCCCGACCGGGATCCGTCCACCGGCACGGGCGCGGGCGCGGTGGTACGACGCGGGACGAGCCGCGGCCGGAGGACGGTCGCCACCGATTCGGTCCTCCCCCGGTCCAGCCGCTGGATGACCGCATCCACCGCGGTGGCGGCCTGCTCCCGCGGTTGCTGATTGACCGACGTCAGATCGATGTGTGCCAGCTGGGCGAGCACGCTGTCGTCGTATCCGGAGACCGAGACGTCTTCGGGGATCCGCACACCCCGGCTGCGCAGTTCGCCGATCAGCCCGATGGCGCTGCGGTCGTTGGCCGCGATCACCGCGGTGGGAAGCTGCGACCGCCCGAGCAGAGTGCCCGCGGCGGCCGTTCCGGCGCTGTCGGTGAAATCGCCCTCGACGACGTCGATATCGAGTCCGTGACGACGCATGGCACGGGTGTACCCCGACCTCCGGTCGGCTGCAATCGTGCCCGTGCCCCCGCTGAGGTGCGTGATCCGGCGATGTCCCAGCTCCACGAGATGGTCGACGACGGTGCCGATCCCCTTGCCGTCCGCCGTCCGCACGACGTCGACCGCGCTGTCACCGACGCGGCGGCCGACCACGACCACCGGTACCCGTTCCCCGAGCGTGTCGAGCACGTCGGCGCCGAGTTCGGTGCCGAGCAGGATCAGGGCTTCGCAGCGGAAATCGAGCAGCGTTTCGACGACTTTCGGTTCGGCGTGCGTGGGAGTCAGGGCGCCGAGCACCACCTCGTACCCGTGCTCGTCGGCGGCGGCGACGATGTACTCGACCATCTCGGCGTGGAAGCTGTTGCGAATATCCGCCATCACACCCACGAGGTGGGTCCGCCGGAGCGACATCAGGGCGGCCGTACGGTTCGGTCGGTACCCGAGCTCGTCCGCGACGTCGAGGACCCGCTTCCGTGTCTCCGCACTCGGTCCGGGAACGCGACGAAACACCATGGAGACCAATGCCTTCGACACGCCCACGCGGTCGGCGATGTCCTGCATGGTGACGGCCTGCCGGGGCATCGGAACGGAGCCGCCGCTCCGGGCGTCGTCGTCGTTTCGCATGTGCAGACCCTTTCGCTCGCCGAGCACGAGGCACACCCAGAGTAACCGACATAGACCGAAATACTAGACCGGGCTACCTACCCGACCGCAGCTAGCCGAACAGTCCGGGCAGCACGACGAGAACCACCGAGCCCTGCACGAAGCGGCGCAGCGGATCGCCGGCGCTGCCGACTGATCGGTCGGCAACAGGGATCGATCAGGTCCTGGCGCAACCATCCAAGCGTCTTGGCGCAAACGTCCAATTTCGAGGGCCGGCGCGGGACCACTATTGATATGTCACGCCCGGACGTGTCCGGGGTCACACAATCGACGGAGGATCTGATCCCAATGGCAATCGACTTCGACCTGAGTCCAGACCAGGCGGCCCTGCAGAAGGCGGCGCGAGCCTTCGCCGACGAGCGGCTCAGTCTCGTTGAAGGCGTCATCGCCCCGCTTCCGACGCCCGAGGCGCGCTTCGCGGCGATCAAACCGTTCTATCAGGACATGGTGCATGCCGGATTCCTCAAAGCGTTGCTGCCGGTCGAGTACGGCGGCACGGCTATGCCGTCGCTCGATTTCGCCTTGGCGGCAGAAGAACTCACCCGCGCCGACATCAATGTTCCCAGTGCGCTGCTCGGCACCGGATTGGGGCTGCAGCCCATCATCCACTTCGGAACCGCGGATCAGAAGTCCAGGTTCCTGCCGCCCTTCGCCGGCAGTGAACCGTTACTCGCGGCGTGGGCGTTCACCGAGACCGCCGGCGGCGCGAACTTCGACAATGCGGATGCCTCGGCAGGTGTGCAAACCTTCGCGCGCTTGGACGGCGACGAATGGGTGATCAACGGGGACAAGCACTTCACCACCAATGGTTCGGGTTGGGACGGCAACGGTGCTGCGCTGATCAGCGTTCTCTGCCGTACGGATCCGACACTTCCCTTGAACGAGTCGATGGCCGTGATCGTCGTACCCGGGGACACGCCCGGCGTCGCTGTCGAGTCCTATATCGACACCATGGGGCACCGTGCCACGGCATCACCTCGCATCACCTTCACCGACGTGCGCGTGCCGGCCGGAAACATCATCGGAAAGCCCGGTGACGGCATGGAGATCGTCCGGAAGACGTTCAACTGGACCTCGTCGATCATCGGGGCTGCGTGTGTCGGCCGGATGCGGGCGGCATTCGACTACGCCTTCACCTTCGCGAAGAGCGACAGGCGTTCGGGCCCGGTCCCGATCATCGACTACCAAAACGTCGGGTACATGCTGGTCGACATCAAGACCCGCATCGAGGCCGCTCGATACTTCACGTGGAAAGCATGCGATCTCTACGACAAGACGGGCGGCGCGGACGAAGAGCTCGGCCACATGGTCAAGATCTACGCGTCCGAACTTGCGGTACAGGTGGTGTACGACACGATGCGCGTGGTGGGAGTGAACTCCTACGGAGACCAGACACCAATCGCCGGAATCATGGAAGACGTCCTGTGCTTCCCGCTCTACGACGGGGGCAACATGGGCGTTCGGCGCCGGCAGCTCCATGCCCTGATGAAGCGGTCGGACTACGATCCGATGCTGTCCGCCGCCGGAATCGTGGCAGGTTGACCTCGTACGACCGGTCGGCCAACCGACGCCCTGCTCGTGACGCGAAATTCCGTGGGCGTGCAACCGAGACAGCTCTGAAACGTGCGGGTGAGGTGGGAGCTGTCGTAGAAGCCCCACCGCGCAGCGATCTCACTCACGGTCACCGAGTCGGGCGCCACCGCCAGGTCCTGCATCGCCCCCTGCAGGCGTTCGTCCCGAACACACTCCGCGAACGTGGCGCCGACCGCCTGGAACAGGCGGTGCAGCGTTCGCACCGAGACGGCGGCTTCGCGCGCGGCGGCCGCCGCGGTTACCCGGCCCAGAGGGACTGCTGAGCGAATGTAATGGCGGACAATCTGGCGGAGCGCCGCGTCACGACCTTCGGTGCGGGTTCCTCCGGCCGGGGGCTCCGTTACTGCGGCGAGAACATCCGTGAAAGAACGCTCGAGCGTTCTCACCGTGGTCTGGTCGAAGGCGGGGCGTTCCCGCCAGAGGGAAGACATCATTGCCCCGACGACGTTTCCCGGTCCGCTCGTCGTGTCGATGGCGCGCGCCGTCGCTCCGACGCCCCGCACGTTCTCGCTCCACTGATCCCGAGGAATGCGAAATGACAACACCCGCCAACTGGCCGCGTCGTCCGGCTCCCGGAACTCGAGGGTGTACGGGCGCGTCGTGTCGAACACGGCATAGCTGCCCGGATGGACGATGCAACGGCGTCCATCCTGCTCTCCGTGACACGTTCCCTCCAACTGCAGATTCACGAACAAGGCGTCCAGGGGTGCGCGGCGAACTTCCCTGGGACCGTGGGTCAGTAGCTGTGTGCACGAGGAGATCTCGGCGCAGTTGGTCTCGACCAGTGCCTCCGAGCGCACCCACCCAGGAATACCGTCCGGGGTCGCGCTACGCGCAGTCTGGGCACGCCCACGCTGAGGTGCCAGTGGAGTGAAGGCTTCACACACGACATCACCCCAGTAACTCGCCTGATCGCGAGTGCTCAGACCTGAGGTGGACCAATACGGCATGACACCTCCCGGTTTCTGGGCAGGGTCACCGGTGCCGGGTACTCGGAACCGGTGCCTGTTGCACTCCAAATTCTGCGCGTTCCGACGGGGTTGTCAAGAAACTGTCCGGTTTCCACACAGATGACCTTCGGCGCGGGAGACTAGCGTCGTCCACGAGCCGGCGAATGACGAACTGCACTGTGGTTCCCGGCAATTGACGATCTTCCGCGCGGAGAGAGAGCCGCGCCACCGTTCGAGACCACAGTTCACATCCCTGCCCACCATCGGCCGACAGGCCAAATACACCATCGAGGAGCACACCATGACAACGACATCACCCGCACCGTCACCCGAGGTCTCCCGCTTCCTGACGAGTCCCGTTCTCCATCTGATCGACGGCCGGAATGTTCCGTCCGCCTCCGGCGAAGTCTTCGCAACAGTCAATCCATGCAATGGTGAAGCCTTGGCGCAGGTGGCGTTCGGCGGCGACGAGGACGTCAACCGGGCGGTGTCGGCTGCTCGCAGAGCACTCGACGGACCGTGGGGACGCATGACTCCGGCACAGCGAAGCAAGATTCTCTGGCGGGTCGGCGATCTACTGGAGGAACGGGTCGAGGAATTCGCGCTCGTCGAAGCGCTCGACAACGGAAAGCCGCTGACCTACGCACGTCTGGTCGATGTCCCCCTGTCCGCCGACTGGTTCCGCTACATGGCGGGGTGGCCCACGAAACTGGAGGGCAGCACAATTCCGGTCACCTCCACCGCAGCGCCGGGCGATTACCTGGCGTACACCGTGCGCGAGCCGGTGGGCGTCGTCGCCGCGATCGTCGCCTGGAACTTCCCGCTGCTGCTCGCAGCCTGGAAGCTGAGCCCCGCACTCGCCGCGGGCAACACCATCATCCTCAAGCCGGCGGAACAGACCCCGCTCAGCGCGGCGCTGCTCGGCGACGTGCTCCGCGAGGCCGGTATCCCCGACGGCGTGGTGAACATCGTGCAAGGCGACGGCGAGAACGTCGGCGCCGCACTCAGCGCTCATCCCGGCGTCGACAAGGTCTCGTTCACGGGGTCGACCGAGGTGGGACGGCACATCGTCGGTGCCGCACGCGGAAACCTGAAGAAGGTGACCCTCGAACTCGGCGGCAAATCCCCCAACATCGTCTTCGACGACGCCGACATCGACGCCGCCATCGAGGGTGCGGCAATGGCCATCTTCTTCAATCAGGGTGAGGCCTGCGAGGCCGGGTCACGGCTGTTCATTCAGTCCACGGTGTACGACCAGGTCGTCGAAGGGGTCGCCAAGATCGCGTCCACGTTGAAGGTCGGCGACAGCCTCGACCCGGACACGCAGATGGGTCCCGTCGTGTCGGAGAAGCAACTCGACACCGTTCTCGGATACCTGGACAGCGGCAGGGCCGAAGGTGCCACCGCCGTGACCGGTGGGGGCCGGAAGGGGGACATCGGCTACTTCGTCGAGCCGACAGTGCTCGTCGACACCACACCGAACATGCGGGTGGTGAAGGAAGAGATCTTCGGACCCGTCGTCACCGCGATACCGTTCGACGACATCGACGACATCGTCCGGACTGCCAACGACACCGACTATGGTCTCGCCGCGGGCATTTGGACCTCGGATGTGTCGAAGGCCCACAACGTCGCGGCGCGCATCAAGGCTGGGACGGTGTGGATCAACAGCTACCACGTGCTCGACCCGGCCCTGCCGTTCGGTGGTTACAAGCAGTCCGGTTGGGGACGTGAGCACGGTGCGGCGGTCCTCGACGCATACACCGAGACGAAGACCGTGATCCTCAAGAAGGGATGAGCTAGGGACTTACCCGACCGCCAGGGCAGAGTGTGGGCATGGATTCACGGGAGAGCGGCGACTCGCTGGGGATACTCGCCGATGCGATGGTCGGCGAATTGACGGTCGACTCGGCCGCAGTGCGCGATGCGCTCGACCGGGTCGCTACCGGTCCGGCCGACAGGGCGGCGTTCGCGGAGAAGGTGCGCCGGCACCAGGTCGAGCTGACCCGTTTGCGGCGACGGGAACGCGAACTCGGGGTGCTGTTCTCGAGTGCCCGCGAACTCGCCGAACTCCGTGACATCGACGCCCTCCTCGGGCGGTTGGTAAGCCGCGCCCACGAGATGATGGGCACCGACGTCACCTACCTGTCCGAGTTCGATCCGGCGACCCGGGAGCTGAACGTCTGACGAAGAGCTACGACGTCTCGCTGAACATCAGCTACTTCCTCGGCATCGCGGTCGGCCCGCTCATCGCGGACCTATTCCTCGTACTGGGTGCGTCGGGACGCAAGGACATGGCCCGCAAGGAACCGGCGACGGTGTGGCTCGCCCCGGAGATCAAGGGGTGGAAGGGATACTTCCCGAACCCGTTCCGGATGCTCGACGGCAGGCAGACCGCACAGGTCGCGGCGACCGCGACCGTCTCGAGCGCCACATTCGTGTTCAGCCCGGTCGCGATGACCGTGCTCATGGGCGAGGTCGTCGGTTCACGGGTCAAGCAGGGCTACCACCGGTTGACGTCGGTGATCGCCGCGCGCAACGGAACCACCGAATCGACCTACATCGCCGAAGCGCTCATCCCGCTCATCGCGTTCGGTCTGCCGCTGAGCCCGGTCGCGGCAGGCCCGGCCGCTCCCCTGTTCAACGCGCCGCCGGTCTTCACCACCGACGACGGCACCGGGCAGATCCGCAACCTGTCCACGGCACTGACGAACTGGGAGTTTCTGCTCTACGGTCTCGGTGCGGTGGTGATCGCCGCGATCATCGCGTACCCGTTTGCGATGAACTTCGCTCACCGCGCGGCGACGCTCATCGTCCGGTACGTCAGCCACGAGGCGACCATCGCCACGGTCACGGGCCTGGTCGTCGTCATCAGCGTTTGGGAGGGCGGCATCCTCGGCCTCGCCGTCACCCTCACTGTCGGACTCGTCGGCGGTCTGCTGTCGCGAGCGTTCAAGATCCACGCAGGCGTCCTGTTCATGGGGTACTACGTGGCAGTCCTCAGCGTCCCCGCCATCCTCGCGCTCTGACCGCGGCGACTACGCGGTGACCAGGTCGATGGCGACGGCCGCTCCCTGCGGATCGACGACCGCGTCGAGGATGGTCTTCTGCGTCTGGGTCAGGTGCTCGGTGCAGGCCGCGGCAGCCGCCGGTCCGTCGCCGGCGAGGATCGCACGGCACATCGACAGGTGCTCCGCCAACGAGACGTCGAGACGGTCCGGGCGAGAGTGGGCGATGTTGCGCAGCCTCTCGGTGTGCGGCCGGAGTTCGGCGATCGATCGGGCTAGTTGCGCGTTCCGGGTGTGCGCGATCACGGCCTGGTCGTACGTTTCCGTGAGTTCGTAGAAACGATCTCGCCGGGACTCGGACGGGTCTTCCTCGGAGATCGCCCCTAGTGCGTCCGCTACCTGTTCGAACTGCTGCCGGGCCGTGGCGTCTCGGGCGACGGCCTCGGCGACCATGCGCGCGGCGGCCGCCTCGAGCAGGATGCGTAGCTCGAACAGGTCCCGAACGCTCTTGATCGAGATGGGAGCGACCCGTGCGCCCTGCCGGTCGATGAGCGAGACCAGCCCCTCCCCCTCGAGCCGAAGGAAGGCCTGGCGAACCGGGGTGCGAGACGCCGAGAACCGCGCGCCCACGTCGATGGCACTCAGCGACTGGCCCGGGGACAGGGAACCGTTCAGGATGTCCTGCTTGAGCTGCTCGTATACCTGTTCGCTCTTGCTGCCACCCGTCATGCATACATCCTAACGTTCGCAGTGACATCCGTTAAGGTATACATTGATGCACACCATAGAGCAGGGACAGCATCCCGGAGTAGGCGCCCCCCGTGAACGACGTGCAATCCCCCGAACGATCCGTGCCCACGCGCGCGGCCGCACTGCGTCGGCACGGACTCCGATGGGCCGCACTGATCGCACTGTCGGTCGGCGGCTGGGTGCTCGGCGAAAGCGTCGGTCTGACGGCGGCCGGTCTCTTCTCCGCCCTGATCGTCGCGGCGACCCTGGCCGTCACCGGATGGGGGCCGGCCCGAGTGCCGCGCCCGCTGGGAAAGCTTGCGCAGGGAGTGCTGGCGAGCGCGGTCGGGCTGATGGTGCACCGGGACACGATCGCCGGACTGGGCTCGATGTGGATGCCGGTGGTCTCGATCGCGGCCGCGACTCTCGCGCTCAGCGTGGCGGCCGGGGCCCTGCTCGCGCTGCACCGCGACGTGGACGCGGTGACCGGTTCCCTCGCCATGACTGCGGGCGGCGCCACCGGACTCGTCGCGATGGCCCGCGAACTCGGCGGCGACGACCGGGTCGTCGCAGTGGTGCAGTACCTGAGGGTGGCGCTCGTCGTCGTGTCGATGCCGATGATCGTCACGTTCGGCTTCCGCGTCGATACCGGTGCGGAAACCGTGACAGGCACCGAGGGCGGTGGGTCCGAATGGTATGTGGCCCTGCCGTTCCTGGCATTGTTCATCGTGGGCGGCACCGCCGTGGCATCACTCGTGCGACTACCCGCTCCCGCGACGTTGGGTCCGCTGGCGGTGAGCGCCGGGTTCGAACTCGGCGGCTGGAGCGACGCGGTCGCGGTCCCGCCGATGCTGATGACCGGCGCGTTGATTCTCATCGGCTGGCAGGCCGGGCTCGCGTTCGACCGGGCGAGCCTGCGGGCGATCGGACGAATCCTGCCGTACGCGGCGCTGCTCACGCTGCTGGTCGGGGCGGCCTGCGCCGGCCTGGGCGTCCTACTCTCCCACCTCACCGGTGTGAGCCTGCTCGAGGCCTATCTCGCCACGACGCCCGGTGGCCTGGCGGCGGTGCTGGCCGTATCGGCATCCACCGCCTCCAACGTCACGTTCGTCGCGGCCGCTCAGGTGTTGCGCCTGGTCATCATGCTCGTCACCACCCCGATCATGGCGAAGGCATTTGCCCACTTCAGTTCTCGGCGTCGACGAGCATAGTTCGGGAATCCTCTCCGGACAGGACGGTCCGGTCTATGTCCGGGCCGTCTCGACCGGAGAGGAGTCCCGTACACCCCGAGTGTCGTTGCAGTGTCTCCGAACTCGGGGTCCACCGGGACGCGGGTTCCTCGAATGTCGGCGCATGGCATCTACCTCCGTTCTCACGAGCAGCTAGCGAGCTGCACGATGGGTGGGTGTCGGGTCGGGTCGGGTCGGTCAGCCGTAGACCCTCGAGATGAAGGCGTCGAGGTTGACGCGGACCCGCTCGATCCTCTCCTCGGGCTCGAGATCCTCGCGGTACTGCCTGCCCAGCGCGGGCGACTTCTTCCGGCGCGCGTAGAGCGAGCAGGCGAGATCGGCGCACATGTAGGTGCCGGTCGAGTTGCCCCGGCGTCCGGATTCACCCGACTTGCGCGCAGTCATCAGCGAGACGCCGCCATTGGCGTGCGTGGTCATGCAGACGGTGCACATTTGCGCGCGGCGATAACCGCCCGTTTCGTAGCGCAGCGCGACGCCGACCAGACCGTCGTCCCGTGGCACGACGACATAGCAGCGGCCCGGAAACGACGGGTCACTCCAGCCGAGGAAGTCGAGATCGTCCCAGGGCCGATCGTCCAAGTCACGAGGGATGGGCAGACGCTTGGCGTCGCCTTTGGAGCAATTGATGAACGACGACCTGATGTCGCGTTCGGTGACGGGTTCCATGACGAGATGAACTCCTTCTCTCGACGGGTTGACAAAGCCACGTGACAATACGGACCGCAGTGAGGTCGGGCAACGGATTTTCGGAACGATCCCAGGCTGTAGCGAGTGCGGCGGGTGTCGCCGCGGCTACCGGTAGTCAGGTGCACATCCCGGCCACGGAGGACGTGAACCGCCGACTACGACGACAACGGGACGGGCGGTCGGAATCGGTGAGAGTATAGGGCTGTGAGCGCACAGGCAGAGTATGAGGAGAGACGTCGCCCGACCCCGGAAACTCCTTTGGGCTACCTCGAGCAGCTACCCGCCCTCGTCCTGCTCGAACGCCTTCCGGTTCCCGTCCTGGCGGTCGAGAACGACGGCACCGTCGTCCACGCGAACAGTGCTTTCGAGGAGATGCTGGGTCATCCCGTTGCGTCACTGCGCGGACGTCCGGTGTCCGAATTCCTCGACCTGGACGACGCACCGGCGGGTGCCGACGCGGTCGAACACCTCCGCGAGTCCGCCACCACACCCGTCGACCTCGCACATCAGGACGGATCCCGAGTGCGCGCACTCGTCAGCCGGCCCATCCTCCGTCGTCAGGACGATCCGGTGACCCTCGTCTGCTTCCACGACGTCACCGAACAACTGTGGAACGGCGGCCGGGCGCCCGGCTTCTGACCCCGCCCCACAGACGCACGGACAGTGGCCGGATTCTCACGACCATCCTGGCAACGAACGAATTGCCTGGGATTCCGGCGAAACCGTCTGCAAACAGCGCGGGAAGGATCGGGTGCGGGTTAGGTTGACTGCATGGCGACCGGCAAGAGCAAGGCTCCCGCTGTCGAACTGGAGGTCGGCGATCGGACCGTGCGGATCTCGCACCCGGAACGCGTCTACTTCCCCGCCACCGGTGCCACGAAGCTCGACCTCGCGAACTACTACCTGAGCGTCGGCGACGGGATCGTCCGCGCCCTGCGCGAACGCCCCTGCATGATGCACCGCTTTCCCGACGGCCTGAGCGGGGAGAAGGTGCACCAGAAGCGGTTGCCGCACGGTGCACCGGACTGGGTCCAGACGGTGCGGGTGACGTTTCCGCGGTACAACCGTCACGCCGACGAACTGTGCGTGACGCACCCGGCGGACGTGATCTGGGCGGTGCAGATGTCCACGGTCGAGTTCCATCCGTGGAACTCGCGCCGCGCGGACGTCGAACGCCCCGACGAGTGGCGGATCGATCTCGATCCGATGCCCGAGTGCGGGTTCGACACGGTGCGGCGCGTGGCCGGGGTGGTGCACGAGGTGCTCGACGAACTGGGTGCGACGGGCTGGCCGAAGACGTCCGGCGGAAGCGGCATGCACGTCTACGTCCGGATCCGGCCCGACTGGGGTTTCGGCGACGTCCGGCGGGCCGCGCTGGCCTTCGCCCGCGAAGTGGAGCGCCGGGCTCCGCAGGACGTCACCACCACCTGGTGGCGCAAGGACCGGGACCCGCGCAAGCTGTTCGTCGACTACAACCAGAACGCCCGCGATCACACCATCGCCAGCGCGTACTCGGTGCGGGGTGTGCCCGACGCGACCGTGTCCACACCGGTGACGTGGGAGGAGATCGACGACGTGAACCCGCACGAGTTCACGATCGCCACCGTCCCCGACCGCTTCGCGAAACTCGGTGACCTGCATGCCGGAATCGACGACGCCGTGTTCTCGCTCGAGCCGCTGCTCGAGTGGGCCGACCGCGACGAGGCCGAAGGCGAGTCGGATCCCGGTGGCGCGGAGGACTGATCGCGGACGACTGACCGAGGTCGTCCCCATGACGCGACACGCGCCCCGACCGTGCGGCCGAGGCGCGTGTCTCGCATGCCGAACTCTTCCCTACCGTGGCGGCGGGGGCGGTGGCGGCGGAGGCGGTGGTGGGTTGGGATTGCAGAGTTGGCAGCCGTCGACCGGCGGCTTGGGAACCGGTGCGTGACAGTCGTTCTGACATGGTCTGGCGCCGGCGATTTCGGCCGTCCCCACCAGTGAGATCGAGAGGGCTGCGAGGACCGCCCCGATGGCCGCCACGATCCTGGCGGAAGTTCTGGAAGTCGACATGTGGGTTTCCTCCTGTGAGCTGAAGAACGGTGTGCACCGTCCATAGAGCTTCGGCGAAACACACGACGGCGGCCAGGCACCCTGGGGGTGGAAATCGCGCCCCCGCTATCCCATCCGGCTGATCACGTCCAGCACGTCGCGGAGCGCGGACACGGAGTGCGCGGGGAGGAAGGCATCGCAGAAGGGCAGCGCGGCCGCCATCGATCCGGCGAGCGGCTGGAAGTCGGGATCACCGGCGCGGGGATTGAGCCACACCAGTCGATGGGCGCGGCGACGGACCCGGGTGAGGGCATGCGCCAGGCGCGTCGGGTCGTCGCTGTCCCAGCCGTCGGACGCGATGACCACGACTGCCCCGCGCAGCGCGTTGCCGTGCGGGGACGCGAGCAGTTCGCTCACGCTGCCTGCGATGTGGGTGCCACCGAATCTGTCGACCACCTTGTCGTTCGCCTTGCGGACCGCGGTCTCGGCGCTGCGGTGCGCGAGCACGGGCGTGAGCCTCGTCAGCGACGTGGAGAAGGCGAACACCTCCGGCCTGCCCTCGGTCTGTCGTTGCACCGCCGCCCGCATCAGATGGAGATAGATCGCGGCGTATGGCTGCATCGACCGGCTCACGTCGCACAGCATCACGATGCGCCGCGGACGGTTCCGCGGACGGCTCCGCGCGAGGACCACCGGCTCCCAGCCCGTGGCCCTCGACCGGTTCATGGTGGCCCGCAGGTCGATACGCCGGCCGCGGCGATGCACTTCGCGACGTCGGGTGCGGCGGGACGGCCACGCGGCGGTGGCCTGCTCCAGCCAGGCCCCGAGGAGCCTGAGGTCGCCGGCGTCGAATCGGGCGAAGGGTTCGTCCGCGCGAACCACGAGCCTGCTGGGCAGGGTGTCCGGCACGGCGGTGAGCACGTCGTGAATGTCGTCCTCGCCGCTGTCGTCGCCGCCGGTCATCATCGGTCGTGTCATCCACGGCACGCCGTCGACGTCCTGCGCGTCACCGGGCCGGTCGCGGCCGTCTCGGACACCGGCGAGGGCCGTCTCCCGTCCCGCAGCGGCTCGCCGCGCATGCGGATCCACAGACAGCAGGGCGTCCTCGAAGACCGCGGAGAAGACGGCGTCGAACGGCGCGAGGTCGTCGACGCGGTTGACGAGTGTCAGACGCGCCGACCAGTACAGCCGCGACCGCGAACTCGGCGGCGACAGATGAAGTGCCTGCACGAACACCGCGGGGCCGCTCGCGGAGACGACGACGCCACGGGAACGCAACCGGGCGACGAGTGCCACCGCGAACGCCGCGAGATCGACGCCCCGCAGGACGCCCGACGCGGTCATCGCCTGCGGCGGCCCACCACGAGGACGACCACGATCCCGGCGAGGATGGCAGCGAGGATCGGGGCATACCGTTTCCACGCACCCGCGCCGGACAACGCCAGCAGGTCCAGCGGCGCCGGTTCGGCGGCAGGCCGGGCCACGGACAGCGTCGTGGTGCCGGTGGACTCCGGCGCCGCCGCGGGCTGTTCAGCGGGTCCCCCGGCGAGCTTCGCTTCCAGCGATTCAGCGAACTGCCCCATGAGTTTCTCCGACACCTGCTGGATCATCCCGCTGCCGAACTGCGCGAGTTTGCCGACGATCTTCATGTCGGTATCCACGGTGACGCGGGTGCGGTCGCCGACCTCGTGCAACTGGGCGGTGATCGTCGCGGACGCGTTGCCGGACCCGCGCGAGTCCCTCCCGCGGGCATCGATCACGGCGCGGTGCTCCTTCGGGTCACGCTCGACGAAGGCGGCCTTGCCTTTGAACTCACTGGTCACCGGGCCGACCTTGACCTTCACCTTCCCCAGGTAATCGTCACCCTCCCGCCCTGTCATCTGAGCTCCGGGGAGCAGGGGAGCAACCTCCTCGAGGTCGCTGAGCACCTCCCACGCCTGCTCGATCGGGGCGCTGACGGTGAACTCGTTGGCGATCTTCATGGCAGTTGCCTCTCATCCGGTGGCCAGGCCGTGCGCGTAGTCGGCGAATGCGTCCTGAACTATTGTGCGGTCGTCCGGGGTCTTCGCGAGGGCACTCAGGCTCTGGATCGCGTCGTCGCGCACCAGATCGGCCACTCCCAGCGCCGCGAGTGCGGACACCCAGTCGATCGTCTCGGCGATTCCGGGCGGCTTGTCGAGATCGAGTTCGCGCGCCCTGCCGACGAAGCAGGTGGCGTGCTCGATGAGGGGCGACGCCGCCGCGGGCACCGTGCGGCGCACGATGGCGGCCGCCCGTGCCGGCTCCGGATAGTCGATCCAGTGGTAGAGGCATCGTCTGCGGAGCGCGTCGTGGAGATCGCGACTCCGGTTGGACGTCAGCACGACGACGGGGTGCTGTTCGGCCGTGAACGTTCCCAGTTCCGGAACGGTGACCGATGCCTCCCCCAGGAATTCGAGGAGGAGTGCCTCGAACTCGTCGTCGGCTCGGTCTATTTCGTCGATCAGCAGTACGGGCGGGGTCGGTCCCCGATATCTCACGCAATGGAGGATCGGACGTTCCAGCAGGAACTCCTCGGTGAACAGGTCGTCCTCGGTGAGGCCGTCGCCCCGCGATTCGGCCAGCCGGATGGTGAGCAACTGCCGCTGGTAGTTCCAGTCGTAGAGGGCTTCGTTCGCGGTGAGGCCTTCGTAGCACTGCAACCGGATCAGCGGGGCGCCGAGGACGGTCGCGAGAGCCTTCGCCGCGGTGGTCTTGCCGACTCCGGGTTCGCCTTCGAGCAGGAGCGGCCGGCGCAGAGCAGCCGCGAGATACAGGGCCGACGCGGTTCCGAAGTCCAGGAGGTAGTCCTCGGCGTCGAAGCGCCGGACCACGTCCGCCACGTCCTCGAATGCCGCCGTCATACCGCTCCCGTCTCCTGCGCGAACGATGCCCGGCAACCCGGCCCGCAGAACCAGAAGTCGTCGCCGCCGCGCCGTAGGTGGGCAGTGTCCGGCCCGACGACGACGTGCATCCCGCACACGGGATCGATCACCTCCGTCACCACCACCGACGGAGTCGAATCATCCTCGGGCGCGCGAAGTCCCGCGGTCCGCAGTTCCTGCACCAACTCGGCCGCGATCGACACCGCGATCTCCGCCGCCGTCCGCGCGCCGATGTCGAGACCGACCGGGGTGTGCACGCGCGCCCGCTCGGGCTCGGTCAGCCCCAGGGTGTCGAGGATGGCCCCACCGCGTGTTCGGCTGGCGACGAGCCCGACATATCCGACCCCGGCGTCGAGCGCCGCACGGATGACCTCCGCTTCGGGTCCGCCGTGGCCGGCGAGCACCACCGCCGTCGTGCCGGAGAACTGCCCGATTCCGGCGTCGTCGTGCTCGACGGTGAATCCCAGCAGTTCCGCTATGCCCCCCAACGCCTGCGCGATCGGTGTGGTGCCGAAGATCCGCACCAACGGCGGTGGCAACTGCGGCTCCAGGAAGATCTCCATGGCACCGCCGGACAGGCACGGATTCACCACGACGGACGCGCCCGGAGCCTCGGGGAACTGCACGGCCCCGTCGGGAAGGACCCGCAACAGCACGCTCTCGTTGGTTGCCAGCGCACCCAGGGCGGCCATGCGTACCGAATTCTGCGCACACTGACCGCCGACGAACCCCTCGATCGTCCCGTCCTGCAGGAGGATCGCCTCGTCGCCGGTGTGACTGGACGTGGGCGGCTGCGCCCGCACCACGGTCGCACGGACGAACGGCCTGCGGTCGCGCGTCAGTTGCGCCGCACGCTCTTTCAGATCCATCAAGCCTCCTCGCAGCCGACGGGCGACATTCAGATCGGGGGTGTCGCGCGGCCCTGCATGGCCTCCCACACCCGGGACGGGGTGAGCGGCATGTCGGCGTGCCGGATACCGAACGGGGCGAGCGCATCCACGACCGCGTTCACCACGGCCGGGGGCGATCCGACCGTCGCGGACTCGCCGACGCCCTTCGCGCCGATCGGGTGATGCGGCGACGGGGTCACGGTGAAACCGGTCTCGAGCTTCGGGACCTCGAGTGCGGTGGGGATCAGGTAGTCCATCAGTGATCCGCCGAGGCAGTTGCCGTCCTCGTCGAACTCGATGATCTCCATGAGCGCCATACCGATGCCGTCGACGATGCCGCCGTGGACCTGCCCCTCGATGATCATCGGATTGATGCGCGTGCCGCAGTCGTCGACGGCGAGGAACCGCCGCACCTTCACCACCGCGGTGCCGGGATCGACGTCGACGACGCAGAAGTACGCGCCGTAGGGGTACGTCAGATTCTCGGGGTTGTAACAGATCTGCGCGTCGAGTCCGCCCTCGATTCCCTCCGGCAGATCGCCGGCGCCGTGCGCCCGCATCGCGATGTCCTGGATGGTCACCTTCGCCGAGGGATCGCCCTTCACATGGAATTCGCCCTTTTCCCATTCCAGATCCGCGACCGAGGCCTCGAGCATGCCCGAGGCGATGATCTTCGCTTTGTCCCGGACCTTGCGGGCCACGAGCGCCGCGGCCGCCCCCGACACCGGTGTCGACCGGCTGCCGTACGTGCCGAGCCCGAACGGCGTGTTGTCGGTGTCGCCGTGCACGACGTCGATGTCGTCCGGTGGGATCCCCAGTTCCTCCGCCACGATCTGCGCGAACGTCGTCTCGTGACCCTGCCCCTGGGTCTGCACCGACAACCGCACGACGGCCTTGCCCGTCGGGTGGACGCGCAGTTCGCAGCCGTCGGCCATGCCGAGGCCCAGGATGTCCATGTCCTTCCGGGGTCCGGCACCGACGGCTTCGGTGAAGAACGACATGCCGATTCCCATCAGCTCGCCGCGTTCGCGGCGTTCCTTCTGCTCCTCGCGCAACTGCTGGTAGCCGATCATGTCCATGGCCTTGCGCATGGTGGTCTCGTAGTCGCCCGAGTCGTACACCCACCCGGTCTTGCTGGTGTACGGGAACTGTTCCGGCCTCAGCAGATTCTTCAGCCGCAGTTCCGCCGGATCCATCTTCAGGTCGAACGCCAGGCAGTCGACGAGCCGCTCGACCAGATACACGGCCTCGGTGATGCGGAACGAGCAGGCGTACGCCACCCCGCCGGGCGCCTTGTTCGTGTAGACCGCCGTCATCGCGCAGTGCGCGGCCTCGATGTCGTAGCTGCCGGTGAAGACGCCGAAGAAACCGGCCGGATACTTCACCGGGGCCGCAGTGCCGTTGAACGCACCGTGGTCGGCCAGCACCTTCGTGCGGATCGCGAGCATCTTGCCCTCTGCGGTGGCCGCGATCTCGCCGACCATGATGTAGTCGCGGGCGAAGCCCGTGCTCATCAGGTTCTCGCTGCGATCCTCCATCCATTTCACCGGTTTGCCCGTCACGAGCGACGCCACGATGGCACACACGTATCCCGGGTAGATCGGGACCTTGTTGCCGAATCCCCCGCCGATGTCCGGGGACACCACCCGGATCTTGTGCTCCGGGATCCCCGAGACCAGGGCGTAGACCGTCCGGTGCGCGTGCGGTGCCTGGGACGTGGTGTACAGGGTGAGCTTGCCGGACACCTTGTCGACGTCGGCGATCGCACCGCACGTCTCCATCGGCGCCGGATGCACCCTGGGGTAGACGATCTCCTGCTTCACCACCACGTCCGCCTTCGCGAACACGGCCTCGGTCGCGGCGGCATCGCCTGTCTCCCAGTCGAAGCAGTGATTGTCCGTCTTGCCCTCGAGGTCGTCGCGGATCACCGGCGCATCGGGCGAGAGCGCGGCGCGCGCGTCGACCACGGGATCGAGCATGTCGTATTCGACGTCGATCAGTTCCAGCGCGTCCCGGGCCGAATAACGGTCCTCTGCGATGACGAACGCCACCTCCTGGCCCTGGAAACGCACCTTGTCGGTGGCCAGCACGGCCTGCACGTCGTTGGACAGCGTCGGCATCCAAGCGAGGTTCTTCGCGGCGAGGTCGGCGCCCGTCACCACTGCCGTCACCTTCGGGTGTTCCTGTGCCGCAGTGGTATCGATGTTCACGATCCGCGCGTGCGCGACCGGCGACCGCAGGATCGCCAGGTGCAGCATGCCGGGGAGGGTGATGTCGTCGACGTAATTTCCGAGCCCCCGGATGAAGCGGGGATCCTCCTTGCGCAGCATGCGACCGTGGCCGCAGGGCTTCTTGTCGTTGTCGACGATATCCGCGCCGCCAGACGGAGGGCGGGATTCGACGGTGGTCATGATGCACTTCCAGTCGTCGCGTGTTCCTCGACTGTCATCGGTGCGCCCTCGGCGCCCCGCGTCTTGTCCTCCTGCACGTCCGCGTCGAAGTCGCCTGCCGGTTCCGGCTCGGCGGCCTCGCCCGCCCGATGGTCGGCCGCCCACTGGATCGAGCGCACGATCGTGGTGTACCCGGTGCAGCGGCAGATCTGCCCGGAGATCGCCTCCCGGATGGTGGCCTCGTCGGGGCTCTCCTCCCGGTCGAGCAGTGCCCGCGCCGTCATCATCATGCCGGGGGTGCAGAACCCGCACTGCAGTCCGTGGCACTGCATGAAGCCCTGCTGGACGGGATCGAGTTCGCCGTCGTGTTCGAGGCCCTCGACCGTGCGGACGTCGTGCCCGCCCGCCATCGCGGCGAGCATCGTGCACGACTTCACCGGATCGCCGTCGACGGTGACGACGCACGTGCCGCAGTTGCTGGTGTCGCAGCCCCAGTGGGTCCCGGTCAGGCCGAGCTGGTCGCGGAGGAAATGGACCAGCAGCATGCGCGGTTCCACCTCGGCGCTCACTGCTTCACCGTTGACGGTCATGTTCACCTGCATGGCTATGCCTCTTTTCCGGTCGGCTCGTGCTCCACGTCGCTACGGAGCACCCGGTCGACCGCTGTACGGAGTGTGCGGATCGTGAGTTCGGATGCGAGATGGCGTTTGTAGTCGACGGTGCCGCGGGCGTCGGCGACAGGTTCGCAGGCCTGCGCGGCCATCCGCCCGGCCTGGGCGAACGCCTCCTCGGACGGGGGACGCCCGGTCAGGTAGTCGGCGACGTCCGAAAGTCCGGACGGATCCGGGTTGACTGCCGTGAGGCCGACCGCGGCCCGGGCGATCTCGCCGCCCTCCACCGTGACGGCCGCTCCGGCCGCGGTGACCGCCCAATCCCCGGTCCGCCGTTCGACCTTGGCGTACGCGCTGGAGCTGTGGCCGTGGACGGGTATCACTATCTCGATGAGCATCTCGTTGTGTGCGAGCGCCGTCTCGTACGGCCCGACGAGGAACTCGGACATGGGGATCTCGCGGCGTCCACCGGGCCCGCGCACCACGCAGGTGGCGTCGAGAACAGAGCAGACAGTGGTGAGGTCCTCGGCCGGATCCGCCTGGCACAGCGATCCGCCGATGGTCCCGCGGTTGCGGACCACCGGGTCGGCGATCACCTTCTCCGCGTCGCGGAAGAGGGGGAACGCCACCGCGAGCTCGTCCGATTCGAGCAGCCGGCGGTGCCGTGTCATCGCACCGATCCGCAGCCTCGACCGCTCGGTCGTGATGTAGCCGAGTTCGCCCTCGAGATCGTTGATGTCGATGAGGTACTCGGGATTGGCGAGGCGAAGTTTCATCATGGGGAGCAGGCTGTGGCCGCCTGCGACGAGGCGGGCTTCGTCGCCCAGCCGGTCGAGCAGGGCGATGGCGTCCTCGACGCCCGTTGCACGCTCGTATTCGAAGGATCCTGGTACTTGCATTGTGACCTACCTCACAAACGTGGATCCTTTCAGCCTGCGCAAGAACCGGTGGTCCGTCAACCCCGGGTGAACCGCCCTAGTCGACGAAGGAATCGACGGGTTCCTCGTGGTGAATCCGGCCGCTCGACTCCGCCAGCGGGCGCCCCGTGCCACCCCACCGACGGGCGATGATCTCGGCGGCGATGGACACCGCAGTCTCCTCGGGTGTCCGGGCGCCGATGTCCAGACCGATAGGGCTCGACAGCCGGTCGAGTTCGGTGTCGGTCAGACCGGCCTCACGTAGGCGTTCACGCCGGTCCAGGTCCGTTCTGCGTGAGCCCATGGCGCCGATGAACGCGACGTCCGGGAGGCGCAGCGCCGTTTCGAGGAGAGGGACGTCGAACTTGGGGTCGTGGGTGAGTACGCAAATCACAGTCCGGCCGTCGATGGCCTGGGACTCGGCCTGCGCAGCGAGATACCGGTGCGGCCAGTCCACCACCACCTCGTCGGCCGTCGGGAACCGCGCGTGGGTCGCGAACACCGGACGGGCGTCGCAGACCGTCACCCGATATCCCATGAAGGCGCCCTGCCGGGCCACCGCGGCGGCGAAGTCGATGGCCCCGAACACGAGCATGCGCGGCCTCGGCGCGTAACTGGCGACGAACACCTCCATGCCCTCGCCGCGACGCTGGCCGTCGGTGCCGTACGTCAGGACGGTGCTGCCGCCCGCCGCGAGGAGGCCCCGGGCGTCGTCGGTGACCGCGGAATCGGCCCGGTCCGAGCCGAGCGAACCGCTCACGCTCTCGGGCCGGACGACCAGCCGGCGCCCCACCCGAGCCGCATCGGGATGCGCCACGACGGTCGCGACCGCGACCGGCAGGTGATTGTCGATGTCCCGGGTGATCTCGCCGAGCTCCGGAAAATTGTCCCGCGACACGGGCTCGACGAAGATGTCGATGATTCCACCGCAGGTGAGACCCACCTCGAACGCGTTCTCGTCGCTGATCCCGTACCGCTGCAGCACTGGCGTACCGGATGCCGTGACCTCGGATGCGAGTTCGTAGACCGCCCCCTCGACGCACCCGCCGGACACCGAACCGGACGCGCTGCCGTCGGGCGCCACGACCATCGACGCCCCCGGCGGTCGCGGCGCGGAGCGGAACGTGCGGACCACCGTCCCGACACCCGCTGTTCCGCCCGCGGTCCACACCGCCATCAGGTCCGCCAGCACGTCGCGCATCAGCACCCTTCCCGCTCGAGTCCGACGTGTGATACACGCTCAGCAACAAGCTTATTCCGCCGAGGCGAGTTTGGCCCGGGAGATCGGAACCTCGACTTCGACCGGCGCTAGCGGGAACGGGGGCGTGCCCACCCCGGCGATCCGGAAGTGGCCCCACGGGTCGCGCTCGGCGAGCGCCGCGGGCACTTCCGGACCGTCCCCGATGGTGAGGAACAACGGGGTGCGGTTGCGCCCTTTCGCCGCGTCGACGCCGTCGCCGACGACGCGGCCGTACCAGTGGTAGAGGCCGTCCAGCGGTTCGATGTGGCCGTTCAGGAAGACCTCGACGGCCACGGTCAGGTCGCCGGACGTGAGCACGCCGGGCCCGCGGTACTCCGTGTCGTCCTCGCGCTCGGCGAGCGAACTCAGCTCGAAGTGCCGGTCGTCCGGGGTGCGCATGCGCCGCCAGTAGGATGCGCTCGACCCGGGCCACGCCGCCCGATTGTGGCCGGTGGAATCGAGGTACCAGCTGTCGCAACCACCCGAATTCCACACCGAGCCCGCGAGTTTGCGGTGGACCACCCGGTTGAATTCGCGCTGCGCGCCCGCGCGCACCTCGATCCGGGTCGCGTCGCGCTTCTTCATCAGCGCCAGGCATCGGGTGATGTAGTGCGCCTGGGCCTCGATGACGAAGACGATCGACTGGTTGCCGCCACCGGAATTCGGACCCATCATGAGGAAGAAGTTCGGGAACCCCGCGACCGCGACACCGAGGTACGCCTCCATGCCGTCGCGCCAGGCCCGCTGGATCGTCAGGCCGCGGCGGCCCACGATGTGCTCGTTCTCGAATCGGTCGCCGACCGCGAATCCCGTGCCGTAGACGATGACGTCCGCCTCGTGCATCGTTCCGTCGTCAGTCCGGATCCCACGTTCGGTGACCTCCGAGATGCCCGACGTGACCAGATCGACGTTGCCGCGTTGCAGGGCCGGGTAGAAATTGCTGGACACCAGAATCCGCTTGCAGCCGATGATGTAGTCGGGGGTCAGCGTGGCACGCAATTCGGGATCACGCACCTGCCTGCGCAGCAGACCCCGGGCGGCCGACTCCAGCACCGTCATCAGTCGTGGGTGCAGGAAACCGGCGATCAGCGATTCGTGGCTCCAGTAGATCGCACCGCGGTAAGCCTTCTGGACTCCGGGAACAGCCTTGAACACCGCCTTCTCACCGGCGGTGATCGGACGGTCCAGCTTCGGCAGTATCCAGTGCGGCGTCCGCTGGAAGACGTCGACGTGCGCGGCCGTCTTCGCGACCTCCGGAACGAACTGCACGGCACTCGCTCCCGTGCCGACGACCGCTACCCGCTTACCGGTCAGATCGACCGAGTGATCCCACTCGGCGGAATGGAATGCCACACCCGAGAACGACTTCCGGCCGGGAAGATCCGGAACGCTGGGTTTGTGCAGCGGTCCCGGACCGGCGACCACGATGCGGGGGTGATAGACCGAACCCGACCGGGTCTCCACCCGCCACCGGTCGGTGGTCTCGTCGAACTCGTAGGAGATCACCTCGGCGCCGAACCGGATGTGTGGAGCCAGATCGTAGTCGCGGACCACCCGTTCGATGTAGTCGAGAATCTCGGGCTGCCGCGCGTACATCCGGGTCCATTTCCGGTTGGGCGCGAAGGAGAACGAATACATCAGCGACATCACGTCGCAACCACATCCGGGATACGTGTTCTCCCGCCACGTTCCGCCCACCCGGTCGGCCTTCTCGAGAACGACGACGTTCTCCTCGCCCGCCTCCTTCAGCTTGATCGCCATGCACAGTCCGGCGAATCCGGTGCCGACGACGAGGACGTCCGGTTCGGTGGTCCCGGTTGTCACAGGAATCCCCCGCGCCGCCACAGCGCGCGGGACGTCGGTCGCATCAGGCCGTTCTCCTCGAGAAACGCTGCCAGCGACTCGAACCCGCGTCGTTGATTCTCGCGAAAGTGAGGATTTGTCAACGCCTGTCGACGTGCCTCCTTCGGATCCAGCCCGGCCCGCTCGTACATGGCCGGGTTGGTGAACAGCCGCTGGAACAGCGGGCCGCCGATCCCCTGCACCGTTGCGACCCACAGCCGGTCGATCCGGTGGCCTTCCGCGACGCGGCGACGCACCCCCTCGCGCGCGAATCGGATGTGCCGGGACTCCTCGGTGACGTGGATCCGCATCAGCCGGGAAATCATCGGCTGCAATTGCGGGTCCTCGAGGACGCGCCGCTGCGTGGCGTCGAAGATCTCCTCGCCGATCAGCGCGGCCACCCAGAGCATGGTTCCGCGAAATGTCTTGGGCAGCACGTTGACCACGACTGCCTGATACCACCGGAGCTGGAAGGGCTTGGCGCCCATCTGCTCGATGGCGCGCCCGAACATCGTCATGTGCCTGCACTCGTCGCCCATCTCGGTGAGCATGTACCGGGTGTGCAGCGAGCTCGGATCGTTGTGCAGCAGCGCGCGCAGGAGCGCCTGGTTGAGGATGTTCTCGAACCAGATTCCGACGCTGAGGATGTTCGCCGATTCCTGCCGGGACAACTCGATGCGCTGTGCCTCGCTCATCCGGTCCCACATCTCGGTTCCCCACAGAGACAGGACCTGCGGCGGCAGGAAGTACTTGCCGTCCTCGAGGGGCGCGTCCCAGTCGATATCGACCACGGGGGCGTACGAACGCTTGACGGAGCCTGCGAGGAGCCGCCCGGCGACTTCCTCCCGATCGATCGTGTGTGAACGCTGAGACATCGCTGATCCCTTCGTCGAGCGCGATTCCATCTCGTTGCCGTTTATAGGTAAAACGTAAACCCGGGTGTGACGCAGGTCAATGGTTATCTGTGACTCGAGTTCACATTTGTGGCTTCTGTTTGCGCCCACCCCACCCGAACAGCACAATCAGGGCCGTGAGGACGCAGCCGACGACACCGACACCCGGCGAACTCCGGGAACGGATCCTCGACGCGGCCGAGGAATGCCTGATCGAACTCGGTTACAGCACCCGGCTTCACGCGGTCATCGCCGAGCGAGCGGGACTGTCCCGGCCCACGCTCTACAAACACGTCGGCGATCAGTCCGCCATTCTCGAGGCCCTCTTCCAGCGGGAGATCTCAAGGTTCTTCGTCGTGCTCGACCCGGTGCTGCGGGGACGGCAGAGCCAACTCCAGGTGCGATTCGTCGACGCCGTCGTGTTCGCCGTCCAGTACGCACGCGGACACCGGTTGCTGCAGAAGGGTTTGCGCGACGACCCCGCCGTGGTGCTCCCCTGGTTCACGGTCGAGGCGAAGCCGATGATCGAACTCGGGGCGCAACTGCTCACTCCCCACTTCGAGCGCCTGTTCTCTCCCGACCAACTGTCGGGCGTGAGCCCCACCGCCATCTCCGAGTGGGCGTTCCGCATCATCGGCTCGCTCATCATCACTGAGGGGATCGTGGACACGTCCGACGAGCGGGCTCTGCGCGAGTTCGTCCGGTCCCTGCTGACGATCGCGTTCATGCCACAACCGGACGTTCATATTCCTTGACGCGTATATACGCGTAGGCGCATACTCGGGGTCATGGCACCGGACGTGTTCACCGTGGTCGCCGAACCACAGCGGCGCAGGATCCTCGAACGGCTGCGGGCCGGTCACGCCAGCGTCGGCGAACTCGTCGACCAACTCGCCCTGCCCCAGCCGACCGTGTCCAAGCACCTGCGGGTGCTGCGACAGGCCGGATTCGTCACCTGCCGCACCGCGGCCCAGCAGCGCATCTACAGCCTGCACCGCGAACCGTTCGACGAGTTCGACGCGTGGCTGCAGCCCTACCGCCGGCTGTGGGCGAATCACCTCGATGCGCTCGGGCGGCACCTCGAATCGAAGGAGACCCCGTCATGACCGAATCAGACGCACGACGCGACTACCGCCCCGGCCCACTGCGGCACGTCGAGGCACGACCCGACGGCACCCGATGGGCTCTGACCTTCGTTCGCGACTTCACCCACTCGCCGGCGGCGCTGTGGACCGCGCTCACGGATCCCGGCGAACTTCCGCAGTGGGCGCCGTACACCGCGGACCGGAACCTCGGAACGGTCGGTCCCGCAACCCTGATCATGGTCGACGGGCAGGACCGCACCGAACTCGACGGCACCGTGACTCGGGCCGAATCACCTCACGTCCTCGAACACGCGTGGGGCGACGACGTCCTGCTCTGGACGATCGAGGAAACCGATGCGGGCACCCGACTGACCTTGCGCCACACGGTCGACGACCAGCGAACCGCGGCGATGACGGCCGCCGGGTGGCACATGTGCCTGGACGTCGCCGACAGCCTGCTCGAACGCAATCCGATCGGACCGATTGTCGGCGCCGAGGCGATGAACTACGGCTGGCGCGAACTCAACGAGCAGTACTCCGAACGCCTCGGCGTCGAACCGATCGATCCGACGCTGCGGTGAAATCGGTGACGGGCGTCCGCCGCTCCCCGTACCGTTGACGCATGGGACTGCAATGGGAAGCCGTGGTGGTCAACGCTCTCGATCCGACAGCCCTGGGAGGCTGGTGGGCCGAGGCCCTTGGCTGGGGCTCCGTGACCGACTCCGACGGCGACGTCCACATCCGGCCCCTGGCCGACAGTCACCCGGAGATCCTGTTCGTGGCGGTTCCGGACCGGAAGCAGACCCCGAACCGGCTGCATCTCGACTTCCGGCCCGACGATCAGCAGGCCGAGGTCGCGCGGCTTCTCGGGCTCGGCGCCCGGCACGCGGATGTCGGTCAGGGCGAGCAGAGTTGGGTGGTGCTCGCCGATCCCGAGGGCAACGAGTTCTGCGTCCTGTCCGGCAGGCGCTGACGCCGACCGCTGATCACGCCACCCTGGCCCGCAGGGTCCGCAGCGCCTCGTGCTGCACGACGAGGACCCGGCCCACCGGGAGCCCGAGCACGCCCGCGGTGTCGTGCACGGACAGCCCGTCTATGACCCGAAACAGGACGATCTCCCGGGCGGTGACGTCGAGATGGTGCAGCAGCCCGGCCACTTCCGCCGGAATGTCCGAGCTTCCGGCCGTGCCGCCGTGCGCATCCGAAACGGTCTGGCTCACGACGCGATACACCTCGCGGACCGGATGATCACTGCGCGCGAGAGCCGGTAGTTCCCGCACCACCGCGAGTAACGCTTCGTGCGCCACCTCGTCCGCCGGCCGCGTGACCTGCATGGAATCCCCCACGCGGGTGCGGCAATAGCGCACCACCTGCGGCCACAACGTCGTCATCCCCCGCTCGACGGCCTTGCGATCCCCCGCCGCGCCAGCCGTCGCTGCCGAATGTAATTCCTCGTCAAGCACACTCATGTGACCCTCGATCCCCCGACCTCGCCGTCTCCGGTCACCCGTCACGGCGCTTCCGTACTCATCTTCCGGCACACCAGGGGTCAACACATCCGGGAGGTTCCGTTCATGCTGAGTGTTGTTTAGTGCATTCTGCATGAGTGTCCGGGTTACCCCGGTCACGTTCACCACTCAGTGGTGTTCCCGCAGCAATACCGTCAGCCCACCGAGCGGCGGGTCTTATGGTTGGTTTCTGTCGGGCGTCTTTTACGTCTCGTCCGCAACTCGCCGAAGACGCACCACCGTCAACCGCTGCGAGGGCAGCGAGGTTGAGAGCAGCATTGTGATCACGATCAGCGCGGAATCCGCACGCATCGCAGGTGAACACCCGAACCTTCAGGGGTAGTTTGGCTTTCACTACCTGACAGTTCGACCAGGTCTTACTCGACGGATACCAACGGTCCGCCACCTGCAGACCGGTGCCAGCCCACTCGCACTTATAGGTCAGTTGTCGCCGGATCTCGGCGAACGCCGCATCCTGCAGAGCCCGGTTCAACCCCCGCTTGTAGGCGCCACCGGAACGGGTCATTCCCGCGACGTTGAGGTCTTCGACGACGACGGTATCGAAGTCCCGCACCAGTCGGGTGGTGAGTTTGTGCAGGTGATCGCGGC
Organism: Rhodococcus sp. DK176; assembly: GCF_038447315.2. Classification (NCBI taxonomy): domain Bacteria; kingdom Bacillati; phylum Actinomycetota; class Actinomycetes; order Mycobacteriales; family Nocardiaceae; genus Rhodococcus; species Rhodococcus sp. DK176. Next base: position 5,677,338 of record NZ_CP118321.2, on the reverse strand, counting down.
GACTGTTCGCGATGCGGATGCGCACCGCCCGGATCTGTTCCTGGGTGCGCAGCCAGCGCCGGGAGGGTTGTTGACCGGTGCGACGATCCGGGCCGACACGGCGGGGACGCACGGCGCCCGAGGCTACGAAGTTGTTTCGCATGCTTGCGTGCGTGCGTCGGATTCTCGATCATCTCCCCGTTCGAGAGGACTGCGAGGTGTTTGACCCCCACATCGACTCCGACCACCACACCGCAATCGCCGACCGCGGCGGAGGTACCGGTGGTGGCGGGTGACAGTGCCCGCGCGGGGAGAGCGATTTCGACCGAGAACGACACCTGCCACCGGCCCCGACGAAACGAGAGGGTCGCCGACCGAATCCGCGCCGTCCCGGCGATCGTCTTTCGTGCCAATTTGCGGGTCGATTCGGCAGACCGGACCACGCCGATCCGTGGTAGTTGGATGTGGCGTCGATCCCCGCTGTCGGTGACCAACCCGAAACTGCCGGTGGTGAACCGGCACGACAGCACCGCCCGTTTGCCCTTGAAGCGGGGGAATCCCATCGGACCTCTGCGTTTTCCGGATCGGGCGTCGGACCAGTTCGATAGGGCGGCCGCGCAGTTCGCGAGTCCGGAACTGTAGGCCTCTTTCGAGTTCTCCGGCCACCACACCTGCCCGGTGTCGGTGTTGACGGCGACGTCGTCTTTCACGGTGTTCCAGTGTTTGCGCAGGCCGTACGCCGACCAGGACACCGGCGGCGTCAACTCCGCGTCAGGGATCTCGTAAGACCGTTCCGCAGTCCGTTGGTCGAGGTTCGCCTTGACCTGCGACAGTGCCCAGTTGTAGGCGAAGCGCTGCGCCCCACAGTGCGACCGCAACACCGACGCCTGCTCCGGGGTCGGCTCGAGGACAAAAACGTAGGCACGGATCACCGTCCGAGAAGAGTCCGCAGCCTGGTCGAGCGCCGCGCCCGGAGCCGGTGCCGTGACGTGGTCACCGGGATCGGCGAGCACAGCTGTGGGCGTCACGACAGATCCGCCGCAGCGGTCACCGCAGCTGCGGCACTCCGGCGTGAACCACGCCGCCCGCATCGGCGGGCACACAGCGAGGCCTTCACCTCGGTCATATCGCGCACCAGATCATCACCACCCGTCGTCGGTCAACACAAGCACGGTACGACAGGGCACCGACAACACAGCCTCGATGAGGCCGAACCCGAACCTGGCGAGTGGGTCCCGATGCCGACGACACACTCGGATCAGCCACTTGCCTGCGAAATGTAGTGGTCGGAACCGATCTCGGTGACCGTCCTCGACACACCCAGACCTCGCCTTCCATATTCGGTCACCACACCCCCGCCTGGCGTTCCAGATCGGCCTACTGACAGGACGACACCCGGCAACACGCACCACCGCACCCACCGCCGGGTTCCGACCGCCGGAACCCCCACCACAATCGTCTCCGAGAGCAAACGGTGAGCCTGGACCGGCAGTGCCGCCGCGTGGAACCACACCAACGGGGTCCGATACTGCACACCGGTCGCCCAACCCCGCAACATCACTGCACCAAACAACACGAAACGACATCAAACATTCAGAACACGCAGACTGTACGCAACCCCCTACATGTCCGGCTTCCTCCGCAGGTTCTTGGTCTGGCCGCGTTGCTTCTTGGCGTCGAGTCTTCGTCGGTGCGAACCCTTGGTCGCCTTGGTCGGACGCCGGGTGCGGGTTTCGGCGAGGACCGCCGCGCGCAACAACGCCGCCATCCGGGCCCGCGCCGCGCGCCGATTGCGCAGCTGCGAACGGGTTTCGGACGCCGTCACGGTGACCACCCCGTCAATGAGCCTGTGTCCCAGCTGAACCTGCATGCGTTCAAGCTGGGACCGCGACAGCGTCGACAACGTCCACAGGTTCACCCGCAACTCCACCCGCGAGTCCGTGGTGTTGACGCCCTGACCGCCGGGACCGCCGGCGCGGGAGAACCGCCACTGCAACTCGGCGGCCGGAACGACGAGCGACCGCGTGATCTCGAGGTCGTCGGTGACCTCGCCGCCGGGAAACACCGGAGGAACTTCGCTCACACTCCCAGCGCCCGAGCCAGCACCGGCCAGGAATCGTGCAGGTCGTCCTGCCAATATCCCCACGAGTGTGTGCCCGAGTCACGGAAACTCGCGGTTGCAGGTACTCCCAGTTCCCCCAGGCGATCCGTAAATCGATGGGTGCAGTAGTTGGTCACCGCTTCGATGGGACCACCCGCGTAGATCTGACGCGCGAGCGTCGCGACGTTCCCGTCGATCCCGGGGCCGTCCAGGGTCTCGTGGCGCCCCGGCAGACCGTTGCCGCTGGAGAGGAACAGCTCCGTTCCGCGCAGTTCGGCGGCGTGAACGTAGGGATCGTTCGCCGCCCACGCCGGATCGTCCGCCTCGCCGTACATGTTGGCCGGGTTGCCGTAGCCGTAGTTGTCCATGGTGATCTTGATGAGGAGCTGACCGAGCGGATCACTGGTCAGAGCGCAACCGCTGTAGGCGGCCACACCGCGGAACAGGCCGGGAGCGGCGATCGCCAACTGCAGAGCGGCAGTACCCACCCGTGACATGCCGGCGAGCGCGTTGACTCCGTTGGTGCCGAGGGCTGCGTCGACGACCGGCGGAAGTTCCTGAGTCATAAAGGTCTTCCACTTGTTCACCCCCATCACCGGGTCGGGGCTCTTCCAGTCCGTCCAATACGCGTTCTCGCCGCCGGAAGGGCTCACGACGTTCACGTTCTGGTCGGCCAGGAACTCTTCGACATCGGTCTTCTCCCGACGGACCTGACCGTCGAGGAAGTACAGCGTCGGCCTCGGCACGCTCGTGTCGGCGGGGCGCTGCACGTACACCGGAACGACCCGCTGCATCGACGCCGAGAAGACGTGCAACGTCAGGTGTCTCGAATCGATCACGGTGACGTGATCGAGCGTCGACCCATTCGGCGCCACCGCGGAACCGAGCGCCTGACCGGTGTCGACGATCGGATCGGCGGCCGCCGCGACGGTGCCGCCGAGGCAGAGACAGACCACGGTCACGGCCGTCACGGCCGCTGTTCGCAATTTCCCCCGAAAGATCTGTCGTGTCACGACCGACTACCGCCCTCCACCCGCACGAATTCCGGTCCCGGGCATGCTAACAGTTCCCGCGATACCGAGTAACGGAAGAGCCTTTCCGCGCGATGAACATTCGACCCCCCACGTTCATTGAAGGACCGGCATGACGTTTCCCCTGCCCTCATCATCTGCCACTCGTCAGAAGTGGCCCTGGATCACCGGCGGGATCGTCGTAGTCGTGGCCGCGGTCTCGTTCCTCAGCCCTGGACAGGACGACCAATCGGCCCAGGCCACAGCGGTATCCGCGTCCGTGGCACCCTCGGTCGCCGATCCGACGACCGTGCGTGTCGCGTCGAGTTCGTCGACACCGGTGCCGTCTGTGCTCGACCTCTCGCCGGTCGAACCCGCCGCGGCCGGCGGGGCGGACGCGACCGCCGCGTTGCAGCTACTCGCCGGCCTCGAGGTCAAGGGACGCGCACCGAAGACCGGTTACGACCGGGATCTCTTCGGCCAGGCGTGGACCGACGACGTCACGGTCGAGGGCGGTCACAACGGGTGCGACACGCGGAACGACATCCTCCGGCGCGACCTCGAACAGATCGTGTTCAGGCCGGGGACCCGCGACTGCGCGGTACAGACCGGAACGCTGCTCGACCCGTACACGGGCAACACCATCTCCTTCGTTCGCGGTGCGGACACGTCGAATGCCGTGCAGATCGATCACGTCGTCGCGCTGTCCGACGCCTGGCAGAAGGGGGCGCAGCAGCTCGACACCGCGACCAGGGCGAACTTCGCGAACGATCCGCGGAACCTGAAAGCCGTCGACGGCCCCACCAACCAGCAGAAGTCGGACGGAGACGCCGCAACCTGGCTGCCCCCGAACAAGAGCTACCGGTGCACCTACGTGGCCGATCAGGTGGAGGTGAAGGCCGCGTACGGGCTGTGGGTGACTCAGGCCGAGCACGATGCGATCGCCCGGATTCTCCGGGACTGCGGGGCGGCGGCGCCCGCAGTCGCGCCCGCTCCGACTACCAGTACGGTCCCGGAAGCAGCACCTGCGCCCGTTCCGGCACCCGCGCCCGCGCCCGCACCCGTCCCGTTCGTTGACACGGCACCGCCGAGCGACGTCTACTACAAGAACTGTTCGGCGGCCAAGGCGGCCGGTGCCGCGCCGGTCCACATCGGCGCGCCGGGCTACGGCACCCACCTCGATCGCGACGGCGACGGCGTCGGCTGTGAGAGCTGATCCGGGCCTGGTGCGACACGCGCCGCCGTCACCAGTTAACCTGAACTGCCTGCAGGGACGTCGGGTACCTGTAGCGCTTTCGTACATGTCAGAAAGATGAGATCGGCATGACCACTGCACCCGACGCACTCGGGCACCCCCCACATACGGACGAGCCGGCAGTCGCCCGCACGTATCCGAAGCCGGCGTTGTCGGCGCGCGAAATCGAGGTTCTCCGCCACTGGTTGCGCGGCGACTCCAAGCTCGCCGTCGCCGCCGACCTCCACATCGCCCTCGGAACGGTCAACACACACCTGACCCGTATCCGCGAGAAGTACGCGCTGGTCGGGCGTGATGCGTCCACCAAGACGGCGCTGCTGGTGCGGGCCCTTCAAGACGGGATCATCACGATCGCCGAACTCTGACATGTCTACGCCCTGCGCAGGGCGTCCCGGTCGATCTCGGCCACCGACGTCAGGCCACTGAGCCCCATCGTGAGGTCGAACTCGGCGATCACGTTGGCGGTGGCGTCCCGCGCACCCGCCTGACCTGCGAGGGCCAGGCCGTACAGGTGGGGCCTGCCGAGCGTCACCGCGTCCGCACCGAGGGCGAGGGCCTTGAAGACGTCTGCTCCCGTGCGGATTCCGCTGTCGAGGAGCAGCGTCAGCCTGCCGGCGACGACGGGCGCGATGTCCACGAGCGCGTCCAGCGACGACACGCTGCCGTCCACCTGCCGCCCACCGTGATTCGACACCACGATGCCGTCCACCCCGGCGTCGAGCGCGCGCCTGGCGTCGTCCGGGTGCAGCACGCCCTTGAGGAGGATCGGCAGCGACGTCCTGCTGCGGAGGGTCTCGATATCGGCCCAGCTCAGCGACGGCCGGGAGTAGATGTCGAGGAACGTCTCCACGGCGGCCCGCGGTTCCGGCGACCGCAGGTTGTCGAGGAAGCGACCCGGGAAGCGCCGGGTCATCGACACCAGTGACCGGATCGCGCCGAGTGTCACCTCGACGTCCGCCTTGCCTGCGGCGGCCTTGATCCGCTCGTGGACGATCCGGCGGAACACCGGATCGGACGTGTACTGCGCGATCCCCTGCCCCTGCGCGAAGGGCAGCGAGCCGAGATTGAGGTCTTCCGGGCGCCAGCCGAGCATGGTCGTGTCGAGGGTGACGACGACGGCGTCCGCACGAATGTTCTCGGCGCGCTGGAGCAGGCTGTCGACGAGATCGTCGTCGGTGCTCCAGTACAGCTGGAACCACCGGGGTGCGTCGCCCATCGCCGCCGCACTCTCCTCCATCGGTGCGCAGCCCTGGTTGGAGAAGATGTACGGCACACCCAGTTCGGCGGCCGCGGCGGCGATCGCCACATCCGCCTCGGGGCTGGCCAGTTCGGCCGCGCCCACCGGGGCGAGCAGCACCGGGGCCGGAATCCTGCGCCCGAACAACTCGACCCCGATGTCGCGCTTCGAGACGTCGCGCAACACCCGGGGAACGATCTGCCACTTGTCGAACGCATCGCGGTTGGCCTGCATCGTGCGACCCAGCCCCGCGCCGCCGTGGACGTACGCCCACCCCTTCGCGCTCATCTTCCTTTTCGCGCGCCGCTCCAGCGTGTCGAAGTCGGTGGGAACGGAGGGTGTGCGACCGAGGACGCCGTCGCGATAGATCAGATTCTGGCGGGCCCGGCCCGGGCTGTCCTGGTTCTCGCTCGCAGACATGCGCCGAGTCTTCCACAGGCCGGCGCGAACCGACGGCAGGTCGTCGGGACGCGTAGGTTTGTGACCGGCACCACACCGACCCCAGACATCCTAGGAGACCGAGATGCCCGACCGCCCGTCCCTCACCGGCGCTCCCTGCTGGATCGATCTCACCAGTTCCGACCCACGACAGGTCATTCCGTTCTACACCGGGCTGTTCGGGTGGAGGTCCGACACCAACGAGGATCCGCAGTACGGCGGCTACTCCATCTTCAGCATGAACGGCAAACCCATTGCGGGCCTTGGCCCCCAACAGCAGGGCAACCCGTACGGCAACGTGTGGACCACGTATATCGCCTCCGAGGACGCGGAGGCCACCGCGGCGAAGGCCGCCGAGGCGGGCGGCCAGGTGATGATGCCCGCAATGGTCGTGGGCGACCAGGGCACGATGGCGATCCTCGGCGATCCGGCCGGCGCCGTCATCGGCGTGTGGCAGGCCGATCAGCACGGCGGCTTCGGTCTCGTGGACGAGCCCGGCGCGCCCGTCTGGCACGAAACGCTGTCGCGGAACTACGCGGCGGCGCTCCCGTTCTACGCGGACGTCTTCGGCTGGACCTTCCGGACCCTTGGCGACACAGACGAATTCCGGTACTCGCAGGCGAACCTCGGCGACCGCACCGTGGCCGGAGTCATGGACGCCGACTCGTTCCTGCCCGAAGGCGTCCCCTCGTTCTGGCAGTTCTACATCGGCGTCGAGGACACGGATGCCGCGGTCGCGAAGGTGACCGAACTGGGCGGCACCGTCCGGCGCGCCCCAGAGGACACCCCGTTCGGGCGGCTCGCGTCCGTCGCCGACCCGCTCGGCGCCACCTTCCAGATCACGACGCTGCAGTCCTGACCCGGTGACGGTGGCGCGCAGAACGCGCCACCGTCACACCGGGCCGAACGGCGCCTGCGCCTCCTTGGCGTCCCAGATGTCGAGGAGTGAGCGGAGAATCTCCTCCGACATGCCCAGGCCCCCGAGATGGCTTTCCCCGTGCATCGTGTGGAACTCGGCGTCGGGAAGAAGCGACACCATGTGCTGCCCGTGCCGGAGCGGAATGATGTGGTCGCAGTCGCCGTGCCACCACCGCACCGGGGTCTTCACCGCATTCACCCGGAATCCCCAGTCCCGCGCAAACAGCACGAGGTCGGCGAACGGTGCACTGAGCTGCTTACGGCCGCCGTTGAGCAGATCGTCGAGGAACATCGCCTTGAACTCCGGCCGCGCGAGCAGACGGCGGTCACCCTCCGGCGACAGCCGCCCGTACAGGTCGATGATCGGCGACGCGAACGGCCTCGCCAGCCTGATCACGGAACTCGCCGCCAACCCGACGGGGACACCGCCCGCGGACAGCACCGGAGCCGCCAGGACGGCGAGATCCATCAGCCCACTGCGGATCGCGTCGGGACCCTTCGTCGGCGCGACACCCCCCAGGATGCCGGTCGCGACCACGCGGTCGGGCATCGCGTACGCCGCGGCCAGCGTGTAGGGGCCGCCACCGGACAGGCCGACCACGGCCATCTGGTCGACGCCCAGTGTGTCGGCGACCGTGCGCAGGTCTTCGGCGAAGTCGATCACGGCGCCGTAGCGGTGCGGCGTCGACGACCCGACCCCCGGCCGGTCGATCCCGATCAGCCGGACGTGCTCGCGTTCGGCGAACGCCCGGGCCTCCATCGGTACCTGACGCCGCGCACCGGGTGTGCCGTGCAGCCAGAACACCGCCCTGCCCTGTGCCGAACCGAACTCCGCGAAGCCGAGCCGACGCCCCTCGCCTACCGCGACCGTGCCCTCCAACTGCGGGCGTGCGATATCCACCATGCCCACAGCTTCGCACGTGACACCCGTCACGTTTCCGCCCGGGACCCGCTCAGCGGTGTGCGGTGGACGTGAACTGGTAGGTCGCGGCATCGACGATCTGCTCGGGAGACACCTCGATCTCGCCGTTCAGCCACGCCGTCATGAGCTCCGCGAGCCCACCCACGAACAGCAGCGCGGTGATCTCGTCCTGCGGCGACGACCACGCCCTGTCGCCGTAGAGTTCCTTCGATTCCTCCGCGACCAGCAGGGCGAACGCCCGTAACAACTCACGCCGTCGCGTCCGTAGCGGTTCGGCAGCCGCCGATTCGATGATCGACACCCGACCTTTTCGCGGGTCCGCCGTCAGGATGTCGACGAACGTCGCGATCGCCGCCCGCGCCCGCACCTCGGGGTCGCCGGTCACGGTCTGGAGGGTGCCCCTCGCCGCCTCCGCGATCTCCGCGGCAATGCCCTCGATCACCTGCACCAGCAGGTCGTCCCGGTCGCGGAAGCTCTCGTAGAAATAGCGTTCCGTCAGCTTCGCCTCGGCGCAGATCGCGGTCATGGTCGCCTTCTCGCCGCCGACGGTGCCGAACACCTGCAGTCCCGCCTCGAGCAGTCGCGCGCGGCGCTCCGCGGCGCGTTGCTCCGAACTTCGACCGCGGTACTGGCGCGCCGGTGAACTCATGACTCGATGTTGACAGACCCGCCGGTGTGACGCACACTACAGGCATCTGACAGCGTGTCCTGTCACATATGCCACCAGGAGGGCCGATGCCCAAAGTTCTCGCTGCTCCCCCACCGCAAAGCACCCTGCAACCCATCTCGGGCAATGCCGGATTCCCCGTCATCGGACACTCACTGGACTACTTCCGCGACCCGATGGGACTGCTACAGAGTCGCTGGGATCGCTACGGCCCCGTGTCGTGGCTGAGCATGGCAGGCAAACGGTGGGTCACCGTGCTCGGACCGGACGGCTGCCAGACGGTGCTGCAGAACAAGGACCGGGCCTTCGTCAACAGCGACGGGTGGAGCGTGCTGATCGGGCCGTTCTTCCACCGCGGGCTGATGCTCCTCGACGGCGACGAACACCTCGCCCACCGGCGAATCATGCAGCAGGCCTTCACCCGCGACCGGCTGTCGCGCTACACCGAGGCACTCCATCCGGCTGTCGAGAAGGGCCTCGACGCCTGGCAGCCCACCGCGGGCTTCGCCGCGTACCCGGCGCTGAAGGAGCTGACACTCGATCTCGCCACGAGCATCTTCATGGGCGGCGCCGAGGGGTCGACGCCCCGGGAGATGGCCGAGATCAACAGGGCCTTCATCGACTGTGTGCAGGCCGCCACGTCGGTGATCCGGTATCCCCTGCCCGGAACGCGATGGAAGCGTGGCATCGACGGGCGCGCACGACTCGAGGAGTTCTTCCGCCGCTACCTGCCCGCGCGTCGCGCGGGCGCCGGCGAAGACCTTTTCTCCGCGCTGTGCCACATCGAATCCGAAGAGGGGCAACGGTTCAGCGACGACGACGTCGTCAACCACATGATCTTCCTGCTGATGGCGGCGCACGACACGTCCACCATCACGCTGTCGACGATGATGCAGTACCTCGGTCAGCACCCCGACTGGCAGGAGCGGTGCAGACGGCAGTCGGCGGCACTGGGCACGTCCACCCCGACCTACGATCAACTCGACGAACTGACCGACCTCGACCTCGTGATGAAGGAATGCCTGCGCCTCGTGCCGCCGGTCCCGGTGGTCGCCCGCCGCGCGGTCGAGGACACGGAGGTGCTCGGCCACTACATCCCCCGGGGCACGTACATGTCGGTGGTCGTGCACTTCACCCATCACATGCCCGAGTACTGGCCCGATCCGGAGAGGTTCGACCCCGAACGGTTCGCACCCGAACGCCGCGAGGACAAGGTTCACCGGTTCGCGTGGGAGCCGTTCGGCGGCGGCGTGCACAAATGCCTGGGGATGCACTTCGCGGGCGCCGAGATCAAGACGGTCATGCACCACCTGCTGCGGCGATTCCACTGGCATGTGAGCCCCGGCTACGTCGCTCCGCTCAATTACACGTCTCTGCCGTTTCCGTCCGACGGCCAGCCCGTGGACCTGTACCACCGCGTCGGCGGAGCTGACACCCCGTAGTGCAGCCGGAGCCGACACCCCGTAGTGCAGGCCGGAGCCGACAACCCGTAGTGCAGGCCGAGCCGATACACCATAGTGGAAGTCATGACCGTTACGGCGCCCCCGCTCGACGTGTATTCGCAGCCCACGCTGTCTGCGCTGATGCCGTCCGTTCTCGCCGCACTGGGCGTTGCCGGCGAACCCAATCGGCTGCACCTGCCGGACAGCAGGCACACCGTGGTGTTCCTGATCGACGGCCTCGGCTGGACGCTGCTGCGTCGTCACCGCGAACACGCCCCGTTTCTCGACAGCCTGACGGGACGGCCGATCCGGGCCGGCTTCCCCACCACGACCGCCACCAGCATCGCGTCGTTCGGCACGGGGTTGCCGGCCGGCAGTCACGGCATCACCGGCTACCAGTCATACGTTCGTGAGGTTCGCGGCACGCTCAACTGGTTGTCGTGGCGCGCGGGTCACAAGGGCGACGAACTGACCCGGCTGGTGCCGGAGGTCGTCCAGCCCGCACCGACCGTGTTCGAACGCGCCGCGGCAGCAGGTATCAGGTGCACGACGGTGGTTCCCGCGAAATTTGACGGGTCCGGGCTCACCCGCGCCGTCCTCCGCGGCGGCACGTTCGCAGGAATACACGCGTACGGTGACCTGATCGCGCACGTCGTCACCGCGGCCCGGGCAGGCGACCGCACCCTCACCTACTGCTACCTCAGCGAAATCGACACGCTCGGGCACATTTACGGACCGGGATCCGAATCCTGGCTGCACCAGGTCACCCTCGTCGACCGGCTCGTCGAGAAGCTCGCCGCGGGACTCGCGGCGGCACAACCCGACACCCACCTGTACGTCACCGCCGACCACGGCATGGTCACCGTCGACGACGCCGACAAGATCGACTTCGACGCCACTCCCGCCCTGTCGGACGACGTGGTGGCGCTCGCCGGCGAACCGCGGTGCAGGCACGTCCACACCCGCGCCGGAGCCGGGCACGACGTCGCCGACCGGTGGAGGAGCGAACTGGGACACCGCATGTGGATCGGCACGAGGGACCAGGCCGTCACCGCGGGACTGTTCGGACCGGCTGTGCGGTCCGAGGTGCAGGGCCGCATCGGGGACGTCGTCGCCATCGCCCAGGGCGGCGTCGCGGTGGTCCGGCGCAAGGCGGAGTCGAGGCTGTCCGCCCTCCCCGGGCAGCACGGCGCACTCAGCGACGACGAGTTGCTGATTCCTCTGCTGCAGGGCGCCACCACGTAAACCCGCGTCGATCACCGGTCCGCGCGGCCACTCCTGATAGAAATGACGAACAGCGTTGATTTCAGGAGAGATTCATGCCCCGCTCTGCGGTACCGAACACCGACTCCATCATCACGACCATCCGCACGAAGTGGCCCTGGATCCTCGCCGGGCTGTTCGTCGTCGTGCTCGTCACGATGCTCACCCCCGACCCCGACGACACCCTTGCCGCCGGAACCGGACCGGTTGCACCCTCGGAAGTCACTGACACACAACAGATACAGACGGCGTTCACTCAGCTGTCCACCCTCGAGGTGAAGGGCCGGGCACCCAAAACGGGATACGACCGGGAACTGTTCGGCGCCAGCTGGACCGACAACGTGTCGGTCGAACTCGGACGCAACGGCTGCGACACCCGCAACGACATCCTGCGACGCGACCTCGTCGACATCACCTCACGGGACCGCACCCGCAACTGCGTGGTGCAGTCGGGCACGTTGCGGGATCTCTACACGGGCACCATCATTGCGTTCACCAGGGGCACGAAGACGTCGGATGCCGTGCAGATCGATCACGTGGTGGCGCTGTCGGACGCGTGGCAGAAGGGCGCTCAGCTCCTCGACGCGCAGACGCGGGCGGACCTCGCGAACGATCCCCGCAATCTGCAGGCGGTGGACGGACCCACCAATCAGCGCAAGAGCGATGCCGACGCGTCGACATGGCTGCCCCCGCTGGCGGCGTACCGCTGCACCTACGTGGCGCGTCAGGTGGAAGTGAAAGTGGCGTACCGGCTCTGGGTGACCCCGCCCGAGCGCGATGCGATGGCCGCGGTGCTCACCGGTTGTGGAGCCCGGTGATCACGCGCCGGGCGGGGTGAGCCGGTTCTCGGAGCCCGTGTCGACCGACGGGGCCGGCGCACCGGAATCCCAGTCGACGGAGTTGTTGGACCCGGTGAGTTCGAGGGAGTCGAGCGACACGGCGCGCACGAAATTGTCGTTGCCACTCACCGTCATCGAACCGGAGTCGTCCACGGTCACGGAGTTCCCGCTGCCGCTGACCGAGATCCGCCCCGCCTGCTTGCCGAGCACGGTGACGGCGTTGCCCTGCACGTCGATCGACTCGAGGACGTCGATGGTGGCACTGTTGCTGCGCCCCGAGATCGTGAGCGTTCCGGTCTGCCCGCCGACGACGTTGGTGTCCTGACCGTTCACGACGACCGCGTTCGACGTCGCGACGTTCGCGGAGACGCCGTTGGCCTCGATGGTGACGGTGCCGCACTCGCCGTCGAGGACGACCACGGCACCGTCCCTGTCGACGATCACGTCGCGGCCCGCGCAGTCACCGCCCGAGTTCAGTTCCACCGCAGAGCCGGACACCGTCGAGGTGCTGCCGCCGCCGGTGCTCCCGCCGCCGCAGCCCGCGAGGGCCACGGCGCCGGATATCAGCACCGCGACGGCGACCGACTGCCGGGTGACGCTCATCGACCCCTGCTTTCCTGTCCCCTACGGGGCCGGGTCAGTCCTTCGCGAGTACCGGCATCGTCACGACCTGGGCCGCGTAGGACAGCCCGGCGCCGAAGGCGAGCAGCAGGGCGGTGTCGCCGGGCTTGGTGGCGCCCGATTGCAGCATCTCCTCCATGGCGAGCGGCACCGACGCGGCCGACGTGTTGCCGCTCTCGGCGATGTCGTCGGACACGGGCACGTTCTCGGGGAGCTTCATGCTGCGGGCGATCACCTCGGTGATCCGCGAGTTGGCCTGGTGCGGGACGAACGCGTCGAGATCGTCGACCGACATGCCGGCCTTCTCGATCGCCCGCAGGGCCACCTTGCCCATCTCGAAGGCGGCCCAGCGGAACACCGCGGTACCGGCCATCTTGATATACGGGCGCGTGGCACCCGGCGTCGTGATGTATTCGTACCAATCCAGGTCCTGCACGATGGCGTCGGCTTGGGCGCCGTCCGAACCCCACTCCACCGGACCGATGCCCGCGACGTCGCTCTTGCCCACGACCACGGCGCCGGCGCCGTCACCGAAGATGAACCGCGTCGCGCGGTCGGTGGGATCGGTGGTGATGCTCATCTTCTCGACACCCACGACGAGGGCGTAGTCGACGGATCCTCCGCGAACCAGATCCGACGCCACGGTCAGCGCGGTGCAGAAGCCCGCGCAGCCACCGCCGAGATCGAATGCTCCGGGCCCGTTGGTGCCCAGGGCGTCGGCCACCACCGCCGCGGCGGGCGGGGTCAGCAGGAGGTACGTCGACGTGGCGACAATGACGCAGCCGATCTGCTCGGGATCGATCCCGCTCGCTTCGATCGCCTTACGCCCGGCTTCGATGGACATCGTGACGACGTTCTCGTCCTCCGCCGCGAACCGCCGGTTGCGGATTCCCGAGCGCGACTGGATCCACTCGTCGTTCGAGTCGATCAGTTCACAGATCTCGTCGTTGGTGACGACCCGTTCGGGCCGGTACACGCCGAGCCCGAGAAGGGCGGACTGCCGACCTCCAGCCACGGTGGCAATCTGCTTTCCCATCGATCGATCTCCTCATCAGGTCCCGCGTGGTTACGCGCAGTGTGGACTTGTCGCCAGCACACGTTACGTCGGCGACCGCCCAGCGGGTAGCACCGGTTCCTGTTACTTGTCGGTAACATCGGTTCGGTGGAGGCGCCGATGAAACGAACACGGCGGTCAAACCGACACTTTCGTAAGGACAGACTTGTTAGACTTCTGGCGATTTCCAGCAGTTGATCACCGGTAGGGGGAGTGGTCTCTTCGGGCCACGCAGTGCCGCCTGCTGCTAGAGATGGAGTGTCCTTCGTGAAGCGAACCAGAGCTCTTGCAGCAGCGTCGCTCATCGGCGCGGCCGTGACGTTGATCGCATTCGCCGGCCCGGCCGCCGCGAATCCCAACGCCATAAATCCGATCCCCGGACTCAACGGCACCAACGGGATTCCGCACCTCACCGGACGCACCCAGGCGGTCGCACAGCAGACCGGCATGCTCAGCCCGAACCGCACCCAGGACGCCAACGTCCTCGGCACCGACCTCGGCATCATGTGGGACAACGGCCAGGGCCAGGTCCTCACGGCCTTCGGCGACTCCGCCGGCCTCGGACTGCCCAACCTGCTGTCGGGCAGCCTGTGGGCCTGGCGCAGCAGCACACTGTTCCGCAGCTCGGACGGCATCCTCGCCGACGGGATGAACTTCGACAGCTCCCCGCGTGACATCTTCGGCCAGTCCAAGGAGCTCGTCCCGAGCCCGAAGATTCCGTTCGTCGAGATCAGCCGCATCCCCACCGCCGGCGTCGCCGTCGGCAACACCCAGGTTCTGAGCATGATGTCGGTGAAGAACTGGGGACCGGCGGGAACGTGGGACACCAACTACTCCGGTCTCGTCTACTCACAGGACAACGGCGAGAACTGGACCGTCGCCCCCGAGACGCAGCGCCCGAACGTCGGCGGCAACGCCAACTTCCAGATGAGTGCCTTCGTCAAGGCCGACGGCTTCGTCTACCAGTACGGAACACCCGCCGGCCGCGGCGGGCTCGTCCACATCGCACGGGTTCCGGAACCCCAGATCATGGACCTCGGCGCGTACGAATACTTCGACGGCGCCAAGTGGATCAAGGGCAACCCCGACGTCGCCAAGCCGATCATGCCGGGCGGAGTCGGCGAACTGTCCGTCGCGTACAACGAGTACCTCGGCCAATACCTCATGCTGACCACAGACCAGTACAACTCCGTGGTCATGCGCCGCTCACCGTCGGTCACCGGACCGTGGGGCCCACCGGAGGTGCTCGTCGACACCCGGGAGCTGCCCAGCGCGTACGGCGCCTACATCCACCCGTGGTCGTCGGGACGGGACCTCTACTTCCTCACGACGGTGCACAACAACTACAACGTGCTCCTCATGCGGACCACACTCACGCCGTAGCCCGCGTACTAGCGTCGGGGCATGGATGCAGCTGCCTGGGACGAACGGTATTCACAGAGCGACTTGGTGTGGGGCGCGCCACCCAACGCCGTCGTGGTCGAGCGGGTCACCTCGCTCCCCCGCGGCCGCGCACTCGACCTCGCATGCGGCGAGGGCCGCAACGCGCACTGGCTCGCCACCCGCGGCTGGGAGGTGACGGGGCTCGACTACTCGGCCGTGGCCGTCGACAAGGCCCGCCGGGTGGCCGCCGAGGCGCCCCGCTCGGTCCGCGAACGGCTCGACTACCGCGTCGCCGACGTCACCGATTCGGACCTCGGCGGCGAGTACGACCTCGTGCTCATGATCTACCTCCATCTCGCCGCCGAGGAGCGTCTGCAGGTTGTGAACCGCGCCATATCTGCGCTGAAACCTGATGGAATCCTCATGATTTTGGGGCATGACACCGTTAACTTGTCGCAGGGAGTCGGGGGTCCCCAGGACCCCGAAATCCTGTACACGCCAGATGATTTGGTTGACTCGTTCGACGGGCGGCTCTCCGTCGACGTCGCCGAACGGCGCTTCCGCGAGACGGACGCCGGAACGGCGATCGACGCGCTCGTCGTCGCGCACCGCCCGAGTCTTGGCAGTCAGGTAAATCGGGCGTAATATCGCTGATGTTACCGACGAGTAATAACTTGGGCGGTACTAACGGATAGACCGCACCATCTCACTGGGAGAGACAGAAGACATGGGCCATTACAAGAGCAACGTCCGCGACCTGGAGTTCAACCTCTTCGAGGTACTCGGTCTCGAGCAGCCGCTGAGTGAAGGCGTGTGGGGCGATCTCGACGCCGACACCGTCCGCAACATGCTCAGCGAAGTTGCCCGCCTCGCCGAGGGACCGCTGGGCGAGTCCTTCGCCGACGCCGACCGCAACCCTCCGGTCTTCGACCCCGAGAACCACACCGTCACCCTGCCGGAATCGTTCAAGAAGTCGTTCCGCGCACTGTGGGACGCCGAGTGGTACCGCATGGGACTCTCCGAGGAGATCGGCGGCGTACCCGTCCCCCGGTCCGTCGTGTGGGCCATCAGTGAGCTGATCCTCGGCGCCCAGCCGGCCGCGCACATGTACCAGGCCGGACCCGCGTTCGCGGACGTGCTGTTCCACAACGGCACCGAAGAGCAGAAGAAGTGGGCCGCCACCTGCGTCGAGCGCGGCTGGGGTGCCACCATGGTCCTCACCGAACCCGACGCCGGTTCCGACGTCGGCGCAAGCCGCACCAAGGCCATCAAGCAGGACGACGGCTCCTGGCACATCGAGGGCGTCAAGCGGTTCATCACGTCCGCCGACTCCGACGACCTGTTCGAAAACATCTTCCACCTGGTCCTGGCCCGCCCCGAGGGCGCAGGCCCCGGCACCAAGGGACTGTCGCTGTTCTTCGTCCCGAAAACGCACTTCAACTTCGAGACCAACGAATTGGGCGAGCGCAACGGCGTCTTCGTCACCAACGTCGAGCACAAGATGGGCCTGAAGGTCTCCGCCACGTGTGAGGTCACCTTCGGCGGCCACGGCATTCCCGCCCAGGGCTGGCTCGTCGGCGAGGTCCACAACGGCATCGCGCAGATGTTCGACGTCATCGAGCACGCCCGGATGATGGTCGGCACCAAGGCCATCGCCACCCTCTCCACCGGCTACCTCAACGCCCTCGACTACGCGAAGGAACGCGTCCAGGGCGCAGACCTCACGCAGATGACGGACAAGGCCGCGCCGCGCGTCACCATCACGCACCACCCCGACGTCCGTCGCGCCCTCGCCATGCAGAAGGCGTACGCGGAGGGCCTGCGCGCCGTGTACCTGTACACCGCGGCGCACCAGGACGAGGCCACCGCCAAGCTGGTGTCCGGTGCCGACAAGGACCTCGCGTTCCGCGTCAACGACCTGCTGCTCCCCATCGTCAAGGGTGTCGGCTCCGAGCGGGCGTACCAGTACCTGACGGACAGCCTGCAGACCTTCGGTGGCTCCGGCTTCCTGCAGGACTACCCGATCGAGCAGTACATCCGCGACGCCAAGATCGACTCGCTGTACGAGGGCACCACCGCCATCCAGGCGCAGGACTTCTTCTTCCGCAAGATCGCCCGCGACCGCGGTGTGGCACTCGCCCACGTCGCAGGCGAGGTCAAGAAGTTCATCGACAGCGAGGCAGGCAACGGTCGCCTCAAGGCCGAGCGGGCCCTGCTCGCTACCGCCCTCGAGGACGTCCAGACCATGGCCGCCACCCTCACCGGGTACCTCATGGGTGCGCAGGAGCAGCCGTCCGAGCTGTACAAGGTCGGCCTCGGTTCCGTCCGGTTCCTGATGTCCGTCGGCGACCTGCTCATCGGCTGGCAGCTCCTCCGCCAGTCCGAGATCGCGATCAAGGCCCTCGACGAGGGTGCCTCCGACAAGGACAAGTCGTTCTACGAGGGCAAGGTCGCCATCGCGTCCTTCTTCGCGAAGAACGTGCTGCCGGAACTGACCGCCACCCGCAGCATCGTCGCCAACATCGACAACGACATCATGGAGCTCGACGAAGCAGCGTTCTGATCGGCTTCACACGGCCCGGCGGCCGGGGTACCTCCCCGGCCGCCGGGCTTTTTCGTGTCCCGACCACGTGGACTCCGGCACTCTTTCTTCGTGGACGCACCCCTTTTCGGCCCCCACAGGTAGTGCGGGAGCCGAGAAAGAGTGCGGGAGTTGTCCACAAGCCTCGGTCCATCCAGAGCCGGGTCCTTCGGACCGGATTCTTCAGGTGGCTCCGGCCAGAATCGTTCCCATGGAACATGACCCGGGCGCGATGCTGCGACGCCAGGAGGCGTTGAACCGCGGCTACAGCGACGACGAGATCCGACGCCTGTACACGCGCGGCGAATGGCAGCGCATCGGCCGCGGCGCATATCTCTCCGCGTCGATGTACTCGGCGCTCGGCGAGGAGGAACGTCATCGCTTCCTCATCGACTCGACAGTTCACGCCGTGTCGGACGACGCGGTGCTCAGCCACCAATCCGCGGCCGTCGTGTACGGGCTGCCGTTGTGGAAGACGCCCCTCGACCGCGTGCACGTCACCAGAAACCGACGCGGAGGTGGCCGGATCAAGCGGCGGACCACGGTGCACTGCGCGCCCATCGGAGAGCACGTGGCAGTGGTGGACGGGCACTCGCTGACCCTCCCGGCGCGGACCGTGATCGACCTCGCGAGAACTCTGCCGTTCGAGCAGGCCGTCGTGTTGGGTGACGCGGCCGTCCGGAGGTTCGGCATCAGCCGAGCAGACCTGGACGCCGAACTCGCCCGTGCTGCGCGTCGTCACGGCGTCGATGCGGCGCGAAGGGTCTCCGCTTCGTGAGCGGGCGCAGCGAAAGCGTCGGTGAATCTCGAAGCCGGGTCATGTTGTCGAGTGCGGGGCTGCCCGCCCCGTCCCAGCAAGGCGAGGTGTTCGAACCCGGCGGGCGCCGAATCGGGCGCGTCGATTTCCACTTCGACGGCATCGTGCTCGGAGAAACCGACGGACGCGTCAAGTACGGACGGCTGCTGAAACCCGGGCAATCCCCCGGCGACGCTGTCTTCGCCGAGAAGCAACGTGAGGACGTGCTGCGCGACCTCGGATTCCAGGTGGTGCGGTGGACCTGGGACGACCTCGGGTCGCCGGGGCTGGTGGCAGAGCGTGTCCGTCGCGCGTTCGCCCGTGCCGGGTCGCCACGAGGCTGGGTGACGCAGGCGCCCCCTCCCGTCCGCCGAGCGGCTTACGGTGCGGTCGCTATAGCCGCACCCTTTCTCGGTTCACGCTGTACTTCTCGGGCTCGAAAAGCGGTGCGCGAACCGAGAAGTAGTGCGGCTACTCGCCGTCGTTCGGATTCGGCTTCGGGGTGGTCGGTTTCGGGCTTTCCGACGGGGCCGGCGAGGCGGCGGGGGTGCGCTCGTCGGGTTTGGGTGCAGGGGCGGGTGCCTCGCACTTGACGATCGGGACGGGGTCGTACCGGACGGTCCTGGTGTCCCGGGAGATTTCCTGGCCGGTGGCGTGATCGGAGATCACCCGGGTGTCGCTGGCGGTGAATCCCGGTGCGCCGCTGGAGGCGATGCAGTGATCGCCGGCGGGCAGGGTGACCGTGTCGGGCTCCGTCGGCTTGGTCCGGTTGCCGGTGATCGACTCGACGTCGACCGTCTTGGTTCCCCAGAACCTGATGGTCAGATCCGAGGCGCCGCCGATGGCCTGGATCATCACACCCGTCTGGCCGGTGTTGCGGAACTGCAGGTCGATGGCGCCTTCGAAGACGGTGGCCTCGCGCGCCTCGGGGTAGCGCGAGATGTAGTACGAGTGCTCGGTGTGCGCGACGTCCTCCATGCCGGCGAAGTACGCGGCGTTGTAGAGCGTCGTCGCCACCTGGCTCACACCGCCACCGACCGCGGTGTCCGGGCGACCGTTGTTGATGATGCCCGACTCCACATACCCCTGGGCCGTGCCGCGCGGGCCGGTGTACCCGTTGAGGGAGAACGTGTCGCCCGGCTTGACGAGCGCCCCGTTGATCTCGCTGGCGGCGAGCCGGATGTTGGTACCCGACGCCGCAGAGAAGCCGCCGGTCGTGAACTCGCCGATCACTTCCTTCACGCCGAGCGCCTGCGCGGCCTCCGTGGTGAGGGCGGGCGGGACAGGTCCGTACACCGCGGCGGTGGTGTGAGAACCGTTGCCGCGCAACAACTCGGGCAGCGTTTCCAACGTCTTGGGCCACTGCACCAGGTCGCCGACGACCGCGGGGACGACGGTGGGCGATCCGCCGTCGAGCGTGATCGTCGCGTCCTTCGGTGCGATCTCCGTCGAGACGAGTTGCGGCGCCAGGATGCCGATCGCCGCCTCGATGTTGTAGGTGGGCTTCAGCCCGCCGTTGCCGTCCGGTTCGAAGCCGACGATGGCACCGATCTGCTGACGCGCCGCGGTCGCGACCTTGCCGTCACGACCGGTCACCACCAGATCGGCGGAGGCAGCGGGCACCGCAACCTCGGCGAGCGCCCGCTGGACGCCTTCCTTCGTCACTGTCACGGGCACGACGTCGACGGGCAGTTCCACCGTCCGGCCGAACGCCCATTCCTCGGTCAACGCCGCCTCGGCGCCCTCCCCGTTCAGGTTCTGCCCGGTCGACGGGTCCACCGGCACCGGGGTCGGGCCCTCGAACACGACGGTCCCCTCACGGGACGCGCGATCGGTCTCGGTGCGGAGACCGTCGACGGCGGAGGCCAGTGCGGCCTCGTTGCGGGTCGACACCACACCGATCTCGTCGGTGGTGAAGAACGACGTGAGCCTCGTAAACGGGTTGAGTGGCTGCGAATCGGCCCGGTCGAGGGTGGCCTCCCAGTCGACACCGAGCCCGGCGGCCGACGGAACGAGTTGCGTCGACACGTCGCCGGCCGTCACCGTCAGCGGCTGATCGGCGCGCGGGCCGACCTGCGCCTGCAGAATGGCCTCAGCCTCCTCGCGAGACGAACCGCCCACGTCGACGCCTGCCACGGTCACCCCGCGCGGGACTTTTCCGGAGGACACCGCGAGGTCCGCGGCGTAGGCGATGCCGATCAGAGCGATCACACCACCGGTGACCGCGGCGATCTTCACCCAGGGAGCACGCGCAGGTTTGGTCGGTTCCGCGGACGGCTCGGCGGGCGCCGACGGTTCCGGCGCCGGCTGCGGCGGGATCTGCGCCGCGGCGGCCGGAGCCACCACGGTCGGCTCGTCCGCCGGTGTGGTGTACGCCTGCGTCGGCCCGGGAACGGGACCCGGCGGAATGGCGGGGATCACCTGCGTGACGTCCTCGTTCGCCGGGGGCTCCACCCACAACGGCGCGTCGGGAGCCTGCTCCTCGGAGCGTTCCCCGAGGTCACCGAGGTTCAGCTGCGTCGTCGGGGCGTCGTCGGCGTTCGGCTGTTCCGCCGGAGCGTCGGGAGCCGGAGCCTCGTCGGAAGCCGGAGCGTTCTCGGGAGCCGCAGCCTCGCCGGGAGCCGGGACCTCGTCCGGTTCCGGGGCGGGCGGGTCGGCCACGTTCTCGGGTTCGACGCTCTCGGCCGTCGCGGAAGGGTCCGGCGTCGACCGTTCGGGTGCCTTGCTCCCCTTGTCGCCGTCTTCGTCGTTCACCGTGGCCCTCTCACCGAGTTGTCCTTCGTGCGGGCCTCAGCTTGCCGTCGGTGCTCGTTGCATTTCAAGCGCGATCCGATCCGAGCGAGGCCCGGTCGAGACCCCCACGTCAGCGTACCGGCCGCCGGAAATGCAAGAGCCCCGCGCTGCTGCCAGGTCGGGGGTCAGGCAGCAACACGGGGCTGACAGGGATATCGCCAGCTAATCTCCAGCGTTACACCTGTCGGAAAAGATTTCGGGGATCCGGCCACCCCTCGTTGCCGGATCCCCGCTCGCACTGCGTGCACGCTGGCCTTTCCGGTCTCCCAGCTACCGGAAAGGCCAGTCGGATCACGCCTCTATGATTGCCGTCACACCCTGGCCGCCGGCGGCGCAAATCGAGATCAGGCCGCGGCCCGAGCCCTTCTCCGCCAGCATCTTGGCGAGCGACGCGACGATGCGTCCGCCGGTCGCGGCGAACGGGTGGCCCGCCGCCAGCGAGGACCCGTTGACGTTCAGCTTGCTGCGGTCGATGGACCCCAGTGCGCCGTCGAGGCCAAGGCGTTCCTTGCAGTACTCGTCCGATTCGAACGCCTGCAGCGTCGCCAGCACGACGGACGCGAACGCCTCGTGGATCTCGTAGAAGTCGAAATCCTGCAGGGTGAGGCCGTTGCGGGCCAGCAGGCGCGGGATGGCGTACGTCGGCGCCATCAGGAGCCCGTCCTTGCCGTGGATGTAGTCGACGGCCGCGGTCTCGGAGTCGACGAGATGCGCGAGCACCGGAAGCTTGCGCTCGGCGGCCCATTCGTCGGTGGACAGCAGGACCGCGGACGCGCCGTCGGTGAGTGGGGTGGAGTTGCCCGCCGTCATCGTGGCGTCGCCCGCCTTCACCCCGAAGACCGGCTTCAGCTTGGCCAGCTTCTCGGCGCTGGAGTCGGGCCGCAGGTTGTCGTCGCGGGTGAGCCCGAGGAACGGCGTCACCAGGTCGTCGAAGAATCCGCGGTCGTAGGCGGCGGCCATGTTCTGGTGGCTGGCGGCGGCCAGTGCGTCTTGATCCTCGCGGCGGACGCCGAATTCCTTGGCGGTGATGGCGGCGTGCTCGCCCATGGACAGCCCGGTGCGGGGCTCGCCGTTGCGGGGGATCTCGATGCCGAGCATGGACGGGCGGACGTTGCCGAGCAGTTTGATGCGGTCGCCGGTGCTCTTCGCGCGGTTCAGGGACAGCAGGAACTCGCGGAGTTCGTCGTTGACGCCGATCGGCGCGTCCGACGTGGTGTCGACACCGCCACCGACACCGGCCTCGATGCGGCCGGCCGCGATCGCGTCCCCGACGGCGACGATCGACTGCAGTCCGGTGCCGCAGGCCTGCTGCAGGTCGAAGGCCGGGGTGTACGGGCTGAGGGCGCTGCCCAGGACGCATTCGCGCATCAGGTTGAAGTCGCGGCTGTGCTTGAGCACGGCGCCGCCCGCGACGAGGCCCAGCTTTTCGCCCTGGAGGTTGAAGCGGCTCACGAGGCCGTCGAGGGTCGCGGTGAACATGTCCTGGTTGGACGCCTGCGCGTACTTCCGGTCCGAGCGGGCGAACGGAATGCGGTTTCCGCCGACGATCGCGACGGGACGCTGCTGCTTTCCGCCTGGCTTCGGCGCCGCTGCGGAGTTCGAATTGGTGCGAGCTTTGCTGGTCACTGACGTCTCCAAGGATCTGGTGCGATTACCTGTTGGCTACTATTCTTACTCAGGAGTAAGTTACTTGTCGACACCGCACTTCACTCGGTGCTCGGTGACTGACCGCCAAACGACGACAGAAGGTAGGACCGTGGCAGCCAGCAAGGGAGCTCCCGACCTCTATTCCCAGTTCCTCTCATCCGCACCCGGCGCGTTCATCGCCGCGAAAGCGGGACTGCCGCGACCCGAGAACCTGCGGCGATACAAGCACGGCGAACCGCCGCTCGCCGGCCCGGTCCTGATCGGCGGCAAGGGCCGTCTCGTCGAGCCGTTGCGCGAACTGCTGTCCGACTACCCCGCCGCGGGATCGGGTGACGACACGTACGGCGCTTTGGTGTTCGACGCCACCGGCATCGGTTCGGTCACCGAGCTCGAGCAGCTGTTCGAGTTCTTCCAGCCGGTCATCCGCAACCTCGCGCCGTCCGCGCGCGTCGTCGTCATCGGCACCACCCCCGAGGAGACGTCCGGCGTCGACGAGCACATCGCCCAGCGCGCGCTCGAGGGTTTCACCCGCAGCGTCGGCAAGGAGGTCAAGCGCGGCGCCACGGCTCAGCTCGTCTACGTCTCGCCGAAGGCATCCGCAGGAGTGTCGGGCCTCGAATCCACGCTGCGGTTCCTGCTGTCGGCCAAGTCCGCGTTCGTCAGCGGCCAGGTCATCCGGGTCGGCGCCGAGGATTCCGTCGCACCCGCCGACTGGGACAAGCCGCTCGACGGGAAGGTCGCCATCGTCACCGGTGCGGCCCGCGGCATCGGCGCGACCATCGCCGAGGTCCTCTCCCGCGACGGCGCGCACGTCATCTGCGCCGACATTCCGGCCGCCGGTGAGGCGTTGTCGGAGACCGCCAACAAGGTCGGCGGCACGTCCCTCGCCCTGGACGTGACCGCGGACGACGCTGCCGACAAGCTCGCCGAGTTCGTCCTCGAACGGCACGGCGGCGCGGACATCATCGTCCACAACGCCGGCATCACCCGCGACAAGACCCTCGCCAACATGGACGAGGGCCGCTGGAACATGGTGATCGGCGTCAACCTTCTTGCGCCGCAGCGCATCACCGACGTCCTCGTCGCCAAGGGTGCACTGAAGGAAGGCGGTCGCGTCATCGACGTCTCCTCCATCGCCGGCATCGCGGGCAACCGGGGTCAGACCAACTACGGCACCTCCAAGGCCGGTGTCATCGGACTCGTGCAGGCTTCCGCGCCGGTGCTCGCGGCGAAGAAGATCACGATCAACGCCGTCGCACCGGGCTTCATCGAGACGGCGATGACCGCGGCGATCCCCTTCGCCACCCGCGAGGCCGGACGTCGTATGAGCTCCCTGCTGCAGGGCGGCGAGACCGTCGACGTCGCCGAGACCGTCGCCTACTTCGCGAGCCCCGCGTCCAACGCCGTCACCGGACAGATCGTCCGCGTCTGCGGCCAGAGCCTGCTGGGGGCGTGATGTCCGGCAAGGTCGTGCAACTCACGGAGAAGCCGGGCACGCTCGACATCTACACCCGTGCCGTGCGCAGCGCGCTGCCGGTCATCGGCGCGAGCGGGCACAGTGCCCCGGACACGACGCTGGTCTTGAACGGGGTGGGCGTCGACCCCGACAACCTGGCGGCGTACGACCGGGTGACCGGACTGCGATTCGGCGACCACCTGCCGCTGACGTACCCGTTCACGCTGGTGTTCCCGGTCGTGATGAAGCTGATGGTGTCCGACGGTTTCCCCTTCCCCGCCATCGGTTCGGTGCACGCGGAGAACGTCATCGAACAGTTCCGTCCCATTTCGGTGATCGAGCCCCTGGATGTGTCGGTGCACGCGGAGAATCTGCGTGAGCACCGCAAGGGGCTTCTGATCGACGTGATCAGCGAGATCCGGGTCGGACGCGAACTGGTATGGAAGCAGACGTCGACGTTCCTGCGTCAGCAGAAGACGTCGCTGTCCGGTCGGCCCGGCCCCGAACCGAAGGCCGAGGAGGAGCCGCCGCGCCCGCTGCGAACGCTGCGGGTCGATCAGAAGACGATCGGCAAGTACGCCGCGGTGTCCGGTGACCGGAACCCGATTCACGTGTCGACGTTGGGCGCCAAGGCTTTCGGATTCCCGAAGACCATCGCGCACGGCATGTGGAGTGCGGCCGCCGTCCTCGGCTCGGTGGAGGGCCGGATCCCGGACGCCGTCACGTACAGCGTGCGCTTCGGCAAACCGATCCTGCTGCCGTCCACGCTGAACGTGTACGCCGATCAGACCGGCGACGGCTGGGATCTGTCGATCAAGCACCCGAAGAAGGGGTACCCGCACCTCACCGCGACACTGCGCTGACGCGGACGAACGGAACGCTCGTTCGATCTGATCGAACGAGCGTCCCGTTCACTCCGGCTTTTTCTTGCCCGCGAGGCCACGCCACGCCAGGGATTCCAGTAGATCGGCGGCGGCGTCGACCTCGATCTCGCCGCCGGCGACGCGGTCGGCCACCGCCTCACCCGCACCGACGAGGGCGATGGCGATCAGTTCGAAATCCTGTCCAGGCTCGGGATCCTTGGTGCTGGACTCGAGCAGGTGCGCGGTCAGCTCGATCAGCCGGTCGCGGCTCGACTGCACCGACCCCACGAACGCCTGCTGCCCCATCGCCTGGCGATACAGCACCATCCACGACTTGCGGTGCTTGCCCACGAACCCGAGAAACCCCTCGAGGGCCCGGCGCAGCTGTTCGCGCGGGCTCAACCCCGGATCGCCCGCCGGAGCGAGCGCCTCGACGAAGCGCAGGCCCTCGCGTTGGATGCACGCCGCGAACAGTTCGTCCTTGGAACCGTAGTAGAGGTACAGCATCGGCTTCGAGATTTCCGCCTTGGCCGCGATCGCGTCCATGGACGTTTCGTGAAAACCTCTGTCGGAGAAGACGTCGACAGCAGCGTCGAGCATCTGCTGCTCGCGCACTGCGCGCGGCAGTCGCTTGGTGCCGCCGGCCATTCGCCCTCCATCATCGTCGAACCCGCTATCTTACTCTACGGTAATAAAGCGGGCCCGACCGGCGGACGAGAAGAATACCAGCACCCGGTCGCGGACCGCGCACTAGCAGGCGAGGACGCCCTTGGCCCGCGCGACGGTCAGGACCGCCTCGTCGACACGCTGCTGCGGCAGCTTGCCCGAGGCCACAACGCTTTCGAGGTGATCGAGCACCCGCGGGACGTCGTCGGTGGTGAGCCACAGGGCGACATCGACACCGGATTCCAGCGCGGTCTCGACGGCGACGGTGATGTCGTACCGATCGGTGATCGCCTGCATGCCGCTGAGGTCGTCGGTGAAGATCGGTCCGGTGAACGGCGGCGCCCCGTATCCGGTGCCGCCGCGCAGCAGCGCCACCGCGTCGGGACTGATGCTGGCGGGAACCCCGGGCGCGGTCAGACCCGGCACCTCGAGGTGACCGAGCATGACGCCGACTCCCGTGGACACCAGGTTCCGGAACGGGACGAGGTCCTTCGTCTGCAACTGGTCGAGAGGCGGGGTGGTGACGGCCCCGGTGTGCGAGTCGCCGGACGCCGATCCATGGCCGGGGAAGTGCTTGATGACGGGCAGGATTCCCGCGTCCCGCATTCCGCGCGCGTACGCGTCCGCGTAGCGGGTGACGACGGCGGGATCGTCGGAGTAGGAGCGGTCGCCGATCACGCTGTCGTCGGGCTGACTGCTCACGTCCACGTCGGGGGCGAAGTTCACGGTGACACCGAGGTCCTTCAGTCCACGACCGCGCTCGAGCGCCATCTGGTACGTCTGCTCCTCCGTCATCGTGGCTGCGGTCTGCCGGGCGGACGGATCGGCTCCGAGCAGGTTCTCGACGCGCGACACGCGCCCACCCTCCTCGTCGATCGTCACCATCAGCGGCAGCGACGACGCCGACGCCACCTGGGGAATCTCACGGTTCGCGAGCATGGCCTCGTCGGTCCAGCTTCCGACGAAGATGCCGCCGATCTGCTCGTCACGGACCACCTGAGCCGCATCCGCGGTGCCGGTCACTCCCACGTTCAGCAGCTGAGCGAGCTTGCGCCGCAACGGCAAAGACTGCAGGAACTCCGTCTCGCACGACGCCGGCGCGGCTGCGGGCGCTGCGGTGCCGGTATGCGACGCCGGCTCGACGGAGGACGGCGACGGTGTCGTCGACGACGACTCCGCGACCGTCTCGCCACCACCCGACGAACATCCGGCGACGAGGCCGGTACAGGCAGCGAGCGCGAGTGCATACTTGATCCGCATGGGCTCGACGGTAGCCCAGTTCGCCGTCGGCGCCCCCGCGGCAGGTCCCGAATCGACGACCGCTGCCGCCCGTCTTGGTAATCTGGACACAGAGGAAGCCCGTACTCAGGAGGTCGTAGTGCCCGGTGGTTTGATGTTGATCGCCTACGACGGATCCGACAACGCCAAGCGTGCGGTGGAGTGCGCAGGTCGATTCCTCGCCTCCAATCGCGCTGTGCTGGTGACGGTGTGGGAGCCGATGGTCCGTCAGGCCGCGCGCATGTCGGGCCTGTCCGGTGTGATGCAACCCGAGTGGGTGCCCGACGAGGAGACCGAGGACGTCGCGTTCTCCGACGCCAAGGTCACCAACGAAGAGGGCGTCCAACTCGCCGAGGCCGCCGGACTTGCCACCGAGGGTCGCTGCATCGAATGCACCAGCACGATCTGGACGGCCATCGTCGAGACGTCCGACGAACTCGCGGTCGACATCATCGTCACCGGCACCCGCGGCACCACAGGCCTGCGGTCACTGCTGCAGAGCAGCGTCGCCGACCACGTGTTGCGCCACAGTCACCGCCCGGTGCTGATCGTGCCTCCCGGGAAGTAGTCCGGGCTCCCGACTACTGTCGGGTGACCATGGACGGCTTCCTTCTCTCCCGCGCCGACCGGACGTTGCGTACGTCCGGTGCGCGGCACGGGTACGACACCGCGGCAGCCGCTGTCGCGGCCCTCTCGAACGGTGACACCGAACTGATCGTCGGAGCGCTGCCGTTCGATCCCCAGCGTCCTGCCGCGCTGACCGCCCCGGAATCGTGGGAATTCACGGACGGCCCGTGGCGGCCCGGTGCCGTTCCCGACCTCCCGTCCGTACGCCTCACGCGGGAAATTCCCGACCCCACCGAGCACGTGGCCCGGGTGCGGTCCCTCGTCGACCGACTGCGCGAGGGCGCGCTCGGCAAGGTCGTCGCAGCCCGCAGCGTCACCCTCCGTGCCGACACCCCCATCTCCGCAGAAGCGTTGGCCGCGAGAATGATTCACCAGAATCCCACTGCCAACGGGTTCGCCGTCGACCTCTCCGCGGCCGGCGAGGGGTTCCGCAGCCACAGCCACGTCGGCGCCAGCCCCGAGGTGCTGCTCAGCCGACGCGGGCGACGCGTCACCTGCCGTCCCCTCGCCGGAACAGCCCCGCGGCGCGCCGATCCGGAGGCCGACGAGAAGGAAGGTCGCGGACTCCTGGAGTCCACGAAGAATCTGGCCGAGCACGCGTTCGTCACGGCCTGGATCAGAGACGTCCTGGCGCCGCTCTGCACCGAGTTGACCGTCCCGGACTCCCCGGTTCTGACGAGCACCCACGAGGTGTGGCATCTCGCGACCCCCATCGAAGGCGTGCTGCGCGACGCGTCGACCAGCGCTTTGAGCCTGGCCACCCGGTTGCACCCGACCCCCGCGGTGTGTGGCACCCCCACCGACCTCGCCCTCGCGACCATCCGGGACGTCGAGGAGGATCGGCGGTTCTACGGCGGCGCCGTCGGGTGGTGCGACGGCGACGGCGACGGCGACTGGGTGGTGGCCATCCGCTGCGCCGAGATCGCCGCGGACGGACTCGAGGCACTGGCGACGGCGGGCGGGGGCATCGTCGCCGAGTCCGACCCTGAGTCCGAACTCGACGAGACGACCACCAAACTGCGCACGCTGCTCCGGGCGCTCGGCGTGCAGCAGGGCCCGTGATCTGCAGAAACGGCGGCCCACGAGCACCAATCGGCAGTTCGGCGGCCCGCGGGTGATACCTTGACCCGAGCAATTCGTACGCGGGAGTAGCCGTGTGCGTCGATGGCACGACGGTGGGAGATGTCTGATGGGGAAGTTCCTTGTGCCCGGTGTGGTCAGCGCCGTGGTCGGTGTCGCTCTCGGCACCGTGGCGACGCTCGGCATCACCGCAGCCGCACAGGACAACACGCGTCCCGAGATCGACCGCAGCGGCAACGCGGATTCCTCGCTCCTGAACCAGGTTGAGTACGGCAGCCGCTGAGAGCGCCGGCTCAACAAGTTCCCGCACTTCCCCCGAGTCGGCGGCCATGTCGTCCATGGCGCCCTCGGCGGAGCCTCTGTCACGGCGGTGGCTGTTCGGCGCCTCTGTCGTAGCGTTTCTTCTCGCGTTTCTCCAAACCCCCGGTCGGCTCGCCGCTGACACCAAGTACGACCTGTCCCAGAATCCGATCGGATTCCTGGAACGGGCCGCGCATCAGTGGAGCAGCCAGGCCCCCATGGGTCAGGTGCAGAACCAGGCCTACGGCTACTTCTTTCCGCACGGCGCGTTCTTCGCGCTCGGCGACGTCCTGAGTGTCCCGCCGTGGATCACCCAGCGGATCTGGTGGGCCCTGCTGCTCGTCGCCGGATTCTGGGGCATCGTCCGTCTCGCCGAGGCGCTCGGCGTCGGCAGCCGCTCGTCCCGGATCATCGCGGGTGTCGCGTTCGCGTTCTCCCCCCGTGTCCTCACGACCCTCGGTTCGATCTCGTCGGAAACCCTCCCGATGATGCTGGCGCCGTGGGTCCTTCTTCCCGTAGTCGGCGCCCTCTCCCAGGTGAGTGACAAAGCGTCCCGGAACACACGGTGGCACTCACCTGCACGGCTGGCGGCCCAGTCGGCGCTCGCCGTCGCGTTGATGGGTGCCGTCAACGCCGTCGCGACCGTCGCCGCGTGCCTCGTCGCAGGTCTGTGGTGGATCGCGCACCGGCCCAACCGTCGGTGGTGGGTGTTCACCGCGTGGTGGTTCCCGTTCCTGGCGCTGGCCACGCTGTGGTGGATCGTGCCGCTGCTGCTGCTCGGCAAGGTGAGCCCACCGTTCCTCGACTACATCGAGTCGTCCGGGGTGACCACGCAGTGGACGTCCCTCGCCGAGATCCTCCGCGGCACCGACAGCTGGACGCCGTTCGTCTCCCCCGAGCGCATCGCAGGCGCGGTCCTCGTCACCCAGCCCGCCGCGGTCGCGGCGACCGGCCTGATCGCCGCCGCCGGGCTCGCCGGACTGTGCATGCGGTCGATGCCGGCCCGCGGCCGCCTCACCCTGATCCTGTTCGTCGGTGTCGCCGGACTTGCGGCCGGATACATCGGCGAACTGGGCTCCCCCTTCGCCGAGCAGGTGCGACTGTTCCTCGACTCCACCGGGGCGCCCCTCCGGAACGTCCACAAACTCGAGCCGCTCGTCCGACTGCCCCTCGTGCTCGGGCTGGCGCACCTGCTGGCGAAGGTGCCGCTGCCCGGGTCCGTGCCGGTCGCGCGGTGGCGCAGCGCGTTCGCGCACCCCGAGCGCGAACCGATGGTCGCGGTGACGAGCCTGGTGCTGGTCGCCCTCACCCTGGCGACGTCGCTGGCGTGGACGGGCAAGCTCGCACCGCGGGGCACATATTCCGAGGTCCCCGACTACTGGCAGCAGGCCGCCTCGTGGCTGGAGGACAACGCCGGCGGCACGAGCCCCGACGGTTCCGACGCGGAGCGGGCGCTCGTGGTGCCCGGCGCACCGTTCGGCAGCCAGCTCTGGGGTCTCACCCGCGACGAACCGATGCAGGCGCTGGCGTCCACGCCGTGGGCGTCCCGCGACGCCGTCCCGCTCACCCCGCCCGGCACCATCCGCGCCATGGACTCGATCCAGCGGCTCATCACGGACGGCCGTCCCTCGGACGGCATGGCGCAGACCCTGCTCGGCCAGGGCATCCACTACCTCGTCCTCCGCAACGACCTCGACCCCGAGACGTCGCGATCGACGCGCCCACTGCTCGCGCACCAGGCCGTCACCGGCTCGCCCGGATTCACGCAGGTCGCGGAGTTCGGCGAGGACATCGGTCCCGGCGACGTCGAAGGCCTGGTGATCGACAGCGACCTACGGCCCCGGTATCCGGCGATCGAGATCTTCGAGGTGTCGATGCCGGACGGTTCGCCGACGACGAGCGGGCCGTACACCGCGAACCTCGACGGCATCCCCCGCGTGCAGGGCGGGCCCGAATCGCTGCAACGCCTGCGGGAGAATGGCGCACTGCCCGGAGCCGGACCGGTGCTGCTGGCCGCGGACGCGACGCGCGCCGGACTGCCGGTCGACGACGTCACCGTCACGGACACGCCCCGGAACCGGGAAACCGACTACGGCCAGGTCGACAATCACAGTTCGGCACTGCGCACCCCGGACGACGCCCGCCGCACGTTCAATCTCGTCCCCGACTATCCGGTGGCGGACACCCCGCTGGTGGAGGGGCAGTGGGAGGGCGCGACGCTGAGCGTGTCGAGTGCGGCGTCCGACGCCACGCAACTCGGCGGCAGCTCCCCCGCCAGCAGCGCCGCCGCGACCGTCGACGGCGACCCGGCGACGGGCTGGTTCAGCAACGGCATCGAGCGGGCGCTGGGCCAGTGGCTCCAGATCGACTTCGACACCCCACTCACGAGTTCTCTGCTGCACATCACGACCAGCCCGGCCGCGATCGGCGCCCCCGTCCGCTGGATGGAGGTGTCGACCCCCAACGGCAGCACGGCCGTGAAGGTGGACGCCCCGGGCAAACCGATCGCCGTGTCCGTTCCCGGCGGTGTCACCCCGTGGGTGCGGATCACCGCGACCCGGACCGAGAACGGTTCCGCGGGAACACAGTTCGGCATCAGCGAGGTGTCGGTCGAGGACTTCTCCCAGCGTGACGCCCCGGTCACCGTGCCGATCCGGTACCGGACCGTGTTGCCTCCCACCCCCGAGGGCGCGTCCGTCTCGGGCTGGGATCTCAGCCAGGAACTCCCCGGCCGCAACTCGTGCGCCGAGTCCCCGGACCGCGTGCGGTGCAGTAACGCCTTCGTCCTGCCGCCCGAGGAGGTCGGCACGTTCGAGAGAACGTTGTCGGTGCCCGAACCCACCGCGGTCACACCGCAGCTCATGCTGCGGGCACGGCACGGCGCACCACTGGAAGAGCTTCTCACCCAGAAGGATTCACCGTCCGCCCACGGGACCAGCAACATCACCGACCTTCGCGGGTCGGCGTTCGCCGCCACCGACAACGATCCGCGCACCAGCTGGTCGGCGAAGCAGGACACCACCACCGGCAAGGGCGCGAAACCGACCCTCACGATCGACCTTCCCGAACCCACGCTGGTCACCGGCCTGCAACTGACGCCCAGCGCGGGCGCCGTGCCCGCCGCCCCCGACCGGGTCGCCGTCGACCTCGGGAACGGACCGCAGGTGCGCGACGTCGAGGACGACGGGACCGTGAGGGTCGAACCCCGGGTGACCGACCGGATCGTGCTCAGCCTCGTGTCCTGGAAGAGCACCCTCGATCAGAACGCGCTGGGTTTCGCCCAACTGCAGCCGACGGGCCTCGCCGAGGTCGGGGTGCTGGGCGAGGACGGCGTCCTGCTGCCCGGTTCGGGTCCGGCCGACGACGCCGGCGCCCGCCCGGTGACGGTGCCCTGCGAGGAGGGGCCGGTCGTGACGATCGGCGGGCAGCCGGTGCGGACGAGCGTCACGGCAACCGTCGGGCAAGTGCTCTCCGGCGGCCCGGTTCCCGCGACCGTCTGTGACACCCCCGGCCCCGTTCCGCTGGGAGCCGGCTCCCAGGACGTGACTGTCGACCCGGGGTCGGCGTTCTTCGTCGACAGTCTCCGCCTCGACGCCGGACCGCAGGCCCAGACCGTTCCGACCGAGCAGGTGTCGACCACCGCATGGACGGAGAACCACCGAGAACTCACGGTGCCCCGCTCGGACGCCGAACGCATCGTCGTCGTCCCCGAGAGCACCAACGTCGGCTGGGTGGCCACCGCACCGGACGGCAGCGAACTGACACCGATCGTCGTGGACGGCTGGCAGCAGGGGTGGATCCTGCCCGCGGGAACCGAGGGGACGGTGACCCTGGACTTCCCCACCGACCACTGGTACCGCCTGGGGATCTTCGGCGGTCTGCTGCTGCTGATTCCGCTGATCGCCGCCGCAGTGTGGCCGCGCCGTGCACGCGAGCGCGATCCCGGCCCGGCACCCCGGACCTGGGGCAGCGCTACGGTCGGGTGGCTGGGAATCCTCGCTGCCGCCACCGTGATCGGTGGTCCCGTCGGCGCGGCGACGACGGTAGTGGTGACGCTGCTGGCCGTGACCCTCGTCCGCCTACGCGGAGCCGCCACCACCGCGCGTGTGCTGGTGGGGGTCGCCGGAGCGTCGACGATGCTGGGCATGGCGATGCTCTCCACCGCCCCGTGGCGGGCACCCGGCGGATACGTGGGGCACTCGTTCCTCGTTCAGTTCCCGCTGCTGCTGGCGCTCGTCGCCACCGGGCTGGCCGTGCTGCCACTCGGACGGTCGGCGCTCCTGGCGCGCGCCTCCCAGCGCTTGACGGCGCGGCGGGCGGGTTCCTCCACCAACGCGTAGCTGGCCGACGCGACCGCGACGCTCATCACGGTCGTCAGGAACAGGATGTAGACGAAGTGGCCGGTGAACGGAACGAGCCCGAACACCGGAAAGACGATCGACAGCACCGCGAGGTGCCAGATGAAGATGCCGTACGACCATCGGCCCACGGCGAGAGCGAGCGGACTCGCGAGGTAGCGGTGGGTGGACGTGTCGGACAGCACCAGCGGGGCCATCAGCGCGAAGCTGATGACGGCGCCGAGCGCCATCTTGACGGCGTACTGCCACGGTTCGGGACGCACCAGCCCCTCTGGGCCGGCGAGGTCGGTCGCGGTGAGCGCGAATGCCACTGCGGCGACGAGAAACATCCGGACGCGATGATGCGCCCAGCGGTGCATCCGGCCGGGCGGACTCACCGCCAGCTCGGCGAGCAACATCCCCGCCCCGAACCAGGGCAGGTACCCCGGCAGCCAGTTGTCGTGATGAATGCCACCCGGCGTCGACACCGGCACGAATGCCCACGTCAGACTCACCGCGATCAACGCGAGAATCGCCGGAACCCGCAGCCGCGCAGCCGGACCCCGCAACCGGACCAGCGCGAACGCCAGCAGCGGAAGCACCAGGTAGAAGGCCACCTCCACCGACAGACTCCACATCTGGGTCAAACCGTCGGTGAGCGTGAGGGGCACGAACACCTGCACGAGACCGAGATTCGCCCACCACGTGCGGTAACTCGCGTTCGCGGTGGGCAGGAACGTCAACACCACCGCCACGGCGACCCAGTACGCGGGCAGGATGCGCGTCGCCCGCGAGATCCAGTACCGGACGATTCCCTGGGCGGGGCCCATCCCCCGCGCCGCCCCGGCATGGCTGCGCCACAACAGAAATCCGGACAGGGCGAAGAAGACCGCCACCGCCAGATCGAATCGTCCCCAGATGCGCCCGAGAACGGGCACGTGCGTCGCACCGGTCTGGAACGCGACGTGTGTCACGAGCACCCCCAGCGCCGCGAGACCGCGCATTCCCTCGAGTGCGGGAATGAAACTGCGCGGCGGTGCGGTCGTGCTCATGGTGGTGGCCGAGGTGCTCATCACCAACAGTGTGCCTGGTCCGGGGGCTGTGACGGAAAACTCCGTTCGAGTCACTTCGCTGGCGAACGGCCGATGCGTTTACTATCCGATGGGGCAAATGCGCATTCGAGACTGTTAGTGTTTTGCCTCACGTGGTGTCGATGTGGGCTCCATGCGATCCGTGCAGCCGTGCTGCCGGTGGGGGAATCTCAATCGACAGAATTGGGTTAGGAGAGAAAGCATGGCGGAGCGCTCAGGGCCGAGCCGGATACTTGCTTGCATTCTGGTGGGCCTCGGTGCCTTCCTCTTGGCCGTCGCCATTCTCATTCCCACCTACACGGTGGGCAAATTGGAGAAGACGCCCTTGGACCTCGAAGTGACCACGATCGCCGAAGGTTCCGGCAGCGTGCTCAACTCGCAGGCTCTTCTCGCAGGCAAGGCCGAAGTCAACACGAACGTTCCACTGGTGTCACAGCGCTACGTCACCACCGAAGACCCCGCGGACGCGGACGTCGTCACTCTCCAGGCGGGGCAGACGCTGCGGCGCACCGACAAGCAGGGCGACACCGGACTGCTGTCCGCGATCGTCGACCGCAACACCGTCGACCGCAAGACGTCGATGCCGACCAACGATCCGGTGGGCACCATCCAGACGCAGCCCAACCAGCCTGCCGAGGAAGTTCCGCGCGACGGACTGCAGTACAAGTTCCCGTTCAACTCGGAGAAGCAGAGCTACCCCTACTTCGACCTGAGCGCGCGCGCCACCCAGGACATCAACTTCGTCGAGGAGACGGAGATCAACGGCCTGAAGGTGTACCACTACAACCAGACGATCGATCCGGTCGACCTGTCGAAGGTGGTCAGCTCGCCCACCAACAAGCTGACGCTGCCCGCCGAGGCGTGGGGCGTCCCCGGTGGCACCCTCCCCGTCACGATGACCCGCTGGTACACCAACGTGCGTGACCTGTGGGTCGAGCCCGAGACCGGTGTCGTCGTCAAGGGCCAGGAGCAGCTGCACCAGTACTACGCCCGCAACAAGGACAAGCCGGAGATCGACGTCCTGAAGGTGGAACTGCCGTTCAACGAGCAGACCATCGAATACCAGGTCCAGCAGGCCAAGGACGGCATGGACAAGATCAGCACGTTCGGTCGCACCGTGCCGATCATCGCCGGCATCCTCGGCGTCATCGCCCTGATCGCAGGACTCGTCCTGGGTCTGCGCGGCGGCAAGGGCAGGCAGCCCGCGCACACCGCCGGCGACGACTACCCGCCGAGCGACGGTGGCCGCCACGTCGACCTGGACAAGTCGGAGGCTCCCACCGAGCAGCACGACTGGACCACGGACAAGACGGAAGAGATTCCCGTGCAAGATCCGCGCAGGTACGACGAGCGCTAGAGCTGTAGAGCCGGACGCCACGTAGTCCGGTGCGAAGGGGACCTCGGTAGTGCACCGAGGTCCCCTTCGTCGTTCCCAGGGGGCGGCCCGTGCGGTGTCGCCCGATGTCACATCGGGCGCGGGGCATCACGCCGCGCGCTGCGCACGGCGAGGACGCTGGCAACCAGTGCGGTGCTCGACGCGACCGTCACGGCGACGGCGATGAACTGGCCGATCGTGGACGCGAGGGTCAGCATGCCGGTCATCTCGACGGCGAGGCCGATCCAGGCGATCACGGCGAGGTGCGTCCGCTCCCCCGCGATGGCGGACAGCAGGGCACCCTGCAGGACGGCCAGGCAGGCACCGTGGAGCGCGAACAGCCACAGCAGCGACTGGACGGGCTGGTACGCGTCGCCGACGAGGAGCGGAACGAGGGGGGCGGCCACCGCGACGCCCGCGACGAGTACCGCACCGAGTCCGACGAGGACGGCGAGCGCCGATCGGATCGCCTGGGCGGAGTGCGCGGGATTCGCCATCCGCGGATAGAGCACCACCCCGACTGCCTGCGGCAGCCAGAACGCGGCCTTGGTGGCGACGGCGCCCAGCGCGTACAGGCCGGCGTCGTCGTTGCTGAGCACGATCCGGGCGATCACCAGATCCATCGACGACAACGCGATCAGCGCCAATTGCACCTGCGACGCCTTCAGTACGGCCGCGACACCGATCCGGGTGCTCGACTCCCCGGTGATCGCGGAATCGGCGAACAGGCGCGCACACAGGGCCACCAGCCCCGTGCCGACCGCACTGGCGGCGAGGGCGAGCCCCGGCCCGGCGCCGACGGCCAGCACCACGACCGCGGGAACGACCTTCGCGACACCGGCTGCCGCGAGGACGACGCTGAGCGGACCGAACCGTGCCGCGCCCTGCAGCAGTCCCTGTTCGGTGGCGAGCAGGACCAGGACGGGTGCCGTGATGAGCGCCGAGAACGTGGCGAGCATGCCGGTGTCGAGGGCCCACGACACGAGGGGTGCGAGCAGCATCGCCGCGACCGCGACGATCACCGCGCAGCGGTACCCCAGCAGGCGGACCGCGCGGGCTCCCTTGCCCCGGACCACCTCGCGGGCGACGACGGTCTGCAGCGCGAGGGCGGGG
The DNA here is from genome assembly GCF_038447315.2 of Rhodococcus sp. DK176. Taxonomy (NCBI): domain Bacteria; kingdom Bacillati; phylum Actinomycetota; class Actinomycetes; order Mycobacteriales; family Nocardiaceae; genus Rhodococcus; species Rhodococcus sp. DK176. Next base: position 5,640,206 of record NZ_CP118321.2, on the reverse strand, counting down.
ACGGCGAGGACGAGTTGAGCCGCGAGCAGGCTCGCGAACTCCCCGTAGCCGGCCGGGCCGAGCCAGCGGCTCGCCGGCAGATGCAGCAGGTAGGACGCGATGTTCGCGATCATCGAGCCCGCCGTCACCATCGTCACGCCGGCGACCGCCGAGCTGGTGAGGGTCTGGCGTGGCATGCGCCCCATGATGCACTACGTGCCGTGCGAGCCGGGTCGATGCACCACGTATCGTGACGGCCCATGACCGCCCGGCGCCGAGCACCGTTCGTCGCGCCGGTCTACAGCCTCCTTCTGGCATTGCTGATCCTCGGGCCGCTGCTCGGTCCGGGCTATCTGCTGTTGCGGGACGCGGTCAGCACTCCCCGCTCGTACCTCACCGACTCGGCGCTCGGCCTCACGGACGCCGCCGCGCGGGCCGTGCCGCAGGACGCTCTGCTCGCGACGCTGAGCGTCGTGGTCGACGGCGGCGTGGTGGTGAAGGCGATTCTGCTGCTGGCGCTGTGGGCGGCGGGCTGGGGCGCGGCGCGGATGGTCCGCACCGTGCTGCCGACGGCGGGGCTCGGACCGCAGCTGGTGGCCGCGACGGTGACGGTGTGGAACCCGTACGTCGCCGAGCGACTGCTGCAGGGCCACTGGAGCCTGCTGACCGGGTACGCGGCGCTGCCGTGGACGGTGTGCGCGGCGGTCACGATTCGACGGGGTCACCGCCGGGGATGGTTCGCCCTGGTGGCCTGCCTCGCCGCGGCCGGTCTGACACCCACCGGGGCGTTGCTCGCCGCGGTGACGGCGGTGGCCGTCCTCGCGCTCCCGGGCGGACGATCGGCCGCGTGGCTCCGGGTGACGGGCGCGCTGGGCTCGTTCGTCGTCGCGAGTGCGCCGTGGCTGGCGGCCACGGCACTGGCCGGCGGCGGCGGGGACGGCTCCGATCCCGCGGGGGTCGCGGCGTTCGCGGCGCGGGCCGAGCCGGGGCTGGCGACGCTGGGCAGTCTCGCCGGACTCGGCGGCGTGTGGAACGAGACCGCCGTCCCGGACACCCGGACCACACCGTTCGCTCTCGTCGGAACGCTTCTGTTGCTCGGGGTCGTCCTGTGCGGACTCCCGGCGCTGTGGCGGCGGCGACGGCATCCCGTGGTGGCCGCACTGTCGGCGCTCGCGCTGGTGGCGGTGCTGCTGCCCACACTCGGCGCGACCGCGTGGGGACTCGACGCCGGCCGCTGGCTGGTGCAGAACGTCCCCGGCGCGGGATTGCTCCGGGACGCGCAGAAGTGGGTGGCGCTCGCGGCGCCGATGTATGCGCTCGCCGCCGCGGTCGCGGTGCTGCGACGCCCCGGCACGTGGTCCGTCTCGGCCGTCCTGGTCGTGCTGCTCGCCCTCCCCGACCTCGCGTGGGGCGTCGGGGGCGCGCTGCGCCCGGTCCACTATCCGCCGTCGTGGCAGCAGGTCGCCGCCGAGATGGAGCACGAGTCGGACAACGGGGACGTCGCCGTGCTGCCCACCGGCATGTTCCGCAAGTTCTCCTACAGCGGTGCCGCTCCCGTCTTGGACCCCGCCCCGAGGATGCTGCCGGACGACGTGCTGCAGACGGGCGAACTGGTGGTGGCGGGTGGCACGGTGGAAGGCGAGGGGTCCCGGGCGCAGCAGGTGGAACGGGTGCTGCTCACCGGCGGTTCCGCCGCCGAACTCGCGTCGCTGGGCGTCCGGTGGGTCCTGGTCGAGCGCGACACGCCCGGGCCGCGCGGCGAATCCGCGACCACCCTGGCCGGTCTGGAGCGACAGTTCTCGGACGGGCATCTGGAGCTGTATCGCGTCGGCGGCGACGTCGCGCGGCACGAGGCGTCCGACCGGGTGCGTGCGACGGTGGTCGCGGCCCACGTGCTGTGGGCGCTGCTGCTGGCCGGCGGTCTACTCGGCGCGTGCGTGCTCGAGGCCCGGACGCGCCAGCGCCGGCGACACCAGCCCTGACGTCCGCAGGCCCGCGGCCGTGGCCGCCAGCACCTCGTGGACGCCGTTACCGGTGTGCTTCCAGGAGAACTCACCCGCGCGAACCCGCGCCTTCTCCCCGAGAACCATGCGCGTCTCGGGGTCGAGCAGGAGGGCGTTGACGGCCGCGGTCAGTTCGCCGACGTCGGCCGTCGCCGCTTCCGCATTGCCGACCAGCACACCGGTCACGCCGTCGACGATCGAATCCGTCAGCCCCTTGGAACTGCGGTAACCGATGGTCGGGACCCCGTGCTGGGCGGCCTCGATGACGGCCAGACCCCAGCCCTCCTTGCGGGACGGCATGACATGCACCCAGGACTGCGACAGCAACTGGTGTTTACGGGTTTCGTCGACGTGCCCGTGGAACGTGACGGCGTCGCCGATGCCCAGTTCGTGCGCGCGGTCCCGGAGATTCTGCTCCCACCAGCCGCCACCGATGACGTCGAGGTGCACATCGGAGATAGTCGGACGCAACGACGCCACGGCCTCGAGGGCGTCCTCGATCTGCTTGTGCGGCACCAGCCGGGACAGGACGCACACGCTGGGGTGCGCGGTCCGGGTGTCGGCGCCGCCGATGTCCACGCCGGCAGGAATGTCGTCGGCGCCGTTGCGTACCACCGCGATCCGTTCGCGCTCGACGCCGAGTTCGACGAGTTCGTCGGCGGACGGCAGCGACACGGTGAGGTACTGGTCGTCCCGGTGGGTGCGCGGCGACAACCGTGATTCCACCCACCAGCCGATCTTGCCCATCAACCGGCCCGCCACGGGCCACTGCTCGCGATGACAGTGATGCACGAGAAGCGTCACGGGTGCACCGGCGACGACGCGGGAGAAGAACGGGATGCCGTTCTGGGTGTCGATGACGGCGTCGGGCCGAATGCCGCGCAGCGGTCCGAACCCGAGCCGGCCCGCGGCGATCGCGGCGAGGGCGCGAGGGTAGACGCTGTACCGCCCGCCCGCCCGGCTGATCTCGATGCCGTCGACGGTCTCCTTCTTGGGGGCGCCGCGGTAACCGGCGGTGCGGAGGGTGACCTTGATTCCCCGCGCCGCGAGCTGGGCGCCGACCTCCTCGAGGTACCGCTCACTGCCGCCACCCTGCGGGTGACCGGTGTCGCGCCAGCAGAGCAGCAGAACCTCTCGCACGTTCATATACTCCTGTGGTCGGTGCGGTACATGTGGTCTCGGGGCGGGCGTTCCGCGCTGTAGTCCCCGAACACCCTATCGGTCGTGTTCGACCGGATGTTGCAGCCACCGCGAACGGATTGCGGCCCCGGCGGCTGCACTCGCTAAGGTTCAGTCTCGTGACGACGCCTCCCGTGACCCGGCGATTCGGTCGACGGGCAACCCTGAAGCGGTCGTTCGGCCTGCTCAGCGACTTCCGGCACGAACAGACCGCACCCGACCTGTTCTACGGAGCCCTCGCCCGCGACTCCGTCGAACTGATCGGCGACCTGTACGGCGGCCTCACCGAATCGGATCTCACCGGGACGACGGTCCTGGACGTCGGCGGCGGGCCCGGTTACTTCGCGGACGTGTTCCAGCAGGCCGGCGCCCGGTACATCCCGGTCGAGCCGGATCCGTCCGAGATGCATGCCGCGGGCCTCGCCGTGGGCGGCGCGGTGCGCGGGTCGGGGTTGGCGCTGCCGTTCCGGACGTCGTCGGTGGACGTCTGCTTCTCCTCCAACGTCGCCGAGCACGTCGGTGAACCGTGGGCAATGGCGGACGAGATGGTCCGGGTGACGAAACCCGGCGGCCTGATCGTGCTGTCGTACACGTTGTGGTGGGGCCCGTTCGGCGGCCACGAAACCGGGCCGTGGCATGCACTGGGCGGCGAGTACGCGGCCCGTCGCTACCTGCGCAAGAACGGCCGCGAACCCAAGAACCGCTACGGCGTCTCCCTGTTCAAAGTGGGTGCGGCCGACGGGCTTCGGTGGGCCCGGCGCGCCCCCGACGCGGACTTCCTGGCGGCCTTCCCCCGGTACCATCCGCGCTGGGCGTGGTGGATGGTGCGCGTCCCCGGACTGCGGGAGTTCCTGGTGAGCAACCTCGTTCTCGTGATGCGGAAGCGCTGACCGTGGTCGCGCTGGCTCTCGACATCGGCGGCACCAAGATCGCCGCCGGGATCGTCGACGCGGACGGCACGGTGCCGCATCCGGCGACCACCCCCACGCCGGCGACCGGAGTCGCGGACGCGTGCGCCGCGCTGCTGCGGGAGGTTGCGGGAGCAGCGACGATCACGTCGGTCGGCATCGCCTGCGCCGGACCGGTCGACACGGTCGCCGGCACCGCGTCACCCATCAACATCGACGAGTGGTCGGGCGGCTTCGGCCTGGTCGGCTTGGTGCAGGAACTTTTTCCCGGCGTCCCCGCGAGGCTGGCGATGGACGGCGCCGCCGCCGCTCTCGGCGAGCATCACCGCGGTGCCGGGCGCGGCGTCCCCGACCTGCTGAGTCTGGTGGTGTCCACCGGCATCGGCGGCGGAGTGGTCCTCGGCGGCCGCATCGCCACCGGCCGGACCGGCAACGCCGGACACATCGGTCACCTGGTGGTCCCCGGCGGAACCGAGCCGTGCACGTGCGGCGGGGTGGGGTGCCTGGAGACGGTGGCGAGCGGACCCTCGTCCGTGCGCTGGGCCCGATCGCGGGGATGGCGCGGCACGACGGGCGTCGAATTGGCGAGGGCCGCCGCGGACGGGAACGACGTCGCCGTGGCCGCCCTCGACCGCGCGGGGACCGCACTGGGGCAGGCCATCGCGTCCGCGGCAGCCCTCCTCGACGTCGACCTCGCGGTGATCGGTGGCGGATTCGCGCAGGCCGGGCCCGCGTTGTGGGACCCGATGCGCAGGGCCGCCGCCCGCCACGCCCGGTTGTCGTTCGTCGCGGATCTGCGGGTGGTCCCGGCGGAACTCGGCGCCTCCGGAACCCTCGTCGGGGCGGGAGTCCTGGCCGTCGACGAGGGCTGACGCAGCGGGATCTCCTCACCTGTTCCGAAATTCTGTAACGTGTTCTAGTGTTCAGGGTCACACCACGTTCAGGAGAGGAGGTGACCGTGAGCACGAGCACTGCCCGATCCGCCGACGACTCCGATCACTCGTCCGAAGTCGCTCGGCCCACTGACTCCCGCCGCGATCCGGAGGTGCTGCGAGAGGCACTGCAACGCTGGCTCGCCGCCCAATTGCCCCGCGACGCCGCACCCGAGGTCACGCACGTCCATCTCCCCGACGCCAACGGCATGTCGAGCGAGACGATCCTGTTCGACGCCACCTGGTCCGGCGAGGTTCATCCGCTGGTCGCGCGGGTCGCGCCTGCCGACACGACGATGCCCGTCTTCCCGGAGTACGACCTCGACGGACAGTTCCAGGTCATGGCACAGGTCCGCGAGCACTCCGCCGTCCCGGTCCCGGTCGTCTACTGGTCCGAATCCGATCCCGGTCCGCTGGGCGCCCCGTTCTTCGTCATGGCCCGCGTCTCCGGGCAGGTCCCGCCGGACGTGATGCCCTACAACTTCGGGTCGTGGGTAACGGAGGCGACCGAGGAGCAGCGCGCCCTGCTGCAGCACAGTGCGGTGAATGTGCTTGCGCAACTGCACGACATCGACCGGCCCTGGGAGCGGTTCGCGTTCCTGCAACTGCCCGGCTCCGGCCCCACCGTCACCGAGGCGCTCGCCGCGCACATCCGGCAACAACGCGACTACTACGAGTGGACGACGCTGTCAGGCCCCCGGTCCCCGCTGATCGAACGCGGCTTCGCATGGATGGAGGACAACCTCCCGGACGACCCTTCCCCCGCCGTCTTCTGCTGGGGCGACGCCCGCATCGGCAACATGATGTTCGAGGACTTCCGGCCCGTGGCCGTACTCGACTGGGAGATGGCCACACTCGGGCCCCGCGAACTCGACCTGGGCTGGATGACGTATCTGCACCGATTCTTCGAGGACATCGCCGCGTCAGCCGGACTCGACGGGATGCCGGACTTCCTGCGCCTCGACGACCTCGCCGCCCTGTACGAGGAGCTGACGGGTCACACGCCCCGCGATCTCGAGTACTACACCGCCTACGCGGCGCTGCGGCAGGCCACCATCATGCTGCGGATCCAGGAGCGCGCCATCCACTTCGGGCAGGCCGTCGCTCCGGAGGACCCGGACGACATGATCATGCACCGCGCGTCGCTCGAGGCAATGCTCGACGGCACGTACTGGGAGAAGATCCGATGACCGCCGACTACGCGGGAAACCCGCTCTCCCCGATGGACGACTACCCCATCCATCAGGTGGCCGAACCCATCCGGCGTGTCGCCACGTCCGATCGCAACTTCTACGACCGCTACTACTTCAACTGCTATCCCTCGGCCGAGTCCGACCTCTTCCTCATCATCGGTCTCGGGCAGTACCCCAATCTCGGCGTGACGGACGCGTTCGCGGTGCTCCGCCGCGGCGACGACCACATCGTCGTCCGCGGGTCGGCCGCGCTGGGTCACGACCGCGCCGTCAGCACCGTCGGGCCGTTCCGCGTCGAGGTCCTCGAGGGTCTGCAACGCTTGCGGGTGGTGCTCGAGCCCGGCGACTACGACCTGTCCTTCGACCTCACCTTCGACGGCGCGATCCCCGCGACGCTGGAGCCCCGCCACTTCCGCAGGCAACTCGAGCGCGTCACGTTCGACACGAGTCGCTTCGTCCAGACCGGCTCCTGGGCAGGCGAACTCACGATCGACGGGCAGAGCCGCCCCGTCACCCCCGACACCTGGCGCGGCAACCGCGACCGGTCGTGGGGAGTGCGCCCGGTCGGCGAGTCCGAGCCGCCCGGGCGACGCGCGGTCGACGGGATCCAGAACTTCTTCTGGATCTACTCGGTGATGCAGTTCGACGACTATTCCGTCTCGGTCGTCCTGCAGGAGGACGAACTCGGCAGGCGCATTGTCGAGGAAGCCGTCCGCATCTGGCCGGACGCCGACCGCGAACCCGAATGGCTGGGCCGACCCGAACACGAGCTGAAGTTCGAACCGGGGACGCGAGACGTCACGTCGGCGTCGCTGAGTTTCCACCGCCCGACCGGCGAGGTCGTCACCGTCACCTGCGACCTCCTGGTACCCAACTACATCGGTATCGGCACGGGGTACGGCCTCGAAGCCGATTGGCGTCACGGCATGTGGCAGGGCGAACTCGTGGTGCAGGGACTGCGCAAACGAGCGTCCGAGATCGAACCGGGACTCCGGATGTTCTGCCCCGTCGACAATCTCACCCGCTTCCGACTCGAGGACGGCGGCGGGACCGTCGTCGGGACAGGGCTGTTCGAGGTCGCGGCGATCGGCCCACACGCACGATACGGATTCGACAGTTTCACCGACACCGCCTCCTGACCGGGGGGACGACACGAGGAATGGACTCATGACCGACTACGACAAGCTGTACATCGGCGGCAAGTGGGTGGCCCCGGCCACCGATCAGGTGCTCGAAGTGTTCTCCCCGGCAACCGAGGAACGCGTCGGCAGCTGTCCCGTCGCGTCGCCGGCCGACATCGACGACGCCGTCGCCACGGCCAGGCGCGCATTCGACGAAGGCCCGTGGCCGCAGACCACTCCTGCCGAGCGCGGCGAGATCCTCGCGAAGGCGGCGAAACTCATCGAGGAGCGCGGCGACGCCCTCAACGCGCTGATCTCGTCCGAGATGGGTCAGCCGCCCGCGATGGTCGGGATGATGCAGCAGACACCGTCGCTCGCGACCCTCAACTTCTACGCCGGTCTCGCGAACGAGTTCGAGTGGGAGCAGACCCGCACCGGCGCGTTCGGACAGACCAAGGTGCTGCGGGAGCCCGTCGGCGTCGTGGCCGCGGTCCTCGCCTGGAACGTGCCACTGTTCCTCGCCGTCAACAAGCTGTCCCCGGCGCTGCTCGCGGGCTGCACCGTCCTGCTCAAGCCGGCACCCGAATCCCCGCTCTCCACACACCTTCTCGCCGAGATCTTCGCCGAGGCGGGGGTCCCCGAGGGTGTCATCTCCGTCCTGCCCGGCGGCGCCGAGACCGGCGAATACCTGGTGTCGCATCCCGGCATCGACAAGATCACGTTCACCGGCAGCAGTCCCGTCGGCCGCAAGATCGGCGCCATCGCCGCACAGAACCTCAAGCGCTGTTCCCTCGAACTGGGCGGCAAGTCGGCGGCCATCATCCTCGAGGACGCCGACCTCGCGGCCACGATGCCGATGCTGGTGATGTCCGGGCTCATGAACACCGGGCAGGCATGCGTCGCGCAGACCCGGATCCTCGCCCCGCGCTCCCGTTACGACGAGGTGCTGGACGCCCTGGTGGCGGGTGCCGGATTCATGACCGTCGGAGATCCGTCCGACCCCGCCGCGCAACTCGGACCCCTGATCTCCGAGAAGCAGCGCGACCGCGTCGAGGGCTACATCGCCAAGGGCAAGGAACAGGGCGCCCGCGTGGTGCTCGGCGGCGGCCGTCCGGAAGGCCTCGACAAGGGCTGGTACGTCGAGCCGACGATCTTCGCGGACGTCGACAACTCGATGACGATCGCCCGCGAGGAGATCTTCGGACCCGTCCTGTCCGTGATCCCCTACGACTCCGAGGACGAGGCGATCAAGATCGCCAACGACTCCGACTACGGACTCGCCGGCTCGGTGTACACCACCGACATCGATCACGGTCTCGCCGTCGCGAAGCAGATCCGCACCGGCACCTACGCCATCAATTGGTACGCATTCGACCCCGGCTCACCGTTCGGCGGCTACAAGGCCTCCGGCATCGGTCGTGAGAACGGACCGGAAGGGCTCGAAGCGTTCTGCGAGACCAAGTCCGTCCTCATGCCGCCCGGCTACACGGGGTAGGCGGCTTCGCCGCCCGTGAGTGGTTGACGAGTCCAGGGACTCCTCGACCACTCACGGGCGCGCAGCGCCTAACTGCCGAACTGGACCCCGCCCAGCGGACCGCCGACGAGGACGATCTGCGGCAGCGTGGTCTGGGGGTTGGCGACCGTGGTCAGCGACAGGCATTCGGCGATGACCGCGTATGCGCCGTCCGGAAGTTCCGGTGTGGTGAACGTCTTGACCGCGTTGCCTGCGGCGTTCGCGACGACGCGCTCGATCGGGTTGGTGGCCCATGCGACGAATCCCGGTTCGAGGACGACGGTGGGATCGGCGAGTACGGCGGGCAACTTGGTGGCGTCGAATGCCACGGCACCGCAGGACTGGGCGTCCAGCAGATTCAACACGTTGGGGTTGGTGACGGTGATGTCGAGGGTGTTTCCGTCGACCGCGGTCACCACGGTGGGAGGCTGGACTTCCGTCGCTGCGGAAGCGGTCGCCGGCATGGTCATGGCTACGGTGGCGGCGGCTGCGGCAGCGAGTGCGGCACCTCCGGCGAGTCGTTTCATGCCCCTACTGGTCCCTGTCTGCATCTGCAATCCTTTCGTCGGGTGCAAGCTTCGAGAATCGAGGCTTTACAAACCGAATGGTATGCGTTTACTGCAGACTTCTCCCCTGAAACGACGAATGTCACAGTGGTTCAGTCGGACTGAACCACTGTGACATTCGGTCACCGGGGAGGGACTAGCTCAGGCGCTGCTTCAGGGCCTCGAACTCGTCACGGATGCCGGAGGGAACCTTCTCGCCGAGGAACTCGAACCATTCCTCGATGAGCGGCAGCTCCTGCTTCCACTCGTCGACGTCGACCTTCAGCGCCTCGTCGACGTCGTCGGCGTCCACGTCCAGGCCGCCGAGCTCCAGATCGGCTGCGGTCGGAACGAATCCGATCGGGGTGGACTCGGCGCCGGCCTTGTGCTCGATACGGTCGACGATCCACTTCAGCACGCGGGAGTTCTCACCGAAACCGGGCCACAGGAAACGGCCGTCGTCGCCGCGACGGAACCAGTTGACGTAGAAGATCTTCGGCAGCTTCTCGGAATCCGCGTGCTTGCCGAGGTTGATCCAGTGGTTCAGGTAGTCGCCGGCGTTGTAGCCGATGAACGGGATCATGGCCATCGGGTCGCGGCGGACGGTGCCCACGGCACCCTCGGCGGCAGCGGTCTGCTCGGACGACAGCGTCGCACCGAGGAACGTGCCGTGCTGCCAGTCGAAGGACTCGCTGACCAGCGGAACCGTGGTCTTACGGCGTCCACCGAACAGGATCGCGGAGATCGGAACACCCTGCGGGTCGTCCCACTCCGGCGCGAGGATCGGGCACTGCGACATCGGGGTGCAGTAGCGCGAGTTGGGGTGCGCGGCCTTCTCCCCCGACTCGGGCGTCCACTCGTTGCCCTTCCAGTCGGTGAGGTGCTGCGGGTCGCCCTCGAGACCCTCCCACCAGACGTCGCCGTCGTCGGTCTGCGCGACGTTCGTGTACAGCGAGTTGCCGGCCTCGAGCGTCTTCATCGCGTTCGGGTTCGACCCGTAGTTCGTGCCCGGCGCGACGCCGAAGAAGCCGTACTCCGGGTTGACGGCGTACAGGCGGCCGTCCTCACCGAAGCGCATCCACGCGATGTCGTCGCCGAGGGTCTCGGCGCGCCATCCGGGGATGGTCGGCTGGATCATCGCAAGGTTGGTCTTGCCGCAGGCGCTCGGGAACGCGGCCGCGATGTAGTACGGCTTGTCCTCCGGGGAGATCAGCTTGAGGATCAGCATGTGCTCGGCCAGCCAGCCCTCGTCGTGGGCCATGGCCGACGCGATGCGCAGCGAGTAGCACTTCTTACCGAGCAGCGCGTTTCCGCCGTAGCCGGACCCGTAGCTCCAGATCTCGCGATCCTCGGGGAAGTGGGTGATGTACTTGGTGTCGTTGCACGGCCACGGGACGTCGGCCTGGCCCTCTTCGAGAGGTGCGCCGACCGAGTGCAGCGCCTTCACGAACGGCTTGTCGGTGCCGAGCTTCTCCATCGCGGCGGTACCCATGCGCGTCATGATGCGCATCGACACGACGACGTACTCGGAGTCGGTGATCTCGACACCCAGCTTCGGGTCGTCGGCACCGAGGGGACCCATGCAGAACGGCACCACGTACATGGTGCGTCCGCGCATGCTGCCGCGGTAGAGGTCGGTCATGAGCGACCGCATCTCGGTCGGGTCCATCCAGTTGTTGGTGGGCCCGGCGTCGATCTCCTCACGCGAGCAGATGTAGGTGCGGGACTCGACGCGTGCGACGTCCGACGGATCGGAGTTGCCGACGAACGAATTCGGCTTCTTCTCGTCGTTGAGTCGCGTGAACGTACCGGCCTCGACGAGCTGCTCGGTCAGTCGATCCCATTCGGCGTCCGAGCCGTCGGCGAAGACGACGCGGTCGGGCTGAGTGAGTTCGGCAACCTCTCGAACCCAGGCGAGCAGCTCACTGTGCTCCGTGGGGGGCGTGCCGTCAGTTCCGTTCAGACCGGGAATGGTCGCTGAGGTCATCAAACTCTCCTGGGGTGAGCCGGAACCGGACCATCTGCCGTCCGCTGAGAGAACCTCGCAGCGAGTGCCAGACGGTCCGATTTCCCCTCTCGGCGGGGTCCAGCCAGGCCGTCCATGCCACATGGAAGACGCGGGCGCCGGGTGTCCTATCCCTAGAGGTTAACGCCGCGAGTCCCATCTCGGGGAATCGGGTGCGGTTGGAATGGTCACAGAAACGATTCAGTAGAGCTACCAGCGGCCTTTCCCGCGTCTGCAGTGCGGATTCGGAGGTGTTCAGCCGTTACCGAGAGTCCCGCCATCGGTCTGCTGCCAGTGCACGACGCCGTCGCCGTCGCGGCGAAACTCCCACGACGCATAGGCACCGTCCTCGTGGATCATCGTCAGATGGTCTGCGTCGCCGTCCGAGTCGAGGTCGGAGGCGATGACGACGGCGTCGCCCGCGTCGAAGGTCTGGGTGTCGAGGACGCCGTCTCCGTCGATGTCGTGGGTCGGATCGGTGAGCGCGACCGCCCCGGAATCGTGACCGAACGTGTCCGGATCGAGGTCCGGCACGTCCGGGACCAGAAAACTCTCAGTCGTCGCCACCGCGGTCTCCCTTCGCATTTCGGACCAGTTTCCCGCACAAATCAAGACATATCAAGATAATTCAACACGATTCCACACGAAAGCGGGCGAACCTCGGTCAGGCATCTATGTATTCAGACGTTCGCTGCGGCGATTCGGTTCCCCCGGCTGCCTGCGGACCTCCTGCAGACCCCGGTCGACCGCCCCGAGGTCGCGTTCGCAGGACGACAGCTGCCCGTTGCGTCTCGCGGCCAGGCGACGGAGTTCGCCGTCGATCTGCGCGACCCGTTCGTCCACGTCCCGGGCGCACACCCGGCTCTCGGCGATGATCGCCTCGCCCACCTGAGCCTCGGCCGCCAGCAGCCGGCCGAGGACGAACTGCTCCCACTGGGACCGCGCGTGCACCAACGCGTCGGTGGCCCACTGCCGCATGTGGGCGCGTTCGGCGACGTGCCCGCGTGCCTTCGTCAGCCACCACGCCGCCACGGCTCCCAGCGCGAGGGTGAGCGGGATGGTTGCGATGTCGAGCGCAGGCACCATCGACAGCGGCGAGACCACCAGCCTCCCCAGACCGAGCCCGGCGGACGCACCGATCAGGATCGTCATCCGGTCCTCGAGTCCGCGGTGTCGCGGTTCTGGCCCGTCCGGCGCAACCGGCTCCGGTAGCGGAATGGCGGCCCCGGAAGCGGACACGGTGACGCCGACCCGCGACCGCAGGTCGTCGAGGCGCGCGGTCACCGCGGCATCGACCGCACCACTTCTCTCGCGCACCATCTCGGCGAGCCGGTCGGGGTAACCCTCGAGCGTCCCGCGGCCGGCGCGGTCGATCTCGGCGCGTGCGGTCGTGCCGGCCGCGCGACACTGGGCGGCCACCTCGTGCATCAACTCGACCTTCGCGAGCTGGACCTGACCGCGGAGCTGCGCGACCCGTTCGGTGCGCCTGCCGTCCCGCAGCGTCAGCGCGCGAACCCGCTCGGCGCGCAGTTCCGCGCCCGGCTCGGTCTCTCGCACGGACCGGGCGGTGGCCACGATCATGCGCCGGGTCTGCTCGAGCACGGCCTCGGTGGCGGAGCGCGGGTCGGGGCCCTGGGCGCGGGCGGCACGCAGGAGCGCCGCGAGCAGCGCCTCGGCCCCGGAGCCACCCGCCGCCACCGGGTGGATCTCCGCGTCGGCGAATCGCGTCGAGTGCCGGGCGAGCAGGGCCCGGTTGCGTTCGCTCACACCCGCCCAGTTCCGGTGGACATCGGTCTTGGTGAGCGCGAAGACCACGGGACGGGCCGGTCGCGCGACGACGTCGAGGACGGACAGCTCCTCCCGTCCGAGTGGTCCCGCAGCATCGAACACCATCAGGATCACGCGGGCGTCGATCGGGTCCTCCACGAACGCGAGCCCGGACGCGTCGAGTGCGCGGAGCCCGCCGACGAGCGTGGTCTTCCCTGCGTGCCGCGGCCCCGCCACGAAGACACCGCGCTGCGGGGCTCCACCGGACGTCAGGCGGGCGACGCCGTCCGGATTCCATCGCGTCACCACGTCGACGGTCTCGGCGGGTAGATCCGACAGCCGTTGCGTCGTCACGTTCCGGGGCTGCCGCTCAGCTGCTGCCAGACGCGAACGTAGTGACGCCGGACGTCGACGACCGCCCGGCGGCGGCGGGCCGTCGGCTGCCGGGCGAGTTGCGCGCGCCACCAGTCCGCGCACCGGGCCGCGTCCGCGGCGCTGCGCGGTGGCTCCGGCGCCTCCGCGGCGAAGTCGGCGAGATGAAGCCGGGCCGCGGCGGCGGCGAGCGCGACGGCGTGGTCGCCGGCGAGATACCGCTCCAGCACGTCGCGGGACGCGGGGCTGCGCGCCGCGTGCGACCGCAGCGCGTTCAGCAGGGTCTCGCCGCGGCGCGCCCGGGTGCGTGCGATCCGGTCGGTGACGGCGGCCGACACCGCATCGATTCCGGACTCCGCTGACGTTCCTGCGAGCGTTCCGATGAGGGGCAGAGCCGGGAGGCCGCCTTCGTCCGAGCACTCGGCGGCACGCGTGGTCGCCGTCGCCCAGGCGTCGGCTGCCGCGCGCGACGCGCCCAACGTGTCGGATTTGTTGAGGACGAACAGAGCCTGCGCCGGATCCAGTGTCCGCACGGCGTCCCGGTCGGCGTCGCGCACCGACTCGACGAGGACGTAGACCACGACGTCGCCGTCCAGCGCGGGGTCGGGTGCGCCGGGCACGTCGACGGCGTCCGCTTCCTCCACGACGGCGTCGGCGATCCCGTTCACGGTCAGTGCCGCGGCGACGGTCGACCTGCCCACACCCGCTCGACCCGCGGTCTGGACCCGGATCGGCGCCCGAAACGCGGCCACGGCGTCGCGCACACGGTCGCCGGAATCCCCGTCCAGTGCCGCCATTCGTTCGGCGAGATCCGCCAGTTCCCTGCCCCCGGCATCAGCAGTGCCCACGACGCAGTCACCCCCCTTCGTCCCGCGCCGATTCTGTCAGACCCACCCCGAATCGGCGTGGGCAACCGTGCAGGCTGGGCACCGGATTATCGAAAAAGTCTCAAGGTGAACTTCAGACCCGTATGCCAGAAACGCCCCTCATGCGTGACAATGGTCCGGTGAACCACGCTGATCAGGATGCACCCGCCGTCCCCGAGGAGGGGCAGACGAAGGACTCGAAGGGGTCCCGTCTCCACCCGAGGGTGACAAGTTTCCGCTCGCGCAGGGGCGCTCTGACCGTTGCGCAGCAGGAGTCGTGGGACCGGCAATGGCCCCGGATCGGCGCGGACGTCTCGGACCATCGCCTGGATGCGCCGTCGTGGTTCGGCCGTGACGCCCCTCTCATCCTCGAGATCGGCTCGGGAACGGGCACCGCCACCGCGGCGATGGCGAAGGCCGAACCCCACGTGAACCTCATGGCCGTCGAGGTCTACCGGCCCGGGCTCGCACAGTTGCTTCAACAGATCGAACGGGACGAGATCCCGAACATCCGGGTCCTGCGCGGCGACGCCATGGATGTCCTGGAGAACATGATCGAACCGGAATCGCTCACCGGAGTCCGTGTCTTCTTCCCGGACCCGTGGCCGAAGGCCCGCCATCACAAGCGGCGCCTGCTGCAGTCCCCCACTTTCGCCCTGATCGCGAGTCGGCTGAAGGCCGGCGGTGTGTTGCATGTCGCAACAGATCATGCCGAGTACGCCGAGGCCATCGCCGAGGCGGGCAACGCGGAACCCCTCCTGACCTCCCTCGACTGGGAATCGCCGATGACGCACGAGCGTCCGGTGACGAAGTTCGAGGACAAGGCCCACCAGGTCGGCAGTGCGATCACCGAGTTGATTTGGGGGAAGATCAGGTCATGAGCGTCAGCGAGCAGTACTCCGACATAGCCGGTGCGGCCCCGGCAGGCACCGCGGTGTCGTCAGGATCTCCCGTGGTGGGTGCACGTGACGGACGCCACCAGAAGCGGGTCCTTCTCGTCTGGGACGCACCCAACCTCGACATGGGTCTAGGCGCCATCCTCGGCGGCCGGCCCACGGCGGCCTACCGGCCACGATTCGACGCACTCGGCCGCTGGCTGCTCTCCCGGACCGCGGAACTGTCCGCGTCCGGCACCGACACACTCGAACCCGAGGCGACGGTCTTCACCAACATCGCGGCTGGCAGCGCCGATGTCGTGAGACCGTGGGTCGAAGCCTTGCGTAATGTGGGCTTCGCGGTGTTCGCCAAGCCGAAGATCGATGAGGACAGCGACGTCGATTCCGACATGCTGGACCACATCGCCCTTCGTCACGGCGAGGGGCTGGCCGGTGTCATGGTCGCCTCCGCCGACGGTCAAGCGTTTCGCGAACCGTTGGAGGACATCGCCGCGACCGGCATTCCGGTCCAGATACTCGGGTTCCGCGAGCACGCCAGCTGGGCGGTCGCGTCCGACCTTCTGGACTTCGTCGATCTCGAGGACATCCCCGGCGTGTTCCGGGAGCCACTCCCTCGGGTCAGCCTCGACACACTGCCCGACGAGGGTGCCTGGTTGCAGCCGTTCCGACCGCTTTCCGCCCTGCTCGTCGGGCGGAAGAGTGCTGCCGAGTAGGAGTTGATCAGTGTTCGCGAGCTGGGGAAGCGTCGTCTACCGGGCCCGATTCACCGTCATCGGCATCATGGTTGCCTTGTTGCTCGGTTCGGCCGCGTACGGCCTGGGCCTCGAGAAGCATCTCAGCCAGAGCGGCTGGGACGATCCGGGCTCGGAGTCGGTCGCCGCGGCGAAGCTGGCTGACGGCACCTTCGGTCGCGACACCAACAGCGACGTCGTGGCGCTCTACACGGCGCCCGAGGGCAAGACGATCGAAGACCCCGACTTCCAGGCGAAGGTCGTCGAGAACCTCGAGCGGCTGGCCGCGGAACACCCGGACAAGATCCTCAAGATCAACGGCGGTTACTTCAAGGTCGGCAGCGCACCACAGTTGGCGTCCGCCGCGGACGCCGACAAGCAGCACGCGATCGAGAGCATCGCGATCGTCGGTGACAACGACACCGAGGTCACGGCCAATTTCCGCGACGTCAAGGACGAGTTCTACATCGACGGCGTCGACGTGCAGCTCGCCGGACTCCAGCCCGTGTCGGGTGCGCTCAACGACACGATGGCCAAGGACATCAGGCGAATGGAGATCCTCGCGATCCCGGCCGTCGGCATCCTGCTGTTCTTCGTGTTCGGCGGTGTCGTCGCGGCGGCGCTGCCACTGATCATCGGCGGCCTGACCGTGGTCGGGGCCAACGGCGTCGTCCGGCTGATCACCAACTTCACCGAGGTCAACTCGTTCGTCGCGCCCGTGGTCTCCCTCGTGGGGCTCGGTCTGGCCATCGACTACGGGTTGTTCATCGTCAGCCGGTTCCGAGAAGAAATGGCGGAGGGGTACGACACCCGCTCCGCCGTCCGCCGAACGGTGATGACCTCGGGTCGCACCGTGGTCTTCTCGGCGACGATGATCGTCGCCAGCCTCGGCGGTCTGCTGCTGTTCCCGCAGGGCTTCCTGAAGTCCGTCGCCTACGGCGCCATCGCGACGGTCGGCCTGGCGGCGCTGACGTCGATCACGATCCTGCCCGCGATCCTCGGCATCCTCGGCAAGCGCATCGACGCCCTCAGCCTCGACCGTTTCCGTCAGACCAAGAACACCGAAGAGATCGAGGCGAGCATCTGGGGCCGGCTCACCCGCTGGGTGATGCGTAACCCGCTCAAGGTCACCATCCCGATCGTCGTGGGTCTGCTCCTGCTGATCGTGCCGCTGACGGGCATCAAGTTCGGTGGCATCAACGAGACCTATCTTCCCCCGGACAGCTCGACCCGCGCCGCGCAGGAACAGTTCGACGAGATCTTCCCGAACCTGCGCACCGAACCGGTCAAGCTGGTCGTGTCCGACGCCGACAACAAAGCGCTCGGCCAGATCATCAAGGAGGCCAGTGGTGCGCCGGGGCTGATCGAGCGCTTCACCCCGGAGGGCGCGGCCAAGGACGGTGTGGTCGTCCTCAAGGCCGGTCTCGTCGACCGCAACGAGTCCAAGCCGACCATCGACTATCTGCGCGCCATGGACAATCCGGACGGCGTGCAGGTACTGGTGGGCGGTACCCCGGCGATCGAGCAGGACAGTATCGCCGCGTTGCTCGACCACCTGCCCACGATGGTGATCTCCGTCCTCGTCCTGACGACGCTGCTGATGTTCCTGACGTTCGGCTCGCTGGTGCTGCCGATCAAGGCGGCGTTGATGAGCGCGCTGGGCCTCGGGTCCACGCTCGGCATCCTGACGTGGATCTTCATCGACGGTCACGGTTCGGAGTGGTTGAACTTCACCCCCGGCCCGATCATGTCGCCGGTGCTGGTGCTGATCATCGCGATCGTCTACGGCCTGTCCACCGACTACGAGGTTTTCCTGCTCTCGCGGATGGTCGAGGCGCGGGCGCAGGGGGCGAGTACGACGGAGTCGATCCGCATCGGCACGGCGCACACGGGCCGCATCATCACCGCGGCCGCGCTCATCCTCATCGTCGTCACCGGTGCGTTCGGGTTCTCGGAACTCGTGATGATGAAGTACATCTCCTACGGCATGATCGCCGCGCTCATCATCGACGCGACCCTCATCCGTATGTTCCTCGTCCCCGCCACGATGAAACTCCTCGGCGACGACTGCTGGTGGGCGCCGGCGTGGATGAAGCGAATCCAGGAGAAGACGGGTCTCGGTGAGCCCATCCTCGACAACGAGCTGATGCCCACCGACGTCCCGGAGCTCACCCCGATCGGTGCCGTCCCGCCGCAGCGCAAGCTCGCGGCGCCGCCCGCACCCCGCAAACCGGAACCGCTCACCGAGCCGATCCCGTTGGTCACCGCGCGGGCGCTGGCCGCGAAGATGTCCGAGGACGACGCGAAGGCGCGCCGGGCGCAGAACGAGGCCCGCCGGTCGGCGACCGGCCGTCCCGCTCGGGCACCGGAGGAGATCGAGGAGACCCCGACCGCGGAACCGCAGACCACCGTGCTGCCGCAGCCTGCTCCGCCGCGCCCGGCCCCGACGCCGTCGCGGCCCGTACCGCAGTCGCGGCCCGCACCGCAGTCGCGTCCTGTTCCGCGGCCCCGTCCGGCGGCCCCCGCCCCGGGTCCGGCCACCGAGTCGCGTCCGATCGAGAGTTGGCTCGCGGACCTCCGGTCCACGTCGGCCGCCGAACCGCGGCCGATCTCCTCGCCCGCCGAACCGCGACCCAGTGCGTCGGCGCCGTCACTGCCGACCCGCTCGCCGCGCTCGGTGCCCGCGCCGTACGGGCAGGA
Source organism: Rhodococcus sp. DK176 (assembly GCF_038447315.2). Lineage (NCBI taxonomy): Bacteria > Bacillati > Actinomycetota > Actinomycetes > Mycobacteriales > Nocardiaceae > Rhodococcus > Rhodococcus sp. DK176. The sequence goes on along the minus strand of NZ_CP118321.2, from coordinate 5,621,496 downwards.
GACCCCCCAGTCGTCTCCTGCCCGCCCGGTGCCGCCGATTCCGTCGAGGCGTCGCGCCGCCGAGCCTTCGGAACCCGTGAACGGCGGCAGGCGCGGCAACGGCACGCCCGCGAACGGCACCCCGCCCAACGGCGCCCCTGCCAACGGAACGCCTGCCAACGGCTCGCGCCGCCGCAGCGTCGAGGAACCGCCCGTCGATCCGGACGACGCCTCGAGCGGCAGGCACCGCGCGGACGACGGCAACGCCGTCAGCGTCAGCGAACTCATCGCTCGGCAGAACCGGCGCTGACGGAGCCGTTCGGCGTTCCCCGTCCGGCCTCCCGCTCCGCGAATTCACGCGCGTAGCGGGTGCCGGCGAGGAGCAACAGCAGGCCGACCACGAGGAACGCGAGGACGCGGAACAGGCCGTCGAGGGTGGCCAGGTCGAACAGGAACAGTTTGGCCAGCGCCGCGGCGGTCAATCCCAGTCCGACCCCGAGTGCCGTGTGCGCGTAGTCGCGGCGGGCCAGTCCGAACACCAGGGCCGCCGTCGCCGCCGCCATCCACGCGATGGTCGCGGCGCAGTGTCCGGCGATGAATCCTGCCGACGTCCCGGTGAGCGCCGTGCCCGCGGACACCGTCGCAGCGGTGACGGCGTACAGGATCACCAGCCCGGCGAGCACCCACCACGGCTGGGCGGTGGTGGCGCTCAACAGTTTCAGCGTGTGCGCGTACCAGACGAACAGGAACACTGTTCCCGCCAGCACCAGCGAGGACAGCACCGTGGTCACCCCGAGCGAGTCGAGCGCGCTGTACTCGTCGACGAGGACCAACGGGGGCACGGTGATCACGAAGGCGAACCCGCCGACGACGGTGAAGACCGCACCGACGGCATACGCGATCCGCGAGTCCGCCTGCCCGCCGAGGGTGAGGAACAGTGCCGCCACCCCGAGCAGGACGAGTGGCGCGAGGTCTTCGCTCGATCCGATGAGGCAGGCCTCGAGCAGGGCGAGGGTACCCACGCCCGCGAGCGCGATCCGTGCGTGTCGCGGCAACGACCGCGCCGCCGCGAACGCGGCGAACATCGCGGCGGCCAGGACCAACGCGATGAGCGTGGACCCGAGCCGGTCGAAGAGGTGGCCGATCACCAGCGTCGGGACGGCCGTCGTGACGATCATCGCGGTCGCGGTGACGTCACGAGAATTGCTGCGCAACAGGATGATCGACGAGACGAGCCCGAACAGGGCGACCAGAGCGGCGGACGCGAGCAGCCAGAACCTCTCCGGCCGGTCGGACAGTCCGGAACTCGCGATCGCGATCAGCAAGGCGATCACCACCGGGCACGTCCGCGCGATCGCCAGGTACAGCCAGTCGCGACCGAGTTGCGCGGGGAAGCTGGCGACCTGGATGACGAACAGGAATCCGATGAGGGTGAGCGTGATGCCGTCGGTGAGGACGGGTGCGAGCACGGCGGCGCCGGTCACCACGAGCAGCGCGAGGGGCTGCGAACCCCACCGCACCGCGAGTGCGACACCGGCTCCCGCGATCCCGAGTGCCACGACCATCGCGAGCACCGGCAGCAACCAGTGGTAGACGACCGCGACGGCCACGACGTCGAGGTAGGCGCCGGCGATACCCGTTGCCGCGAGCGCAATCGCGCCGACCCGGCCGCCGGGCCGCCCGAAGACACGGGCACCGGTGTAGACGAGACCGGCCGAGAACAACCCGCCCGCCACGACGCGCAGTTCCGGACCGAAGAATCCGGCCTGCGCCGCCAGCACCAGCAGCATCACGACTCCGATCAGGGTGACGGCCACACCCGCGACGGCCAGCACGCGGCTGATCACCCCGTCGCGCTGCCACCAGGGTTCGCGAGCCACCCGGGGCGGTGGCGGCGGAGCGGGGCGGTACGGGACGGCCGGTGCGGCCGGTGCGGGCGGCGGGGGCGGCTGGGCGACCGGGGGTCGGTACATCGGCTGCGGCGCCGGCTGGGGTTGGGGTTGGGGCCTCTGGATGGTTGCGAGCTGAGCCTGCAGGACCGCGAGGTTCTCACCCACGTGACGCATCTGCTGCCCGAGCGCCGAGAAGTCACCGGAAAGCTGCGCGACCAGCCGCGGGTCGATCGAAGGAGTACCAGGTGTGGACATGGATCAATCGTCCTGCGGCGACGGCCCCCACACATGAGTAGGCCTACTCGAGAGGCCTGCGTCGCGCTACCCGAACATTCGGCGAATCGAGGTGCCGAAAGGGTGTTTGGCGGTCACGTTCCCGAACCTGACCTTGCCCCGGACGACGACGTGCAGCGGGCCGATGGGAGGGCCGGTCCGCACCTTGTTGGTCGCGGAACCGCCAACCGTTTCGACGCCGTTGAGGTCGACCGTCGCCTCTTCGGGCACGACCAGCGAGATCGTGCTCGCGTAGTCGTCGATGGTCACGTGCACCACCTGCGTAGCCATGACGGCCCGCGTGAAGTCGAGCGTCACCGTCGACAGCCGGGTGTTCACCTCGAGGGCGGGAGGAACGCTCCACGAGCCGGTGCGGCTGACCGACGACATCCGGCCCCGGATGACGTCGCCCGGCGGCGGCGCGGGCGACCGGTGCGCGACCGGCGGAACCGGCGGCGCCGGGCGAGACACGTACGGCTGGTCGGGGTACGGCGGCGGCGTGAACTCCGAGATCAGCTGGATTCCCGGCAGATCCACCAGGACGACGTTCAGCTCCGCCCGCGTCTTCGCGGCGAGTGCCGTGTCCATCCGTTCGGTGAACTCACCGAGCGAGAGCATCCCCTGGCCCACCGCCCGCTGCAACAATTCGCCGACGTGTTCGCGCTCCGCATCCGATACGCGTAGGTCCCGTGCCTCCATACCGACCAGGCTAGCGCCCGTGAGTACTTCTTAACCGCCCGCGGTTAACAAGTACTCACGGCTACTCGAGGCCCTGCTCGATGGCATACCTGGTCAGCTCGACGCGGTTTGCCAGCTGCAGCTTGCGGAGGGTCGCCTGGACGTGGTTCTCGACGGTGCGGTGACTGAGCGACAGTTTGGTCGCGATCTGCTTGGCGCTGAGCCCTTTCGCGACGAACCGCAGGACCTCGGTCTCCCGTTCCGTGAGTCGGGGGACGGCAAGACCCTGCCCGTCGGCGGGCGCACTCGACATCCGGCGGTACTCCCCCAGCACGAGTCCGGCGAGCCCCGGTGTGAACACCGCCTGCCCGGCCGCGGTGGCCCGCACCGCGTCCAGCAGTTCCACCACGGACGCGCTCTTCACGAGGTACCCGGACGCGCCGGCCTTGACTGCGTCGAGGACGTCGTCACGCTCGGACGACGCCGACAGCACCAGCACCCGGCTGTCCGGCGACACCTGGAGAACGGCGGCGGTGGCCGCGGCACCGTTTCCGTCGGGCAATTGCATGTCCATGAGCACGACGGCGGGTCGGGTCGCCGCCGCCCGACGTCCCGCGGTGGCAACGCCGTCGGCCGTGGCGACCACGGTGAATCCGGCGCCTTCGAGGTCGCGGGCCACGGCGTCCCGCCACATCGGGTGGTCGTCGACGACCATCACGGTGATCTGCTCGTCGGTCTCCGTGTCACCCATGCGTTTCGTCTCCCTTCGGCACGCGGATCTCCCATTCGGTGCCCTGACCGGGTTCGGTGTCGAGTTCGGCGGTGCCGCCGAGCGCACCGACGCGGCCCAGAATGGATTTCGATACTCCCATGCGACCCTCGGCCTCCGCTTCGGCCAACCGTCCCGGGGCGATTCCGCTGCCGTCGTCGCGGACGCTGACGATCACCTCGTCGCCCAGATCCTCGAGCAGCACGTACGCCCGGGCACCGGTCCCCGCGTGCAGTGCGACGTTGGACAGTGCGGTGTCGACGATTGCGACGAGTTCCGTTGCCCGGCCACGCTCGATCGTCACCGGATCCGCCGGCGTCGACACGGACACAGTGGTGCTCGCCCGCGTGCCCAGCAGCAGTCGCACATCGATCACGCTTCCACCCAGATCCGACGCCACACCCGCCCCCTGCTCGGAGATGAGCATGCGCAGGGCCACCTCCTGCTCGCCGGCGAGATCCGCGAGCTCGGCTGCGGGTCCCCCGATCTCGTTGCCGCGGCGACGGACGAGCGCGAGCACCTGCAGGACGCCGTCGTGCACCTCACGGGCGAGTCGTTCACGTTCCTCGGTGGCGGCGGCCAACCGCACGGCCTGCTCCAGCTGGGCCTGCGCACGCCTCGCGGTGGTGGTGGCGAGCCCGAGCGCCAGACCCACCGACACCAGGACCGGTGCCGTCGCGTCCCGCCACAGATCGAGGTTGACTTGGTCGCGCACCACCGCGCTCACCGTCGCCATCAGCACACCGGACGCCATCCCGAGCCACGGACCGCCGAACACGGCGGCGGAGATCACCGCGTTGGTGACCCACAGCGTCGTCGGCAGCGTCTGATGGTGGCTGTACCAATCGTGATCGGAGACAAGGCGAGTCGATGCCATGAGCGCGATGACGATCAGCTGGTCGGCGATCACCACCTGGTAGCGCGGGACCTTCCCGTGGGACAGCAGGACGGCCGAGAGTCCCGACCACACCGCCATCAGGGCGACGAGGAACCAGCTCAGCCGCTGATGGGTGTAGTACTGCACGGACACGATCTGGTAGCTGATCGCGTACACCAGCGTGACGAGGCGGAACGCCTGCGCCGCCCGCCACAGCGGTGCGTCCGGCTGGGTGTCGAGCTCGGTCGTCGCTCGTGGGCGGTAGTGGAGGCGGGTGCGGTGCTCATTCCGGTCGGTCATGGGTCTGCGCTGTGTCATCGAGATGCGGGTCGGCGGGGTGTGGCGGGTGCGGGCCGTCGGCCTCCGCCGGGTAGAGCGGGACTGCCGGATCGTCGACCTCGAGCGCGTCGTAGGTGGCGTCGGGATCCGTGGACAGGAGCGAGCGCACCGCCGTGTTCAGCAGTGCGACGATCGGCACCGCCAGGAGGCCGCCGACGATCCCGGCGAGGACGATGCCGGTGGTGATGGCGAGCACCACTGCGAGCGGGTGCAGCCGGACCGCGCGCCCCAGCAGCAGCGGTTGCAGCACGTGTGCCTCGAGTTGCATCACCCCGATGATGATGCCGAGCACGATCAGCGCGGTGAGGAATCCTTTGGTGACGAGGGCGACGAGCACCGCGAGGAATCCGGTGAGGAACGCACCGACGATCGGGATGAACGCGCCGATGAACACGAGCGACGCCAGCGGCAGGGCGAGCGGTACCCCCAGGATCGCGAGGCCCGCGCCGATTCCGACGGCGTCCGCGGCGGCCACCGCCACCGTGGCCCGGACGTATCCGATCAGCGAGCCGAACCCTTGGCTCCCCGCCAGCCGGACCCGCCGTCGTGACGTGGTGGGGACGAGTCGGGTGACGAACTCCCAGATCTGAGACCCGCCGTAGAGGAAGAAGATGAGCGTGAACAACGTCAGCAGGGCACCGGTGAAGATCTCGCCGACGACCGTGGCGGTGGTCAGTGCCCCACTCGTCAGTTGCTGGCGGTTGTCCTGGATGGATTTCACCACCGAGTCGCCGGCCTGCCGGATCTGATCCTCGCTGAAGTGCAACGGGCCGTCGGTGAGCCACCCCTGGATCTGTGTGACGCTCGCCTCGAACTGCTCGGTGAGGCCGGGGAGACCTTCGATGAACTGCTCGACGACGAACGTCATGATCCCGGCGACGATGCCGATCGAACCGATGAGGACGACCACGACGGCAGCCGACCGCGGCACGCCCTTGGCCTGCAGCCAGTCGACGAGCGGCACCAGCAGCGCCGACGAGAGCAGCGCCAGACCCACCGGGATGAGAACGGTGTCGAGCCTGGTCACGATGTAGCCGAGGGTCAGCAGACCCGCGAAGATGACCAGGAGCCGCCACGTCCATTCGGCCGCCACCCGCACCACCGGGTGCACGGACGCCGAGGGATGGCCCCCGCCCTGTGTTACCGCGGCAGTGTCCGAGCGTTGCTCGTTCGCGTTCACGTGCGGAGCGTATCGAGGTTCGGACAGTGCCGGGCGATTCGCGTGGGAAACACGCGCGCGGGGAACGCATATGCGCCCTTTAGGGGACGTGTCCTACGCCACCCGGTACACCCCCCGCTAAATTGAACGGCGTGCGGAAATCCTATAGAGCGATCGCGGCGACGGTCCGCAGCAGATGGCCGCTCTATATGGTTTCGATGCTCCTCGCCAATTTCATCGGCGCCATCCTCGTCTTCGCGTTCGTGCGGTACGGCGTGCCGATCCCCGAATCGCAGGAAATCATCGCCGACCGGGTCCGCAATGTCGCGATCTTCGGTGGCTACCTCGCATTCGCCGCCGTGGTGAGTCTCACGGCCGCCGCGATGATGCTGAGGTCGGTCGTCCGCTGGCAGTTGCGTGGGGGTCCGCCGACGCGCAGCGAGCAGATGTCGGCGCTGCACGCACCGCTGCGGCAGGCGATCGTGCACCTGGTGCTGTGGATCCTCGGCGGCATCATCTTCGTGCTGCTCACCATCACCGAGATGCCGGAACTCGCCGTCGCCGTGATCGTCACCGTCTGCATGGCCGCAACCACGACGTTCGGCTTCACATACATGCTCGGCGAACGCATCCTGCGTCCCGTGGCCGCCCGCGCGCTCAGCGAGGGCGAGTTCGACCGGACCATGGCGCCCGGCGTCGGCACCCGGATGGCCATGACCTGGGGGCTCGGAACGCTGATGCCCGTCATCGGCATCATCCTGCTGTGCGTGACGCAGATAACCACCGACCTAGTGTTCTCCCCGAACGCGCTCGCGTGGGCGATCATGCTGCTGTCGATCATCGCGATCGCGCAGGCCTTCGCGCTGTCGATGCTGACGGCCAGCCAGATCTCCGACCCGATCAAGCAGCTGCGGCGGGCCATCGAACGCGTCCAGCGCGGTGCCACCGACGTCCGCGTCGAGGTGTTCGACGGCAGCGAGATCGGGCGACTGCAGGTCGGGTTCAACCGCATGATGCGCGAATCGGACGAACGGCGACTGCTGCGCGAACTGTTCGGCCAGCACGTCGGCGAGGACGTCGCGCGGCGGGCACTGCAGTTCGGTACCGAACTCGGCGGCGAGACGAGGTTCGTCGCGGTGCTGTTCGTCGACATGGTCGGCTCCACCGGCGCCGCCGCGGAGCGTCCCCCCGGCGAGGTCGTGAACCTGCTCAACGAGTTCTTCCGCGTCGTCGTCGACGTGATCGACCGGCACCACGGCTTCGTCAACAAGTTCATGGGTGACGCGGCTCTCGCGATCTTCGGCGCCCCGCTCGACCGCCCCGACGCACCGACGGCGGCGCTGGCGGCAGCCCGGGAGCTGCGGTTCGCGTTGAACGAGATCACCGGCCTCGACGTCGGCATCGGCGTCTCCGCAGGCCTCGCCGTCGCCGGCAACATCGGCGCCGCCGAACGCTTCGAGTACACGGTGATCGGCGACCCCGTCAACGAGGCGTCGCGGCTCACCGAACTCGCCAAACTCCACCCCAGCCGCGTGCTGGCCTCGACGAGTGCCCTGTATTTCGCGGACGACGACGAACAGGCGCACTGGGAACTCGGCGAACAAGTCCAGTTGCGGGGGCGGCGCCGCAACACCCATCTGGCTTGGCCGGAGGACTATCCGGAGTAATCCGCTAACCGTTGGTTACGCTGGCCAGGTGGCCCAGCCTCGATCCGACCCGCCCACTGCCGAGCCTCCTCGGCAGCGAAGTCGATACTGGTGGATCAAATGGCTACTCGGCGCCGGCCTCCTGGCCCTGCTGACCGTCGAGGGCATCTACCTGTGGCCCACGCTCAGCGACTCGTGGAAAGCACTCACCGAGATCCACTGGGGGTGGGTCGCGGCATGTATCGCAGCCCAGGCCGTCTCCCTGAGCGGGTACGGCGCAGTCCAGCAGCGCCTGCTCCAGGCGGGCGGTGTCGTCGTCAGTCAGCTGAAGTCGGTGTCGGTGATCTACGCGAGCACCGCGATGGCCGTGAGCCTGCCGGCCGGTCAGGTGTTCTCCACCGCCTTCACCTACAAGCAGACCCGCAAATGGGGTGCCACCCCCATCGTCGCGTCCTGGCAGCTGGCGATCTCCGGAGTGATCGCCGCGGGCAGCCTCGCGCTGCTCGGCGCCGCAGGCGCGTTCGCGGTGGGCACCAAGGTGAGTCCGGTCACGCTGGCGCTGTCGCTGGTGGCCGCGTTCGCCCTGTTCTACGGGCTGCGCTACATCTCACGTAATCCCGACTCGATCGAGTCGATCGGGCACTGGGTGCTGACCCGCTACAACAAGTTCCGCAAGAATCCCCCCGAGACCGGCGTCGAGCGGTGGAAGGAAATCCTGAGCCAGCTCGATTCGGTCGAGCTGAGCCGCAAGGATTCCGTCATCACGTTCGGGTGGTCGGCGGTGCACCGGCTCGCCGACGTCGCCTGCCTCGGTTTCGCGTGCTGGGCGGTGGGCGCGGAACCGTCGTTCGCGGGTCTGCTCATCGCGTTCGCCGCGGCCAAGGCCGTGGGCAGCATTCCACTGGCCCCGGGCGGGCTGGGGTTCGTCGACGGCACCCTGATCGCGACGCTGACGGCGGCGGGAGCTACCGCGTCGCAGGCCCTCGCGGCCGTGTTCGTCTACCGCGTCGTGAGCTACATCCTCGTCGCGCTCGTCGGCTGGGTGGTCTTCTTCATCCTGTTCCGGCACAACCAGCACGAGGACCTGGAGATGGACCTCGAGTTCGAGCGCCGGGAGCAGTCCTCACCGACCACCAAGCGCACGCCGCACACCGGGGACCCCGAGCCCGACTCCCAGCCGTGAGTACTTGTTAACCGCCGGCGGTTAACAAGTACTCACGGGTGGCGAAGCCGCATGAGGTGGTCGGTACTGACCCGGACGGCCTCCTCGGCGTCGCCGTCGGCGACCGCCTCGACCAGCAGTCGGTGGGCGTCCGCGTCGGGCTCGTTGTCCGCGCTCAGGTCCAGCGCCGCCGTCAGGTCGAGCATCGCTTCCCGCAGCCGCGGGACGAATGTCTCGTACAACTCGGTCAGCACCGGGTTGTGTGCGGCGACCACGACCGCGCGATGCAGCGCGATGTCTGCGTCGACGAACGCGGCAGCACTGGCCCCGGACGCCGCGGACCGCGCGTCCAGCGCCCGACGGAGCGCCGCGACATCGGACTCGTCGCGCCGGGACGCCGCCAGCCGGGCCGCCTCGATCTCGACGGTGTGGCGCACCTCGACGACGTGCCGGATCTCCTCGGTCCGGAGCACCCGGTCCCAGTCCTGCCGCGGCGACGACCTGCGGAGGAACACGCCGGCCCCCTGCCGTGACTCGACCATGCCGAGGCCCGCGAGCATCCGGACGGCCTCACGGACGGTCGACCGCCCGACGCCCAGCTCGGCCGCCAGCGTGGTCTCCCCGGGGAGCTTGGCACCGACCTCCCACTCTCCGCTCGCGATCCGCGCGCGCAGCAGGTCCGCCGCCTGGTCCGTCAGCAGGTGGCGTCGTATCGACGAGGTCACGCAAAACTCCTCAGGTTGTCTGATGAGTGATTTTCTCCTAGTCTAGCGCCGTGGCGTTCCGTGGACTTCTCCTCCGCTGCCGCGGCGGGGTCTGAAGGCCGGCACCCTGCCGCGGGGTTTCGCCGCGTCGGTCGTCTCGTGCATCCCATTTCCCAGGAGAAGACCGTCATGACCGGCACCGTCCCCACATGGAACAACCAGCAACCCTCGCCGATGCCCTCCGATCGCTACCGCGCGATCTGGGACCGCGTTCCCGTCCCCGACCTCGACCGCACCTGGCCGGCGCAACGCACTGCCACCGCCCCGCTGTGGGTGCCCGTCGATCTGCGCGACGGCAACCAGGCCCTCGCCGAGCCGATGGATCCGGAGCGCAAACGCAGATTCTTCGAACTGCTGATCTCGATCGGCTACAAGGAGATCGAGGTCGGATACCCGTCAGCGAGCCAGACCGACTTCGACTTCGTCCGCGACCTCGTGCGTCTGGACCTGGTGCCCGAGGACGTGACGATCGTCGTCTTCACCGCGGCCCGCGACGATCTGATCGCCAGGACGTACGAGTCGGTCGAGGGACTGCCGAACGTCGTGGTGCACATGTACACGGCGACGGCGCCGACGTGGCGCTCCGTCGTTCTCGGCAGGGATCGGAAAGCGCTGCACCGGTTGATCTTCGATGCAGCGCAGGAGGTGGCACGCGGCGCCGGTGACCATCCGGGCCGACGCTTCGAGTTCTCACCCGAGGTGTTCAACCTGACCGAACCGGACTTCGTGCTCGACGTGTGCAACAGCCTGACCCGGCTGTGGGACGCGAGCCCCGACCGTCCGGTGATCCACAATCTGCCCGCCACGGTGGAGGTCTCGACACCCAACGTGTATGCCGACCAGATCGAATACATGCACCGGCATCTGGAGCGGAGGGATTCGGTCATCCTGTCGGTGCACCCGCACAACGACCGCGGCACCGGGGTCGCCTGCGCCGAACTGGCGGTGCTGGCGGGTGCGCAGCGGGTCGAGGGCTGCCTGTTCGGCAACGGTGAGAGGACCGGCAACGTCGATCTGGTGACGCTGGCCCTGAATCTGCACGCGCAGGGCGTCGACCCGATGATCGACCTCTCGGACATCGACACCGTGCGGCGAACCGTGGAGTACTGCAACAGGATTCCCGTCCACGAGCGGCACCCCTACGGCGGCGACCTCGTGTACACGGCGTTCTCCGGCACCCATCAGGATGCTATCAAGAAGGGATTCGCGGAGCATCGGGCGTCCGCGGCGGCAGCCGGGCTGGATGCGGAAACCGCACCGTGGGCTGTGCCGTACTTGCCGATCGACCCGGCGGACGTGGGACGCGATTACCAGGCCGTCATCCGCATCAACAGCCAATCCGGCAAGGGCGGCATCGCGCACCTGCTGCAGAGCGAATACGGCGTCACACTGCCGCGGCGGCTCCAGATCGACTTCGCCGCGAAGGTGCAGGAGGCGGCGGACTCGTCGGGGCTCGAGATCACCGCCGAGGAACTGTGGACGCTGTTCTGCGCCGAGTACGGGTACCGGGGCGGCCTCGGCCGGTGGTCCGTCGAGCACGGCCCGGACGGCGACCGGCTGTTCGTCGTGTTCGACGTCGACGGCGTGGAAGTGTCTCGCTGGCCGTGGGTTGGGGAGCGGAGGAGTGTCGGGCGAGGCGGTCGCCACCGGCCCTGTCGAGGCGATGACCCACGTCCTCGCGTCGAAGGGCAAGGACGTCGACGTCCTCTCCCTCACCCAGCACTCGCAGAGGTCGGGCCGCGACAGCGCGGCGATCACGTTGGCGGAGTGCCGCGTCGGGGATCGGACGGTGTGGGGCATGGGCTCACATCAGTCGGTGACGGCCTCCGCGATCCGGGCGGTGTACCGAGCCGTGAGTACTTGTTAACCTCCCGCGGTTAACAAGTACTCACGGGCGGCGAAGCCGCAGAGCCTCCGCGACCACGTCCGGGCGATCCTCGGGCATCAACGTGTAGCTGTCCTCGACCTCCTGCAGTTCGGCGTGCGGGTACAGCTCGGCCAGGCGCCGGCCGTGGTCGCGGGGCATCACCTTGTCCTCGACGGCCCACAGCACGAGGACCGGACGGTCGAAGCTCCGGTTCGCTTCCGCCCACTCCCGCAGCGTCGACTTCGGCGGCACCGAGGTCGTGTACTTGCGCAGATCTCGTCGCACCAGGCGGTCGGTGGTCGCGGGCCGGAACCACCCGTCCATCACCGACTTCGGTACGGGCCGCTTGCTCATCCAGCCCCAACCAGCGGGCGCCCGGCGCATCGCCCGGAATCGCAGCGCGTGCATGGTCAACGCCAGACCACCGGGGATCGCCACCGCGAGACCGATTGCGCGACCGGGAATTCCGGGCGGATAATTGTCGAACGCCTCACACGGGGTGAGGACGAGAGCCCCGATGCGGCTCGAGTCGCCGAGGGCGATCAGCACCTGCGCGCCACCCCAGTCGTTCTGCACGAGTGTGACGTCCGCGAGGTCGAGCCGTTCGAGGAATTCGCCGATGAGCAGTCCGAGTCCGCGTAGCGAGAGGTCGGCGTCCTCGCGCATCGGAATGCGGTGCGCGCCGAGCGGGAGGTTCGGGACGATGCAGCGGAAGTCCGGGGCGAGTTGCTCCACCACGTGTCGCCACACGGTGCCGTCGATGGTCAGCCCGGAGATGAACACGAGGACGGGGCCGTCGCCCCCGGTGTCCCGGTACTCGACGGTGCCCGCGGACAGCTCGATCTGTTTCATGGCGCTCACTCCATTTGATAGATCGTTCTACTGAGAATCACGTTACGATGAGATACGCACCCAGCGCAACGGTCGGAGGGCAGGAAAGTGAACGACACGAAGGCCCGGATCCTCGGCACCAGCAGCGACCTCTTCCGCCGCAACGGCTACACCGGGACCGGCCTCAAGCAGGTCGCCACGGAGGCCCGCGCACCGTTCGGGTCGATCTACCACTTCTTCCCCGGCGGCAAACAGCAACTCGGCGAGGAGGTCATCCGCTCGTCGGGCGAGGAGTACGCCCGGCTGGTCTTCTCCATCCTCGACGCGCATCCCGACATCCTCGAAGGGATCGAGGTGGGGTTCCGGCTGGCGGGCGAGACCCTGGTGGCCACCGACTACGCGGACGCCTGCCCCATCGCCACGGTCGCGCTCGAGGTCGCGAGCACCAACGAGGTGCTTCGCGTGGCCACGGCGGACGTGTTCACGAGCTGGATCGAGTCGGGGAGCGCCCTGCTGCGCGAGCGCGGATTCGACGAGGCCGATGCGAGGCGCCTGATCCTGGGATTCGTCACCAGCCTGGAGGGGGCATTCGTCCTCGCGCGTGCACTGCGCAGCACCGAACCACTCGATGCCGCCGGCGCCACGGTCCTTGCCGCGGCACGCGCCTGCCTGCCTCCCCCCACGTGAGTGAGAAAGCGACCCAGCCACACCGCGCCACTCACCTGCGTCGTGTGACAGGCATCACATTCGGGTTGCGGAAGAAATTCTCCGGGTTCATAGTTAAAGCTACAAGAACTTGAACATTCAACTATTTGAGTCGACGCTCCGAGGAGTTCACATGACCACCGCCACCGCCACCCTGCCCAACCTCACCGCCGGAACCTGGGCCATCGACACCGTCCACTCCACCGTCGGCTTCTCCGTCCGCCACCTGATGGTCAGCAAGGTCCGCGGCACCTTCAACGACTTCACCGGCGCGATCACCATCGCCGAGGACGGCACCGCCGCCGTCACCGCCGAAATCCAGGTCGCGTCCATCGACACCAAGAACACCGACCGCGACGCCCACATCAAGTCCGCCGACTTCTTCGACGCCGAGCAGTACCCCACCGCCACCTTCACCTCCACCGCCGTCCGCGCCAAGGGCGACGACTACGTGGTCGAGGGCGAATTCACCCTCCACGGCGTCACCCGCCCCGTCGAGCTCGCCCTCGAGTTCAACGGCGTCAACCCCGGCATGGGCAACGGACCGGTCGCCGGCTTCGAAGCCACCACCGTCCTCAACCGCAAGGACTTCGGCATCACCATCGACATGCCCCTCGAAGGCGGCGGAGCCGTCGTCGGCGACAAGATCACCATCACCCTCGAGATCGAGGCCGGCCTGCAGGCCTGACCCCACCCGCACCACACGCCCCGTCATCCACCCGGACGACGGGGCGCGGTCGTGCGACGGGCATACCTGGCGGCGAACAGCACTGCCCACCCGATCGCGCCGATGAGCGCGAAGCTGATCAGCCGGTACAGCATCACGGCGGCAGTCGCCTCGTCCGCGCCCAGCCCGCCGGCGACGAACGCCACGATCAGGGCGCCGTCGACGACGCCGATCCCGCCGGGAATCAGCGGGATGCTCGACGCGGCCATGCCCGCGACGTAGGCCGTCATCGCGAGGCCGATCCCGACGTCGGTGACGCCCACCGCGCGGCACGCGGCGATCAGGCACAGCAGGTCGCCGATCCAGTTCAGTCCCGCGAACACACCGCCCAGCACCCAGTCCCGCGGGCGGGGCCGGACGAGGGACAGTTGCTCGACGAGGGCGCGGACACGTTCGACGCCCGAGGCCGCGGGTCTCCGCAGGAACGCGTTGGCCCAGCCGAGCACCCGCTCCCCCGCATGCGCGAGCAGTTCCGGTCGACGCAGCAGTTCCCGGATCGCGAAGGCGAGGCCGACGACTCCCAGGATCTCGCCGCCGACGGTGAGCGGATCGGCATGCGCCCGGACGCCGACGTTCGCCCCGAGAATTCCGAGGGCCCCGAGCGCGAGCGAACTGATGATCCCCGACGCGAGCATCGTCCAGGCGACCAGCGGCGTGCTCGCGCCCCACGTGCGCAGTCTCCTGAACGTGAATCCGGCAGACACGAGATGTCCGGCCGGGAGCGTGACGGACAGCGCGTTGGACGCGAAAGTCAGTGCGATCGAACGATGGAGTGCCACCCGGAGACCACCCGCCGCGAGCAGTTGCCGCTGCAGTCGCGCGAACGTCGTCATCGACGCGATCTCGGCGATCACCGCCAGCACGAGCCACCGCCACCGCGGGTGCAGCAACGTGCCCGACGCTCGCGCGATGTACGGACTCAACACCAGAACCTCGACGGCCAGTGCACCGGCCGCGGCGAGCGCCAACGCCGTCCTGGGTATCGAGCGCCCGCGCCACACGTCAGTGACGTTCATGGGACGCGACGCCGGTCCGCGACCGGGGTAGGTCGAGGACCCCGGCCTCGATCTCCGCGAACGCCGAATCCAGCAACGCGAGGAACCGCTGCGCGTCGTCGCCGGGCTGCCACTGCAGATACGCCGTGCGCAGGACGGCGAACGCCGTGTTGACGAGCAGCGCACTGCAGAGCGAGTCGACCTGATCCGGTCCGACCCGGGCGTCGACCCACTCCTGGACGAACTGCTGGAATCGCTCGCCGGCGGCCTTCGTCGACTGCGCGAGGTGGGGCGCCGCATCCAGTATCCGCCGTTGCACCGTGAGGGTGGCGGCGTTGTGGGCGATGTTCGCGCGGATGATCTCACGGACCGACACCCACATCGGTTCGCCGTCGGGACGCTCGTCAGCCAGCTTCTGCCACCGCTCACGGTCACCCGGTCCGGGGTCGAAGAGCAGCGCTTCCTTGGACTCGAAGTAATTGAACAGCGTGCTCTTGGACACGCGCGCCGCGGCGGCGATCTCTTCGACGCTGACGTCGTCGTAACCGCGGGTGTCCACCAGGTCGAGGGCGCACGCATGCAACGTCCGCCACGTCTCGTGCTTCTTCGCGACGCGCAGACCTGATCCGCTCTCCGCAGCCATGAATCGACCCTAACCCCAACTTGGACCAAGTACAATTTTCTCCCCGGTCCACTGTTGGTATGAGTCCACCTCTCGTCGGCAATGCGGCCCCTCTAGGCTGGCCGTGTGAAGAAGTACCTCCCCGCGCTCGCCCTGGACGTCGTCCTCGTGATCGTGTTCTGTGCCATCGGCCGCCGCAGCCACGACGAAGCCAATGCCCTGACAGGTCTGGCCACCACGGCGTGGCCGTTCCTGACCGGACTCGCGGTCGGCTGGCTCGCCACCGTCGCGCTCTACCGCGACAAGTTCGACGCGTTCCTGATCGTCCCGACAGGCATCGCGGTGTGGCTGTCGACGCTCGTGGTGGGCATGCTCTTGCGCGTCGTCAGCGGCCAGGGAACGGCGTTCAGTTTCGTCCTCGTGGCGGGCACGGTGCTCGCCGTGTTCCTCCTCGGCTGGCGTGCCGTCGCGAAGATCGTGACGAGGTCGCGCGCCACCACCCGATAGCGGCGAATCCGCCCCGACGGCACACGAACACCCGCTCGAGGTGAGACAGTTTTCCCATGAGTGACACCATCGATCCGGCCCGGGACGAGAAGCGGTCCGACCGCGGCTTCTTCGGCCAGCCGTCCGCCCTCGCGAACCTGTTCGGCGTCGAGATGTGGGAGCGATTCTCCTTCTACGGGATGCAAGGCATCCTGATCTACTACCTTTACTATTCGGCCGCCGACGGTGGCCTCGGAATCGCCGAATCGTCCGCGACCAGTATCGTCGGCGCCTACGGCGGCACGGTGTATCTGTCCACCATTCTCGGAGCCTGGATCGCCGACCGGCTCCTGGGCTCCGAACGGACCCTGTTCTACAGCGCCATCCTCGTCATGCTCGGCCACATCGCCCTCGCCGTGTTCCCGGGACTGTGGGGTGTGGGAATCGGCCTGGTCTGCGTCGCATTCGGTAGTGGCGGGCTCAAGGCCAACGCCACATCCCTCGTCGGGGATCTCTACGACGAAAACGACGAGCGCCGGGACGCCGGATTCTCCATCTTCTACATGGGGATCAATCTCGGCGCCCTCGTCGGCCCGCTGCTGACGGGCTGGGCGCAGGACTCCATCGGCTTCCACGCCGGCTTCGCGCTCGCCGCAATCGGCATGGCGCTCGGACTGATCCAGTACACACTCGGCCGCAAGCACCTCCGCGGCATCGGTGCGGAACCGCCCAATCCCCTCCCCCGCGCCCAGCGACCCAAGTGGATCGCGATCGGCGCCGCCGCGGTCGTGGTCATTGCGGCCCTGTCCCTGACCGGGGTGATCACCGCGGCCAACATGTCGGACATCGTGGTCGGCCTCACCATCGTCGCGGCGATCGGCTACTTCGCGATCATGTTGTCGAGCCGCCGCATCACGGCCGTCGAGCGCAGCCGCGTCTACGCGTTCATCCCGATGTTCATCGCCAGCGCGGTGTTCTGGTCGCTGTTCCAGCAGCAGTTCACCACCGTCGCGGTGTACTCCGACAAGCGACTCGACCGCAACCTGTTCGGCTGGGACTTCCCGCCGTCGTGGGTGCAGTCCATCAACCCGGTCTTCATCATCATTTTCGCGGGCGTCTTCGCAGCCGCGTGGACGAAGCTCGGACCTCGACAGCCGTCGTCGCCGATCAAGTTCGCGGCGGGCACCGTCATCATGGGTATCGCGTTCCTGGCGTTCATCCCGATGTCGGGTGGCGGCGCGAACAGTGCACCGCTGCTGGGTCTGGCCGGAATCCTGTTGCTGTTCACGTTCGCCGAACTGCTGCTGTCCCCGGTCGGGCTGTCGCTGTCGACCAAACTGGCGCCCGAGGCCTTCCACACCCAGATGGTGGCGTTGTTCTTCCTGTCCGTCGCCCTGGGCACCGCCATGGCGGGCACACTGGCCGGCTACTACGACGAGAACAACGAAGTCCCGTACTTCACCGCGGTCGGGCTGGGCTCGATCGCCGTCGGTGTGCTCCTCGCCATCGGCTCACCGTGGATCCGGCGTCTGATGAAGGGCGTGCACTGACGATGCACTGAGCGTCGTCTCAGCGCACCCACAACCACACGGCCAACCCGAATCCCGCGATCGCGATGACGACGCGGAGGACGGACGGTGGTATCCGCCTGACGACGGGCGGCCCGCACCAGCCACCGGCCAGGGCGCCGACCGCCATCGCGGCGGCGGCGCCCCAGTGGACGGGACCGAAGACCGCGAACCCGATCGCCGCCACCAGGTTCGCGACGCCCAGGAGGAAGCTCTTCAGGATGGTCGCGCGCCAGATCTTCTCCGAGGTGAGGATCAAGGCGATCGCCAGGAAGATCACGCCGGCGCCGGCACCGAAGTACCCGCCGTAGATGGCGACGACGAACAGCGACACCGAGTACGCGCGTGGCATGTCCCGCTCGCCCGCCAGCGCGCGGAGCCGGGGTTGCAGCAGCAGCGCCAGCGCGGCGAACGCCACCATGAACGGGACGATCGCCTCGAACGACCCCGCCGGAGCCACCAGCAGGATTCCCGCGCCGACCAGGCCGCCCGCGGCCGAGTACAGCGCCCAGCGCCACAGCTTGGGGCCGGTGTCGGCGACCTCCCGCGTCGAGTTGGACAAGGCGCCGACGCCGACCGCCACCATCGCGACCGTGTTGGTGACGTTCGCGGTCACCGGCGGCAGACCGACCGCGAGGAGTGCGGGATACGACACGATGGACGCCAGGCCGGTGACGAAGCCGACCAGTCCCGCGAAGAACCCCGCTACGACGAGAAGACCGATATCAAGCAGGGGCACAAGGTAGAAACTTACCCTTGCTCACTTACTCCCTCAGCGTGGACGGCCCCGCCCTCCAGTTCGCCGGCTTCGCCATCTCCGTGTCCTCAGTTCGCCGGCTTCGCCATCTCACGGAAGAGCATGTCGGTCATCTTCACCGCGCGGTCGCCACCGTCGGCGTCGGCGACGAAGACCGCGAAGGCCAGGTCGCCGCGTGAGCCGTAGAACCAGCGGTCGTCGCCGCTCGCACCGTTCATGCCCATGAGGTCCGGGTAGCCGTTGAGGAACGACGCCCCGCCCCGCACCACGTTGTCACGCATCATGCCGCGGAGTTGATCGTTGACGTTCGCCGGAAGCGGCTGAGCGGCCACATCGGTGGTGCCCGGCTGTCCCTGGACGATCATCGGGGCGGGCGCGCTGCCCCGCGCGATCGATGCAGCCAGCATGGCCATCCCGAACGGCGTCACGGCGGGCAGGTCGCTGTCCTTACGGTTCATCACCTGGTTCATGCCCGACTGGTCGGCGGTGAAGACGGCGGTCTGATGGTCGAGGCCCGGGATCTTGTAGTTCATGCCGAGCCCGAGCTGATTGCCTGCCTTCTCGATGTCCTCGATCGACAGCGACGACGGGTCGACGCCCTTCTGCAGTCCGGCGGCCTTCTTCACCAGGTCGAGGTTCGACCCGGCGGGATACAGGCCCTGGAACGCGATCGGCCCCTGCTCCATCGCCTGATTGTTCTGCGCGGCGGCCAGCACCGCGCCGGAGGACGGCTGGATCGCGACGATCGTCGCGGGGGTGCCGACACTGACCACGGCTTCCTCGGCTGCCAGCTGCAGGCGGGAGTCCATGGTCGCGACGATGTCCGGTCCGGGCGGGCCCTGGAACCCTGCCTGCGGGATGAGCGTGCCGTCGGGGTCCACGAGATGGACGGCCCAGCCGGCCGTGGCGTCCCGGTTGGCCTGCCACACCTTGCGCAGCGGATCCAGCAGCGGCGTCGTGATGCGCCGATCCGCCGTGATGAGTTTCGGCGTCTTGATGGTGATGACGCCGGGGATCGCGAGATCCTGCTCGAGGTACTCCCAATCCTGGTCGCGCAGCAACACGGCGGTGACCTGCTGGCCGGGCTTCTCGGCCATCTCCGCCATCATCGTGTCGGACGTCACGAGGGGTGCCACCGGCTCGAGGACCTCCGCGAGACGCCGGGTGGTCGCGACGGGATCGGGCATCGTGGCGGGATCGAGGGTGACAGAGTTGATGGTCTGCTCGTTCATGAGCAACGCACCGAACGCGTCGAAGACCCGCGGCGGAGCGGCGTCCGTCCGGTCGTAGCGGACGATACGCCCGTTGCCCAGATCGGGCGCGAGGATCGACGGATCCCAGGAGATGCGCCAGCCGACGGACAGGTTCCGCACACCACCCTGAACCTGGTAGGTCCAATCTTTGCCCTCACCGAAATGCCAAGCGGCACCGACGGTGAAGAAGCCGGAGTCCGAGCCGAGATCCATGAACTGGGTCAGGTCGAACTTGGCGTCCTCGGGTTTGAGCCCGTCGAACATCTGCTGAATCGCCGTCTCCGCGGCGTTGGGATAAGAGGTCTGCGCTGCAGCAGCGGCGGCGTCGCCCTCGTTCAGCGCATTGACGAAGTCGTCGACGACCGACTCAGCGGTCGCCTCCTCTTTCGAGAGCACACACGACGCCAGAATCACCGCCAGAACGACAGCCGACGTCAGGGCGATCACGTATCTGTTGCGGCGGCCAAGCGATCGTCCATTCCCCATGTCCACCATCTTGCTTTCAGTCACATGCGTAACAAGCACCATTTGCCTACGAAGGAGTTACGGTTGAGCCACAACTTATCCCCGAACAGCAACGCGCGAACGGGTTTATCGAAGAAAACGCCCCGCAGCCTGCACAGCAGGGGCCGAACTGTCACCTGTTGCTATAAATACGGCAAATGCTAGGTCGTCCTTGATTCCGACGAACCAGCCGTGCGCGGGTCCATTTCCCGACTCGGCCGTCCCCGTTTTGCCGAGCAGTCCCGGAATGTCCTGCAGCGCAGTAGCGGTACCGCCCGTCACAGTTTCACGCATCATCGTCCGGAGGTCGGAGGTGACGTTCGCAGGCACGGTGGGCGCCGTCTTGTCGGCTGTACCCGGTTGGCCTTGCACGATCATAGGCGACGGCGTCGAACCGTTCGCGATGGAGGCGGCCACCATGGCCATCCCGAACGGCGTCGCGGTCACCTGCCCCTGCCCGATCCCGGACTCGACGCGGGCCGCCGGACTGTCGGCGACGGGCACGTTGCCGGTCACGGTCGTCAGCCCGGGCGTCACGTAGTCGACGCCGAGCCCGAACTGCAGCGCGGCCTGCTGCAGGGCGTCGGGCGGCAAGCCGACCGCCAGCCGTCCCATGGTGGTGTTGCACGACCGCGCGAAGGCGGTGTGCAGCGGGACCGCGCCCAGGTCGAATTCGTCGTCGTTGGGGATCTGCCTGCCTTCGATGTTCTCGGTGCCGGGGCAGGGCAGGACGGTGTCCGGCGTGGCGGCACCGGCCTGCAGTGCCGCGGACGTCGTCACCGTCTTGAACGTGGATCCCGGCGGGTAGAGGCCGGTCAGCGCGATCGGCCCGAGTGCGTCGGCCGGCGCGTTCTGCGCGACCGCCAGCACCTCCCCGGTGGAGGGTCGCAGGGCGACGATCGCGGCCTGCTGCGGCACGTCGGCGAGCGCCCGCTCGGCAGCCATCTGCATCGGGAGGTCGAGGGTCGTCGCGATGTCGGGGGCGTCGGGTCCCTGCTCGCCGGCGATGCTCTTCGCCGCGCCGTCCTGGCCGACCAGCTGCACCGCCCAGCCGGCGGAGGCGTCCTGTCCCTCCTGCCACAGGTCGCCGAGGCCCGCCAGGGTGGGTGAGGCCAGCGCCTTGTCGGTGCTGAGCAGTCTGGTCTGCGGGGCCAGTGTCACTCCGGCGAGTTGCCGCAACTGCGGTTCGATGGGCGCCAGGTCCTCGGCGCGCAGCGAGATGGCCGTGACCGGCTGACCTTGGGCACCGGCCAGATCCTGCTGGAGCGAGGCGGCGGTGATCGTCGGGGCGATGGGCGAGAGCAACGCGGCCACCGCCGCGGTGTCCGCACCTGGTTCGAGGTTGACGAGCGTCACGACTTGTTGCTCGAGGATCGGCGCCCCACCCGCGGCGAGGACTTTCGGCGGCGCCCCGGTCGTGGTGGTGTACCGGACGGTGGTGTCGTCGGTGAGGCCGGGTGCGAGGACGGCCGGGTCCCAAACGATCTTCCAGTCGTCGCCTTCCTTGGTGGCGTTGCCGGTGGTGCTGTACTTCCACTCCTGCCCCGGGGCGAACGGCCACGACACGTCCATCGTGAACGTGCCGCCGTTGTCACCCGACTCCTGCACGTCGGTGCGGGTGAACGTTCCGTCCTTGTTTCCGAGCCCGTCGTACATCGCCGTGATCGCGGCGGTTGCGGCGGCCGGATCGGTGGTGAGTTCGGCGGCGGCCTGCACGTCGTCGCTGTTGAGGGCGTCGGCGAACTGCTGCGAGACGGTGTCGGGCTGGTCCGGCCCGAAGAGTCCGCAGGCGGAGAGCACGGACGCGAGGACGGCGATTCCGGCCGCTGCCTTCCGGGTGGGGGTGGGACGGATGGGGCTGTGACGAACGGTTGAGGTGCGCACGAGCTCGATCATGCCTGACGTGGTGGCGCGCTTCGAATAATCGGTGTAATTATGTAATCAGTGCTGCATCACAGTGATCGCGGCACCAGGGTCCCCAGGAGGACGCCATGAGGAACACACAAGGTCCGGGCCCCCGCCGCTTCGGCCGGCCCGGTGGATGGCAGCAGGCGGATGTCCCCGATGCGAGCGACGCGGCCGAATGGTTCACCGGCCGTCTTCCCGACGACTGGTTCACCGGCCCCGCGACCGTAGAGGTCGACCGCGAGGAGATCGTCGTGGTCGGCGAATTGCCGCCCGTCGAGTCCGCCGACTCCGGTTCGGAGGCCGCGATCGACGGACGCATCTCCCGGTTCCGCGAAACGACCCGGGGCGATCGGATGCGCATCGCCGACGAGGCCGAGAGGCGTTACGGGCGCAAGGTCGCGTGGGGCGTCAGCCTCGACGGCCACAAGACGCTGTTCACTCACCTCGCCGTGCCGGTGATGACCCGGCTCCGCCAGCCCGAACGCAAGGTTCTCGACACGCTCGTCGACGCCGGCGTGGCGCGGTCGCGGTCGGACGCGCTGATGTGGACGGTGCGCCTGGCCGGCCAGCACAGCGAACAGTGGCTCGCCGAGCTCCGCGAAGCCATGGCGAAGGTGGACGAACTCAGGGCCGACGGGCCCCAGATCTAATTCGATTGCGCGGGCATCGGCGGCGTCCTATCGTGAACGTCACCGATGCGCACCGGGCGCGTCAGACAGAGAGGAACGGTCCATTGCTCCTGACGAGGTAGTCACGCGAGTCTTCATCCGCACACACCTCGGGAGTACCCCATGGCCCAGTCATATCTGTCCCTGTCCGACCTCACGTTCACCTGGCCCGACGGCGAGCCGGTCTTCGACGGCCTCGACGCCGTCTTCGGCCCCGGACGCACCGGGGTGGTCGGTCTCAACGGTTCCGGTAAATCCACACTGCTCCGGCTGATCGCCGGGCGCCTGCACCCCGACCGCGGGTCGGTGACGGCGCAGGGCGAGGTGGCGTACCTGCCGCAGGACATCACGCTCGATCCCACGCTGAAGGTCGACCGGATCCTGGGCATCGCCGACCTCCGGGCGGCGTTGCACCGCATCGAGTCCGGCGACGGCACACCCGACGATTTCGATGCCGCGACCGGCCGTTGGGACATCGAGGAGCGGGCGGTCTCGACCCTGCACCGGCTCGGTCTCGAACGCGTGCTCGGCAGCACGTCCGACCTCGATCGCACCGTCGGCACCCTGTCCGGCGGTGAGACGGTGTTGCTCGGCCTCACCGCGCAACTGTTGAAGGAACCGGAGGTGCTGCTGCTCGACGAGCCCACCAACAACCTCGACAGCGCGTCCCGCAGCAAGCTCTACGAGGTGGTGCAACAGTTTCCGGGCACCCTGCTGGTGGTCAGCCACGACCGCGATCTGCTCGATCTCATGAATTCCGTCGCGGAGCTGCGTGGTGGTGAGATCCGCATGTTCGGCGGGAACTTCAGCGCCTACCAGGAGATCGTCGAGGCGGAGCAGGAGGCCGCGCGGTCGGCGGTGCGCGATGCCCGCAGCGATGTGCAGAAGCAGAAGCGGGAACTCGTCGACGCCCGCATCAAGATCGACCGTCGTAAGCGGTACGGGCAGAAGATGTTCGAGAACAAGCGTGAACCGAAGATCGTGATGGGGCTGCGGAAGCGTCAGGCGCAGGAATCCGCGGGAAAGCTGCGGAACAACCACATCGCGAAGGTCGACGAAGCGCGGGAGTCGTTGACGGAAGCGGAAAGTGCCCTGCGGGACGACCGGGAGGTGCGCATCGACCTCCCGGCCACGCAGGTGCACTCGGGCCAGGAGGTGGTCTCCGTCCGGGACGTGAGCCTGCTCAGCGGACAGGAGGTGTCGCTGGACGTCGTGGGCCCCGAGCGGATCGCCCTCGTCGGACGCAACGGTGTCGGCAAGACGACCCTCCTCGACGCCGTCGTGGCCGCGGGACCGCGGGTTCCGTTCAAGGCGCTGCCGCAGCGACTCGACGTGTTCGACGAATCGCTCACGGTCGCCGAGAACGTGGCCGCGGCGGCGCCTCACGCGTCGCAGGAACAGATCCGTGCCCAGCTGGCCCGGTTCCTGTTCCGGGGCAATGATTCCGACGTGCTCGCATCGGCATTGTCGGGTGGCGAACGGTTGCGGGCCGCGCTCGCGACCATCCTGCTGGCCGAACCCGCCCCGCGGCTGCTGCTGATGGACGAGCCGACGAACAACCTCGACCTGCCGAGCCTCGCCCACCTCACGCAGGCGCTCCGCAGCTACCGCGGCGCGTTGATCGTGGTCAGCCACGACCGGCAGTTCCTCCACGACATCGGCGTCACCCGGTGGCTGGAACTGACCGACGAGGCCCTTCGGACCCGTGCGGCGCCTACAAGGTGATCGCGTCGAGGCGGGTCTTGATGAAGTCCGCCGACGTGACGGGCCCGAGCCCGGCGACGGTTCCGATCGGCGGCTCGAGAGGTGTCACCTGCGCGTCGTGGTTGAGTTCGTAGAAGTAGATGAGCGACACCAGGTCTTCTTCGGGGGCGTCGGCCTGCGGCGGCAGCACGCGGTGCCGGCCCGACGGCCAGCGCTTGCCGCTCCAGTACTCGAGGAGGTCGCCGATGTTGACGGTGAGAGCGTCGGCGTCGTAGGGCGCGTCCGCCCAGCCGCCTTCGTCGGTGTACACCTGGAGTCCGCCTGCGCCGGGTTCCCGGTCCAGGACGGTGACGGTGCCGAAATCGGTGTGCGGCCCGATACGGAACTGGCCCGGTTCCGGCTCCCCCACCGAGGACATCGGCGGGTAGTGGTTGATGTTGCACGTCCACGTCGGGCGGTCCGCGAGTCCGTCGAAGGGGTTGGCGGGCAGTGCGAGTGCCGCCGAGAACAGGGCGAGGAGGTCGTCGGAGAGCCGGCGCATCGCCTCGGTGTAGGTGGTGAGGAGGGCGCGCAGGTCCGCCACTTCGGTGGGCCACACGTTGGGCTTGAACCACACGTCGTCGACGACGGGATCCCCGGTACGCGTCTCGGCCCCGATGGCGAACGTCTCCTTGAGGTCCGGAGGCGTCTCGGTGCCCTCGGCATAGCCGTTGGCCTCCATCCCGGGCCCGATCCAGCCGCGCTCGCCCACGATCGCCGAGTACCGCGCCTTCACCTCTTCCGGGAGTGCGAAGAACCGGCGCGCCGCGGCCCGTACGTCCGCGGCCAGTTCGCGGGTGACTCCGTGGCCGCGGACGAGGAGGAACCCGGCGCGCTGCAGTCCCTCGTCGACGTCCCTGGCGACGGCCGCAGCGGAGGGCCCGCCCGCCCGCCAGAGGGCGATGTCGACGGTGGCGATCGGGGTCATTCGGCTACTCCAATGTCTTCGTTCCAGAGTTCGGGCTGGTTCTCGATGAATTCGGTCATGAGGTCGATGCAGTGCTGATCGCGCAGGACGGTCACGTCCACGCCGTTCTCACGGAGCCATTCGTGACCGCCGGTGAACGTGACGCTCTCCCCCACGACGATCGCACCGATGTTGAACTGCCGGACCAGACCGCTGCAGTACCAGCACGGCGACAGGGTCGTCACCATGATCGTCGAGCGGTAGTCGCGCTGGCGCCCGGCAGCCCGGAACGCGTCCGTCTCACCGTGGACGGACGGATCGGCGTGCTGGACCCGTCGGTTGCGGCCGCTGCCCAGCAGGGATCCGTCGCCGGCGAAGAGTGCGGCCCCGATGGGTATCCCGCCCTCGCGTTTGCCGAGTTCGGCTTCGGCGATCGCCACGGTCAGCAGTTCCTCGGGGTCGAGGGCCATCCGCGCAGAGTTCACAGAGATCGACATGCCTCTACCTTCCGTCTCGGACGCCGCGACCACAACGGACACACTGTGGTAACGAACGGGCCTTAACCTGTACAGACTGTCCGCCTCCCGAGGAGGGTTCGACGATGTCGTTGACCGTGCGCGAGTTGCTCCGGAACCAGTTCGTCAGCGCGAACCCGCAGGTTCTGGCCGGGAAGTCGCAGCTCGGCCGCGCGGTGCGCTGGGTGCATTCCAGTGAGATCTACGAGATAAGCCCGCTGCTGTCCGGCGACGAGTTGCTGCTGACCACCGGGCTGGGGTTGTCCGGTGTGGATCCCGGGACGCGCAGGCACTATCTCCGCGAGGTCGGGGAACGCAATGTCGCGGGTGTGGCGATCGAGCTGGGCCGGACGTTCGACGTCGTTCCTGGTGACATGATCGAAGAGGCGGCCGCCCTGGACCTACCGCTCATCGCGCTCCGGACGGTGGTCCCGTTCATCGAACTCTGCCAGAACGCCAACACCGAGATCATCTCCCGCGAGGTGTCGGCCCTGCGGACCCAGAACGAACTGTCCCGTGTGCTGGAAGCGGAGTTGATGGCAGGCAACGGGGTGGCCCGCTTGCTCGAGCGCATCAGCGAGGCGAGCGGCTGCCCGCTGATCGTCACCAGCGGCAGCGGGGCACTGGTCGCGGCGCACGGCGTCGACGACGACCGCGCGGCCTGGGCGGCGGCCGACGCCGGAACCGTCACGGCCACCATCCATTCACGCGACGGCGCGTGGGGGACGTTGACGGCCGGCCCCGGTTCCACGATGAATTCTTCCGTGTTGCGTGCGCTGCTCGAACGATCGACGGCGTCGCTGGGGTTGGCACTGACCTACTCCGGCAGCCTCGCGGGACGTCCCCAGCGCGCCGCGGCCGCGTTGGTGTCGGACCTGCTGGACCGCAGCGACGTTCGGCAGATCGACCTCACGGTGCGAGCCGCCGCGGCGGGGTTCCATCCTGCACCGGGCAACCGGGTGGTCGCGGTCGCCATCGATTCCCCGGGTTCGCGCATCGCGACCCGGTTGCTGGATTCGGCCGCCAAACTGCTCGGGCAGCCGTGCCTGCGTGCGGAGGTGCACGCGAGCACGTTCGGCCTGATCGCGGTCCCCGCGCCCGTGGTCGACCCGGTGGGGACCGCCGTCGACTGCTTTCAGGAATCGTTGGCGTCCAACATCACCGACGGGGTGACGGTGGTGGTCGGCGATCCGTGCGACTTCGCTCCCGGGGACGTCGGCGCCGCGCTGCACACCGCCCGCTCGGGACTGCGCCTCGCGATGTCTGCCCGGCGGTCGTGGTTGGCGGGGCGGGTGGTGACGACGACACGGGAACTCGCCCCCGAACTCGCGCTCGACCGGTTACCTCCCGACGTCCGGGAGCGGATGGTCGCGACAACCATTGCGCCGTTGGTGGAGTGGGATCGAACCCATTCGAGCGACCTGGTCCGCACCCTGGAGGTGCACCTTCGGCACGGGTGCAGCGCCACCAGTTCGGCGTCGGCGCTGCATCTCGGCCGGCAATCGATGTACCAGCGCCTCGAGCGTATCCGGGCGTTGCTCGGATACGACCCGGGTTCGCCGTCGATGTACGGTTCGCTGCTACTTGCCCTGTGCGCCAATAGGTTGGCCGCGTGAGATCCTGGCACCGTTGATCGCGAAGTAGAGCGCACCGGCCAGCACGAAGCCGACGAAGAACGTGATGTCGCCGAGTTCGGGTACAGCCCGCACCACGTAGCCGACGAACTTCTCCTGGTTGGAAAACAACAGGACGGATCCGACGAGGGCGATCACGAACGCGGTCAGACCACCCCAGTTGCTGTACCCGCGGTCGTACAGAAGGTTGTCGATCCGCTGCCCGCGGCGCAGGTACTGGTCGGCGAACATGATCCCCAGCCACGGTCCGATCCAGTAGGCGACGATGAGCAGGAAGGCCTCGTAGCTCGCGGCGGCGTCGGCGAGCGCCCACCACGCCACGAGGAATCCGACGACTCCGAACATCAGGGTGACCATCGCCCGCTGAGTCTTCAGCGGCAACTTCAGTCCGATGGTCACGAAGGCCATCGACCCGGAATACACGTTGAGGGCGTTGGCGGCGACCGCCCCGAGCGCGATGGCGAGCAGCGTCAGGTTCGCCAGTGCCGAGGGAAGATTCGCGGTGAACGCGTCGGTCGGGTTGTCGGAGGACGGTGCGCCGATCGTCACGGAGGCGGCACCGACCACCGACAGTGCGACGCACGAGACGAACAGTCCGGCCGAGGCGAACAGCCCGGTGCGGACCCTCGACACGGTGGCCGGCAGATACCGCGTGTAGTCGGCGGCGTATGGCGTCCACCCGGCGGCATAGCCGAACGCCGTTCCAACGGTGAGGAGGAACCCGCCCATTCCGCCGACACCACCCTCGACCGCCGGCGCGCCCGGGTTCGACTTCGCGAGTACCACCACTGCGGTGATCGCGAAGATCACGGCCAGCACGGGGAACGCGTAACGCTCGAACGCCTGGACCAGGTTGTGCCCGAAGAACGCGAACACGGTCTGGATGACGACGATCACGAGCAGGGACGGCAGGGGCGCCAGACCGGTCAGCGTGTTGAGCGCGAACGCGCCGCTGACACTGTTGGTGGCGAACCAGCCGACGCCGCACATGATCGACATGAACGCCGCCGGAAGGGCGTTGCCCCGATAGCCGAAGCCGAGGCGTCCGAGCACCATCTGCGGAACGCCGTGCAAGGGACCTCGCGCGGACAGAACGTAGTGCGCTGCCGCCCCGAGTCCTGTTCCGAGGATGAGCCCGAGCGTCGCCTGCCAGAACGTCATCCCGAACACCGACACGGACAGGACCCCGATGAAGATCGTGGCGAACTCGAGGTTCGGCGACATCCACGTCCAGAAGAGTTGGCGTGGAGTTCCGTGGCGGACCTCGTGCGGAATGAATTCGTTTCCGCCCGGTTCGACGGCCAGGACGCGGTCGCCGTACTCGCGTTCGGCAGGCGTCGCCTCGCTGCTGGTGCCCTCGGTAATTGCCATAGAAGCACTGTGTTCGCCCAGGCCTGCAGCGACAACCGACAATGTGTCCGTCAAACGGGCTCCCGAAGCGGACAGATCGACGAGGCGGTAGTCGGCCCGGGCCTTGCGTTGGAGTGCACTCCAGGTCGTACGGTTCAGTCATGGCCACCCAGTTGGAGCAGTCGCCCGGAACGTTCGCGAGTATCTCGGAGGTCGCGGCGATCACGGGTCTCACGCAGGACACCCTGCGCTGGTACGAGCGTGAGGGGATGATCCCGACGATCGCGCGGGGTTCGGACCGTCGCCGCCGCTACAGCGAGCGGGACGTGCGGCTGATCGAACTGCTGGTGAAGCTGCGGACGACGGGCATGCCGACCAGTGACATGCAGCGTTTCGCGGTGCTGCTGGCCGGGGGCGCCGAGACCCATGAGCGGCGGTTGGCGCTGCTGCTCGCGCATCGCGAACGCATCCTCGCCCAGCAGGCGAGGCTCGACGACGCCCTGGCCACCCTCGACACCAAGGTCGATCACTACCGGGCCCTCATCGCAGGGACCGACGAGGACCCTGCCCGACAACGACGAGGAGAAGCATGACCGACATCGGTACGACAACCCTGGGCGACTCGCTCACCGTCTCCGACATGGGTTTCGGAGGAATGGCTCTCACACCCGTCTACGGCGGGGTGGAACCGGGGAAGGCGCTCGCGACACTGCATCACGCGGTAAATCTCGGAGTGAGTTTCCTCGACACCGCCGACGTGTACGGGGCCGGCGACAACGAGCGGTTGATCGCGCAGTTGCTGAGGGACCGGCGCGAGGAAGTCACGCTGGCAACCAAGTTCGGGATTGTGGGGGATCCGAGGAAGCGGAGCGAGGGCGGCGCCTCGACCCGCGGCGACCGTGCCTACGTCCACGAGTCGGTGGACGCCAGCCTGCGCCGACTCGGCATCGACACGATCGACCTCTACTACCTGCACCGCCCCGACCCGTCGGTTCCGATCGAGGACACCGTCGGTGCGATGGCCGAACTGGTGGCGGCGGGCAAGGTGCGACATCTCGGACTGTCGGAGGTGACGGCCGGGGAGCTGGCGTCCGCGCACGCGGTGCATCCCATCACGGCAGTCCAGTCGGAATGGAGCATCTGGAGCCGCGACGTCGAGGCGCGGATCGTGCCGGCGGCGGCCGCACTGGGTGTCGGGTTCGTCCCCTACTCGCCACTCGGCCGGGGGTTCCTCACCGGGACCGTCACCGGCGTCGACACCTTGGCGCCCAACGACTTCCGACGGACTCTCCCCCGGTTCGCGGCGGGCACGCTGCAGCGGAACCTCAGCGTGGTGGATGCGGTGAATTCGGTCGCAGGCGACCTGGGTGCCAGGCCCGCACAGGTTGCGCTGGCGTGGCTCTACGCGCAAGGCCGCGCGTTCGGACTTCCGGTCGTACCCATCCCCGGAACCCGCAGTGCGGAACGAGTGACGGAGAACGCCGGCGCTCTCGATATCGAACTCGATGCGGAGCAGTTGGCGGTACTGAACTCGGCCGGGGAACACGTGGAGGGTGCGCGTTCGGAGGATCTGCAGTGGGTGTCGGAGGGCCGCGACTTCTGAGTGATGCAGACTGGGCGGGTGCAGCATGCTACGAATCCCGTCGACGGTGTCCGGATCGCGTACAAGACCGTCGGGGACGGCGAGCCCCTCGTTCTCATCCACGGCACGGCGCTCTCGCACGCGATCTGGCGTGGATTCGGCTACGTCGCCGCGCTGCGTGACCGGTACCGGCTGATCCTGGTCGATCTGCGGGGCCACGGGTGCAGCGACAAGCCGCACGACGAGAGCGCGTACGCCATGGATCTGGTCAGCGGCGACGTTCTGGCGGTCCTCGATCACCTGGATCTTCCGAGCGCGCACGTGCTGGGGTATTCGCTCGGCGGCCGGGTCGCGCTGGCCTTGGCGGTCGGGGCGCCCGAACGGTTGGAGAGCCTGATCGTCGGCGGCGGCAGCAGCCGCCCGCAGGCCGGCGCGTTCGACCGCCTGTTCTTCCCGGGCTGCATCGACGTCCTCGAACGGGACGGCATGGATGCGTTCCTGGCGCAGTGGAATGCCCGGCGCTCGTGGCCGATCGACGCGGGCACCCGGGCGGCGTTCATGGCGAACGACGCGCAGGCGCTCGCCGCGTACATGCGGCGTTCCGGTGTGGAGCCGGGAGTGGACGACGACGTCCTGCGCGGGATCGCCGTCCCCACCCTGCTGTTCGTCGGTTCGAACGACGCCGAGCGGATCGGCGACACCCAGCGGGTGGCGGCGCTGATTCCCGGTGCGTCGCTGACGATCCTGCCCGGTTTCGACCACTCGACGGCGGTGGCCGCGAGCCCCGAGGTGCTCGCGGCCGTCGAGCCGTTCCTCGCCTCGGTGTGACCGCTACATCCATTCGACCAGTTGGATGATCACCCCGTTGGGGTCACTCATCTGGAAGTAGCGTTCGCCCCAGGGCTCGGTTTCGATGGGCGTCACGATCGGGACGCCCTCCGCCTGCAGTCGCTCGTATTCGGCGTCGATACCGTCGACGACGAGCGCGATCAGCAACCCCTGGCCGGCGTCACCGGCGATCCGCGCAGGCTTGAAGGTTTCCAGTCCGGTCTTCAGGAAGACGAGGTTGAAGCCCACGTCCGCACGCTTCAGTGACACGAAGCCCTCGGCGGCCATCTCCTCGACGAAGCCCAGGTGGGACTTGGCGAACTCGGCCGACGCACTGGGGTCTGCGACGTTCAGCGACAGTGCGCTCGCGGTGACCTTCATGGTGGTGTCCTTTCGTTGACGACACCCCACTAACGTACGCCGTACGACATTAGTTCCCGGGCGCCCGCATCACATCGCGAGCAGGCCCTTCGCGATGTGCGTCACCTGGATCTCGTTGCTGCCTGCGTAGATCATCAGCGACTTCGCGTCGCGCGCGAGTTGCTCGACCCGGTACTCGGCCATGTACCCATTGCCGCCGAACAACTGCACCGCCTCCATCGCCACCTCCGTAGCCGCCCGCGAGGAGTAGAGCTTCATCGCCGACGCCTCCGCGAGGCTCACCTGATCGCCCGCCGCGGTGCGTTCGATGGCGTTGAAGACCATGTTCTGCACGTTGATGCGGGCGATTTCCATCTCGGCGAGCTTGAGCTGGATGAGCTGGAACTGGGCGATCTCCTTGCCCCACAACTTGCGGGACTTGGCGTAGTCGATGCACAGCCGGTGACACTCGTTGATGATCCCGAGCGACAGCGACGCGATGCCGATCCGTTCGGCCGCGAAGCTCTCCTTCGCGCTGGACTTGCCGTCGGACTTTCCGCCGTCCTCCGTCTCGCCGAGCAGACGGTCGCGGGTGAGGCGCACGTTGTCGAAGAACAGTTCTCCGGTGGGCGAGGAGTTCATGCCCATCTTCTTGAACGGCGCACCCTGAGTGAGCCCCTCCATGCCCGCGTCGAGGACGAAGGCGAGAACCTTCCGGTCGCGGCGGTCGACGGACGAGTCTCCCTCGTCGAGCTTCGCGTAGACGATGATGACGTCGGCGTAGGGACCGTTGGTGATGAACGTCTTCTGCCCGTTGAGGATGTAGTCGTCACCGTCGCGGCGCACGTACGACTTCATGCCGCCGAACGCGTCCGAGCCGGAGTCGGGCTCGGTGATGGCCCACGCTCCGACCTTCTCGAACGTGACCAGGCCGGGCAGCCACCGCTCCTTCTGCGCCAGCGTCCCGCGACTGCGGATGGTGCCCGCCGCCAGCCCGAGGCTCACCCCGAGCGAGGCGACGAGCCCGAGGCTGACGCCGGCCAACTCGGCGTTCATGATCACGCCCATGCTGCCCGCACCGCCGAGCCCGCCGGACTTCTCTTCCTTCGCGCCGGACGCGGCCCCACTGCGTTCGCGGTCCAGCGACTTCGTCAGCGCATCACGGGCCATCTCGTCCAGACCGAAGGTGGCGAAGAGTTTGCGGATGATGTCGAACGGAGGCAGCTCACCGGTCTCCAACTTGTCGACGTGCGGTCGAATTTCCTTGTCGATGAAACCGCGGATCGCGTCGCGGAACATCAGGTCGGTATCTGACCACTCATACATGCCGGGCACTCCAGTCACTGAGAGAAAGGGTTGCCGCAAATATAGAACACGTTCCTATTCTTGGACAGGTGTGCCGGTCAGAACGAGCCGCCGTCCGTTTCACCGATCCCGAGCCACGTCGACCTCAGCCGGTCGAGGGTGCCGTCCGCGGCCAGGGTGCCCTGCGCCGACTCGATACGGTCGCGCAGCGCGTCATCACCCGTGCGTACGGCGACAGCGATCTCCTCGCGGGAGATTCCTCGTTCGACCACCTCCACGTGCGGGCGGTCCCGGACGAGCCAGGTGAGGACAGGCGCGAGCTTCATCACGGCATCGCACCCGCCCGAGGACAGATCGTCGAGAGCCTGCCCGATCCGGTCGTACGCGTACACCCGGATCGCGCCCGCGCGGCCCTCCGCAACCAGTCCCTCCACGATCGGCTGACTCGTGTTGCCGTGCTGGACACCGACGGTGAGACCGCCCAGGTCGTCCACCCCGCGCACTCCCGGATGCCGCGACGTGTCGACGGCGAGGGACTGACCCGACACGAGGTACGGAGCGCAGAAATCCGCGCGCGCCCTCCGCTGCGGCGTCACAGTGGTTCCCGAGGCGATGCAGTCGAATTCACCGTCCGCCAGCGCATCGAAGATGCCGTTGAAGTCGGTGCCCCGGTACGGGACGAGCAACCATTCGAGGCCGAGCACCTGCGCGACGGCCCGCGTGAACTCGACATCGAAACCCGCCGGAGCCCCGCCGTCCCGGAACTCGAACGGCGGGTCGGGCAACGCCGAACCCACCCGCAGTATGTGCGCTGCCGCCGTCATCCCATCCCTCTCCGCCGCGACGAGTGCCTACGAGCCGATCAGCCCCAACCGCTGTGCCAGCCACGGCAGTTCCTTCTCCAGTCCGGCAGACCACACCGCGAAGCTGTGCCCGCCCGGCACTTCCACGTACTGCACGTCCATGCCCGCGTTCTTCGCGGCCTGATAGACCTTCTGGGCCCCCGGCTTGTAGGCGTCGTCGTCGCTGCCGATCACGAAGACCCCGGCCGAATCCGGGTACTGCTTCGACGCCATCAGATCGAGTGGGTTGACCCGCTTGAACGCCGCCTCGTCACCGCCGAATCCGTCGTCGAGGGTGCGCTGGTGGTCGCCGAGCGTGGGTTCTTCCTGACCCGAGATGTCGAGGAACGTCGGGTACACGTCGGGATAGTTGGTGGCCATCTGCAGCGAACACGTGCCGCCGTAGGAGAGGCCGCCGATGGCCCACGCCTTGGGGTCCGGATTCACCTGCAGGTTCGACTTCACCCAGGACGGAACGTCCTTCGCCAGATACGTGGCCACGTTGCCCAGCTTCGAATCGACACACAGAGGGTTCGCGATCTGCGAGCCGGTGCCGTCCGCCACCACCACGATCGGGGCCAGTCCCCCGTGTTTCGCGGCGAATTCGTTCATCGTGGTGGCGAGCTTGCCTCCGGCGAACCAGTCCTCCGGCGAACCGGGCTGACCGGCCAGCATCACGAGCACCGGCAGCAGGGGGCGCGGGTTGGCGAAGTAGGCGGGCGGGAGGTAGATCTCGGCATCGCGGGCGGCGAACCCCGACGCCGTTCCGGGGATGCCCGCCGTCAGGACCCGTCCCTCGCTCGGCATTCCGGGCGGGGCGGTCCACGACGCGTCGAGAGGCGTTCCCGTCACCACGTTCTCGGCGGTGCTGCCGAGGTCGTTCATCTGAACCCGGTCGAACGGCTCCGCCCCGAATGCCGTGCCCACCGTGGGGTAGGCGTCGAACACCAGGTTGATCTGCGTCGCGGACGCGAGAAGCACGGCGAGTACCGCGAGAACCGACACGACGGCGGCTTTCACCGTCCGGCCGGCGCGAATCCTCGGCACGAACAGGACGATCGCGAAGAGCCCCAGTCCGATCCACACGTAGATGGGGATCTCGATGGGGTCGGGGAACGGCCGGAGAACCTTCTCGACCATCACGTAGAGGACGACGGTGACGACCACCGACACGGCCAGGCAGATCGGAATCGCCTTCCTGCGGTACCACGGGGTGCGGGCGGCGAGCAGCCACACGCCGCCGAGCACACCGATCACCGTGAGGATCCAGGGCAGAGGCCCTGAGATCACGCTGAGGTCGCTGAGCCATTCCACGTCACGAAGCCTAGAGCGCGAACCCGCGCTGCGTCGGCGACTCGGAGCGACCGGTAAAATTGCCGGGGTGACATTCATCAAGGTGTGCGGTCTGCGAGACGAGACCTCCGTCGATCTGGCCGTGCGCCTCGGCGTCGACGCCGTGGGTTTCGTGTTCGCCGACAGCGTCCGCCGGATTTCCCCCGCGGACGCCGCGCCGCTGGTCCGCCGGGTCACCGGTCACACGGTCGCGGTGGGTGTGTTCAAGGGGAGTCCCGTGTCGGAGGTGATCGAGGTCGCCGCCGCGGCGGGTCTCGGAACCGTCCAGGTGCACGACCTGACGTCCGCCGACGACGTCGCCCGGTTGCGGGAGGCGGGGCTCGGCGTGATCCGTGCCGTGGTCGCCGGTGACACGTCGGGCGATTTCGGCGCCGACCGCATCCTCGTCGACGGGGCGACCGCCGGGGCGGGCGTGCCCTGGGACTGGGCGAACCAGAGCCGTCCCGACGGCGAGTGGATCCTCGCCGGCGGACTTCATCCGGGCAACGTGCGGGCCGCCGTCGACGCGACCGGCGCGTGGGGCGTCGACGTGTCGAGCGGCGTCGAATCGTCGCGTGGAGTGAAGGATGCGGCGCTGATCGAGCAGTTCGTCGCCGCCGTCCGGTCCGGCGACTGAGTCAGCCCGGCATCCCGGCCACGGAATCTTCGACGTCCCACGACGCGAGCACCGTCCGGATGCCCACGACGAGCGCGAGCGGCTGGTCGATCATCACGTGGTGTCCGGCGTCGGGGATTTCGACGACCACCGCGGTGGGCCCGAATCGACGGCGCATGTCGTCCATCATGGCCTCGGTGACGATGCCGTTCTCGGCACGGAAGTAGGCGATGCGGCAGCGTGGGTCGGATCCGCCGAGGTGGTTGCTGCTGTGGCGCGCGAAGAACGTGGAATCGAACTTCCACGACCAGCCGCCGTCCACCTCCTCCATCGAGTTCTCGGCGACGTGACGCAGGACCGCGGGCACCGCGGTGTGCTGCGGCGGGACGAACCGGAACCGCTCGAGCGCCTCGGCCCTGGACGGGTAGACCTTCTTCGGACCGAAGGCACGCTGCTTGCGCGCTTCCTCCTCCTCCGGTGTGCGGGCGAGGACGGGCGAATCGATCAGCTGGACACCGGCCAGATCCTCGCCGAACAGCTGCGCTGCCACGTAGGACACCATGCCGCCCATGCTGTGCCCGACGAACACCGGCGCCCCCGAGATGCCCGCCGGCTTCGCCACCGCCAGGGCTTCCTCCGCCCACTGCTCCAGGCCGTACTCCGCGCGCCGGTCGCTGTCGCCGTGCCCGGTTAGGTCGAGTGCGACGACGCGACGGCCCGTGGCCAGCATGGGTGCCACATGGTCCCACCACCGACTGTGGGCGGCGCCGCCGTGCACGAGCACGATTCCGGGTGAGCCCGACGGCCCCCACGCACGGTAGTGGACCTGCGCCCCTGCGACGTCGACTCGGCCGGTGTCGACCGGCGACGCCAACGCCGTGGTGAACCAGTGGGGCGCGTCCGTCTGCACGTTGCTCATTCACCGAACATACCGACGACGCGCGGCCGTCCTCGACCGCCCTACAGAAGGTCGAGCATGGCCGTGACCGCGCGTTCGACCACCGGGAACTTGTCCGGGGCCAGGTCGTGGCGGGCCCCCTCGAGTTCGACGAGCGTCGTCGGTGCGGGGATCAGTTCGAGTGCCGACCGCATTTCGCCGGTGGTCGCGAACGGGTCCTTCGAACCGTGCACCACCACGGACGGGGTGCGGAGACCGGGCAGGTGCTCGGTCCGGAGCTTCTCCGGCTTGGCCGGTGGATGCAGCGGGTACGACAGCAACAACAGGGCGTCGACGAGACCCGGTCGCTCCGAAGCGAGCATGGACGCCTGCCGCCCGCCGTACGAGTGCCCGCCTGCCCACACCGGCGCCGACACCAGCTCCCGCATCACGGCCACCGCGGCCGCGATGCCGTCCCGATCCTCCGCCGCCTTCGACGGATGCGGAGGACCCGACGCGCGGCGCTGACGGAACGGGAGATCGAACCGCAGGACGACGACGCCCCGCTCCACGAACCCGTCGGTCACGGCACGCAACAGCTTTGTGTCGCAGTCACTTCCCGCTCCATGCGTCAGAACCAGCCCCGCCACCCCGTCACCCGTGGGGCGGTGGAGATGTCCGCGCACGCCGTCACGTTCCAGCAACTCGCTCATGCGGTTCACGGTAGTGGAATGTCGAGCTACTCCGGGGTGAGCAACTCCGCGAGTTCCTCGCACAGCTGGTTCGCGAGGTCGTTGGCGCGTGGCACGACGCCCATGCTCCAGTACCCGTGCAGCATGCCCGGCGAGATCCGGAGTCGCACCGGCACGCCGGCGGCCTCCAGCGCAGCGGCGTACGCGGGGGCGTGATCTCGGAGCGGATCGCATTCGGCCCCGCACACGATGGCGGGTGCCACCCCCGTCAGATCGCCCTCGATCGGCGAGACGCGGGGGTCCGACGACAGTCTGCGGTCTTCGAGGTAGCCGGCCCCCATGTCCTCGTTTGCCGGCATCCTGAGGAAATACCCGTCGGCGAGTTCGTCCATCTACGGGTAACGCTTCGCGAAATGCACCGGCACGTACAGCAGCAGTTGTGCCCGCAGCGGAAGTTGCGCGTCGCGGGCCGCCAAGGCCATCGACGCCGCGAGATTGGCGCCCGCGCTGTCTCCGGCGACGGCAACTCGGGACGCGTCACCGCCCAGCTGATCGATGGTGTCGTGGATCCAGTGGAGCGATGCCAGGCAGTCGTCGTAGCCGGCCGGGAACGGGTGTTCCGGCGCCAGCCGGTAGTCGACGGCGACGACGACGGAGCCGGTTCGAGCGCAGACGCGTCGAGCGTGTGACTCGTGCGAATCGAGGCCGCCCATCACCCAGCCACCGCCGTGCAGGTACAGGACGGTCGGCTGAGTCGACTCCTCCGTGTCCGGCCGGTAGATGCGGGCGGGGATGCCGCCGGCAGGACCCGGGACGGTGACGTTCTCGACTTCTCGTACCTCGAGCAGTTCGGGCTCGAAGTAGAGGGCACGCATCTCGTCGATGCGCTTGCGGGCGCCTTCGATCGTCGTCTGGGGACCTGCGGCGGCGTCCCAGTCGTTCAACTTGTCCAGTAGTACGGCCATGTCGGGGTCGAGCGTCATGATTCTCCTCGTGATGGGGAACCGCACCGAGGCGGTTCGGGGAACGATTACTTCTTGCCCAGGTCGGTGATCGCGACGCTGCCCGTCTCCGGGGCGGTCACCGCCGAGAGGCCGGCCACCAGCAGGCAGACGGAGCCGAACGCGGCCACCGGTATCCACCCGTGCGTGCCGGTTCCGAGCAGCGCATAGCCGATGCTCGGGGCGAAGCCCGCGAAGGCGAACCCGATCTGCGTCGAGATGGCGATGCCGGAGAACCGCACTCGGGTATCGAACATTTCCGCGAAGAAGGTCGGACCGACACCGCTGACACCGGATGCGGCGGCACCGAAGAAGGCCGACACCGCGAAGATCAAGGGAACGGAACCGATGCTCATCGCCTCGAAGTAGAAGAAGAACGCGGCGATGGCGCCGACGATTCCGGCGAGATACACGGGCCGGCGGCCGATCCGGTCTCCCAGCATCGCCCAGAGGGGAATGGCGAACAGCTGCATGATGTTTGCGATGACGCCCGCCCACAGCAGGGTCTGCCGTTCGAGCCCGGCCTCACCGGTACCGTAGGCGAGCGCGAAGACCGTCATGATCGTGCCCGACACGGCGAAGAGCGAGCACGCGATCACCCGGAGCATCTGCAGCCGATAGTTCGTGAACAGTTCGACGACGGGTATCTCGACCAACTCGTTGTCGCGTTCCGCCTCCCGGAACACCGGTGTCTCCTCCATCGTCCGGCGGACGAACAGCGCGACGATCGTCAGGATTCCGCTGACGAGGAACGGGATTCGCCATCCCCACGTCATCAGCATGTCCTCGGGCAGCGCGGCGACGGGGATGAACGCCAGGGTCGCGATGAGCTGGCCCGCCTGGGTGCCGCTCATCGTGAAGCTGGTGTAGAACGCCCTCGAACCCTCCGGGGAATGCTCGAGGGTCAGCGAATTGGCGCCACTCTGCTCGCCCGCTGCCGACGCACCCTGCATGAGGCGAAGAACCACCAGCAGGATCGGCGCCGCGATTCCGATGCTCGCGAAGCCCGGCAGGCATCCGATGAGGAACGTCGAGACGCCCATCAGGACCAGCGTGAAGACGAGCACACGCTTGCGCCCGACGCGGTCGCCGTAGTGTCCGAGCGCGACGGCCCCGATCGGGCGTGTATCCGACGCCGAATGTCGCCAGTGCCGCCAACGTGCCGGTCGCCGGACTCTCCGACGGAAAGAAGACCGTCGGGAAGATCAGGGCGGCCGCCGACCCGTAGATGAAGAAGTCGTAGTACTCGACGAGCTGCCGAGGAAACTCGCGAAAGCCGCCTTGCGCGGCTGACGCGCGGGCACACTCGCCGGGGTACCGACAGGCTGCTGCGCGTCCGGGTGCGCAGCAGAACCAGCTCGTACGCTCATGGGAGGCCTTTCGGACCGGAGTGGAGGTGATGACGTGCCGCGGATCACACCACCGCTGCGCCGACGACTCTGCCAAACCCCTTCATCACAGTCCAAGATCAACTTGGCATACTTTCGATAAGCTCTACTTATCGATCCCGTGGATCGTCGGCATGAGCTCCTCCGCGAGCGCGAGGACGGTCTCGAGCAACGGTGTCAGGGGCCTGTCCGCCCACGCCAGTGCCCCGCGAATTCGGTGGCGACCGCCGTCCGTGGGCACGACGACGGCGTCGGCTGCTCCGGCGCGATGAGAACTCACCGGGATGAGTGACACCCCCACGCCGGCCGCGACCAGTGCGGTCAGTGTCGATCCATCCGACGTTTCCTGCGCGATCTCCGGCGTGAACCCCGCGTCGTGACATGCGGCCAGCACGTCCAGACGGAGTGTGGATCCCGACGACGCGGGGTTGGTGACGAACGGATCGTCGCGCAGTTCGGACAGCGAGATCTCCGAGCGTTTCGCCAGTCGGTGGTCGGCATGGAGCAGCGCCCCCAGTGGCTCGATCGAGATCACTCTCGTCCGAATCTCGGGATGCGACAGAGCCGCCGAGACGAAACCGAGATCGAGCTTGCCGGAATAGATGTCGTCGAGGATCAGCCCACTCGGTCTCGCCCCGTCGAGAACCAGCTCGAGCTTCGGATACCTCTTGCGCACGGTGCGGGCGAACAGGGGCAGCTTCGACTGGCCGTAGGCACCGCTGAATCCGACCCGAACACGCCCCTCCTCCGCAGGATTGCCCGCCGACGCCGACTGCTCGGCCCAGGCAACGGCTTTGAGCGCGGCCCGGCAGGGTTCGAGAAACTGCTCGCCAGCGGCGGTCAGCCGAATCGGTCGCGTACCGCGGTCGAACAGCTTCACTCCGAGATGCCTCTCCAGCTGCTGGATCTGCTGGCTGACCGCGGGCTGGGCTATACGTAACGACTCGGCGGCCCGGCCGTAGTTCGACACCTCGGCTACGGCGAGGAACGCGCGCATCCAGCGGATCTCCATGCCCGCACCCTATGTCGTGTCGAAATACGACGGTTGATTGCGATTGGCTCTCGGTCTGTTTGCCGGGTTTCAGCGCGGGGTACTTTAACAACACAACCGCTGGGAGTAACCAATGGACACCATGACTGTCATCTGGATCATCGTCGCGATCGTCGTCGTTCTCGCCCTGATCGCGCTGGCCGTTGCGGCATCGCGCAAGCGGAACCAGCGCCACCGTCAGCAGGCCGACAGCATCCGCGCAAACGCGCAGGAGCAGACGTCCGTCGTCGAGAAGCGCGAGGCGATCGCGGAGGAAACTGCAGCCAACGCCAGAAGGGCTCAAGCAGAGGCCGAGGCCAAGGCGGCAGAGGCCAAGAGACTGCAGGTCGATGCGCAGACGCACAAGAACACGGCGACCACGTCCCGTGACGACCTGAAGCACGAGTGGCAGCGCGCCGACGAGCTCGATCCCGACGTGAAGAAGACGGACACTGCGACGAACGACGCCAGGGCCACCGATGCTCGAACCACGGGCGCGGGGCCCACGAACACTCGGGCCACCGACGCTCGAACCACGGGCGCAGGGCCTGCCAACGGTCGCCCCAACGGCACGGACTCCACGAATACTCATGGAGCACACGCGAAGCCGACCGACACGTCGTCGACATAGCGTTCGAGTACGACATGTGCACCGGCTCGGCGCCGGTGCCCACACGGGAGGTCGGAAATGCGTATCGGACGGCTCGTGACGCTCATCGTGATCATCTGGCTGATCATCGGCGCCGTTGCCGTGTGGCAGCGCGGTTACTTCAAGGACACGGCGGCCGATTGCGCCAGCGCCGGAACGATCGCGGTCACGGTGATCGCCGGCCCACTCAACTACGCGGGTGTGAACCCGAAGATCGATTGTGAAGTGCCGCAACCGAGTCAGTAGTTCCAGACCGTCAACCGAAAGAGGGAAGACCGTGATCGTTCTCGGGATCATCCTGCTCGTCATCGGCCTCGTCGCGGGGATTTCCATCCTCACGACGATCGGAATCATCCTTCTCGTCATCGGCCTCGTGCTACTCGTGCTGGGCACGACGGGCCGCGCGGTCGGCGGGCGGAAGTACTGGTATTGACGCCCGGCGACCATCCGCCAGACGTAATCAATCATTGACATTATCAATGATTGATAGATAGGTTTCTTTCGAGTATGCATGCGTGCGCCGCACGCGTGCGGTCGAAAGGAACCTCACATGTCTTCGGTTGCACTGGAACGGACCATCTTCGACGCCGATCACGATGCGTTCCGGGAAACGGTGCGCCGGTTCGCCGAACGTGACGTGGCCCCGCATCTTCGTGACTGGGCCGAGGCGGGACAGGTGGACCGGGACCTCTACCGTCAGGCCGGCAAGCTCGGGCTCCTCGGGATCAATGTCGAGGAACGTTTCGCCGGCGGCGGCATCGACGACTTCCGTTTCAACGCCATCGTCATCGAGGAGCTCTGCCGCGTCGGGGCCCCCGCCGTGGTGATGGGCCTGGCGGGCATCAACGACCTCGTGACGCCGTACCTCGTCTCGCTGGCGAACGAGGAGCAGAAGCATCGGTTCCTGACCCCCTTGTGCACCGGCGAGAAGATCGGCGCCATCGCCATGACCGAGCCGGGGGCGGGTAGCGACCTGGCCGCGATCTCCACGACCGCCCTCCCCGACGGCGACGACCTGGTCCTCAACGGCACCAAGATCTTCATCAGCAACGGAATGCTCGCCGACTTCGTGATCGTCGTGGCCAAGACGGATCCGGCGGCGGGCAAGAAGGGCGTGAGCCTGCTGGTGGTCGAAGACGGGATGGCCGGCTTCACCCGCAACGGACCGTTGCACAAGATCGGCCTGACCGCACAGGACACCGCCGAGCTGGTGTTCGACGACGTCCGCGTCCCCCGCGAGAACGTCCTGGGCGAGCCGAACGACGGCTTCGGCTACCTGCGCCACAATCTGCCCCAGGAACGCCTCAGCGTGGCCGTCACGTCCATGGCGTCGATGCGACGCACGTTCGACCAGGCTTTGACGTACAGCTGCGACCGCACAGCGTTCGGCCGGCGGGTGGCCGACTTCCAGGCCAACCGCTTCTACCTCGCGGAACTCGCCACCGAGATCGAGATCGCGCAGTGCTTCACGGACCGCTGCATCCTCGACGCCGCCAACGGCACGCTCGACGAGGTGACCGCGGCGATGGCCAAATGGTGGATCACCGAGCTGCAGCAACGGGTCGTCCAGCGCGCGGTTCAACTGCACGGCGGGTACGGATACATGCGCGAGTACGACGTCGCCCAGGACTATCTCGACTGCCGCGGCGGGCCGATCTACGCGGGGACCACCGAGATCATGAAGGAAATCATCGGGCGCAAGCTCACGCGTGCCTGACGGGTGCAGTTACCACAGAAGCGTTGGCGATCTCTTCCATTGACAAGTTCAATGATTAATGTTTAATTGTGATCCGCGCTACACGCGCGCTCCGCTCTGTTGTCCCACGCTTCGGCCAAGGAGTATCGATGACGGTCACCGCCACCGCCGACACCATGTCGGCCACCCAACGCAAGAAGGAAGTTCGCAGGGTGATCCTGTCGAGCTACCTGGGCAGCACCATCGAGTTCTACGACTTCCTGCTCTACGCCACCGCAGCGTCCCTCGTCTTCGGCCCGGTGTTCTTCGCCGATCTGGACCCCCTGGCCGCGAGCATCGCGTCGATGGGAACGTTCGCCGCCGGCTACGTCGCGCGCCCCCTGGGCGGAATCGTCTTCGGTCACTTCGGGGACACCGTCGGCCGCAAGGCCATGCTGCTGATCTCGATGACCGTCATGGGCATCGCCTCGTTCGCGATCGGGCTCATTCCCCCGCCGGAGATGATCGGCTCCTGGGCCGCGGTG
Source organism: Rhodococcus sp. DK176 (assembly GCF_038447315.2). Taxonomy (NCBI): domain Bacteria; kingdom Bacillati; phylum Actinomycetota; class Actinomycetes; order Mycobacteriales; family Nocardiaceae; genus Rhodococcus; species Rhodococcus sp. DK176. The sequence goes on along the minus strand of NZ_CP118321.2, from coordinate 5,578,196 downwards.
ATCCTCGTCCTCCTCCGCGTCTGCCAGGGACTCGCCGTCGGCGGCGAATGGGGTGGCGCAGCGCTGATGTCGCTCGAGCACGCCGAATCCGGCAAGCGCGGTTTCGCCGCGGCGTTCACCAACGCGGGCGCCCCCACCGGCGCACTGCTCGGCACGCTCGCGCTGGCGGCCGTGTCACTTCTCCCGGACGAGCAGTTCCTGACCTGGGGCTGGCGCATCCCGTTCCTGATCTCGGCGTTCATGCTGGCCCTCGGCCTGTTCATCCGGTCCAAGGTGTCGGAGAGCCCGCTGTTCACGGCGGCGCTGAAGGAATCCGCGAAGAAGGAAACCACCCCGCCCATCGTCACCATCCTGAAGCGGCCCCGCGCGGTCGTCGTGGCGTCGATGAGCTGCATCGCGAGCTTCGGAATGCAAACCGCGTTCACCACGTTCGCCATCACCTACGCCGTGTCGAGCGGCGCCGCGCGGTCCGACGCGCTACTGGCGTTCTCCTTCTGCCAGTTCTGCGCGATCTTCCTGGTCCTCGGATCGGCGCGACTGTCCGACCAGATCGGCCGCCGCCCGGTCATGCTCGCGGGACTCGGCGCGATGATCCTCAGCGTCTACCCCCTCTTCCTGCTGCTGAGCACGGGACAGTTCCTGTTCATCGCGCTCGCCTTCGTCGGCTACACCATCTGCCACTCGGCCACCTACGGTCCGATGGCCGCGTTCATCTCCGAGCAGTTCGGCACCCGGGCGCGCTACACCGGTGCGTCGCTCGGATATCAGCTGGCCACCCTCATCGGTGCGGGATTCACCCCCGTCATCCTGGCGTCGCTGTTCGCGTCGTCCGGTAAATCGATCCTCCCGGTCGGGCTGTTCATCATCGCACTGTGCGTGGTCAGCGCCGTCTTCCTCGTCGCGACGAAGGAGAGCAAGGACAACGACCTGACCGCCGACACTCCGTCGGCCTGACACACCACCCCGCCACAAGCTCGAGAGTAGTTTCGAAGAGAACGAGGAGTCACCATGGACAACGAAGGCATCGGCTCGTGGCTCGAGCGCCGCATCACCATGACGCCGAAGAACGAGGCGCTCGTCTTCGACGGACGGGCCGTCACGTACGAGGAGATGGCCCTGCGGACACGCCGACTCGCCCACGGCCTGCGCGCCCTCGGCGTCGAGAAGGGTGACTGCGTCGGCTTCTTCGGGTTCAACGACCCGGCAGCGCTCGAGGTGATGTTCGCGGCCGGGCTGCTCGGCGCCACGTATCTCCCGCTCAATGCACGCCTCACCGCCGAGGAAGCGCGCTTCGTGCTCGGCGATTCACGCTGCACCACAGTGATCTTCGGCGATCAGCAGGCCGACGTCGCGCAGGAGCTGGCGCAGTCGGACACCCCGGTCACCACCTGGATCGGCCTGGGCGACTCGTGGTCCACCCACACGTACGAGGGCGTGCGCGCCGGGCAGCCGGACACCCGCATCGACGAACAGGTCGGCCTCGACGACCTGTCCGTACTGATGTACTCGTCGGGCACCACCGGCGCACCGAAAGGCGTCATGCTCAGCCACGGCAACATGCTGTGGAACGCACTGAACCAGCTTCTCGCCCAGGACATTACGTCGAAGGAACGCACTCTGTCGGTGGCGCCGCTGTTCCACATCGGCGGGATCGGCGGTGCCGTCACACCCACGCTGCTCAACGGCGGCACCGTGGTGCTGCTGCGCAAGTTCGATGCCGGCGTCGTCCTCGACACGATCGAGAAGGAACGCATCACCACGTTCTTCGCCGTCCCCACGATGATCCAGGAACTCTGGCACCACCCCCGGTTCGCGGACGCCGACCTGTCCAGCCTGCGGGCCATCTGCGTCGCCGGGGCTCCCCTGCCCGAAGCGCTCATCTCCCCGTGGCAGGACCGGGACGTCGCGATCACGCAGGCGTACGGCCTGACGGAGACCGCGCCGTCGGTGACCATGCTGTCGAGTGCGGACGTGCGCACCAAGATCGGTTCCGCCGGTAAGCGGACGTTCTTCACCGACGTCGACGTCGTACGCCCGGACGGGTCGAGCGCCGAACCGAACGAGATCGGCGAGATCGTCGCCAAGGGCCCGAACGTGATGCTCGGCTACCTGAATCAGCCCGAGGCGACCGCCCGCACCATCGTCGACGGCTGGCTGCACACCGGCGACGCCGGCTACTTCGACGACGAAGGCTTCCTCTTCATCTGCGACCGCTACAAGGACATGTACATCTCGGGCGGCGAGAACGTCTACCCCGCCGAGGTCGAGGCTGCGCTGCTGAAACTGGACGGCATCCGGGAGGCGGCGGTCATCGGCGTCCCCCACGAGAAGTGGGGTGAGACCGGCATGGCCTTCGTCGTCGCCGCCGACGGCACGACACTCGACGAGGAGACGGTCCGCGCCCGGCTGCGAGAAAAGCTCGCGGGGTTCAAGATTCCCACATTCATCCAGATCGCGGAGGCACTCCCCCGCACCGCCACCGGTAAGATCCGCAAACCCGACCTGCGCAAGCTTGCCGCTTCGCAGCCTGTGAGTACTTCTTGACCGCGGGCGGTTAACAAGTACTCACGAGCGCGTCAGCGCACCAGGTTCAGGGCACGCGACCACAACTGCTCGACGACGCCCATCTCGACTGGGTCCGCCGGCAGCGCGCCGACGTTCCGTTGATGACCAGCGTGTGCACCGGTTCCCTGGTCTACGCAAAAGCCGGCCTGCTGAAAGGCAGACCGGCTACGACGCATGCCGCTTCGCGACCCGTGAGTACTTGTTAACCGCGGACGGTTAATAAGTACTCACGGGCGCGTCAGCGCACCACGGACAGCGACACGCGGCTGGGGTGACGCGGCCCCGTGTGCACGGTCTGGTGGGCGACCACGGATTCCGATGATTCGTAGGCGGATTCGCCGGTGTTGAGGTTGCGGTCCCAGCGGGGATGATTGCTGGACGTCACGTGGACCCGGATCCGCTCGCCCGGCTGGAACGTGACGGCCGTGGACCACAGGTCGATCGCGTACTCGTACACCTCCCCGGGCACGAGCAGGCTCGGTTCGGTGGACGTGTACGTCCCGGGGGTCCGGTAGGAGTCGCGGTAGCGGGCCCGCACCATGCCGTCGGTGAGCGTGATCGACGTGCCGTCCGCGGTCACCCGGCACAGTCGCACGACGAAATCGGTGTCGACCGCGCTGGACGACGCGAACAGCGTCGCGGACACCCGGCCGATCACCGTCAACGGCTCGGTGAGTGCCCCACCGGTGAAGACGAGAACGTCGTCGCGGGATTCGACGCGGCTCTGTTCCAGTGCGCCGGGCGCGAACGTTCCCGGCATCATCGTCGCCCCACCGACCGTCGGCACCGGATCCGCCGGGTCGTAGTCGTAGTCGACGCGCCCGTCGGTGTCCTCCGCGTCCGCGACGAGGGTTCCGCCTGGAGCGAGGAAGAGTTCGGCCGTCCGCGCGGGTTCCGGGAAGCGGTCGTACGTCCGCCACCGGTTCTCCCCCATCACGAAGATCCGGACGCGGGGCATGGTGGGTTCCTCGTCGCGGAGCACCGACGCGTACCACTGCGCGTGGACCGACGACAGGTCCTGACCCGAATCGAGCACCGCCTGATTCGCGGGACTTCCGAACACGACCGACCCACCGAGCCCGGAGAAGTTGGTGTGACTCCACGGGCCCACGATCAGGTACGGCGCGGGGGCCGCCCCGGAATCACTGTGCGCCAGTTGGCCGAAGTACTGGCCGAGGGTGCTGTTCACGAAGATGTCGTACCACCCGCCGATGTGCAGTGAGGGGAGGTCGACGGCCCGGTCGCTCGCGCTGTCCCACAGGTCGCGGGTGGGGTGATCGATCGGGAATCCGAGCGATTCGACGATCGGTGACGCGAAGAACGCCGGGGCGTCGGCGGCCATGTCGCGGACGGGGAGGGTGTCGAGGAACGTGTCCTCCGACATCGCCCGATCGATCCGGGCCCACGCTGCCCATTCGCGTTCGGCGCGGACGGGATCGGTGCGGGACAGTTTCGCGATCTCGGCCGGTCCGGCCGAGTGGTGCCCCCACCCGAGCCGGGCACCGAATTCCATCGCGCCGCCGCGCACGAGTCCACCGGACCGCGCATTGCCGCCTGCGGAGATGCCCGGGGCGATACCACGCAGGGCCGGCGGCTTCTCCTGGGCTGCACGCCACTGGGTTTCGGCGAAGTACGACCGCCCCCACATGCCCACGGCGCCGGTCGAGTACGGCAGTTCGGCGGCCCACTGAACCGTGTCGTAACCGTCCGGACCTTCGTTTTCGGACGGCACGAACTCGCCGTCCGAGCCAAACCTGCCGCGGACGTCCTGCATGATCACGACGAATCCGGCGGCTGCGACGGTGGTGGGGTTGAGGTAGCCCGAGTTCACGGACAGGTCGCGGCCGTACGGAGTGCGGGTGAGCAGTACTGGGAAACGTCCGGATCCGTTCGGGCGGTATACGGTCGAGCGCAGAACCACCCCGTCCCGCATCGTCGCCTCGATGTCGTTCTCGATCAGTACATCGTGTTTCACAGGTTCGGTCACTTTCGACGGGAGTTCGGTCATTTGCCGAGGTCGGTGGTGCTGGTCCGGTAGGTTTCGCGGACTGTGAGCGTGGTGAGTGCGCTGACCAGGCAGCAGCACGCGGTGAACACGGCCACCGGGATCCAGCCGTTCGGTCCGGGCCGGACGAGCGCCGCGGCGATGGTGGGGGCGAATCCGGTGGCCACCAGCGCCAGCTGCCCGGAGATCGCCATGCCCGAATAACGGATGCGCGTCTCGAACATCTCGGCGTACAGCGCGGGACCGACGGCGTTGACGAGCGAGTAGCCGGCCACCATCACGACGCACGCCGTGATCAGGATCAGGGCTGTCGAACGCTGGCTGACCGCCCAGAAGAATCCGGAGATGGCGACGGCGCAGACGAGGTTGCCGGTGATGAAGATCGGCTTGCGTCCGATCCGGTCGGCGAGAATCCCCGCGGCGGGCTGGGCCACGAGCGCGAGTGCGGCGGTGAGCACGGTAGCGCCGACCATGACGGTCCGGGACACACCGGCCTCGTGGGTGCCCCACGAGAGGGCGAAGGCACTGAAGATGGTGGAGACCACCGCGAACAGTCCGCACCCGACGACCCGCAGCACGCTCGGCCAGTGGTCGCGGAAGATCACCTTCGCCGGCATCTCCTTCGGCTCGTCGGTCGACACGGCCTCCTCGAACACCTCGCTCTCGGGCAGCATCCGGCGGATCACGAGCCCGGCGAGTGCGACGAAGATGCTGAGCAGGAACGGGATACGCCATCCCCAGCTGAGGAAGGCGTCCTCGCGCAGTCCGGAGAACACGAGGACGACCAGCGACGCCAGCAGCATTCCTGCGGCGGCGCCGGTGTTCACCCAGCTGGCCGCGAGCGCCCGGCGGTGGGCGGGTGCGTGTTCGAGCGCCAGGGACGCGGCTCCCGCCGACTCGCCTGCCGCCGACGCGCCCTGAACGGCCCGGAGCAGCACCAGCAGGATCGGCGCTGCGACGCCGATCGCCCCGTATGTCGGCAGGCAGCCGATGAGCGACGTGGCCACACCCATCATCACGAGCGTGACCACCAGCATCCGCTTACGCCCGAGCGTGTCTCCGAAGTGCCCGAAGACGAGGGCTGCGAGAGGTCGGACGACGTAACCGATCCCGATGGTCGCCATCGACACGATGGTCCCCCAGAACGAGCCGAGGTCCGGGAAGAACAGGGTGTTGAACGCGAGCGCGGAGAAGGAGGCGTAGATGAAGAAGTCGTAGTACTCGAGTGTGCTGCCCACGAATGAGGCCAGGGCTGCCCGGCGCGCGTGGGGCGACCGGACGCGGGTGTCGGCGCGTACGACGCGGCCGTCGAATGTGGAAGTCATGTGGTTCCTACCTGAATATGAAGGGCATCCGGGAGTTCGGAGAGGCCTCGAGGCGGGTGCGGCACCGGGGATCGGAGTTGTCCAGGTCACATCCGCTGCCACCGAGGGAGACTCTGCCAAAGAAACCGATCACCGTCCAAGAGCAGTATCGGTAGTGATTGATAAGCGATCGTTATTGCTCGTCGGCGAGGGTGTCCGGCGACGGCAGCACCTCGGCGGCGAGGTCGAGAACCGTCTGCACGACGGGCGATACGGGACGGTCCGACCAGGCCAGCGCGGCCCGGACTTCGTATCGGCCGGCATCGAGGGGAACGAGCACCACCCGATTGGGATACGTCTGGACGTCACCCGGCACGAGCGCCACACCGACCCCCGCCGCGACGAGGGCGGTCAGCACGATGCCGTCGGTGGTCTCCTGCACGATGTTCGGCGTGAACCCGGCGTCCCGGCACGCGGCGAGCAGATCGCGGCGGAGAGTGGATCCGGTGGCGGCGGGATTCGCGACGAACGTTTCGTCGCGCAGTTCCGCGAGGTCGATCGACTTCCGTTCGGCGAGTGGGTGATCGCTCGGGAGCAGCGCACTGAGGTACTCCACCGAGATCTGCCGCGTGAGCACATGGGGGTGGGACACCGCGTCCGAGACGATGCCGAGGTCGAGTTGTCCCTCCCAGACTTCGTCGAGGATCTGCCCGCTGACCGTCGCCCCCTCGAGGACGAGATCGATCAGGGGGTACCGGCGGCGCACCGACCGTGCCAGAGAGGACAATTCGGTCTGCCCGTAGGCGCCGCTGAAACCGACCCGGACGCGACCCTCGACCGCCGGATCCGCGATCACCGCGGCATCGACGGCGCGAACGATTCCGGCGAGCGCGTCCTTGCACGGCTGCAGGAAGCGCTCCCCCGCCGCGGTGAGCCGGACCGATCGCGTGGTGCGATCGAACAGTTTCACACCGAGGCGCTTCTCGAGTTGCTGCACCTGCTGGCTCACGGCCGGTTGCGCGATGTGCAGCACCTCGGCCGCCCGGCCGTAGTTGAGTTCTTCGGCGACCGCGACGAACGATTTCATCCAGCGGATTTCCACGGCCGGTCAGTCCACCACGAACACCGTGAGTCGCACCTCGCCGGGGAGGCGTTCGCCGGTGCCGACGAGGATCCGCGAGCGCAGCCACGACCACCGGCCCTCGGCGGCGGTGAGCCGTGGGGTGCAGCGGAAGTAGACGCGCTCAGGCGGGACGGCCTCGCCGTCGACCAGACGGGCGATGTCTTCGGCGGTACCCGAGCGCAGCCCGAAGTTGGTGACGTAGATGCGGTCGCCGTCGTCGGTCTCGATGACGTACTTGGCCTCGAGCTCGGTGAGCGTGGACGAGCTGAGCAGCTGGAAGTCCGCCCCGACCGGCAGCACGGTGCCCCGCAGCTCGGGGCCCTCGACCCGGCCACCGACGATGGGGATGATGCGCCGTGTGCCTTCGGGCGTGGACCCGATCTCCACCGGCTCGGCCACCTCCACGACGAAGGTGGCGAGGAACGACATGCCGGGCGGTGCCGGGGTGAGGAGCTCGGTCATCGCGCGCGCTACTCCACGAAGGTGGGAAAGGCGATGCTCTGCAACGTGTCCCGCATCTGATTCACGACCGTGTCGGGGATGCCCTCGAAGTAGCGTCCGTGCGCGGCGTCGACGCGCGCCTTCGCGTCGTCGCGGAGCCGGCGCCCTTCCTCGGTGGCGGCGATCAGTTTGTTGCGGCGATCCGAGGGGTCGAGGGTGCGCACGACGAGTCCGCGTTCCTCGAGTTCGTCGACCAGACCCACGATCTGACTGGGGTCGAGACCCATGGTGGCGGCCACACCGCGCTGGTTGACGCCCTCGGCCTGCTCACAGGCGAGGACCAGGACCGAGTAGGAGCGCACCCGCAGACCCGTGGGTACGAGGGCTTTGTTCACCGCGCCCAGCACCATTCCGCCGACGCGCGAGAGCAGGAACCCGATGTCGTCTGATAACGCCTGCGACTCTGCCATGCGACGACCCCCTTCTGATGATTGTCGGTAGAGTAGCAGATCTTAATCATTGACATTCTCAATCATCAATGATTACGTGTGATTCAGCGAACACGACCTTAGGAGAATCACGACATGGATCTCAGCAACAAAGTCGCCGTAGTCACCGGCAGCGGACAGGGCCTCGGACTTTCCTACGCCAAGGACCTGGTGCGCCACGGCGCCGCGGTCGTGATCAACGACGTCAACCAGGCCACCGCCGACGCCGCCGTCGCCGAGATCACCGGCGCGGGCGGCCGGGCAGTCGCCGTCGTCGCCCCGGTCGGCAGCACCGAAACCGCCCAGAAGCTGGTCGCCGGCGCGGTCGACGCGTTCGGACGCCTAGACGTCATGGTCACCAACGCAGGCATCCTCCGCGACAAGGTGCTGTGGAAGATGACCGACGACGACTTCGACGCCGTGATCACTGTGCACCTGCGCGGCACCTTCACCTGCGTCCGCGAAGCCGTCCTGAAGTTCCGCGAACAGGGCGACGGTGGTCGCATCATCTGCATCGGGTCCCCCGCCGGCCAGCGCGGCAACTTCGGGCAGACCAACTACTCGGGCGCCAAGTCCGGCATCGTCGGCATGGTCCGCACGTGGGCGATGGAACTGCAGCGCGCGGGCATCACCGCCAACGCCGTCTGCCCCGTCGCAGCGACGGCGATGACCGAGACCGTCCCGTTCCTCGCCCCCTACATCGAGGGCATGAAGAACGGCGAGCCGCTGCCCGACATCATCCGCCGCGAGGTGGGCCTGGGCACCCCCGAGGACGCCGCAGGCATCATCTCGTTCCTCGCGTCCGACGCGGCCGCCGAGATCACCGGACAGGCGTTCGCCGTCGGTGGCGACCGCCTCGCGTTGTGGTCGCACCCCGACCTGACCGCGGTCGAGTACCACGACGGTGGCTGGTCGGCCGACGACATCGCGGCCCAGTGGGCCGGCACGTTCGGCGACGCCGTCCAGTCCGTCGGCGAGGAATTCCCCGAGGAGCTGATGGCGAAGTGAGCCGCTACGAGTACGGCATCGACTTCGACAAGATCGACGCCATCGACATCCACACCCACGTCGAAATCGACGGCTGCGGGCACCGGTCCCTCGACGACGAACTGATGGCCGCCTCGGAGAAGTACTTCAAGTCCGGCGAGGAACGCACCCCGTCCATCGACGCGATCGCCGACCACTACCGTGCCCGCAACATGGCCGCGGTCGTGTTCACCGTCGACGCGGCCTCGGCCAGCGGACACCCCACCAACTCGGTCGAGGAGATCGCCGAGGGCGCGGCCCGCCACAACGACGTCCTGATCCCCTTCGGATCCGTCGACCCCTGGCAGGGCAAGGCGGCCGTGCGGCGCGTCCACCGGCTCGTCGACGACTACGGCGTGAAGGGGTTCAAGTTCCACCCCAGCATGCAGGGATTCGAACCGAACGACCGGCAGTTCTACCCGCTCTACGAGGCCATCACCGAGGCCGGGGTCCCCGCCCTGTTCCATACCGGTCAGACCGGGATCGGCGCCGGGCTGCCCGGCGGCCACGGCATCAAACTGCGCTACTCCGACCCGATGCTGCTCGACGACGTCGCCGCCGACTTCCCCGACCTCACCGTGATCATGGCGCACCCGTCGGTGCCGTGGGTCGACTCGCAGATCTCCATCGCCACCCACAAGGCCAACGTCTTCATCGACCTGTCCGGGTGGTCGCCGAAGTACTTCCCGCCGCAGCTGGTCAAGGCCGCCAACAGCATGCTCCGCGGCAAGGTGCTGTTCGGCTCCGACTTCCCCGTCATCCAGGTCGACCGCTGGATGAAGGACTTCGCGAACCTCGACATCAAACCCGAGGTCGCGCCCCTGATCTTCAAGCAGAACGCGCTGCGCGTTCTCGGCATCAAGCACTGACCCTGCCCCACCGAACCACCAGGAGACTCATCGTGACCACCGCAACCACCACCCGGGTCGCCACCCTCGCCGACCTCGCGGCACTCGAGGGCCGGCCGCTGGGCACCAGCTCGTGGATCGACATCCCCCAGCAGCGGATCAACACGTTCGCCGACGCCACCGACGACCACCAGTGGATCCACGTCGACCCCGAGCGCGCCAAGGCGGAGAGCCCGTTCGGCGGGCCCATCGCCCACGGCTACCTGACGTTGTCGCTGATCATCCCCATGTGGGACGAGATCCTGACCGTCGACAGCGTCACCATGGCCGTCAATTACGGTCTCAACAAGGTCCGATTCACCAACCCCGTGCCCGCCGAGGGACGCGTCCGCCTGAACGCGACGCTGCAGTCCGTCGAGGAGCTGCCCAAGGGCGGCGTCCAGGTGACCGTCGCCGGGCAGATCGAACTCGAGGGCAGCGAGCGTCCCGCGGTCGTCGTCGAGGCCGTGTACCGCTTCTTCGAGTGACCCACCTGTGAGTACTTGTTAACCGCCCGCGGTTAACAAGTACTCACAGGCGCCGAAGGCGCATGCCTACTCGGGGGCCTGGTCGTCGGGCTCGACCTGTTCCGCCTGCTTCCGCTCGGACGCATTGCCCGCGATTCCCTTCGCCTCACGCTCGGCCACCAGCCGGTCTTCCATGTCGTCGACGAGGTCTGCGATCCGCTGGTGCTCGGGGAGGTGCTGATCGTGTCGATCCGAATTCGCCTTCATCACGCTCCTTCCGCTGTGTGCGACGTGCCGCAAATCCTGCGACTTCCGGACGCACAATTCGAACTGTACGCCGCGGGCCCGCCGAAGCGGGCATTCACGGCGGCACGAACTGGACGCCCGTCTTTCACGCGGTTCGCACCGTCGATGAAAGCTGTTGCCGAACACCGCCTTACGGGCGCCAGGTACGCCAATGTCGCACTGCGCAACCTCATTTCACCTTCGACGCGGGTCCTCCACCGCTGCCGGCAGGCGATGAATTCGATGCACAATCGACACCGTCTTGCGAGTACCTGCAGTCGGCACCTCGTACTCTGGACCGGGTACCACCCGAAGGAGGACCGATATGCCAGCAGTCACCACACCTCATGTCTATGTTCATCGTGCCGGCGATCGGCTGAAAACCAAGATTTCCTGGTTGGATTCGAAGCACTCGTTCTCCTTCGGCCAGCACTACGACCCCGACAACACACACCACGGGCTGCTCCTCGTGAACAACGACGACACCGTGCTCCCCGGTCAGGGATTCGACACGCATCCGCACAAGGACATGGAGATCGTCACGTGGGTGCTGCGCGGCTCGCTCGTGCATCAGGATTCGATCGGCCACTCCGGCATCATCTATCCCGGCCTTGCGCAACGCATGAGCGCAGGCAAGGGCATCATGCATTCCGAGAAGAACGACAGCTGGCGCCTCGAGGGTGAGCAGCATCACGAGCCGGTGCATTTCGTCCAGATGTGGGTGGTACCCGACGAAGCCGGCCTCACTCCGAGCTACGAACAACTCGAGATCGAGGACGAGATCCTCAAGGGCGGGCTGGTGCCCGTTGCGTCCGGAATGCCGGAATACAAGGACAATTCGGCGATCCGGATCAACAACAAGCACGCGGCCCTGCATGTCGCGCGACTCTTTCCCGGCGCATCGGTGACGCTTCCCGAAGCGCCGTTCCTCCACGTGTTCGTCGCCCGGGGCACCGCGGAGATGGAGGGTGTCGGCACCCTGTACGAGGGGGACGCCGTCCGTTTGAGCGCCTCCGGTGGCCAGCAGGTCACCTCGCACTCCGGCGCCGAGGTCCTCGTCTGGGAGATGCACGCCCGCCTCGGCGGGTGAGTTCCCAGCAAGTTCACAGCTGGACGGCACGCTGCGCGCAGGTTCGTGCGCCACGATCGGGTCACAGCCCGATCATGGAGAGGTACGCACAGTGAACAAGGACGTGGAGAAGAGCCGTCTGCGCATCAGCCGCCGCCGCGCGCTGGCGGTCGGAGGAACGGTGAGCCTGGGTGGGCTCATCGCCGCCTGCACCGGGAACGGGAGCAGCAGCACGTCGGCGTCGGCCACGTCGACCGCAGCCGCATCCAGTGCCGCGACGACCAGCGCCGACACGGTGAGCGCCCTGCTCGACCAGGCCCCGCAGTGCGTCATGGCCGTCGAGGAGACGCAGGGACCGTACTGGTTCGACGTCGACTCGATCCGCAGCGACATCCGCGAGGACCGGCCGGGCACGAAGCTGCAGCTCGCACTGCGGGTGCAGGACCTGACGAACTGTTCCGCGGACGGCTCCGCCGCGGTGGTGAGCAATGCCGTCGTGGAGATTTGGCACTGCGACGCGGGTGGTGTGTACTCGGGCTTCGAGTCGGGTTCGAGGGCCGCGGACCTCAGCGGCAACGGCGCCCCCGCAGGCGCGCCTCCGGTGGGCGGACCCGGTGGCGGCGGCCAGCCCCCGGCCGGTGGTCCCGGTGGTCCCGGAGCGGGTGGTCCCGGTGGGGACATGTCCGGCGGTTCGGGTGAGACGTCCGACGGGTCCTACAGCGTCGGCGACAGCGAGGCCGCCACCACGGACGACGGAACCTACCTGCGCGGCGCCCAGACCACGGACGCGAACGGCATCGCCCAGTTCACCACCATCTTCCCCGGGTGGTACACCGGCCGGACCACGCACATCCACCTGAAGGTGCACATCGACAAGAAGACGGTGCTCACCACCCAGCTGTTCTTCGACGAGGCCCTGCTCGACGAGGTGTACGCGACCGCACCGTATTCCGACCACACCGGACGCGAGAACAACGTGAACAACTCCACCGACAGCATCTACGACGCCGCAGGCCTGCTGACCGTCGCCGAGCAGTCGGACGGCTACCTCGCGGCGATCAACCTCGGCATCGACGTCTGATCGATCCCCGGACCTTTGTTTCGCCCTGAGCGCAGTGGTGGACCTCCCGGCCCGGAACGGTGTAAGGATGGAACGCATGACCACGGCTCAGCGCTCCGGCATCGACCTCACTCACCTCGACAACGACACCCGCGCCCAGGACGACCTCTTCGTCCACGTGAACGGCAAGTGGATCGACGACTACGAGATTCCCGCGGACCGGGCGATCGACGGCGCGTTCCGCACGCTGTACGACAAGGCCGAGGTCGACGTCCAGACCATCATCGAGGAGGCGGCGGACTCCGGCGCGGCGCCGGGGACCGACGCGCAGCGCATCGGTGACCTGTACGGCAGCTTCATGGACGCGGACGTCGTCGAGGCCGCGGGGCTCGCACCGATCGCGGGCGAGCTCGCCGACGTGGCCTCGGCCGCCGACCTCTCCGCGCTCGCCGCCGTCATCGGCCGCCAGCAACGCACGGGGGTCGGCGGAGCCGTCGGCCACTATGTCGACACGGACGCCAAGAATTCCGAGCGTTACCTCGTCCACTTCAGCCAGTCGGGCATCGGCCTGCCCGACGAGTCGTACTACCGCCAGGACGACCACGCGGAGATCCGCGCGGCGTACGTGAAGCACATCGCGAAGATGTTCGCCCTCGCAGGCGTCGACTACGACGCGCAGCGCGTGTTCGACCTGGAAACCAAGATCGCGGCCGGTCATTGGGACGTCGTGAAGCGTCGCGACGCCGAGCTGAGCTACAACCTGCTCACCCTCGACCAGCTCCCCGCCGGGTTGGACTGGTCGTCGTGGATCGGCGCGCTCGGCGGCACGTCCGAGCAGTTCGCCGAGATCGTGGTCCGCCAGCCCGATTTCCTTACCACGCTGACCGAGCTGTGGACGTCCGAGGACATCGACGACTGGAAGGCGTGGGCGACGTGGAACGTCATCCGCTCCCGCGCCCCGTACCTCACGCAGGCCCTGGTCGACGAGAACTTCGCGTTCTACGGGAAGACCCTGACCGGCGCCGAGGAGATCCGTGAGCGCTGGAAGCGCGGCGTGTCCCTGGTGCAGGATCTGCTGGGCGAGGCCGTCGGCAAGCTCTACGTCGAACGCCACTTCCCGGCCGACGCGAAGGCCCGCATGCAGGAACTCGTCGCCAACCTGCAGGAGGCGTACCGGCGCAACATCTCCGACCTGGACTGGATGAGCCCCGAGACGCGGCAGGCGGCGCTGCGCAAGCTGGAGAAGTTCACACCCAAGATCGGGTACCCCGACAAGTGGCGCGACTACTCGGCCGTCACCATCTCCCGCGACGACCTGGTCGGCAACTACCGCAGCGGCTACGCGGCGGAGTACGACCGCGACCTCGCGAAGCTCGGCGGCCCCGTCGACCGCGACGAGTGGTTCATGACGCCGCAGACGGTCAACGCCTACTACAACCCGGGCATGAACGAAATCGTCTTTCCCGCAGCCATTCTGCAGCCTCCGTTCTTCGACGCCGCCGCAGACGACGCCGCCAACTACGGCGGAATCGGTGCCGTCATCGGTCACGAGATCGGCCACGGCTTCGACGATCAGGGCGCCAAGTACGACGGCGACGGCAACATGGTCGACTGGTGGACCGACGACGACCGGACCGAGTTCGGCAAGCGCACGAAGGCGTTGATCGAGCAGTACAACGAGTTCGAGCCGAAGGCGCTGCCCGGCCACAATGTGAACGGCGAGTTCACCATCGGTGAGAACATCGGCGACCTCGGTGGCCTGTCCATCGCCATCGCGGCGTACCGGATCGCCACGGAAGGGTCCGAGCCCGAGGTTCTCGACGGCCTCACCGGTATCCAGCGGGTGTTCTTCGGCTGGGCGCAGGTGTGGCGCACCAAGGCCCGGGACGCCGAGGCGCTCCGCAGGCTCGCCGTCGATCCGCACTCGCCGCCGGAGTTCCGCTGCAACGGCGTGGTTCGCAACCTCGACACGTTCCACGACGCGTTCGACGTCAAGCCCGGTGACGCGCTTTACCTCGATCCGGAGGAGCGCGTCAAGATCTGGTAGCGACTACCGCAGACGGTTCCCCGTCGCCGCGGAGAAGAAGTACACCGCACCGGGCTTCGGCTGCAGGTGCACCCTCTCCCCCGCGGCGACAGTGCGGGTGCGGTCCACCCGCACCACCACCTTCCCGGACGTCCCGGACGCGTACACGAAGGACTCCGCCCCGAGTTCCTCGAGCAGGTCGGCGTCGACCGTGTACGAGTCCTTACGCCACGACCCCACCAGCGTCCACGACTCCGGGCGCACCCCCACGATCACGGAGCTGTCCCCGATAGCCGAGTGCGGCACGGGAATTCGCAGGCCGCCCAGTTCGGCGACGCCGTCGCGGATCCGGGTGTCCATGAGGTTCATCCCGGGCGAGCCGATGAAACCGGCGACGAACGTGTTGACCGGGTCGTCGTAGAGATCGCGGGGCCGGGCGACCTGCTGGAGGCACCCACCCTGCATGACCGCCACCCGGTCGCCCATCGTCATGGCCTCCACCTGGTCGTGGGTGACGTACACGGTGGTCGTGCCGAGCCGGCGCTGCAGACCCGCGATCTGCGAGCGGGTACTCACCCGCAGCGTGGCGTCGAGGTTGCTCAGCGGTTCGTCCATGCAGAACACCTTGGGGTGCCGCACGATGGCCCGGCCCATCGCGACCCGTTGACGTTGCCCGCCGGACAGTTTCACCGGTTTACGATCCAGCAGCGGCTCGAGTTCGAGCATCCGCGCCGCTTCCAGCACCCGCGCGGTGCGTTCCACCTTCCCGACGCCGGCGTTGCGGAGCGCGAAACCCATGTTGTCCGCGACGGTCATGTTCGGGTACAGCGCGTAACTCTGGAACACCATGGCCACGTCCCGCGCCCTGGGCGGCAACGCGGTGACGTCGGCGCCGCCGATCTCGATGCGGCCCGCCTCGACGGCTTCGAGGCCGGCCAGCATCCGCAGACTGGTCGACTTACCGCACCCGGACGGACCCACGAGGACGAGGAACTCGCCGTCCGCGATGTCGAGGTCCAGCCGATCGACCGCGGGTCGATCGGCTCCCGAATAGCGGTGGGTGACACCTGCGAACTGCACGTGGGCCATGGATATTCCTTCTCCTCCTACTGGGGCAGCTTGGGTGTGATCTGTCGGTCGATGATCTGCTGGAGTTGTGTCCCGACACCGGCGAACGTCGCCGCCACGTCCGCGTTCTGCAGCGCGATCTGCTCGAGTCCGGTGCCGATGATCTGGTCACCGCCGGGCACGAACACCCGGGCGTAGTCCTGCGACCGGGTCTTCGCGAGCTGGTCGACGGCGGTGCGCGCGTTGGGGTTCGCGTCGAGGTACGCCTTCATGCTCGGGTCCTCGACAGCGGACTTGCGGACGGGCATGTACCCGACGTTCTGGGAGAAGTACGCGGTGTTCTCGCCGTTGGTCACGAAGTCGATGAACCTCAGCGCGTTCTTCTTCCGCTCGTCGGAGATCCGCGCCGGAATCGCGAGGCCCGCGCCACCGGTCGGGCAGCCCGGCGCGCCCGACGCGGGGAGGAAGGCGGTGCCGAAGTCGAACGCGGCGGACTTGGTGATCCCCGACAGGTCGCCGGTCGAGGCGATGGTCGACGCGAGGATGCCCGCACCGAACTCGTTGGCGATGTCGCTCGACACGGCCGCGTACTTCTTCGTGTGGATCATGTCCTTCAGGAACGTTCCCGCGGCGAGTGTCTTCTCGTCGCCGAACTTCAGGTCCCACTGGTCCGAGTACGCCCCGCCGAATGTCCAGACCGGCCCCTCGAACGTCCAGCCGAGGTAGTTCTTGGCGTCGCCCCAGCCGTGGGCCAGCTTGCCGCCGCCCATCACCCGCTGCAGTTCGGGACCCCACTCGTCGAACTCCTGCCAGGTGGCGGGCCCGCGGTCGGGCAGGCCGGCCTGCGCCCACACCTGCTTGTTGTAGTAGAACAGCGGCGTCGACCGCGCGTACGGAAGGGCGTAGTGCCTGCCCTCGAACAGGTAGTCGGCGAGCAGCGAGTCGACGTAATCGGAGGAGTCGACACCGACCTCGCCGAACAGTCCGTCGAGCGGCTCGATGGCCCCGGTCAGGGCGTAGTTGAACCACCAGACGTCCGACAGGACCACGACGTCGGGCAGTTCGCCGCCCGACAGGGCCGCGTTGAACTTCTGCGACACCTCCTCGTAGTTCTTTCCGCCGTCGACGAGGTTCACGGTGAGGTCGGGGTATTTCGCCTGGAACCGGTTGATCAGTTCCCGTTCGACCTCCTGCGACTTGCCGGGGTGGTTGGACCAGAACGTGATGGTGTTCGCGCCGGACGTCGCCGACGAGCCCGACCCCGACCCGGCGCACGCCGTCAGCGCGGCGCCGGCGGCCACCGCGCCCGCCAGCCCGAGGAATCCCCGACGGTTCATCCGATTCATGTCTCTCCTCGTTCTCCGCTATCCCTTGACCGCACCCGATGTGAGGCCCTTGATCATGTGCCGTTGCAGCACAAGGAAAACCACGAGAATCGGCAGCATCGTGAGTACCGTTCCCGCCATGACCGGGCCCCAGTTGGTGAGCCCGTCGTTGTTCTGGAGTTGGGTCAACCCGACCGGCAGGGGCGCGACGGACGCGTCGTCGGCCATCAGGAACGGCCACAGGTATTCGTTCCACTCGGTGACGACGGTGATGATCGCGAACGCCACCATGGTGGGCCCCGACACCGGCAGGATCACCCGCCACAGCAGCCGGAAGTGGCCTGCGCCGTCCATCCGGGCGGCCTCGACGATCTCGGTGGGTATCGACAGGAAGTGGTTGCGCATCAGGAACGTTCCGAACGCGACCCCGGCGAGCGGAACGATGATGCCGTGAAAGCTGTTCCGCCAGCCCCATTCGGCGACGAGTGCGTAGTTGGAGATGACCGTGATCTGGTTGGGCACCATCAAGGCGGCGATGATGCCGAGGAATACGACGTTCTTGCCCGGGAACCGCAGGAACACCAGCCCGTAGGCACTGAACACGCCGAGTGCGAACTTCACGACGGCCAGCACCCCGGTGATGATCACGGAGTTGCGCAGGAACGTCCAGAACGGCACCGACGTGGTGGCCTCCGAGTAGTTCTCGGGATGGAAGGTGCCGGGCCACCAGGTGACCGGCAGGGTGTAGACGTCCGGGCGATCCTTGAAGGACGTCATCACGATCCAGTACAGCGGCAGGGCAACCATGACCAGCACCGCCACCATCGCGGCGTATCCCAGGGCCGTCACGAGCACCTCCCGGCGGCGATGGTCACGGGCCGGGTCTGCCGTCACCGGCACCTCCGTGCTGCGCTGTTCGCGCAGGGTGTCCGCGGTCACCGGACCTCACCGCGATCCATGATCCGCACCTGGTAGACAGTGATCCCGAGCAGGACGAGGAACATGATCGTGGCCACGGTGGCGCCGTAGCCGGCACGGAAATTGCGGAACGACTCGTTGTAGACCTGGTAGACCATCGTGGTGGTTCCGGTACCGAGCGGACCGCCCCGGGTCATCACGTTGATGATGTCGAACACCTGAAGGGAGCCCAGCATCACCGTGATCGAGAGGAAGTAGGTGGTCGGACGCAACTGCGGCAGGATGACCCGGCGGAACGTCGTCCACCTGCCCGCCCCGTCGATCTCCGCGGCCTCGGTCAGCTCACGCCGCGTGCCCTGCAGTGCCGCAAGGTAGATCACGAACGTGTAGCCGAGGTTCTTCCACAGGTAGGTAACCGTCACCATGAACAGCGCCCAGTGCGGGTCCTGATAGAAGTCGGGGACGGAGTCGACCCCGGCACGGTGCAGCAGATCCTGGATCAACCCGAAACGGGGATCGAACACGAACTGGAACGCCACCCCGATCGCGGCGCCCGAGATGACGAACGGCGCGAAGATCGCCGAGCGGACGAGGTTGCGGCCGTGCAGGTTACGGTCCAGCAGCACGGCGAGCGCGAGACCGGCGATCATCGATCCCACCACGGTCGCGACGGTGAACACGACGGTGTTCCCGACGATCTGCCAGGTGTCGGTCCGGCTCCACCACTCGCGGTAGTTGTCCCATCCGACGAACGTGGCGACGGGGTCGGCGATGTTCCAGTCGAAGAACGACAGCCGGATGTTGTCGACCAGGGGCCGGTAGGTGAACAGCACGAGCAGAACCAGATTGGGACCCACCAGCGCCGCGAACAACGCGTAGTCCCGCCATGGACGCCCGAGCAGTCCCTGCTTTCCCGGCGACGGCAGGGAACGTTGCGGACTCGATCTCACTGCGGCAGTCTGACGACCGATGACGAATAGCCGGTGAATTGCCGTAGCCCGCACATTGAACTGTGCGGGCTACGGGAAGAACGCGGTGGGAATCGGGGTCAGCGGTTCCAGTCGCCGAGTCCGTCGGAGCCGTTCAACACGCCGCCCGCGGTGTTCTGCACGACCACGGCGTCACCCTTCTTCGAGTTCTCGTAGAACCACTTGGCGTCCTCGGTGCTCACGTTGAGGCAGCCGTGGCTGACGTTGGTGTTGCCCTGGGCGTCCACCGACCACGGTGCGGCGTGGACGAAGATGCCGCTGTACGACATGCGGGTGGCGTACTCGACGTACGTGCGGTACCCCTCGGCCGAGTCGACCGGGACACCGTACGTGGACGAGTCCATGTACATGTCGCGGAACTTGTCGCCGATGATGTACGTGCCGTTCGGCGTCTCGTGATCGGTCTTACCCATCGAGGTCGGCATGGTCTTGACCACTTCGCCGTTCCGGGTGACGGTGATCTGCTTGGTGTTGTCGTCCGCGGTCGCCACCAGCGCGTCGCCGATGGTGAAAGTGGAGTGCGAATCGCCGGCATCCACGGTGACCTCGGTGTTCGCGGGCCAGAACTCGGTGGGCTTCCAGCGCACCTGGCTGTCGTTGATCCAGTAGAAACCACCCTCGACGGGCTGGCTGGTGGTGACCTTGATTGCCCGCTCGGCGGCGGCGCGGTCGCCGATCGCCTCGTTGAAGCGGATGATCACCGGCTGCGCGACACCCACGACCTCGCCCGCGCCCGGGTTGAGGGACGGAGCCGAGAAGTTCGCAGGCGCGGGTGCCGGCTCGGGAAGCGGCAGCTGCGGCGCGCCGGGCAGCCCGGGAAGGGTGGGAAGACTCGGAATCTCCGGTCCACCGGGAAAGAGCGGTGCGGCCTGTGCGGCCCCGACCAGCGCAGTTCCGGAGACGACGGCCCCGGTCAGTGCGACGGCGACGCGCGAAGACCAGTGCTTGTTCCTGGAAAATCCGATTCCTGACTTGCCCATATGACCACTCTCGTTCGACGACGTGTGCAACGCGCGTCCCCGACGGACCTATCAATCGCGCACTGCCATTAACACACATCATCCGGCCACGAGCAATTTGCCCGCAATCGTTGCCGCTCCGCGGCCTGCGAGGCGGTGGTGTCACCGAGCGGTCAAGAAGTCCTCACGATCAGGTCTCGGCGCGGGCGGCGGCGAGCATGCTTTCGATGGTGATCAGTTTGGTGCGCGTCCGACCGGCCGCCCTGCCCCCGGCGCGTTCGGTCTTGTCGATCCGCTGCCAGCCCTGGTAGTCGACGGCGTCGGGTGCACGCTCGGCGATCAGCCGGTCGAGGGCCTCGCGTTCGGCGGGCGCGTCGAGCCGCCCGGCGCAGAAGTCGTCGATCAGCATCCTGACCGTCTCCGCGGAGCAATACTTGTTGGTGCCGATCACGCCCGTCGGCCCGCGTTTGATCCAGCCCGCCACGTACACGCCGGGCACGGGAGCGCCGGTCTCCGGATCGATCACCCGGCCGTTCTCGTTGGGGATGACGCCGCGCCGGTCGTCGAAGGGGATCCCGGCCACGGGTTGGCCGCGATAGCCGATCGAGCGCAGCACCAGGCCGGTGTCCAGCGTCGAGGTGACGTCGGAGGGTTTGGCGCTGAGCCTGCCGGATGCGTCCGTGACCAACTCGTTCTTCGCGATGCGAACCGATTCGACGGTGTCGGTGCCGAGAATCTCCACGGGTGACGTCAGGAAACGCAGCACGATCCGCTTCTTCGCCGGATCGGCGGTGCGCCGGGCGAATTCCTCGACCTGTCTCACCTTGTGGCGCTGCGACGGCTCGGCCTCGTCGCCGTCGATGAACGCGCGGCTCGCCGGGTCGAGCACCGCTTCGTCCGGGTCGACCACGATGTCCACGTTCGGCATGCGCCCGAGCGCCAGGAGTTCGGGGTTGGTGTAGGCGGCCTGGGCGGGGCCCCGGCGGCCGAGAACGACGACCTCTCGGATGTTGCTCGCCCGCAGGGCCTCGAGAGCGTGCTCCGCGAGATCCGTCTTCGCCAGGATCTCCGGATCGGTGACGAGGATGCGGGCCACGTCGAGTGCCACGTTGCCGTTGCCGACGATGACGGCCCGCTCTCCCGACAGGTCGAACGTGCGGTCGGCGTAGTCGGGATGACCGTTGTACCAGGCCACGAACTCGGTGGCGGCGTGGCTGCCGACCAGATCCTCGCCGGGAATGCCCAGCGTGCGGTCGCCTGCCGCACCGACCGCGTAGATGACGGCGTGGTGGTGCGCGAGCAATTCCTCATGACTGACGTCCCGGCCCACTTCCACGTTGAAGTGGCAGTGCACCGTGCGTTTGCCGACGACGGAGCGGAACTGGTCCGTGACGCCCTTGGTGCCCGGATGGTCCGGCGCGACACCGGCGCGCACCAGTCCGTACGGGGTGGGCAGGCGGTCGAAGATGTCGACCTCGACGCGCGGCTTCGCGGTGAGTTCCATCGCGGCGTAGCAGGCGGCCGGACCCGACCCCACGACCGCGACGTGGAGTGTGCCGAGGGCCGCATCGATCTGGGGCAGCTTGAGCGGCTCGGGCCAGTCGGGGCCGATGGGGTGCTTGGTGTAGTACTGCGCGTTGATGTCCAGGTACGGCTCGTCGACCTCGTCGAGGTCGTTCTCCGCGTAGATGGCCTCCACCGGGCACTCCTCGACGCAGGCCCCGCAGTCGATGCAGGTGTCCGGGTCGATGTACAGCATTTCCGTGGTGGCAAACGGCTTCTCGTCCGGTGTGGGATGGATGCAGTTGACCGGACAGACGTCGACGCACGAGGCGTCGTTGCAGCACGGCTGCGTGATCACATAAGCCACGGTTCTCCCCTACCTGAGTACGCGCAGTCCGACGTCGAGATGTGACACCAGACTATAACGTGTTCCAATTTTGCGCGAGAACCGTGCGCGGTGTCAGACCGCGTCGCCAGGCTCCACACGGAATCCGACCTTCACCGTGACCTGGTAGTGCGCGACGGCGCCGTTCTCGACGTGACCCCGGGTCTCGACGACTTCGAACCACTCGACGTTGCGCACGGTCTCGTTGGTCCGCGCGATGGCGTTCTCGATGGCCGCATCGGTGCTGTCGCTCGACGAACCGACGACCTCGACAACTCGGTACACGTGATCACTCATCGGGATTCCTTTCGTGGTTACTTGCCGTTCCGGACGATCGCCTGCGCCTCGACACCGAGCCGGGCCAGACGAAGATCGCCGAGAGCCGTGAGGGAACTCCCGAGGCGGTTGGTGACGAAGCCCAGGGACAATCCGCTGTCGAGGTCCGCGTAGGCACCGGACCCGCCGACGCCGTAGTGCCCGATCGCGTTCCGCGGTTGTTCCCGGGACGCGAGGATCGGCCGGTGATAGCCGAGGGACCACTGCGGCCGGATACCGAGGACGTAGTCGCGGTCGTGGGTCTGTACCTGCGACATCTGCGCGATGGTGGCCTTGCGCAGGAACCGGTTGCCGTCCAGCCTGCCCCCGTTGGCGATAGCGCCGTACATGCGCGCGAGCGCCCGCGCGCTGAACACGCCGTTCCAGCCGGGCATCACCGCGTCGTGCACCGCGGGGTTCCGCACCAGAACGTCGAACCCCTGGGGCATCGCCGCCTCGGCGAGGCCCCGGGTGGGGCCGACGAGCGAGAGCACGTTCGACGTGAGCTCCCAGTTGAGGCCGGCCGGGTTGATGTGCGGAAACAGCTTCGCGATCCGTGGACGGTGCTGTCCGGGAACCTGATACCAGAAGTCGTCTACGCCGAGCGGGCCCGCGATTTCGTCCTGAACGGCCTGAACGAACGGCTTCCCGGTGACGCGTGCGATCAGCTCGGCCACCAGCCACCCGTAGGTGACGGCGTGATACCCGGGACCGCGCAGCCTGCGCGGATCCGCGGGGGTGGCCGCGAGGGCCTGGACGACGGCGTCGTAGTCGAGGAGATCGAGCGGGCTCCGCATCAGGCCCCGGACCTTGTGCAGTCCGGCCCGGTGGGTGAGGAGTTCGCGGACCGTGATGTCGTCCTTGCCTGCCGCGCCGAACTCGGGCCAGTAGCGTGCGACGGGCGCGTCGTAGTCGATCAGCCTGCGCTCGGCGAGGCGGTGGACGACCGTGCTGGCCACACCCTTTCCCGTCGAGAACGAGAGGGCGACGGTGTCGCGGTCCCATCGGCGGTCGCGGTCAGCCCAGCCCGCCCAGATGTCGAGGACTTTCTCACCCCGGAAGTACGCGGTGAGCGCCCCGCCGCCGTGCTGTGGTTGCCGGTACATCGCGAAGAATCGGTCGGCGAGCGGCAGGAACCGCGGATCGACGTGCAGCTCCGTCCGTGGCACGGACGCGGGCCGGGGAACTCGAACGCTGGTCGTCATCGACCACCTCCGATCTCGCTGCCGCATCTCCTACGGCAGTTGCGTCAGCCCATTGTGACTACCGTCACCATACGACGCGGACCGGGGTGCCGTTCAGGGAAGCCGCCACACTGTTATGCCGTCGCTCAGACACGCTTGACCTGCAAGGAAATTGATCGCGAGCGACGGTCCACCGGCGCACACCACGCCCTTGGCCGGATCCGCGACGAGCGCCTGCCCTCCCGGACCGCTCAGCACCAGCGCGGGACCGGCACTGTCGACCGTTCCGATGGCGACGCTCTGGGGCCCGACCGCCACCGCGGCGACTGCGCCGCGACGTGCCTCGGCGGCACCGACACCGCCGCCCAGGCCGGCGCCGAGCGCCGCTCCCGCGTGGGCTGCGTCGGCGAACCCGACACCGTCCGTGCCGAACGCCGCCGAATTGCTGCTCGTATCGGCGTTGGCCCCGCACGCGGTGCGGTCGACGACCGTGGTGTCACCCCGGCCCGGTGGGGACACACAGGAGAGGGAGACGGCCGACGCGGTGGCCGGCGCGATCATCAGGGCCCCGAGTGCCGTCGCGACGACACCGAGGACGAGTCCGGCAGTACCGACTGTCGTACGTTCCATGGCGACCTCACATTGTTCCCGACCCACCCGACCGTCCCGAGCCTACGTGAGCGCCGGCTATTTGCGGTCTCGGTCCCGACTCGGTTGTACCCGCTTGGGTTCCCCCGGCATTTTCGGGTAATTGGGTGGGTACGGCAGATCTCCGAGACCGTTCGCGGCGTCCCGTTCGGCCATCTCCAGCAGCACGTCGAGCGATTGCGCCACGTCACCCATGGTCCCCATGGGATCGCCGCGCTTCGCGAGCAGCGCGGGCACGGTCGCGATGGTGAAGTCGTCGGGGTCGACGTCCACCAGTTCCTCCCAGGTGACGGGCGTCGACACGGTCGCGATCGGCGTCTTGCGGGCCGAGTAGGCGGACGCGATGGTCTTGTCCCTGGCGTTCTGGTTGAAGTCGAGGAAGATGCGTTCGCCGCGTTCCTCCTTCCACCAGGACGTGGTGGCCCGGTCGCCGCTGCGCCGCTCGATCTCCCGGGCGAGGGCGATGCCCGCGCGCCGCACCTCGATGAAATCCCAGCGCGGTTCGATGCGGAGATACACGTGCAGCCCGCGGCCGCCCGACGTCTTGGGGTAGCCGACGAGACCGAGTTCGTCGAGCAGCGGCCGGAGCACGTCCAGCGCGACCGCCCGGGCGTCGTCGAATCCGGTTCCCGGCTGCGGGTCCAGGTCGATGCGCAGTTCGTCGGGGTGATCGACGTCGGGGCACCGGACCGCCCACGGATGGAACGTGATGTTGCCGAGGTTCGCCGCCCACACGATGTTCGCGGCACTGCGCACGCGGAGCACATCCGCCTTGCGGCCGGACGGGAACGTGACCTCGCACGACTCCACGTGGTCGGGGCGCTTCGCGGGAACCCGCTTCTGGTAGATCTCCTCGCCCTCGATCCCGTCCGGGAACCGTTGCAGATGCGTCGGCCGATCGAACAGGGCGGTCAGCAGCGCACCGTCGAGTGCCACGGTCCGGTAGTACTCCACCAGGTGCCGTTTCGTGCCGCCCTCGGCACCGAGTTTCGGGTAGTAGATCTTGTCGGGGTTCGACAGCCGCACGGCGACGCCGTCGACGTCGAGTTCTTCGGCAGGACTCGCCATCTAGGAACCTCCGGCCAGGACGTCGGCAAGGTCGTATCGCACCGGGACCTCCAATTGTTGGAACGTGCACTCGTCGGGCGTCCGGTCCGGGCGCCAGCGCAGGAACCGCGCGGCGTGCCGGAACCGGGCACCCTCCATCTGGTCGTACGCCACCTCGACGACGCGTTCGGGGCGCAGCGGCACCCAGGTTCGGTCGTTGCCCGACTGCCACCGCGTCGGCGCGCCGTCCGCGACCACGTCGTCGCCGACGCGCAGCTCGTCGAGTTCGGCGAGCAGTTCGATCCGCCGCGCGGCCGTGAACGCCGACGCACCGCCGACCATCGCCATCTGGTCGCCGTCGTACAGTCCGAGCAGCATCGACCCGATCCCCGGCTGACTCTTGTGCGGCCGGTATCCGATGACGACGCAGTCGGCGGTGCGGGCGTGCTTCACCTTCACCATTTCCCGCTTGTTGGGCAGGTACGGGCCCACCAGCTTCTTCGCCACCACCCCGTCGAGGCCGGCACCCTCGAACGCCTCGAACCACTCGGTGGCCATCGCACTGGATTCGGTGGCGGCGGTGACGTGGCAGCTGGGTCCGCCGCCGATGGTGTCGACGAGCTGCGCGCGGCGTACGGAGAAGTCCTCCCGGCTGAGGTCGCGGTCGCCCAGGGCGAGCAGATCGAACGCGACGAACTGCGCCGGGGTCTTCTCGGACAGCATCGTCACCCGGCTCTCGGCCGGATGAATGCGCTCCGACAACGACTCCCAGTCGAGCCGGGTGCGGCCGTCGATGTTGCGCGGGACGACGAGTTCGCCGTCCACCACGCACCGCTGCGGCAGTTCGTCCTTCACTGCCCGGACGAGTTCGGGAAAGTACCTCGCCAGATCCTTTCCGCCGCGGGACCCGAGCACCACCTCGTCGCCGTCGCGGAAGACGAGGGTGCGGAAACCGTCCCATTTCGGTTCGTAGGACCAGGCGAGGCCGGACTCCGGTTGCGCCGGAACGGACGACGCAGCCTTCGCGAGCATCGGCTGTAACGGAGGCATCACGGGGAGATCCACCCGTCCATACTGTCACCACGATTGGCAAATCGGACAGCGATGTAATCAAATTATGCGCGACACGGCAATCGCGGTGGACACGATCGGGGTGGCAACGGTCATCTCGGAGGAACGGGTGGCGGACGGTCACCTGACGGAGGGGTCAGACATGACAGGGTTAGTTCGGCGGGTGTGTACCGCAGTCGTCGCGTTGTCGGCGACGGCAGTTCTGGTGGCCGGGTGCGGTTCGGACACGACGCCTACCGCGGTGCCGGAGTCGGGTGCCTCCGCGGCCACCACGTCCAGCGAATCGACCACCGTGATCGACGGGCAGGAAGGCGAGGACGCCGGCGGCGACGTCGACTTCGAGGTCGCGATCGGTGAGTGCGTGAAGCTCGGCGGCACCGTCTCCGACGCCGAGATCGACAAGGCGGTGTGCGGCAGCGCCGATTCGAACTACAAGGTGATCGCCAAGGCCGCGAAGAACAGCCAGTGCATCAGCGACGCCGACTCGTACTACTACGAAACCCTCGGCGGCATCGAGCAGGGCGCGATCTGCCTCGACGTGGACTGGGTTATCGGCGGGTGCATGGACGTCGGCGGCGAAGATCCCGCGCGCATCGACTGCGGCGACACGACGGCCGTCGACGGTGTGAAGGTGACGGAGATCGTGCAGGGCGCCACGTCCGTGGACTCGTGCAGCACGTCGTCCAACGGATACGAATACCCCGAGCGCAAGTTCGTCGTCTGCGTCGACGAACTCTGACAGCAGGCGCCGGCCGGCTGCGGACACTGCCCGCAGCCGGCCTCGCTCACAACCAGCCGCGGCGTTTGAAGATCGTGTACAGCCCGGCACAGGTGAGCATCATCAGCGACAGGGCGAACGGATACCCACCGACCCAGTGCAGTTCGGGCATGTGGTCGAAGTTCATGCCGTAGACCGTCCCGATCAGGGTGGGCGCGAACAGGATCGCCGCCCAAGCCGACACCTTCTTGATCTCCTCGTTCTGCGCGTAGCTGGCCTGGGTCAGGTTGCGCATCTCCTCGTTCTGCTCCTGCGACACCAGGGTGGCGTTGACGGTGAGGATGTTCCCGAGCAGCTGACGGAAGCCGTCGGCCCGCTCCACGACAACCGTCGCGTGGTCGGTGACGTCGCGCAGGTACCGCTGCAGTTCCTCGTCGGTGTTGTACTTCTCGAATCCCGCCGACAACCCGCGCAGCATCCCGAGCAGCGGCCTTGTGGCCCTCTGGAATTCGATGACCTCGCGGGTGAGTTCGTAGATGCGCCGCGAGACACCCGGCGCTCCGCTGAACACCTCGGTCTCGATCTCGTCGATGTCGTTCTGCAATCCGGCGACGACGGGCGCGTACCCGTCGACCACGGCGTCGAGGATCGCGTAGAGGACGGCTTCGGGTCCGAGCCGGAGCAGGTCCGGGTTGCTCTCCATCCGCCGGCGGACCGCCGACAGGTCGGGGGATTCGCTGTGCCGGACCGTGAGCACGAACGTCGGACCGCAGAAGACGTGCAGCTCACCGAATTCGACGCGCTCGGTCTCGTCGCAGTAGCGCGCGGCGCGCAGGACCACGAACAGCGTCTTGCCGTAACGCTCCAGCTTGGGCCGCTGGTGGGCGACGATCGCGTCCTCGACGGCCAACTCGTGCAGGTCGAATTGCTTTGCTGCCGCATACAACTGGGCGTCGTTCGGCCGGTACATCCCGATCCACGCCATCGACGACGCGTCCGGCAGGCTCGCGAGGGCCTCGGACAGGGTGGCCGGGGTGGCCGTCTTCCGGCCGTCGCGGTAGACGGCGCTGTTGACCACCGTTTCCTCGGCAGGCGTCGGTTCGACGGGCCGGCGGGTCACCGCGTGACCGGCGTCGGCGTCGGACAGACCGGCGGAACGGCTGGGGAGAAGGGAACGGATCGGGCGCAGCTGAGGCATGACACGGGGCTTTCGAGGGAAAGTGGGCAGCGCGGAACAGCGCTGAGGAACACGGACCGTGAAACCGCGCACCTACCGGTGGAACGGTTTCAGTTGGTACTCGGAGGTTGGCTTCTCATCGGACGCCACACCTCCTTGCTCTCTCGAAATGGCAGTTCACGACCTCGGCGAACTGCAGACCGGAGGACACGATACCCCCGGCGACCGGCCACGACAACCTGGGATCCCCGCCGTGTCGGTCCCGGATCCGGCGCCAGACGCGGCCGATACTGGGCGGGCAACGAATCACCACCGAGAGGCCCCCATGACCAGCTGGTCGGACAGACCGATCTGCGCGTTCGACCTGGAGACGACGGGGCCCGACCCCACCGACGCCCGCATCGTCTCCGCGTGCATCGCCGTCGTCGACGCTCACCACTTCGAGTCGCGAACGTGGCTGCTCGACCCGGAGGTTCCCATCCCGCAGGGCGCCTCGGACGTGCACGGAATCTCCACGGAGTACGCCCGGGCCCACGGGCAGGACTACGCCACCGGGTACGGGGAGATCCGCGAGGCTCTGGACGACGCATGGACCCGCGACCATGCCGTCGTCGCGTTCAACGCCTCCTACGACCTGACCGTCATGCACACCGAGGGCCTGCGCCTCGGGCTGGCCGAACTCGTCACCGGCATCGTGGTCGACCCGTACGTCATCGACCGCGAGATGGACCGGTACCGGAAGGGCAGGCGCACACTGGGCGCGGTGTGCGAGCACTACGGCATCGCCCTCGAGGACGCCCACGAGGCCGAGGCCGACGCGATCGCCGCCGCACACCTCGCCCGGACGCTCGCGCAGGAGTACCCGAATCTGCGGGCCCTCGACATCATGACGCATCAGGCCGGCTGGCACGCAGAACGGCAACGCGACTTCGCCGACTACCTCGTCCGGCAGGGCAGGGACGCATCGGACGTCAACGGCGAGTGGCCGATTCGCGGTCTCGCAGAGTTCCGCATCGCCTGATCCGAGTCACGGCCGTTCGGAGAGCGTGCGCGAGAGGACCGGCCCGATGACGGCGAGGGACTGCGGCTCGATCATCTCGTTGTGCCCGCAGTCCACGGGCTGCTCGTCGATCCGACCGGTCACGAGCGGCCGCCACTCGTCCGCCGACCGGGCCCGGGTCGTGCCGTTCCCGTCGCGCGTGGCGGGGAAGATGAGCAGGTCGCCGTCGTACACCCGGGGCACGAAGTGGTGGGCGAGCCACCTCGAACTCTCGTACCCGGCGGCGATGCGTTCGAGGTCGTGCCCCCGCACTCCGGTCTCGGTCCCGAACGATTCGTCGATCAACCGCGCGGCGTGCTCGTAGGTCATCTCACCGTCCCCCTCGGCCTGGAGTCCCAACCCGCGCAGGAGGTCCCGGATCTCCAGCCGGTCGGCCGGCGGGTCCTCGCCGCCCACGGGGTAGCTGTCCATGACGGCAAGCGTCGCGACCTCTTCGCCGGCTGCCTGCAGTTCGACGGCCATGGCGTGCGCGATGACCCCGCCGAGTGACCAGCCGAGCAGGTCGTACGGGCCCGTGGGCTGGATGGCCTGCATCTCCTCGATGTAGCGGTGGGCCAGTTGCTCGATCGTCCGGTAGTCGCCGTCATCGCTGATCGTGGGCAGCTGCAGTCCGTACGCCGGCCGGTCGGGAGGGAGATACCGCACCAGCCCGGCGTACCCCCAGGACAGGCCGATGCCCGGATGCACGCAGAACAACGGTCGCCCGCTTCCCTGCGCACGCAACGGAATCACCACGGCGAGTGCCTCTTCCATGCCGGCGCTCCGATGCGGCAGGTCGAGGCGGCGCGCGATCCCCGCCGGTGTCGGGTCGAGGAACATCCACTGCAGCGGAACCCTCCGGTCCAGCGCAGCCTGCAGCGCGCCGACGATCCTGGTGGCGAGGAGCGAATTTCCACCGAGATCGAAGAAGCTGTCCGCGGTACCCACCCGGTCCACCCCGAGAACCTCCGTGAAGGCGTCCACGACGATGCGCTCGTTCTCCGTGGCCGGCGCCCGGAACGCCGCACCGGTCGAACCGAACTCCGGGGCTGGCAACGCCTTCCGGTCGAGCTTGCCCACCGGGGTCATCGGAATCCGATCGAGTACGACCACCGCGGACGGCACCATGTGGGCGGGCAGTCGCTCGGACGCGTAGGTGCGCAGTCCCGCGGGCTGCACCTCCTGCCCGTCCTGAGCCCGCACGTACGACGCGAGCACGGTGTCACCGGAAGGGCCGATGTGACCGATGGTCGCGGCGAACGCAACCGCCGGGTGACGGGTGAGCACGGCGTCGATCTCCCCGAGTTCGATACGGAATCCACGGACCTTGACCTGGAAGTCGCTGCGCCCGATGTACTCGAGTGCGCTCGCCGACTCACGCCAGCGCACCACGTCACCGGTCCGGTACATCCGGCACCCCGGTTCCCCGAAGTTGCAGGCCACGAATCGTTCCGAGGTGAGCGCCGCCCGGTTGTGGTACCCGCGTGCCATACCCGGTCCGGCGATGTACAACTCGCCGGGCACACCGACCGGGACCGGCTGCAGCCGCTCGTCGAGGACCAGGAAAGCGAATCCCCGGGCGGGTGCCCCGATGTTCACGCTCTCGCCGGGACGCATCGGGTCGCTGACGCTCGCCTGGATCGTGGTCTCCGTGGGCCCGTACCCGCTGTGCAGGCTCCGACCCGGAGCCCACCTCGCCACCACCTCCGGCGGGCACGCCTCGCCCACCAGATCCAGGACCCGGAGCGAATCGAGTCCGTCGTTGTCGAGGGCCGCCAGTGCGGTCGGCGTGATGGTCGCATGAGTCACCTGCTCGCGACGGAACAGATCCGCCAGTTCGCTGCCCCCGACGATGGCAGGCGGCACGATCACGACGCGCGCCGACGCACTGAACGCCATCATCAGCTCGAACACCGAGGCGTCGAAACTCGGGGACGCCAGCTGCGACACCCGGGACTCGTGCGTGACCTGGAACCGTTGGTGCGTCTCCGCGGTGAAATCGGCCATGCCCCGGTGGGTGACGGTCACGCCCTTCGGCCTGCCGGTCGACCCCGACGTGTAGATGAGATAGGCCGGGTGAGCGAGGTGCAACGGATTCGTCCGATCCGCGTCGGTGATCGGTGCCGACGACACGGCCGACGCCTGCGTGGCGAAGTCCTCGTCGTCGAGGATCAGCCACGGAACGGTGTCGGGCAGGGTGCTCCGGCGACTTCTCACGGTGAGGCCGAGCGCAGCCCGGCAGTCGATGAGCATGTAGTCGATGCGGTCGCGCGGGTAGGTGGGGTCGACGGGCACGAACGCCGCGCCTGCCTTGGTGATCGACCAGATCGAGACCACCGACTCGATCGACCGGGGCATTCCGACTGCCACGAACGTCTCCGGTCCCACCCCGCGTCCGCGGAGGACCCGGGCCACCCGGTTGGACCACTCGTCGAGTTGGCGGTAGGTGACCCGCCGGTCCTCGAAGGACAGGGCCACCGAGTCCGGGTCGAGTGCTGCGGCGGCCGTCAGCAGATCGGGCCACAGCTCGGGGCGCACCTGCGGCTCGCCGCGGGCAGGCACCATCGCCCGCAACTCCACCTCGTCGAGGAGGGGGAGGTCGCCGATCGGCCGGTCCGGATTCGCGGTGACGGCGTCGAGGATGCGCACGAAGCGGTCGGCGAAGCCGCGGACCGTGTCGGAGTCGAAGAGATCGGTGGCGAAGTCGACGGCGCCGTTCATCCCGGCCGGCGCACCGTTCGCGTCGAACTCCTCCGCCAGGAGGAATTCGAGATCCACCTTGACCACGGCGAGGCCGGGATCGATTCCGCGGACTTCCAGCCCCGGCAGTGTCAGGACCGGTCGCTCGTTGTTCTGGAATTCCAGCGAGACCTGGACGAGCGGCGCATACGCCGTCGATCGGGTCGGGCCCACCGCGTCCACCACCCGCTCGAACGGAACGTCGGCATGGGCGAAGGCTTCGAGATCGACGTCGCGACAGTGCGCGGCCAGGGCGGTGAACGACTCGGCCGCATCCACCTGCGTGCGCAGGGCGAGCGTGCCCACGAACATGCCCACCAGGTCATCGAGTGCGGGGTCTCCCCGGCCGGCGATCGGGGTGCCGACGGCGACGTCCGGGGTTCCCCCGAGACGGCTGAGCAACACCGCCAGTGCGGCGTGCACGGTCATGAATTCGGTGGAGCCGAGACGTCGCGACAGTTCGCCGATGCGACGGTGCAGGTCGCTGTCGACGGCGAAGTGGATGCGCGCGCCGCGGAAGGACTGCTGGGACGGCCGATCCCGATCCGTGGGGAGTTCCAGGAGGTCGGGGGCGCCTGCGAGTGTGGTCGTCCAGTAGTCGAGTTGCCGCGAGATCAGCGATCGGGGGTCGTCGTCCGAACCCAGCGACTCCCGTTGCCACAGGGCGTAATCGGCGTACTGCACCGGCAGGGGCGGCCAGTCGGGTGCGCCGCCGCCGACGCGGGCGCCGTACGCGGTCATCACGTCGCGCACCAGCGGGACCATCGAGAACCCGTCCGCCGAGATGTGATGCACCACCACGGCGAGTACGTGCTCGGTGTCGCTCAGCGAATACAGTCCGGCCCGCAGCGGGATCCGCACGGTGACGTCGAAACCCGCCGAGACCAGCCGGGTCAGCTCCTCTCGCAGGCCGTGCTCGTCCGCGACGGGGACGGGGGTCAGAGTGGGCACGGCACCCTCGGCGGGCAGGATCTGCTGAACCGGCCAGTCCCCGCGGACCGGGAACATCGTGCGCAGCGACTCGTGCCGGGCGACGACGTCGGTGAGTGCCGAGTTCAGCGCTCCCACATCGAGGGCCCCGCTCAGTGACACCACGATCGGGATGTTGTAGGCAGCCGAGGTGGTGTCGAGCTGGTTGACGAACCACATCCGCTGCTGCGCGTACGACAGCGGAATGTCGTCGGGCCGGCTGCGGGCCGCGAGCACCGGATGTCCGGACGGCCCGGCGCCGGCGTGCTCGATCCGTGCCGCCAGCGCGGCGACCGTGGGCGCCTCGAACAGATCCCGCACCCCACAGTCGGTGCCGAGCAGCGCGCGCAGCCGTGCCATCACCCGGGTAGCGCTCAGGGAGTTGCCGCCGATGTCGAAGAAACCGGCGTCGGCGCCGACGCGCGCCAGTCCGAGTACCTCTGCGAAGACGACGGCCACCGCGTCCTCGATCGGACCGACCGGCACCCGGTCGTGCCCTGTCCCGGAGAGCAGGTCGGGTTCGGGCAGTGCCGCGCGGTCCAGCTTGCCGACGGCGGTCAGCGGGATGCGCTCCAGCACCGTGATGGAGGTGGGCACCATGTGGGACGGCAGGCGGTCCGCCAAGTGCCGGGTGAGTACGACCGGGTCGAGGGAGCGCCCCGACGCCGGAACGACGTACGACACCAGCAGGGTGTCTCCCGCGGGTCCGCGGTGCGCGAGAGTGGCGGCGAATCCGACGTCCGGCTCCGACATGAGGGTGGAGTCGATCTCGCCGAGTTCGATGCGGAAGCCGCGCACCTTCACCTGGAAGTCGGTGCGGCCCACGTACTCGATGCTGCGGTCTGCCGTCCACCGCACGATGTCGCCGGTGCGGTACATCCTCTCGCCGGGGCGGACGGGGTGGGCGACGAACCGTTCGGCGGTGAGTGCCGGTCGGCGGTGGTAGCCGCGGGCCAGGCCGGCGCCGGCGAGATACAACTCGCCGGGAACTCCCACGGGGACCGGTTGCAGCCGGGAGTCGAGCACCAGTTCCGTCACCCCGCGGATCGGGCCGCCGATGGTGATCGGGTTTCCGGGAACCATCGGCTCGCTGATGTTGGACATGATCGTCGTCTCGGTCGGTCCGTACGCGTTGTACAGCCGACGGCCCGGCGCCCAGCGGGCGACGAGTTCGGGTGGGCAGGCCTCGCCGCCGAACACCAGGTCCGTGAGATGCACCAGCCCGGCCGGATCGAGTGACGCCAGCGCAGCGGTGGTGATGAACGCGTGGGTGACGCGCCGGTCGGCCAGCAGCCTCGCGAGTTCCTCACCGCCGAACACGGTGGGCGCCGCGATCACCATCGTCGCGCCGGCACCGAAGGCCTGCAGGTACTCGAACACCGACCCGTCGAAACTCGGCGTGGAGAAGTGCAGAGTCCGGGACTGCGGTGTCGCCCCGAAACGTTCGAGCTGGTCGAGTGCGAAGTTGTCGAGTCCGCGATGGGTGACCACTACGCCCTTGGGCACACCCGTGGATCCCGACGTGTAGACGGCGTACGCGGCGGTGTCCAGCGTGACCGGACCGCTCCGGTCGGCATCGGTCACGGGTGCCCCCGCGCGCTCGGCGCACTCGATCGCGAAGGCGGGTTCGTCGAGCACCAGCCAGTGCGCGGCGCCCGGGAGCCGGTCACGGTGTGCGGTCGTGGTCACGCCGAGGGTGACTCCGGAATCGACGAGCATGTGGGTGATGCGCTCGTCGGGGTAGTTCGGGTCGATCGGCACGAACGCCGCACCGGTCTTCGCCACCGCCCACACCGACAGTATCGAGTCGAGGGACCGCGGTATTCCGATGGCCACGAACGTCTCCGGGCCCGCACCACGGGCGATGAGTGCGCGCGACAGGCGATTCGACCGCTCGTCCAGGTCGCCGTAGCTCACGTCGCCGTCCTCGGAGGACAGTGCGATCGCGCCCGGATCGAGCGCGGCTCCCTCGGCGAGAATCTGGGGCAGCGTGCGTATCGACCCACCCGGACGGCCGCGGACCGGCACCAGGTCGGCGCGCTCCCGGTCGGTCAGCAGCGACAGCGCGGCCAGCGGCCGGTCGGGACGAGTGCAGGCGTCGAGCACCCGCAGCACGCGCCCGGCGATGTCGTCGATGGTGTCCGCGTCGAAGATGTCCGGCAGGTACTCGAATTTCAGGCGAAGACGAGAGTCGACGGATGCCACGAGACTCAGCGGATAATGGGCCGCATCGCGCGCATCCACTCCGGTGACGCGCATTCCGGCGATGTCGGTCTCGGTGGAGAGCCCGGCGCGATCGACGGGGTACGACTCGAACACCGTCAGCGTGTCGAACCCGACCTCCGGCCCGGCGGCACTCTGAATCTCGGCCAACCCGAGGTAGTGGTGATCCAGCAACGCCGCCTGCTCGGCCTGCACGCGCTCCAGCAGGGCACCCACCGTGTCGTCGGGGCGCAGCCTGACCCGGACGGGCAAGGTGTTGATGAACAGTCCGACCATCGTCTCGATGCCGGCCAGTTCGGGAGGCCGCCCCGAGACGGTGGCACCGAACAGCACGTCGTCGCGGGCGGTCAACGTACCCAGCACAATCCCCCACGCGACCTGAACGAGCGTATTGACCGTCAGGCCACGCGACCGCGCGACGTCACGCAGGCGGGTGGTGTGGTCCTCGTCCAGGTCGAAGACGAACTCGTCGGACATCGTGGACAGCCGTCGTCCCGGATCCGAGCGGGCCAGCAACGTCGGTCCGTCCACCCCGGCGAGGGCCCGCCCCCACACCTCCCGGGAGGCGCCGTGATCTCGGCGGCTCATCCACGCCAGGTAGTCGCGGTACCCGCGGACGCGGGGCAGCGGCGACGGGTCCCCGTCGGTGGCGTAGAGCGTCAGCAACTCCCGGACCAGCAACGGCATCGACCAGCCGTCGAGGAGGATGTGGTGGTTGGTCGACACCAGCCGATAACGGTTCGGGGCGGTCGCGATCAGCATGAACCGGATCAGCGGGGCACGTGTCAGGTCGAACGGGCGGACCCGGTCCTCGGCCAGCAGTCGCGCGACCTCGGCCGCCGCGGCGTCCTCGTCCAGAGCCGTGAGTTGGACGTCGCGCCAGGGCGCCTCCACCCGTCGCCGGATCACGTGGACGGCGTTGCCCTGCGCGTCGTGCAGGAAGCCGGCCCGCAGATTGGCGTGCCGGTCCAGCAGCGCATCGGCCGCGCGGCGCAGTCGACGCGGATCCACGGTGCCCTCGAGTTCGAGGCTCACCTGCACCAGGTAGACATCGAGGGAGTCGTCGGCGAGTTCGGAGTGGAACAGCATGCCGGACTGCAGGGGCGACAGCGGCCACACGTCCGTCAGGTCCGGACACACGTGTTCGAGGTCCTCGATCGCATCCTGCCGCAGTTCGACGAGATCGAGATCCGACGGTGTGAACCCGCCGCCGCCCGACTCCGCATGCGCGCCGAGAGCAGCGAGTGCCTGCACCCACAGCTGCGCGAGTTCCTCGACCTCCTCGCGGGTGAGGACGCCCGGCGGGTACGTCCACGTGGAGTTCAGCTGGGGGCCGTCGCCCGAGTCGACGGTCATCGCGTTGACGTCGACGACGGCCGCGACGGGCACCGCCGACTTCTCGCGCAGTCCGGGTTCGTCGACCGGCACCCACCCCTCCGCGGTCGCCGTGGCGGTCGGGCCCATCCTGCCGAGATAGTTGAAACTGACCTGAGGCATCGGCAGCGGCGAAAGAACCTGCGCCGTCTCGTCGTTCAGATACCGGAGAAGCCCGAAACCGATGCCGTGGTCGGGAACGGCGAGGAGTTGCTCCTTCACGGTCTTCACCGCGGCCCCCGCGGACGGGCCCGCGGCGAACGCGTCGTCGAGGTCCACCCCGCTCAGATCGAGTCGCACCGGGAAGATCGTCGTGAACCAGCCGATCGTGCGTGCGAGATCAGCGCCGGGCGCCAACTGCTCCTCGCGACCGTGTCCCTCGAGACTGACCAGCGCGCCGGACAGTTCGATCCCGCGTCGTCGCCGCCAGCTCGTCAGCGCCATGGTCAGCGCCGTCAGCAGCGCATCTCCCACGCTGCCGTGGAAGGCCCGCGGCACGGTCGTCAGGAGCGTCTCGGTCAGCGGGGCCGGAACCCGTACCGCGATGTCCGCGGCCGTCGCGGCGGTGTCCGACGGGGTCACCCGGCGCGATCCCAGCAGCGGGTCGGGCGCGTTCAGCATTCCCTGCCAGAGTTCGACCTCGGCGGTGCGCAGGGGTTCACGCGCGGCGTCGGCGAGTGCGTGCGCCCACCGGCGCATCGACGTCCCCGGTGGCTCCAGCGCCGGTGCCGCGCCGGACTGCAGTTGCGCGCACGCCGCCGCGAGGTCGGGGATCAGGATCCGCCAGGACACACCGTCCGTCACCAGATGATGGACGACGATCAGCACGCGAGCCGGATGTTCGGCCCGGTCCAGCCAGACCGCCTGCATCATCACGCCCGATTCCGGGTCGAGCCGGTGGAGGGCGCTGTCCAGTTCGGCGCCGACATCGTCCATCCGCCCCCGGCGGAGAACGGTCGTCGCCCGCACCGATCCTTCGGCCTGCACCTCCATCGACCAGCCCTCTTCGGTGCGGGACGTGCGGTACAGCCGGGCCCGCAACAGGTCGTGCCGATCCAGCACGGCCTGCAGAGCTTCCGTCAGGGTGCGTTCGTCCACCGTGGCGGGCAGCGTGAACAGTGCGGACTGCGAGTAGCGGCGGAAATCCCCGCCCCGGGCGAGCATCCACCGCACGATCGGGGTCAGCGGAATCTCGCCGATCCCGCCTCCCGGCAGCTCGTCGAGAACCACCGTCCCGTCTTCCGTCCCGGCAGCCGCGGCCAGCCCGGCAACGGTTTTGCGCTCGAACACCTCGCGCGGCGAGATCAGTATCCCGGCGCCCTTGGCGCGGGTGACCAGTTGGATGGACATGATCGAATCCCCGCCGAGGGTGAAGAACGAATCGTCGACCCCCACCGAGTCGAGGCCGAGGACCTCCGCGAACAGGTCGGCGAGGATCCGTTCGGTCTCGGTGACCGGGCCGCGGCCCGCCGTCACCCGCTGTCCGAAGTCCGGTTCGGGCAGGGCTTTCCGATCGAGTTTGCCGTTCACCGTCCGCGGCAGCTCGTCGAGAACCACCACCGCGGCCGGCACCATGTGCGACGCCAATCGCACCGCGGCCGCATCGATGATCGCGGCCGGGTCGATCGCGGCGCCGGTCTCCGGCACCACGTACCCCACCAACCGGTCCCCGCGTGCAGTCACGACCGACTGCGCCACCCCCTCGCACGCGCGCAGCGCCGCTTCCACCTCCCCGAGTTCGATCCGGTAGCCCTTCACCTGCACCTGGAGGTCGTTGCGGCCGAGGTACTCCAGCTGTCCGTGCCCGTTCCACCTGCCCAGGTCGCCGGACCGGTACATGCGGGCCCCGGGAGTGAAGGGGTCGGCGACGAATCGGCCGGACGTGAGGGCGGCCCGGCCCAGGTAGCCGCGCGAAACCTGCGCACCCGAGACGTACATCTCGCCGACCACGCCCGGCGGCACCGGATGGAGTCGTCCGTCGAGCACGTACACGCGCAGTCCGGGCAGTCCCCGGCCGATCACCGATGCGGACTCCTCCGCGACGAGGTCCCGGTGGATCGGCAGGTGGCTGACGTGCACGGTCGTTTCCGTGATGCCGTACATGTTGACCAGGACCGGTGCGGCGTCGCCGCGGCGTGCGTACCAGCGCCGCAACTGGCCGAATTCGAGGGCCTCCCCGCCGAAGATCACGTATCGCAGCGACAGGCCGGGACCACCGGCGAGGCGATCGGCCTCCGCCAATTGGTAGAAGGCGGTGGGGGTCTGATTCACGACCGTGACGGTTTCACCGCGCAGGAGTTCGAGGAACCTCTCGGGTGAGCGCGCCGTGAAATAGTCCACCAGCACCAGCCGGCCACCGTGTGCGAGCGCTCCCCACACTTCCCACACCGAGAAGTCGAACGCGGCGGAATGGAACATGGTCCACACGTCGGCCGGTCCGAATCCGAACAGCGTCTGGGTGTTCGCCAGCAACGTGATCACGTTGCGGTGCGAGACCTGCACGCCCTTCGGCTGCCCGGTGGAACCGGACGTGTAGATCACGTATGCCACCGAGTCCAGGTGCAGTGGAGTACGACGGTCGTCGTCGGTCACCGGCAGCGACGAGAACTGCTGCAGCGCAGTCACGGTCTCGGGGTCGTCCAGCACCACCACCGGGACCCCGGCGCCGCGGAAGGTCTCGGCGTCCGCGGTCGTGGTGAGCACACACTCCGGCCGGGCGTCGCCGAGCACGAATGCCAACCGCTCGGCAGGAGAGGCCACATCCACCGGAAGGTACCCGGCGCCCGCCTTCACCACTGCGAGCAGCGCCACGACGAGGTCGATCGACCGCGTCATCCCCACCGCCACCAGCGTTTCCGCACCTACCCCCTGCGCCACGAGAAGTCGCGCGAGCCGGTTGGCCCGGTCGTCGAGTGCGCGGTACGTCATCGACGCGCCGTCGCAGCGCACCGCGACGGCGTCGCCCGCGGATGCCACCATGCGATCGAACGCGTCCACGAGCGACAGCGGCGGGACGTCGGTCCCCGGCCGATGCGCGGCGGTGAGCACGAGTTCGCGTTCGGGCGCGTGCAGGATGTCGATGTCCCCGACGGGTGTGGCCGGGTCGGTGGTCACGGCCTCGATCACGCGCACGAAGCGCTCCGCGAAACTCTTTACCGACGCACGATCGAACACGTCGGTCGCGTAGCGGAGGCCGGCGCCGATCCCGGCCGGAACCCCCTGCTCGTCGACCCGCTCCACCAGGCTCAGCTGCAGATCGAACTTCGCGACGTCCAGATCGACGTCGAGCGACCGGGCGGTCAACCCGGGCAGTTCCAGGTGGGTGCGGGTGGCGTTCTGGAATTCGAGCAACACCTGGAACAGGGGTGAGTGCGCGGTGGACCGCTCGGGTGCGAGTTGGTCCACCAGACGCTCGAAGGGGAGGTCTGCGTGCTCGAACGCGCCAAGGTCGACCGACCGCACGTCGGTGAGCACGTCGGCGAACGACGCCCCTGGTGCCACCGCTGTGCGAAGCACCAGCGTGTTGACGAACATTCCCACGACGTCGTCGAGTGCCGCGTGGCCCCGGCCCGCGATCGGGGTTCCCACCACCACGTCGTCCGATCCCGATACTCTCTCGAGCAGCACGGCCAGCGCGGCGTGCACCACCATGAACAAAGTCGAATTGTACTGGCGTGCAAGCTCGGTCAGAGCTTTGTGAACGGAGGGCGGGATGTCGAACGGGACGACGTCCCCGAGGAACGACCGCTGGAGGGGTCGTGGCCGATCCAGGGGCAGTGGCAGCACGTCCGGGATGCCCGACAACGTCCGCGCCCAGTAGCCGAGCTGCCCGGACATCATCGAATCGGGCTGCTCTTCGGTGCCCAGAGCCGCTCGCTGCCACAGGCTGTAGTCGGCGTACTGCACGGGCAGCGGCGCCCAGCCGGGTGCCTGCTGCTGTGCGCGGGCGGTGTAGGCGAGCATCACGTCCCGCGCCAGGGGTGCCATGGAGAAGCCGTCGGCCGCGATGTGGTGCGCGACGAGGGCGAGGACGTGCCGCTCGGGAGCGAGTTCCCACAGTCGCACCCGGATCGGAAGGTCCTCGGTGACATCGAATCCCACGCCGAAGAATGCGGTGAGCGAGTCGCGAAGGGCCCCTTCGGCAACCGGGACCGGATCGAGTTCGGGGGTCGCGAGCGCGGAATCGACGATCACCTGCCGGGGTCCGTCGGCGGAACCGGGAAACACGGTCCGCAGCGACTCGTGCCGTTCCATGACGTCGCCGAGTGCCGCTTGTAGCGCAGTCAGGTCCACCGCGCCGTCCAAGTCCAAGGCGACCGGGATGTTGTAGGCCGGTGAGGAGGTGTCGAATTGGTTGACGAACCACATGCGCTGCTGCGCGAGGGAAAGGGGAATCCGTTCGGGCCGCGCCGTCGCGGTGAGTGCCGGGGAGGCGGAACTCGTCCTCACGTCCGAGTCGATCCGGACGGCCAGATCGGACACCACGGGTGCGTCGAACAGCGCGGCGACACCCAGAGCCGTGTCCAGTGCGCTGTTGATGCGTCCGACCGCGCGGGTGGCACTGAGCGAGTCTCCCCCGAGGTCGAAGAAGCTGTCGTCGGCCCCGACGCGATCGACCCCGAGGACGGCGGCGAAGGCCGTGGCGATCGCTTCCTCCGCGGGTGTGGTGGGGGCGCGATATCCGATCGTGCGCGTGCCGAAGTCGGGTTCGGGCAGCGCTTTGCGGTCGAGTTTGCCGTTCACCGTCACCGGCAACTCCGCCAGCACCACCACCACCGACGGCACCATGAACCCCGGCAACGCCACCGCAGCCGACTCCCGCACCACCCGCTCGTCCACCACCGCCCCGGCCACCGGCACCACATACCCCGCCAGATACTCCCCCGACGACCCATCCCCGCGCAGCACCACCACCGCCTGCGCCACATCCTCCCGGCGCAACAACACCGCCTCGATCTCCCCCAACTCGACCCGCTGACCCCGCAACTTCACCTGAAAATCCGTACGCCCCAAATACTCCAACTCACCGGACGGCAACCACCGGACCCGATCCCCCGTCCGATACAACCGCCCCGTACCGAACGGATTCGCCACAAAACGATCCGCCGTCAGGTCTGCTCGCCCCTGATACCCCCGCGCCAACTGCACGCCCCCGAGATACAACTCCCCCGCCACCCCCACCGGCACCACCCGCAACCGCCCGTCCAGCACATAGGTCTGCGTATTCCACACCGGCGCCCCGATCGGGACCACAGTCCGATCCGACCCGGAGACCTCGTGGAACGTCACGTCGACCGCAGCCTCGGTCGGACCGTACAAGTTGTGCAGCTCCGCCCCGCTCACCCCGCGCAGACGTGCCGCAGTTGCCGACGGCAAGGCCTCACCGCTGGTGAACACCCGGCGCAGCGCACCGCACCCCTCCACGTTCGCCCCCGCCAGAAACACCTCGAGCATCGACGGCACGAAATGCACTGTCGTGACCGACTCCTCGCGGATCACCCGTTCGAGGTACGCCGGGTCGCGGTGCCCGTCCGGCTCCGCGATCACCAACCGCGCACCGACGATCAACGGCCAGAACAACTCCCACACCGACACATCGAACGTCACCGGCGTCTTCTGCAACACCACATCATCCGACGCCAACCCATACCGATCCTGCATCCACAACAACCGATTCACGACACCCTCGTGCGGAACCGCCACACCCTTAGGCCGACCCGTCGACCCCGACGTGAAGATCACATACGCCGGATTCTCCGGCCGCACCGGACCCGATCGATCGCCGTCCCCCACCGGACCCGCCGAAAACCCCGACACATCCAGGGTGTCCAACTCCACCACCCGCACACCCGCAGGCACCACCACCCGATCCGCCGACGACGTCAACACCAGCACCGGATCCGCAATCCCCACCACATACCCCACCCGCTCGGCAGGCAGATCCGGATCTATCGGCACATACGCCCCACCCGCCTTCACCACCGCGTAAATCCCCACCAGCATCTCCACCGAACGACGCACGGCCACACCCACCGACGACTCCGGACCCACCCCCGCCGCGATCAAGAACCGCGCCAGCCGATTCACCCGCGCATCGAACTCCCCATACGACAACACCACATCCCCACACACCACCGCCGCAGCACCAGGAGTCCGCCCCACCTGCGCGTCGAGCAGGTCGACGAGGGTGGTGTGCGGCACCGGGTGACCCGTCGCATTCCACGAACCCACCACCAACGCCCGCTCACCCGGCCCCAGAACCTCCACATCACCGACCGCGGTGTCCACATCGCCGGCGATCGTCACGAGAATCCGGACGAGGCGGTCGGCGAGCGCTCCGGCATCGTCCCGGTCGACGGCTCCGGGTTGGTAGCGCAGACTCAATCGCAGCCGTGGTTCGAGGATCGACAGCAGCGTGAGCGGATAGTGCGTGGCGTCGCGGGCATCGAGACCGGTCACCCGCATGCCCCCGATGTCGGTGTTCTCGTCCAGTCCGGACGTGTCGATCGGGAACGACTCGAACACCGACAGCGTGTCGAACAGATTGCCCACACCCACCCGCGACTGAATCTCGCCGAGGCCGAGATGATGGTGGTCGAGTAGGGACGTCTGCTCGTCCTGCAGGCAGACGAGTAGCCGCGCGACGCTCTCGTCCGGGTCCACCCGCACTCGCACGGGCACCGTGTTGATGAACAGTCCCAGCATGTTCTCGACACCGGGCAGCTGCGGTGGACGACCGGACACGGTGGCACCGAAGACCACGTCGTCGCGGGAAAGTAACCGGGACAGCAGCATCCCCCACGCCGCCTGAATCACCGTGTTCACGGTGACGCCGGCGCGCTCCGCCGCCGCCGCGAGTCCGCCCCGCACCGGGGCGGGCAGTTCGACGTCGAGTTCGTGGGGCACACCGTAGAGCGCCGGGGACGCGTGGGGCGCCACCAGCGTCGGCTCCTCGACACCGTCGAGCGCTCGTTCCCAGGCCCGCACCGACGCCTCCGCGTCCCGGGTCGCTACCCAGTCCAGATACGTGCGGTACGAGGGCGGCTCCGGCAGCCCGGCCGGGTCGCCGTCGGCGGCATAGCGAACCAGCAGTTCCCGCACCAGCAGCGGCATCGACCAGCCGTCCAGGATGATGTGATGATTCGTGACCGCCAGCACGAAGCGCTCCGGTGCGGTGTGGAACAGGGTCAGCCGGACTAGCGGCGGCCGGGTGAGGTCGAATCGGGCACTGCGGTCCTCGTCGAGCAGGCGCGCGAGTTCCGTGTCGGGGGCCGGCCCGTCGAGCGTGAGATCCACCTCCCGCCACGGCACGTCGACCGTGTCGACCACCAGTTGTGCGGGCACCCCGTCGTCGTAAACGAACGCGGTCCGCAGGCTGGGATGCCGGGCCAGCAGTCCCGCGGCGGCGGCGCGCAGACGTTCGGCGTCGACCGCGCCCTCGAGGTCGATGCGCAGTTGCGCTGTATAGACGTCCATCGACTCCGCGGCCAGGGAAGCGTGGAACAGCAATCCCGATTGCAGCGGAGACAGCGACCACACGTCCCGCAGCGCCGGGAAACGCTCCTCCCAACGCTCGATCTGCTGCTGGTTCGCCGACACCAGCGGCAGGTCGGACGGTGTCAGCCCGCCCGCATCCGGTCGTGATGCGTGCGCGGCAAGTCCGTCGAGGGCGCGGCGCCACAGATCCACGAACGCCGCGACCTCGGTGTCGCGGAGAACCCCCGCAGGA
This sequence comes from Rhodococcus sp. DK176, assembly GCF_038447315.2. Lineage (NCBI taxonomy): Bacteria > Bacillati > Actinomycetota > Actinomycetes > Mycobacteriales > Nocardiaceae > Rhodococcus > Rhodococcus sp. DK176. The sequence goes on along the minus strand of NZ_CP118321.2, from coordinate 5,534,070 downwards.
AAGGCGAACGACGCCCTCAGCCGGGGTCCCTCGGGACTGTCGGCGACGACGGCGTTGATGTCGATCACAGACGCGACCGGCAGGTCGGGGTTGCGCGTGCCGCCGAGCGTGCTCTCCACCGGCAGCCAGTCCTCGGTTCCGTCCGTGGTGGTCACTCGACCGAGATAGTTGAAACTCACCTGCGGAGTGGGGAACCGGCGGAGGGACTCCACCGTCTCGTCGCCCAGGTAGCGCAATAGACCGTAACCGATCCCGTGATCCGGGATCGCCAGCAACTGCTCCTTGACGGCCTTGACTGCTCGCCCTGCCGCGACACCACCTGCCATCGCGTCGTCGACATCGATTCCAGTGAGGTTCAACCGCGCCGGATACACGGTGGTGAACCAGCCGACGGTGCGGGACAGGTCCGCGCCGACGACGATCTGCTGCTCGCGGCCGTGGCCCTCGAGGGTGATCAGAGCGTCCGAGACGGAGACGCCCCGATCCCGTCGCCAGGCGATCAGTGCCAGCGTGACGGCGGCGAGCAGTCCGTCGCCCACACTCCCGTGGAACGCGGCCGGAAGCGTGGTGAGCAGGGCGTCGGTCACCGCCGACGGCACGTCGACCGTGACGGTGCCGACGGCGGCGTCGACATCGATCGCGGGATCCAGTGGCCGCGAACCGATCAGCGGGTCCGGGCCGTCCAGGATCTTCTCCCACGATGCCAGTTCGCCGGCCCGGTGCCGAGCAGCGTCGGACAGGCCGTGCGACCACCGCCGCATCGACGTTCCGACTGCCGGCAGTCCCGGCGGGAGACCGGCCTGGAGTTGGCTGCACGCCGACGCGAGATCCGCGACGAGGATGCGCCACGAGACACCGTCGACCACGAGATGGTGCACCACCACGAGCAGTCGCCCGGCGCCGTCCGGGACGTCGAACCAGACCACCCGCAGCATGCGGGCCGCGGCAGGGTCCAGGTGGTCGACCGCAGCATCGAGTTCTGCGGTCGCGAGTGCGGTGAAGCCGTCGCCCACCACCGTGTCGACCGGCACCCGGTGGACCAGTGCTTCCGCCGGCACCGCGCCCGCAGGCAGCACGTCCATGTCTTCCCCGGACACACGCGCGCGGAGCATGTCGTGCCGGTCCACTACCGCCTCGACGGCGCGGACGAGGACCTCACGGGTGAGACCGGCGGGGGCCGCCAGCAGCAGTGCCTGCGTGAACCTGTCGAGCCGTCCGCCGCTGCGCTCGAACATCCAGCGCGCGACGGGTGTCAGCGGCAGGGGGCCGACACCACCGCCCGACAGCTCGTCGAGAGCCACTGCGCCGTCGCTGTCGAATCGCGCCGACGCGGCGAGACCGGCGACCGTCCGGTGGTCGAACACGTCTCGGGGAGAGAGGATCACACCGGCGGCTCGTGCGCGGGCCACCAACTGGATCGACATGATGCTGTCGCCGCCGAGGGCGAAGAACGAGTCGTCCACGCCCACCGAGTCCAGGCCGAGCACCTCCTCGAACAGTCCGGCGAGAAGCGCCTCGGTCTCGGTTTGCGGCGGCCGACTCTCGGAACCCGAGAAGTCGGGGGCCGGAAGCGCTGTGCGGTCGAGCTTTCCGTGCACCGTCAGCGGAAGCGATTCGAGTATCACGAGCGCCGCCGGCACCATGTACGACGCCAACCGGCCCCCGACGAAGTCGAGGACAGCCCTCGCATCGACCGTCGCACCCGGTTCGGGCACCAGGTAACCGATCAGCCGATCGCCGCCGCCGTCCCCGTTCCATACGCCGGCGACCGCGTGGGCCACGGAGTCGTGGGCGAGCAACGCCGACTCGACCTCGCCGAGTTCGATCCGGAAGCCCCGGATCTTCACCTGGGAATCGGTGCGCCCGAGGTACTCCAGCTGACCGTCGGACAGCCAGCGCGCGCGGTCGCCGGTGCGATACATCCGGCTTCCCGGCGGGCCGAAGGGGTCGGCGACGAATCGTTCGGCGGTCAGCGGGAACCGCCGGCGGTACCCGCGTGCGAGAGCGGGGCCTGCGAGATACAACTCCCCCGCGACACCGGCAGGCACCGGGTGCAGTCGCGAGTCCAGCACGACCTCGGCGAAACCGAGCGTGGGCGTGCCGATCGTGATCGGAGCCCCCGGTACCAGTTCGTCGCTGATACTCGACACGACGGTCGACTCGGTCGGCCCGTACGCGTCGAACATGCGACGGCCCGGCGCCCACCGCGCGACCAGTTCGGGCGGACACGCTTCGCCGCCCGTCACCACACACTCGAGCGCGGTGAGACCTGTGGGGTCGACCGACGCGAGCGCCGCCGGAGTGACGAAGCAGTGCGTGACCCGCTCGGATTCCAGCAACTGCGCCAGTTCGGCACCGCCGTAGACGGACGGCGGTGCGATCACCATCGTGGCTGCCGCGCCGATCGCCAGCAGCAGTTCGAGAACGGACGCGTCGAAGCTCGGTGACGCGAAGTGCAGCGTCCTGGATTCGGGCGTCGTGCCGAACGTCTCCCTCTCCTGGGTGGCGAAGGCGGCGAGACCGCGGTGGGTGGTGACCACGCCCTTGGGCCGGCCGGTGGACCCCGAGGTGTAGATGAGGTAGGCGGGATTGTCGATCCGAATCGCCTCTGTCCGCTCGTCATCGGTGACCGGCGACGACGGATAGTGCGACAGCCGATCGTCCAAGCCTGGGTCATCGAGCACCAGCCACGGCACCGCGTCCGGAAGTGCGCCGCGCTGCGCCGACCCCGTCACGCCCCACACGGCACCGGAGTCGTTGAGCATGAAGTCGATCCGTGCTGCCGGATGGTCCGGATCCACCGGAAGGAAGGCGGCCCCCGACTTGACCACCGCCCAGACGGCCAGGACGGATTCGACGGACCGCGGCACACACACTGCGACGACGGATTCCGGGCCGACACCGCGCTCGATCAACATGCGGGCCAGCTGGTTCGATCGCCTGTCGAGGTCCCCGTAGCGCACGTCGCGTCCGTCGAAGACCAGCGCCGTGGCCTCCGGATCGTTCGCGGCCGCCTCGGCCATCAGATCCGGCAGCGTTCGTGCTTCGACCGCCGCACCGCCCGTTACCGGGGCCAGTACGGCACGCTCCAGTGGTCCGAGAATGTCGATGTCTCCGACCCGGGCGCCGGGGTCGGCCGTGACTGCTTCGAGAATGCGCACGAGCCGTTCCGCGAAGCCGAGCACCGTGTCCTCGTCGAACAGATCGGTCGCGTAACCCAGTCCCGCCGCGATGCCGGTGGGGTTGCCGTCGGCGTCGACGTTCTCGGCCAGGGTCAACTGCAGATCGAAGTTGACGGTGTCGATCTCGAGGTCGATGTTCCGGACCTGCAGATCCGGCAATTCCAGCGTGGGGCGCTCGATGTCCTGGAACTCCAGCATCACCTGGAAGAGCGGCGCGTACGCCGTCACCCGGGAAGGACTCAGGACTTCCACCACCCGTTCGAACGGGACCTCCGCGTGGGTGAAGGCGCCCAGATCGGTTTCTCGAACACCGGCCAGGAACTCGGAGAAGGTGGCGCCGCCGTCGACGTGGGTGCGCAGGACGAGGGTGTTGACGAACATGCCCACCACGTCGTCGAGTTCGCGTTCGCCGCGGCCGGCGATCGGCGTCCCGACGGCGATGTCGTCCGCGCCGCTCACCCGTGCCAGCATGATCGCCAACGCGGCATGCAACGTCATGAACACCGTTGTGGTGTGGTGCCGCGCCAGCCTGACCACACCGGCATGAACTTCCGGATCGATCACGAACTCGACGTGGCCGCCGCGAAGTGACCGCACGGTGGGACGGGGACGGTCGGTGGGCAACTCCAGCACTTCGGGCAGATCCGACAGCGCGGTGGCCCAGTAGGTCAGCTGTCGCGAAATGGGTGAATTCTCGTCGGATTCCGATCCCAGCCACTCGCGCTGCCACAGAGCGTAGTCGGCGTATTGCACCTCGAGCGGGGCCCAGTCCGGGGCCGACCCGTTCACCCGGGACACGTACGCGTCCATGACGTCGCGCGCGAGGGGGGCCATCGAGAAGCCGTCGGCCGCGATGTGGTGCACCACCACCGCCAGCACGTGCACGTCCTCGTCGAGTCTGAACAGTTGTGCGCGCAACGGCACCTGCGTCGTGACGTCGAATCCGGCGGACAGCACTCGCCGCGACTGTTCGCGGAGCTCGGATTCCCCCGACACCGCGATCGGTTGGAGGTCGGGCACCGCGCTCGCCGCGGGCAGGATCACCTGGCGCGGACCGTCGTCGGTGAGCGGGAACAGGGTGCGCACGGCCTCGTGCCGTTCGATGACGTCGGCCACCGCTACCTGGAGCGCATGCAGGTCGAGCCGACCCTCGAGCCTCAACGCGAACGCGACGTTGTATGCGGACGAGGAGGTGTCGAACTGGTTGACGAACCACATCCGCTGCTGGGCCGGCGACACGGGGACTTCGGCGGTACCTTCCCTCGGCTTCAGCGGTGGCCGGGCCTCCAGCCCCTCGTGCGACTCCGCCAGTGCCGCCAAACCTGCCACGGTGGGGGCGTCGAACACGTCGCGAATGCCGATCCGGTCTCCGACGGCGGCATTGATCCGCGCGACCAGCCTGGTGGCGATCAGAGAGTTTCCGCCGAGGGCGAAGAAGTCGTCGTTCATGCCTACCCGCGGGAGGCCGAGCAGGTCGGCGCACACGGCGGCCACTATCCCCTCGATCGGGGATCGGGGAGCGACGAAACCCACCGCGGTGCTGACGAAGTCGGGTTCGGGCAGGGCTTTGCGGTCGAGTTTGCCGTTCACCGTCACCGGCAACTCCGCCAGCACCACCACCACCGACGGCACCATGAACCCCGGCAACGCCACCGCAGCCGACTCCCGCACCACCCGCTCGTCCACCACCGCCCCGGCCACCGGCACCACATACCCCGCCAGATACTCCCCCGACGACCCATCCCCGCGCAGCACCACCACCGCCTGCGCCACATCCTCCCGGCGCAACAACACCGCCTCGATCTCCCCCAACTCGACCCGCTGACCCCGCAACTTCACCTGAAAATCCGTACGCCCCAAATACTCCAACTCACCGGACGGCAACCACCGAACCCGATCCCCCGTCCGATACAACCGCCCCGTACCGAACGGATTCGCCACAAAACGATCCGCCGTCAGGTCTGCTCGCCCCTGATACCCCCGCGCCAACTGCACGCCCCCGAGATACAACTCCCCCGCCACCCCCACCGGCACCACCCGCAACCGCCCGTCCAGCACATAGGTCTGCGTATTCCACACCGGCGCCCCGATCGGGACCACAGTCCGATCCGACCCGGAGACCTCGTGGAACGTCACATCCACCGACGCCTCCGTCGGACCATACAGATTGTGAATCCGGGTGCCGGGCACCAACGCCCGCATCCTCGATGCCGTCTGTGCGGGCAATGCCTCACCCGACGCGAACACCCGCCGCAGGCTCGTGCATCGCGTCACTGCCGGTTCCGCGGCGAACACGGCCAACATCGAAGGAACGAAATGCACTGTCGTGACCGACTCCTCGCGGATCACCCGTTCGAGGTACGCCGGGTCGCGGTGCCCGTCCGGCTCCGCGATCACCAACCGCGCACCGACGATCAACGGCCAGAACAACTCCCACACCGACACATCGAACGTCACCGGCGTCTTCTGCAACACCACATCATCCGACGCCAACCCATACCGATCCTGCATCCACAACAACCGATTCACGACACCCTCGTGCGGAACCGCCACACCCTTAGGCCGACCCGTCGACCCCGACGTGAAGATCACATACGCCGGATTCTCCGGCCGCACCGGACCCGATCGATCGCCGTCCCCCACCGGACCCGCCGAAAACCCCGACACATCCAGGGTGTCCAACTCCACCACCCGCACACCCGCAGGCACCACCACCCGATCCGCCGACGACGTCAACACCAGCACCGGATCCGCAATCCCCACCACATACCCCACCCGCTCGGCAGGCAGATCCGGATCTATCGGCACATACGCCCCACCCGCCTTCACCACCGCGTAAATCCCCACCAGCATCTCCACCGAACGACGCACGGCCACACCCACCGACGACTCCGGACCCACCCCCGCCGCGATCAAGAACCGCGCCAGCCGATTCACCCGCGCATCGAACTCCCCATACGACAACACCACATCCCCACACACCACCGCCGCAGCACCAGGAGTCCGCCCCACCTGCGCGTCGAGCAGGTCGACGAGGGTGGTGTGCGGCACCGGGTGACCCGTCGCATTCCACGAACCCACCACCAACGCCCGCTCACCCGGCCCCAGAACCTCCACATCACCGACCGCGGTGTCCGGATCCGCAACCAGACCCGCCAGAATCCGGAGGAACCGTTCCCCGAATCCCGTGACCGTGTCCGGATCGAACACGTCCGACGCGAACGTGAACGACGCGTCGATACCTGCCGGCGTCCCGGACGCGTCGTAGCGTTCCGCGAGCGTCAACTGCAGATCGAATTTGGACACACCGGAATCGACATCGAGGATCTCCACCGTCAGTCCCGGCAGGTCGAGGTGCGCCGGGGCGGTGTTCTGGAACTCCAGAAGAACCTGGAACAGCGGTGAGTACGCTGTCGAGCGGGTCGGTGCGACCGTGTCCACCACGCTCTCGAACGGCACCTCGGCATGACCGAACGCTGCCAGATCCGCCTCCCGTGCCCGCGACAGCACCTCGGCGAACGTTGCTGCGGGCTCGACGGTCGTCCGCAGGACCAGAGTGTTGACGAGCATCCCCACCACGTCGTCGAGTGCTTCCTCGCCGCGCCCGGCGATCGGCGTCCCGATCGCGATGTCTCCGGAACCACTCAGCCGCGCCGCCAATACCGCCAGCACCGCGTGCATCACCATGAACATCGTGGAGTTGTGCTGCCGCGCAATGCGCAGAAGCGCCCGATGCTGTTCCGCCGACACCGCGAACCGGACGATCCCACCCCGTAATGCTCTGTCCGCGGGTCTCGGTCGATCGAGGGGAAGATCTATCGCGTCGGGGAGGCCGGACAGCGTCTGCTTCCAGTATTCCAACTGCGCCGACATCACGCTGTCGGGGTTCTCGTCACTGCCGAGGGCCGCCCGCTGCCACAGGCTGTAGTCGGCGTACTGCACCGGGAGTGGCCGCCAGTCCGGCGCCTGCTGCTGTATCCGCGCCGAGTAGGCCACCATCAGGTCGTGCGCGAGCGGGGCCAGCGACGCTCCGTCCGCCGAAATGTGGTGCACCACCAGCACGAGGACGTTCTCGTCGTGGCCGGTCCGGAACAGGGCACCACGTACGGGCACCTCGGTGCTCACGTCGAAGCCCCGAGCGGTCAATTCGGCGATCCGCGCGCGCACCGCGTCCTCGTCTTCGCAGACCGTCGGCTCCAGATCCGGAATCACCTCCCCCGGTGGCAGGATCACTTGTTGCGGTCCGTCCACCGACGCCGGATACACCGTGCGCAGCGATTCGTGTCGTTCGAGGACGTCCGCAACCGTGGCCCGGAGCGCCTCCACGTCGAGCGTTCCGGACAGTCGGAGCGCCATCGGAATGTTGTAGGCCGGCGACGAGGTGTCGTACTGATTGACGAACCACATACGTTGCTGGGCGAGCGAAAGCGGGATCCGGTCGGGACGTGTCTGCGCCACCAGGTCCGGGCGGTCGGGGCGCCTCGCGTGAGTACCCTCGATCCGGTCTGCCAGTGCCTCCACCGTCGGTGCCTCGAACAGGGTCCGCACCACGAGGTCGATGCCGAGTGCGGCGTTGACCCGCGCCACCACTTTCGTCGCGACCAGTGAATTTCCGCCGAGGTCGAAGAAGCTGTCGTCGAGCCCGATTCGTTCGACACCCAGCACGTCGGCGAACACTCGCGCGACAGCCCGCTCCACCGGAGTGGCAGGTGCACGGAACTCGGTGGCCGTGGAGAGGAATTCCGGCGCCGGCAGTGCCGCACGATCGAGCTTCCCCACCGGTGTCATCGGGATCTCGTCCAGTACCACGATCGCCGCCGGCACCATGTACGTCGGCAATTGCTCTGCGGCATAGTCGATCAACTCGCGAGTCGCGAGCTGGTGCCCGGCCGCAGGCAGCACGTACGACACGAGCACCGTGTCGCCGGACGGTGCCGTTCGCGGCATCGTCATCGCGGTCCGCACGCGCGGATGGGCGTGGAGGACGGTGTCGATCTCACCGGGCTCGATGCGGAATCCGCGTATCTTCACCTGGAAATCGATGCGGCCCAGGTACTCCAGTGAAAGGTCGGTGCGCCACCGCACCACGTCCCCGGTTCGATACATCCGCTCGCCGGGGCCGCCGAAGGGGTTGGCCACGAACCGTTCGGCCGTCAGCGCTGATTTGCCGTGATACCCGCGGGCGAGGCCGTCACCCGCGACGTACAGCTCCCCGGCGACGCCGGGCGGCACGGGTTGCAACCGCGCGTCGAGGACGACCTCGTGGAACCCGCGGAGCGGACCGCCCACCGTGATGGTGCCGGTCGGTGACATCGGTGCACTGATGTTGGACATCACGGTGGCCTCGCTGGGCCCGTACGCGTTGCTCAATCTGCGACCGGGCGCCCACCGCTCGACGAGTTCCGGCGGGCACGCCTCGCCGCCGAACACCACGTCGCCGAGGTCGGCGAGTCCGTCCGGTTCGACCGTTCCGAGCGCGGCAGTGGTGACGAATCCGTGAGTGACCCGCTCCGACTTCAGGAAGCGGGACAACTCGGCGCCGCCGTAAACCGTGGGCGGCACGATCACCATGGTTGCCGCGGCGGCGAACACGTGCAGGTACTCGGAGACGGACGCGTCGAAACTCGGTGTGGAGAAGTGCAGAATCCGGGATGTCTCCGTCGCCCCGAATCGTGAGCGCTGCTCGGCCGCGAAGTTGTCCAGGCCACCGTGTGTGACCACGACGCCTTTGGGCCTGCCCGTGGAACCGGATGTGTAGATCACGTAGGACGGGTTCTCCACGCGGAGAGGCCGCGCCCGCTCGGCATCGGTCACGACGGATACCGGGTGCGCCGCACAGTGGGTCCGGAATTCGTCGTCGTCGAGTACGAGCCACGGAATCGCGTCCGGAAGCAGGGAACGGACGGCGGACACCGTGATGCCCAGGGCGGCACCCGAATCGCCGAGCATGTGCTCGACCCGTTCGGCCGGGTAGTTCGGGTCCACCGGCACGTAGGCCGCACCCGACTTCGCCACCGCCAGCATCGACAGAACCGACTCGATCGAGCGAGTCGTGCCCAGTGCGACGAAGTTTTCCGGCCCGATGCCGCGTCCGGCGAGGACGCGCGCCAACTGGTTCGAGCGCTCGTCCACTTCGCGGTACGTCACCTCGGTACCGCGATACGAGAGCGCGATACCGTCGGGGTTGGTTCGTGCTGCCGCGGAGAACAATTCGGGCAAGGTGCGGCCCGGTCGCCCCGGACTGCCGGAGACCGGAACGAGTGTGGCCCGTTCGGTATCGGACAGGATGTCGAGGTCGCCGACGACGAGCCCGGGGTCGTCGGCGGTCGTCTCCAGGATTCGGCGGAACCGTTCGCCGAGGCGACGTACCGTGTCGGGGTCGAACAGATCGGTGGCGAACCCGAGAGTCGCCGTGATGCCGGACGGGATGCCGTCGGCGTCGGAGGTCTCGGTCGCGGTCACCCGGAGGTCGAGTCGGCCGATCCCGGACGTCTCCGCCTCGTCACGGCACTCGAGAAGGACCTGGACGATCGGCGAGTACGCGGGCGAATCGCCGAGGGCGAGCGTCCGGACCACCCGTTCGAATGGGACGTCGCGGTGCTCGAACGCCTCCCGGTGGATGTCGCGGACGTGGCCGAGGAGATGCGTGAAGTGCGTGTCCGGTTCGACGCGGGTACGGAGCGCCACGAGGTTCCGGCCGTGGTCCGCCGTGGTCGTGGTTCCGATCATCACGTCCGAGGCCCCCGACAGCCGGCTCAGCAGCACGGTGAACGCTGCGTGCAGAACCGAGAACGCGGTGGTGTCGTGTTCGTGCGCGAGGGCCAGCACCGCGGCATGCGCTTCCGCGCCGATCTGAATTTCGACGCGGTCTTCCCGCCCGGATTGCTCGACGGGCCGGGGCCGATCGGACGGCAAATTCAGCACTTCGGGCATCCCCGACAGCTGATCCGTCCAGTACGCGAGTTGATGCGCCTCGAGGCGTCGTCGCTCGCCGTCGCGGGCCGTGACCTCGTGAATCGTCGCGACCCGGGCCTGCGGGTCGGCCGAGATGAACTCTTCCAGCAGTTCGACGAAGTGCCGGTGGTGCAGGCGCAGCGCCGCGTCCTCGTACCGGTTCGGGTTGGCCCGGAAATCGACGTAGATCTCGGCCGGCGTCCCACTCGGGTACACGTTGACCAGGAGGTCTTCCACCGGACCCGACGTGACGATGTGGTATTCGCCGACCAGTGGGCCCAGCTGCACGTTCTGGTGGAACAGCATGACGTTGACCATCGGTCCGTGGAGATCGGCGCCGCTGCCCGCGCCCACGTCGCGGCGGATGTCCTCGACACTGCACCGCTGATGCCGCAACGCGCCCATCAGCTCACGTCTGACCCGCGACACGAGGTCCGCGACCGTCTCGTCCTCGTCGACCGTGATCGGCAGCGGTGCGACGCTGACCATCATGCCGCCGGAGTTGCGGAGCACCGACGTGGTCCGGCCGGACATCGGAACATTCACGAGGACATCAGTTTTCGCCGTGGTCCGCGACAGGTAGCAGGCGAAGGCGGCGATGATCGTGACTGCCGCGGTGGCGTTTGCCCGACTGTCGGCGCCGTGGATACCGGACACGGCGGCCTCGGACAGCAGGGCACTCTCGACCTTGCTCCTGGCGAGTGCGGGGGCGGGCGCGTCGGCCAGGGTCGATCCGTCGACGGCCTCGACTCGCTTCGCCCAGTACTCCCGGTCGGCCACGAAGCGATCCGACGACCGGTAGCGGGCGTCGACGTCGTACAGCTCGTGCAGGGTCGCGGCGCGACTCGGATCCGGTTCGCGCCCGGCCACCACGGCCGAGTACCGGTGCGCGATGCGGTTGATCACCGTCATGGCGCCGTATCCGTCGAGCGCAACGTGGTGAATGCGGCTGTACCACAGGTAATGCGACTCTCCGACGCAGAGAATCGAGGTCTCGAACAGTCGATCCGCGTCGAGATCGAGGGGGGCCTGGTAGTCCCGGTCCATCCATTCGTGCGCGGCAGCGACCGGGTCGTCCTCACCGCGAAAGTCGATGAAGGCGATGGACGTGTCGGTGGCGTGGTCCACGTACTGCATCGGTCGGCCGTCGACCTCGACGACCTTGAGGAACGGCGACTGGAACTCGCGGGCCACCGCGATGGTCTCCCGGCGCAGCAGGTCGATGTCGAGGTCGCCGTGCAGTTCCACGTAGTGCGCTACCGAGATCGGCACCGCGGGGTCGAGTTGCTGCGCGAACCAGGTGGCACGCTGCGCCGCAGACAGCGGGAACGGCTCCCCTTCCGAATCGTGTGTGGCCGGCTTCCGCGCGTCGACGGGCTTCACGGCGGTTCCTCCCCATAAGGTATCCCCGACCACTCACGGCGTGACCGCGTCCGTATCCTGGCTCGCGAATGCGGGAGGCGGTAACTTTTCGCCGTCCCCCAGAAAATTCGTTCGCCGTCCACAGGGCGCACAGACCCCATCGTTGCACAGCGGCACGGCCCCGTTCAGCGGATTCGGTCGTCGCGGCGCCGGGTGCGACCGGCCTCGAGATACCTAGACAGCACCGGCCCGATGACGGCGAGGGACTGCGGCTCGATCATGTCGTTGTGCCCGCAGTCCACCCGGTGCTCCACGATTCGACCGGTCACGAGCGGCCGCCACTCGTCCGCCGACCGGGCGCGCGTGGTGCCGTCGTCGTCGCCGGTCGCGGGGAAGATCAGCAGTTCGCCGTCGTAGACCTGCGGCTCGAACCGGTGGACGAGGTTTCGCGAATTCTCGTATCCGGCGTTGATGCGCTCGAGGTGTTCTCCGCGCAGTCCGGAGTCACTGCCCCACGATTCGTTCAGCAGTTGCGCCGCGCGTTCGTACGTGAGGTCGCCGTCGGTGGCGACGACGAGCCCCAGGCCGCGGAGCAGATCCCGCATGTCGAGCTTCCCGAACAGCGGATCCTCGCCGTTGTCGGGATAGCTGTCCATGACGGTGAGGGAGGCGACGTCGTCGCCTGCATGCTGGAGTTCGACGGCCATCGCGTGGGCGATGACCCCGCCCAGCGACCAGCCGAGCAGGTCGTACGGTCCCTCCGGCTGGATGGCCTTCATCTCCTCGACGTACCGGTGCGCGAGTTGTTCGATCGACCGGTAGTCGCCGTCTCCGCTGATCGTGGGCAACTGCAGTCCGTACGCGCGGCGGTCGGCGGGCAGATACCGGACGAGGCCCGCATATCCCCAGGAGAGCCCGATTCCCGGGTGGACGCAGAACAGCGGTCGTCCGGTGCCCTCGGTTCGCAGCGGGATGACCACCCCCAGCGCCTCCGTCACCCCGCTCTCTGCCGACGGCACTGCGATCCTGCGAGCGAGGCCGGCCGGGGTGGGATCGAGGAACATCCATTGCAGCGGGATCTTCCGACCGAGCCTCTCCTGCAGGGCGGCGATCACCTTCGTCGCGAGCAGGGAGTTGCCGCTTCTCTCGAAGAAGTTGTCCTCGGCCCCCACCCGGTCGAGCCCGAGCACCTCGGCGAAGACGTCCACGATCGCCGCCTCGAGGTCGTTCGCCGGCAACCGGAAGGCGGCGCCCGACAGGAACTCGGGTGCGGGCAGTGCGGTGCGATCCAGCTTGCCCACCGGCGTCAGCGGAATCTGTTCGAGGACGACGATCGCGGCGGGCACCATGTGGGCGGGCAGACGCTCCCCGACGAGACGGGTGAGTTCCGCGGTGTCGACGTCCGCGCCGCCGATCGGCCGGACATACGAGACGAGCAGCGGTTCCTCGGCGGGCCCTGCACGGCCGATGGTGACGGCGAACCCGACGTCCGGATGATCGGTGAGTACGGCGTCGATCTCGCCGGGTTCGATGCGGAACCCGCGGATCTTCACCTGGAAGTCGCTGCGCCCGACGTACTCGAGGGTGCCGTCCCGGCGCCACCGCACCACGTCTCCCGTGCGGTACATCCGCTCGCCCGGGGGACCCCAGGGGGCGGCCACGAAACGGGACGCCGTCAGACCGGGCCGACGGTGATACCCGGACGCCAGGGCGCGTCCCGACACGTACAGCTCACCGACCACACCGAGCGGCACCGGGCGCAGCCGCGAATCCAGCACGACCTCGGAGACGCCGCGGGTGGGTGCGCCGAGCGTGATCGGCTCGCCGGGCACCAGCGCGTCGCTGATGTTCGACATGATCGTCGTCTCGGTCGGCCCGTAGGCGTTGAACATCCGGCGGCCGGGCGCCCACCGGGCGACGAGTTCGGGTGGACAGGCTTCACCGGCCACGACCAGCGTCCGCAGCGACTCGAAGCCGAGGGGGTCCATCGACGCCAGTGCGGTCGGGGTGACGAATCCGTGGGACACCCGCTCGTCGCTCAGCAGTGCGGCCAGTTCGGTGCCGCCGTAGATCGTCGGCGGGGCGATCACCAGCGTCGCTCCCGCGCAGAATGCCATGACCAGTTCGAACACGGACGCGTCGAAACTCGGCGACGCGAAGTGCAGCACCCGGGCGCCGGGTGTGACGGCGAGGCGGTCGCGCTCCTCCGCGGCGAGGTTCGCCAGCCCACGGTGTGTGACGGCCACTCCCTTGGGGACGCCCGTGGATCCGGACGTGTATATGAGGTACGCGGGATGTGCTTCGTGCAGCGGTGCCGTCCGGTCCGCGTCGGTGACGGGGGCAGGCGACTGCAGCCGGATCCGTTCCTCGTCTTCGGCGTCGTCGAGCACGATCCAGTTCACGGTGCCGGGCAGCTGATCCCGGTGTGCCCGCAGGGTCACCCCGGACACCGCCCCGGAATCGGTGAGCATGTGCTCGATGCGGTCGAGTGGATACCCGGGGTCGACCGGCAGGAACGCGGCGCCCGTCCGAGCGACCGCCCACACCGACAGCACCGATTCGATCGAGCGCGGCAGGCTCAGCGCGACAGTGGTTCCCGGACCCGCACCGTCCTCGATCAGGCGGCGCGCCAGCCGGTTCGACGCCTCGTCCAGTTCGCGGTAGCTGATCGTCCGGCCCCGGTAGGACACCGCGTCGGCGCCCCGGTCTCGTTCGACCGCGGCCGACAGCAGTTCCGGCAGCAGGACATTCGGGGCGTCGGATGCGCCGCGCGCCGGGGTGAGCGCCGCGACTTCGTCGGTGCCGAGGATCTCGATGTCGCCGACCGGAACACCGGGTTCCGCGGTGACGGTGCCGAGGATGCGCACGAACCGTTCCGCGAACCCGCGCACCGTGTCGGCGTCGAACAGGTCGGTCGCGTAGTCGATCGCACCCACCATGCCCGCCGCGCTGCCGTCGGCGGCGAACCGCTCGTCGAGGATCACCTCGAGGTCCACCTTCACGACGGCGAGGTCGGGATCGAGCCCCTCGACGGTCAGCCCCGGCAACCGCAGGGCGGGATTCTCGGTGTTCTGGAATTCGAGGGACACCTGGAACAGCGGCGAGTGGGCGGTCGACCGCACCGGTCCGACGGCGTCCACCACCCGTTCGAAGGGCAGGTCGGCGTGCGCGAAGGCGCCGAGATCGGCGTCGCGGACCCGCGCAAGCAGGTCACGGAACGGCTGTCCCGCCTCCACCGGGGTGCGCAGGGCCAGCGTGCCGACGAACATGCCGACGAGGTCGTCGAGCGCCGCCTCGCCGCGGCCGGCGATCGGGGTGCCGATCGCCACGTCCCCGGTGCCGCCGAGCCGGCCGAGCAGCACGGCGAGTGCCGCGTGCACGATCATGAACTCGGTGGACCGGTGCTCTCGCGCCGCCGTCCGGATCCGCTCGTGCAGGCCCGGGTCGATCGCGAAGCGCACCCGCTCGCCGCGGAACGACTGCTGTGCGGGACGCCGGCGGTCGGCAGGCAGTTCGAGGAGTTCGGGCAGCCCGGCCAGCGCCGACTCCCAGTAGGCCAGTTGCCGCGAGATCAGCGACCCGGGGTCGTCCTCCGAACCCAGCAGCCTGCGTTGCCACAGTGTGTAGTCGGCGTACTGGACCGGCAGCGGCGTCCATCCGGGAGTGCGGCCGTGGACGCGGGATTCGTACGCGACCATCACATCCCGCACCAGCGGTGCCATGGAGAAGCCGTCGGCCGAGATGTGGTGGACCACGACGGCGAGCACGTGGTCCGTCGGGTCCAGGGAGAACAGGGCGACGCGCAGCGGGACGGCTTGGGCGACGTCGAAGCCGGCCGTCACGAGCCGGGTGAGTTCTTCCCGGAGCCGACTGTCGTCCGCGACCGCGGTCGGCGCGAGCATCGGGGCGGTGGGCGCGAGGATCTCCTGGACTGGTTCGCCGTCGCGGAGCGGGAAGCGGGTGCGCAACGACTCGTGCCGGGTCACGACGTCCGTGACGGCGGCGGTCAGCGCATCCACGTCGAGGTCGCCGGTGAGCCGCACCACCATCGGGATGTTGTAGGCGGGCGAACTCGTGTCGAACTGGTTGATGAACCACATGCGTTGCTGGGCGTAGGACAGCGGGATGCGGTCGGGACGGGCTCCGGCGGTGAGGGCGGGGCGGCCGGAGGGACCCGCTCCCGCGTGCTCGATGCGCGCGGCGAATGCCTCGACGGTGGGCGCCTCGAACAACGCCCGCACGCCGATGTCGGTGTCGAGTGCGGCGCGCAGGCGGGCAACGGCACGGGTGGCGCTCAGCGAGTTGCCGCCGAGGTCGAAGAATCCCGCATCCGCGCTCACCCGGGCGAGTCCGAGGACCTCCGCGAAGACCTCGGCCACCGTCTCCTCGACCGGATCGGCGGGTGCCCGGTATTCGCGCGCGCCGACGTCGAATCGTGGTGCGGGCAGGGCTTTGCGGTCGAACTTGCCGACGGCGTTCAGCGGGATCTCGTCCAGCACCGTGATCGAGGACGGCACCATGTGGGAGGGCAGTCTGCCCGCGAGACGGCGGGTGATCGTCTCGGTGTCGAGGGCATGCTCGGGTGCGGGCACGACGTACGACGCGAGGAGTGTGTCCCCGGCCGGACCGCGGTAGGCGACCGTGACCGCGAACCGGACGTCGGGGTCGGCCGTGAGGGTGATGTCGATCTCGCCGAGCTCGATGCGGAACCCGCGCACCTTCACCTGGAAGTCGCTGCGGCCGAGGTACTCGATGGTGCGCTCGGGGGTCCAGCGCACGATGTCGCCGGTGCGGTACATCCGTTGCCCGGCCTCGGCGGGGTCGGCGACGAACCGCTCCGCCGTCAGCCCGGGGCGCCGGTGGTAGCCGCGCGCCAGTCCTGCACCGGCGAGGTACAACTCCCCCGGAACCCCGGCCGGAACGGGCTGCAACCGGGAATCCAGCACCAGCTCCGTGACACCGCGGATCGGTCCGCCGATGGTGATGCGGTCCCCCGGGGTCAGGGGATCGCTGATGTTGGACATGACCGTGGTCTCGGTCGGCCCGTACGCGTTGTACAACCGGCGCCCCGGCGCCCACCGGGACACGAGTTCGGGCGGGCAGGCCTCGCCGCCGACGGCGACGTCGGTGAAGTGATCCAGCCCCGCCGGGTCGAGGGATGCGAGCGCCGCCGTGGTGACGAATGCGTGCGTGACGTGCCGGTCCCGGATCAGCTGGGCGAGTTCGTCGCCGCCGAAGACGGTGGTCGGCACGATCACCATCGTCGCCGCCGCACCGAACGCCTGCAGATATTCGAATACGGATCCGTCGAAGCTCGGTGTCGAGAAGTGCAGCGTCCTGGACCCGGGATCCGCCCCGAAGCGGGCGAGTTGGTCGCGCGCGAAATTGTCGAGACCGCGGTGCGTCACGGTCACGCCCTTCGGCCTGCCGGTGGACCCCGACGTGTAGACGAGATACGCGGCCGTGTCGAGGGTGACCGGTGCCGTGCGGTCGCCGTCGTCGACCGGTGCCGCGGATGCGGCCGCGCACTCGGCGGCGAACGCGGGGTCGTCGAGAACGAGCCAGCCGATGTTCTCGGGCAGACGGGCGCGATGCTCGGACGTCGTGAGCCCGAGTGCGCACTCCGAGTCGGTGAGCATGTGCGTGATGCGCTCGCCCGGATAGTTCGGGTCGACGGGCACGAACACGGCCCCGGTCCTGGCCACCGCCCAGACGCACAGCACCGACTCGATCGAGCGTGGGATACCCACGGCCACCGATGTTTCCGGCCCGAGTCCGCGGGCGATCAGAGCACGGGCGAGCCGGTTGGACCGCTCGTCCAGCTCCCGGTAGGACACCTCGACGTCGCCGGACGACAGGGCGACCGCATCCGGGTCGACCGCGACGGCGTCCGTGAAGATCTGCGGGAGCGTACGGACGGAGCCGGCGGGACCACCGCGGACCGGTACCAGTTCCGCGCGTTCCCGCTCGGTGAGCAGCGACAGCCGGGCCAGCGGCACGTCGGGTCCGGTGCAGGCGTCGAGCACCCGCACCACCCGCTCGGCGATGTCCTCGATCGCGCCGGGGGCGAACAGGTCGGGCACGTACTCGAACTTCAGGTGCAGGCTCGCCGCCGCCGACGCGACGAGACTCAGCGGGTAGTGGGCGGCGTCGCGGGCATCCACGCCGGTCACGCGGAGCCCGGCGATGTCGGTGTCTTCCGACAGCCCCGCCCGGTCCACCGGATACGACTCGAACACGGTGAGGGTGTCGAACCCGACGCCGGGACCCGCGGCGTCCTGGATCTCGGCGAGACCCGTGTAGTGGTGATCGAGCATCGCCGCCTGCTCGGCCTGCACCCGCTCCAGCAACGCGCCGAGTGTCTCCTCCGGGCGCAGCGTGACGCGCACCGGAACGGTGTTGATGAACAGCCCGATCATCGTCTCGATGCCGGAGAGTTCCGGCGGCCGGCCGGAGACGGTGGCGCCGAACACGACGTCGTCGCGTCCGGTGAGCATCGCCAGCACGATGCCCCATGCCGTCTGCAGAATGCTGTTGAGGGTGAGCCCGCGCGCCCGCGCGGATTCGCGGAGCCGGTCGGTCCGGTCCTCGTCGAGGTCGAACACCCACTCCCGCGACACGGTCGACAGCTGCCGAGCCCGGTCGGCAGGCACCAGCAGCGTCGGTTCCTCGACCCCCGCGAGGGCGTCCGCCCAGGCCCGCGCGGACACGTCGGTGTCGCGCCCGCTCATCCACAGCAGGTAGTCGCGGTAGTCCCGCACGCGCGCCAGCGGCGACGGGTCGGCATCCGTGGCGTACAGCGTGAGCAGTTCCCGGATCATCAGCGGCATCGACCAGCCGTCGAGGAGGATGTGGTGGTTCGTCGACACCAGTCGGCAGCGGCCGCCGGCCGTCCGCACCAGCAGGAACCGAATCAGTGGTGCGGTGGCCATGTCGAAGGGGGTGGTCCGGTCTGCGGCCAGCAGTCGCTCGATCTCGGCGGCTGCCGCGTCCTCGTCCAGTCCGCTCAGGTCGGTCTCCCGCCAGGGCACGGCAACCCGGCCCGAGACCACCTGCACGGCCCCGCCCTCGGCGTCGTGACAGAACGCGCTGCGCAGGTTCGGGTGACGGTCGAGGAGTGCGGCGGCGGCCCGGCGCACTCGTGCGGCATCGACGTCGCCGCCGAGGTCGAGAATCAGCTGGACGAGGTAGGCGTCCACCGATTCGTCGGCCAGTTCGGCGTGGAACAGCATGCCCGCCTGCAGCGGCGACAGCGGCCAGACGTCGGTCATCGCCGGGTAGCGGCGCTCGAGGTCGTCGATCGCGCTCTGGCCGAGCCGGACGAGGTTCAGGTCGGACGGGGTGAATCCGCCGCCTCCGGACCGGGCGTGCGCGGTGAGGGCCTCGAGCGCGCCGGCCCACAGGCTGGCCAGTTCGCCGACGTCGTCGGCGGCGATCACCCCGACGGGGAACGACCACGTGGCGGTGAGTGCGGGACCGGCGGCGGTGTCGGTGGTCCTGGCGTTCACGTCGACGACGGCCGCCGCGGGCAGCCCGGAGTGCGCGGCGGCGGCGAGGCCCTCGTCGGAGACCGGCGTCCAGTCGCCGTCCGGAGCGGAACCCGAACCGAGCCTGCCGAGGTAGTTGAAGCTCACCTGCGCGCCCGGCAGGGCCGCGAGTTCGGGAGCTGTCTCGGCGTCGAGGTAACGGAGCAGCCCGAACCCGATGCCGTGGTCGGGGATCGACTGCAACCGCTCCTTCACCGCCTTGACCGCGACCCCGGCAGCGGGGCCGGCTGCGAATGCGTCGTCGATGTCCACGCCGCTCAGGTCGAGGCCCACCGGGAAGATCGTGGTGAACCAGCCGACGGTGCGGGCGAGATCGGCGCCCGGAACCACCTGCTCCTCACGACCGTGCCCCTCGAGATTCACCAACGCGCCGGACGACTCGATGCCCCGCGCCCGGCGCCAGCGGACGAGCGCCAACGCCAGCGCCGTCAGCAGTCCGTCGCCGACACTCCCGTGGAAGGCCTGGGGCAGCGTCGTCAGCAGGGCCTCGGTCACCGCGACGGGAATCCGGACCTCGACGTCGGAGGTCTGGACGTCGGCTGCGGTGAGGGCCCGCGACCCGAGCGGTGGGTCGGGGGTGTCGAGCATCTGCCGCCACAGGTCGAGTTCGGCTGTGCGAGAGGGCTCCTGCGCCACATCCGTGAGGGCGTGCGCCCACCGGCGCATCGACGTGCCGGTGCCGGGCAGGCTCGGCGGCTCACCCGACAGCACCTGGGCGCAGGCGAGGGCGAGGTCGGGGACGAGGATGCGCCACGACACCCCGTCGACCACCACGTGATGGGCGACGATCAGCAGCCGGCCCGGGGCTGCCGGTGTCGCACTGCTCGCGAACCACACCGCCTGCACCATCACACCCGACTCCGGGTCGAGCCGGTCCGCGGCGGCGTCCAGTTCGCGGGACGCGGCCACGGTGAACGAGTCCGCAGGGTCGAGTGACACCGTGCGCACCACCGCGGTCGCCCGCACCCAGCCGGGCGGCGCGACCGCCATCGCCGCACCGCGCTCGGCCCGGTCGCTCCGGTACAGCCGGGCGCGCAGCATGTCGTGCCGGTCCAGGACGGCCTGCAGCGCCGCCGTCAGCGCGTCCTCGTCCAGTGCGGCGGGGGTGGTGATCAGCGCAGCCTGCGAGTACCGGCGGAAATCGCCGTCCCTTCCCAGCATCCAGTGCACGATCGGCGTGAGGGGGAATTCGCCGACGCCGCCGCCGGGCAACTCCTCCAGCGTGACCGCCTGCTCCCCCGCGGTCGCGACCTCCGCGAGTGCGGCAACCGTCTTGCGTTCGAACACGTCCCGCGGGGTGATCACCACCCCGGACGCCTTCGCCCGGGTGACGAGCTGAATCGACATGATGGAGTCGCCGCCGACCGCGAAGAACGAATCGTCGACGCCCACCGATTCGAGGCCGAGCACCTCGGCGAACAGGCCGGCGAGGATCCGCTCCGTTTCCGTCGCCGGTGCGCGGCCGAGCGACACCTGCCGTCCGAAGTCCGGTTCGGGCAGCGCCCTGCGGTCGAGTTTGCCGTTCACGGTGAGAGGCAAGGCGTCGAGCACCACCACGGCCGCGGGCACCATGTGCGCCGCCAGCCGGCCGGCGACCGCGTCGACGATTCCGGCCGGATCCAGCACCCGGCCCGCCTCGGGCACCACGTAGCCCACCAGTCGTTCGCGTCGCGCCAGCACCACCGACTGCGCCACTCCTTCGCAGGCGAGCAGCGCCGACTCCACCTCGCCGAGCTCGATGCGGAAGCCCTTGACCTGAACCTGGAAATCGTTGCGGCCCAGATATTCCAGCTGACCGTCCGCGTTCCACCGGCCGAGGTCGCCGGACCGGTACATCCGCGACCCGGGGGTGTGCGGGTCGGCCACGAACCGGGTCGACGTGAGCGCGAACCGTCCGAGATAGCCCCGGGACACCTGCGCGCCCGACACGTAGAGTTCCCCGACCACTCCCGGCGGCACCGGGTGCAGACGGGAGTCGAGCACGTACACGCGCAGTCCGGGCAGCGCCCGGCCGATCACGGAGGTCGACGCGGACGCGGCGAGTTCCGCGTCCAGCGGCAGGTGGCTGACGTGCACGGTGGTTTCCGTGATGCCGTACATGTTCACCAGCGCCGGGACGGTGTCAACGTGTCGCGCGTACCAGCGGGTGAGCTGCCCCAGGTCGAGGGCCTCGCCGCCGAACACGACGACGCGGAGGGACAGTTCGGTGGCGCCGGCGACCCGGTCCGCCTCGGCAAGCTGGTAGAAGGCGGTGGGGGTCTGATTCAGGACGGTGACGTTCTCGTCCCGCAGCAGTCGCAGGAACATGTCGGGTGAGCGGGTCGTGAAGTAGTCGACCACCACCAGCCGGCCGCCGTGGAGCAGCGCACCCCACAGTTCCCACACGGAGAAGTCGAACGCCGCCGAGTGGAACATGGTCCACACGTCGGAGGCATCGAACCGGAACAGCGGCTGCGTGTTCGCGAACAGGGTGACGACGTTGCGGTGCGCCACCTGAACGCCTTTCGGCTGCCCCGTCGAGCCGGAGGTGTAGATGACGTACGCCACCGAGTCCGGGCGCAGCGGCCCGGTCCGGTCGCCGTCGGTGACCGGCAGCGGCGACGTACGGTCGAGTTCGGCCACCGTCTCCGCGCTGTCCACGAGCAGGAGCGGGACTCCGCTCGCCCGGACCGCGTCGGATTCGGCCTCGGTGGTCAGCACACACACCGGCCGGGCGTCGGCGAACACGAACGCGAGCCGCTCCGCCGGGTACGTCACATCCACGGGCACGTAGCCGGCACCCGACTTCACCACCGCGAGCAGCGCCACCACCAGCTCCACCGACCGCGCGGCGGCGACGGCCACCAGGGTCTCGGGGCCGGCGCCCCGCGCGATCAGCAACCGCGCCAGGCGATTCGCCCGGGTGTCCAGCTCGTCGTAGGTGAGCGAGACGCCTTCGCACACGACGGCCGTCGCGTGGCGGGATCGCTGAGCGGCCCGCTCGAAGAGTTCCGCCAGGGTCGCGTCCGGGGCCGGGGGCTCGGCGAACGGCGGCAGCACCAGGTCCCGCTCCGCGGTGTCCAGGATCTCGATGTCGCCCACGGGAAGCTCCGTGGCCACGGCGACCGACTCGAGCACCCGGAGGAACCGTTCCCCGAATCGGGCTACGGTGTCGCGATCGAGCACGTCCGTCGCGAACCGCAGTCCGGCAGCGAGTCCGGCGGGCGCGCCGTCCCTGTCGATCTGTTCGGCGAGACTCAGTTCCAGGTCGAACTTCGCGACGCCCAGGTCCACGTCGAGCGAATCGACGGTGAGTCCGGGCAGTTCGAGGTGGGTGCCCTCCGCGTTCCGGAACTCGATGAGCACCTGGAACAATGGGGTGTGCGACGTGGATCGTTCGGGGGCGAGATGGTCGACCAGCCGCTCGAACGGGATGTCCGCGTGCTCGAACGCACCGAGGTCCGCGGCCCGCACCGCGGTCAGTACCTCACCGAACGATGCCCGCGGATCCACCACCGTCCGCAGGACGAGCGTGTTGACGAACATGCCCACCACGTCGTCGAGCACCGCCTGCCCGCGACCGGCGACGGGCGTTCCCATCGTGACGTCGTCCGTGCCCGACAACCGGGACAGCAGGACGGCGAATGCCGCGTGGACCGCCATGAACAGTGTCGAATTGTGCTGGGCCGCGATCGTGTTCAACGCACGGTGCAGCCGGGCAGGCACGTCGAACTCGACGACGTCCCCGCGGTAGGACCGCTGGACGGGGCGCGGCCGGTCTACCGGGATCTGCAGCACCTCGGGCGAACCGGACAGGGTGTCCGTCCAGTAGCCCAGTTGCCTCGACAGCACCGAGTCCGGATCGTCCACCGCACCGAGGAAGTCCCGCTGCCACACGCTGTAGTCGGCGTACTGCACCGGCAGCGGGGTCCAGCCGGGCGTCTCCCCCACGGTCCGGGCGGTGTACGCGAGCATGACGTCACGGGCCAGCGGCATCATGGAGAAGCCGTCGGCCGCGATGTGGTGCACGACGATGGCGAGGACGTGCTGCTCGGGTTCCAGCTCGAACAGCCTTACGCGGAACGGGATCTCGTCGCTGACGTTGAAACCGGCGCCGACCAGGGCTGCGAGGGCGTCCCGCAGTGCGCGGTCACCGGCGACGGCCACCGGATCGAGGCGGGGGGTGGCCCGCCCGGCATCGACGATCACCTGGTGCGGTCCGTCGACCGACCCGGGAAACACCGTGCGGAGCGATTCGTGCCGCGCGACGACGTCGCCGACCGCCGCGAGCAGGGCCGCGTGATCGAGGACTCCGGTCAGTCGCAGAGCGATCGGGATGTTGTAGGCGGGCGACGACGTGTCGAACTGGTTGACGAACCACATGCGTTGCTGCGCCAGCGACAACGGGATCCGGTCGGGGCGCGGTCGTGCGGCGAGTGCCACCGACGGGGTGGCCGCCGTCACGGCCGAGTCGATCCGGACTGCGAGATCGGCGACGACCGGCGCGTCGAACAGCGCGGCCACGCCGATCCCGGCGTCGAGGGCGGAGTTGATGCGGGCGACCGCCCGGGTGGCACTGAGCGAGTCGCCGCCCAGTTCGAAGAAGCTGTCGTCCGCACCGACGCGCGGAGCGCCGAGCACGTCGGCGAACACCTGCGCGACAGCCTCCTCGACCGGAGTGGTGGGCGCCCGGTACCCGATGGTCGCCGACGTGAATTCCGGTGCGGGCAGAGCCTTCCGGTCGAGCTTGCCGACGGGGGTCAGCGGAATCTCGTCGAGGACGACCACCGCGGCGGGCACCATGTACTTGGGCAGGATCCGGCCCGCGAACGCGAGCACCTCCGGCGCCGCCACCTCCTCGCCGTCGTGCGGCAGCACGTACGACACCAGCGCCGTGTCCCCCAGCGGTCCCGGCTTGCCGAGAGTCGCGGCGAAGTCGAGGTGCGGGTGGGTGGTGAGAACGGAATCGATCTCGCCCAGTTCGACACGCTGACCGCGGATCTTCACCTGGAAGTCGCTGCGCCCGAGGTACTCGAGGGTGTGGTCACGAGACCACCGCACGACGTCACCCGTGCGGTACATCCGGCCACCGCCGTAGGGGTCGGCGACGAACCGCTCCGCGGTGAGAGCGGGCCGCCGGTGATATCCGCGGGCCAGCGCCGGTCCCGCGATGTACAACTCGCCGGGCACCCCGGCCGGGACGGGCTGCAACCGGGCGTCGAGGACCGACAGCGCGATGCCGCGGACGGGCCCCCCGATCGTGACCGGCTCGCCCGGTCTCATCGGCCGGCTGAAGGTGGTGAGAATGGTGGCCTCGGTGGGGCCGTACCCGTTGAACATCGCCCGATCCGCACCCCACGCGGCGACCAGTTCGTCGCCGACGGCGTCGCCGGCCACGACGAGCGCCTCGAGGTGCTCGATGCCGTCGCGCTCGACGGTGGCCAGGACGGCCGGGGTGATGCAGGCGTGGGTGACGCGTTCGCGCCGCAGCAGCGCCGCCAGTTCCGCCCCGCCGTAGACGTCGGGGGGAGCGATCACGAGCGTCGCCCCGGCGGCACACGACTGGACGAGTTCGAGTATCGCCACGTCGAAACTGGGTGAACAGATGTGCAGGCACCGGGAGTCGGGTGAAACGGTGTAGTGCTCGGTCTGCTCGGTGAGCAGGTTCGCCAGACCGCGGTGGGTGACGACGACGCCCTTCGGCCTGCCGGTGGACCCGGACGTGTAGATCGCGTACGCGGCGTGGTCGACGTCGAGCACCGACCGGCGGTCCAGATCGGTGACGCGGACCGGCGATGCGGCGGCCCACGTGCGGTCGAAGGCAGCATCGTCCAGCACCAGCCACGGCACCGAGCCCGGCAAACGGTGCCGGTGGGCCGACGTCGTCACACCCAGTGCCGCACCGGAATCGGCCAGCATGTGTTCGATGCGATCGGCGGGATAGTTCGGGTCGACGGGCACGAACGCCGCGCCCGCCTTCGCGACCGCCCACACCGCCAGCACCGATTCCCGCGATCGGGGCAACCCGAGCGCCACGAACGTCTCCGGCCCGGCACCGCGTTCGATGAGGACCCGGGCCAGCGCACTCGACCGCTCGTCGAGCTCGCGGTAACTGGTCTCGCGTCCGTCGCAGACGAGCGCGGCCGCCTCCGGCCGGTTCCCCGCCGACGCCGTGAGGATCTCGGGCAGGGTCTTCGGCGGCCCGGCGGGGGCCCCGGACACCGCCGTGTACTCCTGGAGTTCGGCCTCCGACAGCAGGGTGAGGTGGGCGATGGGTGTCTCGATGTCCGACAGCAGGATCTGCACGACGCGCGCGACGCGGGCCGCCACCGACTCCGCGAACTCGCTCCGGAAGACGTTCGGCTGGTACCGCAGTCGCAGGTGCAGTCCGGTGTCGACGTGCGCCATCAGGGTGAACGGATAGTGGGTGGAGTCGATCCCCTCGATCCCGGCGACGTGCATGCCGTCGATGTCGGTGTCTTCCGACAATCCCATGCGGTCCACCGGATAGGACTCGAACACGGTCAGCGTGTCGAAGGCGGCGCCTTCCCCGACGGCGCGCTGGATCTCCGTGAGCCCCACGTAGTGGTGATCGAGCAGGGCCGACTGTTCACGCTGGAAGCGCTGCAGCAGTTCCGCGAGCGTCTCCTCGCGGCGCAGGCGCAGCCGGACGGGCACCGTGTTGATGAACAGCCCCACCATCGACTCGATGCCGGCGACGCCCGGTGGGCGGCCGGACACCGTGGCTCCGAAAACCACGTCCTCGCGCGTGCCGAGTGTGGTCAGCACCAACCCCCACGCCACCTGGACGAGGGTGTTCATCGTCAGTCCGTGCTCCCGTGCAAGTGCCTCGAGCGCCCGGGTCTTCTCCTCGCCCACGTCGAGGCGCACGTCCTCGGGTTCGGCGAAGCTCTGCTCGCCGCGCGCCGCGGGGGCCACGAATGTCGGTTCGTCCGAGCCGGCGAGGGCGGATACCCAGGCGGCCGTGGAGCGTTCGTGGTCCTGCCTGCCGATCCACTGCAGGTAGTCGCGGTAGGACGTGACGCGGGGAAGGGCCGTCGTGTCGCCGTCCGTGGCGTAGAGGATCAGCAGGTCCTTGATGACCAGGGGCGTCGACCATCCGTCGAGGAGGATGTGGTGATGGGTCACGACCAGCCGGTACCGGTCGGGTGCGGTGCGCAGCAACGTGAATCGGAGTAGCGGCGCCTCGGACATCTCGAACGGGACGGCGCGGTCTGCCGCGACGAGTGCCTCCGCCTCCGCGGCGATCCGGGTGTCGGCGAGATCCGACAGGTCGACGTCGGTCCACGGCGCGGTCGCCCCGGCGAGTACCACCTGGACGGGTCCGGCACCGGTGTCGGCGAACGCCACCCGGAGGTTCGCATGCCGGTCGAGCAGGCCCTGTGCGGCGCGGCGGAGCCTGGCGGAGTCGACGGTGCCGCGCAGGTCGAGGACCAGTTGCACCTGATACGCGTCGAGGCGATGTTCGGACAGCTGCGCGTGGAACAGCAGACCGGCCTGCAACGGTGACAGCGGCCAGATGTCGGCGAGGTCCGGGTAGGCGCTCTCGAACCGGTCGATGTCTGCCTGCCCGACGGACACCAGATCGAGATCGGACGGCGTCAGCCCGCCTGCGCCCGGACGGCTCGCGTGCTCGGCCAGGGCTGTGAGTCCCCGAACCCACAGCGCGGACAGCTCTTCCACGTCCTCGGCGGCCAGCACACCGGTGGGGTACGACCACGTCGCCGTGAGTACCGGTGCGCCGTCCCGGACGGTGGTGGCGGCGTTGACGTCCACGACCCAGGCGGCGGGCATGTCGTAGTTCTGGGTTCCGCCGAGGTCCCTGCTGCCCGCGACGGGCAGCCAGGACACGTCGCCCCCGCTCGTCGCCACCCGGCCGAGGTAGTTGAAACTCACCTGCGGTGGCCGGAATCGGCGCAGTGCCTCCGAGCCGACCGGATCCAGGTACCGCAGGATCCCGTAACCGATGCCGTGATCGGGGATGGCGAGGAGTTGTTCCTTGATCGCCTTGATCGCGGTCCCGGCCGCGTCGTCGCCGGCGAGGGCGGCGTCGATGCCGATGCCGGTGAGGTCGAGTCGCGCCGGGAACAGGGTGGTGAACCACCCGACGGTCCGGGACAGGTCGGCGCCGGGCACGACGTGGTCTTCGCGGCCGTGACCCTCGAGGTTGATCAGCACGTCGGCCGTCTCGACCCCGCGGTGCCGCCGCCACCGAATCATCGCCATTGTGAGCGCGGTGAGGAGGCCGTCGCCGACGGTGCCGTGGAACGCGGCGGGCAGTGTGGTGAGGAGTGCCTCGGTGACGGGTGGGGGGACGTCGACGGTGACGCGGCCCGTCGTGGCATCGACGTCGACGGCCGGATCCAGGGGCCGGAAGCCGAGGAGCGGGTCGGGGCCGTCCAGGATCGACTGCCACCGCCCCGCTTCGGTGCGACGGGCCGCCGCGGCATCGGTGAGTCCGTGCGACCACCGCCGCATCGACGTCCCCACGGCAGGCAGCGCGGCGGGCAGACCCTCGGCGGCGCGAGCGTGGGCCGCCGCCAGATCCGCGATCAGGATCCGCCACGACACGCCGTCGACCACGAGATGATGCGCGACCAGCAGCAACCGCCCCTGCCCGCCGGGACCGTCGAACCAGAGCACCTGCACCATGCTGGCCGAGGCCGGGTCCAGGCGGTCCGCCGCCGCGTTCAGTTCCGCTCTCGCCACCGCATCGAAGTCGCCGGCGTCGAACGACGTCACGGGCACGTGATGGATCAGCGCATCGGCAGGCACCGATCCGGTCGGCAGCACCGTCATGGCCCACTGCCCCGACTCGTCGACGGCGAGCCGCGCGCGGAGCATGTCGTGACGGTCCAGCACCGCGTCGACGGCGGCGGCGAGATCGTCGCGGGTGAGCCGGGGCGGCGCGGTGACCAGCACGGCCTGAGAGAACCGGTTCAGCCGGCCGCCGCTGCGCCCCAGCATCCACGCGACGACGGGTGTCAGCGGAACCGGGCCGACGCCGGCGCCGGGCAGTTCCTCCAGCACCACGGCATCCGCGCGCTCGTAGTGGGCCACCTCGGCGAGACCGGCGACGGTCCTGCGCTCGAACACGTCCCGCGGGGAGAGGATCAGACCCGCCGCCTTCGCGCGGGCCACCAGCTGGATCGACATGATGCTGTCGCCGCCCAGCGCGAAGAACGAATCGTCCATACCCACCGACCCGAGTCCCAGCACGTCCCGGAACAGGCCGGCGAGTAACGCCTCCGTCTCGGTGCACGGCGGACGACTGTCGGTGACGACGACACCGAAGTCCGGTTCCGGCAGCGCCTTCCGGTCGAGCTTGCCGTGGACCGTCACCGGGAGCGCCGCGATCACCACGACGGCGGCGGGCACCATGTACGACGCGAGCCGCGTGCCCGCGAACTGCAGGACCTCGCCCGGGTCGATGTCCGCTCCGGGTTCGGGGACGACGTATCCGATCAGCCGGTCGCCCGAGCGTTCGTCCCGGCGCACGTCGGCGACCGCCGCCGCCACGTCGCCGTGTGCGAGCAGCGCCGACTCGACCTCGCCCAGCTCGATCCGGAATCCGCGGATCTTCACCTGGAAGTCGGTGCGCCCGAGGTAGTCGAGTTGCCCGTCCGCCGTCCAGCGCACGAGGTCGCCGGTCCGGTACATCCGGCTGCCCGGCGGCCCGAAGGGGTTGGCCACGAAGCGTTCCGCGGTGAGCGGGTATCGGCCGTGATAGCCGCGCGCGAGCGCCGGTCCTGCGAGGTACAGCTCCCCCGCGACCCCCGCCGGTACGGGATGCAGCCGCTGATCGAGGACCGCCGCGGTGAACCCGAGCGTCGGCGCGCCGATCGTGACCGGTTCGCCCGGTGCCAACGGGGTGCTGATGCTCGACACGACGGTCGACTCGGTCGGACCGTACGCGTCGAACATGGCCCGGCCCGGTGCCCAGCGGGCCACCAGTTCCGGCGGGCACGTCTCGCCGCCGGTCACGACGCACTGCACGCTCTCCAGGCCGGCGGGATCGACCGAGGCGAGCGCCGCCGGGGTGACGAAGCAGTGCGTGACCCGCTCGCGCAGCAGCAGTTCCGCCAGCTCGTCGCCGCCGTAGACGGATGGGGACGCGATCACCATCGTCGCGCCCGGCCCGATCGCCAGCATCAGCTCGAGCACGGAGGCGTCGAAGCTCGGCGACGCGAAGTGCAGGGTCCGGGACGCCGCGGTGGTACCGAACGTGTTCTGCTCCGTCGCAGCGAAATTCGCCAGGCCGCGGTGCGTGGTCACCACACCCTTCGGCCTGCCCGTCGATCCCGACGTGTAGATCACGTACGCGGGGTGGTCCACGTGCAACGCCGACGTTCGGTCGGTGTCGGTCACCGCCGCCGCCGGGAGCAGTGCCAACTCGGCCTCGGTCTCGGGGTCGCCCGGCACCAGCCACGGAATCGACGCGGGAACGGCCGACCGCAGCGCGGCCGTGGTGAGACCGGCGACGGCGCCCGAGTCGCCGAGCATGTACTCGATGCGTTCGGCCGGATGGTTCGGGTCGACCGGCAGGAACGCGGCCCCGGTCTTGGCCACCGACCAGACGGCCAGCACGGATTCGATCGACCGCGGCAGTGCCAGAGCCACCACCTGTTCCGGGCCGACGCCCCGCTCGATCAGGAGCCGGGCGAGCCTGTTCGACCACTCGTCGAGATCACGGTAGGACACCTGACGTCCGTCGGAGACCAGCGCCACGGCGGCCGGGTCCGCGGCTGCGGCGGCCGTCAGCATCTGCGGCAGTGTCCGCGCGGCCACGCCGGGGCCTCCGCTCGCGGACGTCAGTGCGGCCCGCTCGCCGGCGCCGAGGACGTCGACGTCGCCGACCGGGGCGTCCGGCGATTCGGTGACGGCGCTCAGGATCCGGACCAGGCGCTCGGCGAACGCGGTCACCGTGTCCGCATCGAAGATGTCGGTGGCGTACCCCAGCGCCGCGCTGATCCCCGCGGGATGACCGTCGGCGTCGACATTCTCCCGCAGCGTCAGCTGGAGGTCGAAATTGATCGTGTCGAACGCGAGGTCGAGGGGTTCGACATGGAGGCCCGGCAGTTCCAACTCGGGGCGCTCGGTGTTCTGGAATTCCAGCATCACCTGGAACAGCGGTGAGTACGCCGTCGAACGGGAGGGCCGCAGGCTCTCCACGACACGTTCGAACGGGACGTCCGCGTGCGTGAACGCCCCCAGATCGGCCTCGCGGACCTGCGCGAGCAGCTCGGCGAACGTGCGGGCGCCGTCGACGGGGGTGCGGAGCACGAGGGTGTTCACGAACATCCCGACCAGGTCGTCGAGCTCGGCCTCGCCGCGGCCCGCGATGGGTGTGCCCACGGCGATGTCGTCCGACGCACTCAGCCGCGACAGCAGGACCGTCAGCGCGGAGTGCAGTGCCATGAACACGGTCGATCCGTGCCTGCGTGCGAGTTGCACGACGCTCCGGTGGAGGTCCGGGTCGATGTCGAACTCGACGCGGCCCGCGCCAAGGGTGCGGGCGGCCGGGCGGGGCCGGTCCGTCGGCAGTTCCAGCACATCCGGAAGGTCGGCCAGCGTCGAGGTCCAGTAGTCGAGCTGGCGGGCGAGAGGCGAACCGTCGTCGTCTTCGTCGCCGAGCCAGTCTCGTTGCCACAGTGTGTAATCGGCGTACTGCACGGGAAGCGGGGTCCAGTCGGGTGCGGCGCCGCGGCACCGGGCGGTGTACGCCGACAGGACGTCGCGGGCGAGCGGAACCATCGAGAAGCCGTCCGCCGCGACGTGATGGACGACCACGGCCAGCACGTGCTCGTGCTCGTTCACTCCGAACAGCCGGGCCCGCACCGGCGCCTCCGTCGTCACGTCGAACCCGGCGGAGAGCAGGCGGTGGAGTTCCGCGTCGAGGTCCGCCGACGCGACGGCGTGCGGTGTGAGTGGGGGCGCCACCTTCTCTGCCGGGAGGATCACCTGCCGCGGACCGTTGTCGGTGAGGGGAAAGACGGTGCGGAGGGACTCGTGGCGCTCGACGACGTCGGCGACGGCCGCGTCCAGCGCCTGCGTGTCGAGGGTGCCGGAGAGGCGCAGCGCGATTGCGACGTTGTACGCCGCACTGGCCGTGTCGAACTGGTTGATGAACCACATCCGCTGCTGTGCGAGCGAGACGGGGACCTCCCGCGACGGATCCCGCGGCGCCGGCGCCGGCCGGGATTCCGGGCGGGAGTCCCCGGCCTCGGCCCGGGCGGCCAATCCGGCAACGGTCGGGGCGTCGAACACGTCCCGCACGCCCAAACGGTTGCCGACCGCGGCGTTGACGCGGGCGACGAGCCGGGTTGCGGTCAGCGAGTTCCCGCCGAGTGCGAAGAAGCTGTCGTTCGCCCCCACCCGGACGCTGCCGAGCAGATCGGCGAACACGGCGGCGACGATCTCCTCCACCGGGTTGCGCGGGGCGACGAAACCCAGCGTCGACGTGCCGAAGTCCGCTTCGGGCAGGGCTTTCCGGTCGAGCTTGCCGTTCACCGTCAGGGGCAGCGCGTCGATCACCACGACCGCAGCCGGCACCATGTACGACGGAACGCTCTCCCCGACCGCGTCGAGAACCGCCGCCGCGTCGACATCCGCACCCGTCTCCGGGACCACGTAACCCACCAGCCGGTCACCGTCCCGGTCGTCGCCGCGCACCACGACCACCGACTGCGCGACCCCGGCACACGCGGCCAGGGCCGCCTCCACTTCGCCGAGTTCCACCCGGAATCCGCGCAACTGCACCTGGAAGTCGCTGCGCCCCATGTACTCGAGCCGGCCGCCCGCACCCCACTTCACGACGTCGCCCGAGCGGTACATGCGCGCCCCCGCCCGGTGGTGGTCGAACGGGTCGGCGACGAAACGCGTCGAGGTCAGACCCTGCCTGCCGATGTAGCCGCGGGTCACCTGGTCGCCGGACACGTACAGCTCGCCCACCACCCCGGGCGGTACCGGATGC
Source organism: Rhodococcus sp. DK176 (assembly GCF_038447315.2). Classification (NCBI taxonomy): domain Bacteria; kingdom Bacillati; phylum Actinomycetota; class Actinomycetes; order Mycobacteriales; family Nocardiaceae; genus Rhodococcus; species Rhodococcus sp. DK176. The sequence continues at coordinate 5,502,052 of NZ_CP118321.2, read as the reverse complement.
AACCGGCCGTCGAGGACGTAGACCCGTAGACCGGGGAGTCCGCCGCCGATCACCGAGCCCGGCACGGACGCCGCCAGCGCGCGGTCGAGGGCGAGGAAGCTGACGTGCACCGTGGTCTCGGTGATGCCGTACATGTTCACCAGCACGGGGGCCCGGTCGTCGTGCCGGGTGTACCACCGCTCCAGTTGCCCGACGTCGAGGGCTTCGCCGCCGAAGATCACGTGCCGCAACGACAGTGGCGATCCGCCGGCGTCCTCGACGGCGTTCGCCGCGCGATCGGCCTCCGTCAGCTGGTAGAACGCCGTCGGGGTCTGGTTCAGCACCGTCACCCGTTCCCGGCGCAACAGTTCGAGGAACGTGTCCGGCGACCGTGCGGTGAAGTAGTCGACCAGCACCAGCCGGCCACCGTGGACGAGCGCACCCCACAGTTCCCAGACGGAGAAGTCGAAAGCGTACGAGTGGAACAGCGTCCACACGTCGGACGAGTCGAACCCGAACAATTCCCGGGTGTTGGCGAGCAGCGTGACGACGCACCGGTGCGACACCTGGACGCCTTTGGGTCGCCCGGTCGACCCCGACGTGAAGATGACGTACGCGACGGCGTCGGCCCACAGCGGCCGCAACCGATCCGAGTCGGTGACCGGCAACCCGGACAGTTCGGCCATCGCACCGGCCGTCGCCGGATCGTCGATCGCCACCACCGGGATTCCGGCCGGTGCCAGCGACGCGAATTCGGCGCTCACCACGGCGCAGACGGGTCGTGCGTCGTCGAACATCGCCGCCACCCGCTCGGCGGGATAGCTGGTGTCGACCGGCACGTACCCGCCACCGGCGGCGAGCACCGCCAGCAACGTCACCACGAGGGCAGGTGTGCGATCCACCATCACCGCGACCAGCGACTCGGTTCCCACCCCCTCGGCGATCAGCAACCGGGCCAACCGGTTCGCCTGCTCGTCCAGTTCGCCGTAGGTCAGCGTCTCGTCACCGCACACGACCGCGGTGGCGTCCGGGGTCGACGCGGCCACCCGCGCGAACAACTCGACCACGGTCTGCGCGTCGGCGGTGACACCCTCGCGGTTCCACCGGTCCAGCACCAGGTCGCGCTCGACCGCACCGAGAACCGGGATGTCCCCCACCACCGCCGCCGGGTCGTCGACCACCGCCCGCAGTACCCGGACGAAGCGTTCCCCGAACCCCTCCACCGACGTCCGGTCGAACACGTCCGTCGCATACAGGAACGCGGCGGCCATGCCTGCGGCGGTGCCCTTCTCATCGTGGTATTCGGCGAGCGACAGCTGCAGGTCGAACTTGGCGACTCCCGGGTCGACGTCGACCGCCTCGACGGTCAGGCCCGGCAGTTCGAGGTGGGCGCGCACGGTGTTCTGGAATTCGAGCAGCACCTGGAACAGCGGCGAGTGGGACGTCGACCTGCCTGGAGCCAGCTCGTCGACGACGCTCTCGAAGGGAACGTCCGTGTGCCCGAACGCACCCAGGTCCGTGTCGCGGGCCCGGGCCAGTACGTCGGTGAACACCTCACCCGGCTCCACCGGAGTCCGCAGCACCAGCGTGTTGACGAACATCCCGACCAGGTCGTCCAGCGCCGCCTCACCGCGACCGGCGATCGGGGTGCCGATGGCGACGTCACCCGAACCGGACATCCTCGACAGCAGCACGGCCAGCGCCGCGTGCATCACCATGAACAGCGTCGCCTGGTGCTCGCGCGCGAGGAGGAGCAGTTGCCGGTGCAGGCCCGCGTCGATCGCGAACGCCGCGGTCGCACCCTCGAGCGAGCGGGCGGGCGGCCTGTTCCGGTCGAGCGGCAGGGCGCTGACCTCCGGCAGTTCGGCGAGCACACCGCGCCAGTACTGCAGTTGCCGGGACATGAGACTGTCCGCGTCCTCGGCACTGCCGAGAAGGCGACGCTGCCACACGCTGAAGTCGGCGTACTGCACGGGCAGCGGCTCCCAGCTCGGCGGCGTCCCGGACCGGCGCGACGAGTACGCGACCATCAGGTCGCGGGCCAGCGGCGCGAGCGACGCCCCGTCGGCGGCGATGTGATGCACCACGATCACCAGCACGTGTTCGTCGGGGCCGGTCCACAACAGCGCCGCGCGCAGCGGGACCTTCGCGCCCACGTCGAATCCGCCCGCGAGGAGGGTCGCGATCCTCTCGTGCAGCGACTCGTCGCCGTCGACGTGCGGGGTGAGGTCCGGGACGACGTCCGCGGTGTCGACCACCACCTGGTAGGGCCCGTCCGTCGACGCGGGATACACGGTGCGCAACGACTCGTGCCGCTCGATCACATCGCCCACCGCGGCCCGCAGCGTGTCCGCATCCAGCGGTCCGGTGAGGCGCACGGCCATCGGGATGTTGTACGCCACCGACGACGTGTCGAACTGGTTGATGAACCACATCCGTTGCTGCGCCAGCGACAACGGGATCCGCTCGGGCCGCTCCCCGACGACCAGGGGCGGACGGTCCACGAATTCCGTCCCCGCACGCCGAACGTACGCGGCCAGCAGTTCGGCGGTGGGCGCCTCGAACAACGCCCGCACACCCACGTCCGATCCGAGTGCCGCGTTGACGCGCGCGATCACCCGCGTCGCCACGAGAGAATTGCCGCCGAGGTCGAAGAAGCTGTCGTCGACACTGATCCGTTCGACGCCGAGGACCTCGGTGAAGACCTCGGCGATCGACTCCTCGACCGGGTCGGTAGGCGCCTTGAACTCGGCGGCCGCGGACAGGAACCGCGGTTCCGGCAGTGCCGCGCGGTCCAGCTTCCCGACCGGGTTCAGCGGGATCTCGTCGAGCACCACGACGACCGAGGGAACCATGTACGCCGGCAACCGGTTCCGAACCTGTCGCAGCAGTTCCGTCGTCTCGATCGGCCTGCCCGGAGCCGGGACGACGTACGAGACCAGGACGGTGTCCCCGGACGGTCCCGGCCTGCCGATGGTGACGGCCAGTCGCACGTCCGGATGCGTCTGCAGCATCGCGTCGATCTCGCCGAGTTCGATGCGGAAACCCCGCACCTTGACCTGGAAGTCGCTGCGCCGCAAATATTCCAGGGTGTGGTCGGGTCGCCACCGCACCACGTCACCGGTGCGGTACATCCGGCCCCGGCCGTACGGGTCGGCGACGAACCGTGCCGCGGTGAGACCGGGCCGCCGGTGATACCCCCGGGCCACACCGGCGCCGGCGATGTACAGCTCACCCGGGACGCCGACGGGTACCGGACGGAGCCGGGCGTCGAGCACCACTTCCTCGGCGCCCCGGATCGGCCCGCCGAGTGTGATGGGGTCGCCGGGGGTCATCGGTGCGCTGATGTTCGCCATGATGGTGGTTTCGGTGGGACCGTACGCGTTGTGCAGCCTGCGGTCCGGCGCCCACCGGGCCACCAGTTCGGGCGGGCAGGCCTCACCGCCCACCACCACGTCGAGGAAGTCGCCCAGCGAATCCGGCGGGATCGTGCCCAGCGCCGCGGTGGTGACGAAGCCGTGCGTGACGCGTTCCGACCTCAGCAGATCGGCCAGTTCCGAGCCGCCGTACGCGGACGGCGGCACGACCACCATCGTGGCGCCCACCCCGAACGCCTGCAGGTATTCGAACACGGACGCGTCGAAACTCGGGGTCGAGAAGTGCAGCGTCCGGGACGATCTCGTGGCGCCGAACCTCTCCTGCTGGTCGGCAGCGAAGTTGTCGAGCCCGCGGTGGGTGACGGTGACGCCCTTCGGCCGCCCCGTCGAACCGGACGTGTAGATCAGGTACGCGGCATTGTCGAGGTGCAGGGGCTGGATGCGGTCGGAGTCGGTCAGCGGACGGCCGGAGCGGGCGGCGCAGTCAGCCTGGAAATCGGGATCGTCCAGCACGCACCAGGGAATCGAGTCGTGCAGGCGACCGCGCGCCGCCTCCTCCGTCAGGCCCAGCACCACACCCGAATCGGCGAGCATGTAGTCGATCCGATCGGCCGGGTAGTTCGGATCCACGGGAACGAAGGCCGCCCCGGTCTTCGCGACGGCCCACACGGACGCCACCGACCGGAACGAACGCGGGAGCGCCAGCGCGACGAACGATTCCGGCCCCACCCCGCGGTCGATCAGCATGCGCGCGACCTGCGTCGACCACCGGTCCAGCTCGCGGTACGACAACTCCTCGCCCTGCCGCGACAGCGCCGTCGCCGCCGGATCCAGTGCCGCGGCATCCGCGAAGAGGTCGGGCAGGGTGCGCTCGGACCGGCCCGGCCGTCCTCGTACCGGCGTCAGCGCGGAACGTTCGTCTGCGGAGAGGATCTCGATGTCACCGACCGGAACCTCCGGATCGGCCGCCATCGCGTCGAGGATGCGGAGGTACCGCTCGGCGGCCACCCGGATCGTGTGGGCGTCGAACAGGTCTGCGGCGAAACCGAATTCGACGGTGACACCCGCCGGATCGCCCGACTCGTCGGCCGCTTCGGTCACGGTCACGCATAGGTCGAGGCCGGAGACGGCAGAACCCGGGGCGCCGGGTGCGCGGGTGTCGAGCAGCACCTGGACGATCGGTGCGTACGCGTCCGACACCGACACGCCGAGTTCCCGCACCAGACGGTCGAACGGAACACCGGTGTGCGCGGCCGCCTCGGTGGCGACGTCCCGGACGTGCGACAGATAGTCGCGGCACGACACCTCGCTCGCGTACCGTGACCGCACCACCACGACGTCCGTGCGATCGCCCACGTCCACCGCCGTTCCGACGGCGATGTCGCTGCTACCGGTGACCCTGCCCAACAGGATCGACAGGGCCGTCAGGAACACCGTGCGGCCGGTGGTGCCTGCGGCGTCGGCCAGAGCGGCGACGCGGCGGTGCAACTCCCCCGGCACCACCACGGTGACCCGGTCGCTCGCCTGCGACAACCTCGCGGGCCGCGGGTGGTCGGTGGGCAACGGCAGGAGGTCGGGCAACCCGTCCAGCTGCCGGCGCCAGTAGTCGATTTCCGCCGCCTCGCGCAGAAGTCGTTCGCCGGCGCGGGAACTGGTCTCGTGGATGCTGCCCACCCGGGACGCCGGGTCTGCGGTGGCCAGTTCCTCGAGCAGTTCGACGAACTGCCGATGGTGTTCCCGCAGTTCCGCGTCCTCATAGCGGCTGGGGTTCGCGCGGAAGTCCACGAAGATCCTGGTGGGGGTGCCGCTCTGATACACGTTGATCAGCAGGTCCTCGACCGGACCCGATGTGACGATGTGGAAATCGCCGAGGAGCGAACCGAGCGCGACCTCCTGACGGAACAACATCACGTTCACCATCGGCCCGTACAGTGCCGTCGTCGCGGTGTCGCCGGCGTCGCGGCGGATGTCGTCGAGGCTGCACCGCTGGTGTCGCAGTGCGGCGACCAGCTCACGCTGCACCTTCTCGATCAGCTCCGCGACGGTGTCGTCGGCCCGGACGCTGACGGGCATCGGTGCCACGTTGACGAGCATGCCCCCGGAATTGCGCAGCACCGCCGTGGTGCGGGCCGACACCGGAATGGTCACCAGCACATCGGTTCTGCCGGTACGTCGCGACAGGTAGCACGCCGCGGCCGCGATGATCGTCGCCGCCGACAGGCTGTCGCGGGAATCGAGAACGGCCACGACGTCGTCCGAGAGGACGGCACTCTCCACCGTACTGGTGGCCGACACCTGCCCCGCCGTCCGCGCCAGCGTGGTGCCCTCGAGTCCGGCGACCCGGCCCGCCCAGTACTCCCGATCGGTCACGAACCGCTCGGAGGCGCGGTACCGGCTGTCGATGTCGTACAACTGCCGCAGGCTCACCGCCCGGTTCGGATCCGGTTCGCGGCCCGCGACTTTCGCAGAATACCGGTGTGCGATGCGGCGCAGCATCGTCATGGCCCCGTAACCGTCGAGAGCAACGTGGTGAATCCTGCTGTACCACAGGAAGTGCGTGTCACCGGTCTGCAGGATCGACGTCTCGACCAGCCGGTCGGCGTTCAGATCGAGCGGTGTGACGTAATCACGTTCCATCCATGCGTGTGCCGCCGCCACCGGGTCCTCGTCCGCGCGGAAATCGACGTACGCGATGGACGTGTCCGTCCGATGGTCCACGTACTGCAGCGGCCGGCCGTCGACGTCGTACACCTTGAGGAAGGGTGATTCGAATTCGCGGGCCGCTTCCACCGTCTCCTGCCGGAGCAGGTCGATGTCGAGGACACCGTGGAACTCGACGTACTGGGCGATGGAGATCGGGACCTGCGGTTCGAGTTGCTGCGCGAACCACGTGGCCCGCTGGGCCGCCGAGAGCGGAATCGGTTCGCCGCCGTCCGGAACACGGACGTCCGCGGGGCGGCGCGTTTCTCCCGCCCCCGGAACGGGTCCTTCACCTTGTCCAGGGCACACTCGAACTCGACCTCGCCCCGCCCAACCAGGACGGACGCACTCTTTCGAGTATCCGCCCGCGAGGCGCGCCGGGTCCAGGGCACTGCGGGCCCAATGCCGCCGATGGATACTGGGCCCCATGACCGAGCGCGTCGACACACCCGGCATCGATCCCGCGGACTTCCGCGTCCACGTCGTGGCGCAGGCCATCCGGCTGTTCTCCGAGAACGGGTACGAGGCGACGACCGTCGAGCAGATCGCGTCCGCGGCGGGCGTGTCCCGGCGGACGTTCTTCCGCCAGTTCCGCTCCAAGGAGGACGTGATCTTCGCCGATCACGAATCACTGTTGCAGCAGGCAGGCGATTATCTGTCCACGGATTCCGATGACCCGTGGGCCGCGGTCTGCAGGACGGCCGGCCTGGTCTTCGACAGGTTCCGCGAGAACCGGGAGCTGTCGGCTCGCCGGTACCAGGTGGTGCAGCGGGTGCCCGCCCTGCGCGACCGGGAGATCGTCACCGGCTTCCGCTACGAGCGGTTGTTCGTCGACTACCTGCGCGGTGTCGTACCCACCGAGCCGGTCCTGAAGGTCATCGGATTCGCGGCCGCTGTCACCGCGTGCCACAACTTCCTGCTCCGGAACATGATCAAGGGCGATCCCGACGCCACCGCCGAGGAACTCGAGCGGGCCCTCCTCGACGTGCGCCGGACGTTCGGCGTCGCTCCGGGGGCATCGACGCAGGAACAGGACGCCGTGCTGGTGGTGTCGTACCCGCCGGGAACGCCGGTGGACGAGATCACCGGGCGTATCCAGGCCCAGCTGTCCCGGCGCCGGGGCTGAGGCGGCCGGGTGACGACAACCACCCTTGACTGGCACTCAGTGCCGTGGTTGACTGCACTGTAGTGGCAGTAGTTTGCCGACCACGAACATTGCGGCCCACCTGAACGACAACAACCCTGGCACGGAGTGCCTATTCAGACTCGGTGCCGTCGAGACTCAGCAAGGAGCGCCCCATGGCCGGAAATCCGGACTTCGATCTGTTCAAGCTCGGTGAAGAGCACGACGAACTGCGGTCCGCGATCCGCGCGCTCTCCGAGAAGGAGATCGCCCCCTACGCGAAGCAGGTCGACGAGGACGCACGCTTCCCCGAAGAGGCCCGCGTCGCCCTCGTGAACTCCGGGTTCAACGCCATCCACGTCCCCGAGGAATACGACGGCCAGGGCGCCGACTCCGTCGCCACCTGCATCGTCATCGAAGAGGTCGCCCGCGTCTGCGGCTCCTCCTCCCTGATCCCCGCCGTCAACAAGCTCGGCACCATGGGCCTCATCCTCAACGGGTCCGAAGAACTCAAGCAGCAGGTCCTGCCGCAGCTCGCGTCCGGCGAGGCCATGGCGTCCTACGCGCTGTCCGAGCGTGAGGCCGGTTCCGACGCCGCCAGTATGCGCACCCGCGCCAAGGCCGACGGCGACGACTGGATCCTCAACGGCTCCAAGTGCTGGATCACCAACGGTGGCAAGTCCAGCTGGTACACCGTCATGGCCGTCACCGACGCCGACAAGGGCGCCAACGGCATCTCCGCGTTCATGGTCCACGAGAACGACGAGGGCTTCGTCGTCGGACCGAAGGAGAAGAAGCTCGGCATCAAGGGTTCGCCCACCGCGGAGCTCTACTTCGAGAACTGCAAGATCCCCGGCGACCGCATCATCGGCGAGCCCGGCACCGGTTTCAAGACGGCGCTGCAGACCCTCGACCACACCCGTCCCACCATCGGCGCGCAGGCAGTCGGCCTCGCGCAGGGCGCCCTCGACGCCGCCCTCGCCTACACCAAGGACCGCAAGCAGTTCGGCAAGTCGATCAGCGACTTCCAGGCCGTGCAGTTCATGCTCGCCGACATGGCGATGAAGGTCGAGGCCGCACGCCTCATGGTTTACACCTCCGCGGCCCGCGCCGAGCGCGGCGAGAAGAACCTCGGATTCATCTCCGCGGCCGCCAAGTGCTTCGCCTCCGACGTCGCGATGGAGGTCACCACCGACGCCGTCCAGCTGTTCGGTGGCGCCGGCTACACCACCGACTTCCCTGTCGAGCGGATGATGCGTGATGCGAAGATCACTCAGATCTACGAAGGCACGAACCAGATCCAGCGCGTCGTGATGTCGCGTGCACTGTTGAAGTAGGCGGCTACGCCGCCCGTGCGTGGTTAGCGAGTCTCTGGACTCGCTAACCACGCACGGCTACGTGAGGAGAATTTGTGGAACTAGTAGGCGTGATCGGCGGCGGCACCATGGGTGCCGGCATCGCCGAGGTATGTATCAAGGCCGGCAGCTCGGTTCTCATCCTCGAGACCAAGCCGGAATTCGCCGAGGCCGCGCAGGCCCGGATCGAGAAGTCCCTGGCTCGCGGGGTCAAGGCGGGCAAGCTCGACCAGGACGCCGCGGATGCCGCGCTCGCCCGCGTGCGGGTCACCCTCGACATCGAGGAGTTCGCGGACCGCGACCTCGTGATCGAGGCGGCACCGGAGATCGAGTCGCTCAAGGTCGACATCTTCCAGAAGCTCGACAAGATCGTGAAGCCGTCGGGCATCCTGGCGTCCAACACGTCGTCCATCCCGCTGATCAAGATGGCCAACGCCACGCAGCGTCCCGGGCAGGTTGTGGGCGTCCACTTCTTCAACCCGGTGCCGGTGATGCCGCTGGTGGAGATCGTGGTCAGCCTGGTCACGTCGGAGGAGACCGTCCTCGCGGTCACCGACTACGCGAAGAACACGCTGCGCAAGAAGACGGTGCGGGCCGGTGACCGCGCGGGCTTCATCGTGAACGCGCTGCTCATCCCGTACCTCACCTCGGCGGTCCGGATGCTCGAGTCGGGCTACGCCACCGCCGAGGACATCGACGAGGCCATGAAGGGCGGCTGCGGCTACCCGATGGGCCCGCTGACGCTCATCGACACCGTCGGTCTCGACATCACCCTCGCCGCGGCGGAGTCGCTGTACGCGGAGTTCGCCGAGCCGCACTACGCTCCCCCGACGTTGCTCAAGCGCAAGGTCGACGCCGGACAGCTCGGCAAGAAGAGCGGCAAGGGCTTCTACGACTACAGCTGATCACGCCCGTCCGGAAGCCCGTCGCGTCGTCGCGGCGGGCTTTCGCCGTTCTTGACCGCAAATCCCATGTAGGAGATGGCCGTGCTCCGGATCTGCCCGAAGTCGAGCCGGCGACTCAACTCCCCGTAGCTGAGCCGTGTTCCGCCTGCCCGGGCGAGGTCGAGGAGCCGGAGAGGATTCTTCGACCGAGGCCCGAGCCCGACGATCTCGCCGAGCCGCAGACCGTGCCGCTCCATGATCGGCGCCAGCTCGGCTGGACGGATACACATCGACCAGTCGTGGATGGGAGTGTCGAACATCCGGGTCATCCGCCACTCCTGCATGATCTTGATCGCGACGAGCTTGCTGGCGAATGTGCGGTTGATGGTGTCGAACAGGTACAGGCCGCCAGGTTTCAGCACACGGGACGTCTCGGCGATCACTCCGTCGAGATCCGACACGTGCTCGAGGACGTCGCAGCAGTAGGCGACGTCGAACGTGGCATCCGGCACCGGCAGGTGTTCCCCCGACCCGATGCGGTACTCGATGTCGAGTGCCGAGCCGGCCGCGTGACGCCGCGCGGTGTCGACCGATACCGGGGACGGATCGATGCCCGTCACCCGGAAACCGATGCGGGTGAACTCCTCCGCGAGGAACCCGCCGCCCGAACCGACGTCGAGGGCGCGGAGTCCGCGATGGTCACGACCGACCGTTTCGCCGAGCACCTTTCGGAAGTAGGCGAATCGTCCCGGCGTCAGACTTCCGTGCAGCAGGTTGAGTGGATTGTCTTCCTCCCACCACGACTCCCCCACCCGGTTGTAGACGTCGTTGTCGATGACCAAGCGGACCACCCCTTCTCTGCCGCGGGCACAGCACGACCTCCAGCCTTCTCCTGCGCGTCGGTCACTTCAAGGCCGGTGCCCTTACGCGATGCTCGGGGGATGACATTCAGTATCTCGCACGTGTGCCTGCTGCTGGGCGGGTTCGTCGCGGGAATTGCGTTGAGGTCCACCACGTCCAGTGAGTTCGCGTTCGTGGTCGACGGCGACCGCCTGGAAGCGTTGTATGTCGGTCCGGCCGCAGGCGCCTTCCTCGCCGCGATCGTCGCCGTCCTGGTGGCAACGCTGGTTCGTGTCCGCCGGATCCTGTCGACGCTGTCGTTCACCGGCCTGGCGCTGCTGGGTGTCGCTCCGGCGACGGGGCCGTGGGAGTCCGAGGTGTATCTCGGCGGAGTCGGTGCGGGCCTTCTGCTCGGCGGCATCGTCGGACTGTGCGCCACCGCCGACCGGGCGTGGTCGCAGACCGCACTCGCGGCGGGGGTTCTCACCGGACTCCTCCTCGCCGGACCGATCGACCATTTCCGGACGCCGGTTCCCCGGCGCTACGCGGACTACCTTCCGGAACCCTTGTTCGAGCCGGTGATGCTGACCGTCCTCGCGCTCACGGCCGTGGTTCTGGCCGTCACGCTCGCGTCCGGCGACTTCGGTGAGCGGACGCTCGCCGCGGTGAGCGGGCGCGCCCTCGTCGTCGGGATCGTTCTGCCGTTGATCGGGCTGGTGCTGTACTGGTGGTTCGTTCGTCGTGTCTGGGACGTGGGCGCTTACGGTGCGACGCAGGGCCGGTGGATGTTCGGACTCGTCCTCGTCGTGGTGGTGATCGCCGCCTCGCTGTGGCTGGAGGGCCGCACCGGGATCGTGTTGCTTGCCGCGATGGCCTTCGTCGCCGCGGGGGACATCGGCGTGGCGTTCCCGGACTCCTGGCCGTGGCTGCTGGTGCCCGCGGCGCTCGCGTTGACGGGTGCCGTGCTCGGCAGGCGCTTCCCGCAGCCGGTGTTCGGCATCGCGGCACTCGCAGTCGTGGCCGCGGCGGCGCTGTTCGAGCACCCGCCGTGGGACAACTTGCACGCCGGTGCGACGTGGCTCCTCCTTCCGCTCGCGGCGTCGTACACGGTCGCGTCGAGTCTGCCGTCGAGCGAATCGGTCACCGCGATGTCGCTGGCGGTGCCGGCCGCGCTGGCCGTCCCGCTGATCGCCGACTACGGGTGGACGGCGTACGCGCCGCTCGTCGGATCCGAGAGCACGCCGGGGCCGGACTCGTGGGCGTGGACATCGACCGGACTGTCGGTGGTTGCCGTGGTCGCGTGCGGACTCGCCGCCGCCTACCTCGGAAAACGCCCCACCTGAACTCATTGCACGATACATACGTTGTGCACCATGCATACGCTGTGTATGGTGCACAAATTGTGTTTCGCTGAGTTGAGGAGATTCGTGTGGACAGTCCGACGCCCGCCGTCCGACCGGGCGGCCTCGTCGCCGTGCTGGCCTTCACCGGCATCGTCGCCGCGCTCATGCAGACCCTCGTGGTGCCGCTGATCGGCGACCTTCCCCGACTGCTCGACACGACCGCCTCCAACGCGTCCTGGGTGATCACCGCGACGCTGCTCGCCGGCGCCGTGGCGACACCGGTCACCGGACGTCTCGGCGACCTGTACGGCAAGCGGCGGATGATGCTGATCTGCACGGTTCCGCTCGTCCTGGGCTCGGTGGTCTGTGCGGTCGCGACGTCCCTGGCCCCGATGGTGATCGGCCGAGGGCTGCAGGGCATTGGTGTGGGCATGATTCCGCTGGGAATCAGCGCACTGCGGGACCTGCTGCCGCCCGAGCGCCTGCACTCCTCCATCGCCTTGATGAGCTCGTCCATGGGCATCGGCGGCGCCCTCGGTCTGCCGCTCGCCGCAACGGTCGCGGAGAATGCGAGCTGGCGCGTGCTGTTCTGGGGCGCCGCCGGGCTCAGCGCGCTGATCGCCGTGCTGCTCTGGTTCTTCGTGCCTGCCACACCCGTCCACGGACCCAAGGCCCGCTTCGATCCCATCGGCGCAGTCGGACTGGGTGTCGGACTGGTGTCCCTGCTGCTGGCTGTGTCCAAGGGCGCCGACTGGGGCTGGGCGAGCAGCACCACCCTCGGTCTGTTCGCGACCACGGTCGTCGCGTTGACGGCCTGGGGCTGGTGGGAACTCCGCACTCCCGAACCGCTGGTCGACCTGCGGGTGATCGCCGGCCGTCAGGTGCTGCTGACCAACGCCGCGTCCGTCGTCGTCGGCTTCGCCATGTACGCCCAGTCCCTGATCGTTCCACAGCTCCTGCAGTTGCCGGCGTCTACGGGATACGGCCTGGGACAGTCGATGCTGGCCATGGGTCTGTGGATGGCCCCCTCGGGTCTGATGATGATGGCGGTCTCCCCCTTCGGCGCCAAGCTGTCATCCACCCGCGGGCCGAAGGTCACCCTGCTCGTCGGAAGCCTCGTCATCGCGCTCGGCTACGGATCGTCGATGTTCCTGATGGGGTCGACGTGGGGCCTGGTCGTGGTGACCTGTATCTGCGGCTCGGGCGTCGGTCTGGCCTACGGTGCGATGCCCGCCCTGGTGATGAGCGCCGTGCCGCAGTCCGCGACCGCCTCCGCCAACAGCGTCAATTCTCTGATGCGCTCGGTCGGTACCGCGGTGTCCGCTGCCGTCGTCGGTGTGGTTCTCGCCCAGATGAGCGTCCAGGTCGCCGGCCACACCCTGCCCACCGAGGGCGGCTTCCGAACCGGCCTGTTGATCGGTTGCGGTGTCGCACTGGTCGCCGCGGCCATCACGCTGGCCATCCCCACTCGCCGCGTCACCCCCGCAGCGCCGAACTCGATTACCCCCGAACCGCTCGCACCGTCGAAGGTGTAGCCCTGCTGATCGCCTACTTGTGGAGGGCGTACCCCGCCACGGGGTTGCCGTTGATGTAGACGGTGCCCTCGTAGGTGCCGTCGGGCCTCGGGGTGATCCGGTCGGTCAGGAACGGCAGCCCGGAAGGGCTGTAGTCGGTGACGAGGGAACCGCTCGCTTCCGGTGTGGTCATGCCGAAGATGTACGGAAAGAACACACCGAAGTTGTCCATGACCCAGCCGGGCCCGAACGTCTTGCCCTTCCAGATCAGGTCGCCACCGAGAACGTTGGTGGTGCCGAGGTATGTCCCCGCAGGCAACGGGACCGGCATCGGCGCGGGTAGCGGCGGCGGCATGGGCGCCGGCACCGGGTCTGCCGCGGCCGTCCCCGCGGCGAAGAAAGACAGGCCGGCCACCGCGACGGCCCCGACTGCGACCTTGCGCATGATGTCCATGAGTTCTCCGTATATCGAGGTGCGTGGCGGAAAGTGTCGCACGGACCGGGCTGTCACAGGGCGAGTGTGAAGAAGATGCTGTTCGGATCGTTGCCGTAGCTCCCGAACGGGGGGCATTCGGTGAAGCCGTGCTCGGTGTACAGGCGCCTGGCCGGGGCGAAGAAGTCCTCGGTGCCGGTCTCGAGGTTGAGCCGGACGTACCCGCGTGCCCGCGCCTCGTCGACCAGATGCGCGAGGAGCCGGCTGGCCACACCCCGCCCGCGCGCCTCGGTGGCCGTCCGCATCGACTTGATCTCGCCCTCGGCCGGCGAGAGCTCACGCAGAGCCACGGTTCCCAGCACCGTCTCCTCGTCCCAGAGCGTCCACACGGTGACCGACGGGTCCCGCAAGCCGGGCAGATCGAGGGCGTGAACACTGTCGGGCGGCGACGTGGCACGCATGTCCGCCAGGTGCTCGGCCAACAGTCCGTGCACGGCCTCGCGGGACAGGTCGTCGACTTCGATGTACACGTGCAGGCTCTCGACTTTCGGTTTCGACCGGGCAACGATGTCGAGTATGCCGAAGCCCGCGCGAGAAATCGCAACGAGTACCGCGCTGCCTGAACCGCGGCGCACCATGGGGAGATGACCGAGACAGTTCTGCGCCTGAGCACCCGCCAAGGGCGGTGGGTGATCACCGCGACCGTTCTCGGTTCGAGCCTCGCGCTACTGGACGGCACGGTGGTGAACATCGCCCTGCCGCACATCGGCGAGGACCTCGGGTCGGATGTCGCGGGAATGCAGTGGGTACTGAGCGGGTACACCCTCGCCCTGGCGTCGCTGATCCTGCTGGGCGGGGCGCTCGGGGATCGCTGGGGCAGGCGCCGCGTCTTCGTCTGGGGGACGGTCTGGTTCGCGGCGGCGTCACTCCTGTGCGGCATCGCACCCGACATCACGATGCTCGTGATCGCACGGATTCTGCAGGGTGTCGGGGCCGCGATGCTGACCCCCGGCAGCCTCGCTCTGATCTCGGCCTCGATCCACGAGGACGACCGGGGTGCCGCAATCGGACTGTGGTCGGGACTCGGCGGGGTGGCGGGGGCGATCGGCCCTCTCCTGGGCGGCTGGCTGGTGGAGGTGGCCGGCTGGCGGTCGGTGTTCCTGCTCAATCTTCCGTTCGCCGTCGTCGTCGTGTGGGCGTCGATGCGGCACGTCCCGGAGAGCCGCGACCCGCATCCGCCCGATCACCTCGACGTGCTCGGGTCGGTGTGCGCGGTGATCGGCCTCGGCGCGCTCACCTACGGTCTGATCGAGATGAACCTGATCGCCGGGGTGGTCGGGACCGTCGCGCTGATCGCGTTCGTCGTGGTGGAACGGCGTTCACCGAACGCCCTGGTGCCGCCGAGTTTGTTCGCGTCGCGCATGTTCGTGGTGGCAAACCTGGTGACGCTCGCCGTGTACGCCGCACTCGGCGGCGTCTTCTTCCTCCTGGTCCTGCAGTTGCAGTTGGTGGCCGGATACTCGCCGATCGAAGCCGGAGTCGCCACCATCCCGATCACGCTGGCGATGCTGGCGTTCTCCTCCCGCGCCGGCAGCTACGCCCAGACCCACGGCCCACGGCTGCCGATGACCGTCGGGCCCGCACTCGCAGCGATCGGCCTGCTGTTGATGACCCGGATCGGGCCGGGTGCGAACTATTGGACGGTCGTGCTCCCCGGCGTCGTCGTCTTCGGCCTCGGACTGTCCGCCATGGTCGCGCCGCTGACCGCCGCCGTGCTCGGGTCGGTCCCGGTCGACCAGTCCGGCATCGCCTCCGGGGTGAACAACGCCGTCGCGCGCACCAGCCAGCTGCTGGCGGTGGCCGCACTCCCCGGGATCGCCGGGATCGACGCCGAAAGCATGATCGACCCCGGCAGCTTCTCGCAGGGCTTCCGCATCGCGATGTACATCTGCATCGCACTGCTCCTGGTCGGGGCGACCATCGCCGCAGCCCTGATCCGGGCGCCCGCCCCGCCGACTCCCCCCGCGGATTCGGTTGCATGCAAACCACATTGCGACGTCACCGGCCCGGCAGTGCAACCGACCCTCGCCCGGTCGAACCGTACTCCCCCGAACGGGTGACGCGCCCGCAGGCCACACCGTCACGCGCGCTTTCGTATCCTGGTCGGGTGGCGATTTCCGGTACCGATCCCGCGAGCGTCCGGGTCGACAGCTGGACCTGGGCGACCCGGCTGTTCAAAACGCGCTCCGCGGCGGCGGCCGCCTGCAGGTCGGGGCACGTGCGGGTCAACGGCACCACCGCCAAACCGGCGCAGCCGGTCAAGGCCGGTGACGAGGTCCGCATTCGCGCGGCGGGTGTCGAACGCATCGTCGAGGTTGTCCGGCCGATCACCAAACGGGTCGGCGCGGTGGTGGCGGTCGAGTGCTACACCGACAACACACCACCGCCCCCACCGCGCGAAGTCCTCGCGTCGATACCGCAGCGCGACCGCGGCGCCGGCAGGCCCACCAAACGCGAACGCCGCGAGATGGACCGGTTGCGCGGGTTGTGACCGCTCAGGCCGGGGTGTGGCTGAGGATGCGCAGGGCGGCCGGCACCGCCTCGATGGTGACGGGCAGCGGGCCGACCCGGTCGCCGTCCGCGTAGGCCGTGATGCCGTCGCACTGCAATCGCACCGTCCGTGAACGGTAGGTCTGCACGTCGGGGAGATCCACGTGTGTGCCCTTGTAGACCCGGGGGAACAAGCGGACCAGCCTCGACCGGCGACCGTAGTCGACGACCGTGACGTCGAGCAGGCCGTCGGTCTTGTCGGCGCCCGGGCAGATCTGCATGCCGCCGCCGTAGGAGCGTCCGTTGCCCACCGCCACGAGGGTGGCGTCCACCTGGAACCTCTCCTCGTCCAATTCGATGCTGTAGTGCAGCGGGCGGAGCTGCGTCAGTTCGGCGAGCATCGCGAGGTTGTACCGCATCGGACCCTTCGGCCAGGACATCCGGTTGGCGCGGTCCGTGACGAGCGAGTCGAATCCGCTCGCCACGATGGTGCCCGCCCACACCACCGTGCCGTCCGTGAGCGTGATCCTGGCGAGGTCGGACTCCTGCACCTCCCCGTCGGCGATCACGTCGGCCGCGGCGACGGGATCGCCGACGGGGATACCGAATTCGCGCGCGTGGTCGTTGCCGGTGCCGGCCGGGATCAGCCCGACCGGCGTCCCGGACTGCGCCGCCGCCTGCAACCCGATGCTGATGGCGCCGTCCCCGCCGACGACGACGAGCGCGTCGGTGCCGTCGTCGATCGCCCGGCGGGCCAGCATGCGCGCGTGATCGGCATCCGTTCCGATGATCTCGGTGACGGCGACCCCGCGCTCACGCAGGCGGGCCACCCCCTTGCGGCCGGCGACGGGTGCGTGACCGTGACCGGCGAGGGGGTTGACGAGGACGGTGACCTTCTCGATCACCTGCTGGGTGCTCACGGAATCAGCTTGCCGGGGTTGAGGATTCCCACCGGATCGACCGTGTCCTTGACCGCCCGCAGAATCGCGACGCCCAGGTCGCCGATCTCGTCCCGCATCCACGGGCGGTGGTCGACTCCGACCGCGTGGTGGTGCGTGATGGTGCCGCCGGCGGCGACGATCGCATCACCGGCGGCGGTCTTGGCCTTCCGCCACTGTTCGATCGGGTCGTCCGCCTGCGCGGACACGACGGTGAAATACAGCGAGGCGCCGGTCGGGTACGTGTGCGAGATGTGGCAGAGGACGAGCGGCGGGGTGCCCTGCCCGGACAGCGACTCCGTCAGCGCGGTGGTCACGGCCGTGCGGAGCGCAGCGAGGTTGCCCCAGGTGGTCGCGGTTTCCAGCGTCTCACACAGCGCTCCGGCGTCGAGCAGCGAGTCGCGCAGGTACGGTGCGTCGAAACGGCCGTGCTCCCAACCGTTTCCGGGCCCCTCGCCCAGGGACGTGCCGCCATGCGCCACCAGCACGGCACGAGCCTCCGCCGTCCGCTCCGCGGTGTGCTCGGCGGTGCCCTCGAACGTCGTGATCGCCAGGCAGCCGCCGGTGACGGTCTCCTCACCGATCTTGTCGGTGGTCGCGAGGTTCACCGCCGTCTCCGCCTCGTCGGACAGTCGCAGCACGGTCGGGACCGCACCTTCCTGCCGCAACGCACGCAGAGCCGCCGCGCCCGTCTCGAAGTCGGGGAAACTCCACCCTTCCCGGACGGTGGTGTCGGGGACCGCGTGCACCCGCACCCGCACCCGGGTGATCACGCCGAGCGTGCCCTCCGACCCGACGAACAATTCGCCGAGGTCCGGACCCGCCGCGGAGGCCGGGGCGCGCCCCGTGTCGAGGGTCCCGGTGGGGGTCACCACCCGCAGTCCCTGCACCATGTCCTCGAACCGCCCGTACCCCGCGGACGCCTGCCCCGACGACCGGGTGGCCGCGAAGCCGCCGATGGTCGCGAACATGAAGCTCTGCGGGAAGTGCCCGAGCGAGAAGCCGTGCGCGCCGAGCAGTTCCTCGGCGAGCGGACCCGTCACGCCCGCGCCCAGCGTCGCGATGCCGGAGTCGGTGTCGAGGTCGATGAGCGCGTCGAACCGGCGCAGGTCCAGCGAGACGACGGCGTCGAATCGGTCGCGCACGGGGTCGAGTCCACCGACCACGCTCGTTCCGCCCCCGAACGGCACCACCGCGATGCCGTGGTCGGCGCAGTATCGGAGCACGTCGGCGACCTCGGCGTCGGTGCCGGGAGTGATCACGGCGTCGGGTGCGTTCTGCGGTTCGGTGCTGCGGCGACGCAGCAGGTCGAGCGTGCTCTTGCCGCCGGAACGCAGCAGCCGGTCGGAGTGCGCGGTGCTGCAGAACTGTTCTCCGACGATGCCCGCGAGCGCGGCGATCTGCTGGTCTGACAGTGCGCTGGGAGCCAGGACGACGTCGTCGGCCACCCGGTCGGAGGGTTCCGTGATCGTGACGCCGAGGGCCTGCTGGAGCAGTCCTTTGACGCCGTCCGAGAGGACCTTGTGCTTTTCCGGCGCGCCCCAGGCGTCCCACTGCATCGGGGGAGCCGTCAGGACGGCGTGATCTTCCGATCGCTCATTGCTCATGCGTTATAGTGTTACACATCATGTAAGAGTGTAACTAGCCCTTTCAGCGACCGCCCCGCTCCCGCCACACCTGACGAATGGGCCGCAGCACCAATCCCATCTGCCTCCGCGTCTTCCCACGCGTCACCAGAACACCCGTGATCGCCACGATCCAGACCGGGTACTGCACGAGCCAGGCCACCCGGAACGCGTCGAACGAGTACCCGCCCATCGCGTCGAGGATGAGACCCATCGCCTGGATGACCAGCAACGACGCCAGGAAGCCGCCGATGTTGACCATTCCCTGCGCCGTTCCCATGCTGGTGCTGGGATTGAACATGCGGGCGTAGTCGAAGCCGATCATCGAACCGGGGCCGCCCACCGAGATCACCATCACCAGCACGATCAGCAACCAGATCGGCGCCGGACCCGGCAGCGACAGGACGACGGTCCAGATCGCCGCGTTGCTGATCATGATCGCCAGCACCAGATAGGAGCGGCGCATCGGGAACCGGCCGCTGAGGATGCCGATGATCGGCCCGGCCACGATCGCCGAGATCACCGACAGGGTCAGCAGCGAACCGGCCTCCGCCGGCGACAACCCCTGCGCCGACCTCAGGTACGGCACACCCCACAACAGGGCGAACGTGGTCATCGAGAACTGCGTGCCCATGTGGGTGAAGAACCCGAGCCGGGTGCCGGGACGACCCCACACGGCGCGGATCTGCTTGCCCACCTCCCGCAGTCCGGCGGGCGCGGCCACCACCTCCAGACCGGGCGGCGCATTGCGGATGACGGACACGGCGAGCACGAACGACAGCAAACCGAGCGACGCCGCGCTGCCGTACGCGAAACTCCAGCCCGGCCCGTTCAGTAACAGCATCAACGGCAGCGCCGACAGGATCTGACCGATCTGACCGAAGATGCCGGTCAGCTGCGACACGAGCGGGACCCGCCGCGGCGCGAACCACTGCGGCACCAGGCGCAGCACGGAGATGAACGTCATCGCGTCGCCGACGCCGACGAGAACGCGCGCGGCGACCGCCAGCGGCAGCGATTCGGTGAGCGCGAGGAGCATCTGTGCCGAGGCCATGATGAGGGCGCCCGCGGAAATCATGATCCGCGACCCGTACCGGTCGAGGAGCACACCCGCCGGGATCTGCATCCCCGCATACACCACGATCTGGAGTACGACGAAACCCGACAACACACTCGGACTGATCGAAAATCGTTCCGTCGCCGCGAGGCCCGACACACCGAACGAGGTTCGATGCAGGACGGCGACGATATAAGCGACAACCCCGACGCCCCACACCAACCACACTCTGCTCATCGCAGATCAAACTACCCCCCAGCAGGCATTACCCGCTGAGTGAAGTCACTCGCGGCCCAGCGACACCCAGGTCGGATCGGCCGTGCGCTCGCCGACGGTGAGATCCGCGAGCAGGTCCAGGCGCGCGATCTGCCCCTCGGTCAGCGTGACTGCGAGCGCGCCGGCGTTCTCCGTGACGCGCGCCGCGAACCGGGTGCCGGGAATCGACACGGACGGCAACCCGAACTCGCGGCCCTTCGCGTCCAGCCACGCCAGCGACACCTGGGCGGGCGTCGCGTCGAGTTCGGCAGCGACCTCGCGGACGACGTCGAGCACCTTCAGGTTCGCCGGCAGTGCATCGTCGCCGAAACGCGGGAACCGGCGGCGCAGATCCTTGTCGCCCAGCGTGGCCGGGTCGTACGTTCCGGTGAGGAAGCCCCGGCCCACCGGCGAGTACGGCACGAAGCCGATGCCCAGTTCGGCCGCCGCGGGAACGACGTGCTTCTCGACGTCGCGGCTCCAGATGCTCCACTCGCTCTGAATCGCGGCGATGGGGTGCACCTGTGACGCGCGACGCAGTTCGTCGCCGGTCGCCTCCGACAGTCCGATGTTGCGGACCTTGCCTGCCTTCACCTGTTCCGCGATCGCGCCGACGGTGTCCTCGATGGGCACCTCGGGGTCGACGCGGTGCAGGTAGTACAGATCGACGGTGTCGACGCCGAGCCGGGACAGCGATTCGTCGAGGGCCTGCGCCACGTAGTCGGGCTTGCCGTTGATGCTGCGCCGGCCGTTCGCGATGTTGCCGACGAGACCGAACTTGGTGGCCAGCTGCACCTCGTCGCGGCGTTCCTTCAGCACCGTGCCCACCGCGATCTCACTCGCGCCGTCGCCGTACACGTTGGCCGTGTCGATGAACGTCACTCCGATGTCGATGGCGTGGTGGAGGGTCGCGAGCGCCTCCGCGGCATCGACGGGGCCGTACACGGGGGCGACGGACATGGCGCCGTAGCCCTGCGCGCTGACGGTGAGGCCTTCGGACAACTGCACGGTGGGGATGTTGGTCATGCGCACCATCCTTCCCGAGCACCCCGACAGGTGCATCGTTTGGAATCGCGCTGATCGTGACCCGGCTGGCTCTACCCTGAAGACATGGCATTCGACTGGTTCGAACTCGCCCGCATCGCCCACCGCGAGTTCGGTGCACGGGTCGCCGCGATCACCGACTGGTCGGCGCCGACCCCGGACCGCGAATGGGACGTCACCCACCTGGTGCGGCACGTCATCGAGGAACAGCAGTGGGTTCCCCCACTGCTTGCCGGGAAGACGGTCGGCGAAGCGACCCCGGACATCGAGCCCCTGCACGGCGACATGCGGTCGGAATGGCAGCGGTATTCGGACGCGGCCATCCACGCGTGGTCGTCGACCGACCCGCAGACGCAGGTCCACCTGTCCTACGGGACGGTGCCGCTCGAGCCGTATCTGCGGCAGCAGATCGCCGACGTCACCATCCACGCATGGGACCTCGCCAAGGCCACCGGATCCGACGACACACTCGACCCGCACCTCGTCGCCGGCGTCTGGTCGGATCTCGACGGCCAACGCGAGATGCTCTCCGAGAGCGGACTGTTCGCCGACCCCGTCGACGTTCCCGACGACTCGCCGCTGCAGGATCGCCTGATCGCCCTGACCGGTCGCGATCCCCGGCAACGCATTTAACCAACCGCCGCGGAGGGTCCCGCCTACGCTGGGTGACATGAGTACCCCGGATCCCAAACCCCGCAGCCGTGACGTCACCGACGGATTGGAGAAGACCGCAGCGCGCGGAATGCTCCGTGCGGTGGGCATGGGCGACGACGACTGGGGGAAATCCCAGATCGGCGTGGCGTCGTCCTGGAACGAGATCACCCCCTGCAACCTGTCGCTCGACCGGCTCGCGAAGGCCGTCAAGGACGGCGTCCACGCCGCAGGCGGGTATCCCCTCGAGTTCGGCACCATCTCCGTGTCCGACGGCATCTCGATGGGACACGAGGGCATGCACTTCTCCCTCGTCTCCCGTGAGGTGATCGCCGACAGCGTGGAAACGGTGATGCAGGCCGAACGCCTCGACGGGTCGGTGCTCCTCGCCGGTTGCGACAAGTCCCTGCCCGGCATGCTGATGGCCGCGGCCCGCCTCGACCTCGCGAGCGTGTTCCTCTACGCCGGTTCGATCCTGCCCGGTGTCGCAAAAATGTCCGACGGCACCGAACGCGACGTCACCATCATCGACGCGTTCGAGGCGGTCGGCGCCTGTTCGCGCGGACTGATGAGCCGTGAGGACGTCGACGCCATCGAGCGTGCCATCTGTCCCGGCGAGGGCGCGTGCGGCGGAATGTACACCGCGAACACGATGGCCAGTGCCGCCGAGGCGCTCGGCATGTCGCTGCCCGGCAGCGCCTCCCCGCCCGCCACCGACCGTCGTCGCGACGGATTCGCGAGGCGCAGCGGTGAAGCCGTCGTCGAACTGCTCCGCCGCGGCATCACCGCCAGGGACATCCTCACCAAGGAAGCGTTCGAGAACGCCATCGCCGTGGTCATGGCCTTCGGCGGTTCCACCAACGCCGTCCTGCACCTGCTGGCGATCGCGAGCGAAGCGGATGTGGAACTGACCCTCGACGACTTCTCCCGCGTCGGCGCCCGCGTCCCGCACCTCGCGGACGTCAAACCGTTCGGCAAGCACGTGATGAAGGACGTCGACCACATCGGCGGCGTCCCCGTCATCATGAAGGCCCTGCTCGACGCCGGGATGCTGCACGGCGACTGCCTCACCGTCACCGGCAAGACCATGGCCGAGAACCTGTCGGCCATCGCCCCTCCCGACCCGGACGGCAAGGTGCTCCGCGCGATGAGTTCGCCCATCCACCCGACCGGCGGAATCACGATCCTCAAGGGGTCCCTCGCCCCGGGCGGCGCGGTGGTGAAGTCGGCCGGGTTCGACTCCGACGTCTTCACCGGCACCGCCCGCGTCTTCGAACGGGAACGCGCCGCGATGGATGCCCTCGAGGACGGCACCATCACGAACGGCGACGTCGTGGTCATCCGCTACGAGGGCCCCAAGGGCGGTCCCGGCATGCGCGAGATGCTCGCGATCACCGGCGCGATCAAGGGCGCCGGGCTGGGCAAGGACGTCCTCCTGCTCACCGACGGCCGATTCTCCGGCGGCACCACCGGCCTGTGCGTCGGCCACGTGGCACCGGAAGCCGTCGACGGCGGTCCCATCGCGTTCGTCCGCGACGGCGACCAGATCCGACTGGACGTCGGAACGGGCACCCTCGAACTGCTCGTCGACGAAGAGGAACTCGCCGGCCGCAAGAACGGGTGGGAGCCTCTGCCCCCGCGCTACACCCGCGGGGTCCTGGCCAAGTACACGAAGCTCGTCGGTTCCGCCTCGGGCGGCGCCGTCTGCGGGTAGGCGCTTCGCGCCCGTGCGTGGTTGACGAGTCCAGAGACTCGTTAACCACGCACGGGCGCCGGAGGCGCCTAGATGGGCCGGAACCCGGCGCCGGGACCACCGCTCGCGTTCATATCGGCGACGATGGAGTTGAGGTTGGTGCCGATCTCCGGGCCGATGCACGGTGCCGCGAGGTAGGCGTTGACCATGGCCACCAGGGTGGTGCCGACGACCATCGGTGCGCCCGAGTCACCCTCGATCACGCAGGCCTGGGTCCACGTCTCCCCCGTCTGCATGAGGTCGCCGTAGACGATGCCGCAGGTGTTGCCCGTGGTGCGGCCTTCCTTGCACGCCACCTGCGGGAACGCTGCCGGTGCGCCGATTTGGGTGATGGTGACGCCGCCGACCCGGTTGACCGGGACGACCTTCGCCGGGTCGAACTGGATCACCGCGTAGTCGAGAGCGGGATTGGAGACGACGAACTTTCCGACGATGCCACTGTCCTGACTGGCTTCGGGCACCACGTAGGAGCCCGCCTCACCGCAGTGGCCCGCCGTCAGGCCGACGAGCCTGCCCGCGTTGTCGTGGCCGATGGTGGTGAGTGAGCAGACGAGTTCGTCGTTCACCACGATCCCCGAACCGCCCCCCAAGACGGCGGCCGGAGCTGCTGTCGCGGACCCCGCCGCAACGAATCCCAGAATTCCCGCTGTCGCCGCAACAACCGCCGCGAATCGTTTCAACATTTTTCGAACCTTCCCGGATGAGCCCCGACGGCCGCGTGTCTCCCCATAAGAATCCCACCCCGCGCAAGACCTGTGTGGGGGAATGCCGATGTAGAGACCGCGACCCGTTACTCACCCGGGCGCTACTCGACGGCGCCGAGTGCCTCCAGTGCTTTGCGGGCGTCCTCGAGTTGCCGGCTCAGCTCGTCCACCCGGGCCGCCGCGAGGTTGCGTGCCGCCACGATGATCGACTCGACGGCTTCGATCGCCGTCTCCTCGCCGAGTTCCCGGACGGCGCGCTCGACGGCGTCCGGAGAGACGGGGACGGCCTTGCCCGGACGCTTGGCTCCGTGCGCGACGGTGACGCTCCAGTCGTTGTCGGCGCCGGCGTGGATGGTGACGCTGACTCCCGCGGGCACCTTCTTGCTGGTGCGTTTGGCCGGTGCCGCGGCGGGTTTCGGAACCGCGGTGGCGACGGGCGCAGGCGTCGCGACGGTCTTGGCGGCGGGCGTCTTGGAGGCAGGGGGCGGGCCGGGCTCGATCTCCTGGTGCACGACCGGTGTCGCGCGGGCGGCGGGTGCGGGCGCAGGCTTGGGGGCCGGAATTCGTCTCATCAGAAGCTCCTCCGCTTCGAAGGGGAGCTCGTCGTCGACACCCTTGGGGCGGATCAAGAGCGTATTGCCTTGCACCGAGATAGCTTTCGCCGAGGCTCCGGCCTCGAGCCCGAGGCTGGGCATCGCCTCGCGCAGATACACGGTGGCCCGCTTACCTTCCGCGATCGCGGCAGCGAGGGTCTCGAGATTCTCCGCGGTCAGGTGATCCGGTGCGGCGGCACCGGAACGTCTACGGGGCGGCATGCGCTGTCCTTTCTGGCCTGTCTCCTGGTTACGCTCGTGAGCACCGCAACTCTCGCACACCCCACCGACGGTTCCGCATCGGACGGGCTCGCACAGTGGCAGATTGAGGGGGACGGACGCACCGGCGACCATGCGTGCGGATCGAACGTATCGAGAGGAACGACGTGACCTCGGAAGCACCGGAGAACGGCGACGAGACCGCAACGACGACGCAGATCTCACCGACCCTGCTCCGCGACGTCCAGGCCGATCTCGAGGAATCGCTTCTGGGCGGGCCCCGCCGCTACACGCGGGCCGAGATCGCCGACTTCGCGGGGGTGTCCCTCGAACGGGCGGACCGCCTGTGGGTGTCGATGGGTTTCGCGGTCGACACCGATCCGGACGGCGTCATGTTCACCGAGGGGGACGCCGCCGCGTTGCGCACCATCGCCTCGCTCGTCGATCAGGGGATCATCTCGCCGGAACGCGAGGTGGCGGCGGCCCGTGCACTCGGCCAGGCGATGTCGCGGCTCGCCGAATGGCAGGTGTCATTGATCAGCACCCACATCGTCGATCAGCTCGCGGGGTCCGCGGGCAGCGACGAGCAGGCCATCCGGGAGCAGGTGCGCGAACTCACCGCCGAGATCCTCCCGGCGGTCGAGTCGTTGCAGGCATACGTGTGGCGCAGGCACATCGCCTCGACCACCGGTCGCAACGTCGGGAATCCCGGCGAGGAGGTCGCGAGCCGGAAACTGGTGGTCGGCTTCGCGGACATCGTCGGGTACACGTCGCTGACCCGTCAGCTCGGTGCCCGGGAACTGAGCGACCTTCTGGAACGATTCGAGTCGGCGTCGACGTCGGTCATCGGCCGGCATCAGGGATGGGTGGTGAAGACGGTCGGCGACGAGGTGATGTTCGCGGTCGAGTCGCCGGCCGATGCGGCGGAGATCGCCCTGCAGCTGCGGGAGCAGGTTCTGCCGGACGAGACGGACCCCGAACTGCGGGTAGGACTCGCGATGGGTCCGGTGCTCGTCCGGTTCGGCGACCTCTACGGCTCCGTCGTCAACACCGCGGCGCGACTCACCGGTTCGGCGCGTCCCGGCACGGTGCTGATCGACGAGGCGCTCGCCCACGAACTCGCCGACGCTCCCGGTTACTACCTCAAGCAGCTACGCCCACGACGTGTTCGAGGGATTCGACGACTCGAACAGTTCGTGCTGCGCCGAGACCGGGACGCCTAGCGACCGTCAGCTTCCGAAGGGAAGGGTTCCGGGCGGGATGGAGTATCCGCTGCTGCCGGCGGCGACGCCGCCCCAAGCACCGAGGAGCCAGTTGAGTGCATCAGTGATCATCGAGAAACCTTCCCACACCATTCATTCGATACGCGCGGCATCCGGTGCCGCGCGCACGTGCCACGGTAATGACGACGTGCGGAGCTGTCGACGTCACAATGCCTGAGCAGGCGGTATCTCGAGGAGCGCCGGCGTGGCCGGACCGGCGGCGACCTGGGCGGCGCGTGCGGCGAGGAAGTCGTCGACGATCTGCTCACACGCGGTCCGTCCCAGTGGGGTCAGGGTCGCGAGCCGGGTGAAGACGAGTGGTCCGATGAGTTGCGCGAGAGCGAGGTCGTAGTCGAATTCGCCGAGGCGTTCGGCCGCCTCGGGTGTTCCGAAGACCTGGTCGAACGCCGCCCGGTACTGCTCGACGATGGTCTGCCTCAGCGTCCGCAGTTCCGGTTTGTCCGCCTCGACGGCGGCCGCGCTCGAGTAGTCGTCCAATGCCGGACCCATGCCGAGCCAGCACATGGCCGTCACGTTCATGGGGGCACTCTCGATCAGTTTCGCCTGACTGACCATCAACTCGACGAGCCGGTCACGGAGGTCGCCGTCGGCGGGCACTGTCGGCGCGGGTGGGATCAGCCGCCCGAAGGCCGCGGCGACCAGTTCGGTGCCGTTGTCGAAATGGCGGTAGAGCGTGGCCCGAGCGACGTTCGCGAGTTTGGTGACGGCGTCGATCGTCACGGCGTCGGTGCCACCCTTCGCGAGAAGAGTTGTCGCGGCGTCGAGAAGTCTCGCGCGAGAGCGCTGCCTGCGGGGATCCTGCTCGGTCATCTGCACCGCCTGTTCCTGCCACTGCCCGACCTCTTGTGAACTGTCAGTCTACCAACGATACTGACAGTCTCGTTACTTCCACGGAGGGACTACATCGTGCGCTCTCGGGACTCCGCACCACCGCAGGACATCGAACAGAGCAACACCACCGGCTGGACCCTTCGGCAGATCTGGATGCTGACCGTCGCGTGCTGCGCGGTCGCGCTCGTCGTCGCGGCGATGGCCGCGCTGAACACCGCCTTGCCCGACCTCGCGCGTGACACGGGCGCGACCCAGAGCCAGCTGACGTGGATCGTCGACGGCTACACCCTCACCCTGGCCGCCCTCCTGCTTCCGGCGGGCGCGCTCGGCGACCGGTACGGTCGCCGCGGCCTCCTCATGTTCGGACTGCTGATCTTCGGCCTGGGTGCCGCTATTCCGATCCTGAACGACAGCCCGGAGTGGATCATCGGGTCCCGCGCGGTCGCCGGCATCGGCGCAGCCTTCGTGATGCCGGCGACGCTGTCGCTGCTCACCGCAGGTTTCCCGCTGTCCCAGCGCGGCCGGGCCGTCGGCATCTGGTCGGGTGTCGCCGGGTCGGGCGCGATCGCCGGACTGCTGGTCTCGGGACTGCTGCTCGAACAGTGGTCGTGGAAGGCGATCTTCGTGAGCCTCGCCGTGGTGTCCGGCGTCCTCTTCCTCACCGGATTCACCATCGCCTCCTCACGCCAGACCGACCAGGCACCGCTCGACCTTCCCGGCACCGTGACGATCGCGGCGGCGGTGGGCCTGTTCGTACTCGGCACGATCGAGGCGCCGCACCGCGGCTGGCTGGATCCCACCGTCGTCGGGCTCATGGCGGGTGGCGTCGCCGCCGCGGTAGCGTTCGCGCTCGTCGAGCTGCGCCGCGAGCATCCGCTCCTCGACGTGCGGCTCTTCGCCAACCGCGCCTTCGGGTCGGGGTCGATGTCGTTGCTGGTGCAGTTCCTCGCCATCCTCGGGCTCTTCTTCTTCGCGGTGCAGTACCTGCAACTGGTGCTGAGCTACTCGCCGCTGGAGTCGGCGCTCGCGCTCGCCCCCATCGCGGTACCCGTGATGATGCTGTCCGTGGGGATGCCGTTCGTCCTCCCCTATGTCGGCCTCCGCCCGTTGCTCTCCGTCGGCGCCGCGATTCTCGGTGTCGGAATCCTGCTGATGGTCCGGCTCGACGAGTACTCGAGCTACCCCCAGGTGGCTCTGCCGCTGGTCGTGGCCGCGTTCGGCATCGGCCTGTGCACCGCACCCGCCACCACCGCGATCGTGCAGAACACTCCTGACGAGAAACAGGGAGTGGCGTCCGCCGTCAACGACACGGCACGCGAGATCGGGGCGGCGATCGGCGTCGCACTGGCAGGCAGCATCCTGGCCGCGGGCTACGGCAGGCACGTCCAGCCGGCCGTCGACGCCGTCCCCGACGTCGCGAAGGAGCCCGTGTCGAGTTCCCTGGCCGCCGCGCTGCACGTCGCCCAGTCGGCGGGACCGCAGGGTGAGCAGCTCGCGAGCTTCGCCCGGAAAGCGTTCCTCGAGGGAATGGACGAGGCGTCCATCGCCCTGGCCTGCGTGTGCTTTGCATCCGCGGTCGTGCTCGCGGTGTGGGCGCCGGGCCGGAAAGGGTCGTCTCCGGCGCCGTGGAAGGACGAGGAACTGGCCGACGTCGACTGAGCGAACATTGCCCTTGTGACCGCCGTCATTGTATCGTTCAGTATCAGTTACTGAATGTCACAGATAGTTGACCGCCTAGTCACAGATCAAGGGGTAGTGATGACCGCATCGATCGTCGTCTCCGACCGCGAAGAGACCGCCCAGCGCTTGCTGGCGTCGTCGGCACGCAAGTCCTACGACCCGATGGTCGAGGTCGACTGGGAAGCACCGATCCCCGACGACAAGTTCGGTCTCACCCCCGAGTGGAGCACGCTCTACGGCACCGCCCTGTGGGACGAGATGACCGAAGAGCAGAAGATCGAACTCACCAAGCACGAGGCCGCCAGCGTCTCCAGCGTCGGGCTGTGGTTCGAGATCCTGCTCATGCAGATGCTGCTGCGTGACGTGTACGGCCGCGACAAGCACTCGCGCCACGTCCAGTTCGCGCTCACCGAGGTGGCCGACGAATGCCGCCACTCGGTGATGTTCGCCCGCGCCGGTGAACGCCTCAACATGCCGAGCTACGGCCCGCACCCCGCGATCCACAAGCTCGGACGCATCTGGGGCGGCTTCTTCCGGGGCGCCAACGCGTACGCCAGTGTGATGGCCGCCGAGGAGATCCTCGACATGATGCAGCGCGACTTCATGAAGGACGAGCGCGTGCAGCCCGTCACCCGAACGGTGAGCAAGATCCACGTCCTCGAGGAGGCCCGCCACATCCGCTTCGCCCGCGAGGAGGTCGGACGCCGCATCGAGGGTGCCAGCTGGGCACGACTGCAGTTCGAGCGCCTCAACACCGCGGTGGTCGTGTATTTCGTGATGAAGAGCATGATCCGCAAGGACGTGTATGCGAACGCCGGACTCGACCCGGAGCGGGCCGCCGCCGAGGCCAAGAACAACCAGCACTACAAGGACACCGTTCGTACGTCCGGTTCCAAGTTGATGCAGTTCCTCGATGGCGTCGGCCTCGTCGGCGGCCCGTCCAAGCGCCTCTACAAGAGGGTCCATCTCCTCTGAATCATGTGGGGACGTGGTCCAGGTAGGACACACCGGTCGAGGTGATCTCGAGGACGCGCGCGGACGGAATGTCGAAGAACATTCCCGCGACGCGTACTCGGCCCTCGGCCGCCGCCGCGCCGACGAGGGGATGGCGCCCGAGGGTTTGCACCTGGACCGCCACGTTCACCATGCCCAGCTGGTCGACCTCGTCGAATCCGAGTTCGGCCGCTGCCCGCGCCACCGGATGACCGCTGAGGAACGCGTTCCGGCTCGGCTGCGCGAACGTCAGCCACTGTTCGACGGCGTCGCGATCGGATCCGTCGTTCTCGGGCTGCGCATTTGCGAGCACGGCCTTCATCGCGCCACAGCCGGAGTGGCCGCACACGATCACCGAGCTGACCTCGAGTTCGTCGAGGGCGAAGGCCAGTCCGGCCTCGACGGAGACGTCCTGCCTCCCGGTCGGGACGAGGTTGCCCACGTTGCGCACCGTGAACAGGTCTCCCGGACCGCTGCTGGTGATGACGTTCGGCACGATGCGTGAATCGGAGCAGGTGAGGAATAGCGAGTCGGGGCGCTGCCCGTCCCGCAGTTCGTCGAGGTGCGGTTGCAGTTGAGCCGCGTTCCGTCGGTGGTACTCCGACACTCCTGCGAGGACCGGTCGGAGCGCCGCCGGTGTGGTGGTGGATTCCGCGGTGTCGCTGTGCCGCGGCTGCCAGCTCTTCCACGGGGCGAACCCGCGGGGGCTCACCACGCCAATGCCGCGCCGGGGCGGGGACGCGCCGACGGCGTCCATGTCGACGGGGCCGAGCGCATCGATCACGACCGTTCCGCCGTTCCGCTCGTGGTGACGCTTCCAGTCGTCGATCGCCTCGAACATGGCGTGGTCGAGGAAGTCGACCGCCAGTTCCACGGTGACGTGCGCACCCTCGGGCACCTTCGCGAGGAGCCCCGTCAACGCCGGCATGGACAGGAAGCTGCACGACCCCTCGACGGTCACGCGCCACCGCCCGGAATCCTCGGAGCCGACAGGTTCGGCCCGCATCTTGGGGTGGATGACCCGCCACAACAGCAGGACCACCGCGAGTGCGAGACCGATGATCACGCCCTCGAGCAGGTTCAGGAAGACCACGCCGGCCACGGTCACGCCGTACACCCACAGGTCGCCGGTGCGCCGGGCCGTCCGCAGATGAGCCATCTTGACGAGCTGGATGCCGATCACGATGAGGAGGCCGGCCAGCGCTGCCATCGGGATCTGCTCGACGAGTCCGGTGAGGAGCGCGGCGAAGACGAGGATCCACACGCCGTGCAGCACGGCGGACGCCCGGGTGCGCGCCCCGGCGGACACGTTGGTGGAACTGCGCACGATCACACCGGTGACCGGCAGGCCGCCGATGAGACCCGAAATCATGTTGGCCGAGCCCTGACCGACGAGTTCACGATTGAACTCCGAACGCGTGCCGCCGTGCATCTTGTCGACGGCGACCGCGGACAGCAGGCTCTCGACGCTCGCGATCAGCGCGACCGTGAGTACGCCGGTGGCCACTGCGAGCCACGGGCCCTCCGGCATCGAAGGCAGTGCCACGGCGTCGAACAGGGAGCCGTCCAACGTGATTCGATCGATGTCGAGTGGGAAGACAAGGGAGAGAACGGTGGCGGCGACGACGGCGACCAGCGGGCCGGGGAGCACCTGCAGCTTGCCGGGGATCTTCTTCCAGAACAGCAGGACGGCGATGACCACCGATCCCACGAGGACGTCACTGTACCGGGCGGACGTCAGCTGGCCGGGGAGCTGAGTGATGTTCTCGACGGTCGAGCTGTGCGAGCTACCGCCGAGTAGGACGTGAATCTGCTGGAGGGCGATCGTGATTCCGATACCCGCCAGCATGGCGTGGACGACGACCGGCGCGATGGCCAGGGCCGCACGGGCAATTCTACTGAGTCCGAAGATGATTTGAAGGAATCCGGCCGCGACGGTGATCGCGCATGTGGCCTTCCAGCCGAACGTGGCGACCAATTCTGCTACCACCACGGTCAATCCGGCGGCGGGACCACTGACCTGGAGCGGTGAACCTCCGATGGAACCCGCCACCACACCGCCGACGATCGCCGCGATGAGCCCCGCCATGATCGGGGCGTCGGACGCGATCGCGATACCGAGCGACAGTGGTAGTGCGACGAGGAAGACGACGAGCGACGCGGGTAGGTCGTATCGCGCGTTATCTCGCAACCTTTCGCCGAGGGTCGGTCCGGGGGCGGGGGCACCGGATGGGGGTGCTTTCTCGTTCTCGAGGATCGACATGACGACACCTTACGGGCGGAGAACGACGAAACGCCCGAAACGGACGGGATCTTGTGGCATGTGTCACTGTGACAGCGCTTTTCGACCAGTTGAATCGAAAACTATTGGACAACAGTCCATTACATGAAGCTTAAAGTACACAAAGTTCACCGTGCCCACCCTTGCACCGTGAGACGTGCCGGTCACCTCGGGAAACGGTGACCGGCACGGCCGGGCCGGCCTACACGGACGTGGGCACGACGACCAGCGCCCAGACGAACATCGGGGCCGCCAGCACGATCAGACCGCAGTAGGCGAGCATCTTGCGCTGGAAACGACCCTTGTCCTCGACCTGTGCGTTGGCGAGCACCATCACGCCGTTCGTCGAGAACGGGCTGACGTCGACCACCGTCGCGGAGAATGCCAGGGCCGCGACGAATCCCACGGCGCCCACCTCTCCCATCGCGAGCATCGGCGCGGCGAGGGGCAACGCGATGCCGAGGGTACCGATCGACGATCCGAACGCGGAGATGATCGCAACCGCGTAGCAGAGGATCAACGCGGTCAGCAACGGCGATCCGAGAGCCGACGCCGCATCGCCGAGGAAGTCGAGCGTGCCGTTCTGCGTCATGACCGCCATGTAGGTGAGCATCCCGCACACGAGCACCACGGCCGGCCATGCCACGTTGTCGATGACCTTGGGGTGCGACTTGGGCGCCATCAGCAGCAGCACCGCACTGATGCAGATCGAGCTGACGCCGACGTCGATTCCGAACGCGACCGACCCGACGACGAGGAAGCCGATGCCGGCGAGCGTCGCGAACCGGTACCGGTTCATCTTCACCGGCTTCACGCCTTCGTGGATCAGCGCCTCCTCGATGACCTCACGATCGGTGAGGGTCGCGGTGTTCCCGCCCGGGCCGTTGCCCGGAGTCACGCCACCGGACGGCCGACGTGAGAAACCGCCTGATCCTCCGCCGTCGGGTGTCTCCTCGACGGGACGCGGAGTGCGGCGACCGATCAGGTCGAGGCCGTAGATCAGGAACAGCACGATCGCGATGGCCAGGTTGAGCACGAACGGCAGAGCGAACAGGACCAGGGGATTCGCTCCGACGCCGGACGAGTCCATCAGTCCGTTGATGAATGCGCCGTAGAGATTGATGGGCGAGAACGCGCAGGCCAGGGCGCCGTGACTGATGACCATGCCCATCAGGAACGGGTTGATCTTGTTCTTGGCCGCGAGAGGCATCGCGATGGGGGCGAGCATCCCGACCGCGAGGACGGATCCGAGGGCCATCAGCAGTCCGGACAGCAGGAACATCATCCACAGGATCGCCCACCGCCTGCCGCGTACGAGTCGGAGGGAGGCCTCGATGACGAGGTCGATGGTCCCGTTCGTCTTGGCTATGGCGAACAGCAGCGTGATGCCGCCGACGATGATGAACGTGCTGCCGGGGAAGGCGTCGATGATGTCCTCGACCGGGATCCCGGACACCCACCCGCCGATGACGAACGCTCCGGCGAACGCGAGGATGCCCATGTTGATCGGGGTGAGGGTCGCAACTGTGAAGATCGCGATGAGAGCGACGATGGAGATTGCGTAGACCATGGTCGGCCTTTCGGGGTGAGTTCGCAGTTCACACTGCGGTGAGGGGCCGAGCTTGGGCCAGAGCGTGTTTCACGGTGTCGACGGCGAGGCCGAGGGCCTGCTGGTCGATACCCGTGTCGATGTCGTGCGCGTGCAGGTACGCGACCAGTTCCTCGGTGGCGAGGTTGCCGTGGGCGCCCGGCGCGAACGGGCAGCCGCCGTACCCGCCGATGGCGCTGTCGAAGTGCGTGATGCCGAGCTGCCGGTGCGCGGCGATCACGGTGCTCAGGGCCTGACCGTGCGCGTTGTGGAGGTGCAGGCTCAGTTCGACGTCGGGGAGGGCGTCGCGTACCGCCCCGGCCGATGCGAGCACCTGCTCGGTGGTGGCCGTCCCCAGCGTGTCGGCCAGCCCGAGCCGGCGCACACCCATCGCGGCCATCGCGCTCGCCACCCGCACCAGCGCGGCGGGGGCGATGATGCCCTCGAACGGGCAGACGAACGCGGTCGACACACCTCCGAGGAAACTCCGGTCCGGGTACTTCTGCAATGCCTCGGCAAGTCCGTGCAGCGCCTCGTCCGGGTTCCGGCCCGTGTTGGCCGTGCTGTGCCCGGCACTGGCAGACGTCACGACCTGGATCTCGTCGATGCCGGTCGCGATCGCACGGTGCACTCCACGCGGGTTGAGTGCCAGAGCGCTGTACGTGACCGACGGGTCGGTGCGGGGCAGCCGGGCGATGACGTCGTCGGCGTCCGCCATCTGCGGGACACGCGTGGGCGAGACGAACGATGCCGCTTCGATGTGCTTCACACCGGCAGCGACGAGTGCGTCCGCGACGACGATCTTGTGGTCGGTGGAGACGACCACATCCTCGTCCTGCAGTCCGTCTCGTAGCACGACATCCGTTATGGTGACTGACATTTCACTTTCCTCCGATTCAGATGACGTTGCGGGCGCGGTAGTCGTCGAGCTGATCACCCGACAGATTCAGCAATCCGCCGAGGATCTCGTCGGTGTGCTCACCCAGCTCGGGGCCGGCCCAGCGGATCTGCGTGGGTTCGCCGTCGAGCTGCGGGACCACGCCGGGGAAGCGCACCTCTTCGGGTTCCCCGTCGACGGACACCTTCAGGCTCTGGAGCATGCCGCGGGCGTTGTAGTGCTCGTCGTCGGCGATCTGCACCGCGTCGTACACCTCGCCCACGGGCACACCGGCGGCGCCGAGTTCGGCGACGACGTCGCGGGGGCGACGCACCGACGTCCACGACGAGATGGCCTCGTCGAGTTCGGCTTCCCGGCGGAATCGCTGATCCCCGTCGGCGAGTTCGGGATCGTCGGCCAGATCGCCGCGCCCCACGGCCTGCATCAACCGGCCGAACACGCCACTCGAGTTGCCGGCGATCATGACGGAGCCGCCGTCGCACGGATAGACGCCGCTGGGCACCACGCCGGGCAGATTGCCCGCGGTCCGTTCGCGGACCATGCCGTACGCGTCGTAGTCGGGGACGAGGGATTCCATCGCCATGAACACCGATTCGTACAGGGCCACGTCCGCGACGCCCGGGGTCGAGTGATCACCCTGCCTTGCCTTGGCCAGCAACATCATCAGGGCGCCGATCGCACCGTGCAGTCCGGCGAGCGTGTCGGCGATGGGGGCGGCCGCCCGGACCGATTGACGGTCCGGGTAGCCGGTGACGTGCCGCAGTCCGCCGAAGGCCTCGGCGACGCCGCCGAATCCGGTGCGCTCCCGGTACGGGCCCGTCTGCCCGTAGCCGGAGATCCGGACCAGCACGATGTCGGGGTTGGCGGCCGTCAGCTGGCCGGGCCCGATTCCCCACCGCTCGAGCGTTCCGGGACGGAAGTTCTCGATGACGACATCCGACTTCGCGGCGAGGCCGAGAATGATCGCGCGGCCCTCGTCGGTCCGGAGGTCGAGGGTGACGGACCGTTTGTTGCGCGCGATGGTGCGGAACATCATCGACGTCGCGCCACGGCGGCGACGCCAGCCCCGCAGTTCGTCGCCGACGCCCGGTCGCTCGATCTTGACCACCTCGGCGCCGAAGTCGGCGAAGATGCGGCTCGCCATGGGGGCTGCGATGAAGTTGCCGAGTTCCAGCACACGGATGCCGTGCAGTGGGCCGTTCTCTGGGACCTGCATGTGAGAGTTCTCCCTCGTCGATCTGAACTGGATGACGACTGGGCTCCTAACCTGCTAATTCTCATTATTTGGCAGTTGGATTCCCGTCTGATAAGAATGACGGTAGTGGCAGCAGTCACAATTGGCAATGCCCGGAGTCCGCACCACACGACAATGGACGACGGGACGCTGCGCAATGCAGCAGGAATCCGCTGCTCGACAGGAGGAGAACACGGTGAGAGAACCACACGTCGTTGCGATCGATGGACGTTCGCCGCGCGCGGAGAAGAGCACCTGGGTCGCGCCGACGGCCGCGGTGATCGGCGCCACGACGCTCGGCGCGGAGACCAGCGTCTGGTACGGCGCGGTGCTGCGTGCCGATTGCGATTCCATCACCCTCGGCGAGGGCAGCAACATCCAGGACGGGGTGGCCGTTCACGTCGACCCGGGCTTCCCCGTCGTCGTCGGCAGGGACGTCAGTGTGGGGCACAACGCCGTCCTGCACGGCTGCACCGTGGGGGACGGCGCCCTCGTGGGCATGGGGGCCACCGTCCTCAACGGTGCCGTGATCGGCGAGCAGTCGCTGGTCGCGGCCGGCGCACTGGTCCTCGAGGGCACGCGAATTCCGCCGCGCTCACTCGTCGCAGGCGTGCCAGCGAAGGTGCGTCGCGAACTGACCGACGACGAGGTGGCCCACAACGCCGCCAACGCCGCGGTCTACCGTCAACTGGCGCAGCAACATCGATCGGCGGACGTCACCACGTTCGACATCGCCTGAGCGGCTCAGTCGCCCGGAACGGATTTCTCGATCTGCCGCGCGGCAGCGACGACTGCGCGGCCCATCGACGCACCCAGGTTCTTCCCCATCCGCCCCTCGGGACCCGACACGCACACGGCGGCCACGATCTCGCCATGCCTGCGGACCGGCGCACTGATGGACGCGGATCCCGGTGTCCGTTCCGAAACCGACACCCACCAACCCGATTTCACGGCTTCGGGGTCGGCCTCCCAGTCTCCGGACAACACGTGGCCGCTCGACCCCTGCGGTAGCGGGACCAACGTTCCGACGGGCAGTGCCACCCGCAGTTCGTGCTGGGAATCGACGCTCGCGGCGCAGAGACGGGATTCGCCCCGGCGAACCCACAACTGCGCGGATTCCCCTGTCGTTTCACTCAATTCCCGCAGCGCCGGGATCGCGAGGTCGCTCAACGCCGTGGTGACGAATCGCTGACCCAGATAGAAACGGCCTTCCTGATCCTTGCGCAGGAGGCCGTGCTTGACCATGTCGGTGGCCAGCCGGTACGTGGTCGAGAGGGACAGGTCGAGTTCACGGGCGAGGTCGCTCGCGCCCATCGGGCTCGACTCGACGACGTCGAGGATCGCCACCGCACGGGCGAGCACTCCGACGCCGATCTCACTCCGCGCAACCATCGCAGTCCATTTCTATTGCCCCATTGAAGTATTCAGATTGTATAGGAAAGCCGGTGCGCGACCGCCCGCATCCGTCGATGCGGCTAGTTGTCCGGGTGTCGGTTGACGACCGGATCGGGGCCCGGTTACCTCTGTGTCAGGCATTCGCCACTCCCCCGGTGCGCAGTCGCACGCACATCCCCGGTATCCGAAAACCCTTGCACGGAAAGGCACCATCATGACGATCGAGCAGACTCTCACCGACAAGGAACGCCTCGCAGGTCTCGACCTCGGCCAGCTCGAGCAGTTGGTCGGGCTCGTCGAGTACGACGGCACCCGCGACCCGTTCCCGGTCAGCGGCTGGGACGCCGTCGTCTGGGTGGTCGGCAACGCCACCCAGACCGCCCACTACTTCCAGTCCGCGTTCGGGATGACCCTCGTCGCCTACTCCGGACCCACCACCGGCAACCGCGACCACCACAGCTTCGTCCTCGAATCCGGGGCCGTCCGCTTCGTCATCAAAGGCGCCGTGAACCCGGACAGCCCCCTGATCGACCACCACCGCACCCACGGCGACGGCGTCGTCGACATCGCCCTCGCCGTCCCCGACGTCGACAAGTGCATCGCCCACGCCCGCGCCCAGGGCGCCACCGTCCTCGACGAACCCCACGACGTGACCGACGACCACGGCACCGTCCGCCTCGCCGCGATCGCCACCTACGGCGACACCCGCCACACCCTCGTCGACCGCAGCCACTACACCGGCCCCTAACTGCCCGGCTACACCGCCCGCACCTCCGGCCACACCAAACGGGACGGGGCACCCAAGCGCCTGTTCCAGGCCCTCGACCACGTCGTCGGCAACGTCGAACTCGGCAAGATGGACCACTGGGTCGACTTCTACAACCGGGTCATGGGCTTTACGAACATGGCCGAGTTCGTCGGCGAGGACATCGCCACCGACTACTCCGCGCTGATGAGCAAGGTCGTCTCCAACGGCAACCACCGGGTCAAGTTCCCCCTCAACGAACCCGCCCTCGCCAAGAAACGCTCGCAGATCGACGAATACCTCGACTTCTACCGCGGCCCCGGCGCCCAGCACCTGGCCCTGGCCACCAATGACATCCTCACCGCCGTCGACCAGCTCACCGCCGAGGGCGTCGAGTTCCTGGCCACCCCCGACTCCTACTACGAGGACCCCGAACTGCGGGCCCGGATCGGCAACGTCCGCGCCCCCATCGCCGAACTGCAGAAACGCGGCATCCTCGTCGACCGCGACGAAGACGGCTACCTGCTGCAGATCTTCACCAAACCCCTCGTCGACCGGCCCACCGTGTTCTTCGAACTCATCGAACGCCACGGCTCCCTCGGCTTCGGCATCGGCAACTTCAAAGCCCTCTTCGAGGCCATCGAACGCGAACAAGCCGCCCGCGGAAACTTCTGAGCGGGCGGCGTGCAGTGGGCGCGAGGCGGCAGGTCCGTACCTGAGATCAGCGCACCCGCGGGGACTTCCGCGTGCTCACGGCGATGCGATTCCACGCGTTGATCGTGAGCACCAGCGAGATGAGCTGCGCTAGTTCCGTCTCCTCGAAGTACTCCTCCGCCTCCTCGTACACCGAGTCGGGGACGAAGCCGTCGGTCAGCACGGTGATCGCCTCGGCGAGCGCGAACGCCGCACGCTCCTTGTCGGTGTACAGCCCGTGCGCCTCCTCCCACGCGCTCAGCAGGTACAGCTTCTGTTCGCTGATGCCGATCTTGCGGGCGTCGGCGGTGTGCATGTCGATGCACCAGGCACAGTGATTGATCTGGGAGCAACGGGTGACTACCAACTCGACCAGCTCCGGGTCGAGGCCCTGCCGTGCCGCGGCGTCCAGGGCGATCATGGCCTTGTAGACGGCGGGCGCCTTGCGTGCGAGATCGACTCGGGTCTTGCGCTCTGTTGTGGTCATACGAGAACAGTAGTCGCGGAATAGCCCATCTGTATGGTTCAATTCAGTGATGGAAACTTGGGCCAATTCGGGTCTGGGCCGCGACCTCCATCTCGACCTCACCGCGTCCGGGGGCGGACGGGCGCAGGGGGTGCGCGCGAACCTGGTTTCCGCTCTGCGC
Organism: Rhodococcus sp. DK176; assembly: GCF_038447315.2. Taxonomy (NCBI): domain Bacteria; kingdom Bacillati; phylum Actinomycetota; class Actinomycetes; order Mycobacteriales; family Nocardiaceae; genus Rhodococcus; species Rhodococcus sp. DK176. The sequence goes on along the minus strand of NZ_CP118321.2, from coordinate 5,462,847 downwards.
GAGTCGGTTCGATCGGGACGGCTCGTCGCAGGCACCACTCTCCCGCCGTCCCGCACCCTGGCCCTCGACCTCGGCATCGCCCGCAACACCGTCGCCGAGGCGTACGCCGAACTCGTGGCCGAGGGCTGGCTCACCGCCCGGCAGGGGTCGGGCACCCGGGTCGCCGATCGGGCAGGCGAGCCTGCCCTGCGTCCGCGCACCCGCTCCGCGGCCACGCCCCGACCGGCGTTGAGCCTGATGCCCGGTTCTCCCGACGTCGGGGAGTTTCCTCGTACGGCCTGGATGACGTCGGCCCGCCGCGCATTGACCGCGGCACCCAACGACGCCTTCGGACCGGGTGATCCGCGGGGACGTCCCGAGCTCCGTCACGCTCTCGCCGAATACCTCTCTCGTGCACGAGGAGTGCGCACCGATCCCGACCACATCGTGGTCAGTGCGAGCTCGGGGCACGGACTGTGGTTGCTCGCCCGCGCCGTGAAGGGATCGATCGCCGTCGAAGGGTACGGGCTGCATCTTCATCGCGAACTTCTCGGCGACGCCGGCGTCTCCACCGTCCCCCTGCACCTCGACAACCGCGGAGCGCAAACCCCGGATGCGACAGGCAGGCAACTGTCGGCGGCGTTACTCACCCCGGCTCATCAATTCCCCACCGGCGGGCCACTCCATCCCAGCAGGAGAACGGCTTTCGTCGACTGGGCACGTGTGACGGGGGCGATCGTGATCGAGGACGATTACGACGGGGAGTTCCGGTACGACCGCCAACCCGTCGGCGCCCTGCAGGGCCTGGCCCCGGACGAGGTGGCCTATCTGGGCACGGTGAGCAAGACCCTCTCCCCCGCGATCCGCGTGGGCTGGATGGTGCTGCCGGAACGCCTGATCGACCGCGTCCTGGCAGTCAAGGGCGGATACGAGAGATGGGTCAGCTCGACGGACCAGCTCACCCTGGCAGACTTCATCGAGAGCGGCGCATTCGATCGGCACGTCCGCAGGATGCGCACCCTCTACCGTCGTCGCCGCGACAGCCTCGTCGAAACCCTCGCCGCCCGTGCACCACACGTGCACGTCACCGGCATCGCGGCCGGTCTGCACGCCGTACTCGAACTTCCCGACGGGACCGAGGCGGCCACCCTCGACCGGGCCGCAGCCCTCGGTCTCGCAGTGGAGGGTCTGCGCACGTTCCGTCATCCGGACGGTCCCTCGGACCGGCCCGACGGACTCGTCGTCGGCTACAGCACGCCGTCGTCCGCGCGTTTCTCGGCCACTCTGGACGCCCTGTGCCGCGCGCTGCCCACTCCGTGAACAGAATTTCCTATGGGACTGGTCGGAATGCGTGTCGTGCGGTTACAGTCTGATCCGTGACCGAATCCGGCGTGCTCGACTCAGGTGAACTGCTGACGCGGCGTCGCCATGTCGATTTCGCACTGGTGTGTACCTCGAGGTGTCCGATCTCCTGATCGGACCCGTCCCGGCGTGACGTTTCACGCCGGGTTCTTCCTGCACACCCTCGTTTTCTAAGGATTCGTACTGTCATGACCACTGCATCCGTTTCGCATCTCGCATCGGTCATCGGCGTCACCCGCGACGCCGTGTCCGAGGATTCCGCGAACGCTCACGTCGTCTTCCGCGCCTCCGCACAGGCGCACGACGCCGTCGCGAGCACCGTCACGCTCGGCAAGTACAGCGTCGAGGTGGACGAGCCGCCGGCGCTCGGCGGCGACAATTCGGCGGCCAATCCCGTGGAGTACTACCTCGCGTCGCTGCTCTCCTGCCAGGTGGTCACGTACCGCTTCTGGGCCGAAAAGCTCGGTGTCCGTGTCGACGACATCTCGGCGCGCGCGGAGGGCGACCTCGACGTGCGCGGGTTCTTCGGCTTCGACGACGCCGTCCGTGCCGGGTTCGGCGAAGTGCGCGTCGTCGTGACGCTGACCGGCCCGGAATCGCGGGAGCGCTACCTCGAACTGCAAGAGGCGGTGGATGCGCACTGCCCCGTCCTCGACCTGACCCGAAACCAGACCCCGGTCCACACCGTGGTCGAAACACTCACCGGCGATAACTGATTCACCACATCCACCTCACCGAATCTGGAGCACACCACTCGTGACCGAGAGCATCGATCCCACCGTCAACTGGTCGTTCGAGACCAAGCAGATCCACGCCGGGCAGACGTCCGACGCGACCACCAAGGCGCGGGCGCTGCCGATCTACCAGACCACCTCGTACACGTTCGACAGCACCGATCACGCTGCCGCGCTGTTCGGTCTGGCCGAGCCGGGCAACATCTACACCCGCATCATGAACCCCACCCAGGACGCGGTCGAGCAGCGCATCGCCGCCCTCGAAGGCGGCGTCGCCGCCCTGCTGCTGTCCTCCGGGCAGGCGGCGGAAACCTTTGCGGTGCTGAACCTCGCGGAGGTGGGCGACCACATCGTCTCGAGCCCGTACCTGTACGGCGGCACCTACAACCTCTTCCACTACACGTTGCCCAAGCTCGGCATCGAGGTCTCGTTCGTCGAGGACCCCGACGACCTCGAGCAGTGGCGCAGCGCCGTCCGCCCGAACACGAAGGCGTTCTACGGTGAGACGATCGCCAACCCGAAGAATCACATCCTGGACATCGCGGGAATCTCGAAGGTCGGCCACGACAACGGAATCCCGCTGATCGTCGACAACACGGTGGCCACACCGTATCTGCTGCAGCCACTGAAGCACGGCGCCGACATCGTGGTGCACTCGGCCACCAAGTACCTCGGTGGTCACGGCACGGCGATCGCCGGTGTCATCGTCGACGGCGGCACGTTCGACTGGACCCAGGGCCGCCACGGCAACTTCACCACCCCGGACCCGAGCTACCACGGTGTCGTCTTCGCGGACCTCGGCGCCCCGGCCTACGCGCTGAAGGCGCGCGTTCAGTTGCTGCGCGACCTGGGTTCCGCGGTCGCCCCGTTCAACGCGTTCCTCATCGCGCAGGGCATCGAGACCCTCAGCCTGCGCGTGGAGCGGCACGTCGCCAACGCCCAGAAGGTGGCCGAGTTCCTCGAGGCCCGCCCGGAGGTCACATCCGTGGCCTACGCGGGTCTGCCGTCCTCGCAGTGGCACGAGCGCGCACAGCAGCTCACCCCGAAGGGTCCGGGTGCGATCGTGACATTCGAACTGGCCGGCGGTGTCGATGCCGGCAAGAAGTTCGTCAACGCGCTCACCCTGCACAGCCACGTCGCGAACATCGGCGACGTGCGCTCGCTGGTGATCCACCCGGCGTCCACGACGCACTCGCAGCTCACCCCGGAGGAGCAGCTCGCCGCCGGTGTGACGCCCGGACTGGTCCGGCTGGCCGTCGGCATCGAGGGTATCGACGACATCCTCACCGACCTCGAGACCGGATTCGCCGCAGCCGCAGTCTGATCCGATGCCGGGAGGCCGAGGCGCGCGCCTCGGCCTCCCGGCGCTTTCAGATCATGGCGCGCATCATCCCCTGCGGTTCGCCGCCGAGCTGGGTGAGCGCGCTCGCGTGGTTGGTGGGGCCGGGAACGTGAACCGCGTGGGCCAGGCCGGCGTGCGCGTCCCGCCAGAACCGTTGCATCGGAGTCTTGTAGTGCAACGCGCCACCGCCGGCGCGCGCGAAGATCTCGTCCGCGGCACGCACCGCACGCCAGGCCGCGGCAATCTGGGTGCGGCGTCCGATCGCCCGCTCCTCGAACGTGATCTCCTTGCCCGCGTCTACCTTGTCGTAGAACCGGTCGGCGGTCTCGATGAGGGACACCCGCGACGCATTGATCTCGGCGGCGGATTCTCCTATCGCACTGAGCACGTAGGGATCCTCCTTGATCTTCTGGCCCGTGATGGCGACGCGGTCCTTCTGCACCGCGATGTGACAGGCCAGCGCGCCCTCGGTGATGCCGATGACGGCGGCGGTGATGCCGAGCGGGAACATGCAGGAGTACGGCATGTTGAACAACGGCTCCGGCCTGCCCGCCTCCTTCTGCGCACGCCCGTCCATCACCTTCGCCGCGTTCAACGTCCGGTATCCCGGGACGAATGCACCGTCGACGATCAGGTCCTTGCTTCCCGTTCCGCGCAGGCCGATGACGTCCCACGTGTCCTCGACGATCTGATAGTCGGTGCGCGGCAGAATCACGTGCAGCGACGAGGGCGGCATCGCGATGCCACCCTCGCCGTCGCCGACCATCGCCCCGAGGAAGGCCCACTGACAGTGGTCGGTTCCGGACGAGAACGACCATCGTCCCTTCAGTACGTACCCGCCGTCGACCGGTGTCGCGACACCCATGGGCGCATACGGCGACGCCATCCACGTGTCGTTGTCCTCGCCCCAGATCTCCTCCTGCACCTGCGGGTCGGCGAACGCCAGTTCCCACGGGTGCACGCCGACGATCCCGGTGACCCATCCGCTCGCACCGTCGAGTGCGGCGACTCCCATGACGGTCTCGGCGAACTCGCGGGGGTGCACCTCGTAGCCGCCGTAGAGCCTGGGCTGCAGCAACCGGATCGCCCCGGAGTCGCGCAGGAGGCCTGCGGCGGCGTCGGTGAGCCGGCAGTCCGCCTCCGACTGGACCGCCTGCCCGCGAATCTCCTCGGCGACGACTTCGATTCTGTCGAGAACCCGACCCATCGGGACTCCCTTCCACCGCGAGTAGAACACGTTCTAGTCAATATAGCGCCGGGGTGGCATTTCCGAGCCGATCCGCACCCCACGCTTGAAAGTTCGCCATACCTAAATCTATAGTGCGGAGATACGAATCAGCAGGTAGATCGACAGACCAGGACCAGGAGCTCCGTGAGCATCGAGGCACCCCGCCCTCTCCTCCCGCGCCGCACGCCCCGCAAGGGCAGTATCCGAACGGTCGCGCTCCTCGGGCCCGCCTTCGTGGCGGCCATCGCGTACGTCGACCCCGGAAACGTGGCCGCCAACCTCACCGCGGGCGCGAAGTACGGGTACCTGCTCGTCTGGGTCCTCGTGCTCGCCAACGCCATGGCCGTGCTGGTGCAGTACCTCTCCGCGAAACTCGGGCTGGTCACCGGCAAATCACTGCCCGAAATGCTGGGGACCCGCCTGAGGACCGGTAACCGTCGCGCGTTCTGGCTGCAGGCGGAGGCGATGGCCGTCGCCACCGACCTCGCCGAGGTGATCGGCGGCGCGATCGCACTCAATCTCCTGTTCGGCGTTCCCCTCTTCGCCGGAGGCCTGATCACGGGCGTCGTATCGATGGGCATCCTGTCGATCCAGAGTCGCCGCGGTCAGCGGACGTTCGAGTTCGTCGTGATGGGACTCCTGACGATCATCACCGTCGGGTTCCTCACCGGGCTCGCGTTCACCGACGTGTCGGGCACGGACGCGCTCGCCGGACTCGTGCCGCGTTTCGAGGGCACCGAGACGGTCCTGCTCGCCGCGAGTATGCTCGGCGCCACCGTGATGCCGCACGCGATCTACCTGCACTCCGCCCTCGCCCGCGACCGGCACGGGAACGACCTGGAAGGACCACGCCTCGCGCGGCTGCTACGGGTGACGAAGTGGGACGTGGTCGGTGCGCTGATCGTGGCGGGCGCAGTGAACATCGGCATGCTGCTGCTCGCCGCCTCGGCCCTGCGCGGCATCCCCGGCACCGATTCGATCGACGGCGCGCACGCCGCGATCCAGAGTTCGCTCGGCCCCACCGTCGCCGTCATCTTCGCCGTCGGACTGCTGGCTTCCGGCCTGGCGTCCACGTCGATCGGCTGCGCCGCCGGCTCCGAGATCATGTACGGCCTGCTGTCGATGCGCATCCCGCTGCTGCTACGCCGGGTGGTCACCCTGATTCCCGCACTGGTCGTGCTGGCGGTCGGCGTGGATCCCACGTTCGCGCTCGTCCTCAGTCAGGTGGTGCTCAGCCTGTGCATCCCGTTCGCGGTGATTCCACTCGTGCGGATGACGTCGAGCCACGACCTGATGGGCGTCCACCGCAACGCGACGGCCACCACGGTCGCCGCCTGGGTGGCGGCGTCGCTGATCGTCGTGCTCAACGTGTCGCTGCTGTGGCTGACGTTCACGGGCTCGGCCTGATCACTCGTGTCGCGGCGCACCGGAGACGACGCGATGCAGCGCCTGCAGGTCCTCGGACAGCATCCGGAACATCCAGTAGGCTCCGACGAACGCGACGACACTGCCGACGCACAGGACGCGGAGCGCGACGATCACCCGGGGCAGGTCCTCCGGGGGAATGAACGTGGCCCCCGCGATTCCGAGCAACGGCACGGCGGCCGCCGCGGCGAGGAAGAACGTGCTGCGCCGCCCGAGCCGCCGCAGCATCCGGGCGTCCGAGGCACTGATCTCGCCGTGCCGCAGAAAGACCGGGTACAGGCAGCGCACGGCGAAGAAGTTCACGAAGAAGAACGGATAAACCACGGCGATCGCCCCGCAGACCAGTTGTGACGCGGTGAAGTGGACGACGGTGTTCCACGGAACCTCACTGCCGCTCACCTCCAGCGTGATCGGCACGATGATGCCGGTGACCACCCACAACCCCAGACACAGCAGCGCACACCGCTGGCCGAGCAGCAGGGTGTCCCGGCGGGCGCGGGCGAGTTGGGCGCCGGAGTACACCCTCCCCCGGCGCAGACCGCCGGCCACCACCGTCAGGTAGAGCACCATCGACAGCGTGCCCACGGTCCCGATCAGGAATGCAATCGTGTAGTCGATCCGGGTGATTCGCTCGAAGCTCTCCTGCGCGTCGGGCGGCAGCTTGCTGATGATCAGGGTGGTGTTGTGGTGGTAGCTGTAGAGGATGGCCAGCAGATTGGGAACTGCGATGGCCAGGAACATGATCGGGTGCGTCCACCGGCGCATCCGCAGGTTCCAGCTCCCCGGCGGCGGATCGACCAGATCGCGGGCGTGCGCGTCGAGGCAGACGTCGAGTTGCTGGGCGAGTTCGGCACCGGAGGAGAACCGATCCTTCGGTTCCGGCGCCAGCGATTTCAGCAGCACTCGCCGCAGCGCGTTCGGGCAGTCGGCGGGCAGTTCGTCGGCGGCCGGTTCGGCGTCCCCCCGCCGCCGCGCGAGCATCGCGTCGAGGGTGGTGCGGTCGCCGGGCGGATGGGAGTGGAGCTCGGCGTCACTGTCGTCGAAAGGCCTTCTGCCGGTCAGCAACTCCCACAGGACGACGGCGAGCGAGTACAGGTCGCTGCGGGTGTCGAGATCGCCGGGTGTGCCCGGCCGGTCCGGGTGGATCGCCTCGAGCTGTTCCGGTGACATGTAGGCCAGCGAGCCGCCGAAGTACGCGACCGGGCTCGCACCCGCGATGTTCCCGCTGAAACTGATGTTGAAGTCGGCGAGCTTGGGGACACCCTCGGCCGTCAGCAACACGTTTGCCGGTTTCACGTCGCGGTGGAGGACGCCGTGCCTGCCGGCGTAATCGAGCGCCTGCGCCAGCCGGCGGCCGAGCCAGGACACCGCCTCCGGCCAGCTCAGCGTCGCGATCTCCTGACGCACGCCGGATTCGCTGGGCCGGATCTCGCCCCTGCCCACCAGCGCCCGGTCGATCGCGTCCAGCAGCACGGCGCCGCTGCGCGAGTCCGGCGGAGTCTCACGGACCCGCCCGACCACGTCGAGCAGGGTTCCCCCCGGCACGTACTGCATGTACAGCAGTCGCAGGTCGCGGCCCGCGAGGAGTCGTTGATCGAAGACCCGGACGATGTAGTCGTGGTCGAACTGGGCCAGGGTCTGCGGCTCGGTGCCGTGATCCTGGGAGATCTTCACCGCGACCAGCCTCTGCAGCGACCGCTGCCGGGCGAGGAACACCCGCGCGAACTCGCCCCGGCCGAGACCGGTCATCAGGTCGAAGTCGTCGATCCGCTGACCCACCTCGAGATCGTCGAGGGTGCCTGCGCTTCCCGCAGACACCGTCAAGGCCTTCTCCCCGTGGTGGAGCGAGGTGCTCTGGTACTCGCCGGTGCCGAGCAGTTCGTCGAGCTGACCGGCCTGACCCGGAAAATTCTGCGTGTATTCGCTCGCCTCGACCGACTCCCCGCTGCGCCGCCGGATATGGAATTCCTCGTACAGCAGGTCCGGTGGCAGCGGCCACCGCCGCAGTTCGGGCAGCTCCTCACAGTATTGGGCGAGCCGTTTCGGGTGGTCGCCGCGCAGCCAGCGGTTCTCCAGGTCGACCTTGACCAGTTCGATGAGCGTGACCCGGCGGAGAGCGGGGGACGCCGGCAGGTAGGCGACCAGATCGGGCGCGGACGACGAGGACTCCCAGGCACTCGCGAAGCGCGCGACGGCGCCGCCGACCGCCGTGTCCGACACCCAGGCCTGCTCGGAAGCGGCCGGTGAACCTCGCCGGGAGGGCATGAAAGCCATGGTAGCTGGCCAGGCCCAGCGGACTACTGCAGTTCCGACACCGGGGTCGACGGGTCGATGGTGACGCCGATCCGCGCCAGATTGCCGTGCAGCACTTGCCAGATCGACACCTCGAGGAACTCGGCCAGCTCGTCGCTGCCGAGCGCCGACTGCGGGTTGCTCAGCCACCGGTTGACGCTGGCATCCACGAGTCCCACCAACCCGAAGGCCAGCGACTCGGCGAGATCCGAATTGCCGGCCACCGAGTCGAGGACCGTCGCGAGCAGACCCGACAGCTGAAGTGCGATCGCGGTCTTCGTTCCGGTCACCACACGCGAGCCGGTCGTGCGCCTGCTCGGCGATCCGGTGCCGAGGAATTGGTGGAGCCGTGGATATTCCACGATCCACCGCAGGTACGTCTCGACCGCGCGGGCGATCGCCTCGCCCACGGTCCCCTCCGGTGTCAACGTGGGCGCGAGGTCCGTCATCAGTCGTTCGATGATACGTCCGCGCAGCTGCTCGTCGAGGTCGCCGCGATCGGTGAAGATCCGGTAGACCACCGACCGCGGCACGTCGGCGCGGTTGGCGATCTGCTGGACGCCCACGTCGGGGCCGTCCTCGTTGATGGCGTCCATCGCGGCTTCGAGAATCCGGCTTCGGCGTTCCGCCTTGTGGTCCTCCCAGCGCGTGGCGCGGCCGTCGCCCTGGGGCGACGCGGCGGTTTCCACTTTGTCCGGCATCACGCACACGTTACCCATCCGACTGTTGACTGGACATACTGTCTCACATACTTTGGTGGGACAGGGTGTCACACACACATTTCTCCGGACTCTAGGGAGCCGCAATGGGTAACAGGGTGTTCGTCGTCGGCGTCGGGATGACGAAGTTCGAGAAACCGGGTGCACGCGAGTGGGACTACCCCGACATGGCGCGCGAGGCCGGCGGCAGGGCACTCGCGGACGCCGGAATCGAGTACGGGCTCGTGGAGCAGGCGTACGTCGGATATGTGTACGGCGAATCGACGTCGGGACAGCGGGCCGTCTACGAACTCGGCCTCACCGGCATTCCCATCGTGAACGTCAACAACAACTGTTCGACGGGGTCGACCGCGCTCTTCCTCGCCACGCAGGCCGTCCGGAGCGGTCAGGTCGACTGCGCGCTCGCGCTGGGCTTCGAGAAGATGCAGGCCGGTTCGCTCGGGTCCACGTACGACGACCGGGAACAGCCGATGATGCGCCATCTCCTCGCGCTCGCCGAACTTCAGGAGTTCGCGATGCCGCCTGCCCCTTACATGTTCGGCGCCGCGGGCAAGGAACACATGGAACGCTTCGGGACCACGGCGAAACAGTTCGCCAAGATCGGCGTGAAGAACCATCGCCACTCACAGAACAACCCGTACGCCCAGTTCCAGGACGAGTACACGCTCGACGAGATCCTCGGCTCGAAGCCGATCTACGGGCCCCTCACCAAACTGCAGTGCTCCCCCACCTCCGACGGCTCCGGTGCCGTCGTCGTCGTGAGCGAGGAGTTCGTCGACAAGCACGACCTCGCCGGGCAGGCCGTGGAGATCGTCGGCCAGTCCATGGTCACCGACCTCCCGAGCACGTTCGAAAACCGGAGCGCGATCAGCCTGGTCGGCGCGGACATGACCCGCACGGCCGCGGCCCGCGTGTACGAACAGGCGGGCATCGGACCGGACGACATCGACGTCATCGAACTCCACGACTGCTTCTCCACCAACGAACTGCTGACCTACGAGGCGCTCGGCCTGTGCGGCGAGGGCGAGGGCGGCAAACTCGTCGACAACGACGACACCACGTACGGCGGGCGCTGGGTGGTCAACCCGTCCGGTGGTCTCATCTCCAAGGGGCACCCGCTCGGCGCCACTGGACTCGCCCAGTGCAGCGAACTCACCTGGCAACTCCGCGGCACGGCCGACAAGCGCCAGGTCGACGGCGCCGCGGTCGCCCTCCAGCACAACATCGGCCTCGGTGGCGCCGTCGTCGTCACCGCCTACCGCGCACTCTGATTCTTCTCTCCCACAATTCCTTTCACGTCGAGCACCAGGAGTACACCATGGCTTCCGTTTCCGTCGCAGCGTCCCTGCCCGCCTCCCCCGACAAGGCGTGGGACGCGCTCTCCAACCTGTCCCGCTGGGAGGAGTGGCTCACCATCCACCAGTCGTGGAAGAGCGAGATCCCCGCCGAGGTGGCACTCGGATCGAAGTTCACCGAGGTCGTCTCCGTGATGGGCATGGCCAACAAGATCGAGTGGACCGTCACCGAGGTGCAGGTGCCCGAGATGGTGAAGATCTCCGGCACCGGCATGGCGGGGGTCACCGTCGAATTCACGCTGAAGGTCGAGCCGGACGGCGCCGGATCCACGGCGATCATCGACGCGAGCTTCACCGGCACGATGATCGTCGGCCCCATCGGCAAGGCCGTCGCCAAGAACGCCAAGGCGGATCTGGAGGCGTCCCTGGCGGGGTTCGCCGACATGGTGGGCTGATCCGCATGACCACCCCCACAGTCGAATTCGACACGGGAGGCCTCGGCGAGTGGACCGATCCGCAGCGGTTCGAGGTCACCGCCGAGCGCATCGCCGACTATGCCGCGGCCACCAACGATCCCATCGCACGCCACCTCGCCGGCGAGGTGGCGCCACCGGTGTTCGCCGTGGTCCCCGCGTTCACGTCGATGGCACCGGCGGCACTGTCCGTCGCCCCGGTCGAACTGCTCATGAAACTCGTGCACGGGGAGCAGGATTTCCACTTCCACCGTCCGATCCGTCCCGGCGACGCCCTCGTGGTTCGCGCGAAGCCGATCGGATTCGAGGGCCGGGAGAACGGCTCCACCGTCGTCGTCTACGTCGAAACCACCACGGACGACGGCGAACTGGTCAACGAGCAGTGGATGACCGCGTTCTTCCGGAAGGTCGACGCGGGAGCCGGACTCGGCGAGCGGGCACCCGCGCACCGGTTCGACGAGTCCCTGCGCGGACAGGCCCCGGTCGCGTCGATCACCCAGCACATCGACGACGACCAGACGTTCCGGTACTCGCCCGCCTCCGGTGATCCGATGCCGATCCACCTGGACGACGAGATCGCCCGGATGTCCGGACTTCCCGGAATCATCAACCACGGCCTGTGCACCATGGCGTTCACGTCGTGGGCGGCGCTCACCGAACTCGCCGACGGCAGGGTCGAACGGCTCCGCCGGCTCGCGGTGCGGTTCGCGAAACCCGTTCTGCCCGGTCAGGACATCGCCACGCAGTTCCGGCAGGTCGCCGAGTCCACGGGCGGGGCGACGTCGTACGCCTACGAGACCACCGTCGGCGACGCACTCGTCATCAAGGACGGCCTCGCCGTCATCGCGGACACAGAAACCTAGGAGTACACACATGGGAACACTCGACGGACGGGTGGCCATCGTCACCGGCGCCGGACGCGGAATCGGCCGGGAGCACGCACTGCTCTTCGCGCGTGAGGGCGCTGCCGTGGTCGTCAACGACCTCGGCGGCGCGAACGACGGCACCGGCGAGGACGCGGGCCCGGCGCAGCAGGTCGTCGACGAGATCGTCGCCGCGGGCGGCAGGGCAGTCGCGAACACCGACAACGTCGCGTCCTGGGACGGCGCCGAAGGACTCGTCGACCAAGCGGTGAGCGAATTCGGCCGCCTCGACGTCCTCGTCAACAACGCGGGCATCCTGCGGGACGCCTTCATCGCGGGCATGACCGAAAGCCAGTGGGACGCCGTCATCGCCGTGCACCTCAAGGGACACGCCGCCACTCTCCGCCACGCGGCGGCGTACTGGAAGGCCCAGACCAAGGCGGGTGAGACCGTGAACGCGTCCGTGATCAACACTGCGTCGGCGTCGGGCACGTTCATGCCCAATGCGGGCCAGGGCAACTACGGCGCCGCGAAGGCCGGCATCGCCGCACTCACCCTGGTCGCCGCGGACGAGCTCGAACGCTACGGCGTCCGGGTCAACGCGATCGCCCCGATCGCCCGCACCCGGCTCACCCTGGCCACCCCGGGTATGGGCGCGCTGTTCGCCGAGGAGGTGCCGGAGGGCGAGTTCGACGCGTTCAGCCCCGCCAACATCTCTCCGCTCGTCGCGCGTCTCGCCGACGCGAACTGCAAGATCACCGGCAAGGTGTTCGCCGTGCAGGGCGGTGCCATCTCCGAGCTCGCCGGCTGGCACGACGTCACGACCATCGAGAGCGACGGCCCGTGGACCGTCGCCGACCTCGCCGACCGGCTCGGCTGAAGGGCCCCGACATGGCCAAGAACACGTACGAGCTCGGGCTCGGGCTGACCGAGGAACACCGGGCCCTCGCCGACTCGGTCCGCGCTTTCGCCGAACGCACCATCACCTCCGATCATGTCCGGACCGCGGTCGAGTCCACCAGCGAGGACAAGTTCCCGCCGTTCTGGGATGCACTCGTCAGTCAGGACCTGCTGGGACTGCACATCCCCGAGGACAAGGGCGGTCACGGCGCCGGGCTCCTCACGTTGGCGGTGGCTCTCGAAGCGCTGGGCCGGACGGCCGCTCCGGGTCCGTTCGTCCCGACCGCGCTGTCCGCCGCGCTCGTGGCGGCCGCGGATTCCAAGGTCGGCATCGAGGTGATGCCGGGTCTTCTCGACGGATCACACACCGCCGCAGTCGCGTTGGGCCGCCCACTCGATGCGTCGGCGCGCGAAGGCGGATACCGCGTCACCGGGGTCGCGGACGCGGTTCTCGGCGGCGAACACGCCGACATCCTGCTACTCCCGATCACCGTCGGCGACGACGTCCGCTGGGCCGTCGTCGATTCGGCGGACGTCACCGTGACGGTGCAGGACGGCATCGACGTGCTCCGCGGTTCGGCACGGATCACGGTCGACGCCGTGCACGTGGGCGCCGACCGGATCCTCGACGGTCTGAGCGCGCAGCGCGTCCGGTCCGTCGCCACCGTCGTTCTCGGTGCGGAGGCGATCGGTGTGATGTCGTGGTGCGTGTCCACCGCATCCGAGTACGCGAAGACGCGGGTGCAGTTCGGGCGTCCGATCGGCCAGTTCCAGGGCGTCAAGCACAAGTGCGCCCACATGGGCATCGCACTGGAGAAGGCGCGCGCGGTGCTGTGGGATGCCGCCTCCGCTCTCGACAACGGCGACGACACCGCCGATTTCGCCGCGGACATCGCCGCCGTCGTCGTTCCCGACGCCGCGGTGCAGTGCGCACAGGACTGCATCCAGGTCCACGGCGGCATCGGATTCACCTGGGAGCACGACGCGCACCTGTTCTACCGCCGGGCGCTGGCCATCCGGGGGCTCCTCGGCACCCGGGAGGAGCGGGCCACTCGGGTTGCCGACCAGTCCCTCGCAGGCATCGCCCGCACCTCCGAACTGGAACTGCCGGGCGAAGCCGAGGCGATCCGCGCCGAGGTGCGGGCGGAACTCGCCACGCTGGTGGGCCTCGACGAGGACGACCAGCTGATCGCACTCGGCGACGGCGGATGGGTGCAGCCGCACCTGCCGAAGCCATACGGGCGCAGCGCGTCCCCGCTCGAGCAGATCGTCATCGCCCAGGAGATCAAGGCCGCCGGAATCCCGATGCCGCAGCTGCTGATGGGCGGCTGGGCGGTGCAGGCCGTCGTCGCCCACGGCACGGACGCGCAGAAGCGGGATCTCGCCGTCCCCACGCTGCGCGGAGATCTCGTGTGGTGCCAGCTGTTCAGCGAACCGGGGGCTGGTTCCGACCTGGCGTCGCTGACGACGAAGGCCGAGAAGGTCGACGGCGGCTGGACGGTGACCGGCCAGAAGATCTGGACCACGGTGGCACAGTTCTCCGACTGGGCGATGCTGATCGCCCGCACCGACCAGTCCAGGCCGAAACACGAGGGCATCACGTACTTCGTGCTGGACATGTCCACGCCGGGGGTGACCGTCCGGCCGCTGCGCGAGATGACCGGGTCGGCCCTGTTCAACGAGGTCTTCCTCGACGACGTGTTCATCCCGGACGAGAACGTGGTCGGGAACGTGAACGACGGCTGGAACGTGGCCCGCACGACCCTCGCGGGCGAGCGGGTGGCCCTGAGCCAGAAGATGGAGGCCTACGCCACCGACAAGGATCTGCTGCAGTTCGCCCGCGGCCGCGACCTCGGCCCGCTGGCACGCTTCCGCGTCGGCGAACTGGTTGCCGAGAGCCAGGCAATCGATCTGATCGGCGCACGGATCGTGCTGAAGCAACTGTCGGGGGCGGACGTGAGCACCACGTCCAGCGTCGGGAAGCTGCTGGGCATGGGGCTCGGACAGTCGATCGCCGAGTTCGTCGTCGCCGAACTGGGGGCGGCGGGCGCCGTCAGCATTCCCGGGGAGCCGAGCGACAAGGCGATGGAGCAGTTGATCGCCGGCCGCGCCACCACCATCTACGGCGGCACCACCGAGGTGCAGCTCAACGTGATCGGGGAACGCATGCTCGGACTGCCCCGCGACGCGCAGGGGGTGTCGTGACCGGCGGACCGCTGAGCGGGCTGACCGTCGTCGAGATTGCGAGCCTCGCGCCCGCCCCGTTCGGGTGCATGATCCTCGCCGACCTCGGCGCGGACGTGATCCGCGTCGAGCGGGCGGGTGACGGCGGCAGCGGGCTGATGGCGCCGTCGGGTGTACTCGACCGCGGACGACGATCGATCGCCGTGAACCTGCGGACTCCGGAGGGGCTGGAGGCCGTCCTGACACTCGTCGAAGCAGCCGACATCCTCGTCGAGGGTTTCCGTCCCGGCGTCGCGGAACGCCTGGGCATCGGCCCCGACGACTGCCTGTCCCGCAACCCCGGACTGATCTACGGGCGCATGACCGGCTGGGGCCAGGAAGGACCCCTCGCACCGCGGGCCGGGCACGACATCAACTACATCGCGCTCGCGGGCGCGCTCGAACCCGTCGGGCGCGCCGGCGAGCGGCCGGTGCCGCCGCTGAACCTGTTGGGCGACTTCGGCGGTGGCGGCCTGATGTTGACGATGGGGATCCTGGCCGCGCTGCACGAGCGTTCCCGGTCGGGCCGCGGACAGGTGGTGGACGCGTCGATGGTCGACGGCGCGGCCCTGCTGACGGCGTTCGTCCACGGCATGAACGCCGCCGGTCTGTGGCAGGAGGGTCGGGAGCGGAACGTCCTCGACGGGGCCGCCGCGTTCTACGACACCTACGAGTGCGCCGACGGTCTGCACGTGGCGGTCGGGTGCGTCGAACCGCACTTCTACGGTGAACTCCTCGACGTGCTGGGGTTGAGCGGCGAGGATCTGCCGTTGCAGTACGACCTCGATGCGGCACCGGAACTGAAGAAGCGCCTCGCCGAGGTGTTCGCGACCCGGCCGCGGGACGACTGGGCGGCACTCTTCGCCGATTCCGACGCGTGCGTGTCGCCCGTCCTGTCGCCGTGGGAGGCGCACGAGCACCCCCACAACAAGGAACGGGAGACGTTCGTCGAGGTGGGTGGCATCCGCCAGCCCGCACCGGCACCGCGCTTCAGCCGCACCCCGGCGCCCGTTCCCCGGCCGGCCCCGCGGCCCGGGCAGGACACCGATGCGATCCTCGCGCAGGCCGGTTACGACCCGTCGCGCATCGAGCAGCTGCGCTCGGCGGGTGCCGTCGAGTAGGTGACGGGGACCTATCCGCGATCGGCGTCCGGCGGGAAGCCACCGGTCGCGATGGGTCCCCACTCGTCGATGGTGATCCGGATGAGGCTCTTGTTCTGCTTCCGCATGGCGTCCCGGTACTCGTCCCAGTCGGGATGCTCACCGGAGATGCCGCGGAAGTACTCCACCAGCGGCTCGAGTGCGTCGGGCATGTCCAGTACCTCGGCCGTTCCGTCGATCTGCACGTAAGCGCCGTTGAACTCGTCGGAGAGCACGCAGACGCTCACGGCGGGGTCGTGTCGCACGTTCGCGGCCTTGGCGCGCTGCGGGTAGGTGGAGACGACGATCCGCCCTTCCGAGTCGAGTCCCGACGTGACCGGGGAGATCTGCAGGCCGCCGGAGCGCTTCCGGGTGATCAGCACGCTGCGATGGCGGGGCCGGACGAAGTCGAGCAACTCTTCCCGCGTGACACGGTCTGCGGTGGCGATGGCCATGGTGCACCTCTCCTCTGCTGCGTTGGTTCTCTCCGGTTCACCATAGGCTCCACCACAGTCCTCAGACGTCTGAGGACTGTGCTAGCGTCGCCGAATGGCCGGACGTCACACCCTCCGCAGCGGACCGCTGGTACCCCAGCTCGAGGAACTCCTCACCGCCTGGATCCGTGACGGCAAGTGGGCCCTCGGCAGCCGCATCCCCAGCGAGGCCGAACTGGCCACCGAACTCGGTGTCGGCCGCTCCTCCGTGCGCGAGGCGGTCCGGCTGCTCGCCCGCGACGGCCTGCTCGACGTGCGGCACGGCGTCGGCACGTTCGTCGCGAAACCACCCACGGGCGGTGCGGGACTCGGGAAGCTGCTGCGCCGCGCCCGCCTGCTCGAGGTCTACGAGGTGCGGCGAGCCCTCGAGATCGAGGCCGCCCGACTCGCCGCGGAACGCGCACGCCCCGAGGATCTGCGGCGACTGCGAGAGCAGCTGTCGGCCCGGCACGACAGCACCACCGAGTCGACCGCCGTCTTCGTCGCGGCCGACCTCGACTTCCACGCCGCGATCCTGGAGATCGCAGGCAACTCGATCCTGTCCGCCCTGTTCGATTCGATCCGGCCGCTGCTCGTCGACGCGCTCGCCGAACTCGTCGACCACGAACCGGGCAGACCCGACACCAGCTGCGCGCACGACGACCTGGTGCGCGCGCTGGAAGCAGGCGATGCCGGGGCGGCTGTCGCCGCCACCGCCGCCAACCTCGATCCGACCATGTCGATTCTGCGGAAAGGCGAACATCAGTGACCACCCCCAACTCGGTCGTCAGCACCGACCACGTCGACCTCGTGCGGAGCGGGCGATATCTGCTCAGCGACATCACCCTCCACATCGAACGCGGACAGCACTGGGTGCTGCTCGGCGCGAACGGTGCGGGCAAGAGCACGCTGCTGAGCATGCTCGGCGCCTTTGCTCATCCGACCCACGGCAGCGTCCACGTCCTCGGCCATCAGCTGGGCCGGGTCGACATGCGGGAGTTGCGCGCCCACATCGGGCACGTGAACCCGCGACACCGGATCGACGCGCCGCTGACGGTGCGCGACGTCGTGCTCACCGGTCTCACCAACACACCCGAGTTCGTGCCGAGGTGGGCACCGACCGCCGGCCAGGTCGCCCGCGCCGACGAACTCATCGCGTCCCTCGGCATGCAGAAGCACGCGGACGCCCTGTGGCCCAACCTGTCCCAGGGCGAACGCGGACGCGCCCTGATCGCGCGAGCCCTCATGGCCGAGCCGCAACTCCTCCTGCTCGACGAGCCCGCCACCGGCCTGGATCTGGCTGCGCGAGAACAACTCCTCACGGCACTCGACGAATTGCGCGAAACGTACCCGAGCCTCGCCAGCATCCTCGTCACCCACCACCTCGAGGAAATCCCGACCACCACCACCCACGCCGTCCTCATCCGCGACGGCCGGGTGATCGCACAGGGCCCCGTCACGGACGTCCTCACCACCGACACCATCAGCGAATGCTTCGACCACCCGATCGAGATCACCCGGCAACGCGGGCGGTGGGTCGCGCAGACGCGGGTGCCCGAGACGGTCGGATAACCGCCGACGCGGTGCACACTGGTGGGTATGGCACGAGGCGACCACCCTCAGCGCACCCCGTTCTACGGTGTGGTGCTCATCGTCGTCGCACTGGCGGCGGCGATGATCGTGAACCGCACCGCACCCGTCTGGGTGCAGGTGCCGGTCTACGTCCTGGCCGTGCTCGCCGCCATGGCCGGCTTCGTCATGACGTTCCGCGACCGGTCGTGAGTGGGTAGCGCTCGGCGCGCCACAGCCGCACGGCCATTGGCCCGGTTCCCACGCAATTGCCTGTGACTCCGGCAAATCCGCCGGCAAACCGCGCGAGAACCGCTACGACCCCGCCCGCTCACACGAGCCGACGGGATGCGCGGCCATCAGATCCTTCGCGCGGCTGCGTGCCGCGTTGTACTCGTACCATTGCGACTCTCCCCTCACCTGCCGGTCGAGTCGGTACAGGGCGCACGACCGTTCCGGTTCGGGCAGCCGATCCAGAGCGGGGACGGCGTCGACGGACAGCGAATCGAGGTAGCTCACGTCGATCCGCCCGGTCTCGCCGAACCGCTCCACGTTCTTCCTGGCGACGTACGCGTCCGGATCGATCGCGGCGAGCAGGAGCACCCCACCCACCGCGGATGCCAGGACGGCACGCGGCAACCACCGCCCCGACAACCGGACGCCTGCCGCGATCAGCAACACGAACACCAACCCCAGCCACAGTTCCGTCACCGTCACGGTCACCCGCAGCCGCGTGTACCCGTACTGGTTCTCGTACAGCGACATCCGGTGGATCGCCGAGGCCACGATGACGAGCGTCAACACGCAGAGCAATCCCAGCAGCACGCGCACGAGGATGCGATCCACCACCTCCACTCGCGCCGCCTTCCGGACCGCGACGGCGATCACCACCAGTGTCAGCGCGGTCACCGCCAGCAACTGCCAGAAGCCCTGTCGCGCGTACTCGGCGTACGTCAGGTCTGCCGTGGTCAGCACGTGCGTGCTCCCACCGAACAGCACCGTCAACTGCACCGCGACGAACCCGAGGAACAACAGATCCAGCAGTGCGAGCGGAAACGCCCACTCCCACCGGGCAACCGGACGCCCCGGCCCGGGGGCGAGTGCGTCGACGCGGGGCGTCCGCCTCAGCAGGTACGCGGCCCCCAGCGTTCCCCCGCACACCAGGACGCCGAGCACGAACCGCCCGACCGGATTCGACACGTGGACGGTCGGTGCGGCTCTGCCGAGCAAGTCGGCGAAACCCGCGTCCGCGCCGACGAACAGCGAACCGAAGACCAGGAGCAGCACGGCCGTCACGGCCGCGACACCGAGAGCCCTACCCACCGGCACCTTCCCGCTCGAATGCCACCGCCTCACACCTCGACGCGTCCACCGCGCCACCCGCAGCGGTGTGAACCACAACGCGAACGACCCGGCCGCCAACCCCGTCCACGTGCGTCCGCCGACGAGGGCGAACGACCCGACCACCCAGCTCAGCGCCACACAGACCGCGGCCAGCCACCCCGCACCGCGGACGCTGAGCACGGCCAGCAGGGCGAGGGCACCGAGGATCGCGACGGACTGAACAGCCGTCGGCATCGTCCTGCGCGTCGCGAACACCGCGACGGCAACCGCGGCGCCGGTGACGACGTAGCCGAGGCCGACCACCGTGACCTGCAGCGTCAACGCCGCGACCACGCCTGCCGCCAAGGCCGCGAGGACTATCGGCCGTGGAGCCATCGACGTCCGGTCGCGGCGCCAGGCACGTCTCGGCCAGAAGTCGCCCGACGGGGGCGCGGCGGGTTGTGGGGGTGCGATGGTCATGGTTCCCTCCCTGGTTGTCGCTGCCGGATGAAGGCAGGCGTCATCGCGGGACGTCGCGTCCCGGTTGTGGATCGGTAGTCAGGCGGCGGGCAGACTCACCCGGATACAGCAGCCTTCGGCCGTGTCGACGACCTCGATGCGGCCGTCGTGGAGATCCACCGCCCAGCGGGCGATGGCGAGTCCGAGGCCGGTCCCACCGTCGGTGGAGCCGCCGCGGGTGAACCGCTCGAACACCCGCGACCGCTCGCCGGGCGCGATACC
Source organism: Rhodococcus sp. DK176 (assembly GCF_038447315.2). Taxonomy (NCBI): domain Bacteria; kingdom Bacillati; phylum Actinomycetota; class Actinomycetes; order Mycobacteriales; family Nocardiaceae; genus Rhodococcus; species Rhodococcus sp. DK176. Next base: position 5,442,767 of record NZ_CP118321.2, on the reverse strand, counting down.
GGGGCCGTCGTCCTCCACCTCGATGATCACGCCGCCCGCGTCCGGTCTGGCACGGACGACCACCCGGGTGCGCGCCGGGCCGTGCCGAAACGCGTTGTCCACGAGATTCGTCACCACCTGATGCAAGCGTGCGGTGTCCGCGTCGGCGCGCAGGTGCGGCGGCTGCACGTCGACGATCACCTGCCGCGGTCGCCGCGGGTCCTCCGACTGCCGCACCACGTCCTCGAGGAACTCACGGACCGGAAAGTTCTCCCGTTCGAGTTGCACCGCACCGCCTTCCACCCTCGACAGGTCCAGCAACTCGGCGACGAGGCGGCCGAGCCGCTCGGTCTGGTCGAGCGCCACCCGCATCCGGGCGGGGTCGGGTTCCTCCACCCCGTCGACGATGTTCTCGAGGAGTGCCTGCAGAGCGGAGATCGGTGTACGGAGTTCGTGTGAGACGTTGCCGATGAGTTCGCGGCGATACCGGTCGGCGGCCTCGAGGTCCTCCGCCATCTGGTTGAACGCGCGAGCCAGCTCGCCGATCTCGTCCCGCGACGTCGACCGCACCCGGCGTGAATAGTCGCCGGTCGCCATCGCGCGGGCCGCGGCGGTCATCGCGCGGAGCGGAGACGTCATGCCGTGCGCGAGGATCTGGGTCACGGCCAACGACACCAGCAACGCCAGGACCAGCGCGTATCGGAACGGCCAGCGAGCGGTCACCCAGAACGTCAGCGAAGCGAAGAACAACGCGGCCACGACGAGAAGACCGGTCTTCACCTTGAACGATCGCAGCGGGTCGAGAGGTCGGGGCATCCTGTCCAGGATCCGGCCCGCGCTCACCGCTGCACGTCCAGGGCATAGCCGACGCCGTGCACGGTGCGGATCAGGTCGCCGCCGAGTTTTCGGCGCAACGCCTTCACGTGACTGTCGACGGTCCGGCTACCCGCCCCGTCACCCCACCCCCACACCTCCGCGAGGAGCGACTCCCGCGCGATCGCCGCGCGCGGCCGGGAGGCGAAGTACGCAAGCAGGTCGAATTCGGTTCGCGTCAGATGAATTTCGTCGACGCCGCGCCGGACACGACGCTCCACGAGGTCCACCTCGATGTCGCCGACGGACAGTCCGTCCCGCTCGGCCGGCACGGTCTCCTGGGCACGATCGGCCCGCCGCAGCAGCGCGTGCACCCGCGCCACCAGCACCCGCATGCTGAACGGCTTGCTCAGGTAGTCGTCGGCACCCACGCCGAGACCGATCAGCATGTCCGTTTCGTCGGCGCGCGCGGTGAGCATCAGCACCGGCACCGGCCGCGACGCCTGGACGCGCCGGCACACCTCTAGGCCGTCGTATCCCGGCAGCATCACGTCCAGTACCAGAACGTCGGGCGACGAGGCCTCGCACTCAGCGACGGCGGAGGGACCGTCCGACGCCGTCACGACGTCGAAGCCTTCCGCCCGCAACCGCGCCGCGACCGCCTCGCGGATCGTCGCCTCGTCGTCGACGACGAGCACTCTTCGCTGGCCCATTCCCCGACTGTATTGGGCGCACGTGCGGATCCCCGTCAGAGCTTGTGAAGATTCTGTGCAGGTTTGCCCGCGGTTCCGCCGCGGGGTGGGAGATGCGCACCCTGGGGTGCCTGTCGAAAGGCTCGCGCCCGGCGCAAGCTTGGTCTATCAGCCCAGCTAGACACCCCAAACCACCGGAGGCATCCCATCGTCCACACCGCAACTCGCATCGCGATCGGCGCAACCGCCGCCCTCACGTTCTCCCTCGCAGGAGCCGCAGTGATCGTTCTTGCCGGTGGACATACCGACGGGGCTCCGACCCCGAGTTCGGAGGGGGCCGTCTCGCAGCAGCAGCCGGCTCCGGCGATCGCGCCGGCCCCGAGTCGGATCGTCGTCGCAGACCCCGGCTACTCGGTGAATCCCGGGTACTCGGCGCCCGGCTACCCGGCAGACACCGAAACGGTTGCGCCGGGACCGGGTGTCGTTCCGCCCGTCGTGGCGGCACCGCCCATCGTCCGAGCACCGATCGCCCAGCCGCCGGTTGTCCCGCAGCCCATCGCCCAGCCGCCCATCGCCCAGCCTCCCGTCGTGGTGGACCCGCCCGTCGTCGTCGACCCGCCCGTCGTCGTCGACCCTGTTCACCCGCCGAAGGGTCCGTTCGAAGGACCGGGCCAGGTCGAGCCGGGCGTTCTCGAACCCGAAACCAATCCGTTCCCCGTCGGCGGCGGCCCGAAGCCTGCCCCGCCCGCGGCCCCGCAGTCGCCCGGCGGAGTCGGCCCCGTCGACGGCGGAACCGTCGTCGGCCCCTGATCACCGGAGGAAATCCACACCATGTCCCACACCAAGACCCGTATCGCGATCGGCGGGGGCGCGGCCTTCGTCCTCTCGGTCGTCGGAGCCGCCGGGATCGCCGTCGCCGGCGGCACGGCGTCACCGACCGCCGAGGTGAGTGTCTCCGAGCGGCACCAGGACGAGGACACGACGTCCGCGCCCCTACCGGTCTTCACACCCCCGGCGCTGCACACCCCGACACAGGAACCGCCCGGGTCATTCGACACCGCGTCGGCCGGCCCATTCGAACCAGCCCCCTGGCGGTAACTCGAGTTCCGGCGGCTGCTGTCGACCGTCCGGTGCCTCGACGAGCGCGTGAACCGGTTCCGGCCACAGTGTCTCCACCCGCTCGGCGGCTTCGGCGAAGACGGCGGAATCGAGGTCGGTCCGAGATTCCGGAACCCCGAAGTAGGGCCACGCCGTGATCATCGACCAGCGTTTCGGCGGCGGGAGCGGCTGGAGAAAATACGTCTTGTCCGCGGTGAGCGGTCCGCCGCGCCCTGCCCCGCCGTGCAGGCCGTCGGTCATGCGAGCGCCGGGAAGGTTCGTGAACACACTGCCGTCCGCGTACTCGATTCCGAACAGAAACGGCCCGCTGCTCTTCGCCGACGCGGGTTTGCCGAAGCCGAACATGTCGAGCAGCACCGTGGACTCGGGTCTGCGTGCCTGGATCGTGAATTCGACACCACAGCTGTACACGTGAACGTCGGTCAGCCACAGCACGAGCGACTCGGTGCGGGCCAGCACGGTGCCGACCGGCACGGAGACGGGGATCTCGTTCTCCGGGGTCGACTGGAATCGGATACCGGTCATCACGAGACCTCCACTTCGACGTCCTCGGGTGCCTTGTCGTCCCTGAGCCCACGCCAGCTGGGGTGCCGCAGTCTCTTCGAGCCGGTCCAATCCATGAACCGCACCTCCGCCACCAGTGTCGGGGTGACCCACACGGCCCCCTTGCGGTCGGCGGTGGGCAGGTCTTCGACGAACGGACTGGTGTCTGTTTCCAGCGGCCCCAGGGTAGATGCGAGTTCCTGCAGATCCCGTTCGGTGAAGCCGGTTCCGACGCGCCCGATGTAGCGCAGCCCACCGTCCTCGGGAACGCCGAGCAGGACCGACCCGATTCCCGTGGACCGCCCGCCCTGACCCCGGCGCCACCCGCCGATCACGGCTTCCTGTGTGCGCCAGTTCTTCACCTTGATCCAGCTCGACCCCCGCTTGCCCGGCAAGTACACGGACTCGCGGCGTTTGGCCACGACACCTTCCCAGCCCTTGCCGCGGCTCTCGTCCAGAGCGTCCTGCGCGGACCCGTGCAGTTGCGGCGGAACGACCAGGTCGTCCACCTTGGCCGCCAGGGCTTCGAGGACGCGGCGCCGGTCGGTGTACTTCTTGCGTAACAACGACACTCCGTCGAGATACAGCACGTCGAACGCGAGGAAGTGCGGCTCGTTGCCCTGCTGCAGGAGGCCGAAGTTCGCGACACCCCGGTCGTCGAACGCGACCACTTCACCGTCGAGGACCACCTCGTGGTCGCCGAGAGCGTCTGCCAGCCAACCCAATCGGGCGTAGTCGCGAGTCTTGTCGTTGCCCGCCCGGCTCGTCAGCTTCAGCTCGCCGCCACTGATCTCGGCGATCACCCTGATCCCGTCCCACTTTCCTTCGAACGCCCACTCGTCGGCGTCCAGTCCGTCGAGGGTGCCGGGGCTCGCGAGCATCGGCGACAGTCCCCGCGGCAGTTCGGACGTGTGCGACCCACCCGGGGTCTGATCCTTCATCAGATGCATCAGCCACTGGTCGCCCTTCGTGCGGATCAGCGCGAACCGGCCCTCCACCTGCTCGCCGTGCAACTGGACGATCACCTCGTCGTCCCGCCACTTCTCGGTGTCATACGTTCCCGTGTCCCAGATGGCCATCTCGCCGCCGCCGTACTCGCCCTTCGGGATGGTCCCGGAGAACGTGAGGTATTCGAGCGGGTGATCCTCGGTGTGCACCGCGAGCCGGTTCTCCCCCGTCGTCGTCGGCACGTTCTTCGGCACCGCCCACGACACGAGCACCCCCTCGCGTTCGAGCCGCAGATCGTAGTGGAGACGCCGGGCGTGATGTTCCTGGATGACGAAGCTGTTGCCCTCCCCTGGCTGCACCGTGTCCGGCATCGGCTCGGGTGTCCGTCCGGGATCACGCTTGCGGCGGTACTCGGCGAGGGTGGCGTCGTTCTCGATCGGCGGATCGAGTCCGGCGAGCAGGTCGCCGTCCGACTCCCACCGTTCGAGCACTTCCTCGAACCGCAGCTGCCGTAGGTCGGGGTCGTCGAGTTCGTCCCAGCTCCGCGGCGCCGCGACATACGGCTGGGCGCGCCCCCGCAGCGAATACGGCGCGATGGTGGTCTTGGACGGATTGTTCTGGCTCCAGTCGACGAAGACCTTTCCCGCGCGCACCGCCTTGGCCATGGTGGCGGTGACGAGTTCGGGCCGCAGCTTCTCCAGTCCCGTCGCCACCTGCTTCGCGACGGTCGACGCGCCCGAACCGTCCAGCTTCCGGTCGAGCGGCACGTACAGATGAATACCCTTGCTGCCGCTGGTGACCGGGTACGCGGTCCAGCCGAGGTTCGCGACCAGGTCGCGCACGGCCCGTGCCACCTCCGCGCATTCGACCAGGCCCACACCGGGACCGGGGTCGAGGTCGAAGACGATCCGGGTGGCGGGACCCCGATGTGGTCCGTCGAACCGCCACTGCGGCACGTGCAGTTCGAGTGCGGCCTGCTGCCCCGCCCACGCCAGGGCCGCGACCGAGTTCAGGAGCGGATAGTGCACCGACCGATCCGAGTGCTCGAGTGCACGGCGCTCCAACCACGCCGGTGCGGAGGCCGCGAGGTTCTTCTCGAAGAACGGCTCGCTGTCCACCCCGTTGGGCCAGCGTTTACGGGTGGCGGGGCGGTCGACGACGTGCGGGAGCATGGCGGGGGCGATCCGCGTGTAATAGTCGATGACCTCGCCCTTCGTCGTTTCCGATTCCGGGTAGAGGACCTTGCCGAGATTGGTCAGGGACAGGCGATGTCCGTCGACCGTCAGTTGCCGGGTTCCCGCAGTGGCCACACGCGCCTCCCTCCGCCGATACATACATATTGTGCGCCGCGCGGCCGCTTCGCTGGCCGGATCGCCACCCGCCAGGCAAGATGGCGTGGTGCACCGAGGTCCCAAGACAGCCGTCGCCGCGATATCCGCTGCACTGACATTGCTCGCCGGATCCTGCTCCACCGACACCGCGTCGGAGGTCGACGCCCAGGCCGAAGCCTCGACGATTCCCGAAGCGTTCACCAAACTTCCGTCCACCCGCGCGGTCGGCGACTGCGCCCCCGGTAGCGGCGTCACCGCGCGGGACGGCGTGGTCACCATCGCCACCGACAGTCCGTCGTACCAGCCGTGGTTCGTCGACGGTGACCCGTCCAACGGCAAGGGCTACGAGGGCGCCGTCGCCCGGGAAGTGGTCGAGAAGCTGGGATACGGTCCGGACCAGGTGCAATTCGAGACCGTCGCATTCAACGACGCGCTGGCGCCCGGCGAGAAGAACTTCGATTTCGCCATCGACCAGTTCACGATCGTCGACACCCGGCGCGAGACGGTCGATTTCAGTTCGCCCTATTACGCCGTCACGCAGTCGGTGCTGGCGCTGAAGAACTCTCCCGCTGCGCGAGCCAAGTCGCTCGCCGACCTCGCGCCGTTCCGTCTCGGGGCGCAGGTGGGGTCCACCAGTTTCGACGCCATCACCCAGACCGTGCAGCCCCGCCAGACACCGGTCAGTTTCACCACCACCGACGACGCCAAGGCAGCCCTGGCCGCGGGCGACATCGACGCACTGGTGGTCGACATCCCGACCGGATTTCAGATCACCGCCAACGAGGTGAAGGACAGTGTCCTCGTCGGGCAGTTCCCGCGCCCCAACGCCGTCACCGAATTCTTCGGCCTCGTGCTGGAGAAGAACAGTCCGCTCACCGCGTGCGTCTCGGCGGCCGTCGATTCGCTCTACGCCGACGGGACGCTGGACGCCCTTGCCGCCGAGTGGATCACCGACACCGGCGGCGCGCACGTCCTCGACTGATCAGGCGTATAGCTCGACGAACGTCTTCAGGGACTTCTCGATGTCGCCCTTCAGCGCCTTCGCGACACCTGAGCCGATGGGCCCGAACAGCGGTGCGCCACCGAGTTCGATGGTGAACGCCACCTCGGACGCATCACCCTTCGCCTTGACGTCGAGCACCATTCCGAGCTTCACGCCGCCCTTGCCGTCACCCTCGAGAACGATGCGGTTCGGGGCGTCGTACTCCTTGATCGTCCACTTCACGCGATTGCGGAGTCCCTTGACCGTCACGACGGAACTGATCTCGGTTCCGGCCGTGAGGGTCTCGGGAAGTTCGCCGCGCCAGCCGTCGTGGACCACGAACCACTTGTCGAAGTCCTGCAGATTCGAGGCCTTGTCCCAGGTGTCCTGGGGGCTGAGGGGAACATCGGTCTTGACCGTGAGTTTCGCCATTGGTGCAGCCTAACGGCCTGTGAGTACTTATTAACCGCGGGCGGTTGATAAGTACTCACAGGCCGAAGGCATCAGTGGGAGACGGCCTTCTCCACACCGACACCGGTGAGAGAGCGGACCTCCATCTCGGCCTGCTTGGCGGGATCCTCCGCCTTGCCGCGGCCGATATAGGTGCCGACGATGCCGAGAACGAACGCCAGCGGGATGGAGACGATGCCCGGGTTGGCGAGCGGGAAGTAGTCGAAGTCGGCGTTCGGGAACATCGACGACGGCTTGCCGGACACGGCCGGGGAGAACGCGATCAGAAGGAGGCAGCTGACGAGGCCGCCGTAGATGCTGAACAGGGCGCCGGTGGTGTTGAACTTCTTCCAGAACAGCGAGTACAGCAGCGTCGGCAGGTTGGCCGAGGCGGCCACCGCGAAGGCGAGCGCCACCAGGAACGCGATGTTCTGGCCCATGGCCAAGATGCCGAGGACGATCGACACGAGACCGATCACGACGACGGTGATCCGGGAAACCCGCACCTGGGACTCTTCCGACGCGTGTCCGCGCTTGATGACGCTGGCGTAGATGTCGTGGGCGAACGACGCGGACGCCGTGATCGCCAGCCCCGCCACGACCGCGAGGATCGTTGCGAACGCGACCGCGGAGATGATCGCCAGGAAGATGGTGCCGCCCAGTTCGAACGCGAGCAGCGGCGCCGCCGCGTTCTCCTTGCCGGGTGCTGCGAGGATGACGTCGGGGCCGACCATCTTGGCGGCACCGTAGCCGAGGACGAGCGTGAACAGGTAGAACGCGCCGATCAGTCCGATCGCCCAGGTGACCGAGCGGCGGGCTTCCTTGGCGGTGGGGACGGTGTAGAACCGCATCAGCACGTGCGGCAGGCCCGCCGTGCCGAGGACGAGTGCGATGCCGAGCGAGATGAAGTCGAGCTTGCTCATCGAGCTGATGCCGTACTTGGCGCCGGGAGCGAGGATGTCGCGGCCCGCGATGGCCTCGTTCGTGGAAGTGCTGACCGTCGCCTGGGCGTCGGCGAGCAGCTGGGAGAAGTTGCCGCGCACCGCGAACAGCACGAGGAAGAACATGATGCCGGCTCCGGCGACCAGCAGCACCGCCTTGACCATCTGCACGTAGGTGGTCCCCTTCATACCGCCGACGAGCACGTACACGATCATCAACACGCCGACGACCGCGACGACGACGCCCTGACCGACCTTGCCGTCGATGTTCAACAGCAGGGCGACGAGTCCGCCGGCTCCTGCCATCTGCGCGAGCAGGTAGAACAGCGAGACCACCAGCGTGGACAGTGCCGCGGCCATCCGCACGGGACGCTGCTTGAGGCGGAAGCTCAGCACGTCCGCCATCGTGAACCGGCCGGTGTTACGGAGCAGTTCCGCGACAAGCAGCAGGGCCACCAGCCAGGCGACGAGGAAGCCGACCGAGTACAGGAATCCGTCGTAGCCGTAGACGGCGATGGCGCCGGCGATGCCGAGGAACGAGGCGGCCGACAGGTAGTCGCCGGCGATGGCGAAACCGTTCTGCGGTCCGGAGAACTGACCGCCGCCGGTGTAGAAGTCCGAGGCCTTCTTGGTGGTGCGGCTCGCCCGGATCACGATGGTCATCGTGATCACGACGAATGCCACGAAGATGGCGATGTTGAGGAGCGGGTTGCCGACGTCGGTGCCGACTGCGAGCGTGGTGATCACTTGAGGGGTCCTTCCAGCTCGTCGCGGATCGCGGCGGAGCGCGGGTCGAGTTCCCGGTTGGCGAACTTGACGTACAGCGCGGTGATCACGAACGTGGTCACGAACTGGCCGAGACCGAGGATGATGCCGAGGTTGATGTTGCCGATCACCTTGGTGGCCATGAACTCGGCCGCGTAGGTGGCCAGCAGGACGTACGCCGCGTACCAGGCGAGGAAGAACGCCGTCATCGGGAAGACGAAACTACGCAGGCGGTGTCGCAACTCCTGGAACTCCGGGCTCGCCTGCATGTCTACGAAGGCTTGCGCATCAGGAGCGCGCCGCTTCTGCGGTGCGCCCTCACTGAGATCGGCTGTGGTCACTGCAGACTCCTTGGTCGTGTGAAGTGAACTGGCTACCGACGTTAGTGAGAGTTGAGTCACAGAAACAGGTTGTGGCATCTGTCACACGGCGAGCTGCGGGACTGTGCGCCGAACGGTCACCCGACCGCGACAAGCGGCTCCGCCACCCGTGCGTGCTCGAGGAGTGCAGGGACTCGTCGAGCACTCACGGGGAGCGGAGCTCCCTCTCGCGGTCGGAGCCCACGTCGAGGCGTTCGGGGGCGTGCATGCGGGTGAAGATCCGGCTGACGTCGGCGGGAATCTGACGCTTGGTCACCTTGCTGACCAGCACCATCGTGACGAAGGCCAGCGGAACGCTGACGGCGGCCGGATACGCGACCATCGCCGCGGGCCAGCCGTTCCAGACGTCGACGGTGAAGCCGCCGAGCACCGAGATCCCGGCGGCACAGCCGGCGACGAGCCCGCCTGCGACCATCCCGGCACCCGCCCCGGCGGCGGTCAGACCACGCCACCAGATGCCGAGCACGAGCAGCGGGCAGAGGGTCGACGCCGCGACCGCGAACACCAGCCCCACCGTGCGCGACAGGTCCAGCGACGTCACCGCCAGCGACAGCACCAGCGGCACCGCCCCGGCCAGGACTGCGGCGATCCGGAAGTCCCGGACCCGTCCGCGCAGGACGTCGGTGCTGAGCACCCCGGCGATGCTGACGAGCAGACCGGACGACGTGGACAGGAACGCCGCGATGGCCCCGGACGCCACGAGCGCGGCGAGGAGTTGCCCGGCCCACCCGGAGATCACGGAGCCGGGCAGCAGCAGGACCGCGGCGTCGGACGTGCCGGTGATGAGCAGTTGCGGCACGTACAGCCGCGCGAACACCCCGAGCAGCGTCGGGAACAGGTAGAACACTCCGAGCAGCCCGACGACGGCCAGCGACGTCAGCCGTGCGGCCCGCCCGTCGGGGTTGGTGTAGAACCGGACGAGCACGTGCGGCAGCCCGATCGTGCCGAGGAACGTGGCGAGGATCAGCGAGTACACCTGGTACATCGGGTGGTCGCCGCCGAACCCCCAGCCGGGGGCGATCCAGTCGGAGTTGTCGGCGGGAGCGCCCGCGACCACGGGTACCGGTGCGCCCGCCTCGAGGGTCATCGAAGTGCCCTCGCCGAGATGGTGCTCGCCCGGCTCGAGGCGAACGTCCCCGCTGGCCGGGACCCCGTCGATCGTCCCCGACCCGCCGACCGTCACCGGTTCGGACACCTGCACGACGACGTCGGTGGTGATGTCGACGGTGGTCTGCTCGCTCACGGTGGGTGGTGCGGCGGCGCCCAGCTCGTGGTGGTCGCCGAAGAAGTACACCGACAGCACGAGCGCCGGGATCGCGACCGCGGTGAGTTTCAGCCAGTACTGGAAGGCCTGGACGAACGTGATGGACCGCATGCCGCCGCCCACCACGTTGGCGATGACGATGAGCCCGACGACGACGGCGCCGACCCAGCTCGGCACCCCGAGCAGGATGTTCAGGGTCAGTCCCGCGCCCTGGAGTTGCGGGACGAGGTACAGCGCGCAGACGGCGGCGACGACGAGCATCGCCAGGGTGCGGAGCCGGCGGGAGCCGAGCCGGAACTCGGCGAAGTCGGGCACCGTGTACGCGCCGGAGCGTCGCAGCGGTGCGGCGACGAACAGCAGCAGCCCGAGGTAGCCGGCCGTGAACCCGATCGGGTACCAGAGGGCGTCCGCACCGTATTTCGCGATCAGGCCGGCGACGCCGAGAAAGGATGCGGCCGAGAGGTACTCGCCGGAGATGGCGGCGGCGTTCCACCGCGGTCCGACGCTGCGGGACGCGACGAGGAAGTCGGAGGTGGTGCGCGCCAACCGCACTCCGTAGATACCGATGGCCACCGTCGCGATGGCGGCGGCGGCGAGCCCGGCCAGGGTCAGCCAGGGAATGGGTTGGTCGGGGGTCACGGGAGGCTCAGTCGTCCACCAGGTCGGCGAATTCCTGTTCGTTGCGCTCGGCCTGCCGCACGTAGATCCAGCCGGTGGTCAGGAGCACCGGGTACACGAGCGCCCCGAGCACCACCCACGGCAGCCGGATCCCCAGCACCGCCACGTCGGACAACGCCGGGAACAGGAACATCACGAGCGGCACCGCGCACAGCAGGCACGCCGCGAGGAGCGCGAGCCGGATGGCCAGCACGAGCTGGGTGCGCACGAGCCCCCGGATCATCGCGTCCCCGACCGCGGTCTGTTCCTGCACCTCGACGCGGGTGCGGACGATCCGAGCACCGCGGCGCTGGGCGAGGACGACCCGCACCCGCTCGGGCGAACTCATCGCGCGGTCCACGTTTGCTTCGGCGCCCGGACCAGCCGGTCCTTGAGCATCCGGGTGTGCCTGCGGCTGACGGGCAGTTCGACGGGCGGGTGGTCGCCGTGCGCGCGGAGGCACACGACGAGACCGTTGCCGACGGTTCGGATTCCGGTGACCCGCGGCAACGCGACGAGGTACGAGCGGTGGACCCGCAGGAACCCGGCGTCCGCCCAGCGCGTCTCCAGCGCCGAGATGGGGATGCGGACGAGGTGGGAGCCGTCCGCGGTGTGCAGGCGGGCGTAGTCGCCGTCCGCTTCGACCCACTCGACGGAGGACCGGTGGACGAGCGTGGTGATGCCGCCGAGTTCGACCGGGATCACCTCGTCGGTGGGGGCGGCCGGTCCGGCGTCGACCCGCCTGCGGCGCCCCTCGACGATGCGGCGCACGGATTCCGCCAGCCGTTCCTCGCGCAGGGGTTTGAGGAGATAGTCGACGGCGCCGAGGTCGAATGCGGCGACGGCCCGGTCGTCGTGGGCGGTCACGAACACCACCTGCGGCGGGGACGCGAAGTTCGCGAGGATCCCGGCCAGTTCGAGACCGTCGAGTCCGGGCATGTTGATGTCGAGGAAGACGGCGTCGATCTCCCCGTCCCGGAGGATGCGCAGCGCCGTGGTGGCATCGCCCGCGGTCCGGATGTCCCCGACCGCGTCCTGGGCGCGCAGCAGGAACGCCAGCTCGTCGAGGGCGGGTTTCTCGTCGTCGACGGCCAGCACGGTGAGGGGTGCGTCCGGAGACTTGTCGTCAGTGTGGTTCACAACGAGAGCAATCGTCGCACGGACCCTCCCCGTTCATGTCGAGATCCCCCGCCGGAACTTCGGGACGCGCATGCTCACCTTGGTGCCCGCACCGGGCGCGGTCTCCACCACGAGTCCGTAGTCGTTGCCGAACGCGGCGCGCAGGCGGTCGTCGACGTTGGCGAGCCCGACGTGCGCCGCCTCCTTCACCCCCGACGTCTCGGCGACCGAGTCCAGCGACCCCGACCGCAGCAGTTCGGGATCCATGCCGACGCCGTCGTCCTCGACGCTGATCACGCAGTCGGTGCCCTCGTCGGCGGCGACGATGCTGACGGTGCCGCCGTCCGGTTTGGCGGCGATCCCGTGCCGCACCGCGTTCTCGACCAGCGGTTGCAGCGCGAGGAACGGCAGCACCACGTTCAGCACCTCCGGCGCCACCTGCAATTTCACCGCGAGGGCGTCGCCGAACCGGGCGCGCTCGAGAGTGAGGTACCGGTCGATGTTGCGCAGTTCGTCGGCGAGCAGGGTGAACTCCCCCGCCGAACGGAACGAGTACCGCGTGAAGTCGGCGAACTCGAGGATCAGTTCCCGGGCGCGATCGGGGTCGGTGCGGACGAACGACGCCACCGTGTTCAGCGCGTTGTAGATGAAATGGGGGCTGATCTGTGCGCGCAGCGCCCGGACCTCGGCGCGGTCGAGTCGGGCGCGGGACGCGTCGAGGTCGGCGAGTTCGATCTGGCTGCATGCGTACCGGGCGACCTCCGTGACGGCGCCGAGCATGCCCGGACCGGGGTCTTCCGTGGTGACGATGCCGAGAACCCCGACCACGCCGATGGCCTCGATGAGCAGGGGCTGGGCGATCAACCCTCGCACCGCGTCGTCGCCTGCGCCCCGGACGAGGCCGCCGTAGGCGACGAGCACCCGGCGCTCCCCGTCGACGGCGCGGGCGGCCGCGTCGTGCAGTTGTTCGGTCATGGCCTCGTGGGGTCCGCTCCACGCGAGGAGGTCACCGGCGGCGTCGAAAACGCCCAGCGCCTGCGCGCCGGTCAGCTGGCGCAAGTGCGGCGCGGCCTCCTCCGCCGACATCTCGTCCAGCCCCCGCCGCAACGGCCGCGCCGCCAGCGACGCCGTGTGGAGGGTCGTGTGAACGGCCCGTTCGGTGGGTGTCGTCAGCTCGCGCCGGGCGCGCAGCCACACGGCAGTGAACGCGACGACGGGAACGAGGACGAGCAACGCGACGACGGCGACGACGGTTCCCGTCATTCGCCGTCGTCCAGTCGGGCGATCAGGGTTTTCGGGGCGACGGCGCGGTAGGCGTCCTCGACGATGTCGGCGACGTCGTCCCAGTCCTGCGGGACGTCGAGATAGACGCCGATCCACCCGCGTCCCCCGACGTACGGCGGGACGAAGAACCTGCCGGGGTCACGCTGCACCCAATCCTGCTGCGCGCCCGGCGGAGCCGCCGCCCAGAACGCCACCCGGTCGTCGTGGTGGCGGTCGGCGAGTGACGCGAACTGCGGCGCCTTGCGGACGAACCACGCCGGTTCGCCGTGGCTGACCCGTTCCGTCGCCTCGGGCAGGGCGAGGCACAGGGTCCGCAGCCGTTCGAGGTCGGCTTTCTTCACGGTGTTCCTCCCTCGGGACACGTGTCGGGGGCGGGCACGTCGGCGAAGCGGTCGGCGAGCCACTGCATCGCGGCGGGGACGGAGCGCCCGTCGGCGTGCCCTTCCCCGGGCCGGGAGTCGAACTCGACGACGTCGCCGAGTGTGCACGCGCGGTCGACGGCCTGCGAAGTCCATTGCGGCAGAATGAGGTTGTCCCGCTCCCCCACCACGACGAGCATCGGCCCGCCCGCGCCGTTCTTCGGCAGGGCGACGTCCTCGAGCCATCCTCGCATGCGCTCGGCGTCGGCCTCCGTCCGTGGTCCCGTGTCGGCCGGGGCGAGTTGGGTTGCCACCGTCCACTTCTCGGGGAGTTTCGCGGCGACGCACGACAGCGTGACGTCGGGCGTGGCGGCGAGGGCGCCGCGCATGTAATCGTCCGGATTCAGCTCGGGGTGCACCACCTTCAGTCCCTCGAGGAGGTAGGGAAGGAACATCTTCTGCGGCAACGACAATGGTTCGACGGTCCCGTCGGCGACGATCCCCGACAGATCGGCCGCGGGTGAGAGATTCGCCGAGCCGACGAACTCGAGCCCGTCGCCGTAGTTCTCGGCGTGCTCGGCCGCGGACCACGACGCCTGACCACCCTGCGAGACCCCGATCGCCGCCCAGCGCGTCGACGCCTCCGGCACCACATTGCGCGCCGCCCGGACCGCGTCGATCAGGTCGTAGGCGGCGGTGTCGGGTTCGAGGTAGGGATGCGGGCCGTCGGTGCCGAGTCCCTGGTAGTCGGTGACGGTCACGACGTAGCCCCGTTGCAGCAGCGGGCGGACGAGGTTCGTCGTGCCCAGCAGGGTCGGTGACGACGAGGGAGCGCACTCGTCGGTGACACCCGTGGTGCCGTGCCCGACCGTGACGACGGGCCTGCCGCCGTCCGGTGCGGGGCCGGCCGGAGTGAACACGGTGCCCACGACCTCCGCGCCGCCGCCGTCGACACCGGACGTCGACCGGTAGACGACGCGGGTGGCGGTCGCGCCGAGGGCGGTAATCGCCGGATCGATGTCGGGCACCGGCTCCCGGCTGGTGAGCGCGCCACGCTGATCGCCGGTCGGCGCCGGAGAGCCGACAGGACCGGAATCAGCGGCCACCGAGCTCGTAGGAGACGGACTCGGGGACGCCTCGTCCGTGGTGCAGGCGGTCAGCGCCACGACAGCGACAAGGGCGACCACGGCGGTTCGCACCGGACGCACACCCACCTCACACCTCATTCGCGACGTCTCCGCACCCGCTCCTCGGCTGCTGCCTCCTCCACATCGAGGCCTTCCAACACGCTACGCATCACCTCGTCGTCGAGCGTTCCCGCGTCGCGGGCGGCGATGATCGCCTCGCGCTGCGCGCGCAGGGCGGCGCGACGGTAGTGGTCGAACAGTGCGCCTGCCCGCTGCTTCTCCGCGCCGTCCTCCGCCTCCTCGGCCTGGAGCCTGGCCCGCATCGACCGCCGCACCCGATCGAGGATGTCGGTCAGGTCGGCTCGGTCGATTCCCTCCGGCGGGTGTTCGGTGAATTCGACGAGCGCCCGTTCGCCGGCGTCGCGGGAGATCGCGCGCGCCAGTTTCACCTGTTCCTCCTCGCGCTCGCGTTCGCCGGGATCCGCCAGGTCGAGTTTCCGGATCAGCAGCGGCATGGTGGCACCTTGGATCAGTAGCGTGCCGACGGCCACGACGAACGCGATCGCCTGGATCACCTCGCGTCCCGGAAACGGCTGTCCGCTCGCGATCACCACGGGCACACCGGACGCGGCGGCGAGTGTGACGACCCCGCGCATCCCCGCCCAGGACACGACGAGGCTTTCCCGCCACCCGAGTTCCACCGAGCCTCCCGGCGGCTCGATTGCCAGCCCGACTCGACGGCGGAGCCAGTGCAGCAGGATCCACGCCGGCCGTATCGCCATGACCACGGCGAGGACCGCGAAGCCGTAGAAGAAGACGTGGTGAACCGGTAGGCCCTGGTCGCGGACGTCGTCGATGACGAACTTCAGTTGCAGTCCCATGTAGGCGAACACGAACATCTCGAGCAGGAGATCGACGCTCTCCCACAGCGACCGCTCCTGGATGCGGGTGGCCACGGAGGCGTCGGTGGCCTTGTGCCCCATCAGGAACCCCGCGGCGACCACCGACAGCACGCCGGACGCGTGCACCTCCTCGGCGGCGAGGTACGCGACGAACGGGAGCATCAGCCCCAGTACCGTTTCCAGCGGGGAATCGTACATGCGATGGCGCACCCACTCGACGATCTTCGCGAGCACCAGTCCGATCAGGACCCCGCCGACCACCTCGTAGCCGAAGAACACGACGGGATGGACCGGGATCGCGGCCCCGACGACGGCGGAGACGGCGACGGTGAACAGGGTCAGCGCGGTGGCGTCGTTGACGAGTCCCTCGCCGGTGAGGATTGCGATCACCCGGTTCGGCAGGCCGAGCCTGCGGCCGACCGCGACGGCACTGACCGCGTCCGTCGGCGCGACGACGGCGCCGAGGACCAGCGCGGCGCCGAGGGTGAATTCGGGGACCAGCCAGTTGGCGAAGAAGGCCACCCCGATGGCGGTCGCCAGGACGGTGAAGATCCCCAGCCGGAGAATCGGTGCGAGGTGACGCCGGAACGTGGCCACCGAGAACTTGAGCGCCGCGGAGTACAGCAGCGGCGGCAGCACCACACCGAGGATGGCGTCCGGGTCCAATTCGAGCCGCGGCATCCCGGGGATGAACGACGCCACCGACCCGATGGTCACGAGCACCAGCGGCGCCTGGAGGTCGCGGCGCTTCGCGAAACTCGTCACGGCAATGGCCGCGATGATGACGAGGAGCACGAGGACGCCGTTCACGACACCGATTCTGCCGCGCCTGCCCGCCGTGTGCGGGTCATCTCCGAAGACGCGTGTGGGCCCCGGTCCGAGAACCGGGGCCCAGGCGCGTCAGTGTGTGAGAAGAGTTCACTCCTTCGGAGGAACAGCCTTCTTCGCCGCGTCGGCGGCCTTGTCGATCTTGTCGCTGTACTTGCCGCCGGTCTTGCTGTCCGCGACGTCGGCGGCCTTGTCGATGGCGCCGTGAACCTTGTCCGCGTTCTGCGAAGCGGCTTCCCTCCCCTTGCCCAGCAGGCCCTTCAGTGTGTCGACGAAACTCATCGTTCTTCCTCCTCCGGTGCATGCGCACGCATTCCGACCGAGTTCGATCACTCGCCGTACACCCAGTCTCACAGCATTGGCTCGGCGACGCCAACCGTTCGAATCGTCGCGAGCGGTATTCGCGTCAGTGCACGCCCGGCAGGTCTTCCGGCGCAGCGAACAGGCGGCGATGCTCACCGTGCAGGCGGCCCGTCACCCACCAACCGATTTCGACGAGAACCACTCCCACGAGCCCGCACACGAGAGCGGAGGTCGTGGCTCCGATGTCGGTCGGATCGAGCTTGAAGAACTCCCGTGTGAACGGCAACGCGAACAGGATGAGATATCCCGCTACGGATCCGAAGATCAGCACCAGTTTCCACCACACGTACGGCCGCGCGACCACGGCCAGCACCCACAGCGCGATCATGATGAGCGTGATCAGCGCCGACGTGCCCGCCTGGACCTTCTCTGTCTCCGTCTGATCCGGTCCCGCGTACACGAGAAGATACGAAATGAACGTCGTGACACCGATGATCACACCCGACGGCACGGCGAGACGCATCACGCGCGGCACGAACCCGGAGCGCGCCCGCTCGTTGTTCGGGGCCAGCGACAGGATGAACGCGGGAATGCCGATGGTGAACCAGGCGGCGATCGTCACGTGCCGCGGCAGGAACGGATACGGCACGGGCTCGAAGTGGAAGATCTGCGACAGCACACCGGTAATGCCGATGAGGAACGCCAGCAACACCGAGTACACGGTCTTGGTGAGGAACAGGTTCGAGACGCGTTCGATGTTGCCGATCACCCGGCGGCCCTCACCCACCACGTAGGGCAGGGTGGCGAACTTGTTGTCCAGCAACACGATCTGCGCCACCGCGCGGGTGGCGGGGCTGCCCGAGCCCATCGACACCCCGATGTCGGCGTCCTTGAGGGCCAACACGTCGTTGACACCGTCGCCCGTCATCGCGACCGTGTGCCCGCGAGACTGCAAAGCCCCCACCATCTCCCGCTTCTGATCGGGGCGCACGCGGCCGAACGTGGTGGACGTTTCCAGGGTCTCGGCGAGGGCGTCGCGGTCGTCGGGCAGTTCGCGGGCGTCGACGGGACGGTCGCCGCCGGGCAGTCCGAGCGATCCGGCCACCGCACCGACCGACACGGCGTTGTCCCCCGAGATGACCTTCACCGTGACGTTCTGGCTCGCGAAGTACTCGAGGGTCCCGCGGGCGTCGGGACGCACCCGCTGCTCCAGGATCACCAGCGCGCGCGGGGTGATCGCACCCGGCGCCGCGGGGTGGTCGACCGGGACGTCGCAACTGCCGAGCAGGAGCACCCGCAGTCCCGAGGACCCCACTGCCTCGGCCTGCCGGGCCATGTCGCTGCCGGGGTCGAGCAGCACGTCCGGCGCACCGAGGACCCAGTTGCCGTGGGCGCCGTACGACTGCCCGCTCCACTTCCTGGCAGACGAGAACGGCGCCTCCGCCGTGGCGTCACCCCACCCGGGGTCGTCGGGAAACGCCTCCTTGATCGCGAGGACGCTGGCGTTCGGCCGCGGGTCGGACGCCGCCATCGCGGCGAGGGCCGCACGGGACGGTGCGGTGTCGGCGCTGTCGGCGCAGCGCAGTTCGGACAGCCGCATGCCGTTCTCGGTGAGCGTTCCGGTCTTGTCGGCGCACACCACGTCGACGCGCGCGAGACCTTCGATGGCGGGCAGCTCCTGCACGAGGCACTGCCGCTGACCGAGCCGGACCACCCCGACCGCGAACGCGATCGACGTCATCAGCACCAGTCCCTCGGGGACCATCGGGACCAGCGCGGCCACCATCCCGCTCAGCGCAGGCCGGATCGACTCGCCGCTGGAGAACAACTGGTTGTAGATGATCAGCAGTCCCGCCGGAATCATCAGATACGTGATGAATTTCAGGATCTTGTCGATGCCGCTGCGCAATTCCGAGTGCACCAGCGTGAACTTGCTGGCCTCGTCCGCGAGTTTGGCGGCGTACGCGTCGCTTCCGACCTTCGTGGCGCGGTAACAGCCGCTGCCGGACGCGACGAAACTTCCCGACAGCACCTGCTGGCCGGCGTCCTTGTGCACGGGGTCGGCTTCACCGGTGAGGAGGGATTCGTCGACGTCGAGGGACATCGCCTCCACCACCACACCGTCGACGACGATCTGGTCGCCGGCGCCGAGCTCGATGATGTCGTCGAGCACGACCTCCCGGGGTGCCATCGCGACCGCGGCACCGTCGCGGCGCACCACCGGTTTGGTCTGGCTGACGATCGCGAGCTTGTCGAGGGTCCGCTTGGCTCGCACTTCCTGGATGATGCCGATCCCGCTGTTCGCGAGGATCAGCAGGCCGAACATGCCGTCGATGATCGAACCGGTGGCCAGCACGATGATCAGGAGGACACCGAGGATCGCGTTGATCCGGGTGAACACGTTGGCGCGCACGATGTCGCGTACCGATCGGCTGGCCCGATCGGGAACGTCGTTGGTCTTGCCGGCCGCCACCCGCTCCGCCACCTGGGCGGCCGTCAGCCCCTCCACTGCGACGACTGCAACGCTGTCGGTGCCCGTTTCGTCGTATGCCATGGTCAAAGGCTACGCAACGAGTCTTCGCTGCGAGGGGATGCGCGCCGGACTCAGCCGAGCGCGGACCACCACGGTGTCTGGGCCGTCGGCTTCAACGCGTCGACCCGCTGTCCGGGCATCGGCACGGCCACCGGGGTGCCCTTCTCCTGCGCGGCGGCGAGCAACCGGACGATCGGCTCGGACCACGAATGGAACGCGAGATTGAACGTGGCCCAGTGCACCGGAACCAGCAGTCCGCGGCGGGCGTCGCCGGCGTTGAGGTCGGCGTGGGTCTGCACCGCCTCCTCCGGGTTCATGTGGATGTCGGCCCACCGCGTGTCGTAGGCGCCGACGGGCAGGAGTGTGAGATCGAACGGACCGTATCGGCGGCCCAGGTCGGCGAACCGCGGCGTGTACCCGCTGTCGCCGCCGAAGAACACCTTCCGGTTCGGTCCGGCGAGCACCCACGACGCCCACTGGGTGGTGTTCCGCACCAGCCCGCGGCCGGAGAAGTGCCGGGCCTCGGTGCACGTGAGCGTGAGGTCGCCGAGTGTGGTCGACTCGTCCCAGTCGAGTTCCACGATCCGCTCCTCCGGCACCCGCCACTGCCGCAGGTGCGCACCGAGCCCGACCGGAACGACGAACGGCGCCTTCTGGGTGGCGGCGAGTTGCTGCACGGTGGCCATGTCGAGGTGGTCGTAGTGGTCGTGCGAGATGACGATGGCATCCAGAACGGGCAGGTCGGCCAGCGGCACCGGGGTCGGGTGCATGCGGGACGGGCCGAGAATCGCGGACGGCGACACCCGATCACTCCACACCGGGTCGGCCAGCACCCGGTACCCGTCGACCTCGACGAGCACGCTCGAATGGCCGTACCAGGTGACGGCGACGTCGGCGGCCTCGACGGGCGCGAGGGGTGTCGCGAGCGGGATCGGCCTGCGCGGGCGGCCCGCGGCGCCCCGCGTGATCAGTGCCTTGACGATCCCGGTCTCCGATCCGGGCATCATCGTGCTGCTCGGATCGGTGTTGTGGAACTGCCGGTCGCGGTACCGCGGCGACGTCGCGGCGTACGGGCGCACCTTGGCCCGCGACGCACCGATCTGAGACGGAAGCCCCCACGCGGCCCGCGTCAGCCACCCGAGGGCGGCGGTGGCCAGAACTGTCGTCACAGCGTTCTTCGCTTTCACCCCGACAACTGTAACCACGCGTGCGGGAAAGGTGCGGCGAGCGGCTACTGACCCCGGAACACCGGCGGACGCTTCTCGGCGCGTGCCGCGCGCGCTTCCTGCGCGTCGTAGCTCTTCCACGCCGCATGCAACGCAGCGAGCTGCTCGGGCGGCGGCGGGCTCTGGGTGCCGTCGTCGTTGAGCACCATTTTGAGGTGTTGCAGCGACAGCGGCGCCAGACGCGCGATCGAGTGCGCCCACTGCTGCGCGACGGCGAGGTCGCCACGCTTGTTGGCGAGGCCGTGCGCGAGCGCCTCGTCGGCCCCGACCTCTTCCGCGCCGAGCAGGATCGTTCGCGCCGGTCCGCCGCCGATCAGGGCGGCCAGACGGTGCACCGTCCACCGGTCCACGGAGA
Organism: Rhodococcus sp. DK176; assembly: GCF_038447315.2. NCBI lineage: Bacteria > Bacillati > Actinomycetota > Actinomycetes > Mycobacteriales > Nocardiaceae > Rhodococcus > Rhodococcus sp. DK176. The sequence goes on along the minus strand of NZ_CP118321.2, from coordinate 5,421,867 downwards.
TGCCGAGCTTGGCGGCCGGGATGGCGAAGCGCGCCTCGGGAGCGACCACACGCAGATCCGCGGCGAGCGCCAGCTGGCTGCCCGCACCGATCGCGGGGCCGTTGATCGCGGCGATGACGGGGACGGGCACCGAGTCGATGGTGTGGAGCATCTCGAGCAGGGTGTCCGTGAATCCGTCGGCGTACACGTCGCCCGACAGGTCGGCGCCGGCGCAGAACGCGCTGCCCTGCCCTGTGAGGACGATCACCCGCGCGCCGTCGGTGACGGACTTCTCGGTTTCCTCCCGCAGGAGTTCGCAGATCTCGGTGTTCAACGCATTGCGACGGTCGGGGCGTTGCAGTTCGAGGGTGAAGACGTCGCCGTCACGACTCGTCCCGATCATGTCCACTCGCTTTCTTCGTGATTGCTGTCCACTGACAATTTTCCCCCGCCCACCCGACTGGACACCTGTCAGCCAACCACATTCGAATCGGCCGGAACACACGAGCCTCTCCGGTAGTTGTGAGGGTGGAGGTGAGGACCGACATGAACAGCGAAGTGGACGTGGCCGTGATCGGCGCGGGGCAGGCGGGGTTGTCTGCCGCCTACTATCTGCGCAGGTTCGGGGTGGAACCGGAGTCCGGTTTCGTGGTGCTCGATCACGCCCCGGGGCCCGGCGGCGCGTGGCAGTTCCGGTGGCCGTCATTGACACTCAGCACCGTCAACGGTGTCCACGACCTTCCCGGGCTCGGCTTCGCCGACACGATCGGCGTGGACCCGAACGACCCGGAGGCCGCGCTGGTGCATGCGGCGAGCGCGGTTCCCCAGTACTTCGCGACATACGAGAAGCAGTTCGAACTGCCGGTGCACCGTCCCGTGCACACGCGGGTGGTGTGTGCCCGCGACGAGCGGCTGCGGATCGAGACCGACCGCGGCGTCGTGTCGGCCCGCGGTCTGATCAACGCGACGGGTACGTGGGAACGTCCCTTCATTCCCCGGTACCCCGGCGCCGAGTCGTTCACCGGCCGCCAGGTGCACACCAAGGACTACTCCTCGGCGCAGGACTTCGCAGGACAGCACGTCCTCGTCGTGGGCGGCGGCATCTCGGCGGTGCAGTTGCTGGACGAGATCTCCCGCGTCACGACCACCACGTGGGTGACGCGCCGCCCACCGGAGTTCCGGGACGAGCCGTTCACGCCCGAGATCGGCCGCGCCGCCGTCGCTCTCGTCGAGGACCGGGTCCGTCGCGGGCTGCCGCCGGGCTCGGTGGTGTCGGTGACGGGACTGCCCGTGACGCCTGCGATCCGCGCCGCCCGCGAACGCGGGGTGCTGGCGCGGCAACCGATGTTCGGTGAGATCACCGCGGACGGCGTCCGCTGGCCCGACGGCCGCGAACTGAAGGTCGATGTCATCTTGTGGTGCACCGGTTTTCGCAGTTCACTCGATCACCTCGCCCCGCTGCGGCTGCGCGGGCCGGGCGGTGGGATCACGATGACCGGACGCCTGGCCACCCAGGTGGCGTCGGATCCGCGGATTCATCTCGTGGGCTACGGCCCGTCGTCGTCGACGATCGGCGCGAACCGGGCCGGGCAGGCCGCGGCCCGCGAACTCACCCGGCACCTCGGCCTGTCGGCCGGATCAGCGCGCCCTACCTGATCAGGGAGGCGACGAACGCCGCCTGGTCGGGGCCGGCCTGGTACATGCTGCCGAAGTGACCACCCGAGTACACCCGGTAATCGAGATTCGTTCCCGCACTGTGCATCTCGAAGACGAGCTTCTCCGTCAGCGGGATCGGCACCGACGCGTCGGTGACCCCCTGCACGAGCAGCAGCGGACGGTCGTACCCCGCGACCGGGACCGCGAGGTATTCCCGCAACGCGTCCTGCAGCGCCGGGACGTCGAGTGCCCGCGACAACATCTGCGCCACCGACACGTTCCGGGTCATGGCCGCGAACTGCCGGAACGGCACTTCGGGCGCGGCGTCGACGAACTGCTTCCCGACCGGGGTCAGGTAGCTGTCGATGTCCAGCTCCGGATACGCGTCACGGACCCCGGCGATCAGGTACGAGATGTACACGGTGAGTCCGGCGAGACCCTGCGGCGGAAATGAGGGACCGCTCCAGTTCGCCACCATCTCGATGTTCGACGGCACCCCGTTCGCGACTGCCCCGCGGTAGTCGAGTTCCGGCGCGTACGTCGTGGCGGCGTGTGCGGCGAACACCGCGGCCTGCCCGCCCTGGGACAGCCCGACCGCCATCCACGTGGCGGAAAGATCGGCGTCGACCTCGCGGGCGGCGCGCACGGAGTCCACGACGCTGCGCCCGGCCACCTTCCCGTCGAGGTAGGGCGGCACCCCGGGGGTACCCAGGCCCACGTAATCGGTGGCGGCCACGGCGTAACCGAGTTGCAGCCAACTGCTCACGTAGTCGGAGGATTCCTTGTCGACCCCGGTCGCGGAGGGTGCGTCGGCGTCGGAGTCCCCGACCGTTCCGTGCGCCCACGCGATGACGGGCCAGCCCCCGGCGGGCGGTGCACCGGGCGGCACGAACACCATCCCGGTGCACGGGGTGATGCCGTGCCGGTCGGTGGTCAGGTACGTCATCCGGTAGGCACTGCCGGTTCCGCGGAGCCAGAGCTCCGCCGGCAATTCGGACGAGGCGACGACCGTGCCGGGGCTCGATCCGGCCCGCAGCGGATCCGCACCGACAGTTGGTGCCCACAGCACGCTGACCAGTGCGAGCAACGCCACGATGCGCCACCACCTCCGCACCTCTCAACGGTAGCTGTGTGGGGGTGGCGCAGTACTGTGAATCGGCCACCCGCAGGGGGGCGGACGAACGCGACGGGGAGAACCGAAAAGACATGAGCGACGACGGCACGATCCTGACTCCCGGCGACACGTGCTGGCAGGTTGCCCACGCCGATCGTCTCGCGTGCATCGTCGATGCGGCGGACTACTTCCGCCATGCCAAGTCCGCGATGCTGCAGGCTCGCAGGCGCATCATCCTCATCGGCTGGGACTTCGACACGAGGATCAAGTTCGAGCCGGACGAGAAGACGCTCGACGGCCCCAACCAGCTCGGCCGGTTCCTGGCCTGGCTGACGCGGGAACGCCCGGATCTCGACATCTACCTGCTCAAATGGAACATCGGGGCCTTCACCGCGATCGGTCGCGGCATGACACCGATCTTCGTGGTCAACTGGGTGACCGACCGCCGCCTGCACTTCGAACTCGACGCCGCCCACCCGGTCGGCTCGGCCCACCACCAGAAGATCGTCGTCATCGACGACACGCTCGCGTTCTGCGGCGGCATAGACATGACCGTCGACCGGTGGGACACCCCGGAACATCGGGATCGCAACCATTACCGGACGCAGCCGAACGGCAAGCGGTACGGGCCGTGGCACGACGCGACGACCGCCGTCGACGGGGACGCGGCGAAGGCCATCGGCGAGCTCGCCCGCACCCGATGGAAGGCGGCCACGGGACAGGATCTGGCGCCCGTCGACGAGGTCGCGGGCACGACGCCGTGGCCGGAGGGGCTGAAGCCGGCGATGCGCTCCGTGGACGTGGGCATCGCACGCACGCTGCCGGAGCTCGCCGACCGGGACGAGGTCCGGGAGATCGAGGCCCTGTATCTCGCTGCGATCGCGGGCGCCGAGCGGTCGCTGTACATCGAGAGTCAGTACCTGGCCTCCCGCACCCTCGCCGAGGCGATCGCCGAGCGACTACGCGAACCGGACGGGCCGGAGATCGTGCTGGTGCTGCCGCGCAACGCCGACGGCTGGCTCGAGCAGAAGGCCATGGACGGCGCCCGCCGCCGGTTGCTGCACCTGCTGTGGCGGGCCGATACCGGGAACCGGCTGGGCGTCTACTACCCCGTCACGGCGGGCGGTGAGCCGATCTACGTCCACGCCAAGGTGCTGGTGATGGACGACCGTCTCCTGCGCGTGGGTTCGTCGAACCTCAACAACCGGTCGATGGGGTTCGACACCGAGTGCGACCTGGCTGTCGAGGTCACCGCCGACACCGCGAACGGTGACGAGCTGCGGCAGACCATTCTCGGCATTCGCCGTCAGCTCGTCTGCGAGCACCTCGGTGTCCCGGCGACACTGTTCGAGGACACGCTGGCACAGACGTCGTCGTTCGTGGGCACCGTGGAGGCGTTGCGCGGTGGCGGCCGGACGCTCGAGAAGTTCGAACCGGAGACGGTCGAGGACGAGGACAGTCCGCTTGCCGAGAACGAACTGATGGATCCCGAACGCACACCGCCGAGCCTCTGGGAGCGGACCAGCCGCGGCCGGTTGCGACGCAGGGTGATCCGGCGTCAGAAGGCGGCCGGTTCGGTGCGGTAGATCCGCCGGTAGTCCTTGCGGAATGCCCGGCGGCCCAGGATCGACCACGCCATTCTGGCCGCGAAGGGCATCTCGGACAGGAACATTCGGCGTTCCTCGGGGGTCGCACCCTGGAGGATGAAGCCGAGGAACACCAGGAGCCGGTCCTTGGGGATCGACGCGCGGCCGCGGTCGCCCATCTCCTGCCACTCGGTGAGGGTCATGAACTGCTCCGCCATCGGGAGGATGCGCTGTTCCTCCTCGCCGAGGTGCTCGTCGAGCGCGGCGGACAGGGCGGTCAGTGTCTTCGCCAGCGGTTCGCCGTCCACCGCATCCGCCGTGAACGCGGCGCCCTGCGACTGCGCCCGCGACAGCAGTTCGGAGAGGCGTTCGTGCTGTTCCTCCATCCGCAGCACCAGCGCCGCGTCGGTGGGCGCGCGGTCGAGCAGCTTCGGCCACAGCAGGTCGTCCTCACTCGTGTGATGGTGGTGGAGGGCGGTGGCGAGTTCCTCGAAGAACGTCACCACCTCCCCGGCGCGGGCGGTGTCTCCGGCGGGAACATCCCGGACGAGTGCGGGCAGCGCGGCGAACTGTCGACGGAAGCAGTTGTGGACCACCACCATCTCGCGGGTGTCGGGACGGACTGTGTGAGCAGTTGACGTAGTCATGCACTCAGGGTCGGTTCGGCGTCTTGGAGAGGACTTGGAGGCCACTAGTGCTTACGCTGGCTGAACGATGCTGCGTATTCGAGTACTCGGAACGCTCGAGGCGGAGGACGAATCGGGGACGGTGGACCTCGGCGGCCCCCGCCAGCGCGCCGTGCTCGCGCTACTGCTCGTCGCGCACGGCGAGGTGGTGCCGGTGGATCGGCTCATCGACGACCTCTGGCACGGCGCTCCCCCACCGCGAGCGGTCGGCGCACTTCAGGCATACATTTCGAATCTGCGGCGCGCGCTGGAGCCGCACCGCGCGCCCCGGGCGGACTCCACCGTCCTGGTGAGCCGGGCCCCGGGTTACGCGCTCATCCTGCCCCCGTCCGGTGTGGATGCGTGGGAATTCGAGACCCTGATCCGGTCGGCCGCCGATACCGGGCGCGCAGATCTCGAACACGCGCTGAGCCTGTGGCGGGGGCCGGCGTTCGCCGAGGTGGCCGGTGAGCACTGGGCACTCGCCGAGATCGCCCGGCTCGAGGAACTGCGGGTGGTCGCGCGCGAACGTCTGGTGGCGGCGGCCGTCGCGAGCGGGGATGCGGCCGGCGCCGTGCTCGACGCGCAGGCCCTCACCCGGGACCACCCGCTCCGGGAAGAGGGGTGGCGATTGCTCGCCCTGGCCTTGCACCGCAGTGGGAGACAGGCCGACGCCCTGGCCGCGTTGCGCGAGGCCCGCGGCCCGCTGGCGAACGAACTCGGCCTCGACCCCGGTGCCGCCCTGACCGAACTCGAACGACAGATCCTCACCGGCACGGTCCCGTCTCCACCCGCACCCGCCCCCGCAGCCGGGCGGGTCGACACGACGCCGGAAACCTGGTTCCTCGGCCGCACCGAGGAATTGGCGAGCCTGACCGACCTGATGACCGACGCCGGCACCCCCGTCGTCCTCCTCGGGGGCGACGCCGGATCGGGGAAGTCGTCCCTGCTGCGCCGGTTCCGTCGAACACTGCACGCCGCGGGGTGGCAGGTGGCGGTGGGTCGCTGCCCCGAAGTGGACGGCGCCCCACCCGCCTGGGCGTGGGTGGAGATCCTGCGCGCGCTGCGCGAGACGGTCGACCCCGGCGCCGAGACCGACGCGCTGGCACCCCTGCTCTCCGACGACCGTTCGCGCGCGGCGCGGCCGGACGATCCGAGCGGACGGTTCCTGCTGCACCGCGCCGTCGCCGACTACATCGGCACCGTCCGCGATCACGGCCCTCTCGCCGTCGTCCTCGACGACGTCCACCGCGCCGACGAGGACACCCTGTCGATCCTCGTGCGGCTCGCGCAGCAGCGGCACCCGATCCTGCTGCTCCTCGCATTCCGCCCGGACGAGGTGGACCCGAACCTGGAGAGCTGCTTCGCCGATCTCGCATCGCTACAACCGACCCGCATCCGCCTCGGCGGACTCGGCCCCGACGATTCGGCTGAGCTGATCCGGCATGTGGCGGGACGCGACCCCGATCCCGGCACCCTCCGCGCGCTCGCCGACCGGACCGGTGGAAACCCGTTCTACCTGCAGGAGAGCGCCCGACTCCTGGCCAGTGAGGGCGAGCTGGTGGCCACGTCGGAGGTGCCCGAGGGGGTCCGGGACGTCCTGCGCAGGCGGATCGCCCGTCTCCCCGAACTCGCCGTGTCCGTCCTGCGGCTGGCCGCGGTCGTGGGCCGCGAATCCGACATCGACGTCCTCACCCGCGCCGCCGAGGTCGACGAGGACACCGTGTTCGACGCCCTCGAGTCGGGCGTGATCGCCGGTCTTCTCGGCGAGCCGCGCGCCGGGACGGTCCGGTTCACGCACGCCCTCGTCCGCGACACGCTCTACTCCGACCTCACCCGGCTGCGCAGGAGCCGCTGGCATGCCCGGGTCGGGACGGCACTCGAGGAGTTGCGGCCGCACGATGTCGCGGCACTCGCCCACCATTTCACCGAGGCGCTGTCGGCCGCCACCGCACGGCAGGCCCTCGACCACAATGTCGCGGCCGCGGCGCAGGCCGCCGACCGCTACGCCCACGACGCGGAGATCGGCTTCCTCGACAACGCCCTTCGAGCGGCCGACCGGTTGCCGCCGGACGCGGCGGCGTCCGTGGACGAGCGCGTCGAAATCCTCACCGAGCTCAGTCGCACGCAACTCGCCGCCGGCATCGGGCTGGCGGGATCCCGCTCACGGAACCGGGCGCTCGCCCTCGCCCGGGACGCGGGCCGCACCGACCTTGCGATCCGGGCGCTCGCGTTCGTCGACACCCCGACGCCGTGGATCAATCGGCGATACGGCGAAGTGGACGCGGCCGTCGTCGATCAGATCGAGGCGTTGCTGCGGGACGAGGTACTGGAACCTGCGGTGCGGTGCCGGCTGCTGGTCACCCTCGTCCACGAGATCGGGGCGGAGGATCACGAGCGCACCGGTTCCGCGGTCCGGGAGGCCGAGGCTCTCGCCCGTGACCTGGACGATCCGGTGCTGCTCGGGCTGGTGCTCTGCGCCGTCCATGCAGGCACCGGTTCCCCGACCAGCACGCTCGGCCACCACGTCATCGGCGACGAGCTGCTCCAGATCGGTGACCGGACACAGCTCCCCGTGTTCACCATGCTCGGCCACCACCTGCTGGCCGAGATCGCGTCCGGCAACGGTGACATCCCGGCGATCGAACATCACATGGGCATCCAGTCGGAGCTGGCGGACCGGTATCAGTTCCAGCAGGCGCAGGCCACCCGGGAGATGAGCCGCGCGATGGTCGCACACCTCACCGGCGATCTGGCCACGGCGGAACGACACTACGTGCGCGGCCACGAGCTGATGACCAGGGCGGGCCTCGACGCGGACAGCGTCTTCGCGCTCGCGCTGTTCACGCTCCGGCTCACCGAGGGACGCGCCGGAGAACTCGAGGCGGTGATCGAGACCGTCGACAGTGCGGCGATGGACGTGATCGCCGATCTGCACGCCCTCGCACTCCTCGGCAACGGCAAACCGGACCGGGCGCGGGAGGTCCGGCGTCACCTCCGCCCTGTCCGCCGCGACTTCTTCCATTCCCTGATGATGTCGCTGCGGGGCATCGTCGTCGCGGGTCTGGGTGAGCGGGACGAGGCGCCTTCGGTGCACGCGGAGCTGAGCCCGTACAGCGGCCAGATCGGCGGCGGCGACACGGCGGCGTTCGCGGTCGGCCCCGTCGACACCATTCTCGGCGACCTCGAGATGCTCCTCCGCCGCCCCGACGACGCCCGCAGGCACTACGCGGCGGCACTCGAACTGGCCGAACGCTGCGGTTGCCCGGCGTGGGTGGAGGCCGCGCGCACCCGGGTGACGACCCGCCCAAGCGAGTTCCAAGTGGGCCACTAGCCGCCGGGCGCAGAGTCGGAGGCGACAGAACCAACCGGCTTTCCTGGAGGCTCCCCATGAGTTCCCTGCTCGCGCGCCTCGGCTCGGCTGCCGCCACCCGTCCCTGGCGGGTGATCGCCACGTGGCTGACGCTGCTCGTCCTGGTGCTCGCCGCCGCGTCCGCGTTCGGCGGAACCAACCACGACGACTACAACGTGCCCGGTCTGCCGTCGCAGCAGGGGACGAATCTGCTGACCGAGCGATTCCCGGAGATGTCGGGAGCGGACGCGCGGGTGGTCGTGCACTCGGACAGCGGCCCGCTCGCCCCCGCGGTCCTCACCGATCTCGGCACCAGGCTGGCGGAGGTGAACGGCGTGAGTTCCGTGTCGCCGCCCCGCCTGTCCCAGGATTCCGACACCGCGGTGATCAGCCTCAACTACCGCATCCCGGTCACCGACTTCCACGGCAGCGAAGGGGTCGACGCCCTCGACGCCGCGGTCGCCGACACCCAGGCGCAGGGACTGCAGGTGGAATTGGGCGGGCAGGTCCCGGAGAACATCTCCACACCGTCGGGCACCGCCGAGGCGGTCGGCATGGTCCTGGCGTTGATCATCCTGGTGTTCGCGTTCGGATCCGTGGTGGCCGCCGGACTGCCCCTGGCCGTCGCGCTCGTCGGCGTCGGCATCGGGTCGGGCCTCATCACGATCATGGCCGGGTTCACCAGCATCAGCACCATCGCCCCGACCATCGCCACGATGGTCGGCATCGGCGTCGGCATCGACTACGCGTTGCTGCTCGTCACCCGGTACACCGAGGGCCTGCGATCCGGGATGTCGGTCCGGGACGCCGTCGCCGCGGCCAACTCCACGGCCGGGACGTCGGTGATCTTCGCCGGAACCACCGTCCTCGTCTCCCTGTTCGGACTGCGGCTGTCCGGGCTGCCGATGTACGCGTCGTTCGGCTACGCCACGTTCGCGATGGTCGGCATCGTCATGCTCACCTCGGTCACGCTGGTGCCCGCACTGTGCGGACTGGCGGGCACGCGGGTGCTCGGCAAGCGGTCCCGTGCCCGGGCCGAACGTCGCACGACGTCGCCGCTGACGGAACGGTGGGCGATCAGGGTGAGCCGTCGCCCGTGGCTGTGGGCCCTGACGGCGCTCGGGGTGCTGCTGCTCCTGGCCGCTCCGGTTCTGGGCATGCGGACGTGGCCGCAGGACGCGGGCAGCGCGCCGGCCGCCAACACGATCCGTCAGGCGTACGACCTGATCGACACCGAGTTCGGACCCGGCGCCAACGGACCCCTGATGGTGGCGGTCGACCTGAACACGGTTCCGGCAGCCGAACTTCCGGCGATCGCGCGTGAACTCGCAGCCGAACCCGGGGCGGCGTCGGTGACGCCCGTCCTGACGAACGCCGACGCGACGGCCGCGCTGATCTCCGTGCAGCCGACCACCGGTCCCAGCGACCCCCGCAGCACCGAACTGCTGGAGCGGATCCGCTCCGACGCCGCCGACGGCGTCCACGTCACCGGACTCACCGCGACGTTCGCCGACATCTCCGCCCGCCTCGCCGAACGGCTGTGGCTCGTGATCGCGTTCGTCGTCGCGCTGTCCGTCGTGCTGCTCACGTTCGTGTTCCGCGCGCCGGTGGTCGCGGTGAAGGCGGCCGTGATGAACCTGCTGTCGGTGGCCGCCGCCTACGGCGTGATGGTGATGGTGTTCCAATGGGGTTGGGGCGCGGAGCTACTCGGCCTTCCTCATGCACTTCCCGTGTCGAGCTGGGTACCGATCCTGATGTTCACCATCCTGTTCGGACTGTCGATGGACTACGAGGTGTTCCTGCTCTCCCGGATACGGGAGCGCTGGCTCGACACGGGCGACTCGCACCGGAGCGTCGTCGAGGGACTGGCATCCACGGGCCGGGTGATCACGAGCGCGGCGGCGATCATGGTGGCGGTGTTCGCCGGGTTCGCACTCGACGGCGACGTGACCGTGAAGATGATGGGCGTCGGCCTCGCGACGGCGGTCCTCATCGACGCGACGATCGTGCGGATGGTGCTGGTGCCCGCGACGATGTATCTGCTGGGCAACGCCAACTGGTGGCGGCCGGGCGGACGCCGGGATGCGGCACCGGACGGGGATGCTACCTCCGCAGGCGTTCCACTTCCGCTTCGAGCGCGATGACCCGCCGGTACAGGGCCTGAATGCTTGCCATGCACACCCCGTTCGCATCGACCATCGCGATCCGGCGGTCGTTGGAACCGAGACCGAATGCGGTGGCGAAATCCTGCGCCATCGGGCCCAGGTGCCGCACCGACTCGTGATCGAAACCGTAGGTCCAGACGCTGAGCGGCAGGTCGACGAGGCGTTCGAGCACCTCACCGGCACTGGCAGGCGGAGTCTGGACGGCAACACCGCGTTTGCGGGTCAGAACCGAGTGAAACCACGCCAGCGGGTGGCGGGTACGGGCCGCTGTTCGCGCCCGCACCCGCCCCCGACGGGTGTCGACCCACATGGAGTCAGTCGGGGAGTTCGCCGACATCGTGCTTGATCGTCGCGTCACTGAGAAGGAGTCCGACCCCGAGGGCCATGACGCCGATTCCGAGTCCGATTGCGGCTCCGCCGAGTCCGAGCATGATTCCGAGCATGTTGTCTCCTGTTCGTCGCTGGTGTGCGGGATTCGTGCCCCCGCTTTCTGAACACCTACGACTCTCGCGGCTCCGGCCGTCCGAGATAAGACACCCCAGGGGTGGTGCGACCACACCCCCGGACGCGGCGCCGGGCGGCAGAATGGCGGCCATGACGGAATTACCGGAATGGGCCCGAACCCTCGACCTCGCCCCGCACCCCGAAGGCGGCTGGTACCGCGAGACGTGGCGCAGCGACGTCACGATCCCGAAGAGGAGCCTGCCCGGCGACTACCCGGGACCGAGGGCGGCCGGTACCGCGATCCTGTTCCTGCTGATGCCCGGCCAGCAGTCGGAGTGGCACAGCGTGCGCAGCGCCGAGATCTGGCTGTACCACCGGGGCAGCCCCCTGCGGCTCGAACTCGGCGGGGACGGAAGCGAACCCGCGAATCCGGACGCGCAGATCCTCGGCGCAGACGTCGCGGCGGGCCAGCAACCACAGCTGCTGGTCCCGCCGCGACACTGGCAGCGAGCGAAGCCCGAGGGCGACGAACCGACTCTCGTCAGTTGCGTCGTCACCCCGGGCTTCGACTTCGCGGACTTCCGGCTCTAGGCCCTACGCGCCCAGCGTGTCCGGGTCGGGGCCGATGCGTCCGTCGGCCCGGGTCAGCGACCCGACCGTGTTGATCTCGTCGGGGGTCAGCTCGAAGTCGAAGACGTCGAAGTTGGCGGCGATGCGCTCCGGCGTCACCGACTTGGGGATCACCACGTTCCCGATCTGCAGGTGCCAGCGAATGATCACCTGTGCGGTCGTCTTACCGTGCGCTGCAGCGATCTTCGCGATGGACTCGTCCTCGAGGACGGTGCCCTGACCGAGCGGGCTCCACGCCTCGGTCGCGATGCCCTTGCCGGTGTGGAAGGCGCGCAGGTCGGCCTGGTTGAACCGCGGGTGCAGCTCGACCTGGTTGATTGCGGGCACCTCGCCCGTCTCGGCGATCAGTCGGTCGAGGGTCTCCGGGGTGAAGTTGGAGACACCGATCGACCGCGCACGCCCGTCGGCCTTGATCTTCTGGAAGGCCTTGAACGTGTCCACGTAGCGGTCCGCGGACGGCACGGGCCAGTGGATGAGGTAGAGGTCGACGTAGTCGAGCCCGAGGCGGTTCAGGCTGGCGTCGAATGCGCGGAGCGTGGAGTCGTACCCCTGGTCCTCGTTCCACAGCTTGGTGGTGACGAACAGCTCGTCGCGGGCAATTCCGGAGTCCGCGAGCGCGCGGCCCACTCCGGTTTCGTTCTCGTAGATCTTGGCGGTGTCGATGCTGCGGTAGCCGGCCTTCAGCGCCTCGGTGACCGCGGCATGGCTCTCGTCGTCCGGCACCTGCCACACGCCGAAGCCGAGGGCAGGAATGCTGTTCCCGTCGTTGAGCGTGACCGTAGGTACAGGACTCTGTGCATTGTTGAAACCCATGAGACTGTCCAACCGGGGACCCGGACCAGATGTTCCCCGCTGTCTCAGAATGTGGACTTTCGCGTGTCGTTTCGGTACGACCGGGTAATCCGACGGCATCGGCGTTCAGGTGGTGACGCGCCCGGTGGAAGGGGCGGACATGGGCCTCGGATACACATTGGCCTATCGGTTCAAGATCACGCCCTGGGTGAAAGCGGGCCGCGTCTTCGGAAGTCAGATCGACACGTTGCTCGATCCCTTCGACGCACCACCGGGAGAGGTCCTCGACATCGGATGCGGCACCGGTGACCATGCCATCGAGATGGCCCGGCGGGGGTGGCAGGTGACGGGGATCGACACCGTCCAACTGGCCCTCGACAAGGCGCGGTCCAAGGCCCGGAAGGCGGGCGTCGACGTGCGTTTCATGCACGCGGACGCCACCGACCTCGAGCACGCCGTCGGTCGCGGGTACCACTTGATCCTGGATGTGGGGTGCTATCACGGGCTCAGCGACCACGACCGGGTCGCGTACGCCGAGAACGTCACGACCGTGAGCGAACCGCACGCCACCCTGCTGATGTTCGCGTTCGGGCCGGGGCACCGCGGCCCCCTGCCGCGCGGGGTCTCCCGCTCCGACGTGGAGCGGACGTTCGAGAAGTGGAAACTCGTGTCGGACGTCGACGCGGACACGACCGGTATGCCGGGACCGCTCAAGAAGGCCGACCCCCGCTGGTTCCGCCTCGTCAAGCGCTGAGTGGATAATCGCCTGGTGACTGCAACACTGCGCATCAGCGGACTGTCGGCTTCGCGCGGGGAGCGCACCCTATTCTCCGGCCTCGACCTGACTGTCGCCCCGGGCGACGTGACCGGACTCGTGGGGGCGAACGGTGCCGGCAAGTCGACGCTGCTGACCGCGCTCGCGGGGGTCGGCTCGGCGGACGTCGAGGGCAGTATCGTGCTGAGCCCGCCCGACGCGGCCGTCGGCTACCTCGCCCAGGAACCCGACCGGATCGCCGGCGAGACGGTGCTCGACTTCCTCGGCCGCAGGACCGGCGTCACCGAGGCCGAGCACACCATGAACGCGGCCGCGGAAACGCTCGGCGAGTCGGACGAGGATCTCTACTCCCCCGCCCTCGAACGCTGGCTGGCGCTGGGCGGCGCCGACCTCGCCGAGCGCGCGGAGAAGGTCGTGAGCGAACTCGGGCTGGGAGTGCCGCTCGACGCGCACATGACGTCGCTGTCCGGTGGGCAGGCCGCGCGCGCCGGATTGGCGTCGCTGCTGCTGTCCCGGTACGACGTGCTGCTGCTCGACGAGCCGACCAACGACCTCGACCTCGTGGGGCTCGAGCAGCTCGAGCGTTTCGTCGCCGAGAGCCGGGCCGCGATGGTGGTGGTGAGTCACGATCGAGAATTCCTGGCGCGCACCGTGACCGGAATCGTGGAACTCGACCTGGTACAGCAGCAGATCGCGGTCTACGACGGCAGCTACGACTCGTATCTCGCCGAGCGGGAGATCGCGCGTAGGCATGTGCGGGAGGCGTACGAGGAGTACGCCGGGACCCGTTCGGACCTCGAGGACCGCGCGCAGATGCAGCGGAACTGGATGGAGCACGGCGTCCGGAACGCGCGTCGTAAGGCGAAGGACAACGACAAGATCGGCAAGGGTCTGCGCACCGAGTCCACCGAGAAGCAGGCCGCGAAGGCCCGGCAGACTCAACGCCGGATCGAGCGGCTCGAGGTGGTGGAGGAGCCGCGCAAGGAGTGGGAACTGCGGATGGAGATCGCCACCGCCCCGCGCAGCGGATCGGTCGTGGCGACGGCGAACGGCGCCACCGTCGCATGGGGCGGGGACCGCGAATTCACGTTCGGTCCGGTCACCACTCAGGTGGACTGGGGTGACCGGATCCTCATCACCGGCGCCAACGGTTCCGGCAAGACGACCCTGCTGAACGTGCTGCTCGGCAAGATCGCCCTGGATGCGGGCACCGCCGCACTCGGTTCGGGTGTGGCGATCGGCGAGATCGATCAGGCCCGCGGCCTGTTCGAGGGCGGCGAGAAGGTGGCCGACGCGTTCGCGGCGCAGGTCCCGGACTGGCCGGACGCCGACGTGCGGACACTGCTCGCGAAGTTCGGGCTCAAGGGACACCACGTGCTGCGGCCGGCGGCGTCGCTGTCACCCGGCGAACGCACCCGCGCCGCCCTGGCCCTGCTGCAGGCGCGGGGCGTCAACCTGCTGGTGCTCGACGAGCCCACCAACCACCTGGACCTCCCCGCGATCGAACAGCTCGAGCAGGCCATGGAGAACTTCGACGGCACGCTGCTGCTCGTCACCCACGACCGGCGGATGCTGGATTCGACGCGCAGCACGCGCCGGTGGCGGATGGACGGCGGCCGGCTGTCCGAGGAGTAGTCAGTCGCCTTCGGCCATCGGCGGCAACGCCTTGACGAACGGCGGGTCGTAGTCGACCTTGCCCAGCTTCGCCGCGCCGCCGGGGGAACCGAGGTCGTCGAAGAAGTCGGCGTTCGCCTTGGTGTACTCCACCCACTGGTCCGGGACGTCGTCCTCGTAGAAGATCGCCTCGACGGGGCAGACCGGCTCACAGGCGCCGCAGTCGACGCATTCGTCGGGGTGGATGTAGAGCATCCGACCGCCCTCGTAAATGCAGTCGACAGGACATTCTTCGATGCATGCCTTGTCCAGAACGTCGACACAAGGCTCTGCGATGGTATAGGTCACGTCAGTAATCCTGTCCTTTCCTGCCGTCCCGCGCGAATCGCCTCCACTCTGCCACTCAATTTCCCGAGGTCAACCTGTCGGCGTGCGGCCCGGCGGCGAGGAGGTCGACGGCGGTCTGCGACACCCACTCCGTTGTATCCCATTGACAAACTGTTGGGTTTTCACAACACTTTGTTGCATGAGCCCAGTGCGGCGGGGGGACGCCCTCCCCATCTACAACCGCATCGGCGTCCTTCGCGCCGAACGCGGGATGAGCCGGGCTCAGCTGGCGGGACTCATCGACGTCAATCCCCAGACCGTCGGCGCGCTCGAACGGGGCGACCACTACCCCAGCCTCGACCTGGCGTTCCGTATCTCGTGGGTGTTCGAACTGCCCGTGGAGGCCATCTTCTCCCGCACCGAGTTCGGACCCCTGTCCACCGAGCTGTACCGCACCGACCGACCGCCGTCCACGACAGGAAACGGGGAGAGTTCCGATGCCTGAGACCAATCTGATCGAGCGGTACCAGGGGTTCCGGACGCGCAGATTCCTCCAGAACGAACGCCGGTACCGGACGTGGCTACCGGCGTGGCGGACGCGCAGCCGCAGACGATTCCTGGTGATCGCCCTCGCGGTGACGTTCGTGTTCATGACCGCCGTCGGCATCGTGTGCCATTTCGACATGGTCGTCGGGCCGCTGCTGTGGTTGCCCGCGTGCCTGCTGTTCTTCCCGCTGTGGACGATGCTCCAGATCGTGTCCGGGCGGCAGGGCGACGCTCCGCGCGACGCCCTCGACGAGTGGGAGATCCAGCAGCGCAACAGTGCCCGGTCGATCGGACTCACGGTCACCCAGCTACTGACGCTCGTTCCCGCGCTCTACCTGATCTTCGTCGGCGCGCTGGACGGCGATCACGGCAACGTGCCGTACGCCGCGGGACTGCTCGTCGTCACCGCGCTGATGGTCGGGGGGTGCACGCCCGCCATGATCCTCGGCTGGACGCAACCCGATCCCGACCCCGACGACCTCGCTTCGTAGGAACACCCGCACTCGAGAACGGGAAGGACCCATGTCTCACACCCTCACGATCGACGGCATCTCCAAACGGTACGGCGAGGTCGTCGCGCTCGACGACCTGTCCTTCGAGGTCCGCCCCGGTGAGATCTTCGGTTTCGTCGGCAGCAACGGTGCCGGCAAGACCACCACCATGCGCATCGCGCTGGGCGTCCTGTCCGCCGATTCCGGCGAGGTCCGGCTCGGCGGCAAGCCGGTGGACCTGGATGTGCGGCGCACCATCGGGTACATGCCGGAGGAACGCGGGCTGTACCCGAAGATGAAGGTGGGCAAGCAACTCGAATACCTCGCCGAGCTGCACGGTATTTCCCGCTCGGCGGCGCGGGAGGCGGTCGGCCGCTGGACCGAACGCCTCGGCATCGCGGACCGTGTCGGCGACACCGTCGACGCACTCTCGCTCGGCAACCAGCAACGCGTCCAGCTGGCCGCCGCGCTCGTCCACGATCCGGCGGTGCTGGTTCTCGACGAACCCTTCTCCGGGCTCGACCCCGTCGCGGTGGACGTCATGAGCGACGTGCTGGTGGAGAAGGCGAACACCGGAGTGCCGGTGATCTTCTCGAGCCATCAGCTCGAACTCGTCCAGCGCCTGTGCCACCGCGTCGGCATCATCAGCCACGGCCGGATGCGTGCCGTCGGCACCGTCGACGAACTCCGCGGCGGCGGCAACGCCCAACTCGAAGTCCACGCTCCGGAGGCGCCGGTCGGCTGGGCCCATCATCTCGAGGGCGTCACCACGATCAGTCACCTCGACGGCCGGACCCTGCTGTCGCTCGACGCCCACGTGGACGACCAGCTGATCCTGCACACCGCCCTGAAGACCGGACCGGTGCACGAATTCTCGCTGCACCGGCCCACCCTGACCGATCTGTTCCGAGAGGTGGTCACGGCATGAGTGCCCCACTGAGCCCCGCCCGCGCGATCGGCCTCGTGGCCCGCCGCGAATTCCTGACACAGGTGGCGAAGAAGAGCTTCGTCATCAGCAACGTGATCATCCTGCTGGCCATCGTGGGCGGCATCGTCGCGTACTCGCTGTTCTCGGGCGGCGACGACGAACGCGCCACCATCGGACTCGTCGGCGACCAGTCGCTCGCGCCTGCTCTCGTCGCCACCGGTGACGCGGTCGGGACGCCGGTCGACGTCGTCCCGACCACGGACGAACAGGCCGCACGGGACGAGGTGGGGAACGGTGACCTCGACGTCGCCCTGATTCCCGGCATCGACGGATCCGTCACGGCCGTCACCGAATCCGAGATCGGTTCCGGGCTTCGCACCGTGATCGACGCGGCCGTGGTGCAGCAGGCTCAGGCCGGCGCGCTCGCCGCGCAGGGCGTGGATCCCGCGCAACTCGCCGAAGCGACCGGCCGGGCGGTGGTCACCGTCGACGCACTCGATCCGCCCGACCCGGAGAAGGGCCAGCGCGTGGCCCTCTCCATCGCCGTGGTCGTCCTGCTGTACATGCAGATCATGATGTTCGGCATGTACGTGGCGATGGGTGTGGTGGAGGAGAAGTCGAGCCGCGTCGTGGAACTGCTCCTGTCGACCCTCCGCCCGCTGCAACTGCTCTGGGGCAAGGTGATCGGCATCGGCGCGGTGGGTCTCGTCCAGTTGACCGCCTACGGTGTGGCCGGTGTCGCGGCCGGACTCGCGACGGGGGTGCTCACCGTGACGGGGACGGCGATCGGAGTGTTGGCCGGAACGCTCGGCTGGTTCGTGCTCGGATTCGCATTCTTCGCCGTCCTCTACGCCGCGGCAGGGTCGATGGTGTCGCGGCAGGAGGACGTCAACGCCACCGCGTCGCCGCTGATGGTGCTGATCGTCATCATGTTCTTCAGCGCCTTCTCCTCGGTGAGCAACCCGGACGGCACCCTCAGCAACGTCCTCAGCTGGATTCCGCCGTTCTCGGAGATCCTGATGCCGCTGCGCATCGCCGCCGGGGTGGCGTCCCCGGTCCAGGTGGTCGTCACGGTGGCCCTGATGCTCGCGGTGACCGCCGCACTCAGCGTGCTGGCCGCGAAGATCTACCAGCGCTCGATCCTGCGGATCGGCAAGGTCGTGTCGTGGAAGGAGGCGCTCGGGAGGTAGAGAATTCCCAGCGCACGGCCAAGTTCCCTGTGTAGTCTTCGAATCGTCGATCGATGCTGCTCAGCTGCCGACGTGGAACGGGGAACACCCATGGTCGTCCGTCGCAGGAAGCCGATCGTCGCCATCGCCGTCGCCGTGGTCGCCTCCATGACGTTGATGCTGACGGCCTGCACGTCCGACGAGCCGGCCACTGCGCGCGGTGGCAACGCCGGCCCCGACGGCACCCCGGTCGCCTACGAGGAGCCGGTGAAGCTGTCGAGCGAGAACGGGGTGCTGGAGGTTCGGCTGTCGGCCCACCAGGGCACGGTCGACCTCGACACCGTCTCGGAACCGGTGTCGGGCTTCCTGGTCTTCGGATACGAGGTTCTGCAGGGCACGAGTTCGGACGGCTCGACGACGGGCGACGACGTCTACCCGGCACCGACGTTGCGCGTCGATCCGGGTGAGCGCCTGATCATCCACTACGACAACGATCTCCGGAACCTGACGATCGAGGACTTCTACGACCCCGCGTTCACGCCGGCGGGCGGGGAGGTCCCGATTTACCCCCCGGCCCTCGACTCGGCGCCGCTGAACCTGCACACCCACGGTCTGCACGTGAGCCCGGACGGCAACGCCGACAACGTGCTGCTCGACATCCCCGCCGGGATGGGCAACGTCTACGACTATGCGGTGCCGAAGGACATGCCGAACGGGCTGTACTGGTACCACAGCCACCGTCACACGATGACGGCGCAACAGACGTACGCGGGGCTCGCGGGACTGCTGGAGATCGGCAGGCCCGACGGCAACCTTCCGCTGGTGACGCAGAACGACGTTCCCATCCGAGACATGGCGCTGCAGTACAACTTCGTCTTCGACCGTAAAGGCAAGGGCCACCAGCTGAACGACCCGAACTGGCCACAGTTCGTGAGCACACTGAAGCCGCCGGAGGGGACCCAGCTCGCCGACGGAACGTACCAGCCGAGTCTGGCGCCCGTGAATTTCTCGGAGACCACGGAGGGCTCCCAGTACGTCACCAACTGGTATTCCGGGCCGCTGTCGCCGGCGAATCATCGCGGGCAGAACCAGTTCGTGCCGGGCAATCTCCAGAGCTTCAGCAGTGATTCGACGAAGATTCCCGCCGACCCGTCGCTGCCGGACAACGAACGCGACGTGCAGTACACCGTCAACGGGCAGTTCCAGCCGGAGCTGAAACTGAAGCCGGGCCAGACGGAGATCTGGTCGCTGGCGAACATCAGCGATTTCGCCTACATGCCGCTCAGACTCACCGAGACCGCGACGGGCAACCACCCGACGTTCTCCGTCGTCGGCCAGGACGGAAACCCCTTCACCCAGGTGCAGTTGCCCGTCGGTGGTGACGGCACCCGGCTCGTCATCCCGCCGGGGTCGCGGTACGCGATCGCCGTGACGATGCCGGACACCGGCGATCTGGTGCTCGACATGCCACCGCTGGAAGGGGCGAAACCCATCACCAATCCCGGCGTGCTCTACACCGACAACGGCACCGACAATCCGCCGGCCGAGCTGGGCACGGTGACGGTCGACCCGTCGGTGATCAGTTACGCCGACGGCTTCTTCACCTTCCCCACCCAGACCCTCCTCCACGTCACACCCGACAGCGGTGAAGGGCGGACCACGCCGTTCGAGCCCGGCCAGAACCTCGACGCGTACACGTCTTTCGTGGACACGTCGGTGATGACACCCGACGTGAAGCGCACCCTCACGGTCTCGGGCGGATTCGGCAACGAGAAGGCCAGCAACAGCGACCCGAAGGCCTTCACCTACGAGTTCGACGACAACACGTTCCCGAACATCCCGCTGATCCAGCCGCGCCTCAATTCGGTCGAGGAATGGCTGATCACGAACCTCAACAACGACGAACATCCGATGCACATCCACGTCAACGACTTCCAGGTGATGGAGATCGTCGACCCGATCGCGGGCACCCGGACCGGGGTGCAACCGTGGGGTGAGGACAACGTGAACGTGCCGGCGCCCGTCACCGACGCGAACGAGAACCCGCTCGTGCCCGCATCGGTGACGCTGCGCACGAAATTCACGGAGTACACGGGCACTTTCGTGATCCACTGCCATCGCCTCAACCACGAGGACAACGGACTGATGGCCACCGTCAACGTGATTCCCGAGGTGTCGACGTACGCGGTGGCGGTGCCGGGTTCTGCGGGCACCCCCGCGACCGTGCAGGTCCACGACGGCAACGGCGACAAGGTGATCGCCGCGGTCACACCGTTCCCGTCGTTCGAGGGCACCCCGACGGTGGCGATGGCCGACGTCAACGGCGACATGATCCTCGACCTCGTCGCCGGGACCGGTGCGGGCGTGGCACCGGAGGTCGCCGCGTACGACGGCAACGATGTCGGCTCCGGCCCGTTCACCGCCGAGCTGACCCGGTTCGCCCCGTTCGCCGACGGCTTCCGCGGAGGCGTGAACGTCGCGGGTGCGGACATCGACGGAAACGCGCTGGCCGACAACATCATCGCCGGCACGGGCCCCGGCACCGAATCGCAGGTGAAGGTGTTCTCGTCCAGCCTGCCCACGGAGAAGGGCACACCCGAGGTCTTCTCGAGTTTCACCCCCTACCCCGGGTCGCAGTCCGGGGTCACGGTCGCGACGGGCCTGGTCGACGCCGCCTCGGGCCGGGCAAGCATCGTCACCGCCCCGGGGCCGGGAGAAGCGCCTCGTGTGAAGACGTTCCGCTACGACCTGTTCGAGCCGACCGCCGCCGCGACTGCCGACGGCACCGCGGACGAGCACGCCGGCCACACCGACGGACCGAGGACGACGTCGGAGTTCCTGGCCTTCGACGAGAGCTACCTCGGCGGTGTCTCACTCTCGACGGGGTGGGTGGCCGGCGCCGAAGGCGGAGCGAAGAGCATCGTCACCGGCATGCTGGGCGGCGACGGCACTGTTCGCGTGTGGTCGAGTGGGTCACGCCTCGACGGTGAGCCGAGGATGTATCTCGAGAGCCCGAACCACCACTCCGCCGACGTCGTGTTCACTCAGATCGCGTCGTTCGCACCGTTCGCCGGCGGCCCTGCCGGCAGCGGGGTTCAGGTGGCCACCACCAGCACCACCACCGGCGCCGACCTGCTCGTCAGCGGTCCGAGGCCGGGCGGCACGGAGGTGCGCAAGTTCGGGCTCGGCCGCGCCGAACCCCGATCGACCACACTGGTGCCGCTGCCGTTGGGCACGCTCCCCGCGCTCCCCTCAGCGCAAGGGTCCGTGCCACTCGGTGGCAGATAGGTGCAGGGGGTCAGCCGGCCCGCTTCTCGGCGGCGTCGGCGATGTCGTCGAGATCGCGCCGGATCGCCTTGGTGGTGGCCTTCAGTGCGAAGGAACCGAACACTTTCATCATGAACCTCGACACTGCGCCGAGCCCACTTGCTTCCGCTGAGAAGTGGAAGGTCAGGGTGGTGCCGTCACCGGCAGGCTCCAGGGTGAACACCGTCGTGTAGTCCGCGCCGTGAGACGACGCCTTCACCACGGTGCGCTTCTCCGGGTCGATCTCCGTGACCCACATTTCCTCGGTCGACGATTTGCCGAACAGCACCCGGGTCTCGCGCCACCGCGTGCCGACTTCGTACTCCGTCGAGTCCAGCCTCTCGAGCTTCTCCACACCGCTCAGCACCGATTCTGCGTTGTCCAGGTCGGTGATGACCGCCCAGACCGCGCCGACGGGCGCATCGATCGTTCGGCTCACACGGATCTCCGAGGCTGACATGAGGCACCCTTTTCTTTCTTCTCAGGGCAGGGTCCAGAACTGGCGGGTCACCAGGTAGAAGACGATGACCCAGAACACCATAACCCCGGCGACGATCGCGATCCCTCGACGGTTCGTCGTCGCTTCCGGGACGTCCGGTGGCGGCCGCAGCCAGCGCCCGAGAACCCGGTTCACGTAGTACGGCATCGTCACGAAGCTCATGATGAAGCTGGACAGCAGGTTTCCGACGAGCAGACCGAGCCACAGCGGCATCTTCAGCGGCGACAACGCGAGGGTGAGAATCACGACGGTGGGATAGAGACCGACCCACACCGCGATCGACGTCTTGGTTTCGGACGGCGGCGGCGCCTCGTTGCCGTTCTCGTCGAACGCGAACCAGCTCCCGAAGGAGTTGTCGATGGTGCGCAATTCGAAGTCGTGGAACTTCTCCCCCTCGGCGAGGAGTTCCTGACGCTTCGCCGAGGTGAGCCACCTGTCGAGGTCGGCGGCGTTGTCGTAGCGGTACAGCGCGGTCCACTCGTCCTGGATTCCCTCGATGGGCCGGAAGAGTTCGCTGCCGCGGAAGCCGTCGAACTTGCTCTCTTCCAATCGCAGTCGATCCTGCCACGCGAGGAAATCGTCGACGTGCTCCGGACCGACACGGTGCGTCACGACGACCGTCACGAGCGGATCCGACTCGCGTGTGCCCCCGCTGATGACCTGCTGGGTCGCGGGGCCGTCGAAGTACTGCTGTCCCTCGTCCAGCCGCTGCTGCCGGGTGGCGCTGTTGATCCAGGCCTGCACGTGGGCGACGGAATCGAAGCGGTAGACCACGACCCAGTCGGGTTGCACGGCGGTGGGCGCGGAGATCTCGGCGCCCAGGAACCCGGGGTAGTGGGACGCGGCGGTGTTCATGTCCTGCTGCCAGGCCTCGAACGCCTCCTCGGATCCGGCGCGCACCTTCTGGCCGATGATGACCGTCGCGGCGTTGCCGGTGGATTTCTCGGTGGGCTTCTCGGTGTCCATCGCCCTCTCCTCACGGCTCAGGTCGTCGGAACCGATCGGTTCTCGCCGATTCGGTGGTAGATCCGCTCGGGGGTGAGCGGCAACTCGCGAAAACGCACACCGGTCGCGTTTTCCAGGGCGTTGGCCAGCGCGGGCGCCACCGGGTTGATGCAGCACTCCGCCATTCCCTTCGCCCGCATCGGCCCGACGGAGTCATTCGACTCGACCAGCAGCACTTCGGTGCGGGGAATGTCGGCGTAGGTGGGGATGCGGTAGTTGCGCAGGCTGGGGTTGATCATCACGCCGTTGTCGTCGACGTGGAAGTTCTCGGTCAGCGCGAAGCCGATTCCCTGGGCGACGCCGCCCTCGATCTGGCCGCGCACCTGCACCGGGTTGATGACGACCCCGACGTCCGCGGCCTGAACGCTGTAGAGGATTCGGATCTCGCCCGTGACCCGGTGGACGGCGATGCGGAAACCGTGGGTGTTGGAGACGACGCTGCGCGGCGACCCGTACGCCTTGCGCGCCTCGGTGAACCGGATGCCCCGGCGACGGGCCGCGGCGACGAGGTCGGTCAACGGCACTCGGGTGCCCCCGCAGAGCACCCCGTCGTCGTCCATCGAGCACTCGGTCACGTCGACTCCGGTGTGCACGGCGGCGAACGCCAGGATGCGGTCGCGCAGGGCGACGGAGGCGTTCGACACGGCGTTGCCCGCGACGAAGAGGCCGGCGCTGGCGAAGGCTCCCGTGTCGAAACCCGTACGGTCGGTGTCGGACTGCACGAGACGGATCCGTGCGGGTGTGGTGCCGAGATGGGTGGCCGCGATCTGCACGTGCGCAGTCGACGTCCCCTCACCGAATTCGACGGTGCCGACGGCGAGTTCGTACACACAATCGTCGCCGAGCGTCGCCCACGCCTCGGAGATGTGTTCGGTCGGGGGCGCGGTCTCGTGCAGAGAACTCGCGGTGCCCTCGCCGACGAGCCAGTCGACGCCCAGCACCTGCCCGTTCGCGGTCCGCCGCAATGCGTCGTCGACGAGGTCGATGCACTGCCCGAGTCCGTCCTCCCCGAACCCGACGTCGTCGGGGACGTCGTCGATCGCCACGAGTGAGTCACCGGGGCGGACGATGTTGCGGCGCCGCAACTCGAGCGGGTCGATATCGAGGGCGACCGCCAGCTCGTGCATCGCGGACTCCACCGCGAAAGCGGGCTGGGTCATCCCGTAGCCCCGCAGCGCTCCGCTGGGCACGCTGTTCGTGTAGACGGCATACGCATCGAACTTCTTGTTGAGACACCGGTACGCCGAGATGGCGGCACCGGCCGCGAACAACGTCTCACCCCCGTGATTCCCGTACGCCCCCGTGTTCGACACGTTGCGCACCTGGAACGCGGTGAGCGTGCCGTCCGACCGGGCGCCGAGCGTGATGGTCAGCTTCATCGGATGCCGCGGCGACGCCGTCGTGAATTCTTCCTCCCGGGTGAACTCGAAGCAGACCGGCCTGCCCGTGTCGAGGGTCGCGAGCGCGACGAGATCCTCCGAGAACACCTCCTGCTTGCCGCCGAAAGCGCCACCGACACGCTTGCAGAACACGCGCAGCTGGTCGGGGCGCAGGTCGAACAGGTGAGCCAACTTGACCTTGGCGATCGACGGCGACTGCGAACTCGTGCGCACGTGCAGGCGGCCGTCCTCCATCCAGGCGATCGACCCGTGCGTCTCGAGATGAGCGTGCTGCACGCGCGGGGTGAAGTAGGTGCCCTCGTGGATCACGTCGGCCTCGGCGAACCCCGCCTCGATGTCGCCCACCTCCCCGTGGAGCTCGAGCAGGATGTTGTGCACGGGATCGCGGACGAACGGGTCGTCCGAACCGTGCAACTGCGGTGCGCCGTCGGCCATCGCCTCCTCCGGGTCGAACACCGCAGGCAACACGTCGTATTCGACGACCACCTCGCGGCAGCCCTCCTCCGCGGCGCCGACCGTGTCGGCCAGCACCGCGACCACCCGCTGACCGGCGAAGCGGACCGTGTCGTCGAGGATGTACGTGTCGTCGGGGTCGACGAGATGATCGGTGTGGATGGCGGTCGTGAACCGCTTCCGGGGCACGTCCTCCCACGTGTACACACGGTGCACGCCGGGGACGGCGAGCGCCGCCGTCGTGTCGATCGACACGATGCGGGCGTGCGCATGCGGAGAATGCAGCACCTCGAGGTGCAGCATGCCCTCGATCTCGGTGTCCATGGTGAACTCGGCTCGACCGGTCACCACATCGGTGGCCGCGGGTGCCCCGACGCTGGTCCCGACCGCGCGGCCCGGCTCGGCGACCTCCACCGCGGCGACACCGTTCACGGCATCCTCGATGGCCCGATAGCCGGTGCAGCGGCAGAGATTGCCCTTCAGCGCGCGTGGCAGGTCTGCCTTCTGGGCGTCGGTGAACGTCGCCGACGTCATGATCATGCCCGCGGTGCAGAATCCGCACTGGAACCCGGGGGCGTCACGGAACTGCCGCTGCAGCGGATGCAGGTCGTCCGGCGAACCGAGGCCCTCGATGGTGGTCACCTCCCGCCCCTCCGCGCGGAACGCGGGCGTGATGCAACTGTGCACGGGATCGCCGTCGAGCCACACCGTGCAGGCTCCGCAATCGCCTGCATCGCAACCTTTCTTCACGCCGTGATGACCGAGCGACCGCACGAACGTGCGCAGACACTGCCCTGGATTCGGTTCCTCGTCGAACGCCCTGCCGTTCACGATGTACGTCATTGCCGGTCTCCTGCGGTGAACTCGGTCCGGATCTCCTCGGCGAAATGCTTCGTCAGGTGGCGACGGTGGTCGGGGGTGCCGTTGGGATCGTCGAACCACACGTCGTCGGGTATCGCGTCGATGGTCTGCTGGAGCGAGTCGGCGTCGGGTACGGCGTCGAAGGCCAGCCGGATCGGACGGGTGGTGCCCGCCGTGATCGTGAGCAGCAGGTCGTCGCCGCCGGGCGCCTGGGTGCCGATCATGAACACCGTCGAACGGCCGAGGCGTGTGAGGGTGAAGCGGCGATGCGTGTGACGCTTACGGAGGGCACCGACCGGAATGTCGATGCGGCGCAGGATCTCACCCGGTGTGAGCACGTTCTCGCGGTTGCCCGTCACGAAGTCGGCGGCGTCGACGGTGCGCTCGGACCCGTCGGCGGCCCACAGCGTGTACGTCGCCTCGAGCGCGACCGTCAGCGTGATCATCGGACCCGCGGGAAGCGACATACAGATGTTGCCGCCCACCGTCGCCGAGTTCCAGACCTTGAACGACGCCAGGAAGGCCTCGCAACTCGTTCCGAACAGCGAGGCGACTCTCCAGTCGTCCGGCGGCGCAAGCGCATACAGCTCACGGACCGTGCACGTCGCGCCGATCTCGAGGCCCGCGTCGCTCGGCACCAGGGTGTCCCAGCCGAGCGTCGTGAGATCGACGAGACGGCGCAGGTCGGGCTGCGGCTCGGAGAACAGCCACGTTCCCCCGGCCAGCCACGCGTCGCCTTCCCGCCACGCCGCACCCGGACGGTCGGCTGGACGCCGAACGACATCGGTGATGGTGTTGAGGTCCATATGACTGCTCCACTCGGGAAAAGTGTCGTCGTTCTCGTACCCGGCCTGCGTCAACTCACCTGACTTTAGACACCGTGGCGGCGGTCTCGGTGTTAATTGCCGGGTTCCACCCGGGCGCTGTGTGCCGTGTTCCGGCCGCGTGGGCGACCGTCACCCGCCGTAGCAGACATCTGCAGCCCCGGCCCGACCGCTACTCTCAGGGCCATGCCCGCCAAGATCTCCGCCCACGACGTGCTCGAGTTGGTACTGGACGCAGGCAGCTTCGTCTCCTGGGACACCACACCCGTCGATGCGCGGCCGAACGAGAAGTACCGCGCCGACCTGCAGAAGGCCGCCGAGAAGTCGGGCGTCGACGAATCGGTGATCACCGGCGTCGGCACGGTTCGCGGGCGCCCGGTCGCGGTGATCGCCTGCGAGTTCGCGTTCCTGGCCGGTTCTATCGGTGTGGCCGCCGCCGAGCGGATCGTCTCCGCCATCGAACGCGCCACCCGTGAGGGTCTGCCCCTGCTCGCCTCGCCCACGTCGGGGGGCACGCGCATGCAGGAGGGCACCGTCGCCTTCGTGCAGATGGTGAAGATCGCGGCGGCCGTCGCCACCCACAAGGCCGCCCATCTCCCCTACCTGGTGTATCTGCGGAACCCGACCACCGGCGGAGTGTTCGCGTCCTGGGGTTCCCTCGGGCACATCACGGTGGCCGAACCCGGTGCGCTCGTGGGGTTCCTCGGACCCCGCGTCTACGAGGCCCTGTACGGCGAGAAGTTCCCCGAGGGCGTGCAGACGTCCGAGAACCTGTACCGCAACGGCGTCATCGACGGCGTCGTCCCCGCCACCCGCTTGCGCCGGCTCGTCCATCGGGCGTTGCGGGTGCTGATCGATCCGCCGACGCCGACCGCCACCGTCACCGAACCGGCGCCGGAGGCCGACATCCCCGACGTGCCCGCGTGGCAGTCGGTGATGCTGTCGCGGCGCGCCGACAGGCCCGGCATCCGGCACCTGCTACGGCACGCGGCCACCGAGCAGGTGCCCCTCAGCGGTACCGGTCAGGGCGAAACCGAGGGGACGGTGCTGCTGTCGCTGGCTCGTTTCCGGGGCGCACCGTGTGTGTTGCTGGGCCAGGACCGCGCCGGGCAGTCGGCGCTGAACACGATGGGGCCCGCCGCCCTCCGCGAGGCACGCCGCGGCATGCGGTTGGCGGAGGAACTGCAGATCCCTCTGGTCCTGGTGATCGACACCCTCGGTGCAGCACTGTCTCAGGAGGCGGAGGAACGCGGCCTGGCCCCCGAGATCGCCCGCTGCATCTCCGACCTCGTGACGTTGAAGACGCCGACCGTGTCCGTTCTGCTCGGTCAGGGCACGGGCGGCGGGGCGCTCGCCTTCCTCCCCGCCGACCGGGTGCTCGCCGCGCAGAACGGGTGGCTGGCCCCGCTTCCTCCCGAAGGCGCCAGCGCGATCGTCCACCGCGACACCTCGCACGCCCCCGAGATGGCGGCCGCCCAGGGCATCCGTTCGCTCGACCTGCTGCGCGACGGCGTCATCGACGCCATCATCCCCGAGCATCCGGACGCCGCCGACGAGGCCGTCGACTTCTCCAAGCGGGTCGGCGAGGCCATCTCCCGGGAACTCCGTGCCCTGACCGGGGTTCCCGAAAGCGAACGCTTCGCGGCCCGGCTCGCCCGCTACCGGAACCTCGGCCTACCTAAGACAGTTTGATCGTCGGGTTGTACATGTCCATCCACAGCGCGAGGTCGAGCGTGCGCTCGAGTCCGCGCCGCGACACCTGACTGATCTGTGGGGTGTCGACGGACACCGCCCGGGACAGCCAGTCCGCACTGACCAGGCCGAACACCGGGTGCGAGGGGTCGCTGAGCAGGTCCTTGCCGTGCTGCTGCAACGCCACCGCATACTTCGGGTCCTGGGTGGACGGGTACGGCGACTTCACCCGGTCGATCACCGACTGCGGCAGCACGTCCCTGGTCGCCGCCCGCAGCAACGATTTCTCCTTGCCGTCGAACGTCTTCAGCGACCACGGCGTGTTGTAGACGTACTCCACCAACCGGTGATCGCAGAACGGCACCCGGACCTCGAGTCCGACGGCCATGCTCGCGCGGTCCTTGCGGTCGAGCAGGACCCGGACGAACCGCGTCAGATGGAGGTAGCAGATCTTGCGCATCCGCCACTCGAAGTCGGATTCGCCGTCCAGCCGGTCGATCCCGGACACCGCTGCGTCGTACGAGTCCTGCACGTAGTCGTCCATGTTCAGCCCCGCCGTGACCTCCGGGGTGAAGATGTTGCTCTCGTCGCCGAAGTGCTCGGCGAACTGCACGAGCCACGGGAAGGTGTTCGCCTGCTGCGCCTTCGGGTCGAAGAACTGTTTGTATCCGCCGAACACCTCGTCGGCCGACTCACCGGACAGCGCCACCGTGGAGTGCTGACGGATCGCCTTGAACAGCAGATACAGCGACGCGTCCATGTCGCCGAGGCCCATGGGGATGTCACGTGCCCGGATGACCTTCGCGCGCACGGCGGGGTCCGCCAGTGCGTCGGAGTCGAGGACGATGTCCTGGTGCGCGGTCCGGGATCGCCGGGCCACGTCGTGCACGTACGGAGTGTCCGGGGTGCCCCGCAGTTCGTCGGCTACGAAATGTTCGGTCTGACCGACGAAGTCGACGGCGAACGTGCGAACAGTCTCACCCACCTCGGCGAGCTGCTCGGCGGCGATGCCGGTCATCGCGGACGAGTCGAGACCACCGGACAGCAGGGTGCAGCGCGGCACGTCGGCGACCAGTTGCCTCCGCACGATGTCGTCGAGGAGTTCGCGGACGTGCGCGACGGAGGTGTCCCGGTCGTCGGTGTGCGGGCGGGTCTGCAGGGTCCAGTACCGGTGCGTTCGCAGTCCGGTGCGCGAGACGGTGACCACCGTGCCCGGTTCCACCTCACGCATGCCGTCCCACACGGCGTGTCCCGGTGTCTTCACGAACGCGAACAGCTCCCGGATCCCGTCCATTGTGACGGTCGACTCGGCGATCGGATTGGCAAGGATCGCCTTGGGTTCCGAACCGAACAGGACGCCGTCTCGGGTCTCGTAGTAGTAGAACGGCTTGATGCCCATCCGGTCGCGGATCATCACGAGTGTGTCGGTCCGCGAATCCCAGATGGCGAACGCATACATGCCGTTGAGCCGCTCCGCGACGGCCTCTCCCCACTCCAGGTATCCGTGGAGCACCACCTCGGTGTCGGAGTAGGTGGCGAACCGGTGACCGCGCCGGTACAACTCCTCGCGCAGTTCACCGAAGTTGTACACCTCACCGGAGTAGACCATCGCAACGGTCCCACCGGGGGTGTCCACGCTCATCGGCTGATGCCCACCCGGCAGATCGATGATCGCGAGCCTTCGATGCCCGAGCGCGGCGTGTTCGACGACCCAGGTACCGCGATCGTCCGGTCCCCGGCAGTTCATCGTCTCGGCCATGGCATCCACGGTGGACTGTTCGACGCGTAGATCGCGTTCGAACGAGATCCATCCGGCGATTCCGCACATGTGTTCCTCCGGCTGTCGCTGGCGCTCTTCCTTCAGCGCGTGGTCAGTTGCGAGGTGGCGAACCGAGTCGGAACCGTAGCAATCACATTGACTGTTCTTTACTCTTGCTAACCACCTGTATTCCACGGTAACCCTTTTCGGCGCGCAGGAGGTGGGCCCGGAAACACCGCCGGTCGGAACGGCGCGGGTTCGTCGGTCGCGTAGGCCTCGGATGCGCGTGCACCGGGCGACCGGTGCCGCACCGCATCCAGGTGCGCCGGCCGTCGGCGGCGCTCCGCCCGAATCCGGGCAGCGGTGTTCTCCGCACGGGTGCGGCGGCGGGCCGCGGCCGCGGCATGGTCACTTCCGGCGGCGCGGTCGCTTCCGCCACCGTGGTCGCTTCCGCCGGCATCGCTCCGTCCGGCACCCAGGAGCCCCGACGACCGCGGTCGGTATCGGTGACCGGTGGGCGCGACCGACTCGAATCCACCGCCAGCGGACACCCTCCAGTGACCGGAATGTTTGAGCCGGTGATGATTTCGACAATAGGCAGTGCAACCACTCGCACCCGCCGGCCCGCACCCGCATCCAGGTGTCGAGCACGGTGCCGGGACGGTACGTCGGGACGACAGAACCGGTGCCCGCACCGCTTCGACATCCGCGTCGGCTGCGATCTCGCGCGCGTGCGCCGCGTCGACGATTCCGTAGCCGTCGAGGTAGGCCGGTTCGTCGCCGCCCGAAAGTGTGGAGTCGAGCACGATCAGGTGCACGAGGGGCTTGCGCGCGGTCGTCGCGATGCGGGAGCTCTTGCCGCAATCGACTCGCCCGCATTCACAGTGCACGAACCCGACCCCGTCGATGAGCGCGGACAATCCGTCGGCCCGTCTCAGCTCGTACGTTCGAAGATCCTTCGGGCACAAGGTATTTGCCGGTTCACGCAATCTCGCGTCGAATGCGCGACCCTGCGCCGCAGGGATGGGACCGAGGATTCGGCACATGCCGTCCTCTGCCGCGCTGACTCCGACGAAGCTGTCCGCCTGCGCCTTCTCCCGCTTGGCCCGCACCCCTGCCGGGTCGAGCCTTGCGATGATGCGGTTGGCGGCATTCGTCAGCCTGCGGCCGGTCAACCCAGTTCCACCGGAGCGAAGTGGGGCCAGAACCTGTTCGAGGAGTTGATGTTCGACCTCGCCGATCCGGTCATCGCTGACGTTTGCCGTCGCGTCGTCGATCAGGCGCACCCGGTACATGTCGAGATCACCGCGCGCCATGGCCTCGCGTGTGGTGTGCAATCGGGTACGTAACGATATGCCCAGGCCGATCAGCCGACCCGCCGCCGCTCGCCCCATGGTGAGCGCGGCACCGATCTCGGCCTCGACCACTTCGTGTGCGGTCGACGTCCACGCCCCGTCGGACTCGACCTCGGCAGTGCGGCGTACGAAGAGCTGGGCGATCACCGCCAGCTTCCGTTCGGCCACCACCGACTCACTGCGATGCAGGTCGGTCATCAACTCGACCAGACCCACATCGGATTCCCCGTCGACGAGACAGCAGACCGTCTCGCGAACCCCCCGATCGAATACCCCCGTATCGAACATGTGTTCTACGCTAGCGAAATCCCCTGCGCTCCACAAGACCCGAATCGGAGCCCGCCCGCCTACCCACTCCCCGCGACGATGGCGGGCACGGTGGCGGCCACGATGATCGCGGCGTTGACGGCCTCGACGGATTTGCGTACGGTCTTGCCGGCCCAGTCGCCTTCGGCGATCTCCTTCGCCCGTTTCTTCACGGCGCGACGATCGGCGTCCGGGAACAGCTTCGGGGCCGCGTCGACGGCGGACAGCAGCGAGACGAGCGCGGCGGTGCGCGGAGTGGGGGTGATCCCGTCGAGGAGTGCGGCGCCCAGTGCGGACCGCAGCGCGCGTTCGTGGCTGCCGTCGACCTCCGGCCACCGGGTGGTGGGGAAGATGCCCAGCACCTTGCCCTTCTCCTCGCGGACCCATCCCGCGTCGACGATGCGCTTCGCGAGTTCGTCGCGCAGGTTCTTGGCGAGCTTCTCGATGGCTGCTTCCGGTTTCATCGGCTTGGACGTACCGATGAGGTCGACGGCCCGGGCGAGCAGCGGATCCTGCGGCCGCACTCCGTCCCGGACGACGAGACGCCCCTTCTTGACATCCTCGCCGGGTTCGGCCGGGGTGACGACGTCGCCGAGGGCAAGTTCCAGAAGGACTGCGCCGGCGAGGACGCGCGGCATCCGGGTCCCGTCGACGACGGGCTTTCCCGAAGTGTCGTCGAGCAGCAGCAACAGCAGGTCTTCGGCGAGCAGCGTCATGCTTCCACGATAGGGCGGGCGTCGCGGCGAAGTCCGGTGTCCGTTCAGCCGCCCCGGGGAATGTTTGCCGGTTACCGTGAAGGGGCAATGTTCTGAGTATTCACCGGACGGTTGTCGGGCACCGCAGTCAAAGCACGAGGAGCGGCTATGAGCGCGATCGGACACTGTCGGGCACTCCTGGCGGTCGCCGTCGTTGCGTCGTCGGCCATGTTCGGTCAGGTGGCAGCGGCGTCGGCGGACGAGTGGCGGGCCCTTCCCGCCGACAAGCCGGCGTCGGCAGACGGATCCGTCCTCGACCACATCGAGGAGATCGACGACCGCCAACTGAACATGTTCGTCTACTCGGCAGCGATGGAGAAAGTGATTCTCCTCGAGGTGATCCGCCCCGCCGACACGAGCGTGCCCCGGCCGACTCTGTACCTGCTCAACGGTGCCGGTGGCGGCGAGGATTCGGCAACCTGGCAGGCGAGGACCGATGTGGTCGACTTCTTCGCCGACAAGAACGTCAACGTCGTCACTCCCGTCGGCGGGGCGTACAGCTACTACACCGACTGGGAGAAGCCCGATCCCGTCCTCGGCGTGAACAAGTGGACCACCTTCCTCACCGAGGAACTTCCGCCGATCGTCGACGCCACACTCGGAACGAACGGTGAAAATGCCATCGCGGGTCTGTCGATGTCGGGCACATCCGTCCTGAGCCTGGCCGAGGCGGCCCCGTCGCTGTATCGCGCAGTCGGCGCGTTCAGCGGGTGCGCCGAGACGAGCACCAAACCGGGCCGGGACTACGTCACCTTCGTCGTCAGCTTCCGAGGCGGCGACGTCGAGAACATGTGGGGACCGCCCGACGACCCCGCTTGGGTGGCCAACGACCCCGTCGTCAATGCCGAGAAGCTGCGCGGCATCGACCTGTACATCAGCAACGCCACCGGGCTGCCCGGCATCCACGAGAACCTCAACGGCCCGGACATCAACGGAGACGTCGGCGTGCTGGCCAACCAGGTGATCATCGGCGGCATCATCGAGGCCGGAACCAACGAGTGCACCCATCGGCTGGCCGACAGGCTGAACGCTCTGGGAATCCCGGCCACGTACGACTTCCGGCCCACCGGCACCCACTCGTGGGGCTACTGGCAGGACGACCTGCACAACTCCTGGCCGATGATCGCCGGTTCCCTCGGCCTCTGACCGATTCACGACGCGATTCCGCTGGGCGACGAAAAACCACCGCCCAGCGCAGGCGTCCGCCCCGCCCGTCCGGACGGTGTCCCGGACACCCGACGTCGCATAGGGTGTTGCGGGTCACACGACGACGAGAGGACGTGCATCGATGAGCTCCCCGGGAACTCCGCCTTCGAGCGACGACCATGGCCAGAGCTACGCCGAGGTGTACCGCCGGAGCACCGACAGTCCCGAGGACTTCTGGCTCGCCGCCGCCGAGGCCGTGGAATGGGTGAAGCCGCCGACGCGGGCGCTCGACGATTCCGCCGCCCCGATGTACCGGTGGTTTCCGGACGCGTCGCTGAACACCTGCTTCAACGCCCTCGACCGGCACGTCCGGGACGGCAAGGGGGATCGGGCTGCGTTGATCTACGACTCGGCGATGGCCCCCGCTGCGTCCCGCACCTACACCTACGCAGAACTTCTGGACGAGGTGTCCCGGTTCGCCGGCGTCCTGAAGGACCAGGGCGTGGTGGCCGGTGACCGGGTGATCGTCTACATGCCGATGATCCCCGAAGCGGCGATCGCGATGCTGGCCTGCGCCCGCATCGGCGCCGTGCACTCGGTGGTGTTCGGTGGTTTCGCCGCGAAGGAACTCGCCACCCGCATCGACGACGCCGGACCGGTGGTCCTGGTGACTGCGTCGGGCGGCCTCGAGCCGGGGCGCACCGTCGACTACCTGCCGATGGTGGCGAAGGCGCTGGAGTTGTCCGGCACCCCTCCGCACACGGTGATCGTCAAGGACCGGGAGCAGGTCCCCGGTTCGGCCGCCGACTACCAGGGTGACGGGGCGGCGTGGTTCGACTGGGACGCGCTGATGGCGGATGCGTCACCCGCGGAGCCGGTTCCGGTGGCCGCGACGGACCCGCTGTACATCCTCTACACGTCCGGCACCACCGGGAAGCCGAAGGGCGTGATCCGCGACAACGGTGGGCATGCCGTCGCGCTCACGTGGTCGATGCGCAACATCTACGACATCGGCGCGGGCGACGTGTGGTGGACCGCGTCCGACGTGGGCTGGGTGGTCGGGCACTCGTACATCGTCTACGGGCCGCTCCTGGCCGGTGCCACGTCCGTGCTCTACGAGGGCAAGCCGGTCGGGACCCCGGATGCGGGCGCGTTCTGGCGGGTGATCTCCGATCACGGTGTGTCGGCGCTGTTCACCGCCCCGACCGCGATCCGCGCCGTCCGCAAGGCCGATCCCGACGCGAAGGAGATCGAGAAGTACGACATCTCCTCACTGAAGACGCTGTTCGCGGCAGGCGAGCGCCTCGACCCCGACACGTACGCGTGGGCCACCCGCGTCCTCGGCCGTCCCGTCGTCGACCACTGGTGGCAGACCGAGACCGGCTGGGCGATCTGCTCCAACCTGCGCGGGCTCGAACCGATGCCGCTGAAGGCCGGCTCCCCCACCGTCCCGGTGCCCGGGTACCGGGTCCAGGTGGTCGACGCCGAAGGGAACACGGTTCCCGCCGGGGCCGAGGGCAACATCGTGATCGGACTGCCGCTGCCCCCGGGCACCCTGGCCGGGTTGTGGCGTGACCCGGAGCGGTACGTGAGGTCGTATCTCGCCACGTTCGACGGCTACTACCTGACCGGCGACTCCGGTTACATCGACGAGGACGGGTACGTGTTCGTCCTCGGCCGCAGCGACGACGTCATCAACGTTGCCGGACATCGGCTTTCGACGGGCAGCATGGAGGCGGTGGTCGCGGGGCACCCCGCGGTGGCCGAGTGCGCGGTGGTCGGGATCCGCGACGAACTCAAGGGCCAGCGGCCCAGCGGTTACGTGGTGCTCAAGGCCGGGGTCGAGATCGACCCGGACACGCTCCGCAACGAACTGGTCGCGATGGTGCGCGAGCAGATCGGCGCCGTCGCCACGTTCCGCGACGTGACGGTCGTGCAGGCACTGCCCAAGACCCGCTCGGGCAAGATCCTGCGCAAGACGATGCGGCAGATCGCCGACCACGAGGAGTACACGGTGCCCTCCACCATCGAGGACGTCGCCGTACTCGACGCGCTGAAGAAGCAGCTGGGCGGCTGACCTCTCAGACCCGGACGGCCGCGTCGAGTGCGTGAACCACCAGTTCCTCGACGCGGTCCGCTTCGAGGGGGTCGAGGTCGAACAGGATGCGGTAGATGATCGGCGCCACGACGTGGTCGATCACGTGCTCGACCACACCCTGCACGGGTTCGCCGCGTCCGAGGATCGTCTCGATCTGGGTGCGGCAGAACGTCGCGCACTTGAACTGATTGGTGCCGTCCTCGGACCTGAGGGTGTCGGCGCTCATCACGACGTCGCGCAGTGCCGCCCGCCCCACCGGCGAGGACATCTCCTCGAGGTAGTCCTGCGCCCAGGCGACGAGGTCGCCTCGCACACTGCCGGTTTCACGCGGGGGCGCGTCGGGATGCAGACGCTCGAGCGCGACGTCCGCGAACAATTCGGTGATGTCCCCCCAGCGCCGGTAGATGGTCGACGGGGTGACCCCGGCGTCGGCGGCGATCATCGGGACGGTGATGTCCGCTCGGTCGCGCTCGTCGAGAAGTTTGCGCGTGGACGCGTGCACCGCCTGCTGGATGCGGGCGCTGCGACCACCGGGGCGTGGACCTGGAGCCGGACTCATGCCCCCATGCTAACGCAAAGACGTTGCATTAAGAATGGTGGCGGCGTAGCGTCCATTAACGCAAACCTTTTGCATTAATGTTTCCGGGAGTACGCCATGACGACGCTTGCCGCGCCCGAAGCACCACCGACGTCTCGACCCGCACTGCGCCGCGGAGCCGCCTTCACGCTCGTCGCGGTCGTGATCGCCACCCTGCTCGGCGCGTCTGCCGCACCCACACCGCTGTACGAGGTGTACCAGTCGAACTGGGGTTTCTCGTCGCTGCAGTCGACGCTGGTCTTCGGCATCTACGCCGTGAGCCTGCTGCTGGCGCTGCTCACCGTCGGGTCGCTCTCGGACTACGTCGGCCGCCGGCCCGTGCTGATCACGGCACTCGTGGTCGAAGCCGCCTCGATGATCATGTTCGCGACAGCCGAAGGCATCGGCCTCCTGCTGTTCGCCCGCGTCGTGCAGGGTTTCGCCACCGGCGCCGCGATCAGCGCACTCGGTTCCACACTCCTCGACCTCGAACGCACGCCCGGACGCGGCGCCATCGTCAACAGCATCGCGCCCACCGTCGGCCTCGCACTGGGCGCCATCGGATCGAGCCTGATCAGCGAGCACCTTCCCCGGCCCACCAGCACCGTGTTCCTGGTGTTCTTCGCGCTGTTCCTCCTCGAAATCCTCGGCATCTGGGCGGCACCCGAGACGGCGGTCCGGCAGAAGGGGGCTCTGGCCTCGATGCGTCCGACACTCGCGGTCCCGCCCACCGCACAGGGCATGCTCGTCCTCACCGGACCCTGCCTGGTAGCCGTGTGGGCGCTGGGCGGCTTCTACCTGTCACTCGGACCGTCGCTCGCCCGCAACGCGCTCGACGTCCACACGTCGCTGATCGGCGCCGTCATGGTCGCGACACTCACCGGGACCGGTGCATCCGCGGTGTTCCTGCTGCGCAACGTGGCGGCACGCCCCATCCTGTACGTCGGAGCGTCCGCCCTCGTCGCCGGGGTCGCCATCACCCTGGTCGGCGCCGAAACGTCCTCGGCGCTGTGGATTCTCGCGGGAACCGCGGTGGCGGGCGTCGGGTTCGGCGCCGGCTTCCAGGGCACCATCCGCACCGTCATGCCGCTCGCCGAACCGCACGAGCGCGCGGGACTGCTGTCGAGCATCTACGTGATCGCCTACCTCGCCAACAGCGTTCCGGCACTGATCGCCGGATACCTCGTCGGGAAGGTCGGGCTCGTCGACACCACCCGCATCTACGGCGGACTCGTCATCGTCCTCGCCGCGGCAGCCTTCCTCGGGCTTCTCATGCGCAAAGCGCCCGTGAGTACTTATTAACCGCCCGCGGTTAACAAGTACTCACAGGGCCTTGATCTCGCCGTAGCGGGCAAGGGCCTCCTGCCGTTCGTGGGCGTGGTCGACGATCGGTGGCGGATAGTCCTCGGGGCGACCGTCTTTCAGAGCGTGGACGGCCTTGCCGGGGATGCCGCGCAGTTCGGGCACCCACCGCCGCACGTACTCGCCGTCGGGGTCGAACTTCTCCCCCTGCGTCGTCGGGTTGAACACCCGGAAGTACGGCGACGCGTCCGTCCCCGATCCCGCGGTCCACTGCCAGCCGTGCTGATTGTTCGCGAGATCCCCGTCGACGAGCTGGTTCATGAAGTAGCGGGCACCCCGCCACCACGGCAGGTGCAGATCCTTGACGAAGAACGACGCGACGATCATCCGCACCCGATTGTGCATCCAGGCTTCGGCTTTCAGCTGACGCATCCCGGCGTCGACGATCGGGAACCCCGTGCGGCCCTCGCACCACGCCGTGTACGCCTCCTCGGCGTCGGAACCGCTGTCGTAGCGGATGTGGTCGAAGCGACGGTCATAGTTCCCGCGGGCGCTGTCGGGGCGCTGGAAGAGGATGTCGGCGTAGAAGTCCCGCCACGCGAGCTGCCGCCGGTACTGTTCGGCGCTCGTGCTGCGGCGGCGCGCGAGATCGCGGAGCATCGTCCGCGGATGAATGTTGCCGTACTTCAGGTAGACGGACATCCGGCTCGTCGCGTCGAGACCGGGACGATCCCGCGCATCCTCGTAGCCGGCGAGGTCGTCGTCGCAGAACTCCGCCCACCGCTGCAGCGCCGCCGCCTCACCCGCGGGGCACCCGTCGGATTCCGGTTCGGGGATCGCCACCCGCCGCGCCTTCACGTCGTTCGGGTCCAGCCACTCCACCGTCGCAGACCCGGTGTCGATCGGCGCGCGCCACCCGTGTTCGAGCCACTGCCGGAAGTACGGGGTGAACACGCGGTACGGCTCCCCGTCCGTCTTCGTCATTCGGCCCGGCGCCACGGCATACGGCGAACCGGTGGCCACCAGATCGACGTGCTCCGCGACGGCGGCATCGCGCTCGCGACCGTAGGGCCCGTAGTCCGCGCTCACGTGCACTTCTTCGGCCGATACCTTCTTCGCGACCCTCGGAACCACGTCGACGGGATCGCCCTTCACCACCAGCAACCGGCCGTCGAGTTGGTCGTCCAATGCGGCGAGACTGCGGAACAGGAAGTCCCGGCGAGCACCGCCCGATGTTGTCAGCAGCCGGTCGTCGAGGACGAACAGCCCGAGCGCCCGCGCCCCCGACTCGGACACCGTGTGAAGCGTCGGCAGATCACCGAGCCGGAGGTCGCGCCGGAACCAGACGAGTGCGGTGTCCATACCTGCCACGGTAACGAAGCGCGGGCCGATCAGTTGGTGGAGCGAGCCGACGACAGCACCGACAGGTACGGCGCGTCGATGTCGTAGTGCTCGAACGCCGACAGCGCCGCGCGGGCAAACGTCCGCTGCACCGCCCACTGCCTGCCGGGCTTGGTCCGCGCGGTGATCCGCAGTGTGACCGATTCCGCGGTCACCGAGTTGACGCCCAGCAGTTCCGGGGGCTCGAGTACGTCGGCCGCGATCGCGTCGCCCTTCGCCGCCTCGGTGACGGCCTCCAGTGCCACCTCGCACGCCCGCTGCACGTTGGCGGCGTGCGCGATCGGCAGATCGACCACCGCGACCGCGTAACCCTGGCTCATGTTGCCGACGCGGACGATCTCACCGTTGCGGCAGTACCAGAGGGTGCCGTTGACGTCGCGGATCGTGGTGACCCGCAGACCCACCGTCTCGACCGTGCCCACGGCCTCGCCGAGGTCCACGACGTCCCCGACCCCGTACTGGTCCTCGAGCAGCATGAAGATGCCCGACAGGAAGTCCCGGACGAGGTTCTGCGCACCGAATCCGAGTGCGACACCGATCACTCCGGCGGACGCGATGAACGGCGCCACGTTGACGCCGAGGACGGCGAGGACCTGGAGCACCACCCAGATGAGCACCACGATCGACACGGTCGATTTGAGGACGGACCCGATCGTCCGGGCGCGTTGCGCGCGGCGCTCGTAGACCATTGCCTCCTTGACGCCGCGCGGGGCGCGTTCCCGCAGGGGACGGAGCATGGCCGGTTTGTCGGAAGGCTCCCGGGGCCGCGTCATCCGGTCGATCATCCGGTGCAACGCGAAACGCAGCACGAGCGCCAGGACGACGTAGGTCGCGATCTCGGCCGGGCGGTGAATCAGCCAGTCACGGTTGGTTTCGGTCAGTTCGAATGCCTGCAGCGAAGAAAACATCTCCAACGAGTGTACGGACGAGACACGCTCCCACAACTGCCATCCGCACGCTCAGTGGTCGCGCTCACGGCACAATGCAGGAGTGACCGTCACCGACTCAGCCAGTGTCCTCGTGGTCGACGACGACGAGGACGTGCGGACGTCCCTCGAACGCGGCCTGCGCCTGTCCGGATTCACCGTCCTCACGGCCGTCGACGGCGCCGACGCGCTCCGGGTGGTCAGCGAACGACGTCCGGACGCGATGGTGCTCGACATGAACATGCCGGTCATCGACGGCACCGGTGTGGTGACCGCCCTGCGCGCGATGAACAACGACATCCCGATCTGCGTGCTCAGCGCCCGCGACACCGTCGACGACCGCATCTCCGGCCTCGAATCGGGCGCCGACGACTACCTGGTCAAGCCGTTCGTCCTCGCCGAACTGATCGCTCGGATCCGGGCGATGCTGCGGCGGCACGGAACGACGGCAGCCGCGCCGGCCGGTTCGCCCGCGACCCCACCGATCCGCGTCGGCGCCCTGGAGATCCGGACATCCGCACGCAGGGTCTTCATGGCGGGCGAGGAGGTCACGCTGACCAAACGGGAATTCGAACTCCTCGAGGTGCTCGCCCGCAACGTCGGCATCGTCCTGAGCCGTGAACGGCTCCTCGAACTGGTGTGGGGGTACGACTTCGTCGCCGACACCAACGTCGTGGACGTGTTCGTCGGCTACCTGCGTCGCAAGTTCGAAGTCGGTGGTCAACCGCGCATCCTGCACACGGTCCGCGGAGTCGGGTTCGTGCTCCGGGAACCGTCGTGAAACGGTCGTTCTCCCTCCGGACCCGCGTGGCCGCCGCGACCGCGCTGGGGGCGACGATCATCGTCGTGGCGCTCGGCATCCTGGTGTCGCTGGCGATCAACCGGAACAACCTGTCGCAACTCGACCGGCGGCTGGAGACGGCGTCGGACGTCCTGGTTCCCAACGCGGCCACCGCGGGACTGTTCCTCGGGGCACTGGGCGACAAGGGTGCGTTCGCCATCACGATCCGTTCGGCCGACGGCGACACCGTGCTCGTGAGCACCCCCACCCAGCTGCCCGAACTCGACCCGGGCCAGCAGACCGTCGAGGTCGGTGACACGAAGTACCGGGCGTACACCGCGACCGTGCCGCTCCTCGGCACCCGGATCTCCCTGGCCGTGCCGTACGCCGAAGCCCAGGACGTGACGTCGGAGCAGCAACGGCAGGTGGCGCTCGTCGGAGTGCTCGCCATCGCCGCGGCCAGCGGTCTCGGCTGGTTGTTCGGCGGTCGGGCCGTGCGACCGCTGGTCGACTTGACCGGCCGCATCGTGCGCCGCGAACCGAAGCTGACGCCCACGACCTCCGGTGTACGGGAGGCGGACGAACTGGCCTCCGCCGCGGAGTCGATGCTGCGCGACGTCGCGGAGGCACAGGACGCGACCACCGCCGCGCTCGCCACCGCACGCGACTTCGCGGCCGTCTCGGCACACGAACTCCGGACCCCGCTCACCGCGATGCGCACCGACCTCGAGGTCCTCACCACTCTCGACCTGACGCCGGAACAGCAGCACGAGATCCTCCGCGACCTCGCCCGCTCACAAGGCCGGGTGGAATCGACGCTGTCCGATCTCGAACGCCTCGCCCGCGGCGAACTGTCCACCGACAAGGACTTCGTGGACTGCGACCTCGTCGACATCAGCGACCTCGCCGCCGAGGAGGCGATGCGTCACAATCCGGGACTGCAGGTGACCGTCGACGCGACCCCGGTGACGGTTCGCGGCATGCCCGGTGGGCTGCGCCTCACCCTGGACAACGCCATCAAGAACGCGGTCCGGCACGGCGGCGCCACCGCGGTGACGATCACGCTGAGAGCGGCCGACGGCATCACCACCGTCGTCGTCGACGACAACGGATCGGGGGTGCCCGAGACCGAACGGGCCGTGGTGTTCGAACGGTTCCACCGCGGTTCCAACGCGACGAAGAGCGGGTCGGGTCTCGGCCTCGCGCTCGTCGCGCAGCAGGCGGCACTGCACAACGGCAGCGCACGTTTCGAAGTCAGCCCGCTCGGTGGCGCCCGGCTCG
The DNA here is from genome assembly GCF_038447315.2 of Rhodococcus sp. DK176. Lineage (NCBI taxonomy): Bacteria > Bacillati > Actinomycetota > Actinomycetes > Mycobacteriales > Nocardiaceae > Rhodococcus > Rhodococcus sp. DK176. Next base: position 5,379,907 of record NZ_CP118321.2, on the reverse strand, counting down.
TCGTCGAACTCCACACCGACACCCCACACCAGCCCCCGAAAGCGGAAGCACGGAAAGCGGAAAGCCCCGCGTCACCGTGAGGTGATGCGGGGCTTTCGGTGCTGGGGAGACTATTCCTTCACGTCCAGCAGGTCGATCATGAAGACCAGCGTCTTGCCGGACAGCTGATGTCCGGCGCCGGCGGGACCGTAGGCCAGCTCCGGCGGGATCGTGAGCTGACGACGTCCGCCCACCTTCATGCCGGGGATGCCGTCCTGCCAGCCCTTGATGAGGCCGCGCAGCGGGAACTGGATGGACTCGCCGCGGCTCCAGGAGGAGTCGAACTCCTCGCCGGACTCGAACTCGACGCCGACGTAGTGCACCTCGACGGTGCCCCCGGGAACGGCCTCGGCGCCGTCTCCGACCACCACGTCCTTGATGACCAGGTCGGTCGGGGCGGGTCCGTCTTGGAATTCGATCTCGGGCTTGGTCATATGTCCTCCTCGGTGAGGGCTCTATGGTTCGGCACAGGTATTCGCGATCAGCGACCTGTGACGTCCTTGTAGTCACGCTCGGTGTAACCGGTGTAGATCTGGCGCGGACGGCCGATCTTCGTAGCGGGATCTTCGTGCATCTCGCGCCAGTGTGCAATCCACCCGGGCAAGCGGCCCATGGCGAACAGAACGGTGAACATGCGCGTGGGGAAACCCATCGCGCGGTAGATCAGACCCGTGTAGAAGTCGACGTTCGGGTACAGCTTGCGCTCGACGAAGTAGTCGTCGGTGAGCGCCGCCTCTTCGAGCGCCATCGCGATGTCGAGCAGCTCGTCGTCGCCGCCGAGCTTCTCGAGGATGGTGTGAGCCGTCTTCTTGACGATCGCCGCGCGCGGGTCGTAGTTGCGGTAGACACGGTGTCCGAAGCCCATGAGCTTCACACCGTCTTCCTTGTTCTTGACCTTGCGGACGAAGTCGTCCGCGTTGCTGCCGCTGGCCTTGATCTCGTCGAGCATCTCCAGCACGGCCTGGTTGGCGCCGCCGTGCAGCGGGCCCCAGAGTGCGTTGATGCCACCGGAGATCGAGGTGAACAGGTTGGCGTCGGACGAGCCGACCAGCCGCACCGTCGACGTCGAGCAGTTCTGCTCGTGGTCGGCGTGCAGGATCAGAAGCATGTCGAGAGCCTTGGCGATCTCGGGATCGATCTCGTAGGGCTCCGCGGGGAAGCCGAACGTCATCCGGAGGAAGTTCTCGACCAGGTTCAGGGAGTTGTCCGGGTACAGGAACGGCTGCCCGACGGACTTCTTGTACGCGTAGGCCGCGATGGTCGGCAGCTTCGCGAGAAGACGGATGGTCGACAGCTCGACCTGTTCCGGGTCGGCCGGGTCCAGGGAATCCTGGTAGTACGCGGACAGCGCGTTGACGGCGCTGGACAGGACCGGCATCGGGTGTGCGTTCCGCGGGAATCCGTCGAAGAACCTCTTGAGGTCCTCGTGCAGCAGCGTGTGGCGCCGGATCCGGTCGGTGAACGACTCGAGCTGCGCCGTGGTGGGCAGCTCACCGTAGATCAGCAGATAGCTGACCTCGATGAAGGTCGACTTCTCGGCCAGCTGTTCGATCGGGTACCCGCGGTAGCGGAGAATCCCGTGCTCACCGTCGATGTAGGTGATCGCGGAGCTGGTGGAGGCGGTATTGACGAAACCCGGGTCCAGGGTGGTGTACCCGGTGCTGGCGAGCAGCTTGCCCAGTTCGATACCGTCATTGCCCTCGGTTGCCCTGGCAATGGACATCGTGTGCTCACCACCAGGGTAGGTAAGCGTGGGCTTTGTGTCATTGTCAGGCACGAAGCATCCCTCTCAAGCTCAAACCAATGAGTAACAACTTCATTCAGGTAGAAACTAGTCCCACTCTGGCCTGCGTGCCGAAGGCGGGTCCGCTCAGAGCCCGCGATCCGGGTCCGCCGCGGATGCGCGGCGACCACCGGGAAGGGTCGCCGAACGGGATCGGCGAGTGTCCGATTTGCCCGCACGGCGCGGGAGCGGAATCGGTGAGGGCCAGTTACCTGAGACTGGACTGGCCGCGTTACCTGCACAGATGCCGAAGTCGGTGGAGAACGCACACCGCGGTGCCCGAAGCGGTGAGGGAAGAACAGAGGGTGACACAAAGCGCCGCAGCCGCGACAGAAGAACCCCCGCCCGACGTATCGGCCGGACCGCGACCGGTGTTACACCGTCTCACCAAGTGGGCACTCGATGCTCGAAAGTTGAACCGCTACGACCCCAACGCGGACATGCCCCACGCACCCGTCCACTGCTGCCCCGGAGCGAGCACCAACTGATCGATCCCGGAGTTGAACGCGTCCGGCGGGCACGTCATCGGTTCGAGCGCCAGCGCCCGCCCGCGGCCCGGGTACGACTTCCCGGCGTCGGGATCCGCGACGAACGCCTGCAGCCAGCCGAACTCACGAGCCGCCCACAGGATCGTTCCGGTGCCGTCCGGCGCACGCAATTCGTGCCGCGACCTGCCGTCCGCGTCGACGTCCAGTGCACTGAACGGGGTGTCGAGCGCGACGCCCGCCAAGGTGCGCGGGCTGGTGAAGTCGTATTCGGTGCCTGCCACGGGCTGCGAACCCCCACTCGGCAGCATGCGCTCGTCGAGCGGCAGCCGGGTGCCGGCGGACAGTCGCAGCGTGCACTCGTCGAGCGGGAAGTCGCCGGCGCGGACGTAGGAGTGGAAGCCCATCCCGAACGGTGCCGGGATGGCTCCCGTGTTGGTGGCTGTGTGCGTCACGGTGAGGCCGTCGTCGCCAACGACGTAGGCAACGGTGAGCCGCAGCGGGTACGGCCACCCCTTGTGGAGGCCGACGTCGATAGACAACTCGATGCGGTCGTCGGCGTGATTCATGACACGCCAGTCCCGGCGGCGGACGAATCCGTGACTGGCATTGCCGAATGTCGGTTCCGTGATCTCGAGCTGATGGTCGATGCCGTCGAAGACGAACTGGCCGTCGCGGATCCGGTTCGGCCACGGCGCGAGGATCAGACCGGCCGACAACGGTGGCCGGGTTCCGATGTCCCACGTCTCGGTGAGCGCCGTCGGCCCGTCCGGACCGTCCCATTCGAGTAGCCGGAGTCCGGCGCCGGTGGCCGCGATACCGGCCCGGTAGACGCCTCCCCGGATCTCGAATCCGGCCGTGGCAGGCCTGTCCGTCTTCGAAGACTGCGGTTCACCCATGCACTTCAGTGTGCCCGAGATGGGCGCGAGATATGTGATGGCGCACAGGAACCTAGCGGGTGACCTTGTACCGCACCAGTGCCGGGAACGCGAGCGCGGCGATCACCACACCGACGACGACGAGGACGCCGCCGCCCGCGGCCGCCACGCTCGTCCCGACCGCAGCCGCTGCCACGCCGTGCACGACGTCACCGATCCGCGGGCCCCCGGCCACGACGACGATGAAGACGCCCTGGAGTCGTCCGCGCATCTCGTCCGTGGCGACCTGCTGGAGCATGGTGCTGCGGAACGCGGCGGAGACCATGTCGACGGCACCACCGAATGCGAGGAACGCGAGAGCGATCCACAACAGGACCGGACTGTCGCCGGGTGACGCGATCCCCACCACCACGCCGAAACCGACCATCGCCAGACCCCACAGCACGATGCACACGATCACGGCGAGGCCCTGGCGCCGGACCCTCGGCAGCCAGCCGGAGAACACCCCACCGGCCACCGCGCCGAAGGACATCGCTGCGAACAGCAGGCCCAGCGCCACACCGCCCGATGCCGGGTCGCCGAACGTGTCGTGCGCGATCTGCGGGAACAACGCCCGCGGCATGCCGAACACCATGGCGATGATGTCGACGACGAACGACGCGAGCAGCACCTTCTGCGTCGCGAGGTAGGCGAACCCGTCGAACACCTCACGCAGCCCGGCCCGGCGCGACTCCCCCGTCGGCGGGATGGCAGGCAGCCGGAGCACCGCCCACAGTGTGGCCAGTAGGGCGATCGAATCGACGAGATACAGCGTCGACAGCCCGACCGTCGGAATCATCACGCCGGCGAGCAGCGGTCCGGCAATGGCGCCGAACTGCATGACCGTCATGTTGAGCGAGTTGGCGGCGGCCAGCTGTTCCGCCGGGATGAGCCGCGGGATGATAGCGCTTCGGGTGGGCTGGTTGACCGCGAAGAACGCCTGTTGCAACCCCAGCAGTCCGAGCACCAGCCACACGTTGTCCAGGCCCAGCGCCGCCTGCACCCAGAACAGCACGGACGTCACACCGAGTCCGACGGTGGTGATCGTCAGCAGTTTCCGCCGGTCCATGACGTCGGCCAGCGCGCCGCCCCACAACCCGAACACGATCAGCGGTACCAGCGCGAAGACACCGGTCAGACCCACGTACGCCGAGCTTCGGGTGATCTCGTACACCTGCTGCGGCACCGCGACGACACTGAGCTGCCCGCCGATCACCGTCACGATCCCGGCCGCCCACAGTCGGCGGTAGTCCCGGTTCTGCAGCGGCGCCGTGTCGGCGAGCAGCCGCCGCTTCTTCTTCTCGGTGACGGTGTCGCTCATTTTTCCCTTAGCTCGTTTCCCATGCTCACTATTCCCCGGCAGTCACGGCTGCAGTCGCTCCACCGTCCACGAGCCGTCGACCAGCGACGTCCGGATGCGGTTGTGCATCCGGTTCGCGCGGCCCTGCCAGAACTCCACGACCGCGGGGCGAATCAGGATTCCGCCCCAGTCCGGCCGGACCGGGATGTCGACGTCGACGGGAAAGCGCTCCGCCGCGTGCAGCAGCGCGGCGTCCAATTCGGCCCGCGAACCGATCGGCTTCGACTGCTCGGAGGCCCATGCCCCCAGCCGGGATCCGCGGGGCCTGCTGTGCCAGTACTCGTCCGTGACCTCGGCACTCACGCGCTCGACGGGACCGCGGACGGTGATCTGCCGGGCGACGGGCACCCAGGTGAACGTCACCGACGCGTAGGGCACCGCCTCCAGCTGGCGGCCCTTGTCCGAGTCGTAGTTGGTGAAGAACAGCACACCGTCGGTACTCAATCCCTTGCAGAGGACGGTGCGGGTGCACGGATGTCCGTGCTCGTCGACGGTTCCGAGCGTCATCGCGTTGGGTTCGGGAACCCCGGCCTCGACGGCGTCCTCGAGCCACAGGCGCATCAGGGGAAGCCAGCCGCCGCTCAGCTGGTCGGCGTCCAGATCGGAGTCGACGTACCGACCGTCAGCGCCCTGGTGTGCGTACCCGACGCGCATGGCCGCGAGGTCCTTGTTCACCGTTTTCGGCTGTTCTGCATCTGGAGACACAGCCGAGAACGCTACTCCCGGGTATGCACTGATCAACTCTCCGGTGACACCGGCTAAAGTTTTGGGGACCGAACCCGTCCCCTCGGATTGCAGCCGCGATCGTGCGATGCCCGGGGAAGGGAAGTCGATTGCGCGGACGAAGGTGCCTGCCCATCCCGCATGCACGCCCAGCGCAATTGTCGAACGCCGAGACAGTGCCGCTCTGACCGGGGGCACTCGAACGAGGAGAGTCCACGAGCTATGTCAGCTAGCGCGGCAATACCGGACGATTTCGTCAGCGGACTGGAAGGCGTGGTCGCGTTCACCAGCGACATCGCCGAACCCGACAAGGACGGCGGCGCCCTGCGCTACCGCGGCGTCGACATCGAAGAACTGGTCTCCAAGCACGTCACGTTCGGCAACGTGTGGGCCCTGCTCGTCGACGGCCGCTTCGGCCCCGGACTGCCCCCGGCCGAACCGTTCCCCCTGCCCGTGCACACCGGCGACGTCCGCGTCGACGTCCAGGCCGGCCTCGCCATGCTCGCCCCCATCTGGGGATACCAGCCCCTCCTCGACATCGACGACGACACCGCCCGCGAACAACTCGCCCGCGCCTCCGTCATGGCCCTGTCCTACGTCGCCCAATCCGCCCGCGGCATCTACCAGCCCGCCGTCCCGCAGAAACGGATCGACGAAGCCAAGACCGTCACCGAACGGTTCATGGTCCGCTGGAAGGGCGACCCCGATCCCGCCCACGTCGCCGCCATCGACGCCTACTGGGTCTCCGCCGCCGAACATGGCATGAACGCCTCCACCTTCACCGCCCGCGTCATCGCTTCCACCGGCGCCGACGTCGCCGCGTCCCTGTCCGGGGCGATCGGCGCGATGTCCGGCCCGCTGCACGGCGGCGCCCCCGCCCGCGTCCTGCCGATGATCGAGGACACCGAAAAGACCGGCGACGCCCGCGCCCTGGTCAAGGGCATCCTCGACCGCAAGGAAAAGCTGATGGGCTTCGGGCACCGCGTCTACCGCGCCGAAGACCCCCGCGCCCGGGTGCTGCGCGCCACCGCGAAACGCCTGAACGCCCCCCGCTACGAGGCCGCCGCCGCCCTCGAACAGGCCGCCCTCGCCGAACTGCGCGAGCGCCGCCCCGACCGGGCCATCGAAACCAACGTCGAATTCTGGGCCGCGGTCATCCTCGACTTCGCCGAGGTCCCCGCGCACATGATGCCCGCGATGTTCACCTGCGGCCGCACCGCCGGCTGGTGCGCCCACATCCTCGAGCAGAAGCGTCTCGGCAAGCTCGTCCGCCCCGCCGCCATCTACACCGGACCCGCGCCCCGCACCCCCGAGTCCGTCGAGGGCTGGGACCAGATCGCCCACACCAGCTGACCGTCTCCCCCGCCAGAACCAGTAAGGAACAGAAAGTAGCGATGACCTCCACACCGATCATCCCCGCAGACCTCCTGCCCGCCGACGGACGTTTCGGCTGCGGACCGTCCAAGGTTCGGCCCGAACAGCTGCAGTCGCTGGTCGAGGTGGGCTCCTCGGTGTTCGGCACCAGCCACCGCCAGAAGCCTGTCAAGGACGTCGTCGCCAGCGTGCGGTCCGGCCTCGCCGATCTGTTCTCCCTGCCCGAGGGCTACGAGGTGGTGCTCGGCAACGGCGGCACCACCGCGTTCTGGGATGCGGCCGCGTTCGGCCTGATCCGGGAGAAGTCGCTGCACCTCACGAACGGTGAGTTCAGCTCCAAGTTCGCGTCGGTCGCGAAGAACAACCCGTTCATCGGCGACCCGATCGTCGTCTCCGCCGACCCGGGCAGTGCGCCCGAGCCGGTCTCCGATCCGTCCGTCGACCTCATCGGCTGGGCGCACAACGAGACGTCCACCGGTGTCGCGATCCCCGTCTCGCGTCCCGCGGGCTCGGAGAATGCGCTCATCGCCATCGACGCCACGTCCGGCGCCGGCGGCCTGCCGGTGAACGTCGCCGACGCCGACGTGTACTACTTCGCCCCGCAGAAGTGCTTCGCCGCCGACGGTGGCCTGTGGATCGCACTGATGAGCCCTAAGGCGCTCGAGCGCGTCGCGGAAATCAAGGACTCGGGCCGCTGGACCCCCGACTTCCTGTCGCTGCCCATCGCCGTGGACAACAGCTCCAAGGACCAGACGTACAACACCCCGGCGCTCGCGACGCTGCTGCTGCTCGCCAACCAGATCGACTGGCTGAACGGCAAGGGCGGCCTCGACTGGGCCACCTCGCGTACCGCCGATTCGTCCTCGCGCCTGTACCAGTGGGCCGAGGCCAGCGAATACGCCACCCCGTTCGTCACCGATCCCGCTCACCGCTCGCAGGTGGTCGGCACCATCGACTTCGACGACAAGATCGACGCGGCCCAGGTGGCGAAGATCCTGCGCGCCAACGGCGTCGTCGACACCGAGCCGTACCGCAAGCTGGGCCGCAACCAGCTGCGTGTCGGCATGTTCCCGGCGATCGATCCCGAGGACGTCTCGCAGCTCACCAAGAGCATCGACTGGGTCGTCTCGCAGCTCGGCTGAGTCCCGGCACACACGTCCGTCAGCCCCCGGCACCTCCGTGCCGGGGGCTGACGGCGTTCGAGGGTCAGTCCGTGTCGAGGAAGCGGTGGAACGGTGCGAGCGCCTCGTCGCCGAGATGCGGTCCGCTGACCTCGATCTCGACGCTCGCGGATTCGAGTACGTCGGAGCAGCCCAGAGTGAACCGTGGACCGTCCGGGAGTATCCGGGAGAAGTCCGCGGACGACGCCGCGTAGACCACCCGCGTGATGCCGGCCCACACCATCGCCGCACTGCACATCGGGCACGGCTCGCCGCTGGCGTACATGGTGGCGCCGACGAGGTCGCCGGTTCGTCCCTCACCGCAGGCGGTGGTGATCGCGTCGAGTTCCGCATGCTCGGTGACGTCGGCGGACGTCGCGACGGAGTTGGCGCCCTCGCTGATCACGTGACCGTCGGCCCCGACCGCCACCGCACCGAACGGTCTGTTGCCCGCGTCGCCCGTCTCGTCGGCGAGTTCGATGGCTCGCCGCAGGTGCGCTAGGTCCACGTCGTCGACATCGCTTTGGCTCATCGACTCAGATCCACTTCTGTTCCGACGCCCCGTTCCCGGGCTCTGTCGATCAGTATGCGCGCCGCGGCGAGGTCCTGGAGGCCGATCCCGACGGAGTTGTACAGCGTGATGTCCCGATCGGATGTGCGGGCGACGGTGCGGCCCGCGATGACGTCGCCCAACTCCACGGCGACGTCGTCCTCGATGATCGCGCCCTCGGCGAGCGCCAGCAGCGTCTCCCCCGATTTGGTCATCGTGGTGGCCACCGAGTCGACGACCACGCGGGCACGCCGCATGCCCTCGCCGTCGACCTCCCGGTGGTCCGCGCGCGGCGGCGCGCCCACGGCGTTGACGTGCAAGCCTTCGCCGAACCAGGCTCCCCGCACGATCGGGTCCCTCGACGGTGTGAGTGTGCAGAGAACGTCGGAAGACCGGGTGACCGCCTCGGGCGAGTCCATCGGCTTGACCGAGATTCCGAGATCCTCTGTCCGGCTGCGGAATTCCTCGACCGTTGCGTCCGAGCGCGACCACACCAGCACCGTCTCGACGTCCGACACCCGGGTGATCGCCCGGGCGTGTTCGACGGCGAGGGTCCCGGCGCCCACCAATCCCAGCACCCGGCTGCCTCGGCGCGCGAGGTGTTGCGTGGCCACGGCGCTGGCGGCGGCGGTGCGCACGGCGGTGATCAGGCGACCGTCGAGGAGCGCCTCGCACTCGCCGGTGTCCGCGGACGTCACGAGCACGGCCGAACGTTGCACGGGCAGACCGCGGGCGGCGTTGCCGGGAAGATCGACGAGCATCTTCACCGCGGCCGCGCCGGCCGAGGTCGCCGCCGCGACCATCGGGATGAACGCCGCGGACTGCAGGGTCATAGCGGGTGGGGCGGGTGCAAACGCCGTGCCCGCGTCCAGGTCGGCGTGCGCCCGTTCCACCGCGGCGAACACCTCGGCGCGGTCGATGAGGCCGGCCACGTCGGAGTGGGAAAGGATCAGTGTCACAAGAGTTTCCTCGCTGAGAGATCGATCAGGACGTGCGCGCGAACGCGACGGTCAGGTTTGCGGGTGAGCGGCTGTTGCGGAGGAATCCACTGACCGCGACGATCGCGATCACGTAGGGCAACATGACGAGCAGGGCGAACGGCACGCTGACACCGAGGGCGGGCAACGCGAACTGGAGCGCCTGCGCGATCCCGAAGAACACGGACGCCCAGATCACGCCGAGTGCGCGCCACCTGCCCGCGATCACGGCCACGACGGCCAGGTATCCGATTCCGGCGGTCATGTTGTCGCTGAACGACCGCACCTCGGACAGCGCGAGCTGCGCCCCGGCCAAGCCCGCCGTCAGTCCCGCGACGAGCACGCACAGGTAGCGGACCTTCCGCACCGGCAGTCCACTCCAGTCGGCCGACTTGGCGTCTTCCCCGACCGCGTCGACGACGAGACCGGCGCGCGTCCGGCGCGACAGGGTGACGGCCAGCAGCCCGACCACGGCGATGCAGAGGTAGCCGAGTGCCGTCTGGGAGAAGAGAGCCGGTCCGAGGATCGGGATCCGGTGCAACAGCGGGATCTCGAGTGCCGCGAATCCCGGGGCGTTCTGCCCCTTGCCGTCCGCGAGCAGCAGCCGGGCGCCGTAGGTGGTGACACCGAGCGCGAGGGCGTTGCTCGCGATGCCCACCACGATCTGGTCGGCCCGCAACGTGACGCTCAGCAATGCCTGCAGCAGCCCGAACAGCAACCCGGCCGCCAGTCCGGCCGCGAGACCGCCCACCGCGGATCCGGTGGTGACGGCGCCGAGCACGCTGGCGAACGCCCCGGTCAGCATCATGCCCTCGAGGCTGAGGTTCAGCACGCCTGCCCGCTCGCTCACCAGTTCCCCGCTCGCGGCCACCAGGATCGGGAGTGCGAATCCCACGCCGCTGACGGCGATGTCCGACACCGTGTCGATCATTTCTTCGCTCCTGCCAGGTCGGGGACGTCGTGGGTCTTCGCCGTCGGCGCGGCCGCGGATCTCGATCTCCGGCCCGTCGCGGTCCACAGCACCGCTCCCGCGATCAGGATGATCATGAGCGATTCCACGATCGAGACGGTCGATGCCGGAACACCGGCTGCGAGTTGCAAATTGATTCCGCCGGACACGAGGAATCCGAGGAGCAGCGACACGGCGCCGACGGCGAGCATGGAACCGCGCGCCAGGAGTCCGACGACCAGCCCGGAGAACCCATAGCCGGAGGAGAATCCTTCGACGAGCACGAACGGTGCCGTCGCGACGAGGATCCCGCCCGCGAGCCCGGAGAACGCGCCTGCCGAAGACAGGCTGAGGAAGCGCAGCCGCCCGACCTGCAGTCCCAGCCGCGCCGACGCGTCCGGGTTCAGGCCGACCGAGCGCAGTCGCACGCCGACCGCCGTCCGGCGCAGGACCACGCCCACGATCAGCACCGCGACCACGGCGATCCACAGCGCGATCGTTCCCGGCGAACGCTCGATCCCCAGCAACGGCAGGTGCGCGGACTCGATCAGCGGCGCGGACTGCGGCAGTGTCTCCGAGGACGTGACGGGCTGACGAAGGAGGCTGGGCTCGTGCACCATCAGCAGCACCAGCGCGAGGCCGACGAAGTTCAGCAGCAGCGTCGTGATGATCTCGCTCGTGCCCCGGCGGACCCTCAGGTACGCGGCGATCGCAGCCCATGCCCACCCGGCACCGGCCGCGGCGAGGAGAACCGCGGTGACGGCGATCGGCGCGGGGGTGCCCGCCCCCAGCGTGGTGCCGACCGCGGTCGCGGCGATGCCCCCGACGCACAGCTGGCCCTCGCCACCGACGTTCACCAGTCCGGCCCGGTGCGCGACGGTGAATCCGGCCGCGACGAGAGCCAGCACCGCAGCAGTGTTGAGCGAGACTCCGATCGCGTAGCTGCTGCCGAACATCCCCTCGGACAGCGCTTCGGCGGTCTCGGTCACGGTGGCACCCGCGGCCGCGGCGAGGAGCACTCCGACGAGTCCCGCGAGGGCGATCGCGGCGATCGCCACCGGAAGTGGGTGATGTGCCCAGGTTCGAAGTCGAGTCATGCCGCCGTTCCCGTCATCAGTTCACCGATCTGCTGCCCCGCAGAGGCCGCCGCCGTGTCGACGGGCCCCAGCAGGGCCCCGCGGTAGCTGACGAAGATGCGGTCGCACAGCGCGAGCAGTTCGGAGATCTCGCTGGACACGACCAGGACTGCGTTTCCCGAGGAGGCGCAGCCGCGGAGTTGGTTCAGGACGTACTCGACCGCCCCGATGTCGAGTCCGCGGGTGGGCTGCGCCGCGACCAGACACTGCAGCTTCTCCGCGGACAGTTCGCGGGCCAGGACGACCTTCTGCTGATTGCCTCCCGACAGCGCACCCATGGAGGTTCCCGGTCCGGGTGTCCGTACCGAGAACTGCTCGATCAGGTCGCGGGCCGCGGCATCCATCCGACTTCGGTCGAGCAGGCCCATCCGGCGGAAGCGGTGCAGGCGGCCGAGGAAGAGGTTCTCCGACAGGGACAGTTCCGCCACCATCGCCTCCCGGTGGCGGTCCTCCGGCACCACCCCGAGACCGAGGCGGGTGCGTTCGGCCGGGGATGCCGACGTGATGTCGGCGTCGCCGAGCGTGACCGTGCCCGACTCGGGTCGGGTGGCACCGGAGAGCACGGCGACCAGTTCGCTCTGCCCGTTCCCCTCGACGCCCGCGATTCCGACGATCTCGCCGGCCCGCACCTCGAGCCCCACGCCGGACAGGGCGACACTGCCGTCCACCCGGGTGGCGCGGACGCCGCGGAGCCCGAGGACGACGGGGCCGGTCGCCCGCCGCTCGGGCATCGCGCCGCTGTCGCTCTCCGTACCGACGCCCGCGGCGAGCGCCGGACCGAGTTCGGACATCGGTCTTCCGACCATCGCCGTCGTCAGCTGGGGGATCGTCAGCTCCGACATGCGGCCCCCACCTGCGACCTCACCTCCGCGCAGCACGGTCGCGGCGTCCGCGACCCGGGCCACCTCACCGAGTTTGTGGGTGACGAGGACGACCGCCTTGCCCGCCGCCGCGACCGCCTGGCACGTCTCGATCAGGGCGTCGATCTCGCCGGGATCGAGTACCCCGGTCGGCTCGTCCAGCAGGATCAGCGCGGGGTCGGCGAGCAGGGCCTTCACGATCTCGACCTTCTGCCGCGCACCGATCGGCATGGCGGAGACCAGCGCGTCCGGATCGATCCTCAGGTGATAGTCGTCGGCGAGTCGATCGAGGCGGGTCCGTAGTTCCGCGCGGCACAGTCGCAGTCCCCGTCCGGTGAGCAGCAGGTTCTCGGCGACGGTCATCGTGCCGATGAGACTGAAGTGCTGGTGCACCATCGCCACGCCGTCCGCCATCGCGGCCGCGGGCGAACCGGGCGCGTATCGGCGACCGGCCAGGGTCATCGTTCCGGTGTCCGGCCGCAGACCGCCGTACACCACGTTGCAGAGCGTCGACTTCCCGGCCCCGTTCTCCCCGAGGATGCAGTGCACCGTGCCGGGTTGCACCGAGAGGTCGACACCGCGGAGGGCCCGGACGTCGCCGAAGCTCTTCCCGATTCCGTTGAGCTGCAGTGCTGGTGTGCTCATGTCAGCCCGCTCGGTAGGGCTCGACGGCACCGGTGGCCAGGGCGGTCTTCGCCTTGCCGAGTGCGTCGGCGACGGCGGGGTCGGCGCTGCAGAGCACGAAGTCGGTGCCGCCGTTCGGTGACGTCAGGCCGAACGCCACGTTCTCGGCCTTCCACGTTCCGTCCAGGGTGGACTGGACGGCGTATTCCACTTCCTTGCCGATGTCGGTGTGCACGTAGCCGACGTAGGCGGGGTTCGAGCAGTCGCCGGGAATCGGGCCGCCCACCATCAGCGCGCCCGACTGCGCGGCGGCCTGTTCCAGCCCGGACTTGCCGAGGTTCACGATCTGCCCCACCGCGCCCGCGCCGGCGCCGTAGTTGGCGAGCGCGGCCTGCTTCGCCTTGGCCGGGTCGTTGAAGTCGCCCAGGTACTGCGGGGTGAGCACCTGGGTGCCGGGCCGCGCGAACTCGGCGCCGTTGCCGAAGGCCTTCGCGGCGTTCACGATGGCGGGCAGTTCGACGCCGCCGACGAACGATACGGACGGGGTCTTGGACGCCGTCGCCGCGACCGCTCCGCTGAGGAACTCGGCCTCCGCCTGCTGCGGGTCGTAGTAGGCGAGATTCGGCAGCGGGGACGCGTCGGCGGGTCCGCCGATCTCGACGAATTTCACGTCGGGGAACTGGGGTGCGACCTTGCGGACGTCGGCGTCCGTCTGACCGCCGAGCGAGACGACGAGGTCGTTCGCCGTCGCGAAGCGCACCAGGGCCTGCTGGTAGTCGGCGGCGGCGACCTGCTCGACGTAACTCAGCTCCACCCGGTCACCGAGGGTTTCCTCGAGACGCTGGTAGCCGAGATACCCCGATTCCATGAAGCCCGTGTCGGAGACGGAGCCGGGGAAGAACACCCCGACGCGGAGGGTGTCACCGGAGGCGGTGCCTGCGTCCGACGACCCGCAGGCCGTCAGGGTAGCTGCGAGAGTCGCGGCCGCGCACAGCGCGGGGACGAGGGTTCGGGCTCGGGCGGAGAGGGTCGTGTTCACGCGCTGGACTCCTTGACTCAGGAACCGCCACAGTTAGCGGTATACCGTTATTTGAATCTTGGGGGCGCGTCATTTCCGCCGTGTTACACAGACGTAAGGACCCGCATCCACCCGAGGGCGGCGCGCTTGTGCGCTCTACGGTGGCTGACGTGGCCACCACGACGACAGGAGACCGCGTGAACGGTGCAACCGACGCGTCGGCGCCGAAGTCACTGCGCGAGACCGCGTACGAAGAACTGGCCAGGCGCATCGTCAACCTGCAGCTCGCGCCGGGCCAGCGCCTGATCGAACGCGACCTCGCCGCGGAACTGCAGGTGTCCCGGATCCCGCTGCGCGAGGCCCTGCAACAGCTCCAGACCGACGGACTCGTCGTGATCGTCCCGCGGCGCGGAGCGATCGTCGCCCCGTTCGGCGTCGACGAGGTCCGCGACCTCTTCGACGTCCGCGAAAGCCTCGAGGTGCTCGCGGCCCGGCTCGCCGCGCAGCGAGCGGACGACTCCCACCTCACGGCACTGCGCGACCAACTCACCGCGGCGCGTTCGGCCACAGCGCGCGACGACAAGCCCGCCATCGCCGCCGCGAACGCCGCATTCCACGCCGTCATCGTGGAGATGTCCGGCAGTCCGCTGCTGCAGTCGATGCTGCAACCTCTCGCGACGCGCGTGCAGTGGTTGTTCCACCTCACCAAGGAACGCGATCCCGGTCAGCAATGTGACGAGCACGCCGAGTTGTACGAGGCCATTGCTGCGGGCGACGCCGACCGCGCCGCCGAGATCGCGTACCGGCACGTCGCGTCGGGCCGCGAACCCAGCCTCGCGCTGGCCGAACACTGGTCTGCACCGGCGATCGACCCGGTCGAAGCCACCCGCACGAGGCAGCGCACACCCCGCAGGAAGGGCCGATCACGAAACGACGAAGCCTAGCGCGGCCGCGACGCCGGGACGGGATTTACCCGCGCGTGTCCTGCCGCGCGGGCTGTCACGAATGAATTACAGTTGCCCAGGTGCAAAGTCGCGAGCCGGCGCGATAAGGAGGTCAACGTGCGAGAGCTTCGAGTGATCGGTCTCGAGCCAGATGGATCGCACGTCGTGTGCGCAGATGCCAGTACCGGCGAAAAATTCCGGCTTCCCGCCGATGACAAACTCCGCGCCGCATCCCGCGGGGACATCGCTCGACTCGGCCAGATTGAGATCGAAATGGACAGTCAGCTCAGGCCCCGTGAAATCCAGGCCCGCATCCGTGCCGGCGCCTCCGTCGAACAGGTGGCCGACGAGGCCGGCATCCCCCTGGCGAAGGTGGAGCGTTTCGCGTATCCGGTTCTGCTCGAACGCTCCCGTGCGGCCGAGATGGCGCAGGGCGGACACCCGGTCCGCGACAACGGCCCCGCCGTTCCCACTCTCGCCGAGATCGTCACGCAGGCGTTCCGCGCTCGGGGGCACAACATCGACGACGCCACCTGGGACGCGTGGCGCGACGAGGACAATCACTGGGTCGCCCAGCTGCAGTGGCAGGCCGGGCGGACCACCAACGCGGCGCACTGGCGGTACCAGCCGGACGCGCACGGTGGCACCATCGTCGCGCTCGACGACACCGCGTTCGACCTGATCGATCCCGACTTCGGCCGTCCGCTCCGCGGATTGGCGCCGGTGGCGTCCGACGAGCCGGAGCAACTCGAACTCGCCGAGTTCCCCACCGAGGTGGAGGTGCCGACAATCGAGCCCGAGGAGATCATCGAGGCCGACGTCACCGAGGAACCCGAGGACGAGCCCGCCCCGTCCGAAGAGCCCGCCGCACCCAAGATCGCCCCGCACCAGACGAACAACAAGGACAAGCGCGGCAAACCCGCCCTCCCGTCCTGGGACGACGTCCTGCTCGGTGTCCGCAGCAGCGGACGCTGACCGTTTGCGCGGTGAGCAGGCCGGGAACACGGTCGAGGTCGTACTCTTTCAGGAAGACACCGGAAGAGAGGGATGACCGTGGGGGCCAAGGTATCAACGATCTGGTACGTCGACGTCCCCGACCCTGCGGCTGTGCTGCGCGGCCACCCGGAGCCTGATCCGGGCGCAGCGCAGCAACTCGCCTCCCGTCTCTATCCCGACCTGGTGGCCACCCCCACCGGCCCGGTTCCGCTGGCCGAGGCCGCACGGCTCGACTCCGGCGGGACCGTGCACATCGGTTCCTACCCCGGCGTCACCGTCGTATGCGGACCCGATCTGGCCGTCCCCCGGCCGTCGACTCTGCCCGAAACACGCGTCCGGCCCACCGAATTCGCAAAGACGTACTACGTGGCGTCCAAGCCGGACATCGCGTGGGGCTCGTTCGCGATGTGGGAGGACGGGCACCTGACGCGGTCGTTCAGCGCGACGCCGGTTCACATCCACGAGGACCTCGGCCTCCCCCTGGTGTGGGAGAGGCCGTTCTGGGCGGGCGACTTTCCGCTGAAACATCCGGCGGGTGTCCTGCCCGACCCGCAGTCGCTGCCGTTCCACCCGCAGCAGTTCGCCGAGGGCGCCAACCGGGAATGGCTGGGCTTCCGGTACACGGGCGCCCCCGAGGGCACCGAGACCGACCCGAAGGCGCTCATCGTGCTCGGCTTCACCGTTCACCCGCCCGGCGAGGGTCCCGAGGTCGAGCCTCCCGCCGAGGTGGAACATGCAGAGGTGGAACAACCCGCCCCCGCACCCGGCCCGGTGGCCGCGCCCGCTCCGCCGACGGCCCGCAAAGGCGGACTCCTCCGCCGCTACTTCGGGTTCTGACGACTCCGGCCCGAAGCAAGGCGCAGTCAGGCGACGCCGACGAGCAGCGCCGTCCAGCCGGCGACAACTCCGGCGGCGGCCCCGTACACCAGCCACCGCCAGACCGGCGTCCGGCGCAGTCGCCACACCGACGGTGCGACCCCGGCGACCACGACGAGTTCGAGGACCACCGCCAGGGTGAGGTGGATCCGGGCGAGCTGCGAGCCGAAGGCCATGATCGCGACCGCCACCACTACCGCGGCGAACCCCGCCACGAGAAGTCCCGTGAACCACGGTGTTCCCGTCGGCTGCGGATACGGGGAATGAGGGTGCAGCATTCTCACCGACCCGTGCGGACGCGCTCGTAGAACGCCATCGCCGCCGCCGTCGCGACATTGAGCGAGTCCGTTCCGGGTGCCATCGGGATGCGGGCACGAATGTCCGTGGCCCGCATGGCGTGTTCGGTGAGTCCGGGGCCTTCCGCGCCCAGCAGCAACGCCACCTTCTCCCCTGTCATCGCCTCGGCGAGCGTCACCGCCTCGGGGTTCGGGGTCAGCGAGATCAGCTGGAAACCCCGCTCCCGCAAGGCGTCCAGGTCGTGTGGCCACTTCGTGACGTGCGCGAACGGGACCCGGAGCACGTGCCCCATCGACACCCGGACCGCCCGGCGGTACAGCGGGTCGGCGCAGCCCTTGCCGAACACCACGGCGTCGACGCCGAGCCCTGCCGCGTTACGGAACATCGAGCCCAGGTTCTCGTGATCGTTGACGCCCTCGAGCACCGCGACCGTCCGGGCGTGCTCGAGCACGTCCGGCAGTTCGAGCGGCGCGGGGCGACGCGCCGCCGCGAGCACGCCCCGATTGAGGTGGA
This sequence comes from Rhodococcus sp. DK176, assembly GCF_038447315.2. Classification (NCBI taxonomy): domain Bacteria; kingdom Bacillati; phylum Actinomycetota; class Actinomycetes; order Mycobacteriales; family Nocardiaceae; genus Rhodococcus; species Rhodococcus sp. DK176. The sequence goes on along the minus strand of NZ_CP118321.2, from coordinate 5,362,326 downwards.
ACCCGACGACCTCGGCCATGACATCCGCCGTCGTCCGGTAGAACGGCACGTCCACGTCTGCGAGGTCGTCCGTGAGTTCCTCCAGCCGCCGATCGACGCCGAGCAGCGCGATCGGGTCGAACCGGGACGTGAGCAGGCGCTGCGCCACCAGCACGCCTTCCGCGATCACCAGGCCCTTGCCCTCGGGGAGGTCGGGACGCCGGTCCGAGGAATTGAGATCGCGGAAGTCGTCCAGCCTGGTGTCGGCCGGATCTGTTATGTCGATGACGTGAACCACCGGTCCATCGTGCCGTATGCGGGGCGTCACAGCGTTGACTCCCCTCCACCGAGCGCGAAAGCTCGGAGGAATGAAGCAACTGCAGGGACGCACGGCTCTGGTGACCGGCGCCTCCGGCGGTCTCGGCCGCGTCGTCGCCCGGGCCCTCGCCCGGGAGGGCGTCGCCGTCGCGGTGTCCGGGCGGCGTGAGGACCGACTCGCGGAAGTCGTCGGAGAATTGCGTGCGCTCGGTGTGCGCGCCGAGGCCGTGCCCGCGGACCTGAACCGACTCGGTCAGCTCGATTCGCTGGTCGAACGCGCCGAGGCGGCGGTCGGTCCCCTCGACCTCCTCGTGAACAATGCCGGCGTGGAGAACGTCTCGGCCTTCACCCGACTCGAGCCCGGCGAACTCACCGCGATGGTCGACGTGAATCTCACCGCGCCACTGCTTCTCACGCGCCGAGTGGTGCCCGGGATGCTGGGCCGCGGTCGCGGTCACGTGGTGTTCATCTCGTCGCTGGCGGCGAAGATCGGTCCGGCGTACTGCGCGCCGTATGCGGCGACGAAGGCCGGGCTGATCGGTCTCACCCAGTCGCTGCGCGCGGAGTACGCGGGCTCGCCCGTCGGCTTCTCCGTCGTGTGTCCCGGATTCATCGCGGGCGACGGCATGTACCAGCGGATGACGGAACGCGGAATCAGGGCCGGCCGGATCACGGGCGAGACCAGCACCGACAAGGTCGCGGCCGCCGTGATCCGGGCAATCCAGCGTGACCGGCCCGAGATCGTGGAGAGCGGAGCACCGATCCGCCCGCTGCTCGCGCTGGCGCAGATCGCGCCGGGACTCGTCGAACGGGCGGCCGCGAGATTCGGTGCCACCGCAATGTTCCGGCGGTTGAGCGAGGACCGCGGCAGGGTGGAGCCGGAGGGTTGACCACAGGCGGGGTTGTCCGAGTCGCGTATCCGGGGCCGGGCACTCACCTAGGCTCGCGGGCGTGAGTGATTCCACGCCGACGGTCGGTTCGCCTGCGGAACTGGCGCGGGCGCTCGACGCCACCGGATACCTCGCCGACGACGGCGTCGCGATGGCCGCGTTCCTCGCCATACGCATGGGACGTCCGCTGTTCTGCGAGGGCGAACCCGGCACCGGCAAGACGTCGCTCGCAGCCGCATTGTCGGAGGCGTTCGGACTGCCGCTGATCCGCCTGCAATGCCATGAGGGCATCGACGCCGCGCAGGCGCTCTACGACTGGGACTTCCCGCGACAGTTGCTGCACCTGCGGACGCTGGAGGCGGCGAGCGACGGCCTGCTCGAGGCCGACACGGTCGAACGTTCGCTGTACACCGAGCGGTTCCTGCTGGCGCGCCCCTTGCTGCGGGCCCTCACCGAAGCGCCGTGTGTGCTGCTCGTCGACGAGATCGACCGCGCCGACGACGAGTTCGAGGCATTCCTGCTGCAGGTGCTCGACGAGAATGCCGTCACCATCCCCGAACTCGGCGAGGTGCGGGCGGCGACACCGCCGCTGGTGGTGCTCACCTCCAACCGCACCCGTGAGGTGCACGACGCCCTCAAACGCCGCTGCCTGTACCACTGGCTCGAACACCCCGATCTGGCGCGGGAGGTCGCGATCCTGCGCCGCCGCATCCCCGGCATCGGGGCCGAACTCGCCGGTCAGGTCGCCCGGGCCGTCCACTCCCTGCGTGAGATGGAACTGCTCAAGCCGCCGGGAGTGGCCGAGTCGCTGGACTGGGCCCGCGCACTGCGGGAACTCGATCGGGACGTGCTGGACGCGGAGACCGCCGCCGCGACGCTCGGCGCGGTCCTCAAGTACCGCGAGGACCTCGAACGGGTGGCCCGTGCCGGACTGGACCGGCTCCTGGCGGGATGAGAGGCACGTCCACGACCCCGGACATCGGCGACCCGCTCGTGGGCATCGCCGGGTTCGCGCACGCCCTCGCGGCGGCGGGACTGTCGGTCGCGTCGGACGCCGTCGCCGCGTTCACGCGGGCCCTCCGCCAGGTGGATGTGGGCGATCCGAGTCAGGTGTACTGGGCGGGTCGCGCGACGCTGTGCCGTGGTCCCGACGACATCCCGCGGTACGACTCGGCGTTCGCGGGCTGGTTCGGCGGCAGCGTCCCGGCGCGCACGCCGCGGTCCGGGGAACAGCCTCGCCGCGCCACGGCAGCCGCTCTGACCACGGCCGACGGCGGCGACACCGGTGGGAACGCGCCGCATCTGCGGGTCGCCGCGGACGACACCGAGGTGTTGCGCCACCGGGACATCGCCGACCTCACCGCGGCCGAACGCGCGCACCTCGCCGAACTGATCGCCGCCCTGCGCCCGCGGCCCCCGACCCGCCCGGCCATCCGGATGCGGCCGGCCCGCCGGGGTGCCGTTGACCCGCGGCGCACGGTGCGGGGCATGCTCGCGGCGGGCGGCGAACCGGTGCGGCCGAGCCACCACCGCAAGGCCACCCGGCCGCGCCGGATGGTGCTGCTGATCGACGTGTCCGGATCGATGAGCCCGTACGCCGACGCGCTGCTGCGCTTCGCGCACGTCGTCGCCCGCGGCAACCCCGCAGGCACCGAGGTGTTCTCACTGGGCACCCGGCTGACGCGGCTCTCCCGGGCGCTGCGGGTCCGCGACCCGGAAGTGGCGCTCGCCGCCGCGGGCCGGGCCGTGCCCGACTGGGCGGGCGGCACCCGCCTCGGCGAGACGCTACGCGCGTTCCTGAACCGCTGGGGCAGGCGCGGTGTGGCCCGCGGCGCGGTCGTGATGATCTTCTCCGACGGCTGGGAGCGCGGTGACCCGGCCCTGCTCGCGGACCAGATGGCTCAGCTGCGCCGGCTCGCGCGCACCGTGCTGTGGGTGAACCCGCACGCCGGTGCCGACGGCTACGAGCCGGTGCAGTCGGGGATCGCGGCCGCCCTGCCGTTCGTCGATCGTCTGCTCGCCGGCCACAGTCTCGCGACACTGCAGGAACTGCTCGAGGTTGCGCGCCGAACGTGACCGATCCGGAACCGGTTCCACGATTTCGGGTGTTGTTCGCGCTCCGTCGGCGCAGAGTAGGACGTATCACCTGAGGCTCCCGGCTTTGGAGGCGCAATGCGCATCACTGTCACCGTCGACGGAACGGCATACACGGACGAGGTGGAACCGCGACTACTCCTCGTCCACTATCTTCGGGACCGGCTCGGCAAGGTCGGCACCGTCATCGGCTGCGACACCGGAAACTGCGGGGCGTGCACCGTTCATCTGAACGGTCACAGCGTCAAGTCCTGCTCGGTGCTCGCCGTGCAGGCCGACGGCGGCGACGTCCTCACCGTCGAGGGCCTGTCCCGGGATGGGACGTTGCACCCCGTGCAGCAGGCGTTCCGCGACAACCACGCCCTGCAGTGCGGTTACTGCACCCCCGGCATGATCATGCAGACCCTCGACCTGCTCGCCGAGGAACCCGATCCGGACGAGCGGACGGTGCGGCTGGGGTTGGAAGGCAACCTGTGCCGCTGCACCGGGTACCAGAACATCGTCAGCGCGGTGCAGGATGCGGCGCAGCGGTTGCGCGGCGGCGGCACCACCGAAACACCGGCGACGGCGGATGCACCGAAGACCGACACCGCGCAGGGAGGTGTGCGATGACCGCCACCGCGGAACCGGAAATCGGGAAGGCCCGCAAGCGCAAGGAAGACGAGCATCTGGTCACGGGCCGCACCCGCTGGACCGACAACCTGGTGCTGCCGGGCATGCAGCACCTGGCGATCCTGCGCAGCCCGTTCGCGCACGCCCGCATCACCGGTGTCGACGCCTCCGCCGCCCGTGGGATGCCCGGTGTCGTCGCGGTCCTCACCGGCGCCGATCTCGCCGACGAGCAGGGCAGCCTGCCGTGTGCCTGGCCGATCACACCGGACATGAAGTCGCCGCCCGCCCCGTCCCTCGCGGTCGACGCCGTCAATTTTGCAGGCGAGGCCGTCGCGGTCGTGGTGGCGCGCAGCGCCTACGAGGCGCACGACGCACTCGAGGCGATCGACGTCGAGTACGACGACCTGCCGGTCGTGCTCGATCTCGCGGCCGCGGCTGCCGACGGCGCCGACCTCGTGCACCCGGATCTCGGGACGAACGTCAGCGCCACCTGGACCTTCGACTCCGCGGAGGCCGGCACCGGCGGCGACGTCGAGCAGGCCATCCGCGACGCCGAGGTACTCGTCGAGCGCACCTTCCGCCAGCAGCGGCTGATCCCGGCGTTCATGGAACCCCGCTCGGTGGTGGTCGACCCGACCGGCGCCCAGATCACGATGTGGTCGGCCACGCAGATCCCCCACATCCTGCGGCTGATGCTGGCGATGACGCTCGGCATCCCGGAGCACAAACTGCGCGTCGTCGCCCCGGACGTCGGCGGCGGTTTCGGCGGCAAGCTTCAGGTGACGCCGGAGGAAGTCATCGCGCTGCTCGTCGCGCGGCGACTCGGCAAGCCCGTCAAATACACCGAGTCCCGCAGCGAATCGATGGTCGCGGCGCATCACGGACGCGACCAGATCCAGAAACTGACACTGGCCGCCCGCCGCGACGGCACCGTCACCGGGATGAAGGTGGAACTGCTCGCCGACATGGGCGCGTACCTGCGGCTGGTCACCTCGGGGGTGCCGATCCTGGGCGCGTTCATGTTCAACGGCATCTACAAGTTCCCGGCGTATCACTTCACGTGCACCAACGTGTTCACCAACAAGGTGCCCACCGACGCGTATCGCGGGGCGGGCCGCCCGGAGGCGACGTTCGCGATCGAGCGGATGATGGACGAACTCGCGACCGAGCTGTCGCTGGATCCGCTGGAATTGCGGGCGAAGAACTGGATCACCCACGAGGAGTTCCCGTTCGACACCGTCGCGGGCCTGACGTACGACTCCGGCAATTACGAGGCCGCCACCGCGCATGCGCGGGAGCTGTTCGACTACGACGGGCTCCGGCGCGAACAGGCGGAGCGCCGCGAGCGGAAGGACCCGGTGCAACTCGGCATCGGGGTGTCCACGTTCACCGAGATGTGCGGTCTGGCGCCGTCGCGCACCCTCGGCGCCCTGGCCTACGGTGCCGGCGGGTGGGAACACGCGGCGATCCGGATGCTGCCCACCGGCAAGGTCGAGGTGGTCACCGGTTCCTCGGCGCACGGCCAGGGGCACGAGACCGCGTGGAGCCAGGTGGTCGCGGATCAGCTCGGGGTGCCGTTCGAGGACGTCGAGGTGCTGCACGGCGACACCCAGACGTCGCCGCGGGGCATGGACACGTACGGTTCCCGGTCTCTGGCGGTCGGGGCGATCGCGGTGGTGAAGGCCGCCGAGAAGGTGATCGCGAAGGCCAGGCCCATCGCGGCGCACCTGATGGAGTGCGCCGAGGACGATCTCGAGTTCACCGAGGGCCGGTTCCGGGTGAAGGGCACCGAGAAGGCGGTCGGGATCGCCGACGTCGCGCTCGCCGTGTTCGCCGCGCACGACCTGCCCGAGGGTGTGGAGCCGAATCTGGACTCCGAGGCCGCGTACGACCCGGAGAACTTTTCGTTCCCGCACGGCACGCACCTGTGCGCGGTGGAGGTGGACACCGAGACCGGGAAGGTGGGCATCCGCTCGTACGTGTGTGTCGACGACATCGGGCACGTGGTCAACCCGCTGATCGTGGAGGGTCAGGTGCACGGCGGACTCGCCCAGGGCATCGCGCAGGCCCTGTACGAGGAGGCGGTGTACGACGAGTCGGGCACCCTCCTGTCGGGTTCCTTCGCCGAGTATCACGTACCGTCGGCGGCGGATCTGCCGACGTTCACCACGGGCCGCACCGAGACTCCCGCCACCGGTAATCCGCTCGGCGTCAAGGGGGTCGGTGAAGCGGGGACGATCGCGTCCACCCCGGCCGTCGTCAATGCCGTGCTCGACGCCGTTCGCCAGTTCGGGGTACGTGACGTCGAGATGCCGTGTACGCCGATGCGGGTCTGGCATGCCATCCACACCGCTCAGGGAGGTGCCCAGTGATTCCGTCGAGCTTCGACTACGTGTCCCCGACCTCCGTCGAACAGGCGGTGGCCGCGCTCGCCGAGGCCGGGGAGGACGCCAAGATACTCGCGGGCGGTCAGAGCCTGCTGCCGGTGCTGCGGCTGCGGTTGTCTTCGCCGAGCACCCTCGTCGACCTGGGCCGGATCGGTGAGTTGCGCGGGGTCCGCGACGACGGGGACAGCATCGTGATCGGTGCGATGACCACGTACTACGACGTGATCCGCGACCCGCTCGTCCACGAGCACGCACTGCTGCTCGTCGAGGCCACCCGCACCGTCGCCGATCCGCAGATCCGGCACCGCGGCACGCTGGGTGGTGCTCTGGCGCATGCCGATCCGGCCGGTGACCTGTGCGCGCCCGCGCTGGCACTCGACGCCACCCTGACCGCCGTGGGTACCGCGGGCAGGCGGAGCATCCCGGTCGCGGACTTCTTCGAGGGCTACTACACGACCACGCTCCGCCCGGACGAGATCCTCGTGGACGTCCGGTTTCCCAAGCACACCGGCTGGGAGGCGCGGTACGAGAAGTTCAACACGGTCGCGGAAGCGTGGTCGATCGTGGGGGTGGCCGCGACGATCCAGGTCGACGGCGGCATCATCCGGCAGGCCCGGGTGGCGCTGACCAACATGGGGGCCGTGCCGGTGCGGGCTCGCGGCGTCGAGGACGCGCTCGTCGGCAATGCCGCCGATCCCGAGCTGATCCGGGCGGCGGCCGAGCACGCCGCCGAGGGCACCGACCCGGTCACCGACGGCAACGCCGACGCCGAGTACCGCAGCCACCTCGCGAAAGTGCTGACCCGGCGGGCCGTGGCGACGGCGGTCGGCGTCTGAACGGTTCCGGCAGCCGTCAGGGCCGCGGGTCGCGGCTCGCTTCCACGGCCTGCTCGGTGGCGTCGCAGACCACCACGGGGTGCGGTTCGAGAACGTTGTGCAGTTCGATCACCGGGAGATAGTTGCCGGCATCCGGCCTGCGCACCGTCACCCGCACGCGCTGGTGCCGCATCAGGTACAGGGCCGCGCCGATCCCGCTCACCAGCGAGATCGCGCCTCCGATCACGAGCGGGGCGCGGGGGTCGAGGACGTCGGCCAGCCATCCCAGAACGGGACTGCCCAGCGGGGTGCCGCCGAGGAAACAGAGCATGTAGATGCCCATCACCCGGCCGCGCATCTCGGACGGCACGGACATCTGCAGGATGTTCATCGCCGCCGTCGTGAACGTCAGCGTCAGCGCGCCGGTCGGGACGAGCATGATCGCGACCAGCACGTAGGTGGGCATGAGTCCCACCAGGATCTCGAAGGCCCCGAATGCGGCCGCGGCCCCGAGGAACGTGCGCAGCCGCGGCGGGGTCTTGCGTCTCGCGGCGATCGTGGCGCCGGCGAGCGTGCCTACGGCGAGGGTGGTCGACAACAGTCCGTAGGCGTCCGCACCGCGATCGAACGTGTTGCGGGCGAGAACGGCGAGACTGATCGGGAAATTCAGCCCGAACGTCGACACCATGAACACCGCCACCATCAGCACCCGCAGATCGGTGCGTCCCCACACGTACCGGAAACCCTCGCGGACCTGCCCTTTCCCGCGTTCCGCCTGGGGCGCCGTGAACAGTTCGCGGGTGTTCATCATCAGCAGGGCGATCAGCACGCCGGTGAACGTGCCCACGTTGAGCAGGAACACCCACCCCGTGCCGATAAGGGTGATCAGCACACCGGAGATCGCCGGACCGATGATGCGAGCGGTGTTGAACGTCATGGAATTCAGGGCGATGGCATTGGGCAGCGACTCCTTGCCGACCATCTCGATCGTGAACGACTGCCGCGCCGGCGCGTCGATCGCCGACGCGCAGCCGAGCAGAAACGCGATGAGGTAGACGTGCCACAGGGCCACCAGCCCGCCGACGTCCAGCAGCCCGAGCACCAGTGCGCACAACGCCATCGACACCTGCGTCGCGATCAGGATGCGCCGCTTGTCGTACCGGTCGGCGAGCACCCCGCCCCACACGGACAGGAACAGGGTCGGACCGAACTGCAGTGCCATCACGATGCCGACCGCGAGCGCGTTGCCGTTCGACAACGTCAGGACGAGCCAGTCCTGCGCCACCCGCTGCATCCAGGTTCCGACGAGGGAGACGATCTGCCCCGACGCCCACAACCGGTAGTTCCGGGTGCGGAGAGCGGCGAACATGCCGGTCTTCGGCTGGGCTGAGGCGGTGGTCTCGGATTCGGGCGGCACACATCCATCTTGCTCCCGGACCCGGCGCACCATCGACCGGCCCTGGGGAGAGATCACTCCGGATGCCGGCTACGTTCTCCGGCAACGGGTTCCCTGCACCTCGGGGTGCGGGCAGTCGAATGACGTTGTACGGGTGGGGACTGCAGGCAGCCTTCGGGCTACTCCGAGTCCGCGACGATGGACGTGATGATGCCGACCGCGTCGCGGAGGGTCTTCAGCTGAGCCTCGTCGAGCCCGGACAGCCGCTCGTTCATCCATGCCTCGCGGGCGTGGGTCTCGTCGGCGATCAGCGCGTGACCGGCATCCGACAGCGTGACGATGATCTGCCGTCCGTCGGTGGGATGCGGTGCCCGCTCGACCAGGCCCAGTTCGACCAGCGACGCGATGACCCGGGTCATCGACGGCGGCTGCACCTTCTCCCGAGCGGCGAGATTGCCCGGCGTCATGGCGCCGTCGCGGGCAAGGGTGGCCAGAGCCGACAGCTGGGTCAGCGATACCTGGGCGTCGACGCGGCGCCCACGCAGGTGACGCGTGAGGCGCACGACAGCCAGAGAAAGGTCACTGGCGAGTGCTCGCGTATCCGTGGTCACGGGAATGACAATACGGGACCGGTCGGCCGCCGTTTACGTTACTGCGTCGGTGATCGGACCGACCGCGAAGTAGGCCACGAAGAGAAGCGCCACCACCCACATCAACGGGTGAATCTTCTTGATACCACCGCTCGCAGCATTGAGGACGACCCACGACACGAATCCGACGCCGATGCCGTTGGCGATCGAGTACGTGAACGGCATGACGACGATGGTGAGGAACGCGGGCAGCGCGATCGAGAACTGGGTGAAATCGATGTCGCGGACCTGACCGATCATCATCGCGCCCACGACGACCAGTGCCGGCGCGGCCGCCTCGATCGGCACCACCGAATACAGCGGGGTCAGGAACATCGCGGCCAGGAACAGCAGTCCCGTCACCACATTCGCGAGTCCGGTGCGGGCGCCCTCGGCGATACCCGAAGCGGATTCCACGAACACCGTGTTGGACGACGCCGACGCGCCGCCACCGACGATGGCGCCGGTGCCCTCGACGACCAGGGCCCGTCCGATGTTGGGCAGGTTGCCGTCCTCGTCGGTGAGACCGGCCTCCTTGCCGAGCCCGGTCATCGTGCCCATGGCGTCGAAGAAGTTGGCGAGTACGAGCGTGAACACCAGCAGGCTGGCGGCGAGTACCCCGATGCGGGTGAACGCGCCGAAGATGCTGACGTCGCCGACGAGGCTGAGATCCGGAAGTTCCGCCAGCACATCGGGAGCGGCCGGGACGCTGAGGTTCCAGCCCTGAGGGTTCACGCCCAGCGACGGTCCGACACCGGCGACGGCCTCGATGATCGCGGCCAGCACGGTGGTGACGACGATGCCGATCAGCAGACCGCCGCGCACCTTGCGCACCACCAGGACACCCATCAGCAGCACACCGAACACGAACGTCACGGTCGGCCAGGAGGAGATCGATCCGTTGATGCCCAGGCCGACGGGGACGGTGGTGCCCGCGGCGTCCGGGATGCGCCGCACGAACCCGGCGTCGACGAGACCGATGAACGCGATGAACATGCCGATACCGGCGGCGATGGCGGATTTGAGCTCGGCCGGAATGGCATTGAAGACGGCCGTCCGGAAACCGGTGAGCGCCAACACGACGATGATGACACCGTCGATCACCACGAGGCCCATCGCCTCGGGCCAGGTGACCTGCGGTGCGATGGTGACGGCGAGAAGACTGTTGATGCCGAGGCCCGCCGCGATCGCGAAGGGATAGTTCGCGACGACCCCGAACACGATGCTCATCAGTCCCGCCACCAGAGCTGTGACCGCCGCCACCTGGTTGACGGGGAGGATGTTGCCGAGGACGTCGGTCTTCGCGACGGCGTCGTCGGCGGAGAAGCTGCCGAGGATGAGCGGGTTCAGCACCACGATGTATGCCATTGCGACGAACGTCACCACTCCGCCGCGGATCTCCGCGCCTACCGTCGAACCACGCTCGGTGATCTTGAAGTAGTTGTCGAGCAGTTTCGGAGCAGCACCCATTGTTCAGTCCCCATCGCCAGAAGTCGCGCGTCGCCCTTGGAGATTAGGGCACCACGGCGAGGGTAGCGTTCATTCGGTGAACGAATCCGCAGATCGCCCACCCCTCACTCAGCGCCTCGCCGACCCGCGACCTGCGCTGATACTGGGAACACTGGCGTGGGCGGTCGCGATCGTCGTGGTGATCGTCACGGGCGACCGGTGGTCGGATGCGCTTCCGACGTGTATAGCGGGGGTCGTCGTCGGATTCCTGGGCTACGGACTGTTCGCGTTGCAGCGGCGGGCGGCCCGGCGCGGCAGCCGCGGGGCACAGCAGGGTCTGCTCTAGTGATGCAGCAGGGTCTGCTCTAGTGATGCAGCAGGGACTGCTCTAGCTCTAGATCTCGCTCGAGGTCACGGCGCGGCGGGGCCGGGTGCGGGTCAGCAGAATCCAGAACGCCGCCCACAGCGCACCGAACGCCCACCCGGCGAGGACGTCGGTCATCCAATGCGCGGCGAGGTAGACGCGCGACAGCCCCACTGCCAGCGTGTACAGCACCAACAGGAAGACCAGCGCGATCCGGACGTGCCCCACCAGCACCACCCGGAGGGTCACGGCGACGAGAACGCTCGCGAGGATCGCGGTCATCATCGCGTGACCGGACGGGAACGAGAACGACGAGATCTCCACCAGCCGATCCGGCAGCGGCGGGCGCTGCCGCTCGAACAGATTCTTGAGCGTGGTCATCACGGCCAGACCCGACAGCATGGCGCCGGCCACGAGGACGGCCTCGCGCCGACGGCCCTGGAGCAGGAGGGCCGTTGTCAGGACGGTGGACACGATCCAGGCCGCGACCGTTCCGCCGCTTTGCGTGACGACGGTGACGACGTCGATCAACCACGGTGCGCGGTCCCCGACGGCGCTGTCGAGAACGCTCTGGTCAAACGACACCGGCGCCCCACGTGCCTTCGGCCCACGACTCGGAGCAATGGGTGGTCCCCTGCTCGTCCACCCACCACGGGACCGCGATCTCGGTGTCGACCGCGCCCGTGAGCTTCACCGTGAGCCGGGGATGGACGACGACGGGCCCGTGCGGCAGGTCGCGACCGAGTGCGGCGAAGGCGAGCACCGCGGCAGGTTCGCGATCCCATGAGGATTCACGGCCGGAACCGGTGACGGTGCCGCGGATCGCCGCGGACGCGAGGGGGAGGTCCAGCAGATCGGCGAGAGCCTCGGCGGTGTCCAGGCTCCCGACCACCAGCCGCTCACGCGGCACCGCGGCGGCCAGCCACGGTGCGTCCAGCACGAGGGCGTCGCCGGGATCGACGAGGGCGCCCGTCAGGCCGCGCACGTGTTCGGGCAGGTGAAGGTCCTCGAGGTCGAGAAGATGTGCGGCGGCAGCGGCCGCGAGCAGGCTGTGTGCCCGCGCGATCACCGCCGGGCTCGGTTCGCGATCCGGGTCGGCCAGTCGATCCAGGAGTAGCTGTGCGAGTTCGGGAGAGTCGACCGTCGACGGCGCGAGGGCCGCCGCGAACACGGCGGACTCCGAGTGCTCGACGGGGTCGAGGAGTCCGGCGAACGTCGCGTCGGCGGGATCGCGGAGCAGACCGAGCACCTGACCGTCCAACTCTGCGTTGTGACGCAGCCACCAGGCCGTGTACCCGGCGCGGTCGGCGAGCAGCGGACGTGTCGACTGGTCGCGGGCGAGCATCGTCAGCGCCTGCGGCCAGCGGTCCTCGTCCACCAGGTCCAGGTCGCGCACCGCCCCGATCTCGTCGGGGTCGTCGTCGAGTGTGTCCCACCAGCGGTCCTCGTCGTCGAGGTCGTGATCGGGACCGGTGGGGAGTTCGGCGCGGAGCACGGTGAAACCCCAGCCGACGCCCACGGCGCGGAGGGCGTCCTCCCCCACCCGCTCGGCGAACGCGGCGTCCACGGACGTGAACGGTGAGTCGTCCACCAGGACGTCGGCGAGAGGCGCACCGGGCAACAGCAATTCGTCCGCACCACGCAACTCCCCATCGACATCCGGGAGGGGCAGCTGTCCGAGCCACGACGGCAAAGTGCCGGGGTCGACGCGCCCGGCGAGTGCGAGCACCGCGGTCGACAGTTCTTCGGCCGCCGCCGCGTCGTCGGGGTCGAGGTCCTCGATCTCGGCCCGCAACGCCGGATCCGAGAGCAGGTCTACGGCGGTGGCGGTCTTCGCACCGAGCCGTGACAGCAGCGGGTGCGCGGCATCCGGGTGGACGAGCCGCGTCCAGTCGACCCCCAGGACACCGTCGATGTCGTGGCCCAGCAACACCGTTCGCGGACCGGTCACCGTGCGGCCGTCGGACAGCGGAACCGGGATCGACGCCAGTTCCTCCGCCGCGAGGGCGTCGACGGCCAGTGGTTCGAGCGCCGCATACAGGCGCTGCCACCAGGACGGTGTCCGTTCGATGCCACTGAGAAGTTCGGTGAGGCGCGCCAGGCCGAGGCGGTGGGCGTCGACGGCGGCCAGGGCGGGCGCCCAGCGTGGCCCGGACAGATCCGGAACGACCAGGCCGTCGACGATCTCGGCGAGGAGTTCGGCGAGTTCGTCGGTGAGCCCGGGGACCACCGACGCCCGAACCGGGGCCTTGTTCGTGCCGCCGACGGTCGGCAGCCAGGGCTGCTCCCGGAGTTGGGTGACGAGATGGTCACGCAACGCCGAGTCCACCTCGCTGCGCGCGAAAGCGGGAACGGGAACCAGCGTCAGTCGCTGCTCGGGCGGCACCGCGGCCACGAACTCGGCGTAGCCGGATGCCAACTCGGCGATCGCGGCGCCCGGCAGGATGCGCCTGCGGTCGGGCTGCATGGCGATGTCCGCGACGAGGATCGCGGGTATCGACAGTTCCTCGTCCGACCGGGTGGGCGCGCGCAGGACGTCTTCCGTCACGGGTGAGACGACGCCGTCGCGGACCGGGACGAGCCAGCGTGCGCGCCCGGACTCGTACTGCCACCAGCGGTCGTCGCCGATCGCGACCTCGGTCAATCCGGAATCGAGTGGCCGCTCACGGCGGCGGAACTGCTTGCCGCCCACGGTGATCGAGACGAGCGCCGGCAGTTCGAGCAGAAGGTCGGGCGCCTCGCGGGCCATGTAGGCGAGCAGCGATTCACCGTCCACGTCCTCGCGCAGCGTCAACACGACTTCCGACGCCGCACCTGCGGCCGGGCGGGTGTCCGTCGGCCACGCCAGCCGCAGGGCAGGCACGTCCGCTCCCGGGTCCGCACCGTCGAGTTCCCGCAGCTCCGACCTCGTCCGTTCCGCGGAGAACAGCACCGAACCGGACGTCGACCGCAGTTCGACCTCGTCGCTCACCGACAGCACCGCCGTGAAACCGACACCGTAGCGGCCGACGGTCGTGCCGGACTTGTTCGACGCCCGCAACGCGACCAGCGCCTGGACTCCCGGCTCGTCCAGCGGCGTGCCCGTGTTGGACACGCTCAGCACGCGGCCGTCGAGTTGCACGGACAGCTCGCCGGGCACTTCGGCGCGGGCGGCGGCGTCGGCCGCGTTCTGCGCCAGCTCGGTGAGGAGCCGGTCGCGGTAGCCGGCGCGGGCCAGATCGGATTCGGCCGCCGCATCCTCCCGCAGACGGGTCGGGGACGTTCGCCACGCCAGAAGCGTCGAATCCCTCAGGGCGGCGGTGCCGAAAGGATCGGCTAGCTGGTCGATGCGGATTCCTCGGCCTCGGTGACCTCGGCAGCAGCTTCGGGTTCGTTCTCCGTTTCGGCGACGGCCCGCTCGACGACCTCGACGGCGCCGTCGTCGTAGGCGTCGAATTGCGGGGAACCGGCACCCGTCGGCAGCAGGGTGTCGGAGTGGGCGCCGCAACCGTAGGTCGCGTCGACCACATGCCCGTCGGCGGCCATCTCGTTGCCGCACACCCCGAACGACGCGTGCAGCGAACCGGCGAGCGGGAGGTAGAAGCCGCACAGCCCGCACGTCGACGGCGCGGCCTTGGCCATCTCGGAATCGGGGCCGTAGTCGCCGTCGTGCCAGCGTTCGGCAGCGTCGACGCGACCTTCGAGGCTCATCACCTGCTTGCGGCCCAAGCCGAGTTCGAGGGCGACCTCGTCGATCTCGGGGTCACCCGTCGCCACATAGCCAGGGACGAGGCGGGGGTCACCGGCCGGCGGTGCCAGCAGATCGCCCGCGGACAGATCGCCGGGGCGAATGCGCTGGTCCCACGGAATCCACTCCGGTGCGACCAGCGCATCGGGTCCGGGGAGGAGGGCGAGTTCGCTGACGGTGGCATGGTCCGCTTCGGGATCGGCAGCCACCACCACCGCCCATTGCCAGCCCCGGTAGCCCGGAAGGTCCGCAACGAAACGGTGAGTCGCGGCGCACGCGTCCTCGGCCGTGACGCCCAGGTAGTCGCCGACTCCCCCTTCCTGCAGTTCGACCAAGGCGGTTCGGGCGAGCTCGACGGCGTCGGTCAGTACGGGACGCGCCACTGCGCGCTCGTCGGAAGAAGCAACACTCACACCACCAGTTTGCCGCACCACCGCAAGTGCGTGCCCACCTGGGCTGTCATGCTGGTCCGATGACCGGCCGGAGGCACCTCGTCCCAGCCCTGCTCGCGGTGGCGTGGCTGGTCACCGCGTGCTCCCCGCAGAGTCCCGTGGCGGCGGGCGCGTCCGGCGCGGACCTTCGCGTGGAGATCCTCCGCACCCTCGACCACGACCCGAATGCGTTCACCCAGGGACTCGAGATCGACGGCACCGAGTTGCTCGAGGGCACCGGCCGCCCCGGTGAGTCCTGGGTGCAGGCCACCGACCTCGCCAGCGGCACCGTCCGGGCGCGCGCGGACCTGCCGTCGCCCCTGTTCGGCGAGGGCATCACGGTGAGCGGCGACACGGTCTGGCAGCTGACGTGGCGCGACGGGGTCGCCGTCGCCCGGGATCGCGCGACACTCGCCGAACAGCGGCGGGTCCCGTTCGACGGCGAAGGGTGGGGCATCTGCGCATTGCCCGACGCACTGGTCACGAGCGACGGCTCACCCACCCTCACGTTCCGCGACCCGGTCACGTTCGAACCACGGCGCACCGTGCAGGCGGTGCGGGACGGAAACCCCCTGGGCCGCCTCAACGAACTCGAATGCGCGGACGACGGCGCGGTCTACGCGAACGTCTGGACCACCGACACCTTCGTCCGCATCGATCCCTCGGACGGGCGGGTCACCGCGGAGATCGACGCCATGGCCCTCCGCGACGCGCTCCCGCCCGGCCCGCGGGACGTCGACGTCCTCAACGGCATCGCGCAGATCCCGGGAACGGACCGCTTCCTCGTCACCGGAAAGTACTGGCCGCGCATGTTCGAGGTGCGGTTCGTTCCCTGACAGGCCGATCTGACCAGCATTGGCCGGGGTTGCTGTGGTCGCATGTCTCCCGACTAGGACAGAATTAGGGAGTGACCGGACCGCGCGAACCCTACGAGCCTGACGGCGGTCGGGCTCCTGACGAGAATTCCGGGCCCCCCGTTCATCCCGGCTACGACAAATACCCGCCCGCCGCCCGGTCGGGAGGTCGACGCACACCGCTCCCTCCCCTCCATCCGGTCGGCGGCGGGCAGCGTCCCCGTTCCGACGAGGAACGGGCCGACGCCCCCAAGGCGCCGCCGATGCCGCGCAAGCTCACCGTCACCCGGGTCGCGGCGATGCGCAGCCGGGAACTCACCAACAAGGGCATCGCGACGTTCCATCGCGCGGCCAAGGCGGACGGTGCGGACAAGTCGGGGCTCACCGCACTGACCTACGCGGTGATGGCCAACAACGCGACCGACGCGGCCATCGCCGTCGCCCTGGCGAACACCCTGTTCTTCTCGGCCGCGACGGGCGAGGACAAGACGAAGGTCGCGCTGTACCTCTTGATCACCATCGCCCCGTTCGCCGTCATCGCTCCGCTGATCGGTCCGATGCTCGACCGGCTTCAGCACGGCCGTCGCGTCGCACTGGCCACGTCGTTCGGTCTCCGGACGATCCTGGCGATCGTTCTCGTCTTCAACTTCGACAGCTGGGTGCTGTATCCGGCCGCGCTCGGAATGATGGTGCTCAGCAAGTCGTTCTCGGTGCTCAAGAGTGCGGTCACTCCACGTGTGCTGCCACCGGAGATCGACCTGGTGCGGGTCAACTCCCGGCTCACCGTGTTCGGACTTCTCGGCGGAACCATCGGCGCAGGCGCCCTCGCGGGTGGTCTCGCCATGGCCACCGGGTCCGTCGGCGCGCTGTGGCTGGCGGCGGTCATCACCGCCCTGGGCGCGTACCTCAGCATGCGGATCCCGTCGTGGGTCGAGGTCACCGAGGGCGAGGTACCCGCCACTCTCACGTACCACGGCGACGAGCACCCGACCGAGGCGCTGGGACGCACCCGGGTGCTGCAGGCCGAAGCCGCGGCCACCGCGAAATCCGGTAGACGCCGGCAGCCGCTGGGCCGCGCGGTCATCACCGGGTTGTGGGGAAACAGCACGATCCGCGTGCTCACCGGGTTCCTCACGCTGTACATCGCGTTCGTCGCGAAGTCGAAGACCGACCACGAGCCGCTGGTGCAGGCCGCCATGCTCGGCCTGGTCGGCGCGGCCGCCGGTATCGGCAACTTCGCAGGCAACGCCGCGGGCGCCCGGATCAAACTCGGCCGCCCCGCCCTCATCGTGCTGCGCTGCACGGGTGCCGTGTGGATCATCGCCGTCCTGGCCGCGATCACCGACAATCTGCTGACCGCCGCCCTGGCCACCCTCGTCGCGTCGGCGGCCAGCGCCCTGGCGAAGGTGTCGCTGGACGCGTCGCTGCAGCACGACCTGCCCGAGGAATCGATCGCGTCCGGATTCGGTAGGTCGGAGACGGTCCTCCAGCTGAGCTGGGTGGTGGGCGGCGCGCTGGGCGTCCTCCTGCCCACCGAATACTGGATCGGGTTCTCCGTGGTCTCTGCCGTCATGACCATCGGGCTCGTCCAGACCGTCCTCACCTACCGCGGGAGCACCCTCCTGCCCGGGCTCGGCGGAAAACGTCCCGACCTGGCCGAACAAGAAGTGACCGAGCCCCACTCGACCCACCGGGCCGACCGATCGACAGGAAATGTGACGTAAGTGAGAATGCAGGCGCGAACCAAGAAGATCCTGGCACTGATTGCGGTGGGGCTGATGGTGGTCCTGGTGGCCTTCGTCGGAGTCCTGTACGCACTGGTCCGCAACTCCTCGCCCCGCCTGCCCGAGATCACGGCCTTCGCCCACAACCGGGCCGAGCAGATCCCCCCGCTCGCGTACTGCAACCTGTATCTCGAGGACTGCACAACCGGTGACCTCGCCGAACTCGACGTGCCCCCCGGCTCGTCGCTGCAGCTGTCGCTGCCGCAGGAGATCGTCGACGCGCCGTGGCGCATGCTCGTCGTCTACCAGGACGCATCGGGACAGGTCGTCGTCCAGGAACAGGCCCACCGCGCCGGTGAGACCCGCGCCGTGACCGTGCCCTCCTCGGACGACCTGCAACTGGCAGGCGTCGAGATCCAGCTGCCGTCCGCCGTCATCGACGAGCAGGGGCTCACGAAGGCCCGGGCAGCCTGGTCGATCAAGACCGCCTAGCACGACACACGAAGAAGGCCCCTGCGCCGGAACGCAGGGGCCTTTTCGTTGTCCGTCGAATCAGCTGTCGAGCTCGCGCGCGACGGCGCGGACCACCTCGGAGATGCGCTGGGCGGTCTTGCGGTCGGGGTACTTGCCCTTGCGCAGATCGGGCTGGACCTTCGCCTCGAGCAGCGTGATCATGTCCTCGACCATGCCGTGGAGTTCGTCCGGCGTGTGCTTCTTGGCGGACGGCTCCTTGCGCGCGGCGTTCTGACGCAGCGACGGCGCCGGGTCGAGCACCTTCAGGCTCAGAGCCTGGGGGCCGCGTCGACCGGCGGCCATGCCGAACTCGACGCGCTGGCCGGCCTTGAGGCCCTCGACGCCCTCGGGAAGAGCGGACGAACGCACGTAGACGTCCTCCCCCTCCTCCTGCGACAGAAAGCCGAAGCCCTTTTCGACGTCGTACCACTTCACCTTGCCGGTCGGCACCGCGTTCACCCGCTCATCACTTGGAGTGCAGTTGGTTGCACTTGGTATGCAAAACAGCGCGCCCCACCTCTGGTGCGGGACGCGCAGTGCCCACAGTCTACCTTGCAGAGACCCCCTCCGGCATCCGGGTTTCCAGGCACTATCGTTGCTGGTGTGGCCCACGAACCGACTCCTTCGAGCACTCCTCACACACCCCGGAGGAGCGACGGACTCCTGCGCGTCGCACTCACCCTCTTCGCGATCGGCTTCGTCGCGATCGTGGCGATCTTCCTGACCCCGGTGCTCTCCGATTCCGAACCGGGCCTCGTTCTCTATCTCATCGCCCTCGCGTGCCCGATCGGCTTCCTCCTCGGAATCGTCGCGGCGCTCAGACAGGGCAGACGCTCGCGCTGACACACCCGACCACCGACCGATGGGACGATCATGAGAATTCTGCTCAACATCATCTGGCTGATCTTCGGCGGTCTGTGGCTGGCGCTGGGGTACTTCGTCGCCGGAATCCTGTGCTGCATCCTGATCATCACGATCCCGTTCGGCATCGCGTCGTTCCGGGTCGGCGTCTACGCGCTGTGGCCGTTCGGGAAGACCGTCATCGACAAGCCGACGGCCGGTGTCGCCTCGCTGATCGGCAACGTCATCTGGTTCGTCATCGCCGGTCTGTGGCTCGCGATCGGGCACGTCGTGACGGCAATCGCCATGGCGATCACGATCATCGGGATTCCGCTCGCGGTCGCAAATCTCAAGATGATCCCCATCTCGCTCATGCCCCTCGGCAAGGACATCGTCGACGCTCCCCAGTGATGTGAGCTTCCTCACATAACGGCCCGGTAACGGAAGGGCAACGGCTCGGCGATACGCACGTCTCGTCGCCACTAGCTGGGAAGAGTCCCTGCGCGCCCAATGAGGCCCCGCAACAGGCGAAGACACTCCGCGTTATCAAATGGTGACACTGCGGCCTCGGCCCGTTACCGTCGTCACCGGCCGAGGAAACATCGGTCACATCCGGCCCGCCGCGCCAAACCTCGTCCCGCGGGTACCGGAGTCCCGACGAAGCATTCCAGGGACGAGGACGGGGGACCCAAAGTCCTCCAGGGAACGCAAGTTCTCAGACGGACACCGGCCCGAATGTGCTTCGCACACTCGGATCTTGGGGTGAAGCCAGACCCTCTCCAGCCAGGAGAGGCGAGGCCGGGCGACCTCTCAGCCCGAACCCGACAGCTGACCTCGCAGGCGCGTGTGGAGAGGATCTCGACCACTATGAGCGGACGCCATCGCAAGCCCACCAACACCGGCCGCACCGTCGCCAAGGTCGCCGTCACCGGCGCCATCATGGGCGTCGCCGGAGCAGCCTTCTCGGGCACCGCGAACGCGGCACCCGACTCCGACTGGGACCGCCTCGCGCAGTGCGAGTCCGGCGGAAACTGGGGAATCAACACCGGAAACGGCTTCCAGGGCGGACTCCAGTTCTCCCCGAGCACCTGGAACGCACACGGTGGAACCCAGTACGCGGCCACCGCCAACCAGGCCTCGCGTGAAGAGCAGATCGTCGTCGCCGAGAAGGTCCTCGACTCCCAGGGCTGGGGCGCATGGCCGTCCTGCTCCTCGAGCCTCGGCCTGAGCAGCGCACCCACCCAGCGCACCGCCCCCGCAACCGTGCCCGAGGCCCCCGCGGCGCCGGCACTCCCCGACCTCACGGGCGGCGTCCCCAGCACCAACGGGACGTCGCAGTACGCCGGTGCCGTCGACAACGCGATCGAGGCCGTCAAGGCTCAGGGCATCGCGATCGATCCCCAGATCCTGCAGCTCATCGACGCGAACAAGGGACTGCTCCCGCAGTAATCTCCCGCGACTCACAGAAGAGGGGCCCTGCACCGATCCGGTGCAGGGCCCCTCTTGTGTCGTCGGGTCAGCGGTTGATCACGGTGTGCGGATGCGCGTACGGCAGCGAGTCCGCCGGCAGCGGGAACTCGGTGTCCTCGCCGAACGGGGACAATCCGCCCGCACGGCTCGACGACAGTTCGGTCACGGCGCTATCTCCATCGGCGGTTTCGGGCCACCCTGGATCCACGTACTGCTTCTTCGAATTGTTAGCCACGGTGCCATTTTGACAGGAGCATTCGGCGACGTACAGCCCAGGTCTCTAATCTGATAGTCGATGACCGACACCGACGACGCCACCGCGAGCACCAACGGCACCGCTGCCTCCCCGCGCGGCGCCGCGACCCTCGCGGACTGGCTGGCCGCGCGCAGCGACGCCGAACTGACGGATCTGCTCCGCAAGCGCCCCGACCTGGCGGTTCCACCGCCGGCCACGATCGTCGTCCTCGCCGGCCGCGCCGAACAGCGGGCATCGGTGGCCCGCGCGGCCGACAACCTGACGTCGCTGGACTTCGGCATCCTCGAACTCCTGGCGCTCGAACGGGCCGACGAGGTCGCCGTGCCGCGGGCCACGCTGCAGGACGCAGTGGGGTCGCGGGCGACGAAGAAGACCGTCGACGCCACGCTGGACGGCCTGCGGTCCGTGGGGATCGTCTGGGGGGACAAGACGTCGCTGCGCATCGTTCCCGCTGTCGTGGCCACCATCCCGTGGCGGGTCGGACGCAGCGCCGAACCCGACGAGACGCTGGACGAACCCGGCATCACGGCCGCGCTGGCCGGACTGCAGAGCGTCGAGCGGGACATCCTGGAGACCCTGTCGAAGTCGAGTTCGATCGGACGCACCCGGGACGCGGCCCCCGGAACACCCCCCGACCGTCCCGTGCAGCGACTCCTCGCCGCCGGGCTGCTGCGGTGGATCGACGACGAAACCGTCGAACTGCCCTATCAGGTGCGGCAGGTCCTGCGCGGGGAGGCCGTCTTCGACCCCACGTCGCTGGCCGCTCCCACCGTCACGGGCCGCAAGCACAAGCCGGCCGACATCAACGCCGCCGCGGCAGGTGAGGCGCTGGAACTGGTTCGCCACTGCGAGGACGTCGTCAAGGCTCTCGGCGAGATCCCGGCGCCCGCCCTGCGGGCAGGTGGGCTCGGTGTCCGCGAACTGCGCCGGATCGCCAAGACGTCCGGCATCGACGAGAACCGGCTGAGCCTGCTCGTCGAACTGCTCTCCGCTGCGGGACTGATCGCGAGCGGCACCCCGGATCCGGCGCCGACGTCCGACAGCGGGGAGAACTACTGGGCCCCGACCACCGCGGTCGACAACTGGCTCACCGCGCCGGTCGCCCGGCGGTGGCACGCTCTGGCCGCCGCGTGGCTGGAACTACCGCGCATGGCGTGGTTCATCGGCATGCGCGATGCCAACGACAAACCGGTCGCCGCGCTGTCCGAGGAGGTGCGCGCGCCGTCCGCGCCGCGCGACCGGCAGGCGATCCTGGGACTGCTGGCGGAACTGGGCAGCGGCCACTCGGCGGATCCGGCGGAGGTCAGCCGACTGCTGGCGTGGCGCCGCCCCCGCTGGGGTGCCCGGTTGCGGGTCCACGCGGTCGAACGCACCCTCGACGAGGCCGCGACGCTCGGACTCGTCGCCCGCGGAGCGCTCAGCTCACCCGGACGCGCACTGCTCCACGGCGGCGACGCCGAGGCCGAGATGCACGCGTCGCTGCCCGAACCCGTCGACCACGTCCTCGTCCAGGCCGACCTCACCGTCGTCGCCCCCGGCCCGCTGACTCCGGACCTGCTGGAGCAGATCACCCTGGTCGCGGACATCGAGTCCGCCGGTGCGGCGTCGATGTACCGGATCAGCGAAGACAGCGTCCGGCGTGCCCTCGACGTCGGGATGACGGCGGCCGAACTGCACAGCCTCTTCGCGACCCGGTCGCGCACACCCGTCCCGCAGTCGCTGTCGTATCTGATCGACGACGTCGCGAGGCGGCACGGGCGGCTCCGGGCGGGGGTCGCGGCGTCGTTCGTCCGCTGCGAGGACCCCACCCTGCTCGCGGAGGTCCTGGCGTCGCCGGTGGCTGCAACTTTGGCCCTGCGCGCGTTGGCTCCGACGGTTGCGGTGTCGCAGGCACCGCTGCGGGAAGTTCTGGGCGAACTGCGGGCGGCCGGTTTCGCGCCCGCAGGCGAGGACTCGTCCGGAGCCCTGGTCGACCTGCGTCCCCGCGGCGCCCGGGTCGTGACCCGGCGCAAGGCTCCCGCCGGCCGCACCCCGGCCGTCGCCACGGACGCCCAACTCGACGCGGTCGTCCGGACCCTCCGCGCGGGCGACCTGGCCGCGTCGGCCCGGGGATCCGGCAGCATCCGCTCCGACGGGTCGCGGGCCAGCAGCGCCGCGACCATCGCCCTGCTCAACGCGGCGGCGCGGGAACGCACCAGCGTGACCATCGGTTATGTCGACGCGCAGGGCGTGGCGACGCACCGCATCGTCGATCCCGTGAGCGTCGGCGGCGGTCAACTCGACGCGTTCGACCCGGCGAGCGGCGCGGTCCGGCGGTTCACCCTTCACCGCATCACGTCCGTCGCCCGCGTCGACTGACCCGTGAGTACTTGTTAACCACGGGCGGTTAACAACTACTCACGGGTCAGATAACGATTCTGCGCAAACGCCGAGGAATTTCGGGGCGCGCAATAACGTGATGCTGATATGTACCTGGCCGGGGACGACTACCAGGAGGCAGAACCGTGATTGTCACAGCAACGAAGCCGTCACAAAGTTGGATAAAAGGCGTCGTCCGGCTCATGATTGCCGTGGTGATCCTGCCGCTGGCGTTCGTCCTCGTCGGCGGCGGGACGGCCTCCGCGGACCCGTACAGCCGTCTGCGTGAGCACTGGGTCGACGCACCCGGCGGGGTCGGGCAGATCAAGGTGCGGATGTGGCTCGCGAACAACGGCAGCAACAAGGCCCTCTATCTCCTCGACGGCCTCCGCGCGACCAACGACGTCAGCGGGTGGGAGCACGAGACCAACGCCGCGTGGCTGTCCGACCACGGGATCACCGTCGTCGAACCGGTCGGCGGACAGTCCAGCTTCTACACGGACTGGTACGCGCCCAGCAACACCAACGGTCAGCCCTACACGTACAAGTGGGAGTCGTTCCTCACCCAGAACCTGCCCGACTTCCTGGCGAACAATTACGGCATCAGCCGCACCAGCAACGCGATCGCCGGACTGTCGATGGGCGGCAACGCGGCGTTGATCCTCGCCGCCTACCACCGGAACCAGTTCACGTTCGCCGGGTCGATGTCGGGGTATCTGAACCTGTCGGCGCCGGGCATGCGTGAGGCGATCCGGTTGGCGATGCTCGACTCCGGCGGCTACAACTCCGACTGCATGTGGGGTCCGCCGTGGGATCCGGCGTGGCTCCGCAACGATCCGTTCGTCGCCGCCCCGCTGCTCCGCGGGCTTCCGATGTGGATCTCGGCGGGCGCAGGCCTCCCCGGCCCGCACGATCAGCCGCAGTCCGCCATCGACGTCTTCAACGTCGGAACCGGCATGGGCCTCGAGGCGATCGCGCTGGCCCAGAACCGTGCCTTCCAGGTGCGGCTCGACACCCTCGGCATCGGCGCGCACTACGACTTTCCGGCGACGGGAACCCACAGCTGGGGCTACTGGCAGGACCAGCTGTGGGCCATGCTGCCGATGATGAAGGCGTCGATCGGCGCCTGAGCATGGCCTCCGGCCCCGTGAGTACTTATTAACGTCCGGCGGTTTGTGCTGTCTACGTAGATGTGAGACACGGGTGTCTACGTAGATGTGAGACAGATTTTAGGCGGGGCGGAGTTTGCCTTGGTAGCGCTTGGTGTGGTCGAGGTGTAGGTGGCCGATCACGTTGCCGTCGGTGGTGTAGGCGGTGACGTGGTCGTCGTCGCGCAGCAGGGTGACGGTTTGCCCGGCCATCTTTCGGCCGACGCTCAGGCGGGCGCGGGAGTCGACGCACACGGTGCCGACGGAGGAGACGACCAGGGCGTGCACGGTGGCGTCGTGTTGGATCGGAAGGTGCTGCGGCCCACCGAGGATCGCCGCATGCCGCCAGGCCTGCAGTGGTGGCATCTTGACGGCACTGTGCGGGCGTTCGGTGTTGTAGAACCGCTGGTACGTCTCGCACAGTTGCTGCAGTTCGGCGATGGTGGCCGCGGTGGTGGGCCGTGCGGCCAACCATTGCTTGAAGGTGCGGTGGTGGCGTTCGACCTTCCCGCAGGTCTGCGGGTGATACGGGGTGGAGTGGATCAGCCGCGCCCCGGCCTGCTCCACGACCCGGGTGAAGCCGGAGATGCCGCCCTTGGTGCGGCGGGAGGTGAACGCGCTGCCGTTGTCGGCGAGCACCAACGCCGGGACCCCGAAGCCGGTGAACGCGGCGGTGATCGCCGCGATCGCCCCGGCGGCGGTCTCGGCGTCCGCGACCCGGGTGGCGACCAGGGTGCGGGTGCAGTCGTCGAGGACCTCGAAGACGACGACCTTCTCGCCGGTGGCCAACCGGACCTGGGTGGCGTCGATCTGGTAGCAGTCGCGGGGGTTGCGGTAGCAGAACCGGCGGTACGACGATTTCGGGCGTTTCTTCGGCGCCGGGATCACCAGGTCGTAGCGGGTGAGGATCGTGTTGATCGTGGCCCGGGACGGGATGGTCCAGCCCTCGGCGGCCCAGTTGTGTTTCTCGGCGACGGCCTGCAGGTGGTAGGCGATGGTGTCGGCGCCGCGCTCGTGGTGGGGCAGGTCCAGGCGAAGCCGCACGATTTCGATCTCGACCGCCAGTGGGGTTGCGTGTGGGCAGGAGGTGGGCCGGCGGGACCGGGTGGTCCACCGGCCCTCCTCCTCGATCCGTTTCTTGTGTCGGTAGGCGGTGGCACGGGGGATCCCGTGGTCGGCGCACCAGCGGGCGAAGTTCCCGCCGAACATGTCGGCGCCGGTGTTGTGGGCGAGCACCAGCAGGGCGTGTAGCAGGTCCATGACGGCATCCGTTCCGGTCATGAACCAAGTTCACGACCAGTCAGGTGCCTCACACCTCGTCGACGGCAGCGTGTCTCACATCTGGGTAGACATCATTTGTCTCACATGTCCCCAGACTCAACAAACGTCCGGCGGTTAATAAGTACTCACGGGCGGCGAAGCCGCATAGGCGTCCCAGAGTTCCCGGTAGACACCACCCCGGTCGAGCAGCTCGTCGTGTGTTCCGACTTCCGCGACCTGCCCGCCGTCGAGGACCACCACCCGGTCGGCTCGCGCCGCGGTGGTCAATCGGTGCGCCACGACGACGGTGGTGCGCCGCCGGGACAGGTTCTCGGTCGCGAGCCGGACGCGGTCCTCGGTGGCCAGGTCCAGTGACGCCGTGGCCTCGTCCAGCAGCAGGATGTCGGGGTCCACCAGTTCGGCGCGGGCGAGTGCCAGCAACTGGCGTTGTCCGGCCGACAGGTTGCGCCCGTGCTCCCCGATCGGCTGCAGGTATCCGAGGGCGAGCCCGGACACCATCTCGTGGGCACCGACAGCGCGGCTGGCGGCCTCGACCTCCGCGTCGGTCGCGTCCGGGCGCCCGTAGGCGACGGCGTCGCGGACGGTGGCGCCGAACAGGTGCGGCTCCTGCGGAACGTCACCGAGTCGCTGCCGGAACGACGCGAGGTCGAGCGACCGGGTGTCGATGCCGTCGACGCGTACCGCACCCTGCGTGGGGTCGTAGAACCGGGCGAGCAGCTTGAGCACGGTCGACTTGCCCGCGCCGGTCTGACCGACGAGGGCGACCGTCTCGCCCGGTTCGATGCGAAGCGCGACCCCCCGCAGCGCCTCTCCCTTGCCGGATTCGTACGCGAAGTGGACCTCGTCGAACACGATGCCGCCCTGGAGGCGGTCGAGGACCATCGGATCGCCTGCCTGCGGCGTGGTGGTCGGCGTCCTCATCAGCCCCCGCAGTCGACCGAGTCCGATCACGGCCTGCTGGTAGCCGTCGAACACCTGTGAAAGCTGTTGTACGGGAGCGAAGAACAGTTCGACGTAGAGCACGAAGGCGATCAGGGTGCCGACGGTGAGGGTTCCGCCGTGGATCCGCGCCGTCCCTGCCGCGAGCACCAGCCCGGTCGCGACCACCGACAGGAACTCGACGAACGGAAAGTACAGGGCCATGTACCGCTGAGCCCGTAGCCGCGACTCACGGAAGTCCCAGGCCCGACGGGCGAACTGGGCCGCGTTGTAGTTCTCGCGCCGAAATGCCTGGGTGACGCGGATATTCGTCACGTTCTCCTGCAGGTAGGCGTTGACGATCCCGACGCGATCGCGGGCCTCGGCATAGGCGGGCACGGACTTTCGGCGGAACACCACCGTGGCCGCGACGAGGACGGGCACCACGAGGACCAGCACGAGGGCCAGTTCCGCGTCGATCACCAGGAGTGCCACCAGCACACCGGAGATCGTCAGCGCGCTCACCACCGCCGTCGCCAGACCTGTCTGCAGGAAGTTGGACAGGCTGTCGACATCGGTGGTCATGCGTGTCATGATCCGGCCTGCCAGTTCTCGCTCGTAATACTGCAACCCGAGCCGCTGCAGCTGCGCGAACGTCTTGACCCGCAACGTGTACAGCAGCCGTTCGCCTGTCCGCCCGGTCACCCGCGCCTGGGCGATGTTGACGGCCCAGTCCAGCAGCACCACCAGAATGGTCGCGGCCGCCGCGAGCAGCAGCAGGTCGCGGGCGCCTTGCAGCACTCCCCGATCCACCCCGGTACGGACGAGGACCGGCACCGCGATCTGCGCGACGGCGTCCAGCCCGACGAGCGCCAAGCCGGCGACCAGTGGCAGGAGGAGCGGCCGCAGCAGTGAGCGGAGTCCGAACGCCGGGTCGGCGGCCCGGGCCTCGTCCGCGGCGACGTCGGGGTCTCCCGTGAGTGGCGGCAGGTCGTCGAGCCGAGCCATGACTTCGGGGCTGGGCGGCGCCGACGAGAGGATTCCGCCCGACGCGCCTCCGCGTGACGGCCCACTGGCACCCGCGGCCGCGGTCGCGAAAGCCGCTGCGGCTCTGGCATCGAACACCCCGGATGCCTCGTCGCCGTCCTCCCGGCGCCACAGTTCGGCGGTGACACCGTCGACGTCCGGCGGCTCGTTCGACGTGTCCGGAGCGGTCACGTCGTCCGCGCTCGACAGCAGCGCGCGGAACAGGGGGCACCTTTCGTCGAGTTCGGCACTCGTGCCCACATCGACGATGCGCCCGTGCGCCAGGACCGCGATGCGGTCGGCCAACGCGAGCGTCGACCGGCGATGCGCAATGATCAGCGTGGTCCGCTCGCTGGTCGCGACGCTCAGTTCGTGGTGGATGGCGGCCTCGACGCGGGCGTCGAC
The DNA here is from genome assembly GCF_038447315.2 of Rhodococcus sp. DK176. NCBI lineage: Bacteria > Bacillati > Actinomycetota > Actinomycetes > Mycobacteriales > Nocardiaceae > Rhodococcus > Rhodococcus sp. DK176. Next base: position 5,334,442 of record NZ_CP118321.2, on the reverse strand, counting down.
CGCCGATGTCGCGTCGTCGAGCACCAGGATCCGCGGATCGGTCACCAATGCCCGGGCGAGGGCGATCCGCTGCCGCTGCCCACCCGACAACGTCACCCCCTGCTCCCCCACGACGGTGTCGAGGCCGTCCGGCAGAGCGTCGACGAATTCCTCCGCCTGCACCACGCGGAGCGCCTCACGCACCAGTGCCTCGTCGGCATCCGGCCGGCCGTAGGACACGTTGGCGCGGATGGTTTCGGACATGAGGTAGCTGTCTTCGAAGACGACGCCGAGCGCGGAGCGCAGCGAGCCGAGCGACAGCCGACGGGTGTCGATCCCCCCGACGGTGACCGCACCCGCGTCGACGTCGTACAACCGCGGAACGAGCATGGCCAGAGTCGATTTCCCCGATCCGGCGGCGCCGACCACCGCCACCGTCTCCCCGGGTGCGATCCGCAGGGACAGTCCGTCGAGGAGGCGATTCGACGGGTCGTATCCGAACGCCACGTCGTCGAACACCACTTCGAGGGGCCCGCCCGGCAAGTCCACGGCGCCGGGTGGGGTCGTGACGGCCGGGGCGTTGTCGATCACCTCGCGGACACGCTCGACGCTGGCCCGGCCCTGTTGGCTCACGGTCAGCAGCGTGGCGAGCTGACGCACGGGCGAGGCGAACGACGCCAGATACGTGGTGAAGGCGACGAACGTGCCGAGCGACAGCGTGCCGTGCAGCGCCAGCCATCCTCCGAGTGCCAGGACGAGTGCCTGCCCGAGCATCGGGACCGCCTGCAGTGCAGGGTTGTACCGGCTGGTCAGCCGTGCGACGCGCAGCCGGGAACGGAAGAGGTCCCCTGCCCGCTTCTCGAGGTCTTCGAGTTCGCGGCCTTCCTGGCCGAATCCCTTGACGACGCGCACCCCCGTGACGGCGGCTTCGACTCCCCCGGCCACGATCGCCGCCTGTTCCTGGGCATGCCAGTTGGCGGGGAACAGGTCGACGCGGCTGCGCATCGAGATGAACCACAACGCAGGCAGGACGACGAGAGCGACCACGGTGAGGATCGGCGACAGCACGGCCATCACGGCCAGGGAGATCGCGAACATCAGCAGGTTCCCTGCCATGTGCGGCAGCAACTGCAGGAGCATCTGGATCAGCGTGATATCCGAGATCGACCGGCTGACCACCTGCCCGGTCTGCAGTCCGTCCTGCTTGACGCCGTCCAGCCGCAGCAGGGACCGGAAGGCGTCGCCCCGCAGGTCGTACTGCACTCCGAGGGACAGCTGCCCGGAGCGGTACCGACGCGTGTACGCGGCGGCGAAACGGAGCGATGCGAGGGCGATGAGCACCGCGATCCACGGCGCCAGTGCATGATTCGTGTCAACCGCGGCGTTGTCGATCACGTGCCGGACGGCCAGCGGGATGGTGGCGGTGGCCGCGGCCGCCACCGCCGCCGCCCCGTACGCGAGAACGAGATTGCGGCGTTGGCGCAGACAGTACCCGAACAGGTACCGCAGCCAGCCGACGTTCTCCCCCGAAACTTCCGTCGTCACTGCACAGACACCAGCGTGGAATCCTTCTCGACCGCAAACTGATTGGCGGGCCGCGGCAATCCGTAGTGCCCGCGCAGTGTGGACTCGGTGTAGTCGGTGCGGAAGAGTCCGCGTTCCTGCAGAATCGGAACCACGGAGTCGACGAACTTCTCCAGCCCGGACGGAAGGACCGCGGGCATGATGTTGAATCCGTCGGCGGCGCCGTTTTTGAACCAGTATTCGATCGTGTCGGCCACCTGGAGCGGGGTGCCCGCGAACGTGCGGTGACCGCGACCACCACCGAGTCGCCCGATCAGCTGCCGGACGGTGAGCTTCTCGCGGCGGGCGAGGTCCACGATCAGCGTGTACCGGCTCTTCGCACCCTCGATCTCGTCCTCGGACGGCAAGTCCTCGGGAAGTTCCTCGTCGAGCGGGAGCTGCTCCGGTTCGAGATTGAACCGCTGCGCCAGCTGCTTGCGGGCGTATTCCGGCGAGATCAACCTCTCCAGTTCCGCCTCGAGTTCGCGGGCCTCCTCTTCGGTGTCAGCGATGACCGGCACGATGCCGGGCAGGATCAGCACCTGCTCGGGGTCCCGGCCCACTTTCGCGACACGATCCTTGACGTCCGCGTAGAACGCCTTCCCCTCGTCGAGGGTGGGTTGGGCGGTGAAGATGGCCTCCGAGTACCTGGCGGCGAAATCCTTCCCGTCCTCGGACGACCCGGCCTGCACGAGCAGCGGATATCCCTGCGGCGACCGCGGCACGTTGAGGGGTCCCCGCACCTTGAAGAACCGGCCCTCGTGTTCGATGACGTGCACCTTGGCGGAGTCGGCATGGATCGCGACGTCCTTGTCCGCGACGATGGCGTCGTCCTCCCAGCTGTCCCACAGCTTGGTGGACACCTCCACGAATTCCGCTGCCCGCTCGTACCGGCTCCGGTGCGCGGGGGTGTCGTCGAGACCGAAGTTCTGTGCCGCATCGGCGCCGGCCGTGGTGACGATGTTCCAGCCGGCGCGTCCACCGCTGACGAAGTCGAGGGACGCGAACCGCCGCGCCAGGTTGTACGGCTCGTTGTAGCTGGTCGACGCGGTCGCGATCAGGCCGATCTTCTCGGTGGCCGCGGAGATCGCCGTCAGGATGATCGTCGGCTCCAGCTTGCCGCTCGGCCTGCGTTCCGGATTGCTGAACAGCACCGGGCTGTCGGCGAGGAACACCGAGTCGAACTTTCCGCGTTCGGCGGTCTGCGCCAACGAAATGTAGTGCTTGATATCGAGATTGGCGTTCGGATCGCTCTCGGGTAGGCGCCAGGCGGCCTCGTGGTGTCCGATCGCCATCAGGAATGCGTTGAGATGCAGCCGGCGCTGGGGTGACGAACTCATGGTGAAACTCCCTTACTGTGCCGCTACCTCGACGCCGAGGGCGCCGAGGGACGTGGTGCGAAACTCGTGGAACTTGCTGTCGCCGAGCGCTCTCGGCTTCGGGATGTCGATGATCTCGTCGACGACGATCTGCCCGCGATCGAGAACGAGTACCCGGTCGGCGAGCGCGATCGCTTCGTCGACGTCGTGTGTGACGAGCAGGACGGTCGGGCGGTGGCGACGGATCAACTCCTGCAGGAGGGCGTGCATCTTGATCCGGGTCAGCGCGTCGAGAGCGCCGAAGGGCTCGTCGGCCAGGAACAGTCGGGGCTCGCGGACCAACGCTCGGGCCAGCGCCACCCGTTGCTGTTCACCGCCGGACAGTTCGCTGGGCCACGCCTTCTCCCGGCCCGCGAGCCCGACCTCCGCGAGCGCCGCCGCTCCCCTGCTCGTGCCGGTGCGGCCCAGTCCGAGCGTCACGTTGTCCAGCACCTTCAGCCACGGCAGCAGCCGTGAGTCCTGGAATGCCACCGACACCTCCTCGGGCACGGTGAGGGTTCCGCCGCGGCCCTCGACGTCGTAGTCGAGGCCGGCGAGCGCGCGGAGCAGCGTGCTCTTGCCGGACCCGCTCTTTCCGAGCAAGGCCACGAACTGGCCTTCGGGAATGTCGAGGTCCAGGCGGTCGAGGACGGTCTTGTCGCCGAATCCGCGGACGAGGGATCGCACCTGCACGGCGGCGGGTTCTAGCCGGCGAGCGTCTTGCGCCATGACAGGGACCGCCTTTCGATGTAGCGGAGGACGGAGTCGGACAGGAGACCGAAGATGCCGTAGACCGCGAGCCCCACGAGAATCACGTCGGACTGTCCGTAGTTCTGCGCGTTGTACATCATCTTTCCCAAACCGGTCACCGCGTTGATTCCCTCGACGACGATGAGCGTGAGCCAGGCACCGGTGACCGAGAGGCGCAGTCCCAGAAAGAATCCCGGCATCGCACCCGGCAGTACGACCTTGCGGATGAACGTGGCCCGGGACAACCCGAGGACCTCGGCGAGTTCGACGTACCGGTTGTCGATCGACGTCAACGAATTGTGCGTCTGGATGTACATGTGGACGACGACACCGAGCGCGATGATCACGATCTTGAACGTCTCGCCGATGCCGAGCCAGAGGATCAGCAGCGGGATGAGGCCGAGCGTCGGGATGGCGCGTTTGAGCTGGATCGGCCCGTCGATCAGGGCGTCACCGGAACGCGTCAGACCGGCGACGACGGCCAGGGCCGTCCCGATCACCACGCCGAACGCGAAACCGATGGCGGCACGGCTCAACGATGCGAGGACGTGTTCCTGCAGGATGCCGGTGGAGATCAGCTCGACGGCCGTGGTGACCACGGTCCACGGCGCGGACAGCTTTCGTGCGTCGATGAAGCCGGTGAGACTTCCCACTGCCCACACCGCGAGGAGGAGCAGGACACCGGCCAGCCGGGAGAACGGAAACGCCTTGCGCAGCCCGAGTCGGCGGATCTGCCGATCGGCGACGCCGAGCCTCGGGGCCTCGGGGGCGACACTGCGTGCCGGTGCGGGCGCGGAGAGAGTGCTGGTCATCGCTGCACACCGCCCCGGTACTCGGCCGGAACAGCGTCGGCGGCGATCGTCTCGAATCGTCGGTCGAACAACTCGTCGGCATCGAACTCACTGAAGTACCCTGCATCGGACAGCAATTGGACGGTGTCCTGCGTCCATTCGACGGCGGCGTCCCAGTTGGCCGGGTAGACCGGACGCTGCCCGACGGAGGCGACGATGCGCTTACCGTCCTCGGCCGATACCTGTTCGCTCTCCACGTAGTACTTCTGGATCCAGGCGTCCTGGTTCTCCCACGCCCAGACCTCCCCGCGAGCCCAGAACGGAATGAACGCCTTGATCGCCGCGGCCTTGGCCGGGTCCTGGAGGACTTCCACCGGTGCCCAGAGCACGGTGAGCGCGTCCACGGCGTCGGTGGCCAGCGCCTTGGCTCCGTCCGGCCCGTACTGGTTCAGGTACTTCGTCACCGTCGGCTCCGACAGCGGCGCGATGTCCACTTGCTTCGACTGCAGCGCGGTGAGGAACTGCGGGCTGGGGAGCTCGACGAGCTGGACGTCCTTGGTGGTCAGACCCTGCGCCTTCAGCGTTCGCAGGATCACGACACCCTGCGCCTGCCCGGGTGAGAACGCGATCTTTTTGCCCCGCAGGTCCGGCAGTTCCGTGATGTCCGAGCCGGGAGCGGTGGCCAGCAGGTACTGCGGCTGTTCCTTCTCCCGCACCGCGACGATCTTCGCGTCGAGCCCGGTGGCGTGCGCCTGGATCGGCGGGATCGCGGCGTTGGTGGCCAGATCGACCGCGTTGCCCCGGAAGGCCTGGATCACGTCGGGACCGGCACTGACGTCCGGCCAGTCCGACACGGTGAACGGGAGGTCCGCGAGCTGGTCGGTCGCCTCGAGTTGAAGCCGGGTTGTCTTTATCGACACGCTGAGCGAGGTTCCGTCCGGAACCTGATCGGGTACAGCATCATCGAGAGACAACCCGCCGGAGGGACCGGACGAGCAGGACGCGAGCCCGAGCGCCACGACGCCGGCGAAGGCGGCGCGCGTGAGGCGCCGATACCCGGCGGAAGACACGAGTGAACTGGACATGATTGATCCTTCGAAGGATGTGATCTCCGGTCGGGCACATCGGACAGTTCGTCGAGTGCCACAGAGGAGCGAGAAAGGAAGAACAGAAAGGTATTTCGAGCGTCCGCCGAAGTCAGCGCGGAGACGTCAGATGCGACCCGGTCGCGTGCGGCGACAACAGGACTCGGAGCGACACGAGGTTGTACGCACACTGTCCGCCATGGTGGTGTTCACACCAATATCCTTGCGATCCAGCGTAATAGACGTCAACATTGCTTCCCACCGAATTAACTCCGGATGTGTGATACATGTCACGATATGCCGGCCAACGGCCGCACGAAGCTGGTGAGAGGCGCCCGGTAGAGCTCCGCGAGGATCACGGAACCGGCGGATACCGGCAGTGCCCGCCCGGGGAAACTGGTGGACAACACCGACTGCGACGGGTCGTCACACGTCGCCGACGACTCCCCGACTGCTCGCCGAACCGTGTCGAGAGTACCCGGAATCTGGCTCACGCCTTGGTCGCAGACGATCAGGACCTCCGGATTGAACAGATCGAGCAGCCGGGCTGCCACCACCCCGACGCCGTGCGCCCGTTCCTCGAACAGTGCCAGTGCCGCCGGCTGCCGACGTCGACCCGCGTCGAGAAGGTCGCCGAAGATCGGCCGCTCGATGGTGCCGAGCTGCATCGCCCTGCGCACCAGCACCCGATCCGACAGGGTGGCCTGCACGCATCCGGTACGCCCGCAGGCGCACTCCTCGACACTGTTCTCGACGGGCACGTGCGCCACCGCGCCTGCCGCCGCGCGCGGGCCGTGGTGGACCACGCCTCCGGTCGCGAACGCGGCGTCCACCACGTTCCCGACGAAGAGCTGCACCACACTGTCTCGCGCCCTCGGCTCCCCGAACAACACCTCCGCGTCGATGAGGGCCCGCGCGTGCGAATCCATCCGGACGTCCAGACCCGTGCGGTGCTCGAGATCCGCCCGGACCGGGTATCCGTTCCACCCGGGGATCGGATGCTCACGCACCACACCCGATTCCGAGTCGATCCAGCCGCCGGCCGCGAAACCGACGCCGATCGGGACAGACACGTCACCGTGCCGGGCGGCCAGCGCCTCGAGGGTCGTCACGGCGTTCCGCAGGATCTCGGCCGGTCCGAGCCCGAAATGTGGATCACGGGATCGGGCCACCACCTGCCCACGCAGGTCGAGCAACGCGGTGGTCACGTGGGTCATCGCCAGGTGGATGCCGTAGACGACGAAGCGGGTGTCGTCGAGGTCCACCGGGACGTGTGGCCGTCCCAGACCGGTGGGACCCGAGATCTCCGGCAGTTCCCGCAGCAGGCCGCGTTCGACGAGTTGCGCACTGGCGGTGGTCACCGTCGCGGGTGAGAGCCCGGTGACCCGCGCGATCGTGCTGCGCGCGATCGGCCCACGGTCGAGGACGGTGCGCAGCACCGTGCCCGCGCTGGCGCCGGAACGGCCGGCACCACGCCGGGTGTCGGGCTGGGTTCGCGCCATCGTTCCCACCTTCCCCGCGCGCAGTGATTTCGATTGATCTCGAACGCTAACGAAGGGGAACGTGCAGTTCAACGGACTCGATTCCCGTGAATTTAACTCCCCGTGAGTACTTGTTGATGTCCCGCGGTTAATAAGTACTCACTGGGGCTAGCCGCCCAGATTGACCTCGATGCAGTACGTGCGCTCGGGTTCGGAGAACGCGATGGGGAATGCGCTGTCGAACTCGTTGCACAGGGTTTCGTCGTTCTCGCCGTCCGCACGTCTGACGACCTTCACGGTCTGCGCCTCGGTGCAGTCGGACGGCACGATCCGGCCGTCGTCCTCGAGCAGGTAGCAGGAGTCCTCGAGCATGTTCGGAACGAGGCAGAGCGTGGTCTGCACGTCTTCGTCCTCGCTCACGAGGGTGTACGAGAAGTAGTCCTCCGCGCACTGGACGTCGCCGTCGTTCTTCTGCGCCACCTCGTACGTGGCCTCGCTGTCGGAGCAGTCCCGCTTCTCGTGCGAGGTGTCGGCCGCGGTCGTCGACGCGGACTCGAAGAAGAGGCAGTCGCCGACGTCGAGAGCATTCTTGTCGGCGCTCTTCACGGCGAACACAGCGAACGCGGCGATAGCGGCGAGGATCACGACGGCGACGACACCGAGGGTGATGAACAGCCCCTTCCGCGATTTCTTCGGCGGCGGCGGGTACTGGCCGGGCGGGTACTGGCCGGGCTGCTGCCCGTACTGGCCGGGCGGGTACTGGCCGGGTTGCTGGGCGTACTGCCCCTGCGGGTACGGCTGCTGGGGGTACTGGCCCTGCTGGTACGGCTGCTGCGGCCCGCCCTGCGGGTACGGTTGCTGCGGGTTGTTCGGCGGTTCGCCGGGGATGTTCGGATCGGGACGGTTGGGGTCGTCGGGGGGCTGGGTCATCGCGAGCCTCGTCTCTGGGTCGATCCATCCGGCTGTCCCTCAATTTAGGCCCCGACCGCCCCGGATGTGCAGGTATCGGGCCGCGTCGGAGGCCGCGACGTGGCGCGGTGTCGCTCAGATCAGGACAATGGACAGGCTGGCTACATCCGGCACCGCATTTTCGAGGAGGCTTCCGTGACCGACGGACCGTTGATCGTCCAATCCGACAAGACCCTGCTGTTGGAGGTCGATCATGAACGCGCGAATGACGCCCGCCAGGCGATCGCGCCGTTCGCGGAACTCGAGCGCGCGCCCGAACACGTCCACACCTACCGGATCACCCCGCTGGCCCTGTGGAACGCGCGCGCCGCCGGACACGACGCCGAGCAGGTGGTCGATGCGCTGGTCAACTTCTCCCGGTACGCGGTGCCTCAGCCGTTGCTGGTCGACATCGTCGACACGATGGCCCGGTACGGGCGCCTGCAGCTGGTGAAGAACCCGGCCCATGGTCTGACGCTGGTCAGCCTGGACCGCGCGGTCCTCACCGAGGTGACCCGGCACAAGAAGATCGCCCCGATGCTCGGTGCGCGCGTCGACGACGACACGGTCGTGGTCCACCCGAGCGAGCGCGGCCGTCTCAAGCAGTTGCTGCTCAAGGTCGGCTGGCCGGCGGAGGACCTCGCCGGGTACGTGGACGGCGAGGCGCACGCCATCGACCTGGACTTCGACGGCACGTCCCCCGGGTCCGCGGACGGCACGTGGCACCTGCGCGACTATCAGGAGATGGCCGCCGACTCGTTCTGGGCGGGCGGGTCCGGTGTCGTCGTCCTGCCCTGTGGTGCGGGTAAGACGATGGTCGGTGCGGCGGCGATGGCCAAGGCGAAGGCCACCACGTTGATCCTGGTGACGAACACGGTCGCGGGACGGCAGTGGAAGCGTGAGCTGATCGCGCGCACGTCGCTCACCGAGGAGGAGATCGGCGAGTACTCGGGCGAGCGCAAGGAGATCCGTCCGGTCACGATCGCCACGTACCAGGTGATCACCCGGCGCACCAAGGGCGAATACAAGCATCTGGAGCTCTTCGATTCCCGCGACTGGGGTCTTGTGATCTACGACGAGGTGCACCTCCTGCCCGCCCCGGTGTTCCGCATGACCGCCGACCTGCAGTCCCGTCGACGCCTCGGCCTCACCGCCACCCTGGTGCGCGAGGACGGCCGTGAGGGCGACGTGTTCTCGCTGATCGGACCCAAGCGGTACGACGCACCGTGGAAGGACATCGAGGCGCAGGGGTGGATCGCGCCCGCCGACTGCGTCGAGGTGCGGGTGACGCTGACGGACGCCGAACGGATGTCGTACGCCGTCGCCGAACCCGACGAGCGGTACAAGCTGTGTTCCACCGCGCACACCAAGATCGCGGTGGTGAAGTCGATCCTGGAACGGCATACCGACGCACCGACGTTGATCATCGGCGCGTACCTCGACCAGCTCGACGAACTGGGTGAGGCGTTGAACGCCCCGGTCATCAAGGGGTCGACCAAGAACAAGGAGCGCGAGGAACTGTTCGACCGTTTCCGGGCGGGCGAGATCCAGACGCTGGTCGTCAGCAAGGTCGCGAACTTCTCGATCGACCTGCCGGAAGCGTCTGTCGCCGTCCAGGTTTCGGGCACGTTCGGTTCCCGCCAGGAGGAGGCTCAGCGACTGGGCCGCCTGCTGCGACCCAAGCACGACGGCGGCCAGGCCCACTTCTACTCGGTGGTGGCACGCGACACGCTCGACGCCGAGTACGCCGCCCACCGGCAGCGCTTCCTCGCCGAGCAGGGGTACGCGTACCGGATCACCGACGCGGACGATCTGCTGGGCCCGGCCATCGGGTGACCGCCTGCCACCGGACCGGGAGCTCTAAGCTGGGGCCGTGCGACATTTCGAGTTCACCGTCGACCGGGCCTACGCGAAGTCTGTCAACCAGACGTTCGCCGACATGCGACGCCTGCAGGTGTCGGCGATCGTGGTGGCGCTGCTGTTCGCGGCCGCCGCTGCCGGTCTGATCCTGCTCGCCCACCCCTGGTCGATCATCCTCGGTGTCGTCGTGGCGATCGCCGCGCTGACGTCGGTGTGGGTGGCGTTCTGGGTGCCGAAGAAAGTCGGCAGCATCGAGGAGTTGTACGCGAAGAGCCCGCTGGTGCCTGCGGTCGTCTCGGAGGTCCATCCCCGCGCGGTCACCCTGCTGTCGCTGATCGACGTCGCGAAGCCCTCCGCGGGCCGGGCGTCGTACGCCCTCGTCACCCGCAACGTTCCGATCCGGACCGGTCAGAAGCAGCGGGTGGGCGACAGGGTGCCGTCCGTCGCACTCCTGAACGACCGCAGCACCCACAACGACGCCGACACGTGGGAGATGGTCAGCCCGATGCCGATCGCGTGGGGCACCCGCGACGCGACGGTGCGTTCCCGCGCGGAGGACGCCATCGATCAGGTCGAGTGGGATTTCCTGCAGAGCCGGATCCCCGAGTCCGAGCACATCCGGACCAGCCCCGACCAGCGGGTCGCGGTGTCCGAGCACGACCTTCCGGAGGGCCTGCGCTGATCGGCCGCTAGGGCCAGCCTTCGGCCTGCTGCCGGGGGTCGCCGGCGAGCAGGGCGGCCACCCACGAATCACGCCGGACGCCGCGCTGCACGAGTCCGGCGCGCTGGACGCCCTCGAACCGGAAGCCGACCCGGCGGGCGACCGCCGCCGAGTCGACGTTGCCGACGAACGCGCGCCATTCGATGCGTTCGAGCCCCATGCCGTCCGGCCGAAACGCGAAATCGCACACCAGGTTCACCGCGGTCGTCATGAGGCCCCGCGACCGTGCCGCCGGCGACAGCCAGTATCCGATCTCCGCCGCCGTCACGTCCCGCGCCATCAGACCGATCATCCCCAGCACGGGACCGTCCTCGCGTTCGCGCAGCGCCCAGGTGGGACTGCGATCGGCCCACCCGGAGGGCACCGTCTGCCGCACGAACTGCTCGGCGTCCGAGCTTGTGTACGGCGCGGGCATCGTCGTCCACTCCGCGATCGACGCGTCGCTGCACGCCGCGCAGATCTCGTCGACGTCGGTGACGACCGGCGGGCTCAGCCACAGTGTGTCGGCGGCGAGGGTGACGACGAACATGCCCGCCACTCTATGCCCGGTGAGGCGGCCTGCTGATCAACGCAGCGCGGGCAGAACTTCCTTCTCGAACAGTTCGATGCCCGACGTGTCGTACGCGGCTTCCGGGAAGTAGAAGATGCCGTAGGACATGCCCTGCGCCTTCAGCGCCGACAGTTTCTCGACGATCTGCTCCGGCGTTCCCACACCGGGCATTCCGCGGAAGGCTCCCAGGGCACCCTCGGCGGCGTCGGCACCGACGTGGGGGGTGAGGCGGTCCTTCAGGGTGAGCAACCGCTGCTCGACCTCCGCCTCGGTGGTGCCGATCGCGACGTTGTAGTTGGCCGAGCGGGTGATGGCGTCGAAGTCGGTACCGACGGTGTCGCAGTGCTTCCGCAGGATCTCGGACTTCTGCGCGAAGCCCTCGGGTGTGCCGTCGAAGTTGGTGTACTGCGCGTACTTTGCCGCGATCTTCAGCGTCACCTTCTCGCCGCCACCGGCGATCCACAGCGGGATGCCGCCTTCCTGCAACGGAAGTGGGCGGACGATGGCCCCGTCGACCTGGTAGTGCTTGCCTTCGAGGGTCGCGATGCCGTTGGTCCAGGCCTGACGCATGATCTGCACGCCCTCGTCGAGGCGGCCGAGACGCACACCGGCAGAGGGGAATCCGTATCCGTACGCCTGCCACTCGTGCTCGTACCAGCCGCCGCCGATACCCATCTCGACGCGTCCACCCGAGATGAGGTCGGTGGTGGCGGCGACCTTCGCGAGGTAGGCCGGGTTGCGGTAGCTCATCGCCGTACACATCTGGCCGAGACGCACCCGTGAGGTGACCGCCGCGAACGCGGACATGAGGGTCCACGCCTCGTGCGTGGCCTCCTCGGTCGGTGCCGGGACGGTGTGGAAGTGGTCGTAGACCCACAGCGAATCCCAGGACGAACCCTGATCGGCGCGCAACGCGAAGTCGCGCATCACCGACCACTGATCCGAGGGATCGATTCCGACGAGATCCAGACGCCAACCTTGAGGAACGAACAATCCGAAGCGCATGAAACGAATGTACCTATGCTTCCTGTTTTTCGAGCGGTGAGGACCCGGGCTCCGACGCGGTCGGCGGTGGCCACGGGGAATAGACCGGGATGAACCGGAACAGGAGACCTGCGCCGACCAGCGCCGCTCCCCCGATCGCGGCGACGGCAGCCCCGAGCGGGACCACCGCGGCGAGCGCGCCGACGCCGAAGGGTCCGGCGAACATGCCGGTGTCGTGGGTGAGCCGCCAGGCAGCGAGGAATTCGGCGCGCGTCGCCGGTGGGGCGATGTCGGCGCCGAGCGTCATGATGACGCCGTTGCCGAGCCCGTTGCCGATGCCCATCACGACGGCGACGACCCCGATCGACAGGAGGTCGTGCGAGAACGGCAACGCCAGGTAGGACGCCCCGATCACCACAAGCGAGGGCACCGCGATGAACCGGCGTCCGTACCGGTCCATGAAGTGTCCGGCCGGATACGAGCACAGCAGATCGACGGCCGCTCCGACTCCGAAGACGAGGCTGACCTGGGCGGCGTCGAGTCCGAGGTGGGCAGCCCACAGCGGCAGCACCGCCTCCCGCGAGGCGCGGGCCGCACCCATGAGGAGCGACCCGGCGCCGAGCGTGGCCAGCAGCTTCCGGTGCCGGCGCAGAATCGACGGCAGCGTCGCGTGGGTACCGGCGGTGCCTGCGTGGCGCCTCGGCGGGTCGGGGACCCTCGACATCAGCCACCCGGACAGCACGACGCCGACGAACTGCACCATGAATCCGCCCCGGGCGCCGACCACCAGGATCACGGCGGCGCCGAGCAGCGGTCCCACGAAGAAGCCGAGCCGCCACATCGCCGCGAACGACGACATCGCCCGGGCACGCAGCCCGATCGGCACGGCGTCGGCCAGGTAGCTCTGGCGGGCCAGCCCCCACACGGCGTTCGCGAGCCCGGTCAGCAGTGCCCCCACGCCCAGCATCCAGGGTGTCTGCGCGAGCAGACAGACCAGCACTCCGGCGGCGCCGACGGTACTGCCGCCGATGATGGACCGCCGCTCCCCGAACCTGGCGACGATCCGGCCTGCGGGCAGGTCGCCGAGGACGGCGCCGAGCCCGACGACCGCGACGATCAGCCCGGACACGGCCACGGACGCGCCCAGTTCGCGGGCTGTCAGTGCCATGACCGGGGCTGCGGCCCCCTGGCCGATGCCGAAGATCGCGGCGGGGACGAAGACGGTGGTGACGAGAGGTTTCAGACCGGTCTCGCCGCTCATGCGCTCGCTTCGTCGACCGCGCCCGCGAACCGGTTACCGACGTCCGTGAGACCGTAGTGACCGCGCAGGGTGGTCGCGGTGTACTCCGTCCGGAACAGTCCGCGCTGCTGCAGGATCGGGACGACACGGTCGACGAAGTCGTCCAGTCCGCCGGGCAGGTAGGGCGGCATGATGTTGAAACCGTCGGCCGCGCCCTGCTCGAACCACGTCTGCAGCTCGTCGGCCACCTGTTCGGGGGTTCCGGCGAACGTGCGGTGCCCGCGCCCGCCGCCGAGCAGCCCGATCAGTTGCCGGACGGTCAGCGAACCGTCCGCCGCGAGATCCTTCACCAGCTGGTAGCGGCTCTTGTTGCCCTGGATCTCGTCCAGCGGAGGAAGCGGCGGAAGCGGGGCATCCAGGGAATGCTTGGTGAGGTCGACACCGAGCATCGTGGACAGCTGCCGCAGCGAGTACTCGGGCGAGATCAGGTCGGTGAACGACTGCTCGAGCGCCTTCGCCTCTTCCTCGGTGTCCGCGATGAACGGCACGATGCCGGGCAGCACCTTCAGGTCGCCGGCATTGCGGCCGTGCTTGACGACACGCGCCTCGAGGTCGCGGTAGAACTCCTGCCCCTGTTCCAGGGTGCGCTGCGCGGTGAACACGGCCTCGGCGTACCGGGCGGCGAACTCCTTGCCGCTCTCGGACGATCCGGCCTGCACCAGCAGCGGCCGCCCCTGGGCGGAGCGCGGCGAGTTGAGCGGGCCCTTGACCCGGAACCGTGGTCCGTCGTGGTCGATGGTGTGAACCTTGCCGGGGTCGGCGAACACGCCGGTCTCCGGGTCGAGCACCACCGCGCCGTCCTCCCAGCTGTCCCACAGGGCGAGCGTGACGTCGACGAATTCCTCTGCGCGCTCGTACCGTCCGCTGTGTGCGGGGATGCCGTCGACGCCGAAGTTCGCAGCCTCGTCCGCACCGGCCGAGGTCACGATGTTCCACCCCGCCCGGCCGCCGCTGATGTGGTCGAGCGACGTGAACTTGCGTGCCAGGTTGTACGGGTCGGAGTAACTCGTGGACGCCGTGGCGATCAGCCCCACGTGTTCGGTGGCGACGGCGATCGCCGACAGCAACGTGACGGGCTCGAAGATCGCCTGTGTGTTGTGCTTGATCCGCGGTCCGACGGCGAGGCCGTCGGCGAAGAACACCGAGTCGAGCTTGCCCCGCTCCGCGATCCGGCCGAGTTCCTGGAAGTGGGCGACGTCCAGAACGCGGTGCGCCTCGGTACGAGGATGGCGCCACGCCGCCTCGTGATGTCCCACACCCATGAGAAACGCGTTGAGGTGGAACTGGGAATCCTGTGACATGTGGAGTTTCTTTTCCGGTAAGTGACTAGACCCGCCAGCGGGACAGCCTGCGTTCGATCAGTACGAGAACGGCGTTGAGCGTCAGCCCGAGAACCGAGATGGCGACGATGCCCGCATACATGTTGGGGATCTGGAAGTTGAACTGGGAGGCCGTGATCAGGTAGCCGAGGCCGGCCTTGGCCCCGACCATCTCGGCGGCGATCAGCACGAGGATCGACGACGCCGCCGCCATGCGGATGCCGGTGAAGATGGTTGGAACGGCGGCGGGCAGCACGACTTTCTGGAACAGGCGCACGGGCGACAGTCCCAGCGAGGACGCCGACTTGATCAGCAGCGGATCGACGGTCCGCACACCGGAGATCGTGTTCAGCAGGATCGGGAAGGTGCACGCGTAGATCACCAGGGCGATCTTGGACTCCTCACCGATGCCGAGGATCAGGATGAACACGGGGAGCAACGCCAGCGCCGCCGTGTTGCGGAACAGCTCCAGGATCGGGTTCAGGAAATCCGACACCGGCCGGTACCAGGCGATCGCGATGCCCAGCGGGATCGCGATCACGACCGCCACGAAGAACCCGATCAGGGCCCGGGAGAGGCTGGCGGACACGTGCTGCCACAGCTCACCGCTCTTGACCAGATCGAAGAACGCCTCGACCACCGTGCTGAACGGGGGCAGGAACACCTCGTCGACGAGACCGGCCCGGGGAGCGATCTCCCAGAGTGCCAGGAAGGCGACGATCGCGACGGACGGCTTGAGGATCCGCCAGGCGATCGGACGCAGTGCCGCGCCGGCACGCTGGACGGCACCCGGCTGCGGTGGGGTGGAAGCGGGCGACGGAGCCGAGGTCCCGGGTGGATCGATTGCGACGGGAGCTTCCGGTGACGCGAGTGCGCTAGACATGTGCTTCCTCCTTCTCGATTACCTGTGCACGCTCCACTTCGCCGTGCAGCAGCGTCCAGATGCGGTGGCGGTAGTGCCGGAACTGCTCGTTGGACCGGACGTCCTCGCCGCTGCGGTCGATGTCGATGTCCACGAACGTCTTCACCCGGCCGGGCCGCGACGTCAGGACGGCGACCCGCTGCCCGAGGTAGATGGCCTCGTCGATGCCGTGCGTGATGAACAGGATGGTCTTGCCGGTGGCCTTCCAGATGCGCAGCAGTTCGTCCTGCAGCGACTCACGGGTCTGCGCGTCGAGCGCGGCGAACGGCTCGTCCATCAGCAGCACCTCGGGATCGAACGCGAGGCTGCGGGCGATCGCGACGCGCTGCTTCATGCCGCCCGACAGCTCGTGCGGGTACCGGTCGCCGAAGCCCTTCAGGCCGACGAGCTCGAGGTAGTGCTCGGCGAGTTCGCGCCGTTCCTTCTTGGGCAGTCCCTTGGCCTCGAGCCCGAATTCGATGTTGTGCCGAGCCGTCCGCCACGGCAGGAGTGCGTACTGCTGGAAGACGATTCCGCGGTCGAGACCCGGCCCGGTCACCGGCTGCCCGTCGAGCAGGATCCGGCCCGACGTGGGGGTGCTGAGCCCGCCGAGCAGGTCGAGCAGCGTGGACTTCCCGCAACCACTCGGACCGACGAGGACGAGGAACTCGCCGTCCGCGAGATCGATGTCGATGTCCTCGATCGCGGTGAACTTGTCCTTGGACCCGCGCACGTCGAACTGTTTGGTGACGTGCTCGAGGCGGAGCTTGGGCGTCTGAACCCGATCGGGGTTCGAGGCGGTGATGCTCATTTCTGTCCTTCCAGTACTTCTCCGTCGGGCCCGCTCTCGGGCTGGAACGTGCCGTTGGCGTACGGGTTGAATTCGTTGGTGTAGAGGTCGGTTGCGGTCAACTTGCCCTCGTCGAGCTCACCGTTGCGGACGAGCCAGTCGATCCAGGTCTGCAGCTCCTTCTCCTGGATCACGGCCCCGGCGACGGGAATACCGGAGCTGCGCCAGTAGTCGATGGCCTCGTCGCTCTCGTTGCGGCCACGCTTGTCGATGATGCTCTTGAACCGTGCGACGACCTCCTCACGCGGAGTCACCTGGGTCCATCGGATGGCCCGGGCCGTGCCCTGCACGAAGTCCGCGACGGCGTCCTTGTTCTTCGCCAGGAAGTCGTCGCGCACCACGTAGGTGCCGTAACTGAAGGCGCCGAACAGATCCCGGTCCGTGAACAGCGGCCGGATACCCCCACGCTCCTGGGCTGTTTCGCGGAAGATGCCGTTGATGGCCGCCACGTCGATCTGACCTTCGCGCAGGGCCGTTTCGTTGTTCACCGGCGGGACGACGGTCAGCTCCACCTGCTTGATCTCGTCCTGGGTCAACCCCTGCTGGGCCAGCCACTCCCGGACCAGGAACTCGTGGTGCGCACCGAGCGTGTTCATCCCGACCTTCTTGCCGATCAGGTCACGCGCCGAGCGAATGGGGCTGCCGTCGAGGACGAAGTATCCCGTGTACTCACCGGCATCGGCGCCGTAGGAACTCAGCACCGACGTGATCGGTGCACCCGCGGCATTGAGCTTGACGACGGCTCCGTTGAAGGCCGAGCCGAACTCGATGTCACCCGTGGCCGCCGACTGGATGTCCTGCGGGCCGCTGGTGGTGTCGCCGACCCATTCGAGCTTGATCTTGTCGTAATACCCCAGGTCCTCGGCGAGTTCGTGGAAGCCCACGTCCCCGGACCACCCCTGGTAGCGCAGGACCGTCTTTCCGTCCTCGGTGGTGGCGGTATCCGACGAGCCGGCACACCCCGCCACTCCCGAGGCCAGCGTGAACAGTGCTGCGGTCGCCGCGAGGGCGCGCACGGCGCCGCGCCGGAACCGGGAGTGGGACATCGACGTCACTTTCTTCTCGTGGGGACCTGGGGTGGAGTTCACTTGGCGGCCAGTGCTTGTCCGTCGGGGCCGCTGTCGGCGGGGTACGTGCCGTTGGCATACGGGTTGTACTCGTTGGTGTAGACGTCGGCCGGCGTGAGCTTGCCGTCCTCGAGTTCACCGTTGCGGACGAGCCAGTCGATCCAGGTCTGGATCTCCTTGTCGGTGATCACGCCACCGGGACCCGCCACACCCGGCGTCTTCCAGTAGCCCACGAGGTCGGTGGTCTCGTTGCGGCCGCGCTTGGTGATGATGTCCCTGAACTTCGCGATCACGTCGTCGCGCGGAGTCGTCTGGGTCCATCGGATGGCGCGGGCCGTGCCCTGCACGAAGTCAGCGACGGCGTCCTTGTTCTTCGCGATGAAGTCGTCGCGGAACAGCAGCGAACCGTAGGTGAAGGAACCGAAGATGGACTCGTCGGTGAACAGGGGGCGGATGCCGCCGCGTTCGACTGCCTTGTCGCGGAACACGCTTCCGAGCGTGCCGACGTCGATCTGACCCTGCCGCAGCGCCTGTTCGGTGTTCACCGGCGGCACCACGGTCAGCTCGACCTGCTTGATCTCGTCCGGGGTCAGCCCTTCCCGCGCCAGCCACTCCCGCACGAGGAACTCGTGATGTGCGCCGAGCGTGTTCATGCCGACCTTCTTGCCGATCAGGTCACGTGCCGACGTGATCGGGCTTCCGTCGAGCACGTAGTACCCGTTGAAGGTCTCCTTGTCGGAGCCGTAGTAGCCGATGACGGACGTGATCGGCGAGTCGGCCGCGGCCAGCTTCAACACCGCACCGTTGAACGCGCCACCGAAGTCGGTCTGCCCCGTGGCGGCATTCTGAATGCTCTGCGGCCCACTGGTGGTGTCGCCGATCCAGTTCAGTTCGACCTTTTGGTAGTAGCCCAGGTCGGCCGCGAGTTCCGGGAACGAGACCTGTCCCGTGGTCCCCTCGTAGCGAAGTACCGTCTTCCCGTCGGCTGTCGTGGTCGTCTCCGAACCGGAGCACGCGACAGCAAGGCTGGTGAACGTGAGAAGGGCGGCCGCTGCGGCCAGAGTCCGCGCGAAACGTGGACGAATCATCGAAGGTCTTCCTAGTGTGTGATGCCCGCACACGACGAAGCGGCGGGTCGTGCGAGCGCACTCGGCGAACCCCGACCGGCGGTCGCCGGACGGGTCAGCAGGACGTGCAGAAGAAAAGGGGTGCGAAAAAGCCAGGTCAGCTACGACAGCCGAAACACTGGAACATGGCAGACTCCCTGGAGGTGGTGTGGTCGCCACACCATACGTCCGGACCCACCACCAGGGTCAACGGTTACGCACACGACGGATTTTATGTCTGGACCGCACGTAGGATATCGGCATGCCCACTGCGACGCTGGTAGACGAATTCGAGTCCCACCGGCCGCATCTGCTCTCCGTAGCGTACCGGCTGACGGGAAGCGTCAGCGACGCGGAGGACGCCGTGCAGGAGTCGTGGCTACGACTCGACGACGCGGACGCCGCGAATATCCGCGACCTCCGGCCGTGGCTCACGACGGTGGTCGGGCGGATCTGCCTCGACCGGTTGCGGTCGGCGGCGGTGCGGAGGGAACAGTATGTCGGCCAATGGCTTCCGGAACCCATCGTCACCGGACTGTCACCGTCGGCCGAGCCGGACCCGCTGGAAGCGGTCGTCCGGGACGAGGACAACCGCCTCGCCGCGCTGATCGTGCTCGACACGCTCACCCCTGCGCAACGGGTCGCTTTCGTGCTGCACGACGGTTTCGGGGTCCCGTTCGACGAGGTGGCCGGGATTCTCGGCATCGAGACGCCCGCGGCACGTCAGCTCGCGTCGCGGGCCCGCAAGGCCGCTGCCGCAACCACACCCGCCGTTCCCGACGACGAGCATGCCGTCGCCGTGCAGCGACTGCTCGAGGCACTCGCCGCCGGCGACCTCGACGCGGTGATCGCGGCGCTGCACCCGGACGCCCTCGTCATCGGCGACGCCAACGGCACCACGAGCACCGCCGTCAACGTCATCCACGGCGCGGACAAGTTCGCCCGCTTCTTCCTCGGCCTCATCAAGCGGTACGGGCCGGCGGTGTTCACCGTCATGCAGCCGGTCCTGGTCAACGGCCAGCTGGGCTTCTTCAGTGCCGCACTCACCGGCGACGATGCCCACCGCAGCTCGCCGCCGCGAGTGGGTGGGTTCACCGTCCGGGACGGACTCGTCTACGCGGCGTACGACATCGCCAATCCGGAGAAGTTCGGCGGGATCAGGCTCCCGGACCTTTCTTCGTGACCGCGGCGTCGTCGGCCCACGGCACCCGGCACGAATCGGTGCCGAAACCCTGTTCCGTGATGCCCAGCGCCGAGTACATCCGGGCGCGCATGTTCTCGATGCCGATCTGATAGGACAGTTCGACGACACCGGCTCGGCCGAACCGGCGCTCGAGGTCCGCCACCTGTTCGTCGGTGACCGTGGTGGGCGTCGCCGTCATCGCGTCGGCGTATGCGATGGCCGCGCGCTCGTCCTCGCTGTACGCGGGCGAGTCGGCGTAGTCGACGATGTGCTGGAGCCGCTCCACGTCCAGGCCGTCGAGGCGTTGCAGCATCGTGCCGAAGTCCACGCACCACGAACAGCCGATCGTCCACGCCACGCGGTAGACGGCGATCTCCCGCACGTTCGCGGGAAGCACGGTCGACGCCTTCTGCACCGCCAGCTCGTGGCGGGCCGACGCGACGAACAGCTTGCGGTGATGGGCGAGCACGGTGAACGGCTCGGGCACCTCGTCGAACTTGTGGGCAGCATATTTGTAGGCGACCTTCACCAGCGGGCTCGCGTCCGCCGGGGCCACTGCGGGAATGCGGGGCATTGCGTCCTCCATCGTCACCGGGCGCCCTTCGCGCGCCGTCTACAGAGAAGACGAGACAGCCCTGCAGAACGTGACGCGGCCGTGTGCAACCCTCGCCGTCACACCGACTACGCTGCAGTAATGCCCGCAACGCCGCGCAACCGCACCGTCCAGCGCTTGCAGCCGTTCGCGTCCACCATCTTTGCCGAGATGACCGCGCTCGCCGTGCGCCACGACGCCATCAACCTCGGTCAGGGTTTCCCCGACACCGACGGTCCCGCGTCCATGCTCGACACCGCGCGCCGAGCTATTGCGGACGGGCTCAACCAGTACCCGCCCGGCCCCGGCATGCCCGTGCTCCGCCAGGCGGTCGCGGCCGACAGGCTCGCCAGGTACGGGCTCGACCACGACCCAGACTCGGAGGTGCTGGTCACCGTCGGCGCAACCGAGGCCATCAGCGCCGCCATTCTGGGGCTCGTCGAACCGGGTGAGGAAGTGGTGCTGATCGAGCCGTACTACGACTCCTACGCGGCGTCTGTCGCGCTGGCGGGGGCGGTGCGACGCAGCGTGCCGCTCGCCCGCTCCGGCACGAAGTTCGTCGTCGACCTCGACGCTCTGCGGGCGGCGATCACCCCGAAGACCCGGATGCTGGTGATCAACACCCCGCACAATCCGACCGGCACCGTGTTCACCCCGGAGGAGATCGCCGCCGTCGCGGAGTTGGCCTGCGAGCACGACCTGCTGGTTCTCAGCGACGAGGTGTACGAGCACCTGGTCTTCGACGGCCGGACGCACACCGCCCTGGCCACTCTGCCGGGAATGTACGAACGGACCGTCTCGGTGTCGAGCGCCGCCAAGACGTTCAATGTCACCGGCTGGAAGATCGGCTGGGCGTGCGGTCCGGCGGAACTGATCGACGCCGTCCGGACCGCGAAGCAGTACATGTCCTTCGTCGGCGGCGGACCGTTCCAGCCCGCGGTGGCGCATGCGCTGAGCCACGAGCAGCAGTGGGTGAAGGAATTGCGGGACAGTCTCCAGGCCAAGAGGGACGTGCTGTACGACGCGCTCGTCGCGTCCGGTCTGGAGGTCCATTCGGGTGGCGGCACGTACTACCTGTGCGCCGACATCACCGCGATCGGTGAACGCGACGGCATCGACTTCTGCCGCAGGCTTCCGGAGCGCATCGGCGTGGCCGCGGTGCCGGTCAGTGTGTTCACCGACCATCCGTTGCCGTGGAACCCGCTGGTGCGGTTCGCGTTCTGCAAGCAGGATCACGTGCTCGAGGAGGCTGCGCGGCGGCTCCGGACCCTCGGGGAGCCCGGATCGTGACTGCCCGCACCATCCCCGCCGACTTCGTGCGGCGGTCGCTCGAACTGTCGGCGCGCAGTGGGGTCGACCTCTCCCCCGCGCTGTCGGCGGCGGGAATCACGGCGGCGTCGCTCGAGGATCCGCTGGCCCGGTTGACGCCGACCCAGGTCACGGCGTTCACCCAGGCGGTTTGGCAGATCACGGGCGACGAATTGTTCGGCCTCGGGCCGGCCCCGGTCCCCCGCGGCACGTTTCGGCTCGTCTGCCTCGCCCTGATCCACACCGCGGACCTGTCCGCGGCCCTCGAGCGGATGGCCGACATCCTGCGCGCCCTGCCGTCACTTCCGGCCCTGCACATCGGTCCCGGTGTCAACGGTGGAACCCGGATGACCATCGACATCCGCCCGGCCGCGGCCGAACGGTCCACCGAGGACGTGCAGTCGTCGCTCGAGGCGACGCGGGTGACCACCGATTTCCTACTGATCCTGCTTCACCGTTTCGCGGCGTGGCTCGTGGGCAAGAGGGTCCGGTTGCTGGCGGTGGAACTGCCGTATCCGGCGCCGCTGCCGCAGCTCGCCGAGAACTACGATCACATCTTCGGCGTCCCGGTGACATTCGATTCCGACATTCCCGCAATCGAATTCGACAACGCGGTCATGCGGGCGCCCATCATCCAGACCGAGGACACGCTCGCGGACTATCTCCGGGAGTCACCGACGTTGCTGATGTCGGAGCGTGACTACGACAGCACGGCGTCGGCGCAGGTGCGCCGGGTCCTCGAACTCGGTATGAAAGGCCGGACGTCGACGGCCGAGGACATCGCGGAGATGCTGTCGATCAGCGTCCCACACCTGCGCCGCCTGCTCCGGCAGGAGGGGACGTCGCTGAACCAGCTGCGGGAGGAAGTGCTCCGGGACGCCGCCGTCGCCGGGCTCCGGCGCGGCGAGACCGTGGAGGACCTGTCGGCGCGGCTCGGCTTCTCCGAGCCCAGCGCGTTCCGTCGCGCCTTCAAACGCTGGACCGGCAGCACCCCGAGTTCCTACCGCGGAGCGTGACAGCGCGTCAGCTGACGCAGAACTCGTTGCCCTCGGGGTCTGCCATGGTGACCCACTCGCTCGGTCCCTGGCGGCCGCGGTGGAGCACGGTGGCGCCGGACTGCTCCAGCTTCTCGGCCACCTCGTACCGGGCGTCCCCGACCCGGATGTCCAGGTGGAGCCGGTTCTTCACCGTCTTCCGTTCGGGAACCAGCTGGAACAGCACACGCGGGCGCTCCGGGTGCTCCGGATCGCGGATCGCCTGACCCTCCCGCCAGACCAGGACACCCTCGAACTCCATGGTGTCGGACTCCTGCGCGTGGCCGGCCTCGACGAGCCCGCGGATAAACTCCTCGTTGCTCGGCTCCACCTCCCAGCCGAGCGTCTGCGCCCACCATTTGGCCAGGGTATGCGGGTTCTCCGAGTCCACTGTGACTTGAAATTCATATCCCATGGCCCGACGGTACAGCGGTGCACCGACAGGTCCCGACGAGCCGAATCCCGGGATCTGCCGGTATCAGGGTTTGACGAGGATCCGGATGGGATCGCCCTCGTGGTTCGCGAGTTTCTCGATGCCCTTCGCGACGTCCTCGAGCGGGACGATCTCGCTGATCGACCGCGACAGGTCGAGGCGGCCACGGGACACCAGTTCGGCGAGGGTTTCGATGTCCACGTTCTTGTAGCCCAGGTGGCCGAGTACCTGCTTCTGCGACAGCCCGAACTGCGCGGTGGTGCCCACCGACGCCTCCTGCGCGCTCAGCCCGACCGCGACGAGTCGGCCACCGACCGTCAGGCAGTCGAGTGCCTGCTCGAACGTCACCTTCAGCCCGGCCGCGTCGAACGCGACGTCCAGCATCCGGCCGCCCGTAGCCTCGGCGACCTTCTCCTTCAGGTTCTCGTCCCGGGAGTCGAACGCGTAATCGGCCCCGAGTTCCAGGGCGCGTTCCCGCACAGCGGGATTGATGTCGAACGCGATCACCGGGACGGCGCCGACGAGGCGTGCCAGCTGCACGATGTGGGTGCCGACTCCGCCCACACCCCACACCCCCACGGTCTCCCCGACCACCACCTTGCCGGTGCGCACGACCGCGCCGAACGGCGTCGACACCGCGTCGGCGAGGATGGCCGCCTGCTCGAACGGAACGTTGTCCGGAATACGGGTCAGTCCCCCGGCCTGCGCCACCGTGTACTCGGCCCACGCGCCGTCGTAGGCGAACGCCATGAGCTGGATGTTCAGGCAGTTCGTGAGGTCCCCGCGGCGGCAGTTGCGGCACCCGAAGCAGGGCCTGCCCGCGGACGGCACGACGCGGTCTCCTTCGGACCAGCCGGTTACTCCGGCACCGAGCTTCGCAATGGTGCCCGACGCCTCGTGCCCCTGGGTCACCTCGGGCAGCAGCGTGGGGAACGTGCCGTCGATCAGACTCAGGTCGGAATGGCAGATGCCGCAGAACTCCACTTTGACGAGCACTTCACCGGGCCCGGGTTCCGGAATCGGAACATCCTCCACAGCAATGGTTTTCGTGTCAGCATGGAATCGCTGCGCCCGCATGGTCCCGGCCATCTCTCACCCCTTCGTCGTCGTCGCTCCCGACGGTACCCGCGAAACATGCTCAGGTGTGCATGATTCAGGCCACTGCCGATTCAGACCGTCGCGGGCCGCGTCCGGTCGAGGGCGAGGTGAACGGCGAGGCCGCCGAGGACGCTTCCCATCACGAACTTCTGCGCGCGCAGCCACGTCGGGCGTCCGGACAGGAACGCCGCGACAGCTCCTGCGACGCAGACGATCAGCGCGTTCACGGTGAGCGCCACCACGATCTGGACACTGCCCAGCAGCAGGCTCTGCAACCACACGGGCCCGGCGCCGGGGTGGACGAACTGCGGGATCAGCGCCAGATACATCACCGCGATCTTCGGATTGAGCAGGTTGGTCGTGAGTCCCATCAGGAACAGCCGGGCGGACGAATCCCGGGGCAGCGCCCGGGACGGAGCGAACGGCGTGTGCCCGCCGGGCCGCAACGCCTTCCAGGCCAGCCAGCCCAGATAGCACGCGCCCGCCAGCTTCAGCGCGGTGTACGCCTGCGGGACGGCGGAGAACACCGCCGAAATGCCCAGTGTCGCAGCAGCCAGATAGCACAGGAATCCGAGAGCGACTCCGGCCAGCGAGAGCAGTCCCGCCGCCCTGCCCTGAGTGATGCTGCGCGAGACCAGATACACCATGTTGGGTCCAGGTGTGAGAACCATACCGAGGGCGATCGCCGCCACTCCGAGTACCGCCGCCGAATCGATCATGTCCGTGACGATCCCACCGCGGCGACGCGCCGTCGCGGTCCAGTCCGGCCTCGGTGGACCTGCGTCCGGGTTGCATTCGTCGACCACCAGTGGGAACGTCGGAAGAGTAGAGCGTTGTCCAATCCGAAAGGGTGAAACACGAGTTATGCGTACGGCCGTAGCCGACACCTACCCCACGAGGGACCGCAACGAGTGCACGATGACCGTCCGTCAGGATCCGGTCACCTGGTCGGACGGGAAACGGGGTGATACCCGGTCCGGTCCGCTCACCGCGAATCAGATTGCCGACTACGACGCACGCGGGTATCACTCCGCCGACGCGATCATCCCGCCACGCGACGTGTTCAACCTGGTCGACGAGATGACCCGCCTCGCCGAGACCGACTCCCTCCGCGGCGACGGCCGGGTCGTGCGGGAGAACGGCGACGGCGCCGTCCGTTCCGTGTTCGACGTCCACCGGCTCAGCGACGTCGTCGACGAGATCATCCGACGCCCAGAGGTGGTGGGCATCGCCCGGCAGATCCTCGGTTCGGACGTCTACGTCCACCAGTCGCGCCTCAATTTCAAGCCCGGTTTCACCGGTGGACCGTTCTACTGGCACTCCGACTTCGAGACCTGGCACGCCGAGGACGGCATGCCCACTCCCCGCGCCGCGAGTATCTCGATCGCGCTCACCGAGAACTACGGGCACAACGGCGGCCTGATGATCATGCCCGGATCGCACCGCGCCTTCGTCTCCTGCGCCGGCGAAACCCCCGAGGACTACTACAAGGAATCACTGGTCAGTTACGTTCCCCCCACCGGGTCGCCCGATCAGCCGACGCTCACCCGGATGGCGAACGAGTACGGCATCGACACGATGACCGGACCGGCAGGCTCCGCCACCGTGTTCGATTCCAACTGCATGCACGGGTCGAACGGCAACATCACGCCGTTCGCGCGGTCCAACCTCTTCATCGTGTTCAACAGTGTCGAGAACACCCTGACGGATCCGTTCTCGGCGCCCGCCCCGCGCCCCGACTACCTCGGCAGCCGGGATTTCACCCCCTTGCGGTAACGAGCACCATGACGTACCGCGGCCCCGCTCCCTGATGTCGGAGCGGGGCCGCGGTCTGTCGATGCCGTGAAACCCGTAGCCTTCGCGCCGCCCTGCATGCGACGATGGCTTGGCACGGTTCGACCGCCCGGCCGGGCGCCGGCCGAACCTTCATCTCCCGGAACGGGGAATGATGTTTGCCTACATCGCGCGCACCGTCGTCGCACACCCGTGGCAGGTCATCGCGGCCTGGGTAGTCGCCGCAATAGCCGTCATCCTGTTCGCGCCGAGTCTCGACGACTACACCACCGGTAACCAGCAGACGTTCCTGCCCAGCACTTTCGAGTCGTCCGAGGCGCAGGCCGTCGGCAACGAATACTTCCCCAGCCTGTCCGGTGCCACCGGCAGCCTGGTGGTGGTCCGCGCCGATGCCGCCCCGCTGTCACCCGCCGACCAGCAGACGGCACTGAATCTCGCGGCCTCGCTGCAGAATTCGGCGATCCCGGGAGTGGTGAGCGTGCAGGGGTCCCCCGCGTCGCTGTCCGCCGACGGGAAGGCCGCCGCACTGCAGGTGGTGTTCGACGGACAACCCGGCGACGACCGGGTCAACGACGCCGTGCCGGTCATCCGGGGCGACGCCGAGCAGCAGCTGAACGGCACCGGACTGGTGAGCGGGCTGACCGGGAACGCGGCCATTCAGGTCGACACCACCGCCGCATACGACCACGCCGACAAGGTCATCACGATCGCCACGGTGATCGTGATCCTCGCCCTGCTCGGCCTGATCTTCCGCAGCCCCGTCATCGCCGTCCTGCCGGTTCTCGTGATCGGCGTGGTGCTGTCGGTGGTCACCGGACTGACCGCCGTACTCGCCGATCTGTTCGACTTCCAGGTCAGCACGTCGCTGCAATCCATCCTCGTGGTCGTGCTCTTCGGTGTCGGCACCGACTACATCGTCTTCCTGTTGTTCCGCTATCGCGAACGTCTCCGGCAGCAGGCCGCGGCTGGGTCCACCACCGACACGCATCGAGAAGCCCTCGTGTTCTCCACCGACGTCGTCGGGCGCGTCGTCGCGTCGTCGGCACTCACGGTCATCGTCGCGTTCGCCGCCCTGCTGCTGGCGAAACTCGGCTCGCTCACCACGCTCGCGCCGGGACTCATCGTCGCCGTGGCCGTCATGCTGGTGACGGCGCTGACGCTCATCCCCGCGGTGTTCACCGTGCTGGGCCGCCACCTGTTCTGGCCGCTCGGACCGGGGCACGACAGCCCCCACACACCGTTCGCCTCGATCGGCGCCGCGATCGGGCGCCGTCCCGCCGTGTTCGCCGTCGCGATCGGCGTCGTGTTGATCGCGCTCGGCGCCTTCGCGTCCGGCTACAAGTCGACGTACAACACGCTGGGCGAACTGCCCTCCGACACGCCGTCACAGCAGGCGTTCGACACCCTCGACCGATCCTTCCCCGCGGGCGCGCTGAGCCCGACGCAGGTGTACGTCCTCGCTCCCGGGCCGCTCGATCCCGCGTCGCTGACCCCGCTCGTCACCGCTCTGACACAGGTGCCGGGAGTGTCCTCGGTCGCCCCGCCGCGGCCCAGTCAGGACGGTCGCGCCGCGCTCGTCAACGTCGTGCTCGCCGACGATCCCTATTCGAACGCGTCCCTCGACCTCGTCGAGGGCCCGATCCGCGACGCCGCCCACGGCGCGGTCCCCGGTTCGGAAGTCGTTGTGGGCGGACAGACGTCCACGTTCGTCGACGTCCGCGCACAACTCGCGGCCGATACGCGCCTCGTGTTCCCCGTCGCCGCAGTCGCGATCGCGCTGATTCTCGCCCTGCTGCTGCTCGCCGTCCTGGCCCCGCTCAACCTGCTGGTGTGCGTGGCACTCACATTCGTCGCCACACTCGGCGCCGTGGTGCTCCTGTTCCTGCACGGCCTCGGCTACGACGGGATCGACTTCTCGATTCCGATCGTGCTCTACCTGTTCGTCGTCGCGATCGGAACCGACTACAACATCCTGCTGGCCTCGCGACTGCGCGAGGAATTCCGCAACGGGTACACCCCGCGCGAGGCGGCGCGGATCGCCGTCTCCAACGACGCTCCCACCGTGGCCGCCGCCGGTCTGATTCTGGCGCTGACGTTCGCTTCGCTGACCCTCACCGGACTGGCCAACCTCGCCGAACTCGGCTTCGGCGTCGCGATCGGTGTCGCCATCGCCGCCTTCGCAATGGCCCCGATGCTGGTACCGAGCCTGTCTGCACTCGAACGTCGCGCCTTCTGGTGGCCGAGCAGGCAGAAGGCGACCGTCGACACCGGCGACGACCGCGAGCCGGCGGTGCCGCGGTAACCGCCGCCGTTCCCCGGGTTTCCGGACAGACGCACCACTTCTCCGCAGCCGCACTCCTTCCAGGGCCCGAAAAAGAGTGCGCGAACCAAGAAGGGGTGCGTCCGATCGGCGATCGCTGCCTCACAATGATGTGAACATACGTTCGAATATCGGGTAGCATGGCGGCATGACTTCCGCGGATGCGCGGTATGCGCTCCAGGCTTCACTGTTCGACGACGCGTCGTTCGGTGTCGAACTGGGTGAGCTCGGGTCGGCGGTGCAGCGTCGCACGCTGACCGCGGGAGCGTGGGTCGACGTGCGACCGGGGTGGCTGACCGGTTCCGACGAGTTGTTCACGACGCTCGCCGAGACGGTGCCGTGGAAGGCGGAGCGGCGCCAGATGTACGACCGGGTGGTCGATGTTCCACGCCTCGTGCGGTTCTACCCGGAGGGTGAGCCGCTCCCCGACCCGCTGCTGGAGACGGCACGGGACACCCTGAGCAGGCATTACCTGCCCGAACTGGGCGAGAAGTTCGCCACTTCCGGGCTGTGCTTCTACCGCGACGGTTCCGACAGCGTCGCCTGGCACGGTGACGACACCGGCCGGAGCCGCACCGAAGACACCCTGGTCGCGATCCTCTCGCTCGGCGCCGCGCGTCCGCTGCTGCTGCGTCCGCGCGGCGGCGGGCACTCGATCCGGTACTCGCTCGGCCACGGCGACCTGCTGGTGATGGGTGGTTCCTGCCAGCGCACCTGGGAGCATTGTGTACCGAAGAGCACCCGCCCGCTCGGACCGCGGATCAGCGTGCAGTTCCGCACGAGAGGCGTGCGGTGATCACTTCCGGCGCGCGGCGACTGCCTGGGCGAGACGGTCCAGCTGCGCTGCCGTCGTGTTCCAGTCGATGCACGCGTCGGTGATGGACTGGCCGTACGTGAGGTCCTCGGCCTTTCCGAGGGTGAGGTCCTGACGACCGGCTTCGATGAAGCTTTCCACCATCACACCGACGATCCCCTTCTCGCCGTCCTCGAGCCGGGCCGCGATGTCGTTCAGCACGTCGACCTGCTTCTCGTGGTTCTTGCTGCTGTTGCCGTGGCTGGCGTCGATGACGACTCGCTCCGGCAGACCGCCCTTGCGCAGCCGGGCGAGCGTGTCCGCCACCGTCTCCGCGTCGTAGTTCGGTCCGTCGCTGCCGCCGCGGAGGATGACGTGGCAGTCGGGGTTGCCGACCGTGCGGATCAGCGCGGCCTGCCCGTCGAGGTCGGTGCCGGGGAACACGTGGCTCGCCGCGGCGGCGCGGGTGCCGTCGACCGCCACCTGCACGTCACCTTCCGTCGAGTTCTTGATTCCGACCGGCATCGACAGCGCGCTGCACAGCTGCCGGTGCACCTGGCTGGCGGCGGTGCGGGCACCGATCGCGCCGTACGTGACGAGGTCCGCGATGTACTGCGGCATGATCGGGTCGAGGAACTCACAGCCGACCGGCAGGCCGAGCGAGGACACGTCGAGCAGCAGCTTGCGGCCCATGCGGATCCCGGTGTCGATGTCGAACGTGCCGTCCAGGTGCGGGTCGTTGAGCAGACCCTTCCAGCCGAGCGTGGTGCGCGGCTTCTCGAAGTAGACCCGCATCACGATGTGCAGGTCGTCGCGCAATTCCTCGGCCTTCGCGGCGAGCCGGCGGGCGTAGTCCATGGCGGCGTCCGGGTCGTGCACCGAGCACGGGCCCACCACGACGAGCAGTCGATCGTCCTCGCCGTTCAGCACGTTCACCGTGTCGGCGCGGCCGGAGCGGACGGTCGCGGACGCGACGTCGTCGGGGGCGTATTCGCGGCGCACGACCGACGGGGCCACCAGCGGGCTGATGCTGGCGGTGCGCTGGTCGTCCAGCCGATCACTGCTGGTAGTGGTGTCGAGAGTGACAGTCATGGGTTCGGGTTCCTGTTCTCAGGCCGGCCCTCGAAGACTGTGGAGATTCCCGCGAGCCGGTCTGTAATCCGGCTCTGGGGTGGAAGAAGTCAGCGCGTGGTTACGCTGACCGGCCCACCCGGGGCCGGCCTGCTAAACCAGAAATATGCGCGCTGCATGGCGCCCACAGTAACGGCTGCCCCCGATCGGCGCCACACCCACCCCGGGCCCCTGACATTCGTCACGGTGAGGTCGTGACGGACGTGTGGGGTCGGCGGCCGTCCGGCTCGCACGCTGAATGCATGACATCGACAGAGCTCCGCACCTCCACGAAGGCCTCCGCGTCGCCGGCTCCGGCAGTCAGCCTGCGAGGCGTCCACAAGTACTTCGGTGACGTTCACGCCGTCCGGGGCCTGTACCTCGAGATCCGGCCCGGCGAGATCGTCGGTTTCCTCGGCCCCAACGGCGCCGGCAAGACCACCACCGTCGACATGGTCCTCGGACTGTCCCGCCCCACGGCCGGCGAGGTGTCCGTGTTCGGCACCGATCCGCGCACCGCGATCGCACAGGGCCTGGTCTCGGCGGCCATGCAGACGGGCGGGCTGCTGAAGGAGCTGACGGTCGAGGAGACCGTCCGGCTCACCGCGAGCCTGTTCGCCGACACGCGGCCGGTCGACGAGGTCCTCACCCGGGCCGGTATCGCCGATCTCGCAAACCGGTTGGTGGGCAAATGTTCCGGAGGTCAGCAACAGCGACTGCGGTTCGCGATGGCACTGCTGTCCGATCCCGAGCTGTTGATCCTCGACGAGCCGACCACGGGCATGGACGTCGAGGGCAGGCGGGACTTCTGGTCGGCGATCCGCGCCGACGCGGACAGCGGCCGGACTGTCGTCTTCGCGACGCACTACCTCGAGGAGGCCGACGCCTACGCCGATCGGATCGTGCTGGTGCGCAAGGGAAAAGTGGTCGCCGACGGCACCGCCGCCGAGGTGAAGGCGCTGTCCGCGGGACGCACGGTGCGCGCCCACCTCCCGGGCGCCGACAGGGAACAATTGTTCGCAATTCCCGGCGCCGACAGCATCGAGGTTCGCGGTGACAGCGTCCTCGTCCACTCGACGGACACCGACGCCGTCGCCCGCCACCTCCTCACGCAGACACCTGCCTGCGACCTCGAAATCGTCTCCCGAGGGCTCGAAGACGCGTTCATCGCGCTCACCTCCGACGCCTCGTCGGTGGGGAATCGCCGCTCACCGACCGGGAGACCGACGTGCTGCGCGCGGCACGGGACGGTGCGCCGGTCGCCTCCGTCGCGGCCGCACTGTTCCTGTCCTCGGCGTGTAGGCGCTTCGCGCCCGTGAGTGCTTGACGAGTCCAGGGACCCCTTAACCGCGCACGGGCCGAAGGCCTATGCTGGCCGGTGCAGACCTTCTCGCGCTGCAACACGTCTCTGGGCTCGAGAGGTGTACCCGTTTGCCGGCGGTAGCCGTACCGCGTACGCAACTGGAGATACCGTGACATTTTCTTTCACTGCGACCGTGCTGGGCTCACCTCGCATCGGTCCGAATCGCGAACTGAAGAAGGCCGTCGAGTCGTACTGGGCAGGCCGCCTCGACGCCGAAGGGCTCGACGCTCTCGCCCGGGATCTGCGACGCCGGACCTGGACGAGCCTGCGTGACGCCGGCCTCGACTCCGTGCCCGTCAACACGTTCTCGTACTACGACCATGTGCTGGACACCGCGGCGATGCTCGGCGCCCTGCCCGACCGTGTCGCCGGTATCGAGAGCGACCTCGACCGCTACTTCGCCGCCGCCCGCGGTAACGACACGGTCGCCCCGCTCGAGATGACCAAGTGGTTCGACACCAACTACCACTACCTGGTGCCGGAGATCTCCCCGACGACGACGTTCGCCCTCGACCCGTCGAAGGTGCTCCGCGAACTCGAAGAGGCACGTGCCCTGGACATTCCGGCCCGCCCGGTGGTGGTGGGTCCGGTCACGTTCCTGCTGCTGTCGAAGGCTGTCGGCTCGGACGCACCCCGCCTCGACCGCCTCGACGAACTGGTCCCGCTGTATGCGGACCTGCTCGGTCGGCTCGCCGGCGCGGGCGCCGACTGGGTGCAGATCGACGAACCCGCGCTGGTCGCCGACCGCACACCGGAGGAGATCGCGGCGGACAAGCGGGCCTACGACCGGTTGTCCGGGCCGGAGTTGCGACCGGCGATCCTCGTCGCGTCGTACTTCGGCAGCCTGGGTGACGCACTTCCCGCGATCGCGTCGACCGGTGTCGAGGGGATCGCGATCGATCTGGTTGCCGGATCCGACACTCTCGCCACGGTTCCCGATCTGACCCGCAAGCACGTCGTCGCCGGTGTCGTCGACGGACGCAACATCTGGCGCACCGACTTGGACGCGGCCCTGGCGTCGCTCGGCACCCTGCTGGGCAGTACCGGTTCGCTTGCCGTGTCGACGTCGTGCTCGCTGCTGCACGTCCCGTACACGCTCGACGCGGAAACCGGCATCGACAAGGCGCTGCGGTCGTGGCTGGCGTTCGGCACCGAAAAGGTCCGCGAGGTCGTCACACTCGGCACCGCACTGACCAGCGGTCGCGAGTCCGTGGACGACGAGTTCGCGCTCGCCCGCGCGGCGGCGTCCACCCGCAGCACCGACCGGCGTCTGCACGACGCCACGGTCCGTGCTCGGCTGGACGTGCTCACCGCGTCCGATCCGGGGCGCAGTCCCGCGGCGGAACGTCGGGAAGCCCAGTCGGCGCTGTCGCTTCCGGTGCTGCCGACCACGACGATCGGCTCCTACCCGCAGACGACGCAGATCCGCGTCGCGCGCGCCGCGCGGCGCAAGGGTGAGATCGACGAGGCCGAGTACCTGAAGCGGATGCGCGCCGAGGTCGCCGATGTGGTTGCGCTGCAGGAGAAGCTGGACCTCGACGTGCTGGTGCACGGCGAACCGGAACGCAACGACGTGGTGCAGTACTTCGCCGAACAGTTGGACGGGTTCTTCGCGACGGACAACGGCTGGGTGCAGTCGTACGGCAGCCGCTGCGTCCGTCCGCCGATCCTGTACGGCGATGTGCGACGCAGCAACCCGATGACCGTCGAATGGATCACGTACGCGCAGTCGCTGACGCAGCGTCCGGTGAAGGGCATGCTCACCGGTCCGGTGACGATCCTGGCGTGGTCGTTCGTGCGCGATGACCAGCCGCTGGCCGACTCCGCCAACCAGGTGGCGCTGGCCATCCGGGACGAAACGGTGGATCTGCAGGGGGCGGGCATCCGGATCGTCCAGGTGGACGAGCCCGCGCTGCGCGAATTGCTGCCCCTGCGGGCCGCGGATCAGCCGGGGTACCTCGACTGGTCGGTCGGGGCGTTCCGTCTCGCGACGTCCGGGGTCTCGGACTCGACGCAGATCCACACCCACCTCTGCTATTCGGAGTTCGGTGAGGTCATCGAGGCCATCGCGAGGCTCGACGCCGACGTCACCTCCATCGAGGCTGCGCGTTCGCACATGGAGGTCCTCGACGACCTCAGTGCCGTCGGCTTCGACCTCGGAGTCGGCCCGGGCGTGTACGACATCCACTCGCCGCGGGTGCCCGGTGTCGAGGAGATCGCGGCGTCGCTGCGGGAGGCGCTGAAGGCGGTGCCGGTGGAACGGCTGTGGGTCAACCCCGACTGCGGGCTGAAGACCCGCGGTCCCGCCGAGGTCGAGGCGTCGCTGCGCAACCTCGTCGACGCGGCGAAGCTGGTCCGCGCGGAGCTGTAGGCGGCTCCGCCGCCCGTGAGTGGTTGAGGAGTCTCTGGACTCGTCAACCACTCACGGGGCCGAAGGCCCTGGTCTGCGACGGATTCTCGCCGAACCGGCGACGGTAGGCCGCCGCGAAGAGGCCGAGGTTGACGTATCCCCACGCGCCGGCGATCGAGGCGACGGTCTCCCCCGGTGATGCGGTGAGCAGTTCCTCGCGGATGCCCTGGAGCCGCTGCTCACGCACGTATTCGGCGGGCGTGGTGTCGAGGTATTTCCGGAACGCCCCGGACAGGGTCCGGACGCTGACCCCCACCGCGTCGGCGATGTCGGAGGCGGTCGGCAGTTCGCGGGCGTACTCCCGGATGTACTGGACGGCGTGCCGCACATAGCCGGGCGCCGCCGGGCCGGTGGACCTGTCCGGGTCCACTCCGGCGCGAGCCGCCCATTCGGTGAGCAGGTGACCGACCAGCAACTCCTGCAGGTTGAGACCGATGCGCCCCTCGGTGGCGTGTCCGGGTAGCTCTCCCGTCGTCCGCATGGCGTACCCGAGCAGGGCCTGCCAGCCGGATCCACCGCCCCCGATGACGCATTTGCGTTGCCAGAGAAGACCTCCGGGGTCGAATCCCCACCACCGCACGGCCGTGTCCGCGAGCAGCGTGTGGGGAACGGTGAGATTGAGCTGGACGTGGTCGGGCGAGAACTCGACGAGGTAGTCGACGTGACTGCAGTCGGCGACGAACGTGTCGCCCGCCGGTGTGTCCGCGGTGGCGTCGTGGTCGAGGTGGTGCCGGGCGTTGCCCCGAATGGTCGTGAGAACGAGCGCGTTTCCGGCGTCGGACGAGAAGTCGCCGACCGAGACGGGGATTCCGTAGGAGAACCGGGTGACGGTGATGTCGCCGATCTTCGTGGAGTACATGCTCGACCGGGGCGACAGCCCGACACCGAGCGGACGCACGACATAGGGCATGTACACGCGGTCGGACCAGAGCTGGATCTCGCTCCAGTCCTCCGACGTTCTGCGCTCGGCGGCCGGTGGCCGTCCCACAGCAAACGGATCCAGCGCGACCATGCGTCGAGTATCCCACCCGCAGGGCCTTCGGAGGCCCATTGCTTATATCGTGAGTGTGTGCTCATAATATGGGTGTACCTGTGACACCAGTCACTACCCCGCCTCCTCGATAAGGACGCGCACATGTCAGACGTAGCAATCCTGATCAACACCACGGTCGCCGTAGCGGCGGTCGTTCTGATGATCGTGCGTTTCAAGTTCAACCCAGTGGTGTCACTGGTCGTCGGATCCGCCTACCTCGGACTCACGACGGGACTCGGCACGGCCGAAACGGTGGACGTCATCAGCACCGGCTTCGGCGACATCATGGCCGAAGTGGGACTTCTGATCGCCTTCGGCGTCCTGATGGGCGCCATGCTGAAAGAAATGGGCGCGATCCAGCGCCTGGTCGGGACACTTCTGCGCGTGTTCGGGCCGAAACGAATGCCCTATGCGCTATCGCTGACGATCGCGACGTTGCTGCAGTCCATCTTCCTCGACGTCCTGCTCGTCATCTCCGCCCCGCTCGCCCGCAACCTCGCCCCGAAGGTCGGCCGGGTCGGGACCGCACGCATGGCCACCGCCCTCGCCATCGGCCTGGAGTGCGGCATCGTGCTCATGGTTCCCGGTGTCGGCGCCCTCGCCCTCGCCGGACTTCTCGGTGTGCCGCTCGGCAAGATGCTGATCTTCGGACTCATTCTGGTGATCCCGACCGTGGCGATCTCGGTCGCGATCATGTCGTTCCTGTTCACCCGCGGTTGGTGGAACCCGGAGAAGGACGAAGAGCACTTCCATCAGACGGTCGTCGACGACGAAGAAGACCAGTGGACCGACGGCGGCAGCGGCGGGACCACCCCGCGGCCCGACGCCGGCGGCGGCGTCGCCCAGGCGCAACGCGCCGCGACCGTCACCGAGGTCACGGCCGGGCGCGCGGCGCACGACCGCCCCCTCATCCTGCTCCTCGCTCCGCTGCTCGTTTCCCTCCTGCTCATCGCGACCGGCGCGATCCTGGACATCGCCGAGATCACCAATCCGGTCGTCGCGTTCGTGTCCGAGCCGCTCATCGCGTTGCTGATCGGACTGATCGGCACCAGCTTCGTCGGACGCCTCACCGTCGGCCAGCACCGCATCCAGAAGGCGATCGCCAGCGGTTTCAGCGAGAGCGGCCAGATCCTCATCCTCACCGGCGTCGGCGGGTCCCTCGCCGCGACGATCGCAGCCGTCGGCCTCGGCGACATCCTCGGCAAGTACTTCACCGCCAATCACGCCGCTCCGCTGCTCATGGTCTGGGTGATCGCCGCCGTCCTGCACGTCGCCGTCGGCTCGGTGACCATCTCCGCCATCACCGCCGCGGGCGTCCTCGCACCCATCGCACCGACCCTCGGCCTCGACCCCGTCCTCATCGCCCTCGCGGCCGGCGCCGGCTCCCTGTTCGCGGTGCACGTCACGAGCAACACGTTCTGGCTGCTGCAGTCCTTGATGGGTCAGACCACACGAGGCACGCTGAAGACATGTTCGGTGGGAGTATCGGTGGCATCGGTCGTCGCAATACTGCTCGTCCTGCCCATGAGCCTCGTTCTCTGAGCGTCACTATCAGTTAAGGATCACCATGTTCTCCGACAACACCATTCGGCCCCTCGACGGGGTTCGGGTACTCGAGCTGGGCAATTACATCGCCGCCCCGACCGCGGGCCGGATGCTCGCCGACTTCGGGGCCGAGGTCATCAAAGTGGAGCGCCCGAAGACCGGCGACGAACTGCGCAACTGGCGGCTCTACTCCGGCGACACCTCGATGCTGTACCGCACGATCAACCGCAACAAGAAGTCGATCGTGCTGGACCTGCGCACCGAGGAAGGCAGGCAGCTCGTCCTGGACCTCGCCGCCAAGTGCGACATCCTGCTGGAGAACTTCCGGCCCGGCACCCTGGAGAAGTGGGGCATCGGACCGGACGCGTTGAACGCGGCCAATCCGGACCTGGTGATCACCCGCATCTCCGCGTTCGGGCAGACCGGACCGATGTCGCAGCGGCCGGGGTTCGCCGCGGTCGCGGAGGCCGCGGGCGGATTCCGCGAACTCGTCGGCGACCCGGACCGGCCACCGGTGCGGGTGGGGGTGTCGATCGGCGACTCGATCGCCGGCCTCTACGCGGCGTTCGGTGCGGTGATGGCCCTGTTCCAGCGGGAGGCCGCGAAGGTCGCCGGAACGCCGGGCCCGTCCCTGCCGCATCGGATCATCGACGTCGCGCTCAACGAATCGATCCTGTCGATGATGGAGTCGCTGATCCCCGACTACCTCGCGTACGGCATCAAACGCGAACGCGTCGGCGGCCGGATGGAGGGCATCGCCCCGTCGAACGCGTACATCTGCAGCGACGGTGACAGCATCATCATCGCCGGCAACGGTGACGCCATCTTCCAGCGCTACATGGACACCATCGGCCGCCCCGACCTCGGTGCCGACCCGGACCTGTCCACCAACGCCGGGCGGTGGGCGCGCCGCGACGAACTCGACACGGCGATCGGCCGGTGGACGATTCAGTACTCGCGCGACGAGGCGCTGAAGATCCTGGACGCGGCCGGGGTGCCGTCGGGTCCGATCAACACCGCCGCCGACATCTGCAGCGACGAGCAGTACGCGGCCCGCAAC
This sequence comes from Rhodococcus sp. DK176, assembly GCF_038447315.2. Lineage (NCBI taxonomy): Bacteria > Bacillati > Actinomycetota > Actinomycetes > Mycobacteriales > Nocardiaceae > Rhodococcus > Rhodococcus sp. DK176. The sequence goes on along the minus strand of NZ_CP118321.2, from coordinate 5,296,753 downwards.
ATGATTCAGCAGTTCAGCGTCGACACCGGTGAGGCCGAGCCGAAGCAGGTCGGGTTCCCCGGCATCGTCCCGGTCATCGGTGGGAAGTCGCTGCCCATCCGCAACGTCGGACCGGACCTCGGCGAGCACACCCGGGAGGTCCTGGAAACGGTGCTCGGCAAGACCCCGGAACAGATCGACTCCATCGTCAACGACACGGTAGGTGGCCTCTCATGACGCAGTCCTTCGAATCACGCACCCTGCTCCGCGACGTCACCTTGCGTGACGGGTTGCAGTTGACGGGCAAGATGCTGCCCACCGCCCGGAAGCTCGAGATCGCCCGGCGGCTCCTCGAACTCGGCGTGCCCGCGCTGGAGATCGGGTCGATGGCCCGCCCCGACCTGGTCCCGCCGATGGCGAACACCGTCGAGGTGATCTCGGAACTGACCCCGGATGAACTGGACCACTGCTGGGTGTGGGTGGCGACGCCCCGGCACGTGGAGAAGGCCGCCGCGGCCGGCGCACGACATTTCCAGTACTGCTTCTCCGCCTCCGATTCCCACAATCAGGCGAACATCGGACGCTCCACCGAGGACAGCCTCGCCGCGATGCCCTCCGCGATCGAACTCGCGCAGCAGGTCGACGGCAGCATCCAGCTGTGCATCGCGACGTCGTTCACCTGCCCGTTCGAGGGCCGGGTACCGGAGCAGCGGGTCATCGACATCGCCAACGACCCGCGCGCCCACGGCGCCGTCGATGTCGTCGTCTGCGACACCCTCGGCCAGGCCGTCCCCGCCGAGGTGTACTCGCTCGTCTCCCGGGTCCGGCTCGAAACCCCGCAGCGCGGAATCGTCTTCCACGGTCACGACACCTGGGGTCTCGGGGTCGCGAACAGCCTCGCCGCGGTCGCGGCCGGCGCGATGACCGTCGACGGCGCCCTCGGCGGACTCGGCGGCTGCCCGTTCGCACCCGGTGCCAGCGGCAACACCGCCAGCGAGGACCTGTTGTTCGCCACGCGCCCGGACTGGCTGAACCCCACCACGTTCGGATCCCTCGTGGAACTGTCCGAGAAGACTCTCGCCGAACTCGGCGAAGCCAATCGGTCCAAGGCCGCGCAGGGCGCACGCTCCAATGCCACCGCGTTCGAGTGGGTCATCGGCGGCGGCCGATGAGCGGCGGCCGGTTCTACGTCACCACCCCGATCCCCGAACCCGCTCTCACGCTGCTGCGCGCCGCGGGCAGCGTCGACGTTCCCGACGAGCTTCCGGACGCCGCCCGGCTGCGGGAGGTCTGCGTGTCCGGCGACTACGACGTGGTGGTGTCCCAGCTTCGCGACACGTTCGACGCCGATCTCCTGGCCGCCGCGAAGATCCGCGGTATTTCCAACTACGCGGTCGGGTTCAACAACGTCGACATCGGGGCGGCGACCGCGAACTCGATACTGGTCGGCAACACACCCGGTGTGCTCACCGACGCCACCGCCGACGTCGCGATGCTGCTGATCATGGCCACCGCCCGCCGCGCCGTGGAGGCCGACACGTTCGTCCGCGCCGGACGGTTCACCGGATGGGAACCGAACCTGCTCCTCGGCCAGGATGTTTCGGGGCGCACGCTCGGTCTCGCCGGATTCGGCCGGATCGCGCGGGCGACCGCGAAACGGGCACTGGCCTTCGGGATGCAGGTGCTGTTCTGCCCACGGCCGCCCGGCGACCGGCCGGTCTCGGACGAGGAACTCGGCGAATTCGCCGGACTCGTCACCCACACCGATTGGGACACCCTCGTCACCACCAGCGACTTCCTGTCGCTGCACGTGCCCCTCAACGCACAGACCCGCCACCTGGTCGACGCCGGCGTACTGGCCGCGATGAAGCCCTCCGCGATCCTGATCAACACCGCCCGCGGTCCCGTCGTCGACGAAGCCGCCCTCGTCGCCGCCCTGAAATCCGGGGAGATCGCCGGGGCCGGGCTGGACGTCTACGAGGACGAACCCGCGCTCGCCCCGGGGCTCGCGGAACTGTCGAACACGGTCCTGCTCCCCCACCTCGGCAGCGCCACGGTGTCGGTGCGCGCCGAGATGGCGAGGCTGTGCGCCGAGAACGCTGTGGCCCTGGCGCAGCACCGGATTCCCCCGCATCCGGTGAACCCGGAAGCCTGGAACTCATGACCGTCCTGATCGCCCCCGACAGCTTCAAGGGCACCTACACCGCCGGAGAGGTCGCCGACGCGGTCGCGACGGGGGTCGAGTCGTCCGGCGGTACCGCGATCCGGCTGCCGGTCGCCGACGGGGGTGAGGGCACCCTCGACGTTCTCACCGTCCCCCTCGGACTGCGCCCGATCACCACCCGGTCCCGCAATCCCTGGGGCAGTCCGTGCCGGCCGACGTACGGACTGTCCGACGACGGGACCGCGGTCATCGAGATCGCCGCCGCCTCCGGGATCACCACGCCGCACGACGGCCCCCGCGACCCGGTCACCGCCACCACCTACGGCACCGGGATGCTCGTCGCGGACGCCGCCCGGCGCGGTGCCCGGCGCATCGTCGTCGCGGCCGGCGGGTCCGCCACCACGGACGGCGGCACCGGGGCCATCGCCGCCATCGAGGCGGGCGGCGGACTCCGGGGCGCCTCCGTCACCGTGCTGACCGACGTCACCACCCGGTACGTGGACGCGGCCAGGGTGTTCGGACCGCAGAAGGGAGCCGACGCGGGCGCCGTGCAACTCCTCACCCGGCAACTCGAAGCGAAGGCGCGGGCCCTGCCCCGCGACCCGTCGAGTGTCGACGCGACCGGCGCCGCCGGCGGGTTCTCCGGTGGGATGTGGGCACGGTACGGCGCCGAACTCCGCTCGGGCGCCGATTACATCCTCGACGTGATCGGCTTCGACACCGTGGCCGCGGACGCGTCGGCGATCGTCGTCGGCGAGGGCAGGCTGGACGGACAGACGAAGGCGGGCAAGATCATCTCCGCGATCCTCGCCCGCGCGGGCGCCACGCCGGTGTACGCCGTCGTCGGCTCCGTCGGCGACGATCTCGGCGACTACCGGTCCCGGTTCGCCGGCGTACTCGTCGCCACGGACGCCGTGGCCATGCACGACGCCGGCCGCACGATCGCGGCGCAACTCATGACGGGTAGCGGCCACCCAGCGTCCGGGTGACCTGCTCGGCGCTGCCGACGAGCAGATCCACCCACTTCTCGCACTGTTCGCGTGGCATGCGCAGTGTCGGCCCGCTGATCGCCAGTGCACCGATCACGTCGGCGGACGAATCGAACACGGGCGCAGCCAATCCCGAGGCGCTGTCCTCCCGCTCCCCCGCGGTGATGGCGTACCCGTCGGCCCGTGCCTGGTGGATCAGTTCGCGCAGCACCGCGGTGTCGGTGACGGTGCCCTCCGTCATCGGCTCGATGGGGCCGGCGAGGACCTGTTCGGTGAGGTCCGGGTTCCAGGCGAGCAGAACCCGGCCCGCCGATCCCGCGGGCAGGGGGACGATCTTCCCGACGTACATGTTGCGGCGCAGCGCGTGCTCGGTTTCCGCGATGGCCACGCACACGCGGTAGCCCTGCTCGACCCGGAAGAAGCTGGCGGTCTCGCCGGTGGCGTCGCGGATCTCCTTCAGCACCGGCGTGACGACAGCCAGCACGTCGAGTCCCTTGGTGGCCGTCGCAGCCCAGAACGCCATCTTCACGCCGATCCGGATCTGGTCGCCGGTCCGGTCGAGGAATTCCTGCGCCACCAGGTTGCTGACCAGCCGTTGGACCGTCGACGTCGGCAGACCCGTCGCCTGGTGGATCTCGCCCAGCGTCATCGACGGACGCGTCAGGCTGAAGGCATCGAGGATCTCCGTGATCTTGCTCAGCACCAGCAACGGTTGGTGCTTGGAGGTCAATTCGCCGTCTTCCGCTCGCATACCCTCGACGATAGTCGCCCCCACCAGCACGTGAGTGCCAACGAACCGCCGAACACACTTCGGCACTCACCTGGGGCGAATCGATTGTCGCCACACGGGCGGGGATGTGGTACCTATTGAAGATGCTCGAATTCGACTCGACGAAAGGCGCATGAGCGCCCACCGAGATATCTCTCCGACACGATGGTTCGGGGAATTCACCCGCGCGTTCGACGCGCTTCGATCGCGACCTTCACGGTGCCGCGACCCGTCCGCTCCCCGCCGGACACTTCTCCATTCACCATTGACGCTGCCCTACAACGACTTCGAGAAAGGAGGTAACCGTGAAGTTGGCTGAGGCACTGGCCGAACGCGGCGATCTGACCCGTCGGGTGGAGCATCTGAAGTCGCGCATTCTCACAAATGCACGACATCAGGAGGGCGAGTCGCCGGCGGAGGATGCCGCGGCGCTGCTCGTCGAACTCGACGAGGTCCTGGACCGCCTGGAGGTCCTGGTCCGAAGGATCAATCGGACGAATACCGCTGCACCACTGGGCGACGCGAGCATCACGGACGCGCTGGCCCGCCGGGACATGCTGCGAATCCGGCACCGGGTGGTGTCCGCCGCCGCGGATGCCGCCTCCGGTCGTGAGCAGGACCGATACGGCAGGCAACTCCGCTCCGAACTCGTCTTCGTCGCGGCGTTGCCCGTCCGGGAGCTGCGGCGGACTGCAGACGATCTCGCCCGGCAGATCCGGGAGATCGATCTGCAAGTGCAGAAGGAGAATTGGGAAGTCGAGTTGCTCGACTGACCGATGCTGGGTGGTAGGTAACCGTTTCGGAGGCGAGCACGCACCGCGAGTCGACGGTAATTCGGCTCTTCTCCGGCGTGGAGGGCAACGCTCCGGGCACACACCCGGATCACAGTGCAGCCCTGCACACCGCACAGGTGACGGTGCACGACGCACACCTCATCACCGGGTGCTGATCCGAGACGGCGAGGGCGGGCAAGGGGCTACCCACACACGTGAGTGGCAGAGCGTGCCGAAGCACGCTCTGCCACTCACGTCGGGGATCAGCCGACTACGAGATCCAACTCGTCGTCGGACACTCCGACCGCGATGCTGCCACCCTCGACGAGGACGTCGTCGAGCAACAGATCGGCGATCCGATCGTCGACGGCCCGCTGGATCGACCGGCGCAACGGACGCGCCCCGAACTCGGGCTGGTGTCCGTGCTCGGCAATCCAATCGACCGCGGCCTCGCTGAACGAGATCTCGATGCCCTTGGACTGCAGCCGCTTCCGGCTGTCGTCCAGCAGCAGGTCGGTGATCCGGTGCAGCTGCTCGTTGTCGAGCTTGCGGAAGATCACGATCTCGTCGATCCGGTTCAGGAACTCCGGACGCATCGACTCACGCAGCCGGCCCATCACCCGATCCCGCAGCGGCTTCTCCGAGGCCTCCGCGTCACCGGTGCTGAAGCCCAGCGCACCCGACTTGCTGGAGATGATGTCGGACCCCAGGTTGCTGGTCATGATCAGAACGGTGTTCTTGAAATCCACCGTCCGGCCCTGACCGTCCGTGAGCCGACCGTCGTCGAGCACCTGCAGCAGCGTGTTGAACACGTCGGGGTGCGCCTTCTCGATCTCGTCGAGCAGGATCACCGAGTACGGGTTCCGGCGGACCTGCTCGGTGAGCTGCCCCGCCTCCCCGTATCCGACGTAGCCGGGAGGAGCACCGACGAGCCGGCTGACCGTGTGACGTTCACCGAACTCGCTCATGTCGAGTCGCAGCATCTTGTTCTCGTCACCGAACAGCGTGGCGGCCAGCGCCTTCGCCAGCTCGGTCTTACCGACACCGGTCGGTCCGAGGAACAGGAAGCTACCCACGGGGCGATCCGGATCGTTCATGCCGGTACGGCTGCGGCGCACCGCCCGGGCTATGGCCCGCACGGCGTCGTCCTGGCCGATGACACGACGATGCAGTTCGTCCTCGAGCCGGCGGAGCCGTTCCTTCTCCTCCTCGGTCATCTGGCTGGCCGGGATTCCGGTGGCCCGCGACACGACCTCGGCGATCTGCTCGGCGGTCACCTCGGGAGCGGTGTCGGACGCGCCGACCGCCTTCCCGTCGATCCGGGCCTGAACCTCCATGGCCTCGTCACGCAGTCGCGACGCCTTCTCGTACTGCTCGTCGGCGACAGCCTGCTCCTTGGCCTGCTCGAGTTCCGCGAGCTTCGCCCGCAGAGCATCCACGTCGACGCTCGGCATCCGCAGCCGCAACCGGGCCCCGGCCTGATCGATCAGGTCGATCGCCTTGTCCGGCAGGAAGCGGTCACCGATGTACCGGGCCGACAACTCGACGGCCGCCGAAATCGCCTCGTCCGTGTAGCGGACGCCGTGGTGCTCCTCGTACCGGTCACGCAGACCGGACAGGATCGCCACCGCATCCTCCACACTCGGCTCCGCAACCGTCACCGGCTGGAACCGGCGTTCGAGCGCCGGATCCTTCTCGATGTGCTTGCGGTACTCGTCGAGCGTCGTCGCACCGACGATGTGCAGCTCACCACGGGCGAGCTTCGGCTTGAGGATGTTGCCCGCATCCATCGCACCCTCGGCGCCGCCACCGGCACCGGCGATGGAGTGGACCTCGTCGATGAAGACGATCAGCTCGTCCGAGTGGGCCGAGATCTCGTCGATCACCTTGTTGAGACGTTCCTCGAAGTCGCCGCGGTACCGGGTGCCCGACACCATGCTCGACAGGTCGAGCTGGACGATGCGCTTACCCGTCAGCCGGTCGGGGACGTCGCCATCGACGATGCGCTGGGCCAGGCCCTCGACGACCGCCGTCTTGCCGACGCCGGCCTCACCGACCAGCACGGGGTTGTTCTTGGTGCGGCGCGACAGGATCTCGATGGTCTGCTCGATCTCGTCGGCGCGCCCGATCACCGGGTCGACTCCGCCGCCGCGTGCGCGTTCGGTGAGGTCGAAGCCGTACTTGTCGAGCGTGGGGGTCTCGGAGTTCGACGACTCCTCCACCGATCCACCCTGCACCGCGGTCTGCAGCCGCTCCGGGGTGATTCCCTCGGACGCGAGCAGTCGGCCGGCGGCGTGGTCCTGATCCGCGGCGAGCGCCAGGAAGAGGTGCTCGGGATCGATGTAGGTGGACCCGAGGGCGCGCGCGAGTTGGTGCGCCTCGAGCAGCGCCGTCTTCAGCGCGCCGCTCAGTGCGGGCGTTGCAAAGCCTGAGGTGTCACGCCCCTGGGGCAGACGCAGTTCGACTGCGTCGGCGACGGCCGACGCGTTCGCGCCTGCGCGGCGCATCAGAGACGCGACGGGTTCGTGTTCTGTCATGACGCGCAGAACGTGGAGCGCATCGAGTTCCGCATCACCACGACCTGCGGCGAAGCGGGCAGCAGCAGCCATGAGCTCCTGGGTGGAGCGACTCATGAGCCGACTGATGTCGATGCGACCTGGGCCCTCCGGCCCGAAGAATGCTGGCATTCCTCAGCCTCCTAAAAGTTGAGCGTTAATCACTCAACTAACGTGCCAACCCTGCGATCAATTCCCGGCGGGGGTGGATGTGAGCTCGATCACGTAGGTCCGTGGCAGGTACCGACCCAGTCCAACGACGACAGGAACCCGGATCTTCCCGCTCACGGCAGGGTGCGTCCGAGAAAGTCGAGCACTCGGGTGGCCACCACAGTCCCACCGAACCCAGGTGCCTGCGCAGCGCGGGAAAGATCCCGAGCAGAATGCTGCGGTCGCCGCGGACCACCAGCGGTCGCAGGCCTGGCAGGTCCGCCCTGGCGACCGCCAGATCGTCCGCCAGCGCGTGAGCGGCCCGCACCGTCTCGGACAGTGCAACCACGCCCGTCGGTTCGTCCCGGTCGGTGCGGTCGATCACGGTCGCGGCGTCGCCGAGATCTCGGCCGACCATCGCGGACAGGCGCTCCGCACCCGTGCGCCTTTTCGGTAGCGGGAACAACCGGAAAGGCGCACGGGCGCGAAGCGCCTGGTTCTACCCTGAACAGGTGGTGGCTCTCGTTCGAGCGGTCCGGCGGCTGGCTCTGGGACGGCCCCTGCGCAGTGACGACCTCGGGGAGCAGTTGCTGACCAAGCGTCTGGCGCTGCCGATCTTCGCGTCCGACCCTCTGTCGTCCGTGGCGTACGCGACGCAGGAGATCCTGCTGATCCTGTCCCTGGGCGGACTCGCCTATTTCTACCTGACGCCGTATCTGGCGGCCGGGGTCGTGGTGCTTCTCGCCGTGGTCGCCCTGTCGTACCGCCAGGTGGTGTACGCCTACCCCAGCGGGGGCGGCTCGTACGAGGTGGCAACGAAGAACCTCGGGCCGTCCGCGGGTCTGACGGTGGCGTCGGCACTGCTCATCGATTACGTCATGACGGTGGCGGTGTCGGTGTCGGCGGGTGTCGACAATCTCATCTCCGCCGTGCCCGCGCTGAACACGCACCGGGTGGCGCTGGCCGTGGCGTTCGTCGTGCTGCTGACGGTGATGAACCTGCGCGGGATCCGCGAATCGGGAACCACGTTCGCCTTCCCGACGTACGGGTTCATCGCCGGGGTGATGATCCTGATCGTGACGGGGTTCGTCCGTGTCGCGGCCGGTTCGACACCCGTCGCCGAAAGTGCCGGGTACACCATCGAACCGGAACTGTCCGGGCTGACCGGTCTGGCCCTCGTGTTCTTCGCGCTGCGCGCGTTCTCGTCCGGATGTACCGCGCTGACCGGTGTGGAGGCGATCTCCAACGGGGTGCCCGCGTTCCGTAAACCCAAGAGCGCCAACGCCGCGAAGACACTCATGGCGATGGCGGCCACAGCGATCGTGATGTTCGCGGGAATCACCGCGCTGGCCATCGTCGCCAAGGTGCACGTCGCGGTGAACCCGTGCGATCTGATCGGGTTCGCCGGAAACTGCGAGACCGATCCGCAGCGCACCGTCATCGCCCAGATCGCGGCGGCCGTGTTCGGTGGCACCACCAACATCGGCTTCTTCTACGTCCAGGCCGCGACCGTGCTGATCCTCGTGCTCGCCGCGAACACCGCCTACAACGGTTTCCCACTGCTCGCCTCGGTGCTCGGCCGCGACCGCTACCTCCCGGTCCAGCTGAACACCCGCGGCGACCGGCTGGCGTTCAGCAACGGCATCGTGCTCCTCGCCGTGACGGCGGGCGGATTGATCGTCCTGTTCGACGCGTCCGTCACCCACCTCATCCAGCTGTACATCCTCGGCGTGTTCACGTCCTTCACCCTCAGCCAGGCGGGCATGGTCCGGCACTGGAATGGTGTGCTGGCAACCGAATCCGACGCCCGTGAACGTCGTCGCATCCACGGCAGGCGGGCCCTCAACGGCACCGGCGCCGTCCTCACCGGCACCGTCCTGATCATCGTCACGATCACGAAGTTCACCCAGGGCGCCTACCTTGTGGTCATCGCCATGCCGATCCTGTTCTTCCTGATGCGCGGGGTGCGGCGGCACTACGACCGGATTGCAGCTGCCCTCGTCGTCGACGAGGACAGCTTCACCCTCCCCTCCCAGGTGCACACGATCGTGCTGGTGTCCGTGCTCAACAAACCCACCGCCCGGGCCCTCGCCTACGCCCGCGCCACCCATCCGACGACCCTGGAAGCCGTCACCGTACTGGGCGACAACACCGGAAAACTGCAGCGGGAGTGGGAGAAGTACGAAATTCCGGTGCCGTTGAAAGTCCTCGAATCGCCCTACCGTGAAGTCACCCGGCCCATCGTCGGGTACGTGAAATCCGTCCGGAAGCGGATCCCGGACGGCGTCGTCACCATCTTCATCCCCGAGTACGTGGTCGGTCGATGGTGGGAACACCTGCTGCACAACCAGAATGCGCTGCGCCTCAAGGGCAGGTTGCTGTTCACGTCCGGCGTGATGGTCACAAGCGTGCCGTGGCTGCTCGATTCGGCCACCCGGGTCGGGGCGCCGCTCGGCAAGCCCGCGCCGGGTGACATCCGGCGCGGCCTGCCCACCACTCCCGAGCTCAGCGGAAAGTCGACTTCAGGTACTCCGTGAGACCGTCGACCGCGACCGGACTCTGCCGGAACCCCAGATAGCCGTCCGGGCGGACGACGAACGCGGCGGAACCCTCCGCGCCGTACGCGTGCGCGAACTCGCCGTCACGGTCCCGGACGAGGGGAAGCACCGTTTCCCCGACCTCGGCGGAAGGCGACGCGACGAGGTACGTGTCGACGAGTCCCTGGGTCGCCGCGCCCACCGACGTCGCCGCGGCCTCGAGCAGTTCCAGCCCGCGCGCGTCGACCGATTCGTCGGCGTACAGCAGCAACGTGTGGTTGCGTCCCGCGAGGAGAGTGAACAGCCGGAGGGGGGATGCGACCGCGGCGCGGGTCAGCCCGCGGGCGTCTGGCGCCCGACTGCCGGGCGCGAGCGCCGCATTCGACTCCGGTTGGGCGACGATCGGACTGTCCGCGTAGCTGATGAGGAGTTGGGCCTCGCGTCGGATCACATAGTCGGGATCCGACGACCCCGCCCCGATCCCCTCCCGGGCGCTGCGCACGGTGCGTCCCACCACCTCCTCCCCGATGGGTCGCCGTTCGGCGTCGTAACTGTCCAGCAGGTCGGGGGCCGCGGCGCCGGACACGGCCAGCGCGACCTTCCACGCCAGGTTGTGCGCGTCCTGGATGCCGGTGTTCATGCCCTGCGCGCCGGTCGGCGGATGAATGTGGGCGGCGTCGCCCGCGACGAACACCCGCCCGCGCCCGTACGAGTCGACGATGCGGTGGCTGATCCGGAAGATGGACGACCAGCGGAGGTTCGACGCCCGCGTCGGCTCGGGCGACAGGCGGTCGAGCACGGCCTGGATGTGGCTCAGCTCCGGTTTCGGTCCCGCCTCGAAACCGTGCGCGATCTTGTCGGCCGCCGGGGTGCCGGTGCCGGCCAGGTCGCTGGGCACCAGCATCGACATCCGGTAGCGGCGGCGCCCGGGCAGCGGAATGCACACGAGCAGGTCGTCGGTCTCGCCGTCCGTCTGGTGCATCGACCGGATCCCGTAGCCGCGGGGCATCGTCCAGTCGACTTCGACGTCGCCGAGCATGTACTGCTCGAGGAACGCACCGCCCTCGAAGGTGAGGCCGAGGCCCTTGCGGACCACGCTGTGGGCGCCGTCGCAGCCGAAAAGGTACTGGGTTCGGACGGTTTCGTCGCCGTCCGCGCCGGTGACCGTGGCGACGACGCCGTCGTCGTCCTGTTCGAACGTCGTCAGTCTCGTTCCTCGTTCGATCGTGGTGCCGAACGTGGCCAGGTATTCGGTGAGGATGCGTTCGGTCTCGTACTGGGGCAGCCCGATGAATTCGAACGGGACGTCGGCCGGCAGCGACAACTCCAGACGGGCGACCTCGTCGCCGTTGACGTACACGATCTGCCCGCGCATCTGGATCGCCGCGTCCAGGATGTGCCGCAGCACGCCCATGCTCTCGAAGACCTCGAGGCTGCGGGGTTGGATCCCCACCGCCTTCGCGTACTGCGGTGGCTCGAGCAGGGGATCGATGATGCGGCAGGCGACACCTCGCCTGCGCAGTTCGATCGCCGCCGTCAGACCGACCGGACCAGCTCCGACCACCAATACCTCGGGATGCACCACAAGACACCGCCTCGTCAGCAGGGACCGACCACCGATCAGTATGCGGGACCGACGATGCACGTGACCGGCGTTCGGGCCAGACTCGGATCCGTCACGTTCGCGGGGTGTGGAGTCTCGGCCGGTGAACGGCTTCCCGGGCCACCAGTTCGATCGTGACGGCCACCGCACACGTCTGCGCGAGCAGCAGCCCGACGAGGACGAGGATCTGCACCGCCCCGGCCTGAACGGCAGAACCGCTTGCCAGCAGCACCCCGACGAACGCCCCCGGCAGGGTGACCAGCCCGACGGTCCGGGTCTGGTCGAGTCCCGGGAGCAACGCGTCCGAGGCGGCATACCGGACCACTTCCATGCGGGCATCACGGACGTCGAGTCCGAGACTGAGCCCCGCCTCCACCTCACCCCACCGTTGATCGACCGCATCGAGCGCGCGTCGCGCGGCGAGGGAGGTGGCCGTCATCGCACCACCGAGCACGATTCCCCCGATGGGAACGAGAGCGACACCTTCGAGCGGCACCACCCGGCTGACCAGCATCAACGGCAACACGATGCCGACACCCGCGGCGAGGGACAGCGCCAGCCACCCGGCGGACCGCCCGGCTTTCGCGCGGCGAGCGGACGTTCCCACCGCCGCCGCGAACATCACGACGAGCACGAGGATCGACGACCACAGATGCGCGAGCGCCGCGGCCAGGATCAGGGACACCGCGGCGAGCTGGGCAGCACCTCGAATCGCCGCACCGGGCACGACGAGTGGGCTACCGAGGTGGGTGAAGCGGTAGACCACCGCCGCGCACACGACCATCACGGTGCACAGCACAGCCAGTCCGACACCGGGATTCGCCAGGGACGTACTCACCCGGCTCAGTGTTCCTCACTTCCTGGCCACGGCGATACCGAGTGAGCGTTATGCCGACGTATACCGGGGTGTGCGTGCGACCATGGAAGGAGTCGACGCTCTACGCCCGAGAACCTGACCGGAGGCCGTGGCGATGGACGACCGGGCGAACACAGCGCACCCGCGGGTCGTGGTCGAGACCGAACACGGCCGGGCGAGCTACCGCGCGGGCAAGGCCGTCCGCATCGGCCGGGATCCGCAATTGGAGATCACGATCATCGATCCCGTGGTGTCACGTGAGCATGCACGGCTGACGTGGGACGAGGGATGGCAGCTCGTCGATTCCGACAGCAAGAACGGGATCTTCGTCGACGGCGAGCGTCGAGAAAAGGTTCCCGTCACGAACCACGTCGTCGTCCGCCTGGGCGACGCGGTCGAGGGACCGATCGTGCGGATCTCGGTCGAGGATCCCGACGCGACGCGACAGGACGTGGGCGGCCGATGGGACGAGTCGACGATCGACGTGGGGGCATCGAGCGCCCCACCCCCGACACCGCACGAGGCGGTCCCGACGGGATCACTCACGGTGGGACGGTCACCCGACAACGACATCGTCGTCCGGGACGTGCTGGCCTCACGCCATCACGCGATCGTCCACAACGTGCCGTCCGGCCTCGAGATCGACGACCTGGGGAGCGTCAACGGCACGTTCGTCGGCGGCGCCCGGGTGTCGCGCGCGCAGCTGACCGAAGGTGACGTCGTCACGATCGGCAACACCGATCTCAGTGTGAAGGACGGCCGGCTCGTTCCACGGCAGGCGGTGGCTCCGACCGCAGGTGGGCTGCGGGTGGACGGCGTCGGGCTCACCATCGAAGGCGGGCGGCGGCTGCTCGAGGACGTCACGTTCACGGCCCAGCCGGGGAGTCTCACCGCGGTGATCGGCCCCTCCGGCGCGGGAAAGACCACGGTGGCCACCATCATCTCCGGTTCGGAACGCCCCACGGAAGGTGTGGTCGAGTTCGAGGGACGCAGCGTGCACGCCGAATACCAGGTGCTCCGCTCCCGCATCGGGATGGTCCCCCAGGACGACGTCGTGCACCGGCAGCTGACCATCCGGCAGGCGCTCGGCTACGCCGCCGAGCTGAGGCTGCCGCCGGACACCACCCGGGCCGACCGCGAGGAGGTGATCGAGACGGTGCTCGACGAACTGCAGCTGTCCGAACACGCCGACACGAGGGTCGACCGGCTGTCCGGCGGACAACGCAAACGCGCGTCCGTCGCAATGGAGTTGCTCACCGGCCCGTCCCTGCTGATCCTCGACGAACCGACCTCGGGTCTCGACCCCGCGCTCGACCGGCAGATCATGGCGACGTTGCGCCGCCTCGCCGATTCGGGCCGCGTCATCGTCATCGTCACGCATTCGCTGTCGTATCTCGAGATGTGCGATCAGGTCCTGCTCCTCGCACCGGGCGGCAAGACCGCCTACGTGGGCCCGCCGGACCGGGTCGGGGCCGCGCTGGGCAGCACCGATTGGGCCGACATCTTCGCCCGCGTCGCGGCCGACCCCGACGGGGTGTTCGCCGAGTACCGCGCCACCCGCCCCGCCGTAGAGGTGCCACCACCGAGTCCGCCCGGACCTCTCGGCAGTCCCGCGCACACGTCGCGACGCAAGCAGTTGAGCACCGTCGTCCGCCGCCAGGCGCGGCTCATCCGCGCCGACCGTGGGTACCTGATCTTCCTGTCCCTTCTCCCGTTCGTGCTCGGCGGCCTGGCCGTGCTCGTGCCCGGCGACACGGGATTCGGTCCGTCGGGCCTCGACGAATCCGGCGAACTCACCCAGATCCTGGTCGTGCTGATCCTCGGCGCCGCCTTCATGGGTTGCTCACTGACAATCCGCGATCTGGTCGGAGAGCGCATGATCTATCACCGCGAACGTGCCGCCGGTCTGCTCCCGTCCGCCTACCTGACGGCGAAGATCGTCGTATTCTGCGCCGCTGCCATCGTGCAGTCGGCGATCATGGTGATGATCGTCTTCGTGGGCAAGGGTTTTCCGGGCCGGGGCAGCGTGATCCCCTCCGGCTCCGTCGAATTGATCGTGGACATCGCCGTCACCACCTGCTCCTGCGTCCTGGTCGGACTGGCGTTGTCGTCGGTCGCCCGCTCGAACGAGCAGGTGATGCCGATGCTGGTGGTCACGATCATGGTGCAGTTGGTGATGTGCGGAGGACTGATCACGATCACCGGACGCGCGGTGCTCGAACAGGTGTCGTGGCTCTTCCCGTCGCGCTGGGGGTTCGCGGCCGCCGCATCGACGGTGGACCTGCGCACGAACGCCACGGGCACCGAGCCCGATACGCTCTGGCAGCACGCCGCATCGTGGTGGCTGCTCAGCATCGCCATGCTGGTGCTCATCAGTTGTGTCCTCGCGGTCGTCACCTACAGCCGACTCCGGCTGCGCCGTTCCCGCCGACGCTGAAACAGATGCTGCGGTGTTCTACTCGTCGCCGAGACCCGCCGGTGCCCCGACGTCGAAGACGTTCATCATCTGAGACAGGGTCCGGTAATAACCCACGACTACCACGAGTTCGAGCAGCGCCGAGGAACCGAGGCGGGCTTCGAATCGGCGGAATTCCTCGTCTCCGAGGGTGTTGGTGCCCTCGAGCAGATGACGGCACACGTCGTACGCGGCCTGTTCGGTGGCGTCTTCGGAACCGAAGTCGCCACCCCGAAGTGCCGTCATCTCTTCGTCGCTCAGTCCGACGGCGTGTCCGACCCGTTCGTGGGCGTAACGTTCGAATTCGCTTTCCGTTGCGGCCGCGACCGCCAGTATCGCGATTTCTCTGATCCGGGCGGTCATCGCCGTCCGATAGCGCACCGCACTTCCGAGTTCCTGCAACGCAAAACCGAGCCCGGGCACATGCAGCATCAACCCGAACGGCCCGTTGAGCCTGCCGTGGTCATCCTGAAGCGCGAACAGCTGAGGCCCCTGAGCACGCGGCCCCGTCACGATGCTGTCGTACAACGCCTTCTGCTCGACGTCCAGCTCGGCGGGCTCCAGGGACGCGATCCGTGAATCTGCCATGTAAGTACCATCTTTCAACGATTTCGGCGCGGGGAGGCGTGGTGACGAGTCAGAGTATGCCGCGCCCGGCGCTGTTGCCCTCCGCCGGCATCGAATCGCACCCCGAACTGTAGCTATTCGTCCGCTGGATTCCCTCCATATCGAACTGCCGATTCCCGAATATTCCCTGATCCGCCACCCTTGAGCCACGGGCCACCTCGCCGAGTGGACCCGCGACCAGGCGAAGAGGTGACGTCAGCGTGAGAACCCCGGTCGGGCAGCCCGCCCGATACGAGACCCAATCCTGTCCCGACATCGAGTTCGGGCGTCCCGGCGGGCACGTCCTCCGACTCGATCTGACTCTGCCGATCGACGTTGCGAAACCCGCCGTCGTCCTCTACCTGCACGGCGGTGGTTGGATGATCGGCTCTCGCAAGAGTCATGCCGCGCGGGCGGAGCGGCTCGCGCGGCACGGATTTGCCGTCGCGAGCATCGACTACCGCCCCTCCACCGCCGCTCCCCTCCCCGCCCAGATCATCGACGTCGCGACCGCGCTCGAGTGGCTGAAAGGTCCCGGGCAAGGCTTCGGTGTCGACGCGACTCGTGTCGCGCTCTGGGGAGCATCGGCAGGTGCCCATCTCGCGCTTCTGGCCACCGCCACTTCGGCGATTCCGCGGGCAGCGCACGACCTGCCCGGTCCACCCGTGCAGGCCGCTGTCGGCTACTTCGGATGTTACGACCTCACCTCGCGGGGCGACCTCGACCGTCCGGATGACGGGTCGCCGGTACCGCGTGAAATCCGCGAGCAGGACTGGCCGCCAGGGGTCCCCGCACCGCCGTCGTCTCGCTACCTGAGGGCCCGATTGCTGGGAGTCGACGAGTTGACGGTGAGCGATCGCGATCTCGCCGCCATCAGCCCATTTGCGAAGGCGCACGACATCCACGTGCCGGTCTTCCTGCTCCACGGAACACGCGACTCGGTCACGTCGGTGCAGCAGAGCCGGCGGATGGCGCAGGAACTTCGACGCCGAGGGGAGGCGGTGCGCCTGCGCCTTCTCGAGGGCGCCAACCACGAGGACCCCGCGTTCGACACGGACGCCACGATCGCCGAAGTCGCCGGGTTCCTACACGAACACCTGGACCGGTCCTGCCCCACACCCCCCGCTTCCCACGATGCCGTACAACAAGGAGATTGATTCGAAATGACCGCTCGAGTAATAGTCGTCGGCGGCGGACCGTCGGGTCTGACGGTCGCGACCGAACTGGCCCGGGCCGGAGTCGACGTCGTCGTCCTCGAACGTCGAACGCAGCCGGTGCAGTCGCGAGCCGGGACTGTTCTGCCGAGAGTTCTCGAGCTACTCGATTCTCGGGGCCTTGCGCAGAAGTTCATCGACAGGGCCGCGAAGATTCGCTCCAATCCGCTGATTCCCGTGCATATCTGGGCCGGGATGCAACCCGTGGAATGGCGCCACCTCGAATCGAGGTTCGGATTTCGGCTGGTTCTTCCCCAGAACCACACCGAGGAACTGTTGCTCGAGGAAGCGCTCCGTCTCGGAGTCGTCGTCAGGCACGGCGTGACCGTCGAATCCGTCGTTCAGCAGTCCACCGCCGTGACCGCGACCGCGGTGGCCGAGGACGGACCCGTGAGCCTGTCAGCCGACTACCTGGTCGGCGCCGACGGTGGGCGAAGTATCGTGCGGTCGCAACTCGGTCTCGGTTTCGAGGGGCACGGGCCGACCTTCACCGGAATCGTGGCAGACCTGAGGATGGATCGGCCCTGGCCCGAAGCGCGGCGGATGATCGACAACGACAAGGGGTGGGTCACCTCGTTTCCGTTCGGCGAGAACGAATCCGTCACCCGGTTCAACATCGTGCACGCCGAGCGCAGGCACGCCCCTGCGGCGGAGCCGGTCACGGCCGACGAGGTTCGCCGATGCCTCACCGATGTCCTCGAGAAGGACCTGCCGTTCGACGATCTGGTGTGGGCGTCCCGCTTCACCGATTCGCTCAGAATCGCAACGAAATTCCAGCAGGGTCGAGTGTTCCTCGTCGGCGAATCGGCTCGCATCCACTACCCCGCCAGCGGCGTCGGGATGAACTTCTGCATCCAGGACGCGTTCAATCTCGGGTGGAAGCTCGCCGCGGTGATCAACGAACACGCGGGACCGGCACTCCTGGAAACCTACGAGTCCGAACGCCGCCCAGTGGCCGAGGCGCTGCTGAGAAGCGTCGCGGCGCAGTGTTCGGTCCAGTTCGACTTCACGCCGGAGGGGGTGGCATTCAAGCGGATGTTCGAACGCGACCTGTTGCCCATTCCGGAAGTCAATCGCCGAATCGGGCTCGAACTCAACGGGCTGTCCTTCCCGTACCCTGCTGAGTCACACCACCATCCGATGGTCGGATTGCGCTGCCCCGACCTGGATCTCGTCACCGCGACCGGTCCGATGAGGATGGGTGAAATGCTGCGCGATTCTTCACTCGTCCTCATCGACGCCACCGGGGCGGGCACCTACGCAGACCTCGCTCTGCAGGGCGCGCCGGTGCGCGCATACACCGGCCACATCGTTCTCGCACCCACTGGCCTGGGCGACGTCGCGAGCCTCCTGGTCAGGCCTGACGGGTACATCGCGTGGGCCAGCGCCGGCGCCCCCGCGCGTGAAGATGCTCAGCTGGCGATCAAGCGGTGCCTCGCCGTCGAATGAAATGCCGGGAGGGTCGTCTCGGTGTACCCGAGACGACCCTACCCACACGGGTTCTGCACTCACTCCAGAGACTTGACGAGTTGCGCTCGGAGCCAGCGGTGTTCGGGATCCGCGTTGTACATCGGGTGCCACCACAGGGCATGGTTCAGTGGGGCGAGATTCAAGGGGAAGTCGACCGACCGAATTCCCATTCCGCCGCTCATCCGGGCCGCCAATCGCTCCGGCAGAAGCGCGATCCGATCGGTGTGGGCGACGAAATACGGCAGCGCCAGGTAATTTTCGCCGACAACCTGCACATACGGTTCGACCCCCTGAGCCCGGACCTGATGCAACGGTGTCGTCGCGGCGTGGGGATGCGTCTGAAACACAGCCCACGGGTATTCGGTGAGCTGGTCCAGCCGTATGGTGTCCCCGACGTGCTCGTTGTCCTCGGCCACCACGCAGACCCACCGGTCGGAGAAGAGGTCGACCGAGGGCAGGTCGCTGACGAAGCCACGGGGTACGACGAGGGCATCAGCGGTACGGAGGCTGTCCGATGCACGGTCGACGATCTCCGGTCGCAACTGGACGAAGTTGATGCGCAGGTGCGGAGCCTGCGCCAGCAGATCGCGGGTGATGGTGTCTCCGACGGCGGCGAGCATGTAGTCGGACATGATCAGGGTGAACTCTCGGCTGGACCGTTCGATCTCGATACCCGGCTCGGCGTCGAGCACCCGATCGACCGCCGAGATCGCCACCGTCGTGCGCTCGACCAGGCTGCGGGCGAGCGGCGTGAGCTGATACGAGTTGCCGACCCGGGCCAGTAGCGGATCCCCGAAGTACCTCCGAAGCCGCGCGAGCGCCGCACTCATTGCCGGCTGACTCAGACCGACTTCGATCGCCGCGCGGCTCACGCTTCGCTCGCGCAGAAGCGCGTCCAGAGACACGATGAGGTTGAGGTCCAGCTTGGCGCGATGACCGGAGATCCGCTGTATCGAGCTCATGGATACAAACTATAGGCAACCCGTCGTTCCCAAATAACCGCGGGAAAATGAGACTGAGCGCAGTCACTCTGCCTCTCTCCGAACAGGACACTCATGGACCCGAGTCATGCCCAACCGCGCCGCACTCTCCTCCGGGGAGCAACGGTCGTCAGCGTCGATCCGGCCATCGGAAACCTCGATCGAGCCGACATTTTGATCAGCGACGATCTGATCGCAGGAATCGACACGCGGATCGACGTCGAGCCGGAGGTCGAGGTCGTCGACACCGACGGAATGATCGCGCTGCCCGGATTTGTCGACACTCACCGCCACACCTGGCAGAGCGTCATGCGGCATGGATACGCCGAACTCGATCCCCTCCAGTACTTCGACGAAATACTCAGGGGAATCGGGGCGGCGTACGAGCCCGAGGACGTCCGGATCGGAAACCTCCTCGGCGCGGTGTCGGCGTCGAGTGCCGGGACGACCACCCTCTTCGATTGGTCCCACATCCAGAATTCACCCGAGCATTCCGACGCTGCGGTCAGCGGTCTGCGCGAGGCGGGTATCCGTGCCGTCTTCGGCCACGGATGGCCACTGCAGGGCGACGGGCGCTGGACCGAGAACAGCACGCTCACCCACCCGGCCGACATCGAACGGCTGCAGAAGCAGCACTTCACCGACCCGGGCGGACTCGTGACGTTGGCCATGGCGGCCAGGGGCCCCGAGATGACGGCGTCCGGCGTGTGGCAGGCCGACCTCGCCCTCGCGCGCGACCTGGGCATCCGCACGTCGGTGCATGCCGGTGCGTACCCGCACAACGAACCGGTCCACGCCGTGGCCCAGTACGACAAGGCGGGCCTTCTCGCCGACGACCTGACGTTCGTGCACTGTTGCCGCTCCTCCGACGCCGAACTCGCGATGATCGCCGAGGCCGGTGCCACCGTGTCGATCGGCGTGCACTGCGAGCTCAACTCGCAAGGCATCGGCGACGTCCCGCTCGACCGGATGCTCGCCGCCGGCGTACGACCGAGCCTCAGCGGGGATACCGAAACCAAATGCAGCGGAGACATGTTCACGCAGATGCGGATGCTCTTCGGCTATCACCGTTCGTGGATGGGCGGCGGCCACAGCTCGGTCGCGGCCGATCGCGCACAGCTCCTCCTGAGCGATGTGCTCGCATTCGCCACCATCGAGGGGGCGAGAGCTCTCGGACAGGGCGACCGCATCGGCTCGCTCACTCCCGGCAAGCAGGCCGACATCGTCCTGGTGCGTGCAACGGACCTGAACCTCGTGCCCGTCCTCGATCCGGTGGCCTCGGTGGTTCTCGCCGCTCACGAGGGCAATGTCGATTCGGTGCTCATCGGCGGCCGATTCGTCAAGCGCGGCGGAGTCGTGCTCGGGTGTGACCCGTCCGCTCTCGTGAGCGCGGCGGCGGCATCGCAACGACGGATCCTGGGAAGACGCGCCGGCAGCTAGCACTCGTGTGCACGTGCCCCCTGGCCGAACTGGGTGTATTCGTCGCACGAATTCCCTCCATCACGACTTACCGCTTCCCGGATAACCCGAGAACAGGAACAGTGATGGTCATCACCACCGCAACAAAGGAGCAAGGCATTGACCATGTCACGCGGGGACGAATTCCGGCGCGGGTGGCCGACTCTGTCAGCGGCCGCCGTGGGTGTCGGCACTGGGGTATCCGGGCTCGCCATCTACTCGGCGGGTCTGTTCACCAGCGATCTCGGTAGGGAGATCGGCCTCAGCGCTGCGATGTACGGGCTGTCCATCACCTTGCTGACCTTCGGGATGGCACTCGCCGCCCCCGTCGTCGGCTACGCCGTCGACAAGTTCGGAGTCAAGGCCCCGACGATTGCCGGAGCACTGTGCCTGGCAACCGGATTCGCCGCACTGGGAACGGTCGTGCACTCCGTGCCGGCCTACATGACAGCGATGGCGTTGATCGGATTCTTCGGTGCAAGTTCCGGACCGATTGCCTTCACCCGGGCGGTGAGCAGCTGGTTCGACCGCGCCAGGGGCCTCGCGCTCGGCATCACGATGATGGGAATGGGACTTTCCGGCGCCATCATTCCGGTCGCCATCGGCCGCGTCATCGAACTCGAAGGATGGCGGCTCGGCTACCTCACGTTGGCCTGCATCGCGCTCGCCGGAACCCTCCCCACCCTCTTCCTCCTGAAGATCGCACCGCGACGCGGAAGCATGCAGGGAACGCCCGGACTGGCGGCCGACGACGGTGACGACTTCGCCACCATCCGCCGGAACCCGCTCTACTGGCGGTTGGTCCTCACATTCGGCCTGATGTCGGTCGCCTTCACCGGCCTCGTCCCCTACCTGGTCCCGATGCTTCGGCAGTACGGGATGAGCGTCGGCGGTGCGGCATCGATCGCATCGATCATGGGACTCGCAGTCATCCTGAGCCGACTGATGATCGGACTGCTCATCGACGTCCTCCGGCCGACCGCGGTCGCGGCCTCGCTCTGCGTGCTGTGCGCCACCGGTGTCGTGCTGTTCGCGGTCGGCGGAGTCGGATTCGCCCCCGTCCTGGCCTTTACGCTGGGGTGCATGCTCGGCGCCGAGCTGGATATGGTGGGCTTCTTCACGTCCCGCTATTTCGGGCTCGCCGCGTTCGGAAAAGCTTATGCAGGCCCCTACATGGCGTTCGTCCTCGGCGGCGGCATCGCGCCCCTGTGGGTCGGTGCCGTGGTGGACCGAACAGGAAGCTACACCGCAGTCCTCTACCTCGTCGCCGCGCTGACGGTGCTGTGCGCCGTCGCCTTCGTGGCCCTGCCGTCCCCGCGGGGACCGAGGCAGGTAACCACCGGCCCTTCCGATACGAGGCCCACGCCCGCCTCCGTCAACGCAGACCACTGACCACACACCACAGACAACGCTCCAGGAGAACCACTTTCATGCGTATCGCCAACATCGACGGCCGTGCCGCTCTCGTCTTCGGAGACGAGGGTTCCGAACGAGCCGTCGACCTCGCCCACGCCTCCCGCGGCCGGTTCGGCCCCGAACTGCCCGCCGTCTACCAGGCTTGGGACGACATCACCGGATGGGTGGCGGAACAGGACATCCAGCAGCTGACGGGGAACAGCGTCCCCATCGACCGGTCCCGTCTCCGCGCACCGTCGCCGGCTCCCCGGCAGGTGTTCGCGTTCGGGCTGAACTACCACGCCCACGCCACCGAATCCGGCTTCGAATCCCCCACGCACCTGCCGCCCGTGTTCACCAAGTACGCGTCCAGCTTCACCGGCCCCGACAGCGACGTCGTAATTCCTGCCGGCGGCAACGTCGACTGGGAGATCGAACTCGTCGCCGTCATCGGCCGCGCGACCAGCAACATCGACGGGGCCGACGCCTGGTCCCACATCGCCGGTCTCACCGCCGGCCAGGACATCTCCGAACGGATCACCCAGACCCGTGGTCCGGCACCGCAATTCGGTCTCGGCAAGTCCTTCGCCGGGTTCTCCCCGCAAGGTCCGTGGCTGGTGACCCCGGACGAGTTCGCCGACCCCGACGACCTCGAACTCGGCTGCACCGTCGACGGCGAGGAAGTGCAGAAGGGTCGCACCCGCGACCTGATCTTCCCGGTCTCGAAGCTGATCGCCGCCCTCTCCCGCACCGTCACCCTCTACCCCGGGGATGTGATCTTCACCGGCACCCCGGCCGGCGTCGGCGTCGGCCGCGATCCGCAAAGGTTCCTGCGGCCCGGCGAGGAGCTCGACAGCTGGATCGACGGCATCGGCACACTTCATCAGCGTTTCGTCGCCGACCCCGGCGCGAAGTAGAGGACGCGATCATGGCACTGCACGGACTGGGCAAGGTCACCCTCGGCGTCCCCAACGTCGACGCGACCATCGCCTACTACGTCGAATTCGGACTCGAACACCGCGGGGGCGGGGTGTTCGCCACCCGCAACGGCGGCGAACAACTCGAGATCGTCAACGCACCCACGCGTCGACTGGTCGAGTTGACGGTCGCCGCCGACGACCCCGACGACATCGCCGCCGTCACCGCGCGGCTGACCGGACTCGGTGTGGCGACCCGTCAGAACGGCACGTCCGTCAGTGCCGTGGAACCGGCCACCGGCACCCGGGTGCGGGTGCAGGTCCGGTCCCGGATCGTCATCGAACCCGCGGTGTCGCCGACGCCGTACAACGGTCCGGGCCGGATCGACCGCTGGGGGCGGGCCCCGTTCCTCACCCGCACCGAGCCGGTGCGCCCCCGCAAACTCGGACACGCAGTGATCGGGTCCACCGACCTCGAAACCACAAAGAAATTCTTCACCGACGGTCTCGGCTTCAAGGTCAGCGACTACATGGGCGACAAGGCGGCATTCCTGCGCTGCTCCGTCGAGCACCACAACGTGCTCGTCATGGCCGCACCGGTGAACTTCATGCACCACACCAGCTGGCAGGTCGACGACATCGACGAGGTCGGCCGCGGCGCCCACGCGATGCTCGAGAACAACCCCGAACGCCACATCTGGGGTCTCGGCCGGCACCACGCCGGCGCGAACTTCTTCTGGTACCTCAAGGACCCGGCGGGGAACTTCTCCGAGTACTACTCCGACATGGACACCGTCCCCGAGGACGAACTCTGGAGCCCGGAAGTGCTGCACGGCCTGCAAGGTCTGTACGCGTGGGGACCACCCCCGCCGTCGTCGTTCCTCGAGCCGGACGATCTCGCCGCCCTGATGACCGGAGCTCACTCCGCCACCGGGTGACGAGCCGGTCGAGGACTTCGTGCCGGCTAGATCAGTTCGACGACGGTTCCCAGGTCGTGCACGTGCTCGCTGTCCGACGGTTCGGTGGCCGGCGTGATGTCGCCACGTGCCGCGTGTGCCATCGATCGCGCCTCGCCCGCAGCGAAGGCGACCGGTACCGCCACGGCGACGGACAGGAGGGCAGCTCCTGCGTCGAACGCCAAGCGTGCGACACCGAAAGCACAGTTCGCCGATTCTCTGACCGTCATCGCCCGCTCCTTCATCCCAGTCCACGGGACGTAGCGGACCACTCCCTTTGACCTGACAATTACCCGTCCGACGTTACGAGGGGCCTGCACTACTCGCGAGTACCAAACCGACCAGATCGAATGATTTACCCGGAGGCCGTCGAGTCCGGGCGACGGAGGCAGAGAAGACAGGCACGTACCCGGGTAGTTCAGCCGATGCGCCCGGACCGCAACGGGACCACTCTGTAAACAGGCGTCCTCCGCGACGCGACACCACAGCGAGTGCACTGGAGCAACGACGGCATGAACCCACACACCGGGAACCACGGATATCACCTGGTTCACACGTTCCGCCCGCCCAGGGTTCGGCCGGGACACCAGGCCCTCCACGCCGCCGCGTCCAGGATCGGAATCCCGTGCACCCTCGGGGCCGGCGACCACCGCGCCTTCGACAGCTCCGGCCTCGTTCAGTGGGCCTTCAAGCAGGCCGGCATGTCGGTTCCGCGCACCACCTACGAGCAACTCCGACACGGGACCGCCGTGGACGCGAGAAACCTGCAGCCCGGTGACGTCGTTCTCTTCTACGGGGGCGGCCACGCGGGGATCTACGCGGGAAACGACACGGTCGTCCACGCACCCGCTCCGGGACGCCCGGTCACGCGAGTAGCCATGAGCTCCATGTCATTTCACGCAGCACGCCGATACTGACAACCGACCACGGCCCCCGGCCGACCTGAACAGCGGCCAGAGGCGTGACCACCCGCGACGCCATGGGCTCAGTGAGCGGCGTTGTACGCTTCCTCGATCTCGGCAGGAATACGTCCACGCGTGGACAACTCATACCCCTGCGACGTCGCCCATTCTCGAATTTCCTTCGCCTGGCTACGCCCCTGCGACGGTGATGCCACTGCAGGAGTCGACCGACGCTTCCTTCCACCGACCCGAGTTGCATGTTCGATGTAGTAGTCGAGAGTCTTGTGGAATTCCCTGGCGTTCTTGACCTTCAGATCGATCTCGTAGTCGACGCCGTCGACAGAGAACGGAATGGTCTCCCCCTTACCGTTCTTGATCGGAGTTCCGTCGATGTCGTCGATGCGTTCGACAACAACTTTCCGCGCCACAGTTCCACTCCTTCATCGTCGATAACCCGGGGAACACTACGTCGAAGTATTGTTCACCTGCCAATCCCCGACGGAGTTTTCGAACTACAGAACGGGGTCCGCCTGATTGGAGCACCCCGTTGTCGGGGTATTCGTCGGACATGACACCGAAGGATTCATCCGGACCGAAGACCACGACCACCGACAGCGGCGCCCCGGGCGCGGACAAGGACGTGATGTCCGATCCGGCCGAGGATGACAAGAGTTCGGGCGCCGACTGGAGCGGCGAAGGTGGCGCGACCCCCGAGGGGCCCGCCACCGACACCGACACAGAGGACTAGGTCACCAGGGAATCTGTCCGAGGACCACACCGATCACCAGCATCGACAGCGACACCAGCGCTGCGCGCCACAGCACCTTCTTGTGATGGTCCGCCAGCGGGACACCCGCCAGGGTCACGAGTAGGAGGATGGCCGGGACGAGGGGGCTCTGCATGTGGAACGTCTGGCCGGTGATGGATGCGCGGGCCATCTCGACCGGCTCGATGCCGTACGTGGCCGCCGTCTCGGCGAGCACGGGCATGATGCCGAAGTAGAAGGCGTCGTTGCTCATGAAGAACGTGAACGGCAGGCTCAGGATGCCCGTGATGACGGCCAGGTGCGGTCCGAGCGAGGCCGGGATGATTTCGAGCAGCCACTGCGCCATGGCCTCGACCATTCCGGTGCCCTGGAACACGCCGGTGAGGACAGCGGCGGCGAACACCATCGCGACCACGGAGACGATGCTCGACGAGTGGCGGGTGATCGCTTCCTGCTGTTCCTTGACCCGCGGGAAGTTCACCGTCAGCGCGATCGATGCGGCCACCATGAACAGGACCGGAATCGGCAGCACGTCCATCACGAGCACGACGAGGAGCGCCACGGTCACGAGCGCGTTGAACCACAGCAGCTTCGGGCGCAGCGTGGGCCGCTGGGGGTCGAGACCGTCGACGAAGCCCTGGCCGTTGTCCGATCCGGCATCGCCGGATCGGCCACCGGTTCGGGGCGCGTCGCCGTTACCCCCGGAGCCGGTCGCGGACCGCCGGAGGCCGGAGCCCGCGGAGACGAGGAGGCGCTCGTCGGTGAGTTCGAGCGTGCCGATGCGGCGGCGTTCGCTGTAGCCCAACTGCACGGCGAACAGCAGCACGACGAGCAGTCCGACCACCAGCGACGGGATCATCGGGACGAACACGTCCGACGGCGAGATACCCAGTGCGGCGGCGGCCCGGACCGTCGGTCCGCCCCAGGGGACGATGTTCATCGCGCCGTTCGCCAGGCCGGCGACCACCGTGAGGACCACGGGGCTGACCTTCAGCTTCATGTACAGCGGCAACAGCGCGGACGTCACGATGATGAACGTCGTGGATCCGTCACCGTCCAGCGACACCACCATCGCGAGCACCGCGGTGCCGACGACGAGCCGCATGGGGTCGTTGCGGACGAGCCGGAGGATGAGTTTCACCAGCGGGTCGAACAGGCCGACGTCGATCATGATTCCGAAGAAGATGATCGCGAAGAACAGCAACGCGGCCGTCGGTGCCAGCGCCTTGATCCCGTCGGTGATCATGTCGCCGATTCCGAGGCCCGCCCCGGCCGCGATGCCGAATGCGACCGGGACGGCGATCAACCCGACCACGGGAGTGGCCCGTTTGGACATGATCAGGAACATGAACACGGCCACCATCAGAAAGCCGAGTGCTACCAGCATTGCCACTCCTCGTCCGAACTCGCGTCGTGGTGTGATCGCGATAACAGCCAGTGTCGGGGGGAGGGACGCTCACAGTCACTGTTGCGTACTTAGAGAAGGTTGTGTTCTTTGTGGTGGCAACTACGGGCGCCCCCGGAGATGGTCGCGCAGAGTCTCTGTCTCATACTCCGCGCGGAACAGCCCCCGCTTCTGCAGGACGGGGATCACCTCGTCGACGAAGTCGGCGAGGCCGTTCGGGTAGAGCGGCGGCATCACGTTGAAGCCGTCGGCCCCGCCGTCGCGGAACCACGTTTCGATCTCGTCGGCGATCGATTCCGGGGTTCCGATCATGGTGCAGTGCCCGCCGCCGGCCGCCAACGTGCCCAGCAGCGACCGCACGGTGGGACGGTCCTTCTCGATGATCCGCAGGATCGTGTCGTACCGGCCCTGCGGCCCGGTGAACTCCGACAGCTGCGGCAGCGCGGGAACGGGTGCATCCAATTCCCAGGCACTGCAGTCCTGCTGGACGAACATCGACAACTGCGCCAGCGACTGTTCGACGGGCAGGAGCGCGTCGAGTTCCGCCTTCTTCCGTCGGGCCTCCTCGGTGGTGGAGCCGACGTAGGTCACGAGACCGGGCATCACGGTCACCGCGTCGGCGTCGCGGCCTGCCGCGCGGATGCGCCGCTTCACGTCGTCGTAGTAGCTCTGCGCGGCCGTGAGGTCGTAGGCGACGGCGTAGATTCCCTCGGCGCACCGGGCGGCCAGGTCGCGGCCCTGATCGGACGCGCCCGCCTGGAACAGCACGGGACGACCCTGCGGCGAGCGCGGCACGTTCAGCGGACCGTCCACGAGAAAGTGCTTGCCCCGATGCTCGACCGCCTTCACCTCGGCCGGGTCCGCGAAGATGCCGTCCCGGTCGAGTACGAGCGCGTCGGGCCCCCACGAATCCCACAGAGCGAGTGCCACGTCGACGAATTCCGCGGCACGCGAATAGCGTTCGTCGTGCGGCGGCATCTCGTCGAGCCCGTGGTTGCGCGCTTCGGCGTCGAACATCGACGTCACCACGTTCCAGCCGACGCGGCCGCCGCTGATGTGGTCGAGCGACGCCAGCATCCGGGCGGCGTGGAACGGTGTGTAGAACGTAGTGGACACCGTCGTCACCAGTCCGACCCGCTCCGTCGCCCGCGCCATCGCGGACAGCGCGGTGAGCGGTTCGAGGAACCACATGCCTCCGGATGCGGGGTCGCGCACCGAATGCCCGTCCGCGAAGAACACCGCGTCGAGGCAGCCCCGCTCCGCGATCTGCGCCAACTCCTCGTAGTAGGCGATGTCGCAGAGTCGCTCCACCGGGGACGAGGGGTGCCGCCACGCGGCACCGTGGTGCCCGCAGCTGTAGAGGAATGCGTTGAAGTGCAGTTGCCGGGCGTCGGTCATGTCAGTCCTTGACCAGTCCGCCGTCGACGACGAGGTTCTGGCCGGTCACCGACCGCGACCACGGGGACGCGAAGAACAGCACCGCGTCGGCGAATTCGTCCGGGGTGGTGACGCGCTGCAGCGGGGTGCTCGCCGCGATGAGGTCGAACACCTCGTCGGGAGTGGCGGCGCTCGCGTCGGTGGTGCGGAGCAGCCCGCCCGAGACCATGTTGACGGTGATGCCGTCGGGACCGAGGTCGGCGGCGAGGGTGCGGGTCAGCGACAGCGCCGCGGCCTTGGCGGCCGTGTAGTCGTGGTACGGGACGACAGGGTTCTGGAACAGGTTGGTGCCGATGTTCACGATCCGGCCGAACCCGAGCGAACGCATTCCCGGCAGCGCGGCCTGCGTCGTGTGCAATGTCGCCTTCACGCTGCCACGCAGCTGCGAGTCGAAGGACTCCCATGTGATGACGTCCGCCTTGTCGCGTGCGTCGCCGTTGAAGGAGAAGTCGGCGAGCGCGTTGTTGATCACCGTGGTCACCGGGGAACCGAAGTGCTCCTCCGCCGCGGAGAACAGCGCCACCACCTGTTCGGCGTCGGTGACATCGGCCCGGAGCGCGACCGCACGGTCCGCGCCCAGGGACGCCGCGAGTTCCTCGGCCGCATCCCGGCTGTTCCGGTAGTTCACGATCACCCGCGCGTTCTGCGCCGCGAACGACCGCACGATGGCGGCGCCGAGGCCCCGCCCACCGCCGGTCACCAGGACGATCTGCTTGTCGAGCTGCATGCTGTCACCTTCCGTTCGGTCGGCGACGAGACATCGGATGAGCGCATACGGCCGTCTCCGCGACATCCCTTCGCCGGCATTACCCAGTTCAGGTTCGACGGGTGTGTTCTCAGCCGCCGGGCTCGTCGCCGGGCAGCACCCCGTGTCACTGGCCAACAGTGTAAGCCCCCTCACCGGTTGACCTTTTTCTGTTGTGCACAACCTAGTTGTGTGCAACTATTCAGTGGTGACCGACAACCTCGCCCTCGACCGCCAGGTGTGCTTCGCGCTGTACTCGGCTTCCCGCGCCATGACGGCGAGATACCGGTCGATGCTCGACTCGCTGGGAGTGACCTACCCGCAGTACCTCGTGCTGCTGGTGCTCTGGGAACAGGACGGCCGCGGAGTACGTGAGATCTGCGACGCCCTCGAACTCGACACCGGCACGCTGTCGCCACTGCTCAAGCGGCTCGACACCCTGGGCCTGGTCGAACGCCGGCGCTCCTCGGCCGACGAGCGCCGGGTCGGGATCCACCTCACCGAAAAGGGCGCGGCCCTCCGCGCCGCCGCGGAGGGCATCCCCGCGGAACTCGCTCAGTCGACAGGAATGGAGGTCGACGAACTCGTCGCCCTGCGGGACACCCTGTCGCAGCTCACCGAATCGCTCCACCGCTTCAACACCCCTACAGGAGAGAAGAAACCATGAAGATCGTCTACACCGCCGAGGCTCTCGCCACCGGAGAAGGCCGCAACGGCCACGCCCGCACGTCCGACGGCCGGCTCGACCTGAACCTCGCGATCCCCACCGAGATGGGCGGGTCCGGCGACGGCACCAACCCTGAGCAGTTGTTCGCCGCCGGATACGCGGCCTGCTTCCACTCCGCACTCCAGCTGGTCGCCCGTCAGGCGAAGGCGAACGTCGCCGACTCCGCCGTCGGCGCCCGCGTCGGCATCGGCGCCACGGACGGCGGCGGCTTCGGTCTCGCCGTCACCCTCGAGGTCTCCCTCCCCCACCTGCCCCGCGCCGAGGCGCTCGAACTGACCGAGAAGGCACACCAGGTGTGCCCCTACTCCAACGCCACCCGCGGCAACATCGACGTCACCCTCGAGGTCACCGAAGACTGAGAGACCCTCACGGGCGTCGGGTCACCGGAACGTGAACTCGACGCCCGTCAGGTCCTCCGACAGAGACCACAACGCCCCCGCGGTGTGCTCGTCCCGCGACTTCTTGTTGGAGCCCACCACCTTCGGGTGGCCACGCTGCTCGAACAGGCCGTCCGGCCCGATGTAGCTGCCGCCGATCACGTCGGGTGCGGTGGCCGCGTACAGCATCGGCAGCGCCCCCATCTCCGCCGACTGCGCGAAGATCCGGTTGCCGACGGCCATCAGCTTGTCCTGCACCGACTCGGTGTGGGCCTGCAGATTGGTCGACGCGTAACCGGGGTGCGCGGCCACCGCTTTGACGGGTGACCCCGCCGCGGACAGCCTGCGCTGCAACTCGTACGTGAACAGCAGATTCGCGAGCTTCGACTGCCCGTACGCGCTCCAGCGGTTGTACTTGCGGCGTTCCCAGTTGAGGTCGTCGAGGTGAATTGTTCCCGCCTGATGTGCGGCACTCGACATGGTGGCGACCCGGTCGGTGATCTTGTCGAGCAGCAGGCCGGTCAACGCGAAGTGCCCGAGATGGTTTGTGCCGATCTGCATTTCGAATCCGTCGGCGGTCGTGCGCTGCGGCACCGCCATCACGCCGGCGTTGTTCACGAGCACGTCGACGGACTCGACGCCGGCGGCGAACTCGCGCACCGAGGCGAGGTCGGACAGATCGAGGCGGCGCACCTCGGCGTTGTCACCGATCGACCGGGCGACGACCTCCCCCTTGTGGGTGTTACGACAGGCCAGCACGACGTGCGCGCCAGCCTTGCCCAGAGCCCGCGCGGCCACCTCCCCCAGACCACTGTTGGCGCCCGTGACGACGAACGTGCGGCCGCTCTGATCGACGATGTCCGAAGCTGTCCACTTGGTCATGGCGTCAACCCTACGGATCTCGGGACATGGCGTGAACCTTTCACCACGCCTGCGCTCCGACCAGCGGCAGATTGAGGAAACTCGGGCGATCCGGGGACAACGCGACGTGCTGCGGCTTCAGTTGGCTGTCGGCCAGCATCGGTCCGAGCGGCAGGTACCGGGGGACGCTGCCCGCGTACACGTCGACGCGCAGCCGATGCCCCGGTTCGAGGACCGCGTCGGTGGGCACGAAGTTGATATCGACCGGTGTCACTTCACCCGGGACCAGCGGCTGACGGGCGTCCACCGTCAGATAGTGGTGCGGTTCGGTGTAGTCGCCGTTCGCCGACTTGGTGCTCTTCGAATCGTCCACGGCCCGCATGGAAGCGGTGAGAGCGCCGTTGGTGAGCGGAGTCGACGTGCCGTCCGGTGCGACGTCGTTGAGCGTCACCGCCCAGAATCCGTCCGGGGCGTCGAGCACGGTTTCGAGGTGCAGATTGACCGGACCCGACAGCTCGGTCGGCTGCGTGACCGGGGCACTGGTGAACGTCAGTCCCTCGGCCTCGGCGAACCGGGAGTCCTTGCTGCACACCGATCCGAAGACGACGGCCGCGCCTGCGGTGCCCTGCGCGCCGTCGCGGGAACAGAGCCCGCGAAGTCCGGGTGCGACGGTGAGCTGTGCCGCGTCGCCGGGTTTCGCCGACACCAGGCTGCCGTCGTGGGCGGCGTGCCCGGCCGTGCCGCTGGAGACACCCGACAGGTACATCCGCTGGTAGTCGACACCCGCCCGCGGGAACTGATCGGTGGTGGTCCAGCCGTTGCCCTGCTGATACAGCGTGACCGGACCGTACTCGTCGATGCCGTTGTCGATGCCCTTCAGCCACTTGTCGAACCAGGCGCGTTCGAGGACGTCGAGTCGCGGCGGGGCACCCTGCTCACCGAAGCCGCCCCCGAACGAGATGTGGTAGGCGTCGCTCATGATCAGCTGCTTCTCCCCGGCGGGCAGCGGGATGTCGTTGTAGACCCGCGGCTCGCTGTTCGCGAAGATGTCGTGCCACGCGCCGTAGAGCATCGTCGGCACCTCGATGTTCGCGGCCTGCGCCTTCCGCTCCTCGTAGAACTGGCCGTCCTGCGCCACCCGCAGCGTGCCAGGGTCGAGACCGTTGATGTCCGGCGCGGTCATGGCCTCGATCAGCGCGGGGAAGAGCGTCAGCGGATCCCGCAACCGATCCTGCAGCCACCGCTGGTCGAAACGCCCCTGCGCGATGGCCTGGATGTCGGGAACGAACTTGAGACCGTTGACCAGCGACAGCCACAGCGGCATGAATCCCACACCGAGACCACCGCCCGTTCCGACGATGTCGCGGAGCAGATCGTTGCCCGGTTCGGTCGGGAAGATGGCCTTCAATGCCGGCGGCTGATGCCCCGCGGCCTGCAGCGAGTTGATTCCCGAATAGGACACCCCCGCCATGCCGACCCTGCCGTCGGACCATCCCTGCTTGCTCATCCAGTCGATGATCTCGACGGAGTCCTGCTGCTCGAGCGGACCGAGCGCCTGCCATTCCCCCTGGGAGAAGCCGGTGCCCCGGGCATCGACCACCACCTGGGTGTACCCGTTCCGGATGAGGTCGCGGTTGATGCCGAAGACGCGCATGCCGCCACCGGTGAGCACCTTCGCCGCTTCCCCGACACCGTCGAACGGGGTCCCGGCGAGATCGAACGAGTTCACCAGGTCGACGACCGTGTCCTCGAGTCCCGGCACCGCGAACACGGAATCGACGACGTTGCCGACCAGCTTCGTGTACGGCGTGACGCCCAGAACCGACGGCATCCTGGTGTCGATCGGCGTGCCGGAGGCGTCCGCGGGGCGATAGACGTTGGCCTTCAGCACCGTTCCGTCGCTCATGGTGATGGGGACGTCCCAGTCGATCGCGATCACCGGGTACTCGGGCGGCGCGTCGACCGCCGCGGTCCACGCGGCCCCGGCCGCCCCACCCGTCGGATCCGCCGACGCCGTCACCGTGGGCACCACCGCGAGCCCCACCCCCACCGCCAGAGCGACTGCCACCGCGCCCGGTCGAAACGCCCATCGACGCACGATCACTTCGAACCCCCGTGAAATCCCGATGACGCGCCTCAGCGGCCAGTCAGGGTGGCCCGCGTCACAAACTTACCGGATAGTAACCTCGAGTCCCCCGGCGGTCAACGACGGATTTCCGCAGCCTGTCGACTACCGTGACGAGGTGCCCGACGCCCCGCTTCCCGTCCGCGACGGCCTCAACCCGACGCGGCTGAGGATGCCGGACGTCGGCGCGTGGCCCACCGTGCTCGAGTACCTGGTCGCACGTTTTCCGCACGACGAAACCCGCCTCCGCGAGAAGGTCGCCGCAGCGGAAGTCGTCGACGAGCGTGGGCAGCCGATCACCGAGGCCACCCCGTTCGCACCCCGCAGATTCGTGTACCTGTACCGGGATCCGCCGGTCGAGAAGCGGGTCCCGTTCGACATCGAGATCCTGCACCGCGACGAGGATCTCCTCGTCGTGGACAAGCCCCACTTCCTGGCCAGCACCCCGCGCGGCGCGTACGTCGCGGAGTCGGCGCTGGTCCGGTTGCGCCGAGACCTCGACCTTCCGGAACTGACACCCGCGCACCGGCTCGACCGGTTGACCGCCGGGGTGCTGATCTTCACGGTGCGGCGGGAGGTCCGGCGCGACTACCAGTCGCTGTTCGATCAGCGCCGGGTGGTCAAGGAGTACGAGGCGGTCGCCCGTTACGACCCCGATCTCCGGCTCCCCGCCACCGTCCGCAGTCGAATCGTCAAGGAGCGGGGCGTCTTGAAGGCGTACGAGATGGACGGTCCCGCGAACAGCGAAAGCCGCATCGAACTTCTCGAGATCCACGGCGACGCGGCCCGGTACCGGCTGCTGCCGCACACCGGCAAGACGCACCAGTTGCGGTTGCACATGAGTTCGCTCGGCATCCCGATCCACGGCGACAACTTCTATCCCGACTTCTACGACGTTGCCGCCGACGACTATTCGACGCCGCTGCGGCTGCTGGCCCGGTCCGTCGAGTTCGTCGACCCCTACTCCGGAGTCACGCGACGCTTCGCGAGCGTCCGGAGCCTCGACTGGCCGAGCTGACCTCGGCTTCTTTCCCCCGGCCCGCTCAGCCGGAAGGATGGTGACATGAGTACCGCGACATCCGTCTCCGAAGTGGAACGCAAGTACGAGGCCGGTTCGGAGCAGCAGATACCCAGCCTCTCGGGACTACCCGGTGTGGACGGCGAACCTCTGCTCGACTCGATCCAGCTGTCCGCCCTGTACTACGACACGGGCGAACTCCTGCTGCTCCGCGCCGGAATCACCCTCCGCCGCCGGGAAGGCGGCGACGACGCCGGCTGGCACCTGAAGATCCCGGCAGGCGCGGACGAACGGACCGAGCTGCAGTTGGCGCCCGACGCCGAGCACCCCGAGACGGAGGTGCCCCGGGAATTCGCGGAGCTGCTCACGGCCGTCACCCGCGGCGCGGCCCTGAACCCGGTCGCGCTCATCAGCACCGACCGGGAGCGGCGGCGGCTCGTGGACGCGGCGGGAACGACGCTCGCCGAGGTCGTCTCGGACGTCGTGATCGCCGCCGTCCCCGAGACGGGGACCGGATCCGACGAGCGGGTGTGGCGTGAGGTCGAGGTCGAACTCGCAGCCGGTGACCGAAACCTGTTCGACGCCATCGACTCCCGGCTGACCGATGCCGGAATCACCCGTTCGGATGCGCCGTCGAAGTTGCGGCGGGCGCTCGGCGACGCGGTGACCGGCACCCCGCGCCCCGCGGGTAGGAAGAAG
This sequence comes from Rhodococcus sp. DK176, assembly GCF_038447315.2. Classification (NCBI taxonomy): domain Bacteria; kingdom Bacillati; phylum Actinomycetota; class Actinomycetes; order Mycobacteriales; family Nocardiaceae; genus Rhodococcus; species Rhodococcus sp. DK176. Next base: position 5,261,865 of record NZ_CP118321.2, on the reverse strand, counting down.
CGGTCCACTCCCCGGACGATGCTGCTGGAGTATCTGGCGGCGCAGAAGGATTCTCTCGTGACGGCCGACCTCGGCGTGCGCCGCGACCTCGACGAGTCCGTCCACGACCTCCGGGTCTCGGCCAGGCGCATCCGGAGTGTCCTCCAGGTGTACGGGACCAGCCTGCGCGACCAGGAAACCGTCGACGAGTTGATCGTCGAACTCCGCTGGGTCGGTCAGGCCCTCAGCTCGGCGCGGGACACCGAGGTGCAGTGGAGCCGGCTCGTGGATCGGCTCGGCGACGCCGAGGAAATACCCGACCGCGAGGTCGTGCGGGCACGCCTCGACGAATACTTCTCGGCACTCGCCGCGACAGCCCGGCCCGCAGCACTGGCCGCCCTGAACTCCCGGCGCTACCTCGACCTGCTCGCCGGGCTCGACACGTTCCTCGTCGCCGTCGAGGCGTCCGGGAGCGGCGGCCCGTCGAAGAAGGCCGTCACGAAATCGGTGCGCGCATTGTCGAAGTCCGTGCACCAGCGCGTGGGAAAGGCGGCGGCCGCGACCGCCCGGGCCGAGCGCGACGAGCTGACACACCGAGCGCGCAAGCGCGCCAAACGAATGCGCTATGCGGTCGAGGCGACGCGGTCACTGGCTCCGAAGGCGTCCGACCGCGCTCAGACGAAGTTCAAGGGCTTTCAGGACGTCCTCGGCGAATACCAGGACGCGGTCGTCGCACGGGACCACATCCTGGCGATGGTCGCGGAGGATCAGCACTCCGCCGAGTCGAGCCTGGGTCTCGGAATGCTGCTGCAGCGCGAACTGGAGCGCGGCGATGCATTGGCAGCAGAAGTGAAACCGGAGTGGAAGAGCGCGAAGAAGGTGGCCCGAAAAGTCTGGAAGTAGGGCACAGTCGGGGAGTACCCAACAGCGTGAGCGAAGGGAGCCAGACGTGAGCACACCCGCCAGTCATTCCGTCGTCGTCGGCCTGGACGGATCCGACGCCTCCACCGCCGCCGCCCTGTGGGGCGCCGCAGTCGCGTCGAAGTGGGGTGCCACGCTGTCGCTCGTGCACGCGCTGCCACAGGACGGTCCGCTGTACAGCCCCGCTGCGATCATGCTGGAATCGCAGTTCCTCAGTCAGCTGCGTGAGGACGGTGAGGCCATCATCGAGACGGCGAAGAGGCTGCTGGGACCGAAGTTCCCCGGTCTCGAGATCGAGACGACCATCAGTCCCGGTCCGGCGGGGACCGCACTGCTCGAGGCCGCCGACTGGGCCCGGTTGATCGTGCTCGGATCCACGGGGACGGGGGCGATCCGTTCGGTGCTGCTCGGCTCGACGGCACTGCACGTCGCCAACCGCGCACCCTGCCCCGTGACCGTTCTCCGGGGCGAAGTCACCACCCCCGACCAGCGTCCGGTGGTGGTCGGGGTCGACGGAAGCGACCTCAGCCGTGACGCGGTGGCCCATGCATTCGAGTTCGCGTCGTTCTTCGAGGCGCCGCTGAGCGCCGTCCACACGTGGCAGGGCTCCCCCACACTCGGCGCGGGCGGCACCGGCATGCTCGTCGACTGGGATGCCGTCAAGCAGGAAGAGGAGGCGCTGCTCTCCGAGGCCCTCGCGGGCGAATCGGAACGATACCCGGACGTGTCCGTGACCAGGGTGGCCGAACAGGGCGCCGCAGCCGACGTCCTCCTGCGGCATGCAGACGACGCTCAGCTGATCGTCGTCGGCAGCCACGGCCGGGGACCGTGGCTCGGCGCGCTGATGGGCTCGACGAGCCAGAATCTGCTCCACCACGCGAAATGTCCGGTCATGATCTGCCGGAGCGAGTGACGGTCGCCCGACGCTAGGCGATGCCCGTCCCCACCAGCTGACCGATTCCGTACGTCACGAGCATCGCGAGTGCTCCGCCCAGCACGACGCGGAGCACTGCCCGGGTGCGCTGTGCGCCGCCGAGAGCCGCGCTCACGGTGCCCGTGAGGGCGAGCGCGACCAGCACCGCGACGAACGCCACCGGAATGCGCAGGTGCACGGGCGGTAGGAGAATCGCCAGCAACGGGATCAGGGCGCCGAGCGTGAAGGACAGCGCCGAGGACCCGGCGGCCTGCCAGGGGTTGGTCAGATCGTCCGGGTCGATGCCCAGTTCGACGTCCACGTGGGCGGCGAACGCATCGTGATCGGTGAGTTCGCGCGCGACCGTCCGGGCGGTGTCGTCACTCAGCCCCTTGGCCTCGTACATCGCGACGAGTTCCTCGAATTCGGCGTCGGGGGTCTCGGTGAGTTCGCGCCGTTCTTTCGACAGCAGCGCGCGTTCGGTGTCGCGCTGGGTGCTCACCGAGACGTATTCGCCCAGCGCCATCGACACCGCGCCGGCCGCGAGACCCGCGAATCCGGCGGTGAATATTGCCGCTCGCTCGGTGGTGGCCGCGGCCACGCCGACCACCAGCCCGGCGGTCGACACGATGCCGTCGTTGGCGCCGAGGACCCCGGCCCGCAACCAGTTGAGGCGGCTCGCCAGACTGGGTGCGTGCGGCTCGTCGGGATGCCCCGAGGGCTCGGCCCGCTCGGCGTTCTCTGCTGACATGCGTTCAGGCTAAGACGAAAAGGCCTGGTCGGATAGCCAGGCTAGGCTGCGCTCGGCCGGGTGCACCGTTCCCCGCACACCGAAACCAAGCAGTTGCTAGGTTAGGGACGCTCGTTCCTCACACGCTTGGAGTTCCTCATGGCGACACCCGCCACCAGCACCCCCCGACGTCGTTGCGCCGCACTCGTCACGGGCGGCACCGGCGGCATCGGCTCCGCCATCGCACGGCAACTCGCAGCCCACGGCCACGACGTGGCCATCACCTACCGATCCAATGCCGACGTCGCCGCGGACCTCGTCGGCGAGCTGGAAGGCCGCGGCGTCGGAGCGCAGGCGTTCTCCGCCGACCTCACCGACCAGCCCCGCGTCGCGAGTGTCGTCAAACAGATCGTCGAGCACTTCGGCGGCATCGGCATCCTCGTTCACGCCGCAGGACCGCACATTCCGATGATCCACCTGTCCGAGGTCGCTCCCCGGGACTACGCCGAGCACCTCGAACAGGAGGCCGTCGCCTTCTTCACCGTCGTCAAGGCCGCCCTGCCCGCGCTGCGGGAGGCGTCCGGATCCGTCGTCGCGGTCACGACCGCGGCCACCAGCCGATTCCCGGTGCGCGACGGACTGTCGCCGGGCACGAAGGGCGCGATCGAACAGCTGGTCAAGGGATTCGCCGCCGAGGAGGGCCGCTACGGCGTCCGCTTCAACTCGGTCGGCCCGGGAATGCTCACCGACGGCATGGCCGAGCGGCTGATCAGCTCCGAAGAACTCGATCAGCGCGCACTCGACGCCGCCATGAGCCGGATACCGTTACGCCGGTTCGGCACCGCCGTCGACGTTGCCGAGGCGGTCTGTTTCCTCGCGAGCGACCGGGCCGGGTTCGTCACCGGACAGAAGGTCGACGTCGACGGCGGATACACGGTGTGATCACCGGCCATGTGTAATGGACGCGTATGACTGACGCCGACGACACTCGCCCGACGCCCCGAAGGCGTCGTGTCGAATGGGTGATCGGCGGCCTGCTCGTCGTCGTGCTCACGGTGGAGATCGTCCTCATCTGGCCGGACCTGTCGGAGAGCGTCCAGAACCTCGGCGACCTGCATTGGGGATGGGTGGCCGCAGCCGTCGTGGCGTCGCTGGCGTCGATGTCGAGTTTCGCCCGCGTCCAGCGCTGCCTGCTGGGGGTCGCGGGTGTGCACATCAAACAGCGGCAGTCCCTCGCGGTGACGTTCGCCTCCAATTCGATGAGCGTGACACTGCCCGGCGGCCCGGTTCTGGCGACGACGTTCACGTACCGGCAGACGCGCCTCTGGGGTGCATCACCGGTGGTCGCGACGTGGCAACTGGTGATGGCCGGCGTCCTCCAGGCGATCGGCCTGGCACTCGTCGGACTGGCGGGCGCACTGCTCGTCGGGGCGAAGACCAACCCGTTCTCGCTGATCTTCACGTTCGGCGGCCTGTGCGCGTTCCTGGTGGTGGCCCAGTACGCCGCATCGCGACCCGACGCCCTCGAGGGGGTCGGCATCACCGCGCTGCGCGGATTCAACAGGCTTCGAAAGAAGCCTCCGCTGACCGGTGTTCGCCAGTGGAAGCACATCGTGAACCAGATGAGCGCCGTCCGGATGGATCGCCGCGACACGGCCCGCGCGTTCGGGTGGTCGCTGTTCAACTGGATCGCCGACGCCTCGTGCCTCGCCTTCGCGTGCTACGCGGTCGGCGCGCATCCCGGGTTCGCCGGACTCGCCGTCGCGTACGCGGCGGGCAACGCCGCGGGCTCGGCCATTCCACTCCTGCCCGCCGGACTCGGCGTCATGGATGCCGTGCTCGTCCCCGCGTTGACTGCCAGCGGAATGACCGGCGCCGAAGCGGTATCCGCGATCGTCGTCTACCGGCTGGTCAGCTTCCTTCTCATGGCCGCCATCGGCTGGATCGTCTTCGCGGCACGCTTCCGGGGCGCGCAACAGCAGGGCGAGGAGGGCCCGGACCTCGAACCGCTGTGGCGGCGCGGCACGTGAATACGTCCCGCTGAGAGAGAAACCCGGGCCGAGGCGGCCGGCGACGGTCCTACGGTCGAGCCGTGACGGAACCGGAAACACGTGAGAAGCAGGTTGTCGTCGTCACCGGCGCGGCCTCGGGAATCGGGGCGGGGATCGCCCGGCACGCGCACGCCCGCGGTATGACGGTGGTGCTTGCCGACATCGACACGGCCGCACTGGACCGTCTGGCCGCGGACCTGGGCGGAGCCGCCCTCACGTGCGCAACGGACGTCGCGGACTCCGGGTCCGTTCACGCCCTGGCCGATCTCGCGTTCGACACGTTCGGCCGGGTGGACCTGCTCTTCAACAACGCCGGAATCATGCGCGCCGGGTTCCTGTGGCAACTCGGCGAATCCGACTGGGACGCCGCCCTCGGTGTCAACGTCACGGGTGTCGTCAACGGGATCCGGGCGTTCGTTCCGCGCATGATCGACCAGGGCGGCGGCCGGGTCGTCAACACGGCGTCGGTCGGTGGATTCGCGCCCGGTCCGATGATGTCGCCGTACAGCGCATCGAAATTCGCGGTCGTCGCGATCACCGAGTGCCTGCAGATGGAGTTGAGCATGGTGGGCGCCCCGGTGTCCGCGAGCGTGTTGGCGCCGGGGCCCGTCGTCACGTCCGTCTTCGACAACCCGTTCGGGTCGGTCTCCCATCCGGCCGTCGACCACATGGTCGCGCAGATGCGCGAATTGCTCGGCACCGACGGACTCGACCCAGACACGTTCGCCGAGTCGGTCTTCGCGGGCATCGACCGGGGCGACTTCTGGCTCGCACCGCAGGGTGAGCACCTCGACAGCATGGTGCGCCAGCACACCGCCACCATCCTCGAGCGGCGAGAACCGGTGATCCGGCAGTCGTTCCGCTGAGCGCGGTCCGTCGAGATCCTCCCGCCGAGTGGGACATTCGACGGACACCGACCGTTAGTTCTGCTACCTTTTGCCGAACCAAGCACTTGCTTGCTTTCCGTGACGTCAAAGGGGCGCCCATGCGAATTCGATCCACAGCTCTCACTGCGGCGCTCGCCGTGACCGCACTCGCGCTCACCGGCTGTTCCGGCGCGGGCGCAGACTCCGCCGGCGCCGCAGACGGCCCGTACCGGGTGCTCGTGACCGGCGGAATCAGCGGGCAGGGTGCGCTCGCCGCGAATGCTCAGACGTCCGTGCTCGCAGCGAAAGCCAGCGCCGGGGCGGTGAACCTGGCCGGCGGCGTCGGCGGACGCCAAGTGGAGATCACCGTCGTCGACGACGCGGGCGACGCCACCACCGCCGTGTCCAAGCTGCGGGAGGCCATCGCGTCGGGAAAGAAGCCCGACCTCTTCCTCAACTCCGGCCCGTCGACCATCACCACCGCGACCCTGCCGATCCTCGCGCAGAACAAGATCCTCTCGTTCAACATCGGGCCCACCGAGGATTCGGCGAATCCGGAGAAGTACCCGCTCAACTTCGACCTCGCGTCGGGGCCGGCCGAGAACGCCGAGACCATCGCGCGATACATCAAGGGCAAGGGATATCAGTCCGTCGGCGTCGTCCACGGGAGCAGCGCCTACGGTGAAGTGTTCGGACAGGCGATGGACGACGCGCTGAGCGGTGAAGGTGTGAGCAGCACCGGATCCGAGGAGTACGACACCGCCGCCCTCGACATGACGGCGCAGCTGCAATCGCTGAAGAACCGGGGCACGCAGGCGCTGGTCGTGGACGCCTACGGGGCGCCACTCGGATATCTTCTCGCGAGCCTTCAGCGGCTCGACTGGAACATTCCGCTCGTCGGCAACACCTCGGTCGCGGGGACGTCACTGGTTTCGAAGGCTGCACCGGAAGGCGTGCTCGGCACTCCGGCAACGGCGAATCTGGTCATGCACGTCCTCTCGAGCACCGTCTACGACGCCAACGACACCGCTGTCAACACCATGGTCGACAACATGAAGGCCATGGGCGACATCCCGTCGACGCTGATCCTCGCCGACAACTACGACGCACTGCCCCTCGTCGTGGCCGCCGCGAACAAGGCCGGATCTTCTTCCGACCCCGAAGCTCTCGCCGACGCGCTCGAGAACCAGGAAGTCCTCGACAGCGCCGAAACCGCGTTCTCCCCCTCCTATCACTTCTCGGCAGACTCACATGCGTCGAAACCCGGAGACGAGGCGTACAAGTTCGTGCCTCCGAGCCCACTCCTCAACGGCCAGTACGGAAACCCGAGCGCGTGACACTCGACCACAGGAGATCCCGATGACCATCGTCTGGTCGGGCCTCGCGCTGGGGGCGGTCTACACGCTCGTCGCGATCGGCTACAACATCGTCTTCATCTCGTCCCACACGTTCAACTTCGCTCAGGCCCAGCTGATGATGGTCGGAACCTTCGTCGCCTACACCGGGCTGGTCACCCTGAAGTTGCCGATCCTCGTCGTGGCGGTGACAGCGACGGCCACGGTGACGATCCTGGCCGGCATCGAGGAGATCGTCGCAGTCCGGCCGGTCCGGGATCACCAGAATCAGCTCGTCACCACACTTGGCGCCGCGACACTGATCAACGGTGCGACGCAGCTGATCTGGGGAAGCGAACCGCTCACCGTCCCGTTCTTCGGTTCGAACGATCCGATCACGGTACTCGGCGGCCGCACGTATCCGGTCGAGATCGTGCTGCTCATTCTGGCGATCGTGCTGGTGGTCGTGCTCGGCCGGGTCGGCACACGGACCATGACCGGTCTCGCCCTCCTGGGCATCTCCGAGGACCGCGAAGCCGCCCTGCTGCGCGGTGTCAACGTCCGGGCGCTCGCCCTCGGTGCGTTCGCCTTTTCCGGCGCGCTCGCCGGATTCCTCGGGCTCTTCGTCGGTCCCAAGACGTTCGCGGTGGCCACCCTGGGTTCGGCGCTGGCCATCAAGGGCTTCGTCGCATTGGCGATCGGCGGGTTCGGCTCGCTCCCCGGCGCACTGGTCGGGGGTCTCACCGTCGGTCTCGTCGAGTCGTTCGCAGCTCTCGAGCTGGGTAGCCAGTACAGCAACATCGCGGTCTTCGTGGTCCTCATCGCGATCCTCATGGTGCGTCCGGCCGGACTGTTCGGCCGGGTGCGGGAACGGGTGGTGTGAACGATGTCCTTGTGGCGCTTCATTCGATCGGTTCCGAGTTGGCTCTTCCCGCTCGCCCTCGGCCTCCTCGTGCTGTTCCTGCCGGAGTTCGGTCTCGACTTCGCGCTGTCCCGCCAGGTGCAACTCGCCTGCATCCTCGCGCTGGTCGTCAGCGGACTCAACCTCGGTCTCGGCTATGCGGGTGAACTCGCGCTCGGCCAGGCCGCGATGTACGCGGCCGGGGCGTATACCGCAGGGCTCATGTCCATCGCCGGTTACACGGACATCGTGCTGCAGTTGATCGCCTCGGGTGTGGTCGCGCTCGCGGTGGGCATCGTCACCGGCATCCCCGGATTGCGGCTCGGCAGTTGGTCATTGGCGATGACCTCGTTCTTCCTCGTTCTCCTCGTACCGGACATCATCGCCGTCTTCGGCGATACCACCGGTGGCCGGAACGGACTCAGCGGCATCGAACCGGCAACCCTGTTCGGTGAAGTAGTGGACTCCGACCGGTTCTACATGGTCGTCGTGATCGTCGCGATCCTCTGGTTCGCGGTCATGCGCAACCTCGTGGTCTCCCGGCACGGTATCGCGTTCCGCACACTGAAACAGAGCCCGGTACTGGCCTCCTCGGTGGGTATCTCGGTGTTCCGGATGAAACTGCTCGGTTATGCGATCGGCGCGTTCCCCGCCGGCCTCGCAGGCGCATTGTTCGCGAACATCGACATGTACGTCTCTCCCGAGGCGTTCGGGTTCACCTTCGCGACGGCAGTTCTGGCGGCGTGCATCCTCGGTGGCGCGACGAGCGTCTACGGCGCCGCGGTCGGGGCGGCGATCATGCAGCTCGGTCCGAACCAGTCGTCCGAGTTCCAGCAGTACGCGCTGGTCTTCTACGGTGGATTCCTGATACTCGGCGGCGTCCTCCTCAGTGGTGGCCTCGCGAAGGTCGCCAAACAGGCCACGGCGCGGTTGGACCGGGCGGCAGGCCTGACCGGCAGTCGAACAGGAACCCGCCCCGCGGAGACGGATCGATCCGCGATGGACCCGATGTCGGGTCGGACGCTCATGGTCGACGGCATCTCGAAGGCATTCGGCGGCAACCAGGCACTCGACAACGCGTCGCTGCGTGCGGAACCCGGCACCATCACCGCACTGATCGGACCGAACGGTTCGGGCAAGACCACGATGCTGAACATGATCTGCGGGTTCTACCGTCCCGACAGCGGGCGAATCCTGATCGGTGACAACGAAGTCCAGGGCAGGGCGCCGGAACAGGTCGCCAGATGCGGCGTGGCACGAACCTTCCAGACACCAGACATCCCCGACGGCGTCACTGTTCTCGAGGCCGTGGCCTCGGGTCGATACAGCACCGATCGAGTGTCGATGCTCTCGACCGTGTTGCGGCTTCCCCGCCACCACAAGGTCCGCGCCGGCGACATCGCCGAGGCGGAACGCGCACTCGACATCGTGGGGCTGTCGCATCTCCGCGACGAGACCGCCACCGCACTTCCCCTGGGAATGCGGAGGCTTCTCGAGGTCGCCCGGTCGGTGGTCGCCGAGCCACGGCTTCTGCTGCTCGACGAAGTGGCGTCCGGCCTCGACGAGGACGAAGTGGAACGGCTCGCCGGCCTGATCCGCCAGCTCAGGGATGCCGGATGCACGATCGTGCTGGTCGAGCACAACTTCCGCTTGGTACTGGCACTCGCCGACACCATCGTCGTACTCGCCCAGGGACACGTCATCGCGGCGGGTGCGCCGTCCGAGATCGAACACAACCCGCGCGTACTCAGCGAATACCTCGGCGTGGTCGCCGAGGGCACGGAACTGGCCGGAGAGGCGACCTCATGAGCGAGCAGACGACGAAGCCCCTACTGAGCCTGCGGAATGTACAGTCCGGCTACGGCGACCTCCGGGTGGTGTGGGACGTCTCGCTCGACGTGTGGCCCGGCAAGGTCACGGCGTTGCTCGGGCGGAACGGCGCAGGGAAGACCAGCACCCTGCGTGCCATCTCGGGACTGAACAAGGTTTCCGCGGGAACGATCGAGTTCGACGGCCGCGACATCTCGAAGGCGGCGCCGCACCGGCGGGTCCGCCGGGGAATGGCATACGTGCAGGAGGGAAAGAGGGTGTTCCACCGACAGACCGTGGAACAGAACCTGATTCTCGGCGGGTACGTCCGCAAGATGAGACGGTCGGCCGTACGCGAGGAGGTGGCGCGCATCTATGACTTGTTCCCCGTCCTCGGCCGGAAACGTGGCCTGCTCGCGGGTGCGCTGTCCGGCGGGCAGCAGCAGATGCTGGCAATCGGGCAGGCGCTGATGGCCGACCCCACCCTGCTTCTGCTCGACGAGCCTTCCGGCGGACTGGCGCCCGTGATCGTCAACGAAGTGATGGAACGCGTGACCGTGCTGAAGGAATCCGGGCTGGCGGTACTCCTCGTCGAGCAGGCGGTCGACGCTGCGATGAGCGTGGCCGACCACGTCACGGTCCTCGACGTCGGACGCGTCGTCATGGATGCGGACGCGGGCGGGATCGACGACAGGGCGGTGATTCGCGACGCCTACTTCGGACGCGTCGGCTGAAAAATCACCCGCCGAGGCGCCGGAACACGAGACGGACCGCGAGCCCGAGGTGAGCCATCACCTCGTCCACCGAGATGCGGCCGGCCACCCAGGACACCAGGCTCGACATCCAGACGTCGCCGATCACGCGGATGGCGTTCAACTGGTCGTCGGAGATCTGCTCGACACCGATGGTCTTGGCGAACATCTCGGTCATCAGGGCGCCGAACGCATCCAGTTCGGCCGAAGCCGACGCGTCCGCGAACATGAACGCCCGCACCAGGGCCTCGTATCGGGGCCGGTCCTTCTCGAGGACTTCCGTGTTCTTCCGGAGGACGAACAGGATCCGCTCGGACGGCGTGTCCCCAGGGATCGCGACGTCCTCGAACCGGGACCGCATTCCCTCGAACACCATCAGCAGGCCCATCACCAGCATGTGGTTCTTCGATGGGAAGTAGCGGTACACGGTGCCCAGCGCGACTCCCGCCCGATCGGCGATAGCCCGCATCTGCACGGCGTCGTACCCGCCCTCGGAGGCGAGTTCCATCGCCGCGGCGACGATCCGCTGGTAACGCTCCCGCTGCGGGGCCTTGGCCCCACGCGAGGGCAGCTGCCCGTTGCGAAGCAACGACAGGAGTCCGTCGCGGCCCGCCGTCAGCGGCTCTTCAGCACTGCTCATGGACGTCAGCCTAGCGACAGTCACCTCGGTGTCGTCCGGCGACGGCACCGGTCCCGGTCGTCACGATGTCCGGATTGCGTGCGCCTCCCCCGGATAGACTCGCCTCGACCGCCGGAGGTTCCCGTGCCCAGAGTTCATGTCGGACCCGAGGATCGTGTGATCCGCCTGCGCGACGGACGCCTGATGGGTATCGCGGAGTACGGCGACCCCGGCGGATTCACGGTCGTGAACGCGCACGGCGGACTCGCCGGCCGCCTCGACGTCGCGGCCGCCGACCGGAGTGCCCGCGACGCGGGGATCCGTCTCCTGTCCCCCGACCGTCCCGGGATCGGACTGTCGGATCCGCAGCCGGGCCGGACGGTGCTCGACTGGGTCCGGGACGTCGAAGACCTCGTGAATCACCTCGGCGCCGGCCGTTTCGGTGTCATGGGGTGGTCGATGGGCGGACAGTACGCGCTCGCGGTGGGCTCCGGGGTCGCGTCGCGCGTGACCAGTGTCGCGGTGATCGCCGGGGCTCTGCCCCTCACCGAATCGGGGGTGTTCGCCCAGCTTCCCGCCGGGGACCGCGCGTTCACCCGGCTGTCCCAGCACGCCCCGCTGGTGGCGCGGATCTGCTTTCGCGTCATGGGCGGCGTCGCGCTGCGTGCTCCGCAGCTGTTCCGGCGGCTCGGCGCCCGCGACCTCGGTGCCGCGGACGCAGCCGTTCTCCGATCCGAGCCCGTCCGGAACTTCTCGCTCATGTCCGGCGAGGCACTCCGGACGGCGCCCGGGATGGTGGAGGACTATTGCGCGTGGATGCGGCCGTGGGGGTTCGCGCCCGAGGATCTGGCCGTGCCGGTCGACGTCTGGGGTGGAAGCGAGGACGAACTCGTGCCCACGCACTGGCCGCCCGCGCTCGCCCGCCGAATTCCCGGTGCCACGCTGAACATCCGCACCGGTGGCCATTTCATGGCTCACCTGCACTACCGCGAGATCTTCGACACCCTCCGGCGGCGCTCGGAGGGCTAGGTGGCTGCCACCAGCTTGTCGAGCCATTCCCGCATCAGGAGAAGTTCGCCGGCGCTCAGCCCGGACCGCCCCGCGTCGGCGTCGAGGGCGTCAGCGAGCGCCTGGGCGTTCTCGACCACCTCACGCGAGGCCTCCGACGTCACAGCGGGTGCCGGCCGGATCAGCCCGGCGATCACGTTGTCCCGCAGTTCCCGTGACAGGGCGAGGTCGGCCCGGCCCTCCGGCTGAGCGATGAGGTGCAGGGTCATGCCGACGTTCGCCGCCACGAATTGCCCGGCGGCGACTGCCGGCGTCACCCGCAAGCGTCCCTGCCGCGCGATCTCGATCAGCAACTCGAGGAGCTTCGCCTCGGCGACGGATGTCACCGCACACGGCTCCCCCAGGGCGATCCGGCCGTACAACAGGACGTAGAACGAGGGATTGTCGAGCCCGTAGCGGACGTGATCGTCCCAGCCGTGCCGCAGATCGTCGACCGGGTCGCCCCCTCGCGGATTCGTGACCCGGATGTACTGGCCGAACCCGTACTCCACGACCGCGTCGAACAGGCCCTGCTTGCTACCGAAGTGGTGGTACAGCGTCGGAGCCTGCACGCCGGCGAGGTCGCAGACGGCCCGGGTGGACACGGGCTTGCCCTTGGCCTCGTCGAGCAGTTGGGCAGCCGCGTTCAGCAGACGGTCCCGGGCGTTACCGGCCACACTCCTTGTTGTCACACCGCTATGCTACTTCTATAGCGTTGCTATACACGCGGTACTGCCGCACCGGCAGGGACAGGGAGAACACCATGAGCACCACGACACCCGAGATCGTCACGCGCTACTTTCGGGCGGCCGACGCAGGAGACCTCGATGCGCTCACTGCATGCTTCACCGAGCACGGGGCCGTGACCGACGAAGGCCGGACCGTCCGCGGGCACGACGGCATCCGGCAATGGCGCAGGGACCTCGAATCGAAGTTCACCTACACGGTCGAGGTGACCGGAACGGAAGCGGTCGCCGACGACAGGTACGTGATCACCACCACAGTGGAAGGAAATTTCCCCGGAAGCCCGGTGGAATTGAAGTACGAGTTCGTTCTCAGCGACGGCCTCGTCGACACACTGCGGATCGCCCCGTAGGTACACGGACGACGAAAAAACTCCGTTGTCGACGTTCTCGACAACGGAGCTTCGGTGAATCGGTGAATCGTGGTGGCCAGGGCCGGGATCGAACCGGCGACCTTCCGCTTTTCAGGCGGACGCTCGTACCAACTGAGCTACCTGGCCGGACGGCACCCGAACCGAATGCCTATCGCATTGTGTTGCCGATACTCGGTATCGGCAACACACTTGCGACCCTGACGGGACTCGAACCCGCGACCTCCGCCGTGACAGGGCGGCGCGCTAACCAACTGCGCCACAGGGCCTTGCTTTGTCCTGCTGTGCTTTACAAGTGTAAAGCGTTACTGCGTGTCACTTTTACTGCCGTCGAACCATACCGCATGCTCGACACCGGTCAAACGTACCCCCTACGGGATTCGAACCCGCGCTACCGCCTTGAAAGGGCGGCGTCCTAGGCCGCTAGACGAAGGGGGCCCGCCGGATTTCTCCGAACCAGTACCTCAACGGCGTTCCGTTGGGAGCTTGGATAGCTTAGGACACGGATCGAGAATTTCCCAAATCGCCAGGTCAGACTACGAATCGGGCAGTTCCGAACCGGAATCCGGCCATCCTTCCCTCGCAAACTTCTCCCACCACTCGGGTGAAGCCATCGCGGCGAGGATCACTTCGAGCGATTCCGCGAACCGCTCGCCGAGGTCACCCTCCAGCGACGTCATGTCGGACATGTACCGCTGGCCGGCGAGCGACGCCGCCAGCACCCGGGTGAACTTCTCCGGGTCGGCGTCGGCGCGCAGCAGACCGTCGCGTTGAGCTCGGATCGCGAACTCGTGCGCGGTGCGCCCCCACACCTGCGATCCGCCGGACTGCACGTCCGGATAGAACTCGGGTTCGACGATCAGCCGGAATTCGGCCCGCACGATGACGCTGGAATGGAAGAGCTTCGCCAGGTCGATCACGAAACCGTGGAGGGCTTCGAACGGCCCGATGTCCGTGCGACTCGTCCACCTGTCGGTCAGGGCGGTGAATTGCTCCACTCCGGATTGAAGGACGGCACGGGCGAGCTCTTCCTTCGATTGGAAGTGGAAGTACATCGCCCCCTTGGTGGCGTTCGAGCCTTCGAGGATCGTGTTGACCGACGCCGCCGCATAGCCGCGCTTCGCGAATTCGATGGCGGCCGACTCCACCAGCGCAGCGCGAGTGCGTCGCGCACGCTCCTGCTGACGTGCCATGACGGTGAATCCCTCTCCCAGATGTAGTAACCCCGCTTTTCGCCCTCCCGGGACGAGCGTGGAGCCATACATAACAGTATCCCCGTTTTGAAAAAACCGACACAGCAGTCTGTAAATCATGGAAACTTCTCAGAAACCAACCTGAAGACCTTTATGGAGTGGAAACCGGACCGCCGCCGAAAACACACCAAGTGGTATAATTTGGGTCGGCTCGGGTGCGCTGCAGGGGGTGCGCACCCGAGCCGACCCATTTCACCCCCCGCGCGGCGCGCCGTGCCGGGGGTCCTGTTTTCTCGGCCACCGTCTGCGCACTAGACTCTGGCCCCGCGCCCCTATAGCTCAGTTGGTAGAGCTACGGACTTTTAATCCGCAGGTCGTAGGTTCGAGCCCTACTGGGGGCACTCTCCCTTACCCGGCGCATGCCGGGTAAGGGAGCGAGCACTCACCCACGCCCTGGCGCGTAGGCCGTCGCAGGCGCCCCGATCAGACGACGAACCGCCTCGACAGCGCTCTGCCGCCGCTGTGCCACCGTGCGCTCCCCCGACTTTCCCCCCGCCGGCTTGCGTCCACCACGCGCGGTGGCCAGCGACAGGGCGATGTCGGTGATCACGAGCAGCAGCTCGCCTGCGTTCCACGACGGATCGACGAACCCCTCCTGCTGACCTCGCCGGATCTCGGCGATTTTGGGCCGCAGCGCGAGGGTCCGCGCATCGCTGTCGGTGATCTGCTCGCTCATCTCCAGGTCGGCCCACTTCTGCAGCCTCGCGTTCTCGGGGTGCGCCACGTAGTCGTCGAACAACCGGCCCGCGTAGCCCGGCAGATCGTCTCCCCGCAGCGCCGTCTGCTCCGTCGTCTCGGCGATCCACTGCGCGATGACGGCGTCGAACAGCGCTTCCTTGCTGTCGAAGTACGCGTACAGACGGTCCTTGCTCGCTCGGGCCGTCTCTGCGATGCGGTTGATCCGGGCTCCGGCGACTCCGTGGTGAGCGAACTCCTCCTTGGCCGCGGCGAGGATCCGTTCTCGCGTGGCTTCTCCCGCTGTTCGCATTCCGACATCCTATTTGCCCGTTGCCGAACCATCTGGTTCGGCGTAGCGTGCGCAGTTGACGAACAGTTTGGTTCGTAAACCTCGCACCACTCACCCCAAGGACCTTCCATGGACATCGATCAGGCCCGCACCACGTTCCACGAGCTCCGGGGGCGCGAGAGCGGCGTCTCCCCCGACGAACTCGACGCCGTGTGGGCCGCGCTCGACACCGTCAGGGCCGAAGACGTCCTCGGCAGCTGGAAGGGCGACGACTTCGCCACCGGACACCGCCTCCACGAGAAACTGTTCGCGAGCCGCTGGCACGGAAAGACGTTCCACTCCCTCGAGGATGCGAAGCCGTTGATCTGCCGTGACGCGGACGACAACCTCTATTCCGACGTCAAGGCCGGCAACGGCGAAGCGAGCCTGTGGAACATCGAGTTCCGGGGAGAGGTCACGGCGACCATGGTGTACGACGGCGCACCCATCTTCGATCACTTCAAGAAGGTGGACGACTCCACTCTGATGGGCATCATGAACGGCAAGTCCGCACTGGTCCTCGACAACGGCAGGCACTACTACTTCCTGCTCGAAAGAGACTGAGCCCCAATGCAGGTCACAGCAGCGCTCTCACGCGGACCCGATTCTCCGTTCACACTGGAGACGGTCGAACTCGACGAGCCCCGCGCGGACGAAGTCCTGGTGCGCATCGTCGCCACCGGCCTGTGCCACACGGACCTCTTCACCAAGGCGTCCCTCCCCCATGCCCTCGGCCCCGCCGTCCTCGGGCACGAAGGTGCCGGGATCGTCGTGGACGTCGGGTCACGAGTGAATGGGGTGACGCCCGGTGATCACGTGATTCTCAGCTACCGCCACTGCGGCGACTGCGACCAGTGCCGAAGCGCGGGTCCGGCGTACTGCGTCGATGCGCACCGGCTGAACAGTTCGGGCCGGCGCGCGGACGGTTCCGCCACCATCACCCAGAACGGCGAGCCCGTGCGCGCCGCGTTCTTCGGCCAGTCCAGCTTCGCCGAGCACGTCCTCGCGACGGCCGACAACGTCGTGGTCGTCGACAAGTCCGTCGACCTCGCCGCCGCGGCGCCGCTCGGCTGCGGATTCCAGACGGGTGCGGGCGCGGTACTGAGCGTGCTCCGGCCGGGCAACGATTCGAGTGTGGTCGTCTTCGGCGCGGGCAGCGTCGGGTTCGCCGCCCTGCTCGCCGCCCGATCAGTCGGCGTCGCAACGCTTCTCGCAGTCGATCCGGTCCCCGCACGCCGTGCGCTCGCGGAGGAATTCGGCGCGGTTGCGATCGATCCCGGATCGCAGGACGTGGTCGCCGCGATCCGTGCGGCGACCGGTGGGGGCGCCACCCACACCCTGGACACGACCGGGATCCCCGCCGTCATCGGCCAGGCCTTGTCCTCCCTGCGGGCGCGCGGCAGCGCGGTGGTCGTCGGGCTGGGTGCGCCCGAAGTGACCGTGAACATTCAGGATCTGATGCTGAGCGGCAAGACCCTCCGCGGCTGCGTCGAGGGCGATTCGTCGGTGCAGCAGTTCATCCCGCAGTTGCTGGCGCTGCACGCGGACGGGAAGTTCCCGTTCGACCGTCTCGTCACCGAGTATCGATTCGACGACATCAACCGCGCCGTCGCCGATCAGGCCGCGGGCACGGTGATCAAGCCCGTGCTCGTGTGGTGAATTCGCTAGGGCGTGGCAGGTGACGGTCCGGCCGGCGGCCCGTCACCCACCTGTCCGTCCTTCGCTTTCGTGTCTCTCCGCATCTCGGCGAGATCCTCGCCGCGCTTGCGG
This sequence comes from Rhodococcus sp. DK176, assembly GCF_038447315.2. NCBI lineage: Bacteria > Bacillati > Actinomycetota > Actinomycetes > Mycobacteriales > Nocardiaceae > Rhodococcus > Rhodococcus sp. DK176. The sequence goes on along the minus strand of NZ_CP118321.2, from coordinate 5,244,800 downwards.
TACGTGAAGCTGACTCCGGCGACGCCCAGGAACAGCACCACTCCGATGATGGCGCCGGCGAGCGACGCGCCGCGGAATCCGGGCGCGTCGACGTCCATGATCCGTTCGCCCGCGTGCGCTGCGCTGTTGCCGCCGAGCACCACACTGAGCGTCAGCAGGTTGGGCAGCACCACCAGGACACCGAGGATCAGCAACACGATCTGCACGGGCTTGAACCGGCGCCGGCGGAACAGCCGCCACGCTCCGCGGAACAGCAGCAGCGGCAGCAGGGTGCACAGGGTGCCGAACAGCAGTCCCCACAGGATGCCGCCGCCGAAGCTGCCGCCCGCCAGCCCTCCCACGTTCTGAGCCCACGCCCGCGGGAGGTAGGCCGCGAGGATGAAGTAGGCGATGACCAGTACCACCAGCAGGACTGCGATGCCGATGGCCTTCTTGGCCCACGCCGGCAGGCCGGATTTCGACGGTGTGGAGGTGGATGCGCTGTTGTCGGTCGTCATGACTGGTCTCCCTGCGTCGGCAACGGTTCTTCGTCCAGCACCTGCTCGGCCAGTCGCTTCGGGGCGACGAGCGTGTACGACGTCCTGATCCACTCACGGAGCTGTTCCCAGTGGGGCTCGTCCGCGTCCGCGACGTCCACTGCGATCCAGCCGTGTCTACCGAGACCGTATCCCGCGGGCTCGGCCCCCGGTTCCGTTGCGACGACCGCTTCGGCCTCGTCGACGGTGAGCTTCACCGTCAACCGGGTGGCCTCCACGTCACTGAACACGAAATTCTTCCCCCGCACCCGGAACGTCGGGTGTCCGTCCCATTGGGCGACGTCCACGCGCACGGCTTCGGGCAACTCGGCGACGATCTGTTCCAGGCGGCTCATGTTGTTGCCCATGTGACGATTGTCGGCAGCGCCCCGACCCACCGCAACCGGCATAACGGACACGCGGGATTCACTAGTGTCGGGTGTCCGGGGGTGTCGACGACGAACCCCATGACGAGGACGGCATCAATGGCATCGATCGACGACCTTCTGTCCCAGATCCCGATCAATCAGATCGCCCGGCAACTCGGCGTCGACGAGGCCACCGCCGAGACCGCGGTGAAATCGGCGCTCCCGACGCTCGTCGGCGGGCTCGGCGCCAACGCCGAATACCCGAACGGCGCTGCGTCGCTGCAGAGCGCGCTGCACGATCACAGCGGCACGACGCTTCTCGACGGCGGAATCGACATCGACCAGGTCGACACGGCCGACGGCGACAAGATCGTGTCCAACATCTTCGGCGGCGAACGTGACCGGGTGGCGAGCACGCTCGGCGGTGTGGGCGGCAGCGGAGTGGGCAGCGACCTCATGAAGCAGTTGCTCCCGATCCTCGCGCCGATCGTGCTGGCGTACATCGCCAAGCAGGTGACGGGCGGTGGAAGTTCCGCTCCGCAGACGCAGGGCGCCGGCCAGGCGGGCGGAGGTCTCGGGGACGTCCTGGGCGGGCTCCTCGGAGGCAGCGGCGGTTCCGGCGGGCTCGGCGGTGTTCTGGGTGGCCTGCTCGGAAAGGGTGCGGGCGGCGGACTGGGCGACGTGCTCGGCGGACTGCTGGGCGGCGGAAAGAAGTAGGTCCCCGGGGGCGGCGGGGCCACCGCCGCCCCCGGGTGGCGATATTCACACCTGGGGTGGATCGATTTCCCAGGAGACCGACGGCTCGGACGAACAGGCTCCCGCGCAACCGCCGACACGGCTCGAGTTACGGCGGGGAATCTGTGGGGACCGACAAAACTGTGATCGTCCACAACGGCCCGCGCGTCGCTGTGATGATCTCTCCCTGCGACGATTACGCTGGTCACCGCACACGCACGCTCATCAGTACACTGTCATGTAACGGTTCGCCGCGTCGCGGCGACACATCCCGGAAGATCCATTACGGATCGGTAACTTGGACGGTTCCCGGGCCGCCGACGGCGTTTACCAACCTACTTACGGTGCCGTAGGCTGAACAAAGTCAAATTGAGCTACATGGAGGCATTACACATGGCGAGGGATCTGACCCAACTCGAACTGCTGCAGGAGTTGTCGCCGGTTGCAGAAGAGAACGTCAACCGCCACCTCTCCATGGCCAAGGAATGGCATCCCCACGACTATGTTCCGTGGGACGAAGGACGTAATTTCGCCGCGATGGGCGGCACCGACTGGGATCCCGAGCAGTCGCAGCTCGACGAGGTCGCCAAGGCCGCGATGATCACGAACCTCCTCACCGAGGACAACCTGCCGTCGTACCACCGCGAGATCGCCGAGAACTTCTCGCAGGACGGCGCGTGGGGAACCTGGGTCGGTCGCTGGACCGCCGAGGAGAACCGTCACGGCATCGTGATGCGCGATTACCTCGTTGTGACCCGCGCCGTCGACCCCGTCCAGCTCGAGCGTTTCCGCATGGAGCACATGACCAACGGCTTCGCTTCCCCCGCCGACGTCGACGCCGGCTTCCTCCACTCCGTCGCCTACGTGACGTTCCAGGAACTGGCCACCCGCGTCAGCCACCGCAACACCGGTAAGGCGTGCAAGGACCCGATCGCCGACAGGATGCTGCAGCGCATCGCCGCCGACGAGAACCTGCACATGATCTTCTACCGCAACATGTGCGGCGCAGCCCTCGACCTCGCGCCCGATCAGGCGCTCGAGGCCATCAACATGATCGTCCAGAACTTCCAGATGCCGGGCGCAGGCATGCCGAACTTCCGGCGCAACGGTGTACTCATGGCCAAGCACGGCATCTACGACCTGCGTCAGCACCTCGAAGAGGTCGTGATGCCCGTCCTGCGCAAGTGGAACATCTTCGAGCGGACCGATTTCACCGCCCGCGGCGAAGAGGTCCGCGAGAGCCTCGGCAAGTTCCTCGAGAACCTCGAGGGCCAGGCCACCAAGTTCGAGGAGCAGCGCGACCGCATGCTGGCCCGCGAGGCCAAGAAGCGCGAGCAGAAGGCTTCGTGACGTAAACAGTTATCCTGTGCCCGGTACCGGATTCGGTACCGGGCACAGTTTCGTTCCAGCACTTTCGCAGAGGTCGTCAATGTCATCCCTTCGTATCGGATCGCTCGAGCTGCGCAGTCCGGTGGTTCTGGCCCCCATGGCCGGGATCACCAATGTCGCGTTCCGCACGCTGTGCCGTGAGCTCGAGACGGAGCGCGCAGGCAGCACGTCCGGCCTGTACGTCTGTGAGATGGTGACCGCGCGCGCTCTGGTGGAGCGGCAGCCCGCGACCCTGCACATGACGACGTTCGGCCCGACCGAGACGCCACGGTCGCTGCAGCTGTACACCGTCGACCCCGACACCACGTACGCTGCGGCCAAGATGATCGTGGACGAGAACATGGCCGACCACATCGACATGAACTTCGGCTGCCCGGTTCCCAAGGTGACCCGCAAGGGTGGCGGCGCGGCGCTGCCGTACAAGCGCACCCTGTTCGGTCGGATCGTCGCCGCCGCCGTGAAGGCGACCGAGGGGACCGACGTCCCGGTGACCGTCAAGTTCCGCGTCGGTATCGACGCCGAACACCACACGCATCTCGACGCAGGCCGGATCGCCGCCGGCGAAGGTGCGGCCGCGGTCGCACTGCACGCGCGTACCGCCTCGCAGCGGTACTCCGGCACGGCCGACTGGAACGAGATCGCCCGGCTCAAGGAGCACGTCACCGACGTGCCCGTTCTCGGGAACGGCGACATCTTCGCCGCCGAGGACGCGGCCCGCATGATGGAGCAGACCGGTTGCGACGGCGTCGTCGTCGGCCGCGGATGCCTCGGCCGGCCGTGGCTGTTCGCGGAGCTGAGCGCGGCACTGAACGGAAAACCGCAGCCCACTCCGCCGAATCTCGGCGAGGTGGCCACGATCATCCGCCGGCACGCGGAACTCCTCGCCGATCATCACGGCGAGGACAAGGGTCTACGTGAACTGCGCAAGCACGTGTCCTGGTACCTGCGCGGCTTCCCCGCAGGGTCCGAGCTGCGGGTCGCGATGGCCCTCGTGAGCACCCTGACCGAACTCGACGACCTCCTCGTCCAGCTCGATCCGACCATCCCGTTCCCCAAGGACGCCGAGGGACCGCGCGGACGGCAGGGTTCACCCGGCACGGTCGCGCTCCCCGAGGGGTGGCTCGACGACCCCGACGACTGCCTGGTGCCCGCCGGCGCCGACCTCATGCATTCTGGTGGTTAGCAGCACGAACGCGCGTCACCTCGCTACATGTGTGGAGCCTCGACGTTCGATAAGTACTATGGCTGGAATCCGTCGAGGCCGACGGAGGTCCGAGTCGGCGGAGAGGTCAGGTTGCATCGGTGGGTGATGATCACAGCTCGGACTCACCGACTCCCGAATCCCGTGCCCCCTGGGAGCGTCCTCTCGCGGATCCCAGCTACCGAGAAGCCCAGTCCGGACGGCCCCGGCGACTCCCGCCGCGGCAGCCACCGCCCGAACGGCGGCCTCCCGAGCAGACCGCGCCGCCCGAACGGACCGCGCCGCCCGGGCACCGGGCGCAGGTAGAACGCACCGAATCGTCCCGCCACGACAGCGGCCGGATCGGCCGCCGGGCCGCGGGTGGGCCCACCGAAGCGCTCTCCGTCGCAGACCTGGTGAAGAAGGTCTCCGGGGAGGAACCGAGCGCGCCGGACGATCCGGACAAGACCGAGATCATTCCCCCGATCGACGAGCGGCAGCCGCCGCCTCCCGGGGTTCCGCCGCGGGACACCCATGCCGCGCCTCCGCCGCCGGAGCCGGAGCCGGAGCCGGAGCCGCCGCAGAGCAAATCCGAGCCCGAACGGGTCGCGGATTCCGCCGAGACCACCGCGGTACCGCAGGTGGTCGGTAACCCGGGTACCACCCGCCTGGCTCTCAGCAAGACCCGCAAACGCAAGCGTCTCCGTGCAGCAGGACGCGCAGTCGTCGCACTCGTGGCGGTGATCGCACTCGCCGGAACCGGCATCGTTTGGGGTTACCTCCGCTCCACCGAGGGCAAGTTCGACCAGATCGCGGCACTCGACACGGAGTCGACCGACATCGTCGACGCCGTCGGGCAGACCGGTGACGAGACCTATCTCATCGTCGGCAGCGACACCCGCGCCGGCGCGAGCGGCGAAGTGGGTGCCGGAACCATCGACGACGCCGAGGGATCCCGCGCCGACACGGTGATGCTCGTCAACATCCCTGCCGACCGGAGCCGGGTGGTCGCGGTGTCGTTCCCCCGCGACCTCGATGTCGAGCGGCCCGTCTGCCAGGGCTGGGACAACGCCAGCGGCACCTACACCGAGGAGACCTTTCCCGCCGCCGACGGCGACAAACTCAACGCCACCTACGCGCTCGGCGGACCGAAGTGCCTGGTGAAGGTGATCCAGAAGATGTCGGGTCTGAAGATCGGCCACTTCGTCGGCATGGACTTCGCCGGCTTCGAGTCGATGGTCAACGAGATCGGCGGGGTCAAGGTCTGTACCACCCAGCCGCTCGAGGACGGCGTCCTCGGCACCGTTCTGCCGCAGGCGGGCACCCAGATGCTCGACGGCAAGACCGCACTGAACTTCGTCCGCGCCCGACATGTCGAGGCGGAGGGCAACGGCGACTACGGCCGCATCAACCGTCAGCAGAGATTCCTGTCCGCCCTGCTGCGGGGCGCCCTGTCCAGTCAGGTGCTGCTCAATCCCAGCAAACTGAACGGCTTCATCAACGCGTTCACCCGCGACACATTCGTCGAGAACATCGACACGAAGTCGCTGGTCACGCTCGGACGTTCATTGCAGAACGTCGATGCGGGCGCGGTCACGTTCCTGACGGTGCCCACCGCGGGGACCACCGAGTGGGGCAACGAGATTCCCCGCACCGACGACATCAAGGCCATCTTCCGCGCCATCATCGACGACGAGGCGCTGCCCGGCGAGAAGCGTGCGGAACCCCTGCCCTCCGCCCCCGAACCGCAGGCCGCGCCGGCGCCGCTGTCGGTCCAGGCCGTCGACCCGTCCAGCGTGACCGTGCAGGTGTCGAACGCGTCGGGTGAGTCGGGACTGGCCGCGACCGTGGCCGATTCACTGGCCGCCGAGGGGTTCCAGATCTACAACGTCGGCAACTACACGGGTACCAGCGGCGAGACCGTCGTCCGGTTCTCGCCGGGCCACGAAGCCGAGGCGGCGACCCTGGCGTCGTCGTTCCCGGGTGCGGTGCTCGAATCGACCACCGGACTCGGCACGGTCGTCGAGGTCGCGCTCGGTTCGGACTTCTCCGGGACCGTCCAGACGCCCAGTCCGATCGACACACCGCTCAGTATGTCGGGCGTGCGAGAGGGCCAGCAGGAGGACGTGGAAATCCCCGCGGACCTGGCAGTTGTGAACGCGGGCGACACGTCCTGCGAATGAGCGCCCGCCGGGTCACGTCGTTCACTCTGCGTTTACCGTGTGATCGTGACTTGGTTTCCCGTGCACCGTAGGCTGTGACCTCATGCGCGTGGCTTACAACGAACAGATGACCGAGCTTGCCGACTTGCTCGGTGAGATGGCGGGGCTTGCGGGGGTCGCCATGGAGCGAGCCACCCAGTCGCTGCTCCAGGCAGATCTTTCCCTCGCCGAGCAGGTGATCGGCGAGCACGACAAGATCACCGAGCTCAGCACCATCTGCGAGGAGCGGGCGTTCGCCCTCCTCGCCCTGCAGGCACCGGTCGCCGGCGACCTCCGCTCGGTCGTCAGCGGGATCCAGATCGTCGCCGATATCGACCGCATGGGTGCGCTGGCTCTCCACGTCGCCAAGATTGCGCGCCGCCGACATCCCAACCACGTGCTTCCCGAAGAGGTCAACGGCTACTTCGCCGAGATGGGACGTATCGCCGTCTCCATCGGCGCCGCTGCCCGCGAGGTTCTCGAGACGCGCGATCCGGAGCGGGCCGCGCGCCTGCGTGAAGAGGACGAGGCGATGGACGACCTCCACCGTCACCTGTTCACGGTCCTCATGGACCGGGAGTGGAAGCACGGCGTGGCCGCGGCGGTCGACGTCACCCTGCTCGGCCGCTTCTACGAGCGTTTCGCCGACCACGCCGTCGAGGTGGGCCGCCGGGTGATCTTCCTCGTCACCGGCAAGCTGCCCGACGAGACCCAGACGCCCGCCGTCGACGCCGACACCCTCACCTCGTACCCCGACCGGTAGAACTCCCCCAACACTTTTCGCGCGAACGGGACGCTCGTACGGTCAGACCGTACGAGCGTCCCGTTCGTTCGGCCGAGGTCACCCGAGGTCGCCTTCCGCAGACACGAGAACGCCCCGACCGCAGTAACGGCCGGGGCGTTCTCGTTGTGCTCGCTCTATCCGAAGCGGCCCGAGATGTAGTCCTCGGTGGCCTTCTGCGTCGGGTTGGAGAAGATCTTCTCGGTGTCGTCGATCTCGACGAGGCGGCCCGGCTTGCCGGTGGCCTCGAGGTTGAAGAACGCCGTCTGGTCACTCACACGCGCGGCTTGCTGCATGTTGTGGGTGACGATCACGATGGTGAAGTCCTTCTTCAGCTCCGTGATCAGGTCCTCGATCGCGAGAGTCGAGATCGGGTCGAGCGCCGAGCAGGGCTCGTCCATCAGCAGGACGTCGGGCGAGACCGCGATGGCCCGGGCAATGCACAGACGCTGCTGCTGACCGCCGGAGAGTCCGCCGCCCGGCTTGTCGAGACGGTCCTTGACCTCGGTCCACAGGTTGGCGCCGCGCAGCGACCGCTCGGCCACCTCGTCGAGACGCTTCTTGCTGCGCTCGCCCTGCAGTTTGAGGCCGGCCACCACGTTGTCCTTGATGGACATCGTCGGGAACGGGTTGGGACGCTGGAACACCATGCCGATCGTCTTGCGGACGCCGACCGGGTCGATGCCGGAACCGTAGATGTCCTCACCGTCGAGCAGGATCGAACCCTCCACGCGCGCACCGGGAGTCACCTCGTGCATGCGGTTCAGCGAACGCAGCACCGTCGACTTGCCGCACCCGGATGGGCCGATGAAGGCGGTCACGTTCCGCGGGGGGACGGACAGCCCGACATCGGCGACGGCGTGGAACTTGCCGTAGTAGATGTTGACGTCCTTGAGATCCAGACGCTTGGCCATTACCGGCTCCCTACTGATTGGTGTTCGAGATCGAGTGTATGTGTCACTTGCTGCGCACCTGTGAGAAGTGGCCGATGACCTTGGCCAGGATGTTGAGGATGGCAATGAGGAGAATCAGCGTGAGCGCCGCGCCCCAGATGCGGTTGGTACCGGCATCGGTCGGGTTGTTCATCTCGGCGACCATGACGCCGGGCAGCGTGCCCATCTCGCCACCGAACAGATTGAAATTGATGAAGGGTGCGTAACCCACGAGGATCAGCAGCGGCGCGGTTTCGCCCATCACCCGGGCCAGCGCCAGCATGACGCCCGTGATGATGCCGGGCAGTGCGGTGGGCAGCACGATCTTGGCGATCGTCTTCCACTTCGGAACGCCCAGCGCGTACGACGCCTCGCGCAGGTCCTGCGGAACGATGCGGAGCATCTCCTCCGTGCTGCGGACGACGACGGGAACCATCAGCAGCACCAGGGCGAGCGCAACGGCGAAGCCGGACTTGGGGAAACCGAACGTCGCGATCCACAGGGCGTAGATGAACAGGGCGGCCACGATGGACGGGACACCGCTCAGGATGTCGACCATGAACGTGGTCAGCTTCGCCAGCCGCGACTTCCGGTCGGCGTACTCGACGAGATAGATCGCGACGAACAGTCCGAGGGGAATGGACAGCACCGCGCAGACGATTCCCTGCAGAATCGTGCCGATCAGCGCGTGATAGATGCCGCCGCCTGCCGCCGAGGACGTCAGTCCGCTGAGCGAGTGGGTGAACCACGTGGCCGACGTCAGGGCAGGGATTCCCTTGATGACCGCGGTGACCAGGACCCACACCAGCGGGACCAGCGCCACGAGCACTGCCAGCGTCACGAGGACGGTGGCGGTCAGATCGATGATGCGTCGGCGGACACCGACCCCCTGGAAGGTGGGGGCCTTGACCGGCTTGTCGAGTGTCGCGGTCATGGGTCAGTCCTTCTTTCCTGCGATCACGGCGCGGGCAGCGGCGTTCACGACGAAGGTGAGCACGAAGAGCACCAGACCTGCGGCGATGTAAGCGCCGGCCTGAATGTTGTTGTTGAATTCCGCGTAGCCGAGGGCGATCTTGGAGGCGATGGTGGCGCCGCCGTCGAACAGCGACCATCCGAAGGGCTGCGACGTGGTGCGCAGGATCAGGTAGAGCGCCATGGTCTCGCCGAGGGCGCGACCCAAACCGAGCATCGATCCGCTGATGTAGCCCGACTTGCCGAACGGAATGATCGTGGTTCGCACCACTTCCCACCGGGTGGCACCCAGCGCGAGCGCTGCCTCGATCTGGGGCGTCGGAGTCTGCACGAACACCTCGCGGGTCACCGCGGTGATGACGGGAAGGATCATGACGGCGAGGACGATACCTGCGGTGAAAATGGTGCCACCGCCGGTGATGGAACCGCTTCCTGTCGCGAACAGCGGGAACCAGCCGAGCTTTTCGTTGAGCCACATGGCAAGCGGCCTGATCGCGGGAGCGAACACCAGCAGACCCCAGAGGCCGTAGACGATCGACGGCACGGCGGCCAGCAGGTCGATCACGTACGCCAGCGGACGTTTGAGCCAGTTCGGCGAGTACTCGGTGAGGAAGATCGCGATACCGAGTGCGACCGGCATCGCGAGGACCAGAGCGAACAGCGAGACGAGCACCGTCACCTGGAACAGGTCGAGAACACCGAACGCCATGGCGTTGATGTTCTGGGTGACCCACTCGCGGCTGGTGAGGAAGTTGACCTGATTCCGGCTCAGTGCGGGAACTGCGCGCCAGATCAGGAAGATGCCGATCGCGGCGATGAGGATGGAGATGAAGACGGCCGAGGTCGTTGCGAGGGATTTGAAGATCCGATCCCCAGGCCTGGCGGCGGCCTTGCCGCGGGGTGCACCTGCCGGAGTCGGGGTTTCGGCCTTGGTGGTACTCAACTCGGCCTCCGGGGTGCCGTTCGGACCGCCCACCCCGACTCCGCCGGTAGCGGAGCCGGAGGCGCGAGGTGCTGATTCGATGTGCGCTTCACTCATCTGCGCTCGCAATCTTTCCTGGTCAGAATATCGAGTCATGGGCGGGTCCGAACGATTAACGGTGCGATCAGCCGATGGCGGCGACCGATGCGTTCAGCTTCTCCTTCATGGAGTCGGGCAGCGGCACGTAACCCTGCTCGGCCAGGTTGCCCTGCCCCTCGTTGGCTGCGCTGGTCAGGAACGACTTGACCGCAGCGGAGGTGTCGGCGTCGTAGCCCTTCGAGCACACGATCTCGTAGGTGGCGAGCACCAGCGGGTACGCGCCCGCTTCCTTGGTACCGAAGATCGAGCCGAGGTCGAGGGTCAGATCGCCCACACCCTGACCCTTGAACTGCGCACCCTCGATGGCCTTCGCCGCGGACTCGTCGGACAGCGCGACGGGGCCGGAGCCGGTGTCGATCTGCGCGGCAGCAAGCTTGTTCTGGTCGGCGTAGGACTTCTCGACGTAGGTGATCGAGCCCGGGGCGGAGGCCACTGCCTGCGCGACACCGGCCGAACCCTTGGCGCCCTCACCGATTCCGCCGGTGAAGTCGGAACCGGCACCGGTGGTCCAGGCGCCGTTGGAGGCGGCCGTCAGGTACTGCTGGAAGTTGTCGGTGGTTCCCGACGAATCCGAGCGGATGATGGCGGTGACGTCCTGGTCGGGCAGGGTGGCGCCGGGGTTGAGCGCGGCGATGGCCGGGTCGTTCCACTTCTTGATGGTGCCGTTGAAGATCTTGGCGGTCACCTCACCGTTCAGCACCAGGTCCTCGACGCCGTCGAGGTTGTAGGCGATCGCGACGGGTCCGAAGACCAGCGGCAGGTTCCAGGCCTCGCCGCCGACGCAACGGGCCTTGGCCTGCTCGGCCTGCTCGGCCTTGATCGCCGAGTCGGAGCCGGCGAAGTCGATCTGGCCCGCGATGAACTGGGTCCGTCCGTCGCCGGAACCGCTGGGGTTGTACGCCAGGTTGACGGTCTTGCCCTTTTCCTGGCAGACGGAGATGTAGGTGGAGACGAACTGGTCCATGGCGTTCTTCTGGGCCGAGGAACCGGCCGCGGAGAGGTTGGCCTTGCCCTCGCACGTCGCGTTGGACGACGATGCGTCGACGCCGCTCGACGCCGCGTTGTTGTCGCTGCCACACGCGGCCAAGGTCATGGCACCCAGGGCCACTGCACCGAGCAGGGCGCCACTGCGCTTGAGATTCACCTAGTCCTCCGGAAATACCGTCTCGCCCGCGATCGGGCGGCGACATGAGGTGCGCTTCGTTGAAATCTGCACCAGGCAACACGGCGCTGCCCACGGAGAAACCTAGGGGTAGCTAATGTCCAGTTGGACCACGATCGGTGAACGGAAGGTGAACAGACCGCGCATTTGTCCACATTTCCGAGACGAACAACGAGTGCGGAAGTAGAGGAGCACCTCAGGCGCGCGCGTACGCGACGTCGGTGTGGAACCGCTCGAACCCGAGCCGGTCGTAGGTGTGCAGCGCCGATTCGTTGTCGCCCTCGACGTAGAGCAGCACCGCACCGAGCCCGCGGTCGCGCAGGTAGTGCAGCCCGGCGAGCGTCAGCAACCGGCCGAGACCACGTCCCTGGGCGTCGGGGCCGATCGCCACCACGTAGACCTCACCGATGGCCGGCTCGTCGCCCTGCTTCGGATGCACCTTGGTCCAGTGGAATCCGAGCAACCGCTGATCGTCCGAAGCGGCGAACGCCATGAACAGGCCGGACGGATCGAACCAGGCCTCCGCGCGGCGTTCGGCCAATTCGCGTTCGGTCCACGACCCCTGCTCGGGATGCCAGGCGAAGGCGGCAGCGTTGACCCGCAGGACCTCGGGATCGTCCTCGACGCCGCGGTACACGCGGAGTGAAATATCTTCCGGCACAACGAGTTCAGGGAGTTCCGCATCGGCGAGTGGACGCCGGAGCTGCAGGAGTTCGCGCGCACCGATCAGCCCGAGGCGCTGCGCCACCGCCTGCGCCGCAGGCAGGTTGCCGTGCGCCCACACCCGGGCGTCCGGACCACCCTCGGACAGGACCTCGGCGACCAGCCGGCCACCGATTCCGCGGCCACGCGCCGCAGGGTCGACGGCGAGTTCGGCCATCGCAGGATGATCCCCGCGCCCCGGCTGCAGCTGCGCGTACCCGACGATCCGATCGGCGTCGGTCTCCACGAGATGACGGACACCGTCGCTACCGGCGCCGGACACGGCGTGCACACCCTGCTCCGACACCGGCGCGGTTCCGTCCGCGGCCGTCGCGCGTTCGAGCAGTGCGGACACGTCCGCAGCCTGCTTGCCGTCGAGTCGATCAGTCCAGGACTGAACCGAAGCACTCACTGGATCGCCGGCCCTTCCGCGGATTCGAAGTCCGCATCCTCGGCGTCGAGGTCGTCGACGGGCGGCACCGGCACACCCGACTTGCTGCGGGTGGGACGGACGGCCTTGTAGCCGACGTTGCGGACTGTACCGATCAAGGATTCGTACTCGCTGCCCAGCTTTGCGCGCAGACGACGCACGTGGACGTCGACCGTGCGGGTACCGCCGAAGAAGTCGTAACCCCACACCTCCTGCAGCAACTGCGCGCGGGTGAAGACGCGACCCGCGTGCTGTGCCAGGTATTTGAGGAGTTCGAACTCCTTGTAGGTGAGGTCGAGGGGCCGGCCGCGCAGACGGGCCGTGTACGTGCCCTCGTCGATGACCAGTTCGCCCAGCGTGATCTTGCCGGAGGCCTCCGGGCTGGCGACGCCGCCGGTGCGTCCGACCAGCAGTCGGAGACGGGCGTCCACCTCGGCCGGACCGGTGCCCGGGAGCAGGATGTCGTCGAGGCCCCAGTCGGAATTGACCGCCACCAGGCCACCTTCGGTGAGCACCGCCACCACGGGAACCGCGGAACCCGTGCTGCCCAGCAGCCGGCAGAGGCCGCGAGCCGCCGCGAGATCGGTGCGCGCATCCACCAGGGCGATGTCGGCGGAGCTCGCTTCCAGGAGAGAGGACACCTCCGTCGGGGCTGGCCGCACCGAATGCGCCAGCAGGGCGAGGGCAGGAAGCACTGCCTCGGGGTTGGGGTCGGAGGTAAGAAGCAGTAGCTCCACACAGCCTCCCATCTCGTCGCCGTCGTACCCGGCCGGCCGACGGATCGTTCATCCGCCGGTCCAGGTAGATCGACACTGAAGGTATCGACACTTTTGTCGGTGACAGAGTAGCGCGCCGCCGTCGGCGTTCGTTGCACCGAACCCCGGCAAGCGGCGCGGAGGTCGCACCGACACTCCCCCGACCGGTGTCCGTCACAATGGGGCCGTGCGGAAACTCATCATCGGAATCGTCTTCCTCGTGGCTCTCGGTCTCGTCGTCGACTTCGGTTCGGCGGCCTACGCGGAGTACCGGGTGTCGCGGGAACTGCGGGCAGGCGCGTCCCTCACAGCGGATCCCGAGGTGACGGTTCACGGCTTTCCGTTCCTCAACCAGGCGTGGGACGGAAAGTACGAGAACATCGAGATCCGCGCGCAGGGAGTACAGAGTGACGTCGTGGGTGAGGTGACGGTCGAGTCCACCCTCCTGGGTGTCTCCGCGCCGCTGTCCGACCTCGTCGACGGCTCCGTGAAGACCCTTCCGGTCGATCACCTCTCCGGCCGCATGCTCATCGACGCCACCGACCTGGGACGCTTCCTCGACATCCCCGACCTGCAGGTTTCGGCCCCGCCGGCCAGTAAGTCGGACGGCACCGGCGGCTCCGGCGGCTCGGGGATGCCGACCGCGGGCGGCGTCGTCCTCACCGGCACGGTCCCCGTCGGGCCCATCGAAACCACGGTCAGCGTGCAGGCCGACCTGGTTCTCGACAGCGGTCAGGTGAAGATCGTCGCCAGCGACTTCTACTTCGGCCCCGAAGGCCACGCCGACTTCACCATCCCCGAACCCCTCGCCCCCGCGATCCTCGGCCTCTTCACCCGGACGATCGACCCCCGGGAACTACCGTTCGGCGTCCAGCCGACGGAGGTCTACGCGGAAGGCTCGCAGATCGTCATCGAGGGCGTCGGCAACAACGTCACGATCGACCTGAACGAACTGCAGAGCCGATGACCGGAATCACACTGTTACTGATCGCACTGTTCGCCGCCGTCGCGTTCGGGCTCGTCTGGCAACGCCGCCAGGGGACGGTCCGGAGTACCGGCGGGACGACCGCGGTCGTGACCGACCAGCGACGGCTACTCCTCGAGGCGGCGGGCGTCGGGCCGGCGTCGCCCGAGCACCCTCGACGGGCCACCGTTCTCCATTTCTCCGCCGACTGGTGCGGACCGTGCGCGGCGGTGCGCAGGGTGGTGGGACAGGTCGTCGCGGACCTCGCAGGTGAGCCGGAACCTCCCGTCGAAGTGGAGGTCGACATCGACGAGTATCCCGCTCTCGCCAAGGAACTCGGCGTTCTGTCGTTGCCGACGACGTTCATTCTCGACGCCGACCTGCAGCAACGCTTCCGGGTGTCCGGAGTGCCCGCCGCGACCGACCTGCGGGCCGCGCTGGAACCCCTCACCCGGCCCCCGGCTTCAAATTCCTGAAGAACCGGGTAAACTCGTCGTCGTGCAATCCAGCCACGAGCTCATGCTCACCCGTCGCCGCACAGTTGACCTGTGCCGCCTCGGGGCTTGTTGCTGTACCTGTTGCTGATCACCAGGGCTGTCGCTTTCTGCTGACACCGCGGATTCCGCGCACGTGATCGAACCCCCGATGACGACGTCGTCCGTCGTCGTTCGGCGCCAGGCAAGCATTCAGGACTCACCGCAGGAGCACTTCTCATGTCCACAACACTCGAGCTCGAGCAGGTCGACGTTCGTGGCCCCCGGTTCGCCGCCTGGGTCACCACCGCCGTCCTCGTCGCCGTCCTCGTCGTGTCGACGTTCTCGCTGGTCGCAGCAGGAATTCTGCTGGCGCTGCAAGCGGTCGTCTTCGCGGCAGGCGCAGCCACCGGGCCGCGACGCAGCCCGTACGGCCGGATCTTCGGCACCCTCGTCGCGCCGCGAGTCGCCCCGGTGAGTGAACGCGAACCCGTCGCACCGCTTCGCTTCGCGCAGCTCGTCGGTTTCGTCTTCGCCGTCGTCGGCACCGTCGGCTTCTTCGCCGGCTCCGGCGTCGTCGGCGCCGTGGCCACCGCATTCGCCCTGTTCGCGGCGTTTCTCAACGCTGCGTTCGGCATCTGCCTCGGCTGCCAGATCTATCCACTCATCGCACGCTTCCGCACGGCGGCCTGAAAGTTTCACACCCAGAACCACTGCACGATCCACCCGACACAAGTAAGTACACATCGAAAGGAACACCATGGCTCGCTCCGATGTCCTAGTCTCCGCCGACTGGGCTGAGCAGAACCTCAACGCCCCCAAGACCGTTTTCGTCGAGGTGGATGAGGACACCAGCGCATACGACGGCGGCCACATCGAAGGCGCCATCCGCCTCGACTGGCGGAAGGACCTGCAGGACGGCGTCCGTCGTGACTTCCTGAACCAGCAGCAGTTCTCCGATCTCCTGTCCGCCAAGGGCGTCGCCAACGACGACACCATCGTTCTGTACGGCGGCAACAACAACTGGTTCGCGGCGTACGCGTACTGGTACTTCAAGCTGTACGGCCACCAGGACGTCAAGCTGATCGACGGCGGCCGCAAGAAGTGGGAGCTCGACGGGCGTCCCCTCTCCAAGGAGACCGTCACCCGCGAGGCCACCCAGTACAAGGCCGAGGCCCCCGACCTGTCGATCCGCGCGTTCCGTGACGAGGTCATCGACGCCATCGGCAGCAAGAACCTCGTCGACGTGCGTTCGCCCGACGAGTTCTCCGGCAAGATCCTCGCTCCCGCGCACCTGCCGCAGGAGCAGGCCCAGCAGCGTGGACACATCCCCACGGCCATCAACATCCCGTGGAGCACCACCGCAAACGAGGACGGCACGTTCAAGTCGGACGACGACCTGGAGAAGCTGTACTCGGAGAAGGGCTACGACGAGTCCAAGCCCACCATCGCGTACTGCCGTATCGGCGAGCGCTCCAGCCACACCTGGTTCGTGCTCAAGGAGATCCTCGGCAAGTCCGATGTCAAGAACTACGACGGCAGCTGGGTCGAATACGGCTCGCTCGTCGGCGCACCCATCGAGTTGGAGGTTCACTGAGCCATGTGTGGAGCACCTGTACAGACCCAGACCCTGCCCGCGGGCGTCGACGTCGAGAAGGAAACGGTCATCACCGGCCGCGTTCTCGCCGCTGACGGCCAGCCGATCGGTGGAGCGTTCGTGCGTCTCCTCGACGGCGGCGGAGAGTTCACCGCCGAGGTCGTCGCCTCGGGCACCGGAGACTTCCGCTTCTTCGCCGCTCCCGGCGAGTGGACCGTGCGCGCACTGTCCAGCTCCGGCAACGGCACCTCGACGGTGAGCCCGTCGAGCGCAGGCGTGCACAACGTCGACGTCACGGTCGGCGAGTAATCACCAGCTGACGACACCAGAAGGGCCCCGCTCCGCATCCGGAGCGGGGCCCTTCTGTCGTGCGGACTCTACTTGCCCGGTGCCGCTGGAATGGTCTCGCCGCCCTTCTCGGACTGCGCGAGCGCCGTGATCCAGTCCACGACCTTCTCGCTCTCCCAGTACCAGGGGTCGTTCGGATTGTTGTTCCAGTAGAACAGGTGCTGGATGAAGCCCAAGAAGATGTACGGCTTGATCACCAGTTCGAAGACGTCCCTGTTGTCCTCCACGAACCCCGGGCCCTCGTCGGCGAGCTTCGCCTGCACGACCTCCGAACCGGGACCCATCGCCCAGTTGAGCGCCTCGACGATCTGCTCCTGGGACACCTGCATGTTCCGGTCCGGGCCGTCGGGGTCGTAGGTCCGGTCGGCGACCTTGCGGAGAACGTCGAGGAAGGACTCGTCGGAGACGAACCAGTCTTCGTGTGTGACGATGTGCACAATCGACCGCGCCGCCATGTTCGTCACCGCATTCGCGAAGTCGGAGACCGTCTGGCCCGGGTTCAGCAGGGTGAAGTGCATCTGTCCCAGCACCCCGAGTGCCAGTTCGAGGACGGCGATCTCCCGCGGCGCGTCGCAGGCGATGTCGTACGGGCGGCACGCGTACGTGATCTTGCCGTCCAGAGCGCCGTAGTCGGCAGGCCCGGAAGACATGAAACCGCCTCCGGGCGGGCCGGGTTCGCCCATCGAGGGGGTGCCCGCGGGACGGTACGGGTCGCCGATCAGCGCGACGCCGGCAATGTCGTCAGCGGTAACCAGAGCGTTGCTGTCGCGGTGGCCGAGTTCGCGCGACACCCTTTCGACCACCTCGGCACCGACGCTGTACCCGAGCAGTACGTACTTGGTGTCGTCGCCGCACTTCGTCTTGTTCTCGTCGAGGATCCTGTTGGTCGACGCGACACCCGCGGCCATCGAATCCTGGTATGTCGGAACAGGTTGCAGCAGACCAAGACCGTACGTGGACGGGTAGGGAACGTACATCCACCCCACCGTTCCCGGATCGTCCTTGTTGGCCTCGCCGGTCGGCACAGTCACGTTGCCCACCCAGTTCGACCAGAGCTGCCGATTCTCGTCCGCCAGAGGGTTGCGGTCCGCCGTCGAGTCGGTGGCGCCGGACACGGCGACGATCATCACGTCGGGGCAGTCGGCGGCGTAGTTGTTCGGATCGACACGATCCGTGTCGGCACTCCCCGAACCCGCGCTACCGGTGTCGGGCGCGGCGACGGCAAGACCGGGAGCGCCGAACGCGGACACGCTCAGCAGCAGCGCCGTCGCCGCGATCGCGGCCCGCACCGGACCGGCGACGGCAGTACTCGATCGAAGCATGGGACCTCCGGGAGGGACGGGAGACGAGACGACCGCATGAGGATGTTCGGAACCGACCTGGTGGTCGCCTTCGAGAAACCGTAGCCGCAGTCACGGTAAGTCGCCTCCCGTTTCGACCGTTCGACGAGTTCGGTTTAGGATGTCCCCGTGGTTATCTTCTTCGAGGTACTTCTTGTCCTTGCCGCCGTGTTGATCACGTGGTTCTCGCTCTACACGATCTACCGCCTGGTCACCGACGAGTCGTGAGTCAGAACCCGGACGCAGGCGCAGATCCGCCTTCCGAGCACCCGACTACGAGCGCGCCCGCTGGGGACACCCCCGCCGTGCGTCGTGGTAGCGGTGACGCTGCCGTCGCGGACGCCATCGAGCGTTCCAAGACGACGGCGGCGCGGAACATCCCGCAGCTTCCGGACCTTCCGCTGCCCGAGGACACCGCAAATCTGCGCCTCGGCCCGGATCTGAACAACGAACTCCTCGCAGTACTGCCCCTCGTCGGTGTGTGGCGCGGTGAAGGGGAAGGCCACGACCCCGACACGGGCGACTACCCCTTCGGGCAGCAGATCATCGTCTCCCACAACGGTGGCAACTACCTCAAGTGGGAATCCCAGACCTGGGTCCTCGACGCCGACGGCGAATACGTGCGCCCCGACCTCCACGAAACCGGCTTCTGGCGGATCAGCGGAGACGGCATCCCCGGCAGCACCAACGAGGAAGTCGTCGAACTCCTCCTCGCCCACAGCTCCGGCATCGTCGAACTGTTCTACGGTCAGGCCCTCACACAGTCGTCGTGGGAACTCGCGACCGACGTCGTGATCCGCAGCACCTCCGGTGTTCTCGTCGGCGGCGCCAAGCGTCTCTACGGCATCGTCGAGGGCGGCGACCTCGCCTACGTCGAGGAACGCATCATCGCCGACGGTGAGCTGCGTCCCCACCTCTCCGCGCGTCTGTCCCGCTACGTTGGCTAGCGCCCGTGAGTACTTATTAACCACGGGCGGTTGACAAGTACTCACGGCTCGGGTTATCCACAACCTGAGGTTCATCCACAGGTCAGTTGAGATCGGCCTGTTTCGGGCGAATCCTGTCGGTCGGCGTGCGCACCGTCGCGACCATGACGACTGCGACGATCGACTTCAGGCCCGAATTCCAAACAGTCCTCGACTATCAGCACGGCCTCGTCACGGCCCGGCAACTGCGCGGACTGGGTATCTCGACCCGGCAGATTCAGCACATGGTGGAGTCCGGCCAGTGGTCGGCGGTTCTGCACGGCGTCTACGCCGTCACCAACGGTCCGCTCGACCGGCCGATGAGACTGTGGGCGGCACTGCTGTTCGGCGGCCCCCGAGCGATTCTCAGCCATCGGACGGCCGCCGAGGAGTGGGGGCTGATGCCCGTCGACCCTGACGGGCCGATTCACGTCACCGTGCCCTACGGATTGTCTGCGGAGCCGCAGGGACCGACGTATCGGAAGGTCGGCCGGCGATCCGACCGTCCCGTTCCCCGCGAGGGCGATCTCCTGCACCCCGGGGTCGTGGTGCACCGATCCCGTGCGCACGCCCACATCCTCGTCCCGACGCTTCCGCCTCGAACGTCCCGGGCCGACACCGTCGTCGATCTCGCTGTCGCGGAGCCGTCGGCGGTCGCGGCCGCACGGCTCCTCGTGTCGGCGGTCACCGGCAGCGACATTCCGGTCCACGAACTTCTTCGACGGATCGAGCAGCGTCCACCGCGCAGATACCGCAAGGCTCTGACCGACGCTCTGACGTTCGTCTCCGGCGGAGTCCAGTCGATTCTCGAGCACCGATACGCCGTCGACGTGGAACTCGCGCACGGACTACCGGCCGCCCGACGACAGTCGCCTGTTCTGGTCGACGGAAGAACCCTCTACGAGGATGTCGACTACTCGGACAGCGGCGTTCCGCTCCTCGTGCGGCTGGACGGACTGCGGTACCACTCGTCGCGGTCGGTGGCTCTGCGCGATCGCCGTCGCGGCAACGCGGCGGAACTCGCAGGCAAGGCGACGCTGGTCTACGGCTGGGAGGAGGTGACACAGCGCTCGTGCGACGTCGCGGCCGAGGTGCGGACGGTGCTCGAGCGGGGCGGCTGGAGTGGTCCGAATCCGTGCCCGCGCTGCCGTGAGTACTTATTAACCACGGGCGGTTAATAAGTACTCACGGGCGCGGAGCGCACAACGGCCCCCGAGCCTTCCGGTGCGTGTGCACCGGGTCCGGTCTGGACCAGACCGGGGGCTCGGGGGCCGGGTAGCTGCCTGGGATTCGCTCGCCGCTCGCGCGGTCAGTGAATTCCGTCAGCGGTAGCGGCTAGCTGGCAGCCACCTCACGTGTCCGTCTGTCATTCAATTTCAGACCACCTCCTTCCTCGTGTACTGAAGAAAGTACGCCGCACTCACGGAGTCGGCAACGCATTTTCGCTCTCAGCTTTCTCCACCCGTATCACCAGGTCAGCGCTGGTATCCTCTGGGAGCTGGTGGGTGACCACCACGACGGTGCGCTGCGGCGGCACCAGTCCGCCGTCGCGCGAGAGCAGTCGCCGGAGCAGGTCGGCGCCCGCGTCGGCGTCGAGGTGCTCGGTCGGTTCGTCGAGCAACAACACCCGGGCGGGCGACAGCAGCGCCCTGGCGAGCAGCAGCCGGCGACGCTGTCCGCCGGACACCGCCCGGGCACCGCCCGCGAGGGTCGTGTGCACGCCCTCCGGCAGCCCCGACACCCATCCCCCGAGCCCGACGGACTCCAGAACGGTCAGCGCCTCCGCGTCCTGGATGTCGCCGCGCGCCACCCGCAGATTCTCGAGCACGGACGTGGCGAAGAGGTGCGCGTCCTCCGCGAAGAATCCGACGTTCCGGCGGAGAGCCTCGGACCTGATCCGGTGGAGGTCGAGTCCGTCGACATGGACCGTCCCCGACACCGGCGGGAGCAACCCCGCCAGGGTCATCAGGGTGGTCGTCTTCCCGGACCCGCTGCCTCCGACGATCGCGACCCGCGCGCCCGGCCGTAGGTCGAGGTCGAGCGGGGCGGTGACCTGCCCTCCGGGCCAGCCGCACCGCAGGTGCTTCGCGACGACCTCGGCGGGCCCGTCCAGTTCCCGGTCCCCGGGGTGCGGATCCGCGACGGCGGCGTCGAGCACGGCGAGTATGCGGCGCGACGCGATCCGGGCCCTGGTCAGCGCGACCGCCGCGGCGGGCAGCGCGCCCGTGGCCTCGAACGCGGACAGCGGCAGGAGCACGAGGACGCCCATCGCCATCGGGCTCATCGTCCCCGACGAGTACAGGTCCATGCCGATGAGTAGCGACGCGATCACGCTCACTCCCACCGCGAGCGGTGTGGCGGCGTCCGCGAACGCGCTGGGTGCGGCGGCACGGTCGGTGGCCGCGACCGCGGCGTGTTCGGAGCGGACCGCCCGCGACACGGTCCGGTCGAGGCGACCCGCGACGCGGAGTTCCACGGCGTGATCGAGCGCGGTGACGGCGTCCTCGCTGAACCGGGCACGCGCGTCGGCGCCGGACGTCTCGGCGAGGCGGGCGGCCCGTGCGGACAACCAGGGCGCCGCGACCCCCGACACCGCGAGCGCCACGGCGAGCACGAGCGCGGACGCGGGCGAGATCACCGCGAGGATGCCGACGGCGGCCACGGCCAGGACGACGGACACGGCGATGGGGACGATCGCGCGGACGACGACGTCACCGAGGGTGTCGACGTCGGCCCCGGTGCGGGCGAGCAGTTCGCCGCGGCGCAGGCCGGCAGCGGCTGCGGGGTCGCCGTCGGCCAGCCGCTGGTACAGCTGGGTGCGGGCGGACGTGGTCCCCCGCAGCGCGGTGTCGTGGGTGGCCAGCCGCTCGAGGTACCGGAAGACGCCGCGGGAGATGCCCAGCGCGCGCACCGCCACGACGGCCACGCTGAGGTCCAGGACGGGCGGCATCTGCCATGCCCTCGTGATCAACCACGCCGACAGCGCCGCCAGCGCGAGCGCACTGCCCAGTGTGGCCACACCGGCGGCGACGGCCCGCACCACCCGCCCCGGTTGCAGGTCGAGGAGCGGCAACGCCCGGATCAGCGGGTCACGCGACATCTGCGCTCACCTCGATCACCCGGTCGGCGGCCGCGAGCACGGTCGGCCGGTGCCCCACCACGACGACCGTCCGGCCGGCGGCGGCCAGGCTCCGCAGCGAATCGAGCACGGTGCGCTCCGACGCGTCGTCGAGGTGCGCGGTGGGTTCGTCGAGCACCAAAACGGGACGCCGGGTGGCCAGCACGCGGGTCAGCGCGAGCCGCTGCCGCTGTCCGAGCGACAGTCCCGTTCCACCGGACCCGACGCGCGTGTTCCAGCCGTCGGGGAGTTCGGCGAGGACCTCGTCGAAACCCGTCGCCGCACAGGACTGTTCGAGGTCGACGACCTCACCGATGAGCCGGAGGTTCTCGTCCAGGGTGCCGGGAACGAGGACGGGGTGCTGCGGGAGCCACGCCACCTGCGCCCACCACGCGGACCGGTCGAGCGAACTCACGGGGGTGCCCGCCACGCGCACCTCCCCGCGCTCGGGTTCGACGAGGCCGAGGAGTGCCTGCACCGCAGTCGATTTCCCGGAACCGTTGGGTCCGGTCAGCACGGTCACCGCACCGGGTTCGAGGGCGCCGGTCAGTCCGCGCGGCGCCAGGCCGTGCCGTGACGGGACGTCGATGCCGTCGAATTCGATTCGCGCCCCGGCCGCGTCGACCACGACCGCACCGTCGGCGGCGGCGGCGTCGTCGGGACGATCGGTATCGATGACGGCGAAGGCCCGGCTCGCCGCGGCCATTCCGTCCTCGGCGGCGTGGAACTGGGTTCCGACCATCCGCAGCGGGAGGTACACCTCGGGAGCGAGAATCAGCGCCACGATTCCGGCTTCGAGTTCCATCCCCCCGTACACCAGCCGCAGTCCGATGCTCACGGCGACGAGTGCGACGCAGAGCGTGGCCAGCAGTTCCAGCACCATCGACGACAGGAACGCCACCCGCAGCGCCGACATCGTGGTGTGGCGGTGGGCGTCGCCGAGTTCACGCACCCGCGTCGCCGGTCCCTGTTCGCGGCCCAGCGCGCGGAGCGTGGGCAGGCCGGCCAGGAGGTCGAGCAGTTGGGAGGACAGGGTGGTCATCGCGGTCAACGTCTTGGCGGCCTTGCCCTTGGTGAGCAGGCCGATGAGGATCATGAAGATCGGGATGAGCGGCAGCGTGACGAAGATGATCGCCGCCGACGTCAGATCCTGAAACGTGATGACCGCGAGCGTCGCCGGAGTGAGCGTCGCCGCGAGGACCAGTGCCGGGAGGTACCCGGTGAGATACGGCACGAGACCGTCGATTCCGCGGGTGAGCACGGTCGCGATCTCGTCCCGCCGCGGGTCGAGTTCGCGCGGTCGCAGGCGGGTGGCGACGCCGAGCACCTCCCCCTTCAGCTCCGCCACGACCCGCGTGGCGGAGCGGTGCGCGAACCGGGACTGCAGCCAGGTGCCGAGCACCCGCACTGCCACCGCCGTCGCGAGGACCGCCAGTTCGGTGGACCACCGGCCGACGTCGGTGGCGTCGTCGACGATGACCCCACCGAGCACCCGGCCGATCATCAGCGCCGACACGATGACCATCGCCACGTTGACGACCGACAGCGCGACCGTGAGGACGAGGTACCCGCGGGCCGCCGCGGAGTAGCGCCAGAGGCGGGGGTCGACGGGATGCCGGGAACCTCGCTCCCCGCCCGGGCGCTCGTCAGCGGGGCGTGGTGCGTCGCCTACCGCTGTGCTCATCTGCGCCCGAGCGGGAGACCGATCGACGGCGGGATGTGCTTGGTCGAGATCCGTTGGCGGAATACCCAGTACGTCCAGCCCTGGTAGATCAGCACCACCGGGGTGAGGAAGGCTGCGGCCCACGTCATCACCTTCAGCGTGTACGGACTCGACGAGGCGTTGTCGATGGTCAGGTTGTACGCGGCGTCCAGTGTGGACGGCATGACGTTGGGGAACAGCGAGCCGAACAGCAGTGCCACCGTGGCGATGACCGCGATCGACGTGAGCAGGAAGGCCCAGCCCTCCCGTTCGGCGCGGGTGAACGCGACCACCCCGAGGAGTGCGGCGGCGGCGATCGCGACGAGGATCCACGTCCAGCCCTTGCCGTGCGCCAGCTGTGTCCACAGTACGAACGCGCCTGCCACCGGAACGGCCGGGATCGCCAGCCGGGACGCCAGTTCGACGGCGTCCGTGCGTACTTCGTCGGCCGTCTTCAGGGCGAGGAACACTGCACCGTGCAGCGCGAACACGAGCGCGGTCGTCAGACCACCCAGCAACGCATAGGGATTGAGCAGATCGAAGAGGCTCGAGGTGACCTGCTTGTCGGCGTCGATGTCGACGCCCCGGACGATGTTGGCGAACGCGACACCCCACAGCACGGCAGGCACCCAGGACCCGAAGACGATGCCCCAGTCGCACCGCCTGCGCCAGGTGTCGTCGTCGATCTTGCCGCGGTACTCGATGGCGCAGATCCGGACGATGAGCGCGACGAGAATGATCAGCAGCGGCAGATAGAAGCCGGAGAACAACGTGGCGTACCACTCCGGGAACGCGGCGAACAACGCGCCGCCACCGGTGATGAGCCACACCTCGTTGCCGTCCCACACGGGGCCGATGGTGTTGAGCACCACCCGCCGCCGTGTGTCCCCGTTCGGGTCCTTGCGCCTGCCCAGCACCGGCATCAGCATGCCGACACCGAAATCGAATCCCTCGAGGACGAAGTACCCGATGAAGAGCACCGCGATCAGGATGAACCACACTTCTTGAAGTCCCATGACCGTTTCCCCTAGTACGCGAACGAGAGTTGCTCGGGCTTGCCCGGTTCTTCGGGCTCGTCGTGGTCGTCACCCGGTGGATGTGCGTCGTGTTCGAGTGGTCCCTCGATCGTGTAGCGGCGGATCAGTGTGAACCACACGACGGCCAGCGCCCCGTAGACCACCGTGAACGTGATGAGCGAGACCCAGACGGTCCACGGGGAGTGATTCGAGACGCCTTGGTCGACAGTCAGTCTGATCATGTCGACACCGGTCGGGTTGGGTGCCACGACCCACGGTTGGCGGCCCATCTCGGTGAACACCCAGCCTGCGCTGTTCCCGAGGAACGGTGTCGGGATGACGGCGATCGACAGCCAGCCGAACCACTTCTTGTCCGGGACGCGGCCGCCGCGGGTCATCCACAGACCGACCACGGCGAGCAGCGCCGACCCGGCGGCCCAGCCGATCATCGCGCGGAACGTCCAGTAGGTGACGAACAGGTTGGGCTTGTAGTTGCCGGGCCCGTACGTCTCCTCGTAGCGGGCCTGGATCTCGGTGACGCCCTCGACGGTGGAGTCGAACGTGCCGTCCGCCAGGAACGAGGTGAGGCCGGGGATCTTGATGAGCTGGGTGATGCTCTCGCAGTTGTTCTGGGTGCCGACGGTGAGGATGGAGAAGTCGGCGCCGGTTTCGGTGTGGCACAGCGATTCGGCCGACGCCATCTTCATGGGTTGCTGTTCGAACATCAGCTTGCCCTGGATGTCGCCGGTGATCGCGAGTCCGATGCCCGCGGCGACCATCACCCACAGTGCGAGGATGGTGACCGGGCGGAACATCGTCCTCGCGGTCTCCTCGTGCTTCTTCGCCACGTCGGGTTCGGTGGCTTCCTTCGATTTGCGCATGCTGCGCACCATCCACCAGCCGCCGACGCCGGCCACGAACGTGCCTGCCGTGAGGAACGCTCCGGATACGACGTGCGGGAAGGCCGCGAGTGCTGTGTTGTTGGTGAGCAGTTCCCAGATGCTGGTGAGTTCCGCGCGCCCGGTCTCGGGGTTGTAGACGGCCCCGACCGGGTGCTGCATGAACGAGTTGGCGGTGATGATGAAGTACGCGGACGCGTTCACACCGATCGCGACGAGCCAGATGGTGGCGAGGTGGACGAGCTTGGGCAGCCGTCCCCAGCCGAAGATCCAGAGGCCCAGGAACGTCGACTCGAGGAAGAACGCGACCAGTCCCTCGAGGGCGAGGGGTGCGCCGAACACGTCGCCGACGAAGCGTGAGTACTCGCTCCAGTTCATCCCGAACTGGAATTCCTGCACGATTCCGGTGGCGACGCCGAGCGCGAAGTTGATCAGGAACAGCTTCCCGAAGAACTTGGTGAGCCGATACCAGTGGTCCTTTCCGGTGACCACCCACATCGTCTGCATGACGGCGATCAGCGGGGCGAGCCCGATCGTCAGCGGAACGAGGATGAAGTGATAGACGGTGGTTATGCCGAACTGCCACCGGGAGACATCCAAGGCATCCATGGCTACTCCGAAACTGGGCCCGTAGGACAGGCTTCAGGGCCGGAGCGTGGGCTTCCGCCCGACCCTTGAAAACAACGTACTGCGGGGTCGTTTCCCCCGCAGGACTTTGCTACTACGAAATGTAGTAGACCTGTCAAGCCTCCGCGGACTCGGTACCCGCCGCCTCGACCGCGAGGCCGACCAGCTCCACGATCTCATCGGCGAGCGGCGCGTCGGGCAGGGCAAGTCCGTCGATCTTGCGCACCCGCGCGGCCATGGTGACGCTGGAAATGAGCCAAACACCTTCCGCTGTAATGAGATCCGCCGGCCGCAGCGCCGCGTACTCGCAGCGGAACCCCTTGCCGGACGCCACCTCGTACAGCGCCTGCTGCGTCGTTCCGGGCAGGATTCCGTGCTCCGGCGGCGGCGTGAGGAGGTGTTTGTCGCGGGCGATGACCACCGTGGAACGTGGCCCTTCCAACACATTGCCCTCGCTGCTGACGAAGATCACATCGTCGGCACCGAGTGTCGCCGCATACCGCAGCGCCGCCATGTTCGTGGCATACGACAAGGTCTTCGCCCCGAGCAGCTGCCACGGCGCACTCGCCGACAGATCCACCGAATAGCCCCGGGCCAATGTGAGTACCGACACCCCGTCGCGCCGCGCCTCCAGAATCCGCTCGGACACCGGCCCGACGGTGACGAAAGCAGTCGCGTCGCCACCGGACTCCCGGCCGCGGCTGAGCACGAGTCGCATCGCACCCTCCCGCTCGGACCCCCACTCCTCGACGGCCAGCTCGAGTGCCAGGCGCCACTCGTCCAGGTCCTGAATGGGCAATCCGAGGGCCCGCGCCGACGCGACGAGACGGGTGAGGTGGGGCTCGACCTTCAGTGCGCGACCGCCGCGCACCAACAGCGTCTCGAAGACACCGTCGCCGCGCACCACCGCCAGATCGTCCGCGTGCAGCAGCGGCGCATCCGCGTCCCGCACCTCGTGGTCCAGTGTCACCAGCACTCGATCAGACATGACGCCCAGCCTATCGACCCTGCTGACCGCCACCCGTGGTCCATGGTCCCTAGACTGGGTTCGTGGTCGACAAACTGCCCGTCTCACCCAGTCCACTCCTCACGGCCCCGGGCGCGGTTCCTGCGCCCGAAGGCTCTCCCGACGCCGGCGTCGCCTGGCATCACGGCGATCCACTCGGCGAACAACGCAGCGCCGAACGTTCCGCGGTGGTCATCGACCGTTCCCACCGGTTCGTCATCGCGATCAGCGGACCCGAACGACTCACCTGGCTGCACACCATCTCGAGCCAGCACGTCGCCGCGCTCCCCGACGGCGCGAGCGCCGAGAACCTCAGCCTCGACGTCAACGGCCGCGTCGAGCACCACTTCGTCCAGACCGATCTGGACGGCGTCACCTGGATCGACACCGAGGCCGACCGCGGACCCGACCTCCTGTCGTTCCTCACCAAGATGGTGTTCTGGTCCAAGGCCGAGCCCCGCGAAGGCAACGAGCTCGCGGTCCTCAGCGTGATCGGCCCCGACGCCGTGACGGTCCTCGACGCGGCCGGTGTCGTGGCACCCGCCGAGCCGTACGCCGCCGTCGCGGTGCCCGGGGGTGGATTCGTCCGCCGCATGCCGTGGCCGGCCGCCGAGTCCTTCGACCTGGTGATCCCACGGGAAGGACTCGCGACGTGGTGGGGCCGGCTCACCGCCGCCGGCGCCGCTCCCGCGGGAACGTGGGCGTTCGAGGCACTCCGGGTGGCCGCCGCGCGGCCCCGGATCGGACTCGACACCGACGATCGCACCATCCCGCACGAGGTCCGCTGGATCGGCGGTCCCGCCGATCACGGCGCCGTCCACCTCGAGAAGGGCTGCTACCGCGGCCAGGAGACGGTGGCCCGCGTCCACAATCTCGGCAAACCGCCCCGTCACCTCGTCCTGCTGCACCTCGACGGCAGCGCCGAGGGCAGGCCCGAACCGGGCGACCCGGTGACGGCGGGAGGTCGTGCGGTCGGACGGATCGGCACGGTGATCGACCACCACGAGCTCGGACCCATCGCGCTGGCCCTCGTCAAACGGTCCATCCCCACCGACACCGAGTTGGTGGTCGGCTCGTGCGCCGCGTCCATCGACCCCGACTCGGTGCCCGCGGACGACACGGTCCAGGCGGGCCGCGCCGCCGTCGACCGGCTCCGGGGCCGGTGAGCGAGGCGACCGCGACGGCCGGCGAGGTGCTGGCCGTCTGCGTGCTGCACACCGAACGGGACAGCGGCACCCGGCGGGTGACCCGGACGGCGATCGACAAGCGGCCCGTCGACGGCCCTGTGCGCGTCACGACCGCCGGACTGGTCGGCGACCGGGTCTGTGACACCGAGTACCACGGTGGCCCGTTCAAGGCCGTCTACGCCTATCAGGAGGACGAGGCGCGGCGCTGGGCGTCGGAGCTCGGCCGCGAACTGCCCCCGGGATGGTTCGGCGAGAACCTCCGCCTCGACGGGATCGCGGCGACCGACGCCGTGATCGGCGAGCGCTGGCGGATCGGCACCACCGAACTGGAGGTGACCAGCCCGCGGACACCGTGCGGCACGTTCGGCGTCTGGGCCGCCGAGCCCCGGTGGGTCAAGCGGTTCTCCGAACGCGGTGACACGGGCGCGTACCTGCGGGTGGTGACGGAGGGGTCGGTCAGCGCCGGCGACACCGTCCAGCGCATCCACGTGCCCGGCCACGGCGTCACCGTGCGCGATCTGTTCACCGGCCGCGACCCGGAACGGTTCGTGGCGCTGCTCGAACAGCAGGAGAACCTCTCTCCGACCGTCGCGGACAAGGCCCGCCGACGGATCGCCGGACTGGAAGTGCAGGTCACGTATTGAGCATCGAACTGGTCGAGGTCGTCCGTTCGGGATTCCGTGAGTGCGTCCACCGCGGTTCCGCGGTGATCCTCCGCGCGGACGGCGAGATCGCGCTCACCCTCGGTGAGGTGCACACGCCGATCTACCCGCGGTCGTCGAACAAGCCGTGGCAGGCCGTGACGATGCTGCGGAACGGCTTCGAGCCGACCAGTTCCGAAGAGCTCGCGATCGCGACCGCATCCCACGAGGGCGAGTCGGACCACATCGAACTCGTCGAGCAGCTGCTCGCCCGGTACGGCCTCGACGAGGACCAGCTCCGCTGCCCCGCCGATCTGCCCTCCAACGAACTCGCCCGGGCCGAACTGCTGGCCGCCGGTGAGCTCCCCCGCCCGGTGTACATGAACTGCTCCGGCAAGCACGCGGCGATGCTCGCGACCTGCCTGGCCAACGACTGGCCGGTGGACAGCTACCTCGAGCCGACGCATCCGCTGCAACTCGCGGTCGTCGAGACGCTCGGGTCGATCAGCGGCGACGTCGACGCCGAACTCGGCATCGACGGATGCGGGCTGCCGATCGTCCCGCTGTCGCTGACGCATCTGGCGCGCGCGTTCGCCCGGCTCGTCACCGCCGAACCCGACTCCCCCGAGCTCGCCGTCGCCGACGCCGTCCGCGAGCACCCCTACCTCGTCTCGGGCACCGGCAAGGACGACGCGCGGCTGATGCCGGTCGTGCCCGGGCTGATGACGAAGGCCGGAGCCGACGGTGTCTACGCCGGCGCGCTCCCCGACGGCTCGGCGTTCGCGCTGAAGATCGACGACGGCCACGAACGGGCCCGGTTACCCCTCGCCGCAGCACTTCTCCACCGGATGGGCGCCGAGTGGACCGAGGATCTGGCGGCTCTCGCATCGCAGCCCGTGCTCGGCGGCGGCGTCCGGGTGGGGACGGTCCGGGCAATTCCGGGAGTCTTCTGAGGGCGAAATGTCGGCATCGGGGCAGCTCGCGAGCCCGGTGAGACTAAACCGACACCGCTTCGGGGTGTGGATGGAAGCGCGAGGGACTTTTCCACGCTAGAGTGTGGGACAGGAACTTACACACTCAAACGGGGCCGCCAAATTCCCCAGGCCGCCCCGCGAAAGCGCGAGGGGGTCAGCCATGGGCCGCGGCCGGGCTAAGGCAAAGCAGACCAAGGTTGCACGCGAGCTGAAGTACAGCGTACCGACCACGGATTTTGACAGCCTGCAACGAGAGCTCTCAGGTGGGTCGTCCAACTCGCATCGGGACGAGGTCTTCGCTGACCAGCGTGCCGACAGGGAGGGTCACTCCCGGGAGGACGACGACGACTGGCGTCGCTGAGATCTGAAGACAACGAAATGAGGGGGAGCCGATACCGGCTCCCCCTCATTTCCACATCTTCAGCCGGTCGGGGCCACTAGCTCGCCCCGTTCCGACAAACGGCGCCCGACCCTAGAACCGCGGGTGATCGCCGGCGAGAATTGCGCGCTCCGCCGACACGTCGTGCGACTTCTTGATGCTGCCCAGCGTCCAGCAGTCGATGTGACGCGCCGTCAGGACGGCCAGCGCACGATCGACGTCCTCGGGCGCCACGATCGCGACCATGCCGACGCCCATGTTGAACGTCTGCTCCATCTCGGCCCGCTCCACCCGGCCGCGCTGCGCGATCATCGCGAAGATCGGAGCCGGGCTCCACGTGCCGCGGTCGAGTTCGGCGACCAGACCCTTCGGCATGACCCGAGCGAGGTTGTTGGCCAAGCCACCGCCGGTGACATGGCAGAACGTGCGCACGTCCGTCTCGGCGGCGAGAGCCAGGCAGTCCTTGGCGTAAATCTTCGTGGGCTCGAGCATCTCCTCGCCCAGGGTGCGGCCGAACTCGTCGACGTGCGCCGTCAGGCTCATGTGGTCGATCTCGAGCAGGACCTTGCGGGCCAGCGAGTAACCGTTGGAATGCAGTCCGGACGAACCCATGGCGATCACGACATCGCCGGGACGGACCCGGTCGGGCCCCAGCACCTGGTCGGCTTCGACCACACCGACGCCGGTCGCGGACAGGTCGTAGTCGCCGTCCGCCATCACACCGGGGTGCTCCGCCGTCTCGCCACCGAGCAGCGCGCAACCGGCCTGGATGCAGCCTTCGGCGATGCCGCTGACGAGTTCGGCGACACGCTCCGGGACGACCCGCCCGACGGCGATGTAGTCCTGCAGGAACAGGGGCTCGGCACCACAGACGACGAGGTCGTCGACGACCATCGCGACCAGGTCCAGGCCCACGGTGTCGTGCTTGTCGAGTGCCTGAGCGACGGCGAGCTTGGTGCCCACCCCGTCCGTGGACGCCGCGAGCAGCGGCTCCTTGTAGTCACCCTTGAGCGAGAACAGACCCGCGAATCCACCGAGACCACCGAGAACCTCGGGACGGCTGGCGCGCTTGGCCAAGGGAGCGAAGAGTTCCACCGCCCGATCGCCTGCGGCGATGTCCACTCCTGCGGCGGCGTAGGACGCGCCAGGGCGACTTGTCGGATCCTCGGTCATGTGGTTGTTACTCCAGCCTTCTGTTGCTCGTCAAAATCGTGTCGGTCGGGCAATCGAGTGCTGTGATTGCGTCCTTACGGTACCGGAGTACGTTCTCCGGCCGGATCCCGATGTACCGGCCTACGGCCGACTGAGGGCGTTCGCGTTGTCGTTCTCCCGCGTCGCGGGACCGCCTGCCGCGCTCTCGAGCATTCCCTCGAGAACGTTCTTTCCGATCGACGTCTCCGTGGGGAGCGCGATGGGGTACGTGCCGTCGAAGCAGGCCGCGCACAGTCGCGACGCAGGCTGCTCGGTGGCGGCGATCATGCCTTCGGTGGAGATGTAGCCGAGGGTGTCGGCGCCGATGGAACGGCGCACGCCTTCGAGCATCTCGTCGAAGCTCCCGGGCTCGCCGCCGCCGCCCGCGCCGTTGGCGATCAGCTCGGCCGGGGAGGCGAAGTCGATGCCGTAGAAGCAGGGCCACTTGACCGGCGGCGACGCGATCCGGACATGGATCTCCAGTGCGCCGGCCTCGCGGAGCATCCGGATGAGCGCGCGCTGGGTGTTGCCGCGGACGATCGAATCGTCCACCACCACGAGGCGCTTGCCGCGGATGACTTCCTTGAGCGGGTTGAGCTTGAGGCGGATACCGAGCTGGCGGATCGTCTGCGACGGCTGGATGAACGTGCGGCCGACGTAGGCGTTCTTCATCAGACCCTGGCCGTACGGAATGCCCGACCCCTGCGCGTAACCGACCGCGGCCGGAGTGCCCGATTCGGGGACCGGGATGACGAGGTCGCCCTCGGCGGGGTGCTCGGTGGCGAGGCGACGGCCGATCTCGACGCGGGTGGAATGCACCGAACGTCCGGCGATGACACTGTCCGGACGGGCCAGGTACACGTACTCGAACACGCAGCCCTTGGGCTCGGGGTTCGCAAAACGGGAGGAGCGGACGCCGTCGGCGTCGATGGCGAGCAGTTCGCCGGGCTCGATGTCGCGGACGAAGGACGCGCCGACGATGTCGAGTGCGGCCGTCTCGCTGGCCACGACCCAGCCGCGGTCCAGGCGTCCGAGGCACAGCGGACGGATGCCGTGCGGGTCACGGGCCGCGTAGAGCGTGTGCTCGTCCATGAAGGTGAGGCAGAACGCGCCGCGCAATGTCGGCAGGAGCTTCATGGCGGCCTGCTCGATGGTGCTGTCGGCGGCGGCGTGCGCAAGAAGGGCCCCGACGACGTCCGAGTCGGACGTGGCGCCGCCGGGCCGCTTGTCGTTGACCAGCCCGGCTTCACGGGCGCGCTGCGCCAGCTCCGCCGTATTGACGAGGTTGCCGTTGTGCCCGAGGGCGATGCCGCTGCCCGCGGCGGTGGTGCGGAAGATCGGCTGCGCGTTCTCCCACGTGGTCGAGCCCGTGGTGGAGTAGCGACAGTGACCGACGGCGACGTGGCCCGGCATCGCTGCCAGGGTCTGTTCGTCGAACACCTGGCTGACCAACCCGAGGTCCTTGAAGACCAGCACCTGCGAGCCGTCGGCAACGGCGATGCCCGCCGCTTCCTGCCCACGGTGCTGCAGAGCATAAAGTCCGTAGTAGGTGAGTTTCGCCACATCCTCTCCCGGCGCCCAGACGCCGAAGACTCCGCATTCCTCGCGGGGCTCGTTCTCGTCCTCGTCGGACGGGTTCGAAGAGAGAAGATTAGGACTGTGGACCGACAGATCGGCTCTGGTCACCGGGGTGCTCCCTGGGGATGGGCGTGTGAGGGGCAAGGTCAGTCTACGTGCCCTGCGCCGTCGCTTCGCCCACGGTGCCGATCGAACCGGCCCGACTCCCGGACGGACGGCCGAAAATAGATTAGTTTCGGTATCGATCAGCATCCTCGAACCACAGAGCGGGGGCTTGTCCGATGAACGTCCGCAGCACCGCACCGACCGCCGCAGAACGCCTGCTGAGCGCCTTCGAAGGTGCGATGGGCATCCCCATTCCCGTGCACGTCCGATGCTGGGACGGCTCGGAAGCCGGCCCGGACTCCGATGTCACCATCGTCTTCCGCAACCGCCGGGCCATCCGGAGGGTGCTCTGGTCGCCGAACGAACTCGGTCTCGTCCGGGCCTACGTGTCCGGTGACCTCGAGATCGAGGGCGACGTCTTCCGGCTGCTGACGCTTCCGGACCTCGTCGACCGGCTGGGCACTCTCGGCGTCCGCGGATTCGACCGCGGCACCGTCCTGAAGTCGCTGTCGACGTTCGTCCGGCTCGG
Organism: Rhodococcus sp. DK176; assembly: GCF_038447315.2. Lineage (NCBI taxonomy): Bacteria > Bacillati > Actinomycetota > Actinomycetes > Mycobacteriales > Nocardiaceae > Rhodococcus > Rhodococcus sp. DK176. The sequence goes on along the minus strand of NZ_CP118321.2, from coordinate 5,210,958 downwards.
CGGCCTCGGACTCCGGCCGACACCGCCGTCGGTGGAGGTGTCGCGGCGCCGCGGCGCCAAGCACAGCAAGGCGCGCGACGCGTCCTCGGTCTCACATCACTACGACGTCGGCAACGATTTCTACCGCCTGTTCCTCGGTCCGACGATGGTCTACTCCTGCGGCTACTGGGACCAGCGACCCGACGACCGCGGTGCGATCGGGACGCTCGAGGAAGCGCAGAACGACAAGCTCGACCTGGTCTGCCGCAAGCTCGGTCTCCAGTCGGGCATGCGACTGCTGGACGTGGGCTGCGGCTGGGGTTCGATGGCGATCCACGCCGCCGAGAAGTACGACGTGTCCGTCGTCGGGGTCACCCTCAGCCACGAACAGGCCGAATGGGCGCGGGCGAGGGTCTCCGAGGCCGGGCTGTCGGATCTGATCGAGATCCGCGTGCAGGACTACCGCGACGTCGTCGACGGTCCGTTCGACGCGATCTCCAGCATCGGCATGTCCGAACACGTCGGCGACTCCGCGCTGCCGGAGTATGCGCAGCACCTACTCGACCTTCTGCGTCCCGAAGGCCGGCTGCTCAACCACGCGATCGCCTCGGTCCGGTCGCTCACCGGCACCGACACCTCGTCGGGGTTGATCGAGAACTACATCTTCCCGGACGGCGAGGTGCTGCCGCTGAGCAGAACGCTCGACGCCTTCGAGCGCGCCGGACTCGAGGTGCGCGACGTCGAGGCCCTCCGGGAGCACTACGCACTCACCCTGCGGGCGTGGGTGGGCAGACTCCGCGACTCCTGGGACGACGCGAGCCGGCTCGCCGGCGCGGAGCGGGCCCGCACCTGGTTGCTGTACCTCGCGGCCAGCGCCCTGGGGTTCGAGGAGAAGGGCCGGCTGACGATCCATCAGGTGCTGGCCGTGCGCCCGTCCGATGACGGGTCGAGCGGCCTGCCCCGCACCCGCGCGTTGTGGCTGGGCTGACTACACGCGCAGCAGCGGCAGCCAGTGGGCGATCTCCCCGGCGCGACTCCCCGACACCGACACTCCGCCGCCGGCGGTCGCGCTGTCGAACTCCAGCAGTCCGGTCACCATCAGCAGCCACGTCCGGGGGTCGGTTTCCACGACGTTGGGTGGGGTGCCGCGGGTGTGCCGCGGGCCCTCGATGCACTGGACCGCGACGAACGGCGGAACCCGGACCTCCACGCTCGAACCGGGCGCGACCTGCTCGAGCGTCCGTGCGCTGAGCCGGACCGCCGCGGCCAGCTGGGTGCGGGACGGTTTCTCCTCGGAATCGCCGCGCAGCCACGGGCCGACCTCGAGTACGGCGGCTCTCAGTTCAGCGGGATCTACGGCTCGGCGCGGCGGCATACGCTCAATCTACTGTGCGGGCCCGCACGAGTTCGGCGGCAACCGCCCCACCGACGTTGATCGAAAGGTGCAGCAGTGCAGGGGCTACGACGCTGCCGCTGCGTCGACGCGCCCACTCGAACAGCCACGCGGAGCAGCCGGTGAGCAGCACGCTCGCGGCGACGCCGTCACCGGCGATCCGGGCCGCGCGCACGTGCCACAGCCCGAACGTGGCGGCGTGCAGGGCGTGGGCCGTCGCAGGTGGCCAGGCCCGTCGCAGCATCGCGGACAGGACGCTGCGGAACAGCAGTTCCTCGTGCGCCACGGTCCCCACCGGAATCCGGAACCCCACCCAGCCGGCGAAATCGGTGACGTCGTCGCCGGTCGGCACACGCCTGCGCAGTGCGGGCACACTCAGCGTGATCGCGTATCCGGCGAGTGGGATCACCGACGCCAGGGCGCCGTACCGCAACCCGGACCGGGCCTTCGACGCGGACAGGCCGAGTTCGTCGATGCCATAACCCGCGGCGCGTGCTGCTCCCACGACCGACAGCCCGAGCGCGCCTCCCGCGACCGCCCGCCCGTACGGGCCGAGCCCCGAACCGGGCAGCACCACGTTGCTCCACAGCACGGCCGCCGCCGCGCCGGCAACGGAGGCGAGCCTGCTCACTTCTCCGGGCCCTCTGTCCCGGAGAGGGATTCGAGAGTGGACCGGACGCGTTCGGTGTCGACGGGCGTCCATCCCTCGGGCTGGGCGACCGTGATCCAGCCGTCGAGGACGAGAGTCCCGTAATTGTGGCCGTGCCCGTCCGGCACGCCTGCGGCGTTGGTGAGGTCGGCGGAGACCTGCCAGAACGTCACGAACGGAAACCATTTCATGGACGGTGAACGATCCTCGCCCGGTGGTTCCTTCAACCAGTCGGGGCGGGTGAATGCCAGGTCGGGCGACCACCACACGACGGGATCGGACGGGTGCTGCACGTACAGGATGCGCGGTGACAGCCACTCGCCGGTTTCCTCGACCATGTCGGCGGAGTCGTCGGCGAACCGCACCACCAGACCCGCCGCGTACTCGGGATCCACCTCGGGCGTGCCGGGGTCGCGGCGCTGGATCAGCTGCCCCCACAGGCGGTTCGAGTTGGGCGGCCCGACCCACAACACGCCGTCGACGGTCTGCCGGATGTCGCTCAGCGTGCCGAAGGCGCCCTCCCCCGCCTGGGTGCCGAGACTTTCGCCGTAGACCAGCAGTTTGGGGCGCGTCGCCTCGGGTTCCTGCAACCACCGCTCGTGCACGCGGTCGATCAGTTTCTTCCCCGCCTCCGCGGCCTTCTCGCGGTCGGCGAGGAACGAGATCCAGCTCGGCAGGAACGAGTACTGGCTGGCCACCAATGCCGTGTCACCGTTGTGGACCAGCTCGATCGCCTGCGCCGCAGTCGGATTGACCCAGCCGGTGCCGGTGGTGGGGATGACGACGAGGACCTTGCGCGAGAATGCGCCGGTCCGCTCGAGTTCGTCGATGACGATGTCCATGCGCGCGTCCGGGTCCTCGGCGGTCTCCAGCCCGGCGTAGACGCGGATGGGGTCCTTGGCCGGTGTGCCGTTGGCTGCCGTGAGTTCGTCGGCGTCGAGGCCTCGGGACACGAAGTTCCGACCCTCGTACCCGAGGGTGTCCCAGGGCGCGAGCGACTCGGGGCTGCCCGACTTCTCGGGGTCGAGTGGTTGCTCGGTGCCGTCGCGGGTGGTCGAATTCTGCAGGCTGAAAGCCGCATTCGTGGCTGCGTAGACGCCGCGCATCAGAACACCGTCGACGAGCAGGAAGAACAGCACCGTCACGATGAGGATGCCGACGGTGGTGGCCGTCGGGATCGCGAGGTGCCACCGCCGGATGAGTCGTGCCGCGATCCACCGCACCAGTTCGCGCAACAGCCGCCACACCGAGATGATCGCGGCGCCCACCAGCAGACTCAGTCCGCCCGTGCGGATGTAACCGGTGGTGGTGGTGCCCTCCGCCCCCATCAGCGCGGCGATCTCACGCTGCCATGCCGCGGAGTACGCGAGCATCACGAGACTCACGACCACGCACGTCACCGTCACGACGACGCGCAGGCCGGTGGACCACGGTTCCGGCAGCGGCCACCACGACCGGTGCCGCAGGAAGTAGCGACGCACCAGCCAGCCGACCACCGTTCCCACCGTGTAACCGATCGCGGCGTTGATGCCGCCGATCAGCCCCTGGAACAGCCAGTCGCGGGGCAGCAGCGACGGCGTCAGCGACCAGCAGAAGAACAGCGTCGCGAACCCGATACCGGTGAAGTCGAGCCGAAGTAAACGCCAGGTCCGGTCGAGTCGGGGACCGTGGAGGAGTGCAGGATCAACCAGCCGCGAGAATTCCCGCGGCCCCCTGTCAACCCTCTCCAATGCCCCCGATTCGACCATTCATCACCCGAACAATGCCGGCAGAGTTCCCTCGAACGTCGTGCGCAGCTCGGCCAGCGAGACCGAGAACTGGCCCTGGACCTCGACGGAATCGGACCCCTCGTCCACCACACCGATGCGCACCCACGGGAGATTACGGGCCGTGCACATACCGGTAAAGCGAGTTTCCTCGGTGCGCGGGACCGCGACGAGCACGCGGCCCGACGACTCGGAGAACAGGGTGACGAACGGATCGGCGTCGTCGGGAAGCAAGATGCGGCAGCCCGTCTCCCCGGCCAGCGCGGCCTCGACGACGGTCTGTGCGAGACCGCCTTCGGACAGGTCGTGCGCCGCGGACACCAGTCCGTCGCGGGACGCCGCGAGGAGGATGTCGGCCAGCAACTGCTCCCGCTCGAGGTCGACCTTCGGCGGCACGCCGCCGAGGTGGCCGTGCTCGACCTGCGACCAGATGGACCCGTCGAACTCGTCGCGGGTGTCGCCGAGCAGGATCAGCGTTTCGCCCGGTTCCAGTCCGAGACCGGTGGGGATGCGACGGTGCACGTCGTCTATGACGCCGAGCACGGCCACCACCGGGGTGGGCAGGATCGGGGTCGACCCGGTCTGGTTGTAGAAGCTGACGTTGCCGCCGGTGACGGGGATGCCGAGCTTGGCGCAGCCGTCCGCCAGGCCGCGGACGGCCTGCTGGAACTGCCACATGACGCCCGGATCCTCGGGGGACCCGAAGTTCAGGCAGTTGCTGACGGCCTTCGGCGTCGCGCCGGTGACGGCGACGTTGCGGAAGGCCTCGGCGAGCGCCAGCTGGGCGCCGGCGTACGGGTCGAGCGCCGTGTAGCGGCCGGACGCGTCGGTGGCGAGGGCGATGCCGCGGCCCGTCTTCTCGTCGACGCGGATCACGCCGGAGTCGGCGTTCTCGGCCAGGACGGTGTTGCCGCGCACGTAGCGGTCGTACTGCTCGGTGATCCACTTGCGGCTGCACAGCGCCGGGGACGCGAGCATCTTCAGCAGGGTGGCCTTCAGTTCGTCGGCCGATTCGGGACGCGTCAGTCCGGCGGTGGTGTTGGCGACGAGGGCGTCCTGGCTCGCGGGACGCTGCACGGGACGCTCGTACACGGGACCCTCGTGGGCGACGGTGCGCGGCGGCACGTCGACGACGGTCTCGCCGTGCCAGGAGATGGTGAGCCGCTCGCCGTCGGTGACCTCACCGATGACGGTGGCGAGGACGTCCCACTTCTTGCAGACCTCCATGAACGCGTCGACGTTGTCGGGGGTGACGACCGCGCACATGCGTTCCTGGGACTCGCTGGACAGCACCTCGGCCGCGGTCATGCCGGTGGCGCGCATCGGGACCTGCTCGAGGTTGATGTGCATGCCGCCGTCGCCGGCCGCGGCGAGCTCGGACGTGGCGCAGGACAGGCCGGCGCCGCCAAGGTCCTGGATACCGACCACGAGCTTCGCGGCGTACAGCTCCAGACAGCACTCGATGAGCACCTTCTCGGTGAACGGGTCACCCACCTGCACCGCCGGAAGCTTCTTCCTGCCGGTACCCGATTCATCACCGTCGAACGTCTCCGACGCGAGGACGGACACGCCGCCGATGCCGTCGAGGCCGGTGCGCGCACCGAACAGGATGATCTTGTTGCCGGCACCGGATGCGAACGCGAGGTGCAGGTCCTCGACGCGCATCGCGCCGGCACACAGAGCGTTGACCAGGGGGTTACCGGCGTACGACTCGTCGAACACGGTCTCGCCGCCGACGTTCGGGAGGCCGAGCGAGTTGCCGTAGCCGCCGACACCGCGCACCACACCGTCGACGACGCGTCGGGTGTCGGGGGCGTCCGCCGCACCGAAGCGCAGCTGGTCCATGACGGCGATGGGCCGTGCACCCATGGCCATGATGTCGCGGACGATGCCGCCGACGCCGGTGGCCGCACCCTGGTAGGGCTCCACGTAGGAGGGGTGGTTGTGGCTCTCGACCTTGAACGTGACGGCCCAGCCGTCGCCGATGTCGACGACGCCGGCGTTCTCGCCGATGCCCGCGAGCATCGAGGAACGCATCTCGTCGGTCGTGGTCTCACCGAAGTACTTCAGGTGCACCTTGGACGACTTGTAGGAGCAGTGCTCGCTCCACATCACCGAGTACATCGCCAGCTCGGCCTCGGTGGGGCGGCGGCCCAGGATCTCCTTGATGCGGGCGTACTCGTCGTCCTTCAGCCCCAGTTCCTTGAAGGGCTGTGCGACGTCGGGGGTCGCGGTGGCGGCGGTGACGGTATCGACCGGGTGTGCTGACACTGGAGGTGGGGTCCCTTCCCTACGGGAGTCAAGAGAGGCAAGCCGGGAGTCACGGTCGGCGCAAGCCGGGTGGCGACGAGCCGTACGTCAGTCTATCCGGCGGCTCGTTCCGGTACGGACCTGGCGCTCCTCGCCCCGCTTCCTCACGCCGTCGGTGTGAGGAAGGCCGCAAGCGCGTCGGCGTAGGCACGCACGTCACGGGCGCCCATCAGCTCCCGCGACGAGTGCATTCCGAGCTGGGCAGCACCCACGTCGACGGTGCTCAGCCCGGTCCTGGACGCGGTGATCGGGCCGATGGTCGAACCGCACGGCAGGTCGGCCCGGTGCACGTACCGCTGCAGCGGCACGCCGGCCTGGTCGCAGGCGAGGGCGAACGCACCGGCTCCGGCCGCGTCGGTGGCGTAGCGCAGGTTCTGGTTGACCTTGAGCACCGGTCCCCCGTTGACGGCGATGTGGTGTGCGGGCTCGTGCCGCTCCGGGTAGTTGGGGTGGGTCGCGTGCGCCATGTCCCCGGAGGCGCAGATCGATCCGGCCATCGTCTGCAGGAATTCTTCGCGACCACCGCCACGGCCGAGGACGATGCGCTCGAGGACGGTGCTCAGCAGATCGGAGAACGCGCCCCGATCGGACATGCTCCCCACCTCCTCGTGGTCGAACAGCGCGAGCACCGGCACCCGGTCACCGGGGTTCTCGGCCGCCGCCAGCAGCGCGTGGGTGCCCGCGTAGCAGGTGCCCTGGTTGTCGAGTCGCGGCGCGCTGACAAGGTCCTGTCCCGTTCCGACGAGGGTGCTGGGCGCGAGATCGTGGGTCATCAGTTCCCACCCGAGCACCGCGTCGGCGGGCACCTCCGCCCGGTCGGCCACGAAGTCGATGAACGAGCGGCGTTCGGACCCCACGCCCCACACCCCGTTGAGGTGGCGCTGCGGATCGAGGTGGACGCCCTTGCGGTCCTCGGACAGGTGGATCGCCAGCTGCGGGACGCGCAGGATCGGTTCGTCGACGCGGACGAGTTTCTCCTCGACCGCGTTGCCGGCCCGCACGCTCAGCCGCCCGGAGATGCCCAGGTCGCGGTCGAGCCACGAGTTGAGCCACGCGCCGCCGTACGGTTCGAGACCCACCAGCTGCCACCCTGCCGACGACAGGTCCGGGTGCTGCTTGACGCGCAGGTTCGGGCTGTCGGTGTGCCCGCCTACGATGCGGAACGGCGCCGTCCGGCCCAGCCCGTCGGTACTCCACGCGATGAGGGAACCGCCGCGCACCAGGAAGTACCGGCCGGGCTCGCCGGGCCACGAGTCGGTCTCGTGCAACTCGGTGAAACCGTTGCCGGTCAGCAACATCGACACCGTCGCGCACACATGGAAGGGCGACGGTGATGCATCGACGAAGGTGCAGAGTCCCTGGGCGTCGGCCCACGTAGTGGAAGGCATGGGGTCAATCATGCAGGACCCGCTGTTACGCGTGGGGACCCGAGACGCAGAACTGGTTGCCGTCGGGATCGGCGAGCGTGACCCATCGGAAATCGCCCATCTCGTGCTGCGCGACCTCCGTCGCGCCCTCGGCACTCAGCCTGCCCACCTCGCCGTCGAGGTCGTCGGACGCCAGGTCGAGGTGGATGCGGTTCTTTCCCGGAGTGGGGTCGCCGACCTTCTGGAACGCCAGCTTCTGCGCGGAATCCGGTAGGGCGACGACGTAGAACCAGCCGTCGTTCTCCTGCTCGATCGTGCCCGCCGTCTGCTTCGCCCACCATTTCGCGAGCGGCCCCGGATCCGTGGTGTCGAACGTGATCATGCCGAGTGTGAGTGCCATGCCCGCAGAGTAGACGTGACCACCGACACGTTTCGTGGCTTCAGAGGAACTCCTCGATCACCCTCACGGCGGCGTCCACTCCACCCGCAGAACGCAACTCGGCGGCGAGCTCCGCGCTGCGGCGCCGGACCGGCTCGGCGGCGACGTGCGTGAGGGCGCCCCGCAACTCGGCTGCCGACACGTCCGAACTGTCCACTCGCACCGCGACTCCCGCGGCGACGAGCGCGTCGGCGTTCTCGAACTGGTCGGTGGCCTGCGGCGCGGCGATCATCGGCGTTCCCGTGAACATTCCTTCGCTGGACCCGCCCATGCCGGCGTGGGTGAGGAACGCGTCGGCCTGCCCGAGGATGTCGAACTGGGGCACCCACCGGTGGACGTCGACGTTGCCGGGCACGGTCCCGAGTTCGGCGGCGTCGACGTGCTGTCCGATCTGCAGGACGACGTGCCAGCCGTCGAGGTCGCCGAACGCCTCGATGCAGCGCCGGTAGAAGTCGGCGTGATCGGTGAACGCAGTGCCGAGCGAGACGAGCAGCACCTTCCCCGCGCCTGCCGGGCGCTGCCACCGGCCGTCGGCGGGCCGCCGGGTGGGCAGAGCCGGTCCGACGAACGTGTAGACGTCCTCGTTCACCCGGTCGGCGTTGGGCTGCATCGATTTCGCGATCAGCACGACCGCCCGCGCCGGGCGCCCGTAGAACTCGTCCGGGTCCGTCTCGACACCGTTGTCCCGCAGCAACTTCCCCTGCCGCTCGTACAGTGCCGCCCCGCGTGGGTCCGCCCGCATCGTGTCCACGAACGACTTCATGTCGTCCTCGTAGCCCTCCCACGCGACGTACGTCGGCGACAATTGCACGATCGGCACGCCCCATTCCTCGGCGAGGACGCGGGCGGGTCCTCCCGCGATGTCGTACAGGAACAGGTCGGGGCGGTCGTCCTCGTACAGCGCCCGCAGTTGGGGCAGCATCGACTCGTACTCGGCCTGGAACAGTGTGAGCTGATCGATGGTGTCACCGTCCCAGGACTTCCCGGACTCCTCCGTCGCACCCGCGGTGTTCACGCGCGGCAACGTCGAGGCGTACTCCGTGAACTCCGCTCCGATGCCCTCGACGACGTCCTTCACGGCGGCGTCGTTGGCGTATGTCACGCGGTGACCACGCGTGACGAGTTCGCGGAGAATCTCCAGGCTCGGGTTGACGTGCCCGGGCGCCGGAATGCTGACCATGGCGATGTGTGAGCGGGTCATCTTCATCCTTTCCGATACGGAACGGTCCGTCTCGCTACAGAGTGACCCGCGACTCCAGTCGAGTCAAGACGATACGTCTCGTCTGGTCTACGATCCGTTCATGCCGTCCGCCGACACTCCCCGCCGTTCCGAACGGTCCCGCGCTGCGATCCTGCAGGCCACGCAGGAACTGATCCGCGAACAGCCCTACGGGAAGATCACCATCGAAGGCATCGCCGCGCGCGCCAAGGTCGGCAAACAGACCATCTACCGGTGGTGGCGATCCAAGGGCGCACTCGTCGTGGACGCCCTGCACGAACAGAATGCGGCCGGGGCACAGGAGGCCATGGCCCTGCCGGACACCGGCGACCTCGCCGCCGACATGCGCCTGGTCCTGCGGGCCACGGTCGACGAGTTCACCTCACCCGATTTCGAACCGCTGGTTCGGGCGCTGTCGATCGAATCGCTGCAGGACCCCGCGCTGCAGGAACAGATCGTCGAGCGGATCTACCGGCCGCAGTTCGAGTTCGTCGCGGCGCGCTTCCGTTCCGCGCAGGACGCCGGGCAGGTGCGGCCCGACGTCGACCTCACCCTCGCGTTCGAGTTGTTCATGGCGCCGATGTTCTACCGCTGGCAGAGCGGAGCCCATCCCCTCACCCACGACCACGCGGACGCCGTCGTCGACCTGGCGATGCGCGCCCTCGCACCCTGACGACCGGGATCAGCGGGCGCTGCCCACGAACCCGAAATCGCCGTCCGCCAGGTCCTCGACGTGTACGGCACGCCCCGCCGCGTCGGCGAGGGGAATCTTCCAATTCGAATACTGGGTCTCGTCGGTGCCCGGCTGATTCTGGACGCGGTACTCCCCCACCAGATCGGCGAGCGCGACACCCGTCAGCAGCGACGGGCTGCGGTTGATCAGCCGGTACAACGCCTTCACGGTGTCGGGTATCGACGCGTCGTCGGCCAGCAGTCCGCGGTCGCGCGCCAATTGCAGTACGGCCTCACGCTGCCGGGCGTCGTGTTCCTTCTCGAGTTCGAGGTCGCGTTCGAGGAGCCCGAGCCGCGAGCGCAATTCGATGTGTTCGCCGGCCAGGTATCCGGCGGTCGGCGGAAGATCATGCGTGGTAACGGATGTCAGGCACAGGGTCCGGTACTGCTCCGGCGGTGTCGGCCGCTCGCCGTCGTGCTCGAACCACAGGATCGACGTCCCCAGGATTCCGCGCTCGGCGAGGTAGTCCTGGACCTCGGGTTCGAAAACCCCGAGGTCCTCACCGATCACCACGGCGCCCGCCCGCTCCGCCTCGAGCGCGAGGATTCCGACGAGAGCCTCGTGGTCGTAGGAGACGTACGTTCCGTCCGCAGGCGACTCCGCATCGGCGGGGATCCACCACAGCCGGAACAGCCCCAGGATGTGATCGACCCGCAGCCCACCCGCGTGCTTCAGCACGGTGCGCAGCATGTCGCGGTACGGGGCATACCCCAGTTCGGCCAGCCGATCCGGTCGCCAGGGCGGCTGATTCCATTGCTGACCCTGCTGATTGAAGTCGTCGGGGGGAGCGCCGACGGTAATGCCCTCTGCCAGGGCCGTTCCCAGCGACCACGCGTCCGCACCCCCGCGCTGGACCCCGACCGCCAGATCGTGCACGATCCCGATGTCCATGCCTGCCGCCCGCGCCGCGTCCTGGGCGTCGGAAAGCTGCTCGTCGCATACCCATTGCAGCCACGAGTAGAACTCGATTCGCGGCGCGAGCTTGCGCCGCTGCGCCTGCACCCAGTCGCTGTCGGGCGCACCGGCCTTCGTCGTCCATCGCGGGTCGCCGGGCGGCAGTTTCTCGGTCAGCGCGCACCAGGTCGCGAAGTCCTGCAGTCCGTCGCCCTCGACGCGGCAGAACTCCTCGAACGCGTGCTGCCTGCTCGGGCTGCGCTCGATCCGGAAGACCCGTTCGAGCACGCGGAGTTTGGCCCGGTACGACGGGTTGCGATCGATCCGGTCGGACCGGTCGTTCGCCCGCTCGAATCGCGCTGCGGCCTCGCGCATCCGCGCATGGCGACGCGTCGAGAGGTACGCCGTCTCCGGGATGTTCTCGACACGGATGTACATCGGGTTGACGTAGCGGCGCGTGGTCGGCAGATACGGCGACGCCTCGATCGGTGGCCGGGGCTGGGCGGCGTGCAGTGGATTGACCAGCACGTAGTCGGCGCCGTGCACGGAACCGAAGATCGTGGCGAGATCCGCGAGGTCGCCGAAGTCCCCGACACCCCAGGACCGATGCGACCGGATCGAGTACAACTGCGTGAGCACACCCCAGCGTCGGCGGTCGCTGAGCGCGTCGGACGTCGACAATCGGTCCGGCGTCACCACGAGCGTGCACGACGAGGACGTGTGCGAGGTCGAAGCCCGCAGCGTGTGCCACCCGCACGGAACGTCGGAGGGGACGACGAACGTCGCGCGGCCGACCAGGGCGCCGTCGACCTCCCGCGGATCGACCCACACCTGGAGTTGGCGTGCCGGGACCGTGCCGCCGGACTCCGTGTCGATCGTGACGTCCACCGCCGAGCCGTGCGGAACGTGGACCACGAAACGGGTCTCGGACCCTTCCCTGCCGACGACGACGGGCGGCAGCATCCGTCGCCACGGTGCCGCGTCGCATTCGGACAGGGCGCGCCGCACCTCGTCCTCCGTTGCGGCGGGAACGTCCAGGGCCGCGAGGACGCTGCGGAGTGTGTCGTCACGCACGTCGCGGCGCTGCTGATCCCAACCCCGGTACGACGTCGCCACCCCGTGCCGGGCCGCGAGGTCACGCAACTGCTCGGTGTACGTCACCCCGTCGATCGTGCCAGTTCACCCCGGAATCTGCGCGACTTCCGACCCGTGCCACCGCGGTCGGAGCGCATCGGCGTGATTGGCCCTGCGCCCAGCGGGGTAATTGTGGAGTAATCAGACGCACGGCGTCCACGGTGGGTCCGCGAGGGCACACCGTGGACGCACCACGATGCGACCGGCGACCGAGGAGTCTTCGATGCTGCTACGCCTTCCCGGAGTCTATCGCCCGCAACACGATACGCAGTTGTTGGCCGATGTCCTGGCGGCGGAGCATCTCGGACCCCATTCCCGGGTACTCGACCTCTGCGCGGGAACCGGTGCGCTGAGCGTGCGCGCCGCCGCTGCGGGTGCGGGCCGGGTGACCGCGGTGGATGTGTCGAGGCGAGCCGCGATCAGCATCAGACTCAATTCCCTCGTCGGCGGGCACCGCATCCGGGTGATCCACGGCGATCTCGTCGAGCAGGTTCGCGAGGAGCGCTTCGACGTCGTCGTGTCCAACCCGCCGTACGTTCCGGCAATGATCGACGCCGTGCCCGACCGCGGTCCGGCGCGGGCCTGGGACGCGGGAAAGAACGGTCGCGCACTGCTCGACCGGATCTGTTGCGAGGCTCCCGACGTTCTGGTCGCCGGTGGTGTGCTGCTGCTGGCGCAGTCCAGCCTCAGCGGAGTCGAGAAGACGCTGACGATGCTCGAGGAACAGAACATGCGGGTCGACGTCGCCGCGAGCGCCGAGATCCCCTTCGGACCGGTGCTGGCCGAACGCAGAGGCATGCTCGAGCGGAGAGGACTCATCGAGGCCGGCCAGACCCGCGAAGAGATCGTGGTGATCCGCGCCGTCAAGTAGAAATCGATATTGCGCCACAACGCTTTTCCGTGCCGACGACACTCCGAGGGAGCCGACATGCCGTCATCCACTCGCCTTCCCAGCCCCAACACCGAGAGCTGGGACTGGCAGATCCACGCCCTGTGCCGCGGCGTCGAATCGTCCGTGTTCTTTCATCCCGACGGCGAGCGGGGAAACGCCCGCAGCAACCGTGAACGTCGCGCAAAAGCGATCTGCCGGCGCTGCCCCGTTCTCGTCGAATGCCGGGACCACGCCCTGAGCGTGACCGAACCGTTCGGAATCTGGGGCGGGCTCACCGCGTCCGAACGCCGCGGCATCACGCAGCACGGCGAGGGAATCGTCGCCGTCTGATCCCGGCACCGTGCAGGCCCGCGGCCACACACGGTGCCGGTCGGCTCAGGCGGAGATGACCCTGTCGAGGACGGAGTAGAACATGCCGAGCCCGTCGTCGCTGGGGCCGGTGAGGGCCTCGGTGGCGTGCTCGGGGTGCGGCATGAGGCCCACGACGCGGCCGTTGGCCGAGGAGATGCCCGCGATGCCGCGCTGCGAACCGTTCGGGTTGTCGCCGACGTAGCGGAACACGACGCGGCCCTCGCCCTCGAGTTCGTCGAGGACGTTCTCCGACGCCTGGTAGCGGCCCTCGCCGGACTTGAGCGGGACGAGGATCTCGGCACCCGACTCGTAGCGGGACGTCCACGCCGTCGACGTGGCCTCGACCTTCAGCCACTCGTCGCGGCAGATGAAGTGCAGGCCCTCGTTGCGGGTGAGCGCGCCGGGCAGGAGGCCCGCTTCGCAGAGAACCTGGAAGCCGTTGCAGATACCGAGGACGGGCATGCCGCCCTGCGCGGCCTGCACGACCTTGCCCATGACGGGCGCGAACCGTGCGATGGCACCGCACCGCAGGTAGTCGCCGTAGGAGAAGCCACCGGGGACGATGACGGCGTCGACACCCTTGAGGTCGGCGTCGCCGTGCCACAGGCTCACGGCCTCGCCGCCGGCGAGGGTCACCGCGCGGGCGGCGTCGACGTCGTCGAGGGTGCCGGGGAAAGTGATGACTCCGACGCGGGCGCTCATGCTTCGACGCGCCTCACGGTCCAGTCCTCGATCACCGTGTTGGCCAGCAGGGCCTCGGCGATCTTCTCGAGCTGAGCGTCGTCGACACTGCCGTCGACCTCGAGCTCGAACCGCTTGCCCTGACGGACATCGGAAACTCCAGCGAAGCCGAGCCGCGGCAGCGCTCCGACAATGGCCTGCCCCTGGGGGTCGAGAATCTCGGCCTTGGGCATGACTTCGACGACGACACGGGCCACGTGCTGCTCCTTGTAGTAGTGCGCGAGCCCAGAGTGGAACACCGGGCACCCGGAAGTTTACCGGGCTACCTGCCTGCGGTTCGCATCGGACGAACGGGACGAGCCATGCATGCAGGCGCATACTCGGTTTCATGCGACTGACTCACTTCGGCCACAGCTGCGTCCTCGTCGAGTTGAACGGTTCGACCATCCTCTTCGATCCGGGCAACTTCTCCCACGGATTCGAGGGCATCACCGGACTGGACGCGATCCTGGTCACCCACCAGCACCCCGACCACGTCGACCAGCAACGACTGCCCGCCCTCGTCGAGGCGAACCCCGGCGCGGCGCTGTACTCGGACCCGCAGACCGCGGCCCAACTCGGCGGCGCGTGGACGGGGGTGCACGCCGGCGACGAGTTCGACATCGGCGACGTGCACGTCACCGGCACCGGTGGGAGGCACGCGGTGATCCACCCCGACATCCCGGTGATCGACAACACGGCGTTCCTGCTCGGCGACGGCGACAACCCCGCCCGGCTGATGCACCCGGGCGACTCGCTGTTCGTCCCGGAACAGAATGTCGACGTGCTGGCGCTGCCCGCCGCGGCGCCGTGGCTGAAGATCTCCGAGGCCATCGACTACCTGCGCGCCGTCGCACCGCGGGTCGCGGTGCCCATCCACCAGGCGATCATCGCGAACGAGGCCACCGGCATCTTCTACGGCCGCTACTCGGACATGGCTCCCGCGGGCACCGAGTTCCGCACGATGCCGAGCGAGACGAGCGTCGAGGTGGCCTGACGGCCCCGTGAGTACTTATTAACCGCCCGCGGTTGAGAAGTACTCACGGGTCAGGCGGCACCGATCTGCGGGATCCGCGGCTCCCAGCGGTACACCTGGGGCCGCGCGTGGTGGTAGAGCGCGAGGTCGACGGCGTCGAGCATCGCCTGCCGCGGTCCCGACGTGCCCAACTGCTTCGCGGTGACGGCGAGGCGCACCACGCCCCCACGCCTGGCGGTCCGTCCGGAGCCGAGGACGAGGGCCCGGCACCACCACGGTTCGGCGCGGAATCCCTCGCCGATCCCCAGCACCCGCGACCGCACCGACGTCTCGCGTTCGAGGTCGTGGATGGCGGTCATCGCGGCCAGCAGCCGGAACCCGGCCGACGGCAGTGCCGTGACGGCGCCCTGCGACGCCAGCCAGCGGGGCGGAGCGAACAGTCTGGTGCGCAGTCCGGTCTGTTCCATCACCCGGTCCGCCGCGAGCAGTCGCAGCCGCGCCTCGTGTTCGGGAAGCGAGGCGAACTCGGCCCGGCGACGTTTGGTCGCGGCCTGGTCGTATCCGTGGAGGACGACGGCGTCGCCGCGGGATCGGCGCGCGCGGACCCAGTCCTGCGTCGCAGGGTCGTTGACCAGTCGATACTTGTCTTTCAGGCGCGGGGCGACGAGCAGCGACAGCGGCACGCCGCGCGCATCCATCTCCTCGGCGAACGCGGCCGCGAAGTCGCGCGTCTCGTCCTTGATTCCTGACACCGACACGATCAGTTGTCCGGTCATGGTCCTCAGCGTGACAGGTGAACGTGAACAGCGAGCAAAGCTCGTGCGCCTTTCCGGTAGTGGGAGCTACCGAAAAGGCGCACGAGCGCGGAGCGCCTACTACTTGGGCAGGACCGCCTCGATGGCCTCGACGACCTCGGGGGCGTCGGGCTCGGTGCGGGGACGGAACCGCTTCACCACGGTGCCGTCGGGTGCGACGAGGAACTTCTCGAAGTTCCACTGGATGTCGCCCGCGGCGCCCTCGGCGTCGGTGGCCTTGGCCAGTTCCTCGTAGAGCGGGTGCCGGTTCTCGCCGTTCACCTCGATCTTCTCCAGCAGGGGGAACGTGACGCCGTAGGTGGTGGAGCAGAAGGTCTCGATCTCTTCGGCGGTGCCGGGCTCTTGACCCATGAACTGGTTGCACGGGACGCCGATCACGGTCAGTCCGCGGTCGGCGTAATCGGTGGCGAGCTTCTCGAGGCCCTTGTACTGCGGGGTCAGTCCACACTTCGAGGCGACGTTCACCACGAGGACGGCGCGACCGTCGTATTCGCCGAGTGAGGTCGGGGTGCCGCCGAGTGTGTTGATGCCGATGTTCTGAACAGGTGTCGTCATGCGCACCAACGTAGCCAACAAACCTCTGTGCGCCCAGGCTTCGAATCGCCCGGGCGCACAGAGGTTTACTTCGGAGTGGGTGTCAGCTCTTCACGAGGACCCGCGGCTCGTCGGCGGCAGGGGTCTCGGTGGCCTGCTCTTCGACGACCTCGCCGTGGCCGTCGTCGACCATCGTCGACTCGTCGAACGGGAGCTTGCCGTCGAGGACGGTGCGGACGCGCTCGTTGTCGATCGTGTTGGTCCAGGAACCGACGAGCAGGGTGGCGACGGCGTTGCCGGAGAAGTTCGTGACCGCGCGGGCCTCGGACATGAACCGGTCGATACCGACGATGAGGCCGACGCCGTCGAGCAGTTCGGGACGGTGGCTCTGCAGGCCGCCCGCGAGGGTGGCGAGCCCGGCGCCGCTGACTCCGGCAGCACCCTTGGACGCGATGATCATGAACACCAGCAGCGACAGCTGCTCGGGGAAGGACAGCGGCTGGCCCATCGCGTCGGCGATGAAGATCGACGCCATGGTCAGGTAGATGGCCGTGCCGTCGAGGTTGAACGAGTAGCCGGTGGGGACGACGACACCGACGGTGGTGCGCTCGACGCCGACGTGTTCCATCTTCGCGATCAGACGGGGCAGGGCCGACTCGGACGAGGACGTGGCGAAGATCAGCAGGTACTCGCGGGCCAGGTACTTGACCAGCTTGAAGATCGAGACGCCTGCGACGACGCGGAGCACGGATCCGAGGACACCGAACACGAAGATCAGGCAGGTGAGGTAGAAGCCGAGCATGAGCGTGGCGAGCTGGACGACGGCGCTGAGACCGGTCTGGCCGACGACGTTCGCGATGGCACCGAAGGCACCGATCGGTGCGAGCCACAGGATCATCGACAGGATCTTGAAGACGAGCTTCTGCACGGAGGCGACACCGCGCAGGATCGGCTCACCCTGTTTGCCGAGGGCCTGCAGTCCGAAGCCGACGAGCAGCGCGACGAACAGGGTCTGCAGCACGCTTCCCTCGGTCAGTGCCGACATCAGCGACGTGGGGATGATCGACTGGAGGAAGTCCATGGTGCCGCCGGCGCCGTGGGCCTTCTCGGCGAGCGCCGCTCCGGTGCCCGCGGTGTCGGCGCTGATGTTCAGGCCGGAGCCCGGGTTGAGCAGGTTGCCGACCACCAGGCCGATGCCGAGCGCGACCGTGGACATCCCGATGAAGTAGGTGAGGGCGAGTCCGCCGACCTTGCCGACCTTGGCTGCGGCCTTCACCGATCCGATGCCGAGCACGATCGTGCAGAAGATGACGGGGCTGATCATCATCTTGATGAGGTCGACGAACATCGTGCCGAGCACGCCGAGCGACTTGCCGACTCCCGGAGCCAGCCATCCGACGAGGACGCCCGCGACGACGGCGACGATGACCCCCATGTACAACCAGTGTGTCCGGTCGCGCTTCTTGGTCTTCCCTGTCGCAGTACTCATGGGATTGTCCTCCAATTCGAGTGGCAAGCTGATCGGTGAGGCCGGTTAGTGACCGCGATCACGTCTTGGAAGAATCTTCTAAGCGATCGCTTGGCTGGAGAAGTTTGTGTTCATTACGTTCAGGAGAAATGCATTGCCTCACCATCCGCCGAGACGTCCCATGAGCGTCGCGAGGCAGCTCTTCCTCCTGCAGCTCGTCGTGTTGGTGCTGGTCATCGGCGCCGGGACCGCGCTGGCCATCGTCGATCAGCGTCGCGACAGCGACGAGACCACCCGACGTGCCGTCACGGCCGTCGCGACCACGCTCGCGCTGTCGGACGGCACCGTCGAGGCATTGCGGTCCCCCGACCCGACGGCGGTTCTCCAGCCCCAGACCGAGCGGATCCGTGCCGCGACCGGCACCGATTTCATCGTCGTGATGACGCCCGCCGGCATCCGCTTCACCCACACCAATCCAGAGCTGATCGGCGGCGTGTTCTCCGGCAACATCGAGCGCGCGCTCCGCGGGGAGACGTTCACGGAGACGTATGCCGGCTCGCTGGGACCGTCGATCCGGGCCGTGGCCCCGGTGTACGACGGCGACCGGATCGCGGGTCTCGTGTCCGTCGGCGTCACACGCGAGAAGATCGGCGACCAGTTCGCCGCGAGCCTGCCGACCATCTTCGCGGTCGCCGCGATCGGTCTGGCGGTGTCGGCGGCCGGCTCGTTCCTGCTGAGCCGGCGCCTGCGCCGTCAGACACTGGGGATGGCGCCGGACGAGCTGCGGCAGATGTACGAACATCACGACGCCGTCCTGCACTCGATCGGCGAGGGCCTGCTGGTGCTCGGCCGCGACAGCGGCGACTCCGCGAAGGCCGAAGTGGTGAACGACGAAGCGCGCCGCCTCCTCGATCTCCCGGAAGGCCCGGTCCCGGTGGCTGCGCTGCCGGAGTCGTTGCGGCAGTCGCAGGGCGACGATTCCCGGGACGAGGTGCACGTGACCCCCGACCGCGTGCTGCTCGTCAGCCGGGAGCCCGTGACGTGGGAGGGGCAGCGTCTGGGGACGGTGCTGACACTGCGCGATCGCACCGAATTGCAAAGCATCATGGGTGAACTCGACTCCGTGCGCGGATTCGCGGAATCGCTGCGGTCGCAGGCCCACGAATCGGCGAACCGTCTGCACACGATCATCACGATGGTCGAACTGGGCCGCTACGACGACGCGATCGCGTTCGCCACCGAGGATCTGCGGTTGTCGCAGGAACTGATCGACCGCCTGATGACGGCGGTGCACGAACCCGCTCTGGCCGCACTGCTGCTCGGCAAGGTGGGTGTGGCCGCCGAACGGGGAGTCGACCTGACCGTCACCGAAGACACCGCCCTCGGACCCGTTGCGTCGCTCAGTGCGCGTGAACTCGTCACGCTGGTGGGTAATCTCGTGGACAATGCGATCGACGCCGCCCGCGGTGCGACGGAGTCCCCCGGAGAGGATGCGTGGGTGGAAGTGACCGTCCGTCAGGAGGATTCGATGATGGTGGTACGGGTGGCCGACAGCGGCCCCGGTATTCCCGCCGACGAACTCGACAAGGCGGTCACGCGCGGCTACTCCACCAAGTCGGGTCAGCGCGGGCTCGGGCTGGCGCTGGTGGCGCAGGTGGTGGCGCGGCACGGCGGGACGATCCACACGGAGCCGTCGCTCGGATCGATGATCGTCGTCGAGATCCCGATCGACGGGGCCGCCTCGTGATCCGTGTGATGATCGTCGAGGACGAACCACTCATCGCCGAGGCGCATCGGGCGTATGTGGAACGCATTCAGGGTTTTTCGGTCCACACCGTCGTGCACGACGGTAACAGCGCGATGCGCGCGGTCGCCGCCGCGAACGGCAGCGACGACCCCATCGACCTCGTCCTGCTCGACATCGGCCTGCCGGATGCCAGCGGACTCGACGTGGCGGCGGCACTGAGCGGCGTGCGACCGAGTCCCGACGTGATCGCGGTGACCTCGGCCCGCGACCTCGAGATGGTCCGCACCGCCGTGGCGCGCGGAATTGCGTTGTATCTCCTGAAACCGTTCACGTTCGCGGCGTTCCGCGACAAACTCGAGCGGTACCGGGAATTCCGCGACGCCCTGCCCGCCGGAAGCAACGCGCTGAGTCAGCACGACATCGATCGGGCGATGTCGGCGCTGCGCACCTCCGACGAGCGCGCGGCGTCCCCGAAAGGCGTTGCACCACAGACACTCGACCACATCTCCGCCTGCGTCCGCGACGCTGCGGGACCGCTGACGGCGGCCGAGGTGGCGGCCAGTATCGGGGTCTCCCGGGTCACGGCCTGGCGGTATCTCGAACGTCTGGCCGACGACGGCGTGCTCACCCGGCACACCGAGTACGGTCGGGCGGGGCGCCCACAGATTCGCTACGCGCTGCGCTGACCCCCGTAACGAACCGGCCACGCCGCGCGAGACAGTGAGGGAGGCGAAGTAATTCCTGTCGGGGACGATGCAGGGAGAACACATGAAGACTCGCGCGGCAGCATTTCTGACCGTCGTGGCTGCGACCGCGCTCACCGGGTGCACCGGAAGCGACGACGCGGCAGAATCCGCTGCCTCCCCGGTCCCACAGGCCGCTTCTGCCGCAGAAGTACGCAGCGGACGGTGCCTCGACCTCGATTCGGCACTGGTCACCGACGCGTTCGCGTCGCTCGGCAACGCACCGGGTGGCGATCCGTGGGTACCGGGAACCGCGTCCGATGCCGCCGGCGGGGACTGCCCCGCGCTGCTGTGGGCCACGGCGGAGACGCCCATGGGGACGGTGAGTTCGCCGACCCAGGTGCTCTTCTTCCACGACGGCGCGTATCTCGGCACCGCGACAGCCGAATCGTATGCCTACACGCGGGTGGTCGAGTCCACCGGCGACTCCGTATCGGTGCAGTACAGGTGGCTCGGCGAGCAGGACGCCAACTGCTGCCCGTCGGGCGGACCCGCGGTGATCACCTACTCCTGGGACGGGTCCCGGGTCGTGATGGAGCAGCCGCTGCCGCAGGAGATGCTCGACTCCTACTACTGACATCCGACTACCGCTGTGGCACAACGGCATTGACATGACGCGGACGGGACCACCGGAGAGGGTCGAGAAAAGCTCCGTCAGAGGTTGTGACCTGGATCACATCGGTGGACGATTGTAGAGGAGTCACCTCCGGCTCGTAGTAACTCAGCCAAGGACCTTCACATGTCTAGCAGAATTGCCACCACACTCGCCGCGATTGCAATGACCCTGTCACTCGGCGCCCTCGCCGCCCCCGCAGCTGTCGCCGCACCGGCTGCGCCCTCACCGACCCCGGCAGTCGGTTCGATCGCCGTCTGCCTCAACCTGCCACTGGGGTCGGCAAGCATCAGCTTCTGCATCTGAGCCATGCGAGGCGGAAAGCCCCCCGGACCCTCCGATTTCCGCCTCGCCAGCCGATGCTTTTCACACGCCGAGATATCGCATCCTCGGCGCGGGTGCCCCCTACCTACTCGCCGATCGTGTCGAGCACCCAGGCGAATTCGAACGCTACTTCCTTCCACTTCTCGTAGCGTCCGCTGACACCGCCGTGCCCGGCGCTCATCTCCGTCTTGAGGAGGAGCGGCGAGTCGCCGGTCTTGGTGGCGCGCAGTTTGGCGACCCACTTCGCCGGTTCGACGTAGAGCACCCGGGTGTCGTTGATGCTGGTGATCGCGAGGATCGCCGGGTAGTCCTTGGCCTCGACGTTCTCGTACGGACTGTACGAGCGCATGTATTCGTAGACCTCGGGGTTCTCGAGCGGGTTGCCCCACTCGTCCCATTCGATGACGGTCAGCGGCAGTGAGGGGTCGAGGATCGACGTCAGCGGGTCCACGAAGGGAACGTTGGCGAGGATTCCGGCGAACAGTTCGGGGGCCAGGTTGGCCACCGCACCCATCAGCAGGCCGCCTGCGCTGCCGCCGTCGGCGACCATCTGCCGCGGCGTGGTACGCCCGGTGTCGATCAAATGCTGTGCGCTCGAGACGAAGTCTGTGAAGGTATTCTTCTTCGTGAGCGTCTTGCCGGTCTCGTACCAGTGCCTGCCCATCTCGCCGCCGCCGCGCACGTGCGCGACCACGAACACCACTCCACGGTCGAGCAGGGACAGCCGCGCGACGGAGAACGCGGGATCCATGCTGGCCTCGTACGATCCGTACCCGTAGAGGAGCGTGGGGGCGGGGTCGTCGACGCCGTTCGTCTTCCGCCGGACGATCGACAGCGGGATGCGCGTCCCGTCCTCGGCGACGGCCCAGTCGCGTTGCTGCTCGTAGTTTCCGGCGTCGAATTCGCCGAGCACGGGTTGCGACTTGCGCAGGGCGAGTTCACCCGTCGACAGCACGTAGTCGTACACCTGGCCGGGCGTGATGAACGACGTGAACGCCATCCGCAGTGTCGGCTGCCGCCATTCCGGGTTGGCCCCGAGCCCGACGCTGAAGAGTTCCTCGTCGAATTCGATCTCCGTGAACTCGCCGTAGCCGTCCTCACCGAGCGGCCAGATGGCCAGCCGGGTCAACGCCTCCCGGCGGTAACCGAGCACGAGGTGGTCGGCGAACGCGTCGACCTCCTCCAACCGCACGTCGGAGCGGTGCGAAATGAGAATGGTCTGCGACGTCGGATCGGATACCGGCGCCTCGGCGAGCACGAAGTTCTCGGCCTTCTCACCGTCGACGACGTCGTTGTGCATGATCAGGAAGCGGTCTTCCCCCGCGACGACCGCGTGCTCCACGCCGTATTCGACGCCCTCGCGTCGCGGCAGCACCACCCGGAACTCGCCCTCGGGATTCTCCGATTCGAGCACCCAGCCTTCGCTGGTGATCTTCGACCCCACCCAGATCATGAGGTACTTCTCGCTCCGCGTGGACCCGACCGACACCCAGAACCGCTCGTCCGGCTCATGGAACACAGTGACGTCCTGCGCACGGTCGGTGCCGAGCTTGTGCCGCCACACGGTGTCGGGGCGCCAGGACTCGTCGACGGTGAGATAGAAGACGTGACTGTGGTCGATGGCCCAGGTAGCACCCGGCGCGGTCTCGGGGATTTCGTCGGGCAGCAGTTCGCCGGTCACGAGGTTCTTGAAACGCAGCGTGTAGCGCTCGTCGCCGACCACGTCGACCGAGTACGCGAGGAGCGTGCCGTCGTGGCTGAGGGAGAAAGCGCCGATCGAGAAGAAGTCGTGCCCCTCGGCCTCGGCGTTGCCGTCGAGCAGCACCTGCTCACCGGGCAGTTCGACACCCGGAGCCAGTTCCGGCGGGGTCCAGTCGTCGGGGCCGGCGATCGGTGCCCGGCACTGGACGCCGTACTGCTTGCCCTCGATGGTGCGGGCGTAGTACCACCAGTCGCCCATCCGGGTGGGAACCGACATGTCGGTCTCCTGCGTGCGCGACTTGATCTCCTGGAAGATCTGGTCCCGCAGCGGCGCGAGATGCGCGGTCTGCTGCTCGGTGTACGCGTTCTCGGCCTCGAGATACGCGACGACTTCGGCGTCTTCCTTGTCGCGCAGCCACTCGTACTCGTCGACGAACGTGTGACCGTGGTGGACGCGTTCGGTAGGCACCTTCTTCGCGACCGGCGGGGTCAGTTTCGCGCCTTCGGAGGTCATGTCTCAGCCCACCCAGTCCGCGAACGACAGACCCGAGATCCGCTCGTACGCTTCGATGTACCGCTCGCGGGTCGCCTCCACGATCTCGGCGGGCAGCGGCGGCGGCGGAGTGTCGGACGCGCGGTCCCAGCCGGATTCGGGTCCGGTGAGCCAGTTGCGGACGAACTGCTTGTCGAAGCTCGGCTGCACCTTCCCGGCCTCGTACCCGTCGGCCGGCCAGTACCGGGACGAGTCGGGGGTGAGGACCTCGTCGGCGAGAACCAGGTTGCCCTGCGGGTCCAGTCCGAACTCGAGCTTGGTGTCCGCGAGGATGATGCCCCGGTCCGCGGCGAAGTTGGACGCCCGGCCGTAGATGTCGAGGGTGTCGTCGCGCAGCTTCACGGCCAGGTCCTGACCCACCTTCTCGACCACGGCCTCGAAACTGATGTTCTCGTCGTGCTCGCCCAGTTCGGCCTTGCTGGCGGGCGTGAAGATCGGGTCGGGAAGCTGGCTCGCCTCCACCAACCCCTCGGGCAGTGCGACGCCGCACACCGCGCCGGTCTCGTTGTAGTCGAGCAGCCCCGACCCCGTGAGGTAGCCGCGGGCCACGCACTCGACGGGGACCATGTCCAGCTTCCGGACCACCAGCGCGCGGCCGAGGACCTCTTCGGGGATCCGGCTGTCGTCGGGTTCACCGGCCAGATGGTTGTTGCCACCGAGGACGCCGAAGAAGAAGACGCTCATCGCGGTGAGCACCCGCCCCTTGTCCGGGATCGGGGTGCTGAGGACGTGGTCGTAGGCGGAGATCCGGTCGCTCGCGACCAACAGGAGGTGCTCGTCGTCGATCGTGTAGAGGTCGCGGACCTTGCCACCGGCCAGATGGGCGTATGAATCGAGTGAGGGGCGCACGGTGACCCAGCCTATCGGTCGGGCACCGACCGGCGGCCGCTGACCTTCGAGCTGGGCAGACGTCCCGCCGTCGACTTCCCCGTCATCTCGTCGCCCTCGACGAGGACATCGAACTGCAAGTGGAGGCGCAGCGGCTTGGTGATGGACTGAGACCAGGTGAGCCGGTTCCCGTCGAGCGTCGGGTCGGTGAGCGGCACTTCCTCGGCGGCTCCGCGAGCGATGCCGCGAAGTTCCCCGTCCTGCGTGACGAAGGTGAGTTCGACTCGTTGCTTCCCGATGGGCGTGGCGATCACGACGTTCCAGGTGCCGTCGACAGACATGGCTCTGCTCCTCAGATGGTGGTGGGTTCGAGCCCACGGGCACGCCAGACGGTGCCGCGGCGCTCGTAGGCGAACAATGTCTCGACCGCGTGCGCGATGCGCGGTCCCAGTTCCCGTTCGAGTAAATACAGTCCGAGGTCCAGACCTGAGGTGACGCCGGCCGCGGTGACGAGGTCACCGTCGTCGACGACGCGGGCGTCCACGGCGACCACCCCGGTGGCGTCGAGCAGATCCATCCCCAGGTGATGGGTGACGGCGTGGCGGCCTTCGACGAGTCCGGCCATCGCGAGCACGAGCGACCCGCCGCAGACGGTGGCGACGATCAGGTCCGGGTCGGCACAGGCCTCCCGCAGTACGTCGGGGAGCCGCGTCTCCAGGGTCCGTCCGAGAATTCTCGGGATGGTGCCTTCGCCCTCGGCGCGCTCTTCCACGCGCCCCGACGCACCCGGCACGACGATCACATCGGCCCGGCCCACGTCGAGCGTCGCGGCGGCCCGCAGACTCAGCGGCGCCGTTCCACTCGGGACCTCACGCACGCCCTCGGCGGAGGCCAGTTCGACGGTCAGCGCGCCGTCGGCGTACAGACCGCCCGCGTGCAGTACCTCGAAGGGAGCGATGACGTCGAGCGGATCGAATCCGTCGAACAGCGCGATCTGGACATGCATCCGTGGTGCCTTTCCCTGTGTGCCGCGTGCCGAGTACACGGGCCGCCAGTGACGCCAGCCAGCCGATCGATACCTGAGAACTGGCATTTTCGCCACATATCAACGGATTGACGCCACGCCATCCCCGCAGATCTCTTCCTTTCACATCGTCGTTTACCGCCGTTATGCGCCCTTGGCGGAAATCGATCGACTGCGTAGGTTGTAGCCATGCACACCGTGGCAGTACTGGCACTCGACGGTGTCATCGCGTTCGATCTCGCCACCCCGATCGAGGTCTTCGGCCGCACCAGGCTGCCGGACGGACGCGCGGCCTACCGGGTGAAGGTGTGCGCCCCCGGCGGTGACGTGGATGCCGGCGCATTCACACTCCGCGCGCCGTGGGATCTGAGCATTCTGGACGCGGCCGACACGATCATCCTGCCGGGTCTGGCCGACCCCACCGCTCCGCTTGCACCCGAAGTTCTCGAGGCGCTGCGCCGGGCAGCCGACAGTGGCACCCGCATCGCGTCGATCTGCGTGGGAGCGTTCACTCTGGCCGCCACCGGACTACTCGACGGCAGACGGGCGACGACGCACTGGGCGGCCGCCGAACTCCTCGCCGCGCGTCACCCGCTGGTCGACGTGGATCCGGCCGTGCTCTACGTCGACAACGGCCAGTTCCTGACCTCGGCCGGTGCCGCGGCAGGCCTCGATCTGTGTCTGCACATGATCCGTTCGGATCACGGGTCGGCGGTCGCCGCCGACGCTGCACGGTTGTCGGTCATGCCGTTGGAACGCGAAGGCGGACAGGCGCAGTTCATCGTTCACGAACGACCACCGTCCGCGGAGCTGACGAGCCTCGAACCGCTGCTCCGGTGGATGCACGAGAACAGCCGCGAAGACCTGACGCTCGACGACCTCGCCCGGCGAGCCGGGACGAGCCCCCGCACCCTCAATCGGAGATTCCGCGAGCAGACCGGCACCACACCGTTGCAGTGGCTTCACCGCGTCCGGATTCATCAGGCGCAGTACCTCCTGGAGACCACCACTCACTCCGTCGACCGCATCGCCGCGCAGGTGGGCTTCGGGTCGCCGACCGCGTTCCGCGACCGGTTCAAGCGCGTCGTGGGCACCAGCCCCCACTCGTACCGCGCGGCGTTCCGCGGATCCTCGGCGACCGCGTGACGGCGTCACGGGGCACAGCCGCGGAACACTTCGTCTCCCGTTGTCGTTACCGTTGGTCAGGAACTCTTGTGAGCGCGGTAACCGGAGAAGGTGGGTAATGGCGACGGACACGACCCCGGTCGACGTCGGGTTCCGTTCGGAACGCGGACCGATTCTCGTGTCACTGATGCTCACGACGTCACTGGTCGCGCTCGATGCGACCATCATCTCCACCGCCGTCTTCACCATCGTCGGGGACCTCGGCGGCTTCTCGCAGTTCCCGTGGCTGTTCTCGATCTACCTGCTCACCCAGGCCGTGTCGGTGCCGATCTACGGCAAGCTGGCCGACATCTTCGGCCGCAGGCCGGTGATGCTCCTGGGCATCGCCCTGTTCGGCGTCGGCTCGGTGCTGTGCGGGATCGCGTGGAGCATGCCCGCGCTGATCGCGTTCCGTGCTGTGCAGGGTCTCGGCGCCGGCGCCGTCCAGCCGATGAGCATGACCATCGCCGGAGACATCTACACCCTCGCCGAACGCGCCAAGGCCCAGGGTTATCTGGCCAGCGTGTGGGGCATGTCGGCGGTGGTCGGCCCGACCCTCGGCGGGGTGTTCTCCGAGTATCTGTCGTGGCGGTGGATCTTCTTCGTCAACATTCCTCTCTGCCTGCTCGCGGCCGTGATGCTGATCCGCAACTTCGACGAGAAGCAGGTACGCACACAGCGGTCCATCGACTACGCCGGCGCCGGAGTCCTGGCAGTCGGGGCGACGCTGCTCATCCTCGGACTCCTCGAGGGCGGGCAGGCCTGGGCGTGGAGTTCACCGATCAGTCTCGGCATCTTCGCGGCAGGATTCGTGTTCCTGATCGTCTTCGTCCTCGTGGAACGCCGCGCCGCCGAACCGGTACTGCCGCTGTGGGTGTTCACCCGGCGGGTTCTCGCGGCGAGCAGCCTCGTGTCACTGCTGGTCGGGGCGATCGTCCTGGGCCTCACCACCTACGTGCCGACCTTCACCCAGGGCGTCCTCGGGACGGGCGCGCTGGTCGCCGGGTTCGCGCTGGCCACCCTGACCATCGGCTGGCCGATCGCCGCGTCACAGTCCGGGCGCGTGTACCTGCGTTTCGGCTTCCGTGTCACGGCCACCGCGGGGAGTCTGCTGGTCGTGGCGGGCACCGCTCTCACGTTGAGCCTGTCCGTCGAATCGGCGGTGTGGCAGGTGGCGATCTGCTGCTTCGTCATCGGCGGGGGCATGGGCCTCGTCGCGAGCCCGACCCTCATCGCGGCGCAGTCGAGCGTCGACTGGTCGGAGCGCGGCGTCGTCACGTCGACCAACATGTTCGCCCGGTCCATCGGCAGCGCCGTGGGGGTCGCCCTGTTCGGCGCCCTCGTCAACGCGCGACTGGGTGGCGCCGACAACCCCGCCCCCGGCGACCTGGCCGGCGCCCTGCATCTGGTGTTCGTGGCCGCCCTCGGCGCGGCCGTCGTACTCGTCGTCGCCGCGGCCGCGATGCCGAAGTCCGCCTCCGCACCGGAGATCGAGTCGGGCGCACCGACGCCCGACCGCCGGCGCTGAAGGAGTGACCGTGCCCGACCCGCACCTCGACGTGCTGATCGCGTCGTATCTCGAGCAGGACCTGGTCGACAGGATCGCAGCCTGCGACCCTCGGATCCGGGTGTCGTACGCACCCGAACTGCTCCCCCGGCCTCGATGGCACAGCGACCACGTGGGGGTGCCGCGTGAGCTGACGGCCGGCGAGCACGACCGATGGACGTCGATGTTGCGGACCGCCGACGTCATGTTCGATTTCGACTGGCGCCACCCCGAACACACACTGGAACAGTCGCCGAATCTGACATGGATCCAGGCGACGTCCGCAGGCGCCGGGCAACTGATCGAGAAATTCGGGCTGTCGGGTGCGCCGCTCACGGTGACGACCGCCGCGGGAGTCCACGCCGATCCGCTGGCCGAGTTCGCGCTCGCCGGCATTCTGCATTTCACGCGCGGACTCCCCCGGCTGATCGCCGACCGGCAGACCCGGACCTGGCGCAAGCAGGAAACGACCGAGCTCGCCGGACGCCACGCGCTCGTCGTGGGCGCAGGCAAGATCGGCTCGCGCACAGCGGAACTCCTCCGGTGCTTCTCCGTCACCGCCGACGGGGTCGCCCGCAACCCACGACCTGCCAGCGCCCCCTTCGACAGCATGACCACCACCGACCGGATCGCCGAGCACCTGCCCACCGCGGACATTCTCGTGATCTCCTGCGCCCTCACCGACGACACTCGCGGACTGATCGGACGCCGCGAACTCGCCGCGCTCCCCGACGGCGCGCTGGTCGTCAATCTCGGCCGGGGACCGATCATCGACGAAGATGCTCTCGCAGAAGCACTGTCGACGGGCAGGCTGGGCGGGGCGGTCCTGGACGTCACCTCCACCGAACCGCTCCGCGAGGACTCGCCGTTGTGGACGGCCGACAATGTCATTCTCAGCCCGCACAGTGCCGCCAATGTGCCGTCCGAGAACGGAAAGATCGTGGATTTGTTCGTCGAGAATCTCGGACGCTACCTGTCGGGTGACGCGGCGCTGCTCAACGAGTTCGACTTCGACGCGGGATACTGACTGCGCCGAACGACCGCCCCCGCTACCGTGGGTACCCACCATGACCGACCGTGACCTCGTCGACCGGATCGACCGGCTCGTTCACGACCAACTCGCGAACCACGACAACCGATCCGGGCACGACTCGACCGTGAACCAGGACCTGTGCCCGCACTGCGGACGCGAATGGCACGGGCTCCCGATCACCGAACGCATGCAGCAGATGCGGCACGCCCGGGCACTCGACCCGGCATACAGCTACGCCCGCGATCACAGCATTGTGCTGTGCGCGGGCTCGGCGTTCATCGGGCCGATGCCCGAAGAAGTGCTGATGCCCGGTGGATTCGACGTGCATGCCGCCTGGCGGGACATGGTTGCGGCGGCACGGCAGGCGACCGATCCGCTCGAGCAACCGGACCCGTTCGACGCGTATCGCACCGCCGGTCCGCCCGGAGGCGAACCACCTGCCGTGGGCCTGGCCGGCGGATGCGACCGCGCGTCGTGGCACTGCCCGCAGTGCGGCGACCGAGCGCACTTCCTCGACACCGGCCGCGAACCCAACGCCTTCGCGGTCGCGCTGCGCGCCTACGCCGCGCACATCGCCGCGGCGCACGACCCGTCCGCGGACGACGAGGACGCCGCGTCCACCTTCTCGACCCGCTGGGCACTTCCCACTCGCGGCGTGCTCTGGGACAGCCGGCACACCGTGATCGGACGATTCGGCCCCGGCGGCAGCACCTTCGAACCCGGTGCCACCGCCCGCGACCTCCGCGGCTTCGGCGGTCCACCGCACGCGCGGGACTGAGTGCCCCGGCGCGTCGGATACTGCGGGGAGAAAGAACCACTCGATGGCCGTTGCGTCGGCGTATCGTCGCGGGAAGAACCCCTTACTCGGCCGTGGGAGGTGTGCGGGCAGTGCCAATTCGCCGGATTCTGGGCCCGGAAGAAGGCGAGCTCTATCAGCCCGCCGGTGCCTGTGGCGACCGCTTCCTGGTGAACAGTCGAGAATGGGGTGGCGGGTTTTCCATGGTGGAGCATCGTCTGCCTGCCAAGGTTCTTGCGGCTCCACTTCACAAGCACACCCGCGAGGATGAGTTCAGCTTCATCCTGGAGGGCACGGTCGGCGCCAAATTCGGGGACCACGAGGTCATAGCCGGTCCGGGGAATCTCATCTTCAAACCCCGCGGGGAATGGCACACGTTCTGGAATGCCGGAGAGACACCGGCACGGTTGCTGGAAATCATCTCTCCCGGAGGTTTGGAAGAGCTGTTCCGATGCCTCGACCGACTGACCGAGGACCTGAGCCCCGCGGAATTGGAGGAAATCATCGCACCCTACGGATGCTCGGCGGACATGGAAGCGACCATGGCGCTCGTCGAAACGCACGGGCTGATCTTCTAGTGCGCACCGTTGCCGGAGGGTTCTTCGGGGCGACGGCGAACCGGGGCAGATGACGGACGGCCGCGACGCACAGTCGACGCAACGCAGTGCACGCCGCCGGACGGACACGCCGCGGTGGTGGCGGTTGGCGACCGGGATCGTCCTCACCGCCCTCGTCGCGTTCGCCTGCGCTGCGACGCTGGTGATCACGATTCCGCTCGACCCGGTCTTCCCGTACGTCGTGCTCGCTGGTTTCGCCCTGCTGATTCTGGGTGCCGTGTGGCTGATCCTCGCCGGCGTTCAGCTCTGGCGGTTCCGGTGGGATCGACGCATCTGCCTGGCACCGGCCATCGTGGCGCTGACGGCGACCCTCGTATTCTTCGGTGTGCCGTCCGACCTCGGGTGGCGGCTGTCGGTAGGCGAACTGACCGCGTACGCGCAGACGTGCACACCGTCGTCCGACGACCAGCGGATAGGACTGTACGACACCTGGCGCGTCGAGCCGCTGGACACCGGCTGCCACTTCTTCCTCGAAGGCGGCCTGGTCAACCTTGTCGGAGTCGCTCGTCTGCCGGACGGGACCGACAAGATCGGGCGACCCCAGCGTGACGGTGAGATCGGATATCAGCACATCGAATCCGACTGGTACCGCTTCATGCAGATCTTCTGAGCCGCGCCGACTGTCGAAGCCAGTCGACCGCGTCGCTGCTTCAGAGACCGGTGGCTGCGACGATGCGGCCCCCGGCGACGGCCTCGAGCAGCGCCGCATGATCTCGGGTGTTCTGGTCGGCGTACGTTTCGGCGAATTCCTCCATCGCGTGGTCGAATTCGGTGTCGTCCCCCAGGTAGGCGGCGATCGCGATCCGGTCGCCTGCCCGCGCGTGCGCGTAGGCGAGGGCCCGGGCGCACAATCGCCCGTACAGCATCATCACGGTGGGGGTCTGGGATTCGACCACCGCCGAACCCTTCCCGTCCCGCAGTTGGCGTACGTAGAAGTCCCGCTCGACGCCGTCGGGACCGGCACCCCGTTCCCAGCCCAGGAAGATGTCGCTCGCGGCCTGCATCAGCCGCTGTCCGCTGACTACCCGCTCGCCCTCGGTCGCGAACGACGGCCCGTCGACGTAACGCGACAGCACCGACGGACCCGCCTCCTTGACCTGGAGGAACAGCGGATCGTCGTCGTCCGCTCCGAGCATCAGGATGATCCAGGTGCGGGTGCCTACACTGCCGACCCCCACGACCTTGCGGGCGATCTGCACCATCCGGAACTGGTCGTAGAGGACGCGGTGGTCCCACCGCAGAGACTGCGCGTACACGCCCAGACGGTGTCGCAGGTCTCGGTACACCGAGTCGAGGTCGTCGCCCGCGTACAGCTCCTCGGCCGGGACCAACAGTGGCGGGTTGCTGATGATCCGCCTCTCACCGTCCACGACGGCGGTCAGTTTGGAAAGCGCTTGGACGCTGTCCCGGCGCCGCGCCTTCTCCAGAGCTGTGCGGGCGCGCTTCTTCTGCGACTTGTCCAGCTCGTCTCGAAGCTCCACGAGTTCCGCTGTGGGCTCGATGTGGGAGTACCAGACGGCCAGATTTCCCAGTTGTGCCTGTCTGGCGATGGTTTCGCGGTATTCGGCGGCGCAGGCGCGGGCGATCTTCCTGCTCTTCCTGCCGCTGAATCCGTTCTCCCGCGCCGCGATCGCGAGGCTCGAGACCAGGCGTTTGACATCCCATTCGAAGGGTCCGGGATGTGTCTCGTCGAAGTCGTTGACGTCGAATGCCAGCAGGCGTTCCGGGGTGGCGAAGATTCCGAAGTTACTCAGGTGCGCGTCGCCGCAGAGCTGCGTGCGCAGGCCCGTGGTGGGCGAGTGGGACAGGTCGTCGGCCATGATCGCGGCGCCGCCGCGGTAGAAGGCGAAGGCCGTCGCCGCCATGCGCCCGTACCGGATCGGAACGAGTTCCGCGACTCTCTCCGTCGCCTGCTTCGCGAGGAGGCCCACCGGGTCGCGCCGATCGGCCATACCGTGCTCCGCCAGCGCGGACGGTGGAGTGTCTCGACGGGCGGCCGTCCCTCGTTGTGCGCGCTCGGCCCGGCTCGGATGGGCTACCCGTTCGTCGTGTTCCGCGGAGTTCGTCATCGGGCCGCCGTAGATTCCTCGGACATGGCTGTCTGCCTTCCTCGAGCGACGCGATATGGCTTGTCGGTTGCCCATTCTCCTCCGCGCGGACGGCGTTGGCGGCAAATACCAGCAGGTTCATCGGCAAGGGGGGGTGGGCTCGGCGGTGCCGTTCTGCTTGAATTGTTGTATGTGCCGGTGGATGGCGTACTCGGGTGAGCCGATCCTCGCGGAGGACCTGTTGTTCCGCCCAGAACATTCGCTGATCGACCAGAGTCTGCACTCACGTCTCGGGGCGACGACCACCAATGGTGACGGCTTCGGTGTCGGCTGGTACGGCGAGGGCACCGAACCGGCGGTGTACAAGAGCATCGAACCGGCCTGGAACGACAGCAATCTGCGGGAGATCGCCGGTCAGGTGCGAACGCGGATGTTGCTCGCGCACGTGCGGGCCTCGACCGGGACGCCGGTGCAGCGCAGCAATTGCCATCCCTTCCGGCACGGACGGTGGTTGTGGGTGCACAACGGCGCCCTGCGTGGTTTTCACGAGATCAGACGCGACCTGGTGATGGCCGTCGACCCGACGCTGTTCTCCGACATCGAGGGGTCGACGGACTCCGAGGCCCTGTTCTTCCTCGCACTGACGTTCGGCCTCGCCGACGACCCCTTCGGTGCCGTCGCCCGGGCGGTCGGCTTCGTCGAAGACGTCGGCCGCACGTACGGGGTCGAGCATCCGGTGCAGATGACCGTCGCGACCACCGACGGTGAATCGCTGTGGGTCTTTCGTTATTCGAGTGAGCGGCAGTCGAGGTCGCTGTTCTTCTCCACCGAGGTCGCGAAGGTGCGCGCACTGCACCCGGAGGTCGAGGTGCTGCGCGAATTGAGCGGGGAGACCCGCTTCGTGGTCTCCGAGCCTCTTCGCGACCTCGAAGGCGCGTGGAACGAAGTGCCGGAATCCTCGGCCGCCGTGGTCCGTCCGGGCGACGACGAAATCCGGCCCTTCGAACCGACCTCACCGGCCTGACTTCGCCCAGCTCACTTGGCGGCGCTCTTGCGGGGCCGCCCACGACGCGCGGTGGTCTTGGCCGGAGGCGCAGGCTTGACCGGCGGAGTCTCCGATTCCGGTTCCGGTTCCGCGTCGGCGGTGGATTCTTCGGACGGATCGTCGCGCCAACTGATTTCGATCTCGATCTCGGTCTCGTCGCCGTCGACCTCGATCTCGAGCTCCCACTGGACACGGTCGCCGACGACGACCGAAATCGAGTCGCCGCCGGAGCCCAGTTCCACCTCGGAGCCGCTCGCGAGGGCCTGCCCGAGCGCGATGAGCCGGTCGGACACCTCTTTCCGGGAGAGCTCGGACTTCCTCTTGATCTCCAGCTTGGGCACGGCGACTCCTCACCTCGGTGCAGTGTCTATCACCGTAACCGTCGCGCGACCGGTGCCCGGATCGAACGGATAACAATCCGACGCTGTAGCTTCGCCGTCCCCACGCATGGGACACTCGGGTGCAGCGGAATGGACGGACGGTGGGCCTCCTATGACCGAAGAACCGACCAACGGTGGTTCCGAGCGGGCAACGGGCCCTCGGCGGACGCTCGCGATCCTGCTGGCAATGGCGATGTTCGTGCTCGTCGTCGACACGTCGCTGATGAACGTGTCGATCTCGTCGGTGGTTCGCGACCTCGACACGACCGTCAGCGGCGTCCAGGCCGCGATCGCTCTCGAGGCGCTGGTTTCTGCCGCGTTCATCCTGATCGGCGGCAAGGTCGGCGATCTCATCGGACGCAAACGGGCGTACGTGCTGGGCCTGCTCGGCTACGCAGTCGGTGCGTCCGCGATGGCGCTCGCACAGAGCCTGACCGCGATCATCATCTTCTGGGCGATACTCGGTGGAATCGGCGCGTCACTCCTGTTGCCCGCCATGCAGTCCCTCATCCACGGCAACTTCGAAGGCGCCGCGCAGAAGAAGGTCTACGCCCTGGTCGGGGCGGCGGCCGCGATCGCCGCTGCCGTCGGACCGCTGCTCGGCGGTTTCATCACCACTTACCTCTCGTGGCGCATCGGGTTCGTGCTCGAGGTCGTCATCATCGCGGTCGTGCTGTCCGGCATCACACTGGTCCAGGATGTGCCGTACACCGGGCCCCGGGTGATCGATCTGGTGGGCGCGGTCCTCTCCGTTCTGGGGATGGGCGGCATCGTGCTGGGAATCCTGGTGTGGCAGGAGGGTGGCGAATCCGTTGCGGCGCTCCTGGTGATCGGTGCGGTCGCGCTGGCGGTGCTGGCATACTGGCTCGTGCGGCGCAAACGTCAAGGGAAGCCGGCTCTGCTGGACCCGGATCTGTTCCGCTCCAAGATCTTCCGACTGGGCATCTCGGGGCAGATGCTCCAGCAGATCGCCCTGGGCGGCACGATGATCGCGCTGCCGATCTACCTGCAGATGGTGCTCGAGTACAACGCGATGCAGGCGGGATTGTCCCTCGCACCCCTCTCCCTCAGCATGTTCGCGGTGGCGTTGCTCGCGGGCAAGAAGGCCGGCGACCGGCGCCCGAGCAGCATCATCCGGTGGGGATTCGTGCTGCTGACGATCGGGATCGCGGCGCTGATCCCGATCGTGCCGCGCGCCGAGTTCGGCTGGGGCCTGGTGATCCCGTTGGTGATCGCCGGATCCGGGCTGGGATTGCTGGTATCCCAGCTCAACAACTACACACTCGCCCCGATCGAGGAGGAGCGGATCAGCGAGGCCGCCAGCGTCAATTCCGCAGCGGGATCGTTCGGGCTCTCGTTCGGGCTGGCGTTCGCCGGCGCCATCATGCTGGCAACGCTGTCCCTCACCTTCACCTCGATGGCGGAGTCGAGCACCGTGCTCCCGCCGGCAGAGCAGCAACAGGTCGCGCAGGTGCTCGAGGACGACGCCGAAGTCATGAGCAACACCCAGCTCGAACAACTACTCGTCGACCAACCGCCGGAGATTCAGGACGAGATCGTCCGCATCAACACCGGCGCACGCCCCCTCGCCCTTCAGGTCGCACTGCTCATCCCCATCCTCGCCGGCCTCATCGGGGTGTTCAACTCGTTCCGTATGAGGCGGATCCCGGACCCGACACCACAGAACTCGGGCGAAGGGACAGACCTGGGCTGAATTCCCATGAGCCGTCACCGCACGGGTCGTGGGCACGACTGTCGTTCACAGGTTTTGCGGGTTTTCCGCTGCGGGCGCCTCCCAGGCGGCCGGTGTGCGTCCGGCGTACTGTCGTGCCTCGTCCATGAGCGCCCGCGCGGGTGGTGTGAGGTGCGTTCGCCGGCAGACGGCGGCGACGTGCAGGTAGGACTCGGGGACGATGCGGTGCACGGTGGCGCCCGCCTGCCGCGCCGACGGCGCCCACGACGACGGCATGACGGCCTGCCCGAATCCGCTGAGCACCATCGGCAGGATCGACGTGCGGTGGGCGACCTCGGCGACGATGGTGGCTGGGACGCCGCTGGCGAGGACCTCGTCGACGAGGGTCCGCATCAACGACCCCCGCTGCGACACGATCAACCGGAATCCGGACAGTTCCGATCTCCGAATCTCCGGGCGGGCCGGTGTTTCGGCGCCCGGACCGGAGAGGAGGATCAGCGGCTGGCTTTCGAGCGCGACGACGTCGAGTTCGGGGGCACGCACCGCGGCGGGTGAACCCAGGATCCCGATCTCGCAGACGCCGGTGCGCACGGCGTGCAGCACCTCTTCGGGAGTGAACGCCGCCTCGGCATTGACGGTGACCGAAGGATAGGTGCGGCTGAATCTGGTGAGGATCGTGGTGAGTGGTTCGATCCCGGGTGAGGGCATCGTGATCAGGTCCACGCGACCGGCGCGCAGCCCTTTCAGCGCATCGACGGAGGCCTTCGCGTCCTCGAGATCGCGCAGCACCACCCGGGCGGGACCGACGAGCGTTTCGCCGGCGTCACTGAGCACCAGCCGGCGTCCGACGCGGTGAAAGAGCGGTACCCCGAGTTCCCGTTCGAGCGCGGATATCGACTGGGACAGCGAGGGCTGCGCGATCAGCAGTGTTTCCGCCGCGCGGTTGATGCCTCCCTGATCGACAACAGCCAGGAAGTACCTCAACTGCCGCGCGTCCATCCGAACCCCTCATTTCCGTCGATCCGCGCCGAACTCTCGAGTGTGACCATCGGCGACCGATGCATGGGCACCCACTCTACCTGCGAAGACGCAACTCGATTAGGTCAAACCTATAAGCCGGATCGACTCTTGGTCATGGACGCTGCGCGATTGTGACGGGTTAATGAATGCATCACACACTGTGACGAGCACAACACGATGGAGGCAACGACATGGCACCGCAGACGTTCAAGATTGCATCGATCCCCGCCGACGGCGTCGGCAAGGAGGTCGTCGCTGCCGGGCGGCGCGTGCTCGACGTCCTCGCAGAACAGTCCGGTGGGCGTTTCGCCTTCGAGTGGGAAGAATTTCCCTGGGGATGCGGGTACTACGAGCAGACCGGGAAGATGATGGCCGACGACGGCCTCGACACCCTGAAGGCATTCGACGCCATCTACTTCGGTGCGGTCGGATGGGAGAACGTCCCCGACCACATCAGCCTCTGGGGGCTGCGGCTCAACATCACCCAGAACTTCGACCAGTGGGCCAACGTGCGGCCCGTGAAGTTCCTCCCCGGCGTGCAGTCGCCGCTGCGCAAGGCCGACGACACCGAACTCGACTGGATCGTCGTCCGGGAGAACAGCGAGGGCGAGTACGCCGGCCTCGGCGGACGTAACCTCAGCGGCCGCGGACCGGGCAACGAGGTCGCCCTGCAGACCGCGCTGTTCACCGAGAAGGGCTGCGAGCGCATCATGCGGTTCGCGTTCGACCTGGCCCGCACCCGCACGGTGAAGAAGGTTTCCAGCGTCACCAAGTCCAACGCCCAGCAGTACGGCATGGTCCTGTGGGACGAGGTCTTCAATCGCGTCGCCCTCGACTACCCCGACGTCGCGACCGAAAGCGTCCTCGTCGACGCCATGAGCGCGAAGTTCATCCTGCACCCCGAGGACCTGTCCGTAGTGGTGGCGTCGAATCTCAACGCCGACATCCTCTCCGACCTCGGCTCCGCCCTGGCGGGAAGCCTCGGCATCGCGGCCAGCGCGAACCTCAACCCGGAGCGCCGCTTCCCCAGCATGTTCGAACCCGTCCACGGTTCCGCACCCGACATCGCCGGTCAGGGCATCAGCAACCCGATCGGCGCGATCGCCAGTGCCGCCCTGATGCTCGACCACTTCGGGCTGCACGACGAGGCACGCCGCGTAGAAGCCGCCATCGAGGCCGCCACCGCGAGCGGAGCACTGACCCGCGACATCGGCGGCTCGTCGGACACCGACGCCGTCACCGAGGCGATCGTGCACGCTCTGCAGACCGCGCTGACCCTGGCCTGACCGCTTTCCATCTGCACAGCCGGCCCGACTCGGCAGGATCTGCCGAGTCGGGCCCCCACCCCTCGAACGGTCGGTAACTCTCGGCCACCCCGTCTTCACACCCGAACACTCTCCCCCGAGGTGAACGTCATGGAAATACCCAGCAGCGCAGCGACTTACCAACCGGCGACTGTGAAGAAACCGTGGTACAGGCAACTGTACTTCTGGGTTCTCATCGCGATCGTGCTCGGCATCCTGGTCGGGTGGCTCTGGCCGGACACCGGCGAGGCGATGGAGCCGATCGGCACCACCTTCATCACCGCGATGAAGATGCTGATCTGCCCGATCGTGTTCCTGACGATCGTCGGCGGCATCGCGAGTGTCGCGGACCTGAAGAAGGTCGGGCTGACCGGGATCAAGGCGCTGACCTACTTCCAGGTCGGAACGATCCTCGCGCTGCTCACCGGCCTCGTCGCGATCAACCTCTTCCGCCTCGGGGACGGGGTGAACGCCGACGCCGCCTCGCTGGAAACGACCGACTCCGCCAACAAGCTGATTCAGACCGGTGAAGAGAAACAGTGGTGGGAGTTCATCACCCACCTGGTTCCGGACAGTGTGTTCGGCCCGTTCGTCGAGGGCGACATCCTGCAGGTCATCTTCCTCGCCGTCATCTTCGGTGTCGCCATCAACGCGGTAGGCCAGATCGCCGCACCGATCCGGGACGCCGTCGAACGCCTCACCGCGGTGGTCTTCAAGGTTCTGAGCTTCATCATGAAGCTCGCTCCCCTCGGTGCGTTCGGTGCCATGGCCTTCGCCATCGGCAAGTACGGTGTCTCTACCCTCACCAGCCTCGGCAGCCTGATCCTGCTGTTCTACGTCACGTCCGCGTTCTTCGTCTTCGTGGTCCTCGGATCGGTCATGGCGTACCTGCGGCTCAACATCTTCCGGATGCTCGGCTTCTTCAAGGAAGAACTCCTGCTCATTCTCGGAACCTCCACCGCCGAGCCCGCGCTGCCCGGCTTGATGCGCAAACTGGAGTACGCCGGCGTCAAGAAGCCCACGGTGGGACTCGTGGTGCCCACCGGCTACAGTTTCAACCTCGACGGGGCAGCCATCTACCTCTCTCTCGCGGCGCTGTACATCGCGCAGGCCACCAACACCGACCTGTCGATTCCGCAGCAGCTCGGCCTCCTCGGCGTCATGTTGTTGACCTCCAAGGGCGCCGCAGGTGTCGCCGGAGGCGGATTCATCGCGCTGACAGCAACATTGAGTACCCTCGGCACCATCCCCGCAGCCGGCATCATGCTCATCTTCGGTATCGACAAGTTCATGTCCGAATGCCGCGCCCTGGTGAACTTCATCGGCAACGCCGTCGCCACCCTGTTCGTCGCCAAATGGAACCACGAACTCGACGTCGACCGCGCCCGCCGCGTCTTCTCCGGCGAGGTACTTCCCCCGCCCGACGGTGACGTCGAGAACGACTTCGACATGGAGATCCTGGAACAGGAGCCACGGGACAAGCACCACCACATGATCAAGGAACCGGACGCGGTACACATCGACCACGAACGGATCGACCCCGCGGCGACGACGCCCGCGCACTCCACACAGCGATGACCGCATCCGCACTGCACACGAGAAAGGAAGGCCGATGAGGGTTCTGGTTGCCCCGGACAAGTTCAAGGGCTCGCTCTCCGCAGCCGATGTCGCCGAACACCTCTCGGCCGGACTCGCCTCGGCGGGGATCGAAAGCAGACAGCTTCCCCTCGCCGACGGCGGCGACGGCAGCGTCGACGCGGCGGTGGCAGTCGGGTTCACTCCGCACCCGGTCACCGTCGCCGGCGCCACCGGAACACCCCAGCGCGGACGTATCGCAGTCAACGGCACCACAGCGGTGGTCGAGGTCGCCAATACCTGCGGACTGGCCACCCTCCCGGGCGGCCGCCGCGCTCCACTCGACGCCTCCAGCCTCGGGATGGGGCAAGCGATCTCGCAGGTGTTGCGGTTTCGACCCCGCCGGCTGGTCCTCGCCCTGGGCGGAAGCGCCGGCACCGACGGCGGGACGGGCATGCTCGCCGCGCTGGGATTCACGTTCGCCGACGCCGACGGCCGGCAACTGCGGGCCTGCGGCCGAACCCTGCACCAGGTCCACACGGTCGATTCCTCCCGAACGGTGAACATGACCGACGTCGAGATCGTGATCGCCGGCGACGTCACCAACCCGCTGACCGGACCGCACGGCGCCGCCGCCGTGTACGGCCCGCAGAAGGGCGCCGACCCCGCGACCGTGCGCTATCTCGACGCCGGCCTCGACAACCTCGTCGAGGCGTTCACCCGCAGCGGCCACCCGCAGGCGCGTGCGATCGCGAACTCCCCCGGCGCCGGTAGCGCGGGCGGCATCGGATTCGCCGCCATGATGCTCGGAGCACGCATGGTCTCGGGTGCCGAGTACTTCCTCGACCTGCTCGATTTCGACGGCTGCCTCGCAGGGATGGACCTGGTGATCACCGGCGAGGGCAGCATCGACGAGCAGACCGAACACGGCAAACTCCTCACCGTCCTCGCCCGCCGCGCCCACCCGGTCCCGGTGATCGCCGTCGCGGGCCGCAACACGCTCTCCCGGAACCGTTGGGCACCTCATGGTTTCGAATACATCCATGCTCTCGGTGACTACACCGACCGGAACACGGCCACCGACCCGGAGCTGACCGGCGAACTCCTCACCCACATCGGGCGCGACATCGGCCGCAGCTCACTTCTGCACAACGAAGGACCACGATGACTCTCACCGACATCGAAGCGCCGCTCACCGATGTGGTCGACACGTCTGCCCTGTTGTCCCGCAGGGCGAAGATCGTCTGCACGCTCGGGCCTGCCACCGCCACGGACGAGCGCACCCGCGCTCTCGTCGAAACCGGGATGGACATCGCCCGACTGAATTTCAGCCACGGCGACCACACCGACCACGAGGCCAACTACCGGCGCGTCCGCGCCGCAGCCGACAACACCGGCCGAGCCGTGGGAATCCTCGCGGACCTGCAGGGACCGAAGATCCGCCTCGGCCGCTTCGCCGACGGCGCGGCGGTGTGGACGGCCGGCGAACAGGTCCGGATCACCGTCGAGGAATGCGAGGGCACCCACGACCGGGTCTCGACCACCTACACCCACCTCGCCCAGGACGCCCGGCCCGGAGACCGCCTCCTCGTCGACGACGGCAAGATCGCACTGACCGTCATCGACATCGACGGCAACGATGTGGTGTGCCGGGTCACCGAGGGCGGCCCGATCAGCAACAACAAGGGCGTCTCCCTGCCCGGAATGAACGTCTCCGTCCCCGCCCTGTCCGGCAAGGACATCGACGACCTCGAATTCGCCCTGCGGCTCGGCGTCGACCTGATCGCCCTGTCCTTCGTCCGCGCCCCCACCGACATCGACCGCGTCCACGAGGTGATGGACCGGATCGGCCGGCGGGTCCCGGTGATCGCGAAAATCGAAAAACCCGAAGCCGTCGACGACATCGAGGCGATCGTGCGCGCCTTCGACGCCGTCATGGTCGCGCGCGGCGACCTCGGCGTCGAGGTCCCCCTCGAACACGTACCGCTGGTACAGAAACGCATCGTGCAGATCGCCCGGGAGAACGCCCGGCCGGTGATCGTCGCGACGCAGATGCTCGAATCGATGATCGACAACTCCCGCCCCACCCGGGCCGAGGCATCGGACGTGGCCAACGCCGTCCTCGACGGTGCCGACGCGGTAATGCTGTCCGGGGAAACCTCCGTCGGCGCCTACCCGATCGAGACGGTCGCGACGATGGCGCGAATCCTCTCCGCCGTCGAACACCAGTCCACCACCGTCCCGGACCTCACACACATCCCGCGCACCCACGGCGGCATCCTCTCCTTCGCCGCCCGCGACATCGGCGAACGCCTGAACGCCACAGCGCTGGTGGCATTCACCCAGTCCGGCGACACCGCACGACGCCTCGCCCGGCTCCACACCCCACTGCCACTGCTCGCATTCACCCCGGTACCCCAGGTGCGCAACGAACTCGCCCTCACCTGGGGCACCGAAACCTTCCTCGTCGACCCGGTCGCATCGACCGACGAGATGATCCGCCAGGTCGACACCGCCCTCCTCCGGCTGGGCCGCTACCAGCGCGGCGACCTCGTCGTCATCGTCGCCGGCTCACCCCCACACACCGTCGGATCCACCAACCTCATCCACGTCCACCGAATCGGCGAAGACGACTTCACGAAGTAGACGCTGCCGCCCTCTCGAGAAGGTGCGGACGCGTGGCTCCGACGGGGTCGAGCTGCTCGTAGGCTCGTGCCACGTCGAGCAGGAACAGGTCGTTGCCCGGGGCGGCGACGATCTGCACGCCGACGGGCAGACCGTCGGCGCTGAATCCGGCGGGAACGGAGATCGCGGGGCAACCCAGCACCGTCACGGTCAGCGCGGACGTCATCCAGTCGAGGTAGTCGTCGCAGCGACGGCCGTCGACCGCTGCCGGGTACTCGAGCTCTGCGTCGAACGGAAGTACCTGCGACACGGGCATCACCAGGACGTCGTGGTGGGCGAAGAACTCGACGGCGCGCTGCTGGATCTCCGCCTGCGCCACCATGGCTTTCGCGACATCGTCGGCGGAGAGCCGGTCTGCCTGCCGGATGTTGTCGAGCAGCGACGGCTTCAGCAGGTCGGGGGTGGCGTCGGCGCGGTCACCGAGGTCGATCTTGAACCGCCACGCCCGCAGTGTGCGGAACACCCACTCGGCGTCGGGAATCGACGGCGCGTCTTCGGCCACCACGGCACCCGCGGCGGCGAAGATCGACGACTGCCGGTCGTGGATCTCGCGGACCGGCGCGTCCACGGGGAAGATGCCGTTCAGATCCATGGACACCGCGACGCGCAGACCCTGCAGGCCGGCGACACCGAGACGCGGCGCGAGGGCGTCGGCGCTGAGCGAACTTCGGATCCGCGCGTCGGGTCCGGAGATCACCGACAGCAGCAGTTCCAGGTCGTCGACGTTCCGGGCCATCGGTCCCTGTGTCACGAGTGCGTCCCAGGGCGCACTGTTCGGCCAGCACGGGACGCGGCCCGGAGTGGGGCGCAATCCGACGACGTTGCAGAAGGACGCCGGGTTGCGCAGCGAACCGCCCATGTCGCTGCCGTCGGCGAGCGGGACGAGTCCCGCACCGAGCGCCGACGCGGCGCCGCCGCTCGAGCCACCCGCGCTCTTGGTGGGGTCGTACGGGTTGGTGGTGGTCCCGAAGACGGGGTTGAACGTGTGCGAGCCGGCGGCGAATTCGGGGACGTTGGTCTTGCCGATCGTGACGGCCCCGGCCGCGATGACGCGTTCGGCGATCAGCTCACTGGTCTCGGGCACGTTGTCGACGAGGAGCGGCGAGCCCGCCACCGTGGGGAAACCGGCGACGTCGTGAGTGTCCTTGAAGGCGAACGGCAGTCCGTGCAGCGGCCCCACCGGGGTCCCGGCCGCCGTCTGTGCGTCGGCCGCGGCGGCGGTGGCGTGCGCCCGGTCCAGGTCGAGGCTGACGATCGCGTTGACCGTCGGATTCACCTGCGCGATCCGGTCCGTGTGCAGGTCGAGCAGCTCGCGGGCCGAGATGTCTTTGCTACGGAGTGCGGCCAGCATCTCTCGCGCGGTCGAGTAGTGATCGATGGTCATTACGTGGTCTCCAGGATCGGGGTGGCGGCCGGAAGGTCTTCCGACGACGCGGGGGCCGGGGTGCGGGGACGGCTGGCGCGGACGACGGCCTCCACGACGGCGATCACCGCGAGGTTGAGGACCAGGCCGCAGATGCCGGCGTCGATGTTGGCGAGGTTCAGTTCGAAGACGGTCATCACGATGACGGTGAGCATTCCGACGACGAGACCCGCGAACACGGATTGCTTGGCGAGCAAAGGCTTCTCGGGCAGGGCCAGCGCCAGGCCGGGGGCGAGTTGGCTGAGACCGCCGAACGTGAGCAGCAACAGGTTGGCCAGCAGATCGGGGCGCGTCAGGCCGAGCACGAGAGCCATGGTGGCAGCGGCGATCACGACCAGGTGGTTGAACCGGAGCTTCGTGCGCTCGCTCCGGATCTTCACCAGGTTGTGCGACGCCAGCGTCGAGATGCCGATGCAGATGGCGCCGGCAGGCAGCATCGCGGCGGAGGCTGCGGCGATCGCGATCAGTCCGAGCGCCCAGTTCGGCAGGGCTCCCCCGGCCAGCGTGAGCAGGACGGCGTTGCTGCTGGTGTTGGGATTCAGCGCGAGGATCCCGACGAAACCCAGCATGATCGGAAGAATCATGACCACCTGGTACATCGGCAGAAAAGTGTTGTTGGAACGGATCACTCGACCGTTCTTCGCGGCCAACAGCGGCGGCCAGAGGTGCGGGGTGGTAAGGAACCCGCAGCCGATCGCGGAGATCAGCAGGCTCGTGGTCCACCAGACCTTGTCGTAGTCGCCGGGATTCACGGTCAGCATCTCGCTGTGGGTCTGGGCGATCTGGCCGAACACGTCGCCGATGCCACCGGCGAAGTGCAACGGGATCACGATGGACAGCACCACGACGGCGAGCAGGATCAGGACGTCCTTGACATAGGCGGTGCGCGCGAGGCCGTGAATGCCGGCCCACAGCACGAACCCGACGACGAGGACGGTCGCGACGATCATGCTCAGCGTGCCCGAACTCGCGCTGCCCGTGACGAGACGGACGATCAGACCGAGGCCGGTGATCTGCAGCTGCAGGTACGGCAGCAGGAAGATGATGCCGCACAGGGCGACGAGCCGGCCGAGGAGCGGGCTGC
Source organism: Rhodococcus sp. DK176 (assembly GCF_038447315.2). NCBI lineage: Bacteria > Bacillati > Actinomycetota > Actinomycetes > Mycobacteriales > Nocardiaceae > Rhodococcus > Rhodococcus sp. DK176. The sequence goes on along the minus strand of NZ_CP118321.2, from coordinate 5,166,373 downwards.
GGTACCGGTCCGCGAAGAAGTCGGCCTGGGTGATGTAGCCGCGGTCCTTGCTGAGCTTCCAGATCCGCGGTCCGATGAAATACAGGGCCACGTAGCCGAGCGGGATGTACGGGATGGCGTAGGTGGCGCCGATGCCCGCGGTGAACGCGATACCGGCGACACCGAGGAACGTGAACGTGGTGAACGATTCACCGGCCTGCAGGAAGAAACTGGTGACCACACCGAAGTTCCGCGTGCCGACCGTCCACTCGCTCAGGTTCTGAGCGCGTTTCCGGCGTCCACCGACCGCGATCACGGCCAATCCGATCATGCCGGCCAGGGTGATCCACAGAGCTGAGTTCGTCATAGCGTCGCCTCCTCGAGCTGGAGGTCGTCGCTCCGCTCCTCGTGCGGCCGGACGAGGCCGAACTCCACCGCCGCCAGCGCGGGCAGCAGCAGGAGCACCCAGGCCGAGCACCAGACCAGCAGCCGGGGCATTCCCAGCCACAGGTCGGCGGTGTTCACAAACGGCAGCCACACGGCGGTGACGAGTGCGAGCACCGGGGCGACCGGGACGAGCAGCAGCCAGCGGCGCTGCGGCGAATCCTCGATCGCCCCGAGAATGGCGTCTCGTTGCATGCTGTTCCTTCTTCCATCCGGGGAGTAGAGGAAGCATGCGTGGTGCGGATCACAGCACTCAACAGCTGGACGAGGTTCGGCGAAATCGGCCACCAGCCTGTCGGAGATCGCAATCAGGTGCGCCGGAGGGGCCGCCCGATGTCGAAATCCGTCACATTGCCCGCCCGCTGCGTTTGACCGCCTGCACCACCATGTTGGTTTCCAGGGCGGCCGCGTCCGCCACCCACGGCGCGGTGGTGATGTAGTCGTAGAGCACCGACTCGTCGGGTGCGGCGATGTTGGCGACCACCTGGTACTCGCCCGCCGTGCCGGCGGCGTACCGCACGTACGGCATCTCGAGCATCCCCCGCACGAGCGGTTCGATCCGGTTGCGCTGAGTCTTGATGAACAGCATCGCCTCGGCACGCAGCCCGAACAGGACCGGATCCACCACCACCCGGAGGCTGATCGCACCCTCGGTGAGCAGCGACTGGACGCGTCGCCGGGCCGTCGCCTCGGACACGCCCGCGGTCCGGGCGAGCGCCGTGGTGCCCACCCGCCCGTTCTGCATCAGCTCGCGGATGATCGTCCGGTCGACGGGATCCCGGGTGCCGCGTTCCAGGTCCGTGAGGAATGTCGCCGGAGGCGACACCCCGCCGATCGCTTCCTTCTCGGCGGGGGTCAGCACCCCGGCCTCCCATTCGCGGACCGTGCGGAAGTACCGCAGCACGGGGTCGGTCCAGCTTCGGACCACGCCCATCGTCGCGGGCAGTTCGTCCATGACGAGCTTCGGGAGGCGGTCCCGGGACACGTGGATCTCGGCCACACAATCGGCGGTGCCGGTGAGGATGTACACGAAGATGCAGTCGCTGCGCTGGGCGAGGGCGCTCGCCGCCACTCGCACCGTTCCCGGCGAGCACTGGAGGCGGACGATCGCGGTGCCGCCGCTGTTCGCGACGGCGGTGACGGCCACCCGGCCGGACTCGAGGAGCGCGATGCCGTGCCGGGTGACGTTCCGCTCGGGTTCGCCGAGCGCCTGGGCGATGCGGCTCCAGGAGCACCGCCCATCGACCTGGAGGGCGGCGACGATCCGCTGATCGAGCGAGAACCTGCGTTCGGTCATTGCAGCCGCCTGCCCTCCATGCAACGTGTGCATGCGATGTTAGGCCAGTCGATGGTGGCGAGAATCCAGATCCTGTTCGCAGCTGATATCGCGCCCGGGCATCGTGTTCGAAACCGCTGGTCTGCAACAGAACACGCCACACGCCAGAACCGCAGACAAACACTCTCGATCACCAAAGGTTAGGCTAACCGTATATGGTCGAGGCGGGGCGGCACGCATCGCCGCGCACCACAGTTATCCGCTACGAAAGGGGATCGCAGATGCAGTCGACGGCCATTGCCGAGTCCGCAGAGACTTCGGCGGACCTCCCGCCGGGCGCGCCGTTCGTTCTCTCCCGCCCGAACGGCACCGTGATCGCCGACGGCATCCGCACCGGTTACGACTCCGCCCGCGACGCCGCCGCCGCCCTGCGGAACGGCACCGCGACGTCGGTGGTCGGCGCGCTCGCCTTCGACCCGTCACATCCCGCCGCGCTGATCGCACCACAGGCGCTGCGTCATCACCCGGGAAGCTGGACCCCTCGCCTGCAGGCCCTTCCGCGCGTGCGCGCCGGTGAGTCGATTCCCCCGGAGGACGAGCACATTTCCCGGGTCGCCGCCGCCATTCACGTGCTGCGGGAACCCGATGCCACACTGCACAAGGTGGTACTCGCCCGATCGGTCGTCCTGCACGCCGACGAACCGCTGCATCCGCACGCACTGCTCGCGCAGCTCGTGGCGAACGACCTCGGCGGCGACGGCTTCAGCGTCGATCTGAGTGCCGCAGGCACCGGCTGGTCGGGACGGCACCTCGTCGGCTCGAGTCCCGAGGTGCTCATCCGCCGCCGCGGCAACACCGTGACCTGCCATCCTCTCGCCGGATCCGCTCCCCGGCACACCGATCCCGAGATCGACCGGCTGACCGCCGAAAACCTTGCGTCGTCGGAGAAGAACCTGCGTGAACACGCCCTCGTCGTCGAGGCGCTGCGAGCGAGCCTCGAACCGTTCTGCACCGAACTCGACATCCCGGACAGGCCCACCCTCACCAGCACACCGCAACTGTGGCATCTCGGCACGCCCGTGTCGGGACGGCTGCGGGACCGCTCGGTGACCGCACTGGACCTCGCCGTCGCCGTGCACCCGACCCCGGCCGTGTGCGGCACCCCCACCGACGCGGCGCGTGCGCTGATCGGCGAACTCGAGGGCGACCGCGGCTTCTACGCCGGCGCCGTGGGCTGGGCCGACGCCGACGGAGACGGCGAATGGATGGTCACCATCCGGTGCGCGCAGATCGACGCCGACCGCACCACCGTCACGGCGTACGCCGGCGGCGGCATCGTCGCCGCATCCGAACCGGACGACGAACTCGCCGAGACCACAACCAAACTGGGCACCGTCCTCGCCGCACTGGGGCTCCCCCGATGAGCGGCACCACACTGGTCGTCGGGGCGGCCCAGGGCATCGGGCGGGCAACGGCCGTCACCCTGTCGCGATCCGGTCACCGCCTGGTACTGCTCGATCGTGACGCCGACGGCCTCGCCGCCACCGCGGCACTGCTCGACACCCCGCCGCTCGGTACCGCCGTCACCGACATCCGCGACACCGACGCCGTCACCGACACCGTCCGCCGGATCGAGGACGAGCACGGTCCCATCACCGCACTCGCACACGTGGCGGGTGTGCTCGAGACCGGCTCGGTGCTCGACGCCGACCCCGAGAGCTGGCAGCGCGTGTTCGACGTCAACGTCACCGGCCTCGTCAACGTGCTGCGGGCGGTCGGCACCGGAATGCGCGAGCGTGCAGCCGGTTCCATCGTCGTGGTCGGCTCCAACGCCGCGGGCGTCCCCCGCACCGGCATGGGCGCGTACGGCGCGTCCAAGGCCGCCGTGTCGATGATCGTCCGGGTACTCGGCCTCGAGCTGGCCGAATACGGGATCCGCGCCAACATCGTCGCCCCCGGCTCGACGGACACCGTGATGCAGCGGTCGCTGTGGGCGGACCCCGCCGACGACACCGGCGCGCGCGGGGCGATCGACGGCGACCTGGGCACGTTCAAGGTCGGAATCCCGCTGGGCCGCATCGCCGACGCCGCCGACATCGCGGACTCCGTCGAGTTCCTCCTGTCGGAGCGGGCGCGTCACATCACCATGCAGGCGCTCTACGTCGACGGCGGCGCTACCCTCCGAGCCTGACGCCCCGAACAGCCATGCCCGTGAAAGGACTTTCGATGAGCACGAGCGTTCGCGCTCCCCTGGAGATCACCGTCGGTTACCCCGCCGACCTCGCCGCACGCTACCGTGACGCAGGGTACTGGACGGACGAGACGTTCCAGCAGTTCCTGGGCGCCCGCGCCGAGCAATTCGGGGACGCGATCGCCGTGACCGGGCCGGACGCGTCCGGGGTCGACCGTGCCCTCACCTACCGGGAACTGTCCGACCGCGCCGACCGGCTCGCCGCCGGGCTGCAGTCGTCGGGGGTGCAGCCCGGCGACCGGGTGGTGGTGCAACTGCCGAACATCGTCGAGTACGTCGAGGTGATCTTCGCGGTCTTCCGGCTCGGCGCACTGCCGGTGTTCGCGCTGCCCGCGCACCGCGCCCAGGAGATCTCCTACTTCTGCAGCTTCACCGACGCCGCGGCCTACGTCGTCACCGATACGCACGCCGGATTCGACTACCGCACCCTCGCCCGCGACGTGGTGTCCTCGGCCGAGAATCCGCCCCGGATCATCGTGGCCGGGGACGCGGAGGAGTTCACGTCACTCGACGAACTCCGGGCGGCGGAACCGATGTCGGACGGGCCGGCGGTGGGTCCGGAATCGGTGGCATTCCTGCAGCTCTCGGGCGGAACCACCGGGGTGTCGAAGCTGATCCCGCGCACGCACACCGACTACCTGTACTCGGTGCGCGAGTCGGACCGCATCTGCGGCGTCGACGAGAGCACGCGCATGCTCGTCGTTCTGCCTGCGGCGCACAATTTTCCGATGAGCTCACCGGGCATCCTCGGCGTGCTGCACGCCGGTGGTCGCGTGGTGCTCGCGCCGGATCCGAGTCCCGACACCGCGTTCGCGCTCATCGAGAAGGAGGGCGTCACGATTGCGTCGCTGGTGCCGCCGCTCGCGTTGGCGTGGCTGGCCGCCAGTGGTCGCACGGAACGCGACCTCTCGAGCCTCGAGGTGCTACAGGTGGGCGGTGCCAAGTTCAGCGCCGAGGCCGCGAAGCGGGTCCGTCCCGAACTCGGGTGCACGCTGCAGCAGGTCTTCGGGATGGCGGAGGGCCTAGTCAACTACACCCGCCTCGACGACCCGGAAGACACGATCGTCACCACCCAGGGCAGACCGATCAGCCCCGACGACGAGGTCCGGGTCGTCGACGACCGGGGCGAGCCCGTCCCGAACGGCACGTCCGGTCATCTGCTCACCCGCGGCCCGTACACCGTCCGCGGGTATTACCAGGCTCCCGAACACAATTCGACGGCGTTCACCGAGGACGGCTTCTACCGCACCGGCGACATCGTCCGGCTCACGGACGACGGCTACCTCGTCGTCGAGGGCCGCGCGAAGGATCAGATCAACCGCGGCGGCGAGAAGGTGGCCGCGGAAGAGGTCGAGAACCATCTGCTCGCACACCCCGCCGTCGCCGACGTCGCGGTGGTGTCGATGCCCGATCCGTATCTCGGCGAGCGCAGTTGCGCGTTCGTCGTGGTCCAGGGCGAGCAGCCGAAGGCGGTCGAACTCAAGAAGTTCGTCCGCGGCCGCGGACTCGCCGAGTACAAGGTGCCGGACAAGGTGGTGTTCGTCGACGAGTTCCCGGTCACCGGCGTCGGCAAGATCAGCAAGTCCGACCTGCGCCGGGCACTGGAGAAGACGTTCGTGACTTCGTAACCCGACCCCGCTATCGGGAAAGTCTCCCCAGCAGCGCGGACGCGACGGCGATCCCGAGCACCGCGGCCGCCACGAGCACCCCGAAGTCCAGCCAGTAGTTCGTGGGCTGGCCGATCAGCAGCCCCCTGAGTGCGGACACCTCGTAACTCAGGGGGTTCACGCGGCTGATCGCCTGGACCCACCCTGGCATCAATTCCACCGGGTACAGCGCGTTCGACGCGAAGAACAGCGGCATCGTGATCGCCTGCCCGATCCCCATCAGCCGGTCGCGTTTGAGCACCACCCCGGCGATGGCCACCGACAGGCACGAGAAGAACGCCGCTCCCAGCACCACGACCGCGACGACACCTAGAAGTCGCACCGGATTCCACGTCATTCCGACGCCGAGCAGCGCCGCCACGACCACGACGACCACGGCCTGGGCCACTGCGCGAACACCGGCCGCGAACGCCTTGCCCGTCACGAGAGCCGCACGCGGAGTGGGAGTCACGAGCAGTTTGGTCAGGACCCCGGCGTCGCGTTCCCAGATGATCTGGATGCCGTAGAAGATCGCGACGAAGAGCGCCGACTGGGCGATGATGCCCGGCGCCAGATAGTCCAGGTAGGGGACGTCGCCGGTCGGGATCGCGCGAATGCGGCTGAACGTCTCCCCGAAGATGACGAGCCACAGGATCGGCTGGATCGCCCGGGTGACCAACTCGGTGCGGTCGTGACGGAGCTTCTGCACTTCGACCAGACAGAACGTGACGATCCGCGACAACAACCGGAGCACACCCCGGGTCGGCGGTTCAGCCCATACGGCGGGCAGTGCGGCGGGCGCTGCGGACATCCCGGAGCCCTCCCTTCTCGTCGGCGGTGAGACTGTCACCGGTGAAGTGGCGGAAGACGTCGTCGAGCGTCGAGTCGGGCCCCAGTTCGGCGACGAGTCCCGATGGGGAACCGACCGCCCGCAGTTCGCCGCGGTGCATCAATGCGACCCGATCACACAGCGCCTCGGCCTCTTCCATGTAGTGGGTGGTGAGCAGGACCGTCATCCCGTACTGCTTCTGCATCTCGGTGACGCGGGTCCACACCGAATCCCGTGCGACCGGATCGAGCCCGACCGTCGGTTCGTCGAGCACCAGCAACGACGGCCGGTTGACCAACGCCTGCGCGAGTTCGAGACGCCGGACCATGCCGCCCGAGAAACTCGACGCCACCCGGTCGGCGACATCGGCGAGGTCGACCATCTCCAGCACCTCGTCCACCCGGCGCCTGCGTTCGGGCCGGGGTACGTCGTAGAGGCGGGCGAACCAGGACACGTTCTCACGGGCGGTGAGCGCGCCTTCGATCGACAACTGTTGCGGCACATACCCGAGCAGCCGTCGAACGGCCATGGCCTGGGTGCGCACGTCGTACCCGAAGATGCTCACGTCGCCGCCCTGCAGTGGGAGAAGCGTGTTGAGCAGCCGGATCGTGGTGGTCTTCCCCGCCCCGTTGGGGCCGAGAAGGCCGAAGCACTCCCCCGCCTCGATCACGAGACTCAGGTCCTTCACCGCGGCGTAGTCCCCGAACGAGTAGGTCACGTGCGACAGTTCCAGCGCGCCGCCTGCGGGCCGCAGTCGTGCGGCGGTCTGCGCCCTGCGAAACATCATCTGACGACCTCCTGATCGCTCGGCCCCGCCTGGTCCGGGTGGAGTGCTCCGGCGAGGCGGGTGATGGCGGGTATGGCGGATTCGATGGCCTTCCTGTCCTCGGCACTCAGCCCGTCGAATGCGGCGGCGACCTCGATGTTGCGGCGGTCGCGCCAACGCTCGACCTGTGCCCGAGCGTCGTCGGTGAGCGCCAGGCGGGCGACGCGGCGGTCGGACTCGTCCCGCACCCGTTCGACCAGCCCGGCGTCGGTCAGTTGCCGCACGAGGGTGGAGACCGTGTTCGCCGCGAGTCCCAGAGCCGCCGCGGCCTCCGCTACGGACGTGCCGGGCCTGCGGCGGAGCAGACGGACCAACTCCACCTGTGACCCCGTCAACGGGGTCTCCGGCCATGGCCGCCCGACCCGACGGCGCGTGTGCCGGCGCAGCAATCCGATTGCGGCGAAGAGCTGTTCGGCAGGCGACTCGTTCTGTGCCATGAAAACAATATAGCTCTGTTTCAGAGGTATTACGAGGGCGGCTACGCTCGGGCATGCAAAAGCGATTCGGATGATCGAGGTGACGAGGAGACGTCTGCATGTGCCTGGTCCTGTTCGCCTGGCATACCCGCCCCGATCTCCCCCTCGTCGTCGCGGCCAACCGCGACGAGTTCTACGCCCGCCCCACCGAACCGCTGAGCAGGTGGGACGACGGGTTCCTCGCGGGCCGCGACCTGCTCGCAGGCGGCACCTGGATGGGAATTGCCGACTCCCTGCGATTCGCGGCCGTCACCAACGTTCGCAACGGCGCCCCCTCGACCGGGGCACGGTCCCGCGGCGCCCTGCCCGTCGACTACCTCCGCGGCCGACTGTCCCCCGCCGACTACGCCGAACAGGTGGCCGCGACCGGCGCCGAGTACGGCAGTTTCAACCTGCTCGTCGGCGACCCCACGGAACTGCGTTGGGCCACCAACCGGCCCCACGGCAGGCAGCAGCGGGTGGAACCCGGCGTCCACGGCCTCTCCAACGCCGAACTCGACACGCCGTGGCCGAAGGTGACCGGCGGCAAGCAGGCGTTCGCCGCCGCGCTAGACGCCGACGACGGCGGCCCCGATGCCGACCCGGGGACGTACTTCGACGTGCTCTCCGACAGCGACCCCGCACCGTGGGACTCACTGCCCGACACGGGCATCGAACCCGAACTCGAACGCGCCCTGTCGTCCCGGTTCATTCACTACGACGACTACGGGACGCGAGCGTCGACACTGCTGCGGGTCCGGCCGGACGGCACCTTCGACATCACCGAACGACGGTTCGACGAGAACGGCCCCACCGGCGAGGTTCGCTTCCCCGCACGTGAGTGACAAAGTGTGCTCCCGCACGCTTTGCCACTCACGTCAGGCGAGGGAGGAACGGATGACGCCCGCCGTCTGATCGAGCGCGATCCGGCTCGGCGACTTCGGCATTCCGCGCAACCCGAACCCGTCGCCGGCCGTCCGGGGGACGACGTGCAGGTGGACGTGGAAGACCTCCTGGCCGGCGGCGATCCCGTCGGCCAGGAACAGGTTGACGCCCTGGGCGCGCATCGGCCCGTGACGCAGTGCGGTCGCGATGCGCTGTCCCACCGCGAACACCGCCGCGCCGTCGCCCGGGTCGAGGTCGGCGAGCCCGCTCGCGTGCCGCTTCGGGACCACCAGCAGGTGTCCGGACGTCCACGGCCGGATGTCCATGAACGCCATCACGTCGTCGTCCTCGTGCACGACGCTGGCGTCGGATCGGCCCGACACGATCTCGCAGAAAATGCAGTTCACGGGATAGGCACCTCCGGTGCTTGTGCGTGGTTGACGAGTGCCTGCACTCGTTAACCACGCACGGGCGGCGAAGCCGCCTACAGGATCGGGGACGGCTGGTACGCGGCCGCCTCGGGGTCGGCGTCGACGAGCTTCTGCACCTGCGCGACGACCGTGGCGACCTGCGCCTCGGCGGCACCGATGAACGCCTTCTTGTCGGCAAGGGCCTCGTCGAGGGCGGCCCGGTCGAGGGGCAGGCGGTCGTCGGCGGCCAGGCGGTCGAGGAGGTCGGGTTCCCTGCCCTCCTCGCGCATCGCCAGCGCGACGGCGACGGCGTGTTCCTTGATGACCTCGTGCGCCGTCTCCCGGCCAACTCCTGCCCGCACCAGAGCCATCAGGACCTTGGTCGTGGCGAGGAACGGCAGGTACCGGGTGAGTTCCTTCTCGATGACGGCGGGGTAGGCGCCGAATTCGGCGAGCACCGTCAGGAACGTCTCGATCAGTCCGTCGATCGCGAAGAATGCGTCCGGCAGCGCGACGCGGCGCACCACCGAGCAGAACACGTCGCCCTCGTTCCACTGCGCGCCCGCGAGCTCGGCGGCCATGGACGCGTATCCGCGCAGCACGACCTGCAGTCCGTTGACGCGCTCGCAGGAACGGGTGTTCATCTTGTGCGGCATCGCGGACGACCCGACCTGGCCGGGCTGGAACCCCTCGGTGACCAGTTCGTGGCCGGCCATCAGGCGGATGGTGTGCGCGAACGACGACGGCCCGGCCGCCACCTGCACCAGCGCGGACAGCACGTCGTGGTCCAGCGACCGCGGGTACACCTGGCCGACGCTCGTGAACACGTGGGAGAAGCCGAGGTGCTCGGCGACCTTCTGCTCCAGCGCCTCCAGCTTGGACGCGTCACCGTCGAGGAGGTCGAGCATGTCCTGCGCGGTGCCCATAGGTCCCTTGATGCCGCGCAGCGGGTAGCGGTCGATCAGCTCGCGCAGCCGGGTGAGCGCGACGAGCAGTTCGTCGGCGGCCGACGCGAACCGCTTGCCCAGCGTGGTGGCCTGCGCCGCGACGTTGTGCGACCGGCCTGCCATGACGAGGCTGCCGTACTCGGCGGCCCGCTCGGCCAGCCGGGCCGCGACCGCGACACCGTGCGCGTGGACGTGCTCGAGCGACCGCAGGATCTGCAACTGCTCGACGTTCTCGGTGAGGTCGCGGCTGGTCAGTCCCTTGTGAACCTGCTCGTGCCCGGCGAGCGCGTTGAACTCCTCGATGCGGGCCTTCACGTCGTGGCGCGTGACGCGCTCACGGTCGGCGATGGAGTCGAGGTCCACCTGCTCGAGCACCCGCTCGTAGTCGGCGAGCGCCTCGGCAGGCACGTCGATCCCGAGTTCCGCCTGGGCACGCAGCACGGCGAGCCACAGCTGACGCTCGAGGACGATCTTGTGCTCGGGCGACCACAACTCGACGAGTTCGGGGCTGGCGTAACGGTTGGCAAGGACGTTCGGGATGCGGCTCACGAGTCCTCAGTTTACGGCGGTGCTACAGCTCGACGTGGTCCGGCCGGTCCAGGGCGGGCGCGACGACGTCGACGACGTCGAGCAGCATGGCCCGGGCGAGGGCCCGCAGGTCGGGGTCGTGTTCGCCGAGCGCGGTCACCAGGGCTCCGTCGACGACGGCGACGAGCCGCCGTAATTGCTCCTGCCGGACGTCGCGGTCGGAGCGTCGCAGGGCCTCGGTGAGTATGTCGTCGAGTTGCGCGCGCAACCGCAACTGCACCTCGCGCAGTTCGGGGCGACGCGCGCAGGCCGTGAACCGCTCGTACCGGGAGATCAGCCTCTCGCGGCAGTCCTCACTGATCAGGGCCGGTCCGACGAGTAGGTCGAGGAGGAGATCGACGGTGGATTCGCGGCCGCGCCGCCGGTGCGTGACGTCGTCGACGCGGCTGCGCATGACCGCGAGATCGCGGTTGCCGTTGCATTCGACGGCCTTCGCGATCAGGTCGTCCAGCGACTCGAAATAGTAGGTGGTCGACGCGAGCGGAAGGTCGGCGCGGGTGGCCACCGAGCGGTGCCGGACCGCGTCGAATCCGCCCTCGAGCAACAGATCGGCGGCAGCCTCGACCAGCGCCTGTCGGCGCCGTTCGCCCTTCGGAGTTGCCGCAGATGACACCAATTCATCCTGCCAGCCGCGGGTGCCGCACCAGGGCAAATTGGACGACAGACCGTGAAGTATGTGGGCGGTGGAGCCCGCCCGCGTAGCGTCGGAACCGTGCGGGTGTCGGTGCGGATGCCGGCCCTGGGATGTGCGGCGACGGCGCCGATGGCCCTCGTGTCGGCGTGCGGCTCCGCACCGGATCCGGAGACGTCGTCCGCGGCCGCGCACACCGCCGCGGCGTGCCCGTCCCCGAACGTCCCCGGGGTGCCGCAACTGGACCTCGGACCCGACTTCAGCTGCGGAACCCTGACCGTGCCGGAGGACCGATAGCGTCCGGGCGGACGACGGATCGAACTGGCCGTGACGGTCGGCTTTCTCGAGAAGCCGGCCGGCGCTACGACACGAGGGCCTCGCGCGAGTACAGATGCCGGCCTTCACGACCGGATGAGATACGGGGGCCGGCAGGCGAGGCGACGGAGCCGCAGGGCGATCGTCACCAGCGCCGGGAACGTCACGGCGAGAAGCGTGAATCGCTGGAGAAGTCCGGCGACGTCGTGCAGTGGGGCACCCTCCGGCATCGCGAACCGGCCCAGCATCACGAAGCATCCCAATCCGAGCACCCCGGCGACCGCGGTGTACCGCGCCAGGCAACGCCACCGCGGATCGGCGGCGAACCGGCGCGACAGCACCACCAGGGCCAGGGCACTGCAGGAGAAGAACGTCACCCCCGAGATCACATGATGGCCCGGGTCGTAGGCCACCCCGGCCTGATCCTCACGCAACGGGAACACGGCGGCGAGGGTCAGCCCGACCGCTGCCGTGCCGAGCAGGGCCGGTCCCACCCAGCCGAAGCGCGTCGCCGCGATGCCGCGGTGCAGTCCGGCCGCGAAGATCAGCAGTAGCGCAGCGAAAGCCAGGAAGTTCAGCTGCTGGATCCACCCACTCGGGTCCGCCTCGAGAGCGCTGATCGGGTCGGCGATCGGGCTGTAGTCGTCCCGGAGGAATGTCTCCTGGGCGACGAACCCCGCGGTGAACAGCAGAGGTCCCGCTGCGCCCGCACGGGCGGCCCACCGCTGGAAGTCGGAGCGCGGCACGAGAACTGACGTGGTGACCATGCCTTCGACGCTAAAGCCAGGTCACCACCCGGGCATCGGCAGATTCACCCATCCCGCCCGGGCGGAACATGGGTCGTTCTACCCACTGCGGTCAGTTGTCGGGAAGGACGGCTCCGGTCGACGCGTCGACGTTCACGTCGTAATCCCAGCCCTTGGTGTCGCGGATGTGAATGTGCCACACCGTCTTACCGTCCCGCTGCTGCTGCTCGGCGTTCGCGACCGTGCCACCCGGGACGGTCGCGACCGCGATCTGCTCCGCCTGCTGCTGGGTGACCGCCCCGCCGGCGGGGGGCGCGGGTGCGGGTGTCGCGGTGGTCTCCCTGTTCTGACTGTCGGGCACCACCGCGCCGGTCGCCGCGTCGACATTCACGTCGTAGTCGTAGCCCCGTGTGTCGCGGATGTGGACGTGCCACACCGTCTTACCGTCTCGCTGTTGTTCCTCGGAGTTCGCGACCGTGCCACCCGGGACCGTCGCGACAGCGATCTGCTCCGCCTGCTGCTTGGTGACCGCCGACGCCACCGCGGTGCCCGTAGTCGTCGGCGCTGCAGTCGTGGCCGTGGCCGACGCCGTGGCACTGGCAGATGTCGACGAGGTGTCGCTGCTGTCGGAACCGCACCCGCCCAGCAGCAACGCGGAGGCCGCGACAACCGGGATCAGGCTCGCACATCGCACAATTCTGGTGGTCATCGTGGCTCCTCGATCGCTCGACGGCGTGGACCTGCCTGTCAGAGTACGGGAGCGACAACCGACCTCGCGGTAGTTTTCACTTCGGAGCACAGAGCTGTGTCAGCCCGTCACCACGCCCGGCACGACCGCCTGCCGAGGCCCCGCCGGGCCAGCACGAGCCAGACGATGGGCAGGAAGACGAGCGGGGGGACGCGGACCAGGGCGACCCACAGGATCGCGGCGAGCACGGCCACCACGAACACGAGCGTCCGCAGCGCGGCCGCCTCCCGTCCCGGATCACGTCGCACGCGATCGGGTTCGGGCACGAAGCGCTGCTTGTCCGGAAGGTCCGCGAACAGCGGCGTGAGGTCGGCGGCGGTCTTGGCGAGGTACGCCTGGCGGACCCTCGCGTCGAACTCGTCGGTCTCGAGCCGTCCGGCTGCGAAATGTTCGGCGAGTGCCGCCGCGGCTTGCTCCCGTTCCACGGTCCCGATGCGGACTCCGCCGGGAACGGGTGGCTGTGGATGACTGATGTCGCTCATGTCGTCGCCTCAGGGCCGGTGTGTAACACTGTAATCCTAGCCACAGTGTAGGCCTTCTACTCCTGGTCGCGCCCGTGGAAACCTTCCCGGCGCTGCTCCTCGGCACGTTCCCGGCATCGCCGCACGAACTCGGCCTCCTCCGGGTCGGCGGGCAGCTGATCACCCGGGTCCTTCTGCGGCCGTCCGACGACGAGCCACAACACCGACCCGATGAGCGGAAGCAGCAGCACGATCACCAGCCAGCCCTCCTTCGAGAGGTTCCGGAACTGGTCGTCGTCGGTGGTGATGGCGTCGGCGAAGCACAGGACCCACAACACGAATGCGAACAACGCGACGTACAGCATCGCCGTTCTCCTTGCCTGGCACGCCCGAACACGCAGTGCGCCCAAGTCCATCGAACAACTGCTGCGGCGGCGCCGCAAGAGCCGTGGCCGGGAAACTCCGCCTACAGCCAGCGACCCAGTCGCACCAGCGATTCCCGGACCTCGGCGGTGGACCCGGCGAACGACAGCCGGACCGTCCGGTCGCCGTGGACGGTGTCGAAATCGATGCCCGGGGCCAGCGCCAGACCGGTGTCCTGCAGCAGTCGCGAACACCATTCCGTCGACGTCGCGCCGTGGGATCCGCCGAGCAGGTGCCCGATGTCGGCGTACACGTAGAACGCGCCGTCGGCGGGCGCCAGGTCGGTGATACCCAGTTCCGGGAGTCCGGTGAGCAACAGCTCCCGGTTGACGGCGTAGCGCTGGACGTGGCCGTCGAGCTCGACCCTCGACTCCTCGGTGAACGCGGCGATCGCCGCATACTGGGAGATTGCGGGCGGGCACACCGTCATGTTCGACGCGAGCCGTTGCAACGGGCGACGCAGCCCCTCGGGGACCAGCATCCAGCCCAGCCGCCAGCCCGTCATCGAGAAGTACTTGGACACCGACCCGACGACGACGGATTCGCGCGACGTCTCCCACGAGCTGGTCATCGCCTGCTCGCCGTATCCGATGCCGTGATAGATCTCGTCGGAGATCAGCAGCGTCCCGTGGTCGTCGCACCAGCGGGCGAGCGCGGCCAGTTCGTCGGGGTCGATGACGGTGCCGGTCGGGTTGGCGGGGCTCGCGACGATCAGTCCGGCCGGCGGCTCGGGCAGAGCCTCGAGCATCGCGACCGTCGGTTGGAACCGGGTGTCCGCTCCGCAGTCGATCTCGATGACGGTACAGCCGAGCGCGGCGAGCGTGTTCCGGTAGGCCGGGTAGCCGGGGCGGGCCACCACGACGGTGTCGCCGACGTCGAACGCGGCGAGGAACAGCAGCGTGAACGCACCCGAGGATCCGGTGGTCACGACGACGTCCTCGGCGTCGACGTCGATGCCGGACTTGGCGGAGTGGTATCCGGCGATCGCCTCCCGCAACGGCAGAATGCCGAACGTCTCCGTGTAGCCGAGAAGGTGTCCGTCGAGCACTTCCCGCGTCGCGCGGAGAACCGGCTGCGGAGCGGGAGTGGACGGCTGCCCCGCCGCGAGCGTCAGCACGTCACCGTGAGTGCGCTGACGTTCGGTGGCCGCCTTCCACACGTCCATCACGTGGAAGGTCTGGATGTTGGACCGCTGGGATTCGGGACGCACCCCTTGACGCTAGCGTGACGCGCTCACTGCCCCGCCAACGCGTCCCGCTGCGACTCCACCGTCTCCCGGATCGCCCCCACCACCGCCGCGACCTCCGGTCGGCGCAACGACTCGGGGCGCGCCACGAGCCAGTACGCCAGCGTGGCCTCGACCTGCCCGGGCAGCACCCGCACGAGGTCGTCGTGGCGGTCGGCCATGAAGCACGGCAGCAATCCGATACCCGCCGACGCCCGGGTGGCCTCGACGTGCACGAACACGTTGGTCGACGTCACCGATTCGCGCATCGAGACGGTGAGGCGGCGCGCGAGGTCGAGTTCGTCGACCTGCAGCATCGAGTCGATGAAGTAGACGAGTGAATGATCGGCCAGATCACCCACCTGTCTGGGGGTGCCGTGCGCGGACAGGTACGACTTCGCGCCGTACAGGCCGAGGGTGTAGTCGGCCAGCCACAGCGCCTCCGCCCTGTGTACCTGCGGCTTGCCCACGACGATCTCGATGTCGAGGCCCGAGCGATGTTGCGAGGCCCGGCGGGTGATCGCGACGATCTCCACGGACACCTCGGGGTGCCTGCTGCGGATCAGTGCGCCGGCGGGTGCCGCGATGTAGGCGCTGAACCCATCGGTCGCCGATACCCGGACCACGCCCTTCAGGTGGTCGGCGCGACCGGGTTCGGCGACGAGTCCGTGGACGGCGGCCTCCACACGCTCGGCCGCGGTCAAGGCCTGCCGCCCGAGGTCGGTGAGTTCCCACCCGCCCGCGGCCTTCACCAGCACCCGGCCGCCGAGGCTTTTCTCCAGACTCGCGATCCGACGCGAGATGGTCGTGTGGTTGACACCCAGGTCGTCGGCGGCGGTGTTGAAGCGGCCGGTGCGCCCCACTGCCAGCAGTACGAGCAGGTCGTCGGCGCTGGGCAGGGCTGTTCCGGAGGTCACTTCTGCATATTTGCACATGCCGACTGCAGGTTGCGTCATTGTGTGCGCACAAATATGCATCAATACTCGGCAGGACCAACGAACTGTGTCCCCAGTCACAACGGGGTGCGGAGTGTAACGAGGAGCGACAGATGAACGTCGACGAAACATCGCACGTGAAGGAAGCCCCGCCGTCCGGGCTGAAGAAGGTTGTCGGCGCATCGATGGCCGGCACCGTCGTCGAGTGGTACGAGTTCTTCCTATACGGGACCGCGGCGACGCTGGTGTTCAGCAAGGTGTTCTTCGCTGCCGGCGGCAACGAACTCGACGCGATCATCGCGGCGTTCGTGACCTACGCCGTCGGCTTCGTCGCCCGGCCTCTCGGCGGCATCGTCTTCGGTCACTTCGGCGACAAGTTCGGCCGCAAGCAACTGCTCCAGTTCAGCCTGCTCCTCGTCGGCGCGGCCACGTTCCTGATGGGCTGCCTGCCCACGTACAACCAGATCGGGTACTGGGCCCCTGCCCTGCTCGTCACTCTCCGCTTCATCCAGGGATTCGCCGTCGGCGGCGAGTGGGGTGGCGCCGTGCTGCTGGTCGCCGAGCACAGCCCGAACCGCTCCCGCGGCTTCTGGTCGTCGTGGCCGCAGGCCGGCGTGCCTGCGGGCAACCTCGTCGCGACCGTCGTCCTGCTGATCCTGACGACCACGCTGTCCGATGCGGCGTTCCTCAGCTGGGGCTGGCGCGTGGCGTTCTGGCTGTCGGCCGTGATCGTCCTCGTCGGCTACTACATCCGCACGAAGGTCACCGACGCCCCGATCTTCATCCAGGCGCAGAAGGAAGCGGAACACATCAAGGAGACGTCGTTCAGCGTCTTCGAGGTGCTCAAGCGCTACCCCCGCGGCGTGCTGACGGCGATGGGCCTGCGTTTCGGTGAGAACGTCATGTACTACCTGGTGGTCACGTTCTCGATCACCTACCTCAAGGTGGTCGTCCACACGGACACCGCGCAGATCCTCTGGTGGATGCTGATCGCGCACGCCGTGCACTTCGCGGTGATCCCGCTCGTCGGGCGACTCTCCGACACCATCGGCCGACGCCCCGTCTACATGATCGGCGCGGTGACCGCGGGCACGTGGGGCTTCTTCGCCTTCCCGATGATGAACAGCGGGCACAACGCCGTCATCCTCGGAGCGATCATCATCGGCCTGGTGTTCCACGCCTTCATGTACGCCGGTCAGCCCGCGATCATGGCCGAGATGTTCCCGACCCGCATGCGGTATTCGGGTGTCTCGCTCGGCTACCAGGTGACGTCGATCGTGGCCGGTTCGTTGGCGCCGATCATCGCCGCCAGCCTGCTCAGCAAGTACGACTCGTCCGTTCCGATTGCGATCTACCTGGCGATCGCGTGCCTCGTCACCGTCGTCGCCGTGATCGTCGCCCGGGAGACCAAGGGCATCTCGCTCGAATCGATCGACGAGGCGGACGCCCAGATCCTGGCGGACGAGAAGGCTGCCGGCGCGAAGGACGGGGTCCCCGCATGACCGAGCAGAACCTGACCGGACGCACCGCGCTCGTCACCGGCGGCGCCAGCGGGATCGGCGCGGCCTGCGCCCGGACGCTCGCCGCACGCGGAGCCCACGTCACGGTCGCCGACCTCGACGACGTTGCCGCCAAGAGTCTCGCCGACGAGATCGACGGAACCGCGTGGCACGTCGATCTCCTCGACACCGATCCGCTCACCGAACTGCGGCTCGAGACCGACATCCTCGTCAACAACGCCGGGATCCAAACCATCAGTCCCATCGAGGAATTCCGCCCCGAGGACTTCCGGCGCATTCAGACGCTGATGGTCGAGGCACCGTTCCTGCTGATCCGTGCCGCGCTGCCGCACATGTATTCCACGGGATTCGGGCGCATTATCAACGTCTCGTCCGTGCACGGGCTCCGCGCATCGCCGTTCAAAGCCGCATACGTCACCGCCAAGCACGGACTCGAGGGACTGTCGAAGGTGACGGCGCTCGAGGGCGGTCCGCACGGCGTCACCAGCAACTGCGTCAATCCCGGTTACGTGCTGACACCGTTGGTGCAGAAGCAGATCGCGGATCAGGCACAGGTGCACGGCATCAGCGAGGCCGACGTGATCGAAAAGGTGATGCTCACCGAGAGCGCGATCAAGCGACTGGTGGAACCGTCGGAGGTGGCGTCCCTCGTCGCGTGGCTCGCATCCGCCGACGCAGGCATGGTCACCGGCGCCTCCTACACGATCGACGGAGGATGGACCGCCCGCTGAGGTGACGAGACAGGCGTGCACCCCCGGATCTTCCGGGGGTGCACGCCTGTCAGTCGTCGGAGTGCCTCGACCTCAGGGAATGGCGATGCGTCCCTCGACAGCGGCCAGTCCGATGTCCTTGCGGAAGTGGCTTCCCGGCAGCTTGATCGCGGAGATCTTGGAGTACGCATCCGCGCGCGCCGCGTCGAGGTCGGCTCCGACTCCGACCACGCTGAGCACGCGTCCGCCGGCGGAGACCACCTGATCGTCGACGAGTTTCGTGCCTGCGTGGAGGACACCGTCACCGTCGGCGCCGGTGATCACGTCACCGGTGCGCGGGGTGGCCGGGTAGTGCTCGGCCGCGACCACGACGGTCACCGCCGAGCCGTCCTGCCATTCGAGCGGCGCGACCTGATCGAGCGTTCCGGTGGCCGCGGCGTTCAGCAGTTCGCCGAGCGGGCTCTTCAGCAGCGCGAGGACCGCCTGCGTCTCGGGGTCGCCGAAGCGGCAGTTGAACTCGACCACGGCGGGGCCGTCCTTGCCGATCGCCAGACCGGCATACAGCAGGCCGCTGAAGGCGCTGCCCCGGGCGACGAGCTCGGCCGCGACCGGCTTCACGACGTCGTCGACGATCTGGGTCACGGTCTGCTCGGGCAGCCACGGCAGCGGCGTGTAGGCGCCCATGCCGCCGGTGTTGGGTCCGGTGTCGCCGTCGCCGACGCGCTTATGGTCCTGGGCAGGCAGCAGCGGCACGACGGTCTCGCCGTCGACGACGCAGAACAGCGACACCTCGGGACCGTCGAGGAAGGATTCGAGGAGAACGGGGTGACCGTTCTCGAGCAGTTCGGCCGCGTGATCGCGGGCGGCGTCCCGATCGGTGGTGACCACGACACCCTTGCCTGCCGCGAGGCCGTCGTCCTTGACCACCCAGTTGGGTCCGAAGCGGTCGAGCGCCTCGTCCAGCTTGGCGGGCGAGTCGACGATCTCGCTGTGCGCGGTCTTCACACCGGCGGCGGCCATGACGTCCTTGGCGAACGCCTTGGAACCCTCGATGCGCGCGGCGTCGGCCGACGGGCCGAAGCAGGCGATGCCTGCCGCGCGGACGGCGTCCGCGACACCCAGCACCAGCGGGACCTCGGGCCCCACCACGACGAGGTCGGCGTCGAGCTTCTTCGCGAGGGCGGCCACCGCCTCCCCGGACGCGATGTCGACGGGGTGCTGCTCGGCGATCTTGCCGATCCCGGCGTTGCCGGGCGCGCACATCAGGGCACTGACACCCGGATCGCGAGCGAGGGCGAGAAGGAGGGCATGTTCACGGGCTCCGGAGCCGATAACGAGTACGCGCACGGGTGTCAGCCTACGGGCCGCGCCGAACGGGACGTTCGGAGCGTGCGGTCTCGACAGTCCTACCGGTTCGCGATACTGTACTTCTATAATTCCGCAATTCCGAATTATCGAACTTCCACAGGTGGAGGGATCTTCTCGATGACCAGGAAGCTGAGCACGCTCACAGCAGCAGTCGCGGTCGCGGTGAGCCTGGGCGCGTGCAGCACCGACGGCACCGACTGCCTCCTCCGACGAGCAGGCAGCGCCGCCGGCCGTGTGCGCACCGCTGCCACCCGCCGACATCACGACCGCCTCCGGATGGGTCGGGTACGTCGGCTCGCACCCCGACGACGTCGCCTTCGTCGTCGACGACGGTCGCGGCCGAACGGTCGAGCACCGCCCCGGCGACACCGTTCCGCTGGCGTCCGCGATCAAGGTGGTGCACCTGGCCGCCTACGCCCGGGCCGTCGCGTCGGGTGAACTCGACCCGGCCGAACCGGTACCGCTGTCGGAGTGGGAACGCTGGTACCTCCCGAACACCGACGGCGGCACCCACCCGAAGGCCCTGGAGCGGCTCGGCGTCACCGAACCCGACGCCACCGTCACGCTCGAGCAGATGGTGACCGCGATGATCCAGGAGAGCGACAACGCCGTCCCCGACTATCTGCGCGACCGACTCGGCGACACCGCCCTCGCCGACGCCGCCGCGCAGGGCGGCTGGGACGACCTCGAAGTCCCGACCCTGCTGGGCTCCACCATCGCCCTCCTCGATCCGGCGATGTCGCGGGATGCCCGGTGGGACGCCGCCCAGCGCTACGCACACGACGGCGCCTACCGCGAACAGGTGATGCGGATGTCGCCCGGCGATGACTTCCCCGCGGTCACGGCCCGGGTGCAGGAGTCCGGGGTGACGGGTACGGCCTCGGGCCTCGCCGCACTGCACCACGCGATCGCGAGCGGCGACTTCGGACCCGGCTCCGACGTCGCACGCCGAACACTCGAATGGCAGCCCGCCCCGCCCGGGTTGGACGGGCTGGGTTTCAAGGGCGGCAACCTTCCCGGAGTGGTCACCGAGGCGATGACGATCCGACGTCCCGACGGCACCGTCGCCACCGCGGTGCTGCTGACGTCGAACCTGTCGAGCGAGGACTACCTGAACGTCATCGGCGGGAATTTCGCGCACCAGCAGCTGCTTCTCGAGGCGATGACCGATCCCGACACGACGTCGCAGCTAAGTTGTGCCGTGTGAACGACGAGTACGACGCCCGGCTCGCCGACCTCGAGGCGCGCGTCCACGCCCTCGAATCGGCCCGGCCCGCCAAAACCCCGACACCCGACGTCGGCGAGAGCATCGGGCAGATCGGGTATCAGGGCACCGTCGACCTGGGCGGCGAGATCCAATGGACGATCCGCTACGACGCCGCTGCAACCCTCGACCTGTCCCCCACCGCCGTATCGAACGTGCTCGCCGCCCTGGGACATCCGACCCGCCTCGAGATCGTTCGCACCCTGCTGCGCAGTCCCGCCGGCGCGGCCGAACTGCAGACCGCGGTCGGGCTGACCTCGCCCGGTCAGCTCTACCACCACCTGCGCGCCCTCGGCGGGGCACGCATCGTCGAGCAGGAGTCGAGGAACCACTACCGCATCGCGGCGGCGAAAGTGGTGCCATTGCTGGTCATCACCCTGGCCGCCGCGGATGTCGGGGAACACCTGTGAGCACTTGTTAACCGCGGGCGGTTAACAAGTACTCACAGGCGACAGCATCGCTCGATCCGCGGCGGCCAGGCCGAACACCAGTGCAGGGGCGATACCGCCGGTGTACGCGCGGTTGTAGAGGCCGCCGGTATCCGACCCGGCCGCGAACAGTCCGCTGATCGTCCCGCCCTTCACATTCAGGACACGGCCGTGCTCATCGATGCGGATGCCGTGGAAGGGGAATGTCAGGGCCGGGCATGCCTCGACGATGTAGTAGGGCCCCTCGTCAAGCGCCTGCGAGTCGTAGCGACGCGATGGCCGAGTGTCCGGACCGGCCGCATTGAGTGCCCGGATCTGATCCGCAATCGCGGCACCGTCGTAGCCCCATTCCTCGGGAAGATAGGCGAACTCGTCGAGATTCTCGGCGATTCCGCACCGCCCACCCCGGCGCTGCGCGAGGTCGAACTTGTCGAGTGCGGCGGCGCCCTCGACGTAGCTGCCGGTGATCCACTCGCGGTACACCCGTGCGTCGGCGACGAGCAATCCGCGCGACTCGGGCTGCTCCAGCAAGTCCATCGTGGTCAGATGGTCACCGACGGTCTCGTCGGTGAAACGACGGTTGTCGAGATTGAACAGCAACGCATGCTCGCTGTAGTAGAGCGACAGCGCGACGAAGTCGGCCGTGTCGCGGAAGCGCACGCCGGTCGGGACGAGATGGCCGTAGAAGCCGGACCGGTCCGTGCCGGAGGCGGCGCCGACGGCCTCGGCCAGACGTAGTCCGTCACCTGCACTCGTGGGATTCGAGCGCAGCTGCATCCCGCTCGCGGCGGGATGGATATGCTCACCGGCCAATTCGGGACTCGCCTGGAATCCGCCGGTGGCGAGAATCGTCGCGTGGGAACGTATCTCACATTCGGTACCGTCCGAGAGTCGCACACGGGCACCGACGACTCCGCCGTCCAGCGCGATCAGGGAGAGGGTCTCTGCGCTCGTGTGCAACTCACCGCCGTGACTACGAATTCGCCGACGACACTCGTCGATGTATCGGGTGGTGTCGAATTGGTGGCCCGTGCCGTAGCGGAGAACCGTCACCGCGTCAGCGCACTCGACCCCGAGCGAGCGAATCCAGGCGATTCCGTCCGAGAATCCGTCGACGAGCGCCCGACGCAATGCGGGGTCGCCGTTCGGATTGACCTCTTCCATGACCTCATGGGAAGGGGCAGTCCACGCGTATCCCGCGAACTGGGCGGACCCGCCAATCGTTGCAGACTTCTCGACGACGACAACCGACCGACCTCCGGCCACCGCTCGCGCCGCGGCGGTCAACCCGGCCATGCCGGCGCCGATGACGAGTAGATCGGTGTCGATTCGTGGCATCTGGTGCTCCTCTTCCTCCGAACAGTGGCAATGTCACCCCACACCGTAGTTCCTCAACTGAAGTCAGTTCAAGCAAATCGCACACTTTCGCTCGAACAATCCCCTCGTAGCGCGTCACTGCACAATGCACTCGCGGCAACTTCCACCGCTGGAAGGAATCCGCATTCGGTCCGCGAATGTGATTGCCGACACAGCATTTGCTCTATAACATCCATTGAACTGAACTCGATTCAAGGAGCGGATGTGCGGAAAATACTTCTCACGGTCGGCGTAGTCCTCGCCACGGCGTTGACGGCCTGCGGAACGCAAGCCGGCGACGGCGATGCGGGCGGGCCGATCAAACTCGGCGCATGGCTTCCCCTTTCGGGACCACAGGCTTCCGGGGGTCTTCCCCAGGAGGCCGGCACCCAAGCGTTCTTCGATCAGCTCAACGCGGCAGGAGGCATCCACGGTCGCCCCGTCGAGTGGACTCCGGTCGACAACGCTTTCGACCCGCAGCAGACGATTCAGGTGGCGCGGCAGCTGGTCTCTCGCGACCGGGTCGTCGCGATCGTCGGCGCAAACGGCACAGCCACCACGGAGGCGACGTTCCCATTCGTTCTCGAACAGAACGACATACCCATCTTCGGAACCTACGGCGGCTCCACCGCCTGGTACGACCCGCCGCGGGACGGTTTGTTCGGCAGCCAGACGCTCTACGAGAACCAGGCGCGTGCCGCCGCGCAGTGGGCGCTCGACGAGGGTGCCAAGAAGGTCACGATCATCCGCAACGATCCGGCAGCGTTCGTGAATGTGGGTGCCGTCGCCACGACCGAACTGGAGAAGGCCGGGGCGGAGGTCTCGACGGTGGAGGTCAAGCTCGGTACCACGGACTACAGCCCGTTCGTGTCCCAGATCCGTTCGGCTGCACCCGATGCAGTCCTGACGATCCTGCCCATCCAGGAGGCCGCCGCGTACCTCAACGAGATGGCCCTGCAGGGTGTCAAGATCCCCAGTTACGGCTACTCCCCCACGATCGGTAACAGCCTGCTCGACCTCGCAGGCCCGAACGCGGAAGGGTTCCGCGCCGTGTCGCTGACGCTGCCGCCCACCGCCGACAACCCTGCGGTCGAGGAGTACCGACAAGCGCTTGCGAAGTACAAGCCGGGCGAGAAGCCCGATTTCTACTCGCTGGCAACCTATGGCTCGGCGAAAGCGTTCGCTCAGGTCCTCGCGAGCATCGACGGCGAGATCACGTCCGAGTCCGTCACCGACGCGATAGTCACGAGCGGCACCCTCGACACCGGCGTGATGCCTCCACTCACGTTCAGCGCGGATGACCACCTCGGTACCGACAGTGTGGTCCGGGTCCAGGTCGAGGGCGGCAAGTTCGTTCCCATCGGAGACTTCGTGTCACCGCAGTAGCACCGCGAGCGCATCCAGGTCGGCGAGTCCGACCTGGATGCGCCCGTAGCGAAGACCGTGGTCCTGTTCCCACTCGGATGAGCAGTCAGACGGTGAATCGTCCACGGTTGCTGAGCAGCACCGCACCCACGACGTTTCTGGCCTGCTCCGAAGCGAGAAACAGCACGTTGTCCGCGATCTCGTCCGGTGTCGCATACGGCACCGGTGTGTTGTTGACCCACTGCACTTTGAGTTCTTCCGGTGTGCGAGCGGCCATACCGGTATCCGTCGGGCCGGGAGCGACGAGGTTCAGTCGGATACCGAACGCCACCACCTCCTTGGCGACGGCCTGGCAGAAGGCATGGACGGCGGCCTTCGATGCCGCGTAGTGCGGGTATCCCGTCAAGGTGTCGAACGCCGAGGACGAGCCGATCACGACGATCGCGCCGCCTTTCGGCTTCATCGCCCGCACGGCGGCGCGCACCACGTGGAATGTGCCATCCAGGTTGACCGACATCACTCGGCGCCACTGCGCATCGGTGAGGTTCGCCGTCAGGTCGATCGGTGTGCCTGCGGCCGAAGCCTCCGTGATGATCTTCTTGGATGCTGGATCGTCCACGCCGGCGGCGTGGACGACGACGTCGAGCCGCCCCTCTGCGTCGAGAACCTCCGCCATGGCGGCATCGACGGCCTCCGGGTCCGAGACGTCGACCCCTCGTGCGATCGTCGTGGGATCGTCACCGTACCGTCGGCGCAATTTCTCGACCGCGAGATCGGCCACGTAGACGCGGGCAGC
Source organism: Rhodococcus sp. DK176 (assembly GCF_038447315.2). NCBI lineage: Bacteria > Bacillati > Actinomycetota > Actinomycetes > Mycobacteriales > Nocardiaceae > Rhodococcus > Rhodococcus sp. DK176. The sequence continues at coordinate 5,141,546 of NZ_CP118321.2, read as the reverse complement.
TCCCTCACCGACGAGTTGCGCGACGACGGCCGCTCCGATTCCCGATCCGCCTCCGGTCACCAGGGCCACCGCCCCGTCGAATCTTCCCTGTCCTGCTGTTCTGTCCATGTTCGTCCGTAGTCCCTTCGTCAGAATCGAGCGCACTGCACTCACCGATTGATCTCGCCGACAGCTGCCGGGATGTCTGTACCGAAGTAGGCAGCCTCGGCGATGCGGCCGAAGCCCGGAGTATTGCTGTTGCCGCGCGCGACGGCCTCACCTTGGCGCAGAACAATGACCTCGCTGCAGGCTTCGAGCGCGCGCGCGAGCGACTGGTCCAGCAGGATGGTCGTAATGCCCCGGCGCGCCAGGCCGTTCACCTGTGAATACACTTCGTCGACCATCGCCGGGGACAGACCCAGCGCGGGTTCGTCGAGGATCAGAACTTCGGGATCGGCCATGAGCGCCCGGGCGATGGCGACAAGCTGTTGTTCGCCGCCGGACAGCGAGCCGGCCGGTATGTCCATGCGGGTGCGGACCCGTTCGGGAAGCCCTTGCCGCAACTCGTCGAGCCGAGTACGCAGCGTACGGCCGGAGATTCCTGCGGCATACGCCGCGACCTCGAGGTTCTCGCGCACCGACAGGGTGCGGAACAAGGCGCGCCCCTCGGGAACCAGGCTGAGCCGCAGTGCGTCTGTGCCATCGACTGTCCGGGTGCCGCCGGTCGACTGCAGATCGCCGTGCAGGATCCGCCCCAGCGTGCTCTTGCCGGCGCCGTTCGCACCCACGATGCCGAGGATTCCGCCTGCATGGACGTCGAGATCGATGCCGGACAATGCCTGCACGCCCTCGTAGTGGTGCTCGATCCCCCGCACGGAGATCAGCGGCGCCGCCGTGCGATCGATGTCGGGTGCGATCAGTGTGGTGTCGATGTTTCCCAGATACGAGTCGCGGACCAGTTGGTTCTGCAGGACCGTGTCCGGGGTTCCATCGGCGATCAGCTCGCCGAAGTCGAAGGCCACCACCCGATCTGCGACGGAGAACAGGTCGTCGAGGACGTGGTCGATGATGACCACGGCGGTACCGGAATGCGAGAGCCGGCGGATGTGGTCGGCGAGGGTGTGACGTTCGTCGGCGTCGAGGCCACCGAACGGTTCGTCGAGCACGATCAATCGTGGGTTGTCGGCCAGCGCCGCGATCGCACGGGCCAGATCGACCCGTTTCTGCAGCCCGAACGGCAGTTCTGCGGGGAGTCGGTGCACGTGGTCGGCCAATCCGACACTCTCGAGGACCTGCAACGCTGTGTCGCGATCGGCGCGTTGCCCCCAACGGTTGACGACACTGACATTTTCGAGAACGGTCAGCTCTGAGAAAAGCTCCGCGTGCTGAAACGTCCGGCCGAGGCCGAGCGAGCGTCGACGCGTCGCCCGCACCCCGTGCAGGGGCCGGCCACCGAGTTCCATTGTCCCCACAAGTTCACCGCCACCGATCAGGCCACACAGGGCGTTGACGAAGGTAGTCTTGCCGGCGCCGTTCGGCCCGATGATCGCGAGCACCTCACCTGCATCTACGCGGAGGTCGATGTTGTGCACGGCCTGAAGACCACCGAATCGAACACCGAGTGCCTCGGTTTTCAGCACGGCCACCGCGGCGGTATCGGCCAGCGTGTCCGGAACCGATCCCGCAGTGTCGAGAAGGCTCGGTTGGGAGGTGGACAGCGTGGGGCGGCCGAGTGCACGGGTGAGCGGGACGAATCGGCGCAGCAACCTCCCGGCCGTCGGGACGATTCCATCGGCGAGAAACAGCAGGGTGAGAATCAGTACACCCCCGATCAGGTAGGGCTGGTCGATCGACAGCGACGACGCCAGCGTCGGTGCGGATGCGAGGAACGCACCACCGAGAACGGCTCCGATCACGCTGCCGGTCCCGCCGAGGACGGTCGCTGCAATCAGGTTGACCGCGAAGACCATCGAGAATCCCTCCGGGCTGATGAAGCCCGACAGCAAGGCAAGGAGCACACCGGACAAGCCGGCGACACCCGCGCTGATCGCGAAACCGAGGCTCGACTGCAGTTCGGGAGCGATACCGATCGATCTGCCCGCCAGTGGGTGTGTCTTGGCCGCAACCATGCGCATACGTATGGTCGTGCGGCGCAGGAACACCGACACTGCCACAGCGAGACCGAGGACTCCGACGGCCAGGTAGGTGACTGCGTCGGATGACGGAACGAGTTCGCCGAGCGTGGTGTCGAATGCGTCGACCGGCACTCCTTGGTCACCGCCGGTGACGCTCTTCCACGCACCGATGATTTCGAGAGTCACCAATGTGAACGCCAACGTGAGAAGCGCGACGTACAGCACGGAGAAGCGGGAGCCTGCGAACCCGAGGAAGCCTCCCAACATTGCGCACAAAGCCACGGCGACAACGGACGTGAAGGCCAGTCCCCAACCGCTACTGCTGCCGTAGGCGGTCACATACGCGCCGACCGCGACCATTGCGGGATGCCCGATCGACCAGATACCCGTCCACCCGGCCAGTAGCGAGATGGACAAGACGATCAGTCCGTACACCGCAGCGAGTCCGACCGTGTAGATCTGGTAGCCCGGCACGAGTCCGGCAGACAGCACCATTATCGTCAGGATCGCCGCAGCCGGTCCGCCGAGAAGCTGAGCGGCGCTGTACAGCCGCTGGGCGGAGCGTCCGGCACGCTGCGCCGAGCCATCTTTTGTGACCATGGAATCAGACCCTCTCGAAGGTTTGGCGGCCGAAGATGCCCTGGGGACGAATGAGCAGCACGAGCACCGCAACGCAGAAGACGAACGTGTCTCGGAAGCTGGCGGAGATATAGGCTGCGGCGAGGTTGTCCAGGACACCGATGATGAGCCCACCGATGACCGCGCCGTACATGCTTGTGAGGCCACCGAGCAGGATGCCTGCGAAGGCACGGAACAACACGGGGGCGAGTATCACCGGCGAAACCCCGGTTTTCGGGGCGTACAGGAAGACTCCCAGCACTGCCAGCGCCATGCCGAGAGCCCAGGCGATCCGCGCGACCTTGTGCGCGTTGATGCCCAGGATCTCCGCGGTCTCGGCAGATTCGGCGACCGCGCGCATCGCGGATCCGACCGGCGTACGCGTGAACAGATACGCAATGGCCGACACGGCCACCGCGGCGAGGAGAATCGTGGCGATGTCCTGGAGCATCAGATTCGAGTTGCCGATCGAGATCGTGCCCTCGACGAGCTGCGGGAATCGTCGCGGCTGCTCTCCCCAGTAGTGGCCGATCAGATGCTCGACAATGATCGACAGGCCCATCGTGACGACGAGCGCAGCGAAGAGCTTGCCTTGCCCGAGCGGGCGAATCAGCGCTTCCCGCACCACGACTCCGCTGAGAGCTCCGAAGACCACTGCGACCACCAGGGCGACAGCAATGCCCACGCCGGCCCCATACGCGCTGAGGGCAACGTAGATGGCGAGGGTCGATAATGACGCCATTGCAAAATTCATGACGTCGGTGGATCGGAAGATGATGACCAATCCGAGTCCGATGAGACCGTACACGGCACCATTGGCGATGCCGGTGGTCAAAGTGATGAACAACTGGTCCACGATGCCTCCGAGGGGCGGCCGGATATCAAATTGAGTTGACTTCAGTTCAAGTAATTTAAATGACCTCAGGTGTGAGCGCAACCACACTCCCGCCCCCCGTGAGTACTTGTTAACTGCGGGCGGTTAACAAGTACTCACGGGCGACAGCACGGCCTTCGGAGACGGCGTGCGCGACTTTGCGCGGCACGAGAGCGTCGCCGATGACGTGCACGCGTGCGCCTTCCGGTGCGAGTTGCGACCAGTCGCGCGGGCGCCGCTCACCGGCCACGACCACCCGGTCGACGTCGAGGCGCGTCCTTTCTCCCGACAGCGTGTTCTCGAACTCGACCGAGCCGTCGGTGACCGCGACGAGCGACGACAGCACGCGCACGTCGACCGGTTCGCCCGACAGCCGACGCAGGTACTGCACCCGGCCCTCCGCGGGAAGACCCGACGCGAAGGCCGCGGCGGGCGTCAGAACCGTGACGCGGTCGGCACCCGCGGCAAGCGCCGCTTCGACCGTGCTCGCGGCGGGCCAGAGCCCGAATCCGTCGTCGACCACCACGACGTGGCCGGCGCCGCGAAGAGCGCCTCCCGCACCGAGCAGCGCCTGAGAGGTGAGCACGGACGACGTTCCCGCCAATCCCTGGGGAAGTTCTTCCACGGCACCGACGGCCAGGACTACGTCGTCGAAGTCCGCCAGGTCGTCGGCATTGACGGTGTGCGCCAGACGGATTGCCACCTTCGGCATGTTGTCGGCGTAGTAGTCGAGGAGGCGACGCCAGCCGCTGCGATGCGGCGCGTCTGCCGCTGTCGCAAGCTGGCCTCCGATTCGCTCTCGTTGTTCGAAGAGTGTGACGTCGTGGTCGGGCCCGAGCCGCATCGCGCACTCGAGCCCGGCGGGGCCTGCACCGACGACGGCGATCCGTCTCCGCACTCGCGACCCGCGCGTGGGCCCCAGCGTCAGCGGGTACGCGGGACGTGCGGAATGACCCGGCGGCGCGAGGTCGGGATTGACCGAGCACAGTAGGACGGGGTCGAACGCCCGGCAGTCCTCGTTGCAGGACACGCACGGGCGGATCGACGCCTCGCGGCCGGTCAGTATCTTCCGCGGGAAGTTCGGGTCGGCGATCAGCGGTCGTGCCACACCGACGAGGTCGGCTCCCGATTGCAGTGCACTTTCGATGGACGCGCCGGTCCGGAACGACTGTGACACGAGCAGCGGGGTCACTGCGGCGGCGCGTAATTGTCCGACCGAATCGAGCAGCGGCGGGTCGGTTACGGCCATGTCCCGGACGTAGGTGGTGCGTACGCCGACCGTGACGTTGACGTAGTCGAAATCGGAGAGGTGCGGTAGTACGTCGCAGAGACCGTCCATGCTCAGGCCGGCCTCGTCGCCACCGTCGGAAGAGACGCGGACTCCGAGTACGACGCCGGGGCAGGCGTCGCGGACCGTTGAGGCGATGCGGTCGAGGATCCGCACACGCTGCGCACCCGTCGCAGCGTCTCGTCCGAGGTTCGTGTTCGGGGAGAGGAATTGCGCAAGTAGATATCCGTGGGCTGCATGCAGTTCGACGACCGGGAAGCCGGCCGACCACGCGTGGAACGCGGATGTACGGAATGCGTCCACGACCGCGTCGACGTCGGCGCCCGAGAGGGCGCGCGGTCGCGTCGGTTCGCGGGGCGAGCGGACAGCGGACGGCGCGACGGGGTGACTCCACATCTCGGCGCCCAGAGTTTCGCGTCCGAGGTGCACCAGCTGGCAGGCCGCGATGGCTCCTTCCTCGGTGATCGCCCGCGCCCGAGCCTCCAGTCCCGCGAGGGCTTCGGGACGCCAGGCCTCGGTGATGTTGCCGTTGCGATTGGTCGAACCGGGCGACACCACCGTGCCGCCGACGATGAGCATCGCGGCACCGCCGGCCGCGCAGCGCCGCCAGTAGTCGTCGTCGCCGCGCGAGGGGATGCCGCCGGCGACGGCGCCTGACGCGTGCGGCGTACCGACGAGCCGGTTTGCCAACCGAAGCGAACCGAGCTGCAGCGGCCGCGCTGCACGTGGAGTCGTCACACGGACCTCCTAAGTGAACTGGATTCACTTCACATTATCAGGTGATTGACATCACAGGACGATTTCCTTAGATTCAAACTGATATCAGTTCAATTAGCGAGGAGCAACATGTCGTTCGTTCTCGTCCATGGCGCAGGAATGGGCGCCTCGTGCTGGGCGCCCCTCCTCCCCTTACTCGAAGGTGACACTCTCGCAGTCGATCTCCCGGGACGGGGACGACGGCGCTCAGTCGACCCGCGGTCCGTCACCCTCGACGACTGTGCCGCCGCCGTCATCGACGATGTGGAGGCGGCGAACCTCGAGGACATAGTCCTCGTCGCACACTCTTTCGCGGGAGTGACGGCCCCTCGGGTCATGCAGGCACTCGCACACCGACTACGGCACGTCGTCTTCCTGTCCGCCGTCGTCCCGCCCGACGGGACGCGAGTGATCGACCAGATCGACCCGGGCGTCCGCGCCGCTGTGGAAGCCTCGATAGAAGGTGGTGTGTACCGCCAGGATCCGATGGACGCCGCCGCGATGCTCTGCAACGACATGGACGCGGAACAGACCGACTGGATGATCGACCGGTTGGTCGACGATTGCGGCGCGCTACTCACGGAGTCCGTCGACCTGTCCGGTCTCCGCACCGATATACCCCGTACATACGTACGTTTGACCAAGGACACCTGCTATCCGCCCGAACTCCAGGAAAGATCGGCCGCCCTCGTCGGCGGCGACACCACATTCCTCGAATCCGGCCACATGGCCATGGTCACGATTCCCGATCGCGTTGCCGCGCTGCTCAACGGTGTCGCGCCGTAGGCCTCATCCGACTCCTCCATCCGTCACCGAACACACGGGTTCGCATTCGTCGAACCGATACCGGAAGGGCTTTCATGCCATGAGAAGTATGCCGATAAAGCTGATGGCCGTCGCAGTGGTCACCGCTTTCGCCTCCGCCGCTTGTGGATCCGGCGGTTCCGGTTCCACCGGTCCCGTGTCCGGCACGTGGGACGACGTCGTCGCCGCAGCCAAGGGCGAAGGCAGTGTCCTGCTGTACTCGAGCCAGAACCCCGCCAATCTCGAAGCTCTCAAAGTGGCGTTCGAGCAGGAGTATCCCGAGATCTCCCTCGAATACGTCCGGGGCACCGACGCCGACATCAACCCGAAGGTCGAGGTCGAGAATCAGACGAAGCGGGGTACGGCCGATGTGCACATGATGACCGACGCCGCCTGGATCGAGACTGCCGCCGCGTCGGGCACCTACTCGACCGATCTCGTCGGCCCGGCATTCGATGCGCCGGAGTACCAACCGCAGAAGAGCATCATTTCCGACAAGTTCTTCCTGACCAGCGCGGCGGTGTTCGCTCTCGGCTGGAACACGACAGCACTTCCGGGAGGTCTGCAGAAGCCGGCAGACCTCCTCGACCCGGCGTTGAAGGGCAAGATCGGAATCGTCAACCCGTCCGGCATCGCCTCGTACGTCGACTTCTACCGATTCTTCGAGAAAAACTTCGGCGCCGACTATCTCCAGAAGCTCGCGGAGCTGAAGCCGCGAATCTACCCGAGTTCACTGGGGATCGCGCAGGCCTTGACCTCGGGCGAGATCGTCGCAACCCCTGTGGTGCAACCGCTGGTGCGAGAAAAGGAATCGGGAGCACCGGTGGACTGGGCATTGCCCTCGCCCCCGTGGGGAACCCCGTGGTTCACGCACGCACTGTCCGCGGCGCCGCACCCGAATGCCGCACAGGTGCTGGCGAACTTCATGGTCACCCCCGCCGGCCAGAAGGCGTTGTCACTCGGTTACGCGAGCGCACTCCCCGGCATCGAAGGAAGCGTCGCACAGGCCCAGGACATCGCGCTGCCCAACCCGTCCGACCTGACACCCGAATCGCTCACCGAATACCAGTCCGATTGGGAAAAGAGATTCATCCAGTGACGACCGACGACGCGCGACTGCGCGACACCTGCGCTCTCGTCACCGGTGCCGCACGAGGGATAGGTGCCGCGACCGCAGAACTCTTCCACGCCCACGGCGCCACGGTCTACCTCGGCGACGTCGACGACGAACTGGGAGAAAGTGTCGCGGCGAAAATCGGTGCGCGCGCGCACTACCGGCACCTCGACGTCACCGACGAATCTCAGTGGACGCGCGTCACCACCGAGATGGCGGATCGCGGGCATCCGATGCGTGTTCTCGTCAACTCCGCGGGCGCCGCATCCAAAGCGCCCATCATGCAGACGTCGCTCGCCGACCTACGACGCATGATCGACCTCAACCTCGTGGGGACTTTCCTCGGCCTGCAAGCCGCAGGCACCGCCATGACCACGGGCGGGTCCGTCGTCAACCTGTCCTCGTTGCGTGGTGTCCTCGCGACGGCCGAGCTCGGTGCATACGGCGCGTCGAAGTTCGGCGTTCGCGCCCTGACCCGAGTCGCGGCGTTGGAGTTCGCGGAATCGAATATCCGGGTCAACGCCGTGTGCCCGGGCAGCATCGAGACGGCAATCACCGCCGGCGCCGACTTCGCCGACGACGACATGGACGCGTATGTGAAAAGCATTCCGCTGCAACGCCGAGGTCTACCGCTCGAGGTGGCGAAAGCCATCCTGTTCCTCGCGTGCGAGGACAGCAGTTACATCACGGGCTCCGATCTCATGATCGACGGCGGAACCTCCGCGGGCGCCAGGACTCCGAAGCGCCCGACGCAATCATGAGATGAACTGAATTCACTTTTTTCCGACAAACCACTCGCAACCAAGCAGGTGCCAAGGTGACATCGCAATTCAGCGTTTCCAACCTGACCAAGACCTTCGGGTCCAACACCATCGTCGATCAACTCGACCTCGACATTCAGGACGGTGAATTTCTCGTCCTACTCGGCCCCAGCGGTTGCGGGAAGACGACCACCCTACGATGCATCGCCGGCCTCGAAACACCCGAGCACGGGTCGATCACGTTCAAGGACCACACCGTCTTCGATGCGTCGACCCGCATCAACGTTCCGGCCTACAAGCGCAACATCGGCATGGTCTTCCAGTCCTACGCGCTGTGGCCCAACATGACAGTGCGAGAAAACATCCGGTACCCGTTGAAGGTTCGACGGATGAAGAGCGCCATCGCCGCAGGACAGGTCGAGACCGCGGCCGGCATGGTGGACTGCGGTGCCCTGCTCGACCGGTATCCGTCCCAGCTCAGTGGTGGACAGCAACAGCGAGTCGCCGTGGCCCGCGGCCTGGTCGCCCAACCCGACCTGGTGCTGTTCGACGAGCCCCTGAGCAATCTCGACGCACGGCTGCGCGATCAGGTGCGGTCCCAGATTCATCAACTACACCAACGACTGGGCTTCACTGCCGTATTCGTCACCCACGATCAGGCCGAGGCATTTGCGCTCGGTGACCGACTCGCCATCATGAAGGCGGGCAAGATCGAACAGTACGACACCCCGGAGCGGGTCTACCAGACCCCTTCCTCCGACTATGTCGCCGCGTTCATCGGGATGGCGAACCGGCTCGAACTCGTCCGCAGGCACGAGGGGTGGACCACGCGAGCGGGGGCCCCCGTCGACCTCGACGCGGCCGTCGTCCAGGGCGACTACATCACCGGCGACACGGCTGTGGGACGACTCCGGCCCGAGGACCTCGCACTTCATCATTCACTCGACGAGGTCCGCGCGGGTGACGTCGGCTTCGTCGGCGAACTCGTCACCTCGGAGTACGGAGGCCGCTATTTCGACGTAACGGTCGATGCCGGGGGCGAGCAGTTGTACGTCCGCGCAGATGCGGAGCTGCACGGACGCTGGTTGCGTGGCGCCACCGTCGGATCTCCTCTGGTGGTCAGCTTCTCGCTCACCAAGCTGCGAGTGTTTCCGCATCCGGACGGTCACGTGGATCTCCAGGTTCCCGTGCTCGCCCAGGCCGCCCGATCGGAGGCGTGATGGCTACGGTTGCGGTGAGTCGCAGCGCACGTCCGTTCGTCGTCAGTACGGTGTGGCGTACCCGGCTCGGGTACGGCGCACTGCTGGCGGTTCTGGCGTATCTCGTCGTGCTCCCGCTCTTCCGATTGCAGTCGCTGGCGTTCGAGGACGGCGGTCGCGGATATCAAGCCCAGTACGGACGATACGACATCGGTCAGACCATCCGGACCACGGTCGCCCTCGCAGTCTCGTCACTCGCCATCGCCATGGTCCTGGGAACGATTCTCGCGTTCGCGGCGACCAGGCTGCCACGCCGGCTGAGCTTTCTCAGGATCGTCCCCATCCTGCCCATCGTGATGCCCGCGGTGGCCAATGTGGTCGGCTGGGCCTTTCTCCTCTCCCCCGGACCCGGGTACCTGAACGCACTCCTCCGCAAGCTTCCCTGGTGGAGCAACGTCGACTCCGGACCGATCGATGTCTACAGCACACCGTGGATCATCATTCTCACGGGCTTCGGACTCACGTCCTTCGTCTACCTCTTCGTCAGCGCGGGAATGCAGAACATCAGTTCCGAGCACCTCGAGGCAGCACAGATCAGCGGTTCGTCGACGCTCGGGGTGTTCTTTCGGGTAGTGCTCCCGCTGCTTCGCCCGTCCCTGGTGTACGGCGGTGGAATTGCGCTGCTTCTCGGTTTGGGCCAGTTCACCGGGCCGCTCCTGCTGGGACAGAACACCGGCGTGAAGGTCCTCACCACCGAAATGTATCGACGGGTATCCGAGTCGCCTGCGGACTTCGCCGCTGCAGCCGCGGCCGGTTCGCCGCTCGTCATCTTCGGTGTCGTCGTCGTGCTGGCGCAGAAGATGCTTCTCGGCAATCAGTCACGCTTCGTCACGCACGGGGGAAAGGCGTTCGCGCCGAACACCGGCCGCTCGGCCTGGGCCGCCGTGTGCATCTCGACATACGCCATGCTCGCACTCGTCGTTCCGTTGATCGGACTCGCCATCGTCGCCGTGTCTCCCTATTGGTCGGAGACACTGTCCTGGAATCTCTTCACACTCGACAACTTCCGGGCGCTGTTCCGGACGGCGAGCATCGTCGACTCCGTGTACACGAGTCTCCTCACTTCGGTGGTGGCCGTCGCCGTCTGCGTGCCGATCGGTTACCTCACCGCCACGCTGCTCGTGCGAGGGCGCAAACACAGAGTGCTGGGAACCATCGGTGACGTCATCACCGCTCTCCCCCTGGGTATTCCAGCGGTGATCTTCGGCGTCGGGTTCCTGCTCACGTACACCCAGCCTCCGCTGATCCTCTACGGGACCAAGGCTGTCATCATCCTCGTCTACATCGTGCTGATGGTGCCCTTCTCCACCCGGATGCAAATGACGGCGATGCTGTCGCTCGGAGAGACCTACGCCGAGGCGTCGGCAACGAGCGGCGCGAGCCCGTTCGTCACCAACATCCGGGTGATCCTGCCGCTGATGAGGCCGACCGTGCTCAGTTCCGTCGCCTTGATGTTCATCCTGCTGACCCACGAGTTCGCCGCCTCACTGCTCGTCCGTGCCGCCACGACACAGGTGATGGGTACGCTGCTGTTCGACCTGTGGGAGAACGGTTCCTACCCGCTGGTGGCCGCGATGGCTCTTCTCATGACCGCGGTGACCAGCATCGGTGTCGTGGTCGCGATGCTCGTCGGTGGCCGAAACGTATTGAGCAACCTCTGATGTCGATCTACCTGCCCGATTCGAACGAGTGACAAGGAGTCCAGATGACTGTCGGCCCTGACCGACTGCGCGACAAGGTCGTCCTGCTGACGGGGGCGACCGGCGGTATCGGCGCCGAGATCGTCCGAAGGCTCGCCGACGAGGGCGCTCACGTCGTCGTCACCGATCTCGAGAAATCAGCCTGCCAGGACTTGCTCGATACGCTCACCCAGCCCGAGCGACATGCGGCGCTCGCCCTCGAGGTCTCGTCCGAGAGGCAGTGGGAAGACGTCGTGGCAGCAACCGAGAGCACGTTCGGCGCGCTGCACGCCTTGGTCAACAACGCCGCCATCGGCAGCGTCGCCACCGTCGACGAGGAAACCCGATCACACTGGGACCGGGTCATCGGGGTCGGCCAGACCGGCACGTGGCTGGGCATGAAACATGCCGGCCCGCTGATCGAGCGGAGCGGCGGCGGTTCGATCGTGAACATGTGCTCGATACTGGGAACGGTGGGCGGTCTGGGCAACAGCGTTGCCTATGCAGCCGCCAAAGGCGCAGTCCGCACGATGACCAAGAACGCCGCCCTGCATTGGGCGAAAGCGGGAGTGCGCGTCAACTCTCTGCATCCGGGATTCATCGGTACGCCCCCACTGCTCGAGCGCTGGGAGGGCAGCGAGCGTCACCGCGAGATGCTGGCCGGCACCCCGATGGGTCGCCTCGGGCGGGGTGAGGAGATCGCGGCCGTCGTTGCCTTCCTGGCGGGCGACGACTCCACCTTCGTCACCGGCTCGGAGATCTACGCCGACGGCGGGTGGACTGCGGCCTGAGCGAGACAGACGAATATGGCCCCCGCGTGATGCGGGGGCCATATTCTTCGGTGTAGCCGCTGGAGCATCAGCGTAAGCGGCACAGCGTCTTTCCCACGGTGCGGCCGTGCAGCATCGCGACGATGGCGTCCGGCGCCGACCCGAGGCCGTCGAACACGGTCTCCTCGACAACGAGGCGACCGTCACGGAGGTAGCTCCCGACCTCGTCCCGCATGTCGCCGAGCAGATGGTCGTACGCTCCGGCCCGGAAACCCCGCACCGTCAGGTTCTTCGCCACGATCTGAAAGAGATTGCCCGGACTCGGTGCCGCCGTGTCCGCGTCATAGGAGGCGACGGCTCCCGCCATGGCCACCCGGCCGCCCGGCCGAAGGTGATACAGGGCGGCCTCGAGATGCGTTCCACCCACGTTGTCGAAATACAGGTCGATGCCGTCTGGTGCCGCGTTTGCGAGCGCTCCAGCCAGGTCCGGGCTGTGGTAGTCGAATGCGGCATCGAGTTTCACCTCGTCCAGCAGGAACCTGACCTTCTCGCCGGAACCGGTGCTGCCGACCACGTAGTGACCTCGGAGCTTCGCGATCTGCGCGGCGAGGCTGCCGACCGCACCCGCGGCCGAGGAGATCCACACGACGTCTCCGCTCGTGAGTCCACCGATGCACTGCAATCCCACGTACGCCGTGAGCCCGGAACTGCCCAGCGCTCCGAGATAGGATTGCGGCGGGTGCACGCTCGTGTCGAGACGTGTCACGCCACCGGCCCCGGCCAAGGTTTCGCTCCCCTGCCGGACCACCGCGAACTCGCGAAAACCCTTGATGTGCAGAACCGTGTCGCCCTTCTCGAAGCCGGGGTCACGGGACTCGAGTACCTCGCCGACGGCCAACCCGCCCAGCGTCTCCCCGATGCGGAACGGTGGGAGGTAGCCCGCGGGGCCGGTCGGGCCGAGACGCATCCTGACCGACGGGTCGATCGACGACCACGAGTTGCGCACGAGAATGTCGCCGGGCGCGAGTTCTTCGGGAACCGTCACCACGTCGAGGTGGAAGTCCGACGGCCGGACCTTCCCCCGGGGATGGCGCGCCAGTTTCAGCTCATGACTCTGCATGGGAATCCTTCCGCAGTCAGACGACGGAGAACACGTCGCTGTCGCCTCGTCTTCGGACTGTGAGCCGGCCGCGATCGACCAACGTGTCGAGGTGGGCGAGGGTCTCACAGGTCGCGATCATTTGATTGAACGGGTCGAGGGTGGAGAACGGCCTCTCGCGACGCGTCCACGTAACCGCGTCCGCGACGGCAATCGCGGTCGCCGGCCCGAGCGAGACCAGCGCGTCGTGCATGGTCATGAAGCGCCGGTCATGATGCGCGAGAAGTTCTTCGACGCGCAGGTGCACACTCGGTGCCGGATCTCCGTGCGCCGGAAGCAGTCGCGAGTCGGGGCGTTCGAGCAGTCGGGTCAGCGACTCGAGGTAGCGCCCCAACGGCAGATCCCAGTCGCCGAGTTCGAAGCCGATCGACGGCGTGATCGTGGGCAGGACGTGGTCGCCACTGAAGAGCACCCCCTGCTCGTCGTCGTGGAAAACCATGTGCCCCTTCGTGTGGCCGGGCGTGTGCACCACGTCGAGTGTGCGCCGTCCGATCCGAAGCGGACCTGCGGTGAGCCAGTGGTCGGGCTGTTCCCAGTCCGAGGGGTGGAACGGTTCCGCGGCGGTCATGACCTCGACCGTGTCTGCCAGGAGAGGGGCACCGGCGCGGCGGAGTTCGTGCAGCGAGTCCGTCGGCACGTTACTGCCGAGTGCACTGACGGCCGCCAATCCGTCAGCCTCGGCCACGCCGAGGTGGACGCGGGAGCCGTGACGGCGGCGGAGTTCGATCGCGAACGTGTAGTGATCGCGGTGCACGTGGGTGACATAGATGTCGTGAATCTGCTCGGTGCTGTGACCGATGTGGAGCAGTGCGCGCTCCATCTCGTCGAAGGTCGTGCCGACTCGCCAGCCGCCGTCGATGAGGGCAAGCCCGTCCTCGGTCTCGAGGGCATAGACGTTCACTGCTCCCAGGCCGTCGCCCGGCATCTGGAGGGGCACTCGATGCACACCGGGCGCCACCTCGTAGCAGCCCGGTTCCATCCAGTGCGCCCTCATGATTCACCGTTGTCCACTTCGACCATCGTTTTCTCCTCCCCCATGACGAGGATGCGCTTTCCACGCATCTGGCCGACGTTGTCTACTGCGGCTTGCCATTCCGGGCTGGCGAGTGCGGCATCGAGGTCCTCGCGGGAGTCGAAGCTCAGAATCGAGACGCCGTCCCATTCCCGGGACCGGTCGTCCATGGCGTCGAGCACCTCGGTGTGCTGCCAGCGCCGCAGGCCCGGCAGCGGGTAGGTCACGTCGGCATGTTCACCGCGCCACCACTCGATGAACTGCTCATGGCTCCAGTCGTGCGGACGAGCGGCCAAGACGATCAAGTTGTACATCATCACTCCATAACTGACCTGAATTTAGTTCAAATATCGAGAGTAAGAAAAACCACCCCTCCGCACACGCCCGCGTTACGCGCGGACGATGCGCAGGGTGGCGTCGCGAACGTGCTGGTTGAGCTGGTCGAGGGTCATGTCCCCGCCGGGTCGATACCACCGCCACACACTGACGACGAGTCCGAGAATCAGCCGGGCCATCAATCGTGGATCACTGTCGGCGAATACGCCCGCACCCATCCCCCGCGCAATGAGAAGAGACCATTCTTCTTCGATCGAGTTCACCAGCGCGCGCGAGGTCTGACGCTCGGCCTCTTCCTTCTCCGATTGGCGGGGAGTGGCGAGCAGATCCATGTGGCTTTGAAGGATGCGCCGCTGAAGGGCGTCCCGCGGGGTCGCTTCCAGAGCGCTGGTGACGGCGGCACTCAACGCCTCGACCGGGTCGTCGACGCCCTCGATCGCGGCGGTGAATCGCTCGAGCGACTGCGCCAGTTCGAGACGCATGATGGTCAGCAGGCAGTGACCCTTCGACTCGAAATAGTGATAGAGCGCCGTCTGGCCGATGCCCACCTCGTCGGCAATCGACGCCCACTTCGTGTGCTCGAAGCCGACCTCCCCGAAGCGTTCGATCGCGGCCGTCAGAATGAGCCCGCGCTTCGAACGCGGACCATCGCGGAGCGTCATGGCTTCTACGGACACGAGTCCCCCATCCATCTGTTTGTTCGGGTCGGTACCTCAGAGACTACCTGAACTGAGGTGAAGTCGGGTCAATATGAGTGGCTGTCGGTACCCGCGAGCAGGCGTGTTGCAAGAACTACCGCATCCGGCCGAGACAGCTTCCCCACCCGATTCTGCGGCAGATCGTCGATCGCGAAGACGAACTCCGGCCACTTGAACTTCGGGAATTCGATGTCTCCGAGATATGCGACGACCTCGTCGAGGGTGATCGGATCGCCGGTACTCACGACCAGGGCCGCAGCACGCTCACCGAGTAGCTCGTCCGGAACCGGGACCACACACACCTGGGACACGGTCGGGATGCGTGCGATCGCGGCCTCGACCTCGTTGATGTCGATGTTGCGGCCCCCGCGAATGATGATCTGCTTCTGGCGCCCCATGACCCGGATGGTGCCGTCCTCCGCGACTTCGACGAGGTCGCCGGTGGGCAGGAATCCGTCCGCGGTGAGTTCGGGGGGCGCGGGAACCCCTGACCGTGCATAGCCGACGAAGAGGGAGGGACCCATGACCTGGGCATCGCCCACGCGGCCCGGTGGCAGAGGAGTGCCGTGTGCGTCGACCGCCCGGACGACGGTCCCGGGGAAGGGACGACCGTCCCGCCCCAGGCGGACGCCCGGTTCGTCCGCGGGCAGCGGGGTCGTGTGCCCGAGACACTCGGACATACCGAACACACGCAGGAACGTGGTGCCGAGGGTCTGTTCGGCGCGACCGAGCGCGCCGGCATCCATGGGACCACCGCCGACGGTCATTGCGCGCAGCGACGTCAGCGCTCCCGCAGCATCCGGCGCAACGGCCAGCTGAAGCGCCATGGTCGGGACGAGCATCGTCCACGCGACCCGGTGTTCCCGGACGATCTGGAGGGCTGTCGCAGGCTTCCAGCCGTCCATGCAGACCATCGGCGCGGCCAGCATGGCGGGGAGATAGAGCCCGAAGCAGAAAGCGGCTACCGACGACAGTGGCACGAACGCCGCGACAGGATCTCCAGGTTCGAGGCCGACCGCCTCGACCGTGCAACGGCAGGCGTACCGGATTGCGGATTCGGACTGCACCACGCACTTGGGATGTCCGGTCGACCCGGACGTCATCGCGATCGCGATCCCGCCGTTCCATCGCTCGACGTCGCTGACCGGTGATCGCGACCAGCGCATCACCCAGCCGGCCGGCGCGGCCGCCTCCTCGCAGAAGCGGTCCTCCGGTACACCCCAGTGCGAGAGCGACTGCCGGTCGGCGATCACCACGTCGGGTGCGATATCGTTCAGGGCCACGGCGAACTCCGACGGGGTGGCATGTCGGCTGAACACCGCGATCAGGCCGCCGCGCAGTCCGACGGCGATGGCCGCGGCGAGTGTGCGCCACGTGTTGTCGGCCTGCACCAACACCGTCGGTGAGCCACCCGTCGCGGCGTTCAGTTGGGCGGCGAGCCCGGTTGCCGCCGCGACCACCTCCGCCACCGTGTGCTCCCCCGTCGCATCGACGACTGCGATGTCATCCGGAGAATTCGCTGCGCGAGCAACGAATTCGCGTGCCAGCTCCCACATTCCGCCGACCCTTTCATTGAAGTGAACTAGTTTCATTATTGACTACGACGCGCACCGCGCCCAGCTTTTCGTCCGTCACGGGATCACGACGGCCCTCCCGGTGATCTCGCCGCGGCGCAACTTCGAATACACGTCGAGAACGTCGTCCAACGGGTACGCGGTCGCCTCGACGGCCAGCAGGCCCCGGTTCGCGAGGTCGACCACGGCCTCGAGGTCCGCTCGAGTTCCCCAGAACGGCGCAGTCACCTGCCACCCCGCCGCGAGTCCCACGTCTTTTCCCACCGTGAGCCGACCGCCGGCGCTGCCGACGGTGACCAGTCGGCCCCCGGGGGCGAGCAACTGTGCCGCCGATTCCATCGTGTCCGGCGCTCCGACGAAATCGAAGACCACATCAGCGCAGTGACGCCGGGCCACGCCGGACCGCAAGGTCGCAACCTCCGCGATGTCCGACACCGCCACGTCCGCCCCCAATCGACGCGCGAGGTCGCGCGAACTTGCCCGCGGATCGACCGCGACGATCGTTCCCGCGCCTAGTGCGCGAAGAACCTGGATCGCGAGGTGGCCCAGTCCCCCGACACCGACCACCACGGACACGGAGTCGGCGTCGACGACGTCCCGGTTGGTACGGATTGCGTGATAGGCCGTCAGGGCGGCATCGGCGAGTGGGGCGGCGCTCTCGGGAGCGAGCCCGTGGGTACGGACCAGGCACCGCTCCGATGGAACGATCATGGTGTCGGCCAGACCGCCGTCATACCCGATGCCGTTGCCGATCGCGGTGAGACGACCGTCCTCGCGTGGGCTCAGTTCGAAGCAATAGTTCTCCCGACTTCGGCGGCAGTTGCGGCATTGCCCGCACGACCAGACACCATGGACGACGACGGACTCGCCGATCCAGGACTTGTCCGCCGACGGGCCCGCACCGACGACGGTTCCCGCCACCTCGTGCCCGAGCGTGAACGGAAGGGGATAGTCGAATACTCCCGCGGGTGCGTCCATCACGTGCAGATCGGATCTGCACAGCCCGGCGGCCTCGACCCGGAGAAGCAGCTGATGCCCCCGCGGTTCGGGAACCGGGATGCGCACAACCCGTGCACCGTCACCCCAGCCGGTCAGGCGTACTGCGCGCATCGTCGGAACTGCCATGAGTGTCACCTTTGCCTACCGGGCGGTCCAGCCGCCATCGACCACCAGAGTCTGGCCTGTGACGTACGACGACGCGTCCGACGCCAGGAAGAGCACGGCCCCGTCCACCTCACCGGGGCGTCCGCCGCGGGCGAGCATCGTGTTGCGGCGCACCCAGTCCGCCGAGCGCTGGTTGCTGAACAATCCATCGGTCATTTCCGTGTCGAACCAGCCCGGCACGATGGCGTTCACGCGGATCCCACGCCTGCCCCACTGCCCGGCGAGTTCGCGGGTCAGTCCGAGCACGCCGGCTTTCGATGCCGCATAGCTCGCCCCGCCGATGGGTGCCGTCGACACCAGCCCGACGACCGAGGAGATATTGATGATCGACGCGGCCTCGCCTGCCGGTGTGGTCGAGGCGACGGACGTGGCGAGATGAAATCCCGCGGCCAGATTGACGTCGAGAATCGAGGAGAATTCCTCCGGGCTCTCGTCCTCGGCGTTCGGCCTGCCGGGTCTGCCTGCGTTGTTGACGAGGACGTCGATTCGTCCGGCCTCCGCGAGTACCCGATCGACCAGCGAGCGCCGATCCGCGTCCACGGTGATGTCGCACTCGACGGGGACGACCCCCTCGACCTCGTCGGCCAGCGCCGCGAGGCGCTCGACACGGCGGGCGGCCGCGAAGACCGTCGCGCCCGCCGACGCCAGTGTCCGCGCGAATCCCGTTCCCAGTCCGGACGACGCACCCGTGACGACGGCGACGCGACCGCTCAGCTGAAACAGCTCGGGTACCTGCATGTGGTTGGCTCCTACTCGTGTTCGTGGCACGCGCGTCAGTAGACGGCCGTGCGCCCGCCGTCTACCGGGATGACGGCACCCGTGGTGTAACCGGCACGGTCGCCCGCCAGATGCACGACGAGACCGGCGATTTCGTCCGGGTGCCCCAGGCGGCCGGCAGGGAGTCGGTCGATGATCTTGCCGACGAACTCGTCGTCCCAATCCGCCGCCATGTCGGTCGCGAATCCGCCCGGCATGATGCAGTTCACCCGTACCCGGGGCGCGTATTCCTGAGCGAAGGCCATCGTCAGCGCGTTGAGACCGTTCTTCGATGCCGCGTACATCGCCTCCGGCGGGCTGGGCCGCAATGCCCCGATGCTCGAGATGTTGATGATCGAACCGCCCCCGGCCGCGCTCATCCTGGCACCGGCCACCGCCATGAGCCGGAACGGGCCCTTGAGGTTGACCTCGATCGTCTTGTCGAAGAGCGACTCGGAGACCGACTCGAGGTTCGGCGAGAGAGGTGCGATGCCGGCGTTGTTGACGACGATGTCGAGGCTCCCGAACTGCGCGAGAATGTGGTCGACGGCGAGTTCGATCGCGTCCCACTTCCCGACGTGCAGTGCGAGCGGTTCGGCGATGCCACCGGTGTCCCTCGTGATCGCGAGGGCCGCGGAGATGCACGCGTCCTCCTTGCGACTCGACACGATCACCGTGGCCCCCGCGGCGGCCAGCCCGCTGGCGATGGCGTATCCGAGCCCACGGGTGGCCCCCGTGACGAGTGCGACCTTGCCTGTCAGTTCTCGCGGTGCATTCATGCGTACTTCTTCAGCTCGAGGCGCGCGATGGTGCGCAGATGGACTTCGTTCGGACCGTCGGCGATCTGCAGCGCCCGGGTGATCGCATACAGCCGGGCCAGGATCGTGTCGTCACTCACCCCTGCCGCGCCGTAGGTCTGGACGGCATGGTCGACTACCCGATGAGCGACCTCCATGGCCGCGACCTTGATCGCGGCGACTTCCGACCGGGCCGCGGCGTTGCCCCGGGTGTCCATCAGCCACGACGACTGGAGAACCAGCAGCCGGATCTGGTCGATCTCCATCCGGCTGCGCGCGATCCACTCCCGTACCACACCGCGGTCGGCGAGCGGCGCACCGAAGGCATTGCGCTGCAGAGCTCGTCGGCACATCAGCTCGAGGGCGCGCTCGGCCATGCCGATCGCCCGCATCGCGTAGTGCATGCGGCCCGGCCCCAGCCGGCCCTGCGCGATCGCGAAACCGTCGCCCTCCGCGCCGAGCATGTGATCGGCAGGCACCCGGACGTCCGTGAACTGGACCTCGCCGTGACCGAGCCGGTCGCGGTACCCGAACATGGGCAGATCGCGGAGCACCTCGATACCGGGAGAATCCGCGGGCACCAGGATCATGCTCTGCTGCCGGTAGGTCGGAGCGTCGGGATCGGACTTGCCCATGAAGATGACGAGCTTGCAGTCGGGGTCGAGAATGCCCGAGGTGTACCACTTCCGGCCGTTCAGGACGTATTCGTCGCCGTCCCGGCGGATGGTCGACGTGATATTGGTGGCGTCCGAGCTCGCCACATCCGGTTCCGTCATGGCGAACGCCGACCGGATCGTGCAGTCGAGGAGCGGCGCGAGCCACCGGGACTGCTGTTGCTCGGTGCCGTACATGGCGAGGATCTCCATGTTGCCGGTGTCGGGCGCCGAACAGTTGATGGCTTCGTTGCCGATCACCGAGCGTCCGACCAGCTCGGCGAGCGGGGCGTACTCGAGGTTGGTGAGACCGGCGCCCCACTCGCCGTGCGTCATGAAGAGATTCCACAATCCGAGCTCGCGCGCCTTCGCCTGCAGGTCCAGCATGACCTTGGGCTGCTCGTGTGGGTTGTCGTTCGACTTGATCTGCTCGTCGTACACGGCCTCGGCCGGATAGACGTGCTCTTCCATGAAGTTCCGCAGCTGCTCGAGCAGTTGCTCGGTGCGCGCGGAGTATTCGAAGTCCACGTGAGGTCCTCTCTGTTCCGTCATCGCGTCACGCGATGATCGGAGGTTGATCAGGCAAGTAGCGCGGTTCCGCTGCGGATGAGCTGCGAGATGGTGTCGGGCAGCCGTTCCTGGTCGGGGTCGTGGTGACGGCCCTCACGGTGCCGGCGCAAGTTGTGGCCCATGATCGCCGCCATCTTCAGACGGCCGAGCGCGTTGAACCAGTTCATATCCGGCAGCGCCGGGTGATCCCCGGTGTAGAGGTCGATCAGTTCGTCCGCGGACGGCAGGTCCGGCACCGCGCGTCCCACCCCGGGAAAATTCGCACCGTCGGCGAAGACGAGGAACCAGCCCAATTCGACCCGCGGATCGCCCAGGCTCCAGATCTCCCAGTCGATCAAAGCCGCGGGCTCGGTGTCACGCGCAATGATGTTGCCGAGCCGGTAATCGCCGTGCACCAACGTCGGTGCCAGCGCGTCGGGGAGATCGGCGGCGAGGAGGCGTAGTAGTTCGTCGCCGCCGCCGACGAGGTCGGGAGGAACGGCGTCCAGGGTGCGTTTCCACCGCGCCAGCTCCGCACCGGGTGACAACGGGTCCCCGGCCGCCGGGATCGTGTCGACCGGCACCGCGTGCAGCAGCGGCAGCACCGCGGCGGCCCGGCGCATCCGTGCCGCCGCGACGGCCGGTTCGACCGGCGGGGAATCGAGCACCGGCTCGAGCGATTCCCCGGCCACGCACTCCATCGCGAACCACGCCGGCCCGTCCTCGTCGACCGCGACGATGCGAGGAACGGGAACCTCTGTCGCACCGAGTGTTTCCATGATTCTTGCCTGGCGCACCATATCGTGCCGCCCGATGGGGCGTTGCCCCTCGGGAACCGCCTTGACCACGAGGTCGCCGTCGCTGGTCTGCACTTTGTATGTCAATCCGGAATGGCCACCGAGGAGCGGCTCGAGTGTGCCGACGTCGAGGCCGGGGCTCTGCTCGCGCAAGCGCTGGGCTACCCGGACGCCGAGTGTGCTGTTCGTCGTCATCGGCGCGGCTCCCTCGGCAGACCGAGAACACGCTCGGCGAGGATGTTGCGCTGGATCTCGTCGGTGCCGCCCGCGATCCGGTACCCGGGTGCGCCGAGCACATGCTCCGTCCACGCGAACGTTCCCCACTCGCCCGAGTCGGCAATCAGATCGCGTCCCAGCAACAGCCGGACGACCTCCGACGTACGCGCCATGGTGTCCGTGGCGAGCAATTTGCCCACCGATGCCTCGGGTCCGGGGTCCTTGTCGGCGACCACTGCCGCGGCCACCCGCATACCGGTCACGCGCTGGACATAGCTGCGGGTCACGAGATCCGCGACCTTGTCACGCTCGATTTCGGTCAGCTGCCGGTCGAGGTGACGGGCGAGTTCGACGGCGTGATCGGCGTTGGCCAGACCCAGGTTCCCGGCATCGAGTCGCTCTGCCGCCAGCACCGTCAAGGCGACCGGCCACCCCTCCCCCACCGGACCCAACCGGTGGTCGTCCGACAGTTCGACACCGTCGAGATAGACCTCGTTGAAGGAACTGCCCCCGGTCATCTGGCGGATCGGCCGGACGGTGACCCCGGGAGCATCCATCGGAACCAGGAACACCGTGAGTCCTGCGTGTTTGGGCGCGTCGGGGTCGGTGCGGCACACCGCCACCCCCACATCGGCGACGCGGGCGCCGGACGTCCACACCTTGTGCCCGGTGATCGTCCAGCGGCCATTCCGTTCGACTGCCCTCGTCCGGACGGCGGCAAGGTCGGATCCGGCTTCGGTCTCCGAAAAGAGCTGACAGGCAATGATATCGGTCCGGAGCATCGCGCGCACATACCGTTCGCACTGTTCCGGTGTTCCCCACTGGGCGATTGCCGGGGCCACCAGTTGCTGCGTCACCGAGAACATTTCGGTCCGGCGCGGCACGTCGAAACAGTTCTCCTCCCGACGGAACGCAAGGACGTAGGACATCGGCAGGCCACGGCCACCGTACTCGTCCGGCCAATTCATCGAGCCCCAGCCGGCGTCGAACTTCGTCTGCTCGTACGCCCGGATATGGTCGGTCTCGTCGCGCTCCTGCTCCGCGGTCCAATTCTCGAAGACGGCGACGGAGTCGGATCCCACCCCCCACTTGATCTGGGTGCGCGGTTCGGCGACGGTTCTCAGCCACGCCCGCGCTTCGTCCACGAACTGGTCCAGGTCGGGCATCGTTGCTTGATTCATAGCTCTTCCTCAGACGGACAGGACGGTGCAGGCGCTGATTCCGGGCGCACCGTAGACATGGGTGAATCCGATGCGCGGGTGTCCGGGAACCTGTCGGGCACCGGCCTCCCCGCGCAACTGCGTGACGATCTCGTGTAGCTGCCGGAGGCCGGAGGCGCCGATCGGTTCCCCGTTGGCGATGCATCCGCCGTCGGTGTTGGTGGGGATCCGGCCACCGATCTCCGTCTCGCCGGCCGCGATCAGTTTCTCCTGTTCGCCGTGCTCGCAGAATCCGCACTCGGCCATGTGCATGATCTCGGCGCCGCTCTCCGTGTCCTGGAGTTGCGCGACGTCCACGTCGGACGGACCGAGTCCGGCCTGCTCGAACGCGGCGGCAGCGGTGGACGCACTTACGCTCGAAGGGGTTCCCTCGCCCTGTATCGACGGACCGAACACCTCGAAGGAGCCGAAGCGGCGGGTGCCCGACGAAATACCCCGTAGTTGAACGGGTCTGCCGCCGAGGCGCCGGACTGCAGCCTCACTCGCCACGATGACGGCGGCACCGCCCTCGCCGGGAGAACAGAACATGTATCGAGTGAGCGGGTCGTTGACCATGTCCGCTGCGGCGATCGCCTCAGCGGACATCGGTTCGCGGCGCCAGGCATTCGGGTTCAGCGAGCCGTTGCGGTACGCCTTCTCCGCCACGGCGGCCAGAGTCGGTGCGCTGATCGCGTGTTCGCGCATGTACCGCGCGATCTTGATGCCGAAGAACTGGGTGGTGACCATCAGGCCCGCCTCGCCGTAGCCGAGGGGCAGGCCCCAATCCTCCGGTGCCGGGTCGAAGGCGCCGCGCGGATGTTTGTCGAAGCCGACGGCGAGCGCGATGTCGGCGGCACCCGCGCGAATCGCGTTGACGGCCGACACCAGCGCGCTACCGCCGGTCGCGCAACCGTTCTTGACGTTGGTGAAGGGTATGCCGGTGAGCCCGAGTTCGGCGACCAGGGTGTCGGCGAGCCCGGAACCGTCGCTGCCACCGAATGCGACCTGAACATCGGGCCACGCGATGCCGGCGTCGGCCAAGGCGGACGCGATTGCGTCCAGGGCCAGCTCGCGACCGCTCTTGCCCGGCTGACGGCCGAACTTCGAGAGTCCGGCCCCGATGATCGACACGGTGGACATCAGCGGGTCTCCTTCAGATAGGCGTCGGTGGCGAACCGGGGCACCGGCGCCGTGGCGATCAAGGTCACCGGCGCCCCGTCGTCCAACTCGTCGAAGTCGTGGCATTCGAGCACGGCTTCGATCTTGATTCCCTCGGGGAGTTCGACGTATCCGACGGCGAACGGCGCGAAACCGTTCGGCGGCGGGACGTACGGCGGGGATTTCGGGGCGAACCGCTGAACCGTGTACGCCCAGACCGTTCCGCGTGTGCTGAGCGTGAACGGCGACATCGCCGGTCGTGAGCACTGCGAGCACAGGCCGGTGGCCGGGAACGCGACAGTCGAGCAGTGGGAGCACCGGCTCGCGCCGAGCGCAGGCGCGGTATGTGTCTCGCCCATCCTCATTCTCTCCTCGGGATTCGTCGACGGCGTTCGGATCAGCGACCGACCCAGACCGGGTCACGCTTTTCGAGGAAGGCGTTCACGCCTTCTCGTGCGTCCTCGGACTGCAGCGCGTTGCCGACGGCGAGGTGCTCCATCACCATCAGCGACTGGATGTCCGCGTCGAGACCGCGGTCGATGCACATCTTCGTGAGCTTCATCATGAACGGGCTCTTGTCGACGATCGGGGCGATGAACTCGGCGAGAAGCTTGTCGAGGTCCTCGGCCGGCGCCGACGCGTTGATCAGGTCGAAGGCCTCCGCCTCCTTGCCGGTCAGGAGTTTGCCGGTCAGCATGAGCTCCTTGGTCTTTCGAATTCCGATCATCCGCGGGAGCCGGTAGATCGGGCCTGCCCCACCGAACAGCGCGCGACGGATGTGGAAGTCGCCGATCCGGGCGTCCTCGGCGGCGACGGCGAAGTCGCAGGAGATCATGAGCTCGAAACCGCCTGCGGTGACGAAGCCTTCGAGAACCGCGACAGACGGTGTATTCATCGAGTACAGGCGGTCGCAGACCCTGGCGGACAGCACGGCGACGTCCATCGCGGTGGTGGAGCCGACGTACTTCTCCCGCAGTTCGTCGAGATCGAAGCCCGAGCAGAAGGTGCCGTCACGTCCACGCAGGACGAGCACCTTGAGGCTGGGGTCGTTGTCGACCTCCACGATGATCTCGTCGAGGCGATGCAGCAGCTCGACGGTGACCGCGTTCTTCTTGTGCGGGCGGTTGAGCCACACGCGGGCGACGTCGCCGTCCTTCTCGAGCACGATGTGGTCGGTGTCCACCATGTCGGTGTCCTTTCGAGGGGAGAAACTGAACTGGATTCACTTCAGTTTTACTGGGTGGGAGATGGTCCGTCAATAGGGCGGGGCAAGAGGTTTCGATTCAGCCGAGGGCAGGCGCCCCCGATTCAGAGCCCGACGAGATCCGCGACGCGACTGCGGTGTGCCCGCGAATCACCGAGAAGCGGTTCGTCGCCGAGCGCGCGGCGAACGTAGGAATGCGCCGCATGTTCCCAGGTGAAGCCGACACCGCCATGCAATTGCACGGCCTCGAGGGCGGTGGCAATCGCGGCCTCGGTGCAGATCGCTCCCGCGACCGCAGCCGGGAGCGCCGCGGAGTCCGGGTCTTCCGAGAACACGGCGGCCGCATATCGCGCCGCCGATCGTGCCTTCTCCAACTCGACCAAAGTGTTGGCCAGTCGATGCTTGACGGCCTGGAAGGAGCCGATCGCTCGCCCGAACTGGTGGCGCTGCATCGTGTATTCCGTTGTGCTTTCGAGTAAACGATCGACGATTCCCACATGTTCGCACGCCAGCCCGATCACTCCCAGGCTCCGCAGCGATGCGGCCGCCCGCAGTGCGTCGCCGGATCCGACGAGACGCACCGCGGCCGCATCGTCGAAGAGCAGATTCGCCTGCCGCCGACTGGGATCGATGACCGGAAGCTCCGTGCGCCGCACCGGGGCGGTCCGCAGATCGACCGCGTAGAGGCCGGGTCCCTCGTCACCGCGCCCGAGTAACACGACGATATCGGCCGCGCCGCCCTGCACGACATTGGTCGCGCGGCCGGACACCGACCAGCGACCTCCGGTTCGGGTGGCGTCGACGAAATCGGTCTCCGCGCTCAGGGCTGTCACGGTTGCGACGAGTTCGCCCTGGACGACTCGCCCCAGCAGTTCGTCGACCTGCGGGCACCTGTCGGCGGCGAGCAGGGCCTGCACTCCCAGTGTCGCGGACGTGAGTACGGGTTCGCAGACCAGCGCGCGCCCGCATTCTTCGAGAACGATCCCGAGTTCGACCACGCTGTAACCCAGACCGCCGCGATCCTCCGGCACCGTCAGGGCGGCGACGTTCATCTCCTCGACGAGAAGCGACCACAACTCGGTTGAATAGCCGATTTCCGACTCGGCGGCGAGTCTGCCGGCCTCGAGCGTCGAATGCCGATCCAGCAATTGGCGGACCACCGCCCGGATATCGTCGTGCTCGGCGACAGGCGTCATCGCCGGGGGTTCGGTCTCGGGCCAGGGATGGGAATGGGGCGACGGCATGGAACTCTCCTCAAATTGACGTGAGTTCAGTTTAGTTTCGCTGCAGCCGTCGCGGCAAGGAGTCTCGACAAGCGGCGTTGCGTTGAACTAAGTTCATTTCATGACCGATGCACTCGTGATCGAGCGGTACTACGCGATCCTCGACAGCGGCCGGATCGACGACGCAGTTGCCCTGCTCGACGAATCGATCGAGTTCGCCATAGTCCTCCCGGGTACCGTCCGCCGGGGGTACAGCCGCGCCGACATGCTCGACTACCTGAGGGGACGGCCCCCGGTCGATCGACGACACGTGCTGCTCCGAACGAGCAGCGCCGGCGACGTCCAGTTCGCATACGGTTCCGTCGTCGAGAACGACGTGAAGACAACCGGCTACTTCCTCGCCGCGATGCACCTCGACAGCGATGGCGCCGTCGACGCGTACGAGGTGTCCTTCGACACGGAATTCAGCATTCTCACAAAGGAGTTGGCCCATGGGAAGCGCGACTGAACTGAACGAGACGACTTCTGCGACTCCCGTGCTGGTCGCGTGGTTCGCGATCATGGATTCGGACGATCCCGACCGCGTCCTGAACATGATCACCGACGATTTCCGGATGTCGGTTCAATTCTCCACCGGCGGAGGGAATGCCGCCGAATTCGTCGGGGATCGCGCCGGACTCGTCGAGTACCTGCAGCAACGCGAGAAGAGTGTGCTCGTCCACGAGGTCCTCGCGGGTGCTCGTGTGGGAGACGTCGAACTGGCGCTGGGACGCACCACCCGGAACGGCGAATTCGAGGCCTCGTTCAACACGTCGGCGCAACTCGACGATTCGGGCCTCGTGCGGAGGTTGCTGATCTGCCGCACGCCCGAGATCTCGTTCGACGTCTGACACAGCTGTGAGTACTTGTTAACCGCGGGCGGTTAACAAGTACTCACAGGGGGTTTCGGTCAGGACGTGAGGTCGTACAGGGTCACGCCGTCGACGGTGACGGCGGTGACGGCGGTGAAGTTCTCCTGCACCCAGGTGGAGATCTCCGATGCCGTTCCGTCTCCACCCATTCCGCCGCCTCGGCCGCCGGCGATGAAGTAGTGGATCTTGCCGTCCGCCACGTACTGCTGGAACTGCTCCAGCGTGGGTGACGGATCGCTGCCGTTGAAACCGCCGATCGGCATGACCGGGTCCTCGGTGGCGAGCTGGTAGCCGGACGCACTGTTGGATCCGATGGCCGCTGCCACCCAGGTGTAATTGCCGGAATCCTGTTCGAGCAACGACACCAGTTCCGCGCCCGGCTCGCTACCGGAGAGCAGTCCCCCGGCGGCGCCGCCGCCCATGGCACCCATACCGCCCATGCCGTCGGGGGCTCCTGCCGCCGCGCCGTCCGTTGCGCCGGCGACGGCACCGCCCGGTGCGGTAGGCACCGCGGCACCGTCGGTGCGGCCGCCCATGCGTCCGGCACCGTCCATGCCGCCGGGGCCACCCATTCCGCCGGGGCCTCCGCGGGCGCCTTCGACGTTGGGTCCGGCCGAGACGATCGAACCGGTGTGCGGCGTCGCGATGGTGTCGACGGCGTAGGCCGTCGGTCCCGCGAGCCCGGTGAACAGTGCGGCCAGCGCGACGACGGCCGCGATCCGGCCTCGGGTCAGCGCCGGAACCAGCACGGCAACCGCGGCGACGACGCCGACGACGACCACGGCCCACTTCAGCCACGGCACGAACGACGCGCTGCGTCCGAGCAGAACCCAGGACATGGCAGCGGTGGCCGACAATGTCGCGGCGAGAACCGCCCGCACCCACAGCGTGTCCCGCCGACGCCACAGCGTCACCGAACCGATCGCCACCAGCGCGGCCACGGCCGGTGCGAGCGCGACGGTGTAGTACGCGTGGAAGATGCCCGCCATGAAGCTGAACGTCAGTCCGGTGACGAGCAGCCACAGACCCCACACGAGGAACGACGCGCGCTGGGTGTCGACGCGAGGCGCCCTGCCGCGCAGTGCGAGACCGGCGACCAGCAGGATCAGTGCGGCCGGGATGAGCCAGGCGATCTGACCGCCCTGAGCCGACTCGAACATCCGCGTGATGCCGGTGCTGCCCCACATACCGCCACCGCCGGGGGCTCCTCCTCCGGGGAAGCCGCCGCCCGCCATGGCCTCGCCGGCACCGCCCATGGCCGTTGCGGCGTCCCCGCGACTGCCGCCGCCGGGCATGACACTGCCGGTCTCCTCACCGTTCAACCGGCCGAGACCGTTGTAGCCCAGCGTGAGTTCGAGGATCGAGTTGTTCTGCGAACCACCGATCCAGGGGCGCGACGACGCCGGCCACAGTTCGACGATCAGCAACCACCAGCCCGCCGAGACGATCATCGCGCCGAGCGCGGCGAAGCACTGAGCGAGGCGTTTGCCGAACTTCGGCGGTCCCGCGACGAGATAGGTCAGGGCGAGCGGCGGGACGACGAGCATCACCTGAAGCTGCTTGGTCAGGAACCCCAGACCGACGAACACGCCGGTCAGCACCATCCACCGGGTGCGTCCGTCCTCCACCGCCCTCAGCATCGCCCACACGGAGGCGATCATCAGCAACACCAGCAGGGCGTCGGGGTTGTTGAACCGGAACATCAGCACCGCGATCGGCGTCAGCGCCAGCACCAGACCCGCGAGCAGACCGGCCGGGGCGCCGAACCACCGCTTCACCGTGGCGTACAACAGGGCGACGGAACCCACACCGAGCAGCGCCTGCGGTACCAGCATCGCCCACGAGCTGAGCCCGAAGACCCGCACCGACAGCGACATCAGCCACAGCGACATCGGAGGCTTGTCGACGGTGATGGAGTTGGCGGCGTCGGAGGATCCGAAGAAGAACGCCTCCCACGACTCCGAACCCGCCTGCACCGCGGCCGCGTAGAACGAGTTGGCCCAGCCGGACGCGCCGAGCCCCCAGATGTACGCGACCGCGGTCCCGACCAGCAGTGCGGCGAGCGCCCAGGTCTCCCACCGCCTGCGGGCGGGAGGTGGTTCGGCCGCGTCGACCTTCGGTTGTTCGAGGGTCGTCGTCATGCGTGAACTCCTTCGGGGCGTGCGTTCCTGAAGACCCAGCGAAGGGCTATGAAACGGCTGATGGTGGCCACGAGATTGGCGAGAACGAGGACGGCGAGTTCGACGTGCTTGGACACGTCCGGGGCCGCCGAGTGGAGGACGTACAGCGAACCGCTGGTGAGCAGCAGTCCGAAGGCGAACACGAGCAGACCCTGCATCTGATGCCGGGCGGCACCCTCGGATCCGCGGACACCGAAGGTGAACGCGCGGTTCGCCGCCGTGTTGAGCACAGCGGTGACGAGCAGTGAGACGGCGTTGGCCCACTGCGCACCCACGATCGGATGCAGGATCAGGTAGAGCAGCGCGTACGCGACGGTGGACGCGACGCCGATCACGGCGAACCGGGCCAACTGCCCGACCATGCCGCGGGGAACTCCGGGCACCAGCGGCTCGCGCCCGAAACTGTCGCGCAGGCTGCCGATGGGCAGCGATCCGGTGGACAGTGCCCGGCCCACCCGCCACACGCCCTTGAGGTCGGCGACGGCGGTCGCGACGATGTCGACGCGACTGTCCGGGTCGTCGACCCAGTCGACGGGGACCTCGTGGATGCGGAGGCCGGCACGTTCCGCGAGCACCAGCAACTCGGTGTCGAAGAACCACCCAGTGTCCTCGACCAGCGGCAGCAGGCGCTGCGCGACGTCCGCCCGCATCGCCTTGAACCCGCACTGCGCGTCGGAGAACCGCGCGTGCAGTGCGCTGCGGAGGATGAGGTTGTAGCTGCGGGAGATGAACTCGCGCTTCGGTCCCCGGACCACCCGCGACGAGCGGGCGAGGCGGGAACCGATCGCGAGGTCCGAATGCCCCGACAGCAAGGGCGCGATGAGCGGCATCAGGGCGTTGAGGTCCGTCGACAGGTCGACGTCCATGTACGCCACCACCTCGGCGTCGGAGGCACTCCACACCGCGCGCAGAGCGCGGCCTCGCCCCTTCTCGTCGAGGTGCACGACGTGGATGCCGTCGATCTCGGCGGCCAGCCGGTGCGCCACGGCGAGGGTGGCGTCGACGCTGGCGTTGTCGGCGATGGTGATGCGGGCGGAGTAGGGAACGTTCTCGTCGAGGTGCCGCCGCAGCCGCCGCACGCAACGTTCGAGTCCGGCTTCCTCGTTGTAGACCGGCACGACAACGTCGAGCACGGGCGCGGTCTCGGAGGTTTCGGGGATCTCGAGTCGTCCCATGGCGCCCGGTGCGCGGGAGAGGGAATTCGTCGTCATGCGTCCAAGATTCGTCCCGTACGCTCCGATGACTCTGGACGGAGGCTGGGAGTTTCCTGTGCGCTTCGCGCCCGTGAGTACTTATTAACCGCGGGAGGTTAATAAGTACTCACGGGGGGCGAAGCCGCATAATGGCGGCCATGGGATCTGTATTCAGCGCCATCATCAACGGAGATCTGCCCGGACGTTTCGTGTGGGAGGACGAGGACGTCGTCGCGTTCCTCACCATCGCCCCCGTCACCCAGGGCCATGCCCTCGTCGTACCCCGCAAGGAGGTGGACCAGTGGCAGGACGTCGACGGTGAGATCTGGACGAAGGTCATGGACGTCGCCCGCACGATCGGGCAGGCCGTCCGCCCCGCGTTCGACGCACCGCGGGCAGGCCTGCTGATCGCGGGCCTCGAGGTGCCGCACCTGCACGTGCACGTCTTCCCGGCCTACGACCTCGGCGATTTCAACATCAGCAACGCCGAGCAGAATCCGTCCCAGGAATCGCTCGTCGAGGCGCAGGCGAAGCTCAAGGCTGCACTGCGCGAACTCGGTCACGGGGAGAACGTCCCCGACTGACGGTCAGTTCGACCGGGGCAGTTCCACCCGGAACGTGGCACCCTCGCCGGGCCGGCTGTCGACGGTCACCGACCCCCGGTGGGCGGCGACGAGGGCGGCCACGATCGACAACCCGAGGCCACTGCCACCGCTCTCCCGGGTCCGCGACGCGTCGGTGCGGTAGAACCTCTCGAACACCCGGGCCGCGTCCTCCTCGCTGAGTCCCGGTCCGGTGTCGGCCACCTCGAGCACGACGCTGCGCTCGGTGGTGCTCAGCCGCACCGTCACGTCCGCAGTGGCGGGGGTGTGTTTGACGGCGTTGGCGAGCAGGTTGCCGAGGACCTGCCGCAGCCGCGCCTCGTCACCGATCACCTCGGGTGTCCCGGGTCCCGGGCGGACGTCGAGCGCGATGGACCGATCGGGGGCGACGGCGCGCGCCCCGTGCACGGCGTCCGACGCCACCGACAGCAGGTCGACGGGCCGGGTGTCGAGGGGACGCTGAGCATCGAGCCGGGCGAGCATGAGGAGATCCTCCACGAGGAGCCCCATCCGCGACGCCTCCCCTTCGATGCGACTCATCAGGGTTTCCGTGTCGGTCATCGCGCCTTGTCGATACAACTCGGCGAAGCCGCGGATCGTGGTGAGCGGGGTGCGCAGCTCGTGACTCGCGTCGGCGACGAATCGCCGCATCTTCTCCTCGGAGCGGCGCGCCGATTCCTCCGACGCCTCGGTGGCGGCGAACGCGTGCTGGATCTGGGCGAGCATTCCGTTGAGCGCCACGGACAGTCGACCGATCTCGGTACGATCGTCCCGTTCCGGAACACGCCGGTGCAAGTCGCCCGAGGCGATCGCCGCGGCGGTCTCCTCCACTTCGACGAGGGGACGGAGACTACGCCGGACCACGAAGTACGCCACCACTCCGAGCGCGATCAGCACGACCACACCGATGATGAGTTGCAGCACGATCAGCCGGTTCACCGTTTCGTCGTTCTCGGTGAGTGTCATCGCGACGGTGGTCTCGGTTCCGTCCGGCGCGGTCGTCGTCAGCACCCGCCACCGCACGTCGGAGTTGTCGGTCGAGCCGACCGTCTCGGGCCCGGACGCGGGGTTCTCGGGCAGTGCGGGGGAGACGGATTCGTCGTTGATCTCGCGCAGGACCGTTCCGTTCGCCAGCGTCGTGCGGACGTAGAACGGGCTCGGTGGGCGGCCGGGGTTCGGTTCGTCCGGCGGCGGCAGCGGGCGCGACTTGCCGGGCTTCGCCCACCCCTGAGCCGCGTCGTGCAGCTGGTGGTCGACGCGGTTGGTCAGCGAATTCTCGAGCGCCGACGTCACCGCGACACCGGACGCGAGGAGCCCGAGCGCAGAGAGCAGGAGCACGGCGCCGACGAGGGTGATGCGCAGCGGCATCGCGCGAATCCACCGTCGCGCAGGCCCGTTCGGGACAGCGGCGACCGCCTCGGCCGACTCCCGCGGAGCCGCGGGCGCGGTCATCGCCGCGGTTCTCGCATCACGTAGCCGACTCCGCGGAGGGTGTGGATCAGCGGCGTCTCGCCGGTGTCGACCTTCCGGCGGAGGTAGGACACGTACGACTCGACCACCCCGACCTCACCGCCGAAGTCGTAGTTCCAGACGTGGTCGAGGATCCGCGGCTTGCTCAGCACGGTGCCGGCGTTGACCATGAAGTACCGCAGCAGCGTGAACTCCGTCGGCGACAGCGACACCAGGTCGCCCGCCTTCCAGACCTCCCGCGTGTCGTCGTCGAGTTCGATGTCGGCGAACTTGATGCGGGCGGACTGCTCCTCCACCGACACCTTGCCGGCCCGCCGCAGGATGACGCGGAGCCGGGTCACCACTTCCTCGAGACTGAACGGCTTGGTGACATAGTCGTCCGCGCCGAGGGTGAGGCCGCTGATCTTGTCCTCCACCGCGTCCTTCGCGGTGAGGAACAGCACCGGAGCGTCCACACCGTCGGCGCGCAGCCGCTTGAGCAGGCCGAACCCGTCCATTCCCGGCATCATGACGTCGAGGATCACGGCGTCGGGGCGGAACGTGCGCGCCGTGTCGAGTCCCTCGGCCCCGGTCGACGCCGTCGCCACCTCGAATCCCTGAAAACGCAGGCTCACGGAGAGCAACTCGAGGATGTTCGGTTCGTCGTCGACGACGAGGACGCGGGCTTCGACAGGCTTCTCATTCACGCAACCCATCATCACTTGCGACGCTGGATCGTCGCTGTAGGTTTCCTGGGAGATTGCTGTGAGCCGGTACCGCCTGCTTGTGCGGGTGGGATTCCAGTCGTCAGTTCACCACGATGTTGAGGTTGAGTACTACTCCGCCGAACGTCAGGATCGTGTTGGCCAATCCGAGTGTGACACCGCTGTTGAGTGCCCCGAGCAGTCCGAGCATCATGACCTCCATCGTCGCCCCGGGGAGGGGTGGTTGCGCGCTGTCCGTGCGCGTTGCGGAGAACACTAGGTCAACTCGGAAGAATTCGCGGCGACACACGCGAGCAAATTCGCTGAATAAAATCACCCATTCACCTTTACCGAAAAAGGGGGAAATTCTCGGTTCATGAGCAAGGATGGGAAAGTTGCGCTCCGCGCGCCGGCGCCTCCGGTCGTCGCACACGGGACAACCCCGCCGTCGATCCGACAGCGGGGTTGCGGGAGCGGAGTTGTCTTGACAGGCAGGAAGTTCAGGCTACGACATTCAGGTTGAATACCACTCCACCGAACGTCCCGATCGTGTTGGCGAGCCCGAGGGTGAAAGCGCTGTTGATTGCGGCGAGCAGTCCGAGCATCATGATGTGCCTCGTTATCTTCCGTGGTATATGCACAGAATTCACTGTTTCGCTCGACAATAAATGAGACGACCTCGATCTGCGAGATAATCGGCGCATTCGCGACCCGTGCGCGTTCGAGGAGTGTGTGTACTCGCTCACCACTCACAGGCGCGGAGCGCCCCGTTGGGTACCGTGGAAATCGTCGACACGACATCCGGACGAGCGCACCGTACCCGGCCAGCGACAAGACGGTGCCCGGAGGTTTGTCATGGCGTGGATCGTGCTTGTGCTGTCGGGAATCCTGGAGGCCGTCTGGGCCACCGCGCTCGGCCGATCGGAAGGGTTCACCAAACTCGGACCCAGTGTCGTATTCGGTGTCGCGTTGATTCTCAGCATGGCGGGTCTGGCGTTCGCGATGCGCAGTCTCCCCATCGGAACGTCGTACGCGGTCTGGGTCGGCATCGGCGCAGCCCTCACGGTCGGGTTCGCGATGGTGACCGGCGCCGAGAGCTCCTCGCTGGTGAAGATCCTCCTGATCCTGGGCATCGTGGGATGCGTCGTCGGGCTGAAGGTCCTGCACTGACCGGATCAGTGACACTCGATGCTTGTGTGTCGCGGGTTACAGTAATTCCATGAACCTGGTGTCGTTGATGACCCTCCCGGTGCGCGTCGGTCTCGCTGCGGCCGATGTCGGTCTCGGAATCGCCGAAGCCAGCCTGGTGACCGTCCGGACGGCGGTCGCCGGAACCGGTGTGGTCACGGGGATGGGAACCCAGGGCAGCCCGTTGCAGGTGATCAGCCAGCTGTCGTCGCTCGCGGCCAACGACCGCCCGCTCGGGCAGGCCCTCCAGCCGGGTGGTCCGCTCGACCGCCTCCTCGCTCCGGGCGGTCCCGTCGACCGTCTCACGTCGGAGGGCGGCACCCTCGAACGACTGCTCGAACCGGGCGGCCCGCTCGAGCGGGTGCTCGCCAAGGATGGCCCGCTCGACCGGGTGCTCGCCGAGGACGGCACCCTGGAACGGCTTCTCGCGAAGGACGGTCTGCTCGACCGTCTCACCGCCGAGCAGGGACCTCTCGAACGGCTGACCGCGCAGGACGGTGCTGTCGAGCGGCTCACGGCGCCGGGCGGAATCGTGGACCGGGCTCTCGCCGAGAACGGCATCCTCGAGACCCTGCTGTCGGAGGGCGGTGCGTTCGAACGGCTCATCGCCGAGGGTGGCCCGCTCGACCAGATCGTGGCGCTGTCCGAGACGTTGACGGCCCTGGCGCCCAACCTCGAGCGGATGAGCGCCAGCATCGACCTGCTGCAGGAAACGGTGGGGATTCTCAGCGCCGCGGTCGGGCCGCTCGGCGACCTCGCCGGCAAGTTGCCGGGACGCTGGCTCAAGGGCAAGGGCGACCGCCCGGGCGTCGACTACACACTCGGGCCCGCCTGACGCCTTGACCTGAACGCAACTCGAGGTTTTACGGTCGGGTCATGACTCGCATCGAAGGCCTCGGACCCGTCGGCATCACCCTGAACATCTCACCGGACGAGACGTACCTCGACGAGGCGGCCCGGCTGGAATCCCTCGGCTATTCGGCGATCTGGCTGCGGGGCGGTCAGATCGACAGCCTGGACCGGATCTCGGCCGTCGTCCGGGCGACCGACTCGATCCCCGTCGCGACCGGCATCATCCCGGTCGGCGTGTACGACTCGGACGCCGTCGCACAGCTTTTTGCGGATCTGCAGACCACGGCGCCGGACCGGTTCGTCGCCGGGCTGGGCGGCCCGCAGGTTCCCCGGCCGCTCCGGGCGTTGAACGAGTATCTCGACAGGCTCGACAGGCTCGACCGGTCCGAGCCGCCGGTGCCGGCGGAGCGACGGATTCTGGCCGCGCTGGGCCCACGCAAGCTGGAACTGGCGCGGGACAGGGCCGCGGGGGCCGTCGTGCTCCTCGTCACCCCCGACTACACAGCCGAGGCGCGGCGCAGCCTCGGCCCGGACGCCACGCTCGTCGTCTCGCTGATGACGGTGCTCGGCACCGACGCCGCGCAGGCCCGCGACACCGCCCGCGTTCCGCTCCGATTGCTGTCCGGAGTGGGCGGCTATGCCACGAATTTCGAGCGGATGGGTTTCGGCGCCGGCGACATCTCGGGGCTGAGCGACCGGCTCGTCGACGACCTGGTCGCCTGGGGTGACGCGGACGCGATCGTCGCGCGGGTCCACAGCCACCTCGCGGCCGGCGCCGATCATGTCGTCGTGAGCGAACTGGGTGAGCGGCCGGACGAGGTGGCCCGGCAGCTCGCGGGACTGTTACCACTTCGCGCATAGGACCGACCGGCCGACAGCCCCCGACCCGTGCCTCTGGTATGTATTTCGCATGACACGAACCATCGTTGCGCTGTTGATCCCTGCCGCCCTGCTGCTCGGGGCGTGCAGTTCCGAATCGACCACCACCGAGGCCGAGTCCCCGGCGAGCGCAACGACCGAGGCCACCGAGGCATCCTCCGCCGACCTGCCCGCTGTCGCGGACCTGTGCAAGGGCCTGCTCCAGTACGCGAACGGCGCGGAGGCTCGCGCGCAGCAGAGCAGCGAGACGTTCGACCGCACGAAGGCCCTCGACGACCTCTTCACCCAGTCGGCCGAGACGCCGGAGTGGAAGGACGCTCCGCAGGAGCGCAAGGATCAGATGATCCAGGCCTACGACGCCGCCAAGACCGGGGCCTGCTGACCGGCCTCGCAATCGAGGACCAGAACTGTCCTCAATTCTTCGTAGCGTGCGCGCACCCGGTTCGGCACACCCCTTTCGGAGAACATCCACTTCCTCCACGTGCGCTCCGCCGAACCGGACGCACTGCCCCTCGTCCTCACCCATGGCTGGCCGGGTTCGTTCGTCGAGTTCCTCGACGTGATCGGCCCGCTCACCGACCCCGCAGCGCACGGTGGCGACCCCGCCGACGCGTTCGATGTGGTCGTGCCGTCGCTGCCCGGATTCGGATTCTCCGGACCGGTCCGCGAATCGGGCTGGGACACTCCCCGTATCGCTACCGCGTGGGCAGAGCTGATGAGCCGGCTCGGCTACCAGCGCTACGGGGTCCAGGGCGGGGACATCGGTGCGGACGTCTCACCCGAGGTCGCCCGCATCGCCCCGGATGCGGTGGTCGGGGTGCATCTCAACGGCAACGTCGGGGTTCCGTTCCACGAGCTGGACGAGGCGGAGCGAGCGAGCCTGTCACCGCTGGAACAGGACCGCCGCGACCGAGGAGTTCGGCTACATCGCCATCCAGTCCACCAGACCCGCGACTCTCGGAGCCGCCCTTGCCGATTCGCCGGTGGGTCAGCTCGCGTGGATCGTCGACAAGTTTCGCGAGTGGACGCATCCC
This sequence comes from Rhodococcus sp. DK176, assembly GCF_038447315.2. Taxonomy (NCBI): domain Bacteria; kingdom Bacillati; phylum Actinomycetota; class Actinomycetes; order Mycobacteriales; family Nocardiaceae; genus Rhodococcus; species Rhodococcus sp. DK176. The sequence continues at coordinate 5,104,022 of NZ_CP118321.2, read as the reverse complement.
CGCGGGGCGCTCCCCCACGACGTCGTCGGCATCGACCGACTTCTCACCAACGTCATGCTGTACTGGCTCACCGACACCGCGTCGTCGTCCGCGTACGTCGGCTACATGCAGGAATCATCGTGGGGCCGACAAATCCGCGCCCGGGGTTCCGACCGCGGTCATCGCGTTCGCCCACGACGTCGGCATCCGCCGCTACGCCGAACAGGAACACGCGATCACGCGGTGGACCGACGTCGAGGACCGTGGCGGTCACTTCGCCGCACTCGAAGAGCCCGAGACCCTGACCGCGGACATCCGGGAGTTCTTCGCCGGACTCCGCTGAGCGCGACACGACGAAACCGCCGGCCCCGGGCGGCGGGGCCGGCGAGTTCGTCGACGGTGTTGCGTCAGTTGCCGATACCGGCAACCTCCTGTGCGATTCCGGCCAGTCGCGTCTGGGCCGCGGAGACCACGCCCTGGCGATTCTTGTGGGCCTCCTCGTAGGCGACGACGATGCGTACGTCAGAGGGATCGGTCAGTTCCTTGACCGCGGCTACCGCCTGGGACACGTTGAGGTCGTCGTAGTCGGCGATCGGGAGTTCGTCCGCCTCCAGGACGCCACCGGCGGCGCGTGCGGAATGGATCGCGTCGGCGATTCCGTCGGCGCCTTCGTTGCGAGTGACCTGCTCCGCCGTTTCGAGGGCGGCATCACGCGAGGCGGCGAGCGTCTTCACGGCGACGTCGCCCGCGTGGGCGCCTCGACCGAGCAACGCGCTCAGCATCGGCGGGGTGGTGCGGGCCGTGTCGAGGGCACGGTCGATGCCACGCGCAGACCACGAGACGGGGACGTTGATCAGCCGGATCGTGGCGCCGGTCGCCGCCTGGAACGGGGTGCGTCGCAGGGCCGCCGGCCCACCGAGCGCCTCCTCCGCGAGCACCGTGGTCAACCAGTCGACGGTCGCGGCGTGCGCGGTGACCAGTCGATCGGCCAACCGGACGACGTCCTGCTTCCCGGCCGCGGTCGCGAGGGCCTTCACGTACCGCGCCCGGTCGAGCAACTGGTGTTCGAGGGCGAGGTCGCCGAGCAGGGCCTCGTCGAACGGCTGCGCCTGCTCCGCCATCGCCTTCAGCGACGCCGCCAGCCGGCCGAACAGCGGACCGACGATCTCCGGCACTCCCCCGAGATCGCGGATGGCGCGTTCGATCGCCTCTGCGCGGAGGCGCCCGTTCTCGGCGTTCTCGGTGAGTTCTCGGCGCACGGCCTCGGTGCGCGCTTGCGCGATGCGGGTTTCGGCGACCTGGATCTCGGTGTTGGTCAGAACGAGTACGGCGTGCAGCTGGGTGATCAGTGTGGGGACGGTGGTAACGGTCATGATGTGTCCTTTCCGGTTCGTGGGGTGCAGTCGGATCGGGCGTGCGGTCAGATCAGGCTGGAGATGAGATACGCCGCGAGTAGGACGCCGGCGAGAACGGCCGCGGCGGTGACGGCTGCGAGGACCGCCGATCCGGTCACGGACATCGCGGGCACGGCGGCAACGAGCGCAGCGACGAGAGCGGTCCCGAGCGAGAAACGACCGTCGGGCTCGTCCTGCTGGTTCTTCGCGTGCCGGGGAGTGCTCGTGCGGGCTGCATTGTGGGCAAGGGTCATTGTTCGATTTCCCGTCTGGAGTCGAATGCGGACCAGAGTCGGGACTACACGAGGGAATGTTCGCCGGACGACGCTGTCGGCGCCTTCGTGCAGATCCCGGGTTTCGCGATTTACAGCGTCAATTCGCTGACGACATCGACTGCACGGGCAGTGTCGGGTTCGGCCATTGCGTGTTCTCTCCCTGCCGCAACGTCACATGCTCGTCTGCGTGCGGCGCGTTCGGATCGTCAACTTATCTGCTCTGGCTGATATAGATTTCATCTTATCTACTCAGCAGTAAAGTTCAACCCATCCAAGCAAGAGAATCGGTCGACGTGGGGATGGCGACACCGAAACCGCCGGGACCAGCGAGAATGACACATACAGCGGATCCCAGTGCTCGAGAAGACCGGGGGCGGGCACCGACATCGACCCGACGATCGGTCGAACCCGGCAACTTGATCACTCTCCGGATGCGCCGCTTTCCGACCCCTCCAACCGGGACGCCAGATCTGCGTTCTCGGATTCGAGCGCGAGGATCCTCTGAATGCCCGGGACGTTCACTCCGTCCTCCATGAGCTGCGCTATGCGCGCCAACCTGACCAGATCGTCGTCGCTGTATCTACGGGTGCCGCCGCTGGTCCGGGCAGGGGTCAGCAATCCGCGACGCTCGTACAGGCGCAGGGTCTGCGGGCCGATGCCCGTCAACTCCGACGTCACCGCAATTCCGTAGACCCCGCGACAGGAGCGGGGTAAGGCGTCGATGGTCACAACAGGCTCCCTTCTGCTTAAGGAACACCCGATGTTAACAAACGAACGAAATGAATCTGCAACACCGGATATAGATTTTGCATATTCCACTCAGCATGCACCCTCGGCTGCGGCGAGGGCCAGGGCAGGGTGACGTAATCTCGGAGCCGAACCGAACGCGAACCGACGCCACCCGGGCAGGGTTCGTGGAGGTGTCGTGGCCGCGAGTGCCACGGCCGCTGCGCCAGAGATGAGAAGACGGTGCCCCGCACTCAGGAACACGCAGATCGTTACCGCGACGCCCTCACTGCGCTCACTGCGGCTACCCAGCGACCGGCAAATGTGGTCAACACCGGTGCGGGCTATGCGATCCGGGTCGATTTCGAGTACAACCGCTACCTTCTCGCATCCAACGCTGCCGACGGACTGACCGACGCCGCCGACGACACATCCGAATGGCGGGTGAGCCTCTACCAGGGAGTCACCGACGGAGCTTCGGACGAACTGCTGGCAGCCGCCGAGCACGCATGGCTCGTCGACGCGTTCGACCTCGCGTTCGCCGATATCCGGGCCGAGGGCAAATGGCAGTCGGCCGACGCTTCGTTCGACGCGTTCAACTCCACCGACGACCAGTCCACCAGCTGAGCCGGTAGGCGCGACTCAGGCCCGACCAGGGACCTCGGACTTCACGAGCTGCTCCAGCTCGGCGTTGCGGGCAGCGAGGATCGCGTTCTCGGCTTCGAGCTGAAGAATCTGACCGATTCCGATCAGATTGACACCGGCCGCGACGAGTTCGGTGATCTTCTGGAGGCGCGCGACATCGTCCTCGCTGTACCGGCGTGTTCCACCGCCCGTGCGAGTCGGTGTGATCAACCCTCGCCGCTCGTACAAGCGCAGCGTCTGCGGCCCGATACCCGTCAGCTCCGACGTTACCGAGATCCCGTACACACCCCGCTGCGATCGAAGCGGCACATGAGAGGACGTCACCGGATCTCCCTTCTTCTCAGGGCGCATCAATCCTATCAAGGTCCGGAAGACACAATGTGCCGCAGGGGGTGCAGGTTCGCTCTGCCCTACGCGGACCGCGCTTCCGCGCTCCTGCACCGCAGTTCCCGGGTGGCCTGAGTGTCACCCTGCCTCATCTGATTCCTTACCCGTCCGGTTCTCCGTCCGGCGCTCGCCCTCTCGAGCAGCAATCTTGCTCATTCCGCTTGAACTTCCTGCGCGAGGGCTGTAGAACAAATCTATATTCTTGAACGCAGATAAGTTCTCACCACGAGGTGGGCACCAAGGAGAACCGATGACCACACACAACCCGCAGAACGCTCCCCACGACGGAGAAGTCCTCGTTCTCGGCGCAGGCAGCGGCGGAGCGATCGCCGGCGGCCTGATCGCCACGCTGGCCCTCAGCGCGCTCACTCTCCTCTCGTCGCTGCCGACCTGACGGCCTGCCCGGCCACCTTTTCCACACCGACCCTTCACACCCGACAGGACACAGCGCTCATGCCCGCCAGCTCCACATTCCACGCTTCCGCCACCACTACTGCCACGCGAGGCGGAGCAACGATGAGCACCGAGGAAATCAAGGCCCGGATCGAGGCGATGTTCGCCGACGAGGTCACCGACACCTCCCCCGCACTCGTCGAATAGCGACGCCATTGCCGATGCCGGCAGGTCAGAGAAGGGCAGAGCCATGAACGTGTCCACCCAGCTCATCGCACCATCCTGCGAAATCCGTCGCATCCCCTCGAGGACGACGCCGACGCATCGCTCGAAGCCTGCGGCAGATGTCGCAGCAGCCGACCGACGGCTCGAGCCCGCGCGCCGCGAGCGCGACCAATACCGCGACGTGCCCGCGCAGTGCGAGGCCATCGGCCGGCTCGCCGCCTCCGATCCCCGCCGCGAAGTGTTGCGCCAGCGGCTGATCGAACGTTGCCTGCCGCTCGCCGAACACATCGCCCGGCGTTTCCACGGTCGCGGAGAACCGCTCGACGACCTGATCCAGGTCGCTCGCCTCGGTCTCGTCAAGGCCGTCGACCGCTTCGACGCCCGCTGCGGAGCGAACTTCGTGTCCTACGCCGTCCCGACCATCACCGGCGAAGTTCGCAGGCACTTCCGCGACACGGGGTGGGCCATGCGCGTCCCGCGCAGCATGCAGGAACTGCACCTCTCCCTCACCAACGCGACGACCGAACTGACCACCACACTCGGACGCGCCCCGACGGCGAGCGAACTGGCCGAGGCCGTCGGGATCGACAAGGACGAAGTGGTGCAGGGGCTCCGGGTCGCCGACGCGTATAGCACCCTCTCCACCGATTTCCCGCTCGGCGAGAACGAACGCCCGCTGTCGGAGACGATCGGCGACGTCGACCCGGCCCTCGCCCACGTCGAGGACCACGTGGTCCTCGCACCTCTGCTGGAATCACTTCCCGACCTCGAACGCACCGTGCTGGTCCTGCGCTTCTTCGGCAACATGACCCAGTCGCAGATCGCCGCGCGGGTGGGTGTGTCGCAGATGCAGGTCTCCCGGCTCCTGACCAAGACGCTGGCGGACCTGCGCGGGAAGGTCGCCGAGGTGGGCGGTCAGATGCTCTCGTAGGCGGCCAGGAAGTCCTCCCACGTCCGCTTGCCCGTCGCTGCGACGTCGAGTGACAGGTTCGCGCCCTCCCGGTACGCGCGGCCGGCCTTCCCTGGCATCCGCACCGGCATCATCAGCCGACGCCGTCCGGTCGCCTGCAGGTATCCGCGCACCAGCTCGGCCATCCCGTACACGGCCGGCCCGGGCAGGTCGGGAACCAGGCCCGCCGGTGCCCCGAGGGTCAGTTCCACCAGACGCGCCGCGACCTCCCCCGAGTCGACCGGCTGGAACCGCAGTCCGCCCGGGACCGGAATCACCGGCAGTTTCACCATCTTCTGCAGCATGGTCAGCACCAGGTCGTGGAACTGGGCCGCGCGCAGCGTCGTCCACGGCACACCCGAGTCGGCCACCGCTCGTTCCGCGGCCAGCTTGGATCCGAACCAGCCGAGCGGAACGCCGTCGGCACCGATCACCGAGATGTACACCAGGTGCTGCACCCCGGCGCGCGAGGCGGCGTCCAACAGGTTCCGCGTCGCCACCTCGTCGCCCTTGGGTGCGCCCGCCAGGTGCAGAACGGTCTCGACGCCCTCCAGTGCGGGCTCTATTCCCTTGCCCTCGAACAGGTCACCGGCCAGATACTCGACGCCGTCGCCCGGCTCGCGGCCGTGCCGGCTGAGAACGCGCACGTCCCGTCCCGCCGCCCGCAGCAGTGGGACGACCTGACGTCCGAGCGTGCCCGTGCCGCCGGTGATCAGAATGGGTGATGTCATGATCTCTCCAGATTCGTTGGGTGCGGGACTCGGTTTCCCGGTCCCGACAGCTGGTGTTCGGTGGATCTACTGCTAAGACACGCGGCGAGGAAGGAATGTGACACGGTGGACGACCGCGATCGGCTGACGGAGCGTTTCGAGGAACACCGGCTCCGGCTGCGGGCCGTCGCGTACCGGATGCTCGGCTCGGTGAGCGAGGCCGACGACGCCGTCCAGGAGGCGTGGCTGCGCATGAGCCGCGCCGACACCGATGACGTGGACAATCTCGAGGCGTGGCTGATCACGGTGGTGTCGCGGGTGTGCCTGAACGTGCTCCGCTCACGCGAGCAGCGGCGCGAGGAACCTCTCGACGTGCAGGCACACGATCCGGTCGTCGGTCACGGGGACGGTGGCGACCCCGAACACGAAGCGATGCTGGCGGACTCGGTCGGCCTGGCCCTGCTCGTGGTGCTCGACACGCTGACGCCGGCCGAGCGGCTCGCGTTCGTTCTGCACGACATGTTCGACGTGCCCTTCGACGACGTCGCCCCCGTCGTGGGCCGCTCCTCCCCGGCGGTGCGGCAACTCGCCAGCCGCGCCCGCCGACGGGTGAAAGGGGCCTCCCCGGCGCCGGACACGGCGGATCTGGACCGCCAGCGCCGTGTCGTCGATGCCTATCTGGCCGCGACCCGCGGCGGCGACTTCGACGCTCTGGTCGCCCTGCTCGATCCGGACGTGGTGCTCCGGGCGGATCCGGCGGTCGGACCCACCCCGGCACCTCTCCTTATCCGGGGTGCCCGGGTCGTGGCCAGGGGCGCGCTCGCCTCCTCGGAACGGGCCCGGTCCACGCAGGTCGCCCTGGTGAACGGGGCGGCCGGGCTCGTGATGGCTCTCCACGGTCGGCTGCACCTGGTGCTGGCGTTCACGATCGCGGACGGCAGGATCACCGAGATCGACGTCATCGCAGAACCTGATCGCGTCCGTCGACTCGATCTCGCGGTGCTCGATGACTGACGGGACGCCGGTCACCCGTACAGGGTGATGACCCTGCGGACCCCGACCCGCAGCATGGAGGTTGTCGACACTGCCGGGAGAGGGGCGCGGACGTGGCTACTGCCTCGGACGACGATGCCCACCCCAGAGCGCGGCCGCGCCGTCCCCGTTCCCGCCGATCGCCGAATACGCGTTCCTCTCGAACTGCCACACCGGGGCGCTGATCGCGCCGGACGGTTCCGTCGACTGGCTGTGCGTGCCCCGGTTCGACTCACCAGCGTGTTCGGATCCCTCCTCGACCGCGGGGCGGGGATGTTCCGGATCGGCCCGTTCGGGCTCAACGTTCCGGCGTCCCGGCAGTACGAGCCGGGAAGCAACACTATCTCGGCGGTGTGGAACACGCCGACCGGCTGGGTGACCGTGCGCAGTGTGTTGACGATGGGTCCGAGCCGCGGCGAGGACACCGTCACTCCCCACACACGGCCACCCGCAGACGAAGATGCCGATCACATGCTGGTCCGCACGGTCACCTGCCTCGACGGCAGGGTGGAGGTGGAGTTGGTGTGCGAGCCCGTGTTCGACTACGGGCGCACACCGGCGGAGTGGGTTCTGGTGGACGGCGATCGGCACACCGCCGACGCGAGCGGCGCGGGTCGGACCCTGCGCCTGCGGACGGACATGGCGCTCGGCATCGAGGGTGGGCGGGTCCGCGCCCGCCACGTGCTGGAGAAGGGTGAAACCCTCTACTGCAGTTCCCCGACCACCGGTGGCGGGAGGCGATCCAGCGATCCGCCCTCACCATCAAGGGACTCACGTACATGCCGACCGGCGCCACCGTCGCGGCACTCACCACATCCCTGCCGGAAACTCCCGGCGGCGAACGCAATTGGGACTACCGGTACACGTGGATGCGTGACTCCACGTTCACTCTGCAGGCCCTGCACTATCTGAACCTGGACTGGGAGGCCGACGAGTTCATGCAGTTCATCGCCGATCTCGAGTCGAACGGCGATGGCGCACTGCAGATCATGTACGGAATCGACGGCACCCGCGACCTGACGGAGTCGACCCGCGACGACCTGTCCGGCTACGCGGGCGCGCGACCGGTGCGCATCGGCAACGGCGCGTTCGACCAGCGGCAGAACGACGTGTTCGGCGCCGTCCTCGACTCGATCTTGTTGCACACGGTCCGCAGCAAGCGCCTCCCCCGCCGGCTGTGGCCGCTCGTGCAGCAGCAGGCGACGTGCGCGGCGGCGGTGTGGCGCAACCCCGATCAGGGGATCTGGGAGGCTCGCGGCGCACCGCAGCACTACGTGTCGTCGAAGCTGATGTGCTGGGTGGCACTCGACCGGGCGTCGAAGATCGCGGGCATCCGCGGCGATCGCCCGGCCGAGGAAACCTGGTGTGCCACAGCCGAAGAGATCCGTGCCGACATCCTCGAGCACGGGGTGAGGAACGGGGTGCTGCGCCAGCACTACGACACCGAGGCGCTGGACGCGTCGACCCTGCTCGCCGCGGTGTTCGGATTCCTTCCCCGCGGGGACCAGCTCCTGCGTGCCACGGTCGACGCCATCGCAACCGATCTCACCGAAGACGGATTCGTCCTGCGCTACCGCACCGGCGAAACCGACGCCGGACTGTCGGGGAAGGAGGGCAGCTTCCTGATCTGCTCGTTCTGGCTGGTGTCGGCACTGACCGTGGTCGAACAGGTACAGGAGGCAACCGATTTGATGGAGCGGTTGCTCAGCGTGTCCTCGCCCCTGGGGCTGTAGGCCGAAGAGTTCGACACGAGCACCGGCCGTCATCTCGGCAATTTCCCGCAGGCGTTCTCCCACCTCGCGCTGATCGAGGCCGCGGGGCGCATCATCCTGCACGAGCGGATGCGGGACTGATGTGAGCCCAGGCGGGCCCCCACGTCCCGTCACCGTAGGCTGAGATCGTGTCCCGAGCAGAGTCGAATCGGACGTACAGCGGCCAACCGGTTGCGGAACGTCGCGTAGCCCGCCGGGCGCGGTTCCTCGACTCCGCCCGGTCGGTCTTCGCGGAGAAGACGTACGCCCACAGTTCGATCAGCGACATCTGTGCCCACGCCGGCCTGTCGCGTCGCCAGTTCTACGAGGAGTTCGGCAGCCGCGAGGACATCCTCCTCGCGCTCTACGACACGATTCAGGACGAGGCCCGGGACGCGGTGCTCGCCGCGAACGACCGGGCGCCCTCGCGGGATCCCCGGACCGTCGCCGGCACCGTCATGACGGCCTACATCGAATCGGTCGGCACGGACGAGCGGCGGGCCAGGATCATCTTCGTGGAGGTGGTCGGGGCGGGCCCGCGGGTCGAGCAGTACCGCCTCGAGCGCCGCACGCAGTGGGCGCAACTCTTCGAAACCGTCACCCGCACGATCGACGGCGGCATCGTCGACCCGCCCGAGTGGTTCGAGATGGTGTCGATCGCCTTCATCGGGGCGGTCAACGATCTCGCCCACCACTGGAGCACCGCCTCCCCCAGGCCGTCCCCGTCGGTGCTGGTGGACGTTCTGAGCACGATGCTCATCGCGCTGGTCACCGACCAGACCTGAACCGAACTTACTCGCGAGTATTGCGATACCCGTCACACCTCATCTACGGTCTGCTCAAAAAGTGAGACATAGACGTCTCACTTCGGGCCGGGGAGGACCACTTGATCGGATCGAGAGCACGACGACGTCGAATGCTGCTGGTGGGAGCGATGGTGGAGGGCGCACAGCTCGCCGTCGCCGCGCCGTCGGTCGGGGCTCCCGCCGACGACGGAACTCCGGTGGACGTGCAGCCGGCTACTACCGTCCCCGCCTGGCCCGAGGCCGACCGGGGGTTCTACGAACCACCGGCGGACGTGGTCGCGGCGGCCGAGCCGGGCGAAATCATCGCCGCCCGCGAAGTGAACCTGGCGAACCTGTCGGTGTTTCCGGTGAACGTCGACGCGTGGCAGCTGTCGTATCGCTCCACCAACTCGCGGGACGAGCCGATCCCGGCGGTCGCGACGGTCGTCAAGGCCCGGGGCACGATCGGCGGCGTCCGCAATCTGCTCTCGCCCCAGCCGGCGGAAGACTCCCTCGGCAAGTACTGCGCCGCTTCGTACGCACTGCAGCAGTGGTCCGTGCCCGCGCCGCTGACCGGTCAGATCGTCGCGCCGCTGCAGTTCCTCGAGGCGCAGGCCGCCCTCGCCCAGGGATGGGCCGTCGTGATGCCGGATCACCAGGGCCCGAACGCCGCGTATGCGGCCGGGCCCCTCGCGGGCCGCATCACCCTGGACGGGATCCGGGCGGCGGAGAACTTCGGCCCACTGGGCCTGACAGGCAGGCAGACTCCGGTCGGGTTGATGGGCTATTCCGGAGGCGCGATCGCGACGGGTCACGCCGCCGAACTCCACGCGAGCTACGCACCGGACCTGAACATCGTCGGTGCGGCCGAAGGCGGCATCCCGGCCGATCTCGGCGCCCTCGTCGATCTCGCCGACAACAACCTGGGCGCGGGAATCGTGCTGGGCGGCGTGTTCGGCGTGAGCCGTGATTATCCCGAGCTCGCGGAGTATCTCGACACACATCTGAATCCACTCGGCAAGCAGCTCCTGACCGCCAAGAGCAACCTCTGCGTGAGCTACCAGTCGGCGCTCCTGCCGTTCGCGAACCTGCGGGGCCTGTTCGACAGCCCGAGCGGCGACCCGCTGCGCGATCCGGTGGTCGAGTCGGTACTCGACCGGACGAAGATGGGTCACCGGGTCCCGGACGTCCCGATGTTCATGTACCAGGCGAACCCGGACTGGCTGGTGCCGGTCGGGCCCGTCGACACACTCGTCGACACCTACTGCCAGGACCCGGACGCCCGGGTGACGTACACCCGCGACCACGCCAGCGAGCACCTGTCCCTCGAACCGGTCGCGGCGGCGAGCGCCCTGATGTGGTTGCGGGACCGGTTCGCCGGGGTCCCGGCCGAGACCGGATGCAGCACCCACGACGTCGGATCGATGGCCCTCGACCAGGCGACGTGGCTGGTGTGGTCGTCGATCGTCGGCGACACGATCGCGAGCCTGCTCGGTCAGCCGATCGGCACGTGAGGGCGCGGTCCGATCAGACGGCGCCGACCCCGGCGAGCAGTCTGCGCGCCCCCTCGTGGAGGCGGTCCCGGACAATGGCGACGCTGATCTGCATCGTGTCCGCCACCTCGTCGCAGGACATTCCCCGGTAGTACACGAGGGCCAGTGCCTCCCTTTCGAGGGCGGGCAGCGCTTCCATTGCATCCAGTACCGCCGACCTGCACGAATTCACTTGCATGTACTCATCGTCAATGACCGGCGGGGTCGGAGACAGGGACCCCAGGGTGACGAACTGCCCACCCAGGGGTGAGCGTGCGGGAAAGACAGAGGGCCACCTTCCCGGGGGAAGGTGGCCCTCTGTGTGCGGAGGCAATTCCGCGGTGGAGCCTCCTGTCAGGATTGAACTGACGACCGCTCGCTTACAAGGCGAGTGCTCTACCACTGAGCTAAGGAGGCGGACACGCGCGCCCATCATATCCATTGCAGGAACGTCGGCCACTTCCGCCCACATTGGATAGCGTTGGAGCCATGAGTACCTCGGAGATCGCCACTGTCCTCGCTTGGCACGACGCCCTCAACTCCGGCGACATCGACACTCTGCTGTCGCTGTCGAGCGACGACATCGAGATGGGTGGGCCGAAAGGCGCCACCCAGGGCCTGGCGGCGTTGCGGGAATGGGCGTCTACCGCGGGCATCACGCTGATTCCGCAGCGAATGTATTACTACGACGGGGTGCTGGTGGTCGAACAGCAGGCCACGTGGGCGGACCCCGAGGAGACGCGTATCCTGGCCTCTGCATTCCGTGTCGTCCACGATCAGGTCATCTCCACGTTCCGCCACGAGACACTCGAGTCTGCACTCTCCGCTACCGATTTGACCGAGAAAGACCTTGTCTCCGACACGTAGTATGGCCAAGCTCACAGAAACCCTCCAACGTCTCACAGGCGACCGTCGCGCAACGGTCGATGCGGTCACCGCTGCACCCACACCGCTGCAGCCGATCGACCTCACCGACGACGCTGTGGTCGCCGAAGTACTCGACCTCGCCGTGCGTGTCGGTGAAGTGCTCCTCGCGTCGGGCACCGGTGCGATGGACACCGCCGAGCAGGTGCAGTTCATCGCCGCCACGTACGGCCTCGCCCAGTGCGATGTGGATGTCACGTACAACTCCATCGTGCTGTCCGCATACCGGGGGCCAACCCTCCCGCCGGCGAGCACGATGCGGATAGTGCACTACCGCTCGATGGACTTCACCCGTCTCGCGGCGGTGGACCGGCTCACGCGGCGGATCCGCCGTGAGGCCGTCACCCCCAGCGAGGCACACGAGGCCCTGACCGCGGTCACCACGGCGCCGCACCCGTACAACCGCTGGATCGCGACGCTCGCCTGGGCGTCCATGGCCGCGTCGGTCTCCGTGTTGATGGGCGGTGGGGTGCTGGTCGCATCGGTCGCCTTCCTGACGACGATGGTGATCTACCGGGTCAACCGCGTCCTCAACCGCATCGGCCTGCCGTTCTTCTTCCAGCAGGTGGCGGGCGGTCTGGTGGCCGCGACCCCGGCGGCGACGCTCTATACGTTCCAGGATCAGCTGGGTGTCGACATCAGACCCTCGCAGATCATTTCGGCCGGTGTGGTGGTGCTGTTGTCCGGGCTGTCGCTGGTCGGTTCGGTGCAGGACGCCATCACGGGGGCACCGATCACGGCGGCGGCGCGATTCTTCGAAGTGGTCATGATGACCGGTGGCATCATCGCCGGTGTGGCCATCTCGTTGCGTCTGACCGGCGTGCTGGGTTCGACGCTGCCACCCGTCAACGTCGAGATCACGGAACTCGTGCAACTACCCGTGCTGGTGATGTCGGGCGCGTTCGCGTCGATGTTCTATGCGCTGGCCTGTTACGCCGAGCAGCGCGCGCTCACGGCCGCGTGGTTCGGCGGTGCGGCCGGCGCCCTGGTCTACATGGTGGCGCACCAGTTCGGCATCGGCCCCATCATCGGTTCGGCACTCGCGGCCACAGTGGTCGGGTTCGCCGGTGGTCTGATGGCCCGCCGCGCGCTCACGCCGCCGCTGGTCGTCGTGGTGGCGGGTATCACACCACTGCTGCCGGGTCTGTCTCTGTACCGAGGTCTGTACGCCCTGCTCAACAACGAAGTGGTGATCGGACTGAGCTCGCTGCTGGCGGCGTTCGGTATCGGTTGCGCGCTCGCGGCGGGCGTCACGCTAGGCGAATGGATTGCCCGGACCATGCGGAGGCCGCGCATCCTGCGTCGCACAGACGACATCCGCCGCCCCGTCTTCAAGACGAGGCGGCGGAAGGCGGTCGAAACACACGCACAGAAGGCGGCCTGAGGCAGTTTCAGGTGACGGCCTCTGGGCCGTCTGCCGGGTACGACCGCCGGTGTCTCACCGGACGGTCGTCCCGGCACATCGTCGCCGAAACGCGGCGCCGGGGAGGTCAGCTCTTGTCGACGCTGTGCCGTCCGCCCGACTTCTCGTCGGCCTCCATGGCCTCACGCAGGCTCTTCGGCCGCATGTCGGTCCAGTTCTTCTCCACGTACTCGAGGCACGCGGCCCGGCTTTCCTCGCCGAAAACTACGCGCCAGCCTGCCGGCACCTCAGAGAACGTGGGCCACAGTGAGTGCTGGTCCTCATCGTTCACCAGCACGTAGAAGCGGCCTTCTTCGTCATCGAATGGATTGGTGCTCATCTCGCCTCGCTTGTCGCATACGTGTCCTGTGCGTTCACACTAGCAAGCGTGCCGTTGCGGCCACGCCTTGTTACGACAGATGTAACGATCTCTCCCGCCCGCACGGCAACATTCGACAGGAGCGACGACGTGATTCCGTGCGTTTTCTCCGTGCCGCCCTGCAGATAGATTCCCGCTGTGACGTCCGGTGAAACCGCCAATCTGTAATCTCGGCCCACTTCACGCGGCGGGTGGATTTTCGGCGCGAGATCTCCGAGAAGAGGCTCGAGGGGGGCGGGAGTGAAACCGGTGGCCAGAATCAGTGCGTCGCAAGCGAGAGTGTCGGTGAGGCCGTCCACACCGCTGCGGACAGCCACCTCGATTCCGTCCGAAGTCTCGTCGACGGCAATGATCTCCGACGCGCGTCGCATGAAGAGGCGGCGACGCCCACGCACGCGTTCCTGGTATTCGGTCGCGTAGAGCTCGTTGATGAGCTCGATGTCGACCACCGAATAGTTAGTACTCCTATGGACATCCAGCAATCGCAGTCGCTCCGCCTCCGGGGCGCCGTGCAGGTCGTCGACCGCCTCGGGATCGAAGATGCGGTTGGCGTATGGGCTGTCGTCGGCCGGGCTGTACCCGTACCGCGAGAAGACGCTGTGGACTTCGGCTTCGGGGTAGTTTCCGTGCAGGTACTGCACGATCTCGGCGGCGCTCTGGCCTGCCCCGAGGACGACGAACCGATGGTGGACCGGGGCCGGCATCTCGCCGAGCCGGAACAGGAACTGGTGGTTGTGGAAGCACCGCGCAGAGGGGTTGGCCCACTCGGGGATTCGTTCCCGCAGACCGGCGCCCATCACGACGTTGCGCGCGATCACCGTGCTGCCGTCGGCGGTGCGGACCTCGAAACGGTCGATCACCCCGTCGTCACCGCGGATTCCGCGTACGGTCTCCACAGCGGTGCCGTATCGCACGTCGGCGTCGACTCGGCGCGCCGCCCACTGCAGGTAGTCGTGAAACTCGTGACGAGTCGGAAAGAAGGTCTGGTGATTGACGAAGTCGACGAGGCGACCCTGATCGAAGAGGTAGTTGAAGAAGGTGAATGCGCTACGCGGATTCCGGAACGTCACCAGGTCCTTCGGAAACGCGATCTGCATCGTCGCGCCGTCGAGAAGCATCCCGGGATGCCACCCGAATCGATCCTGCTTCTCGAAGAACTGCGCGCTGATCCGCTCGCGCGGGGGGCACTCCGCATTGTGTTCCTCGATGGCAATGGCCAGGGCGAGGTTAGCGGGACCGAACCCGACACCCACGACATCTCGCACTGGGAGATCTGTACCGACCGTTTCCGGCGATTCACTCATAGCTCGTTGTCCGTCCTCGACGCCGCGCCGCACCCGACCCAGCCGCCGTCTGCCTTCTGAAAAGATAGTGAAGCCTATCCTTATTTCCAGCACAGTACCAAGTACTTCCGGCCCTCGCGGCGGCGAACTCCGCCCCGGAACTGCGATCTGGATCACTCTTGATCATCGGGCTCCTTCCGCCCATGCGGTGACCAGCGACGACAACTCCGACGCCCAGCCACGGACCTCCCCGGCGTCCAGCACATCCGAGGAGAACGAGAAATACGCGTGGACGGGTCCGTCACCGATCGGCTCGTAGAAGCTCAGCGTCAGGTCCGAATCCGGAACACCCACCGGCACCGGCATCAAGCCGCCCAGCGCGTCGAGATGACCGAGCCTGGCCTGCTCGTGATGAACGAGCATGACCTGCGGACGGACCACCGGCGTCTCGCCGACCGCCTCCACGACGTCGGCGAACGCCACGTCCTGGTTGTCCAGCGCGTCGAGATTCGCGGTCCGGATACGCCGGAGCAACTCCACGGGATCGGGAGCACCGCTCGTATCCGTTCGCAACAGAACGATATTGAAGAAGCAGCCGACCAGGGCGTCCAGCGCCTCCTCCGTGCGTCCCGCGACGAGTGACCCCAGCGGAATGTCCGTGCCGGCGCCGTGCCGTGTCAACACGGTGGCGAGTGCGGCCTGCAACACCATGAACAGGCTGGTGCCCGTGTCGCTCGCGAACTTCCGGGCCGCGCTGTGGAGTTCCGCGTCGATCTCGACCGGCACGATCTCCGCCGTCCTCGGTCCGCGCACCGCCGGGGCGGGCAGTTCGAGCCGGGACGGCATGCCGTCCAGCGTCTCCCGCCAGTAGTCGAGCTGACGCGACCGACGGCTGTCCGGGTCCTCGGGATCGCCGACGAGCGCCTGCGACCACACGACGTAGTCGGCGTATCCGACGGGCAGCGGTTCCCATGCGGGTTCCTCACCGTGCGAGCGCGCGGCGTATGCGCCCATCAGATCACCGAGCAACGGCACCACGGACCACTCGTCGACGGCGATGTAGTGCATCGCGAGAAGCAGTGCCTGGGTGCCGTCGGCGCCGGTCACGAGATGCACCCGGAGGGGTGCGTGCTCGGTGAGATCGAGGGGCTCCTGCGCCAATTCGAAGACCCTGCGGTGGACGTCTCCGTCCCCGACGTCGACGAGTTCGAGCGCGGGCCGCCCCGCTTCCTGCGCGACGACGGTGTCCCCGGCCTCCACGTACACGGTCCGCAGCGGTTCGTGCCGGGACGTGACGTCGTCGAGAGCCTGCGCCAGGATCTCGGGGTCGACGGTGTCGCGAAGCTGCAGCGACAGTGCGTGACTGGCCCGCGCCTCGGCGCCTGCCGCCCGGAACTGCTTCCAGAACCGGCGTTGCGGCCCGGACAGCGGGAGCGCCTCCGGTCGCGGGTGCGCCGACGTCAGCACCGGCCTGCCGGTGGACGAGGCGCCCGCCACGATCGCGGCGAGTTCGGCCACCGTGGAACTGTCGAACACGTCCCGGATACCGATGTCGACGGCGAACCGCCCGCGGATCCGCCCCACCAACCGCATCGATGCCATGGAGTTGCCGCCGAGGTCGAAGAAGTCGTCGTGGATGCCCACCGACGGCAGATGCAGGATGTCGGCGAACGCTGCGGCGATCTCCTTCTGCTCCGGCGTCTGCGGCGTGCCGTCCCCCGTCAGGGCCGACCAGTCCGGCAGCGGGAGCGCCTTGCGGTCGAGTTTGCCGTTGGGTGTCAACGGGAGATCCTCGTCCAGCACGACCACGAGAGTCGGCACCATGTAGTCGGGCAGCCGCGCGGCGGCGTGTTCCCGCACGGCCCGCGGATCGATCTGCCCGGCTGCGTGACCGTCGGCCGATGTCACATAGCCCACGAGCCGGACGATGTCGCCGGACCGGTCCGCGACGACAGCCGACTGCTTCACCTCAGGATGGCTTCCGAGGGCCGCGATGATCTCGCCGAGTTCGATGCGGAATCCACGGATCTTCACCTGGTCGTCGACGCGTCCGAGGAAGTCGATGTTGCCGTCGGCCCGCCAGCGCGCCCGGTCACCGGTCCGGTACATCCGGGTGCCCGCGTCGCCGAAGGGGCTGGGCACGAACCGGACCGACGTGAGGTCGGGCCGGCCGAGGTATCCGCGGGCCAGTCCGCGACCGGCGATGTACAACTCGCCCGCCACCCCCGGCGGCACCGGCTGCAGGCGGTCGTCGAGGACGTACGCCTGCTCGTTGGGATCGGGGATGCCGATCGGCACAGCCGAGTCCCATCCGGGCTGCGCCTGCCACAGCGTGTTGTTGACGGTGGCCTCGGTGAGACCGTACGCGGCCAGCAGGTTGAGCCGTTCCGCCCAGCGTCCGATCAGTTCCGGCGGCACGGTCTCGGTGCCCACCAGCACGGTGCAGCCTTCCGGGACGTCGCAACCCGACGGCAGAGCAGCCAGCAGGGACGGCGGAATGATCGCGTGCGTCACGGCGTGTGCGGCCATGAAATCGGTGAGTTCCGGTCCGGCGACGCGGGACTCGTCGGGGACGATGACCAGACGGGACCCCGTGCACAGCGCCATCGACAACTCGAAGACCGCGACGTCGAATCCGATCGACGCGAACTGCATCACCACCGAACCCGGGACGAGCTTCATCCGCCGTTCGGCGGTCGCGACGAGGCTGGGAATCCCGTCGTGAGTGAGGATCGCGCCCTTGGGTTTACCGGTGGAGCCCGAGGTGTAGATGACGTATGCGGCGTGGTCCAGGCCCTGCGGGGGCCGCGGCACCCGCACGGCGGGCCCGGTCTCGAGTTCCGTGACGACGGACTCGTCGTCGAGGAGAACGCGAGTGAGGCCGTCGACGTCCGCGATGCGCGGGCTCTCCCCCACCGTGGTCACCAGCACCCGCGCGGCGGAGTCGGCGAGCATGTAGGAGATGCGGTCGGACGGGTGGTTCAGGTCGAGCGGAAGGTACGCCGCCCCGAGTTTCAGCACCCCGAGCACGACCGCGACCATCTGCGCCGATCTCGGTACCGCCAGTCCCACAACGTCCTCGACGGACACGCCGCGACGATGCAGCAGTGCGGCAATACGGTCGGCGCGAACACTCAGTTCCGCGTACGTCACCTCACCGCCGGCGTCGACGACGGCCACGGCGTCGGGGGTCGCCGCCACGTGGCGCGCGAACGCCTCGTAGAACGTCTCCTCCGCCACCGGCTGTGACGTGTCGTTGAACCCGCGCACCACGAGTTCGCGTTCGTCGCCGAGGAACACGTCGAGGTCGCCGACCGCGCGACCCGAGTCGGATGCGAGGACCTCCAGCACCACGACCTGCCTGCGCGCGATCTTCTCCGCGGTGGCCCGGTCGAACAGGTCGGAGCCGTATTCGAGGCGCAGGTCGACCCGGTCGTCGTCGAGGTACTCGGTGAAGTTGAACACCAGGTCGAACTTGGCGGTGCGTTCCTCGAATGCCACCGGAGTGAGGGCCAAGCCGGGTGCGAGCGCCGAATCGGACGTCCGGCTGCGGTAACCGACCATCACCTGGAACAGCGGGTTCCGGGCCAGGGTCCGCGCCGGATTCACCTTCTCCACAACGGTTTCGAACGGAACGTCCGCATGCGAGAAGGCCGCCAGGTCGGTGTCGCGGACCCGTGCCAGCAACTGGTCGAACGTGGGGTTGCCCGACACGTCCGTCCGCAGCACCACGGTGTTGACGAAGAATCCGATCAGGTCGTCGAGACCCTGTTCGCTGCGGCCGGCGACCGGCGCGCCGATCGGCAGGTCGTCGCCCGCACCGAGACGGTGCAGCAACGCCGCCGACGCCGCGTGCAGCACCATGAACATGCTGGTTCCCGACGTCCGGGCGAGCGCACGCAGGGCCCGCGTCGTCGCGGCGTCGAGCGTCGCCTCGATCGCGCCGCCCGCGAAGCTGGGCCGCGCCGGGCGGGTGCGGTCGGCGGGGAGCACCAACTCCTCCGGCGCCCCGTCGAGAGTCTTCGCCCAGTAGTCGAGTTGACGGCTGACGAGGCTGGACGGGTCCTGCGGATCACCCAGGACGTCACGCTGCCACAGCGTGTAGTCGGCGTACTGCACGTCGAGCGGTTCCCACGCCGGTGCCGAGCCCTGCGCGCGAGCGGCGTACGCCGACATCAGGTCCCGCAGGAACGGGCGGTCCGACCATTCGTCGGTGGCGATGTGGTGCAGCACGATGGCCAGCACCTGCTGGTCCGCGACCCGGATGAGACTGGCGCGCACCGGGATCTCCGTCGCCAGGTCGAACGGGCGGCCGACGGTCTCGGTGACGAGCCGCACCAGATCGGCCTCGGTGCCGTCCACCACCGCGACGCCGGGCCGGGCGTCGTCCAGGATCACCTGCACCGGTTCGCCGTCGTCCTCCCCGAACACCGTTCGCAGCGACTCGTGCCGGAACACGACGTCGGTCAGCGCCTGCTCGAACACCCCGGGGTCCAGTGCACCCTGCAGTCGCAGGACGATCGGGAAGTTGTACGCGGCCGAGGTGCCTTCCATCTGCTGCAGGAGCCACAGGCGTTGCTGCGCAGCGGAGAGCGGCAGATGCTCGGGCCGCGGCCGGGCGACCAGCACCGGGCGCGTCGAACCGGTGTCGTCGCCGATCCGGGCGGCGAGTTCGGCGACCGTCGGTGCCTCGAACAGGTCGCGCAGGGTGAGGTCGGTGTCGAGCGCGGCCCGTGCCCGGCTGATCAGCCTGGTAGCCAGCAGCGAGTGACCGCCGAGGTCGAAGAAGTCGTCGTCGACCCCGGGGGCGGGGACGCCGAGGATCTCCCCGAACAAGCCGGACAGCATCCGTTCGGTGTCGGTGCGGGGTTCCGTGCGCGCGCCGCCGCTGCGGCCGAGCACGTCGTCCGCCGACGGCAGCGCCTTGACGTCGAGTTTGCCGTTGACCGTCATCGGCAGGCTGTCGACCTCGATGACCGCGGCGGGCACCATGTAGTCCGGCAACGTTGCGCGCAGCGCCTGTGAGTACTTGTTGACGTCCCGCGGTTGACAAGTACTCACGACGGCGTAGCCGACGATCCGCTTGAACCCACCCGGGCCCGAATCGACGACGACGGCGGCCTGGCGCACGTCGTCCAGAGCTTCGAGCGCGGATGCGATTTCGCCGAGTTCCACCCGGTGACCGCGGATCTTCACCTGATCGTCGGTCCGGCCGAGGAAGTCGAGGTTCCCGTCCTCACGGCGGCGCACGAGATCGCCTGTCCGATACATACGTACGGACTCCTCGAACGGGTCGGCGACGAAACGCTCCGCCGTCAGCGCGAACCGGTCGAGGTAGCCGCGCGCCAACCCGACCCCGGAGATGTACAGCTCGCCGGGAACGCCGTCCGGAGCCGGACGCAACCACGCGTCCAGCACGTAGGCGGACGTGTTCCAGATCGGGGTGCCGACGGTGGGTGTCGCGCTGTCGGCGGTACCGGCACCGAGAGTGTTGATCGTGTACTCCGTGGGACCGTACAGGTTGTACCCGACCGTTCCGTCCGTGTCGCGCAACCGGTTCCACACCGAATCCGACACTGCCTCCCCGCCGAGGAGTACGAGCGGCGGCCGGTGCCGTCCCGGACCGTCGTCGAGCAGACCCTCCTCGACGAGGTGCTGCGCGTACGTCGGCGTCACGTTGACGACGTCGATCGCATGGGTGTCGCAGTAGGCCACGAGCGCCTCGGCGTCACGCCGCAGGTTCTCGTCGCAGATATGGACCTCGTGGCCTTCCACCAGCCACAGCAGTTCCTCCCACGACATGTCGAACGCGAACGACACGGTGTGCGCGATGCGCAGCCGCCGACCGCCCGCGGCGGTCACGACGGGTTCGAAGATCGCCTCACGATGGTTGAACTGCATGTTGGTCAGACCGCGGTACGGGGTGACGACGCCCTTCGGCTTGCCCGTGGACCCGGACGTGTAGATGACGTACGCCGGATGGTCCAGGCGCCCGGGGGTTCCGGGCGCGAAACCGCCGAGTTCGGCCTCCGACAGCGGTGCGGACGCGACCCCGCCGAAGTCCACGGTGTCGACGGCCAGTGTGTCGACCGTCGCAGCGGCGAGCGTTCCGGCGACCTCCGACGTGGTGACCAGGACCGTCGGACGCGCGTCGTCGAGCATCGCGAGGAGTCGCTCGGCGGGGTGGTCCAGTTCGAGCGGCAGGTACGCGGATCCGGTGCGCAGCACGGCGAAGAGCGCGACCACCATCTCCACCGACCGCGGCAGTGCGAGCGCGACGATCCGCTCCGGGCCCGCGCCGTGGCCGAGCAGGACCCGGGCCATCCGATTCACGTCGGCGTCGAGTTCGGCGTAACTCACGCGGCGGTCGCCGAACACCAGAGCCGTGTCTTCGGGTCGGCCGCGGGCCGCGTCGGCGAACAGATCGGCGATGGTTCTGTCGGGTAGGGCCTTCCGCTCGACCGGCACGGGTGTTGCGGCACCGGCGATTCCGCCGACCACACCCGACAGGTCGGTGGACCATTCCTCGAGCACGGTGAGGTACCGCGACAGCATGCGTTCGACCCGCGACTCCGAGATCTTCTCGGGGTGGAACTCGAACTTCACCTTCACGCTCGCGCCCGGCGTCACGACGACCGTGACCGGGTAGTGCGTGTGATCGATGCTGTCGCCGCCGCTGATGTCGTGCGCCGCATTGAGCGCCGACACCTGCTTCTCGTCGACGAAGTTCTGCAGCACGTACAGCACGTCGAACAGCTGCCGGTGCTCGGACACCCGCTGGATGGAGGCGAGCCCGAGGTAGTCGTACGGGGTCAGCGCCAGCCGCTCCGACTGGATTCGCCGAAGCAGGTCGGTGACGGTCTCGTCGGCGCGCAGCGTCGTCCGGACGGGGACGGTGTTGAGGAACATTCCGGCCACCGCGTCGATGCCCGGGACTTCCGGTGGGCGTCCGGCCACGGTGGTGCCGAACACGAGGTCCCGGCGCCCGGTCTCGATTCCGAGTACGACGGCCAGCGCGGCGTTCAGCACCGCGTTGAACGTGACACCGGCACCGCGGGCACCGGCACGAAGCCGTTCGCTCAGTTCCTCGGACAGCACGGCGTCCCGGCGCTGCGGCGGCTGCGGTTCCCCCGCGACCGTCGCGGCCAGCACCGTCGGTTCGTCGAGCCCGCCGAGCGCGTCGGTCCACGCCGCCTGCGCGGCGTCCGCGTCCCGGGTGGCCAGCCACTGGAGGTAGTCCTCGAAAGATCCTTCCGGGGCGGCGAATCCGGAGTCGTCGCCACCTGATTCGTAGAGCGCGAGCAGCTGGCTGACGACGAGGCCGTTGGACCAACCGTCCCACAGCAGGAACTGCCGGTTGATCACCAGTCGGTCGTGGGAGTCGCCGAGCCGCAACACCATTGCCCGCCACAGTGGCGGGGAGGTGAGGTCGAACGGTGTCAGCCGGTCCTGCGCGGTCAGCTGTTCGGCGTAGGTCGCGCGTTCGGGCTCGTCGAGTTCCCGGAGGTCGAACTCGGCGATGGGCACGTCCAGACCCGCGCCGAAGAACTGCACCGGCGCAGGCAGGCCCGCACTGACGAATCCCGCTCGCAGCGTGGGGTTGCGCCGCTGCAGGGTGCGCAGCGCGGCGGCGAGCCTGTCGGTGTCGAGGCGGTGCTCGAAGTCGAGTGAGAACTGTGCCGTGTAGAGGTCGGCGCCGGAGTCGAACCCGGCCTGGAAGTAGAGACCCTCCTGCAGCGGCGACAGCGGCAGCACCGTGTCGACCCCACTCGGGCTCGCCTCGACGATCCGGTCGATCTCCTCCTGCGTCAGCGTCACGAGGGGAAGGTCGGACGGGGTGAGCATCGCCGGTCCGTCGTGCTCTCCTGCGGCGTCGGCCAGTTCACGCAGTGCGGCCACCCAGCCGTCGCTCAACGCGAGGACGTCGGCCTCGCCCAGGTCGGCGTCCGACCAGGCGAAGACGGCCCGCAGTTCGGTGCCCCGCTCGGACTCGTCACACAGGGCGTTGATCACCAGCCGGTACGGTCCACCGAGATCTGCATCGGGATCGGTTGCCAGCGAATCGGATTCGACCGCGGGCGTCCAAGGTCCGGGCACCGCGTGCGGCATCCGACCCAGGTAGTTGAACAGCACCTGCGATTCCGCCCGTGCCGCCAGAAGGCCCGCGGTGCGCCCATTGACGTACCGCAGCATGCCGTAGCCGATGCCGCCGTCGGGGGCGCCGCGCAGCTGCTCCTTGACGTCCTTCAGCGTCTCGAGTGCGCCCGTCCGGCTGCGC
This sequence comes from Rhodococcus sp. DK176, assembly GCF_038447315.2. Lineage (NCBI taxonomy): Bacteria > Bacillati > Actinomycetota > Actinomycetes > Mycobacteriales > Nocardiaceae > Rhodococcus > Rhodococcus sp. DK176. The sequence goes on along the minus strand of NZ_CP118321.2, from coordinate 5,080,973 downwards.
AACCGGACGGGGGTGACGTTGGTGATCCAGCCGACGGTCCGGGACAGATCCACGCCCTCGGCGAGTTCTTCGCGGCCGTGCCGCTCGAGGTCCACCAGCAGGTCGTTCTCGCGCCCACGGCCGGCGAGCCACCGATCGGCCGACAGCCGCAGGGCCGCCAGCAGCACATCGGTGACGTCGGCGCCGACCACGGCGGGAACGGTGGTCAGCAGCGCCGTCGTGAGTTGCGGATCCAGCAGCACCGTCCGTCGTGCGCCACTGCTCACCACCGCGTGCCCGTCGGTGCCACGCACCAGATCGGCACCGGGTTCGGTGACGCGCAGCCAGTGGTCGAGTTCGGCGAGCCGGGCGGGGGCCTGCGCCTGCTCGGTGACGATGCGGGCGAATCCGCGCAGCGACGTGGGCACCGGGTCGAGCGCCGCGTCCTGGCCGCTGTCGGCCGCCACCCACGCCATGGCGAGATCTTCGATCAGCGTCCGCCACGACACCCCGTCGATCACCAGATGGTGGGCGACGAGAAGGAGCCTGCCCAACTCCTGCGGGCCGGCGTCGAACCACACCGCCGACAGCATGGCGCCGTCGTCGGGGGCGAGCCGGTCGGTCGCGGCGTCGGATTCTGCTGCCACGGTTTCGCGCAGCGCGGCGGCGTCGAGTCCGGTGACATCGACACGACGCAGTTCCAGGTCTGCGGATTCGGTGATCTCGAGCGACCACACACCCGGCGCGTGCCGGGTGAGCTTCTGCCGCAGGCCGTCGTGGTGACCGATCACCGAGTGCAGGGCGGCCGTCAGGACGGTGGCGCTGGTGCCCGCCGGTGTGTGGAGCAGAACGGCCTGGTTGAAGCGGTTCTTTCCGCCACTCCACTCGGACAGCCGATGGACCACCGGCAGAGGCGACAGGACGCCGGTGCCCGACTCCTCCACGCGCGGGGCCGGCGCGACGACGGTGGCCGCGACGAGCCGCGCGAGCGCGGCCGGCGTCCGCTGTTCGAAGATCTGCCGCGGGGTGACGGTGATTCCCTCCCGGCGAGCGAGATTCACGAGGCGGATGGCGAGGATGCTGTCGCCGCCGAGCGCGAAGAAGTCGTCGTCCACGCCGACGGTCCCGAGGCCGAGAACCTCGGCGTAGTGGGCGGCCAGCACCGCTGCCGGTCCGCTTTCGAGGACCGGCAGCGACCCCGAACTCGTGTGCGCGGAGAAGTCTGGCGCGGGAAGCGCTGTGCGGTCCAGCTTCCCGCTGGGTCCGACCGGGAACTCGGGCACGGTCACGAACGCGACGGGCACCATGAACTCCGGCAGCGCCGCAGTCAGGCGCGCACGGATGTCGTCGACGTCGGCGTCCCCGACGACGTACCCGACCAGTTGCTGCTGACCGGGCCGGTCCGTGCGCACGACGGCGGCGGCCTGCCGCACTCCGGGGCACGCGGCCATCTGCGCTTCGATCTCGCCCAGTTCGATGCGGAAGCCGCGCAACTTCACCTGATCGTCGACCCGGCCGACGTACTCGACCGCGCCGTCGGCATTGACCCGAGCGACGTCACCGGTGCGGTACATGCGGGACCCGGTGCGGGAGAACGGATCGGCGACGAAGCGCTCTGCGCTCAACCCGGGCCTGCCCAGGTAGCCGCGGGCCAGCTGCGGTCCCGACAGGTACAGCTCTCCGGCGGCGCCCGCGGGCACCGGCTGCAGGTACCGATCGAGCACGTAGAGGCCGGTGTTGGACGTCGGCAGGCCGATCGGCACGGACGGCGCGGACGCGTCGATTCCCTGCACGGACGCGGCGTAGCTGACGTCGACCGACGCCTCGGTCGGACCGTAGAGGTTGTCGAGTTCCACTCCCGGCAGGAGTTCGGCGACGCGCCGGGCGGAGGCCACGGGAAGCGCCTCACCGCTGCAGGAGATGATCCGGAGCCCGGTGCACCGGGCCGCGGCGGGTTCGGCGAGGAACACCTCGAGCATCGAGGGCACGAAGTGCACACGCGTGATCGACTGTCGGATGATGACGTCGGCGAGGTACGCCGGGTCCTTGTGTCCGTCCGGCCGCGCCAGCACGAGGGTCGCCCCGGCGAGGAGCGGTCCGAAGAACTCGAGCACCGACACGTCGAAGCTGGACGGCGTCTTCTGGAACACGGTGTCCGAGGGGGTGATCGGCCGGAACCGCTGAACCCACAGCAGTCGGTTGACGATGCCGGCGTGCGGCACGACAACCCCCTTGGGCCGTCCCGTCGAGCCCGACGTGTAGATCACGTACGCGGGGTGCTGCGGCGCGAGCGCGACACCGGTCAGCGGCTCGGGCGAGAACGCGGCGGCGTCGGACACCCGGACCTGCGGAACGCCGGACCCGGCGAACGGCACGGTGCCGTCGGTGAGAACGCACACCGGCTCCGCGTCCTCCAGCATGTACGCCAGCCGGTCTGCGGGGTAACCGGTGTCGAGCGGAACGTAGGCACCGCCCGCCTTCCCGACCGCGAGGAGCGCCACCATCAGGTCCAGCGAACGGGGCAGTGCCACCGCCACCTTCGACTCGGGTGCCACCCCGCGGTCGACGAGCAGCCGGGCGAGGCGGTTGGCGCGCGCGTGCAGTTCGGCGTAGGTGAGGTGTTCGTCCTCGAACACGACGGCCACCGCGTCGGGTGTCCGCTCGGCCTGCTCCTCGAGCAGCGCCGTCACCGTCGTGTCGGGGAACTCCACCGCGACGTCACGCAGTGCCGCGTCGATCGGTTCACGCGACGCCAGCGGGACGGAAGACACGTTCTGGTCGACGTCCCGGGTCAGCTCCGCGAGATACCCCACCGTCGACGCCGCGAACCGGGTCGCGGTCGCCGCATCGATGCGGGCGGCGTCGTACTTCAGCTCGAGTGCCAGCGCGTCGCCGGGCACGACGATCAGCGTCATCGGGTACGGCGGGTGCTCGTCGAACCGGATGCCGGTCAACTGCACCGCACCGGTGGGATCCGCCACCGCGCCGTCGCCGAGCGGATAGTTCTCGAACACGACGAGCGTCTCGAACAGGTTCTGCAGTCCCGCTTCCCGGCGCAGCTCGGGCAGGCCGAGGTACTGGTGATCGAGCAGCGTCGACTGCTCGTGCTGCCACCGCGCGAGGGTCTCGGCCACGGTGTCGGTGGGCCGGTACCGCAGCCGGGTGGGCACGGTGTTGATGAACAGGCCCACCATGGCCTCGATACCGGGCAGGTCCCCGCTGCGGCCCGACACCGTCGAACCGAACACCACGTCCTCCCGGCCGGTGAGGCGGCCGAGGACCAGACCCCACGTGCCGTGCACGAGGGTGCTGAGCGTCAACCCCCGGGCCCGGCCCACCGCGGAGAGCGCGGCGGTGTGGTCCGACGGCAGTGTCACCCGGACACTGCGGATCCCGGACTCCCCCTTCGACGACGGCGTCGGCAGGTCCACCGGCTCGGGGGCGTCGGCGAGCGCCTCCCGCCACACGGCGAGCGACGCCTGACGGTCCCGCGCCGCCAGCCATTCGAGGTAGCTCCGGTACGGCGTGGGCGTCGGCAGTGCCAGCGGCTTCCCCTCGACGCTGTACAGGGCCATCAGTTCCCGCAACATCACCGGCACCGACCACCCGTCGGCGACGATGTGATGAATCGACTGCAGCAGAAGGAACTTCTGTTGCAGATCCCCCGTCGCTTCGCTCGCCCCGGGCTCCACCCGAACGAGCGTGTAGCGCAGCAGGGGGCCGCGGCCGAAGTCGAAACCCCGGGCCCGGTCCGCCGCCAGCACCTGTTCCACGCGCTGCTCCGGATCCGCGACGCCGGTGAGATCGAGCACTTCCATCGGCACCTGGACGTTTTCGCCGACCACCTGCACGACCCGGCCGTCCGATACCGCCCACACGCCGACGCGGAGGGCCGCGTGCCGGTCGACGACCGCCTGCAGCCCGCGGTGCAACGCCGCCGCGTCGACGGGCCCGGTCAGTTCGATCACCTGCTGCACCACGTACGGGTCGGTGCCGGTGTCCTCGAACGCCGACTGGAAGTAGATGCCCTCCTGCAGCGGTGTCAGCGGAAGCACGTCGGCCGCCCCCGCCAGCATGTCCACATCCGCCTGCGTCAGCGACACCAGCGGGAAGTCCGACGGCGTGTGACCGCCGAGACGGTCGATTCCGGCCAGCACCCGCAGCACCGCGGTCCACTCGTCGGCGAGCGCCACGACGGCGTCACGATCGAGCACACCGGGCGCCCACGTCAATGTCGTGCGCAGGACGGGGCCGTCGGCGCCGTCCTCGGCGATCACGTCGAACGCCAGGGCATGTCCGAGCGGCATCCGCGGGTCGTCGGCGCCGCCCATGGCGCGGGGCAGCCAGTCGACTCCCTCCGCGGACGTCACCCGTCCGAGGTAGTTGAACAGCACCTGCGGAGTCGGCGCGTGCGCGAGTTCCGGCTTCGGGACACCGAGGTAGCGCAACGCGCCGTAGCCGAACCCGGAACCCGGGATGCGGCGCAACTGGTCCTTCACCGCCTTCAGCGCGTCGGCGATTCCCGTCTCGTCCGCTGCCGCACCGGGGTCGAGCACCACCGGGTAGACGGTGGTGAACCAGCCGACGGTCCGGGAGAGGTCGAGGGCGGGTCCGTCGCTGCGGCGCACGAGGTCTTCCTCGCGTCCGTGCCCCTCGAGGTCGAGGAGCACGGGGCCGGGCTCCCCGGCTCGCCACCTCTGCAACGCCACCGCGGCACCGGTGAGGAGCGCGTCGTTGACGTGGCCGTGGAACGCTGCGGGCACGGTGGCGAGCAGCGGCCGGGTGAACTCCGGAGGCAATGTCACCGTGAGCGTTTCGGCGTCGCCGGCGAGGTCGAGGGCCGGATCGAGCGCACGCGAACCGAGGAGCGGGTCTTCTGTGGTCGCCGCCTCTGACCAGAAGGACAGTTCGTGGTCGAAGGCACCCGACCGCGTCTGCTCGTCGAGCAGCTCGGACCAGCGGCGCAGCGACGTCCCGACCGGAGCGAGTTCGGGGACGCCCCCGGCCGCCACGGCCGTTCCCGCGCGGGCGAGGTCTTCGAGGATGACGCGCCAGGACACCCCGTCGACCACCAGATGGTGTCCGATCAGCAGCAACCGGCCGGGACCCTCGGCCGCGGAGAAGAGGACGGCCTGCACCATCGCACCCGCATCCGGGTCGAGCCTTCCGACGGCCGCCCGGGTCTCGATGTCGAGTTGCTCGGCGCTGCCGTCGAATTCGACGACCCGCAGGATTCCGTCGACCGTCGCCGGGGACGGTTCCGGCACGGACAGTGCCCAGCGGTCGCCCCCGCGGCGGAGGCCGCTTCCGTTACCACGGACGAGCGTCGCGCGCAGGGCATCGTGCCGCTCGAGCACCGCGGCGAGGGCCGCCTTCGCGGCATGCTCGTCGAGGGCGGCCGGAGTCTGCACGAGCACCGACTGGTGGAACGCGGCGATCTCGCCACCCCGCTCCGCAATGCGGGCGACGATCGGGGTGCTGCGAACGTCACCGACGGCGACGTCGTCGGAGTCCACGGCGGCCGCGGTCCGGCCCTCCTGGATCCGGGCGAGCGCCTCGGCGGTGCGGAGCTGGAAGATCTCCCGCGGGCTGATCGAAAGACCTTCCCGCCGAGCGTGGTTGACCAATTGGATCGCGACGATGCTGTCGCCACCCAACGCGAAGAAGTCGTCGGTGACGCCCACCGACTCCACCCCGAGGACACCCGCCATCAGCGCACACAGGGTTTCCTCGGCAGCGGTGCGGGGCGCGACGTTCTCGCCGGCCGCGCCGAGGTCCGGCTCGGGCAGTGCCCGCCGGTCCAGTTTTCCGTTGGGGGTGAGCGGGAACCGATCGAGGACGACGAACGCCGACGGCACCATGTACTCCGGCAGCTTCGACGACGCCCAGACCCGCAGTTCGGCGACGTCCGGAACCGAATCCTGCTTCGCCACGACGTAGGCGGCGAGATACTTTGCCCCCGAGGGTGTCTCCCGAACGACGACGGCACTGTGCCGGACGTCGGGATGCGACACGATGCCCGCCTCTACGTCCTCGAGTTCGAGTCGCATGCCCCGGATCTTCACCTGATTGTCGGCGCGGCCGAGGAAGTCGAGGGACCCGTCCGGCGCCCACCGCGCGAGGTCACCGGTTCGATACAACCGGGAGCCGTCGTTCGCGAACGGATTGGCGACGAAGCGGGACGCCGTCAACCCGGGAGCGTCCACGTAACCGCGGCCGAGGAGGAATCCGCCGGCGTACAGCTCGCCGCCGGTGCCGAGCGGCACCGGGTTCAGGTGTTCGTCCAGCACGTACAGCTGGGTGTTGGGGTTCGGGCGACCGATGGACGTCGCGATCCGCGCCGCGTTCTCCCGGTAGATCACGTGCGACACCCCGATCGTCGCCTCCGCAGGGCCGTAGCCGTGGTACAGCGTGATGGCGAGCTGCGACCGGAACCTCTCGAACAGGCGCGGCGTGAGAACCTCACCGCCACACCACACATGCTTCAGCGACGCCAGCAGATCCGTGCCCCGCGACAGGTCGAGCAGCACGTCCAGCATCGACGACACGAGGTAGACGAACGTCACCGATTCGCCGGCAATCAGGTCCAGCAGATACTGCGGGTCCCGTTCCCCGCCGGGCTCGGCAACAACCAGCCGGCCACCCGCGACCAGGGGCAGCAGAATCTCGTTCACGGAGATGTCGAACGACAGCGGCGCCTTGAACAGCGACGCGTCCGCGGGCCCGAAGCCCAGGATCTCGTCGCGCTGCCACAGCAGACGCGCGCAGACGGCCTCGTGACGGATCATGGCACCCTTGGGCCTGCCCGTCGAACCCGACGTGAAGATGACATACGCCAGCCGCGAACCCTGCACGGTCACCGCGGGCGGCTCGGTGGGCTGGTCGGCGTACGCCCACGCCGCGAGGTCGACCGGCACGGCCCGCTCCCCCGCGTCGGTGACTCCACCGGGGCCGGTGAGCACGAGCGCGGCCCCGGCGTCGGCGAGGACCGACGTCCGGCGGTCCTCCGGCCACGACGGGTCGAGGGGCACGAACGCCCCACCCGAACACATGACGGCGAGCAGTCCGATAACCATTTCCGCCGATCTCGGAAGACCGACCGCCACAACTGTTTCCGCCCCGACACCGCGGGCGCACAGGTGATGGGACAGCTGCGCCACGCGTTCCCCGAGTTCGCGGTAGCTGAGCCGGGTGCCGCCGGCGATCAGGGCCTCGGCATCCGGCGTCCGCGAGACCTGAGCGTGGAACAGGTCGGGAACCGTCACCGATTCCTGCGGGGACGCCGTGTCGTTGAACTCCACCAGCAACTGCCTGCGCTCGGCCTCGGTCATCGGATCGAGCGAGGCGATGGGCTGTGACGGGTCGGCGACGAACTGCCCGACGAAGTGCTCGAGCCTGCGGCGATGCTCCTCGAGTTCGGCGCCGAGACCGGCCGGGGCCCGGAGATCGATCTGGATGGGCTCCGAATCCTGCCCACCGCGGATGGAGAAATCGAGGTCGCGGACCGGTCCGGTGGCCGAACCCCGCACCCACGCCGGAAACCCGCCGAACGTCAGCGAATGCTCGAACATCATGGAATTGATTCCGGGACCGAAGATCTGACGGTCCGGATCGATCGACCGCAGGTCGCGGGCGAGGTCCTCGCCGCGGTAGCGCCCGTGCCGCAGCACCGAGATCAGCGTCGTGTCGATGCTGGTGGCGAGCTCACCCACCGTCATCTCGGGATCCACCTGCACCCGGAGCGGCAGGATCGTCGAGCACATTCCGGGGATGCGGCGCAGTTCGCGTCCGACCCGCGCCGTCATCGGCAGCGACAACGTGAGGTCGCGGCGGCCGGTGAAGCGGTGGATGTACGCCACGACCGCGGCGAGCGGCAGCCGGGTGCGCCTGATCCCGGCGTCGGAGGCGAAGGCGTAGATCGCGTCGGCGTCGTCCCCGTCGATCTCGACGAGGGCGGAGATCGGCGCCCCGGTGTGGTCGACGACCTGTGGGAGCAGCCGAGGCGGCTCCGGCGCGTCGATCACCTGCTGAACCCAGAAGTCGCGGTCGGACTCGAAGCGCGTCGACGCACGGTAGTCGCGGTCGGACGCCACGAGCGTGTCGAGGGGCCACGGCGCCGTGGACGTCTCGAGTTCCGGGTGCTCGTATCGATCGACGACGTCGGCCACGAGCAGGGTGATGCCGTACCCGTCGATGAGGCTGTGGTGGTAACGCTGGTACCAGATCACCGACTCGTCCCCGGTGCGCAGCAGAGCGTGCCGGAACAGCGGTTCGTCGCTCTCGAGGTCGACCACGGTCTCCATGTCGCGGTCCATCCACACACGCGCACACGCTTCGGGATCCTCGTCGCCGCGCAGGTCCACGACCGCGAGCGTCCAGCCGTCGGGGGCTGTCGGCACCTGCAGCAGTTCGTTGCCTGCACCGCGCTCGAAACGCACGTGCAGGGCCTCGGCCCGTTCGACGGTCTTCCGGATCGCCTCGGCGGCACGGTCCAGGTCGATCCGGCCCGCGACCTCGACGACGAGCGAGAGGTTGTAGACCGGGCTGCCCGGGTTCAACTGCTGCCCGACCCACACCTCGGACTGCGCGGCCGTCACCGGCAACGCGACAGGCGTCGAACCGACGCGAGCCGAGGAAGAAGTGCCCTCCGCCGAAGTGCGCTGTGGGCGAGCAGCCGCCGAGTGGTCCGGAGACATAGTGATCCGATCGTCCGTCGAGAGCGCCCGTCCAACGACGGGCACCCGAAGGAGTTTAGGTTAGGCTACCCACCAGCAACAAGCCGGTTGCCAGCAAGTTCACAGGTGCCGGATATCACAGCGATAATTCGAGTTCAATCACCACGAACGCGTGTCCCCCGCACCGCTGCCGGCATTCACCCCGCCGAAGCGGTCCCGACGTCGACTTCGACCGCGTAAACATACCGCGCGTTCGCGGGTTCGGCACACGAGTGGCGGCGTCGACTGCCGGGGGCAGCCGCCCAGCAACCTAGTGGTGCCAGACCGCGGTGTTCCCGCCACGACGCTTGGCCGCGTAGAGGGCGGTGTCCGCGTGATGGAGCAGTTCGTCGACCGTGCGCGCCGTCGTGCTGCGCGCCATCCCCACGCTGATCGTCACGACGAGGAGTTCGTCGCCGACGTCGATCGGCGTGGTGATCGTCGCGAGCATCCGGGTCACCACGTCGTCGACGTCGTATTCGTCGACGTCAGGCAGGATCGCGACGAACTCGTCGCCGCCGAGCCTGCCGACCGCGGACGGCGCGCGCATCGCGTGGCGCAAATGCTCGGACACCCCCTGCAGGATGCGATCACCGACGCGATGCCCCCGGGTGTCGTTGACGTCCTTGAAACCGTCGACGTCGAGGAACAACGCGACAGCAGGCCCCGAGCCGGGCTCGAACAGACGCTGCAGATGCTCCGTGATGGCGGCGCGATTGAGCAGTCCGGTGAGACTGTCGTGCGTGGCAGCGTGCAGAAGAAGAGCGTGCGCCTCCTCCGCCTGCTGCTGAGCGGTGACCTCCGCGGTGACGTCCCGGAAATGCACGACCAGCGCGCCGGAATCGGCTGCGGCGGTCACCTCGATCGTCATCCCCGGCGAATACAGCGAGTCCACCCGGGTCTGCTGCTCGCGGCCGGTGGCGAGAACCTTGCGGCACAGTGCGTCGAAGTAGCTGCCCTGCGTTTCGGGAAGAACCTCGGTGACGACACGCCCGAGCAGTTCGTCCCGCGACCGCCGCACGTGCCGCAGGCAGCCGGAATTGACGTAGATGATCCGAAGATCCTCGTCGAGCGCCATGAACCCCAGGCCCACCCGATCGAGCAACGCCGCAAGTTGCGCGTCCCGGCCGGCCACGTGCCCGAGTTCGATGACCACTCCCGTCAGCTCGACAGGGGCGCCGGACGCATCGGTGGTGACGTCGATGCTGCGGGTGAGGATGTACCGGGTCGACCGATCCGCCAGCACGATCCGGAACACGCATTCCGCGCCGACGGACCCGGCGGTGTCACCGAACATGCGGCGCACCGCGCCGATGTCATCGGAATGGACCCGCTCCCGCCACAATTCGAGCGGTGGCCGGGAACCGTCATCCCCGAAGATGGCGGCGGCCTTCTCATCCCACCACAAGGCCCCGTTCACGACGTCGTACCGGACGATGCCCACCCCGAGGCGCGGAATACCCAACGCCATCAGAACCTCGCCGTCACCGTGATTGCCCCCAGCCGCTCGAAATTCCACCCTACTCACAACTCGGCGGGTGCCGGCGCGTCAGTTGGCGAGGAACTCGAGCAGCACCTTGTTCACCACTTCGGGCTGTTCGAGGTAGCCGTAGTGCCCCACGTCGGAGATCTCGTAGTACCGGGCCGACGGGATCGCCTCGGCCACCTCACGCGAGAGATACGGCGGGATCATCCTGTCGTCGGCGAACCCGATGGACAGGCACGGTGTCGTGATCGCCCGGTAGGCCTGCCTGCGGTCGAAGCTGCGGTCCATCTCCATCTGCGCGCGCACGCCGTCCGACGTCCGGCCGCCGCTGAACTCGAACAGGTCGAGCCAGTCGCGTGCCGTGTGCGGGTCGACGAGCGACGCGGGCGACAGATTCATCACGGCCGTCACCGCGGCCCGGTACTTCGCCGGGAGTTCGACACCACTGTCGTGCAGGGCGCGCTCACCCTCGGTGAGGGTCTGCTGGAAGTAGTCCATGCGGGCGTGACCGGCCAGGAACGCCGCCTTGTGCACGAGGTCGGGCCGGGTCAGGGCAAGTTCCTGCGCGACGCGGGCACCCATCGAGGTGCCGACGACACGGGCCGGGCCGCCGCCGAGGTGCTCGATCAGTCCCGCGGTGTCGGCGACGAGGTCGTCCATGGTGATCCCGTCGACGCTCTCACCGGACGGCGCGATGCCACGGTTGTCGAACGTGCAGACGCGGTAGCCGGCGTCGATGAGCGCAGGGGTCTGATGCAGATCCCACACCCGTCCCGGACTCCCGGTTCCCATGATGAGCACCACTAAATCGCCGGATCCCTTGACCTGGTAATTCAGGGGGATCCCGTTGATCGTGGCGATCGTCATGTTGCCTTCCTTCCATGGGCGGTCTCACCGTTTTAGATTGGATAGCCTAAGCTGGCTCGGCTGCCGCTCGCATGCGGCGCTGACCGACAAGCTCGTCCAGGAGGACCGCGTTGAGAGTCGCCACACTCGGATATCAAACCTGGGGTCACCGTACCCTGCAGGCCCTGCTCCAGTCCGACCATGAGGTCGTCCTCGCGATCACCCACCCCAAGAGCGACCACGTCTACGAACAGATGTGGGCGGACTCCGTCGCCGACCTGGCCACCGAGCACGGGGTGCCCGTGCACATCGCCACCAAGCCGGACGAAAACTTCAAGGCCGCGCTGAAGCAGGCCGACCCCGACATCGTCGTCGCCAACAACTGGCGCACCTGGCTGCCACGGGACGTCTTCGACTCTCCCCGCTACGGCACCCTCAATATTCACGACTCGCTCCTGCCCAAGTACACAGGATTCTCCCCGCTCATCTGGGCGCTCATCAACGGTGAAGAAGAAGTAGGCCTCACCGCGCACCTGATGGACGAGGAACTCGACGCCGGCGACATCGTTTTGCAGAGGTCGACGCCCGTCGGGCCCACGGACACGGTCACCGATCTGTTCCACCGCACCGTCGACATGATCGGCCCCATCACCCTCGACGCACTCGAGCTGATCGCGTCCGGTCGCACGGACTGGACGCCGCAGGACCGCTCGCAGGCCACGTTCTTCCACAAGCGTGCCCCCGAGGACAGCCTCATCGACTGGACGTGGCCCGCCGACGCCATCGAACGGCTCGTGCGCGCGCAGTCCGACCCGTACCCGAACGCCTTCACCCATTACAAGGGACAGCGTGTCCGGGTTCTGAAGGCCGCTGTATCCGAGGGAAATTACGGTGGAACGCCCGGGCGTGTCTTCATCCACGAAGGCGACGGAATGGTCATCGTCGCCGGACCCGACGCCCGCACAGGCAGGAACAAGGGCCTCAAGATCCAGCGCGTCCGGCTCGACGACGGCACCGAACTCGCCGGCACCGAATTCTTCCCCCACGGCGGCGGCTACCTCAGCTGACGGTCCCGCGCCGACACCATCTCCGGGTGAATGTGCCTTTCAACGCCTCAGAAGCGCCGAACGGCACATTCACCCGACGTGGTTGCGGGGGTCAGCGACCCTCCCACGCCGCCCAGAGTTCGGCGTAGCGCCCACCGGCGGCGACGAGATCGGCATGCGGACCCTGCTCGACGATCCGGCCGTGTTCGAGGACGACGACCCGATCGGCGGCGGCCGCCTGCGTCAACCGGTGGGCCACCACCAGCGTCGTGCGACCACGGGTCGCGGCCTCGGCCGACGCCTCGAGTTCCCGCGCACCCGCGCTGCCTGCTTCGGCCGTCGCCTCGTCCAGGATCGCGACCGACGGGTTGGCGAGGACGAGCCGCGCCAAGGCCAATTGCTGCGCCTGGGCGGCGGTCAGTTCTTGGCCGCCCTCCCCGACCACGGTCTGGACGCCGTCGTCCAGTGCGTTCACCCAGCCGTCGGCGCCGACGGCCTTCAGTGCCATCGCCGCGTCCTCCTCGGAGGCGTCGGGCGCGGCGAGCCGAAGGTCGTCGATCAGCGGTCCGGCGAACACGTGGACTTCCTGGCTGACGATGGCGACCCGGCGGCGGAGACCGCCCGGCTCCAGATCGGGCAGCGCGGTGCCGCCGATGCGCACCGACCCGGACGTCGGGACGATCGAGCCGGCCGCGATCGCCGCGACCGTCGTCTTGCCCGCTCCGGTCGAGCCGACGAGGGCGACACGTTCACCGGACTTCACGTGCAGGCTGATTCCGTGCACCACTTCGTGGCTGCCGTCGTAGGTATGCCGGACGTCGGCGAGTTCTAGCGTCGAATCGGCGGTCTCCCGAACGGTGGCGGTCCCGGTGCTCGACTCGTCATCGAGGTCGACGACGCCGACGAGCCGGGCCAGGCTCGCACCCGCCGACTGCACCTCGTCGAACGTGTACATGAGCATGCCGATCGGATTGAACAACCGGTGGAAGAGCAGTGCCGCGGTGGTGGTTTGGCCGACGGTGACGATGTCCGCGTTCACCAGGGCGAATCCGGCGGCGAGGATGGTGGCGAGCCCCACGAACTCGGCCCGGTTGCCGCGCCCAGCGAACCGGGTGAACAGTGCGAAGACACCGACGGACAGGTCGCGGGCCTGTCCCGACGCACCGTTGATCTGCGCCAGATGGCTGTCTTCCAGACCGTAGGCACGCACCGTCCGGGCGCCCTGCATGCTGCTGATCAGGGCCTGCGAACGCTCTCCCATCGCCACGCGTTCGGCGGCGTACACCGGTGCGGACCGCGGCAGGTACCAGCGCATCGCCAGCGCGTACATCGGCGGCGCCACCATGCCTGCGAGCCCGAGCCGCCAGTCGATGCCGAGCATCGTGACCATGCTGAGCACCACCAACAGGACAGCCGTGACGAGGTTGGGGACCACGTCGGTGACGGCCTTGCCGATCACCGCGACATCGTCGCCGACCCGCGACAGCAGGTCGCCCTTGCCGACGCGTTCGACCGTCTGGATCGGCAGCCGGAGCGCCCGGTCGACGGTGCGTTCGCGCAGATCCGCCAGGATTCCCTCCCCGAGGCTGCGGATCAGGAACGACGCGAACCCGGCGCACACGCCGCCGATCACAGCGGCGGACGCGATCACCGCGACCACCCACCCGATGGTGGACGGCGGCGCCCCGTCCTGCACCCGGTCGACGAGGACACCGAAGACGTAGACGGGAACCAGCGCCATACCGGCCGCGACGGCGGCGACCAGCAGGGTGAAGACGCTCCGGCCGCGGCGGCGTCCCAGTTCGGACCTCAGCCACGCCCACGTGTCGCGTGCGTTCGCGATGGGCAGCAGTTCACTCATCGCAGGACCGCCTGACGGTAGTTCGCGTTCTCGGTCGCCAACTGCGAGTGCGTGCCCGCGCCGACCACCGTTCCGTCGTCGAGGACGACGACGCGGTCGGTCACGGACAGCAGCGCGGGGCTGCTCGTGATGAGGATCGTCGTCTGCCGGTCCGCGGAGCCGCGATGCCGCAGGTCCGCGATGCCGCCCGCGATCGTGTGTTCGGTGACCGCGTCCACCGCGGTCGTCGGATCGTGCAGCACCATCACCGGCGACTGTGCCACCAGTGCACGTGCGAGGGCGACCCGCTGCCGCTGACCGCCGGACAGCGAGGACCCGCGGTCGGCGACGTCGTGGTCGAGGCCCTCGGGGTGTGCCTCGACGACGTCCACCGCCGCGGACGCGGAGAGCGCCGCCTGCACCTCGGACGCCGTGGCGCCGGGCCTGCCCGCGGTCACGTTCGACGCGACGGTTCCGGAGAACAGGTCGCCGTTGTGCGGCTCGACGAGCAGCGCCCGGCGGGCCTGCGCGAGATCCGCGTCCGACAACCGCACTCCGCCCACCGTCAGTTCGCCGTCGTACCGGTCGGGCGGAACCTGCCCCGACAGCAGCGCGGCCAGCGCCTCCGCGTCCTGCGGGCGGTACGCGACGACGCCGAGCAGTTCGCCGGGGGTGACCCGGAGATCCAGCGCGCTCAGGGACCGGTAGGACACGCCGGTCAGGCTGAGCTCGCTGCCGTCGAGTGTTCGGCCGGACCCGGCGGGCAGCAGGGGTTCCGCGTCCAGGACCAGCGCGAGACGGTCCGCCGACGCGCGGGCGAGAGCGAGCAACCCGGGCAGACCGGCCAGGACGCCGAGCGGCTCGATGAAGAACTGGGACAGTCCGACGACGGTGATCAGTTCGCCGATGGTGATGCGTCCCTCGAGGGCGAACCAGCCGGCGAGACCCGCGACACCGACGGCGAGGAGGGCGCTGACGGTCATCGACACCCCGGCGAACACGGCGGAACTCTTCGCCGTGTGCAGGGTGGCGCCGAGCGCCTCGCGGCTGGCCGTCCGGTATCGCCGCGACGCCGACACCTCGGCGCCGATCCCGCGCAGGGGCCGGAGCCCGCTCACGAGGTCGGTGGCCATGGCGGACGCCCGCGCGACGGCGGCCTGCTGATCGGTGGCCCGGCGGGTGATCAGCGGCGCCGCGAGCTGGAGGAGACCGAGGATGACGGGGGTGCCGATCAGAACGGCGAGTCCGAGGGGAACGTCGATCAGCAGCAGGGCCACGGCGGATCCGATTGCCGCGGTGAGGGCCGCCGCGGCCCGGGGTGTGATGTCCGCGATCCACGCCGCGCGGTCGGCGTCCGACGTCGACACGGACAGCAGTTCACCGGCACGCAGGTCGGTGCGCACTCCCCGCGGGTCGAGGATGCGGTGCGCGACCTCCATCCGCAGCTGGTGCGCCTCGTTCTGCATCGCCACGACGATGAACCGCGCACCGAAACGCCACGCCGCGGTGAGCACCAGGAACAGCAGCGCCAGGGCGCACAGCCACACCGCGAGAGCGAACACGTCTCCGGTCGCGACGGCCCGGTCGACGATCACGCCGATCGCGATCGGGACCAGTGTCTCGGCCACCTGATGCAGGCAGACGAGCACGGTGCCGATCCCCAGCCGAACACGATTCCGCACCAGCGTGCGAAGCAGAATTGCGGTGCCACCAGTCTTCACGCGCGTAACTCCCAATGCCGACGCTTCCCCACCCACCTACGAAGTAAGCAGACCCTAACTTGATGAACCCTAATCGATGGGCAACTAGCGTTGACATGCCCGGTTCTCATAGAGTCGCCGATACGAACTACTGCGCGTGATGCAGCAGCAAGCCCGAGAGGACAAAGATGGCCGCGAAGACGACCGCCGAAAACGACATCGCGGACGAGGATCTCGAACCCCTAGCCGACGAGACCGCCCGCCAGGCGCAGCGCGTTGTCGCTGCATACGCCGAAGATGCCGACGAGTGCAGGATGCTGCTCTCCATGCTCGGAATCGGACCCACCAGCAAGCTCGACTGAGAATTTCATCCACTTCGACTGCGAAGGAAGCCCGTGGCTGCCAGTTCGGAATCGTCAGCATCGTCATCACGCTCGACTTCTGATCCTGTGTCCGGGCAAGCCGACTTCGTCGTCGTAGCGAACCGACTCCCCGTCGACCTCGAACGCCTTCCGGACGGCACCACGCGCTGGAAGCGCAGCCCCGGTGGCCTCGTCACCGCGCTCGAGCCGATCCTGCGCCGCAACAAGGGTGCATGGGTCGGCTGGGCGGGGGTCGCGGACGCCGAACTCGACCCCGTCGTCGAGGACGATCTCGAGCTCTACCCGGTTCCGCTCAGCGCCGCGGAGATCGCCGACTACTACGAGGGCTTCTCCAACGCCACCCTCTGGCCGCTCTACCACGACGTCATCGTCAAGCCCGAATACAACCGCGACTGGTGGAACGCCTACGTCGAGGTCAACCGGCGCTTCGCGGAGGCCACGTCGAAGGCGGCCGCGCACGGGGCCACGGTGTGGATCCAGGATTACCAGCTGCAGCTCGTTCCGAAGATGCTGCGCATGCTCCGCCCCGACCTCACGATCGGGTTCTTCCTGCACATTCCGTTCCCGCCGGTGGAACTGTTCATGCAGATGCCGTGGCGCACCGAGATCATCGAGGGCCTGCTCGGCGCCGACCTGATCGGGTTCCACCTCCCGGGCGGTGCCCAGAACTTCCTCTACCTGGCCCGCAAACTCGCCGGTCAGCAGACGTCCCGCGGCAACGTGGGTGTCCGCTCCAAGCTGGGCGTCGTGCAGGTGGGGTTCCGCACGGTGCGCGTCGGCGCGTTTCCGATCTCCATCGATTCGGGGCAGCTGGACGAACAGTCCCGATCCAAGTCGATCCGGGACCGCGCCAAGAAGATCCGCAACGAACTGGGCAATCCCAAGCACATCATGCTCGGCGTCGACCGCCTCGATTACACGAAGGGCATCGACGTCCGCCTCGCCGCGCTGCACGAGTTGCTCGACGAGCAGCGCATCGATCCCGCCGACACGGTGATGGTGCAGCTGGCCACGCCGAGCCGCGAGCGGGTCGACAGCTACGTGCAGATGCGCGACGACATCGAACGCAAGGTGTCGCGGATCAACGGCGAGTACAGCGAGGTCGGCAGGCCGGTGGTGCACTACCTGCACCGGCCGATCCCCCGCGAGGAGCTGATCGCGTTCTTCGTCGCCGCCGACGTGATGCTGGTGACTCCGCTGCGCGACGGCATGAACCTCGTCGCCAAGGAGTACGTGGCGTGCCGCAGTGACCTCGGCGGCGCACTGCTGCTCAGCGAGTTCACGGGCGCGGCCGCCGAACTGCGTCAGGCGTTCCTGTGCAATCCGCACGATCTCGACAGCGTCAAGGACGCGATGGAGCAGGCACTGGGCCAGCCGAAGGAGGACGGCCGACGCCACATGCGGGCCCTGCGCAGGCAGGTCCTCGCACACGACGTCGACCGGTGGGCCAGGTCCTTCCTCGACGCCCTCGCTCACGGCGGCGCCGCCGGCCCCGCGCTGATCGCGCCCGCCGAGGCTTCCGAGTCCGACTACAACGAGGACGCGACCGGGGAGAACTGACCTCCCCGGCTCAGCTGACCGGACGTCACCAGGAAACCGACGAAGTCGCGGATCGTCTCGTCGGCGGGACGCGGAACGTAGCCGAGTTCGGACCGCGCCTTGCTGCCGTCGATGACGGGCGCCGCGAGCAGCGCCGACATCGCGGACCGCGACAGCACGTCGGAGCCGAACCGGGTCCCGATCGGTTCGGCGATCGGCAGCACGCGTTCGATGACGCTGAGTGGGAACGAGTACAGCGGCCCCCGACGACCCGCCGCACGCGCAGCCCTCCTCACGGCATCGTGCATGCCGAGCATGTGCCCCGAGATCAGGTAGTTCTCACCGGTCCGGCCCTTCTCCCCGGCGGCGATCAGTCCGGCGGCGACGTCCCGGACGTCGACGAAGTCGAACCCGCCCTGCACCGCCGCGGGAACCCGGCCGCGAGCGGCGTTGCGCAGCAATGCGTTCACTCGTGACAGTCCGTAGTCGACGGGCCCGTACACCCCGGTGGGATTGCAGATCACGGCATCGAGCCCGGCCTCGACCACTTCGCGGAGTTCGATCTCGCCCGCCCATTTGGACCTGTCGTACACCGGGATCGACGCGTCGACGGACCGGGGCGAGTTCTCGTCGAGCGTTCCGCCGCAACTGCTCTGATCGAAGGAGTGCACGGAACTGCAATGCACCATCCGCCGAACACCCACTGCGAGAGCGGCTTCGGCGACGGTACGCACACCCTTGGTGTTGACGGTCCAGGCCAGGTCGTCCTTCTGGGCGAGGGTGATCATCGCGACCAGGTGGTAGACCACCTCGGCGCCCTCGAGCGCCCGCTTCATGGATTCGACGTCGAGGACGTCGGCGTTCACCCACGTGACCCCGTATTCGGGTGCGTACCGGGAACGCACGCGGTCGATTGCGGTCACCTCGTGCCCCGCCTCGACCAGCAGATTCAGCAGATTGTTGCCCACGAATCCCGCGGCGCCGGTTACTGCAACCTTCATCGACGACTCCCCGTTCGGTTGTGGCCCCGCGACGCAACATCGTGCGTCGGCAGTCGGCCAGGAGACCCCGACAGTACTAGAACTTGTTTCACTTTGTGAAGGGGGTGACCGCCTCGACGAACATTCGCACTCGTGAGATCTCATGGGATCGGTGTGCGAACTCCAGCAGGGCCACACCCTCCCACGCGGCCGCGCGCACGGATGCGGTGACGGCACGCCCCGCCACGATCATCTTGCTCCACTGCAGGTCACGGAGACTGTCCGCGAAGTGAGCGGGAGAAAGCGGGACACCCGGTGACAGTTCGAGAACCGCACCGGGAGCGAGTCTCTCCGACATTGCGGTCGTGTCCTCACGGCGGACGGCGACCAGAAATCCGGTGGCGGCATTCCTGCCTGGGCGCCCGACGGTCCGCAGGCCTCGCATAAAACCTGTTACACCGAGCACGCCCTGATTCGCGAGAAGTTGCGGTGCCAGCTTCACCGACGCCGCCGCGCCCCGCCACCCCGCCGCGGCCAGCTGGGCGATCATCACGGACAGTTCCCAGTGCGCATACAACCCGTCGACGGCCACGACACCCGACTCCGCCACGAGGTCGTAGCGCAGGTGCATCGGCACCGTCAGCACCACTCCCGTCGACATCCGGGTCTCGAGGTCGAGGTCACGGACCACTGTCATTCCGCACACCACGTCCCGCTTCACATGGAACGTGATCGCGTTGGGGGCGATGAACGTGTCGTAGAACCGTTCGATCGCCGCCGTGCCGACGTGTGCCCGCGAGCCCACCGGGTCGTTGACCCGAGCGCCGTCCGAGAACAGCCCGACCCACGCGGCGCGGTCGTGCACCGCGACCGCGGACGGTGAACGCCCCACGGCAGCAAGTAGTTCCGCTACGGTCGGCGTGGGGTCCGGCACCGCTACACCGGGGTCAGCTGATCGACGAGCCAGCGGTCGTCGACCTTCTGCAGCGACACCCGTACGCGGCTGCCCGACGTCCGGGCGTCGGGAGCGTCGGCGCTCGTCGTCGTCTGGTTGAGGTACAGCAGAACCACCGCCTCGTCGGGTGTGGTCGACACGGGCGCGGCGGCCTGCACCGACACCTGCACGGTGAGTTGCTTCTCCTTGGCGCCCGGCGCGATGGTTTCCTGCACGAGGGTGGTGTAGTCGTCGCGGAACGAACCGGTGAGTCCGTCTGCGGCAGCGGCCAGCTGGTTGTCGACGTCGGCGAAATCGTAGGCCAGCATCGCGACGGCCTGCTTGCCCGCGGCGTCGACGGCCTCGGTGCGCGCCTGCTCCGCGAGTTGGTCCTGCCGGTGGTCGTACCAGAGGAATCCCACCACCACGGCAAGGGCGACCACCACCACCGCGGCCGCGATCTTCAGCGCTGTCTGCTTGGTGACGGCGAACTTTCGCTTGTCTTCGTTGTTGTCAGTCATGGGACGAACTCCACCTTCGATGCGGTCAACTTGCCGTCGACGTCGCTGACGGTCACTCGCATTCGGAAGTCGCGCGGTGAGGGTTCGGGCTGTTCCTTGCTGCTGACCATCGTCCGCGCGGCCACCAGAACGTTCGCCGAGATCGACGTCTCGCTCCCGTTCTCGACACCGGCCTCGACGACCTGGCCCTCGGTGGTCACATTCGCGTCCCGCACGACGCCGACGAACGGATCCTCACGGCCCTGGAACTCTTCGAGGAACTGACCCGATGCGCCGGCGATGATCCGGTCGACGTCTTCCTTCGCGGTCTCGGGATGGATGGTTGTCAGGTTGAGCACCGTCTGCCGGGCCGTGTCGACGAAGGCCTGACGGCGGTCGTCCCGTTCCCGTGCGGACTGTTGGTCGAGCAGCAGGACCACCGCCGCGACGACCAGTGCGACGACGACCACCGCGGTAACACCCCACGCGAGCAACGACTTCAGGGTACGACGCTGCTTCGGTGCGTCGGGGGCCGGAGCGTCCGGGGACGCGGCCTTCGCCGTCGACACCTCTTCCGCGTCGGGCGCGGCGTGCATGTCTGCCGGCTTGGCGAGGACCACCGGCTTCGGGGCCTCGGTCCCCCCTACCGGCGGGCCGGCGTGCCGGACCGCCCTGCGCCTGCCCCGGTCCTTCGCGGCGGAGGTCTGCTCGGTCGCCTGCTCCGCGGGGTCGGTTGCGCGCTCGTCTGTGCTGGAACTCAAATCTGCTGACCTGTCATCATCGTCTGCCACGTCGAGTCCTTTCCCTGCACCGCCAGATCCGGTTGGGTGTACGTCTTTCCATCCGAACCAATGAAGCTACCGGTGGCCGGGTCGTAGGGCACGGCCGCAACCGGTGCACCCGCGGCGCCTTCGTAGGAACTCGGAACGGCTGTGTACGAGGGTACATCCGGCGGCATGATCGGCCCGTACGGCGGGTTGTTGCCCGACGCCTCCCAGCCCTCGCGGCACGCCTCGACCGTCGGCGCGCGACGTCCCGGGAACTCCATGCACGGCAGGTTCCGCGCGCCGCGCACCACGGCCGGGTCGTCCGGAGCGGCCTTGCAGTACAGGTCGTTCGGTGTTGCGATCGGGTCGGTCTGATCTCCCGACCGGCGTTGCTCCGGAGGCAGGAATCCCGTCGTGCAGGCCGGCGGGTCGTGCAGTTGCAGGGCGAAGTCGACGATCGCGCCGTCCTCCACCGGCCCGCCGGTCGCGGCCGTCACGAGCGCCGCGGTCAGGGGTGGGTAGATGACCAGCACCTGTTCGATGCTCTTGTTGTAGATCACCCCGACCTGGCCGACGCTCACCAGATTCCGCAGTAGAATCGGCAGTGTCGGCTGCAGGTCCTGGAACAGCTGGGTGGCTTCCTGCGCCGTTCCCGGGCCCTTCTCCAGCACCGACCGCAGGCTCGGGTCGCTCGCCCGCAACTGGTCGGTGAACGTCACCAGGTCCTGGGTCCACGACCGGATGGCGTCGCTGCTGACCACCTGGGTGTCGAGCAGTGGGCCGACCTGGTCGATCAGGGCCTTCGTCGCGTCGCTGTTCGCGTCGGCCTCCTCGACGAACAACCGGGCCGAGTCGATGAGCCGCTGCAGGTCGGGGCCCGATCCGTTGAACGCCGTGAACGCCTCGTCGATCACCGTCTGCAGCCTGGTGTCCGAAATGCTGGCGAGCAGTTCGTCGGCCTGGTCGAGCATTTCGCCGACATCCTGCGGAATGGTGGCCCGGTCCAACGGGATCACGTCGCCGTCCGCGAGGTACGGGCCGTTCGCCTCGGCGGCGCCGTCCCGGGGAATCAGATCGACGTACTGTTCGCCGACCGCCGACACGCTCTTGACTGCCGCGTCGACATCGGCCGGAATCTTGTAGTCGCTGTCGAGTGACATCTTCGCTTCCACACCGTCGCCGGTGAGGGTCACGTTCTCGACGACACCGATGTTGGTGCCGCGGTAGGCGACATTGGCGTGCGAGTAGAGCCCACCGGTGGACGGCAGTCGGACGCTCACCTCGTAGCGCCCGACGCCGAACAGCACCGGCACCTTCACGTACTGGATCGACATCACCACGAGCCCGATGACGGTGAGAATCGAGAAGATGATCAGCTGAATGCGAACGAATCTCGTCATTCTCATGGTGTCGGCGCCCCTCCCAGTTGCGGCGGAAGGCCCGGGATCTGCGGCAGTCCGGGTATCTGCGGAAGCCCCGGAATCACCGGCGGTGCGGGAGCCGGCTGCAGGGGCGCCTGCAGGGGATCACCCGACTGCCCGGCCACCCCGGCGAGCGATCCCACGGCGCCCTCGACGCCGCCGAGCGATCCGCCGAGGCCGGTTCCGGTCAGGAAGTTGTTGTCGAGGCGTTCGTTGGTCATGTCGATCGTCATCATGAGGTTCGCGTAGTCACCCTGAATCGCCTTGTCCATCGTCTTCATCGGGAACGGGTACGTGAGCATCAGCGTGAGCACCTCGGTCAACGCGCTCCCTGAGTTGGCGAGCTCACGCAGCACCGGTGTGAGGTTTGCCAGATTCGCCTTCAGTTCCTCGCCGCTACTCTCCACGAGACGCGACGCGGTGTCGCTGAGCTTGCCCACCTCGACCAGTGCGGTGGTGAGGTTCTGCCGTTGGGTGACGAGCACTTCCAGCGCGGGCGGGATACCGTCCAGCGCCGCGTCCAGGGTGGCCTTCTGCTCGTTGACGGTGCCCGCAAGACGGTCCAGCCCCTCCATCGCCCCGATGATGTCGCCGCGCTGCCGGTCGAGGCTCGTGACGAGCTGGTCGAGCTGCGGAAGAAGGTCGCGGATCGAGTCCTCCCGGCCGTCCAGTGCGGCGTTGAGTTCCGTGGTGATGTCCCGGACCTGGGCGATGCCGCCACCGTTGAGCACCACCGACAGGGACGACAACGTCTGCTCGGTGGTCGGGTAGGCGCCCGCCCGCTCGATGGGGATCACGTCGCCGTTCTCGAGCCGGCCCTCGGGCTCGGCGTCGGTCGGCGGAGCCAGTTCGAGGTGCTGCGAGCCGAGGAGGCTGGTCTGGCCGATCTTGGCGGTCGCGTTGGCAGGCAGTTGGACGTCGCCGTTGATCGAGACGGTGACTAGTGCGTGCCAGTCCTGCACGTCGATGCCCGTCACCGAGCCCACCGTCACGTCGTTCACGCGGACGGGCGAGTTCTGCGACAGCGTCGTGACATTGGGCATCTGGATCTCGACCGTGTAGGCGTCGTCGCCCTGTCCCTCGGTGCCCGGGAGGGGAAGCGAGTTCAGCCCTTCCCACTCGCACCCGGTGAGGGTGAGGGACAACGTGATCGCCACGGCCGCGATACCGCCGCGACGCACCCGTGTGTGCTTCGTCATCGCCCACCTCCCGGCTGCAGCAGATCGTTCAGGTCCTTGGGCACGGCGACGGTCGGCATCCCGGCGAGGGCCCCGGTCATCGGCGGCGCAGACCGCGGAGGTACGGAGGCCTCGAGGCTCGGCGGGGTGTACTCGATCTGATCCGGGAACGCATTCACTCCCGTCGTCGGGTTGGTGAGGACGGGCAGATAGTTCATCGTCAGCGAGTTCAGGACCGGCGACAGGTACTGCGTGCACAGGTCCGCACTCCGATTCGCCTCGTTGGCCTGGAGGCTCTGGATGGCGCCGCACATGAAGTTCACGGGGTTCGCGAGGTTCGCAAACGCGACCGCACCGACCAGTGACCCCTGCGCCGGCTTGTAGATGTTGCTGAAGTTGGCCAGCGCCGTGGGCGCCACGTGGAGCACCTGCTCGATCTGCGGCCTCTTGTCGGCGAGCACCTGGGTGGCGTCCGCCAGACGGCCGACCTGCTCACTGAGGGCGGCGCGGTTCTCCGCCACGAACCGGTTGACGTCACCGAGCGCGAGGTCGAGATCGTTCAGCGCGGTTCCGAGTTCGTCGGAGTTGGTAGCGAGCATGTTCGACACCGACGCGAGCCGTCCCTCGAACTGCACGATCTGCTCGTTGCTCGACGACAGAGCCGCCACGAACGTCTGCAGGTTGCGGATGGTGGAGAACAGGTCGGTCCGGCCGTCGGACAGGGTCCGCATGGTCTCCGACAGTTCCCGCAGCGTGTTCCGCAACGACTCTCCGTTGCCGTCGAGATTGTCGGCGGCGGTGTCGATGAACGTGCCGAGCGACCCCTGCGGGTCGGCGCCCTGCGGCCCGAGTGCCTCCGACAGCTTGTTCAGCTCGGTCTTGATCTCGTCCCACTCCACCGGAACGGCCGAGCGCTCCACGGGGATGCTCGCGCCGTCGCCCATCGTCGGCCCACCCGCGTACACGGGTGTCAGCTGAACGAACCGTCCCGACACCAGGCTGGGTGCGACGATGACGGCCTTCGCGTCGGCCGGGATCTCGACGCTCTTCTGCACGTTCATCGTCACCCGTGCGAAATCGGCGCCGGGCTCGATCGAGTCGATCGTCCCCACCTTCACACCGAGGACGCGGACGTCGTCGCCCGAGTACAGCCCGGTGGTCGTCGGGAAGTACGCGGTGATCGTGTTCTGGAAGAGCTTGGGCACGAACATCACTGCGGCGCCGACGATCAGCACCACCACGACCGCGGCGACGCCGCCGCGGATCAGCCACTTCTTCCGCGTGTTGGTGATCTCCGGGTTCGTCGTCATCGCGGCGGTTCCCTCAGCTCGATGGACGGACCTGTCTGCAGGTAGGCCTGAAGGTCGTTGGGGAGGTGCTCCGGCCACGTCACCGCGTCGCTGAGCCCCTGGAGCAGGTTGCCGATGCCGATGTTGTAGACGTACGCCATGAAGAACGGCCCGCTACCGACCGACTCGCCGAGTTGAGTGGCGTACGGCGCGAGGCCGTCGAGCGCCTGCGAGATGTTGTCCTTGTTCCGCTGCAGGACATCGACCACCGAGTTCAGTTTGTCGAGCGTCGGTTTCATCTGCTCCTCGTTGTCCTGGACGAGTCCCGTGAGCTGCCGGGACACCGCGGAGATGTTCACGATCAGCTGGCTGATCGCCGTGCGGCGACGGTCGAGTTCGCCGAACAGCTGATTCCCGTCGACGATCAGCGAGTTGATCTGCCCGCTGCGCTCGGCGAGGATTCCCGTCACGTTCTCGGCACGCGAGAGCAGCTGTCGCAGCGTCTCGTCCCGCGAATTGATGCTCTCCGACAACCGGGTCAGGCCGTCCAGTGCTGTACGCAGCTCGGGCGGTGTGTTCTCGAGAGCGCCGGACATTGCGTTCAACGCGTTGTTGACCTCATCGGTGTCGAGCTCGGACACGGTGTTCGACAGATCCCCGAGCGCGTCGTTGAGGGAGTACGGAGAGTTGGTGCGTTCCAACGGAATCGTCGACCCCACCGGCATCGTCTCGTATCCGAGCGGGGTGACGGCCAGCGACTTGCGCCCGAGAACGGTGTTGGTCTTGATGTTCGCCTCGGTGGCGTCGCCCAGGACGATGCCGTCCTCGATCGTGAACGTGACGAGCACGTGCTGCTCGTCGAGTTCGACCTCGGCGACCTTCCCGACGTCGACGCCGGCGAGCGTCACCGCGTCGCCGGTCATCAGCCCACCCGCGTCCTCGAAGTAGGCGGAGTACTGCGTTCCGCCCGAAAGGAATTGCAGCTGATCGTATTGCAGGGTCGCGATCACGATCATGCTCGCGATGGCGACACCGATGATTCCCACCTGCACGGGATTACGTTCGCGTTTCATGGCTACGGTGCACACCTCCCTGCCGTCTGACCGCCCGGCATGTTGAGGAGCAGATCCGATCCGTCCGGGCCGGAGAACTTGAACTTCACCGTGCAGACGTACATCTGGAAGAAGCTGCCGTACGTGCCGATGCGGATGAGCCTCCGGTAGGCGTCGGGCAGATTCTGGAACACCCAGTCGAGGTCGTCCTCCCCCGCCTGGAGCTGGGTTGCAGTGCGGTTGGCCTCGGCGATCGTGCTCTGCAACGGTGGCCGCGCACCTTCGAGCAGATTCGCGAGATCGCCCGTCGCCCCCGCGATGCGGGGAATGGCGTCACCGATCTGATCGCGGTCCTGGGAGAGCCCGCTGACCAGCTGCTGCAACTGGTCGAGCGTCGACCGGAACTGGTCGCCGCGGTCGTTGATGGTGCCGAGCACCTGGTTGAGGTTCGTGATCACCTCACCGATCAACTGGTCCCGGTCGGCGAGGGTGTTCGTGAACGAACTCGTGCTGCCGAGGAGCGAGACGAGCGTTCCGCCCTGCCCCTGGAACACCTGGACCAGCGCCTGGGACAGGTCGTTGACCTGCTGCGGGTCCAAGGCCCGCAGCAACGGTTTGAACCCGCCCAGCAGAAGGTCGAGATCGAGTGCAGGAGAAGTATTCTCGACGGGAATGGATCCACCGTCCGGTAGCGGTTCCACCGAACCGGCGCCTTCGAGAAGTTCCATGTACCGGTCGCCGACGAGGTTCTCGTACCGCACCGTGGCCTTGGTCCCGTCGAACAGCGAGTACTTGGTGTCGACGGTGAAGTCGACGTCGGCGAGGTTGTCGTCGTCGATGCTCACCTTCTCGACGGCGCCGACGGGAACGCCGGCGATGCGCACCTTGTCGCCGGGCTTGAGCCCGGACACGTCGGTGAACGTGGCGTGGTACCCGTCGGAGCTGCTGAACCGGTACTGGCTGAACACCAGGGCGAGTCCGGCGAAGATCACCGACATCACCGTCGCGAAGATCAACAGCTTGACCGTGGTCGCTCGCACTGTCACTGCCCACCCTGCCCGGGGTACACACCCGCGAACAACAGCTGGAACACCTTGGGCAGGTGCACCTGGACTTCCGTCGACGGCACGAACGGCACCGTTCCGGTGTCGGCCACGACGAAGTTCGCATGCTTGCTGAGATCAGGATTGGGAAGACCGTGGCAGTTCGGCCCACCTGTCGCATTCACTTTCGGCAGGTCCTTCGGATAGGTGTACGGCTCCTGCCCGTACATGAAGCTGGCGCTCAGCGCGATGCCCGGCTGATTGCCACCGATGAGCTGTTCGGCGAGGGGGATCACATTGTTCAGGCCGACGATGAAGCAGGAGATCTCGGGCGAGTACTCGGCCAGTAGATCCGTCGTCGGGAGCAACAGGTCGAGTGAGGAGTTCAGGTTCTGCTCGTTCTCGGTCAGTACGGTGTTGGCCGTGTCGGCCAGCCCGGTGACGTTGAGCAGCACGGCATCCAGGTTGTCCTGTTCGTCGACGACGGTGCCGCTGGTGGCCGTCGCGTTGTCGAGCACTCGCAGCAGATCCGGTGCGGTGTCGGCGTACACGTCGGTGACCTGCGCGGCCTTCGCGAAAACTTCCTGCAGCTGAGGAAGACTCGGATTCATCTTCGCCAGGTAGCTGTCGCTCTGCTCGAGCAGGGCGCCGAGTTCCTCGCCGCGCCCGCGCAGCGCCGAGGAGATCGCGCCGAGGGTGGCGTTGAGCTTCTCCGGCTGTACCTGCGCCAGCACGTCGGACAGGTGCTGGAAGACCGTGTTGAACTCGACGGTGACGTTGTCGGACGCGATGACGTCCCCTGCCTGAAGAGGGGTGGACGACGGGTTGTCCGGCATCACGAAGTTGACGTACTTGGCGCCGAACACGGTGGTGGACTTGATCTCCACGGTGGCGTTGGAGGGAATCAGCGACATCATGTCGGGGTACATCGCCAGTTTCAGCTCGGCGCCGTCCGTCACGTGTTCGATGGAGCCGACGCGGCCGACCTCGACACCGAGGAGCTTGACCTTGGCGTCGGGTTCCATCACCAGCCCGGAACGATCCGACGTGACGGTGACGGGCGTGGTCTCGCTGAAGGTTCCGTTGAACATGGCCAGTGACACACCGATGATCGCGAGAAGACTCACCACGAGGACGAGTGCCGCGAGCTTCTTCTTCCCACCCGAATCAGTCATCTACCGGCACTCCTATCCCGAAAGGTTGAAGTTGCCGGACCCGCCGTAGATGGCGAGCGAGATGAGCAGGGTGACGGTGACGACGGCGATCAGCGAGGAGCGCACCGCGTTGCCGACGGCCACACCGACGCCGACCGGACCGCCCGAGGCGTTGAAACCGTAGTAGGTGTGGATGAGCATGATCGCGATCGCCATGACGATGGCCTGCGCGAACGACCACAGGATGTCCGTCGGTATCAGGAACGTCGAGAAGTAGTGGTCGTACACGCCGGACGACTGGTCGTACAGCACTACGGTCGCGAACCGGCTGGCCATGAACGACGCGATCACCGCGAGGGCGTACAGCGGGATGATGGCGATCATCCCCGCCATCACACGGGTGCTGACCAGGTACGGAATCGACGGGATCGCCATCGTCTCCAGCGCGTCGATCTCCTCCGAGACGCGCATGGCGCCGAGCTGGGCGGTGGAGCCGGCGCCGATGGTGGCCGCAAGCCCGATGCCTGCGATGACCGGCGCCGCGATACGCACGTTGATGAAGGCCGCGAAGAAGCCGGTGAGGGCCTCGACGCCGATGTTGCCGAGCGAGCTGTACCCCTGCACCGCGATGGTGCCGCCGGTGAACAAGGTCAGGAAGCCGACGATGACGACCGTTCCGCCGATTACCGCGAGCGCACCCGTGCCCATGCTGATCTCGGCGATGAGCCGCAGCGTCTCCTTCGGGTAGTGCATCAGGGCGCGGGGCGCCCATCCGATGGCACGCGCGAAGAACAGCGCCTGCTCACCGAGCCGGTCGATCGAGCGGGACGCCGACGCGAACCGTTTGCGAGTTCGGGGAAAGCGCCCGGCCGCCGCTAGTGCCATCTACTCCACCACCATGTCGATCACCCTGCCGTCAGCTTGATGCCGACGGCGGTGACGAGAACGTTGACCACGAACAGGGCCATGAACGAGAACACGACGGTCTGGTTGACGGCGTCACCGACGCTCTTCGCGCCACCCCTGACGTTCAGGCCGAGGTAGGCGGCGACGAGACCGGCGATCATGCCGAACAGACCGGCTTTGACTTCCGAGATGACGAGCTCCCCGAATCCGGTGAGCAGGGTGATGCCGTTGACGAACGCACCCGGGTTGACGTCCTGGATGTAGACCGAGAAGACGAAGCCACCGAGGATGCCGATGGTGCAGACCAGCCCATTGAGCAGGAGCGCCACGGCGGTCGACGCCAGCACTCGTGGCACGACCAGGCGGTGGATCGGATTGATGCCCAGCACCCGCATCGCGTCGATCTCTTCGCGGATGGTGCGGGCGGAGAGGTCTGCGCAGATGGCGGTGGCGCCTGCACCCGCCACGATGAGCACGGTGACAATGGGACCGACCTGGGTGACGGTGCCGAGAGCGGCGCCGGCGCCACTGAGGTCGGCGGCGCCGATCTCGCGGAGGAGGATGTTGATCGTGAAGCTCACCAGGACGGTGAACGGGATGGCCACCAGCACGGTGGGCACCATCGAGACCCGGGCGACGAACCACGCCTGGTCCACGAACTCGCGACGCTGGAAGGGCCTCGAGAAGACTGCCCTCAACGTTTCGCCCGACATCGTGAAGAACCCGCCGACCGCACGCAACGGCACCTCGAGGAGGTCTACCATCCGTCCTCCTCGTCCATGATCTCGCCCAGCACCGACTGTCAGTTCGAGCCCAGCCCCCCAGCGGTCTGTGACTCAGGCCATATTAACTAGAACGTGTTCACCTGTCAAAGGTGGTCGCTCATCAGCAAGAATCGTCCCACATTCAGCACGCCCCGAGGTCCGAATTCGACTGAAATGCCGGGCGTTTCTCCCCCCGATCGGAACCGACGGTTCACGCTGAGCGGGAAGGCCGAGGTGTGGATTCAAGAGGTTATGGCACAAGAACTTTGAACGAATTTCATCGCATACCGACGACCGTCGGAATCGTCGTCGGCCCCGGTTCCGTGCAACCGCGTGAGGAGGCCGGCCCCGGGAGTCGCCGGACCGGCTGGGCACGCTTGATCGAACCGTTCGACGACAGCAGAACTAGAACACGATCTAGTCATATCCGGCACACCACTCGAACACCCCTCCACGGTTACCAGGCCCCCGTTCCGCCGCTCTTCAGTTGCCTTCAGTATCGCCCATCGCGGGGGCATTACCTGCGGAAACGATACGGAAACAACCTTCGTGTCGGTTCCTCGTCCCCGGGGACGCAGATCAGCCCAGTTCGCGGAGCGCCGCGGAGGCCGAGAACATGGCGGCAGGATCCCGATCCGCGAAGTAGTTCCCGAGCTCCGCCGCGAGCGCGCCGGGTGTCCACCGACCGTCCGCGGCGTCGAAACGCCGCTCCACGACCGGTGCCGCCATCAACGCCACCATCGGGCCGTAGACGACGAAGACCTGACCGTTTACGGAGTCGGCGGCAGGCGATGCGAGGTAGGCGACCAGCGCGGCCACGTGCTCGGGAGACAACGGGTCGACCCCCTCGGCCGGTGCCTCGCCGAAGACGTTCTCCGTCATCGACGTGCGGGCCCGGGGGCAGATCGCGTTGGCTCGGACGCCGTACCGCGACAGCCCACGGGCCGCCGACAGCGTGAGCGCCGTGATACCCGCCTTGGCGGCGCCGTAGTTCGCCTGCCCCTCGGGGCCGAGCAGTCCCGCCTCGGACGAGGTGTTGACGATGCGCCCGTACACGGGCGCACCGGCTTCCTTGGACTTGCCCCGCCAGTACGAGGCGGCTGAGCGGCACAGCAGGAAGTGTCCGCGCAGATGAACTTTCAGCACCAGATCCCAGTCCTCGTCGGACATGTTGAACAGCATGCGATCCCGCGTGATGCCCGCGTTGTTCACCAGGATGTCGAGGCTGCCGAGCCGGCTCTGCGCCGCCTCCATGATCGCGTCGGCGGTGGACCGTTCCCCGATGTCGCCTGCCACGAACTCGACCTTCGCGCCCAGGCCCCGGATCTCGTCTAGGGTTGCCTCCACGGCGTCGTTCGCGACCAGGTCGTTGACGACGACGGACGCACCGGCGCGGGCCAGTGCGATCGCCTCGAACTTTCCGAGGCCGGATCCGGCGCCGGTCACGACGGCGACCTTGCCGTCCACGTTCACATCGCGGTCAGCCACAGCATTCATGAACACGCTCTCCTGGTTCTGTGCACTCGCCGGAGGTCGCGAACACGACCCGGCGGTAGGTCGACGTCACTGTAGAACGTGTTCTCATTCCGGGCAACAATCCTCAGGGGTGCTCGGTGAGTGCGGCCCTCGGACACTGGGCGATCGCCGTACGCACGTCTTCCTCCCGGTCGGCGGGAGGAACGGCACTCGAAATGTGCAGCTGATCGTCGTCGTCGAGCTCGAAGATGTCGGGTGCGATCCCCACGCACACACCATTGGCCTCGCAACGGTCGAAATCAACTCTGACCTCCATGGCAACCCTCACTTCTCGTCGTCTCGCCACTCGCGGATCCGGGTGCCGCCGGGCTGTGGCGCACTTCGTTCCTGCGATAACACTAGAACCTGTTCCAGTCGTGTGCAATGATTCGTTCCACGACTGCGAGCACGCCTACCGGGCACGCTCCGGGGCCGGTCGGGGCCGGTTCCGCGAATGCACCGCAGAGACTGGAACCTGTGCCAGATTTCAGCTGATTCCGCTCTCGGACTGGAGAGGTATTTCGATGCACATCACCTACACACCCCAGCAGCAGCAGCTGCGGGAAGAGCTGCGCGCGTACTTCGCGAAGCTGATGACGCCGGAGCGTCGAGAGGCACTGGCCGCCACCACCGGCGAATACGGCGAGGGCAACGTCTACCGCGACGTCGTCGCCCAGATGGGCAAGGACGGCTGGCTGACGCTCGGGTGGCCCAAGGAGTACGGCGGCCAGGAACGGTCGGCCATGGAGCAGCTGATCTTCACGGATGAGGCCGCCATCGCCGGCGCCCCGGTCCCCTTCCTCACCATCAACTCGGTGGCACCGACGATCATGCACTTCGGCACCCCCGAGCAGAAGTCGTTCTTCCTGCCCAAGATCTCCGCCGGCGAACTGCACTTCTCCATCGGCTACTCCGAGCCCGAAGCGGGCACCGACCTCGCCAGCCTGCGCACGACCGCCGTCAAGGACGGCGACGACTACGTCATCAACGGACAGAAGATGTGGACGAGCCTGATCGCGTACGCCGACTACGTGTGGCTGGCCTGCCGTACCGATCCCGAAGCCAAGAAGCACAAGGGCATCAGCATGCTGATCGTCCCGACCACCGCCGAAGGCTTCTCGTACACCCCCGTCCACACGATGGCGGGTCCGGACACGAGCGCCACCTACTATCAGGACGTTCGGGTTCCGTCGTCCGCGCTGGTCGGCCCCGAACACGGCGGCTGGGCACTGATCACCAATCAGCTCAACCACGAGCGCGTCGCCCTCACCTCCGCCGGTCCGGTCCTCACCGCCCAGCGTGAAGTGCGCGAATGGGCGCAGAACACCAAACTGCCGGACGGCCGCCGCGTCATCGACCAGGAATGGGTGCAGATCAATCTGGCCCGGGTCCACGCCAAGGCCGAGTACCTCAAGTTGATGAACTGGGAGATCGCCTCGTCCACCGACCACGCGCCGGGCCCGGAGGCGGCGTCGGCCAACAAGGTCTACGGCACGGAGTTCGCCACGGAGGCGTACCGGCTGCTGATGGAGATCCTCGGACCTTCGGCCACGCTGCGGCAGAACTCCCCCGGTGTCCTGCTGCGCGGGCGACTCGAACGGATGCACCGGTCGTCGCTGATCCTCACGTTCGGCGGCGGAACCAACGAGGTGCAGCGCGACATCATCGCCATGACCGCCCTCGGCCTGCCCCCAGCGAAGCGTTAGGACTACGACAATGGACTTCACCCCCACCGTGGCCCAGCAGGATCTGGCCGGCCTCACCCGAGGAATCGTCTCGGACCTCGTCACCAACGACCGTCTCCGTGAACTCGACGACGCGGAGGACCGCCTCGATCGCCGGCTGTGGTCCGCACTCGCGTCGTCCGGCGTCCTGAGCGCCGCGCTGCCGGAGTCGGTGGGCGGCGACGGTTTCGGCGTCCTCGAGCAGTGCAGCATCCTCGTCGAACTGGGCCGCGCCGTCGCGCCGGTGCCCTATCTGTCGTCGATCGTGATGGCGGCAGGCGCGATCGCGAAATACGGGACCGAGCAGCAGCGGTCCGACTGGGGTACTCCGGCCGCGTGTGGAGAGAAGATCCTCACCGTCGCCCTCGACGAGGAACTCAACGACAATCCGGGTGCACCCGTCACGCGCGCCGAACGCGGCGCGGACGGCTGGACCCTCGACGGCACCAAGATCGTCGTCGACGCGGCACCGTCCGGCGACCTCTTCCTGGTCCCGGCGACCACCCCGGACGGTGTGGCCGTCTTCCTCGTCCGCCCCGACGACGCCGGAGTGACCGTCACCCGCCAGCAGACCGTCGACCTGGCCAGCACCGGTGAGGTGACCCTCCACGGAGTGTCGCTGGCCGAGGACCGCGTGCTCGGCGCCGTCGACCGGGGCAGCGAGATCGTGGCATGGCTCGTCGAGCGCGGCTCGCTCGGCGCCTGCGCGTACCAGTACGGCGTCCTCGACGAAGCCCTGAAACTCACCGCCGCCTACGCCCGCGAGCGGGTGCAGTTCGGGCGGCCCATCGGCAGTTTCCAGGCCGTGGCCCAGCGCCTCGCGGACGGCTACATCGATGTGAAGGGCGTCCGGCTCACGCTGTGGCAGGCGGCGTGGCGGCTCAGCGAGGACCTGCCCAGCGAAGGCGACATCCAGACCGCCAACTTCTGGGCGTCCGACGCCGGGCACCGGGTGGCCCACACCCTCGTCCACGTCCACGGTGGCGTCGGACTCGACGAGGACCACCCCGTGCACCGGTACTTCCTCGCCGCCAAGGCACTCGAGTTCCGGCTCGGCTCGGCCACCCAGCAGCTGCGGATCCTCGGCGCCGAACTGGCCACCGTCCCGGCATGACCGCCACGCTCGCGCGCACGGTATCGGATCTGCTCCTGGGCGTCTCGAAGTCGGGCGCCCAGGGCCTGTACTTCGAGGACCGGTTCCTGTCGTGGTCCGAACACGTGCGGGCGAGCCTGCGGCGCGCCGCGATCCTCGAAGATCTGCTCGATGCACAGCGGCCCCGGCACTTCGGTGTCCTGATGGACAACGTCCCCGAGTTCTCGCTCCTCGCCGGGGCTGCGGCGCTGTCCGGCGCCGTCCTCGTGGGGCTCAACACCACTCGACGAGGAGAGGCGCTGGCCCGCGACATCGCGCTGGCCGACTGCCAGGTGGTCTTCACCGAATCCGGGCAGTCCGCGCTGCTGGACGGTCTCGACCCGGGTGTTCCCGTCGTCGACGTGGATTCCCGCGCATGGTCCGCCCTGCTCGCCTGCGAGCGCCCCGAATTCACGCCGAGGGCAGCCGCGGCCGGCGACCTGTTCATGCTCATCTTCACGTCCGGCACGAGCGGCGATCCGAAGGCGGTGCGCTGCACCCACGCGAAGATCACCGGGCCCGGCATCATGCTCGCCGAACGCTTCGGCCTGACCCCGGACGACGTCGTCTACATGTCGATGCCCATGTTCCATTCCAACGCCATGATGGCGGCATGGTCCGTGGCACTCGCGGGGCACAGCTCGATTGCGCTGCGGCGCAAGTTCTCCGCGTCCAACTTCCTGTCCGATGTGCGGAAGTTCGGCGTCACTTACGCCAACTACGTCGGAAAGCCGCTGTCGTATGTGCTGGCTACCCCGGAGTTGCCCGACGACGCCCACAACACCCTGCGAGTGATGTACGGCAACGAGGGGTCCGCGCCCGCGGTCGCGGCGTTCGCGCGCCGCTTCGGCACCGCGGTGGTCGACGGATTCGGCTCCACCGAGGGCGGTGTCGCCATCTCCGGCACCCCCGGGGCGCCGGCAGGTTCTCTGGGCAAGCTCCCCGAGGGCATCGCGATCCTCGACCCCGAGACCGGCAAGCCTTGTCCCCCCGCCGAATTCGATTCCGCAGGCCGGGTGCTCAATGCCGAGGCCGCGACCGGCGAACTCGTCAACGTCGCGGGGTCCGGTGCGTTCGCGGGCTACTACAACAATCCCGAGGCCGACGCCGAGCGGATCCGCGACGGCAAGTACTGGAGCGGCGACCTCGCGTACCGGGACGCCGACGGGTTCGTGTACTTCGCGGGGCGTAGTTCCGGATGGTTGCGCGTCGACGGCGAGAACATCGGTTCGGCGCCCATCGAACGCATCCTGATGCGGTACGACGGCTTCGCCCAGGTGTCGGTGTACGCGGTGCCCGACCCCGAAACCGGGGACCGGGTGATGGCGGCCGTCGTCCCGACGCGTGACTTCGACCCGGTGGCCTTCACACGCTTCCTCGACGCGCAGTCCGACCTGGGTCCGAAGCAGCGTCCGAGTCTGATCCGGGTGTGTGCCGAGTTCCCGCGGACCGCCACGTTCAAGGTCCTCACCCGCGTGTTGAGCGCCGAGGCCGCCGAGTGCACCGATCCGGTGTGGGTCCGCGACGGAACCGGCTACTCCCCCAGGTGAGTGGCAAAGTGTGCTGACGCATACTTTGCCACTCACATCGGCTACCGGAAGCTGTCGAGGCGGGAGACCGCCGACTCGAAGCCCTTGACGAGTTCGTCCATCACCTCGGCCACCGGACGGATCTCGTTCATCCGGCCGACGATCTGCCCCACCGGCATCGCGACGACATCCGGGTTCTCGGACGCAGCGATCCGCTGATGCGCCTCGCTGACCAGCAAATTCTGCAGCGGCATCGGCAGCGGCGCCGGTGCGTCCGGCTTCGACCAGGCGTCGGTCCACTTGGTCTTGAGCAGGCGCGCGGGCTTCCCCGAGTAGATCCGGGACCGCACCGTGTCGGCGGACGTCGCACCCAGCAGGGCACGCTGGATCGCCGACGGCCCCTCCGACGACGCGCTGCCGAGTTTGTACTCGGACGTGGTGAGCCAGTACGACCCCATCCACACCCCCGCCGCCCCCAGCGACAGCGCAGCAGCGACCTGACGTCCACTGCCGATACCCCCGGCCGCGAGGACCGCGGCGGAATCACCGATGGCATCCACGATCTCGGGAACCAGCACCATCGACGCGATCTCACCGGTGTGCCCACCGGCCTCGTACCCCTGCGCGATGACGATGTCGACACCGTTCGCGACGTGCCTGCGCGCGTGCTCGACGGCGCCGGCCAGCGCGGCCACCGGAACGCCCTTCTCGTGGGCCTGGTCGATGACGTCCTTCGGTGGCGAACCGAGGGCGTTGGCGATCAACGCAATTCGATGATTCAGCGCGACGTCCACATGCGAACGCGCCACCGAGTGCAGCCAGCCGAGCACACCGGTCGCGTGTTCGGCACCCGAATCCAACGGCGGCACCCCCAGATCGGCCAGGGTCCGGTCGACGAACGCGCGGTGTTCCGCGGGGATCAGCGACTCGAGGTCCACCGACGTGCCCTCGGTGGGCACCTTCGCCGGCATCACGATGTCGACGCCGTACGGCTTGCCGTCGGTGTTCTCATCCATCCACGACAGGACGGCCTCGAGCTCCTCGGGGTCGTTGAACCGGACGCAGCCGAGCACACCCAGACCGCCGGCCCGGGAGATCGCCGCGGCAACGTCTTCGGAGGGAGTGAACCCGAAGACCGGGTACTCGATGCCGAACTTCTCGCTCAAACTCGTGTGCATTTACGCGCCTTTGCTTTCGGGCGAGCCGTTGCCGTTGTGGTCGTCGGCCGGTCGGGTCTCGGTCTGTTCCTTGGCCCAGCGGTAGTCGGGCTTACCCGCCGGCGAGCGCTTGATCTCGTCGACGAACCAGAGGCTGCGCGGAACCTTGTATCCCGCAATCTCCTTGCGCGCCGCGTCGGCGATCTCGTGCAGGCCCGGCCGCGCCCCACCCCGGGTCTGGATGACGGCGGCGACGCGCTGGCCGAAGCGTTCGTCGGGAATGCCGACCACGAGCGCGTCGAAGACGTCGGGATGCGACTTGAGGGCGCCCTCGACCTCCTCGGGGAAGATCTTCTCGCCGCCGCTGTTGATCGACACCGAGCCGCGGCCGAGCATTGTCACCGTGCCGTCCGCCTCCACCTGCGCGAAGTCGCCCGGGATGGAGTAGCGGATGCCGTTGATCTCCTTGAACGTGGCCTTGGTCTTCTCTTCGTCCTTGTAGTAGCCGATCGGGATGTGCCCCTTGCGCGCCAGGATGCCGACCACGCCGGACCCGGGCTCCACCGGGTTCCCGTCCTCGCCGAGGACGGACGTGGACGCGTCGATCTTCACCGTCGGGCCGCCGCCGTGCGAGTCGCCCTTCGCGACCACGCTGAGGCCGCCGAAACCGGTCTCGGACGAACCGATGGAGTCGGTGATCATCCGGTTGGGCAGCAGTTCGAGGTACTTCTCCTTGATGCTGGGCGAGAACAGTGCCGCCGAACTCGCCATCAGGAACAGCGACGACAGGTCGTAGGGTTCGCCGCTCGCCTTGTCGCCCTCCACCAGCGCGTCGAGCATCGGTCGCGCCATCGCGTCGCCGGTGATGAAGATGAGGTTGACCTTGTGCTGATCGACGATCCGCCACACGTCGTGGCCGTCGAATTCGGGGTGCATCACGCACTTTCCGCCGCCGAACAGACTCTGGAACACCGCCCACTGGCTGCCGCCGTGGATCATCGGCGGGATCGGGAAGCGGGTCATGCCGGGGCTCTCGGCGCCCAGCTTCGCGAGATCCCACTCGTCCTCGACGTATTCACCGGTCATGAAGTTGATGCCGCCGCCGAGCACCCGCCAGACGTCCTCGTGACGCCACATGACGCCCTTGGGTTTGCCGGTGGTGCCACCGGTGTAGAGCATGTACAGGTCGTCGCCAGTGCGCTCGCCGAAGTCGCGGTCGGGGGAACCCTGCGCGAGTGCGGCCTCGTATTCGATGCCCTCGTACTCGAGATCGGTGCCGTCCTCGACCACGACGGTGGTCTTCAGGAGCGGCGTCTCGGGGAGCACGTTCGCGACCTTGTCGGAGTAGCGGCGCTCGTGAACGAGCGCGACCATGTCCGAATTGTCGAAGATGTATTGCAACTCGTTCTCGATGTACCGGTAGTTGACGTTCACCATCACGGCACGGATCTTGAAGACCGCCACCATGGCCTCGATGGCCTCGATGGTGTTCCGGCAGTAGATGCCCACTTTGTCGCCGGGCTGAACACCCTGTTCGCGCAGGTAGTGGCCGAGGCGATTGGCCCTCTCCTCCATCTGCGCGTACGTCACTTCCCGGTCGTCGGACACCAACGCGACGCGGTCCGGAACGAGGTCGATTGCGTGCTCTACGAGGTCTGCGATATTAAGGGCCACGTCAACAAAGTAGAACGTGTTACCGTTTCTGGCAAGACCTAATTTGAGAGCCAGCTCACACACCCTTCGGGAGACTTCAGTGTCCTCTACAACGACCGAGAAATCCGACATTTCGGCACAGTCGCCGCACTGCCTCGTGGAGAAGCGCGGGCACGTCCTCATCGTCACGATGAACCGACCCGAGGCGAAGAACGCGCTGTCCGGCGAAATGATGGCGATCATGCGGGACGCGTGGGATCAGGTCGACTCCGACCCGGACATCCGGGTCGCCATCCTCACCGGCGCAGGCGGCGCATTCTGCGCGGGCGCCGACCTCAAGGCCATGACGTCGCAGCACCCCGGCGACTCGTTCTCCGGCGGCGGCTGGGACCTGTCCAAGATCGAGGCGCTCCTGAAGGGACGGCGCCTCACCAAGCCCCTCATCGCCGCAGTCGAGGGTCCCGCCATCGCCGGCGGCACCGAGATCCTGCAGGGCACCGACATCCGCGTCGCCGGAGAGAGCGCCAAATTCGGTGTCTCCGAAGCCAAATGGGGACTCTTCCCCCTCGGCGGCTCCGCCGTGCGCCTCGTCCGGCAGATCCCGTACACCGTCGCCGCCGACATCCTGCTCACCGGACGCCACATCAAAGCCCCCGAGGCCAAAGAGATCGGCCTCATCGGACACGTCGTCCCCGACGGTCAGGCCCTCGACAAGGCCCTCGAACTCGCCGACCTCATCTCCGCCAACGGACCCCTCGCCGTCCAGGCGATCCTGAAGACCATCCGCGACACCGAAGGCATGCACGAGGAGGAGGCATTTCAAGTCGACGCCGCCCTCGGCACCGAGGTCTTCAAGAGCGCCGACGCGAAGGAAGGCCCCCGCGCCTTCTCCGAAAAGCGCGCGCCGAAGTTCGAGGGCCGCTGACCCGGGGTGCACTGATCCCGGGTGAATGTACCGTTCGGCGCAGCTAGGGCGCCGAGAGGTACATTCGCCCAGGGTGTGAGGGCTATCCACTG
Source organism: Rhodococcus sp. DK176 (assembly GCF_038447315.2). Lineage (NCBI taxonomy): Bacteria > Bacillati > Actinomycetota > Actinomycetes > Mycobacteriales > Nocardiaceae > Rhodococcus > Rhodococcus sp. DK176. The sequence goes on along the minus strand of NZ_CP118321.2, from coordinate 5,041,725 downwards.
CCCGCTACTTATCCACAGGCTCACCAAATCGCCTGGTGACCGAGCACGCCGCCGACACCGGATGAGCCATCATCGACTCCATGCGACGGGGAGTGTGGGGGCATCGCCTCGAAGACCTGTACGGAGTGAGCCGGTCCGGAATCATCCGCACCGCCGAGTTGAGGCAGTGGGGTGTGTCGAATTCGGCGATCGACGCTCGATGCCGTCCGGGCGGGCCGTGGCAACGCATCCTTCCGGGTGTCGTGATGCTCGGCAACGGTCGGCCGACCGCGCGTCAGCGTGCGGTGGCCGCGATCGTGCTCAGCGGCGAGAACGCAGTGCTCACCGGGCGGGCCGCGCTGCACGAATACGGCTACGGAACGTCGTACTCGGGCGACGCCCATGTTCTGATCGCCACGCATCGGCGCGTGCAGTCCACAGGCTTCGTTCTCGTCGAACGTACGACGCGGTTGCCGGTGCCGGTGACGCGCAACGGGCTTCCCTGCGCCCCGCTACCACGCGCGTTGCTCGATGCGGCACGACGGTGCCGCACCCTGGACAGCACTCGATCCCTCATCGCCGAGGTGGTCCAGCGAGGCGAGGTGAGCGTCGCCGAACTGATCGCGGAGTTGGACTCGGGTAGTGGACGGGGTGCAGCACTCCCCCGGACAGTGCTGCGCGAAGTGAGTGCCGACGTCCACTCGGTGTCCGAAGCCGAAGCCCGCAGACTGTGGTTGCGCAGCGGACTGCCACGAATGGTCTTCAACCGCAGGATCGTCGACGCCGCCGGGCAGTTCATCGCCATGCCGGACGGCTGGATCGACGACGTCGCATTTGCGTGGGACATCGACTCCCTCGACTGGCATCTGGCGCCGAAGGCGTACAAGTCGACCGTCGAGCGCCGCACCCGGATGCAGAACCACGGCATCATCGTGCTGCCGACGCTACCGAGCGCTGTCCGCGACGACCCCGACCGCGTGATCGCCGACCTCCGGTCGCACTATCAGCTGGCGTCGTCCCGCCCCCGGCCGGAGGTCCGGATGCTCGAAGCGCGCGGGTGAATGCACCGTTCAACGCCTCAGGTGCGCCGAAAGGTACATTCGCCCGGCCGCGGGAGGTCAGCCGCGGACCGCCGCGGACAGTTCGCGGACGTGGTCGGCGTCGCGGCAGGAGACGAGGAGCATGGTGACGCCGGCGTCGGCCCAGCGTTTGACGTCGGCGCGGACTTCGTCGACGTTGCCGATGATCATGGTCTCGGTGACCATCTCGTCGGGGACGACGGCGGCCGCTTCGTCTTTGCGGCCTGCGCGGAAGAGGCGCCCGATTTCCTCGACCTGCTCGCCGTAGCCCATGCGGGTGTAGACCTGGGCGTGGAAGTTGAGTTCGGGGGCGCCCATGCCGCCGACGTACAGCGCGGTGATCGGTTTGAGGCCGGCGATGGCGGCGGCGCGGTCTTCGGTGACGATCACCTGACAGGTGGCCGCGACTTCGAAGTCTTCGCGGCTGCGTCGGGCTCCGGGGCGGGCGAAGCCTTCGTCGAGCCATTCGTTGTACATGGGCGCGAGGCGCGGCGAGTAGTAGATGGCGAGCCAGCCGTCGGCGATCTCGGCGGTGAGCGCGACGTTCTTCGGACCTTCGGCGCCGAGCCAGATGGGGATGTCGGCACGGAGCGGGTGAGTGATCGGCTTGAGCGGTTTCCCGAGGCCGGTGCTGCCGGCGCCGGTGTAGGGCAACGGAAAGTGGGGGCCGTCGCTGGTGACGGGTTCCTCCCGCGACAGCACCTTCCGGATGATGGAGACGTATTCGCGGGTGCGGGCGAGCGGTTTCGTGAACGGCTGCCCGTACCACCCTTCGACGACCTGCGGCCCGGACACACCGAGTCCGAGGATGGCCCGGCCGCCGCTGAGGTGGTCGAGGGTGAGTGCGTGCATGGCGGTGCTGGTGGGTGTGCGGGCGGAGATCTGGACGACGGACGTGCCCAGACGGACGCGTCGGGTGCTCGAACCCCACCAGGCGAGGGGGGTGAAGGCGTCGGATCCCCACGATTCGGCGGCGAAGACGGCGTCGAATCCTTCGGCTTCGGCGGCGGCGATCAACTCCGGGACATTCGCCGGCGGCTGTGCGCCCCAGTATCCCAGTTGCAACCCGAGCTTCATCGTGTGCCTCCGCATCGACCGTCGTCATAAGTGACCCTTGCCACAAACACTAGAACCTGTTCTACTCGAAGTTGTGAGCATGGGAAAGAGCGCGGTGGCCGAAAAATTCTCGAACGAACCGTTGAGCGCCCCGCTGAAACTTCAATTCGACTACACCCGATCGGTGGGTCCGACCATCGGAGCCTTCGTGACCGCGCTGCGCGACCGCAAGGTCATCGGCGCCCGCGGTTCGGACGGACGCGTCTACGTGCCACCGCCCGAATTCGACCCGAACACCGCCGAACCTCTCACCGACTTCGTCGGGGTTTCCGACGCCGGGACCGTGGTGAGCTGGACGTGGATGCCGGAACCGATTGCCGGACAGCCACTCACCACGCCCTTCGCGTGGGCGCTGATCACGCTCGACGGCGCCGACACGTCCCTGGTGCATGCCGTGGACGTCGGCTCCCCCGCCGCAATGAGCACGGGTATGCGGGTCCGGGCGAGATGGGCGCAGGAGCGCGTCGGGCGCATTCAGGACATCGTGTGCTTCGAGCCCGGGGAGTCGGCGGGCGAACCCGAACCGACCACGGAGTCGGAACCGGTCACGATGGTCACGACGCCGATCGATCTCGACTACATGCACTCCGCCTCCGCAGAGGAGAGCTACTACCTCCGAGGGCTGAAGGCGGGCAAACTGATCGGTGGTCGCACCGGACCGGACGGCAAGGTGTACATCCCGCCGCGCAGCGCCAACCCCACCGACGGCATCCCGACGAAGGAACAGGTGGAACTGCCGGACAGAGGCATCGTCACCACGTTCTGCATCGTGAACGTCCCGTTCCTCGGACAGCGGATCAAGCCGCCGTACGTCGCCGCCTACGTGCTTCTCGACGGCGCGGACATCGCGTTCCTACACCTGATCCTCGACTGCGACGCCGCCGACGTGCGGATGGGCATGCGCGTGGAGGCCAAGTGGAAGCCGCGCGAGGAGTGGGGTTACACCCTCGAGAACATCGAGTACTTCAGGCCGACGGGTGAGCCCGACGCCGAGTACGACACCTACAAACACCACCTGTAAGGGCGCGGCACAATGACAGATATCGCAGTCGTCGGGTTCGCGCACGCACCGCACGTGCGCGAGACCACCGGCACCACCAACGGCGTCGAGATGCTGGTTCCCTGCTTCCAGCAGCTGTACGGGGACCTCGGAATCACCAAGTCCGACATCGGTTTCTGGTGTTCGGGGTCGTCGGACTACCTGGCCGGCCGTTCATTCTCCTTCATCTCCGCCGTCGACTCGATCGGGGCGGTTCCGCCGATCAACGAGTCGCACGTCGAGATGGATGCGGCGTGGGCGTTCTACGAGGCCTGGATCAAGATCATGACCGGCGAGGTCGACACCGCCCTCGTCTACGGCTTCGGGAAGTCGTCGGCGGGCAACCTCCGCAAGATCCTGTCGATGCAACTCGACCCCTACCTGGTCACCCCGCTCGCGCTCGACTCCGTGTCGCTCGCCGGACTGCAGGCTCGCCTCGGACTCGATGCCGGAAAGTGGACGTCCGAGGAGATGGCGGCCGTGGCCGCGCGCAGCCGGGCCGCGGCGGAGAGCAATCCGAACACCCAGCTGTCGGGGCACGTCGACATCAACGCGCTGCTCGCCAGCCCGTTCGTCGCGGACCCGTTGCGCGCCCACGACTGTGCACCGATCACGGACGGCGCCGCCGCTGTCGTGCTCGCCGCGGGCGATCGTGCCCGTGAGCTGTGTGAGCGGCCGGCGTGGATCACCGGGATCGAGCATCGGATCGATTCCCCGAACTTCGGTGCCCGCGACCTGACGGTCTCGCCGTCGACGACGGCGTCCGCCCGCGCCGCCACCGGAGGGGACGTCGGCGGAATCGACGTGGCCGAACTGCACGGGCCGTTCACCCATCAGGAACTGATCCTCCGCGAGGCCATCGGACTGTCCGATGCGACGGCGATCAATCCGTCGGGCGGCCCGCTGAGCGGGAATCCGATGTTCGCGGCGGGTCTGGAACGCATAGGTTACGCAGCCAAGGCCATCATGGACGGCAACGCCGGGCGCACGCTGGCGCACGCTACGAGTGGTGCTGTGCTGCAACAGAATCTGGTCGCAGTCTTGGAGGGACGCAACTGATGGCGAATCAATTGGCCGCGGTGCTCGGCACCGGTCAGACGCATTACGTGGCGAAGCGGCACGACGTGTCCATGGCGGGGCTGGTTCGCGAGGCGATCGACCGCGCGATGGAAGACGCCCGGGTGGGCTGGGACGACATCGACGCCGTCGTGATCGGGAAGGCCCCCGACCTCTTCGAGGGTTCGATGATGCCGGAGCTCGCGATGTCGGACGCGCTGGGCGCCAACGGCAAACCGCTCCTGCGCGTGCACACCGCAGGCTCGGTCGGGGGCTCGACCGCGGTGGTCGCGTCGAGTCTCGTGAAGTCGGGGGTGCACAAGCGGGTGCTGACGGTGGCGTGGGAGAAGCAGTCCGAGTCGAATGCCATGTGGGCGCTGTCCACCCCCATTCCATTCCACATGCCGGTCGGCGCGGGCGCGGGCGGCTACTTCGCCCCGCACGTCCGCTCGTACATCCGGCGGTCGAGCGCACCCGATCACATCGGCGCGATGGTGGCGGTGAAGGACCGGCTGAACGGTAGCCTCAATCCGTACGCCCACCTCAAGCAACCCGACATCACGCTCGAATCCGTGCAGGCCTCGCAGATGCTGTGGGATCCCATCCGCTACGACGAGACGTGTCCGTCCTCGGACGGCGCCTGCGCGATGGTGATCGGCAACGAGGAGGCAGCCGAGCAGGTCACGGCGGACGGTCGTGAGGTGGCCTGGATCCACGCCACCGCGATGCGCACCGAGCCCACCACGTTCGCGGGACGCGACCAGGTGAATCCGCAGGCCGGCCGGGACGCGGCGGCCGCGCTGTGGAAGGCCGCGGGCATCAAGGACCCGCTCGACGAGATCGACGTGGCCGAAATCTACGTCCCCTTCTCCTGGTTCGAACCGATGTGGCTCGAGAATCTGGGCTTCGTCTCCGAGGGTGAGGGCTGGAAACTCACCGAGGCGGGCGAGACCGCGATCAGCGGCCGGCTTCCGCTCAACGCGTCCGGCGGCGTCCTGTCGTCCAACCCCATCGGCGCCTCGGGCATGATCCGGTTCGCCGAGTCGGCGATGCAGGTGATGCACCGCGCCGGCGACCATCAGGTGAAGGACGCACGCAAGGCACTCGGCCACGCCTATGGCGGCGGTTCGCAGTACTTCTCGATGTGGGTGGTCGGTTCCGACCGGCCGAACAATTAGGAGCGGGACATCACCATGAAGTTCACCGTCGGCATCGCCATGAATCCCCTCGACCAACTGCCTGCTCTCGCGAGAACAGCCGAGGAGTGCGGGTTCTCGTCCATCGCCCTCCCCGACTCACTGTTCTTCATGGAGAAGCAGAGCGCCGACTACCCGTACACACCGGACGGCTCGCGGATGTGGAACGAGGAAACCCCGTGGGTGGATCCGCTGATCGCGGCGGCCGCGATGGGCGCGGTGACGTCGAAGATCGAGTTCTACACCCAGGTCCTCAAACTGGGCTCCCGCAACCCGGTGCTCCTCGCCCGCCAGGTGGGTTCGGTCGCCAACCTCATCGGCAACCGTTTCGGGTTCGGCGTCGGGATCGGCTGGGCACCCGAAGAATTCGAATGGTGCGGAGTGCCGTACAAGAAGCGTGGTGCGCGCGTCGACGAGATGATCGACGTCATCAAGCTGATCCTCGGCGGCGGCATGGTCGAGTACCACGGCGAGTTCTTCGACTTCGACCGCCTGCAGATGAGCCCGGCGCCGACGAAGCCGGTGCCGTTCTACGTCGGCGGACACACCGACGTCGCGCTGCGGCGCGCCGCCCGGGTGGGCGACGGCTGGACGTCCGCGATGATCAAGTTCGACGATCTCGTCCAGGTCATCGCGCGATTGCGGGAACTCCGGGAGGAGTACGGCCGAGCCGATCTGCCCTACGAGATCCAGACCGTGTGCATCGACCGTTTCGGCAAGGACGGCTACGCCGAATTGGCGGACGCCGGAGTGACCGACACGATCGTCGTCCCGTGGGTTTTCGACGGCATCGGCTTCGACGGACCACTCGAGGCCAAGCAGGACTCGCTGCGCAAGTTCGCCGACCAGTACATCGGATAGGGGTGTGGACATGACGACGACGGACCATCCTGCCCGCCTCGCCGGGCAGGCGTCCCGCGAGGCGGCGAGCGGCAGGCGCAAGGACGAGTGGCTGGCCCTGTTCGCCGAGGACGCTGTTGTCGAAGACCCCGTCGGCCCTTCGGGTTTCGACCCCGAAGGCAAGGGTCACCGCGGCCTCGACGCGATCTCGCGGTTCTACGACATGACGATCGCGACCACCGAATCGCTCGAGTTCCTCATCTCCGATTCACTGGTGTGCGGGAACGAGAACGTGAACATCGGGACCATCCGGTCCACGGTGGCGGGATCTCGGATCGACGCCGAGGGCGTGTTCATCTACCGCGTGAACGAGGACGGCAAGATCACGTCCCTGCGGGCCTTCTGGGAGGTCGAGCGGGCGATGAAGACACTGCGCAAGGCCTGAATGCCCCGAATCACGTGCCGGCGTCGTCGAGGTGCCGGACGAAGAGGATCGCGTCGAGTTCGCCGAGGCCGGCGGGGTCCAGCGGGAAGTACGTGGAGTTGCCCGACGGATCGGCACGCTTCTCCACGTCGCCGATCCTGCGGGCCACCGGCGCGGCAGGTACGAGACAGCTCTCCCCCACGGCGAAGAGCCGGCCCTCGACGGAGTCGGGTGGCGGCGTCCCGATGCCGTGTCCGGGCGCCTCCCCGACGGCCCCACCGATGACCGTGTACGCATCGCCGAGCCGCAGGCCCAGGTGGGCACCGGCGCACCACCAGTGCAGATGCAGTCCGGCGAGATCCCAGTGGGTTTCGCCTTTCGACAGATGGCCGTTGTGAGCGAAGACGAACGTCGGGCCTCGGTCGGCCTCCCGCTGCACCAGCGCGGACAGGTTGTCCGCCATGAGGGTGTCGCGGATTCCCAGGAGCCTCGTGATGCGGCGTGGAGAGTTCTCGGCCATTCCCGCGTGATAACTGAGCAGGCGGGTGGCGACGCGACCGTGAAGCTCGGCCTCCCACACTTCGTCTCGCGTGCCTTCGTCGACGAGGCGAGGCGCCTGCGACGCGAGCAGCGTCATCAGGTCGTCGGCGACGAGACGCAACTCGACGGCCTCGTGGGTGGCACCGACGGCCTGGGCCGGGTCCATGGCGACGGCCGGGTTGCTCCAGCGGTCGTCGTCGCCGATCAGCGCGGAGATCCTGTCCGGAGTGCAGGGCAGATCCTGCTCGTCGAGGTGGGTCCGCAGGTAGGTGTCGAGGAAGGTCAGGGCCTGCCTCGGGCTGTCCGCGGACGTCATCTCGATGGGGGCGTCGAATCCGAAGAATCGGAGTTGCTCGTCCGGTTCGCGTCGACGGTTGTATTCGGCCATCCACTCGATCAGGTCGCGGTTCGCCCGGGACTCACCGAAGCCGTGGCTGAAACCGTGCTGCATGACGTCGTCGAGCGACCGATGGTCCGCACCCCGCACGAAGGAGTCGACGAGTATCCCCTTCAGGCAACTGCTTTCGATCGCGATGGAGCGATAGCCCTCGTGTTCGACGAGGAACCGGAACACCTGATTGCGGAGCAGTACGAAGCTCTCCTCCCCGTGCATGGGCTCGCCGAACCCGAGGAGACGGGGCGCGGGGTCCAGGCGGCGGAGGAATGCGCCGATGGCAGCGGTGACGCTCGGGTCTCCCGGCGCCGAGAACATGCCACCCAGGTCGTGGACGATGGACCGCACAGTCACGACCTACTCCCACCTTCCTCGGACAGAAGGAGAACAGCGGCGCCGGAGAGGATGAGGGTGCCCTCCGACGCCGCTGAATCAGGGGGTCAGTGTCTGACCGGGCAACCGCCTGACGCAGTCTTGTAATCGACCTGAAACTCCTTGATACCGTTGAGCCAGCCCGAGCGCAACCGCCGCGGATCTCCCAGCTTACTGATATCGGGCAGGTGATCCGCAATCGCATTGAAGATCAGGTCGATCTCGAGTCGCGCCAGATTGGCGCCGAGGCAGAAGTGTGCGCCCGTTCCGCCGAATCCGACGTGCGGGTTGTTCTCCCGCATGATGTCGAACTTCTCCGGGTTCTCGAACGCGTCCTCGTCGAAGTTCGCGGAGCCGTACAGCATTACGACTCGCTGCCCCTTCTTGATCTGCACTCCGCCGAGTTCGGTGTCTTCCAGTGCGGTGCGCTGGAACGAGTTGACCGGGGTCGCCCACCGGACGATCTCGTCCGCCGTCGTCTTGGGGCGCTCCTTCTTATAGAGCTCCCACTGATCGGGATGGTCCAGGAACGCCATCATCCCGTGTGTGATGGCATTGCGGGTGGTCTCGTTGCCTGCGACCGCCAGCAGGATCACGAAGAAACCGAATTCCTCGGGAGAAAGCTCATTTCCATCGATATCCGCTTCGATCAGCGTCGTGACGATGTCGTCGGCGGGGCACTTCTTGCGCTCGTCCGCCATCTGGTACGCGTAGCCGAGGATCTCCATCGACGCGGCCTGCGGGTCGATGTCCAGTTCTGGGTCGTCGTAGCCCGTCATCTGGTTCGACCAGTCGAAGACCTTCAGGCGATCCTCCTGCGGCACACCGAGCAGTTCGGCGATCGCCTGCAGCGGAAGTTCACACGCCACCTGGGTGACGAAGTCGCCTGCCCCCGATTCGGCGGCCTCCTTCACGATCTTCTCGGCGCGTTCGGTGAGTTCTTCGCGCAGGCTGTTGATCGCGCGGGGCGTGAAGCCGCGGGAGACGAGTTTGCGGAGCTTGGTGTGCTCGGGAGCGTCCTTGTTGATGAGGATGAACCGCTGCATCTCGATGTTCTCGCGCGGAATGTCGTCGGCGAAGCGCACGATCGCGGTGTTCTCGTGTGTGGAGAAGACGTCGCTGCGCCGCGACACCTCCTTGACGTCCTCGAGCTTGCTGACGACCCAGTAGCCGTCGTCGTGGAAGCCACCGATCTCCGGCGGCTGCGGGTTCCACCAGATCGGGGCAGTCTTCCGCAGTTCGGCGAATTCCTGGTAGGGGATGCGCTCTGCGTAGACGTCCGGGTCGGTGAAGTCGAAACCCTCTGGAAGATTGGGCTGCGCCACTGCTGTCTCCTGCCCTAAGCCATACACCACTCCGTGATGTGGAACACGTTCTACTAGCATTGAAGCACAAGCCGGGCGACTAGCAAAGGAAAGCTCATTCAGACCTTGCCCGGACAGCAGAACCTGTTCTATTTTCTGAGGACAAGGAAAGGAGCCCACCGTGGGCACACCAGTAATCGTCGAGGCAGTACGCACCCCGATCGGAAAGCGCGGTGGCTGGCTGTCCGGATTGCACGCCGCCGAGATCCTCGGCGCCGCTCAGCGGGGCATCCTCGACCGCTCCGGCATCGATCCCGAACTGGTGGAGCAGGTGATCGGTGGTTGCGTCACCCAGGCCGGTGCGCAGTCGAACAACATCACCCGGACAGCGTGGCTGCATGCCGGACTGCCCTGGCAGGTCGGCGCCACCACGATCGACTGCCAGTGCGGCTCCGCGCAGCAGGCCAACCACCTCGTCGCCGGTCTGATCGCCACCGACGCGATCGACGTCGGAATCGCCTGCGGCATCGAAGCGATGAGCCAGGTGCCGCTCGGCGCGAACGTCGGCGAGAACGCCGGACCGCGCAGGCCCGCCGACTGGGACATCGACATGCCCAACCAGTTCGAGGCGGCCGAACGCATCGCCCGTCGCCGCGGAATCACCCGCGCCGACGTCGAGGCGCTCGGAGTCCGTTCGCAGGCGCGCGCCAAGCAGGCCTGGGACGAAGGGCGTTTCGACCGGGAAGTGCTGCAGGTGACCGCACCCGTCGTCGACAAGGACGGCAACCTCACCGGTGAGACCCGGGTCGTGACGCGCGATCAGGGTCTGCGCGACACCACCGCGGAGTCGCTCGCCAAGCTGAAGCCCGTACTCGAGGGCGGCATCCACACGGCGGGCACGTCCTCGCAGATCTCCGACGGCGCCGCCGCCGTCATGCTGATGGACGAGGCCAGGGCGCGCGCCCTCGGTCTGGAGCCCCGGGCCCGCATCATCTCCCAGGCGCTCGTCGGCTCCGAACCCGAATTCCACCTCGACGGTCCCGTCCAGGCCACGGCGCGCGTCCTCGAACGCAGCGGCATGAAGATCGGCGACCTCGACTTGTTCGAGGTGAACGAAGCGTTCGCGTCGGTGCTGCTGTCGTGGGCGTCGGTGCACGAGCCCGACATGGACAGGGTCAACGTCAACGGCGGTGCGCTCGCACTCGGACATCCCGTGGGCAGCACCGGCTCTCGGCTCATCACCACCGCGCTGCACGAACTCGAGCGCACCGACGGGTCGACGGCACTGATCACGATGTGCGCCGGCGGCGCACTCGCCACCGGCACCATCATCGAGCGGATCTAGGATTTCCCGATGAATGCACCCGCACCCGCCCGACCGCCCGGCCTCGACTCGAAGTGGACGGTCTCCTTCATCAAGTGGATGTCGAAGATCAACGTCGTGCTCTACCGGCGGACGGGCGGGCGCCTGGGCAGCAAGTGGCGGGTGGGCAGCGCCTTCCCCCGCGGGTTGCCCGTCTGCCTGCTCACCACCACGGGACGGAAGAGCGGCGAGCCGCGGATCAGCCCGCTGCTGTTCCTCGAGGACGGCGACCGCATCATCCTCGTCGCCTCGCAGGGCGGCCTCCCGAAGCACCCGATGTGGTACCTCAACCTGCGCGCGAACCCCGACGTGACCGTCCAGGTGAAGTCGCGGGTCCGGCCGATGACCGCCCACGTGGCGGACCCCGAGGAACGCGCGCGCCTGTGGCCGCGGCTCGTCGCCATGTATCCGGATTTCGACAACTACCAGGCCTGGACCGACCGCACGATCCCCGTCGTGGTCTGCACTCCCCGATAGCGTTTGTATGTACCGCCGAGTAACGGGTGCCATGTCGGGGGACTTCTTGCAGTATTGACGCGTACGGACTTGTACGACGGCCGAGGGCGAGGAATTGCAGACATGAGTACACAGGTTCAAGATCGGATACACGACCGTCGAGAGCTCACCGCGGTCCTGCTGCGTGCACTCGAGCAGCGCCACGAGGTGCTCGACGCCATCGTCGACAGCGAGGACCACGCCGAGGCCCTCACCACCGTCGCCGGGCTCCTCGACACCTCCGAGGCGTACGCGGAAGCCGTCCTCAACCTGACGTTCCGCCGCCTCACCAAGGTCGAACGGCTCCGCATCCAGACGGAACTGAAGGACCTCGACGCCACCCTCGAATGGACGTCGACGGACCGGCCGGCGAGCACCGGGCGGAACTTCCGCCTCCGGCCGTTCACCGACACCGAGGAAGACGCCGAACTGTTCCGGCGCCGCTGCGGCGAGCAGGTCGACGACGCGGGCGCGCAGTGGTCCGAGGATCGGGTCGAGAAGGAACGCACGGAAGGCCTGAGCCGAGTCGACGACGAGTCCGCCGCATGGTTCGTGTGCGAGGACACCGCGGAGAACACGGCCGTCGGCATGGTATTCGGTGAACTGTCGGGACGCGAGGTCGACGTGGCCATCTGGATCGCCCCCGACGCCCGGAAGAAGGGCTACGGCACCGCGGCCGTGAAGCACAGCCGTCAGGAGCTTGCCGCGGAGTTCCCGGGAACGGTCCTGGTCGTCCGCGCTCCCGCCTGACCCGCACGTGAGTGGCGAAGCGTGCGGGAGCACGCTTCGCCACTCACGTGCGGTGGTCGGGGTCGCGCTGTTTGGTGACGCCCTGAGCCCAGCGGTAGTCGGGCTTGCCGCTCGGTGTGCGCTGGACGGTGTCTTCCACCCACACCAGCCGCGGAATCTTGTAGCCGGCCAGGCTCTGCCGCACGTATTCCTCGAGTCCGGCGAAGTCGACGCCCCGACCGTCGCGCGCCTGCACGACCGCGGAGACCCGGTGCCCCCACCGTTCGTCGGGGACGCCGACCACGATGGCGTCGTAGACGTCGCGGTACGCCTTCACCGCACTCTCGACCTCTTCGGCGAACACCTTCTCGCCGCCGGTGTTGATCACCATGTTGCCGCGGCCGAGCAGGGTGATCGATCCGTCGGCCTCGACCCGCGCGCGGTCGCCGGTGACGACGACCGGTCGCCCGTCGACTTCCCGGAAGATCTCCCGGGTCTTCTCCGGGTCGTTGTAGTAACCCAGCGGGACGTACCCGCCCTTCGCGAACCAGCCGTCCTTCCCCGACCCCGGCTCGACGGGAACGTCGTCCTCGTCGATCACCAGGGCGTACCGGCCGGCAGGTACCCGGGGACCACCCACCTGTTTCTCCCCCTTGGTCGCGAAACCGATTCCGCCGAAGCCTGTTTCCGACGCGCCGATCGAATCGGACACCAGCAGTCCCGGGAACGCGTCGAGGAAGGCGTCCTTGATCATCGGTGAGAACAGCGCGGCCCCGGATGCCACGACACCCAGGCTCGACGTGTCGGTGCGCGACGGCTGATGCGCCTCGATCAGCGGCCGTCCCATCGCGTCGCCGGTGATGATGAGGATCTGTACCTTGTGCCGCTCGACGAGTTCCCACGTCCGGTCGGCGTCGAACTTCGATTCCAGCAGTACGGTGTTTCCACTGAACAGCGCGGTGAACGTCGGCATCATCGCGGCCGCGTGGATCAGCGGCGGCAACGCGAACCACAGGGTCGGCTCACCCTGCGACCCGACCCGCGACTGCTGGTACTCGTCCTCGATCGCCTCACCGGTGTAGAAGTCGAGACCGCCCGCGAGGACGCGCCAGATCGCCTCGTGCGTCCACACCACACCCTTCGGACGTCCGGTGGTGCCGCCGGTGTACATGATGAACAGGTCTTCGGAGCTGCGTTCGCCGAAGTCCCGGTCGCCACTGCCGGACAGCGCCTCCTCGTACGGCACCGAGTCGCTGGGCACACCGGCGCCGCCGAGATCGTCCTCGACGACAACGGTGTGCCGGATCCTCGGCAGCGAAGACAGGACCTCCGCGATGCGCGGCGAATAGAGCCGATGATGGACCACGGCGTCGAGTTCCGCGTTGCCGTAGACGTAGTCGAGTTCGTCGCTGGTGTAGCGGTAGTTGATGTTGACCGGGACCGCACGAATCTTGTACGCCGCCAGCAACGTCTCCATGGTCTCGATGGAGTTGTGCAGGTGCACGCCGATGTGCGAGCCGGCGGTCAGCCCGACCTCCAGGAAGTGGTGGGCCAGCCTGTTGGCGCGGTCCTCCAGCTCGCGGTAGGTGACGCGTCGGGCGCCGCAGATCAGCGCCACCCGTTCCGGCATCGCGTCGACGGAATGCTCGAAGAGGTCTGCAAGGTTGTAAGCCACGGGGGGGCGTCCTCTCTCAGACGACTGTGAGTGGTAGGGGTATTCCTCGATCGGTGAACGCGAAGTCGGCTCCCGTGCTGAACCGGGTGAGCGCCACCTCGGGTGCTTCCTTCGCGGGCGGCTCACCGATCACGATCTCCACGGTCAGCACCGCTTCCGTCTCCTCGACCACCTGCACCGCGAACCGCGGCGACACCCCGCGCACGAGCGCAGTCAACGGCCCGAGGTGCTCGGCGTCGATCATGGACGGCCACGCGCCGTCCTCCCCGGCTCCGCAGTTCCGGCCGAGGGTCAGCAGCATGCGGTCGCCGAGTGTGATCGTGACGTCCACGTACTGACGGGGATTGAACGCCGGATGCACGGCGAGGACGACGGCGAGACCCTCGAGATCAGCGGGCAGCCCGAGCGCGTTCCGGATCCGTTCCGACGTGAGGCCGGCGATGCCGGTGAGTTGCTTGCGCGCGATGTCGAGTGCGTCTTCGGCATCGGTGCGGGCCCGCACCGCGAGCAGGAAACCGAGGGTCAGCAGGTGCTGCTGCAGGCACACCTCCTCCGCGATCCGGGTCAGAGCCGAATGGGAGAAGTCCGGGAACCGCAGGTCGTCGAGGAGCGCACCCGCGTAGTCGTGCTGTCCCGGCCCGCCGGTGACGATCGGCGACAACTCGACCGTCGCCGCCCGCGACTTCCCCACCGTCACCAGCCCTTCCGGAATCGGAGGTGGCACGTTTGTGTCGTCGATGGTGACCGTCCAGAGGCAGTGCGGTGTCCGGTCCGCAGGTCTGCGGGGCGGACGGTGCACGGGACGCACCTGCGCGTGCGGGTTGGTGGCCAGTGCGGTGGCGTCGAACGTCGGGTCCTCGATGTCGTGGCACATCGCCGTGACGTACTCGTCGCCCATCGGTTCGACGTCCATCAACGCCCCGCAGTGATCCAGCCAGAACTCGCCGTGATCGTGATCGGTGACGTGGTACCGGAAGTCCATGAACTGGGGCGGCGCACCGATGTCGAGTTGCAGACCCTTGAAGATCGTCACGACGCCGTCGCCCTCGAATCCCAGCGCGCGTTGCATCCGCCGCGTGTAGAGGGGGCTCGACGCCATCCACTCCTCGATCGCGACCTGCGTCATGCCCTCGCGACCGAACGCCCCGATCAGGTGCGGCATACCGGAGCGGTCGATGAGATGACCGCACAGGAGCAGTTCCGGAACGAGAATCGCGAGATCCCCGCGGGACAGATCGGCGAACGACGACGGAACCTTCACCGCACTCACCACAGCGGGACCGGGGCCTTGCCGACCGGATACCACCCCGGCAGCCGACCGGACGTCGCGCGCTCGATCCGCGCGTTCATGCCGTCGGACATCGCGTTGTTCGTGATCATCTCGAGGAACAGGCTCGAGACGTTACCGAAGTCGAAGAAGTCACGCTGCCAAGACCATTGGAAGTTTCCGCCGTACCGAAACCAGCTGCCGCCGATTCCCGTCACCTGATAGTGCGTGCCGTCGTCGCGGGTGCGTTCGGACACCTGCTTCCAGAATCCGATGACGTCGCCGCTGCGGTCGTCGATGACGAACTGCTGGTACGGGTACTCCCAGCCCTCGAGCCCGTCCATTTCCTGCCCGAGTGCAAGGTCGCGGATCTCGTCCCGGCCGACGGCCATGAAGTCGTCCTTCGGCCCGTAGTTCCATCCGTACGTGGCGTCCTCGGTGTACATCTCGGCCAGCGGCTTCCAGTCGCCGAGCGATTCGCACCGCTTGTTCTCGTCCACCCAACGCTGCACCATCTCATCGAGCTCCGCACGATCGAACTGCACCTCCGGGCCGATCCTTCGATCGAACTGCACCATCAGCTGTCTCCTTCAGAGTCGTCGTCCGCGAGGATCCGCAGGGCCTGGGTCGGGCAGAAACGCACGGCGCTCTCGACTTCCGCGCGCAGGTTCTCGGGTGGGTCGGTGTCGAGGATCTCGACCTTGCCGTGCTTCGGGACGACGAAGACGTCGGGTGCCTCCATCTCGCACACGGCATGACCCTGGCACAGGTCGAGATCGGCTTCGACCTTCATCACGTGCTTCGCTTCCGGTACCTCACGGTGCACGGCTGCTGCAGCTGCACCACCATCTTGCTGTGATCGTTGCGGTACGTCTCGGAGGGTTGTGCCATCTCGAACTCCCAGTCCTGCAGAAGAATCGAGAAGATCGCCTTCAACTGCATCAGCGCGAACGCGGCCCCGACGCAGCGGTGCCTGCCCGCGCCGAACGGAATCCACGTCCAGCGGTTGACGATGTCTTCCTGGTTGGGGTCGATGTAACGCTCGGGATCGAACGTGTCGGGGTTCGGGAAGTCCTCCGCGATCCGGTTGGATATCGCCGGTGTGGCTGCCACCAGGTCGTTCTCGGCGATCCGGTAGCCCCCGACTTCGAACTCGCCCCGCGCGACGCGCAGCAGGATGATCAGCGGCGGGTGCAACCGCAGCGTCTCCTTCAGCACCGCTTCGAGTTTCGGGATCTGCCGGAGCGCCCCGAAGCTGATGTCGGAGCCGTCCGAATAGAGGTCGTCGAGTTCGGCGACCACCTGTTTCGCGTAGTCCGGGTGCCGCAGCAACTCGATCAGGGTCCAGGCCGCGGTGCCGGACGTGGTGTGGTGCCCGGCGAACATCATCGAGATGAACATGCCGGTGATCTCGTCCGCCGTGAAGCGCTCGTTGCCGTCCTCGTCCTTGATCGAGACGAGCACGTCGAGCATGTCACGATCCTCCTTGCCCTGAGGAGGGTTCTCGATGCGCCCGTTCATGATCTCCTGGACGAGGGCCACCAACTGCACCCTCGCCTCGTCCCGCCGGCGGAAGCTCTCGATCGGGGCGTAGGCGTCGACGTACGCGATGGGGTCGGTGCCCTGCTCGAGCTCGTGGTAGAGGTGCGCGAACCGGCCGTCGAGTTGCTCCCGGAACTTCTTACCGATCAGGCAGGCCGAGGACGTGTAAATGGTCAGCTCCGCGAAGAATTCGAGGAGATCGATCTCCCCCTCGTCGCCCCACTGCGCCACCATGCGGTCGACCTCGTGCGCGATCGTCGCGGCGTGGCCCTTCATCTGCTCGCCGCGCAACGCCTGGTTGTGCAGCATCTCCTTGCGACGCTCGGGGCTCGCGTCGAAGACGACCCCCTCGCCGAAGATCGGCTTCATGAACGGGTAGGCGGCCTGCTGGTCGAGATCCTCGTCGGTGGAGCGGAAGAAGAATTCGTTGGCCTCGGCGCCGGACAGCAGCACCACCTTCTTGTCGGCGAGCTGGAACACGCCGACGTTGCCGCACTCCTCCCGGACACGGCGCATCAGCGCGATCGGGTCGGTGCGCAATTCTTCGAGATGTCCGTGCTCGTGCTCACCGCCGGACACACGTTGCGGGGTAGCCAGGTTCATTCTCCGTCCTTTCGCAGGGGCGCCTCGGGCTGCACCTCGATCAGCACCATGTGTGCACCGCGGGGCGCACTGACGGCGGCGACGACGGCGTCCGCGATCGCGGAGGCGCGCAGGAAGTACGAGTGCCGGGCGAATCCCCATTTCGCCCAGTCTTCGAGGACGGGTCCGATGACCTCCTCGGTGGTGTTCATCCCCATGGACGTCTGCGTGGGTCCCGGACGCACGACCGACGCCCGGACGCCGGTGCCTTCCAGTTCCATTCGCATCTGCCGGCCGATCATCTCGACACCGGCCTTCGCGGCGTTGTAGGCGCCCATCCGGGGCCGGGGGGTGTCGGCGCAATCGGATCCGATCAGGACGAAGTCTCCGCGCCTGCGTTCGATCATGCCGGGAAGGATGCGGTGCGCGAGACGCTGCGCACCGACCAGGTGGACGTCGACCTGTCCCAGGAACTGGTCCGGGTCCATCTCGTGCGCGACGGAGAACTCCAGGTCGCCGGCCCCCGACAACGCGATCTCGGTGGGACCGAGCACCTCTTCCGCCGCGGTGACGAATTCGTCGACGGATGCGGTGTCGGTGACGTCGAGGTAGTGCGCGAACGCCTCTCCCCCGTTGCTGCGGATCTTCTCCGCGATCTCCTCACAGTCGGCCACCCGGCGGGCACCGAGCGCGACGGGGTGACCGGCCTCGGCCAGCGCGTAGGCGGTCGCCGTGCCGATTCCCGACGACGCCCCGGCGACGATCGACGGGCGACGCTGCGGGTTGGGCTCGAACCTAGGCATCGCGGACCTGCACTTTCATGGGGAGGGTGGCGAAACCGCGCACGTTGGTCGAGTGGACGCGCACACTGTTCGCCTCGTCGATGTCGTAGTCGTCGATGCGGGAGACGAGTTCGGTGAGCGCGATCCGCGCTTCGAGCCGCGCCATGTGGGCGCCCAGGCAGAAGTGGGTGCCGCCGCCGAAGCTCGCGAGCTTGTTGGACGTGTCCCGGCCGATCCGGTATTCGTCGGCGTCCTCGAACACCGCCGAGTCGCGGTTCGCGGAGCCGATGAGGATCAGCACCTTGTCGCCGGCGGGAATCGTCCGATCGTGGAAGTCCAGGTCGACGGACGCCGTCCGCGCGACCATCTGGCTGGACGTGTCGAAGCGCAGGGTCTCCTCCACCCACTCCGGCACCCGACTCGCATCCTCGAACACGTTCCGAGCCTGGCCCGGATAGCGGAAACCCCAGTACAGCGCATTGCCGAGGAGTTTGGTGGTGGTCTCGTTGCCCGCCACGACCATCAGGAACATGAAGGCGATGATCTCGTCGTCGGTGAGCCGGTCGCCGTCGATCTCCGCCTCGAGCAGGGCGGACGTGAGGTCCTCGGTCGGTTTCCTGCGCCGCTCGGCCAGCATGTCGGCGTAGTAGCCGACGAGGTAGAGCGACGCCTCCATCGCGGCGTGGGGCACGTCGAGGACGCCCTCCTCGCGGTGCACCACCAGGTCGGCGAGGCGCCGGAGTTCGACGCGGTCGGCCTCCGGCACCCCCATCAGTTCCGAGATCACGTCCATCGGGAGCTTGCCGGCGAACTCGCCGATCCAGTCGAACTCACCCGCCGCGAGCGCCGGGTCGAGGTACTGTCGCGTCAGATCCAGGATCCGCCCCTCCAGTTCGTTCACCCGCCGCGGGGTGAAGCCGCGGGACACCAGCTGCCGCATCCGCATGTGCCGCGGATCGTCCAGCGCCAGAAAGGACATCGTCTTGTGGGCGTGCGGACCGTAGGCCGCCGGGTCGAGCGACACCCCGTTCGCGCTCGACAGGCGCTGGTTGTCGCGGAACGCCGCGACGACGTCCTCGTGCCGGGACAACGCCCAGAAGTCGAGTTCCTCGTTGTAGTAGAGCGGCGCTTCTTCCCGCAGTCTTCGATACGTGACGTACGGATCTTCATGGAAGCCATAGTCGTACGGGTTGAACGTCACCGGATTGTGTGACACCCCGGGCATCGAGGCTGCGGTCATGGCATCTACTCCAGAATCAGCTTGGCGGAAGTTTCGAGTCGATCGGCGAATTGGGCGTAGGACCCGTATCCCATTCCGGCGCGAACCAGGCCGCCGGCGTACAACAGCTCCAGCGCCTCGAGGACGTCGGGATCGTGGCCCTCGCCCAGTGCGGTGGCGAGGCGGTCGCGGATCTCCAGCCCGATGCGGGCTCGGAGGTGTTCCACGTCGGGGTCGCGGCCGAGCAGTGCGTTGGTGACGGCTCCGGCGAGTTCGGGTTCGTCCGCCACCAGGAGAGCGATGTGGCGGAGCACGGCGACCACGCGTCCGGTGCGATCGAGTCCCTCGTCCACCGGCTGCGGTGAGGCGGCGAGGCGCCGCCAGAAGACCTCGGCGACGAGGTGCTCCTTGGACGAGAAGTACGTGTAGGCCGTCGCGGGCGCGACCCCGGCGATGCCGGCCACCGAGCGGACGGTGAGTCCCGCGAATCCCTCTTCGCGCAGTACTTCGACTGCCGCTTTGGTGAGGCGGTCGACGGTGTCGGCCTGCTTCTCGGTCAGACGGCGGCGGGTGGACTCGAAATTCATACTACTGGACACGTGTCTGGACGCTACTACAGTTGCCGTCGGCTGGCAACGAAAATCGGCTCTCACACGGGACTGCGCGGGTGAATTCGCACGGGCATCGTCTTGATGCCGCTGATGAAATTCGACCGCAGCCGGACGACCGGCCCGGTGGGTTCGACGCGGTCGATCCGCGCGGCGAGCGTCTCGAACAGGATCTTCAATTCGAGCCGCGCCAGGTGGGCGCCGAGGCAGAAGTGCACCCCGCTACCGCCGAACGCGATCTGCGGGTTGGGGCTCCGGCCGATGTCGAACCGGTACGGCTCGTCGAAGACGTCCTCGTCCCGGTTGGCGCTCGGATAATAGATCACCACCTTGTCGCCGGCCCTGACCAACTGATCGCCGATGTAGGCGTCCCGGGTGGCGGTGCGCCGGAAATCCATGACCGGGGTCACCCACCGCAGGATCTCCTCCACCGCGCTCGCAGCCACTTCCGGTTCGGACTGCAGTCGTCGCCACTGGTCGGGATGATCGATGAAGGCCTGCATCCCACCGGCGGTCGCGTTGCGCGTCGTTTCGTTCCCCGCCACCACGAGGAGGACGAAGAACATGTTGAATTCCATCTCGGTGAGCGTGTCGCCGTTCTCGTCCGGCTGCACGAGCCTGGTGACGATGTCGTCGCGAGGCTCGATGCGGCGTTGCGCCGCAAGCTCGTTCGCGTACAGGAAGATCTCCGCCGCGGCCATCTCGCCGTCGACCTGGGTGGTGCCGTACTCGGGATCGTCGAAGCCGATCATCCGGTTGGACCAGTCGTAGAGCTTGTCCACGTCCCCGGCGGGCGCACCCAGCAGCGCCGCGATGACCTCGAGCGGCAACGGTGCCGCCGCCTCGGGAACGAAGTCGACGTCGCGTGCCTCGAGCAGCCGATCGACGATCCGGGCACAGATGTCGCGGATGTGACCCTCGAGCACTTTGACTGTGCGCGGGGTGAATCCGCGGCTGACGAGCTGCCGCAGCCGGGTGTGGTCGGGCGGGTCGAGGTTGACGAGCATGGCGGCCTGCTTCGCGCGGGTCAGCTCGTCGAAATCGTCGATCTGAGTGGTGCCCACCGCCGACGAGAACGTCGCGCTGTCGCGGGACACGGCGACGACGTCGGCATGCTTGGTGACCGCCCAGAATCCGGTGCCGTTCTCCTCGGGCTGCCAATAGACGGGTTCGCTCGCCCGCAGGTGGTCGAAGAACGCGTAGGGGACCCCTTCCGCGTAGACGTCGGGGGACTTGAGATCAATCCGAGACGCGGTCATACACTGCTCCTCGATCGATAAACGAATGGGATGCGTCTTAAACTACACACTTTCATTTATAATGGAAGCCCTTATGCTGGGCCCATGGTGAAAGGGCAGAACGGACCGATCCGACGTCGCACACTCACGCGAGACAAGGTCGTGGATGCCGCGATCGAGATCATCGACGAACTCGGCTGGGAGCCACTGTCGATGACGAGTCTCTCCGCCCGGCTGAACGTCGTCACCGCGTCGCTCTACAACCACGTCCGCAACCTCGACGACATCCGCGGTGCAGTCCAGGTGCGCACCATGGCGGAACTCGGTGCCCATCTGCGCGAGATCGCCATGGGCCGAACCGGTCCCGACGGCCTCCGCGCACTCGTCGACGCGCACCGAGTCTGGGCAACTCGCCATCCGCATCGGTATCAGACGCTGACCACCAGCCCGGTGGACCGCGACGCCTTCATCTCCGCGGCACTCGATGCGAACACGGCGCTGCGCACGATGCTGGCGTCGTGCGGACTGCCGCCCGAGGACACCCTCGACGCGGCCGTCAGCATCTTCGCCGCCATGCACGGTTTCGTCATGCTGGTGAACACCGATTTCCTCGGCGACGAACTCGACCTGGACTCGATCTACGAATCGGTGCTGCGCGGAGCACTGTCCAGCGTCGGGTGGCCGGAGCGAACGCACACCCCGTCCTGAAAGGCCATTACCCCAATTGTTGCCGTTCTCAGGCCCAGGCGTCAGAAGGGTTCGGCCGCCACGTCGAGATCGCGGCGATCACGTTCGCCGACACCCGGGCCCACGCAACAGCCGGCGACACCGTTCGGTTGCCGCGAATCCCTCGCGCGCCCGGGTGGTCGGCACGTCGGAGGAGATCACCTCGTCCCCTAGCCCGCCGGCGCGTGGAGAGACGACACTGGCGGTGAGCTGGCCGCGCAGGCTCACCCTCGGTACTGCGAGGAAACCGGGCGACGACATCACTCGAATTCGGGGGCCCGCCCACCGCCCCACAACTGCTCTGTGAGGTCCTGGAAACACACGAACGTGACGGGGTCATCCTTCCGGCGCAACACCGACCTGCTCACCGCTGCACGCACAACGAAACCTTCGCGATGGGCGAGTTCGATTACCTTCCCCGCAAAGTCCCGCAGCAACGCCACCGATGCGGGGCCGCCCGGCGACGACGCCGAAACGACCACGTCCGCGACCGAACACCCGGCAAACCAGTGCTCGGGATACCCCAGCATCCGCTCGAGTGCCGGGTTGGCATGCACAATCACCCCCTCTTCATCGACAGCGAGGGCGGGAACCGGAAGCCGCTCGAGCAACCTCAGCGCCGGAAGCTGCTCCAAATAGCACAGCGCGGTGTTCGGGTCCGACCGTCGCCTGCCCCTACCCGGCCCTGCCGACGCCCACCTCCGTCTCACCCAGCGGACCAACACATCGAACCGTGCCAGACCGAACAGTGGAGGCAACGTCGATCGTCGGCCAGATCGTGGAATTATCGTTGCCTGCGATCGTCCGTCACCAGCACATTCACCGGGAGGACACTGTCGAACAATTTTGGTGCAAAACAACATACATTCTCTCCGTGCGTAATTCCGACACCAAGTGCTCGGCTATCCGCGGGCCTCTGCGTCAGCTTCATTGGGCCGCTTTCGCCCAGGCACAAGTCGATTCCACGAGCCGCTATCCGCCGCCAGAGCGACGTGATCACCGAGAGTATTTGCGCTCGTGCTATTTTCGACCTTGATTCGTACGCGGCGTCGCCCGCCGCGTACGGCGGGACGATTTCACTCGCCCGTGCGGGACGCGGGTTCTGCCGATGTAGGCGTCGAGTTCCCGCGGCGTGATGCATTCCATAGTAGTGGCACGGGGTCGAAAGACTTATCCCTACGGGACGTAGGGCTGATCATTCCGGGACACGTCGCGGCCGGCCGCCTACGACGAAGTCGTGGCCCATGTGATGCCGGACCATTCAATCACCGCTCACCGTGAGCGGAGCCCACCAACTCCGCCAACTCGTCGAGCGACCACGGCGGCTCGGTCTCGTGGTCGCGGTAGGCCAGCACCGTCGGCGTCGGCCGGCCGAATCTGCCGACAAAGCACCCTGATCCGGCGAAGATCCCGCCGGTGATTCCGGCAGCGAGGTCGGTGGCCAGGAACGCGTACAGCTGGGCGACGTAGTCGGCGGGTGCCGGATGCAGCGAACCGTAGCGCGTTGCGTCGTCGAGCATCCCGCGTCTGTGCAGTTCCTCGATGTGCCGCTCGTACTCCGCTCCCACCGACAACCGGGTCTTCGCACCGGGGCACACGACGTTGGCGCGGACGCCGGACTCGGCCAGTTCGGCCGCGATGGCGAGGGTCAGGCTGTTGACCGCCCCCTTGCCGGCGGGATATCCGGTTCCGCCGTAATCGCCGAACGCGAACGAACTCGTGTTCACGATGGCTCCGCGCCCCCGTTCCGCCATCAGGGGCGCCGCGGCCCGGCACGTGCGGAACGTCGCCGTCAGGTGCGCATCGACGAGTTCGCGCCACTGTTCGTCGGTGACGGTGAGGATGGACGACCCGGCAGGCTCCGCGACGCCGGCGCAGTTGATCAGCACGTCCA
Source organism: Rhodococcus sp. DK176 (assembly GCF_038447315.2). Classification (NCBI taxonomy): domain Bacteria; kingdom Bacillati; phylum Actinomycetota; class Actinomycetes; order Mycobacteriales; family Nocardiaceae; genus Rhodococcus; species Rhodococcus sp. DK176. The sequence continues at coordinate 5,018,266 of NZ_CP118321.2, read as the reverse complement.
CCTGGCCGAATGCACATTCCGCGGCGTCGACCAGCGTCTCCGCGACGCCGTCGACGGCGGCCGAACCAGCCACCGCGATCGCCCGGCCACCGCCGAGCACGATCTCCTCGGCGACCTTCTCCGCCGCATCGGGAACACGGCCGTTGACCACCACACCGGCTCCCTCCGCCGCGAGCGCGTGCGCGACCGCCCGGCCGATCCCCCGGCTCGAGCCGGTGACGACGGCGCCTCGCCCGTCCAGCCGTCTCTCGTCGCGTGAATTCATCGCGCCTCCGGCAACTCGTCATTGCGGCATCCAGTTGTTCAAACTATAGTCCAGACACATGTCCAGTTTTCAGAGATCGCTGTGACACCCACCCGATTCGGAAGCGAAAATCCATGACTCTGCGCCCCACCGACAGCTCCGCTCTCCTGATCGACGGCAAACTGATTCCCGGTTCCGGCGGCACGTTCGAGGTGATCAACCCGGCCACCGAGGAGGTACTGGGGAGGGCCGCCGACGCCACCGCGTCCGACATGGACGCCGCGATCGCAGCGGCCCGGCGGGCCTTCGACGACACCACGTGGTCCCGCGACCACGCCTTCCGCGCCCGCTGCCTGCGGCAGCTGCGCGACGTATTGCAGTCCCACATCGAGGAACTGCGCGACATCACCATCGCCGAGGTCGGCGCCCCCGCCTTCCTCACCAGCGGACCGCAACTCGAAGGCCCAGTCGCCGACCTCGGGTACTTCGCGGACCTCGCCGAAAGCTATTCCTGGGAAGAGGATCTGGGCATCGCCACACCGATGGGCATCAAGACCCGCCGACGCGTCCTCAAGGAGGCCGTCGGCGTCGTCGGGGCCATCACACCGTGGAACTTCCCGCACCAGATCAACTTCGCCAAGATCGGCCCCGCGCTGGCGGCCGGCAACACGGTGGTCCTCAAGCCCGCCCCCGACACTCCGTGGTGCGCCGCCCTCGTCGGGCATCTGATCGCCGAGGAGACCGACCTCCCGGCCGGTGTCGTCAACATCGTCACGTCGAGCGACCACTCCCTCGGCGCTCAGCTCTCCAGCGACCCCCGCGTCGACCTCGTGTCGTTCACCGGATCGACCACGACGGGCAAGGCCGTGATGGCGGCCGCGTCCGATTCGCTGAAGAAGGTGTTCCTCGAACTCGGCGGCAAATCGGCGTTCATCGTGCTCGACGACGCCGACCTCGCCGGTGCGTGCGGGGTCGCCGCGTTCACCGTGTCCACCCATGCGGGGCAGGGCTGTGCCATCACCACCCGGCTGCTCGTTCCCCGCGAGAAGTACGACGAGGCGGTCGAGGCCACGGCCCGGACACTCCGCGGATTGCACGCGGATGATCCTGCGAAGCCCGGCACCATCTGCGGTCCCCTCATCTCCGCGCGGCAACGCGCCCGCGTCGAGGACTACCTGCGGCTCGCGCGTGAAGAGGGTGGCACGATCGTGGTCGGTGGTGGCCGCCCGGCCGATCGGGACCGCGGATTCTTCGTCGAACCCACTCTGATCGCCGGCCTCGACAACACCGCGCGGGTGGCGCGGGAAGAGATCTTCGGACCCGTGCTGGTGATCATTCCCCACGACGGCGACGAGGACGCGATCAGCATCGCCAACGACTCGCCGTACGGGCTGTCCGGGTCGGTGTGGGGCGCGGACCCCGCACGTGTGAAGCGAGTGGTCGAAGGCGTGCGCACCGGAACGCTCAGCGTCAACGGCGGCGTCTGGTATTCCGCCGACGCCCCGTTCGGCGGTTACAAGCAGTCCGGAATCGGCCGCGAGATGGGTGTGGCCGGCTTCGAGGAATACCTGGAAACCAAGCTGGTCGCAGAACCGGCCCAGTAAGAGGGAGTCAATCGATATGGGACGTTTCGACGGGAAGACCGCCATCGTCACCGGCGCCGCCCAGGGCATCGGCGAGGGCTACGCGCGCGCCCTCGCCCGCGAGGGTGCGAACGTGGTGGTGGCCGATCTCAATGCGGAGCTCGGTGAGACCGTGGCCAAGCAGATCAGCGCGGACGGCGGGATCGCGGTGTTCAAGGACGTCGACGTCGCCGACGAGGACTCGGCGAAGCACCTCGCCGATTTCACGGTCGAGAAGTTCGGCGGCATCGACCATCTCGTGAACAATGCCGCGATCTACGGCGGCATGAAGCTCGACCTCCTCATCACCGTGCCGTGGGACTACTACAAGAAGTTCATGGCCGTGAACTTCGACGGCGCCCTCAACGTGACCCGCGCGGTGTGGCCGCACATGAACAGCGGCGGTGGCGGATCGATCGTCAACCAGTCGTCCACGGCCGCCTGGCTGTACTCCGGTTTCTACGGACTCGCGAAAGTCGGGATCAACGGCCTCACCCAGCAGCTCGCCCATGAGGTGGGCGGCATGAACATCCGGGTCAACGCCATCGCGCCCGGACCGATCGACACCGAAGCCACCCGCACCGTCACGCCGGGAAATATGGTGGCAGACATGGTCAAGACGTTGCCGCTGAAGCGGATGGGCACCCCCGACGACCTCGTCGGCGCCTGCCTGTTCCTGCTCTCCGACGAGGCCGGCTGGATCACCGGGCAGATCTTCAACGTCGACGGCGGACAGATTTTTCGGTCATGACCACGACCGAACAGGTATCCGTCGGCTACATCGGCCTCGGCAACATGGGTGCGCCCATGGCCAAGCGGCTGCTGAACCGCCCCGGCGGACTCATCGTGTGCGACACCCGGCCGGAGGCGCTGGAACCGTTCGGCAAGGCGGGCGCGAGGGTGACGTCGAGCCCGCGGGAGGTGGCGGAGAACGCGGACGTCATCTCGGTGACCGTGCTGAACGACGAGCAGGTGCGCGCGGTCGTCACACAGATCCTCGACACCGCGCGGCCGGGCACCGTCGTGGCAGTGCACTCCACCATCAGCGACGTCACCGCCGTCGAACTCGCCGACCGCTGCCGGGCGCACGGCGTCGACCTGATCGACGCGCCCGTCAGCGGCGGCGCCCCCGGCGCGCTCGAGGGGAAGCTCGCGGTGATGGTCGGGGCGAGCGACGACGCGTTCGAGAAGGTGCGGGAGCCATTCGGGCACTGGGCCGAACTCGTCGTGCACGCCGGAGATGTGGGCGCGGGAACGCGGATGAAGCTGGCCCGCAACCTGCTGCATTTCATCTCGTTCACGGCTGCCGCCGAGGCGCAGCGGCTCGCCGAGGCCGCCGGTCTCGACATCACCGAACTCGGCAAGGTTGTCCGGCACACCGACGCGATCACCGGTGGCGCCGGCGCGATCATGCTCCGCGACACCACCGACGCTCTCGACGAGACCGACAACTGGTACCCGATCATGACCCACGTCCGGGACCTCGGGGAGAAGGACCTGTCGCTGGCGATCGGGCTCGGCGAACGACTCGACGTCGCGCTGCCGCTCGCCCGGCTCGCGCTCACGGGCCTGGGTCCTGGACTCGGCGTCGACAGCACCGTGGACAAGAAGGAGCAACCATGACCGACGACACCCGCACCCGCGGCCTGGCCATGATGGAGAAGGTCTACGGATTCGAGATGCAGGACGGGCCCGGCGCGCATTTCGCCGTCACCGCCGACCACCTGTTCGCCGACATCTGGTCGCGGCCCGGGCTGAGCATCCGCGACCGCCGGCTTCTCCTCCTCGGTGCGCTCACCGCGCAGGGGCTCGTCGACGTCGCCGAGATCCAGGTGGGGGCGGCCCTGCACAACGAGGAACTGGACGAGGACCAACTCCGGGAGATCGCGCTGTTCCTGTGCCACTACGTGGGCTGGCCGTTGGGGACGAAACTCGACTCGATGATCGGCGGGGTGCTACACAAGCGGAAGAAAGCGGCCAAAGCGGCCGCCCCGGATGCAGAGGCCACATGAGCACCGAACACCTGACACCAGAGCTTCTCCGACTCGCCGACTCCACGCCCGGCTTCATGCCGGAGGACGAGGGGACGGCCCTGCACGAGGCCGCGATGCAGTACCTGCCCCCCGGCGGGGTAGGCGTCGAGATCGGCACGTACTGCGGTCGTTCGACGATCTATCTCGGGGCGGCGGCAAAGGCGCGGGCCGCCCGCATCGTCACGATCGATCACCACCACGGTTCCGAGGAGCATCAGCCCGGCTGGGAATATCACGAACCGGCGTTCGTCGACCCGCACACCGGTCTGCTCGACACGGTCGGCCGGTTCCGGCACACGATGGCCGACTCGGGGCTCGAGGACTACGTCGTGGGTGTGCTGGGCCGGTCGTCGACGGTCGCGACATTCTGGCGCACTCCCGTGCACTTCGTGTTCATCGACGGCGGCCACACGTCGGAGGCGGCGTCGGCGGATCTCGAGGGGTGGGCGCCGTGGGTGAACGTCGGCGGCGCCCTGGTGATCCACGACGTGTTCCCCGACCCGGCGGACGGCGGACGCCCGCCGTTCGAGATCTACGAACGGGCGCTGGCGACAGGACAATTCAAGGAAACGTCCGTCACCGGGTCGCTTCGCGTCCTCGAGCGGGTGGGCGGTCAGACAGGCGAACCGCTGGCGTGACAGTAGTCGCCGCAGCGGTCGAGGCCGATCGGTAGTCCCACGGGCAGCGCCGCGTCCCGGAAGATCCCGTGTCCGGGCGTGGTGCGGGACAACGCGTCCGCGGCGAGGATCATCGCCCCGCCCGTCCACGTGGTCTGCTCGACCGGCCACCGCTTGCCGTCGCTGTAGACGAGCCCCGTCCAGTACGAGCCGTCCGGATCCCGCAGATGCTGCATGGCGGTGAACTGTGCGAGCGCGCGACTGTGTTCCCCCATCGCGTCGAGCGCCAGCACCAGTTCGCATGTTTCGGCGCCGGTCACCCATGGCCGGTGGTCCACGCAGCGGATGCCGAGTCCCTCGACCACGAAGTCGTCCCACCGCGACGCGATGCGGTCCGACGCGACCTCACCACGGACGGCGCCCCCGAGGATCGGGTAGTACCAGTCCATCGAGTATTCGTCCTTGATCGCGAACGCGTCCGGGTGCTGCCTGATCGCGTGACCCAGTGTGTATTTCGCGAACTCCCATTCCGGCTGCGGGTCGTCGACCAGCCGGGCGAGGAGCAGCCCGCAGTGCAGGCTGTGGTGAATGCTGGAGTTCCCGGTCAGCAGCGCCTCGGGGCAGTCCTGACCGTTCTCGCCGCGGGCCCACCAGATTTCGCCGCTCGACGACTGCATGTCGACGACGAAATCGAGACCGCCCTGCACGGACGGCCACAGGGTGTCGACGAAATCCCGGTTACCGGTGATCAGGTAGTGGTGCCACACCCCCACCGCGAGATAGGCGCAGAAGTTGCTGTCGGAATCGTGATTCTCCACGGCCCCGTCACGGAACTTCATCGGCCACGAACCGTCCGGTCGTTGTGCGCGCCGCGACCACTCGTACGCGCCCTCCGCCTCGTCGATCAGGCCGGCGACGGTGAGTGCCATGGCAGACTCGACGTGATCCCACGGGTCGGTGTGCCCACCGGGAAACCACGGCAGCGCCCCCGACGACTCCTGCGCTGCCGCGATCGACCGTGCCGTCTGCCTGACCTGGCTCTCCGACAACACGTTCGGAACCGACGGGACGCCGGCGGCTCTCACCGCGGCGCCTTCACCACGCTCGGTTCCCTCGGCTTCTCGAGGTAGAACACGACGCTCTTGCCGACCACGGGGTTGAGGACCTTCTCTGCGGTGCGCGTGAGCCAGGGGGCTTTCATCATGTCCCACACCAGAACCTGGTGGTACGCCTTCGCGAGGGGGTTGTCGTTGTTTTCCACCCCCACCGCACACTTGAGCCACCAGTACGGCGAATGGAGGGCGTGGGCGTGATCCCGGCCCCGGACCTCCAGGCCGGCGGCCGTCAGCTTCTCCGCCAGCTCGTCGGCGCGGTAGATGCGGACGTGGCCACCCTCCACCTCGTGGTACGCGTCGGACAGCGCCCAGCAGATCTTCTCCGGCAGCCACCGCGGAACCGTCACCGCCGCAACACCACCCGGCTTGAGAATGCGGGTCAGCTCGGCGATGGCCCGGCCGTCGCGCGGCACGTGTTCGAGGACCTCGGAGATGAGAACCACGTCGAACGTCGCATCCTCGTACGGCAGGTTCAGCGCGTCGCCGACCTCCACCCGAGCCGAGGCTCCCGCCGGGACCTCACCGACCTCGGCCATCGCCACGAACATCTTCTCGACATCCGCAAGTTCGTCGGCGTTCTGGTCGAAGGCGATGACGTCGGCGCCGCGTCGATACAGCTCGAACGAGTGCCGCCCGGCGCCCGCCCCGATGTCGATCACCTTGTCGCCGGGCTTCACACCCAGCCGGTCGAAGTCCACGGTCAGCACGGTCGGCCTCCTTGACGGGTCTGCGCTATCGCTTCGGCATAGGTCTGCGCGGTTTTCGCGGCCACGGCGGCCCAGCTGTAGCGCTCGAGCACGCGCCGACGGCCACCGTCGCCGAGCCGGGCCCGGCGCTGCGGATCGTCGAGTAACGCGCCCAGCACGTCCGCGAGTTCCTGGGGGTCGCCCGGCGTCACCAGCACACACGCCTCCTCGTCCGTTCCCACCACCTCGGGAATGGCACCGGCGCGGCTCGCCACCAGCGGGGTGCCGCACGCCATCGCCTCGACGGCGGGCAACGAGAAGCCCTCGTACAGCGACGGGACGCACGCGACGTCGGCCGACGCCAGCAGCGACGCCAGTTCGGCGTCGTCGATACCCGACACCGTCCGGACGACGTCGCCGATGGCCAGCTCCTCGATGAGCTTCTCCGTCACTCCCCCGGGCGCGAGTTTGGTGACCAGCACCAGTTCGACGGCGCGCTCGGTGTGCACCTTCGCCACCGCCTCGAGGAGCGTCGACACCCCCTTGAGGGGCATGTCGGCGCTGGCGACGCACACGACGCGGCCCGGGACCCGTGCGGCGGCCGGGGGCCGGAAGATCTCGGTGTCGACGCCCAGCGGGATGGTCTGCAGGTTGTCGGCGGGAACGTCGAAGGCCGCGCTGATGTCGTCGGCGGAGGACTGCGACACCGTCAGCAGCGCGGGGATGGCACGCGCCACCCGCTTCTGCATCCGCAGGAATCCGTACCAGCGCCGGACCGTCACCTGGCGCCACCACTTCGCCGACGCCAGGTCCAGTTCCCGGTCGCGGGTGATCGGGTGGTGGATGGTGGCGACGACGGGGAGTCCGGCCTTCTGGAGTTGTAGCAGCCCGTAGCCGAGGCACTGATTGTCGTGCACCACGTCGAACTCGTCGGCGCGCTGCTTCAGCAGTCGCGCGGCGCGGAGGCTGAACGTGAGCGGCTCCGGGAACCCGGCCATCCACATGGTCGCGACCTCGAGCACGTCGACGGCGTCGCGGAACTCGCGTGGGTGTGGCGTTCTGAACGGATCCGGCTCGCGATACAGGTCGAGGCTGGGGACCTTCGTCAGCGTCACCCGCGGGTCGACGTCCGGGTACGGCTGCCCCGAGAACACCTCGACCTGATGGCCGAGTTCGACCAGCTCACGGCTGAGATGGCGTACGTACACACCCTGCCCACCACAGTGGGGCTTGCTTCGATACGACAAGAGTGCGATGCGCACGGACTTCGGCCTCTCCTCGAGCAGTTGGCAAGCAATACTAGAACACGTTCCTACTCGGGTGTGCCCTCATCCCATCCAACCGCACTCACTCATCCCACCGCGGTCGACTCGCGCAATCCCTCGAGTTTTCCGGACAGACGGCCCAGGTATGCCAAGACCTCTTCCTCACTGCGGTCGGGCAGTCCGTACACGACCTCGGTGACGCCGAGGTCCTTCCACCGCCGCAGTTTGTCCACGTCCGGCTTGCCGTCGAGCACCACGATCCGCGGTTCGCCGGCCCGGCCGGCCTCACGCCACATCCGTCGTAGCGTCGCAACGCGGTCGTCGATGTCCTGCTCGATCGGAGTGGTCATCCACCCGTCGGCCGATTTCACGATCCATCGGAAGTTCTTGTCGTTGCCGGCGGCGCCGACGATCACCGGAGGCACCCGGGACGGCTTGGGCCACGCCCAGCTCGGACCGAAGCTCACGAACTCGCCGTCGTAGGACGCCTCGTCCTGCGTCCACAGCGCACGCATCGCCTCGAGGTACTCGCGCAGCATCGTCCGGCGCCGTCCGGGCGGAACGTTGTGATCGGTGAGCTCGTCCAGATTCCACCCATACCCCACGCCGAGGGTCACCCGCCCGCCGCTGAGGTGGTCGAGCGAGGCGATCGTCTTGGCCAGCGTGATCGGGTCGTGCTCCACCGGCAGCGCCACCGACGTCCCCAGTTCGATCCGCTCCGTGACCGCCGACGCCGACGCCAGCGCCACCCACGGGTCGAGGGTGCGCATGTAGCGGTCGTCGGGCAGCGAAGCGTCGCCCGTCTGAGGATGCGCCGCATCGCGTTTCACCGGAATGTGCGTGTGCTCGGGCACGTAGAACGAGTCGAACCCGTTGGCCTCTGCACCCCTCGCAGCCGAGGCCGGCCCGATCCCGCGGTCACTCGTAAACAACGTAATGCCGAATTTCACGAATTCTCCTTGGCCGTGAGCCTTTTCCTTCTTGCACACTAACTTCTGGACACCTGTTTATCAATGTGTCCAAACAACTCTCCAGTTTCTCCGCGCAGCAGGTGAGTGGCAATGCGTGCCCCAGCACACTTCGCCACTCACCTGCTCAGGCGCCGTACACCGGGACCGGGGTTTCGGCCTTCGCGAGCAGGTCGGCGACGACGGGTCCGATCTCCTTCGGTTCCCAGCGCGCACCCTTGTCCTGGGTGGGGCCGTGCCGCCAGCCCTCGGCGACGGTGATCTTGCCTCCCTCCACCTCGAACACGCGTCCGGTGACGTCCTTCGACTCGGTGCTGCCCAGCCACACGACGAGCGGGGAGATGTTCTCCGGCGCCATCGCGTCGAACCCGTCCTCGGGCGCGGCCATCGCCTCCGCCATCGCACCGCCGGCGCCGACGGTCATCCGGGTGCGTGCGGCCGGGGCGATCGCGTTGACGGTGACGCCGTAGTTCTTCAGTTCCGCGGCCGCCTGAATGGTCATCTCCGCGATCCCCGCCTTCGCGGCGGCGTAATTGCCCTGGCCGATCGAACCCTGCAGTCCGGCACCGGAACTGGTGTTGACAATCCGGGCGTCGACCGGGTTACCCGCCTTCGCCTCGGCGCGCCAGTACGCGGCGGCGTGACGCAGCGTCGCGAAGTGTCCCTTCAGATGGACGCGCACGACGGCGTCCCACTCCTGCTCGCTCATCCCGACGAGCATCCGGTCGCGCAGGAACCCGGCGTTGTTCACCAGCACGTCCAGGCGTCCGTACGTGTGAATGGCGGTGTTGATCAGGTTCTCGGCGCCGGCCCAGTCCGCGACGTCGTCGCCGTTCACGACGGCCTCGCCGCCCGCGGCGACGATCTCCGCGACCACCTGTTCGGCCGGGCTCTCCCCGGTGGCGGAACCGTCGATGCCGGCTCCGATGTCGTTGACCACGACCTTGGCGCCCTCGGCGGCGAACGCCAGCGCATGGGCGCGTCCGATTCCGCGTCCGGCGCCCGTCACGATGACGACGCGACCGTCGACCACTCCACTCATGCCTTCTCCTCTGTAGATGCTGTAGCTGCCGCCAGGAAGGCGGGACGTTCTCCGCCGCCGTGGACGGTCAGTGTCGAACCGCTGACGTACGCCGCCAGCGGTGAAGCCAGGAACACCGCGCAGTTGCCGATGTCCTCGGGACAGGCCATGCGGCCCAGCGGGACCGTGTCCCCGACCGCCGCGATCCCCGCCTCGTCGCCGTAGTGCAGATGCGCGAGTTCGGTGCGGACCAGGCCGACGACCACCGAGTTGACCCGCACCTTGGGCGCCCACTCGACCGCGAGACTGCTGGTGAGACTGTCGACCCCCGCCTTCGCCGCACCGTATGCCGCGGTGCCGGGCGAGGGTCGCGAGCCGCTGACGCTGGAGATGTTCACGATCGCACCGCCCGAATCCTGCTTCTGCATCACCGCATTCGCGATCTGCGACACCAGCAGCGGGGCGAGCAGATTCAGCTCGACGATCTTGGAGTGGAACTTCGGACTCGCATCCGCGGCGAGCGCGAACGGTGCGCCACCGGCGTTGTTGACCAGGACGTCCAGCCGTCCGTGCCGTTCCACGATCCGATCGACGAGACCCTGCACCTGCTCCGGGTCACGGATGTCGCAGGGCAGGAATTCGATCGCCCTGCCGTCCACCTCCACCGGCGCTTCCCCCGGCCGGCGGGCGCAGGCCACCACCGTTGCGCCCGCCCGCAGGAAGGTGCGGCTGATGCCTGCGCCCACCCCGCGAACGCCGCCGGTCACGAGCACGATCGCCCCGTTCAGACCTGAATCCACGAATACCTCCGCTGTTGCATGTTCCGGCAGGCCCAGCTCAGAGCTGTCGGGCCCGCATATGTGCTAACTTACCAAGCAATCGCTTGGTTCGGTACAAGACGTTAGGAACATGCCATGGGCATCACCTCCACCACCGACGGAGACGGCATCACCACGGTCACCGTCGACTACCCGCCCGTGAACGCCATCCCGTCGCGGGGCTGGTTCGAGTTGGCCGACGCCGTACTCGATGCGGGCCGGAATCCGGACACCCACGTGGTGATCCTGAGAGCGGAGGGACGCGGGTTCAACGCCGGCGTCGACATCAAGGAAATGCAGGCCACCGACGGTTACGGCGCGCTGGTCGACGCCAACCGGGGTTGCGCGGCCGCGTTCGCCGCCGTCTACGACTGCGCCGTGCCCGTGGTGGTCGCGGTCAACGGATTCTGCGTCGGTGGCGGCATCGGCCTGGTCGGGAACGCCGACGTGATCGTCGCGTCCGACGACGCCGTCTTCGGACTGCCCGAGGTCGACCGCGGCGCACTCGGCGCCGCCACCCACCTCGCCCGACTCGTCCCCCAGCACATGATGCGCACGCTGTACTACACGGCGCAGAACGTCACCGCCCAGCAACTCCAGCACTTCGGATCGGTGTACGAGGTGGTGCCGCGCGAGAAACTCGACGACACCGCCCGCGACATCGCCGCCAAGATCGCCGCCAAGGACACCCGGGTCATCCGCTGCGCCAAGGAAGCCATCAACGGCATCGACCCCGTCGACGTGAAGACCAGTTACCGCCTCGAGCAGGGCTACACGTTCGAACTCAACCTGGCCGGTGTCTCGGACGAGCACCGCGACGAGTTCGTCGAGACCGGCAAGCCCCGCTCCCACTCGAACAACAGGAAAGGCTGACATCGATGGTGAGCAAGCGCGACAAGAGGATGTCGCTCGACGACGCGGTCGGGGAACTGCGCAGCGGAATGACCATCGGCATCGGCGGGTGGGGTTCGCGCCGCAAGCCGATGGCGCTGGTGCGGGCGCTGCTGCGTTCGGATGTCACCGACCTCACCGTCGTCACCTACGGCGGCCCCGACCTGGGGTTGCTGTGCTCGGCGGGCAAGGTCACGAAGGCGTACTACGGTTTCGTGTCCCTCGATTCGGCCCCGTTCTACGACCCGTGGTTCGCGAAGGCGCGGACCGCGGGTGAGATCGCGGTCCGCGAAATGGACGAGGGCATGGTCAAGTGCGGCCTCGAGGCCGCCGCCGCCCGGCTGCCGTTCCTGCCGATCCGCGCCGGGCTCGGCTCCGACGTCCGGAGATTCTGGGGCGACGAACTGCGCACCGTCACCTCCCCCTACCCCGACGCGTCCGGCAAGTCGGAGACGCTGATCGCGATGCCGGCGCTGAATCTCGATGCGGCCCTGGTCCATCTGAACCTCGGCGACAAGCACGGCAACGCCGCCTACACCGGAGTCGACCCGTACTTCGACGACCTGTACTGCGCGGCCGCCGAGAAGCGGTTCGTCTCCGTCGAACGCGTGGTGGAAACCGAGGAACTGGTGAAAACCGTTCCGCTGCAGAATCTCATCCTCAACCGCATGATGGTCGACGGCGTGGTGGAGGCCCCGAACGGCGCCCACTTCACCCTCGCCGGAGACAGCTACGGACGCGACGAGAAGTTCCAGCGCCACTACGCCGAATCGGCGAAGACCCCCGATGCGTGGCAGCAGTTCGTCGCCACCTACCTGTCCGGCAGCGAGGACGACTACCAGGCCGCCGTGAAGAAATTTGCAGAGGAGCAGGCATGAGCGAGACGATCACCGAAGTCACCCGCGCGGAGTACTGCGCGATCGCGTGCGCCGACATCTTCTCCGGGGCAGGCGAGATCATGGCCAGCCCGATGGCCACCCTGCCCCTGATCGGCGCCCGGCTCGCGCGACTGACCACCGAACCCGACCTGCTGATCACCGACGGTGAGGCCCTGATCTTCGCGGACACCCCCGCCGTCGGCGCGAAGGCCCCGATCGAGGGCTGGATGCCGTTCCGGAAGGTATTCGACGTCGTCGCCTCCGGCCGGCGGCACGTGGTGATGGGTGCCAACCAGATCGACCGGCACGGCAACCAGAACCTGTCGGCGTTCGGTCCGCTGCAGCAGCCGACGCGTCAGATGTTCGGCGTCCGCGGCGCACCCGGCAACACGATCAACCACCCCACCAGCTACTGGGTGGGCAAGCACACCTCGCGGGTGTTCTGCGACATGGTCGACATCGTCTCGGGCGTCGGCTACGACCAGATCGACCCGGAGAACCCCGCCTACCGCTTCCACCACCTGCACCGGGTGGTGAGCAACCTCGGGGTGTTCGACTTCGGCGGACCCGACCACACGTTCCGGGCGCTGTCGCTGCACCCCGGCGTCACCGCCGACCAGGTAGCCGACAACACCTCGTTCGAGGTCGCAGGGCTCGCCGACGCCGGCGTGACCCGCGAACCCACCGACGAAGAACTGCGGCTGATCCGCGAGGTCCTCGACCCCCGCAACCTGCGCGACCGGGAGGTCTCGGTATGAGCACGCTCCGCACCGCGCTGACCGAGCTGGTCGGCGTGCAGCACCCGGTGGTCCAGACCGGGATGGGCTGGGTGGCCGGACCGCGGCTCGTCGCGGGCACCGCCAACGCCGGCGGTCTCGGCATCCTGGCATCGGCGACGATGACATACACCGAACTCGAATCGGCGATCGCGAAGACGAAGACCCTCACCGACAAACCGTTCGGCGTCAACATCCGCGCCGACGCGTCCGACGCCCCGCACCGCATCGACCTGCTCATCCGGGAGAGCGTGCGCGTCGCGTCGTTCGCGCTGGCACCGAAGCAGGAACTGATCGCGAAGCTGAAAGCCGCCGGGGTGGTGGTCATTCCGTCGATCGGCGCCGCCAAACACGCCAAGAAGGTGGCGTCGTGGGGCGCCGACGCGGTGATCGTGCAGGGCGGCGAGGGCGGCGGGCACACCGGCCCCGTGGCCACCACACTGCTGCTGCCCTCGGTGCTCGACGCCGTCGACATCCCCGTCGTCGCAGCGGGCGGCTTCTACGACGGACGCGGACTCGCCGCCGCCCTCGCCTACGGCGCCGCAGGCGTCGCGATGGGCACCCGCTTCCTGCTCACCCAGGAATCGACGGTCCCCGACTCCGTCAAACACGAATACCTCGCCCGGGGACTGCAGGACACCACCGTCTCCCGCAAGGTCGACGGCATGCCCCACCGGGTCCTCAACACCGACCTCGTCAACAGCCTCGAACACTCCGGCAACGTGCGCGGCCTGGTCGCGGCCGCCCGCAACGCATCGAAGTTCAAGGCCATGACCGGCATGAAATGGTCGACGCTCGTCAAGGACGGCCTCGCCATGAAGAAGTCCAGCGACCGCACCTGGCAGCAGATCATCATGGCCGCCAACACCCCGATGCTGCTCAAGGGCGGGCTCGTCGAAGGCAACACCCACGCCGGCGTCCTCGCCTCCGGACAGGTCGTCGGGCTGCTCGACGACCTGCCCACATGCAAGAACCTCATCGACGGCATCGTCGCCGACGCCATCAAACGCATCGACGCACTCGGCGCCCTCCGCGCCTGAACCAACGGGACGCTCGTTCGATCGGACGCAACGAGCGTCCCGTTCGTCCGGCTAGGCGGTGGCGGCCTCCGCCGCGCTCAGCTGGATGACGCGGCCTCCGCCGCGCTCAGCTGGATGACGCGGCCTCCGCCGCGATGCGCGCCCGGACCTCCGGCCGTCGCAGCGGGGGCATCGTCTGCGGCGGCTGCTTCCGCGGCGGCAGTGCCGCGAGCAGCTTCGTGGTGGCCTCGGTGACGACGGCTACCGCCTCCTCGAAGGGCTCTCGGTTGGCGTCCGACAGCTTCTGGATTCCGCTGACCTTCCGGACGTACTGACGCGCCGCCGCCTCGATCTCCTCCGCGGTGGCCGCCGGTTCGAGTCCGCGCAGCTCGGTGATGTTTCGGCACATGACTCGACGATAGCGCCGCCCGGCCCTCCGCGCGGCTCCTCGGCACTGGGCGAATGTACCTTTCGGCGCACCTGAGGCGCCGGAAGGTACATTCGCCCGCCGGGGGTAGCGCGGCCTCAGCTGCGGGCGGGCTCCAGCGCGTCTTCGTCCGCGGGCACGGCGTCCGTCTCGACGTCCGGGAGTGGGGTGCGGGACCGCGCGGCCACCACGGCCGCGCCGAGCAGGACCAGCGCGATGAGGCACTGCGAGCTTCCGATCACCTCACGCACGGCCGCTTCCACCCAGCCGGACGACGAGGACTGCAGCACGAAGTTCGGGCCGATCAGGAAGATGAGGGTGGCGGCGCCGATCAGGGGTCGCCAACTGCGGTACTGCGGTGCGATCAGGATCGGGATCAGCAGGATGCTGTACGCCCAGTGGTGGGTGACGGCGAACGGCGCGGCGAGCAGGGATGCCAGGGCCACGATCGACAGCGCGATCAGGTGCTCACCGGACCGGGTGAAGCGGTACGCCGACCACGCCGCGGCGGACACGATGACGGCTGCGCTGAGCACCCACAGCACGCTGGCCAGCCGGCCCTCCGCCCCGAGTCGCGCGATGACGCCGGTGACGGCCTGGTTGCGGAAGAAGTCGGGCGCGCCCGCACGGCCGGTGGCGAAGAACTCGGTGGTCCAGAACCACACCGACGACTGCGGCAGGAGCCAGAACCCGAGGCCGACGGTCACCAGGATGGTGGCGAGGGATCGTCCGATCGAGCGGAAGTCGCGGCGGACGAGCAGGACCAGGAGAAAGGCTGCCGGGGTGATCTTGACGGCCGCGGCGAGGCCGATCGCGACTCCGCGGAACCGCTTCGGGATCGCACCGGTGCAGTCGGCGACCACCAGTGCCATCAGGATGATGTTGATCTGACCGAAGTCGAAGTTCGAGCGCATCGGCTCGAGGAGAAGCACCGGGCCCATCGACAGCAGAGCGAGAAGTTCGGGGCGTGCGACGTCGAGCTTCGACAGCGCCGCCTTGACCATCCACCACACGAGCACGAGGTTGAGGGCGCACCACAGCGCCTGCAGGACCGCGGGGTCGATCTCCGCCATCGGCGCGAAGAGGATCGCCGCGAAGGGTGCGTAGATGAACCTGAACCCGGAACTGCTCGGGAAGTCCGCGGAGTAGAGCGGCAGCCCGCTGACGAAGGCGTAGCCGGCGTCGCGGAACACGGAGAGGTCCATCAGGTAGCCCGTCGCCGCATCGAACTCTCGGTAGGCCACCGCCCCCAAGGAGAGGACGCCCACGAGGAGCGCCACGGCGTGGAGACGATAAGCCCTGAACTTCGATTCACTCTGTAACAAGAATTTGTTCTTTCATGATCTGCGTCGTGGTCAACGATCCACCGTAGCGGGCCGTGACCCAATCGTGACAAAGGCGAGGTCGTGGTGCCCGAACCGCGCACTTCGTCATAGTTTATTTAGACTGATATATTTCAACCATGCCTGCGCGCGCCCTCGACAATCCTCTCGTCCTGCCGGTGCTCGGCCTGCTCCTCGAATCGCCGATGCACCCGTACCAGTTGGAGGTCACGCTGCGCGAGCGCAGCGAGGAGGGCCAGTGGCCGCTCAACCGCGGTTCGCTGAACAATGTGGTCGCGGCCCTCGCCGCGGCGGGCTGGATCGAGGAACACGAACGTGCGCAACGGGAAGGTCGGCCTGCCCGCACCGTCTACGCCCTCACCGAGGCCGGGCACGCGGAACTCGTGAGGCGACTCGACCTCCAGATCCGCAGTGCCGCACGAGAGTTCTCACCGTTCTTCGCGGCGATCAGCTACCTCGGCGCGCTGGGACGCGAGGGCGCCGTCGACGCGCTGACCGAGCGCGCCGAACGACTCACCGCGAGAATCGAATCCGACCAGGAACGGCTCACCCGAGCGCTCGACGACGGAGTGCCCGCGCTGTTCGTCGTCGAAGCGGATTACGCACTCCACGCGGCGCGGGGCGAACTCGCCTGGATCGCGTCGACGATCTCCGACATACACGCGGGCCACCTCACGTGGCCCGCCCCGCAGACGAAGGATGTGCAGCCGTGAGTCTCCTGTCCGCAGCTACCCCGGTCAGGCTGTTCCGAACGTCCCTTCGAGCCGGTTCCGCGAACCGGGATGGACGAGACGCGCGGCGCTGACGAGCCCCCGCGAGGACCACGTGCGGCGCCGGATCATCAGGCACGGTTCGGCGCGCTCGATGTGGAGGAGCCGGCATTCCTCGGGTGACGCGAGGATCGCTTCGACGACGTGCTCGCCCCTCGCCAGGGGAGCTTCCACGCTCAGATAGTGATTGGGCGTCTGCTGGGTGAAGTCCTGATCGAGGTACCCGGGCGCCTCGGCGGGATTGACGAACCGGTCTTCGAGCTGGATCGGTGTGTCGTCCTCGTAGTGGATCATCAGCGAGTGGAACACCTTGCCGCGGATCGAATCCCGGATGAAGGCGTTTGCCGGATCGGCGTCTTCCTCACGCACGTACACCACTTCGGTTCGATGGCGGTGTCCGCGTTGCTGGATCTCGTCCGCGATGTTCTTGACCTCGAACAGGGACGACGCTGTCTTCGTGGCCGCGACGAACGTCCCCACACCCATCAGGCGCACCACGAGACCCTCGGCGCTGAGTTCGCGCAGCGCGCGGTTGATGGTCATGCGGGAGAGGCCGAGAGCGCCCACGAGCTGATTCTCCGAGGGCAGCTGATCGCCCTCCTGCCAGCGGCCGGCGTTGATCTGCGACACGATCAGCTGCTTGACGCGTTCGTACGCCGGGGCCGACTCCGTCCCCGGTCCGTTGTACAACGCAGCAAGCTCCGCGTCGATTACTGCGATCTCCACCACTGACACCCATCCCTCTGCAACACCGATGAACTTCCCGTGCAGTCGGCCGTTGCAGTCTATCGGCCGACTGCACGGGTAAGCCCTCATCGCGCGGTGCGCCTCGTGTCACCTCACCATGCTGCGCAGTTGCCTGGTCGCGACGGAGAGGGCGGCGAGGTCGTGCTCCCCCGATTCCGTGACGGCGTCGAGCGTGTGCCGGGCGCGCGCCAGCCGGGCGGCATTGCGGTCCTCCCACTCCCCGATCTTCTGTTCCGCGGTGTCGACCACTTCGCTGCCCGAGATCACGTCGAGGCACAGGGCCCGGACCGTGTCGTACAACTCGTCGCGCAACGACAACCGGGCCAGCGCGTTCCACCGGGTTCCCCGTCCCAGCTGCGAGACCCCCACCAGGAGGTGCACCAACCCGAGGCACTCCCCGAGCCGGTAGTACACCTCGGCCACTTCGCGGGGATCGCGTTGGGTGATGTCGGCGATCTCGACGATGTCCAGCAGCGCGAACCGGTCCAGGAGCAGTTGCACACGTCCGGCCAGGTCGGCGGGGACACCGCGGGCCACCAGCGCGGCCGTTCGACTCCGGAGATTCTCCGCGTCCTCACCGCAGAGCCAGCCCGCGACGTGCGGTGTCAGGTCCGCGACGCGGTCACGGAATCGGGCGATCTCCGCCCCGACCGCGAGCGGCTGGGGCCTGCGGGTCAGCATCCAGCGCGACGCCCGGTCGAGCAGCCGCCGGGTGAACAGCGTGAGGTCGTCCGAGAGCGCGGCGTCGAGGTCGGCGTCGCGGATGTCGCGCCGGAGCGACGGCAGGTCGAACACGGCCGACACCACCGCGAAGGCCCGCACGGCGTCGGCGCTGCTCGCCCCGGCCTCCTCGCCCAACCGGAAGGCGTAGGTGATGCCGCCGTTGTCGACGACGTCGTTGGTGAGGACCGTCGCGACGATCTCCCTGCGCAGCGGATGGTCGCCGATGGCGTCGCCGAAGGACTCCCGGAGCCTGCGCGGGAAATACCCGGCGAGGGCGTCCGAGAATGCCGGACTGTCGGGGAGGTCGCCGGCCAGCAGGTCCGACTTCAGCGCCAGCTTGACGTGCGCCATGAGGGTCGCGAGTTCGGGCGAGGTGAGACCCGTCTCCGCGCGCTCCCGGGCGGCGATCTCCTTCCTGGACGGCAGCACCTCGATGGCGCGGTCCAGACCGTAGCGCCCTTCCAGATGGCCGATGAGCCGTCCGTGCACCGTGAGGGACGCGGCGGCGTCGGCCCGGCTCGTGCCCAGCACGTCGTTCTGGGCGACGTTGTCGGAGAGTACGAGTCGCGACACCTCCCCGGACATCTCGGCGAGCAGACCGGCGCGGTCGTCGGCGGGGAGACGGCCGCCGCTGACCAGGGCGTCGAGCAGGACCTTGATGTTGACCTCGTGGTCGGAGCAGTCCACGCCCGCCGAGTTGTCGAGAGCGTCCGTGTTGATTCGCCCTCCGGAGCGGGAGAATTCGATGCGTCCCAACTGGGTGAAGCCGAGGTTGCCGCCCTCACCGACCACCCGGGCCCGCACGTCGGCGCCGTCGACGCGGACGCCGTCGTTGCTCTTGTCCCCCACGTCGAGGTGGGTTTCGGTGCCCGCCTTCACGTATGTCCCGATGCCGCCGTTCCACAGCAGATCCACCGGTGCCCGCAGGATCGCGCGGACGAGGTCGGGTGGGGACAGTTCGGTGGTCCCGGGGTTCAGTCCGAGAGCGCGCCGCGCCTCCTCGCTGATCGGAACACTCTTCCTCGATCGTTCCCACACTCCGCCGCCGGCGCTGATCAGACCGGGCGCATAGTCCGCCCACGACGACCTCGGCAGCGCGAAGAGCCGTTCCCGCTCCGCGAAGGATGTGGCCGCGTCGGGGTTCGGGTCGAGGAACACGTGCCGGTGGTCGAACGCGGCGACGAGCCGGATGTGCGGGCTCGCAAGCATTCCGTTGCCGAAAACGTCGCCGCTCATGTCGCCGATCCCGACGGCCGTGAACTCCTGCGACTGGGTGTCGATCCCCATTTCCCGGAAGTGCCGCTTCACGCTCTCCCACGCGCCGCGGGCGGTGATGCCGAGCGCCTTGTGGTCGTACCCGACGGATCCGCCCGACGCGAACGCGTCACCCAGCCAGAACCCGTACCGTGCCGCAACGTCGTTGGCGATGTCGGAGAACGTCGCGGTGCCCTTGTCCGCGGCGACGACGAGGTACGTGTCGTCGCCGTCGTGCCGCACCACCCGCGGCGCCGGGATCACGGCACCGGTCGCGAGGTCCACGTTGTCGGTGACGTCCAGCAGTCCGCTGATGAAGCTGCGGTAGCAGCGAACACCCTCGGCGCGCTGGGCGTCCCGATCGCGCAGCGGGTCGCCGGTGGGAGCGGGCGGGCGCGCGACGACGAACCCGCCCTTCGCGCCGACGGGCACGATCACCGAGTTCTTGACCGCCTGCGCCTTCACCAGGCCGAGCACCTCGGTGCGGAAGTCCTCCTTGCGGTCGGACCACCGCAGCCCTCCCCGCGCCACCGCGCCGAACCGCATGTGCACGCCCTCGACCCACGGCGAGTAGACGTAGATCTCGAAGCGGGGCCGCGGTTGCGGCAGTTCCGGGATCCGCTGCGGATCGAACTTGAACGACAGGACCTGCCGTTCCCGGCCCGGTCGGGCGTAGCGGTTGGTGCGCAGCGTCGCCAGCACCACGTTCAGGTAGGCGCGCAGGATGCGGTCGGCGTCCAGGCCGAGGACGTCGCCGATCGCCGTTTCCAGCGACGCGATCAGTTCGCCGCACTCCTCAGCGCCGTCCGGATCCGTGCCGTCCGGATCGAACCTCGCGGCGAACAGCCGGATCAGTGCCTGGGAGATCTCCGGATGATCACCGAGGACCGTGGCGATGTGGTTCTGGCTGTACGGGAATCCACCCTGCCGCAGGTAACGCGCGTATGCCCGCAGCACCTCCACCTCACGCCAGTCCAGGCCCGCGCGGAGCACGAGTTCGTTGAAGCTGTCCGTCTCGGCGCGGGACGCCCAGGCCGCGGCGAACGTCTCCGTGAAACGACGCGGCAGCGCGTCGTCCACCGGCCCCGGCGACGCGTAGCGGATCCCGAACTCGTACATCCAGCACACCGTTCCGCGACTGTTCGCGACCGTGTACGGGCGCTCGTCGAGGACCGCGACACCCATGCTCTGCAGGATCGGGAGTACATCGCTGAGCGAGGCGGGTGCACCGCCGACGAAGAAGGTGAAGCGCCACTCCGCCGCGTTCGCGTCGAGCCGCGTGTCGATCGCGCCGTCCGTCAGTCTCTCGAACACCATCAGATCGGCATGGGCTCGCCGGGCGTCGAAATCGTGCTTGTACACCTCCGGGAAATGCTCCGAATAGTGTGTGAGGAGATCACGTTCGGCGGTGTCGAGTTCGTCGCGGAACCGGTCGTCCCAGGTCCGGCAGGCCCGGGAGATTCGATGCTGAATCTCCAGTCGCCGGGTGTCCGTCACCTCGGTGTCCGCCGGGACCCGCATCGTGAAGTGCACCATCGCGAGCGGGTACTCCGACACGTTCGTGGTGTATTCGACTGCGGTGCCGTCCAGTTCGTCCAGCAGGACGCGCTGGGCCGCCAGGCGCGTCCGGGTGTTGTACCGATCGCGGGGAATGAACACCAGCGCCGACATGCTCTCGCCCGGGACGTCCGTGCGCAGGAAGAGGTGGATGTGCTCGCGCGCGGTGATGCCGGCGACCTCGGTGAGGGCCGAGTGCAGCGAGTCCGGGCTCGCCGCGAACAACTCGGTCAGCGGCAGCGCCTGCACGACCTGCAGCACGGCCTGCCCGGAGAAGGAGTCGATGTCGAAACCGGCCCGGTCGAGCAGGGCCCGCACCCTGCGTCCCGCGCCCGGGATGTCCAGGACGTTCTCGTGCCTTCCCGCGGGGGTGAACGCGCCGACGAAGCGGTGCTCCACTCCTCCGGCCCGAACTCCGACCACCGACGGGTACGACGACCGGTGCACGGACACCGGAAGCGCCGCCTGCCCGATCGCGAGGACGGGGCGGGGTTCCGGGGCCGGCGCCCGATCGCCCTCCCGGTCGTGGAGCACGCCGAGACTCTCCTCGGGTGCGCCGTCGGCGCCGTACCGCGCGTACCCGAGGACGGTGAAGTTGCCCGCCTCGCACCAGCGCAGGAAGTCGGCGGCCTCGCGGAGTTCTTCGGACAGCGAATCCTGCCCGGTCTGCGAGTCGAGTCGGTCGGAGACCTGGATCTGCAGTTCGCGCATGCGCGCCAGATCGCGGTCCACCCGGCGTACGTCGGCGAGGACGGTGTTCAACGCCTCGACCAGTGCGGCGACGACCGAGTCCGGCGTGTCGGAGCGCAGACCCGCGTGAATCCACGACTCCGCCGTCCCGGAGTCGGAGATCGGGAGAAGGTCGGTGAGGGTGCCCGACTCCGAGCGGCGGGCGACGAGGACCGGATGCAGCGCCTCCTCGATCGGGGCGCCGACCCTGGCCGCGGTCAGCAGTACCGATTCGACGAGCAGGGCCATGTCGTCGGTGACGATCTGCACCGCGGGCCCGATCCCGCTGGGGTCTGCGGCGTCGATTCCGCGCACCACCGCGGTCCCGGGGTTCCGGTTCCACCCGGTCTCGAGGTGCGTGTTCGCGATGCGATCACGCGCCTGCGGATCTGCGCCGTCGGCGGAGGGATGGCCGGCGGTGCGGAGGTAGAGGTCGCGGAAACGCTCGGGCGCTTCCGGAGCGGAAAACTGCTGTTCATCGCGCTCGCGCGAATGTGAGGACGTCGAAATTACTCTCATGTCAGTACCTTCCGTCGGAAGCATCGACACTCCCGACTGGTGCAGTGGCGGGCCGGCACGCCTCTCGGCTGGGTCCTTGGAGAACGCTTGACAGGGGGTTGTCTATACAGGACTATACATCTAAGGCGATAAAAAACGTGAGTCAGAGCACACTGGATTCAGGACATGGGACAGAGCACCCGGGACCGACCCAGCAGCGCCGGACTCGTCACAGAGAGACAAACAGGCCTATGACACACGAGGGACCTCCCGAGATCAGCCTCGCGCCGGAGCGTCGCACCATCGACGTCGTTCCGGACGACGAGCGTCACGGATCTCCGCGCAGCCAGTTCACGCTCTGGTTCGGCGCCAACATGCAGATCACCGCGATCGTCGACGGCGCCCTCGCGGTCGTCTTCGGCGCCGACGCACTGTGGGCCATCGTGGGCCTGCTGATCGGCAATGTCTTCGGCGGTGCCGTCATGGCGCTGCACTCCGCCCAGGGCCCGCGTCTCGGCCTGCCCCAGATGATCTCGAGCCGGGCCCAGTTCGGCGTTCTGGGCGCCGTGCTCCCGCTGGTTCTCGTCGTCCTGATGTACCTCGGTTTCGCCGCCACCGGCAGCGTCCTCGCAGGTCAGGCCGTGAACGAGATCCTCCACATCGACAGCCCGACGGTCGGCATCCTCATCTTCGGCGCGATGACCGCGTTCGTGGCCGTGACCGGATACAAACTCATCCACGTGGTCGGCAAGATCGCGACCGTCGTCGGCATCCTCGGATTCACCTACCTCGCGATCCGCTTGTTCGCCGAGTACGACGTGGCCGCGTTCGTCGGGAACAAGGACTTCGACATCGTCACGTTCCTTCTCGCGATCTCGCTCGGCGCCGGCTGGCAGCTGACGTTCGGACCGTACGTCGCGGACTACTCCCGCTACCTGCCGCGCTCGACGAGCGAGCGGACGACGTTCTGGTCGACGTTCGCGGGCAGCGTGATCGGCTCGCAGTGGTCGATGACGCTGGGCGCACTCGTCGCCGCCGTGGCCGGGGATGCGTTCCTCAGCGACCAGGTCGGCTTCATCGGCGAACTCGCCGGACCCGCCGCGATCGCCCTGATGATCTACCTGGTGATCCTGGTCGGGAAGCTCACCGTCAACTGCCTCAACGCCTATGGCGGATTCATGTCGATCCTCACCACGGTGACCGCTTTCAACGGACAGTCGCGTATCTCGTCCCGGGCCCGCACCCTGTACATCATCGGGTTCGTCGCCATCTCGATGCTGATCGCGATCGGCGCCAGCGCCGACTTCCTCAACAACTTCAAGAACTTCGTCCTCGTGCTGCTGATGGTCTTCACTCCCTGGAGCGCCATCAACCTGATCGACTACTACCTCATCTCCAAGGAGCGCGTGGACATCCCGGCGCTGTACGACCCGGCGGGCCGCTACGGCCGCTGGAACAAGACGGCGATGATCTGTTACACCGTCGGCGTTCTCGCGCAGATCCCGTTCCTCGCCCAGAAGCTCTACACCGGGCCCGTCACGGAAATGCTGGGCGGCGCGGACATCTCGTGGATCGTCGGCATCGTCTTCACCGGCGCCATCTACTACCCGCTCGCGCGGCGCAGCAGCAACCCGCCCCCGTCGATGATCTATCCGGCGAATACCGCGATGGCGGATTCGCGACTGTGAATCACGCTGACACCCAGACTATTCCCTCTTCCTCGTTCGACCATCAAGGAGTACACGACATGACCACCACGACGCCTCCGGTTTCCGGACCCCGCCACGTGTCGGCGCCCCGCGGCACCGAACTGACGACACTCGGCTGGCAGCAAGAAGGCGCCCTGCGCATGCTGATGAACAACCTCGACCCCGAGGTCGCCGAGCATCCCGACTCCCTCGTCGTCTACGGCGGCACCGGCAAGGCCGCGCGCAGCTGGGAGGCGTTCGACGCGATGGTCCGGACGTTGAAGACCCTGAAGTCGGACGAGACGATGCTGGTGCAGTCCGGGAAGCCGGTCGGCGTGTTCCGCACCAGCGAGTGGGCGCCCCGCGTCCTCCTCGCGAACTCGAACCTGGTGGGCGACTGGGCCAACTGGGAGGAGTTCCGCAAGCTCGACGCCCTCGGCCTGATCATGTACGGGCAGATGACGGCCGGGTCGTGGATCTACATCGGCACGCAGGGCATCCTGCAGGGCACGTACGAGACGTTCGGCGCGGTCGCCCGCAAGCGCTTCGGCGGCTCGCTCGCAGGCACCATCACGCTGACGGCCGGACTCGGCGGCATGGGCGGCGCCCAGCCCCTCGCCGTGACGATGAACGACGGCGTCGCGATCTGCGTCGACTGCGACGTCACCCGCATCGACCGCCGGATCGCGCACAAGTACCTCGACACCAAGGCCACCGACATCCACGACGCCCTGCGTCTCGCGATCGAGGCCCGCGACGCGAAGCGCCCGCTGTCGATCGGCCTCGAAGGCAACGCCGCGGAGATCTTCCCCGAACTGCTCGCCATGAACGCCCCCATCGACATCGTCACCGACCAGACGTCGGCACACGACCCGCTGTCGTACCTGCCGCTCGGGATCGATTTCGCCGACATGAAGGCGATGGCCGACAAGGACCCGGTGAAGTTCACCGAGGACTCCCGCGCATCGATGGCACGGCACGTCGCCGCGATGGTCGGCTTCCTCGACAAGGGCGCCGAGGTGTTCGACTACGGCAACTCCATCCGTGACGAGGCCCGCAAGGCCGGCTACTACCGCGCGTTCGACTTCCCCGGATTCGTGCCCGCCTACATCCGTCCGCTGTTCGAGGAGGGCCTCGGCCCGTTCCGCTGGGCCGCGCTGTCGGGTGACCCGAAGGACATCGCCGCCACCGACAAGGCGATCCTCGAACTGTTCCCCGAGAACGAGCACCTGAAGCGCTGGATCACGATGGCGGGCGAGAAGGTGGCGTTCGAGGGTCTGCCGGCCCGGATCTGCTGGCTCGGCTACGGCGAACGGCACAAGGCCGGCCTGAAGTTCAACGAGATGGTGGCCTCCGGCGAGCTGTCCGCGCCCGTCGCCATCGGCCGCGATCACCTCGATTCCGGATCCGTCGCCTCCCCGTACCGCGAGACCGAGTCGATGCTCGACGGCTCCGACGCGATCGCCGACTGGCCGTTGCTCAACGCACTCGTCAACACCGCGTCGGGGGCGTCGTGGGTGTCCATCCACCAGGGCGGCGGCGTCGGCATGGGACGGTCCATCCACGCCGGTCAGGTGTGCATCGCGGACGGCACCGACCTGGCCGCCGAGAAGCTGGAGCGGGTTCTGACCAACGATCCCGGCATGGGCGTCATCCGGCACGTCGACGCCGGATACGACCACGCGATCGACGTCGCCAAGGAGCGTGGCGTGCGCGTGCCGATGTCCGAAGGATGATCGCAGGCCCGAGCGACCGTATTTTCGAACCACTGGAAGGAACAGCAGTGACAGCGAACACCTCCCGCTCCACAGTGCTGACCGGCATCGGCACCCTGGTGACCAACGACCCGACAGTGGGGGAAGGTCCGCTCGGGCTGATCCGCGACGCCGCCGTCGTCTTCGACGGCGGCGTGGTGGCCTGGGTCGGCAGCGCCGACTCGGCGCCGGCCGGGGACGTCGGGCACGATCTCGACGGCCGGGCGGTGCTGCCGGGCTTCGTGGAGAGCCACTCGCATCTCGTGTTCGGCGGGGAACGGGCGGAGGAATTCGCGGCGCGGATGGCGGGACAGCCGTACGCGGCGGGTGGCATCCGCAACACGATCGAGGCGACACGGAACGCGACCGACGAACAACTGCAGGCGAACACGCGGCGACTGCTGGACGAGTCCCTGCGGTCGGGCAGCACCACCGTGGAGTGCAAGACCGGGTACGGGCAGACGGTCGCGCACGAACTGCGCAGCACGAGGATCGCAGCGTCCCTCACCGACGAGGTGACGCTGCTCGCCGCTCACGTTCCGCCGCCGGAATACGCGGGGCGGGCCGATGACTACGTCGCCATGGTGTGCTCTGAGATGATCGACGCCTGTGCACCGCAGGCGAAATGGATCGACGTGTTCTGCGAGACCGGCGCGTTCGACCGCGATCAGGCACACGCCGTTCTCACCGCCGGGATGGCGAAGGGCCTGATCCCCCGCGTCCACGGCAATCAGCTCCGCGAGGGCCCCGGGGTCCAGCTCGCCGTCGAACTGGGGGCCGCGTCCGTCGACCACGTCTGCTACACCACGCGGGCCGACATCGATGCGCTGGCGCAGAGTTCGACGGTGGCCACTCTCCTGCCCGGCGCGGATTTCTCGACCCGCAACAAGTACCCGGACGCCCGGGCCCTGCTCGACGCGGGTGTCACGGTGGCGCTCGGTGCGGATTGCAACCCCGGCACCAGCTACACCACCAGCCTGCCGTTCTGCATCGCGATCGCGGTGCGGGACATGCACATGACCCCGGACGAAGCCATCTGGGCGGCCACGGCGGGCGGTGCCCGCGCGCTGCAACGTGCCGACGTCGGGGTCCTGCGTCCCGGCGCGCGGGCCGATGTCCTCGCGCTGGACGCGCCGTCGTACCTACACTTGGCCTACCGGCCCGGCGTCCCCCTGGTCAGCGATGTGTGGCGGGGCGGCGAACTCGCCTGGTCCGCGCACACCGGTCACGAGAAAGCGAGGGCCCTGCGATGATGGAGAACCTGCTGATTCCCCCGCCCCCCTGGGTCGGCAGGGTGGACGGCACGTCGAGTCACCACCTCCGCTGGCACCAGGCCGTGACGCCTCTTCACGACGGCGCCGAGCCCGGCGCCTGCGTGCTGATCGGTTTCTCGAGCGACGAGGGCGTGGAGCGGAACAAGGGACGCCGCGGGGCGGCGCGCGGCCCGGACGCGCTGCGGGGCGCGCTGTCGTCGATGGCGCTCGCCGAGCCGCTCCGCGTGTACGACGCCGGCACCGTCGCGGTCACCGACAATCGTCTCGAGGCCGGGCAGATGGCGCTCGGCTCCGTGGTCGCCGCGACGCTCGACGCCGGCCAGTTCCCGGTGGTCCTCGGCGGCGGCCACGAGGTGGCCTACGGGACGTATCTCGGTCTGGCACAGGCCGCCGTCCGCACACCCAAGCGGCGGATCGGGATCCTGAACCTGGACGCCCACTTCGACCTGCGGTCCGATCCGGTCCCGAGTTCGGGCACACCGTTCCGGCAGATCCTCGAACAGGAGCATGCGTCGGGCACCGCCCTGCAGTACTCCGTGCTCGGCATCAGCCAGCCGAGCAACACCACCGCACTGTTCGACACCGCACGCGGATACGACGTCCGCTACCTCCTGGACGACGACTGCTCGGTCTCCGACCGGCACCGGGTGGCCGTCTTCGTCAGCGAGTTCCTGTCGGACGTCGATCTCGTCTACCTCACCATCGACCTCGACGTCCTTCCCGCCGCGGTCGCGCCGGGAGTGAGCGCTCCCGCCGCGTACGGCGTTCCGGCGGAGACGATCCAATTCGTGTGCGACGCCGTCGCCGCCAGCGGAAAACTCGCGGTGTGCGATGTGGCCGAGCTCAATCCGTCGTTCGACATCGACAACCGCACGGCCCGCACCGCCGCCCGGTTGATCCATCGGATCGTCACGAAACGCATCCCGATCGCGGTGTGAGGTCACCCGGGAGCGTCCGCTCAGACCTCCCGCAGCACTGCGCGCAGACGGGTGACGAACGCGGCGGGGTCGTGGGCGAAGCCGATGTGGTCGCCGGGGAACATGGTGGGCTCGACGCCCAGTCCGGCGGCGAGCGCCCGCGACGTACGGTCGCAGAGTTGGCCACCCGACTCCTCGCCGATCCCGACCACGACGCGGGTGGGCGCCGAGCTCAGGGCGGTGACGTCCGGGCACCAGCGGGTGGTGGGGCGCAGCATGTGCGCGTGCTGGAAGTAGTCGTCCGCCTCCGTCTGCGCATCCCGTTCGCCCGCGAACATCTGCTGGAACGCTTCCTCGGGCAGGTGGATGTTCGCCAGGGCCAGGAACTTCCTCCACGCCCCCACGACATCCCCGGTCAGGTGGGTGTCGATGATCTCGTCGGTCTTCACGCGCAGCTGCTCGCGGTCGTCGAGTAACTCGTCCAGCGGCGGCTCGTGGGCGATCACGGTGTGGACCAGCTCGGGGTGCGCCTGCACCAGCGCGAGCGCACTGACGGCGCCGCCGCTGGAGCCGAACACCACGGCAGGGCCCGCGTCGAGGTGCATCAGGAGCCGGGCGAGGTCGTCCGCGCGCATCTCCGGGGTCGAATCGCGATCCCGGTCGTCGACCGGGCTGCGGTGGATGCCCCGCGGGTCCGTCGTGAGCACGGTGTAGTCGGACGAGAGCAGATCCGCCGCGGGCGCGAAGGAGTCGGCGTCCATCGGGGCGCCGACGAGCACCACGACGGGACCCGTGCCCCGCACTTCGTAGTACAGCCCGGCACCGGGGACGTCGAGGATCCGGGCGTCGGCGGTGGCGGTCGATGTGGAATTCATCGGTTCTCCTCGTTCGGGATGGTGATTCTCGGTCGCAGGTAGGACCGCCCCCGAGGGGCAGAATCATCGGTCGAGGGGGAAAATTTCTTCCGCAGACCTGGTACAGCGCCCCGGATTCGCAGGAATCGTGGGCGTACCACTGGAAGCACGCGCGCCTTGATGACAGGATGATATCCACGCGAACGGGATCTCGATGTGAGGTCCCGGGCGGCAACTGCAGGGAGTGAACGGTATGGCGCAG
The DNA here is from genome assembly GCF_038447315.2 of Rhodococcus sp. DK176. NCBI lineage: Bacteria > Bacillati > Actinomycetota > Actinomycetes > Mycobacteriales > Nocardiaceae > Rhodococcus > Rhodococcus sp. DK176. Next base: position 4,989,516 of record NZ_CP118321.2, on the reverse strand, counting down.
GGTGTTGTGAAGTGGTTCAACAGCGAGAAGGGCTTCGGATTCATAGCGCCGGACGACGGCAGCGCGGACGTGTTCGTTCACTACTCCGAGATCTCGGGCAGCGGCTACAAGTCGCTGGAGGAGAACCAGCGGGTGGAATTCGAGGTCGGACAGGGCCAGAAGGGCCCGCAGGCCCAGAATGTCCGGGCCGTCTGACCGACGCCCCGATGACACTGCGACGAGGTCGCAGATGACACTGTGACGAGGTCGCACCCGAGCGGTGCGGCCTCGTTGTGGTGACAGGCCCCGGGACAGCTATCTCGCGAGGCCGAAGCTTCCCACCTGGTTGCCGCCCACGTACACGGCCCCGGTGTAGGTCCCGTCTGCGTTGGGGGACATCCTGTCGGTCAGGAACCCCAGACCCGATGGGCCGTAGTCGATGACGGTGTTTCCGTTCCCGTCCTGCGAGGTCGTGCCCGCGAGACCGGTCAGACCGAACGCGAAGTTGTTGACGACCGTGCCGCCCTGGAACGTCTTGCCTTTCCAGATCAACTCACCCGCCGGCGCGGTGGTCGTTCCCTGATACGTGCCGGACGGCACGGCGGGTTCCGCCACGCCCGTCCCCGCGCCGGCGAAAACCGCGCCGATCATCGTTCCCGCGGTGACGATCCCTCGTGTGATCGTGCGCATGAAGCCTCCCTCTGCCGTGCCGCACGGAGTGTGCGCTGTGCGTCCGTGGTCGAGTACCCGCTTCCGTGCCGTGGACACCGGCACCCCTGGACAAATTCGCGGGTCTCCTTCATAGTCGATATGCCACCAAGTGGCATTGCCATTTCACTAGGTAGCAATCCCGATCTTCCGACAGGAGTTTCCGTGACCGATCAGCTGCTCGACGCCGCCGAGTTCCGCGGCGCAGTGCGTGCATTCGCCAACCGTGAGATCCACCCCGGCGCGGCGTTCCGTGACGAGACGCGGGAGTTCCCGGCGGAGTTGGTGAAGCGACTGGGCGAACAGGACCTGATGGGCATCTCGGTGCCCGAGGAGTTCGGCGGACTGGGCCTGTCCACCAAGACACAGCTGATCGCGATCGAAGAGGTGGCCCGCACCGACGCCGCCCTCGCCTCGATCTACACCGCGCACTACCTGGGGCTCGAGCCGATCCTCGTCGGCGGAACCGAGGAGCAGAAGCGCCGGTGGCTGCCCCGGCTCGCGTCCGGTGAGCTGCTCGCCGGGTTCGCCCTCACCGAACCGGACGCCGGCTCCGACATCGCCTCGATGCGCACGACGGCGCGGCGCGAGGACGACGGGTGGCACCTGTCCGGTTCGAAGACGTACATCTCCAACGCCAAGGAGGCCGACCTGGTCGTCCTCTTCGCCAAGACCGATCCGTCCGCTGGCTTCCGCGGCATCACCGCCTTCGTCCTCCCCCAGGGCACCCCCGGCGTGAGTTACTCGGAGCCCCAGGACAAGCTGGGCATCCGGTCCGCCCCCACATACACCGTCTTCCTCGACGACGTGGTGCTTCCCCCCGACGCCGTGGTGGGAACCGAGGGCCGCGGCGGCAACATCGCGCTCACCGCCCTCAACCGCGCCCGCATCGACGTGGCCGCGATGGCCAACGGAATCGCCCTGCGCGCTTGGGAACTGGGACGCTCCTACGCGGCCGAGCGCAAGCAGTTCGGACACCCCATCGCCGAATTCCAGGCGATTCAGCTGCTGCTGGGCGCGTGCGACGCGCAGCTCGTCGCCTCCCGCGTCACCGCGGACTGGGCGGCGGACGTGAAGGATGCCGGGGCCGACCTGCGCCGCGCCGCGTCCGTGTCGAAGTACGTGGCCACGGAGGCCTGCTTCTCGATCGTCGACCAGACCGTGCAGATTCACGGCGGCGCCGGTTTCATGCGCGAATCCGAGATCGAACGCCTCTACCGCGACTGCCGGATCCTCCGGATCTTCGAGGGCACCTCGCAGATCCAGCTGCTCACCATCGCCTCCAACGCGCCGTCCCCGCGCTCGACCGAATTCTGAGAGGGCCTGTCATGCCTCCCCTGCCTCCCCTGGACGGCGTCCGCGTCGTCGATCTCTCCCGCGTCCTCGCCGGACCGTATTGCACGGCGCTGCTCGCAGACGCCGGCGCCGACGTCGTCAAGATCGAGCCCGCTGCCGGCGAGGACTCGCGGCACCTGGGCCCGTTCCGCGACGGCGAGAGCATCTATTTCAACGTGCTGAACCGCGGAAAACGCTCGCTGGCACTGAATCTCAAGGACGACTCGGACCGGAAGGTGCTGTTCGACCTGCTCGACACGGCGGATGTTCTCGTCGAGAATTTCCGGCCCGGCGTGACCGCCCGCCTCGGCATCGACTACGACACCGTCCACACCCGCAACCCCCGGCTCGTCTACGCGTCCATTTCCGGTTTCGGGCAGGACGGGCCGCTCGCGGGTTCGGCCGCCTACGACCTCGTCGTGCAGGCGATGTCGGGGATCATGAGCATCACCGGTTCCCCCGAATCCGGGCCGACCCGGCTCGGCGAATCGTTCGGCGACCTCGTCGCGGGACTGTTCGCGGCGTGGGGCATCAGCTCCGCCCTGGTCGGCACGCGGGAATCGGGTGTGGGGCAACACCTCGACGTCGCCATGTTCGACAGCATGCTGGCCATGCTCCCCACCGCGCACAGCCAGTTGCAGGCGTCGGGGGTCGCACCGGTGGGAGTGGGCAATCGCCATCCCGTCTCCACCCCGTTCGACACGTACCGGGCGTCGGACGGCCTGTTCGTCCTGGCCGTCGCCAGCCAGTCCGGATTCGAGAAGCTCGCCCGCACCATGGATCGCGCAGACCTTCTCGGCGACAACCGTTTCGCCGACGACACGTCCCGCACCGATCACGAACCGGCCCTGCGCGCGGAGATCGAGATCTGGGCGAAGGACAAGACGGTTGCCGAGGTGGTCGCGGTCCTCGGCGCGGCCGGACTGGCGAGCTCCGAGATCTGGAACGTGGAACAGGCGTTGTCGTCCGAGCAGAGCAGGCACCGGGGACTCGTGGAGTCGTTCGATCATCCGGTCGCGGGAACGATCGACTACGTCCGGCAGCCGGTCCTGTTCGGCGACAGCGCGCGCCCCGGGGTCCGCCGCAGCCCGCTGCTCGACGAACACCGGCAGCCCCTGCTGTCCGAGATCGCGTCGCGGTAGATTCACGCCGACACCCGCGACCGTCAGGAGAGAACCCATGGCCCCCGGAGATGTGACCCGCAGCGCGAGCCGCACCTTCGAACTGCTCGGCGCGATCACCGAGCAGGGTGGCTTGACGCTCGGCGACGCCGCGAAAGCCGCCGGCCTCGCCACGAGTACCGCGCTGCGCCTGATCCGCAGCATGGAGCAGAGCGAATTCCTGGTCCGCGGCGACGACAACGTCTACCGGGCCGGGCCGCGACTTCTCCAGATCGGCGCCCGGGCGATCAGCGACAACCAGCTGCTGTCCCGGGCCCGGCCCGCGATGGTCGCGATCGCGGAGGGAACCCGCGAATCCACGTACCTGTCGACCCACGGCCCGAAGGGCACAGCCCTGTATCTCGCGCAGATCGAGGGCACCCACGCGATCCGGCACATGGGATGGGTGGGGCAGACGGTGCCGCTCGAGGGCACGGCCGTCGGCGCCGCGCTGCGGGGCGACCTGCAGAGCGAGGGATACGCGATCGCCCACGACACCATCGAGGACCAGTCGACGGGTGTGGCGGCCCCGATCTACGACGCGGTGGGGCGGATCGTGGGCGCGCTCAGCATCATCGGGCCGACGTTCCGCCTCGACGACGCACTCTGCGCCCAGCACGGTCAGGTTCTCGTCGAGCGTTGCCGTGCGCTGTCGGCCGAACTGGGCTCCCCGACCCGGTGAGCGGCGGTCAGCTACCCATGCTGGTCCGGACGAACTCGCGGAACGTGAGGACCATCGGTTCGCGGGCCCGGCCCCGCCGGTAGATCAGCGAAAACGGTGCTTGATAGCCGAACGACGCCGGCAGGATCGGGCGGAGCCGGTTCCGGTCCACCCAGTACTCCGCATAGTGCTCGGGCAGGTATCCGATGTACGCGCCGGACAGCACGAGGATGAGCTGCGCCTCCATGTTCTCCACCGTCGCCGACGGTTGGGGGAACCCCTGGCGGGCGAGTTCCTGCTCGGACCAGTAGCCGCGGGTCACCATCCGCTGTTGCGTGATGACCTCCGGCGGCACCCGCTTCCTGCCGAACAGCGGATGCTTGTCGCTGCAGTACAGCCAGTGCTGCTCCCGGTGCAGCGCCTGGGAGACGAGACCGTTCATCGGTGAGGCGAACGCGCCGACTGCGACGTCGATCCGGTCGTCGAGCACGCCGACCTGCAATTCGTGCGGGGTCTGGATCTTCAGGTCGAGGTAGACGGCGGGGTGGTCCTTGCTGAACACGCCGATCACGTCGGCGAGTGGCAGCGTGGCGTCGGTGACGGTGGAATCGAGAACGCCGATGGTGAGGGTTCCCCGGAGCTCCCCCTGCAGCGCGGCGCCGTAGCGTTCGAAGCCCTCGAGTTCGCCGAGGATGCGCAGGCATTCCTTGTGGTAGAGCTCGCCCTTGCTGGTGAGACCGAATCCGGCCCGGCCGCGGTGACACAGGACGATGCCGAGGTGCCGTTCGAGCTGGCTCATGTAGGTGCTGATCGCGGAGGCGGACAGTCCGAGTTCCTGCTGCGCGGGCGCGAACCCCTGGTGGCGGACGACGGCCGCGAAGATCTGGAGGAGCTTCAGATCGGGCAGCGAGCTGCGCATCGCACTCCTCCGGCGGGGTCGAAAACAGGGTGTGAGCTGGCTCGCACCATTACTTCACGATTTTCTGAAGTGATTATTTGTATCAAGTGATTTATTTCACGTCAATGTTCTCCTACCGTCTAGGGCAACGGTCTGACGAGACCGGCACCGACGGGACCACCGCGCCCGTCATCACCGATCCGCTAGGACACGTGAAGGACGCACCATGGACATCACCATCATCCTGATCTACCTGGGCGCGATGCTCGCGTTCGGCTGGTGGGGCAAACGCCGGGCGAGCAACTCCAGCGAATACCTCGTCGCCGGCCGCCGCCTCGGCGGATTCCTCTACACCAGCACGATGGCGGCGGTCGTCATCGGCGGCGCCTCCACCGTCGGCGGCGTCGGCCTCGGCTACACGTACGGCATCTCCGGAATGTGGCTGGTCGTGTCGATCGCCGCCGGCGTTCTCCTGCTCAGCCTGCTCTTCGCCGCGCGGATCCAGCGCCTGAAGGTCTACACCGTCTCCGGGATGCTGAAACTCCGGTACGGCATCGACGCCACCGGCGCGTCCGGTCTCGTGATGATGGCCTACACCCTCATGCTCACCGTCACCTCCACGATCGCCTACGCCACCATCTTCAACGTGCTGTTCGGCTTCGACCGGACACTGTCGGTGGTCCTCGGCGGCCTCATCGTCGTGGCCTACTCCGCCATGGGCGGCATGTGGTCGATCACGCTCACCGACGTCGTCCAGTTCGTCATCAAGACCATCGGCGTCTTCGTCCTGCTCCTCCCGTTCACGTGGAGCAAGGCGGGCGGGTACGCCGGCATCAAGGAGCGCGTGGGCGAACAGGCACTCGGGCTCGGCACCATCGGCACCGGCACCATCATCACGTTCTTCGTCGTCTATACGCTCGGCATCCTCATCGGACAGGACATCTGGCAGCGGGTGTTCACCGCGAAGTCGCCGGAGGTCGCACGGTGGGGCGGCGTCACCGCCGGCATCTACTGCCTGCTGTACGGCGTCGCGGGCGCACTGATCGGCCTGGCCGCGTCGGCCCTCATGCCCGACATCGGGTCGTCCGACGACGTGTACGCCGACGTCGCCGTCCACGTCCTGCCCGTCGGCCTCAGCGGCATCGTCCTCGCCGCCGCGGTGGCCGCGATGATGTCGACCGCGTCCGGCGCACTGATCGCCACCGCCACCGTCGCCCGGCAGGACGTCCTTCCGCTGGTCGCCCAGATCTTCGGCCGCACCCGCCCCGAGCTGGACACGTCCGATCCGGAAGCCGACGTGCGCGGCAACCGCCTCTACGTGATCGTGATCGGCCTCGTCAGCATCGTGATCGCCGCGCTCATCAACGACATCGTCTCCGCGCTCACGATCGCCTACGACATCCTGGTCGGCGGGCTCCTCGTCCCGATCCTCGGTGGCCTGGTCTGGAAGCGCGCCACCGGAACCGCGGCCATGGCGGCCATGGCGGTGGGTACCGTGGCGACCATCGCGACGATGTTCGTCGTCGGTGACGTCATGGCGAACGAACCGGTGTACGTCGGACTCGTCAGCGCTCTGGTGGTGTTCGTGGCCACCAGCCTGATCACCGAACCCACCCCGGCGAATGTGATGTCCGTGTGGAACGCGCGAGTGTCGGGAAAGGACGAGGAAGACCCGGTTCCGGTCCCGGCACCGATAGCCTGAGTGGCATCAGCGCACGAAAGTGAGTGCGCACGAACGGGAGGAATGATCGTGCCGAAGATCGTCGACCACGACGAGCGGAGACGGGCGCTCGCCGACGCCGTTCTCGCGTTGATCGCCCGGGAGGGGATCTCCGCCGTCACCACGCGAGCGGTGGCGGAGGAGAGCGGGTGGTCGACCGGAGTGTTGAACCACTACTTCGGATCCCGGCACGAACTGCTCCTCGCGGCGCTGCGCCGGGCCGGCGACATCCAGGGCGACCGGTACCGCACGATCCTCGACGAGGAGGGCGCCGGCCCGATCGAGAAGCTGCGGAACATCACCGCCAGCATCCTGCCGCTCGACGAACGCCGACTGGCGATGACCCGCGTGTTCCTGTTCTTCTACGCGGAGGGTGCGGCCGAGGAAACGGCGCGCGGTGAGATCGCGGCCTTCCTCGCCCGCTGGCGGGGCGTCGTGCGCGAGTCGGTCGTCGCCGCACAGCGGGAGGGCACCGTCTCCACCGACCTCGACGCGGCCGCCGTCACCGTCGCGCTGGTGGCACTGACCGACGGTCTTGCATTGCAGGCCATCCTGGATCCCGTTGTCATGAAGGCGATCAGCGCGGAGGACGCGGCCGCGCGCTGCGTGGACGCCGCCGTGCGACGGACCACCGAAGAAGCGGGAGCAGTAGGTAGATGACCGACCGCGTCGTCGTCCTCGACGACTTCATTCCGGCCGAAGCGCTGTCCGATTCGCTTGCCGCCGCGGGTATTTCCGCGGACGTCGTGCACCAGTCCGAGTTCCCGTCCGGCCCGGGCGTCATCGCCCTGCTCGTGGGCCCGGAGAACACCGGCCTGGGGCCCCGTCACCTGGCGGATCTCCCGGACCTGCGACTGCTGTCGGCCACGTCCGCCGGGTACGACCACCTGCCGGTGTCGGCGGCCCACGAACGCGGCCTCTGGGTCACGCGGGCGGTGGACTACTGCACCGAGGAGGTCGCGGATCACGCGCTCACGCTCACCCTCGGACTGCTTCGATCCACCCACGCCCTCGACCGCTCCGTGCATGCCGGCGGGTGGGACGTCACCGCCGCGCCGCCGCGGCGGATCGCGGGAACCGTGCTGGGCCTCTACGGTTTCGGCCGGATCGCCGGCGCTTTTGCTCTGCGCGCCCGGGCCCTCGGGATGACCGTCCTCGTCAGCGGCCGCGGGCTGGGCGACCGCGCCGGGGAACTGGCGGCCGAGGGCATCGAGGTGGTCGGGTTCGAGGAACTGCTGCGCCGCTCCGACGTGCTGAGCCTGCACGTCCCCCTGACTTCCGAGACGCGGGGTCTGATCGGCGAGCGTGCGCTGGCCGCGATGAAGCGCGGCGGATATCTGGTGAACGTCTCCCGCGGCGGGCTCGTCGATCACGACGCGCTCGGCGCCGCGCTGCGCAGTGGACACCTCGCCGGTGCGGCCGTCGATGTTCTTCCGAACGAACCGCCCGCACAGGACGATCCGATCCTGCAGATCCCGAACCTCGTGATCACCCCGCACGCCGCGTGGTACTCACCGCAGGTCGCGCGCACCCTGGCGCAGCAGTCGGCCCGCAATGTCGCGGCGGTCCTGACGGGCGCATCACCGGTGGGCGTCGTCGCCGCACCGGGGATGTGATCGCCCGTCCTTGTAAAGCCGCTGTCAGTCCTTGTAGTCGGGGGCGGTGCGGTCCAGCATCCGCAGAAGCGCCGCCCACGCCATCTCGTAAGCCTGATCGTCGGCGTAGTCGTCCGTGGCCTCGCCGGCGAACTGCCGCGCGGTGTGCTCGGCGATCTCGGGCGACGGAACGCGCAGTTCACCCGACGCCTGGGCGGCGATCTGGATGTCACACGCCTTCTCCAGATAGAACATTCGCAGAAACGCCTCGGCGGCGGATTCACCCACGGTGAGCAGTCCGTGATTGCGCAGGATCATCGCGGGGTGGTCGCGGAGATCCTCGACCAACCGCACGCGTTCGGCCGTGTTGAGGGCGATGCCCTCGTAGTCGTGGTAGCCGACCCGGTTGTAGAACTCCATCGAGATCTGGTTCAGCGGCAGCAGTCCCTGCTCCTGCGCGGCCACCGCACACCCGGCCTTCGTGTGGGTGTGCAGCACGCACTGCGCGTCCGGCCGGGCCTCGTGAATCGCGCCGTGGATCACGAATCCCGCAGGGTTGACGTGATATTCGGACGGTTCGACGAGTTCGCCGTCGAGACCGATCTTCACCAGGCTGGAGGCGGTGATCTCCTCGAAGAGCAGGCCGTACGGGTTGATGAGGAAATGATGTTCGGGCCCGGGAATCCGGACCGAGACGTGCGTGAAGATGAGGTCGGTCATCTTGAAATGCGCGAGCAGGCGGTACACCGCCGCCAGTTCACGACGCAGTTCCGCCTCGGTCTTCGCCGGGCTCGTTCGGCCCTGCGACGTAACGGTGGGTGCACTCATGCGGGATCTCCTTGATCACCGAAGGGATTTCGGCTTAAATATATCAAGCGATTTATTTAAGTGCCAGCCCTCGGATCAGTCGAGCCGCCCACCCAGCATGCCCCGCAGCGAGCGCAGGCAGAGTTCACGTAGCTCGCCCTCGGCGATCGACGGGTGGTCGAGCCAGTCCATGCAGACGGCACGGACGAAGGCGATCCATCCGCGCACCGCGACGCCGACGAGTTCCCGCTCACCGCCGGGGGGATCGAGCGCGTCGACTATGCGGCGCTGCTGGGCGTCGAGTTCCCGCTCGACGATGGCCCGGATGTCGGCGTCGGCCGACAGCGCGCCGTGGTTGATGGCCCGGACTCCGTGCCGGTGGCTCGCGACGTGCTCGAAGTACGCGTCGAGGCCGGCCGCGACCTGTTCCTCGACGGGGAGGGCGGAGTCGGGGGCCGTCACGTCGAGCAGTCGTTCGGATTCGCGTTCGACGATCGCGGCGAAGAAATCCCGCTTCGTCGGGAAGTAGTGGTACATCAATCCGCGCGACACCTCGGCGAGTTCGGCTACCTCCTCGATCCACACGTCCTCGTAGGGGCGGTCCGCGAACAGCCGCGCGCCGATGTCGAGTAACTGCGCGCGCCGCTGTTCCGGGGCGAGTCGTCGGCGGGCGCTGGTCATGCCAGTCACCGTACTGCTTGACACCGGTTCAGTAAGGGGTACCTTGCGTACTAGACATCAATTCAGTAACGCAGGCCACATCGACACGGGGGTCGACATGAGCGTCGAATCACTGCACACCACGGCGGATGCGACCATCCCGCATCCTCGATGGCGGCTTCCCGTCGTCGGCGACGTCTTCGGGATCAGCATCCGCACTCCCTTGCAGAATTCGATGGAGATCGGCAGAAAACTCGGGCCCATCTTCGAGCGCAACGTCCTCGGCAATCGGTTCGTATTCGCCTCCGGTGCCGACATGGTCGCAGAACTCTCCGACGAATCCCGGTTCGCGAAACACCTCGCACCCGGCGTCGCGTCGTTGCGCGAGGTGGGCGGCGACGGATTGTTCACCGCGTACAACCACGAGCCGAACTGGAGCAAGGCGCACAACCTCCTCGCCCCGGCGTTCACGAAATCCGCGATGCGGTCGTATCACCGCACGATGCTGGATGTCGCAGGCGAACTGACGGAGCACTGGGACGAGCGGGTGGACGGCTCCCCCGTCGACGTGTCCTCCGACATGACGAAGCTGACGCTCGAGACCATCGGCCGCACCGGCTTCAGCTATTCCTTCGACTCGTTCGGACGCGAGCGCCCGCACCCGTTCGTGCAGGCGATGGTCGGTGCGCTGAGCCATTCGCAGCGCACCACGTTCGTGAAGTCCAGCGCGCTCGGGCGCCTGCTGATGCGACGGTCGGATCGACGCAACATCGCCAACCTCGAACACATGGCCGAGGTCGTCGACGAGGTGATCCGCGCCCGCCGCGACAGCGCCGAGGACGGTCCCGAGGACCTGCTCGAACTCATGCTGCGGGCCGCCCGGGAGAACGACCCCCATCGCATCGACGAGTTGAACATCCGCCACCAGGTGGTGACGTTCCTGGTCGCGGGACACGAGACCACCTCCGGTGCACTGTCGTTCGCCCTGTACTACCTGTCGCGGCATCCCGACGTCCTCGCGAAGGCGCAGGCGGAGGTCGATGCGGTCTGGGGCGACGAAGAGCCCGCATTCGAGCAGATCGCGAAGCTCCGCTACGTGCGCCGGGTGCTCGACGAATCGTTGCGGCTGTGGCCGACAGCCCCCGCGTACGGCAGGGAGGCGACCGTCGACACCACCCTCGTCGGCAAGTACCCGATGAAGGTCGGCGACTGGGTGCTCGTCCTCATCCCCGCCCTGCACCGCGACCCCGTGTGGGGTGACGATCCCGAGGCGTTCGACCCCGACCATTTCCTCCCCGAGCGCATCCGGTCCCGCCCCGCGCACGTGTACAAGCCGTTCGGGACCGGCGAACGCGCCTGCATCGGAAGGCAGTTCGCCCTCCACGAGTCGGTCCTGGTCCTCGGCACGATCCTGCGTCGATACGACATCGTGGGCGACCCGGACTATCGACTGAAGGTCGCCGAGCGCCTCACCCTCATGCCCGAGGGCTTCACGCTGCAGCTCCGCCGGCGTTGACCCCCGCTTCGGTCGCCCAATGTCACATCGGTCTACTTCGACTGCACCGATGTGACATCGGGCGAAGCGTGTCACGTGGTCGCGCGGGCCAGAGCTTCCGTCACGACGTGTTCGGCGATGGCGAGGGACGACGTCGCACCCGGTGAGGGCGCGTTCCGGACGTGGATTACGCGTTCCGACCCGGTGATGACGAAGTCGTCCTCGAGGCTGCCGTCGGCGTTCATCGCCTGAGCGCGGATGCCCCGGGGCCCACGGGTGACGTCGGAGCGGCGCACGTCGGGCACGTACTTCTGCGCCTCCTTCACGAACTGGCCCGTGCTGAGGACGGTGCGGGCCTCGCGGACCGCCGCCGCGGTGTTGTGCACGGCGAACCGCCAGAACCCGGGAAACCCGACCGCCGACATCACGTCCGACGCCGACCATCCCCGATGGTCGTACGCCTCCCGCCCGAAGGAGAGAAAGGCGTTCGGTCCGAGCATGATTCGTCCGTCGATCCGCTTGGTGAGGTGAACGCCGAGGAACGGGTACCGCGGGTCCGGAACCGGGTAGATCAGCCCCTTCACGAGCGAGGACCGCTCGGGTTCGAGCAGGAAGTAGTCGCCGAAGAAGGGCACCACGCGAGGCGATCGCGGTTCACCGGACATCAGTGCCACCCGGTCGGACTGGAGTCCGGCGCACGTGACCACCAGGTCGAAGACCTCACTGCCCTGCCCGGTGGTGACCACCGTTTCCGCGGTCCGGCTGTCCAGGCCCACGACCTCCCGGCCGAGGAGCACGCGTCCACCCGCGGCGGTGATGTCCGCGGCGAGAGCCTCCGCGACCGCCACGTAGTCGATGATCGCGGTGTGCGGCGAGTGCACGGCGGCGACTCCCCGCGCGTGCGGTTCGATCTCGGGGATCTCCTCCCCCGCGACCTTGCGGATGCCGGGGACCCCGTTGGCCACCGCTCTGTCGAAGATGGCGTCCATCCGCGCCACTTCGGACGAGTCGTGGGCGACCACCACTTTGCCGCATTCCTCGTAGGCCACGCCCTTGTTCTCCGCGTACTGCTGCAGGAGGGTGACACCACGTCGGCACAGGCGCGCTTTGAGGCTGCCCGGCAGGTAGTACAGGCCGGCGTGGACGACGCCGCTGTTGTGTCCGGTCTGGTGGGCCGCGACCCGGGTCTCCTTTTCGAACAGCGTCACCTCGACGGCGTCCATGCGGTGCAGAAGTTCCCGGGCGACCGCCAGACCGATGATGCCGCCGCCGATGACGGCGGCACGAATCTTCGCCATGAGCACCCCTCCGTATATACCGTTTTCGAGATACCATCGATGGTATGTCGACCACCCCTCGACGCACGTCTTTTCCCGGACTGGAGCACCTGTCCGATCGGCGTCGAGCGCTGCTGGACGAGCTCGTCACCACCCGCCGCGAGCACGGCCTGACGCAGACGGAGATCGCCGCGCACATGGGCACGTCGCAATCGGCCGTGGCACGGCTCGAACGCGGCGACGTCGACCCCCGCCTGTCGACGCTCGAACGGTATGCGGAGGCCGTGGGCCGGACGGTCGACTGGACGATCTCAGCGCATCGGGAGTCATCATCATGATCTGGCCACCACCCACCCCACCACCGGTCCCGCCGTTTCACACGCCCTGGCAGCCGGACCCCCGGCAACCACCCGCGCCGATGCCCGTCACGTCCGTGCCCGCTCCCGCTCCCGGTCCCGACTGGCTGGCCGAGCGCCTGTTCGACAAACGGATCGTGTCGCTGACCGGCCGACTCGACTCCGAGGCCACCAACCGTGCGGCGGCGTCGCTCGCGTTGCTCGACGCCTCGGGCGACGGGGAGGTCCAGTTGTGGCTGCACGGCGTCGACGCCGACGTCGACGCGGCCGCCACGCTCCTCGACACCCTCGACCTGATGGGGGTTCCGCTGCACGTCCACTGCCGCGGCGACGTCCGCGGTATGGCGGTCGCCCTCCTCGCGCCCGCCGACCGCCGGACGGCGGCGTCGCACGCCACGTTCCACCTCCGTGAACCGCAGACCTCCTGCACCGGTCCGGCGTCGGACGTCGCCATCGCCGCCGAACACCACGAGCAGCAGCTGCGGCGGCTGCAGCAGCGGATCGCCGACTCCTGCGGGCGCCCCGTCGACGCGGTGAGCGGTGACATGCGGGACCACCGGATCCTCACCGCAGACGAGGCGCGCGACTACGGGTTGATCGACGCCGTCACCGGCGCGCGCTCCGTCGACGGCGAGTAGACCGGCAGCCGCACTCCTTTTCGGCTCCCGCACACGTTTTCGGGCGCAATTTCGGGTGCGCGAACCGAGAAAGAGTGCGTCTGTGCCGCCGGACGTCCACGGGAGGACTCTTGCGCCCCGCACCTCGACGGGGGAATCATCCGAGGATGACGGTCGAACGATCGCGCATCACGGTCCACGGGGTCGTGCAGGGGGTCGGCTTCCGCCCGTTCGTCGCGCGACTGGCCGACGACCTGGGACTGCACGGCCACTGCGGCAACGACGACGTCAGCGTGTTCATCGAGATCGAGGGCAAGTCCGCGTCGGTGTCCGAGTTCGTGCGCCGGCTGCGCACGGACGCGCCGCCGATGGCCGTGATCGTCGACGCGGTCGCCCAGCCCGTGCCGGTGCGCGGCGACGAGTCGTTCCGGATCATCGACAGCAGGCACGTCCCCGGTGCGCGGACGCTGGTGTCGCCGGACGTGGCGACCTGTGCGGATTGTCTTCGCGAACTGGCCGATCCGCACGATCGGCGGTATCGCCACCCGTTCGTCAACTGCACCAATTGCGGGCCCCGGTTCACGGTGATCACCGACCTCCCCTACGACCGGCCCAACACCACGATGGCCGAGTTCCCGCTGTGCGCGAAATGCCTCGCCGAGTACCGCGACCCCGCGGATCGACGGTTCCACGCCCAGCCGGTGTGCTGCCCCGACTGCGGTCCGCACCTGTTCGCCGAGGTCGACGGGCACCGGATCGACGGGGACGACGCCGTCCTCACCGCGGTGCAGGGGGCGTTGCGGGACGGCCGGATCGTGGTGGTCAAGGGCCTCGGCGGATTCCACCTCGTCTGCGATGCCGCGAACCCCGTCGCCGTCGAGACTCTGCGGGCGCGCAAGCACCGCCCGGACAAGCCGTTCGCGGTGATGACCGCGGACCCGTCCGCCGCCGCCGAGCTGTGCGAGATCTCCGAGCCCGAGAGCGCACTGCTGCGACACGCGGCCCGGCCGATCCTGTTGCTGCGCAAGAAGAACACTGCGTCGGTTGCCGACGGCATCGCACCCGGGATCGACGACCTCGGCGTGATGCTCCCCTACACCCCGCTGCACCACCTCCTGTTCACCCGGACCCCCGGCGCCGGCGTCGACCCACCGCGGGTGCTGGTGATGACGTCCGGCAATCTGAGCGGCGAACCCCTCTGTTTCGACAACGACGACGCCCGCACTCGATTGGCGGACATCGCCGACGTGTTCCTGATGCACGACCGCCGCATCGCGGTGCCCTGTGAGGATTCCGTGCTCGCGGTCGAGGCCGGGGCGGTGCTGCCGATCCGCCGCTCGCGCGGGTTCGCACCGCTGCCGGTCGTGCTCCCCGCGCACGGCCCGGAGATCCTCGCGGTGGGCGCGGAGATCAAGAACACCTTCTGCCTGACCCGGCAGGACTACGCGTTCTGCTCGGCGCACCTCGGCGACATGGGCAGCCTGGAGAGTCAGCGCGCCTTCGAGACGTCGGTGCGGCAGTTGACGCATCTGCACGGGATCACCCCGGAGGCCGTGGTCGCCGACCGGCACCCCGGATATTCGACGCACCACTGGGCCCGGCGCTACAGCGACAGGACCGGCGTCCCCCTGCTCACCGTGCAGCACCACCACGCGCACGTCGCGTCGCTGATGGCCGAACACGGACTGGTCGGGACGACGGTGCTCGGTGTCGCGTTCGACGGGACCGGGTACGGCTGCGACACCACCGTGTGGGGCGGCGAGCTCCTCGTCGTCGGCCCGAACGTCCTCGACACGAGGAGGGTGGGACACATCCAGCCCTTCTCGTTGCCGGGCGGTGACGCCGCGGTCCGGAATCCGGTGCGGGTGGCTCTGGCTCTGCTGCACGAGTGCGGGATCACCGACGTCGACGGGTTGCCGTGCGTGGAGGCGATCCCCACCACGGAACGCGCGGCCGTGGAGTCGCAACTTCAGTCGGGTCTCGGTTGCGTCAGGACGACGAGCGCGGGCCGCCTGTTCGACGGCGTCGCGTCGCTGCTCGGGGTCCGGCACCGGGTCACCTACGAGGCGCAGGCGGCGATCGAACTCGAGGCCCTCGCCCGGACTGCCCCGCACCCGGCTCCCCTGGTCATGGAAGTGCAGAACGACCAGCTCAGGCTGCCTCTTCTGCTGTCCGGACTGGTCGCCGGACTCCGCGACGGGACCCCGCCCGCGGCCCTCGCACTGGGCTTCCACCATGCCCTCGCCGCCGCCACCGCCGACCTCGTCGACCGGGCCGCCACCGTGACCGGCGCGTCGACGATCGGACTCACCGGAGGAGTCTTTCAAAACCGTTTATTCCTCGCACTGGTGAGAGCACACTGGGAGAGCAGCGGTTATCGAGTCCTCACCCACCACCGGGTGCCTCCCAACGACGGAGGACTCTCCCTCGGCCAGGCGGTGATCGGTGCCGCGGCAACCATGCGCGGACCGTGACGTCGGCAGCCCCCGACCGGCCGGTCCGGGACGGGAGCTAGTGAATGACCACCACCGCAGAGGCGGGCGGGCACCTTGTCGACACGGACCTGTCTGCGGATCTCGCCGCCGCAGCATTGTCACTCGCCCGCAGATTCCATGACGGCGCGACACTCTGGGTGATCTCACCCCAGTGGGAACCACACGCCCATCACGTCGCCGTCGAATTCGTGCATCCCGTGATCATGGGCAAACGGGCGCTGCCGTCGGTGGCACTCGTCGAACCCGATCCGGTGGCGCAGGCCCGGGTGGCGAGCAGGCCCGGCGACATCCTGCTGGCCGTGGCGTCGGCGAACGAACCCGCCGTGGTCGACGCGATGCGCCGCGCACCGGCGTGGGGCGCGATGACGCTGTGGATCGGGGCAGGCCCCCGACCTCCGGCCGGTGCGGCGAACCACATCCTCTGGGTCGACTCGGAGGATCCGATGGTGCCGGCCACTGGGCGGTTCGTCCTCATGTATCACCTGCTGTGGGAACTCACCCACGTCTGCTTCGAGCACTCGGGACTGCTGAAACCCGACGCCGAGGAGTGCGACGAGACGGTCTGCGTCACGTGCAGCGACGAGGGTCGTCTCGGTGAGGTGGTGATCGAGCCGGCCGAACCGCTCGGACCCGCCCTGGTCCGCACCGCCGCGGGCGAGGAGTGGGTGGACGTCAGCGTCCTCGGCGACGTCCAGCCCAACGACCTCGTCCTGGTGCACGCGGGTGCCGCGATCACACGACTCGACGACGCCGGTCAGGAGGCGAACCGATGACGACACACGACTCGGAGAGCACCAGCTTCCTCTACCCGTTCATCGACTCGGAGGAAACCGACGCCCAGAGCCTCCTCGACGACCTCGCCGCGTCCGCGCGAGGGAAGGCCGCCGAGAGCGCGCGCCTGCAGAAGGAGTCCCTCGACGAGTACGGCGACGGACTGACCGCGGCCGGCATCGACATGGCCGACAGGTTCCGTCGCGGCGGCCGGCTCTACACGTTCGGCAACGGTGGCAGCTCCACCGACGCCGCCACGCTGGCATCGCTGTTCAGCCGTCCCGCCCGCGGACGTCCGGTGGCGGCGTGGTCGCTCGCCGCCGATCAGGCCGTGGTGACGGCGCTGGGCAACGACGTCGGGTTCGATCTGATCTTCAAGCGGCAGATCATCGCCCACGCCCGGGACCGCGACGTCGCGATCGCATTGTCGACGTCGGGCAACTCCGACGACCTGATGACCGCGCTCACCGAGGCGAAACAGCGGGGGCTGCTGACCATCGGGTTCGCGGGCCACGAGGGCGGCCGGATGGCGGCGATGGCGTCCGCCGGCGAACTCGACTTCTGCTACACCGTCCACTCGCAGAGCATCCACCGGATCCAGGAGAGCCACGCGATGCTCGGGTACCGGCTGTGGTCGGTGGCCCAGGAACACATGACGCGGCCCGCTCCCAACTCCGTGGAGGCTTCATGAGCACCACCGAACCGGCCACCTCGGCGGAACGCGAAGACCGGGTCCTCGAGCGGATCGACAAGTTCCGGCAACGCCGGCCGCGGCTGCTGGACGAGGTGGTGACCCTCGCTCACGGTGCGGGCGGGAAGTCGTCGGCGGCCCTCGTCGACGCGGTGTTCGTCGAGGCGTTCCGCAACGAGGAACTCGAGCAACTCGGTGACGCGGCCGCGCTCACCATGCCCTCGGGTGAGCGGCTCGCGTTCTCCACCGACTCGTACGTGGTTCAGCCACTGCGTTTTCCCGGCGGCTCCATCGGGCATCTCGCGGTGCACGGGACCGTGAACGATCTCGCCGTGTCCGGTGCGCGCCCGCAGTGGTTGTCGGCGGCGTTCGTCATCGAGGAGGGTTTCCCGATCGCCGAACTGCGGGAGATCGTCGCCGACATGAGCGAGGCGGCCGTCCTGTCCGGAGTGCAGATCGTCACCGGCGACACCAAGGTCGTCGGCAAGGGCGCCGCCGACGGCGTCTACATCTCCACCGCCGGTGTCGGTGTCATCCCGGAGGGCAGGCGGCTGTCGCCCGATCTCGTGCGTGCCGGCGACAAGGTTCTGTTGTCGGGCACCATCGGCGCACACGGCATGGCGGTCATGCTCGCCCGCGGTGACCTGGCGATCGAGGCCGACATCGCCTCCGACACGGCCCCGGTGAACGCGCTGGTGGAGACGCTGCTGGAGGCGGCCCCGTCGACGAGGTGGATGCGGGACGCCACCCGCGGCGGCGTCGGCACCGTGTGCAACGAACTGGCTCACGCCTGCCAGCTCGCGGTGATCGTGGACGAGCAGTCCCTGCCCATCGAGCCGCAGGTGCTGGGCGCCTGCGACATGCTCGGCATCGACCCGCTGTACGTCGCGAACGAGGGGAAGTTCGTGGCCGTCGTCGCGGCGGACGAGGCGGATGCGGCCGTCGCGGCGATGCGAGCCCACCCGCGGGGAGCCGATGCGACCGTGGTGGGCGAGATCCTGGCCGAACCGCCCGGCATCGTCGCATTGCGAACCTCGTTCGGCGGCAGCCGGATCGTCGACATGCTCGTCGGTGACCCGCTCCCCCGAATCTGCTGAAGAACAGCCCGAGAAGGAGAACCACGATGTGTCTGGGGATACCCGGTCAGGTGGTCGACATCGTCGACGCCGAACAGCATCTGGCCAAGGTGGACGTGAACGGCGTCCAGAGAACGATCAGTGTGCGACTGCTCGCCGAAGAAGGTCTCGTCGTCGGTGACTGGGTGCTCGTGCACGTCGGTTTCGCGATGGCGAAGATCGACGAGATCGAGGCGCAGCTGACGCTCGATCAGGTGCAGAAGATGGGCGCCGACTACGTGAACGAGATCGACGCGTTCAACTCGTCCGAAATCGCGTGACAACAGCAAGAATGAGGTAACAGGGATGAAGTTCGTCGACGAATTCCGGGACCCGGCGGCGGCTCGCGCCCTGGTCAAATCCATCACCGAACTGGCCCGTGGCGACGAGTTCAAGTTCATGGAGGTGTGCGGCGGCCACACCCACACCATCTACCGTCACGGCATCGAGCATCTCCTGCCGGAATCGGTCGAACTGGTGCACGGACCGGGCTGTCCGGTGTGCGTCATCCCCATGGGCCGTGTCGACGACGCCATGTGGCTTGCCGAACAGCCCGGCGTCATCTTCACGACGTTCGGCGACATGATGCGGGTGCCCGGATCCAAGGGCAATCTCATCGAGGCCAAGGCCCGCGGCGCGGACGTCCGCTTCGTGTACTCGCCGCTGGACGCGCTGAAGGTGGCACTCGACAATCCCGACCACCAGGTGGTGTTCTTCGCCGTCGGGTTCGAGACGACGGCGCCGTCCACCGCGGTGACGTTGGTGCGCGCGCGGGCGCTGGGCGTGAAGAACTTCAGTGTGTTCTGCAACCACGTCACCATCGTGCCGCCGATCAAGGCCATCCTCGAATCCCCCGACCTGCGGTTGTCGGGCTTCCTCGGCCCGGGCCACGTGTCCACTGTGGTTGGCCTGCGGCCGTACCGGTTCGTGTCCGAGGTGTACGGCAAACCGATGGTGGTCGCGGGCTTCGAGCCCCTCGACATCCTCGCGTCGGTGCACATGCTGCTCCAGCAGATCCGGGAGGGCCGCTGCGAGATCGAGAACCAGTACAAGAGGGTGGTGCGCGCGGAGGGCAACGTGCAGGCGCTGAAGTTGATGGCCGAGACGTTCGAACTGCGTCCGCACTTCGAATGGCGTGGGCTCGGGTTCATCTCGCAGAGCGCGCTCAAGGTCCACCGGAACTACGCCGAGTTCGACGCCGAGGAGAAGTTCTCGATGCCGGGGGTGCGGGTGGCTGATCCGAAGGCGTGTCAGTGCGGTGAGGTCCTCAAGGGCGTCATCAAACCGTGGGAATGCAAGGTGTTCGGGACGGCCTGCACACCGGAGACGCCGATCGGCACGTGCATGGTGTCGCCCGAGGGCGCGTGCGCCGCGTACTACAACTTCGGCCGGCTCCACCGCGAGACGGCGCAATTGCTGGGTCAGCGAGGCTGACCGGTGATGCCGCGCGAACACAGGATGCCGTCCGGGCACCGTGTGTTCGCGCAATACGCGAACGCCCCGAATGCCCTGGGCTACTGCGGTCCTCCCGGTTCGGAGCGCCTGCAGGCGGTCGCGTGCGGTGAGGCGCCGGACACCGATGTGGTGGCGCTGGCGAAGCAGTTCAGCGGCGCCTGGCCGTACCAGGAGGTGATCGCCCAGCTCGCCGGAATCCCGGACCCATTGGACGAGAGGGTTGTTCGAGCCTACTGGACGTCGGACGAACTCTCGGGCCGCATCGACCGCGCCGAGTTCGGCGCCGCCCTGCTCGCCCGCCTCGCCTCACAGGCCGGCCACTACTGGAAACACCTCACCGAGGACCTGCTCGGGGAGTCGGCCCCCACCCACAACTTTCACGTGTTCGGCGTGTACCCGTGGTCGAGGTTACTGAACACCGGAATGCCTCAGCCGCTGCAGGTTCTCGACTCGTGCCGCATCCGCTGGGGTGAGGTGGTCGGAATCGACGCCGATCGTGCCGTCGTCCGGTCGCGCCGCCTGTCGTGGGACGGCACCCGGTTGTCCCTCGGCCCCGAGCAGGACGACCCGGCCGACTACCGCGTGCCCGAGGGGGCTTTCGTGAACGACCTCACCGTGGGCGACCGGGTGGCCGTGCACTGGGATTTCGTGTGCGACCGTCTCGATCCGGATCGGGTGGACCGGTTGCGCGAGCAGACGGAATGGCAACTTGCACAGACCAATCAGCGCCTGCTTCGGCAAGCGGTCCCGGCCTCACGGAAACGGACCGGCGACAACGTTTCCCAGTTACCATGACTACAACTCACGGCCTGTGGCCGGATCGGAGCAGACATGAAGAAGATCCTGAACTCACTGTCCGAAGACGAGTTCGTGCTGATCCGCGAGACCAAGAAGGCTCAGATGGCCGACTTGGACGAGGACAAGCTGATCAAACTGCACACCCGCGTTCGCCGTGCCCGCAACAAGCACGTCAAGCTCTATCGCCAGGAAGGCGCAGCGAAGGTCGCGGACAAGGGCGCGCGCGGAGCCGGTAAGGCGGCCAACACACGCAACGCCGACAAGGTGGAAGTCTTCGAGGCAGCGCTGAGCAGGGTGAGCGGCCAATTGGCGACGGCTGCCCGCGCAAGCGCACGCGACCTGAAGGACGCGCGACTCGCCCGCGCCCGGAGCGACGCCCCGTCCTTCAGCGAGCTCGGCGACAGCGACGGCAAGGTCGGGTCGTCCGGCAAGGCGCGCGTCGACGCCACCCGGAAATCCTCCGGCCGCAAGAAGTTCGAAGCATCCACCATCGCCGCAGGTGCACGGCGGCAAGCGAAGAAGGACAAGCGATAAGTCCGATGTGCGACGATGGATCGCATCATGCCTGACATCATCGAGTTGATCTTCGCCGACCATGAGTGGTTCCGACGACAGTTCGCCGCACTGGACGAATTGAAGGCGCACCGCCGGGTGGATATCACTGCCGTCGAGGCGGTGTGGACGCCGTTGGCGAAACGCCTGGATCTGCATGCGGCAGCCGAAGAGGAAATCTTCTATCCCCAGCTTCTTCGCGTCGGCGAGGAGGACGCCGAGGCGGAAACCCTCGACGCGATCGGGGACCACAACGACATCCGCGACGGCGTCCGAGCCGCGGCGGGATACCCCATCCTCTCCGAGGAGTGGTGGGCGGAAGTCGACCGAACGCGCCGGGCCAACGACGAGCACATGGCCGAGGAGGAACGCGAGGGCCTCGCTGACTTCCGGGGCGCATCGGGGGATCTTCGCGAGTCGCTCGGGCGGCGCTTCGCCGAATACTTCCTCGTTCACCGTTCCACCAGGGATGTGGACACCTCGGACAAAGATCCGCAGGAGTACGTCCGGGAGGTCGAGGAGGAACTCGACGAGGGCAGCAGCGCGGGGTCACTTCGGATCGGAAGCTTGAAGGGCCGGTAGCGACGCACTCCCCACATCACAGACCGCGCGGTCTGTGTTCTATAGTTCGGCGGGTCCGCGGCATCGGGCCGACCGGTTCTGTGGGGAGATGGGGTTGTGGCGCGAGTTTCCCGTCCGATGCCCGATGCGCTTCCCCCGATGTCGTTCGAGCGGACCGTGCCGCGCAGGTACGTCCATCGCCAATCCGTGGCCGAGGTCTTCCTCACCGACTGTGTGTCGCTACCGGGGCCGGATCGGTTCGTGGTCGCCGCGCAGTGGCCCCGCCTGCACGGCTTCTACCGCGCCCGGGATGGGCGCTACGACACGATGCTGCTGGCGGAAACGCTCCGGCAGACCGCGATCTACCTGGGACACACCCGCTTCTCCGTCCCGCTGCCGAACCGGTTCGTCATGCAGCATCTCCGGGTGCAGGCGGTGCCCGGCGCGCTCGCAGTGGGCACGGCGGCCGCCGACGTGATCGTCGAGGTCGCCGTGTCCGAGCATGTGTACCGCGGCGGGGCGCTGTCCGCCTTCCGCGTGGACCTGCGGTTCCGGCTCGGCGGACAGAACGTGGGCACCGCGACGGGTCATGCGTCAGTGTTTCCGCCGGCCGCGTACTCGCGGGCCCGGTGGGGTGAGCGCGGGCCGCGGTCGATCGGGGCGCCGTGGTGTCCCGCACCCGGCCCGGCGGGGCTGGTCGGTCACGTCGACGACGCACACGTCGTCCTGGGTCCCCGGTGTTCCGAGAACGAGTGGGAGTTGCGAATCGACGACGCGCACCCCGTGCTGTTCGACCACCCGTGTGATCACATTCCCGGGATGCTGATGCTGGAGGCATTCCGGCAGGCCGCCTACGCCCGGCTCGGCGTGCCGGAAGCGCACCTCGTTTCCCTGGGCGCCACGTTCCACCGTTTCGCCGAAGTCGACGAGCGAGCCACGATCCGGCTGGACGTCGTCGACGACGGCGCGCTGTCGATCCGCGGATCGTTGGTGCAGGGCGGACTGGCGGTCGTGCGAGGGACCGCGGCGCTGGCCCCTACCGCGGTGAGCGCATGCGCTCGCTAGTCGGCGTCGTCGGGTGTCCAGCGGGCCCGGCGGATCCGGGTGATGTCCTGATGCCGGGCCGCGGGCATGATCCCGGGGAGCAGGAACCCCCACATGTCGTCGACACGTTGCTCGAGGTCGGTGCGCTGCGTCAGCACCTGGGAGACGGTCTGGACACCGGTGAAGGCGCCGATGACGAACCGCGCCAGCCTCGGCGGGTCGATGTCCGCGAGGAGATCCCCCTGGTCGACGGCCCGCGTGGCGAGCATCTCGCAACTGTTGATCCAGTCGAGATAGGGGTCGGCGGGGCCCTGGTCGTCGGCGCTGAGTTCGAGGGTGATCCGGATACCGGCCCGCACGATCGGGTCGTTCACGATCTGCCGGGCCATCTCGTGACAGAGCATCACGATCTGCTCGATCGCCGAAACCTGCTCGCGGCCGATCGCCTCGACCGACGCGATGGAGATCCGGTGTTGCTCACCGATGATGAACCGCGCCAGGTCCTCTTTCGAGCGGAAATGGAAGTACAAGGCCCCCTTCGTGATTCCGGCGTTCTCGACGATGTTGCCGAGTCTGGCTCCTTCGAACCCCGACTTCTCGAACATCTCCGCCGCCCCGCGGACGATCTGCTGTCGTGTCGCCGCAGCACGCGCCTGCTGAACCACGTTCACACCTTTCCCTGCCGCACGAGAGAAGAACGATGACGATGAAAGCACGGACTACGCGCCCATTGCCCGGAGAGACGGTACCAGCGTCGACCGCGACCGACGATGGTCGAACACCCTCCACGCCGGTCCGTGTCGCGGTGGTGGGAGCCACCGGCTTCGTCGGATCGGCCACCGTGACGGCACTGGCGTCGGCCGGAATCCACTGCACCGCGGTGGCGCGCACACCTTCACAGTCCGAGATTCCGGGCGTCGTGTCGGCCCGGGCGGATCTCACCGATCCGGCGAGCCTCGAAACGGCGCTCACCGGCGCCGATGTCGTGATCCATGCCGCCTCCCACACCGGGAACGACCCGGCGCACTGCGTCACCGTCAACGTCGCGGGCACCGAGAATCTGCTTGCCGCGGCGGCCCGGAACGGCATGAACCGGGTGATCTATGTCAGCACCATCGGCGTGTACGGGTCCGGGCCGCACACCGGAATCGGTGAGTTCGAGGCCACGCCCGCACCCGTCTCGGCGCTGAGCGCGAGCAGGCTGACCGCCGAACACCGCGTCCTCGAACGGGGTGGTTGCGTCGTCCGGCCCGGCTTCGTCCACGGCCCCGGCGACCGCTGGTTCGTCCCCGGCTTCATCCAGATAATCGAGGCGTTGGGGGCCTGGGTCGACGAGGGACGATCCCGGATCTCGATCATCGCGGTGAACGATCTCGCCCGGCTCCTCGCCGCCCTCGCCGCGCAGTTCCCCGCACGCCCCGGCGACGTGTTCCACGCCTGCCACCCCGACTCGGTGACCGTCCGCGAACTCGGGCACGCACTCGCGGACTCGGGCCGCCTCCGGTTGCCTGCCACGAGCCTCACCTTCGACGACGCGTTGACCGCCGGCGCCCGGCACGGCCTCACCGAACGACACCTCGACCTGATCGGCCGCGACCACTGGTACGACCCCAGCCGCCTGTGGACCGTCACGGGTGCGAGCGTCGACCACGGTCCCCTGGACCGCTTCCGGGCGTGACGTCCGTCGACGAGCCCGGGGACGGCCACGGGCTCGGACTCTCCGTCGAGCGGAACATCCCGTCTTCGTCCGCCGTCCGCGAGCGGGGTGTATACCCGGATAGAGGATGATTTCCCCCACCTGACGGAGTGTCGAGATGGCCCTTCTCGCCGAGATCGTCGTGGACACCGAAGGCGACAGCCGGGTAGTGGTCCTGTTTCCCATGATGTGGTTGTTCTTCGCTGTCCTGGTCACTTTCGTCGTCACCCGGACCATCACCCGCCGTATCCGGTCGCGGTCGGGAGCGGCGCCAACGGACGACGGCGCGGAGCCGGGGGGCGGTCTGATCAACGACATCACCGTCGGCGGCGTGCACCTGCACCATCAGGTTTTCGGGATCCTGTTCATGACGCTGGCCGGGCTGGCGCTGATCGCGACCACCCCGGAGGGCACCGCACTCAACGTGTTCGCCGCCCTCTTCGGAGTGGGCCTCGCGCTCACCTTCGACGAGTTCGCGCTGTGGGTGCACCTCGACGACGTGTATTGGAGCACGTCCGGCCGGAAGTCGGTGGACGCGATCTTCTGCGCGCTCATGATCACCGGTCTGATGATCGGCGGCGCCGAACTCGTGACCGGCCGGATCGGCACCCCGGAGTGGTGGTCGTCGATCGGCTATCTGGCCATCTCCCTCGCCATCTCGGTGATCTGCATGCTCAAGGGCAAGTTTGTCACCGGGATCGTGGGGATCGTGTTCCAGCCGGTGGCGATCATCGGCGCCATCCGCCTCGCCAAACCCGACTCCTGGTGGGCGATGCGCCGCTACCCGAACAAACCGCGCCGGATGGCCCGTGCCCGGTCACGATTCGGCGAGCGCTACCACGCCCGCTGGAACCGGGCACGCGACTTCGTCGCCGGACCACCCGACGTCCGTGAGGCCGGGATGCGGTGATCTGCGCCGTCAGTCGTCGTCGGCCGTCCGCGACCGCCCCATCATCTCCAGCCCGGCCATCGCCTTCTCGGCGCCCGCCTCGTCCACCTTCTCCATGGCGAAACCCATGTGGATGACGATCCAGTCGCCCGGTTCCAGGCTGACGTCCTCGGGCAGCATACCGACGTTCACCTTGCGCTGTTCGCCGACGACGTCGACGAGCGCGAGTTGGTTGCCGTAGCCTTCCAACATGCGCACCACCTGACCGGGAATACCGAGACACATGATTCAGCCCTCCGTCCCGTCCGGTTGCAGCGTTGCCGCGGAGTCGGACTCCAGCAGTTGATCCACGATGTCGAACACCAAGTCGACGGCCTGTCCGACGGCGGCCTCGACCCGCGGTGAGAGCCCGATTCCCTCGCCGGTGTTCGCCACCTGGCAGCCGAGGACCACGGTCCGCGGCAGGGTTCCGCCGAGCGCGCGCAGACTCCCGAACACCGCCCCCGGATCCATGCTGTGCGCGTCCAGCGGCGCCGCCGGGACGGAATCGGGCCCCACCTCGAATGCCCTCAGCGCGCCGGGCTCACCACGGCCGGGCACCGCGTCCACCAGCAGCAGGGCGCCCCAACCGTCGAGCAGCTCGTAGGCCAGATGCGTTCCACGAATGCCGAAATCGACGGCGCGGACTCCCGGCGGCAGCGTCCTCGTCGCGACCCCGCGCAGCACCTCGGGTCCGAAACCGTCGTCGCCGAAGAAGATGTTGCCCACACCGGCAACCAGAACCCGCCTGCCCACCGTCACGTGCGTCTCACATTTTCCGGATACGCAGATATCGCCTGATGTCGGGGATCGCGATGACGGCGACCGCTACGCCCGCGACCGCAACCAACGCCAGAGCCGCGGTGGTCATCTCTCCGAGAATCTTCATGACTGTCCATCCTTTCCGGTGTCTGCCGAGACCGGCTCCACCTCGTCCGGGGCGAAGTACAGATACCGTCCGTACCACTCGTGCAACTCCGACGCAGGGTCGTCCTCCAGCACGACGCCGACGTGGGTGCCACCGTCGACGTCGGCGTGCACGGTCACCACGCGAGCCAGCTGTCCCGCGAAGAACAGGTCCTGGGCGTCGGCGCGCCGCGACGGGTGGATCCGCACGACAGTGCCCTTCGCCACCCGGACGCCGTTCACGATCACGCCGTCGACGTCGGGGCGAACGGCTGTGTCGGCGTCCGGATCCCACCACGGCGTATCGTCGGTCAGTTCCGGGACGAGCCCCATGTCGGGGAGGCCCGTATCCGGGAGGTGCGGGTCCGGGAAATCCGGGTCCGGGAGGTGCGGATCTCGGAGGATGCCGTGCATCTGGGCGAGCGTCGCGGGCGACATCTGGTCGCACCGGTCGATGATTTGGGCGGCGAGCGGGTCGGTGGCGCGGGCCTGCCGCTTCTCCTCCTCGGTGAGGGTCATGACGCGCAGTGTGAGGATCTCGTCGATCTCGGTGGCGTCGAACAGTGCCCCGTCGCTCTGCTCGGCCACCTCGGGGTGGTCGTACAGGATGATCGGCGACACCAGGACGAGATCCGTCTCCCCCGGCAGCCCGGCCAGTACCGGGTAGCACCGTTCGTGCGCGCACGTTCCCGCGAGTTGCTCCGCCTCCGCGGGAGGTTCGAGGAGTGAGACGAACTCGGTGTTCTCCGCCGCCAGGATCAGATGGGCGCCGATCAGCGACTGCCGGATCGCCGAGTCCTTGTCCCAGCCGGCGGCGTCCTGCGCGGTGGTCGCGTTCTCGACCGACACCCGCACGCGGTTCAGCCTGTCGACGCCGTCGCTGCCCACCGTCACGACCGCGTGCGCGGGCCACCGGGTGCGCACCACCCGGCCGG
Organism: Rhodococcus sp. DK176; assembly: GCF_038447315.2. NCBI lineage: Bacteria > Bacillati > Actinomycetota > Actinomycetes > Mycobacteriales > Nocardiaceae > Rhodococcus > Rhodococcus sp. DK176. The sequence continues at coordinate 4,962,301 of NZ_CP118321.2, read as the reverse complement.
CGAGGGATCCGTCCTCGTCCCGCAGTTCCTCCACCTCCGTGCCGCCGTCGATGTGGACGTCGAGACGACGTTCGCCCGGCCACTCCGCGGGGCGCAGGATGCCGAGATCGAATTCGCGCTCCACCGCCTCGTCCCAGCTGAGCCAGCTCGCGCCCGCGACCGTCAGTTCGTCGACGGGAACGAACTCCGCCGAGTCTGCGTCCACGCGTTCGATGCTGCGCACCTGAAGCTGCAGGAAGCGGAGGGTGACGTTGACCCCCGCTCCGTCGCCTGCCTGCATCAGGGTCTGACAGGACATGCGCGGTTCCTCGCCGACCCCCGACTCCGCCGCACCCGACGGTCCGAGGACTCCGAACTGCCACCGCGACTGATTCTTCGACGAACTCGCACGATACGGATACAGCAGGTAGCCCTCGTACAGGACCGCGTCAGCCACGGCACGTACTCGCTGCAGGGACGCCGGGGAGATCATGCGATCACCTCCCCGGCTCCCTGCAGCAGGTCCGAAATGGCGACGTCCAGTCCGATCAGACCGTGCGCCGCCTTGTAGCGCGCCAGCGCGGCGAGCGTGTCGTGGTGGAGGCGCACCCACCCCGTGTTCGGGTAGTGCGCCTGAACCAGTTCGCGCCACACGCCGACCGGCAGGTCGTAGGTCGACTCGCGGTCCCACGGGATCCGTTCCACCCCGAAACCGGCGACCCCGCGAGTGAAGACCGTTCCGCTGAACAGGAACACGAGCGGCACCGTCGACCCGGCCTCGTCCAGGGCGTGCAGATACTTCGAGGCCGTCACCTCGAAGTCGTACGTGCACGGCAGCGGCAACTCCACCACACTCGACCCGGTGAACCCCTGGGCCACGGTGCTGGTCTGCATCCATTGGAAGGGTTTGAGAGTGGCCGTCCACCGCTCGCGGGGCCCGAACAGATCGAGGAGGCCCTCCGCCTCGCCGTCCGTGTAGCGGCGGCGTTGCGGGTCGATGCGGACCTGGCAGCGGACGGCCATCGCGTGTACGGTGGCACCGCTGGACTCCGTCACCTCTACTCGCGCAGTGAGATTCGGCGCAACCGCGAACGGCTCCGGGAACACGTCCTCCACGCGGAACGACAATTCGGTCACGTCGGCTCCTTCGCGACGCGACTGCGCGCACGCACCGTCTCGAAGAACGTGTCGATGACCCGGCGGGCGTCCTGGCCGCCGTCGAACCCCCGCCACACCTGCCGCAATTCGCCCACCAGCTGGTAGCAGGCGTCGATGGGGACGAGGTAGCACTCGGGGTCGCCGTGCTCGGGGACCCGCAGGAGCAACGCCTCCGTGTCTGCGGACAGCCGGCCGAGGGCCGGGTTGGCCGCGAGGACGCTGTCCCAGGCGTCGAGCGGCAGCTCCGATTCGGTGGCACCTGCCGGTCCGGGATAGAAGGCGACGGTCTTGGCCAGCAGCGAGTTCCGGAACACGAAGGCGAGCCCGACAGGGATCTCCAGTTCGTCCCAGCGGCCCGGTGCGAGTTCGAAGTCGGGGAACGACAGGTAGCGGTCCGGGACGGCCCGGAAGCGCAGTTCGGCGCTCTCGTCGGTGAACAGCAGGTAGCACCCACGGCACACGCACATCAGTTGCCGGTCCTGAACGTTCACGACGTGCTGATGGGCGTCGGCGATCGGCACGGCGCACATGTCGCACCGTTCCCCGATCACCGGTGCGGGCCGTTCGGACGCGATGCGCTGCAGGATGCGCAGTCCGTTCCCCGACGGGCTCATCACGCCACCTCCGCGGCGGGCACCGCGACGGAGACGACGCCGTCACGGACGAGGACCGGCAGCGGCGACAGCGTGTCGGCATCGGCGTCGCCGTCGAGACGGAGGCCTGCTCGGCGCGGGTCGAAGTGCGCCCGGCACGACGGACAGCGCAGCACCGCGTCACCCACCTGCCCGCCCGCTTTCCGTTGCAGCGTGGCCCCGGCCAGCGAGTTGGTGCAGGCGGCGCAGCGGTCGCGGTAGGCGAACAACTGCTCCCCGATCCGGCACACCAGAATCGGGAGCCCGGCCACGGAGAATCCGGCCACCTCCCCGGGCGTGAGGTCCTCGAGTTCGGGCACCGACACCCACGTCCCGGTACCGCTCGACCCGTCCGATCCGTCCGGATGAACGTGGGAGAACAGCGATTCCGCGGAGATCAGCCCCGAACCGGCCGCGGGGGTGGCACCCACCACCTCGATGTCCACGGTCTCCGGTGCGGCGGCCAGCACGGCGTCCTTGACGGCGAGTTCCAACGTCACCGCCGAGGACGGGCAGCTCTGGCAACTGCCGGTCAGCCGAAGCCGCACCACACCCTCCACCACGCCGAGCAGTTCGACGTCACCGCCGTGTGAGCCCAGGTAGGGGCGCACACTGTCGAGCGCGGTGGCGACCCTCGTCTCGACGTCGTGCGGATGAAGTCCGTTCACCAGCAGCAGGCTGGCCACCAGTTCGTCGGCGGCCAGTCGTTCGACGAGGTCGTCGTCGCGCTCGCCGATGATCTCGAGGACACGCTGCAGCCCGGCGCCGTAGAGTTCGACCACCTCGCGGACCAGTTGCTCGGCGCGCTCACGTGCCACCGAGCCACCTGTCGAACTCGCGTCCAACAGGCTGTCGATCCTCTCGCCGGCTGTCCGCCACCGATCGGGGTCGTCTCCTACTTCGTCACTCCCCCACGTCTCCGATCCGCCACGCTCCATGCGTACCTCGTCACTCGCCGGTCACGGACTGGGTGGGCGAATGCAGCTTCTCCAGCGTCTTTCCCTCACCGAGATACATGTGCACACCGCAGGGCAGGCAGGGATCGAAACTGCGGACGGTCCGCATGATGTCGATGCCCTTGAAGTGCTCCCGATCGTTCTCCTCGAAGATCGGCTGACCCTGCACCGCGTCCTCGTACGGCCCCGGCGTACCGAAGCTGTCGCGGGGATTGGCGTTCCACGGGGTCGGCGGATACGGGTGGTAGTTCGCGATCTTGCCGTCGCGAATCACCATGTGGTGCGACAGAACTCCGCGCACCGCTTCCGTGAAGCCGCAGCCGATGCCCTCGTCGGGGACCTCGAACTTCTCCCACGTCTTCGTGTGCCCGGCCCGGATCTCGGCGAGCGCCTTCTCCGCGAAATGCAGCGCACACGCCGCCGCGTAGGCCTGGAAGTACGTCCGCGCCCGGTCACGCTCGATCGTGTTGCTGCCGTACCGCGGGATCTTCCATTCCAGCTCGACCGGGCCCTTCAGCGCGGTCTTCGGCAGGTTGATCTTCACGCTGTGACCGGTCGACTGCACGTACCCGATGTCGACGAGACCCGCGAGGGCGGTACTCCAGAGCCGGGCCAGCGGCCCGCCGCCGGTGTCCAGCGCGAGATGGTCCGTGCCGTCGAACCACCGCGGCGACATCACCCAGCTGTACTTGTCCTCCATGTCGCGTTTCTGCGGGTGCGGGTTGGTGTGCTGGTTCCACGGATGCCTGCGGTCGACCGGGTTCCCGAGCGGATCGTTCTTCACGAACATTTCCTGGTCGGTCCAGTCGTCGTAATAGGAACTGCCCAGCAGGATTCGGATGCCCAGATTGATGTCGACGAGGGACGTGGTGATCAGTTTGCCGTCGACCACGATGCCGGGCGTGACGAACATGGCCCGTCCCCACTTCTCCATGTCCTTGTAGGAGAAGTTGCACACCGCGGGATCCTGGAAGGATCCCCAGCAGCCGAGGAGCGTCCGGCGCAGGCCGACCTTCTCGTAGCCGGGCATGGCCTCGTAGAAGAAGTCGAACAGGTCGTCGTGCATGGGGACGACCTTCTTCATGAACTCCACGTAGCGCATCAGACGCGTCGTGTAATCGGTCATCAACTGGATCGTCGCGACCGTGCCCACGCCACCCGGATACAGGGTGGACGGATGGACGTGCCGACCTTCCATGAGGCAGAACATCTCTCGCGTCCACCTGCTGACCTGCAACGCCTCCCGATAGAATTCACCGGTGAACGGGTTGAGCGAACGCATGATGTCGGCGATGGTCTTGTAGCCGTGCTCGCCGGCGTGCGGCGCCTCGGTCTTCTCGGCCTGCGCGAGCACCCCCGGATTGGTCTCGGACACCATCTTCTCGCAGAAGTCCACACCGACGAGGTTCTCCTGAAAGATGTTGTGGTCGAACATGTATTCCGCGGCCTCGCCGAGGTTGACGATCCACTCGCCGATGTGCGGGGGCTGCACACCGTAGGCCATGTTCTGGGTGTAGCACGAACACGTCGCATGGTTGTCACCACAGATACCGCAGATGCGGCTGGTGATGAAGTGGGCGTCGCGGGGATCCTTACCCTTCATGAAGATCGAATAGCCGCGGAAGATCGACGAGGTGCTGTGGCACTCCACGACTTCCTTCTGTTTGAAATCGATCTTCGTGTAGATGCCCAGGCTGCCCACGATGCGCGTGATCGGATCCCACGCCATCTCGACCAGGCCGTCGGATTCCGACTTGTGCGAAGGTTCCGGAATGATCGTTGTCATCGACGTACCTCTCAGTGTTCGAGGCCGTCGGACTACCGCCCGAGACCCCGAGCGGGACTACCAGGTGCGTGTGGCGCCCGTGGTCAGTTTCGTACCGCGACTGCGCCAGTGCGGCTCTTTGTCCAAAGTGGTCTTGGTGATCTTGCGGAGGCTCCGAATGGCGGATCCGTACAGTCCGGACGCCGCGGCGGAGATCTTGCCGCCCGGCGGTTCGTCCATGAACGGCATGAACTTGTCCGGGAAGCCCGGCATCGTGCACCCGATGCAGATACCGCCCACATTCGGGCACCCACCGACACCGTTGATCCAGCCCCGCTTCGGGACGTTGCACTTGACGACCGGACCCCAGCACCCCAGCTTCACGATGCACTTGGGCGAGCCGTACTCGGTGGCGAAATCACCCTGCTCGTAGTAGCCGGCGCGGTCGCAGCCCTCATGCACCGTGGCCCCGAACAGCCACTGCGGACGCAGAGCGTCGTCGAGCGGAATCATGGGCGCCTGCTCGGTGGCCATGTAGAGGAGATACGTCAGCGTCTCCGACAGGTTGTCCGGTTGGATCGGGCAGCCGGGAACGCAGACGATCGGGATGCCCGCCTTCGACTTCCAATCCCAGCCGAGATAGTCGGGAACGCCCATCGCACCGGTCGGGTTACCCGCCATCGCGTGGATACCGCCATACGTGGCGCACGTGCCCGCCGCGACGATCGCCGTCGCCTTCGGAGCCAGACGATCGAGCCATTCACTCGTCGTCACCGGCTGGCCCGTCTCGGGATTGTTGCCGAACCCGCACCAGTAACCCTCGTCGTGAAGTTGCTCGTTCGGGATGGAACCCTCCACCACCAGGACGAAGGGTTCGAGCTCGCCGCGATCCGCCTTCCAGAACCACTCCAGGAAGTCGTCGGCGCCGCCCTCGGGGCCGTTCTCGAAGTCGATCAGCGGCCAGTGAACGGCCACTTTGGGTAGGCCCGGCAGGGCTCCCAGAGCAATCTCCTCGACACTGGGCTGCGTCGCAGCCGTCAAGGCCACCGAATCGCCGTCGCAACTGAGTCCCGCATTGATCCACAGCACGTGAATCAGGGTGTCCTCGGCGTTGATTGCTTCCTGTGTCGGCATATCAGGTCGCTTTCCGGAGTGAACACAACTCCTGTCGCCACCGGAGTCGACCGTCGGCCCACCTGTGTGGCGCTGATATTTATTTAGCTCCGCCGTCGAGCGGATGTCAACGGTCCTCGGCGCGTCGCACCGCGCAGTTCGACCCCGTCGTGTATGGGCGTCATTGCTTCGCAATCCAGTCGTACCACTGCGCAATGCCCTGACCCGTCGTCGCCGACAGCGTGATCATCTGCAGGTCGGGGTTCACCGACCGTGCGTACTTCGTGCAGAGATCGACGTCGAAGTCCACGTACGGCAACAGGTCCGCCTTGTTCACGATCACCAGGTTCGCCGCCGCGAACATGTGCGGATACTTGAGCGGCTTGTCCGTCCCCTCGGTCACCGAGATCACCACCACCCTGCTCTTCTCACCGAGATCGAACAGTGCCGGACAGACCAGGTTCCCCACGTTCTCGATGAACAGCAGCGAGTTGGGCTCGGGGTCGAGGGCGGTCAGCGCGTCCCGCATCATCTCGGCGTCGAGGTGACACCCGGCTCCCGTGTTCACCTGCACCACAGCACATCCCGTCGCCTTGATGCGGTTGGCGTCGAGCATCGTCTCCTGGTCACCCTCCACCACCGAGACGCGTCGCTGCCCACCGATGTCGGCGATGGTGCGTTCGAGGAGAGTCGTCTTCCCAGACCCCGGCGAACTCATCACGTTCAGGGCGAGCACCCCGCGCCCCGCCAGCCAGCCCCGGTTGCGCTCCGCGGTGAGGTCGTTCTTCGCCAGCACCTTCTGCTCGAGGGTCACCGTCTCGGTCGCAGGCTCGTGCGGGTGTTCGTGGGTGTGCTCGTGGTCGTGGTCGTGCGGATGCTCGTGATCGTGCGGATGCTCGTGGTCGTGGTCGTGGGGGTGCTCGTGGGGCACCGTGATCCTGGTTCCGGTCTCGTCTCCGCATCCACAGGTGGCACACATTTTGCGTCAGCTCACTTCCATCGAGAGGATTCGTAGTTCCCGACCCGACGTGACCTCAACGTCCGCACTTCCGCACGGGCACAGCAACACCAGGTCCGTGAGCGCGAAGTCCGCGCCGCACTCACGGCAGTGCGCACCGCCCGGGGTGTGGTCGATGTCGAGACGGGCACCGTGCGCGACGGTCCCTTCGGTGACCAGTTCGAAACAGAACTGCATCGAATCGGCGACCACGGCCGTCAACGCCCCCACCTGCACGCGCACACTGTGGACCGTCCGTCCCGCGGCGGTCTCGCAGACGGCGTCGACGACGCTCTGGGTGATTGCCAACTCGTGCATCACGGCCCCGTTCAGGACTCGTCACCTGTGGATTCGAGCGTAGCGCTTCGCGCCCGTGAGTACTTATCAACCGCGGGCGGTTAATAAGTACTCACAGCAGACGTAGTCTGAGGATCCGCCATCCACATCAGGGAGGGCGCATGGACGCCTGGAGCATCCGAGACTTCGAACCGGAGGATCTCGAGTCCGTCGTGCGCATGGACAGCAGTTCCACCACCACAGACCAACCGCCCCTGTTCGCGCTGTCGGACGTGGTCGGAAGTCTGCTGAACCGTCACCCGGCGGTCGTCGCGACGAAGGACGGTCTCATCATCGGGACGGCGGTCGCTCGCGTCGATGAGGACCGCGCCTGGGTCATGCGCCTCTCCCTCGATCCCGAATGGCGTGCCCAAGGGCTCGGCAGCGCCCTGCTGTCGCAGCTCGAGCACCAGCTCCTCGCCAGAGGAGTGCGGCGGGTGAGCGCGCTCCTCCCCGAAGGTGAGACCGGTGCCACCGCGCTGAGCAATTCCGGATTCACCGCCCGCAGCGGAGTCACGTACTACGAGAAGCTCGGGACGGTGTCGCCCCGTACGGCCGGGGTCCTGGCGACGCTCGGCGGCGCGGTACCGCCCGCCGGACTGTGGAAACAGGTCGCCGGCATGTCCCGGGAGAAGTCGCTGATCGAACGCAAGATCGTGCTCCCCCTGTCGCGGCCCGCGCTGGCCGCCGACCACGGCGTGGCACCGCCGCGCGCCGTGGTCCTGTTCGGACCACCGGGAACCGGGAAGACGACGTTCGCGCGTGCCATCGCCAGCCGGCTCGGCTGGCCGTTCGTCGAACTGTTCCCGTCGCGGCTCGCGGCCGGCGAGAACGGTCTCGCTGCCGGTCTCGGAGAGGCGTTCACGTCGATGGGCGAACTCGAGCACGTCGTCGTCTTCATCGACGAGGTGGAGGAGGTGGCGGCGCGGCGCAGGCCCGGATCGCAGTCAGTCGGGGTGGTGAACGAACTGCTGAAATCGATCGTCCACTTCCGTGAACGCGGCGGACGGTTGCTGGTGTGCGCCACCAATTCCGTTCGCGCACTGGATGATGCGTTCCTACGTCACGGACGTTTCGACTATGTGCTGCCGATCGGCGCGCCGGACGCGGAGGCCCGGCACGCACTGTGGGAGCGGTACCTCGGCAACGAGCAGGTCGACGTGTCCGCCCTCGTCGCCGCGACCGAGGGTTACACGCCCGCCGACGTCGCGCACGCGGCACGGACCGTTGCGCAGGCGACGTTCGAGTGCAGCGTCGACTCGGGGGGACGCTGCCATGCCGGTACCCAGGACTACCTGGACGTGATCGGCACGGTGCGTCCCACCCTCACCGCCGAGATGATGCAGGCGTTCACGGAGGACATCGCCGGTCACGCCCGCACCTGACCTGTGAGTACTTGTTAACCGCCCGCGGTTAACAAGTACTCACAGGCGTTCGATGATGGTGGCGTTGGCTGTGCCGCCGCCTTCGCAGATGGTCTGCAGACCGTAGCGGCCGCCGGTGCGCTCGAGCTCGTTGAGGAGGGTGGCCATCAGCTTCGTGCCGGTCGCGCCGAGGGGGTGTCCGAGGGCGATCGCGCCGCCGTTGACGTTGACCTTCGCCGGGTCGGCGCCGATCTCCTTGATCCATGCGAGGACGACCGGCGCGAAGGCCTCGTTGATCTCGATCAGGTCGATGTCGTCGATGCTCAGGCCCGTCTTCTCCAGCGCGTAACGCGTGGCGGGGATCGGGGCGCTGAGCATGAAGATCGGGTCGGCGCCGCGGGCGCTGAGGTGGTGGATGCGGGCACGGGGAGTCAGGCCGTACCTCTCGACCGCTTCCGGTGAGGCCAGCAGCACCGCGCTCGCACCGTCGGAGATCTGGCTCGCGACCGCGGCCGTGAGACGTCCCCCTTCGGTGAGGGTCTTCAGCGCCGCCATCTTCTCGAGGCTGGTCTCGCGCGGACCCTCGTCCGTCGTCACGTCACCGAACGGAACGATCTCGCGGTCGAAGCGCCCCTCGGCGATGGCCGTCCGCGCCCGTTCGTGGCTCTGCAACGCCCAGCGCTCGAGTTCCTCGCGGCTGATGTCCCACTTGTCCGCGATCAGTTCGGCGCCGTTGAACTGCGACACCTCCTGGTCGCCGTAGCGTTCCGTCCAGCCCGTCGATCCGCCGAACGGGGTGTCGAATCCGTACTGCTGACCGACCACCATTGCCGAGGCGATCGGGATCTGGCTCATGTTCTGCACACCGCCGGCGACGATCAGGTCGGCGGTGCCGCTCAGGATCGCCTGCGCACCGAAGTGCACGGCCTGCTGACTCGACCCGCACTGCCGGTCCACCGTGACCCCCGGGACCTCCTCCGGGTAGCCGGCGGCCAGCCACGCGGTGCGGGCGATGTTGCCCGCCTGCCCGCCGATCGCGTCGACGCAACCGAAGACGACGTCGTCGACACCCGCCGGGTCGAAGCCCGTGCGCTCGACGAGGGCCTTGATGACGTGCGCGCCCAGGTCGGCGGGGTGCACGCCGGACAGGCCACCGTTCTTCTTGCCGATCGGTGTGCGAACGGCGTCGACGATGTAGGCCTCGGTCATGTGAAACTCCTAGTCAGTTATGGGGACTCGCAAGTCCGTCGAGGACGATCGAGAGGTATTGCTTGGCGACGGTGTCGACCGTGACCGAGCCGCCGGGCCGGTACCAGCGGACGGCGACCCAGGCAGTGTCGCGGAGGAATCGGAAGGCGAGCTCGACGTCGATGTCGGATCGGAAGCTGCCGTCCTTCACACCCGCCTCGAGCACACCCATCCACAGCTCGCGGAATTCGGTGTTCAGTTCGGACAGGTACGTGAAGCGCTCGTTCGCGACGAGGTGCTTCACCTCGTCCTGATAGATCGCGACCGCGGAATGCGACGCGTCGATCGCCTCGTAGGACGTGGTGACCAGCGCTTCGAGGGTGGCGCGGCTGTCGAGGCCGGACGCGACGATCTCGCGGTACTTGCCGAACAGGTCGTCGAGGAAGCCCCGTAGGATCTCGTCGACCATCGACTCCTTCGAGTCGAAGTGGTGGTACAGGCTGCCCGACAGGATGCCCGCGGCGTCGGCGATGTCGCGCACGGTGGTGGCCCGCAGGCCCCGTTCGGCGAACAGGGTGGCCGCGATGTCGAGGAGTTCGGTCCGGCGTCCGGACTTGCCGGACGTGTCGTCGGCGGGGGGTGGCGTCATCGTCACATCCTATCAACCAAGCGCTTGTTAGGGGCCTCGGCCCCGTGCGTGGTTAAGGAGTCCAGACACTCGTTAACCACGCACGGGGCGGCTACGCCCTCTGCGACGAGATCGACACGACCTCGCCGGTGAGGTACGTGGTGTAGTCGCTGGCGAGCATGGCGATGGTGGCGGCGATTTCCCACACCTCGGCGGCGCGGCCGAACGCCTCGCCGGACGCCAGCTTGTCGAGGAGTTCTTCGCTGGTGACCTTCGCGAGGAACGCGTGCCGCGCGATGGACGGCGCGACGGCGTTGATCCGGACGCCGTACTCGGCGGCCTCGATCGCGCTGCAGCGGGTCAGGGCCATGACGCCGGCCTTCGCGGCCGCGTAGTGCGCCTGCGAGTGCTGGGCCCGCCACCCGAGGACCGACGCATTGTTGACCAGTACACCGTTGTGCGGGACCTCCTTGAAGTAGCGCAGCGCGGCGCGGGTGGCGCGGAACGTTCCGTTGAGCGTGATGTCGAGGACGCGGTCCCACTCCTCGTCCGTCATGTCGACGAGCGGTGTCTCGCCACCGAGTCCGGCGTTGTTGACGAGGACATCGATCCGGCCGAGTCGTTCGGCGGCGCCAGCGATCAGCGCATTCACCTGCTCCGTGCTGGACACGTCACACGTCAGCGCCTCGACCACCTGGCCCGGGAATTCGGCGGCGAGCTTTTCCTGCGTCTCGCCGAGCCGTCGTTCGTGCCAGTCGGACACCAGCACGTCGGCGCCCTCGAGCAGGGCGCGTCGCGCGGACGCGTAGCCGATGCCGGTGCCCGCCGCGGCGGTGACGACGACCTTCTTGCCTGTCAGCAGGTCGTGTCCCGGAGTCTCGGCGGGCGCGGTGGCGAGTGGGGATGTCTGTGTCACGGTCGTGCCTCTCGGGGGAGTCCGAGCACGCGCTCGGAGATGATGTTGCGCTGGATCTCGTTGGATCCGCCGTAGATCGTGTCGGCGCGGGTGAAGAGGAAGAGCCGCTGCCAGTCGCCGAGTTCGAGATGTTCGGGGTCCGTGACGTCGGACGCCGGATCGGCCGGGGCGAGCAGCGACGCCGCGCCCTGCACTTCCATGGCCAGCTGTCCGAGGTCGCGGTGCCAGTTGGCCCAGAGCAGCTTCGCGACGGACGCCTCCGCGCCGGAGGTCCCGGCGTCGACCGCCTCCAGGGTGCGCAGTGCGTGCGCTCGCATCACCCGCAGCCCGACCCACGCGCGGGCGATCTTCTCGCGGATGTTGGGGTCGGTCGCCGCACCGTTGGCTTTCGCGAGGTCGACGACGCCCTGCAGTTCGCGGGCGAATCCGATCTGCTGCCCGAGCGTGGACACGCCGCGCTCGAAGGTGAGCAGACCCATCGCGACGCGCCAGCCGTCACCCGGCTCCCCGACCACCAGATCCGCGTCCGTGACGGCGTCGTCGAAGAACACCTCGTTGAACTCGGACGTGCCGGTCAACTGCTGGATGGGCCGGACCGTGACGCCGGGCTGGTCGAGCGGGACGAGCAGGAAGCTCAGGCCCTGGTGCCGCTTGGATCCCGGTTCGGTGCGGCAGAGGACGAACGCCCACTGGGCGACGTGCGCGAGGGACGTCCACACCTTTTGCCCGTTGATCACCCACTTGTCGCCGTCGAGGCGCGCGGTGGTGGATACGTTCGCGAGGTCGGAACCGGCGCCCGGCTCGGAATAGCCCTGCGCCCACAGTTCGGTCACGGTGTTGATGCCGGGGAGGAAGCGACGCTTCTGTTCCTCGGTGCCGAACGCGATGAGCGTCGGGCCGAGCAGTTCCTCGCCGACGTGGCTGACCCGCGCCGGCGCCCCCGACTTCGCGTACTCCTGATGGAACACCACCTGCTGGGCCAACGTGGCTCCGCGCCCGCCGTGCTCCTTCGGCCAGCCGAGGCAGGTCCATCCCGCCGCGGCGAGATGACGGTCCCACGCGAGCCGTTCCTCGAAGAACTCGTGCTCGCTGCCGGGGCCGCCCTTGCCTTTCAGCCGGGCGAAGTCGCCGGTGAGGTTGTCGTTCAGCCACGTCCTGACGGTCTGCGCAAAGTCGTCGTCGGTGATCAGCCCGTCCGGGCTCTCGCTCTGGTCCACGTCTGTAAGATAACCTACCAAGCACTTGCTAGGTAGGTAGGGAGCCCAGTGACCGAACAACCGACAACCACCCCGTCCGCCCTGAAACGGGCCGCACGCGAATTCGGCGAGCTCACAGCCGTGGCGGACGGCGACGTCCGTCTGACCTTCACACAACTGCACGACCGTGTCCGCGATTTCGCCGCCGCACTCAGCTCACAGGACGTGCGGCCCGGCGATCACGTCGCGGTGTGGTCGCCCAACACGTATCACTGGGTGGTCGCGGCGCTCGGCATCCACTACGCCGGTGCGACTCTCGTCCCGATCAACACCCGGTACACGGCCACGGAGGCCCTCGACATTCTCGAGCGCACCAAGACCACCGCACTGGTGGTCGCGGGCAACTTCCTCGGCACCGACCGGTACGCGTCGCTGCGCGACGAGTCGAGCACCTTCGACCTGCCGACCGTCGTCCGGGTTCCGGTCGACGGCGGCGACGCCGAGTTGCCCGGCGTCTTCGACTTCGACGACTTCCTCGCCCTCGCCGACGAGGACACGCGTGCCGAGGCCGATGCCCGCGCGGCCGCCGTCTCCCCCGACGACGTCTCCGACGTCATGTTCACGTCGGGCACGACGGGCCGCAGCAAGGGCGTGATGAGTGCGCACCGGCAGTCGGTGGGCATCGCGCAGGCGTGGGGTGAGTGCGCCGAGGTGACCTCCGACGACAACTACCTGATCATCAACCCGTTCTTCCACACCTTCGGATACAAGGCGGGGTTCCTGGTGTGCCTGCTGAACGGGGCGACGGTGGTACCGATGGCGGTGTTCGACGTGCCGAAGGTGATGGCGACCGTGCACGACGAGCAGATCACCGTGCTGCCCGGCGCCCCCACGATCTTCCAGTCGATCCTCGACCACCCCGACCGGCCGAAGTACGACCTGTCCAGCCTGCGGGTCGCGATCACGGGCGCGGCCGCGGTGCCGGTCGCCCTGGTGGAACGGATGCAGTCGGAGCTGAGCTTCGACGCCGTCCTCACCGCCTACGGCCAGACGGAGGCGGTGGTGGTCACGATGTGCCGGACCGACGACGACCCGGTGACCGTCTCGACCACGTCGGGTCGCGCCATCCCCGGGATGGAGGTCCGGATCGGCGACCAGGGCGAGATCCTGGTGCGCGGCGAGAACGTGATGCTCGGTTACCTCGACGACCCCGAATCGACTGCCAAGACCATCGATGCGGACGGCTGGCTGCATACCGGCGACGTCGGCACCCTGGACGACCGCGGTTACGTCGACATCACCGACCGCCTCAAGGACATGTACATCTCCGGCGGTTTCAACGTGTATCCCGCTGAGGTGGAGAACGCCCTTGCCCGACTCGACGGCGTCGCGGAGTCTGCCGTCATCGGTGTTCCCGACGAGCGGATGGGCGAGGTCGGGCGGGCCTACGTGGTCGCCAAGCCGGGCGTCACGCTCGCCGAGGACGACGTGGTCGCGTTCTGCAAGGAGCGACTCGCCAACTTCAAGGTGCCCCGATCGGTGCGCTTCGTCGACTCCCTCCCCCGGAACCCCTCCGGGAAGGTCATGAAAAACGTTCTGCGTGAGGAGAAGAAATGACGGTTCCGGACGAGGGTGACGTCGTCACCTACGAGGTGCGTGACGGTGTCGCATTCGTGACGCTCAACCGCCCCGACTACCGCAACGCCCAGAACTCGGTGATGACGTACGCCCTCGACGCCGCGTTCGAGCGGGCCGTCGAGGACGACGACGTGAAGGTGATCGTCCTCGCCGGCAACGGGAAGCACTTCAGCGCCGGGCACGACATCGGGACCCCGGGCCGGGACCATCACGTGCACTACGACAACAAGGCCGTCATGTGGTGGGACCACGTCGACAAGCCGGGTGGCGACCAGCGGTTCGCGCGCGAGATGGAGGTCTATCTCGGGATGTGCCGTCGCTGGCGCGAGATCCCGAAGCCGACCATCGCGATGATTCAGGGCGCCTGCATCGCCGGCGGGCTGATGCTGGCGTGGGTGTGCGACCTCATCGTGGCGTCGGACGACGCGTTCTTCTCCGACCCGGTCGTACGTATGGGCATTCCGGGGGTCGAGTACTTCGCGCATCCGTGGATGCTCGGACCGCGGTTCGCGAAGGAAATCCTCTTCACCGGCGACCGGTTCACCGCGCAGCGCGCGTACGAGGTGGGCATGGTCAACCGCGTCGTGCCCCGCGAGGACCTGGAGCAGGAGACGCTCGCGATCGCCGGGCGCATCGCCGCCATGCCCCGGTTCGGGCTCGCGCTCACCAAGAAGGCCGTCAACCAGTGCGAGGACCAGATGGGCATGCGGAACGGCATGGACTCCGTCTTCGGCCTCCACCACTTCGCGCACGCGCACAACGCCGAGATCGACACCGATCCGCTCGGCGGCATGGATGCCAAGTCGATGGCGGCCAGTGCACGCAACTCGAACGAAGGGGCGAAGTAAGTGGATCTCGAGTTCGGCGCCGCCACCGTCGCCTTCCGCGAGGAGGTGCGAACCTTCCTGCGCGACAACGTTCCCGCCGAGCCGCTGCCGTCGATGGACACCGCCGAGGGTTTCGAGGCGCACCGCGAGTGGGAACGCACACTCGCCGACGCCCGGCTGTCGGTGGTGTCGTGGCCGGAGGAGCTGGGTGGACGGGACGCGTCGCTGCTGGAATGGGTGGTGTTCGAGGAGGAGTACTACCGTTCGGGTGCGCCCGGACGCGTCAGCCAGAACGGCATCTTCCTGCTCGCCCCGACGCTGTTCGAGCACGCGAACGCCGAGCAGTTGGCCCGCATCATGCCGCGGATGGCCCGCGCCGACGACATCTGGGCGCAGGCCTGGTCGGAGCCGGAGTCGGGTAGCGACCTCGCGTCGCTCCGTTCCACCGCGCGGCGCGTCGACGGTGGCTGGGTGCTGAACGGGCAGAAGACGTGGAGTTCGCGGGCGAGCTTCGCGGACTGGGGCTTCGGACTGTTCCGGTCCGACCCGGATGCCCAGCGGCACAAGGGCATCACATACTTCATGTTCGACCTGCGCTCGAAGGGCGTGACCGTGCGCCCGATCGATCAGCTGGACGGCGAACCCGGTTTCGCGGAGATCTTCCTCGAGGACGTCTTCGTCCCGGACGACCCCGCGAACCCCGGCGAGTCCGGGGTGATCGGCGGCGTGAACCAGGGCTGGCGTGTGGCGATGAGCACCGCGTCCAACGAACGCGGACTGTCGCTGCGCAGCCCGGGCCGTTTCCTCGCGACCGTCGATCGGCTGGTGGAGCTGTTCCGGAACAGCGGACGCACCGACGACACGGACCTGCGAAACCAGGTCGCCGACGCCTGGATCGGCGCCCGCGCGTACCAGCTGAACACGTTCGGCACCGTCACCCGACTGGCCGACGGCGGGCAACTGGGCGCCGAATCGTCGATCAACAAGGTGTTCTGGTCGGAGTGGGACATCGCCACGCACGAGACCGCACTCGAATTGCAGGGCGCCTCGGCGGAGCTCGCGGACAACTGGATGGACGGCTACCTGTTCTCCCTGTCCGGGCCGATCTACGCCGGCACCAACGAGATTCAGAAGAACGTGATCGCCGAGCGGCTGCTCGGCCTACCGAAGGCGGATCGATGAGATTCACACTCGACTCCTCCCATCAGGACTTCGCTTCCAGCATCGACGCGTTGCTGTCGAAGGCGGACATGCCGGCGGTGATCCGGTCGTGGAACACAGGCGACACGGGTCCGGGCCTGAAGGTGTGGCAGCGCCTCGCCGAGACCGGCGTCAACGGACTGCTCGTCGCGGACGAGCACGACGGGCTGGGCGCCGACGCCGTCGACCTCGTCGTGGCCGTCGAGCAACTCGGACGCCATGCCGTTCCCGGTCCGGTGGCCGAAACCGTGGCCGTCGCGCCCGCCCTGCTCGCGCAGGTGGGCCCGGACCGGTTGGCGGCGTTGGCTTCCGGTTCACTCGCCACGGTCGCGGCCGCGCCGCACGTGCCGTTCGCCGTCGATGCCGACTCGGCCGACCTCGTCCTGCTCGTCGACGGCGCCACCGTGAGCCTCGGACAGGCCGGGGCGGTGCAGAACTCGGTGGATCAGTCGCGACGGCTGTATCCACTGACCGCCGGGGACGCATTCGGCGACGCCGACTTCGCGCCCGCATTCGATCTCGGCGCCCTGGCCACCGCCGCCCAACTGCAGGGACTCGGGCAGACCCTGCTGGACGTGACCACCGACTATGCCAAGCAGCGCAAGCAGTTCGGCAAGGTGATCGGACAGTTCCAGGCCATCAAACATCACCTGGCCGAGGTCGCGGTCGGGCTGGAGATGTCGCGGCCGCTGCTGCACGGTGCAGCACTGTCCGTGCGGGACGGGTCCGTCGACAGTTCCCGGGACGTCTCCGCGGCGAAGGTCGCGTGCGGGGATGCCGCGGACCGGGCGGCGCGGGTGGCGCTGCAGGTGCACGGCGCCATCGGCTACACCCAGGAGCACGACCTGTCGCTTTGGCTCACCAAGGTCCGGGCGCTGGTCACCGCCTGGGGCACGCCGGCGTACCACCGCGGCCGCGTCGTCGACTCGCTCGTGGAGGCGTCATGAGTTTCGACAACGAGGAGCGGGCCGCGCTCCGGTCGTCGGTCCGGGATCTGCTGGGTAAGCATTCCGACTCGGCCGCCGTCCGCCGGGCGATCACCACCGAGCACGGCTACGACGACACCCTGTGGTCGAAGCTGTGCGAGCAGATCGGCGTCGCCGCGCTGGCCGTGCCGGAGAAATACGACGGCGTGGGGGCGTCGCTGCTGGAAGTGCATGTGGTGCAGGAAGAACTGGGCCGCACGCTGACGCCGTCGCCGATGCTGGGCAGCGCCGTGCTGGCCGCGCAGGCGCTGGTGCTGTCGGGGGACGACGACGCGTGCGCCCGACTGCTGCCCGGCATCGCGGCCGGAACTGTCGCCGCGCTGTGCTGGGCAGGTGCGGACGGCTGGTCCGGATTCGGGGTCACCGCATCGGGCGAGACGCTGTCGGGGACGGCGTCGTACGTGCTCGGCGGTGACGTCGCGGACGTGCTCCTGGTTCCCACGTCCGCCGGATTGTTCGAGGTCGACCCGGCGGTGGACGGCGTCACGCGTCGCCGCGTCCCGGCGATGGACCCGACGCGTCCGCTGTCGGAGGTCGTGTTCGACGGAGTCGCGGCGCGCAGGCTCGTCTCCCCCACCGACCTCGTCGACCAGTTGCGCACGGTCGCACTGGTCGCGTTGTCGGCGGAACAGGTGGGTGCGGCGTCCGCGGCGCTGGAGCAGACGGTCGAGTACGCGAAGTCGCGCAAGCAGTTCGGCCGGGCGATCGGGTCGTTCCAGGCACTCAAGCACCGCATGGCCGACATGTACGCCCTCGTCGAGACGGCCAGGTCCATGTCGTACGCCGCGGCGCTGTCGGGGACGCACGAGGACGCCGTCATCGCGAAGGTGTACTGCTCGGAGGCACTGCAGCACGTCGCGTCCGAGGCCGTCCAGCTGCACGGCGGCATCGCGATCACGTGGGAACACGACGCGCAGCTGCACTTCAAACGTGCGCACGGGAGCGCACAGCTGTTCGGGCAGCCGCGGGAGTACCTGCCGCAACTGGCCACCGCCGCCGGACTGTAGGCGGCTCCGCCGCCCGTGCGTGGTTAAAGAGTCTCTGTGCTCGTTAACCACTCACGGGCGGCGGAGCAGCTCCAAGTAGCTGGCGACCCCGTCTTCGTCGTTGCTGGGCAGGATGTGGTCGGCGAGGGCGAGGACTTCCGGCAGCGCGTTGGACGGGCAGAGAGCCGTGCCCGCCCACGTCAGCATCGGGACGTCGTTGATGGCGTCCCCGGCGACGGCGACCTCCTCCGTCGAGATCCCGTCGACCGCGCAGAGCTCGGCGAGCGCGCTCGCCTTGGACACGCCGGACGCCGCCATTTCGACGTACGGTGCCCCGGAGTGCGTCAGTTCGACGCCGTCGACGCCGGCCGCCACCGCCGCCCGGTACAGCTCCGCGCTGGGAACCTCGGGGTGCCGGGCGACGATCTTCACCATCGGCTCGTCGATGTCGGGCAGCAGTTCCGACAGCGCCATCTCGTGCGGGTGCCGGTGGTGGTCGGCGAACTCGCACAACGCCGCGTACGCCGGTTCGGCGACGAAGCGCGTCGGACCGATGTTCGCGAACACGACACCGGGCATCAGGGTCCGCACCCGGTCCATGGCCGCTGCGGCCGACGCCATCGCGATGGTCGTCGTCGCCGTGATCACCGGGGTTCCGTCGGCCAGGTCGAGTACCACCGCGCCGTTCGCGCAGATCGCCTTGCCGCGGAATCCGCACGACTGCGCCAGCTCGTGGACCGAGTGCCGGGCGCGGGCCGTTGCCCACACCACCTCCACCCCCGACAGTCGCGCGTCCTCCATGGCCTGCGCGGTGCGAGGGGAAATCGTGCGGTCCGACCGCAGCAGGGTGCCGTCGAGGTCCGTCGCCAACAGCCGAATTTGCGTCACCTCCGCATGATGCCAGGGCGCATGTACCCCTCACGACCCCACCACAGTCGATAGCCTGGACAGCATGAGTCCTCGAGTACCCAGCATCGTGCTGAATTCCGGAACCATCATCCCGCAGCTCGGCTTGGGCGTCTGGCAGGCGGACAACGACGAGACCGAACACGCCGTGGGGTTCGCCCTGGACGAGGCGGGCTACCGGCACATCGACACCGCCGCCGCATACGGCAACGAGGAAGGGGTCGGCCGCGGCATCGCGAACTCGGGAGTCGCCCGCGAAGACATCTTTCTCACCACCAAGTTGTGGAACGCCGATCAGGGCTACGAGCCGGCGTTGAAGGCGTTCGACGCCAGCCTCGGACGTCTCGGCGTCGATTATGTCGACCTGTACCTGATCCATTGGCCGCTGCAGGACGACGACCGCATCCTCCGCACGTGGGATGCGCTGGAGAAGATCGCCGAGTCGGGTCGCGCGAAGGCGATCGGTGTGTGCAATTTCGAACCGCGTCACCTGCAGTTGCTGATCGACCGGGGCGGCGTCGTTCCGGCGGTCGACCAGGTGGAGTTGCATCCGCATCTGGCGCAGCAGGAGATCCGGACGTTCGCCGTCGAGCACGGTATCGCCGTCGAATCGTGGAGCCCGCTCGGCGGCACCAGCAACTCGGGGTGGGGCGACGACTCGAAGCCGAACACGCTGCTCACCGACCCGATCATCACCCGCATCGGCGACCGGCACAGCAAGAGCCCGGCCCAGGTGCTGATCCGCTGGCACCTGCAGAGTGGGCTGATCGTCATCCCCAAGTCGGTGCACGAGTCGCGGATCCGCGAGAACATCGACGTGTTCGATTTCGAGCTCAGCGAGCAGGACCTCAGCGAGATCGAGACGATGGACGACGGCGTCCGCGTCGGAGCCCACCCGGACGAGTTGAACATCGACGCACCGGAGTAGGCGGCTTCGCCGCCCGTGAGTGGTTAACGAGTCCAGAGACTCGTCAACCGCGCACGGGCGCGGAGCGCCTAGAGCTTCACCGGCATCTCCTCGAGCCCGGACACGAAGTTGGCGGGACGACGCCGCAGTGGGCCGTCGTCGACGAGCACCATGTCCGGCAGCCGCGACAGCAGTTGCTCGAACATGATCTTCGCTTCGAGGCGAGCGAGTTGGTTGCCCAGGCAGAAGTGGGTGCCGAAACCGAATGCGACGTGCGGGTTCGGGGACCGTTCGATGTCGAACACCTCGGGACTGTCGAACACGGCCTCGTCGAAGTTGGCGGATTCGAAGAGCAGCATCATCTTCTCGCCCTGGCGCAGGTCGGTTCCGAAGAATTCGACGTCGCGGGTGACGGTGCGGCACATGTTCTTGATCGGCGAAGACCAGCGCAGCATCTCCTCGACCGCCGCCGGGATCCCGTCGGGGTCGTTCACGAGCCGCTGATGCTGGTCGGGGTGACGCATCAGTTGTTCCATGCCGCCGCTGAGGACGTGCCGGGTGGTCTCGTCGCCGCCGATCAGGATCAGCAGGGTTTCGCCGACGATGTCCGGGTCGCTGAGCCGGTGCCCGTCGATCTCGCTGTGCACGAGGATGCTGGTGAGGTCGTCCGTCGGATTCTGCCGCCGCTCCTCGATGGTCCGGAGCGTGAATTCGTTGAATGCCAGGTACGCGGTGGCCTGGGCCTGGAGTTCTTCCGGGGTGGCGTTGCTGCCGAGTGCGTTCATCAGGTCGTCGGACCATTGCAGGAACGTGTCGCGTTCCTCGGGCCGCACGCCGAGCATGTCGCCGACGACGGCCATGGGGAGCGGCGCGGCCAGGTCGCGCACGAAGTCCACTTCGTCCTTGTCGCACGCGGCGTCGATGAGGTGATCGCAGATCTCCCGGATCCGGCCGATCTTCGCTTCCACCTGTTTGCGGGTGAAGCCGGCGTTGACGAGGCGACGGTGTTGCAGGTGCTGTGGATCGTCCATGTCGATCATCTGCGGCAACGGGCCCACCCCGGGGCGGATGCCGCCCGCGTTCGAGAACAACTCCGGGTCGCGTTCGGCCGCCAGGACGGCCTCGTACGACGCGGCGCCGAGAATCCCGTCCGCCCGATACACGGGTTCGTGGGCGCGCATCCATGCGTAGGCCTGCCGAGGGTCGCCGAGTTCGCCCGAGTAGAACCGTCCCTCGATCAGATCGAAATCCGGCCTGTTCGTCATCGAGGCACTCCTCCGCATTGAATCCCGCCGATCGTGCCCCGATAATAGAACGTGTTCCTATTATGACGCAGTGGTATAGCGGCAAGTTTCACAGATCCTCGGCTCGATAATTGACACGAGTTCTATTACCTGGAGGTGTACGTGGTTACCAACGACGGCAGCAGCGGGCTCGCGAAGACGTCCGTACTCGTCACCGGTGGCGGCAGTGGCATCGGACTGGGTGTCGCCACCGCCCTCGCGGCCGACGGCGTCCACGTCACGATCTGCGGTCGCAACGAGGAGAAACTGGCACGCGCAGCGGAGCAGATCACCACCGGCGATCCCGCGGGGACGGTCGACACGGTCACCGCCGACGTCACGAACGAGGACGACGTCATCCGCGCTGTCGCAACAGCGGCCGAGCGCACCGGGCAGCTCCACGGCGTCGTCACCTGCGCAGGCGGGAACGAAACGGTGGGACCCGTGACCCAACTCGACGTGGACGCGTGGCGGCGGACCGTGGACCTGAACGTCACCGGCACCATGCTGACGATCAAGCATTCCGCGCGGGCGCTCGTCGCCGGAGGCGGCGGTTCCATCGTCACCATCTCC
The DNA here is from genome assembly GCF_038447315.2 of Rhodococcus sp. DK176. Taxonomy (NCBI): domain Bacteria; kingdom Bacillati; phylum Actinomycetota; class Actinomycetes; order Mycobacteriales; family Nocardiaceae; genus Rhodococcus; species Rhodococcus sp. DK176. The sequence goes on along the minus strand of NZ_CP118321.2, from coordinate 4,940,767 downwards.
TCGATCGCGAGCAGCAACACGCACCGCTGGTTCGGCGCATACGGTCCGTCCAAGGCGGGTGTCGACAACCTGACGCAACTCGCCGCCGACGAACTCGGGGCCAGCAACGTCCGCGTCAACTGCATCCGCCCCGGACTGACCCGCACCGACCTCGTCGCGCTCATCACCGACGGCGGGCCCGTCCTGGACGACTACCTGGCCAACACCCCGATCGCACGGGTCGGCGAGGTCACCGACATCGCCGCGCTCGCCAAGTTCCTCCTCGGCCCCGACTCCACCTGGATCACGGGGCAGATCATCAACGTCGACGGCGGCCAGATGTTGCGTCGTGGACCCGACTTCACGTCGATGTTCGAGCCCATGTTCGGCGCCGACGGTCTGCGCGGGGTGGTCGGGCCGTGACGTCGCACCAGGTTCTCGGCAAGCAGGTCGACATGCCCGTGGAGATCCGGGCCGCGTCCGCGTTCATGGCGATGTATTCGGTGCCGACCCGCGCCGCCCAGTCGCTGATCGACTACACCGGCCTCGAGATCCTGCAGTTCCGGCCGGGACGCGGCATCTGCGTCCTCGTGTTCGTCGACTACGTGGACGGCGACCTCGGCCCGTACAACGAATTCGGGGTTGCTTTCCTCGTCCGCGACCACCGGGCCGCCAGCACCTCGGTCCCCCGGGACCTGAAGGCGCTGGCCCGGGGCCGGGCGGGTGCGCTGATTCATCACCTGCCCGTCGACGGCGACTTCACTCTGGCCGCCGGCCGCGGCATCTGGGGCTTCCCGAAGGTCCTGGCCGATTTCGACGTCGACCACACCGGTTCCGTCAGGCGCGGTTCGGTGAGCCGGGACGGCCGGCTGATCGCACAGTTGAGTGTCAAGCCGGGTATTGCGGTGCCGGGTTCGGGGGCAGGCACGTCGCTCGCCGCCTATTCGCACCTCCACGGGCTCACCCGATTCACCACCTGGGACATGCACCCGACCGGGATCCGCTCCCGGCCCGGAGGGGCGGAGCTCAAACTGGGCAGCCACCCGATCGCGGACGAACTACGGTCGCTGGGACTTCCGAAACGGGCACTCGTCACGTCCTCGATCCCCGAATTGACGATGACGTTCGGGGACGCGCAGCCCGTCTGACCGCACGTGAGTGGCGAAGCGTGCCCGCGCACGCTTCGCCACTCACGTGGGGGGGTTGCGCCGATTACCGAACTGGGGTCCAATACCGGCTACGGTTCTGGACGCTTGACCAATTCGTGGCACCCCTGGGGGGACGACCGCCGAAAGGACGATCGGTAGTGCAGATCAGACGACGCAGCGTGCTCGCGGGGGCGGCCCTGACTCCGGCGTTCACCACGCTCGGTTCCGGGACGGCGGCCGCAAATCCCGACCCCGACTCCGAATTCCTCATCGGGGTCGGCATTTCCGACGCCACCGGGCCGGTCGCCGACGTCGGGATGATGGGGTACTCCAGCTTCGAGCAGCGCGCCGAGGGACTGCATCAGCGGACCCGTGCGCGGGCGTTCGTGTTCGCCGAGCCCGGTCGGCAGCGCGTGGTCTACGTGTGCGTCGACGTGTGCATGATCTTTCAGTCCGTGCACGACGCCGTGCTGGCCCGGCTCGCGGAACTCCACGGCGGCCTGTACACGGAGCGGAACGTCATGCTCACGGCGGTGCACTCCCACGCGGCGTGCGGCGGGGCGTCCCACGACTACGCCTACAACCTCGCCGTGCTCGGCCACAATCGTCAAGTGTTCGACGCCGAGGTCTGCGGCATCGTCGAGGCGATCACCGCAGCGCACGATTCCCTCGCTCCAGGTTCGGTGTCGTACGGGCGCAGCGAACTCACCGATGCCAGTGTCAACCGTTCGCGGATCGCCTTCGACCGCAACCCCTCCGAGGACCGGGATTACTACCCCCTGGGCATCGACACGTCGATGCGGGTCCTGCGAATCACGCAGGGCGGCAGAGACGTCGGGGCGATCAACTGGTTCCCCACCCACGGCGCTTCGCTCACCAACACGAACCATCTGATATCCGGCGACAACAAGGGTGCGGCCGCCTACTTCTGGGAGCACGACCACGAGGGTGTCCGCTACCTCGACGACGACAAGCCTCGTTTCGTCGCCGCGTTCCCGCAGACGAACACCGGCGACATGTCCCCCAACCTCGACCTCCGGCCCGGCCACGGACCCACCGACGACGAATTCGAGAACACCCGCATCATCGGGCGACGGCAGGTCGCGGCCGCACGCACGGCGTGGGAATCGGCGTCAGACATTCTCACCGGCGGTGTGGACAGCCGAATCATGTACCTCGACATGGCGAATCAGGAGGTCGGCGGCGAATTCACCCCCGACGGCCGCACCTATCGCACGTCCCCCGCGTGTGTCGGGGCCGCCATGAGCGCGGGCAGCACCGAGGACGGTCCGGCCATCCCGATCTTCCCGGAAGGCACCACCAACCCGCTCGTCGACGCGCTCGGCGGGATGGACGCTCCGATCCCGCAGTGGCTGCAGGACGCGCAGGCCCCGAAACTCGTGCTCGTGGCCGTCGGTCTGCTGCCACCCGACGGGTGGGTTCCGCACGTGCTGAAGATTCAGATCATCCGCATCGGCGGCGTGTACGTGGTGGGCGGCCCGGCGGAATTCACGATCGTGTCCGGGCTGCGGATCCGCCGCACCGTCGCCGACAGACTCGGTGTGCCGCTGGAGAACGTGATCTTCCAGGGCTACGCCAACTCGTACGCGAGTTACTGCACCACCCCGCAGGAGTACGACGCGCAGCAGTACGAGGGCGGCTCGACCCTCTTCGGCCGCTACACGCTGCCCGCGTACCAGCAGGGATTCGCGGCGCTCGCGGACGCGATGCGCACCGGCCGCGACGTTCCCCGCGGCCCAGCGCCCCGCGACCTGTCGCAGTTCCAGCCGTACGCCGGTCCGGGCGTCGACCACGACGAACCACCGGCAGGCCGCGTCTTCGGCGACGTACTGACCGAGCCCGCCGCGAAAGTGTCGGCGGGCGAACAGGTCACGGTCGAGTTCGTCACCGGCCACCCCCGGAACGACCCGCGCCGGCGTGGCACGTTCCTCGAGATCCAGCGCCGGGGCGGCGACGGCTGGGTGCGTCACGCCGACGACGGCGACTGGTCGACCAAGTACCGCTGGACGCGCACCGGGTCGAACCGGTCGGTCGCGCGGATCACGTGGGACGTCCCCGCCGGAACTCCCGCCGGGCGCTACCGTGTGCAGTACTTCGGCAACAGCCGCGACGCGGCAGGCGCGATCACCTCGTTCACCGGGACGTCGAACGAATTCGAGGTCGGATAGCCGTCCACGTGCCCCCGATCACACGCGGTGACGCGGTGTCTGTCCCACCACATCGGCGTTGCACCCCAACGCATTTCGAAATCATCCGTCACACCACCGACCGTGGGATGAAACTACCCGGCAATACTTCCGGACGACAGTGGGCGCATGAACGATGCCGAGAGAGAACCCGGGGTTCATGTCAACGCGTGTGAGGTGTGCGGCCGGCTTCCGCACCCCCGTCGCGTCCGCCTGGCGCTCGCGAAACTGTGCGCCGTCTTTCCCGTCGAACTATTGCTCCATGCCCTGGTCATTCACTTCCACGTCTCCTATCTGATGACCGTCGCGGTCCTGACCGTCAGCACCACGGTGCTGGTGATCTGGGTGGTGGAGCCGTCGGCGATGAGACTGCTCGGCGGCTGGCTGCACGGTCCGCCCGACGGCAAGCACGGCCCTCTCCCGACGGGGCAGTCGCTCTGGCGCATCCGTGTCCGGGTGAGCGACCAACCGGGACAGCTCGAATCGCTGGCCCACAATCTCGCGAAGCTGGAGGCGAACATCCTGACGGTGCACGTCCATCACCTGGACGGCGGTTCGCTCGACGAGTTGATCGTCGGCGCGTGCCGCGAGACGTCGCCGGAGGCGCTCGCGCATGCCGTCCGGGCCGGAGGCGGACGCAGTGTGGGAATCTGGCCGGCGTCGGCGCTCGCGCTGATCGACGGCCAGACCAAGGCACTGACGTTGGCGGCGCGGGTGGCGGCCGATCCGTCCGAACTGCCCCTGTCGATCGCGGAGCTTCTCGGCGCCCAGTACGTCGATTCGCGGGTGAGCGACCATCCGCCCACGGGGGCGTCCGTCGAGATCCCGTCGGGTGAGGGTGAGCCGCTCGTCTTCGTGCGGCCGGCGGACGAGCCGTTCACTCCGGCCGAGATCGCCCGCGCCCGTCGCCTGAGCGAGCTGGCGCAGCGAACCCGCGAGACCGCGAACTCGGGGGGACTCGCCGGGCTTGCCACGTGATCTTGCGGACATCCCGGACGACGGCCGCGGTGCGAGAGACACTACGACGGTGATGTTCGCCCGCACTTCGACTGTCCTGACGATCGGCGTCGCCACGCTGGGCCTCCTGGCCACCACCGCCGGTGCGGCGCCGACGTATGCCGTGACCTCCACCGTTCCCGTCGGGCAGACGCCGATGCAGGTGGCGGTCGCACCAGGCGGCGCCGTCACGTACGCCACGAACTCCGGGGCCAACAGCGTCGCCGTCATCGACACCGCCACGAACGCCGTCACCGCCACCGTCCCGGTGGGCGGCGGACCCACCGGAATCGCCGTCACCCCGAACGGTGCGAGGGCGTTCGTCGTGAACACCGCCGACCGGAGCGTGTCCGTGATCGACACCGCCACCAACACCGTGGCGGCCACGATTGCGGTCGGCGAATTCGCCTTGGCGGTCGCGGTATCCGCAGACGGGGCCCACGCCTACGTCACCAACGGCGTCGAGAGCACCGTCTCCGTGATCGACACCGCCACGAATACGGTGACCGCCACGGTTCCGGTCGGCGCCTTCCCCATCCAGCTCGCGGCCAACGGCACGCACGTGTACGTCACCAACTCCTCCGACAACACGGTGACGGTGATCGACACGGCGACGACGACCGTCGTCGACACGATTCCCGTCGCCTCCCACCCCAGTGCCGTGACGGCCACGAACGACCGGGCCTACGTGCGGAGCGGCGCGGAGATGTCGGTGATCGACGCGGCCACCAACACGGTGACCGCCACATTCGGTGTCGACGGGACGATGGGCGGTGCCGCGGTGACCGCGGACGGACACACCCTGTACGTCGTCGACTCCGAGGGTGGGGCCGTCACCGTGTTCGATCCGGGCACCAACACCGAGGTGACGTCGCTCGCCGTCGGCGGCAGCGCCGGTGGCGTCGCGGCCTCCGCCGACGGCGCGAGGGCCTACGCCACCAGTCAGAACGAGAACACGATCGCCACCATCTCGCGCGCACCGGGCGACGCGACGCTGCCGCGCTGACGTCAGACCGACACCACCGCCGGATCCTCCTCCACCGACTGACCTTTCGGCCGACGGTCGAGTGCGGTGGCGAGGACGAGAACGGCGAGCGCACCCACGGTCAGTGCGGCACCCATCCAGATCGGGGACGTGAAGCCGAGTCCCGCGGCGATGGTGATGCCGCCGAGCCAGGCCCCGAGTGCGTTGCCCACGTTGAACGCGGCGATGTTCGCGCCGGACGCCATGGTCGGCGCCTGCGCCGCGTAGTTCATGATCCGCATCTGCAGTCCGGGGACGGTCGCGAAACCGAAGGCGCCCATGAAGAACAGGGCCACGATAGTCATCGGCTTGCTCCCCGCGGTGAGGGCGAACACGACGAGCACGACGGTGAGCACGGCGAGGATCGTGATCAGCGTGCGGGTGAGTGCCTTGTCGGCGGCACGTCCACCGAGGACGTTGCCGACGAACAGACCGCCGCCGAAGAGCACGAGGAGCCAGGGGACACTGGTCGAGGCGAATCCGCCGACCTCGGTGAGGGTGAACGCGATGTACGTGAACGCGCCGAACATACCGCCGAATCCGAGGATGGTGACGGCGATCGAGAACCACACCTGCGGAGATCGGAAGGCCCGCAGTTCGCTACGCAGACCGGCGGATTCCGGTGCGTCCGCCGGACGGGACACGGACGGCACCAGCGTTGCGATGCCGATCAGCGCCACGACACCGATGACGGTGATGGCCCAGAACGTGGAGCGCCAGCCGAACTGCTGACCGAGGAACGTGCCGAACGGGACACCGAGAACGTTGGCGATGGTCAGACCCGCGAACATCGTCGCGATCGCGCCTGCCCGCTTGCTTGCGGGCACGAGGTCGGCGGCGAGGACCGAGCCGATGCCGAAGAACGCGCCGTGGCACAGGGCCGCGAGGACGCGTCCGCCCATCATGACGTCGTACGTCGGGGCCAGTGCCGACAGCAGGTTGCCGCCGATGAACAGCACCATCAGCGCCTGGAGCACACGTTTGCGGTCGAAGTGGGTGACGGCTGCGGTGATGACGATCGCTCCGATGGCGACGGAGAGGGCGTAGCCGGAAATGAGGTAGCCGGCCACCGACTCGCTCACCTGGAAATCGGCCGACACCTCCGGCAGCAATCCCATGATGACGAATTCGGTGAGACCGATCCCGAAGCCGCCCATTGCGAGGGCGAGCAGACCCAGTGGCATCGCAGCCACTCCTTTCGTACAGACTGGGAGATAAGAGCGCTAGCTCGAATACCGCGTCTGCATTAGTTGCAGACGCGGTATAAATAGTTGCACACGCCTTCTATGTGCGCAAGCTGGTATTCTGATCTGGCAGTCGTATCCGCAGGAGGTGGGCCATGGCAGTCGCTGACGACGCCGTCGAGATCCGGTCGCAGGGATGGCGCACGCTCGCGGCCCTGCACGGGCTACTCGAGGCGGAGCTCGAACGCGCCCTGCAGCGTGGGCACGATCTCTCGGTGGTCGAGTACACGGTGCTCGACGCCCTCAGCCGCCAGGACGGCTGGCACATGCGCATGGCGCAACTCGCCCGCGCGGCGGCGTTGAGCAGCAGCGCTACGACCAGGCTCGTGAACCGTCTGGAGAACCGCGGACTGCTCACCCGCATTCTGTGCGACGACGACCGCCGCGGCATCTACACCGAGCTCACACCGGCCGGCCGGGCCGCACTGGACGAGGCTCGTCCCACTCACGACGCCACGCTGGAGGCGGCGCTCGATCGGGCCGCCGACATTCCCGAGCTCGCCCATCTCGCCCGAGCCCTGCACGAAGTCCCCGCATAGGTGAGTGGCACAGCGTGCCGGAGCACGCTGTGCCACTCACGTCAGGACAGCGGCGTGAAGTCGCGTGACGCGATGTACTCGGGCCGCGGACGCGCCGCGGCGAACGGCTCGACGAGGGTGTTCTCGACACTGTTGAACACGAGGAACAGGTTGGACCGGGGGTAGGGCGTGATGTTGTTCCCCGACCCGTGCATGACGTTCGAGTCGAACCACAGCGCGGTGCCTGCGGCACCGGTGAACTGGTCGATCCCGAACTCCCCCGCCATCCGGGTCACGTCTTCACGACGCGGAACCCCGACCTCCTGGGCGACGAGAGACGACGTGTAGTTCTCGTCGGGGGTGGCGCCGACGCACTGGACGAATCGCTTGTGCGAACCGGGCATCACCATCAGCGACCCGTTGAACGGGTAGTTCTCGGTGAGCGTGATCGAGCAGCTGACGGCCCGCGGGACGGGGAGACCGTCCTCGGCGTGCCAGGTCTCGAAGTCCGAGTGCCAGTAGAAGCCGGTGCCCTTGAACCCGGGCATCGAGTTGATCCGGCTCTGGTGGATGTAGACGTCGGAGCCGAGGAGTTGCCGTGCGCGGTCGAGAATTCTGCCGTCGCGGATCAGCTCGGCGACCACGTCGCTGCGCCGGTGCACGTCGAAGACGGAACGGACCTCGTCGGTGCCGCGTTCGCAGATGACGCGCCCGCTGTCACGCATCGCGGGGTCCCGGGACAGCCGGTCGAGTTCCTCCCGGCACGACTTCACTTCGCCGGCGTTCAGGATGTTGTCGATGATGGTGAAGCCGCGTGACTCGTGTCCGGCGAGGGCCGACGAATCGAACGGCCCGTCGGCGGGTGTGCCCCACACGGCGGGTTCGGCCCGTTGGAGCATCGACGGCTCGGCGGCGATCCGAGTGGGGTAGCGATCGTGGTGGTTGGTGTATCCCTGAACCTCAGCTACCTGAGTCATTGTCCCTCCTCGGCACTTACCTCTATTTCTCTGTCGCTACGACGACAGAGTCTTCTGGTCGGCGCGGAGCCGCTGGACGGCGTCGTCCAGGTGTTCGGCGAGCAGTTTCTGCACCTCTCCAGCTGTACCCGTCCGGATCGCCTCGCGCAGGGTGGCATGTTCCTGCGCCTGCTCGCGGATGTCGTCGTAGGTGGTCTGCAACGCACCCAGGCACATCCGGGTCTCGATCAGCAGCGTCCTCGCCGCGCGAATGAGCCGCGGGCTCTCCGAACTCTCCACCAGGATCTGATGGAACTGCTGGTCGGCGTCCGAGACGGCGGCGGCGTCGCCGCGTTCGGCCGCGGCCTCCATCACGAGCACGGCGGGTTCGAGCGCCAGGTAGGTGGATTCCCGGCGGCCGTCGTCGAGAATCATCTCGAGCGCCCCGCGCTCGATGACAGAGCGGCTGCGGTACACGTCGACGACGTCGTCGAGGGTCAGCTCCGTCACGAAGATCCCGCGATGACGGATGCTGTGCAGTATGCCCTCGGACACCAGTCTCTGCATGGCTTCGCGCAGCGGCCCGCGCGAGACCTGGAAATGCGCGGCCAGTTCCGCCTCGCCCAGCTGCGCACCCGGTTCGAGTGCACCCTTCATGATGGCGACCCGCAAGCGGTCCGCGATGAATTCGGCAGTCGATTGACGACTGACGGGTTCCAGGTCAGTCAGAGCCATGACTGTGGCCTTTCTCGAACAAGGTTCCTAACGACGGGTGCACCGCCGTGTGGCCCGCAAGACGCAGGCCTTCCCAGATGGTCACCTGGTTTGCCGTGAGGACCGGCTTGCCGAGGCGCTGCTCGAGAGTACTCAGCGCACCCAGCGTCCTCATGGCCGTGTCGGGGATGAGCAGGGCTTCGGCGTCCGGGTGGTCGTTCTCCACCGCGAGTTCCACCACGGATTCCGGACTGAGGAGACCGACCTCGGCCGCGGTGTCGATTCCCGCACTCGACATCGACAGCACCTCGATACCGGCGGCGGCGAGGAACTCGACGAACAGTTTCGCGACGTCCTCCGGGTAGCTGGCGGCCACCGCGACGCGGGTGATCCCCAGCGCGTGCAGGGCGTGGACGAACGCGAAACTGGTGCTGGACGTGGGTACACCGGTGGCCGCGGCGAGCGTCTCGGCCTGCTGCTTCGCCCCGTCGGGACCGTAGACGAAGCTGCCCGAGGTGCAGGCCCACACGACGGCGTCCGGCTTCTCCTCGGCGAGGAGTGCGGCCCCGCCTGCGAGCTTCTCAGGGCTCCCGAGGTCGAGTAGTTCGGGCACGGCGTGCAGGTCGGTGCCGTAGATGTGCACGACCGGCAGATCCACTCCGAGCATCTCCGCGGCGAAGGGGTAGTCGTCCTCGGCGGCGTGATCGGGGTAGATGAATCCCACAGTGGGGGTCGGCGTGCTCGTCATACGTTCTCCTCTTTCCGTGTCGTGAGGGGTGATGTCAGAAGACGTTGCGGAGCCACTTGCCGGGGCCCGTCATGGGGAGTTTCATCCGGCCGAGACAGGCCCAGATCGTGAGCTGGTTGGCGGTGAGGACCGGTTTCCCGAGCTCCTGCTCGAGCGGGGCGATGACGTCGTACGTCGGCAGATTCGTGCAGCTCACGAAGATCGCCTCCGACCTGGGGTCGTCCGCGGCGATGATCCGCTCGGCGATTGTGCGGTAGTTGACCTTCCAGATGCCACCGCCGAGCCCGAGATGATCGGAGCGCACCACCTCGGTGCCCGCCTCGTGGAGGAACGCGTGCAGTCGTTCGGTCAGCGGGGCGTCGTACGGCGTGATCACCGACAGCCTGCTCAGCTCGAGGTGTTCGATCGCCTCGACCAGCGCACCGGACGTGGTGATCGCGTGCTGGGCGCCGGCCTCGCAGATCGCGTCGCACAGGGTTCGCTCGTATTCGAGGCCCTTGATGAAACTTCCCGACGTGCACAGGTAGGCCACGACCTCGGGTTCGACGTGCAGGACGTCGCGCGTCGCCGCCATGAGGTGTCTTCGCTCGGACACGAGTTCGGCCATCTCCAGGCTGACGGGCACGGGTTCGTACGGCGTGCGCGCCAGATGCAGGCTCACCTCGAGGGGAGCCCATCGCCACAGTTCTCGTTCGAGCGCCAGGTCGAACGGGGCGATGATGCCGATTCCCCGTTGCGCGATAGGCCCCTCGAATTCGGGAATGTTCAGTTCCAACACCAGGCCTCACCTTCGTTTCGGCCACGCCCGAGCATTATCAGATTGTTGACAATCATACGAGTTACTCATACGGTGTCAACGTGAGTCGGAACCCGATCGTCGCGGTGCTACATGCCCACGTCCTGCCGAGCGACGAACTCATGGCACCCGTCGCGTCCCGTGCCGAAGTTCGCTACACCGGCAAGGCGGGGCTGAGCGACGCCCTCGACGGCGCAGACGTGCTGTTCCTCTACGACTTCCTCACCGACGCGGTGCCGGGAGCCTGGCACGCCGCCGGCTCGCTGCAGTGGCTGCACATCGCCGCGGCAGGCGTCGATCCCGTGATGTTCCCCGAGGCCCGCGACAGCGACGTCACGATCACCAACTCACGGGGCGTGTTCGACGGGGCGATCGCCGAGTACGTGCTCGCCCAGATCCTCTCGTTCGCGAAGGATCTGCCGGGCTCGCTGCGCCTGCAGCAGTCCCACACGTGGCAGCACCGCGAATCCGAACGGATCGCGGGCCGCACCGCCCTGATCGTCGGCACCGGTCCCATCGGCCGCGCGATCGCACGGCTTCTCCGCGCGGCGGGTATGAAGGTCAGCGGGTCGGGCCGCACCGCACGCAACGCCGACCCCGACTTCGGGACGGTCACCGCAACGGAAGATCTCCCGGAGCAGCTCGCCGCCGCCGACTACGTGATCGCGGTGGCACCGCTCACCGACCAGACCCGCCACTTGTTCCGCGACTCGACGTTCGCCGCGATGAAGCCGGGAGCCCGGTTCGTGAACGTCGGACGCGGTGAGCTCGTCCGCACCGACGACCTCGTCGCAGCGCTCCGGGCGGGGACGATCGCGGGCGCCGCGCTCGACGTGTTCGACACGGAACCGCTCCCCGCCGGCCATCCACTCTGGGACATGCCGAACGTCTCGATCACGCCCCACAATTCGGGCGACTTCGCCGGCTGGCGAGATGACCTCGTAACCGTGTTCACCGACAATTTCGAACGCTGGGTTGCGGGGTACCCGCTCGAGAACGTAGTTGACAAGCACCTCGGGTACGTACCGAGCCGATGAAGACAGGGCCCGAACGTCCAGGCTGAAGGAGTTCTCATGAATCCCACCGACATGACCGCCGTCGAACTGGTCACGGCCTTCTCGTCCGGAGAACTTTCGCCGGTGGAAGCGACGCAGGCGATGCTCGACGCCATCACCGAGCGTGACCGCACCATCAATTCCTACTGCCTTGTCGACGAGGAGCGAGCCCTCGCGCAGGCCCGGAAATCCGAGGAGCGCTGGACCACCGGCTACTCCAAGGGGCTGCTCGACGGCGTGCCGATCTCGATCAAGGACATCTTCCTCACCGACGGCTGGCCGACGCTGCGGGGATCACAGGCCGTCGACGAGGACCAGCCGTGGGACGTCGACAGTCCCGTGGCCGCCCGGCTTCGCGAGGACGGCATGGTGTTCCTCGGCAAGACCACGACCCCCGAGATCGCCTGGAAGGCCGTGACCGACAGCGCCCTGTGCGGGATCACCCGCAACCCGGCCGACCCGACCAAGACGGCCGGCGGATCCTCGGGCGGCAGTGCCGCGGCAGTCGCGGCCGGTCTCGGTCCCTGCTCCGTCGGCACCGACGGCGGCGGCAGCGTGCGCATCCCCGCCTCGTTCTGCGGCGTCGTCGGTTTCAAACCCACCCACGGTCGGATCCCCCTGTTCCCGGCGAGCCCGTTCGGGCCGCTGGCGCACGCCGGCCCCCTCACCCGCACGGTCGAGGATGCGGCACTGCTGATGGACATCCTGTCGCTGCCCGACCCGCGCGACCCGACGTCGCTCGCGCCGTTCGCGACCACCTTCCGCGGCGAGATCGGCCGCGACGTGGTCGGACTCGGAGTCGCGTACTCCCCCACGCTCGGCTACGTGACCGTCGATCCGGAGGTCCGGGCGATCGTCGACCGAGCGGTGCAGGCCCTCGACGCGGCCGGTCTGCCGGTCACCGCCGCCGACCCCGGCTTCAGCGATCCGATCGAGGCCTTCGAGTTGCTGTGGGCGGCCGGCGCCGCGGCCATGCTGAAGAACTTCCCGGAGGGTGCGCGCGACAAGGTCGACCCGGGGCTCGGCAAGGTCTGGGAACGGGGCGAGAAGTTCAGCGCGGTCGACTATCTCGACGCTCGCGCGGTCGCCGCGGACATCGGCATCAGGATGGGCAAATTCCATCTGACGCACAACGTCCTGCTCACGCCCACGGTCCCGATTCCGGCCTTCGAGGCCGGTTACGACGTGCCGCCGGGCAGCGATCTCACGAGCTGGCCGCAGTGGACTCCGTTCACCTACCCGTTCAACCTGACGCAGCAGCCGGCGATCAGCATCCCCGTCGGCCGCACCGCAGCGGGTCTGCCGGTGGGTCTGCAGATCATCGGCCCCCGGCACTCGGACGATCTGGTGCTCGCGGTCGCGCGATACGCGGAGCACGTCCTCGGCTAGGTCGGCCGAAAAGCACACGGTTCGCTCGGCATCCGAGGATGATCAGCAGTAGGCCCGGTGCCGTGCGAATATCTGCTCTGCTGCCGGGTGACAGTTGCCTGACAGGGATTTTCGGGGTCGGGGAGAGCCCGGGAGAGTAGATGACAGCGACGCCGGTGTCCGGGGGCCTGCCGCATTCGCCGCAGGGCCCGGATCCGCTCGCCCCGGGCATGCTCGTCGCCACCCGATACCGGCTTCTGGGCCGGTTCGCCGGACCCGACTGGGTGCAGTGGTGGCACGCGCACGACACCGAACTGTGCCGGGACGTCGCGCTCAGCCTCGTCGACTCGGCGCACGTCCGCGCCACCGACACACGTCCGGATCCGGTGGCGCGCTTCTGCCGGAACACCACCGGAACCAGCTTCAGCCACGAGGGCCGGATCGCACAGGTCTACGACATCGCGGCGGTCGGCGACCGGATCGCCGTGGTCGCGGAATGGACGCCGGGGTGGCGTGTCGCGGATGTCGCGCACACGGTCCCACGGCCGTTGGATGCCGCTCGCACCGTGCGGCACCTGGCCGCCGCGACCGCAGACGCGCACCATTTCGGTGCCCGCATCTCACTCGATCATCCCAACCGGGTGCGGATCTCCCACGACGGACTCGCGGTCCTCGCCTTCCCCGCCACACTTGCCGACGGCAGCGCAGCCGACGACGTCGCGGGGCTCGGTGCGCTGCTGTACGCCCTGCTGCTCGGCACGTGGCCGTTGTCCTCGTCCGGCGCGACCCGCGCAGCCGGGCTGCCCCCGGCCGGCAGGCGTGGTGACGGTTCGGTCGTCCCGCCGCATCGTGTGCGGCCCGCGATTCCACGACGTCTGTCCGACGTGGCCATGAACGCGCTTGCCCGGCGACCCGGGATGGCCACCGCGCAGGCGATCGTCGACGCCCTCGACCGCATCTTGGCGGACGCGCGGGCCCGCTCGGCATCCGCATTCGCCACGACTACGAAGAGAGCCCGCCCGGCACCCACCAACCTGTCACCCCGGCCGAACGCGCCGCTTCCCGCGTTGAGCGGTGCACTCGCCCTGATCGTCGCGCTCGGCGCCGCCGGGTGGGCGGCGGGCGCCACATTCAGCTCGTCGGACGCTCCCCCGGCCGCCGTCGCAGACAGCATGCTCAGCCAGATCGCGCCGGTTCCGGACCCCCGTCAGGCGCCGCTCACCCCGTCGTCCGCGGCCGCCTACTCCCCTCTGCGCTTCCCCGACAACGGTGCCACTGCCTCCCTCGCCGTCGACGCGAACCCCGCGACATCCTGGGCGACCGACCGTTACCCACAGCAACTGTCGGCGGCGAAGCAAGGAATGGGTCTGATCGTGTCGTTTCCCGGGCCCGTCGATCTGCGGACCGTCTGGATCGACTCCCCGACACCGGGCACCACGGTCGAGATCCGGACCGCGCCCGTCGCGTGGGCGAGCATCGATCGCACCCAGCTGATCGGCAGCGCCACCCTCGGTGACGGGGTCACCCAGATCGTGGCCCGAACGCCCGCACCCACCGACCGGGTCCTGATCTGGATCTCGGGACTGTCCGGCGGCGAGTCCGGGTTCCAGTCGCGCCTGTCGGAGATCGGCTTCCTGGGTAGCGGCGCATGAGCCCCAACATCTTCGGACCCACCCAGCCGAACACGGGTAGCACCGCGCGCGACCATCTCGCCAACGAGCGGACCTACCTCGCCTGGCATCGCACCGGCATCAGCGTCGCCGCGCTCGGTGTGGCGGTCGCCAAGTTCGCACCGAATCGCGGCGGTCATGCCGTGGCAGCCGGACTGATCCTGATCGGCGCGGGACTACTGGTGTCCGCGTACGGCACCATCCGCTATCGGGTCAACAGCAGGCAGATCGAATCCGGGGAATTCGCACCGGCGACGTTCACCGCCGTGGTCACCTCCAGCATCGTCACAGTGCTCGCGCTCCTCGCCGTGGTGGTCCTACTCTGACCCGGGCAGGGCCGTGACGCAGCGGAATCCGATGTGGCTCATCCCGGTGTCGACCATCTGCGGACGCCGTGCCGCGGGCCGATACCGCCGACAGTAACTGTCCGCACACAGGAACGACCCACCCTTGATCACCCGCCGGGGCACCCGGAATTGGGGCTGTCGGGCGTCGAAGCTCTCCGACATTCCGGGCCCACGCGGATTGCGTGGTGCGCAGCACGACTCCGCTGTGTCGGCGTGCCGATCCGAGTACCAGTCCGCGGTCCATTCCCACACGTTTCCCGCCATGTCGAACAGACCGTAGTCGTTGGGCGGATAGCTACCGACGGCGGTCGTGGTGCCGTACCCGGGGTCCGGGCGCCACGGGAACTCCCCGTGCCAGTAATTCGCAAGCGGAGGGGATTCACTCTCGGCGGCGTCGCCCCAGGTGAATTCGGTGTGGTCGAGTCCGCCGCGCGCCGCGGCCTCCCATTGCGCCTCAGTGGGGAGGGACCGCCCGGCCCACTCCGCGTACGCTGCCGCATCCTCGTGGGCGACGTGGACGACGGGATGCGTTTCGCGGCCGGTGATCGTCGAACCCGGTCCCGTGGGGTGCCGCCACGACGCACCGACGGTCCAGGTCCACCACTGACTGAGGTGACGCAGATCGACCGGGCCCCGAGTGGGGGTGAACACCATCGATCCGGGTTGCAGATTCTCGGCGGGAGCACCGGGGAATTCGGCGGGGTCCAGCGGCCGCTCGGCGACCGTCACGTACCCGGTGTCGCCGACGAACCGGGCGAATTGCGCGGTGGTGACCTGGTGGGTCTCGATGGCGAAGGCGTCGACCGCGACCCGATGCGCCGGACCTTCTTCCGGATAGTGCCGATCCGAACCCATCGTGAAGGTCTGAGCAGGGATGTGCCGGACTTCGGAGACGGTCTGGGTATCCACACGCCTGCCCTTCTGCCTGATCAGGTGACGGCCGGCGAGAAGACGCTCGTCCAATCGTTCTTCATGCTTACCACGGTCCAGTTCTTTTCTCGTGCTTGTTCGAGGGCCTGTTCCGCGCCCGCGACATAGTCGAATTCGCGATCGGCGTCGTCGTGCAGGATCAGCACCCGAAGCGACGGGCGGTCGGATAGCCCGGAGAACGCGAGCATCGGCAGGTCGCCGTTGGAGTTGCCGACCGACAGGATCGGCCGTCGCCCGATCCTGCTCCAGATTCGAACCGGTTTCTCCGGCCCGTCGTCGAAGAAGTCCATCGCGGCCTTGTAGAGCAGGTCGCTCGTGTCCGCCCCTTCACGGTACGAGAGGCCGAGGGCACTGCCGATGACGCGTTCCGGCGGAATCCCGTACAGCCGCCCGGCGACCGGGCGCATGAAGTCCCGATCACCACCGGACGCGATGTAGATCGTGAATCCGTTCGCCTCGAGATAGCGCAGCAACTCGACCATCGGCGCGTATCCGCAGCCTGCGTACGGGCGGCCGAGCGTCGGGTGATCCGCGTCGTCGAAGAAGGCCCGCACCCTTGCGTCGTAATTCTCGACGGTGATCGAATCGAATGCTTCGGTGACTGCGCCCATCAACAGTTTCAGGTCGCCGTCGTCGCCCTGATAGTGCTTGACCATCGCCGCGCCGAGCCACTGAAGGTCGTGCTCGTGGGCCGCCCTCCACGGTTGCGTCTGCTGGAGGCCGGGATCCTTCGCGGCCATCTCGGCGAAGCGCCGGATGGTGAAGTCGAGCTGGATGGGCATCGGCTTCTCGCACCAGAGTGTGCCGTCGTTGTCGAACACGGCCACCCGGTCGGCGGGCTCGACGAAGTCCGGTCCGCCCGCCGACGTCACCCGTGCGACGAAGTCCTCGATCGCGGACCGCGTCGATCCGTCCGACCAGGAACCACCGAGCCCGGCGCCCACGTCGGTCAGTCCCTCGACAGGTACGCGTGCAGCTTGGCCACCGCGTGGTCGATGGTGAAACTGGCCGGCTCCTGTCGCGGTGGGAACTCCTTGAACGTCTCGAGGAATTGGGTGGTGATGAATGTTCCATAGATCGTGATGTAGTCGTGGTCGAGGAACCAGTCCCAGTAGGTGTTCGAAGTGATGTCGGCCCGCTCGAAGGGGTCGGTGCGCAGGTTGAACACCTTGGGTACCCGCAGGGCGGTGAACGGCTCCGCCCACAGCCCGAGGGTGCCCTGCGCCCGCTGCTCCATGAACACGATCTTCCAATTGTCGAACCGGATGCCCAGCACGTCGCAGTCGTCGGAGAAGTAGATCATTCCCCGGCGCGGGGATGTCTCGACCTCACCGGTGAGGTACGGGAGCAGGTTGTAGCCGTCGATGTGCACCGTGAAGGTCTTCTCACCGATCTCGTAGCCGGTCTTCAGCTGCTCGACGACATCCGGTGCACCCGCGGCGGCAAGGAAGGTGGGGAGCCAGTCGTGGTGCTGCACGATCTCGTTGGACACGCTGCCCGCGGGGATCCTGCCCGGCCAGCGGATCACCTCCGGGACGCGGAACGCACCCTCCCAGTTGGTGTCCTTCTCACTGCGGAACGGGGTGGTCGCACCGTCCGGCCAGGTGTTCGCGTGGGGACCGTTGTCGGTGCTGTAGATGACGATGGTGTTCTCGGCGAGGCCGAGTTCGTCGACCGCGTCGAGCAGTTGGCCGACATGCTTGTCGTGATCGATCATCGTGTCGTGGTACGGCGACTGCCAGTGCCCGGCCTGGCCGATGCTTTCCGGCTTCGTGTGGGTCCGCAGGTGCATGTGGGTCGTGTTCATCCACACGAAGAACGGTGTGTCCGCTTCCTTCTGCCGCGTCATGAAGTCGATTGCCGCCGTTACCGTCTCGTCGTCGATGGTCTCCATCCGCTTCTTGTTCAGCGGCCCGGTGTCCTCGATGCGCTGCTTCCCGAGCGGCCCGTACCGCGGATCGACCTCACCGGCGTCCTCCTCGGTTGCCCAGCAATGGAGCACACCGCGCGGCTTGACCAACTCGTGCAGTTTGGGATAGTCCAGGGCGCTCGGGAAGTCCGGCAGTTCGGGTTCTTCCTCGGCATTGAGGTGATAGAGGTTGCCGAAGAACTCGTCGAACCCGTGCACGGTCGGCAGATACTTGTTCAGGTCGCCGAGATGGTTCTTCCCGAACTGTCCGGTGGCGTATCCGAGGGGCTTGAGCAGTTCGGCGATGGTGGGGTCTTCGGGCGACAATCCGATGTCGACGCCCGGAATCCCCACCTTGCTCATGCCGGTGCGGTACACGCTCTGACCGGTGATGAACGACGCGCGACCCGCCGTGCAGCTCTGCTCACCGTAGGAGTCGGTGAACTTCATGCCCTCGTCGGCGAGGCGGTCGATGTTCGGCGTCCGGTACCCCATCAGTCCGTCGCTGTAGCAGCTGAGATTGGTAATACCGATGTCGTCGCCCCAGATGACCAGGATGTTGGGTTTCGCGTCCGTCATCTGTCTCTCCTCGCATCATCGGGGGAATCGCAGTCATGACGTTGCTCGCGGCGCCCTCGCGCCACATCACCCGTACCGGGTGAGAACCTCGTGTCCCGGAACGGCGGTCAGTCCGGGGGGATCGAGGGCGGCCGATCCACGGTGAGGATGTACACGCTGATCACCATCACCCAGGCCGGGAAGACCAACGTCACCCAGAGACTGAAACTCACGACCACCAGCAAGGTGAGGGACAGCGCGTAGGTGGCGACAGCCAGCCACCGCGGCATCAATCCGGTGCGCAGCCAGATTGTTCCCAGCGAAATCATGAACACCCCGGCCATGCGCACCCCGTAGACGTTGTTCACATGCAACATCACCTCGCGCCCGAAGAAGACGAGGTCGTTCTGCGGAACGTTGGTCAGCCGGGAGACGGCGAGGAGCCCGCCTGCGATTGCCGTCGACACGAACGTCATGGCGAGAAACAGCAGCCCACTGCCGAGGAAGACGGTCGAGAAGAATCGGTCTTCGAGGTCCCCGAGCCGGTCGCGGATGACACCGATGAACCACAGGAACGCGATGCCCGCGAACGGTGCGAGTATCAGCGCCGTCGTGATCTGCCGTTGGTGGTGTAACCACGGGGTGGCGGCTTCGCCGGGCAGCCCGGTGCGCAGCAGCACGATGCTGGAGGCGAAAAGGACACCGAAGACGACACCGGCGACG
Source organism: Rhodococcus sp. DK176 (assembly GCF_038447315.2). Taxonomy (NCBI): domain Bacteria; kingdom Bacillati; phylum Actinomycetota; class Actinomycetes; order Mycobacteriales; family Nocardiaceae; genus Rhodococcus; species Rhodococcus sp. DK176. The sequence continues at coordinate 4,921,877 of NZ_CP118321.2, read as the reverse complement.
GCCGCGGCCCGTGGAGTCCGTAGCTGGTGGAACTCGGCCTCGCTCTGTGTGCCGGCCATGAGTTCAGTCTTCGCCGAGGCCGAGCTCCAGGGCAACAGGGACGCACAAGCGTGACCGGATCAGCCCGCGTCGTCCGCCCTGCCCGGTCGCACGACGACGGGAACCCCCTCGTACGGGGCCAGGGTGATCGGGAAGCTGTGGAGTTCGTCGACGGTGCCGATCTGTTCGTCGGTGAACAGATTGACCGCAGGCGATCCGGCCGGCAGGCACTGGGACTGCACGGTCGCGGCGATCTCCTCGGACGTGAAGTTGAGAACCGTCACTTCGAGACTCGCGTCCGCCAGTTCGTGGACCATGACGAGCAGCCCCTTGTGCGACACCGTGGGCACGTCGAGCTGGACCGCGGTGGCGATGCCGAACCGGTTACGGACGTCGATGATCCGGGCTAGACCGCGAGCGAAGGACGTCGGGTCCTGCAGTTGCACCGGCAGACTCCCGTACAGGCTGGTGCCCCGGGGAATGCCCGACTCCGACCGGGCGGCTTCGGGATTGACCCCCATCAGGTCGTGCGCACCGCGGTTGATCCACCGGGTGTCGCCTTCGGCGAGAAGGTCGGCGACGTCCTCGGACGGCACGGGCAGCAGCCCGCACAGATCCCAGCCCGACAGGGCGAAGACACCGGGCTGGAGTGCGTTGAACATCGCCAGGAGCAGATGTGCCTGCTTGACGGTGTCGATGTCGGCGGCATCCATCCTGTCCAGGTCGCGGATGCCGAGCGCCGCGGTGATGACACTGGCGGTCGTGCAGGCGATCCCGTTGGTCGTGAACGTGCGGTTGTACGGGGCCCACCGTCCGGTGAGCCTCTCGCACAGATCTTTACGGATGCGGTCACCGAGATCCGACCCCTTGATCGACTCGCCGCCATATGCGAACTCGTCGTCCTTGTGCAGCGTCGCGAAGTGGACCAGTTCGAACGTCAGCTCGTCGTGGTTCTGCAGGGCGTGGACGAGCGACGCGGCGTCGACACCGTGATCGCGGGCGAGGTTCATGGTGAGCCGGAGAAATTCGGTGTTCCCCATGACGAGGGCGTGATGGTAGGCGGGACGATTGATGAAGTCGTAGGACAGGTCGGCTCCGGTCGTGCCCATCGCCTTGATGTCGTCGATGGTGAGGTTCAGTTCCTGGAACGTGAATCCCCCCATCTTCCGCACGATGCTGGCGATCAGGTGATTCGCCGCCTCGGACAGTGGATGCCCCTCCGACCACCCGGGCAGTCCTTCGGTTCGGCGTTCGACCCCGAGGAATCCGTTGGCGTCCAGTCGAAGCGCGCCCGCACCGAGGTCCGCGATGGAGTGGCACGCGTCGCCGATGACGAGACGCATGCCCGCAAACGACGGATCCAGCCAGTTGATGGAGGGCTGCCCGGCCTTGAAATAGTGCAGGTACACCCATCTCCGCTCGATGCCGTCCACCCCCTTCACCACGGGGGTGACACTCCAGTTGGTTTCCTTGACACCGAGTTCGTAAAAGATGACGCGCTGGAGTTGGCCGATGATGTACCCGGCCCTGGCGAGTTGCGCCTCCGTGTCGGCGTCGATGTTGACCGAGTCCCGGCCTTCCGGCACACGAGGAAGCAGGTGCCAATCCTGCTGTTCGATCTCCACCATGTGGTAGATGCCGGGGTAGTCGGCGTACGCCATCTCGGCGAGCCGGAAGTCGGCGCCCTTGCCGGTGTGACCGGGGACGATGTCGTCGATGACGATGCCGTCGTACGCGGCGGCGACGACGCAGAGCCTGCGGAACTCCTCCTCGGTCCCGAATGCCGAGTCGATCTGCATGCTGATGCGATCGAAGTGGCCGTCCACCGACGGCGTGGCCCGCCACCCGTTGATCCCGCCCGCCTGCTTCACCGGCCCGGTGTGGACGGCCGTCACCCCGATCTCGGAGAACGCCTGCCACAGGGACTCGTCACCGAGGGAACTCAGGAAACTCGCGCCCGGTGCCGTGATGATCGAAATCGGGTACGCCGTGAACCACACCGATCCGCGTTCCACCGCTGCGCGCGGATTCGGATCGGCATACGGGTTCTGCCACATGCTGCCCTTGCCGGACAACTGCTCCGCGATCAACTTCGCATCGTGCAGGATCGACTGATTGATCAGCCACTCCACATAGTTCGGGTTGTCCGGCACGGGCTCACCCGTCTGCGCATCGACCCTGGTCGCACGGCGGACCGACGGTTTCAACGGCCGAGGGCGCGCCGGGTAGAACTGCTCGTCGTAGCTGATCTCGCTGGGCTCGTGATGGATCTCGGGGTTCATGGTCCTCCGTCGTCATCTCGTCTGCTCGCCGCACGGTCGGCTACCCGTCCACCGTCCCACGGAAACGACCGCCCGGCATGGGGAGTTGGAGGACTGTCAGCGGACCGGGGAACTTTCGGGTGCGACGAACTCGGCGGAGGCCTCGGACCACAGGCTCACCCGCCTGTCCCGGCTCTCGAAGAACTCGATCTCGCGTCTGATGCCGGAACTCTGATCCCATCCGGGGAGGTCGAGGATGATCAGTTCCTCCATCGCGTCCATGAACACCCGGTCGACGGGTCCCCACATCCTGCCGATCGCCGTGTTGTCCTTTCCGGTGAAGGTCAGGTTGACGGGATGAGACATCGACACCTGCCTCGGCGACGCCATCGACACCTTCGTCGGCTGGGACACGATCGTGCTGCCCGCCTTCTCCGCCGGTGCCGCCGGTTCCATCTGGGGTGCGCCCAACTTCGCCCCCAAGGAGTGCGTCGCGATCTACGAACTCGCCAAGGCCGGCAAGTACACCGAGGCCCTCGAAATCTTCAAGCGGCTGTGGAACGTCCTCGACTTCCTCGGCAAGGAGGGCTACGCCGTGGCCACCAAGGCGGCCGCTCAGGCCGTCGGCGTGGACCTCGGAGTGCCCCGCGCACCGTACGGTGAGCTGCCCGCGGACAAGAAGGAAGAGCTCACCAAGCTCATCGCCGAGACCGGCCTCACCTACGCCCGCTAATCACCACCAAGAAGACCGCGCGCGTGCATCACGGAGTGACCCTTCCCCGACACGTGCGCAGAGGCCGGCAGCAATCACCCCCGCTGCCGGCCTCGCCTCTCGCCGGCAGGCGCAGAGAAGTTCAGCCCTGGCAGGGTGGAACCAGGCCACCGCAACGCAGACGAACACACGGAGGAAGATCGTGCGCTGGAGTCGAGTAGTCAACGTAGTGAAGTGTCACGTCGGGGGCGAGATCAACAACGTCGTCACCGGCGGAATCGGCGACGTCCCCGGCGCCACGGTCTTCGACAAGATGAAGCACTTCCGCGAGCATCGCGACGACCTCCGTCAGCTTCTGCTCCACGAGCCGCGGGGCTCGGTGACCCAGTGCGTCAACTTCGTCGTCCCGGCGACGGACCCCGAAGCCCAGATGGGTTACGTCATCGCCGAGTCCACGGAGTACCCGGCCATGTCGGGCAGCAACACCATGCGCGTCGCCACCGCGCTGCTCGAGACCGGCATGATTCCCATGGTCGAACCGGTCACCGACATCGTGCTGGAAGCACCCGCCGGGCTCATCCGCATTCGCTGCACCTGCGAGAACGGCAAGGTGACGAGCGTCGAATTCGAGAACCAGCCCGCGTTCGCCTACGAGATCGGGGTGCCGCTCGAACTCGACGGCTACGGCACCCTGACCGTCGACGTGGCGTGGGGTGGCATGGCCTACGTGCTCGCCGACGCCGACCAACTCGGATTGAAGTTGCAACCCGACGAGGCGCGCGAGATCTGCGACCTCGGACAGAAGCTCAAGACCGCCGCCGCCGAGCAGATCCCCGCGGTGCACCCGACCAATCCCGAGTTCGCCGGAATCACTCAGACCGAGTTCGTCGGCCCGCTCTCACGCACCGACGGGGCGCTGACCGCCCGGAATGCCGTGGTGGTCTCCCCCGGCCGACTCGACCGCTCGCCCTGCGGCACCGGCACGTCCGCCCGCCTGGCGGTGCTGAAGGCGAAGGGCCTCATCGAGGTCGGGGAGAAGTTCGTGCACGAATCGGTGATCGGCAGTCGCTTCGAGAGCCGGATCGACAGACTGACGAAGGTCGGAACGTACGACGCCGTGGTTCCCCGCGTCAGCGGCCAGGCGTACATCACCGAGCTCAGCCAGGTCGGGCTCGACCCCGCCGACCCGTTCCCTACCGGCTACACCCTGTCCGACACCTGGCCGACCGGCAACTGACCCGCACGTGAGTGGGAAAGTGTGCTCGGGCACTCTTTCCCACTCACGTCGGGATAAGGGGCTTGACGGCGCGGCCGAGGAACTCGACGAAGCCCAGCAGGTCCGGTTCATCCTCGGTCGGCGCGAAAGCCACCGACGTCGCGCCCAGGCGGGCAAGCCTTCGCACCTCCTCGGCGACGGTGTTCGCGTCACCCGCGACCCCGATTCCGGTGTCGGCCGGCTTCTCCCACCGCGCCAGTTCCTCGTCCACCCGTTGCCGCGCACCCTCCCCGGTAGCGGCGATCTTCGGGACGACCAGGTGATGCGATGACACCCCGTCGGCTCCGATTTCGTCGAGGATCAGGTCGCGGGTTCTGCGGATGTCGCCGTCGCCGACCGCGGACGCGAGGAGGTTGCCGTAACCCAGACGTGCCGCCAGGCGGACCGATTTGGAACCTTCGCCGCCGAGCATCAGCGGAACCCGTTCAGCGGGAGGCCAGTCGAGTCTCACCCCGTCGAGCCGAACGTACCGCCCCTGCGTGCTCACCGACTCGCCGTCCAGCAGTGCCCGGAGCGCCACCGTGTATTCCTCGAGGAGGGTCATCGGCGACGCCGCCCGCGCACCCACCTGCTCCATCCAGCCCTGCACACCGTGTCCGATACCCGCGATCACTCGACCCGGAAACAACCGAGCGAGCGTGGCGATCTCCATCGCGGTGAGCGCGACATTGCGCAGCGGGACGGGCATCAACCCGACGCCGACGTGGATGCGCTCCGTCCACGCGAGTGCCGCGGCCGCCGTAGCAACGCCGCTCTCCTTGAAACAGTCTTCCCACAACCAGATCTCGTCCAGACCACTGTCCTCGGCCACCCGCGCGAAGTCCTTCAACCTCTCGGGTTCGATCGTCGGGATGAACGTCACGCCCAGTCGCGGCACCGCAGTCGTCATCGATCCATCATGGAGGATGACGCCCGGCCGTCGCGGAGCATCGCCATCATTCGCGCGGCGGCGCGGTGCTGGATTCGCGCGGCGGCGCGGTGCTGGATTCGCGCGGCGGCGCGGTGCTGGCGCGGACGACCAGCGACGTCTTCATCAACGATCGTGTGCGGGTGCCGCCGCCCAGCCGATCGAGCAGGATCGTCGCGGCCGCGCGGCCCTTCTCGACGATCGGCTGATGAATTGTGCTGAGACCGAGAAGCTCTGCAACGGGTGCGTCGTCGAATCCGATGACGGACATGTCGTCGGGCACCGTCAGGCCGCGCTCGCGTAACACCTGCCACGCCGCCACCGCGTGCACATCGGAGGTCGCCACGAGAGCGGTCGGCCGAGCGGCGTCGAGCAGGATCCGGGTGGCCTCGGCACCGGCGGCGCGTTCGATGTTGCCCGCCACGACGATCGACAGTTCCTCCACCGGGAGGTGGTGGTCACGGGCCGCGGCGTAGTAACCGGCAAGCCGCTCTCGCGCGTTGCGTTCGGTCGCCGCGCCGACGTCGTCCGCCGTGACCATCCGGCAGTCGGAGTCCTGGCCGAGTTTGTCGACGATGATCCCGATGCGTCGATGGCCCAGGCTCAGGATGTGGTCCATCTGCAGATAGGCGCCGTGCCGGTCGTCGATGGCCACGAACGGCAGTCCCGCACTTCTGGGCGAATCGACGACGACGGCCGGGATACCGCGCGCGATGATCGCCTCGACCAGGGGATGACCGTCGGGGACGTTGTGGATGACCACACCGTCCACGAGTCCACGGAGAACCAGCGAGTTCGGTGGTGAATCCGGGGAGCCACCACGTGAGGCCGGAAACAGGGTGAGGGCGATGTCGGCCGAGTTCCCGATCTCCGCGATGCCCTTCATCAGCAGGGTCACGGACGGATCCTCGAGCGCTTGCACCGGGGAGTCGGGCACGATCACCCCGACCGCGCCGATTCGCCCCGACCGCAGACTGCTCCCGGCGATGTTCGGCCCGGCGTAACCGAGTTCCGCGGCGACGGAATAGATGCGTTCCCGTTGTGTCGCAGAGACCTTCGACGATTTGCTGAAAGCGTAGGAGACGGTGGCGACCGATACTCCGGCCGCTCGGGCGACGTCCTTCATCGTGACCAAGTGGTGCTCCCTCGTCGGCGATCATCGGCCGCAACCGGCCGTTGCGCACCGGAGCGCACAATTGGCAAAGCCCGATCCTAGTCCGCGTCCGGACGCTCCCCACGTCCCCCTCGGCATCAGCCATTGACAGCTCCCCAGCCGGTGATACGATTCACCACCATAAGTTAATCGTTTCACCATTTGCGGTTTCATCATCCACGGGAGCACTCATGACCAAGGTCCTCTACCTCTACGGCGGCTGGCCCGGCCACCATCCGTACGACATCGCCGCATGGGCACGCGAACTGTTTTCCGAGCTGAACTACCAGGTCGAGGAGTCGCAGGACATCTTCACCCTCGACCGTGACCTGACCGGATACGACCTGATCGTGCTCGGCTGGAACAACGCGCTCACCACCGAAGACCTGAGCGATTCGCAGGAGAAGAACCTGCTCGACGCCGTCGTGGCCGGAACCGGGGTCGCAGCGTGGCACGGCGCCGCCGCCGCGTTCCGGGCGAGCCTGAAGTACCACTTCCTCCTCGGCGGCGACTTCGTCGAACATCCTGCGGGAGAGGCTTTCCCGCAGCCGTACAAGGTGACCATCACCGACCGCGAGCACGAGGTGACCGCTGGTGTCGAGGACTTCGCGGTGGCGTCCGAGCAGTACTACATGCACGTCGACCCGAACAACCGGGTGCTCGCGGAGACCGAGTTCAGCGGCGAGCACCTGCCCTGGCTGGAGGGACTGCGCAGCCCGGTGGCGTGGGTGCGCCAGTGGGGCGCCGGCCGGGTCTTCTACCACTCGATCGGCCACACGCCGGCAGACCTGTCGGAGCCGAACGTGCGCCGACTGACCAAGCAGGGACTGCGCTACGCCGCCCGCGTAGCGAACTGACACAGCAAGGAGAAACGATCATGGCGAAATTGACCGGCGGGCAGGTGGTCGCCCAGGTCCTGAAGCAGTACGGCGTCGAGTACGTCACCGGAATTCCCGGCCACGGGATCTGGTCGCTCACCGATGCGTTCCTGGAGAAGGGGTCCGAGATCCCGTTCATCCAGGTCTACCACGAGCAGAGCGCCACGCACCTCGCGGACGGATACTATCGGGTGTCCGGGAAGCCGATGGCCGCGGTGGCGTCGATCGGGGCGGGTGCGGCGAACACCGTGCTCGGTCTCGCGACCGCGTACAGCGATTCGACGAGTCTGCTGTGCATCACCGGCGGGCCGCCCACCCACATGCGCGGGCGTGGTCTGCTCCAGGAACTGGAGCGGCACACCGACAACGGCTTTCCGCAGGTCACCGACGCAGTGTCGAAGCGCAGCTGGGTCGCCACCCGCGTGGAGGAATTGCCGTTCATCATGCACCGTGCGTTCAGCACGATGCTGACCGGTCGCCCGGGGCCTGCGCACATCGAGGTGCCGATGGACGTGCAGGCCGAGGCCGCCGACGTCTCGCTCCACGACCTCGCACGGCGGCTGCCGGTCGGGCTCCAGCAGCCCGACCCGTTGGCGATCGACAAGGCCGTCGACGTGCTCCGTGACTCTCGACGGCCGGTGATCGTCGTCGGCGGCGGCGCCATCACGTCCGACTCGGCAGACGAGGTGCTCGCCCTCGCCGAGACGTGGCAGATCCCCGTCGTCACCACGTGGAACGGCAAGGGCGCGTTCCCCGAGGACCACGCACTGTTCGCGGGCAGCGTCGGCCAGACCGGAACGATCGTGGGCAACGCCGTCGCCTCCCGCGCCGACGTGGTGATCTCCATCGGTTGCCGGTTCACCGACTGGTCGTCCTCCAGCTACGCGCAGGGAGTCACGTTCTCGATTCCGCCCGCCAAGCTCATTCACATCGACATCGATCCGCACGAGATCGGCAAGAACTACCCGGCCGAGGTCGGCATCGTCGCCGACGCCAAGCCGACCGTCGCCGCGATCGTCGCCTCCCTCCCCCGCAGTAGCGCCGACCGGTCCGTATACCTCGCCGAACTCGAGCAACTGAAGACGGAGTGGGAGACCAAACTCGCAGGCCGTCGCGATTCCGACCGGTTCCCGTTCACCTCCCAGCGCCCCCTCGGCGGTCTGCGATCGGTGATGGAACGGGACGGCATCATCGTCGCCGGCTCCGGCAACACCCAGGGCGCCGTGAAGCAGACGTTCCCGGTGTATCACCCGCGCACCCACCTGACGTCGGGTGGATTCTCGTCCATGGGCTGGGCCGTGCCCGCCGCGATCGGCGCCAAGCTCGCCGCCCCCGACCGGCAGGTGGCGTGCGTGCTCGGTGACGGCGACTTCCTCATGACGTCGCAGGAGATCGGTGTCTGCGTGCAGCACGACATTCCGGTGGTCTTCGTGGTCCAGGACAACGCGGGCTTCATGTCGATCCGCGGTGGCCAGCGCAAGCAGACCAGCCGGCACATCGGCACCGAGTTCAACCGCCCGGACGGCACCCCGTACAGCCCCGACTTCAAGGCACTCGGCCAGTCGTTCGGACTCGAATCGTTCCGGGTGGAGGACCCGGCCGACCTCGAGAGCACGTACCGGAAGGCCTTCGACTCGAAAGCGCCTGCGCTGATCGAAATCCCGACCGATCGTGATGCGGCGGGACCCTGGGTTCCCGGCTGGTGGGACTTCCCCGTTCCCGCGTACATCGAGGACGAGCGTCAGGACGAGTACTGGGCGACCCGAGCCAAGGAACAGCACCTGTGAGAACGTCCGGACACGATCAGATCGACGCGTATTCACCGCTGCGCGAGGGCGCGGTGGTCGATGTGGGCGACTCCGACACGGTCACGGCCGATGTCGTGGTCGTCGGATCCGGGATGGGTGGTTCGACGCTGGCGTGGGCGCTCCGCGATCGGGACGTCGATGTCCTGGTCGTCGAGCGCGGACGATTCCTCCCCCGCGAGGTGGAGAACTCACAGGCCGCGGAAATGTTCCTCGAGGGCCGGTACAAGACCGCGGAACCGTGGTTCGACGGCAGAAACGGTGAACCGTTCCAGCCGGGCGTGTACTACTGGGTGGGAGGCAACACCAAGTTCTACGGCGGCAGCCTCCCCCGCTTCCGAGTCACGGATTTCGAGGAGACACAGCACTGCGACGGCATCTCACCGAGGTGGCCGTTCAGCTACGCCGATCTCGAACCGTTCTACGCCGAGGCGGAGCGTCTCTATCAGGTGCACGGCATCGACGGCGAGGATCCGACGGAACCGCCGCGGTCGTCTCCGTACCCGTTGCCACCGCTGCCGCACGAGCAGACGATCGAGCGTTTCGCGTCCTCGCTTCGCCAGCAGGGCCTGCACCCGTTCCACACGCCGAACGGCATGAACCTGACCACACAGGAGCATCGCCGGCAGTCGACGGCGTCGGACGGCACCCCGTCGCAGACCGATCACAAGAGTGAGGCGGAGAACCGGGCGTTGCGGCCCGCTCTCCAGTCGGAGCGGGTGCGTCTGCTCACCGAAGCGAAGGTGACGCGTCTGCTCACGGACGCGAAGGGCACGCGAATCATCGCCGCGGAGGCCGAGTTCCGTGGTCGCACGATCCGGATCACGGCCAACCAGTTCGTGGTCTCGGCAGGGGCGGTCAACACCGCGGCGCTGTTGCTCCGCTCGGCCGACGAACGGAATCCGGACGGACTCGGCAACTCGTCGGGGCTGCTGGGCCGGAACTACATGGTGCACAACAGCACGTTCTTCATGGGCGTCAACCCCTTCCGGACGAATACGACTGCGTGGCAGAAGACGCTGGGAATCAACGACTGGTACGTCGCGGGCCCGAACAACGAGTACCCGCTCGGCAATCTGCAGATGCTCGGCAAACTGCAGGCCGCGCACGTGAAGGGGGCGCGGCCCTGGGCTCCGATGTGGGCGCTGAAGGCGGTGGTGGATCGCAGCCTCGACATCTACCTCACCACCGAGGATCTGCCGACGCGGAACAACCGGGTCCGGATCGACGGCGACCGGATCATCGTCGACTGGACTCCCAACAACACTGCACCGCACAGTGAACTGGTTCGCCGCGTCTCCGCGGCGGTCCGCAAGGCGGGGTATCCGATCATCCTCACCGAACGGATGGGCATCGCGACGAATTCGCACATGTGCGGAACCGCGGTCGCGGGTACCGATCCGGCGGCGAGTGTCCTCGACCCGAACTGTCGCAGTCACGACGTCGACAATCTGTGGGTCGTGGACGGGTCGTTCTTCCCGTCGTCGGCGGCGCTCAATCCCGCGCTGACCATCGCGGCCAACGCGCTGCGAGTGGCGCCGGAGATCGCTTCTGCCGCAGTGTGATGTGATCCGATCACGGTTCGCCCGGCCTCGTTCTCAGAGGCCGGGCGATCGCGTGATCACCTCGAGCCACTCTCACCTCACGCGGGCGAGCGGAGACTCCTCGGTCGCACGGGTTTCCCCGGTCGCACTCGCGACCAGCCCGGCGAGGACGGCGCCGACGAGGACGACGTAGAAGGCCTGCAGGAGTCCGAACTGCTCCCCGAGCAGCCCGAGGAGCGGCGGCCCGACCAGAAATGCCATGTAGCCGAGCGTCGACACCGCGCTGACGCATCGCGCGGCGTCGGCACCCGAGTCGGCCGCCGCGGACAGCGCGAGCGGAAATCCGAGAGCGACACCGGCACCCCACAACACGCAGCCGAGCGCGGCGAGAACCAGGTTCCCGGCCAGGATCACGATCAGGACCCCCGCCACCGCGAGCGCCGCGGACCAGCGGACGGTCGCAGAGCGGCCGTACCGGTCGACGACGCGCCCGCCGAGCAGGCGGCCCGACGTCATCGCGGCCACGAACACGACGTAGGACGCGGCGCCGGTGGCCGATCCGACGCCGTACCCGTCGACGATTCCCAGTGGCAGCCAATCGTTGGCGCTGCCTTCCGCGAACGCCATGCCGAGCGCGATCAGGCCGAGGAGAACGATCCGGGTGTCCCGCCAGATGGTCAGGCCGGACGTGCCGGATCGTCGACGCGTGCGCCCGACCTCTCGTCCGGTAGCCGGAGGGAGTAGTGCCACGACGCTCACGCTCGACACGATGACCACGACGGCCAGCACCCCGAGATGTACCGGCACCGGAACGTCGAGCAGTTCGGCGATCGCCCCGAGGCCGGCGCCGGCGAGCGTTCCGAGACTGAACGCACCGTGCAGCGACGGCAGAAAGCTGCGTCCCATACGCTTCTCGATCGCTGCGCCCTCGACGTTGAGCGCCACCTCGCACATGCCGAATCCCGCACCGGTGAACGCGAGTCCCAGACCGACCAGGGCCGCGATCGCGACACCCGAACCGAGTCCCACCGTGAACAGGCCGAGGCTCGCGACGGTGGCCGCGGCCGTAATGACGTGACGGGCGCCGACTCGGGCGACGACGGGACCGGCGAGCAGCAGTCCCGCCATCGATCCGATCGACAGTCCGAGGATGATCAGCCCCATGTCGCCCGTGCCGACTCCGAGGGAGGAGCGAATGGCCGGAGTGCGGGTCACCCAGGACGCATAGGTGATCCCCGTCCCGACGAAGATGACGAAAGTTGCTGTTTTCCAGCCACGCTCGCCCCGCTTCAACGGCGGACTCTCGGTAGGCACAGCTGTCTCCTGTTCGTGTCGGGGGATGGTTAATCGTATCACCCGCTTATGACACGAAAGGCGGTCCGGCACCTCGGGAGAGGTACCGGACCGCAGAACCGGAAGAGCAAGACCTACCCGGTCGCGACCTCGTGCCTGGTCGTCTCCGACGACGGCTTGTGGTAGCGCGGCACCAGGCGCATCAGCGCGGGGCCGCCGATCGCGATCAGCGCGAGGAGGATGGCCGGCAGCAGCGGCATCCATTCGATACCGAGGTTGTCGACGACGACGGTGATCGCGGCAGGCCCCACGAGCATGCCCACGTAGCCGATTGCGTTGACCAGTCCGATGTTCCGCCCGGCGTTCTCGGGATCGCGTCGCCCGGCCGCCGACAGCATGAGCGGCGCCATGCACGCCAGGCCGAGTCCCAGCAGCACGAAGCCGGTGAGGGCGAGCGGAGCCGAGCCGCCCAGCATCGCGAGAAGCGCACCGGCGGCGCCGATGACACCGCTCGCACCGACGATGAGTCGCGCACCGAAGTACTCGGCCAGCTTGTCGCCGAACAACCGGCCGACGAACTGAGCTCCCGAGTAGAGCGTGACAGCCGTCGCTGCCAGGCCTGCCGTGGTGCCGACCGCGCGGCGAACGAATTCCTGACCCCAGTCCAGGACCGCGCCCTCGCTCAACATCGATCCGAGCAGAAGCACACCGAATCCGATCATCACGAGGAGCGTCGCGGTGGTGGCCGAACGCTTTCCCGGGTGCGCGGGGTCGGCGGCGCCCGGAATCTCGTCCTGTTCCGGAGGCAGCAACTCGTCGAGAGACAGAAGCCATTTGCCGAAGACGACACCGAGTACCGACAGGACCACGCCGATCGAGATGTAGGCGACGGCCGGGCTGTCGGTGAAGTGCCGGGCCAAAGCGCTGCCGACCAGGCCGAGCACGAAGCCACCTGCCGGGTAGGCGGCGTGGAACGCAGACATGATGGGTCGCCCGTAGTACCGCTCGACCTGCACACCGTGGGTGTTGAACGCCGTGTCGAAGGCACCGCGGAGCAGTCCGATGAGCACGCCGATCACCATCGCTCCGACCAGTCCGTCGAGGAACGCGAGTGGGATGTAACAGAGGGGGTAGACGACCATCGTGGGCATGGCCGTGTTTCTCGGACCGTACCGATCGATGAAGGGGCCGATGGCGAAGCAGCCGACGGCGGCGCCGATGCCGATCGACAGCGCGAGGAGGCCGAACTGGGAGTCGCCGTCGTCGCCTTCCCATCCGAGGTGACTACGCAACGAGGTGGTGCTCGTCGACCACATCAACATCACGGCGCCCAGCTGGAAGAAGCCGAAGAATGTCGCGATTCGCGCCTTACGCACGCGTGTATGGTCGAGCACGGGAGCGGTGCCTGCTCCATGTGTTGCCATGATTTCGTCCTTGCGGTAGGTCTCGGACCGCCGCGGACGCCTACGGGGGTAGGCGTCCGTTCAGCGAGTAGCGAGTGCGTGAACTTTCGATCAACGCCGACTGGATGGCCGGAATCTTGGTGAAAACACTACGAAGGTGACGCGCCGCACAACAGGTACAGACCGTGTACCTCCTGCGCGCAGACTGCACAGAATGAGAACCCGGCGACAGTGTCATGGTCGCGAGCTCCGCCGAGCCACGACCGACGACCCTTCGAGCAGATCCAGCCCCTTCACCGCGAGCAGCAGGCTTTGGCGGGTGGCGGCGTCGTCCAGGGACTTGCCCAGAATCGCGGCGATGCGGTCGAGCCGGTTGTACAAGGTCCGGCGCTGGATGAAGAGTTTCTCCGCCGCTTCGGTCTTGCGGCCGTCGACGGCGAGGAATGCTCGCAGTGTCGGCAGAAGCGGGGTCGTGGACTGCGCGTCCTTCGTGAGCAGTGGGCCGAGCTCGTCCTCGACGAAGCTGGCGAGCTCGGGCCCCTGCGCCAACGTCACGAGCAGACGTTCGACGCCGAGGTCGTCGAAATGCAGCATGGGTGAGGCAGGGAGGGAGCGCGACACCGCGGCGGCACTCTTCGCCTGCGTGACCGCGACCTGCAGCATCGATGCGGGCACCGTGCGGCTCATGCCGCCGCCGTGCTCCATTGTCCCGAGCAGGCCCGCGAGCTCGGCGCGGGTCCGGCCGGACTCCGCCGCCACGGCCACGACGTAGTCGCCCATGTCGGCGCTGATCGCACCCGTGTCGATCTGACGGCCGGCGCGCGGACCGGACGAGTCGTCGCGGGCATCCTTGTTCGCGATGACGACGACGATCTGTCCCGACCCCAGCTGGTACCCGAGTCTTCCTGCCTGGTCGACGAATTCGGCGCCGGAGAGATCGCCGATCAGCAGTCGCGTGATCAGTGCCGTGCTCCGCTGATCGTCCCTCGCTTCGCGGCTCCGGTCGGTCAGCAGCGAGATCGCGACGGACGCGGCGGCACGCTCGGTCGCGAAGCCCGCGGTGGACCGTTCGGTCGCGGGCCGGTCGGTGAAGACGTGAATCCAGCCCCACGGCTGACCGCGCATCAGCACCGGCCTGCGGACGCATCCACTGTCGTCGCTGTGGAGGCCCCGCGCGTGCCGGTCCCAGTCCTCGATGCCGGCCTCTTCGTCGAATTCGCCGACGTACGCCATCACGCGATGTGCGATGTTCTCGAGTACCACCGTGCCGTCGGTGAGTTCGGCCAGCGTCTGCACGATGGAGAGGTAGTCGGCGCCGTCCAGGAGCAGGTTCGAGAACGTGGACTCGACTTCCCGTTCGTGGGTGAGCGCCTGCAGGCGCTTGTCGGTCAGGATCTCGTGCACCTGCGACGAGACGCCGGCGAACGACACCTCGCGGGCAAGGGCGATGATCGGCAGGCCGCAGGCCTGCCCTTCGGCGACTACCGCATCCGGTACGCGGTCGAACATCCGTCCCGACTCCTCGATGACGAGAGCGGCGGCCCCGGCATGAGCGGCTGCGCGGACGAACACCTGCTGAAGGGCGTCCGTGCTGCCCATTCCGAGCCCGGCGGTCAGGAGTAATTCTCCACCCCGGAGGAAGCGGGCGATATCCGAGATCTCCGACGAATGCACCCAGCGGACCTCACGGTCGAGGCTGTCCGATCCGGTCAGGACACGGGCTCCCGCGTCTTTCAGGAGATCGATGTCGAGAGCGTCGGCGACGGTGAAGACCATGCTCAATGGTACACAGAACGTGCATGAACCGACGCAAATAGTTCCCACAATGCAACTGTCGGAAACGTGTGTGGCACCGCGATGCTGAGTGGCAACAGATCCAGCCCCTCGCTCATCCGAAGGAAGCATCCCATGTCATTCGTTCTCAAGGCCGCCGTCGGTGAACCAGCGCAGCGGGCGAGCAACCCCGCCGTGGTCGACACCGTCGCCGCCGTCATCGCCGATGTCCGCGCGAACGGCGACGAGGCCGTCCGGAAGTACTCCGAGAAGTTCGACGGCTGGTCCCCCGAATCGTTCCGGCTGAGTGAGGACAGGGTGGCGGAGATCGTGAAGTCCGTTCCCGAGACCGTCCTCGACGATCTGCGATTCGCGCAGCGCCAGATCCGCGACTTCGCCCAGGCGCAGCGGGACTCCATCCAGGACCTCGAGGTCGAGACCCTGCCGGGGGTGTTCCTCGGGCACCGCAACGTCCCGATCGACGCGGCCGCCGCCTACGTACCCGGCGGGCGCTACCCACTGACCGCGTCCGCACACATGACGGTGCTCACCGCGAAGGTCGCAGGTGTCGAACGCGTCGCCGCGACGACGCCCCCGAATGCCGGCGAGCCGCCGCAGATCAGTGTCGCGGCGATGTACCTCGCCGGCGCCGACGAGATCTTCGTTCTCGGCGGAGTACAGGCGGTCGCCGCACTCGCGCTGGGCACCGAGACCATCGACCCGGTGTCCATCCTCACCGGCCCCGGCAACGCCTACGTGGCCGAGGCGAAGCGCCAACTGTTCGGCGAGGTCGGGATCGACCTCTTCGCCGGGCCGACCGAAACGCTCATCGTCGCCGACGACCTGGCCGACCCGTTCACCATCGCCGTCGACCTGCTGAGCCAGGCCGAGCACGGCCCCGATTCGCCGTGCGTGCTGATCACCACGTCGGAGTCCGTGGGACGGGCGGTGATCGACCATATCGACGCCCTGCTCCCCGGCCTGGTCACCAACGCCATCGCCGGCCCCGCGTGGCGTGATCACGGTCAGATCCACGTGGTGGACACGCTCGACGAGGCGTACCGGCTCGCCGACGTCTTCGCGTCGGAGCACGTCCAGATCCTCACCGAGGACCCCCGTCAGGCCCTGACCTCCATGCGGAACTACGGCGCCCTGTTCCTCGGCGAAGGCACGTGTGTTCCCTACGGCGACAAGCTGATCGGAACCAACCACGTTCTCCCGACGCTCGGTGCGGCCCGCTACACGGGCGGTCTGTGGGTGGGCAAGTTCCTCAAGACGCTCACCTACCAGGAGGTGCGCGATCTCGGCAGCAGCGCGAAACTCGGCGAGGTGTGCGGCCGCCTGTCGCGGCTGGAGAAGTTCGAGGGGCACGCCCGCTCCGGCGACCTTCGCGCCGCCAAGTTCGGCAACGCCCCGCTCCCGTGGGGCGACATCCCGACCCGGGTGACGTCGGAACGATGACCCGCACCGAACACGACCTCCTCGGCGACCGCGAGGTCCCCGAGGACGCCTACTACGGCATCCACACTTTGCGGGCGACGGAGAACTTCCCGATCACCGGCATTCCGCTGGCCAGCCATCCCGACCTCGTGTCGGCGCTGGCGTCCGTCAAGCAGGCTGCGGCGCAGACCAACGCGGGCCTCGGCCTGTTGCCGCGGCGCGAGGCGGACGCCATCGTGGCGGCCTGCGAGGAGATCCGGGCCGGCGCCCTGCGCGACCAGTTCGTCGTGGACGTCATCCAGGGCGGTGCAGGCACGTCGACGAACATGAACGCGAACGAGGTGGTGGCCAACCGGGCTCTGGAATTGCTCGGTCACCGGCGCGGTCGCTACGAGTATCTCCATCCGCTCGAGCACGTGAACATGAGCCAGAGCACGAACGACGTCTACCCCACCGCGATCAAGGCCGGCCTGCAAACCGCCCTGACCAGGCTGCGGGCGGCCATGCGGGACTTGGCGGCGGAGTTCGCGGTGAAGTCGACGGAGTTCTCCGACGTCCTCAAGGTCGGCCGCACCCAGTTGCAGGATGCGGTTCCGATGACCCTGGGCCAGGAGATCGCGACGTTCGCTCTCATGATCGACGAGGATTCCCAGCGGCTCGGGGAGGCGGCGACGCTCATCTCCGAGATCAATCTGGGCGGAACGGCGATCGGGACCGGTCTCAACGCGCACCACGAGTACGCGTGGCGGGTGCGCGAACATCTTGCCGCGATCACCGGGATCGAGGTGACGACGGCGTCCGACCTGATCGAAGCCACGCAGGACGTCGGGGCGTTCGTCCAGCTGTCCGGGGTGCTCAAACGTACCGCGGTGAAGCTGTCCAAGATCTGCAACGACCTTCGGCTCCTGTCGTCGGGCCCGCGTGCCGGTTTCGGTGAGATCACGTTGCCGCCCGTGCAGGCAGGATCGTCAATCATGCCGGGCAAGGTGAACCCGGTGATCCCGGAGGTGGTGAACCAGATCGCCTTCCGGGTGGTCGGCAACGACCTGACGGTGACGATGGCGGCCGAGGGTGGGCAGCTTCAGCTCAATGCCTTCGAGCCGGTGATCGCGCACAGCCTGTTCGAGACGATCGAACTGCTCACTCGTGGATGCACCGTCCTGCGTGAACGCTGCGTGGTCGGTATCGGCGCGAACATCGACCATCTGAAGAACATGGTGGACGCGTCCATCGGCGTGGTCACGGCCCTCAACCCGCACATCGGGTACACCGCGGCCACCGCGATCGCCGCCGACGCACTCGCGACCGGGCGCACCGTCGCCGCGCTCGTGCTCGAGCGGGGTCTGCTCAGCCGCGAGCAACTCGACGACGTGCTGCGGCCGGAGAACCTCACTCGACCGCTCGTGCCCTGACGGCCGCGGGCAGCTCATCCCCCGCCGGGATGAGTTGCTCGTGCGGGGTTGACATCCCCGACACTGCCGCTAACCTCTAGTTATACGTATAACCATTCACCGACTGCCGGTTCGCGTCGACCCGCCCGGCAGATCCGTGACACCACTCTCTACGACCGAGGAGCAGGACCCATGAGAGACGCATCCGTGGGGGAGCCCACAGGCCCGAGCAAACACAGCTACGACGTCGTCGTCGTCGGCAGCGGAATGGGCGGCGGAACGCTCGCCTACGCGCTCGCGGACTCGGGAGTCGATGTGCTTCTGATCGAGCGCGGCGACTTCCTGCCGCAGGAGAAGCAGAACTGGGACCCGCAGGAAGTCTTCGAAGGTCACCGGTATGCGAACGCCGAGCAGTGGTACGACACCGAGGGCAGGCCGTTCAGCCCCGGCACGTACTACTACGTCGGCGGGAACACGAAGCTGTACGGCTCGTCGCTGGTGCGGTTCCGGCGTGAAGACTTCCAGTCGACGCAACACGAGGCCGGCGAATCTCCCGAGTGGCCCTTCTCGTACGACGACTTCGCCCCGTATTACGCACGGGCAGAACAGGTGTACCGGGTCCACGGCGATCACACCGACGACCCGACGCTCCCCCGCGACGAACCGTTCCCCTACCCGGCGATCGGACACGAGCCACCGGTGCAGGAGGCGGCCGACGCACTGCGGCGCCTCGGGTACACGCCGTCGAACATCCCACTGGGCATCGACCTGCGCGACGGCGGAGGATGTATCCGATGTCGGACCTGCGACGGGTTCCCCTGCCGGGTGCTGGCGAAGTCGGACGCGGATGTGTGCTGCGTCCGGCCTGCCATCGCGTCGGGCTCGGTGGAACTGCTGACCAACGCGTACGCCGAGCGCGTGCTCACCGACGAGACCGGGCACCGGGCGACCGGCGTGCAGATCCGGCACCGCGGCACCGAACTCGTCGTCGATGCACGCACCGTGGTGGTGTCCTGTGGCGCCGTCAACTCCGCGGCGCTGCTGCTCCGGTCGGCGAACGCCGCACACCCGGACGGTCTCGCCAACTCCTCCGGTATGGTCGGACGAAACTACATGGTGCACAACAACTCCATCATGGTGGGCGTCAACCCACTGAAGAAGAACACGTCCGAGTTCCAGAAGACGTTGTACATCAACGATTTCTACACGCACGGCACCGCCGACCACCCCTACCCGCTGGGACACGTGCAACTCATCGGCAAGTTGCAGGGCGAGATGATCAAGGGCCAACGGCCGCTGATCCCCAAGTGGGCGCTGAGCCAGGCCACGGCCCGCAGCATGGACTGGTGGCTGTTCACCGAGGATCTGCCCGATCCGGACAACCGCGTCACCCTCACCGACGACGGCAACATCCAGATCGCGTGGACCCCCAACAACACTCGCGCCCACGAGGTACTCGTCCGCGAGGTGCGCAAGATCCTCCGGAAGATCGGCTATCCGTTCGTCTTCAGCCAGGGCACCGGCATCGAGGTCAACTCCCACCAGGCCGGCACCGTGCGGGCCGGAACCGACCCCGCGACCTCCGTGCTCGACGCCGACTGCCGCGCCCACGACGTCGGCAACCTGTACGTCGTCGACTCGTCGTTCTTCCCGTCCCTGCCCGTGATGAACCCTGCCCTGTCCATCGCGGCCAACGCCTTCCGCGTCGCCGAGAGCATCGCCGACCGAGTCGGCAAGACCCGTTCCCACGACACCCCGGCCCAGTCCGCGTCCCTGTGACGCTTCGCCCCCACCACACCCAGAAAGCCTCTTCGATGACAACACAGAAACTCACCGGCGGACAGATGGTCGTCGACTTCCTCATCCGCGAGGGAGTCGAGAAGGTCTTCGCGATCCCCGGACACGGCAACACCGCCCTCCTCGACGCGTTCGTCGACCGAGCCGACGAGATCGAATTGGTGCCGGCCATGCATGAACAGGGCGCCGCCCACATGGCCGACGGCTACTACCGGGCGTCCGGCAAGATCGCCGCGATCTGTACCTCCATCGGACCGGGCGCGACCAACACCCTCACCGGGCTCGCGACCGCGTTCGCCGACTCGATGCCGATGCTCCTGATCACCGGCGCCGTGCACACCTACATGGAGAACCGCGGGGTGCTCCAGGAAATCGACCGCCCGCACGGCAACAACTTCCCCCGCATGGTGGAGCCGGTGGTCAAGCGGTGGTGGCAGCCCAGCCGCCTCGAACAGCTGCCGGTGGCGCTCGCGCAGGCGTTCAACACGATGCACGAGGGCAGGCGCGGACCCGTGCTCGTCGACATCCCGCAGGACCTGCAGGCCGAGTACGGCGACTACACCCCCGACACCGGTGCCCGCCGTCCCGCCACCCGCGCGACCGGCGACCCGGCCGTGATCGCCGAGGCCGCACGCCTGCTCGCCGGTGCGAAACGTCCCGTCATCGTGGCCGGTGGCGGCGTCATCCACGCCGAGGCCGCCGCCGAACTGATGGCCGTCGCCGAGCACCTCGGCGCGCCGGTGACCCATTCGTTCCAGGGCAAGGGCGCGTTCCCCGCCGACCACGACCTCTACGCGTGGCCGTGCGGCGACATGGGGTCGATCCCCGGCAACGGCGTCACGCGCACCGCCGACGTGATCCTCGCCGTCGGCTGCCGGTTCAGCGACCGCATCACGTCGTCGTACCGCCCCGGCGTCACGTTCGACATCCCGAACACCAAGCTCGTGCAGATCGACATCGACGGTTTCGAGATCGGCCGCAACTACCCGGTCGAGGTCGGCGTCGTCGGCGACGCGAAAACGTCCCTCGCCGCGCTGCGCGACGTGCTCGCCGACCTCGGGCCTGCCCTCGACTACCGCAGCACCGACTACTTCGCCGAACTGCAGGACCTCAAGGCGCAGTGGGAAGAGCACCTGCGGCCGATGCGGACCACCGACTACCTGCCGATGACCAACTCGCGGGCGATGGTCGAGATCCGCAAGGCCCTTCCGCGCGAAGGCATTCTGGTCACCGACTCGTCGAACCCCGCGAACCAGGCGTTCAACGAGTTCCCGATCTACGGCCCGAAGACCAACATCGTGGCCGGCGGCTTCTCCGGCATCGGATTCGGTGTGCCCGCCGCGATCGGCGCGCAGATCGGCGCCCCGGACACCCCGGTCCTGGCGATGGTCGGCGACGGCAGCTTCCTCCAGACCGGCACCGAGATCGCGACCGCCGCGATGCTCGGAGTGCCGCTGGTGATCGTCGTGCTCAACAACGGCGGCTGGGAAGCGATCAAGGACCTCCAGATCAGCCTGTTCGGCGAAGAACGCGAAATCATCTCCGGGTGGAAGAACCTCGACGGGACACCGTATTTCGCCGACATCACCCGGTTCGCCCAGTCACTCGGCTGCAGCGCCGAGCGCGTCGAGGACCCGGAGAAGCTGGCCGACGCGATCGAGCGCGCCTTCGCGACGCCGGGCCCGGTGATCATCGAGGCGATGAGCGCCCACGAGCTGCCGTGGACCGAGATGCACCCGACCGGCTGGTGGGACATCACCGTTCCCGCCTACCACGGCGAGGTCCGTGACGACTACGTCGCGCAACGCGGATTCTGATCGGAGACCGGCATGGGAGAGATCAAGCTCGGCCTGAACCTGGAGTTCGCCCGATTCGAGAACGGGTCGTTCGACTGGGCCATGGACCAGGCCGCGGAGATCGGCTACAAGTACGTGGAGCCGATGGTCTACTGGGGCCGCGAGTTGCTGAGCACGGCCGGGTACTTCCACACCCGGTCGATGCTCGACGACCCGCTCATCATGCGGGACGCCGCCGAATCACGCGGGCTGAACATCTCCTCGCTGTCCAGTCATGCGCCGCTGGCCAAGCCGGACGTGAGCGTCGACTATCTCAAGCAGTCGATCCGCTACGCGGCCGAGGTCGGTTCGCCGATGATCATGGTCGACGACGGGCCGCTGCCGACGTGGACCACCGAGGCGGAGAACTACATGCTGATGCGGTACACACTTCAGGAGGCGGCGAAGGTGGCCGAACCGCGCGGCATCAAGATTGCGATCGAAACGCACGGCGAGTACACCGCGACCCCGGAGCGGCTCGAGAAGATCACGACGCTGATCGACAGCCCGGCATTGACGATCAACCTCGATACCGGCAACAGCTATCTCAGTGAGAACGACCCGCACGAGTGGCTCGAGCAGATCATCGGCGGCGTCACGCACCTGCACGCCAAGGACATCGGGATCGAGGACGCGAAGCGGCTGCGCGGCAAGGTCCGCGGCATGCTCGGCTGCGCCTGCGGCGACGGCGTCATCGACTGGGAACGGATCGTCAACACACTGGATAAGGCCGACCACGACGTCGTCCTGTCGGTCGAGTGCGGTGGCCTCGACGCCGCGAAGAAGAGCTACACCTACCTCACCGATCTGATCACCCGCACCCAGGGCAGCTGACAACGGCGTCGCCGGTCCCGCAGGTGATCTCGCGGCACGCCGGGTCCTGAACCGACATTCGAGTCTCCGGTGCGTCGTGTCCATCGTGCCGCCCGACACCCCGTGTGTCGGGCGGCACGCTTCACCCCTACCAGTACTGCGGATGGCGATAGGCGCGATCCGGGAAGAGCGTGTGATGAATACTCCTGCCCGCACCGAGGCACGTCATCGCGTGGTGATCATCGGTTCCGGATTCGGCGGCCTGTTCGCCGCGAAGGCGTTGCGCCGCGCCGACGTCGACGTGCTCGTCGTCGACCGCACCAGCCACCACCTGTTCCAGCCGCTGCTGTACCAGGTGGCGACCGGAATCCTGTCCGAGGGAGAAATCGCACCGTCGACGCGGATGGTGCTGAAGAAGCAGTCGAACGCCTCGGTGATGCTGGGGGACGTCACCGACATCGACCTGACCGCGCGCAGGATCACCTCGACCCACCAGGGCAGAACCACCACCACCACCGAGTACGACAGTCTGATCGTCTCGGCCGGAGCCCGGCAGTCGTACTTCGGTAACGACCACTTCGCCGAACACGCCCCCGGCATGAAGACCATCGACGACGCACTCGAACTCCGCGGCCGGATCCTGGGCGCGTTCGAACGCGCCGAGCTGTCCACCGACCCCGAGGAGCGGGCCCGCCTCCTGACGTTCGTGGTGGTCGGCGCAGGACCCACCGGGGTGGAGATGGCCGGTCAGATAGCGGAACTGGCCCACCGAACCCTCGTCGGCGCGTACCGGAACATCGACACCCGCGACGCCCGGATCGTCCTGCTCGACGCCGCGTCCGCGGTGTTGCCGCCGTTCGGCGACCGGCTCGGGTCCACCGCCGCCGAACGCCTCGAGAAGATCGGTGTCGAGGTGCGGCTCGGGGCGGCCGTCACCGACGTCGACGCGGACGGCGTGACGATCAAGGACGGGCGAGGCGAGACCGTCCGCATCGAATCCGCGTGCAAGGTGTGGTCGGCGGGCGTGGAAGCCAGCCCGCTGGCCAGGCAGCTGGCCGAGCAGTCGGGGGCCGAACTCGACCGCGCCGGGCGGATCGCCGTACACGAGGACCTGACGGTGCCGGGACACCCCGAGGTATTCGTGATCGGAGACATGATGGCGCGCGACCGCCTTCCCGGGATGGCGCAGGTCGCGATCCAGGGTGGCCGCTACGCGGCAAAGCAGATCGCGGCCGGCGCCCGAGGACGTGACTCGTCACCCGACCGCGTTCCCTTCCAATACCGGGACAAGGGGGCGATGGCCACGATCTCGAGGTTCCACGCGGTCGTGAAAGTCGGGGGTATCGAACTCGCGGGACTGTTGGCGTGGATCCTGTGGCTGGCCGTCCACGTCGTCTACGTCGTCGGGTTCCGGAGCCGGCTGTCCACGCTCATGTCGTGGACGTGGACCTTCGTCGGGTCGTGGCGGGGACAGATGACCGTCACCGATCAACAGGTGGCGGCACGCAACGTCATGAGCAAACTCGTTCTCCTCGACCGGGGTGAGGACGACGATGACACCGTTGTCGCCAGAGCGAGCTGACACCCGGGGGACGCGCACGGTCCGGCCGATAAGCTGGGCTCGGTAACCGTGCGACGGAGAGGATCGGCATTCGTGACCACGATGCACGACGTCGCCCGAGCCGCAGGCGTGTCCCAGGCCGCGGTCTCGTACGCGTACAACCAGCCCCACAAACTGTCGGCAGCGCGGCGCGCCCACATATTCCAGGTGGCCGCGGAACTCGGGTATGCCGGCCCCAACCCCGCGGGACGCAATCTCCGCACAGGGCAGGTCGGTGCGCTGGGGCTGATGATCACCGACTCGTTGCGCTACGCATTCGACGACCCGGCCACCTCGCAGTTGCTCAAAGGCATATCGGAGGTCGGTGAACTCGCCGAGGTCGCGCTGACGCTGCTGCCCTGCCCACTCGAGTCGACCCGGGTGGCCGAGGGTTCCGGCGTGCTCGTGCGGGGCGCGGTGGACGGCTTCCTCGCGTATGCGATGCCGGACGGCCATCCCGGAATGCAGACGGCGATGAGCCGCCGGCTGCCGATAGTCGTGATCGACGGCCCCAACCCTGGCGGACTGCCGCGGGTCGGAATCCGGGATCGGCAGGCCGCCAAGGAGATCGCGGAGCACGTTCTGTCGCTCGGGCACCGGCGTGTCGGGTTTCTCGTCGACCGGCTCGTCCCCGACGGCAAGGGTGGGCCCGTCGACGCCGCCCGCACCCGGGCCGCACGAGACCACGTGATGAAGGAACGCCTCGCCGGATACGCGTCCGCCTGCCGCAAATACACGGTGCCGTGGTCGTCCACCGTGGTCGTCGAAGCAGGCGGGTTCGACTACGAACTGTCGCGCACCGCCGTCGAGACGCTGCTCGATGCCGGTCCCGTGACCGCCGTCATCGCCGCCTCCGACCTGCTGGCCCTCGCGGCCATCGACGTCGCACACGAACGTGGTCTCCGGGTGCCGCAGGATCTGTCGGTGGTCGGTTTCGACGACATTCCCGCGGCCCGGGCCGCCGGACTCACGACGGTCCGGCAACCACTCGTCGACAAGGGCCGCGAGGCCGCGCAACTGCTGCTCGACATCATCGGTGGCGGAGCGGGACGGGAAATCACACTCCCCACCGAGCTCGTCGTCCGCGAGAGCGCCGGACCCGTCACTGCGGACCGGTAAGTTACCCTGCTGCACCTCGCAGTTCGGGATTGCCGTCGACGATGGAGTAGAGCGCCTCGGTGATCGCCTTCACCCGCGCGAGTCGCGTCAGTTCCCGCGGTACCACCAGCCAGTAGGTGCGGTGGGCGATGAAGTCGTCGCGGAGAACCGGCACCAGATCCTCGTCCAGCGCCCCGATGTAGCTCGGCAGCGGCGCGATCCCGACTCCGTGCTTCACGGCCTGGTAGTGGCCCGCGATGTTGTTGGTCTGGATCTGGGCCTGGAAGTCGGGAATCAGCGCGTCGAGGATCCGCAGCGGCTCGACGTCCAGGAACGCATCCACGTACCAGATGAGCGTGTGGTGCCGGAGATCCTCGAGTGACGTGATGGGGTCGTGTGCGTCCAGGTAGCGCCGCGACGCGTACAGACGAAGGTCGTAGTCGGCCAGTTTGCGGACCACCACGGACCGCGGCGACGGACGCTCGAGGGTGACCGCGATGTCGAAGTCGCGCCCGGTCAGCAGGTCGTGGGTGGTGGACGTGACGAGTTCGGTGAACAGGTCGGGGTGCTCGGACCGCAGTGCGGCCAACCCCGGCACCAGCACGAACGACCCGAAACCGTCCGGAGTGATGATCCGGACGGTGCCCGTCAGCCCGCCCAGGGACGACGTTTCGTCGAGAGCGGCGAGCACCGCGGATTCCACCGCCTCCGCGTGGGGAACCAGTCGCCGGCCCGCCTCGGTGAGCTGCCACCCCGACACGCCACGATCGAAAAGTCTCGTGCCCGTGTCCTTCTCGAGCCGGGTGATTCTCCGCGAGACGGTCGTGTGATCGACACCGAGTCGCTTCGCCGCATCGGCGAGGCGGCCGGTTCTCGACAACTCCAGGAGGTAACGCATGTTGTCTGCGGTGAACATCGCTCTCATCCTCGTGCAAAAGTGCAGTCCGAAGTGCCATTTTACTCGTTGACGCAGGCATTGTTGCCCAGCAGACTCGTGGGCACCCCACCTTTCCCAGGAGTGAACCCCATGGCCGTTATCTCGCATTGGCTCAACAACAAGTCCTACCCCGGAACGCGTGCCGATACCGCTCCGGTGACGAATCCGGCGACCGGTGCCGTCACCGGTCAGGTCGCCCTGGCCAGCGTCGAGGACGCCCGCGCCGTCATCGACGCCGCCGCCGCCGCGTTCCCCGCCTGGCGCGACACCTCCCTCGCCAAGCGCACCCAGGTGATCTTCACGTTCCGGGAACTGCTCAACGCCCGCAAGGGCGAACTCGCCGAAATCATCACCGCCGAGCACGGCAAGGTCGTCTCCGACGCACTCGGTGAGGTGAGCCGCGGCCAGGAGGTCGTCGAATTCGCCTGCGGCATCGCGCACCTGCTCAAGGGCGGCATGACCGAGAACGCCTCCACCAACATCGACGTCTCCTCCCTCCGCCAACCCGTCGGCCCGGTCGGGATCATCTCCCCGTTCAACTTCCCCGCCATGGTCCCGATGTGGTTCTTCCCCATCGCCATCGCCGCCGGCAACACCGTCGTGTTGAAGCCGTCGGAGAAGGACCCGACCGCCGCGATCTGGATGGCCGAACTCTGGGCCGAAGCCGGCCTGCCCGCCGGCGTGTTCAACGTCCTGCAGGGCGACAAGACCGCCGTCGACGAACTCCTCACCAACCCCGCCATCAAGGCCATCAGCTTCGTCGGCTCCACCCCCATCGCCCAGTACGTCTACGCCACCGGCACCGCCCACGGCAAGCGCGTCCAGGCCCTCGGCGGGGCGAAGAACCACGCCATCGTCCTCCCCGACGCCGACCTGGACCTGGCCGCCGACGCCATGGTCAACGCCGGCTTCGGCTCCGCCGGGGAACGCTGCATGGCCATCAGTGCCCTGGTCGCGGTCGGCGACATCGCCGACGAACTCGTCGCCAAGATCAAGGACCGCACCGACACCCTCAAGATCGGCGACGGCACCCAGGACTCCGACATGGGACCGCTCGTGACCAAGGTGCACCGCGACAAGGTCGCCTCCTACATCGACGCCGGCGAAAACGACGGCGCCACCATCGTCGTCGACGGGCGCACCGTGCAGGCCAATGGCGGCAAGGACGGGTTCTGGCTCGGCCCGACCCTGATCGACCACGTCACCACCGACATGTCCGTCTACACCGACGAAATCTTCGGACCCGTCCTCTCCGTCATCCGCGTCGGGTCCTACGACGACGCCCTGGAACTGGTGAACTCCAGCCCGTTCGGCAACGGCACCGCCATCTTCACCAACGACGGCGGCGCCGCCCGACGATTCCAGAACGAGGTCGAGGTCGGCATGGTCGGCATCAACGTCCCCATCCCCGTCCCGATGGCGTACTACTCCTTCGGTGGCTGGAAGAACTCCCTGTTCGGCGACACCCACGCCCACGGCACCGAAGGCGTCCACTTCTTCACCCGCGGCAAGGTCGTCACCACCCGCTGGCTCGACCCCAGCCACGGCGGCCTCAACCTCGGATTCCCCCAGAACAACTAAGGAACCTCTCCCATGACCGCACACCTCTCACTCCCCCGTTTCGCCAGGATCGGGGCCGGAGCAGTCGACGAGATCGGCTCGGTTGTCGACCAACTTGGCTTGCAGAGACCGGTTCTCGTCACCGACTCCTATCTGACCGGCACCGGCGCGGCCGACCGGATCATGAGCCTCCTCAGGTCCGCGGGCAAGGAGCCGGCACTGTTCTCCGGCACCGTGCCCGACCCCACCACCGATTCTCTGGAGGAGGGGCTGAGGATCGTCGCCGAGCACAACGCGGATTCGGTGATCGGGTTCGGCGGCGGTAGTCCGATGGACACCGCGAAGGCATTGGCAGTGCTGTCCGCGAACGGCGGCGAGATGCGGTCGTACAAGGCACCTCACGTGTACGCCGGGAAGGCGCTGCCGATCATCGCGATACCGACCACCGCCGGAAGCGGCTCGGAGGCGACGCAATTCACCGTCATCAGTGACAGCGCTTCCGACGAGAAGATGCTGTGTCCGGGACTCTCCTTCCTGCCGATCGCCGCGATCGTGGATTTCGAACTCACGATGTCGATGCCGCCGCGGTTGACCGCCGACACCGGAATCGATGCGCTCACCCACGCCATCGAGGCGTACGTCAGCAAGAAGGCCCAGCCGTTCACCGACGGACTCGCGCTGTCCGCGATCCGCACCATCGGCAAGCACATCGGCACCGCGTACGCCGACGGTGAAGACCGCACCGCGAGAGAAGCGATGATGGTCGCGTCCATGCAGGCCGGTATGGCGTTCTCCAACTCGAGCGTGGCGCTGGTGCACGGGATGAGCAGGCCGATCGGTGCGCATTTTCATGTCGCACACGGACTGTCGAATGCCATGTTGCTTCCCGCGATCACGGCGTTCTCCGTGAACGGAGCGGAGAGCCGCTACGCCGACTGCGCGCGAGCGTTCGGCGCTGCACCCGAATCGGCAGGCGATTCCGTCGCCGCGCAGTTCCTCGTCGAGACCCTGAGCACGCTGTGTCACGACCTGAAGGTTCCGACGCCGCTCGCCTACGGGATCGACCGCGACGCCTGGGACGGCCTCATTCCGTTGATGGCAGAGCAGGCGCTGGCGTCCGGATCGCCCGGCAACAATCCGGTCGTCCCCACCGCCGGCCAGATCGAGACGCTGTATTCGGAGGTCTTCAGCTAGCGCTAGAACTCGACGGTGCCCCGGAGGTACCGCCGATACGCCCCGGACAGGTGGACGCGGTCGCCGCGCACCTCGCAGTGAACGGTTCCTCCCCGCGCCGACAGTTGGCGTCCGACAAGGCTGTTTCGGCCCAGGACGTCAGCCCAGTACGGTGCGATCTGCGAGTGCGCGGACCCCGTTACCGGATCCTCCTGCACGCCGGCCGCGGCGCCGAACCATCGCGACACGAAGTCGAGTCCCTCGACGTCGGATGCCGCGGTGACGACGATTCCGCGCACCTTCAGCGGGCTGAAAACGGCGAAGTCGGGTGCCATCGACGCGATGTCGTGTTCGGATTCGGCGACGAACACGAGGTCGGTTGCCTTCAGGCACTCCCGCACCGGAATGCCGAGTGCCGCGACGATCCGGGGATCGGCCGCGGTCGGCACCGGCGGCTCGGCCGGGAAATTCATCACCAGCGTCGCGTCCGGTCCACGGTCGACGTGCAGCCAACCGCTGCGCGTCCAGAACTGGATGCGGTCGGCGTCCGGGTGTACGTCCTCGAAGATCTGCGCGGCGGTCGCGAGGGTGGCATGACCGCACAGGTCCACCTCGACGGCAGGGGTGAACCACCGCAGGTGATACGCCGGATGTTCCGGGTCGTGGGGCCCCGCGTCCGCGGGAAGCCCGGCGGTGTAGAACGCCGTCTCGGACAGGTTGTTTTCTTCGGCGAGTTGCTGAAGCACCGAATCGTCCAGCCAGTCGGTCAGCGGCATGACCGCCGCCGGGTTGCCCTCGAAGGGTCCGGCGGCGAATGCGTCGATCTGATAGATGTCCAGCTTCATAGCGTCCGATGGTGGTGGACGATCCGGCGCCCGTCGAGGGCCATCGCGCACACGCTGGACCGGTCCCGACGTCAGGCTCGCGCGAAGCTCATCGTCTCGCCTTCGACGCCGCGCATCCACAGGTCGTTGCACGCGGCCGCCAGTTCCGGCAGTCCCTCCTCGATGGCGGCGAACACGTTGCCCGGCACCCAGCCGACGTCGCCGTTGAGCAGGAGGTTGTTGCGGCCGTAGAAGATCGCGAGGTCGGTGGCGCCCTGCGCGGCGTGCGCCTCGGAGCCCGGCTCGTACCCGTAGGCGGAGTTGCCGATCTCCCAGGGCTCGAAGTCGAACAGGCAGACGTCGCCGGGAATCGGTGTGACGGTGGGATTTTCCCGCCGCGGCGC
The DNA here is from genome assembly GCF_038447315.2 of Rhodococcus sp. DK176. Classification (NCBI taxonomy): domain Bacteria; kingdom Bacillati; phylum Actinomycetota; class Actinomycetes; order Mycobacteriales; family Nocardiaceae; genus Rhodococcus; species Rhodococcus sp. DK176. The sequence goes on along the minus strand of NZ_CP118321.2, from coordinate 4,891,961 downwards.
CGCGGTGATCCGCGGGATCAGCGTGTATACCTCGTTGCGCGCGTACTTGGCGTGGTACGCGTCGCCGCTCTGCGGGAGCACGTTCCACACCGCGTCGCACGTGAGTGGTGCGTCCTCGTCGAGAAGCCGGGCACGGCAGGTCACGCCGCGCTTGTCCAGGCTGATGGTGATGTAGCGAGCCACGATTCCTCCTTCGGAGCCCGTGAGTACTTCTTAACCGCCCGCGGTTAATAAGTACTCACGGGTGCTTGTCACACTTCGTCGAGTACTTCGGACCAGATCTTCAGGGCGTCCTCGATCTGTTCCGCCGTCACGATGAGCGGTGGAATCATCCGTACCACGTTCATGTGGGCGCCGCAGGTCAACAGCAGCAGCCCCTTCTTCGCGGCCAGCTGCTGCGCCGCAGACGCTTTCGTGCGGTCCGCGCTGCCGTCGGCGGCCGTGAACTCGCTTCCCACGAGCAGTCCGAGACCACGGACGTCGCCGATCCCGTCGATGGCGCGGGCGCGGGCACCGTCGAGCAACTGGACTCCTCGCGCGGCGGCGTTGGCCACGAGGTCTTCCTTCTCGATCACCTCGAGCGTCGCGACCGCGGCCGCGCAGGACACGGCGTTGCCGCCGTACGTTCCCCCCTGCGACCCCGGCCAGCCCTTGGCCATGAGCGCCTCGGACGCCGCGATGCCCGACAGCGGGAAGCCGCTGGCCAGACCCTTGGCGATGGTGATGATGTCGGGCCGGACGTCGAAGTGCTGGTGCCCGAAGAACTTGCCGGTGCGGCCGAAACCGGTCTGGATCTCGTCGATGACGAGCAGGATGCCGTAGCGGTCGGCGCGCTCGCGGAGCCCCTGGAAGAACGCGGTGTTGCCGGGCACGTATCCGCCCTCGCCGAGGACGGGCTCGACGACGAACGCCGCCGTCTCGTTCGGGGCGGTGAGCGTCGCGAAGATGTAGTCGAGTTCCTTCAGCGCGAACGCGGTCGCCTCCTCCTCGGACCAGCCGTAGCGGTAGGCGTTGGGGAACGGTGCCACGTGCACACCGCCCATCAGCGGGCTGAAGCCGGCCGAGAACCGGGTGCCGGACGTGGTCATCGTCGCCGTCGCGACCGTGCGTCCGTGGAATCCGCCGTGGAAGACGATCACGTTGGGGCGGCCGGTCGCCTGCCGCGACAGTCGCAGCGACGCCTCGACGGCCTCGCTCCCCGAGTTCGCGAAGAACAGCGAGTCGAGCCCCGCGGGCAGCACCGACCCCAGCCGATCGACCAGTTCGAGCATCGGCTGGTGCATGACCGTCGTGTACTGGCCGTGGATCAGGGAGCCGATCTGCCTACGCGCGGCCTCCACGACGTGCGGGTGGCAGTGCCCGGTACTGGTGACGCCGATGCCCGCGGTGAAGTCGAGATAGCGCCTGCCGTCGGTGCCGTAGAGGTAGCACCCTTCACCGTGATCGACCGTCACGGGTGTGGCCTGTGCGAGCAGTGGAGATAGCCGAGTCACGAGAACCCTCCCACGCGTAGATGCCGGCGGATGTCGGCAAGTGCATTGTCAGATTGTTGACAATCTGTATAACATGGGGAGCGTCCCTTCGGCAACGGAGAATGGGGAAAAATCATGCTCGAGGAAGCAGCAATCGCATCGGTGCAGACCGGCCTGTTCATCGGCGGCAAGTGGCGCGACAGCGCCCGCACCATGCCGGTCCACGACCCGTCCAACGGACAGATCCTGTGCACGGTCGCCGACGCCGACGCCGCGGAGGCCCGCGAGGCGCTCGACGCGGCGGTGGCGGCGCAACCGTCGTGGGCGGCCACGACACCCCGCGAACGCAGCACCATCCTCATGAACGCACACCGACTTCTGCTCGAGAACGTCGACCGGCTCGCGCTGGTCATGACGCTCGAGATGGGCAAGCCCCTCACCGAGGCTCGGGGTGAAATCGCCTACGCCGCAGAGTTCTTCCGCTGGTTCGCGGAGGAGGCCGTCCGCATCGACGGCGGCTACATGACGGCGCCCGGCGGCGGGTCGCGGTTTCTCGTGACCCGTCAGCCCGTGGGGCCGAGCCTGCTCATCACCCCGTGGAACTTCCCGATGGCGATGGGCACCCGGAAGATCGGGCCCGCGATCGCCGCCGGGTGCACGTCCGTCATCAAGCCGGCGGCCCAGACGCCGCTGTCGATCCTGGCGCTCGCCGACATCCTCACCGAGGCCGGGCTGCCGGACGGCGTCGTCAACGTCGTCACCACGTCCAGCCCCGACGAGGTCATCACTCCCCTCATCCTCGACGGCAGGGCCCGCAAGCTGTCGTTCACCGGTTCCACCAAGGTCGGGAAACATCTGCTCGAACTGTGCGCGCGCACGGTCATGCGCACATCCATGGAACTCGGCGGCAACGCGCCGTTCCTCGTCTTCGACGACGCGAATCTCGACGACGCCGTCGACGGGGCCATGGCGGCGAAGATGCGCAACATCGGCCAGGCCTGCACAGCTGCCAACCGAATCCTCGTGCACAGTTCGGTCGCCGAAGAATTCACACGCAAACTCACACAGCGGATGGAGGCCCTGCCCGTTGGGCGCGGCACGGAGGACGGCGTCGTGGTCGGACCGCTGATCGACGAGGCGGCCGTCGCGAAGGTGAGCAGTCTCGTCGCGGACGCGGTCGAACGCGGCGCCTCGGTGCTCACCGGCGGCGAGGCACTCGACCGCCCGGGCAACTTCTACCCGGCGACAGTCCTGACTGGTGTGCCCGACGACGCGGAGATGTGCCACAACGAGATCTTCGGTCCGGTGGCCGCGATCAGCACGTTCGAGACCGAGGCCGAGGCCGTCGAGCGGGCCAACGACACCCCGTACGGGCTGGTGGCCTACGTGTACACCGACAGCCTCAAGCGCGGCATCCGCGTGTGCGAGGCGCTGGAGTCGGGCATGGTCGGCCTCAACCAGGGTGTGGTGTCGAATCCGGCCGCGCCGTTCGGCGGCGTGAAGGAATCCGGACTCGGGCGCGAAGGCGGAACCACCGGCATCGACGAATTCCTCGAGACGAAGTACATCGGCGTCGCCGTCTAGGAGCTAGAGCCAGGTGTCTTCCGACGACGTCGTGAGGAACGCCTCGAGGTCGTCGCGCCACGGCGCAGGCACCGTCTTGTCCGGTTCGATGCCGGTGTACTGCCCGCGGTAGAACAGCAGCGGTCGCTCCTCCCTGATCTCGCTCAGGGAGGAGACCCGGCCGAACGCGACCCAGTGGTCGCCGCCGTCGTGCACGCTCTCGAGCGAGCAATCGATGTGGGCCAGCGAACCGGTGAGGATCGGTGAGCCCAGCGGCGACTCCGTCCAGTCGATCCCGGCGAACTTGTCCGGGTCGCGGGAACCGAAGCGGGCGCACGTCGACTGTTGTTCTTCCGCGAGCACGTTGACGCAGAAGATGCCACTGCGCTCGATAGCCGCCCACGACCGCGACGTCTTGGTCGGGCAGAACAGCACGAGCGGGGGTTCGAGCGACAGCGCGGCGAACGACTGGCACGCGAACCCCACGGGCACGCCGTCGTCGATCGTCGTGATGATGGTGACGCCGGTGCAGAACTGGCCGAGCACCGTCCGGAACCGTCGCGGATCGATCGCCTCGGCCGCGACGGCCCCGTCCCCGGTCACCTCACTCACGGCTGCATCCCGACGCTGAAGTCGTGACCCCACAGGCTGACGGCCGTGCTCTCCCTCGCGATCCAGCTCTCGTCCTCCACCTGACGTCCCTCGCAACCGAATTCGATGTCGAACCCGCCGGGGGTCTTCATGTAGAACGACAGCATCAGGTCGTTGACGTGACGGCCGAGCGTGGCCGACATCTTGACCTTCTTGCGGAGCGCGCGGTCGAGGCACAATCCGACATCGTCGGAGTTCTCGACCTCGATCATCAGGTGCACGATGCCGCTCGGCGTCGGCATCGGCAGGAACGCGAGACTGTGATGCCGCGGGTTGCAGCCGAAGAACCGCAACCACGCCGGCTTACCGTCCGCGGGCCGCCCGACCAATTGCGGGGGCAGCCGCATCGAATCGCGCAGGCGGAAGCCGAGAACGTCGCGGTAGAAGCGCAGCGACGCCTCGTCGTCCGTGGTCGAGAGGACGACGTGCCCGAGGCCCTGCTCACCGGTGACGAACTTGTGCCCATACGGGCTGACCACGCGCCGGTGCTCCAGCGCCGCGCCGTGAAACGCCTCGAGCGTGTTGCCCGACGGGTCCTCGAACGTGATCAGCTCGTCGACCCTGCGGTCCTGCAGTTGTTCGGCCGTCCCCTCCTTGAACGCGACGCCTGCCGCCGACAGGTTGTCGCGGACCTCCTGCAGCTCCGCGGCATTGGCCGTCTCCCAGCCCGACACCGACAGCCGGTCGTGCTCCCCGGGGAAGATCACGAGGCGCGCCGGGAAGTCGTCCATCCGCAGATACAGGGCGTCCGGGTCGGAGCCCTTGCCCTCGACCATGCCGAGCACCTTGAGACCGTACTCGCGCCACGCGGACATGTCGGTGGCCTCGATGCGCATGTACGCCAGTGAACGAATACTCATCACTTACCCCCGTCCAGAAGGAAATCGGTGGCCAGACGATTGAACTCGTCGAACTTCTCCAGCTGCGCCCAGTGTCCGCACCCGCCGAAGACGTGCAACTGTGCCCGCGGAATCATCTTCAGCGCCACCAGCGCCCCGTCGAGCGGGTTGACCCGGTCTTCGCGACCCCAGATCAGCAGCACGCGCTGGCGCAGCTTGTATGCGTCGCGCCACAGCATTCCCAGCTCGAAATCGGCCGAGGAGAACGACTTTCCCATCGCCTTGGCGGCCGCGAGCGACTCGGGTGTGCTCGCGGCGGCGAAACGTTCGTCGATCAGTTCGTCGGTGATCAACTTCTGGTCGAACACCATGATGCGCAGGAACGCCTCGAGATTCTCGCGAGTGGGTTGGTAGCCGAATTTTCCGAGGTTCTTGACGCCCTCGGTCGGGTCCGGGGCGAACAGGTTGACGCTCAGTCCGCCCGGGCCCATGAGCACCAGCCGGCCCGCGCGGTCCGGGTAGTCCAGCGCGAAACGCACTGCGGCACCGCCACCGAGGGAGTTGCCGAGCAGGTGGACACGCCCGCCGACGCCGAGGGTGTCGAGCAGATCCTTCAACGCGGACGCACTGTGCACGAAGTACTGCGGGTGCTCGGTCGGCTTGTCCGACAACCCGTATCCCGGCTGATCGACTGCGAGCACGTGGAACTTCTCGGCGAGAACCGGGATGTTCCTGGCGAAGTTCGACCACGACGAAGCGCCCGGCCCGCCGCCGTGCAGCAGCACGATCGTGGTGTCGTTGCCGACTCCGGCCTCGTGGTAGTGCAACTTCAGGTGGGGCCGGACCTGGGCGAACTTCGAGGTGGACTCGAACGTGAGGGCCTCTTCGGTAGTCGTCACGTGTTCTCCTAGACCATCGTGTCGGTGATGGGCAGACCGAATTCGCCTGTGCCGTACATGACGTAGGCGCGCTCGGGATCGTTGGCCGCGTGGACGCGTCCGGCGTGCGCGTCCCGCCAGAAACGCTGCAGCGGCGTGCCGTTGGCCAGCGCGGTGGCACCCGAGCTCTCGAACAGTTTGTCGATGGACGAAATGGCGCGGCCCGTGGCGCGCACCTGGTCGCGGCGTGCCCGCAGCCGCAGCTCGAATGGGACTTCCTCACCCGCGACGAGCAGTGCGTATTCGTCGGCGACGTTTCCGGACAGCTGGCGCCAGGCGGCGTCGATGTCGCTCGAGGCCTCGGCGATGCGGACCTTGGCGAACGGGTCGTCCTTCGCTTTCTCACCGGCGAACGCGGCGCGGACCCGCTTGCCCTGATGTTCGACGTGCGCGTCGTAGGCGCCGTAGGCCATCCCGACGATCGGCGCGGAGATGGTGGTGGGATGAATTGTTCCCCAGGGCATCTTGTAGACGGGTGCGGTGTTGCGCTCGAGCCCGGGAGCGGTGAGGTTGCTCATCGCCTTGAAGCTGAGGACGCGGTGCGTCGGAACGAACACGTCCTCGACCACCACGGTGTTGCTGCCGGTTCCGCGAAGTCCCACGACATTCCACACGTCGTCGATTCGGTAGTCCTCGCGCGGGATCAGGAAGCTGACGAAGTCGACGGGGCGTCCGTCCTTGATGACGGGTCCGCCGAGCACCGCCCAGCTGGCGTGATCACAGCCGGACGACCAGGCCCAGGCGCCGTTGACCGTGTATCCGCCGTCGACGACCTGCCCGGCGCCCATCGGCGCGTACGAGGACGAGATGCGGACGTCGGTGTCGTTGCCCCACACGTCTTCCTGAGCCTGTTGCGAGAACAGGGCGAGGTGCCAGTTGTGGACACCGATGATCGACGAGACCCACCCGGTGGAACCGCAAGCGCTCGCGATCTTCCGCACCGCGGAGTAGAACAGCACCGGATCCGCCTGGTAACCACCCCACTGTTCGGGCTGGAGCAACCGGAAGAATCCGGTCTCCTGGAGCGCCTTCATGGAATCGTCGGGAATACGACGTAGATCCTCGGTCTCCTGCGCACGCTCTCGCAGCGTCGGCAGTAGTGCGTCGAGCCGCTGCATCACCTCGTGACTGTCATGGTCACCCACAGGACGCTCCTGTCTCGTTCGATGGTTCACTTATCTTCTGAGACTAGAACACGTTCCCATTTATGTCGAGGTACCGGCAAAGGTGCTGTTTGACGGCCCGGGTCTGGAAGAAAGCCCCCGAAAATCTGGCGGATCGTGTCGAAGTTCTATAACGTGTTCTACTAACAGCATGAAGGGATGTGAGGGCACAATGGCGCAGATTCGCGAGATCGATGTGGGCACGGTCCAGACCCGCTTCGCGCGTGGTTGGCACTGCCTCGGTTTGACCAAGACGTTCAAGGACGGCAAACCGCATTCGATCGAGGCATTCGGCACCAAACTCGTCGTCTTCGCCGACAGCAAGGGCGAACTGAAGGTTCTGGACGCGTATTGCCGGCACATGGGCGGCGACCTGTCGCAGGGCACCGTGAAGGGCGATTCCGTGGCCTGCCCGTTCCACGACTGGCGCTGGGGCGGCAACGGCAAGTGCACCAGCATTCCCTACGCCCGCCGGGTTCCCCCGATCGCCCGCACCCGGGCATGGCTCACCCTCGAGCAGAACGGTCAGCTGTTCGTCTGGAACGACCCGGAGGGCAATCCCCCGCCCGAGAACGTGACCATCCCCCGCATCGAGGGCGCCTACAGCGACGAGTGGACCGACTGGACCTGGAACTCCATGCTGATCGAAGGGTCCAACTGCCGCGAGATCATCGACAACGTGGTCGACATGGCGCACTTCTTCTACATCCATTACGCGTTCCCGACGTACTTCAAGAACGTCTTCGAAGGCCACATCGCGACGCAGTACCTCAACACGAAGGGTCGCCCGGACGTCGGGATGGCGACGCAGTACGGCATGGAATCGCTGCTGCGCTCCGAGGCCGCGTACTACGGGCCGTCCTACATGATCAATCCGCTGTGGAACAGCTACGGCGGGTACGAGGTCGAGAGCGTCCTCATCAACTGCCACTATCCGGTGACGAACAATTCGTTCATGCTCCAGTACGGCGTGACCGTCAAGAAGCCGACCGGCATCGACGACGAAACAGCCGACAAGCTGGCCGCGAAGTTCACCGAGGGCATCGCCGAGGGCTTCCTGCAGGACGTCGAGATCTGGAAGAACAAGACCAAGATCGACAACCCCCTGCTCTGCGACGAAGACGGTCCGGTCTATCAGCTGCGACGCTGGTACGACCAGTTCTACGTCGACGTCGCCGACGTCACCGACAAGATGACGCAGCGTTTCGAGTTCGAGGTCGACACCACCAAGGCCAACGAGGCCTGGCAGCACGAGGTGGAGGAGAACCTGGCCCGTCAGAAGGCCGAACGCGAGGCCGCGGAGCGGTCCGAGAACACGACTGCGGAGCGGTCCGAGAACACGACTGCGGAGCGGTCCGAGAACCGGGAAGCGCAGGTCTGATCATGAGTGCCTCGACCGAATGGGCCAAAGCTCCCGACTTCGCCGGGCAGCCTGCTCGGCTCGAGGCCATTCATGCGCAGACGTTGGCCGACAAGGCCAACTACCTCGACGACGGCATGAACGAAGTCGAGTGCCGTACGTGCGGAACCTGTGTGCTGGTGCGCAAGAACAGCCTCAAGCACACGAGCGTCCAGTGGACGGACGACCCTGCGAAGACGTGCCCGACGTTCCGGGACGCCGTCGGCGAGGGACAGTCCACCGCGCTCCGCGAGGGGTGCCCGCGACTGTGGGACAGCATCAACCACGCGGTGATGGAGGGGCTCATCGACGTGCGAGATCGCGTCGAATAGTCGTCGGTACCGCTGCGACGCGGATGCGTCGCCCAATGTGACATTCGTGCAGTCAGGCTGCACGAATGTCACATTGGGCGCTTAGGCTGGATGTGCCGTCGGATACGGCGGTTCCAGCCGAACCGGAGGCGTGCCATGACAGGCCGAATCGTGCACTTCGAGATCCCCTTCGACGACGGTGACCGCGCACGAGCGTTCTATCGGGACGCATTCGGGTGGGCCATCGCCGAGATCCCCGACATGGACTACAGCATGGTCACCACCGGACCCGTCGGTGAGAGCGGCATGCCCGACGAACCCGGTTACATCAACGGCGGCATGATGCAGCGCGGGGAGGTGACCACTCCCGTGGTCACCGTCGACGTCGAAAGCATCGAATCCGCCCTCGAAAGGATCGAATCCCTCGGTGGCAAAACCGTCACCGGCAGGACCCCCGTCGGGAACATGGGATTCGCCGCCTACTTCACCGACTCCGAGGGCAACGTCGTCGGGCTGTGGGAGACCGCCCGCTGACCCGTGAGTACTTATTAACCGCGGGACGTTAACAAGTACTCACAGGCGCTCGCGTTGCAGTTCGAGCGCGATGTCGATGAGCTGGTCTTCCTGGCCGCCGACGAGCTTGCGCTTCCCGGCGCGGACGAGGAGTTGGGCGGACGAGACGCCGTACCGTTCGGCCTGGCGTTCGGCGTGCTTGAGGAAGCTCGAGTAGACGCCGGCGTACCCCATCATCAGCGCCTGGCGGTCGAGGAGGCATTCGGCGGGCATCGCCGGACGCACCACGTCCTCGGCGGCATCGGCGATCGCGAAGAAGTCGATCCCCGTCTTGACTCCGATCTTGTCGCACACGCCGACGAACGCCTCGACCGGCGCGTTACCCGCACCGGCACCGAATCGTCGTGTGCTGCCGTCGATCTGCTTGGCACCTGCCCGCACGGCGGCGATCGAGTTGGCCACACCGAGTCCGAGGTTCTCGTGACCGTGGAATCCCACCTGGGCGTCCGAGCCGAGCTCCTGCACCAGCGCCTCGACGCGGTCCGACACCTGCTCGAGCACGAGCGCGCCTGCGGAGTCGACGACGTACACGCACTGGCAGCCCGCGTCGGCCATGATGCGGGCCTGCTTGGCGAGCTTTTCCGGTGCGATCGAATGTGCCATCATCAGGAAGCCGACGGTCTCGAGACCGCGGTCGCGGGCCAGCCCGAAGTGCTGGATGGACACGTCCGCCTCGGTGCAGTGCGTCGCGATGCGGCAGATCGAGGCGCCGTTGTCCTGGGCGACGATGATGTCGTCCTTGATGCCCAGCCCGGGCAGCATGAGGAAGGCGATCTTCGCGTTCTTCGCCGTGTCGACGGCGATCGAGATGAGTTCCTGCTCAGGGACCTTGGAGAACCCGTAGTTGAACGAGGACCCACCCAGTCCGTCGCCGTGCGTCACCTCGATGACCGGGACCCCGGCGTGGTCGAGCGCTCCGACGATGGCCCGGACCTCCTCACCGGTGAACTGGTGCCGCTTGTGGTGCGAACCGTCCCGCAGGGAGGTGTCGGTGACTCGAATGTCCCAGCTGCTGCGCATATTTCCCGTCGCTCCGCTCGCCCCGTCGAAATGAACCATAGTGCTCATGCCTCCACGCTCAGGAGCTTCTGGGCGATCTCCTCGCCCACCTTGGTCGCCGCTGCGGTCATGATGTCGAGGTTGCCCGCGTACGGCGGCAGGAAGTCGCCTGCGCCCTCGACCTCGACGAACGTGGTGACCGTCGCCTGCCCGCCCGACACGACGCTCGGGTCGTCGAACTGCGGTTCGTTGAGCAGCCGGTAGCCGGGGACGTACTGCTGGATGTCCGCGACGACGCGGTGGATGGAATCGGTGATGGCGGCACGGTCGGCGTCCTCGGGGATCGCGCAGAAGATCGTGTCGCGCATGATCATCGGCGGGTCGGCCGGGTTGAGGATGATGATGGCCTTGCCGCGCTGCGCTCCGCCGATGGTCTCGATGCCGCGACTGGTCGTCTTGGTGAACTCGTCGATGTTGGCGCGGGTGCCCGGGCCTGCGGAGACGGACGCCACCGACGCGACGATCTCGGCGTACGGCACGTCGACGACGCGGGAGACGGCGTACACGATCGGGATCGTGGCCTGCCCTCCGCACGTGATCATGTTGACGTTGGGGGCGCCGAGGTGTTCGCGCAGGTTCGCCGGCGGGACCACGGCCGGTCCGACGGCGGCGGGTGTCAGGTCGACGGCGCGGATGCCGGCGGCCTCGTACCGCGGTGCGGCCTCCCGGTGCACGTACGCGGACGTGGCCTCGAAGACGAGGTCGGGTTTCTCCGGCTGGTTCAGCAACCAGTCGACGCCCTCGGCCGACGTCTCCAGTCCCAACTTGCGGGCCCGTGCCAGACCTTCGCTCTCGGGGTCGATCCCGATCATCCAGCGGGGTTCGAGCCACTCGGATCGCTGCAGCTTGTAGAGCAGGTCGGTGCTGATGTTTCCGGAACCGACTATCGCCACACTTGCCTTGGTCATGAACAAACTCCTACTTGAACTGCAGGGATACGGATCCGAGCCCACTGAACTCGGCGCGGAAGTGGTCGCCCGGGTGCGCGTCGATGGCGCGGGTGCACGATCCGGGCAGCACGATGTCACCGGCTTTCAACCGGACGCCGAAGCTATCGACCTTCTGCGCGAGCCAGGCGACGGCCGTCACCGGGTTGCCGAGCACGGCGTCGCTGCGTCCCTCGGCCTTGGTCTCGCCGTTACTGGTCAGAACCGCGTCGATGGACTTGATGTCGATGTCCTCGGGCCGCACCCGGTTCTTGCCGAGCACGAACCCGGCGGACGACGCGTTGTCGGCGATCGTGTCGGGCAGCGTGATCTTCCAGTCGGTGATCCGGCTGTCGATCAGCTCGATGGACGGTGCGAACGCCACGGTGGCGTCCAGGACGTCCTGCTCGGTGCAGCCGGCGCCGGGGAGGTCGGCGCCCAGCACGAATGCGACCTCGACCTCGACGCGCGGGAAGCAGAACCGCGCCGTGTCGACGGGCTGGTCCTCGAAGACCTCCATGTCGGCGAGCAGGTGGCCGTAGTCGGGTTCGTCGACGCCCATCATCTGCTGCATGGCGAGGGACGACAGGCCGACCTTGTGCCCGACGACCTTCGCGCCGTCCTGCAGCCGGCGGCGGATGTTGATCAGCTGGATCTCGTAGGCGTCGACGACGTCGATGTCGGGATGGTCCGCGGTCAGGGGGCCGATGGGAGCGCGGCCCCGTTCCGCGGCGTCGAGCTGATTCGCCAACTCGGTGCGTAGTTGGGTCGAGAGCATGGTGTGAGGACCTTCCCTGAAGTTCGTTTGCGTGCGCACGCCCACCGGTTTCCACTGCAACGTGTTTCGTTCTTGTTTGTTGGCGTCAGTAATACTTCCTGGCAGAAAGGATGGACTGACAACCCCATCATTCTATAACGTGTTCTACATGAGCAAGCACGAATACGACATCGTGGTCGTCGGTAGCGGTGCCGGTGGAATGACCGCGGCCCTCACCGCGGCCCACAAGGGACTCAGCGTCGTCATCCTCGAAAAGGCGCCGCACTTCGGCGGCTCCACCGCGCGCTCCGGCGGTGGCGTGTGGATCCCGAACAACGAGGCGCTGATCGCCGCAGGAGTCGAGGACACCACGGACGCCGCGCGGACCTACCTGCACAGCATCATCGGCGACGTCGTCCCGAAGGACCGGATCGACGCCTACATCGACCGCGGCCCCGAGATGCTGTCGTTCGTGCTGAAGAACAGCCCACTGAAACTGCAGTGGGTGCCCGAATACTCCGACTACTACCCCGAGGCCCCCGGCGGACGGCTCGGCGGACGGTCCGTCGAGCCGACACCGTTCGACGGCAGGAAACTCGGCGCCGACCTCGCGAAGCTCGAACCCGACTACGTCAAGGCGCCGTCGAATTTCGTGATCACCCAGGCCGATTACCGCTGGCTGAATCTCCTGATGCGCAACCCACGCGGCCCGCTGCGCGCAGCCCGGGTCGGCCTCCGCTTCCTCGGCGCCAAGCTCACCGGGAAGCGCCTGCTCGTCCGCGGTCAGGCGCTCGTCGCGGGACTGCAGGCCGGACTGAAGGCCGCCGGCGTCCCGATCCTGCTCGGCACCCCGCTCACCGACCTGTATGTGGAGGACGGCGTGGTCAAGGGCGTCAACGCCACGGTCGACGGACAGCCGCAGGTGTTCCGGGCACGCCGCGGCGTGGTGATCGCGTCGGGCGGTTTCGAGCACAACGACGAGGCCCGCAAGAAGTACCAGCGGGCACCGATCGGCACCGAGTGGACCGTCGGCGCGAAGGCCAACACCGGCGACGGCATCTGGGCGGGCGAAAAGCTCGGTGCCGCGCTCGATCTGATGGAAGACGCCTGGTGGGGACCGTCCATCCCGCTCACCGGCGGCCCGTGGTTCGCGCTGTCCGAGCGGAGCCTGCCGGGCTGCATCATGATCAACGGATCCGGCAAGCGCTTCGTCAACGAATCCGCACCGTACGTCGAGGCGACGCACGCGATGTACGGCGGCACGCACGGCCAGGGCGACGGACCGGGCGAGAACGTGCCCTGCTGGCTCGTCCTCGACCAGCGTTACCGCGACCGGTACGCGTTCGCCGGAGTCACCCCGCGGTCCCCGTTCCCCGGTCGCTGGCTGAAGGCCGGTGTCATCGTCAAGGCGGGCACCGTCGCCGAGCTGGCCGGGAAGATCGGCGTGCCGGTCGACGCGCTCACCGAAACGGTCTCGCGTTTCAACACTTTCGCCCGCAACGGCAAGGACGAGGACTTCGGCCGTGGTGAGAGCGGGTACGACCACTACTACGGGGATCCCCGCAACAAGCCCAACCCGAGCCTCGGGGCGCTGGAGAAGGCGCCGTTCTTCGCCGTCAAGATGGTCCCGGGCGACCTCGGCACCAAGGGCGGTCTCCGCACCGACCGCAACGCCCGCGTGCTGCGGGCGGACGGCAGCACCATCGAGAACCTCTATGCGGTGGGCAATGCCAGCGGCCCGGTGATGGGCCACACCTACGCCGGACCCGGCGCGACCATCGGCCCGGCGATGACGTTCGGCTATCTCGCGGTTCTCGATATCCTCGACAAGTCCTCGCAGGCCGATTCCCCGACGTCACTCACCGGAGACACCACCAATGCCCATTGATCCGAACATCGCCATCGGAGCAGAACTGCCCGTTCAGGAGTTCTCCTGGACCAGTTCCGACGTGCAGCACTACCACCTCGCGCTCGGTGCCGGGTCCCGTCCGCTGGACGAGAGGGAGTTGCGGTACCTGACCGACGGGAAGCCGCAGGTGCTCCCCACGTTCGCCACGGTGGCCGCGAATTTTCACGCGACCGAGGCCCCGCGTGTGTCGTTCCCGGGCGTCGAGATCGACCTCGCCAAGGTGGTCCACGGCAGCCAGGAAGTGACCGTGCACCAGCCGATTCCCCCGGAGGGCACGGCCCGCACCACCACCCGCATAGCCGAGGTGTGGGACAAGGGCAAGGCCGCCGTCATCGTGCAGGAGTCGACGACCACCGACCTCGACGGCACTGCCCTGTGGACCGGGCGGTCGTCCATCTTCGCCCGCGGTGAAGGCGGTTTCGGCGGTGAGCGCGGGCCGTCCCAGTCCGTGGAGTTGCCCGACCGGCCTGCCGACGTCGAGGTCGACACCCCCGTCCTTCCGCAGCAGGCGCTGATGTACCGGATGTGCGGCGACCGCAACCCCCTGCATTCCGACCCGAAGTTCGCTTCCGCCGCAGGGTTTCCCGCCCCGATCCTGCACGGCCTGTGCACCTACGGGATGGTGTGCAAAGCGGCCGTCGACGCAGTACTCGACTCGGACGCATCGCAGGTCGCGGGCTTCCGAGTCCGGTTCGCGGGCGTGGTCTTTCCCGGCGAGACGCTGCACACGCGGATCTGGCGGGACGAGGGCAGGCTCCTCATCTCGGCCACGGTTCCCGAGCGTGATCATGCTCCGGCCCTGGCCGACGTGGTGCTGACCCTGGCCCAGGCGTGACAGTTACCGAAATTTGACCGAATGTGCCCAGTTCGGGCGGATATTCGCGAATATCAGGCACGATGCCGCAACACTTTGTACGCTTTCCGTGACCTCATCGAGACGTGTCAACCGATGGTCGGGGCGGTTCCACGGCTCTCCACGAGCAGTAGCGAACAAAGGGGGGACCTCGTGTCCCAGCGCAGACATCTCCGTCCCGTGCGGCGCGCTGCCGTTGCCGGTGCTCTCGCGTTCTGTGCGACCGCCCTCGTCGCTCTCCCCGCGAACGCCGCACCCGTGGCGGGCAGTTCCGACAGCGGCAGCACCGGCGGCAGTTCGATGGGTTCGTCCGTTCTCCCGACGCCCATTCCCACCCCGACCGGGCTGGCTGCGCTCGCGGCCGCGACGACCCAGACGGGCAAGCCCTATCTGTGGGGTGGGACGGGTCCGGACGCGTGGGACTGCTCGGGGCTGGTGCAGTGGGCATTCCGGCAGGCGGGGGTGAATCTGCCACGCACCACGTGGGAGCAGGCCGAGGTCGGCGCACCCATTCCACTGTGGGCGCTGGCTCCCGGCGACATCGTGGTGCTCAACCCGGACGCGTCGCACATCGGTATCTACGCGGGCTTCGGCCAGGTCTTCAATGCGTACGGACGCGGCGTGCCCGTGGGTCTGGCGCCGCTGTCGCAGTTCCACATCTACAGCATCCGCCGGTTCTGACCCTCGGTCGTGGGCGTGCGTCTGCCGACGTACGGCCACACCGCGACGAGGAACAGCACCACCACCGCCACCGGCCCGAAGAGGGACGCCCACGCCGGCCCTTCCGGCAGTGTCGCTGCCAGACCGGCGGCGGCCGCCGTGACGACCGCGCCCAGCAGTAGCGTCGAGATTCCCGGTGCGAGGCCGGCGTACGCGACGAGCAACAGTGCCGTCGCGGCGACCCCCGCGGCGGCGGCCGCGAACGCCGACGCGTCGCCCAGGACGAGCGCGATCAACGCTGCCTGCACCGCGACCACCGCGACCGATCTCATCGGAGTGCCCCCGACGGCCGGCGGGCTCGATCGGCGAGGGCCAGCGCCAGATCCAGTGCGGAATCGTCGTCCCACGCCACCACCGGAACACCGAGCACACCCATGTTCCGGTACATGTTCCGCCGCTCGAGCCGCCACATCCTGCCGGTCATCGCATCGAGTTCGTACTCGAACGGCGGGCCGCGCAGCACGTCGACGGCCACGACGACGTGACCGCGACGCCTCAACTCCAGCAACGACAGCGCGAAGTTGGTGTCCAGCATGGTGGAGAACGCGATGACCACCGCCCGCGGCGGCAACGCGACCCGCGGGACGAGTGTGCCTTCGGCGGCGGCGCCGGCGTCGGAGTCGAGGACGGTGTCGAGGATCCGGTAGAACTGCCTGCGTCCGATGTCGGCGCCGAGCCATCGCAGCCGGAGCCCATGGGCGACGACCCCGGCGCGGTCGCCGCGCTGCAGGGCCGTCTGCACCACCTGCGTGGCCCCGCGCACGGTCCGGTGCAGGCTCTCCGACGCCGGGCCCGGTGCCTGCGGGGTGGTGTCGAGTACGGCGACGACGTCCGCGGCGCGGTCCATGATCCGTTCGGTGACGTGGAGGCGGCCGCGCCGGGCACTCACCGGCCAGTTGACGCTGCGCAACGGATCCCCCGGCGCGTGCGGCCGGATGTCCCCGAACTCGACGCCCGAACCGAATCGGCGGGTGCGGTGCGCGCCGATCCGGTCCGGAAGGGTGGCGTGGGGCAACGGAGTCGGCATCGGCGGCGCCAACGGGAACACTCGCAGTTCCGCGACGGGAACCGGCAGCGAGGCCGTGAGCAGGCCGCCGCCTGCACGTGCCGTGACCGTCAGCGCCGGTTCGTACCGGCCCCACCGGTCGGCCGACACCACATAGTCGCCGTCACCGACCTGCTCGACCGTGTAGCCGTCGGACGGCGTCGGTGCCACTTCGAGTTGCGCCGCACCATCGCACGCCGTCACGTCCACCGAGAAGTGCACGGACTCGGATTCGAAACACCGCAGCATGCGTGCCGACGCCTCGACGCGGACGCCGGTGGCCGGGCGGGGCAACCACATCACCGTGCCGAGCGCTCCCAGCATCGGGGCGGCGAACACGATCAGTTCCCACCACCGCCCCACGACACCCGCCGTCAGCGCCACGGCCGCGCAGGTCGTCAGCGCGAGGGCTGCAGGCGACGCACGCCACGTCAGCCGGTGCTCCGTCATCGTGCCCTCGGCGCGGGGAGACGGCGCAACAGTTCCGCGAGGACGTCGTCGCTGCGGATGCGGCGCACCCACATCTCCGGGCGCAGGCTGATGCGATGCGCGACAGCGGGAACGGCCAGGGCCTTGATGTCCTCGGGTATGACGAAGTCGCGGCCCGAGAGGAGAGCACGCGCCCGAGCGAGCTGCACGAGGTCGAGTTCCGCGCGGGGGCTGGCCCCGACCTCGACCTGCGGGTGATGCCGGGTGGCGTTCGCGAGCGCGACGACATACCCGAGGACGTCGTGATGAACGCTGACCTGCTCGAGCGATTCGCGCATCGCCAGGAGGTCGGCCGCATCGACCACCTGCTCGACGACGACGGCGGCGGATCCCCGGTCGAGCCGTCGGCGCAGCATCTCGTGCTCGTCGGTCTCGGTGAGGTACCCCAGTCGCAGGCGGAGCGCGAACCGGTCCAGCTGCGCCTCGGGCAGCGGGTAGGTTCCCTCGTACTCGATGGGGTTGTCGGTGGCGAGCACGACGAAGGGACGCGGCAGGATCCGGGTGGTGCCGTCGACGCTGACCTGCCCCTCGGCCATCGCCTCGAGCAGTGCGGCCTGGGTCTTGGGCGGGGTGCGGTTGATCTCGTCGGCCAGGAGCAGGTTGGTGAAGATCGGGCCCGGACGAAACTCGAAGCGCCCCGACGGCATGTCGTAGATGGTGGCGCCGAGCAGGTCGGCGGGCAACAGGTCGGGGGTGAACTGGACCCGCGTGAAGTCGAGCCCGAGCGCGGCAGCGAAAGATCGTGCCACCAGGGTCTTTCCGAGTCCGGGCAGATCCTCGATGAGCACGTGCCCGCCGGCGAGTACCGCGAGCAGGATCGACGTGAGTTCGTCGTGCTTGCCGACCACCGCCCGTTCGACCTCCGCCAGCACCGCGTGGGCGCGCGCGGTGGTGACCTCGGCGGGCATCGTCACAGCTGCTCCAGCCGTTGCAGGATCCGGTCGAGCACGTCCCGGCCCGGACCGGGTGCGGCCCTGTCGGAGCGCTGCACGCACTCGGGATCGACCCACTGCCACAAGTCGCCGAAGAACACCTCACCCGCGGCCGCCGTGTCGGCGGGGTCGAGTCCCTGCCGCTGTCCGGTGGACTGCTGGAACTCGCGCGCCAGGAGCGGACGCAGATGGTGATCCCAGTCGCCGCGCGTACCGTCCGCCCAGCTGATCAATGATTCCGTCCGCGCCATCCAGCGGGCCGTCGCCTCGGCCCGTTCCGCCTCCAGGCCCGGCGGCTGGTCGTCGACTTCCCCGGGTGCCATGCGTCGTCGAATCTCGAAGAGCACCAGCGCGGTCACCGCTCCCGCGACCAGCACGGCCGCACTGTACCGGCCGGCCGCCACCAGCGGGACCTCCACGGCCAGCACTGCCCCGACACCGGCTACGGCGACGGCGAGCACGCGTCGATCCCCAGGTCGTCGAGCACGCGCCGGAGCAGATCGGCGGCCTCGTCACGGTGCTGTTCGCCCATCGGATGCAGGCTGAACCGTGCCTCGGAGAACAGCCGCACCAGCGGCGCCGCCGCCTCGAAGCGCAGCGCTCCGAATTGTACTGCGCGAGCGAGCACTTCGGACGGGGTGTCCGACTCCCGCGGTTCGGCGCCCGGCGCCTCGCGCAGCGCATTTTCCATGGCGGCGTAGCTGGCGATGATGGCCTCACGCGGCGGCAGACTCGGTGCCACGACCACGGCGAGACCTTCCTCCGCCGCCCGGGCCAGCGACTGCGAGGCAGCCGGACCGTCGGGGGAACTCGCCGCGGTCCAGCCGCCGACCCGGGCCCGGAGGGGGCGCCGGGCCACGGCGCCGAGGATCAGCACGGTCACCAGTATCGGACCGACAATCGCTGCCGCGGTCCACAATTCCGCCAGGTCCTCGCGGGATTCGTTCACCATGTCGGGCGGTGGGCGTGTGTCGGTGGGCACGGACGCGTCGGTTCGGTCGGCCCCGTCGTCGGTGGTCGGGCTCGCCGTCGACCGCTGACGGTCGAGCGGCTCGTCACCGCCGACGGACCCGAGGAGGAACGCCGCGGTCACGAGAAGCGCGGCGAACGCCGACCATCCGAGAATGTGTCGGCGCGAGACCGAGGACCCGGTGTTTCCGGTGAGCCCGACCGGCGGCGGGTCGGGTGCGGCCCTCGGCCGACCGCTGCGAAAGGCGGACGCGAGCGCCACCGCCGCGACGACGACGGCGATCGCCGAGAGGATGATGAGAGCGCGCGTCGCACCTGCGCCCGGCTCCGACGGTGTCGCGGGGGTGTCGGGCGCGGGGACCACCCGGACGGCAAGGGTGACCGTCACGACGGCCGCCAGCAGGGCGACCGTGTGGACGAGCCTGGTTCGCACGCGACGGTCCGGCATCCTCACTCCCGAGTTGCCCCTCCATCGTGACACGCGGGGACCGGGAAAATCACCCGTTCACGGCGGCGGACAGCGCAGCATGTTCGGGACGTATCCATCCACGAAGGAGAGTTACTTGACCACGTCCCCGGTAACCGGAGCCGAACTGGCGCGATCGCTGGAACCTCTGGGGGTTGCGGTCCCCTCGGCCGTGCCCACGCACTGGTACAACCTTGCAGCCGATCTTCCGGAACCCGTTCCGCCGCATCTGCATCCCGGCACTCGTGAGCCGCTCGGACCGGAAGACCTGGCACCTCTGTTCCCCGCGAGCCTGATCGAGCAGGAGGTCGCGACCGAACGGTACATCGAGATCCCCGAGACGGTCCGCGAGATCTACGGCATGTGGCGGCCGTCGCCGCTGGTGCGCGCACGCAGGCTCGAGCGAGTGCTCGGCACGCCGGCACGGATCTACTACAAGTACGAAGGTGTCAGCCCGGTCGGATCACACAAGCCGAACACGGCTGTGGCACAGGCCTATTACAACGCACTCGAGGGCACCACCAAGCTCACCACCGAGACCGGCGCGGGCCAGTGGGGCGCGTCGCTGTCGTTCGCCGGCGCCCTGCTCGGCCTCGAGGTGGAGGTCTGGCAGGTTCGCGCCTCGTTCGACGCCAAGCCGTACCGCCGACTCCAGATGGAGGCATACGGCGGCATCTGTCATCCGTCTCCGTCCGACCTGACAGAAGCCGGTCGGGCCATCCTGGCCGAGCACCCCGACACCACCGGTTCGCTGGGCATGGCGATCAGCGAGGCCGTCGAGGTGGCCGCCAACGATCCCGGCGCGCACTACTCGCTGGGCAGCGTCCTCAACCACGTCATGCTCCACCAGACCGTGATCGGCCAGGAAGCTCTGGTCCAGTTGGAGGAGGCGGGTGAGCCTGTCGCGCACACGGTATTCGGTTGCGCCGGCGGAGGTTCCAACCTCGCGGGCCTGACGTTCCCGTTCCTGGGTCGCAATCTGCGCGAGGGCACCACCACCCGCCTCGTCGCGTGTGAGCCGGCGGCCTGCCCGTCGCTGACGCAGGGCGAGTACCGCTACGACTTCGGGGACGTCGCAGGCCTGACGCCGCTGTTGAAGATGTACACCCTCGGCAACGACTTCGTTCCGCCCGCCATCCACGCGGGCGGACTGCGGTACCACGGCATGTCGCCGATGGTCTCGCACGCCGTCGCCCTCGGGCTGATGGACGCGACCGCGATCGAACAGGACGACGCACTCGCCGCGGGCCTGCTCTTCGCCCGCGCCGAAGGCATCATCCCCGCGCCGGAATCCACGCACGCCGTGGCCGCTGCCATCGAGCACGCCCGCACGGTCACCGAACCGGAGGTCGTGGTCATCGGACTGTCCGGCAACGGCCAGCTGGACCTCCCCGCGTACAGCCGGTACGTCTGATCGATTCACCGAGGCAGACCCACGTACGGGTCTGCCTCGGTGGTCACCGGCTCAGCGTCGACAGTCTGCTCACAAGCCGGTCGAAGTCGAGCGTGCCGTCGAGCCCGGCGAACACGTCGTCCCGCGACGCGTCGGCGACCAGGGTCAGCGAGGTTCCCCGGTCGTACAGCACGTCGACGACGTTCGCGAACCGCCGCACGGTCTCCGCGCCTGCCTCCCGCAGTCGGGGGACACCGGTGATCACCCAGCACCCGAACCGCTCCGACAGTTCGAGGTAGTCGGCGGGTGCGGTCGGGGTGCCGCACAGCACCGCGAACTCGAACCAGACCGTGCGGTCCCGCACCGCGGCGGCCGTCACCGTGCGGGTCCCGACGGTCAGAGCGACGCGCTCGCACAGGGCCGGGGGCTCGGTCTCGGAAACCCGGACGAAGCGTCCGGAAGCGAACCCGGCGTCCGCCGTGGCCACGGTGCGGTAGTCGACGGGACCGGCCACCCGCACGACGGTCAGATTCTGTTTCAGCACGGCGATCGCCGGCGCGAACAGGTGATGGAACAGCGGATTCGGCAACAGCCCGTCCGGTGGATAGTTCGACGTGGCGACCAGCGTGATTCCGCGGGTGAACAGGACCTTCAGCAGTCGCGCGACCAGCATCGCGTCCCCGACGTCGTGCAGGTGGAACTCGTCGAAGCACAGCAGCCGGACATCCCCGAGTGCCGCGTCGATCGCGAGGTCGATGGACCCCAGCGCGTGCGCGTCGGCGTGGAGTCGGCGGAAGAACGAGTGGAAGTGCACGCGCCGCTTCGGGACCGCGGCCGACCCGTAGAAGCGGTCCATCAACCACGTCTTGCCACGTCCGACGGGCCCCCACAGGTACACGCCGCGAACTCCGGGCCTCCCCTGCTCCAGGCCCTCGGCGGTCTCGTGCAGGACGGCCGCGGCCGCGCGCTGCGCGTCGTCCAACAGAACCTCTACATCCACAGAGGAAACACTACGAATGTAGAGTCTCGGGCGACAAGCTGATGTGAGGAGGAAGACACCGTGCCCGAGCGGCGTGAGCAGATCGCCGACGCGGCCATCGCGATCATCGCGCGCGAGGGCATGCGGGCGCTGACGCATCGGGCCGTCGACCGCGCCCTGGATCTTCCGGGCGGGTCCACGTCCTACTACTTCCGCACCCGGCGTGCCCTGATCGAATCCGCCGTCCGCCGGCTCGCCGAACGCTCGCGGCGGGAATTCGAGACCACGGCGGCCCCGCCGCTCGACCTCGCATCCCTCGCCGAGGGCGTGGCCCGGTCGCTGGACCGGCTGCTGCACACCCGCCACGACGACGTCGTCGCGCGGCACGCTCTGACCGTCGAACTGTCCGGCGATGCCGAACTGCACGCACTCCTCGCGACGTGCCTGTTCTCCCGTGCCCGCGCGACCGAATTGTTCGACGCCCTCGGCGTCACCGACCCCGAGAACGCGGGCGCGGACTTCGTCAGCGTCGTCGAAGGCCTGGTCTTCGACCGTTTCGCAGGAGCCAGGTCACTCGACGGCATCGAGCCCGGCACCGAACGCAGCGTGCGGCAGCTGGCCCGCGCCGTCGAGTCGTATCTGCGCGGTGTGACGGCCTGAACGAAGGTCACCCGGCGCGGTGTGGACGACGAGAATCCCGCATTTCTGCCAAGATCGTGGCGTGAACCCCCAGTACCTCAGCCGTCTCCCCGACAGCGGTTTCGACCGCGTCGACGCACTCCTCGACCCCGTCGACACCGACCTCGCGGACGCCTTTCCGGGTGATCGGCAGGAACCGCAGCCCGTCCACACCGTCTATGTGAGTGCGGCGGACGCCGGACCGGACACCCCGAGGGTGTGGGGCGAGCAGGCTGTCGAACTGCTGGACAGGCACACGAATGCGCTGTCCGAAATCGGAACGACCGGTGCGCTTCCCGACGTCCGCGCGATGCTCGAGCACCGTCCGGTCATGGATCTGCGGATCGATTTCGAGGACGGCTACGGCTGGCGGAGCGACGACGTCGAGGACGCGGCCGCACTGGAGGCGGGGCGCACGCTGCGACTGCTCTCGTCCGACCCGTCCGGCCCGCGGTCGCTGGGCATCCGCGCGAAGGGTCTGGCCCCGCACGAGCGCCGCCGCGGGATCCGGACGCTCGAACTCGTCCTCGAAGGCGCGGGTGGGGTTCCCGACGGCTTCGTGTTCACGGTGCCGAAACTGCGTGCGGCCCAGCAGGTCACCGCCGTCGTCGCGTTGTGCGAGGAACTCGAGCGCGCGTACGGGCTCCCCGACAGGTCGCTGCACTTCGAGTTGCAGATCGAGAGCCCGCAGGCCGTGCTCGGACCCGACGGCACCGTGACCGTCGCGAAGGCCATCCACCTCGCCGACGGACGCTGCACCGGATTGCACTACGGCACTTACGACTACAGCGCGGCCTGCGGAATCGCGTCCCGGTTCCAGTCGCTCGAGCACCCGGTGGCCGACCACGCCAAGTCCGTGATGCTGGTGGCGGCGGCCCAGACCGGGGTGTGGGTGTGCGACGGATCCACCCAGGTCATCCCGCAGGGCAGCGACGAGGAGATCCACGCCGCGCTGGCCCGGCACTACCGGCTCGTCACCCGCTCGCTCGAACGCGGGTACTACCAGGGATGGGACATGCATCCCGGGCACCTGATCACCCGCTGGCTCGCGACGTTCGACTTCTACCGCGCCGCGCTGCCCGCCGCGGCCACCCGCGTGCAGGCGTACCTCGACCGCCAGGGTGGCGGGGTGATGGACGAACCGGCGACCGCACAGGCCCTCGCGACGGTGATCCTGCGGGGACTGGCGTGCGGCGCGTTCGACGAGGACGCCGTCCGCGCGCAGGCCCCGGGATGCACGGTGGACACCCTGCGCGACCTCCTCACCCGGGCGGTGATTCCGGGGAGCTGAGCACCTCGCCGCGCACGAGGACCGCCCGCAACACCCACTTCGACGCCCTACACTTGCCCCACGCCCGATCAGGAGGTAGCCGCACCCGTGAGCCCGAACACCTTGACCCCGCCCGGCTTCCGGAGTCTGCCGGACCTGGCCGTACGCACACTCGGCGGGAAGATCGTCCCGGACAGCGGCACGGCGCGGTTGCGCCTGTGGGGTTCCGTGACCGAGGCCGGTCGGGCAGGCTTGGCATCATGACCCACGGTTTCGACTCCAGCTACCCACGCGACCTGGTCGGATACGGCCAGCACCCGCCCGATCCGCAGTGGCCGGGCGGCGCGAAGATCGCCGTCCAGTTCGTCCTCAACTACGAGGAGGGCGCCGAGAACAACGTGCTCCACGGCGACGAGGCGTCGGAAACGTTCCTGTCCGAGATGGTCGGGGCCCAGCCGTTCCCGAACCGGCACATGAGCATGGAATCGATCTACGAATACGGATCCCGCGCCGGACTGTGGCGCGTGCTCCGGGCATTCGAGCGACGAGGGCTCCCGCTCACGATCTTCGCGGTGGCGAAGGCGATGCAGCGCAACCCCGAGGCCGTCAGTGCCTTTCGCGAACTCGGACACGAGATCGCCTGCCACGGTCTGTGGTGGAAGTCGTACCAGCTCTCCGACGAGGACGCCGAGCGCAAGGACCTGGCCGAGGCGGTGGAGATACTGCGCGACCTCACCGGCGAGGCACCGCTGGGCTGGTACACCGGCCGCGACTCCCCGCTCACCCGGCAGCTGGTCGTCGAGCACGGCGGCTTCGAGTACGACTCCGATTCGTACGCCGACGACCTCCCGTACTGGGTGAAGGTCGATGCCCCCGGGAAGGGCCTCGTCGACCACCTGGTGGTGCCGTACACCCTCGACACCAACGACATGCGGTTCGCGTCGCCCGGCGGTTTCCCGAGCGGCGAGCAGTTCTTCGCGCACCTGCGGGACGCCTTCGACGTCCTGTACGCGGAGGGAACGGCCGGGGCGCCGAAGATGCTGTCCGTGGGCCTGCACTGCCGCATCGTCGGCAGGCCCGCCCGCACCGCGGCGCTGGAGCGTTTCCTCGATCACGTGCAGTCCCACGACGACGTCTGGGTCGCCCGGCGCATCGAGATCGCCCGCCACTGGCGCGACGTACACCCCGCCTGAGGACGGACCCATGCCCCCGCGACGACCGTCGATGCTGGTCACGAACCTGGCCAACCGCGATCCCGGCAGCTCTCAGACCGTGATCCTGGAGGAGTTGCGCCGGGTGATCCTCAGCGGCGGCGCCCCACCCGGCACCCCGATCCCGGTGGACGAGGTGGCCGAGCACTTCGGCGTCAGCCGTATCCCGATCCGGGAGTCGCTGAAGACGCTGATCGGCGAGGGTCTCGTCGACCACCGGGCCAACGCCGGGTACACGGTCGCCCGGCTGACCGTCGACGAACTCGAGGAGCTCTACCTGGTGCGGGGCGTCCTCGAGTCGGCGGCGCACTCCGTGGCGATCACCCTCGCCGACGACGCCGACGACACTCGGGCCAGGCAGGCGTACGCGGCACTCGACCGCTCGGTTCTCGAGGACGACCTGACCGCGTACCACCGGGAGAGCCGCAACTTCCACCTGGCCCTGGCGTCGCCCTGCCGGATGCAGCGACTGCTGCACATGTTCGAATCGGCGTGGAACATCACCGAGCCGGTGCAGCCGATGTCGCAGGTGGGAACGCCGGCGCGGCTGCAACTCCATCTCGGGCACCGGGACATGCTCGCGGCGTTCCTCGCCCGCGACGCCGCGGCGTTGAAGGCGGCCACCGACCGGCACAACGAACAACTCGACACGGTGATCGCCGCCCTCCCCACGGACACCGGAATCTTCCGGGACACGCCCGGGTAAGCCGACCAGCAAGATATATTCTCAGCTCACACCGGCGCCCGGCGAGAATATATCTTCGCCGTCACAGGCAGGAAATATCCGAAAACTACTTTTGCTCCCAGCACTTCGGTGGTGTGCTTTTCACCGAGGCACCCCTTACGTCGACGCAGTCGTGTCCGTACTGCACCAGGGAGCAAAACGATGACTCAGACAGCGCCCTCCAACGAGGGGGAAACCGTCCCCGGTGCACACCTGGCCGGCGCCGGGCTGATCAAGCCCGGCTATCACCCGAGACTCACCAACGACGATCTCGCGCCGCTGAAGACGCAGTCGTGGTCTTCGTACAACATTTTCGCGTTCTGGATGTCCGACGTGCACAGCGTCGGCGGCTACGTCACCGCGGGCAGCCTGTTCGCGCTCGGGCTGACCAGCTGGCAGGTCCTCGTCGCCCTGGTGGTCGGCATCGCGATCGTCAACGTGTTCGCGAACCTGGTGGCCAAGCCCAGCCAGGTCACCGGTGTCCCCTACCCGGTCATGTGCCGCAGCGCCTTCGGTGTTCTGGGCGCCAACGTGCCTGCCATCATCCGTGGACTCATCGCGGTGGCCTGGTACGGAATCCAGACGTACCTGGCGTCGCATGCGTTCGTGATCCTCGGCCTGAAGATCTGGCCGGGTCTGGCGCCCTGGGCGGACGTGCACGAGCACGGATTCCTCGGACTGTCGGCGCTCGGCTGGGCCGGGTTCATGACGATGTGGGTGCTGCAGGCGCTGGTCTTCTGGCGCGGCATGGAGAGCATCCGCAAGTTCATCGACTTCTGCGGTCCCGCGGTCTACGTCGTGATGCTGATGCTCGCGATCTACCTGATCAGTGAGGCCGGATGGTCGAACATCAGCCTGAACCTCGGCGAGGTCAACTACACCGGCTGGTCCGCTGTGCCCGTGGTGCTGGGCGCGATCGCCCTTGTCGTGTCGTACTTCTCGGGCCCGATGCTCAACTTCGGCGACTTCTCCCGATACGGCAAGACGTTCGGCGCGGTCAAGCGCGGCAACTTCCTCGGTCTCCCGGTGAACTTCCTGTTCTTCTCGATCCTCACCGTCGTCACCGCCTCCGCGACCCTGCCCGTGTACGGCCGCCTGATCACCGATCCCGTCGAGACGGTCGCGCAGATGGACAACCTGTTCGCCGTCGTCCTCGGCCTCCTCACCTTCATCGTCGCCACCATCGGTATCAACATCGTCGCCAACTTCGTCTCTCCTGCCTTCGACTTCTCGCACGTCAGCCCGCAGCGCATCAGCTGGCGTACGGGCGGAATGATCGCCGCCGTCGGATCCGTCCTGATCACACCGTGGAACCTGTACAACAACCCCGAGGTGATCCACTACACGCTCGAGACGCTGGGAGCGTTCATCGGACCGCTGTTCGGAATCCTCATCGCGGACTACTACCTGGTGCGCAGGCAGCGGGTGATCCTGGACGACATGTTCACCATGTCCGAGAGCGGAACATACTGGTACAAGAAGGGTTACAACCCGGCTGCGATCATCTCCACCGTCGTCGGAGCTCTGGTCGCGATGATTCCCGTGATCCTCAAAGCCCAGCCGTTCGGACTCGACGTGTGGGGCATGGCGGGTGCGGCCCAGTACTCGTGGTTCCTCGGCATGGGTGTCGGATTCGTCTGCTACCTCGGGTTGTCCGCCGGTGCCCGTCGTGCGAATCGCACGGCCCCGATCGAAGCGTAGGTCGACGAACGTGCACATCAAGATCATCAATCCCAACACCACCCAGTCGATGACCGACAAGATCGGCGACTGCGCGCGCTCCGTCGCGGGGCCTGGGACGCTCGTCGAGGCGGTGAGCCCCCAGATGGGTCCGGCTTCGATCGAGAGTCATTACGACGAAGCACTCAGCGTCCCCGGCCTTCTCGAGGAGATCGCACGTGGTGAGGCGGCCGGGGTGGACGGGTACGTGATCGCCTGCTTCGGCGACCCCGGCCTCGACGCGGCCCGTGAACTGGCCTCCGGGCCCGTCCTCGGGATCGCCGAGGCGGCCATGCACGCCGCGAGTTTCCTCGGCCGCGGGTTCAGCGTCGTCACGACGCTGGGACGAACCCGGGGCCGGGCCTGGGAACTGGCCGAACGGTATGGGATGCAACGCTTCTGCCTCGGTGTGCACGCGTGCGAGATCGCCGTCCTCGACCTCGACCGCGATCCGGATGCGGTGAAGGTGATCACCGAGGCCTGCCGCTTCGCCCTCGACCGGGACGGTTCGGACGCGATCGTGCTGGGGTGCGCGGGCATGGCGGACCTGTGCGCCGTCATCTCGGCGGAGCTGGGGGTGCCGGTGGTCGACGGCGTGGCGGCGGCCACCCTCATGGTGCAGTCCCTCGTGACGCTCGGATTGCGGACCGGCGCGCGCGGAGAATTCGCGGCTCCCCTGCCCAAGAAGTACACCGGACTGCTCGAGGGTTTCGGCCGCTGACGGTCAGAAGGACGGCGGGGTGCTCGTGATGAGGAACCTCGCCGGTTCCGCGGCGTCGTTGAACCACCGGTGCGGCACGGTGGCCGGGTAGTACAGAGTGTCTCCCTTGTCGAGCACGTAACTCTCCTCGACGCCGACTTCCACGCGGACGCTGCCGTCGATGACGTAGATGAACTCCTCGCCGGCGTGTTCGGTGTGCTCGCCGGCCTGCGAACCCGGTTGCGCCGTCACCTCGTTCGGTTCCATCGCGCGCACCCCCGTGGAACAGAACCGGAGCACGGCTCCGTCCGACAGTGCGAAGCGTCTGCCCTCGCGGCTGCGCACCAGACTCGTCGGCGTGCGCGCACCTTGTTCGAGCAGGGCGTGCGCCGTGGTTCCCAGTACCTGGGCCACCCGGTGCAGATTCATGACGCTCGGCACCGAGTGGCCGTTCTCGGCCTGACTCAGGAACGGCTGCGACAGTCCCGTTTTGGCCGCCACGTCGCGCAGCGTCAGCCCCGCGTCATGCCGGGCCGATCTGATCGCGGTGCCGATGGCGACGGCCAGCAGGTGTTGATCCTCGTCCATGAGGCGAACGCTAGCACCGTGTTTCGCGGAATCCGCGACTGATAACACGGACGAAACGAAATTGACCCTGCTTAGTAAAGATTGGCGTGCTCAATAGAACGTGAACTCGAACGCTCCCTTCACTCGGACGGAGATCGACCCATGTCCTTCCACGCAGTCGACCAGCGCCTGCCCTTGGTGCGGCAGGCGGCCTTCGGTCTGCAGCACGTGCTCATCATGTACACCGGCTGCATCACCGTTCCGCTGGTCTTCGGGGCCGCAGTAGGACTCGACAAGTCCACCGTCGCGTTACTGATCAGCGCCGACCTTCTGATCGCCGGGATCATCACGATCATCCAGAGCCTCGGGGTGGGGAAGCTTGCGGGCGCACGGCTGCCGATCGTCTGTGGCGCGACGTTCGCCGGGCTGACTCCGATGATCCTCATCGCCAAGGAATACGGGCTGCAGGCGGTGTACGGCTCGATGCTCGCAGGCGGCGTCGTCGGACTCGCCCTCGCCGTACCCTTCGCGCGGCTGATCCGGTTCTTCCCACCGCTGGTCACCGGCGTCGTCCTCACCGTCGTCGGCATCTCCCTGATCGGCGTCGCCGCCGGTCTCGTCGTCGGAAACGATCCGACGGCAGCCACTTTCGCGGATCCCGGCAACATCATGCTCGCCGGGGTCGTCGTGCTCGTCGCGATCGCATTCCTGTGCCTCGGCCGCGGGATCTGGACCCAGCTCGGCGTGCTCCTCGCCCTCGTGATCGGCACGCTCGTCGCAATTCCGATGGGCCTGATCGACCTGGGCGGCGTCTCCGGCAGCCCCTGGTTCGGCATCACCGCGCCGTTCCACTTCGGGGCACCGGAGTTCCCGATCACGGCAGTGGTGGCGATGAGCATCGTGATGGCCGTGGTGTTCGCGGAGTCGACGGCGAGCATGCTGGCCCTCGGCGAGATCACCGGCAAGCCGCTCACCAAGGGCGACGTGGCTCGCGGACTCGTCGGCGATGCGCTGTCCGGCGTACTCGGCGGCATCTTCAACGCATTCGTCGACACGATCTTCACGCAGAACGTCGGAGCCGTCGCCACCACCCGCATCCACAGCCGGTACGTGACGGCTACCAGCGGTGCCATCCTGATCGTCCTCGGACTCGTCCCGAGGATGGGCACCGTCGTCGCGGCCCTGCCCGCCCCGGTCGTCGGCGGTGTCGGCATCATCCTGTTCTCGACGGTCGCCGTGGTGGGGATGAACACGCTCCGCAAGGTGGATCTCAGCGACCGGATCAACACCACCATCGTCGCGGTGTCGGTGGGCATCGGCCTGCTCCCCGAGTTCGCCGAGGGCATGTTCGAGCATTTCAACTCGTCCGCCCAGATCCTGCTCGGCAGCGGCATCACACTCGCCGCGATCTCCGCGTTCTCCCTGAACCTGCTGTTCAATCACACCCGGATCGGCGCCGCGGCCCGCGCCGCCTCCGCACCCGTCATCGCAGCCGACCCCGTTTCCCCGACCTCCGAGGAGCCGCATGTTGCCGCCCGTGCCTGAGCCGTTCGACGTCCCCGTGATCGACATCTCCTCGTACGTGACCGGCGGGTCCGACTCGGAACGCGCCCGGGTGGCGCGCGAGATCGACTCCGCTTGCGCCACAGTCGGATTCATCCAGATCCTCGGTCACGGCATCCCCGAACCGGTGATCGAGGGACTCGCCGGCGCCGTCGACGACTTCTTCGCGCTGCCCCTGGAGACGAAGAAGACGTATCGCGTGGAGGGCGCGAACCGCGGGTACAGCCCGCCGAAGAGCGAGTCGCTCAGCCTGAGCCTGGGCGTCGAATCGGCCACCCGGATGAACGACTTCTTCGAGGCCTACAACGTCGGGACGGAGGCCCGGTCGTTCCCGGACCTGAACCTTTCCGAGGCCGACTACGGACTGAACGTGTGGCCCGAGGTGCCCTCGTTCACCGACTCCGTCCAGGAGTACTACGCGCACGGCGAGCGCGTCGCCCACACCCTGACGCGGATCTTCGCCGACGCCCTCGGGCTCGATCCGGGTTTCTTCACCGCCCTGACCGACCATTCCATCGACGTCCTCCGCATGAACAACTACGCGCTGCCGGAAGGCAGTGTCACCCTGGACGGCGAGCTGACCGGCATGGGTGAGCACACCGACTTCGGACTGGTCACGGTGCTGTGGGCCGACCGGGTGGCCGGCCTGCAGGTTCTCGGGCGCGACGAGCGCTGGCACGATGTGAGTCCCGCGGAGGGCGCACTGCTCGTCAACCTCGGCGACCTCACCGCCCGGCTCACGAACGACCGGTGGATGTCGACGCTGCACCGGGTGACTCCGCCCGTCGTCGACGGAACGATCAAGCGCCGCCGATCGGCGGCGTTCTTCCACGACGGCAACGTCGACGCGGTGATCGCGACCCTGCCGGGACTGTGCGAACACTCCGACGACGGGTACGCGCCGGTGACGGTCCGTGAGCACATCGAGGCGAAACTGGCGGGTTCCCGTCACGGCAAGAAGAACACCGCCGCGGGGCGGGAGACCGAGCGGGTCCTCGCCGCCGCGGAACGGGCGGCCGCCCGGTGAATCGTGGGCACGTCGTATTGATTCACGGCGCGTGGGCGGGCAGCTGGGTGTGGGACACACTTCTGGAGCCGTTGCGCAACAGCGGGTACGAGCCGCACCCGCTCGATCTTCCCGGCGTGGGGAGCTGGCCGGACGGCGCGCGAACCGATCTGGACGACGTCGCGGATGTGGTGGTCGCACATATCGATTCGCTGGACGGGCCCGTGTTCGTGGTCGGCCACTCCGGAGGCGGCATCGTGGCCACCCAGGTGGCCGAACGCCTTCCGCACCGGATCTCGGGTATGGCGTACGTCGCCGGAATGATGCTGCCCTCGGGAAGCACTTTCGGCGACCTCTGCGGAGACCTGGGTCTACCGGAACCGGTCGGGATCTCGGCCTGGCTGGAGTCCACCCCCGACGGGTCCGGAACCGTCGTGCCGCCGGAAGCGGCGGCCGCCGTGTTCTTTCACGAGTCGTCGGCCGGTGCTGCAATTGCTGCTGCGCGAAAGCTGCTGCCGCAACTCGAGACTGCACGTCTGATGGCCCCGGCGTGGACGCCGGAGCGGTTCGGCTCCGTCCCCCGCCTGTACGTGGAGGCGACGCTCGACCGTTCGGTGCCGCTCGTGACGCAGCGTGCGATGCAGGCCCGGGTGCCGGGCGCGCAGGTGGTGACACTGGACAGCGATCACGCCCCGCAGCTGTCGGCGCGCGCGGCCCTGCTCACGGCACTCGTCGACTTCTGCGCCTCGGTCGGTCCGAGAACTGTTTCCGCACAGGAAATCTGATGGACACACGAGCCTCCTATATTTCGGAGCACGTTGCCCATGGCTGAAACGAGCAACGGGCGAACCCGTGTCCGGCGGGCGCGAACCAGCCGCACTCCCGAGAACCCATGGAGGATGCGGATGCATGCCGATCTGATTTCCGATGTCACCGTCTACTCGAACGGCAGCTGGCTGCCGCACCGCGACGTCCTGATCGCCGACGGTCTGATCACCGAGATCCGCCCGACCGCTCCGGCGCCGTCGGGGGCCACGGCCGTCGACGGGTCGGGTGCCTACCTGATCCCCGGATTCGTCAACACCCACACCCACCTGCAGCAGTCGTTGATGCGCGGCATCGGCGAGGGGCAGCCGCTGCTCAGCTGGCTGCTGACCGTGGGTGAGGAGTCCGCGGTCATCACCCCCGAGCGGGCGTATCTGGCCGCGGTCGCCGCAAGTCTCGACGCCCTGCGCAGCGGCACCACGGCGCTGGTCGAGCACATGTGGCCGCATCCGTCTCCGGACGTGCACGACGCGGTGCTGCGCGCCCTGGAGCACACCGGGGTGCGGGCGCTCCTCGGTCGCGGAGTCGCGGACCGGGCGGACGCAACGCGCAAGTGGGGCGTCGACCCGCGCCTCCTGCAGCCGCTGGCCGGGGTGCTCGAGCACACCGACCAGCTGGTCAAGCAGGCCGACGGCACACGCGTCACGGTCGG
The DNA here is from genome assembly GCF_038447315.2 of Rhodococcus sp. DK176. NCBI lineage: Bacteria > Bacillati > Actinomycetota > Actinomycetes > Mycobacteriales > Nocardiaceae > Rhodococcus > Rhodococcus sp. DK176. Next base: position 4,859,640 of record NZ_CP118321.2, on the reverse strand, counting down.
TCTGGCCGTCCCGAATCCCCGATCGCTGACGCCGGAGGGGATGGCAGCGGTGCGGCAGTTCGCCGGCGAACGCGACATGACCGTGTCGATCCACCTGCTGGAGACGCCCACCGACGACGTGATGTGCCGTGAGCATGCCGGCGCCGGCGCGGTCGACTATCTCGACACGAACGGGTTCCTGTGGGACCGGTTGCTCGCCGTGCACTGCTGCGAACTCGACGCCCACGGGCGCGAGGTGCTGGCCCGCTGCGGTGTGGCCGTCTCGTACAACCCGATGAGCAACATGCGACTCGGAAGCGGTGTCGCCCCCGTCCCGGAGATGCTCGCGGCGGGGATCGCGGTCGGGCTCGGCGTCGACGGCGCCGCCAGCAACGACACCCAGGACATGCTCGAAACGCTGCGCATGGGCGCCTACGTGCAGCGGGCCCACCGCAAGACGGCCGACCTGTTCGGATTCGACGCCATGATGGACCTCGCGACGAACGGCGCGAACGGGAATCTCGGTTTCGCGTCCCGCCCAGACGGTGTTTCCGTCGGTGGCCCAGCCGACCTGACCGTGATCCGCTTCGAGCGCGACTTCGGTTGCCTGCCGGTCCGCGATCCGGGCGCGACGCTGTTGACCACCGGGAGCCGGCAGATCGTCGACACCGTCCTGGTCGACGGCGAAGTACTGATCCGGGACGGGCACAGCACCAGGGTCGACGAAGCGGGGCTTATCGCCGAATTGACCGCCACCGGTGCGCCATAGTGGTAGCCAGAGGTACCGAAAAGGCGCACGAGCGAGGAGCCCTCATGACCGAACCGCACGGCCTGATCGCGTTCAACGCACTGAGCGACGCGCGGGCCGCCGATCTGCTCGTGCAGTGCTGCTCGTCGGCGGTGTGGGCGGAGCGGGTCGCCGCGGGCCGCCCGTTTCCGTCCGCCGACGCGCTGTACACCGCCGCCGACAACGTTCTCGGCGACCTGACGGAGTCCGAGATCGACGCGGCCCTGGCCGGCCACCCGAGGATCGGCGACCGGGCCGACAACCCGTCCTCCGCTCGCGAACAATCGGCGGTCGCCTCCGCCGACGACGACGTCCGCGCGCGCCTGCGGGCCGGGAACGAGGAGTACGAGCAGAAGTTCGGGCACGTCTACCTGGTGTGCGCGTCCGGCCGGTCGGCGCAGGAACTGCTCGACGTGCTGCGCGACCGCCTCGGCAACGACAGCGCGACGGAGCGCAAGATCCTGCGGACCGAACTGGCCGCCATCAACCGGATACGCCTCGAACGCCTTCTCGGCGAGATCGGAGACACCGAACACTGATGTCCAAGATCCTCAGCACCCATGTGCTCGACGCCACCGACGGCACACCCGCGGCCGGGATGTTCGTTCACCTGCTGTCACCTGAACGCGACGTCATCGCGAGCGCGTCGACCGATGCGGACGGCCGCATAGCCGAGATCGCTCCCGAGGGTCTGATCGCGGCCACCTATTCGCTGGTCTTCGAGACCGGCGAGTACTTCGCCGCCCGCGGCCAGGAGACGTTCTACCCGGAGGTCTCCGTCACGTTCGTCCTCGACGACCCGCAGCGCGGTTACCACGTCCCGTTGCTGTTGTCCCCCTACGCCTATTCCACCTACCGCGGGAGCTGAAGAATGACCGACCTCACCGGCGCCATCGTCCTGGGCGACCACCAGTACGGCAAAGCCGAGAACCGCATCGTGCGGATCTACCGCGACACCCCCCGGCACGAGATCCGGGACGTGAGCGTGTCGACCTGCCTGCGCGGCGACTTCTCGGCGGCGCATCTCGCCGGCGACCAGAGTTCGGTGCTGCCCACCGACACCCAGAAGCAGACGGCGTACTCCTACGCGAAGGAGAAGGGACTCGACTCCATCGAGGAGTACGGGCTCACGCTGGCACGGCACTTCGTGGACGACGTGGCCCCGGTCGAGGGCGCCCGCATCGAGATCGAGGAATACGCCTGGCAGCGCGCGGTGGTCGACGGAGCGGAGCACGACCACACCTGGGTGCGCAAGGGTGAGGAGGTGCGCACCGCGGCGATCACCGTCGACGGCGACGGCACGTGGGTGGTCGGCGGGCTGAAGGATCTGGTGATCCTCAAGTCCACGGGCAGCGAGTTCTTCGGATTCCTGAAGGACGAGTACACAATCCTCGAGGAGACCCACGACCGCGTGATGGCGACTTCGCTTGTCGTGCAATGGCGGTTCGTCACCACCGACGTGGACTGGAACGGTGTCTATGCCGGCATCAAGGAGCAGATCGTCGCGACGTTCGCGACCGTCCACTCGCTCGCACTCCAGCAGACGCTGTACGAGATCGGCAAGGCGATCCTCGAACGCTACCCCGTGCTCGCGGAAGTGCGCCTGTCCGCGCCGAACAAGCACCACTTCGCCCACGACCTCGCCCGCTTCGGTGTGGAGAACGACAACGAGGTCTTCCACGCCGCCGACCGCCCCTACGGCCTGATCCAGGCGACGGTGCAGCGGTCCGACGCTCCGGACGCCGGACCCGCCTGGTCGGCGTACGCGGGCTGGCTCAGCTGATGAACGCCGGCCCGGGCACCGTCGTCGTCTCCGGCGCGTACGTCGCCACTGTCGACGCGGCGGGCACCGAGTACCCGGACGGGTACGTCGTCGTGCGGGGCAACCGCATCGCCGACGTCGGTGCCGGCCGCGCGCCCGTGATCGACGGTGCGCGGGTGGTCGACGGGCGGGGTTGCCTGCTCACTCCCGGGCTGGTGAACACGCACCATCACCTGTACCAGTGGATCACCCGCGGGCTCGCCGCCGACGACACCCTGTTCGGCTGGCTGACCACCCTCTACCCGATCTGGGCGGGCATCGACGCCGACGCCGTCCGGACCGCCGCCACCGGCGGTCTCGCCTGGCTGGCGAAGCACGGGTGCACGACCACTACGGACCACCACTACGTCGTGCCACGCGACGGCGGCGACGTGTTCGGCGCCGAGATCGAGGCCGCGCAGACCGTCGGGCTCCGATTCCACCCCAGCCGAGGGTCGATGGACCTCGGCCACAGTCAGGGCGGGCTGCCACCGGATTCGGTGGTGGAGCGTCTCGAGGACGTTCTGAAGGGCACCCAGGACGTCATCGACCGCTGGCACGACCCGGCTCCCGACTCGATGCTGAGGATCGCGGTGGCCCCCTGCTCGCCGTTCTCCGTCACCGGCGACCTCCTGACCGAGGCCGCGGCCCTGGCCCGTTCGGCAGGCGTGCGGCTGCACACCCATCTCGCGGAAACCCTTGACGAGCAGGACTTCTGCCACGAGCGGTTCGGCTGCACCCCGGTGCAGTACATGGAGCAACTCGGCTGGGTGGGCCCCGACGTCTGGTACGCGCATGCCGTCCACCTGGACGACGTCGCGATCGCGGCGATGGCAGGCACCGGAACCGGGGCGGCCCACTGCCCCACGTCCAATGCCCGCCTCGGCGCCGGGATCGCCCGCGCCAAGGATCTCCACGCAGCGGGGGTTCCGCTGGGGCTCGGAGTCGACGGCGCCGCCAGCAACGAGGCGTGCAACATGCTCGAGGAGGCCCGGCACGCCGTGCTGTTCGCCCGGGCCCGCGGCGGCCCGGGCGAGATGACGGTGCGCACCGCCCTCGAACTCGCCACCCGCGGCGGGGCCCGGGTCCTCGGCAGGGAGGACGAACTCGGCTCCCTCGAGCCCGGCAAACTGGCCGATCTCGCACTGTGGCGGGTCGACACCCTCGCACATTCCGGCATCACCGACCCGGTGGCGGCGCTCGTACTCGGAGTCACACCGCCGCTGGAGTTGCTTCTGGTGAACGGGCGGGCCGTCGTCGAGCGTGGGAGAGTGATCACCGTGAACGAGGAGAACGTCGCCGCGGAGGTCGAGCAGGCCCACCGGGCCCTGGTGCGTAAGGCGGGGTGAGTCGATGGATCTGTCGTTCGTGACGGAACTCTCGGTGCCGCGCAGCCGTGACGACCTGCCGGCCCCGGAACCTGGAACGGCGTTCCTGGCGGGCGGAACCTGGCTGTATTCGGAACCCCAGCCGACGGTGACCCGATTGGTGGACCTGACCACCCTCGACTGGCCTGCGATCACTGTCCACGACGACGGACTCGAGCTCGCCGCGACGTGCACCATCGAGAACCTCTGCAACGCATCGCTTCCCGCCGAGTGGACGGCGACGAGCCTGTTCCGGCCGTGCGCCGAGTCCCTGGTCGCGTCGTGGAAGATCTGGCACACCGCGACCGTCGGCGGCAACCTCGCGCTGGCGCTCCCGGCCGGGGCCATGATCACGCTGTGCTGCGCGCTCGACGCCGAACTCCTGATCTGGACGGCCGACGGGGACGATCGCCGGGTTCCGGTCGACCGATTCGTCACCGATGCCGGTCGCACGGTGCTCGGAGCCGGTGACCTGATCCGCAGCATCCACCTCCCCGCCAGCGCGTTGCGGGGCCGCACGTCGCTGCGCAAGATCGCGTACTCGCCGCTCGGACGGTCCGGCGCGCTGCTGGCCGGACGGGTCGACGCGGACGGTTTCGCGCTGACCGTCACCGCGTCGACCGTCCGCCCGTTCGTCCTCCGCTTCCCCGCCGTTCCCGGCCCCGACGTGGTGAGCGAGTCCCTGTCGGAACGGATCTCCCCCGACGACTACCTGACCGACGCGCATGGCGCCGCGGACTGGCGGCGTCACGTCACGGGAGTACTCGCCGAGGAGATCAGGAGGGAGCTGGAATGAAGTTGACGGTCGACGGACAGTCGGTGGATGCCGACCCCCGGCCCGGTCAGTGCCTGCGCACCTTCCTGCGGGAACAGCAGCGGTTCGCGGTCAAGAAGGGCTGCGACGCCGGCGATTGCGGCGCCTGTTCCGTACTGCTCGACGGCGTCCCGGTGCACTCGTGTGTGGTGCCGGCGCACCGCGCCGAGAACCGCGAGGTGACCACTGCGGCCGGTCTCGGCAGTCCCGACCGACTCCACCCCGTGCAGCAGCAGTTCGTCGACGCGGCGGGCTTCCAGTGCGGGTTCTGTACACCCGGGATTGTCGTGACCGCGTCCGCGCTCGACTCCGGTCAACGCGCCGACCTGCCGCGCTCACTGAAGGGAAATCTGTGCCGCTGCACCGGCTATCGCGCCATTCGCGACGCTGTCGGCGGCGTGTGCACCACCGAATCGGACCGTGCCGGTGAGTCGTTCGGCCGGTCCATTCCCGCGCCCGCAGCCGCCCGGGTGGTGTGCGGCGCCGAGCCCTACACACTCGACCTGGCCCTCGAGGGTCTGACGCACATCCAGATACTCGGCAGCCCGCATGCGCACGCCCGCATCACCCGACTCGACACGTCCGCCGCGGAGAGGCTGCCCGGCGTCCACGCGGTGCTCACCCACCGCGACAGTCCCGACGTCGCCTTCTCCACGGCCCGCCACGAGTTCCGCACCGACGACCCCGACGACACCTACGTGTTCGACACGATCCTCCGGTTCCGGGGGCAACGGGTCGCGGCCGTCGTGGCCGACTCCGTCGACATCGCCCGGCGTGCAGTGGAACTGATCGACGTGGAGTACGAAGTACTGGAAGCGGTCTTCGATCCCGACCTGGCACGCCGTCCCGGTGCCCCCCTGCTGCACGGTGACAAGGGCGCCGATTCCCGGATCGCGGACCCGGCACGGAACCTGGTGGCGGAAGTCCACGGCGAAGTCGGCGACCTCGCTGCCGGGCTCGCGGCGGCGCGGGACACGGGTGCCGTGGTGGAGGGCACGTGGCAGACGCAACGCGTGCAGCACGCGCATCTCGAAACCCACTCGGCCATCGGCTGGCTCGACTCCGACGGGCGTCTCACCCTCCGCAGCAGCACCCAGGTGCCCTTCCTCGTCCGCGACGAACTCGCCCACCTGTTCTCGCGCGACCGCTCACAGGTCCGGGTGTTCACCGCCCGCATCGGGGGCGGCTTCGGCGCCAAACAGGAAATGCTGGTCGAGGATCTCGTCGCCCTCGCCGTTCTGCGTACCGGCAGACCGGTCCAGTACGAGTTCACCCGCTCCGACCAGTTCACGATCGCCCCGTGCCGGCATCCCATGCGGGTCTCGGTGAAGGTCGGCGCCGACGGCGACGGAAAGCTGACGGCGCTCGCCGTCGACGTGCTCTCGGACGCCGGTGCGTACGGCAATCATTCGGTGGGCGTGATGTTCCACGGCTGCAGCGAATCCGTTGCCCTGTACCGGTCGCCGAACAAGCGGGTGGACGCCCAGGCCGTCTACACCAACAACCTGCCGTCCGGGGCGTTCCGCGGCTACGGTCTGGGCCAGGTCATCTTCGCGGTGGAATCCGCGCTCGATCAGCTGGCGACGCAGCTGGGCATCGATCCGTTCGAACTGCGCCGCCGCAACGTGGTCGTTCCGGGTGACGATTTCGTCGACGCCGAGGTGGAGCACGGCGACCTCACATACGGCAGTTACGGACTCGATCAATGCCTCGACCTGGCGGAGGCCGCGCTGCGCCGCGGCAACGACGTGCGCCCGCCGGACGGCCCGCAGTGGCGGGTCGGTGAGGGCATGGCGGCGTCGATGATCGCGACCATTCCACCGCGGGGGCACTTCGCGGACGTGTCCTGCACTCTCGTCGAAGGTGGCCGGTACGAACTGCGGGTGGGCACCGCGGAGTTCGGCAACGGCACCACCACCGTCCACGCCCAGCTCGCCGCGTCCGCGTTGGGCACCACCGCCGACCGGATCAGCGTGCTGCAGTCCGACACCGACGTCGCCGGGCACGACACCGGCGCGTTCGGTTCGGCAGGCACGGTGGTCGCCGGGAAGGCGGTGCATCTTGCGGGAACCCGGTTACGGGAGCAGCTGTTCGAGGTTGCTCGCCGCGTCGCGGGTGCGACCGAGGACGCCGACTGCGCGCTGACACCCGAGGCCGTCGAGGTGGCTGGGCGGGTCGTCGAACTCGACAAGCTGGTGCCCGAGGGACCGATCCGCGCCGAGGGCAGGCACGATGGCACCCCCCGCTCGGTGGTGTTCAACGTGCACGCGTTCCGGGTGGCCGTCGACACCGTCACCGGGGAGGTCCGCATCCTGCAGTCCATCCAGGCGGCGGATGCGGGTACGGTCCTCAACCCGCAGCAGTGCCGCGGGCAGGTCGAGGGCGGCGTCGCGCAGGCGATCGGCAGCGCACTGTACGAGGAGATCCTGCTCGACGGCGCCGGGACGGTGCTCAACCCGCAGCTCCGGAATTATCACCTCCCGCAGCTCGTGGACGTGCCGGACACCGAGGTCTACTTCGCGGACACCTACGACGAACTGGGCCCGCACGGCGCCAAGTCGATGAGCGAGTCCCCGTACAACCCGGTGGCCCCTGCCCTGGCCAATGCGATCGCGGACGCCACCGGCGCCCGGCTCCGTCGGATCCCGATGACCCCCGCCGCCGTCTGGCGTGCGCTCCCGCGCCCGTGAGTACTTATTAACGTCCGGGGGGCTGTTTCAAATTTCCGGGTCGGGGTGTCCGCGTGCCGCGGCGCCCCGACCTGATGTTTCTTGGATAATGTGTTGGTGGCCAAGGGGTATCGACCGGTGAATCGTGATCAGCAGTTTTTGTTGCCACCGGACATGCGGGAGTGGGTGCCGCCCACGCATCCGGTGTGGACGGTGATCGAGATCGTCGACACCCATCTCGACACCAGCGCCTTTCACGGCTCTCGCCGCACCGGAGGCGCCGGGCGCGCCGGGTACGACCCGGACATGCTGGTGACCCTGCTGATCTGGGCGTGGTCGCGGGGGATGCGGTCGTCGCGGCAGATCGAGCGGGCCTGCTCGGAGGTGGTGTCCTACCGGGTGATCTGCGCCGGCGACACCCCCGATCACGTGACGATCTCACGGTTCCGCAAGGACAACCACACCGCCTGCGAGGACCTGTTCACACAGGTACTGATGCTGGCCGCACGGTTGGGTCTGGGCCGGCTCGAGACGATCGCGTTGGACGGGGTGAAGATCGCCTCGAACGCATCGAAGGACGCCAACCGCACCGAGGACGGGCTGCGCCGGGCAGCCGAGGCCGAGGCCGCGCGGATCGCCGCCGCCGCGGCGGCCGCGCACGCCGCCGGTGACGCCGCCGAGGACGACCTCTACGGCGAGGACGATCCGGGCCCGGGACAGGTGCCGGCGGAGTTGGCCGATCCCAGCACCCGCTCGGCACGCATCGCCGAGGCGTTGGCACAGCTCGACGCGCAGAAGCAGGCCGAACAGTCCGAGCGGGACGGGAAGGCACAGGACTACCTGGCCCGGCTCGACGCGGGTGAGACGGTGATGGGCCGGGTGCCGGTCGGGGCCGAGGTCGCCGCCGCCGAGCGGCGTCTGGCCGAGGCGGTCGCCGCCCAGCAGTCGGTGATCGAGCGGTTCCGGGGGCGCACCGCGTCAGGGGGCGGGGGCACCCGGTTCGCACCGAAGCCGGTCGACGAGCACCACCTGGTCCGGCGCCGGCGCACCGAACTCGACACCGCCCTCCGCAAACAGGGTGAGCGCGCCGCCGCCGCCGGGCAGCGGCGCCGCAACACCACCGACCCCGACTCGCGGTTGCAGCCGCTGCGCGGCGGCGGCTGGGTGCAGGGCTACAACTGCCAGGCCTTCACCAGCGAGGACGGGTTGATCCTGGCCACCGGGGTCGGGACCGGCCCGGCGGACTACGACTATTTCCCCGAGATGGTCGACAAGGCCGGGGCGGCCGCGCACCTGATCGACGCCACCCGACGTGGGAAGGAACCGACCGGCACGAGCCCGGAGGAGCTGATCGGGGTGATGCTCTTCGACGCCGGCTACTGCTCCCGCGAGAACCTCACCGCGCCGGGCCCGGACCGGTTGATCGCCACCGGCAAATCCCGTCACCTCGAGGCCGCCGCCACCGCTGATCCGGTCACCGGACCGCCACCGCCGCAAGCGGATCCGATCCAGGCCATGACCCACCGGCTGCGCACCGAGGCCGGTATCGCCACCTACCGCAAACGCTCACCCATCGCCGAAACCGTGTTCGGGCACGCCAAACACAACCTCGGATTCCGCCGCTTCACCAGCCGCGGCCTCGACCGCGCCCGCAGCGAATGGGCGTTCCACGCCACCGTGCACAACCTCGGCAAGATCCTCACCCACCTGACCGCAGGCACCCCGCTCCCGGCCACCCCCTGACCCGGCGGGGGCCACCCCGCACCGGCACCCACCGCGGCACGAGACACCCGCACCCGGACCGCCCTCACTCAATTCCGCAACAGCCCCCCCGCGGTTAATAAGTACTCACGGGCGGCGAAGGCGCAAGGCCTGGATTATCGGACGCTGCCCCTTGACCAGTTTCGTCTCGGCCACATCCGCCGGGAACCAGCGGGCGTCGTCGACCTCGGGGAACTGTTGACGCTTCCCCGACCGCGGCGGCCACTCCAGTTCGAACGTGTTGCTCTCGACGAACGTGACGTCCTCGCTCACCTCCGCCGCGTAGACGGTGATCAGCTTGCGTGAGGGTTGCCGGAATTCGCCGAGCAGCTCGTACTCGACGGCCGGCGGCGGCGCGCCGATCTCTTCCTCGAACTCGCGCAGTGCGGCCGCGTAGGGATCCTCGCCCTCGACGTATTCGCCCTTGGGGATCGACCACGCGGCCTCGTCCTTGCGCGCCCAGAACGGGCCACCCATGTGCACGATCCACAACTGGAGCACCCCCGCATCGTCGGTGCGATACAGGAGTACTCCAGCGCTGGTGACGGTCATGGACCCAGGCTAGGCCGCGGCGTCCTCCCGCTGCTCGCGCAGCTCGGCAGGTTCGATTTCCTGGGCGTAGTGGAAGTGCGGGCGCCGGTGTCCGAGGAACGAACCGCACCACGACATCACCGCGACGTACCGGTTGCGGAATCCGACCAGGTAGACGAGGTGCACGGCGAGCCACAGGAACCAGGCGAGCACACCGGTCAGCTCGATCTTGCCCACGCGGGTGATCGCACGGAACCGGTTGATGATCGCCATGCTGCCCTTGTCGCGGTACGTGAACGGCGTACCGAGGGCGCGTTTCCCGGTGATGATGGCCGCGACGTGCCGCCCACCCTGCATCGCGAACGGCGACTGCGCGGGCAGGTTGTTCAGCGACGCCATGTCGCCGATCGCGTAGATGTCGTCGTAGCGACCCACCGTGAGGTCCTCGTCGACCAGCAGACGGCCGCCGCGGCCGGTCTCGCAGCCGGTCCGTTCCGCGAGCACCGCAGCGAAGTCGTTGGCCTGGATGCCTGCCGACCAGATGATCGTGTCCGCCGTGAGGCGCTTCTCGAAGCCGGTGCTCGGCGACGACAGGGTGGCGCCGTGTTCGTCGATGTCGGTCACCATCGTGCCCAGCACCACCTCGACACCGGCCCGTTCGAGCGAGTCCTGGGTGTACTTGCTGAGCTTGCCGCCGAACACGGGCAGCGTCTCCCCCGCACCCTCGACGAGGGTGACGGTGACGTCTTCGGACGTGATGTCGCGGAGCGACTTCTCGAAGTAGCGGCCCGCCAGTTCCTTGATCTGACCTGCCAGTTCGACACCGGTCGGACCGGCACCGATCACGATGAAGTGCAGCAGGTCGCGGCGACGCTCCGGGTCGGAGGTGGTGTGCGCCTCCTCGAAGCAGCGGACGATCTGCCTGCGCAGCCGGTCGGCGTCGGCGACCGTCTTGAGCGCGTACGTGACCTCGGCGAACTCGTCGTGGCCGAAGTAGGCCTGCCGGGCGCCGGTCGCGGCGATCAGGCTGTCGTAGCCGATCGTGTGGCTGACCCCGCCGGCCTCGTAGACGACCTCTTTCTTGTCCGGGTCGACGTCGACGACGCGTCCGAGCCGGACGTCGCCGCTGGGGTACTTGGCGAGGATCGCGCGGATGGACGGGGCGATCTCGCCGGGCGAGATGACACCGGTGGCGACCTGGTACAGAAGGGGCTGGAACAGATGCTCGGTGGTCTCGGAAATCAGCACGAACGGCGTGCCTGCCTTGCCGAGCTTCTTCGCCGCCGCGAGGGCGCCGAATCCCGATCCCACGATGACGACCTGTGTGCGATCCACCGAAAACCTCCTACTGCTTCTGGCGTCTACTTAGCGCCGCGTATGAGCTCCACATTAGGGATCGCCCGTGGTTAATCGCCAGTAAGCTGGGGAAATCGAAATTGTGTTATCTCGATTGCTCATAAGTCTTCACCGAAGGACGTAACCTCAGGTCATGGAGTTCCGACAGCTTCGCTACTTCCTCGCGGTCGGCGAGGAGGGCAGTTTCTCGCGCGCGGCGCAACGCTGCTTCATTTCCCAGTCGGCGATCAGCCACCAGATCGCCAAGCTCGAACACGAGTTGGGCACCACCCTCCTGGAGCGGTCGACACGCGCGACGCGGCTGACCGCGGCCGGCGAACGGCTCATGCCCATCGCGGCGGAGATGATGGGCCTCGAGGCCCGCGCGCTGTCGGTGGGACTCGATCCCCGCAACCGGCTCCGCATCAGCGCGAGCATGAGCTTCGCGACACAGAGCCTCGAGGCGATATCGGCTGTCCGCGAAGACTTCCCACAACTCGACATCGAATTCGTCATCAAGGACTTCACCGACCGGATGACCGCCGTCGCGTCGGGCGACGCCGACCTCGCGCTCATCCGCGGCGGCGTCGACCGGCCGGGCCTCGAAACCGTGGAATTCGGGCTCGAGGACCTGGTGATCGTCACGTCGAGCAAACACCCGCTGGCAGGGGTCTCGACCGTCGATCTGAGCGAACTGGCGCCGTACCCCCTGCTGCTGCCGCCACGCAGCAGTCAGATCCTGATCCACACCGTGGTCGAGGACGCGTTCCGGCAGGTCGGACAGCGGGTCATGCTCGGACCGTCGATTCCCAGCGACCACACCGCCACCCTCGACGTCCTCACGACCCCGCGGTCGTGGACGGTGCTGTACGCCGACACGGCCGACGCGACTCCCCGTCGCGGACTGAGCTTTCTGCGCGAGGCGCACGACCGACTGCGCATCCCGGTGTGCGGGGTCGTCCGGAGCGGAACGGCGACGAGACCCGAACTCACCCACCTGTTCCGCGCGCTCGCACAGTCGATTGCCGGGTCCCGCGGATCGGCCGAAACCTAGGCGTCGATCAGTCCGTGCCGGTCCACCCACGTGAGCACGTGGTCGAGCATCGTGTCGGGAACCTCGAGCTGCGGGGTGTGCCCCACGTTGCCGAGAATCACGCTGTCCCACCGCGGGTTTGCCGTCGCCACCTTGCGGGCCGCCGCGACCGGGACCAGTCGGTCGCGGTCGCCGTGGAGCAGGAGAACGGGTTGTGCGATCGACCGCATGGTGTCGAGGTATCGGCGCGGGCGAGCCAGGACCCGCATGAGCGACCGGCTGGCCTGAAGGAACGCCGCATCCTCGGACGGCAGCCCGCGCCGGTATCCCGCGAGAGCCGCTGCGGCGTCGAGGGAATCTTCCGACGCCCGGCTCGGCTCGGCGAAGCACAGGTCGATCATCCGCTCGACCAACTGCCGGTCCGTCAACTTCCTGCTCGAGTACTGCAGGAACCGCTCCCCCACGAACGGCGTGAAGTACATCGCGAACTGCGCGGCGATCCGCGGGTCCGGGATTCGTTGCGCGACAGGAAGTGCGGGGTCGACGAGAACCAGCGCCGAAACCGCCTCGGGGTGCGCCGCCGTCTCGAACAGCGAGATCATGCCGCCCATCGAGTTGCCCATCAGGATCACGGGACCGCCGACGACGTCGCGGAGGAAACGATGCAGCACCTTCGCATTGGCGCCGACCCCCGTCCGGCGGCGCCCGGACGGACTGAGCCCGAATCCGGGGAGATCCACGGTCAGCACCCGGGTGCGCTCCGCGAGGGCCGGTGCGATCCGGACCCAGTTGAGATGCGAGCCGCCGAGTCCGTGAACCATCACCACGGGAGGAGATCCGGTGTCGGCACCGTATTCGACCCAGTGGACGGGACCGTCGAGGTCGACGACGCTGCCGGAGCCGCCCCACTGCTGCGCGAACTCCTGCCGGGAAGGTTCGCCGACTCTGTTCGGATCCACCATGTGTCCGTCCGTTCCGACTGTTTGGCGTGTCGAGGCCACCGGCCAGTCTACGGTGCATGCCGCGCCGGGGGTGCGAAGCATGGATTGCATGTAATTTTTGTTTGGTCCGTCGGGCCGCCGACTTAACTTATGTGCCGCTCATGCATTTAACTCGCACGTCACATCCGAGACATTCCTCGTCACGTTTACGCGCAATAGTGGGCCAAACACGCAAGATTGCATGTAATCAAGAATGGAGAGACACGATGACCGGCAGCCACACGCTGAACGAGCTCGCCAAGGAATCCCGCATGGGTGGGCTCGGGACCGAGACCACCGACCGCGAGATCCGCCGAATCGACCTCTCGGACTTCGATGCTCGACGCTCCGACATCACCGAACAGCTGTGGAACGCGGCGGTCGACGTCGGGTTCTTCCAGGTCTACAACCACGGCATCGACCTCGCCGACGTGCGCCAGGCGTTTGCGATGTCCGAGCAGTTCTTCGCCCTCGATTCAGCTGTGAAGGCGCAGTACCCGCTGAAGAAGGGCTTCAACTCCGGGTGGGAGAGCAAAACCCAGGTGCGCCCGTCCATCGGCGTCCCCGACGAGAAGGAGTCGTACCAGATCACCCGGCCGCACATGGGCGACCTGTGGCCCACCGAGGAGGAACTGGCCGGGTTCCGCAACACGATGCTCGGATTCGAGGCGCAGTGCTGGGACGTGGCCATGCGACTGCTGTCGTGCTTCGCCGACAAGCTCGGGTTCGAGCGCAACTTCTTCGCCGAGGCCCACGACCCGTCGGTGGACAGCTACCAGAGCACCCTGCGGATGCTGCACTACTTCGCCATCCCGGAGCACCTTCGCGGCGACCTCGGCCTGTGGCGCGCCGGCGCCCACACCGATTTCGACTGCCTCACGCTGCTGTTCCAGCAGGAGGGCCAGGGCGGTCTGCAGGTGCTGCCGGGCAAGGAGATGGACACCCAGGAGTGGACGCCCATCGAGCCGTCCGAGGACGCGATCACCTGCAACATCGGTGACATGCTCATGCGGTGGAGCGACGACCGGTTGCCGTCCAACTTCCACCGCGTGAAGAACCCCGGACCGGACGGCGACCACGGCGCCCGCTACAGCCTCGCGTTCTTCGCCCAGGCCAACCGCGACGTCGTCATCTCCGGACCGGCGGGCAAGTACCCCGACATCACCGCCGAGGACTACCTCTACCAGCGCGTCAACGCGAACTTCGCCAAGGAAAAGTAAGTTGAACGCATGCAGCGCGGACCGGTGAGACCACGATGACGATCGGGGGCATGCTGCTCGCGGCCGGGGCCGGTTCGCGCATGGGCATGCCCAAGTCACTCGTCGTCGGCGCGGACGGAGAACCGTGGCTCGCGCGCGGCGTGCGAGTGCTGTCGGCCGCGGGATGCGAGCCCACCGTCGTGGTGCTCGGTGCCCGCGCCGAGGAGGCCGAGGACCTACTTCCCGACGGCGCCCCCGTCACCGTCGGGATCGCGGAGGACTGGCAGTCGGGATTGTCCGCCTCCCTGCGCCGGGGGCTGGAGGTCGCGGCGACGTTCGACGACGTCGATGCCGTCGTCATCACCCTCGTCGATCTCCCCGACCTCGGTGTCGACGCAATCCGGCGGGTGGCGTCGGTGCCGCCCGGCGACGCCCGAGCGGCGCTCCGTCAGGCTCATTACGCCGGCCGTCCGGGTCACCCCGTGCTGATCGGCCGGGACCACTGGCTACCGTTGCGGCGCAGTCTCACCGGCGACTCCGGCGCACGCACGTACCTCGGCGCACACGGCGCCGAGACGGTCGACTGCTCCGACCTGGGGTCGGGACGCGACGTCGATTCGCCGCGCGAACTCCGCTAGCCCCTGAACGAACGGGACGCTCGTTCGATCTGACGCAACGAGCGTCCCGTTGGTCCGGCGGAGGTGGGTGTACGCGGCGACGCGACCGGCAGACAATGGAGACATGTCACTGGAAGCGAACAAGGAATTGATCCGGCGTTTCTACACCGAGATCGACGCAGGCAACATCGACGCACTGGACGAACTCGTCGACGAGAATTACCTCGACCATTCACCGCCGCCGTTTCCCGGCCTCGAAGCACCGGGGCGCGAGGGACTGAAGCAGGTGTTCCGGTTGTTCTGGGAGGCCACACCGGGGACGCACGTGATCGAGGATCAGGTGGCCGAGGGCGACAAGGTCGTTACCCGGCTACTGTGTGCCGGAACGCAGACGGGTGATCTGCCCGGAATTCCCGCGACGGGGAATCGCATGGAAATGACCGCCACCGTCATCCACCGCATCGAGAACGGGCGGATTGCGGAGAAGTGGTCGGACAAGGACGTCCTCGCCATGCTCCAGCAGTTGGGCGTGATCCCGGCTGCGGGGCGGTGACCGCCGCCCCTCAGCGGCTGACGGCCTTCTTGTAGCGCCGGATCGCGAACGGCACGAAGATCACCAGCAGCACCGCCGACCATGCCAGTGAGGCGATGATCGGGTGCTGCAACGGCCAAGCGTCGGGAACGGTCATGTCCGGGTTGGTGTTTCCGAACAGTTCTCGCACGGCCTGCGTCACCGCGGACACAGGATTCCATTCCGCGATCACCTTCAGCGGACCGGGCAGGTTGGTGGTCTCGACGAACGTGTTCGCGATGAACGAGAGCGGGAAGATGACGATGAAGCTGGCGTTGTTGAACACCTCCGGCGTGCGGATCCACAGGCCGACCACCGCCATCACCCACGACAGCGCGTAGGCGAACAACAGCAGGAGCAGGTAGCCGAGCAGCGCTTCGCCGAGACTCGAGTGGATGCGCCACCCGATGATCAGACCCGTCAGTGACATCACGACGAGGCTGACGATGTTGATCAGGACGTCGGTGGAGGTGCGGCCGAGGAGAACGGCGGACGGGGCCATCGGAAGCGACCGGAACCGGTCGATGATCCCCTTCTGCAGATCCTCGACCATCCCGAGACCAGTCCATGTGGCCCCGAAGATGACTGTCTGCGTGAAGATCCCGGCGATCAGGAACTCGCGGTAGGACATCCCGGGAACCTGGATGGCACTACCGAACACGTACGCGAACAGCAGCACGAACATGATCGGCGACAACGTGGTGAACACGATGAGGTCGGGGACGCGCTTGATCTTGATCATGTTGCGCTTGGCGATCGTGAGCCCGTCCGCGAGCGCGGTGTGCACGGACGCGGTCTGTGGGGCGCTCATGAGACGTGCTCCTCTTCGGCTTCGTGTCCGGTCAGGGTGAGGAACACGTCGTCCAGGGTCGGTCGGCGCAGACCGACGTCGAACACCTTCACTCCTCGATCGGAGAGGCGGCCCAGCGCCTCGACGAGGGCGTCCGCACCGCCGGTCACCGGCACCGTCACACGGCGGACGTTCTCCTCCACCAGGATGTCCCCAGCGGCGAGTGGGGCCAGTTCGTCGCGCACGACGGAGAGTTCGATGCCCTCCCGGACGCTCAACTCGATGCGCTCACCGCCCACGCGGTCCTTCAATTCGTCGGCAGTTCCGCGGGCGATGACCGAACCGTGGTCGATCACGGCGATCTGGTCGGCGAGGCGCTCGGCTTCTTCCATGTACTGGGTGGTCAGGAGAAGCGTGGTGCCCCTGGCGACGAGATTGTCGATGACATCCCAGAGCGCCAGCCGGGCGCGGGGGTCGAGCCCGGTGGTCGGTTCGTCCAGGAACAACACTTCCGGCTCGGCGACGAGTGCTCCCGCGAGGTCGAGACGACGACGCATGCCACCCGAGTAGCCCTTGACGGGGCGATCTCCTGCCTCGACCAGGTCGAACTGTTCGAGCAGTTCGCGGGCGCGCGCCTTACTGCGCTTGCCCCCGAGGTGGTAGAGCCGCCCCACCATCTCGAGGTTCTCGAAACCGGTGAGGTACTCGTCGACGGCGGCGTACTGACCCGACGCCCCGATCCGGGATCGAAGCACCCGCGCATCGTGGACGACGTCGAGACCGGCCACCTCCGCCCGGCCGGCATCCGGGACGAGAAGGGTGGTGAAGACCCGCACCGCCGTCGTCTTGCCGGCGCCGTTCGGGCCGAGCAGCGCCATCACCGTTCCCGACGGGACCGCGAGGTCGACCCCGTCCAGTGCCGTGACCTTGCCGTACTTCTTGACCAGACCCTCTGCCGTTATCGCATCGACCATCAGAAGTTCCCATCCGTTGGCGTCTGGACCCAGTGTGACTCGAGGCACCGACAGGTTGCAGGAAATATTCGACGTTCCCGGCGGGCCCGGTGCGGCGGTAGTCTGAAATCCGAGCAGGTCAGCGCGCAGATCTTCGGCAGGAGACAGTGATGTCCGACGCGGCGTCGGAACTCCGGACGGGCCGTGCGGCCTTCGAACGACGAGACTGGCGCGACGCCTACGCCCGACTGTCGGGCGCCGACCGGCAGGACCCGCTGTCCGGTGACGACCTCGAACTGGTCGCCACCGCCGCCTACCTGCTCGGTGAGGACGACGCCAGCACCGAATGGTGGGAACGGGCGGTGCACGAGTGGGCCCGCGCGGGTCGGCCGGTGCGCTCCGCGCGGTGCGCGTTCTGGCTCTCGTTCGTTTTGATCATGCGGGGCGAGCAGGCGCGCGGCGGCGGCTGGCTGAGCAAGGCCCAGCGACTGCTGGACACCGCGGGGGTGGACTGCGCCGAACGCGGCTACCTACTGGTGCCGCAGGGACTGAGGCGGATCGACGCCGGTGACGGCACCGCCGCGCGCGACATCTTCCGTGCGATCACGGAGACGGGCACCCGGTTCGCCGACCCGGACCTGACGACGCTGGGGGTGCTGGGCACCGGTCATTCGCTCGTCCTGCTGGGGGAGGTCGCCGACGCGGTGTCCGCGTTCGACGAGGCGATGGTCGGGGTGACGTCCGACGAGGTGTCCCCGGTGGTGGCGGGGATCGTGTACTGCGCCGTGATCGAGCAGTGCCAGAACATGTGCGATCTCCGCCGGTCCAGGGAATGGACTGTGGCGCTGGAGGAGTGGTGCTCTTCGCAACCCGACCTCGTCCCCTACCGCGGTCAGTGCCTCGTCCACCGCGCCGAGATCCTGCAACTGCAGGGCGAGTGGCCCACGGCGATGGACTCGGCGCGGCGGGCGCACGAGCGGCTCGCCTCGCACGCCGCGGCCGGGTCCGCCGCCTACGTGATGGCCGACCTCCATCGCCTGCGCGGCGAGGTAGCCCAGGCCGAGAAGCTGTTTCTGGAGGCGAACCGCTGGGGCAGGCGGCCGCAGCCCGGACTCGCGCTGATGCGGATGGCGCAGGGGCGGGTCGGCAGCGCGGTCGCTTCGATCCGCTGTGCGGTGGACGAGTCCACCGGCGCCGTGGAACGCGCCCGGCTGCTGCCCGCCTGCGTGGACATCCTGCTCGCTGCCGGCGACGTCCCGGCGGCTCGCGCCGCAGCCGACGAACTCGACTCGATTGCAACACGATTCGCGATCCCCTACCTGTGCGCACTGTCCGCTCAGGTGTCGGGGTCGGTGCTGCACGCCGAAGGTCGGGGCAGCGACGCGCTGACCGTTCTGCGGGACGCGTGGCGACGCTGGCAGGACATCGGCGCTCCCTACGAGTGCGCGCGGGTCCGGGAGTCGGTCGCGCTGGTGTGCCGCGACCTGGGGGACGACGACACCGCGCAGATGGAGCACGACCTCGCGTCCGCCACCTATCGGCAACTGGGCGCGGTCCCGGATCTCGAGCGACTCCGGGCGGAGTTCCGCCCCGACCCGGCGGTCAGCACTCCCCTGACCCCGCGTGAGGTGTGCGTGCTCCGCCTCGTGGCGGCGGGCAAGAGCAACCGGGCGGTGGCGACGGAACTGTTCCTCAGCGAGAAGACGGTCGCGCGGCACCTGAGCAACATCTTCGTCAAGCTGGGGATCTCGTCGCGGTCCGCGGCCACGGCCTATGCGTACGAGCATCGCCTCGTCGGGCCGTCTGCATGAAAGTACCCATACGGTCGTACGTATCTGCGCCATTCTCCCGACGCGCCGAGATGGGCCCGGTCATAGCGTTGAGCATGACCACCGATCACCTCAGGGAAGAAGGCAGACGATGTCCACAGAACGCTTCGAGACGATCGTGATCGGCGCCGGACAGGCCGGCCTCGCCACCGGATACCACCTCACACGATGCGGGCAGCGATTCGTGATCCTCGACGCCCACGACCGCGTCGGAGACGTGTGGCGGGAGCGATTCGACTCGCTCCGGCTCTACAGTCCCGCCCGGTACGACGGCCTGCCCGGCTGGGGAATTCCCGCCCCGGCGTGGTCCTGGCCCGGGAAGGACGAGGTCGCCGACTACTTCGAGGCCTACGCGCAGCGATTCGCGCTCCCGATCCGGACCGGCACCACCGTCGACGGCCTGTCCCGTGACGGCGACCGTTACGTCGTCACCGCCGGGACGGACCGATTCGAGGCCGACAACGTCGTCGTCGCCTCCGGGACCTGGCAGTCCCCGGTCGTCCCGGATCTCGCCGAGCGCCTCGACCCCGGGATCCGGCAACTGCATTCGAGCGACTACCGCAATCCGTCCCAACTGCAGGACGGGCCGGTGCTGGTGGTCGGGTGCAGCCACTCCGG
Organism: Rhodococcus sp. DK176; assembly: GCF_038447315.2. Taxonomy (NCBI): domain Bacteria; kingdom Bacillati; phylum Actinomycetota; class Actinomycetes; order Mycobacteriales; family Nocardiaceae; genus Rhodococcus; species Rhodococcus sp. DK176. The sequence continues at coordinate 4,840,006 of NZ_CP118321.2, read as the reverse complement.
CGCGGACATCGCGCTGGAGGCCTCCCGTTCGCATCGCACCACGATCTGCGGGCCCGTCCGCGGGGAGGTGCCGTTCGACATCGAGGGACGCCTCGCCCACCTCGCGGTCCCGATCATGTGGTTCATGGCCAATCACGTTCTGACGGAACGCACCCCCGTCGGCCGGAAGATGCGCACCCACGTCCGCTCGGGCGGCGGACCACTCCTGCGGGTCAAGCGGGCCGACCTGGCTGCGGCCGGTGTGGAGCACTTCCCCGCGAAGGTCACCGGCGTCCACGACGGCAGACCGGTCCTCGACGACGGCACCGCATTCGACGTCCGCAACGTCATCTGGTGCACCGGGTTCCGCAAGGACACGTCGTGGATCCAGATCCCCGTCACCGGCTCCGACGGGTGGCCCGAGCAGTCCCGCGGAGTCTCACCGGACCATCCGGGACTGTATTTCGTGGGGCTGCCGTTCCTGCAGGCATTTGCGTCGATGCTCACCGGCGGCGTGGGCCGCGACGCCGCGTACGTCGCGAAACACATCGCGAAACGCGTGGTCGTCCGCTCGCCGGAGGCGGTCGCCTGACTACGTCTCGGAGGCTCGCGGCCGGCGGCGCTCGATCTCGAACGCCAGGCACAACTCGGCCACGTCCCGCGGTCGCGAGAGAGACCTGCCGGTCCGCTCCTCGATCCGGCGCAGCCGATGACGCACCGTGTTGGGGTGGCAGAAGATCGCGGTCGCGGTGTCGTTCGCCGAGCCGCCGGTGTCGAGCCAGGCCTCGAAGGTGGTCACCAGGATCTGACGCTCCGCGTCCGGCAGCTCGTCGAGGGGGCCGAGGATGGACGTCCGGATGCGGGTCATCGTGTCGGGTGCGCTCGCGGCGGCGAACGCGAGCGGGGAATCGTCGAACAGCGCGACCAGTGACTTCGACGAGGGTTCACCCGCGATGGCCAGCCGGGCGAGACGCAGCCCCTCACCCGTCTCGGCGAGATTGTCGAACCGCGGGCTGATCCCGACACGCGACGATGCGACGCCCTCGAGAACCTCGACGACGGTACCGAGCACCGCCGGCGCCCGGAGGTAGACGATCCCGACCTGTAGGTCGGGAAGCAATCGCCACGCCGAGCGGATGTCGCGCACGTCCAATTTGCTCGCGATCTCGGGGAGCCCCAGTCGTCCGATCTCTGGAACCTCGGCTGCTACAACGACATAGGGACCCGAAGTGGGCAGGCGCAGGGTGTCGGCGATCTCCCACAGATTGTGCCGGTCGGTGATCCGCCGGAACAGAAGCGCTTCCACCAACGCGGACCGCTCCTCCTCGTGGCTGAGGATCTGAATGGTGAGCTGCTTCCGGTAGGCGGTGGTCATCGCCTGGGTGAAGGTGTCCTGGGCGAGCAGTATCTGCGACGTCGCATCCAGGATCGAGTCGATCGACAGGTCGCCGTTCCGGCGTGCCTCCGCGATTGTCGCCTCCCACATGAATCGGAACCCCACACGGTATGCGTCCATGACGGCCGGCAACGGAACACCGGCGCGGGCTCGCGCGGTACCGGTCTCCGCCGCCGCGGGAATGTCCGGGTCGGCGTCGCCGGACAGTTGCCGGAAGACGAAAGCGATGTTGGCGGCGCAACTTTGCCGGAGCTCGTCCTTCGCGACGACGGCACTCGAACCGTAGAAATCGACTTGCACCCGGATCAGATCGGCGAGCTCCGCACCCAGTTCGTCGGCGTGGCCGAGCATCACCCTGCCCATCGCTGCGACAGAGGGGTCGGGGGACGCAGCCATACCGGACACGATAGTCGGCGGGACCCGGGCACTGTGGCCGGGCACATTCTGGGGGCCGTCATGTTGTTCCCGCCACCATCGCACTTCGCTACGTGCGAGGTCACGATGGAAAGCAATCGACAACCGGTACCGAGTGGAGACCCATCTTGCCGAATCTGAGCATGAATCTCACAGCGTCCGCCCGAGACGTTCCCGGGAACGTCGCCCTCCGGTGCGACGACCTGCAGCTCACCTTCACCGAGTTCGACGACGCTGCCGCCCGGCTCGCCACCGTCCTCGAACGCGCCGGCATCGCACCGGGCGACCGGGTCGGGTTGATGCTGCCCAACACCCCCGCGTTCGCGATCGTCTTGTACGGCATCCTGCGGCGCGGCGCGATCGCCGTCCCCATGAATCCGCTGCTGAAATCGCGGGAGGTGGCGTTCTTTCTGTCCAACACGGGCGCGACGGCACTGTTCGGGTCGCCGGGGTTCGCGGATGCGGCCACCGCCGCCGCGGCGGCGACGGGCGCGCGGTGCTGGCTGGTGGACGACGCGGGTCTCGACGACCTGATGGCCGACGTTCCGCCGCAGCCGCGTCCGGTCGATCGCACGGACACCGACACCGCCGTCGTGCTCCACACGTCCGGGACGACCGGCAAGCCCAAGGGCGCGGAACTAACCCACGGCGGACTCGCGCGGAACGCCGAGGTCACCGCGCGCACCCTGCTCGAGATCGGGCCCGCCGACGTGGTGATGGGATGTCTGCCGCTCTTCCACGTGTTCGGCCTGACCTGCGGGCTGAACGCCGCCGTGTCGGTCGGTGCGACCCTCACGTTGATCCCGCGGTTCGAGCCACGCAAGGCGCTCGAGGTGGTCGAACGTGACGGTGTCACCGTCTTCGAGGGTGTCCCGACGATGTACTCGGCGCTGCTCGGCGTGGCGTCCGAGTTTCCGGAGTCGGCCACAGCGACACTCCGCGTCTGCGTATCCGGCGGCTCGGCGCTGCCGGTGCAGGTGCTCACCGACTTCGAGGAGGCCGTCGGGGCCGTGATCCTCGAAGGGTACGGACTGTCGGAGACCTCCCCCGTCGCCTCGTTCAACCACCCGGGCCGCGAACGCAAACCCGGCACGATCGGCACTCCCATCGAGGGCGTCGAGATGCGCGTGGTCGACGACGCGGGCGCCGAGGTGGCGCAAGGCGAACCCGGCGAGATTCAGATCCGCGGCGGCAACGTGATGAAGGGCTACTGGAACCTGCCCGACGCCACCGCGGCGGCCGTCTCCCCGGACGGCTGGTTCGCCACCGGCGACATCGGAAAGGTCGACGAGGACGGGTATTTCGTCATCGTCGACCGGAAAAAGGACCTGATCATCCGTGGTGGTTTCAACGTCTACCCCCGCGAGGTCGAGGAAGTGCTCTACGAGCACCCCGCGGTGGCCGAGGCGGCCGTCGTCGGTGTTCCGCACGAGTCCCTCGGCGAGGAGATCGGCGCCGCGATCGCGCTCAAAGCGGGTGCGCACGCCGACCCCGCCGAGCTGTGTGACTTCGTCAGGACCCGGGTCGCCGCCTACAAGTACCCGCGCAAGATCTGGCTCGTCGACACCCTTCCCAAGGGCCCGACCGGCAAGATCGTCCGCCGCGAGATCACCGTCCCCGCTTCCACCACCGAAAGCACCGCACCGTGACCACTGCACCCTCGTTCACCAGTCCCGACGAACTCGCCGTCCCCCTCGACCTCCTGCTCACGAAGCCGACGCGCGGGCTCCCGGCGAGAATGCAGCCGAACAGTTCGTGGACGCGTTTCGGGTTCGAACTCGCCAAGCAACCGCGCACGCTCGCCTCCCGGGGCGGGGCCCTCGCGCGTGAGCTCGGCGCGATCGCCGCCGGCCGGTCCGATCGTGCCCCGGCCAAGGCCGACAAGCGTTTCAGTGATGTCGCGTGGCAGCAGAATCCGCTGCTCCGTCGCACCATGCAGGCCTATCTCGCGGCATCGCACACGAGCGAGGCCCTGCTCGCCGACGCCGGCCTGGACTGGCGGGACACCGAGAAGATCCGGTTCGTCCTCGACAACATCGTCGAGGGCCTGTCCCCGACCAACAGCCCGCTCCTCAGCCCGCTCGGGTGGAAGGCACTGATCGACACCGGAGGTCTCAGCGCCGTCCGGGGACTGCGTGCCTTCGCCCGGGACATGAGTTCCCAGCCGCGGGTACCCGCCATGGTCGAGCCCGACGCGTTCGCGGTCGGCGAGACCGTCGCCACCACCAAGGGCGCGGTGGTGCTCCAGACCCGGGCCTTCGAGCTGATCCACTACACACCGCAGACGCCGACCGTCCGCTCGACCCCGCTGCTGATCGTGCCCCCGGTGATCAACAAGTACTACATTCTCGACATCGCTCCGGGACGGAGCCTGATCGAGTACCTGCTGCAGCAGGGCCAGCAGGTGTTCACGATCTCGTGGCGCAACCCTCTCGCCCGTCATCGCAGTTGGGACGCCGACACCTACGGCCAGGCGATCATCGACGCGCTCGACGCGGTGGAGCAGATCACCGGCGCCGATCGAACGCACCTGCTGGCCACCTGCTCGGGCGGCATCCTCGCCGCCATGACGGCCGCCCATCTCACCGAGATCGGTGAGGGCGACCGGATCGCCGGGCTGGCGCTCGCCGTCACCGTGCTGGACCAGAACCGGGCCGGATTCGCCTCGGCCGCGCTGAGCGAACGCGCCGCGAGCGCCGCGATCCGGGCGTCGTCCGCGCAGGGATACCTCGACGGCCGTACCCTGGCCGAGGTGTTCGCCTGGCTGCGCCCGACCGACCTGGTCTGGCGGTACTGGGTCAACAACTACGTGCAGGGACGTCGCCCGGCGGCCTTCGACGTGCTGTTCTGGAACTCCGACACCACCCGGATGACGGCCGCCCTCCACCGCGACCTCGTGATGATGGCCTTGCGGAACGCACTCACCACGCCCGGCGCGGTGAGCATGCTGGGCACCCCCGTGGACCTGTCGACGGTCACCGCCGACGCGTACGTGATCGGCGGTATCGCCGACCACATCAGCCCGTGGCAGTCCGCGTACCGTAGCGCCCGCCTGCTCGGCAGCAAGGACAACCGATTCGTCCTCTCGTCGAGCGGCCACATCGCCTCTATGGTCAACCCGCCGAACAACCCGCGCGCGTCGTTTCGCTTCGCCCAGGCCGACCACGAGACCCCCGAACAGTGGCTGGACACAGCCCAGACGGCGACGGATTCGTGGTGGCCAGACTACGCGCAGTGGCTCGGTGAGCGCAGCGGCCCCGAGATCGACGCGCCACAGAGCCTCGGCACCGGCGAGTATCCACCCGTGGCCCCGGCACCGGGCACCTACGTGCACCAGAACTGATACCCGACACACCCGAGGACAACCATGACCCTTCACCTTGCACAGCCGTCCGACCTTCTCGGATTGGTCGGGCAGACCGTCGGCACGACCGGTCCGCTCGGCACCACCGTCACCGCGGCGCAACGGAAACCGGCCGGTATCGAGGTGGCGTTCGGGTTCACCTACGACATCGAGGGGGCACAACGGCCCCCGTGCATCGCCGGGGGCGCGGTGTTGTACCGATGAGCGTGACCGAATTGTTCGCGGACCGCGGCGGGGACGACACCTACATCGTCCCCGTCGGCGGCCAGCGGATCCGGGTGAAGGTCCGTCGCGGAACCGGGGTGCCCCTGGTGTTGTGCAACGGGATCGGCGCCGGATTCGAGGTACTCGAACCCCTGGTGCAGAAGCTGGATCCGGAACGGCCGATCGTGCGGTTCGACGTTCCGGGGACCGGTGGGTCGCCCACCTCGCCCCTGCCGTACGGGTTCCCCTACCTCGCGTGGGTGCTGGGCCGGTTGCTCACCACACTGGGTATGGGCGTCGTGGACGTCCTCGGGCTGTCCTGGGGCGGCGCCCTCGCCCAGCAGTTCGCCCTGCAGAACCCGTCCCGGTGCCGTCGGTTGGTCCTCGTCGCGACCGGGACCGGGGTACTCATGGTTCCGGGTAGTCCCCGGGTACTGGGGAAGATGCTGACGCCGCGCCGGTTCACCGACCCCGGTTATGCTGCCTCGATCGCCGGCGACCTGTACGGCGGGAGCGCACACCGCAAGGGTGACGACGTCGCGAAATTGTTCCTGCAGCAACTCCATGCCGGTTCCCTCGTCGGCTACCTCCACCAACTGCTGGCCGGATCGGTATGGACCAGTCTGCCGGTGCTGCCCCTGATCCGGCAGCAGACGCTGATCGTCGCGGGAACCGACGACCCCATCATCCCGGTCGTCAACGCGCACATCATGAATCGACTCCTGCCGCATGCGACGCTGCATCTGCACTCCGGCGGGCACATCGACATCGTCACCAACGCAGGCGCTCTCGCGCCGGTGATCGGTACCTTCCTGCGCTGATCGGACTCAGGCCGTCAGCACCAGACCCGACGTCGGAACGCCTGTCCCTGCGGTGACGAGAACGTTCTGCACGCCGGAGACCTGGTTCACGGACGTGCCGCGGATCTGTCGCACGCCCTCGGCGATGCCGTTCATCCCGTGGATGTAGGCCTCGCCGAGCTGGCCTCCGTGGGTGTTGAGCGGCAGGCTGCCGTCGAGGTCGATGGCGCCGTCGGCGATGAAGTCCTTGGCCTCACCGCGGCCACAGAAGCCGAGTTCTTCGAGCTGCATCAATACGTATGGGGTGAAGTGGTCGTAGAGGACGGCCAGATCCATGTCCTGCGGTCCGAGCCCGGCCTGATCCCACAGCTGCGTGCCGACCAGCTCCATCTCAGGCAGTCCCGCGAGCTCCGGGCGGTAGTAGCTGGTCATGATGTACTGGTCGCTGCCGCTCCCCTGGGCCGCCGCCGCGATCACGGCCGGTTTCTGCTTCAGGTTCTTCGCCCGCTCCGGTGACGTGACCACGATCGCGATGCCGCCGTCCGACTCCTGGCAGCAGTCGAGCAGGTGCAGGGGCTCGGCGATGAAGCGGGAGTTCTGGTGGTCGTCGAGCGTGATCGGTTTGCCGTAGAAGAAGGCGTTCGGATTGGTGGCGGCATGCTTGCGGTCGGTGACCGCGACCCGACCGAAATCCTCACTCGTAGCGCCGTATTCGTGCATGTACCGCTGGGCGACCATCGCGACGAACGCCGCCGGCGTCGACAGGCCGTGCGGGTAGGAGAACGCGTTGTCGGTACCCGACGAGTTCACCTGCTGCACCAGACCGGAGTTCACCTGCCCGAAGCGCATCCCCGACCGCTCGTTGAACGCCCGGTACGCCACCACCACGTCGGCGACACCGGTGGCCACCGCCATCGCCGCCTGCTGCACGGTCGCGCACGCCGCACCGCCGCCGTAGTGGATGCGGCTGAAGAACTTCAGATCCGGAATCCCGACCGAACGGGCCACGGCCGCTTCGGTGTTGGTGTCCATCGTGAAAGATGTCAGGCCGTCGACGTCCGCGGGGGTCAGCCCGGCGTCGTCGAGCGCCGCCGTGACCGCCTCTGCCGCCAGCCGTAATTCGCTGCGGCCCGAATTCTTCGAGAAGTCCGTGGCGCCGATACCGGCGATGACAGCCTTGCCCGACAGCCCGCTCATGCACCCGCTCCGTTCGTGCGTCCGTCCAGGACGAGGGTCACCTTCGACGTGATGTGGTCGCCGAGAGCGTTCTTCCCGACGACGTCCAGCGTGACGACGCCGTCGCCCACCGACGCCACCGTGCCGCTCAGGGTGAGGGTGTCGTACGCGTACCACGGAACGCCGAGGCGCAACGCGATCGACTTGATCACCGCGTTCGGCCCCGCCCAGTCGGTGACGAACCGCTGCACCAGACCCGTGTCGGTGAGGATGTTGACGAAGATGTCCTTCGACCCACGTTGCTGCGCGAGGTCGCGGTCGTGGTGGACGTCCTGGAAGTCGCGTGTCGCCAGTGCGGCCGAGACGACGAACGTCGGGTCGCCGGTGACGGTCAATTCCGGAAGCGTCGTTCCCACCGCGACATCGAGAGTGGACGTCATGACTGCTCCTTCGCTCCGCGCTGCCACGCGTACAGGGTCCACGGCGTGCCGCCCGTCTCGTCGTCGCCCGGGAAGTCGAGGTAGATCGCTTCCACCGGCATCCCGACCGTCACCTCGGCGGGGTCGACGCCGCGCAGCTCACCGAGCATGCGGACGCCTTCCTCCAGTTCGACCAGCGCCACTACGAACGGCAGCGAGCGTCCCGGCACCTTCGGCGCGTGGTGGACCACGTAACTGAACACGGTGCCGCGGCCCGACGCGACGACGTAGTCCGTCGTCTCCGTCTTGTCCTTCCACAGCGCGGGCACCGGTGGGTGCTGCAGCGATCCGTCCTCACGCTGCTGGATCCGCAACTCGTGCGCGGCCACCCCGTCCCAGAAGAACTGGGTGTCCTGCGAGGCGCTGGGCCGCATCAGCTTGGTGGGGTCCAGATCGTCGAAAGATGCACCCTGCCCGTTCGCCGACGGTGACACCGGTTCGGCGGGTTTGGGCGCGAACTTCAGGATGCGGAACAGCATCTCGGCGACGACCTCGTCGGTGCCGTCGTCGCCGGCGACCCGCCACAGGCTGCGGGTGGTGAAGAACCACCCCTCACCGAGGCCCGTCTTCTTCGGACCCACGAGGTCCTCGAGGGTCGTGGTGATGGTGACCTCCTCACCGACCCTCAGGTAGCGGTGGTAGATCTGATCGCAGTTGGTGGCGACGACGGACGTGAACCCGGCCTCGTCGAGGATCGTCGTCATGCGGCCGAGCGGGTCGTCGGGTTGCCGGACGGCGTTCAGCCCCTGCATCGTCCACACCTGCGCCATCGCGGGCGGGGCCACGATGCCGTCGTGTCCCGCTGCCCGCGCCGCCGCCTCGTCGACGTAGATCGGATTCCGGTCGCCGATCGCCTCCACCCAGTTGCGGATCATCGGCAAGTTGATCGGGTCACGTCCGGGGCGAGGGGCGCTCGGACCCGCCGACCGGACCTCGTCCGCGGCAGCGAGAATCTGTTCGGAACTCATTTCGCGCGGCGCTCCTATCGCGGGACTCGGGGAAGTTTCAGGCCGGCTGTCGCGATCAGCTCACGCATCACCTCGTTGACACCGCCACCGAACGTGATGACGAGGTTGCGCTTCACCTGCATGTCGAGCCACCTCATGAGATCGGCGGTCTCCGGCTCGGACGGGTCGCCGTAGCGTCCGACGATCTCTTCGACGAGCCGGCCGATCCGCTGAATACGTTCGGTGGCGAACACTTTCGTCGCGGACGCGTCGGCGATGTCGACGGCGTCCGCCTCACTCGACGCCACCTGCCAGTTGAGTAGTTCGTTGAGGCGGAACGTCGCGTGGATCTCGCCGAGCGCGCGCCGCACGTCCGGCTCGTCGAGCAGGTCGTGCGCGACCGCCCAGTTGCGGATGCGGTCGTAGAGACCGCCGACCCGGCCCGCCGGCCCGAGCATGACGCGTTCGTGGTTGAGCTGGGTGGTGATGAGTCGCCAGCCCTGATTCTCCTCACCGACCAGCATGTCGGCGGGAACCCGGACGTCGGAGTAGTAGGTGGCGTTGACGTGATGCGCACCGTCGCACGTGATGATCGGCGTCCAGCTGTAGCCCGGGTCCTCGGTGTCCATGATCAGGATGGAGATGCCGCGGTGACGCGAATCCGCCGAGCCCGTCCGGACGGCGAGCCACAGGTAGTCGGCGTCGTGACCGCCGGTGGTGAAGATCTTCTGCCCGTTGACGATGTACTCGTCACCCACGCGCACGGCAGTGGTCCGCAGCGCCGCGAGGTCGGTGCCCGCTTCCGGTTCGGTGTAGCCGATCGCGAAGTGCACCTCGCCGGCGAGGATCGCGGGCAGGAACTTGCGCTTCTGCTCCTCCGTCCCGTACTTCTGCAGCGTCGGACCCACCGTTTGCAGCGTGACCGCGGGCAGCGGAACGTCGGCGCGGGTCGCCTCGTTGACGAAGATCTGCTGCTCGATCTCGCCGAAGCCGCGGCCCCCGAACTCCACCGGCCAGCCCACCCCGAGCCAGCCGTCCTTGCCCATCCGGCGGATGACCTCGCGGTAGGTGCTGCCGTGGCGTTCCGTGCGCATCACCTCGGCCTCGGCAGGCGAGATCAGCCCGGAGAAGTAGCGCCGCAGTTCCGCTTGCAGCTCACGCTGCTCGTCGGTCAGATCGATGAACACCGGGCCCCCACGAGGTCGAGTCGGTACGAGGCGCCGCCCACGAGGCGGGCCAGGTCTTTGGCGGTCGAGTAGTAGCGGTGCAGCGGGTACGTGACATCGACGCCGATCCCGCCGTGCAGGTGGTGCAGAACCTGCATGGCGGCAGGCACTTCGGCGGCGATCCAGTACGCCATCACGTCCAGATCGTCCTGGGCGTCCAGGCCTTCGGACACCCGCCACGACGCCGCGAGCGCCGACACGTGGAGGGTGCGGGACGTGACGTAGACGTCGGCGATCTGCTGCGAGACGGCCTGGAACGTGGCGAGCGGCTTGCCGAACTGGTGGCGCGTCGCGAGGTGTTCTCCTGCCAGAACCGTTGCCCCCGACAGCAGTCCGTCCGCGACCGCTCCGATGGACGCCAGGGCGATGCGGTACAGCGTCTGCACCGCGTCGTCGCCGGCCGCGAGCAGTTCACCGAGCGCGCCGTCGAACATGATCGCGAATTCCGGGCTACCCGACGCCGAGGGGGTCGGCGTGAGCGTGACGCCCTCCGCGCCCGGGTCCACCAGCACCACCCCGGTGTCCGTGGGCACGAGGATCCGGTGTGCCCGCTCGGCGAAGGGAACCGCGAGCACGCGCCCGGTGACGGAGTAGCCGTTCCCGTCCGCGACCGCGGTCACCGAGGGCCGGGCCGGGAACTGCGCCCCGGGTTCGGCGAGCGCCGCGGTGAACGTGCGGCCGTCGGCGAGACCGGTGAGCAGTGCGTCCTGTTGGGCGTCGTCGCCCAGCGCGACGATGGGCAGCACACCTAATCCGAGCGTTGCGAGGGCCGGGACCCGAGCCGCCTTCCGCCCGACCTCGGTGAGCAGCGCACCGACGTCGGTGACCGAGAGCCCTTCACCGCCGAGACGTTCCGGCAGTGCGAGGGTCAGCAGGTCGGCGTCGGCGAACGCGGCCCAGAGGGCGTCGTCGTCGAGGTCGCGGGCCAGCAGTCCGGCCGCGACCTGGGCCACGGCCTCCTGGGTTTCGTCTCGAGTGAAGTCCACGCTGACAATCCCACTTTCAATTTAGAACGTGTTCTAGTTGTATCACCATCCCGGACCTCGCGAAAGACCATCGCGACGCGGCTCAGCCCCGCGGCAGCCCGAGAATCCGCTCGGCCGCGACCGTCAGCAGGATCTGCGTCGTTCCGCCCGCAATGGACAGGCAGCGCGTATTGAGGAACTCCCGCGCCAGCGGCCCCTCCACCCAGCCGTCCACGCCACCGAGTTCCATCGCGAATTCCGCGACCGCCTGCCGCTGGCGGACCCCGACCAGCTTGCGGACACTCGATTCCGGTCCCGGGTCCTGACCGTCCAGCTGCCGGAGGGTGGTGCGCAGTTCGAGCTGCGAGCCGACGAGCGCGTTGCCGATGAGATGCCCGAGCCTGTCGTCGGTCACGGGGTCGCCGACCCCCGCGAGCGCGAGCAGTTCCTCCATCGCCGCACCGAGCGAGGAGCCTCCGCCCATCGCGACCCGCTCGTTGGCCAGCGTGGTGCGGGCCAGCTTCCAGCCGTCGCCGAGATTCCCGACCACCAGCTCGTCCGGCACGAACACGTCCTCGAGATACACCTCGTTGAACAGGGCGTCGCCGGTGATCTCGCGCAGCGGCGAGATGGTGATGCCGGGGCTCGTCATGTCGACGAGGAAGTAGCTGATGCCCCTGTGTTTGGGCGCGTCCCGGTCGGTGCGGGCCAGGCAGATCGCCCAGTCCGCTTCCTGCGCCCTCGACGTCCACACCTTCTGACCGTTCAGCCGCCACCCGCCGTCCACCTTCTCCGCGGACGTCCGCAGCGCCGCGAGGTCGGAGCCGGCGCCGGGTTCGCTGAACAGCTGGCACCAGATGAGCTCGCCGCGCAGCGTCGGGGTGGCGAAGCGTTCGATCTGCTCGGCGCTGCCGTGCTCGAGGATCGTCGGCACGGCCCACCAGCCGATCACGAGGTCGGGCCTGCCGACCCCGGCGGCCGCCAGCTCCTCCTCGATCAGGATCTGTTCGGCGGCGCGCGCACCCCGTCCGTAGGGTGCGGGCCAGTGCGGGGCCAGGTAACCCGACTCCGCGAGGGCCGCGCGTCGCTCCGACTCCGGCCGCGCCACCAGGTCGGCGATCTCGGCGCGGATCTGCGCCCGCTCGTCGTCGAGCCCGGACAGGTCGATCGACAGGTGCCTGCGAGCACCGGCCCGCGTCAGTTCCGTGACCCGCGCCCGCCAGCGGGCGGAGCCGCCGAGCAGCTGCCGCAGCGACGTCGCCCGGCGCAGGTAGAAGTGCGCGTCGTGTTCCCAGGTGAAGCCGATCCCGCCGAGCACCTGGATGCAGTCCTTGGCGGTCTCGACGGCGGCGTCGAGCGTGAGCGACGCCGCGACCGCGGCCGCGATCGGCAGCTCGCCGCCGTCCGCGTCCCACGCGTCCTCCGCCGCCACGGCCGCATCCCACGCCGCTGCACCGGACTGTTCGACGCGGCACAGCATCTCCGCGCACAGATGCTTGATCGCCTGGAACGATCCGATCGGTTTGCCGAACTGCTCGCGAATCTTGGCGTACTCCACCGCCGTTCGCAGACACCAGGCCGCGATCCCGGATGCCTCCACGGCGGCGAGGGTCGCGGCGAGGTCGGCCACGAGCCCGTCCCGCACGCCGGTGACCACCCGGTCGGCCGCCACCGCCACACGATCGCAGCGCACCCGCGCGAGCGGGCGGCTCTTGTCGATCGTGTCGGCGACCGTGACGTCCAGGCCGTCGGCTTCGCCGTCGATCAGACACCACACGACGCCGTCGCCCGCGTCGGCGGACAGCAGCACGGACACCCCCGTGTCACCGCCGATCGCGAAGCCCGCGTCGCCGGTGACGGTCAACCCGCCGTCGGCCCCGAGCGTCGCGTTCACCGGGGAGTTGCTGCCGAGAGCCACCGCGCACGGCATCGCGCCGTCGGCGAGGTCCTCGGACCACCGTTTCGCGGCGGCGCCGGAGCTGCGGCCGACGACGAGCGCGGCGAGAGCGGTCGAGAGAACAGGGCCCGGGACGAGTTCAGTCGCGGCCTGTTCGAGCATCGCGGCGAGATCGACGATCTCCGCTCCCGACCCCCCGACCTCTTCGGGCACGGCGACCGAGAAAATTCCGAGCGAGGCGAAGGACGGCCACGACGTCCGCCACGAATCTGCTGGTCCTTGCCGTACTGTGACCAGCGGGTCCGTGGACCGCGCCCAAGCCTGGATCGAACCCGCTGCAGCCCTCTGTTCCTCGGTGGTGGCGATTGTCACAACGGGTATCCGCCTCTCCTGAATGACACATTCGTCTAGAACGTGTTCTAATATGACACCTGGCCATGAGTCAAGGCGCGAAGGAAAACAGGTAATGACGACCAGCTCTCGATCACGGTCCTCGACGGTCGCTGCGGCGACGCTGGGCGAGGACGATCTCAGTTCCAACGCGCAGAAGGAACGGCGCAAGCGGATCCTCGACGCGACCCTGGCCCTGGCCTCCAAGGGCGGATACGAAGCCGTGCAGATGCGGGCCGTCGCCGAACGCGCCGACGTCGCCGTGGGGACGCTGTACCGCTACTTCCCGTCCAAGGTGCACCTGCTGGTGTCGGCGCTCGCCCGCGAGTTCGAGCGAATCGACTCGCGGGGAAAGAACCCGCCGGGCCGGAACCCGCTCGAGCGGATGCAGCTCATCCTCAGCCAGATCACCCGGGCCATGCAGCGCGACCCACTGCTGACCGAGGCCATGACGCGCGCCTTCATGTTCGCCGACGCCTCCGCCGCCGCCGAGGTCGATCAGGTGGGCAAGCTGATGGACCGCCTGTTCGCCCGCGCGATGACGGACACCGAGCCCACCGAAGACCAGTTGGCCGTCGCCCGCGTCATCTCCGACGTGTGGCTGTCGAACCTGGTGGCCTGGCTCACACGCCGCTCGTCCGCGACCGATGTCGCGAATCGGCTCGAACTCACCGTCGAACTGCTGCTCGGTGACGGAAGCCGCAGACCCGAGTAGGACGCGATCGGGGCACAGCCCCGGCCGAGAACGCGCTCACAGCCGTCACATCCCCTAGATTTGAACATGTGAGCGCCCATGATCTGTCCATCGAACTTCGTCGTGCCCTCTCGAGGGTTGCGCGGACCCCTCGCCTGCTCGTCGCTTCCGACTACGACGGCACGATGGCCCCCATCGTCTCCGACCCCGAGAAGGCGTTCCCCCACGCCGAATCGGTGCGCGCTCTCCGCGCCCTGGCCAGCCTCGCCGGAACGACGGCGGCCGTGATCTCGGGCCGGGCACTCAAGGACCTCGCCGCGCTGTCGCGGCTGCCCGCCGAGGTTCAGCTGGTCGGCAGCCACGGCTCGGAATTCGACATCGGGTTCATCCATGCGATCGACGCCGACGCCAAGAAACTTCTCGGTGAGATCACCGAGGAACTCACCCGGATCGCCACGCTGCACGCCGGTACGTCGGTGGAGGCAAAGCCGGCGAGCGTCGCCCTCCACGTCCGCAACGCCGACGCCGAGGAAGGTGCCCTGGCCCTGGCCGCCGTGCGCGCCGACGCCGGACAGCGCGTCGGCGTGCAGGTCACCGAGGGCAAGTCCGTCATCGAACTGGCCGTCGTCGCCACCGACAAGGGCCATGCGCTCGACCTGATCCGTCACCAGGACGGTGCGACGGCAGCCGTCTTCGTCGGCGACGACGTCACCGACGAGAAGGCGTTCGCGCGTCTCCAGGGCCCCGACCTCGGCGTGAAGGTGGGCCCCGGCGAGAGTCTCGCCGAATTCCGGGTGTCGACCACCGAAGACGTGGCCGCGGCCCTCGCGTTCCTGCTCGAGGAGCGCCGCACCTGGCTGTCCGGGGCACACGCCCCGCCGATCGAGCGCCTCACCATGCTCGCCAGCCCGCGGACCGTCGCACTCGTCACCCCCGACGCGACCCTCACCTGGCTGTGTCATCCCGAACCCGACTCGGCGTCCGTGTTCGCGCATCTGCTCGGCGGACCGGAGGCCGGCCATTTCAGTGTCGGCCCGCACCGCAGCGCGCTGCCGCTGAGCCAGCGGTACATCGACAGCACCATGACCGTGCAGACACGGTGGGCCAGCCTCTCCGTCACCGACTACCTGCCGCACGACGTCCGCCAGGGCCGCACCGACCTGACCCGGGTGATCAGCGGGCAGGCCGCCGCCGTCGTGACGTTCGCACCGCGGCCCGAGTTCGGGCAGGGCCAGGTCATCCTCGAGGCGGTCTCCGAGGGACTGCGGGTGCACGGGACCAACGAGCCGATCGTGCTGCGGTCCCCCGGCGTGCAGTGGAACGTGACGTCCGACGGCAACCAGCAGACCGCGCATGCCGTCGTCGACCCGTCCGGTGGTGACGTCGTCCTGGAATTGCGGTGCGGCACCGAAGAACTCGGACCGTCGGAGACGCCCGAGGAGGAGCGTCGCGCGCTGGCCGAATCGTATTGGTCGGACTGGGCGAAGAGCCTCACCCTGCCCACGCTCAAACCCGACCTGATGAAGCGTTCCGCGCTCACCCTTCGCGGTCTGGTGCACGTCGACTCCGGAGCGATCATGGCGGCCGCCACCACCTCGCTGCCCGAGGAGATCGGCGGCGTCCGCAACTGGGACTACCGCTACTGCTGGCTGCGCGACGCGGCGCTCACCGCGTCCGCACTCGTCAGCCTCGGGTCCCTCAGCGAGGCCGAGGGCTACCTCGACTGGGTGCACGACGTCCTCGAGACGCTGCCCGGCCCCGAACGCCTGCACCCCCTCTACACGCTGCACGGTGGCGGTCTGCCGCCTGAGGCCGTCATCGACTCGCTCCCCGGCTACGCGGGCTCGCGGCCGGTCCGCATCGGCAACGCGGCCAACCAGCAGGTGCAACTCGACGTGTTCGGGCCCATCGTCGAACTCATCCACGACCTGTCCCACGCCCGCGAGAAGCAGGGCGTCGAAGTGGCGCTCAACGACCGCGACTGGGAACTGGTCTGCGCCATGGTCGAGGCCGTGGAACGTCGCTGGTTCGAACCCGACCACGGCATCTGGGAGATCCGCGACAACCCGCGTCACCACGTGTACTCGAAGGTGATGGGCTGGGTCACCGTCGACCGTGCGGTGGCGCTGGCCGAGCACTTCGGCCGCGACGTCGAGCCCGGCTGGACGTCGTTGCGCGACAAGATCGCCGAGGAGGTGCGCGAGAAGGGCTGGAAGGACGAGGTCCGCTCGTACACCGCCGCCTACGACGGCACCGACCTCGACGCCGCCACCCTGTACATCGGACTGTCCGGGCTGATCGACCCGTCGGACGAGAAGTTCGCCGCCACGGTCACGGCCACCGAGGCGGAACTGCGCAGCGGCTCGACCGTGTACCGGTACCACCACGACGACGGGCTGCCCGGCACCGAGGGCGGGTTCCACCTCTGCGCGGCCTGGCTGGTCGAGGCGTACCTGCTGATCGGTCAGCGGTCGCAGGCGGAGGCGTTGTTCGCGCAACTGGTCGACGCCGCCGGACCGACCGGGCTTCTCAGCGAGGAGTACGACCCCGTCGCCGAGCGGTCGCTGGGCAACCACCCCCAGGCGTACAGCCACCTGGGATTGCTGCGTTGCGCTCAGCTCCTGGCCTGAACGGGAGGCCGGGTCAGCGCTTGGCGGGCCCGGCCGTCGAACCCCGCAGCAGTTCGGTCTCGAGCATCTCGACGATCGCGACGCCGGAGTGCGACGGGGACATGAGCAGTGCACCCGCCCGGCGACCCTTCTCCTCCTGGGGTTGCCGCACGGTGGTCAGGCCCTCACGCAGTGCGTCGTCGACTCCGTCGAATCCGGTGATCGACAGCCGGCCGGGCACGTCGATGCCCTGCCAGCGCGCCCAGTCCAGCGCGCCGAGCGCGAGGACGTCGGTGGTGCACACGAGTGCGGTGATTCTCGGATTCACGCCGAGCGCCTGCGCGGCAGCGGCGTGCCCCGACTTCCCGGTGTGCTCGAACCGCTCGACGACGGTCAGCGTCCGAGGGTCCAGGCCGGCGTCCGACATGGCGTCGCGCACTCCCTCGATGCGTTCGCGCTGCACGTGGAAGTTCGGTGACCGCAGACGCTCGGCGTCGGCGACCCCGTCCGAGCGGTCGCGCCCCAGCCTCATGCTCAGCACACCGATGTCGCGGTGGCCGAGCCCGATCAGATAGTCGGCGAGGCCCCGCATCGCGCCGCGATCGTCGATCCCGATGAGCGACGCACCCGGGATCTCGCGCGGCTGATCGCACACGACCATCGGCAGGTGACGTTCGCACACCGCCGCGAGGTACGGGTCGTCGTCCGCCACCGAGTACACGACGAACCCGTCGACGCCCGCCTGCTGCACGACCGCGGCGGCGTCCGCCTCCTCGCGTCCCGGGCCGGCCGGAATCAGCAGCAGACCCTGCCCGGCGGCCTCGCACGACTCGGCCAGTCCGGACAGAAAGCTCATCGCGGCGGGGTCGCGGAAGGAGTAGCTGAGGGCCTCGGTGAGCAGCAGTCCGACGGCACCGGCCCTGCGGGTGCGCAGGGATCGGGCCACCGGGTCGGGGCCGGGGTAGCCGCGGCGCTTGGCCGCCTGCAACACCCGGTCGCGCAGTTCCGCGGAGAGTTGATCCGGCCGGTTGTACGCGTTGGACACCGTCGTGCGCGAAATATTGAGCTCGGCCGCGAGCGACGCCAGCGTGGCTTGGCGACGAGGCTGTCGAGACCTGGGCATAGGGGGACGTTAGTACCTGGCCCCCGTTCGGGCGCGTCGGGGCTGCGCCGAAAGTGCACTACCAGGACCTATCCGCTAAAGTGCAACGGTAACGGTTTCCAATAGCGTTTAGCGTTCGTCTTCGGTCAGGAGTTTTCTGTGCGCGCTTCCTCAGGTTTTCGTGCCGCCACGGCGGCCGTCGGGCTGTCGTTCGCCGCGGCCCTCACCCTCACCGCGTGCGGCTCCGACACGACCGGTGACGGCACGCTGACCGTCGTCGCGTCGACGAACGTGTGGGGCAGCGTCGCGCAGGCCGTCGCCGGCGACAAGGTGGACGTCACCTCGATCATCACCGAACCGTCGTCCGACCCGCACTCGTTCGAGGCGAGCCCCACCGACGCCGCCAAGCTCACCGACGCCTCCCTGATCGTCTACAACGGCGGCGGGTACGACCACTTCGTCGACGACATCATCGGCACCGGCAACAGCGACCAGCTCACCGTCAATGCATTCGACCTCCTCGAGGGCGGCGCGCACGCGGGCGAGGACGAGCACTCCGGCGGCGACTCGGACGGCGGCGACTCGCACGAGGGCCACGACCACGGCGACGTCAACGAGCACGTCTGGTTCGACGTCGACACCGTCGACGCCACCGCGCAGTCCATCGCGGACAAGCTCGGCCAACTCGACCCCGACAACGCCGACGCCTACAAGGCCAACGCCGCCACCTTCCACGGTCAACTCGAGCAGATCTCCGCGATCACCGACGGCATCGCGGCAGCGCACAAGGACACACCCGTCGCCCAGACCGAACCGATCGCCTACTACCTGCTGCAGTCCGCGGGCCTGAAGGACGTCACCCCGCCCGACTTCACGAGCGCCATCGAGAACGGCAACGACCCCGCACCCGCCGCCATCGCCGCGACGCGACAGCTGCTCACCGGCAAGCAGGTGCAGGCCCTCGTCTACAACGTGCAGACGCAGGACCGGGTCACCCAGGACGTGCGGGCCACGGCCGAGTCGGCGGGAATCCCCGTCGTCGAGGTGACCGAAACCCTGCCCGAAGGCCTGGACTACATTCAGTGGCAGACCAACACCGCCGAGTCGCTTGCCGCGGCTCTGCAATAGAACTGATCGGCTTGTGACAGAACCCACTTCGAAGAACGCCGGCGCCGGTCGCGTCCCCGCACTGGAACTGACGGGGGCGCGACTGTCCTTCGGCGAACGCACACTCTGGCAGGACCTCGACCTCACCGTGGAACCCGGCGAATTCGTCGCCGTCCTCGGACCCAACGGGTCGGGCAAGACGTCGCTGCTGAAGGTGCTACTCGGCCAGCTCGCCCTCAGCTCCGGCACCGCGCGCATCGCCGGATCACCGGCGCGGAAGGGCAATTCGCACGTCGGGTACATCCCCCAGCAGAAGTCGCTCGACGACGGACTGCCGCTGCGGGGCCGCGACCTCGTCGGCCTCGGCGTCGACGGCCACCAGTGGGGAACCGGTCTCCTCCGGCGAGGCCGACGCCGTGCGATCGTCGACGCGGCAATCACCGAAGTCGGCGCCGAGAACTACGCGGACGCACCGATCGGTTCCATGTCCGGCGGTGAGCAGCAACGACTGCGGATCGCGCAGGCCCTCGTCGGCAACCCCCAGATCCTGCTGTGCGACGAACCGCTGCTCAGCCTCGACCTGGCCAACCAGAATCTCGTGTCGGGCCTCATCGACCGACGGCGCCGCACCCACGACACCGCGGTGCTGTTCGTCACCCACGAGATCAACCCGATCCTCCCCCTCGTCGACCGCGTGCTCTACCTCGTCGACGGACAGTTCCGCATCGGCAAACCCGAAGAGGTCATGACGTCGGAGGTGCTGTCCGAGCTGTACCGCACCGACGTGGAGGTGCTGCACGTACGCGGCCGCCTCGTCGTCATCGGCACCGGCGACGCCATCGACGCGCTCGGCAGCGCGGGCGGCCTCCGCCCCGGTGAGGGTGTGCACCACACGGACGAGGGACACGCATGAGCAACAAGTTCACCGACGCGATGTCGCGCATGTTCGACGTCTCGGCCACCGTCGACCTGCTCCAGTACGACTTCGTCCAGCAAGCGCTGATCGCAGGCGCCATCCTCGGCCTGCTGGCAGGAGCCATCGGCCCCCTCATCGTCAGCAGGCAGATGTCGTTCGCCGTGCACGGCACGAGCGAGCTGTCGCTGACCGGTGCGTCGGCGGCCCTGCTCATCGGTGTCAGCGTCGGGGCCGGCGCCATCGCCGGGTCGGTGGTCGCGGCGGTCCTGTTCGGACTACTCGGCGCGAAGGCCCGCGACCGTGACTCGGTCATCGGCGTGATCATGGCATTCGGGCTCGGCCTGTCGGTGCTGTTCATCTGGTCGTACCAAGGGCGCACCGGCACCAGTTTCTCGCTGCTGATCGGCCAGATCGTGGCACCCGGAGACAGCGGCCTCCAGCTGCTGCTGCTCTGCGCCGTGCTGGTCATCGGGGTCCTCGGCCTGATCTACCGCCCCCTCCTGTTCGCGAGCACCGATCCCGACGTCGCCGAGGCCCGCGGAGTCCCGGTGCGTGCGCTGTCGATCGTGTTCGCCGTGCTCGTCGGCATCACGGCCGCGCTCGGCGTCCAGATCGTCGGGGCACTGCTGGTGATGGCACTGCTCATCACCCCCGCCGCGGCCGCCGCCTACGTCACCGCCAGCCCACTCAAGGCCACGATCCTGTCGATCGTGTTCGCCGAACTCGCCGCCGTCGGCGGCATCCTGCTGTCCCTCGCACCGGGAGTGCCCGTATCGAGCTTCGTCACCACGATCTCGTTCGTCATCTACCTCGTCTGCCGGCTCAGCGGATCCTCACGACGCAAGAACGCGGGACGCATCACCCCCACCCACGCACACACGCACTGAGCCGCCACTCTCGGCAATCCGAAGGCCGAACCGGCCCTCACACGCCGAAGAGTGGAGGCTCAGTACAAGATCTGCCCTACAGGTGGTCGGGGAAATAGGGCGCCAACGTCGTCGCCACCTTCGTCGCCTGATCGCACGCCGCGTCGACGGTCGTAAAATCCTCCAACTCGCTGTACCCGATCATGAACTCCAGAATCCCCGGCTCGATCGCCACCGACACCGTGCACGCACTCCCGCCACGGAAATCCGACACCAGAGCACGCCGCCCGCCGATCTCCGTCTCACTCAGGACGTGGAAGCGGTCGCTCGACTCGATATCGTCAAGTGTCTCGGTACGCGCGGCGACGGTGATGCCGTAATTAGGATCGTTCGACAAATACCCACAGCCGAGAGCTTGGGGATTGTCGGTGTCGTCGCGCTCCGGCGGCCTCACATCCAGACCGACAGCGCGGATCGCGTCTGGTGGGAGACCGTCGCACGGGTGGAACATAATCTCAGGTTTCGGCTGCGGGACCGGCGGACCCGCTACTTCTTGGTTGCACCCACTGAGTGCGAAGACAGCCGAGAAGATGCAGACGGACACGAGGAACTTGCGATCATGGGTCACAGTTCCTGTCCCGCCTGATTCAGGTTCCCGGTGAGCGCCGCGTCTTGCTCCCGATACCGTGTGAGTGTCGCCTCGAACATCGACTTCATGTCGAGTGCATATGCCTCATGGGCGAGGAATAACCCAACTGCGGTGTTACCGGAATCAATTTTCTCGCTGCCGCCGATTGCCTTCTCGTCGAATTTCCGAGCAAGGTCCTTCGCTGATTCGATGTCCTTTTCGCCGATACCGAGGTCCAGGGCTCGAAGGTCATTTCGCGCGCGGCGGGCGAAGGCGCGCATATCCTCCGCATGCTCTTGGCACAGCGTGATGCACTGCTCTATGCCTGCGGGGTCGAGTTCGAGCCTGCCTCCCCCGGTGATGTTCTCGGTGAAAGCCTTCCATCCGGCTTCCGGTGCTTCTGGCCCCGCCATGTCGGTGTCCCCTCCGTGTGTCGTGCTGTGTCCCCACCTGTGCCTTCGCCGGCGCGTGGCAATCTACCAACTGCGGGCACCGACCGACCTCGCTCGAGGAGTGGTACCGACCCTGATCAGGGTGTCGAGCGAGGATACGAGTTGTTCGGGGCCTGCCGGGTGCGCAGCGGATGGGTCGTGCGGTCCGATCGCGTAGCGTCCGTCGCCGGCGATGTCGATCCAGTGCATGATGCCGACGTCCCTGCCGGTGCCGTAGCGGGGGCCGCGGTAGACGCGGATCTTCCCACGGCCCGCGTAGCCCTTCTGTACGGCGGATTCGAGTCGCGGGGCGGGGGCCGCCCGATTGACCTCCTGCAGGATTCCCTGAGAGAAGTGGGTGTCCTGTTCGTCGCGCCGCTGGAATCGGCGTCGGCCGGCGGCGTTCTGCGGGATCAGCCCGATCAGTTGGGCGCCCAGACGCCCGGCTGCACCGGCGCCGATGACCACGTCGCCACCGATCTGGGGTGCCCGGCCGGGGAGTTGCGACGCGATCACCACCCGTTGCCCCTGTTGTGCACCGACGATTCGGATCGGGGTCTCGTCGGCGGTCGAACCGGAGATCTCGACATACACGTCGGGCTCGGCGAGCACACCCAACGCCGACCTCACATCGTCGTGCTCGGCTCCCGCGAAGGCTTCGCGTATCCGGTTCTGCTCGGCGACATAGGCATTGAGCCCGGGATGCGCACTCACGATCCGGAACGGATACGGGATGCGGTCCTGCCCGGTGCCGGCCCACAGGGCGTCGAACAGTTCGGGACGCAGCCGCCAGTTTCGCATGTTCATGCGCCGATCACCGGTGGCGAGACGAGGGGCAGTTTGCCGATCAACTCGTTGCCGTTGTCGAGGGTGATCAGGTAGTCGGGCGTCTTGTGTTCGTTGTCCTCGCCGCCGCCCTTGGCAGCTCCTCCGCCTCCCATCATTCCCCCACCCATCGGGCCGGTGCCCCGCATCCCGGCTCCCGCGCGACCTCCGGCGTTGGCCCCCGGAACCCCGGGTGCGGTGCCGGGCCGGGCCATGGCCCCCGGCCGATTTCCGGCGCCGACACCACCGCCAAGGGGGCCGACTCCCAGTCCGCCTCCACCGGAACCCCCACCCGCACCCGCGGAGCGCGAGCCGGCACCCGAGGACGAATCGGCGCCGGAAGGTATGCCCGACCGGTTCTGCGCCTGATCCCCCGTCGCCGAGGCCGGGGCCGTCGTCGCCGGTGTGGTGGCCGCCGACGGCGCGGTGGCCGCATTCCGCTGCGTGCTGTCCGCAGCGAGTGCGCCGTCCACATCGGACGGGTCGCTGACGGGCACGTCGCCGGAAGTCGGCTGCCCGCCGCTCGGTCCACCGAACCGGTCGCTCGAACTCGGGCTGCCGCTCGCGTAGTCGACACCGGGCCCGACCGGACCCGAAGGAACGTCGACGATGCTCTCCGGTTTCGTGAACGACGGGACGTTTCCGTCCGACGTCGCGAGTCCGGGGTTGTAGATCGTGGCCATCTTCTCGCGCGCTTCGCCCTCGCGCCGGTAGTACTCGTCTTCGGTGTCCGTGTCCCAGGGCGTCAGCTTGTCCCATAGGCCGGTGCCGATGGTTTCGGGAACCTGCGATCGAAGCGACGCGACCGTCTCCGCCAGAGGCGTCAGCGCGTCCGCCACTCCGTGAAGTTGCTGCTGCGCCAGCGGCGCGGAGGTCGAGTACCGTTCGGTCTCGCCGTAGGCCGCCGACGAGGCAGCACCGTGCCAGCTCTCGCTGATCGTCTTCTTGATCGCATCGCTGAACTCGACGATCGCGTCGTGGGCCGTCGTCCCCAGTTCGGCCCAGGCTCTTGCGATGCCGCTGACGTTCTCGACATTCATGCCGGCGACGGCGCTCGCGATCCGCGCGTGATCCCACTGGTCCGAGTGAAAGTTCTCGGGATCCTTGATGTATGCCGGGTCGGTCATGTGTCCCCCTCCGATGGCGCAGTCCACCACGCACGGTCAATTGTTCTGACGCAGCAGGGCCCTCACCGGTTCCGCCCGCCCCCGCGAGAGAATCTACAAGACTGCACTCGGAACCCTAGTATCGAATATGTGCCGGCAATCGATCTGAACAGCGACCTCGGCGAGAGCTACGGCGCCTGGACCCTCGGCGACGACCTGGCGATGCTGAAGCTCGTGACCAGTGCCAATGTGGCCTGCGGCTTTCATGCGGGCGATCCCACAACCCTGTCGGCCACCTGTTCGGCGGCGTCCGAGCTGACGGTCCGGATCGGCGCGCAGGTCGGCTACCACGACCTCGCCGGGTTCGGGCGCCGGTTCATCGACGTCGCGCCGCGTGACCTGACGGCCGACGTCGTCTATCAGATCGGTGCTCTCGACGGTCTCGCCCAGGTTTCCGGCTCCGCGGTGGCGTACGTGAAACCCCACGGCGCGCTGTACAACGCGATCGTCCACCATCGTGAGCAGGCCCGCGCGGTGGTCGCGGCGGTCAGCGCGTACGACGAGACGCTGCCCGTCCTCGGCCTGCCCGGTTCGGTGTTCCTCGAGGAGGCCGAGAAGGCCGGACTGCGGACGGTCACCGAGGCGTTCGCCGACCGCGCGTACACACCCGAGGGGACGCTGGTGCCACGCACGACGGACGGGGCCGTACTGCACGATCCCGCGGTGGTGGCCGAACGGGTCCGCAGGCTCGTCGTCGATCACACCCTCGAAGCGGTCGACGGCACGGTCCTCGCGGTCACCGCCGAATCCGTCTGCGTCCACGGCGATACGCCCGCGGCCGTCGAGATGGCCACCGCCATCCGGTCGTTGCTCGACGCCGAGGGCATCACGGTGGAGCCGTTCGTGTGATGCGCATCCTCGACGTCGGAGAAAGCGCGGTCCTCGCCGAGTTCGAGGACCTCGACACCGTGCTCGCGCATTTTCGTGCGCTGGACGACTCCCGGCCACCCGGGGTCGTGGAGGTGATCCCCGCGGCGCGCACCGTCCTGGTGCGGTTCGACCACGGCGCGACCAGTCGTGACCGCGTCGCGAAGTGGGTGCGGACCACGGAACCGGAGGCGACTGTCGCCGAGGATCCCCCGGACGAGATCCGGATAGCGGTGCGCTACGACGGTCCCGACCTCGAGGACGTGGCCGAGCTGACCGGTCTCGGTGTCGACGGCGTCGTCGCCGCACACAGCGGAACACCGTGGACGGTGGCGTTCTGCGGCTTCGCCCCGGGTTTCGGTTACCTCACCGGCGGCGCACCCGAGCTGCACGTGCCGCGCCGTGCGACGCCTCGGACCTCCGTCCCCGCCGGGACCGTGGCACTGGGCGGGGAGTTCACGGGAATCTACCCCCGCAGCTCGCCCGGCGGATGGCAACTCATCGGCACCACCGACGAACCGATCTGGGATGCCGAACGCACTCCCCCCGCCCTGCTCCGCCCCGGCGTCGTCGTGCGCTTCGCGCCCGTGAGTACTTATTAACCGCCCGAGGTTAATAAGTACTCACAGGTCCAGGACCAGGCGGTCACCCCTAACGCGAGAGACGCAGATCATCATGCTGTTGCACTGCGCGCGTTCGGTATCGGTGAGGAGGTCGTCACGGTGGTCGACATCGCCGCCGAGGACCTTCACCTCGCAGGACCCGCAGATTCCCATCTCGCACGACGAGGGATGGTCGATGCCGGCGGCGCGGACGGCCTCGAGCACGGTCTGATTGGGACGCACCGGGACGACCTTCTCGCTGCGAGCCAGTTCGACCTCGAACTCGCCGCTCGACCCGATTGCGGGGGCCGCCGCCGCGAACCGCTCCAGGTGAAGTTCCTCGGTTCGGTCCGCCCGGGTCATGTGCTCGATCAACGAGTCCATGAGCGGGGTCGGCCCGCAGCAGTAGACCGCCGCCCCCGCGGAGGACGCCACGATGGCCTCCAGGTCCAGGTGACCGCTCGTGTCCTGCGGCACCAACTTCACCGCGGACGCGTCGAGCTCGTTCACGAATGCGAAGTGCTCGGCTGTGCGCGCGCCGTACACCAGTTCCCAGGTTTCGCCGCGGCGCTGCACTTCCCGGATCATCGGCAGCATCGGGGTGATGCCGATTCCGCCGGCGACGAACACGTACCGGTCCGCCTCCGTCAATGCGAAATTGGAGCGGGGACGGCCGACCTCGATCAGCCGGCCCGGACGCAACTCGCGGTGGACCTCCACCGAACCGCCCCGGCCTGCGGGCAGTTCGAGGACCGCAATGCGGTAGCGGGCCGAGTCGGCCGGGTCACCACACAGCGAGTACTGCCGGACTGTCCCCGACGGCAGGTGCACGTCGACGTGAGCACCCGGTTCCCAGGCTGGTAGCTCGCCGCCGTCGGCGCGGGTGAACTCGTACGAGGTAATTGACTCGGCCTCCCAGCGGGCGGCGACGACGCGAAGCGAAAGAGTCTGATTGTCAGAGGAACTCGTTGACATGCCTGCCATCCTTGACGCGGTTCATCAGCTCGCTGAACGAGCGCCGGTAGTTGAGGGTGAACAGGTCGGCGGGTACGGAGAATTCCTGGAATTCGGAATCCCAGGGGATCTCGCGAGGTTCGATGAATTCGACGATCGGGATGTCCTCGAGGTACACCATCTCCTCGACGCGCAGGCACTCCTCGAGGTCTGCGCCACGGTAGCCGACCTCGTTGGCGACGCCCCAGAAGATCTTGACGTGCTCGTAGTCGATGGGTGACGGAAACCCGGCGACGACGCGGCGTCCCAGCTTCTCGTAGTGGTACGTGATGGAGGCGAGACCCGGTGCGGAGCAGCGGTACCGCATCATGCAGTCGCCGTCGTTGGCCCAGTCGCCGGAGCCGGCGTCGAGCGGGCGGTCCATCCAGACGTCGAGTCCGTCCCGGTTGACGTTCAGCGGTTCGACAACCTCCGGGGTCGGGCCCATCGACACCTTGTGGACGAAGGGGAAGTGCGCAACGTCGCGGAAGTTCTCGATCGTCACGCCGACTCCGACCGACGAGTCGATGGGGTCGGCGGCAAGCCATTCGAGGTCGAGGCCCTGCCACTCCTCGATCTCGTACATGTCGCGAATCGGATCCTCGAGCACCGTCCAGACATGTCCGAACCGCTCGACCGCGGGGTAGGTGGCGATCGACGCGCGCGGCGGGATCTTGCCCTGATCGGCCAGGGACGGGATGCGGCTGCAACTGCCGTCGGTGCTGGAGAACTCCCAGCCGTGGTAGGGGCAGCCGATCGAACTCTGGTGCACTTCGCCCATCGACAAGTCGCCGCCGCGGTGCGGGCAGCGCCGCGACTGCACCGAGACCCGTCCCTCGCCGTCGCGATAGATCACCAGGCTGACGCCGAGAAGGGTGGCCGTCTGGGGCTTGTCGAGGTCGCAGAGGCGCGCGACCGGGAACCAGGATCGGCGCATCGACGCTTCGGCCAGTTCACGTTTGGTGGGAGTGTGGATCGAGGTGGTCACGATGGTCCTTTCGGGAGGTCAGGCTCCGACGACGAGCGCTCCACCGTTGACCGCGAGGGTCTGACCGGTGATGAATGCGGCTCCGTCGGAGGCGAGGAAGGCAACGGCCGCGGCGATTTCGTGGGCATCGCCGAGACGGCCGAGGGGTACGGCTGCGAGTTCTTCGGCAAAGACGTCGTCGGGAACCATGCGGGTGTGTATCGCGCCCGGTGCGACGGCGTTGACGAGGATCCTCTGCGAGACGAGTTCGGACGACAGCGCCTTCATCAGCCCGAGCTGCGCGGTCTTGGACACCATGTAGCCGTAGGAGTGCCCGCCGGGGACCTGCCCCCACTGCGAGGAGATAAAGATGACGCGTGGTGCCTCGCTTCGCGCGAGGAGCGGCGCGGCGACGCGGGTGATGGTGTACGGCCCGAGGACGTTGACGTCGAGGTAGGGCCGGAGATTCTCGACGGGTGTCTCGTCGAGGGTCTTCCAGTCGTGCATGATGCCGGCGTTGTGGACGAGGATGTCGAGGCGACCCCAGTTGTCGGTCGCGACGGCGACGACCCGCTCGCCGGCGTCCGGGGCGGTGACGTCCAGTTCGAGGCATTCGACGCGGCGACCGGTGCTGTCGCGGATCTCCTTGGCGACCGCCGACAGTTCCGCGACGTCCAGATCGGCGACGATCAGGTCGGCTCCGCGGGACGCGAGGGTCCGCGCGTGCGCGGCGCCCATGCCCCGTGCCGCGCCGGTGATCAGCGCGACGCGGTCATCCAGCCGAACACTCGGAATGGCGGCCGGACTCATGCTCCCGCTCCCACGATGTGCGGCTCGGTGACGTACAGCATGTTGCCGTCGGGGTCGAAGAACGGACGGTACTGATACCAGGTGCCGCTGGGATGCTTCCACTGGATCCGCTCATCGACCCAATCGACATGTCCATCCAGCGCGGCCTCGGCCGCGTCGAGACTGTCGACCTCGAACGCGATCGAGTCATAGCCGGGTGCGTTGTCGGGGTTGACCGCGGTGCGGCGCGGAGCATGTTCGCCCACTTCGGATTTGAAGATGTAAAGCGTCACGTTGCCCATGTCGATCGCCGCCCACTCCTCATCCTTCTCGTACGGGAGGTGAAAGGGCAGACCGAGGACGCCGTGGTAGAACTCCACGAGTGCGTCGACATCGCGCGTGAGGATGTCCATGTTGTCGATGCGCTTCAGTTTCAGCACGGTGTTCTCCTTGGTCGGTGCCGCGAAATCGGCAGGAATGGTGCAGGGCCCACCGGAATGGGCGGTCAGAGTTCCGTTCTCGACGTCGAGCGAAACGGTGGCGAGGGTTTCGAAGCGTGCCGACGCGGGCAGGGCCGGGTCGACGTGGCAGCACGTCGCTCCGCCGCCGAGCAGGTGCGACGTCATCGCCTCGAGGACTGCCGGGGCATCGACGTCCGGCCTGCCGGACAGTCGACGGTGGAGCATGTCGAACCGGATCACGGTGTCCGGTCCGTGGCGGAGTTCCGTGTCGTGCAGGTTCGCCGGGCTGCTGAGGAAGTGGTTGGTGTGGACGAGTAGGCCGTCGTGGTCCGGCAGGGCGTATCCGATCCCGCCGGGGTTGAGTTCGACGCTCACTGCGGCTGATTCACCACCGGAGCTTGCGACGAGTGTCAGTGACGTCGACGCCGATACCTTCGCCTGCGCGAGCCGGACGAGAGCGTGGTTGAGGTCGCGCGACTCGTCGAGCACGGCGCGGGCCAGCACGTGCACCGGGACGCCGATCCCGTTGCCGTCCTCGGTGTGGTGGAGGATGTTGAAGTGCACGCCGAGGCCGCGGTCGTTGACGCCGATCTTGCCGACGACGCCGTACTCGGTGACGGTGGTGGTCAGATGTCCGGTCTCGTGCGGGATTTCCCAGACGAACCACAGGTCGGCGAGCTCGGCGAACCAGTCCCACGCCTGGACGGAGACCGGTGCGTTCCCGTTCCGGAGCCGGACGACCGTCGAACACTCGCTCGGCGTGACTCCGCCGACCGCGGCCAGCACCTCGGTGCGTGCGTTGATCGCCGCGACCGCGGTCACCGGAAGACCGGCGCCGTCGGCGATGCCGGCGATCTCGTCGGCGAGCGCGGGCGCGGCAGCCGTGATCCGCTCGAGGGCGGCGGTCCCCCAGTGATCCAGGTCGACGGCCGCGCCGGCAGCACGGTCGAACAACTGCTGGTACGCGGCCACGGAGGCGCCGACCTGTTCCGCATGGGCACTGCCGAACTCGCAGCCGCGGTCCCACGGTCGGGTCTGCGTGGAGCGGAACCGGCGGGTCACGACGCCACCTTCAGCCGCGACGCCACCAACTCGGCGACCTCGTCGAGGCGGGCGAACCACACGTCACCGGACTCGGCCATGTGCGCCACCACCCGCTCGAACTGGGCGAGCCGGTAGGGGCGTCCGATGACCTCGGGATGCATGGTGAAGCTCGTGTGCCTGCGTTCGGCACGGGCCGACTCGAATTCGGCTGTCCAGCAACGTCGCAACTCTTCCGCGTCGGCGACGTTGCCGCCACCGTCGATGTTCCAGCCGAAGCGCGGCCAGTCGTCGAGCGACCAGTGCACGGGCAGTTCGAGGATCTCGCGGCCGTCCCAGGACTCGATGTACGGGCGGTCGTCGCCCATACAGCTGGAGTCGTAGAGGAATCCGCGCTCGACGAGCAGAGCGAACGTCTCGGGGGTGAGTTCCCAGGACGTGGAGCGGTAACCCTTCGGCCGCGGGACGCCGAGCATCTCGAGTGCCTCGAGGCCTTTGTCGATCTCGTCGATCTGCTGCTGCTCGCTCACCTTGTCGCTGCGCAGGTGCAGGTGTCCGTGGTGACCGATCTCGTGCCCGGCGTCGAGCAGGCTCTCCACCATTGCGGGATGATGCTCTGCGGTGTGACCGGGGACGAAGAACGTGGCCGAGATGTCGTATCGGGCAAGCAGGTCGAGGATGCGCGGCACTCCGCGCGTGACGCCGTAGCGGCCCTCGGACAGGATGGTCAGGCGACGCGCGTACTCGTCGCCCTCGCCGAGCCAGCCGGCCTCCGCGTCGACGTCGAAGGTCAACGACACCGCGGCCGCCTTGCTGCCCGGCCACTCGGCAGTGGGAAGGTCCTGAATCGTCAAGACGTGCTCCTCGTCGATTGTGCCGCCCCCGGCGGCTGAGAGAACTCGATGCTGCGCATTCCGGCATCCAGTGGGCGAATTTGCAACGCTTTGCGTGTTACAACCACACTAACAGCGCGCAAACCGCCGCACAACCCCGAAATTTCTTCGACTTTGCGCCACTCCAGTTAGCTCGACTGCGCAATGCGCAGCCTGCTGCCGATGCGCGCGTTCGGGCGCTCCGGAAAACACGAAGGCGGCACCCCGACGCCGTTGCCGGGGTGCCGCCTTCGCGTGGGACCGGTTGCGTTACAGCAGGGTCCAGGCTTCGGTGAGGACGCTGCGGAGGATGTGTTCGATCTCGTCGAATTCGGCCTGCCCGCAGATCAGGGGTGGGGCGAGTTGGATGACCGGGTCGCCGCGGTCGTCGGCCCGGCAGTACAGGCCGGCGTCGAACAGGGCGGTGGAGAGGAATCCGTGCAGGATCCGTTCGGCCTCGTCGTCGGTGAACGACTCCTTGGTGGTCTTGTCCTTGACCAGCTCGATGCCGTAGAAGAAGCCCTCGCCGCGCACGTCGCCGACCATCGGCAGGTCGGTGAGCTTGTCGAGGGTGGCCCGGAACGCCGGGGCCTGCTCGGTGACGTGGGCGTTGAGGCCCTCGCGTTCGAAGATGTCCAGGTTCGCCAATGCGACCGCCGCCGAGACGGGGTGTCCGCCGAAGGTGTAGCCGTGCGCGAACATCGAGTTCCCGTCGGAGAACGGTTCGAAGAGCCGGTCCGAGGCGATCATCGCCCCGATCGGCGAGTATCCCGAGGTCAGGCCCTTGGCGCAGGTGATGATGTCGGGCACGTATCCGAAGTCGTCGCACGCGAACATCGACCCGATCCGGCCGAACGCGCAGATCACCTCGTCCGAGACCAGCAGCACGTCGTAGTCGTCGCAGATCTGCCGGACCCGCTCGAAGTAGCCGGGCGGCGGTGGGAAGCAGCCGCCGGCGTTCTGCACCGGTTCGAGGAAGACGGCGGCGACGGTGTCCGGGCCCTCGAATTCGATGGCCTCGGCGATCCGGTCGGCGGCCCAGATCCCGAATGCCTTCGGGTCGGAGCCGAGGGGTTCGGGGGCGCGGTAGATGTTGGTGTTGGGGACCCGGAACGCGCCGGGGGTGAGCGGTTCGAACGGGGCCTTCAGGGCGGGGATGCCGGTGATGGCCAGGGCCCCCTGCGGGGTGCCGTGGTAGGCGATGGAGCGGGAGATGACCTTGTGTTTGCCGGGTTTGCCGACCTTCTTGAAGTACTGTTTGGCCAGTTTCCAGGCGCTTTCGACGGCCTCGCCGCCGCCGGTGGTGAAGAAGACCCGGTTCAGATCGCCGGGGGCGTAGCCGGCGAGGCGTTCGGCGAGTTCGATCGCGGGTTCGGTGGCGTAGGACCAGAGTGGGAAGAACGCGAGCTGTTCGGCCTGTGTGGCGGCGGCCTCGGCGAGTTCGGTGCGGCCGTGTCCGGCCTGGACGACGAACAATCCGGACAGCCCGTCGAGGTAGCTCTTGCCGGCGGTGTCCCAGATCCGGGCACCCTCACCGCGGGTGATGATCGGCGGGGTGATGTTCTGCCCGTGGCGGGAGAAATGCCCCCACAGATGGCGCGCAGCCGAGCGTTCGAGTCCGGTCGTGGTTCTTTCGGTGACAGCACTCATCGTTATCCTCAATTACGTTTCGGTTCAGTCGATTTCGGTATGGCTCGGGTTCCGTCGGCCGAACCCGGGATGATCACCTCGGTGGATCGCCGAACGCCGAGGTCCGATCCGGCATGCGTCAATCCTGACCGCATTAGTCTGCGAAATCAAGTAGTTTAGCCAGGAAACTTGACGCAATACGCAGCTTTAGCCTGATTTGTCGACTTAATTCGCGGAGACGGGTAGCCAACACGGGATCGCTCTTCTACTGTGAGGAAATCTTTCGTCGCCCCCGTCTTGGAGTGATCTCATGACCGTCTCGGCCCCCTACCCGCCTTCTCCCTCGATCGGCCTGCCGACCACCGTTCCCGGCTGCTGGATCTCCGGATCCCCCGCCCAGGGATCCGGCGACACCCACCGCATCATCGATCCGGCGACGGGCGCACTCGTCACGACGCTGACGCTGGCGACCGCGTCGGACGTCGACGCCGCCGTCCGGTCGGCACGCTCCGCCCTCCCGGCCTGGTCGGGTGCGGTCCCGGCCGAGCGCGCAGCCGTTCTCACCGTCCTCGCACGCGCACTCGAACGCGACGCGGAACTGTTCGCCCGCGAAGAAGTCGCGCAGGCCGGCAAGGCAATCCGGCTCGCTCGCGAGTTCGACGTCCCGGGCAGCATCGACAACATCAACTTCTTCGCCGGAGCCTCCCGCAATCTCGAGGGCAAGGCCTCCGCCGAGTACTCCCCCGACCACACCTCGAGCATCCGGCGTGAAGCCGTCGGCATCGTCGGGTCGATCACGCCGTGGAACTATCCGCTACAGATGGCGGTGTGGAAGGTGATTTCGGCGCTGGCCGCCGGGTGTACGGTCGTGCTCAAGCCGAGTGAACTCACTCCCCTCACCACGTTGCGTCTCGCCCGGCTGGCCACCGAATCCGGTCTGCCCGACGGCGTGTTCAACGTGGTGACGGGCACGGGTGCCGAGGTCGGGGCCGCGCTCGCCGGACATCGCGGTATCGACGTCCTGACCTTCACCGGCTCGACCGCCGTGGGCCGAACAGTGATGGCGCAGGCGTCCGCGAACGGCACCCGTGTGCAGCTCGAGCTGGGCGGCAAGGCCCCGTTCGTCGTGTTCGACAACGCCGATCTCGATGCGGCCGTGCACGGCGCGGTGGCGGCGTCACTCATCAACGGCGGCCAGGACTGCACCGCGGCGACCCGCGCGATCGTCGCGGACTCGTTGTACGACGACTTCGTCGCCCGCGTGGCCGAACTGATGAAACGGGTGGTCGTGGGTGATCCCTGGGACCCGGACACCGATCTCGGGTCGCTGATCACGCTCGCTCATCGCGACCGGGTGGACGGCATGGTGCAACGCGCCCGCGCGGCAGGCTTCCGGATCGTGACGGGCGGATCCTCCCCGACCTGCCCGGAGCGTTCTACCTTCCGACCCTGATCGCCGACGTCACCGAGGACGCCGAGATCTACCGCGACGAAGTGTTCGGACCCGTGCTCACCGTGAGCCGCCACTCGGGTGACGACGACGCGATCCGCCGCGCCAACGACACCGACTACGGTCTCGCCGCGTCGGCCTGGACGACGAACCTGTACCGCGCGCAGCGCGCATCACGGAACATCGACGCGGGGTGTGTGTGGATCAACGATCACATCCCGATCATCAGCGAGATGCCGCACGGCGGGGTCGGCGCGTCCGGCTTCGGCAAGGACATGTCGACGTACTCGTTCGAGGAGTACCTGACCGTCAAGCACGTCATGAGCGACATCACCGGGGTCTCCCGGAAAGCCTGGCACCGCACGGTGTTCAGCGACGGACGGTAGGACTACTCCTTCGAGGGCGTGCCGTACCGCAGCTTGTGCACTTTGAGGATCGAGATGGTCTCCGTGGTACGCACGCCCTCGATGGTGCTGACGTGCTGATTCAGGAAAGCCCACAGCTCGGCATTGTTGGCGCTGCCGACCTCGACGCAGATATCGCTGCGCCCCAGCAGTGTCGAGACGTACGTGATCTCCGGCATCTCGGTCAGTGCGTCGACGACCTGCTGGTGCCGGGCCGGGTCGACCGTCAGGAACATGAGAGCCAGTTGCGAGTTGCCAAGCCGCTCGGGATCGGCGAACGCGACGATGCGCAGGATGTTCAGATCCTGCAGACGCTTCACGCGCGCCCGTACCGTCGCCTCGGAGGACCCCAGGTTTCGGGCGATTTCCCGAAACGCTCGCCGCCCATCGTCTTCGAGTTGCCGCAGGATCGCGCGGTCCAGTTCGTCCAGAGTGTGCTGAGACATGGACCGACTCTATCCAGAACGACGAGATCAGTGGCGTTGTGGGGCCACAGGGCTGCATTTCGTGAATGTAAACAATCATTCACTGCGCATTGCGGGATAGATTTGATCTTGTGCGACGCATTGCGCGATGTTAGTGTCTTGAATCACATACTTGCGGCGGTCCATCGGCCTCCACCCCACTCGACTCGAGTCGCCGAGGGCCGCATTCTGAATACACACACTGCGCCGACAAGGCCCAGAACTGGAGAATCCCGTGAGCCTGCACGATTCCTTCGCCGACGACCACACCTATGAGAAGAACCTGAGGTGGTGGGACGGCTTCACCATCAGCCTCTCGATCCCCGCCGCACTCTTCGTCGGCATGGGATACGCAATCGGCCTGATCGGCGCGTGGACGACGCTCGTCCTCCTCGGCGCCGTCGCGGTCCTGGCATGCCTGCAGAACTTCATCTACTCCGAGATGGCCAGCATGTTCGTCGACAAGGTCGGCGGCATCTCGATGTACGCCCACCAGGGCTGGCGGACCCGGTCGACCCTCGTCGGTCCGCTCGCGACGTACGGCTACTGGTTCTCCTGGTCCAGTTCACTCGCCATCTACGGTCTGCAGATCGGAAAGCTGGTCCAGGCCGAGTGGTTCCCCGAAGAGACGTGGACGTTCTCCACGGGCCTGGCCACCATCGGACTCCCCCACGTCATCGCACTCGGTGTCCTGGTCATGGGCTGGGGCCTGAACGTCCTGGGCATGCGACCCGCGATGTGGTTGATGTACGCGACCGGCGCGCTCGTCCTCGTCCCTATCGTCGTCTTCGCGGCCGCTCCTCTCCTGTCCGACAACTGGTCGATGAGCAATCTGCACTGGGACATCGCCGCCAGCGGTGAAGCCGGCTGGCGCACTGCGATCGCCTGGATGTTCGTCCTCGCCTGGTCGGTGTACGGCATCGAGGCCGTCGCCTCCTTCGTACCGGAGTTCCGCGACACCATCCGCGACAGCCGAATTGCATTGCGACTGGCCGGTTTCTTCGTCATCGCCGTCTACATCCTCGTCCCGTTCGGCGTCGGCGGACTCGTCGACCAGGCGGATGTCGCGGAAAACCCCGTCTCCTTCTACCTGACCGTGTTCGAAAGCCTCTTCCCCGGTGGCGACATCGTGATGGCGATTTGCCTCATCGCCGGCCTCGTCCTCCTGATGGTCATGACCACCGCCGACGGCGGACGTGTGCTCCACGGCAGCGCCCGGGAGGGCCTCACCATCAAGCAACTCGGTGAGCTCAACCGTTTCAAGGTCCCGGGGCGTGCCATGTCGCTGGACCTGCTCGTCAACGTCATCCTGATCCTGTTCGTCGGCGAGGCCCTCGCTGTCATCGTCGCATACCTCATCTGCCACATCCTGTCGCTGACCGGCTTTCTCAACCTGCGCCGCGACGAACCGGACGCCCATCGCCCCATCAAGCTCGGCAAGAAGTGGGTGTACATTGCCGGCCTCCTCGTGGTGATCGACACGATCATGGTCGTCGTCGGCGCGCTCAGCGCCTCCATAACGGGATACGGCAGCACGAAGGAACTCATCGTCGGCGTCGTCGTCTTGTCGCTGTCGATCGTGCTGTACGCCTACCGGCGCGTCGTCCAGGACGGTCAGCCCTGGGTCTGGAAGGAACCGGCCTCCGCCGTCGAAGCCGACTTCGTACCCGACGACGAGGACGACGCACCCACCATCGATCCTGCACGCACCCTGTAGCTTCGCCTGTGAGTACTTATTAACCGCCCGACGTTAATAAGTACTCACAGGCGCGAAGCGCATTATGCCATCGATCGCACGTGGCGCGCCGCGACCGACAACGACGCGAGATCGTGGGTGGACGCGGCGTCGATCTCCGACAGCGTCCGGCGAGCACGCTCGATTCTCGCTCGATTCGTACTCTCCCACAGCAGAATCCGGGAGTCCGGTTCGTCACCGGGCTCCCCCGACGACAGTACGTCCCGGGTCAGGAGGCGGACGGAGCGGTACAGGTCGTCCCGCAGCGCCACCCGGGCGAGGGTGTGCCACCGCTCGCCCCGCGGAAGCGCCGACACCTTGATCAGCCATCGATCCACGCCGAGGTGATCGGAGAGCGCGAAGTAGAGCGGCGCCACCTCGGCGACGTCGTGCTCCAGTTCGCGGGCGACGTCCACGATGTCGAGCAGGCTGAACCGGTAGAGGCCGTCCGCGATACGACGGGCGATGGACGTCTCGACGCCCGCCTCGTCGTAGGAGCGACGCGTGTCCTCCATCGCCAGCACCTCCGCGCCGCGGAGCCATCCGCCGACGTCACCGGAATGGATGTGGACGTGGCGTCGGAAATCGTCGATCTCGGCGTCCACCGACAGCGGCTGACGACGGTTGGCGAGGAACCACCGCGCCGCCCGGTCGAGCAGCCTGCGGGCCTCGACGACCAGTTCGTACTCCGTCGCCGGCGGCAGCTTCGCCGCGGCGATGTCGGACCAGAGTTCCGCAAGCCCGAACACCTCCGACGTGATGACGAACGCGCGCACCACATCCGCGGGTCCGGCCCCCGTCTCCTCGCGCAGCCGGTACGCGTACGTGAGCCCGCCGCGGGCGAAGATGTCGTTCACGATCTCGGTGGCGAGGATCTCCTGGCGGAGGGGGTGCGCGTCGACGGGGAGGACGGAGCGCAGCGCGGCGGGGAAGTACGCGCCGAGCCGTTCGGAGAAGTACCCGTCGGAGAAGACGTCCGTATCCTCGAGTTCCGCTTTCAGATCCAGCTTGGCGTGGGCGAGGAGGGTCGCCAGTTCCGGCGAGGTCAGTCCGACCCCTGCCTCCGACAGTTCGGCGAAGCCGTCGGGGTTCGGAAGCGCCTCCAGGTCGCAGTCCAGGCCGCGCTTTTCGACCAGGTCGTTCACCATCCTCGCGTGCACGTCCACCATCCGGTGGGCATTCGACCGGGCGTCGCCGAGTACCCGGTTCTGCGCGCGATTGTTCGCGAGCACGAGTTCCGACACGTCGTCGGTGAGCGAACCGAGCAGGTCCGAGCGCCGCACCGGGTCCAGCCGCCGGTCGACGGGCAGCGAGTCGAGCAGGATCTTGATGTTGACCTCGTGGTCGGAACAGTCCACTCCGGCCGAATTGTCCAGTGCGTCGGTGTTGACGAGCCCACCCGTGCGGGCGAATTCGATGCGAGCGAGCGGCGTCATACCCAGGTTGCCGCCCTCGGCGACAGCGCGTGCACGCAGCCGGCCCGCATCGATCCGGACGGTGTCGTTCGCTTTGTCACCCGCGTCCGTGTGCGACTCCGACGAGGCCTTGACGTACGTCCCGACGCCGCCGTTGAACAGGAGATCCACCGGGGCGGCGAGGATGGCGCGGATCATCTCCGGCGGCGTCAGCGTCGTCACCGACGAGGCGAGACCGAGCGCCGTCCGCATCTGGCTGCTCACCGGAATCGATTTGCTCTCACGCGACCAGACGCCACCGCCTTCACTGATGAGAGTCCGGTCGTAGTCGGCCCACGACGACCTCGGCAGCTCGAACAACCGGCGGCGTTCCTGCCAGGCCTGCTCCCGGCCGGGAGTGGGGTCGACGAAGATGTGGCGGTGGTCGAACGCGGCGACCAGCCCGATGCCGGCACTCGCCAGCATGGCGTTCCCGAAGACGTCGCCGCTCATGTCGCCGATCCCCGTCACCGTGAAACTGTCACGGTCGACGTCGATTCCGAGTTCGGCCAGATGCCGGGTGACGCTCACCCACGCACCCTTCGCGGTGATGCCCATCTTCTTGTGGTCGTAGCCGACCGAACCACCGGACGCGAACGCGTCACCGAGCCAGAAGTCGTACGTCCGGGCCACATCGTTGGCGGTGTCGGAGAACGTGGCAGTGCCCTTGTCCGCCGCCACCACGAGGTAGGGGTCGTCGCCGTCCCGGCAGACGACACCGTCCGGATGAACCGATTCGGCTGTGTCCGAACGGTTGTCGGTGACGTCGAGCAGCCCGGAGATGAGCTGCCGGTAGCAGACCTGGCCGGTGGACGACGGGTTGCGCACGACGAAACCGCCCTTGGCGCCCGCGGGCACGATGACGGCGTTCTTCACTGCCTGCGCCTTGACGAGACCGAGGATCTCGGTGCGGTAGTCGTCGAGGCGGTCGGACCAGCGGAGCCCGCCGCGCGCGACGGGTCCGTATCGCAGGTGCACGCCCTCCATGTCCGGCGAATACACGAAGACCTCGTAGAACGGCCGCGGCCGCGGAAGTTCGTCGATCTCGCCGGAGCGGAACTTCAGCGACAACTGGGGACGAGCCGGACCGAGCGCGCCGTCCCGATAGAAGTTGGTGCGGGTCGTCGCCGCGACGAGGCCCGAGTATGCGCGCAGGATACGGTCGGCGTCGAGGCCCTCCACGTCGGCGAGCAGCGATTCGACCCGGCGCGCACACTGTTCGACGTCGTCGTCGCGGGACGTGCCGCCACCGGGACGGGATGGATCGAAATGCGCATGGAACAGCTCGACGAGCGCCGACGCGAACTCGGGACGCGACAGCAGGACCGCCTCGATCCGGCCCTGGTCGTACGGCAGAGCACTCTGCCGCAGGAAGCGTGCGTACGCGCGCAGGAGCACCACCTCCCGCCAGTCCAGGCCGGCGGCGAGCACCAGCACGTTGAACCGATCCGCCTCCGCGCGGCCCGACCACATCGCACGAAACGTCTCCAGGACGGACTCGGGTTCGACGGATCCCGAGGCCACCGCGGACGCGACGAGCGGTCCCGCGGACACCCGGAAGTCGTAGAGCCGGCACACCAGTCCGTCGGCGCGGCGGAACACCGACGTCCGCTGACCCTCGACCTCGAGGTCGAGGCTCCCGAGAAGTCGCAGCACCCGTTCGAGCGACACGGTCGAGTCTCCGCTGTAGAGCGTGACCCGCAGTTGCCGGTTCTCGTTCGGTCCGACGGTGTCGACGTGCAGGTCGAATGCGTCGGCGGTCAGGCGGTCGAGGATCGCGACGTCGGGAACGGGCGGCCGATCCCGTTCTTCGACATAGCCTTCCGGCAGGGACAGTGCGAGCGTGGACGTGGTCGAGCTCATAGATTCTCTCCGTTGAGATCCGGGCGCCGTGTGTTGTCGTGGAAAACGAGAAAGATCCGTCCCGCGGGCGCCATTGACCGCGGGACGGATCGAGTGTCAGGACACGGATGTGTCGGCAGACGGGTGTCAGGAGTTGCGGTGTGCGTCCGCGATGTCGAGAACCGTGTCGAGGATCGCGAGCCCCTCACGGGCCTCGGCCTCGGTGACGGTGCACGGCGGCACGGCGTGAATGCGATTGAAGTTGGCGAACGGCAGCAATCCTCCTGCCTTGCACGCCGCGATCACCTCGTTCATCGCCGGGCTGGAGGCGCCGTACGGAGCCAGCGGTTCCTTCGTGGTACGGTCGGCGACGAGTTCGATCGCCCAGAACACGCCGAGTCCGCGGACTTCACCGATCGACGGGTGCCGGTCGGCGAGGCCCCGCAGTCCGGGGCCGAGGATCTCGCTGCCGATCCGGGCCGCGTTCTCGACGATCCGCTCGTCCTCCATCGCGTTGATCGTCGCGACGGCGGCCGCGGTGGCGAGCGGGTGTCCCGAGTAGGTGAGCCCGCCGGGGTACGGCCGGTCGGCGAACGTCGCCGCGATCTTCTCGCTGATCGCGACACCACCGAGCGGCACGTAGCCGGAGTTGACCCCCTTCGCGAACGTGATCAGGTCGGGAACGACACCGACATGGTCGATCGCGAACCACTTTCCGGTCCGGCCGAACCCGGACATCACCTCGTCGGCGATGAACACGATGCCGTAGCGGTCGCAGATCTCGCGCACACCGGCCATGTAGCCGGGCGGGGGCACCATGATCCCCGCGGTCCCGGGAACCGATTCGAGCACGATCGCAGCGATCGAGTTCGGCCCCTCGAGGCGGATCAGCTGGTCGAGGTGCTCGAGCGCGCGCTCGGTTTCCTGCTGCTCGTTCTCCGAGTGGAACTGCGACCGGTACAGGAACGGCCCGTGGAAGTGGACGACTCCGCTGTTGCCGTAGTCGTTGGGCCACCGGCGCGGGTCGCCGGTGAGGTTGATCGCGGTGTCCGTGCCGCCGTGGTACGAGCGGTACCGCGACAGCACCTTGTAGCGGCCGGTGTGCAACCGGGCCATGCGCACGGCGTGCTCGTTGGCGTCGGCGCCGCCGTTGGTGAAGAACACCTTGTTCAGGTCACCCGGGGTCCGCTCGGCGATCAGCCGGGCGGCCTCGGAGCGGGCGTCGTTCGCGTACTGCGGTGCGATGGTACACAGCTTCGCGGCCTGATCCTGGATGGCGGCAACGACTTTGGGGTGCTGGTGCCCGATGTTCGTGTTGACGAGCTGGGACGAGAAGTCGAGCATGCGGTTCCCGGCGCCGTCCCACACGTACGAACCCTCCGACGCGAGGATCGTCATCGGGGTGATCTGCTCCTGCGCGGACCACGAGTGGAACACGTGCGCACGGTCGAGGGCATACGCGCGCTCCCCTTCGACGCGCGCCGCATCGAGGGACTGACCGGTGGGCAGGAGTTCCTGGGAGACTGTCGTCGTCATGACCGTAGGTCCTTTCCGGCTCAGTTGTTCTGGGGGAATCCGAGGTTGAGGCCGCCGTGGCTGGGGTCGAGCCAGCGGGTGGTGACGACCTTGCCGCGGGTGAAGAAGTGCACGCCTTCGGTGCCGTGGGCGTGGGTGTCGCCGAACAGGGAGTTCTTCCAGCCACCGAAGGAGTAATACGCGGTGGGGACGGGGATGGGGACGTTGATGCCGACCATGCCGACCTCGACCTCGTTCTGGAATCGTCGGGCGGCGCCGCCGTCGTTGGTGAAGATGGCGGTGCCGTTGCCGAACGGGCTCGAGTTCACCAATTCCAGGGCCTCGTCGTAGGAGCCGACCCGGATGACGGAGAGGACGGGTCCGAAGATTTCGTCGGTGTACACGCTCATGTCGGTGGTGACGTGGTCGATCAGGGTCGGTCCGAGCCAGAACCCGTCCTTGCCGCCATTGGCCTGCACGGTGCGCCCGTCGACGACGATGGTGGCGCCGTCGTTTTCGCCGGCGTCGATGTAGGAGGCGACCTTGTCGCGGTGCACCTTGGTCACCAGTGGTCCCATGTCGGAGTCCCGGGTGCCGTCGCCGATCTTGAGCGTGTCGGTGCGGTCCTTGATCTTGGCGACGAGTTCGTCGGCGATGTCGCCGACCGCGACCAGGGCACTGATGGCCATGCAGCGTTCGCCGGCGGAGCCGAAGCCGGCGTTGACCATGGCGTCGGCGGCCAGGTCCAGGTCGGCGTCGGGGAGGACGATGGCGTGGTTCTTCGCCCCGCCGAGGGCTTGGACGCGTTTGCCGTGGGCGGTGCCGGTGGCGTAGACGTACTGGGCGATGGGGGTGGAGCCGACGAAGCTGATGGCCTTGATGGCGGGGTTGGTGAGCAGTTCGTCGACGGCGGTCTTGTCGCCCTGCAGCACGTTGAAGACCCCGGCGGGCAGGCCGGCCTCGGCCCAGAGTTCGGCCATCCAGATCGCGGCGGTCGGGTCCTTCTCGCTGGGTTTGAGGACGACGGTGTTGCCGGCGGCGATGGCGATGGGGAAGAACCACATCGGGACCATGGCGGGGAAGTTGAACGGGGAGATGATCCCGACCGGGCCGACGGGTTGGCGGAGGGAGGAGACGTCGATGTTGGTGGAGGCGTTTTCGGTCATGCCGCCCTTGAGCAGGTGCGCGATGCCGCAGGCGAATTCGACGACCTCCTGGCCGCGGGACACCTCACCGAGGGCGTCGGAGACGACCTTGCCGTGCTCGGCGGTGATGATCTCGGCGAGTTCGCCCTTGCGGGCGTTGAGCAGTTCCCGGAACGTGAAGATCACCTGGGTGCGCTTGGCGAGGGAGGTGTCGCGCCAGGCGGGGAACGCGGCGGCGGCGGCGTCGATGACGGCGCGGGCGTCCTCGACGCTGGCGAGGGCGACCTGACCGGTGACGGCACCGGTCGCCGGATTCGTCACCGCAGCGGTGTTGCCACTCGTACCCGTGAAGCTCTTGTTGTCGAACCAGTGCGTGATGGTCCGGGTCTGCGCTGCGCCATCGCTGTGTGTCATGGGTGTCCTTACCGAGAGAGCCGATACGCGGAACCTCCGCGCGAAGTGCGATGTCTTCACTCTGGTCCCTGAACCAAGCACTGGAGCCCGACGATCTGTAAGGAAATTCGACGTCTGATTTACACTACGTAAATGCAGCCCACCATCGTCGACATCCTGGCGCTCCCGGTCGTGCAGGCGGGAACACCCGAGGTGATCGGCGGCGGACCGCTCGACAGACCGGTCCGATGGGTGCACGTCAGCGATCTACCCGACCTGTCGAACCTTCTCCAGGGTGGCGAACTCGTCCTCACCACCGGCCAGCCCCTCGCAGACGCCTCGTCGAGCGTGGCGTACCTCGAGGGACTGGCCGCGGCGGGCGCAGCCGGACTCGTCGTCGAACTCGGCGTGCACGTCGACACGGTGCCGGACGGGGTGGCGCGCGCCGCCGACAGACTGTCGTTTCCGGTCGTCGCACTGCACCGTCAGGTCCGGTTCGTCGAGGTCACCGAGGAAGTGCACCGCTCGATCGTCGCGGAGCAGTACGACGAGGTCGCCTTCGCTCGGCACGCGCACGAGGTCTTCACCGACCTGAGCATGAAGCGGGCGTCACTCGGTGAGATCGTCGACGCCGCAGCCGGCATGCTCGGCGCCCCGATCGTCCTCGAGGACCTCAACCGGCAGGTACTGGCGTTCGCGGCGCAGGGAACCACGGCGGCGGACCTCCTCGCCGAGTGGGAACGTCGATCGCGGCTGACGCCCGTGTCGCACCAGACCGCGGTCGACGGCCCGGAGTCGTGGACGACGACGCCCGTCGGCGCACATCGGCAGGAATGGGGACGACTCGTCGCCCCCCGACCCGTCGCCGCCGAAGGTCGGGCGCGGATGACCCTCGAACGTGCCGCGCAGGCGCTCGCACTGAACCGCATGGTCGAGCAGGACCGGACCGCACTCGAGCAGCAGGCCCAGAGCGGACTCGTCGACGAACTCCGCCGCGGACGCATCCAGGACGAGGCCGAAGCGACCGCGCGTGCCCATGCGCTCGGCCTCCGGCCGGCGCTGACCTACCTGCCGATGACCGTCCGGGTCAGCGAAACCGCCAGCGCTGACCAGGTTCTCGCGCAGCGACGCCGAGTGAACATGCTGGACGCCGTCCGCCACGCGGTCCGGACGTCGCGGCAAACCGCACTCACCGCGAACACCCGCGCCGGGCAGATCGACCTGCTCCTGTCCCATCCACCGGCGTCCACACCCGACGCGCTGCCCGAACTCGGCGCGGCGATCCGTGCCGCACTCACCCGGCTGGACGGCGTCCTGCAGTGCACGATCGGCGTCGGTCCCGAATCGACCCGGCTCCTGGACGCCGCAGGCGGCCTGACGGAATCCGCTCACATCGCCGAGGTCGCGCTGTCGTTGCCACCGGGCGACAAGGTCTTTCACCGAGCAGCCGACATCCGGTTGCGCGGTCTCCTCGCCCTCATCCGGACCGATCCGCGTGTGCAGGCTTTCGCCGAGACCGAACTCCGCGGCCTGCTGGAGCATCAGGCGCGGCACGGCGGCGACAGCGTCGACGTCCTGCGCAGCTTCCTCGAACTCGGTGGCAACAAGACGGAACTCGCGAAACAGCTCCATCTCTCCCGCCCCACGCTCTACGCGAAACTGGCCACGATCCAGCGACTGCTCGGTGTCGGCCTCGACGACGCCGAGTCCCGGACGTCGCTGCACGCGGCCATGCTGATCCTGCGGCTCCGCCACCCGTGAGTACTTATTAACGTCGGGCGGTTAATAAGTACTCACGGGGCGAAGCCATTCTCGAACATCGTTCGACGACGACCGGCTCAGGGTGCCCGTATTCGAATAGTCGCGAGCCAGCACCAACATGTTGAGAATTATCTTCACAACTCTTGGCATGAATGGTTGCTTTCTTCACTATTGGCACCTACCAATCGAATTTTCGACAGCACGGAG
Organism: Rhodococcus sp. DK176; assembly: GCF_038447315.2. NCBI lineage: Bacteria > Bacillati > Actinomycetota > Actinomycetes > Mycobacteriales > Nocardiaceae > Rhodococcus > Rhodococcus sp. DK176. The sequence continues at coordinate 4,795,834 of NZ_CP118321.2, read as the reverse complement.
CTCTCATGAAGATCGGCATCCCCCGCGAAATCAAGAACCACGAGTACCGCGTGGCCATCAGCCCCGCCGGTGTCCACGAACTCAGCGAACGCGGCCACGAGGTCGTCATCGAATCCGGCGCAGGCATCGGCTCGTCCTTCGCCGACGAAGACTTCAAAGCCGCAGGCGCCCAGATCCTCCAGGCCGCCGACCAGGTATGGGACACCGCCGACCTGCTCCTGAAGGTCAAGGAACCCATCGCCGAGGAATACGCCCGCCTGCGCCAGGACCAGGTGCTGTTCACCTACCTGCACCTCGCCGCATCGAAGGAGTGCACCGACGCACTGCTCGCGTCGAAGACCACCTCCATCGCCTACGAAACCGTCGTCGGCGCCGACGGTTCCCTCCCCCTGCTCGCCCCGATGAGCGAGGTCGCCGGACGCCTCGCCCCACAGGCCGGCGCCTACCACCTCATGCGCCACGGCGGCGGCCGCGGCGTCCTGATGGGCGGCGTCCCCGGCGTGCGCCCCGCCAAGGTCGTCGTCATCGGCGCCGGCGTCTCCGGCAAGAACGCGATCGCGATCGCCTACGGCATGCAGGCCGACGTCACCGTCCTGGACCTGTCCATCGCCCGCCTCCGAGAGATCGACGCCCTCTACCACGGCCAGGTCAAGACCATCGCTTCCAACAGCCTCGAACTCGAACAGGCCGTCCAGGGCGCCGACCTCGTCATCGGCGCCGTCCTCGTCCCCGGCGCCAAGGCCCCCACCCTCGTCTCCAACAACCTCGTCTCACGGATGAAGCCCGGCTCGGTGCTCGTCGACATCGCCATCGACCAGGGCGGCTGCTTCGAGGACTCACGACCCACCACCCACGCCGAGCCCACCTACCAGGTCCACGACTCCGTCTTCTACTGCGTCGCCAACATGCCCGGCGCCGTCCCCCGCACCTCCACCTACGCCCTCACCAACGCCACCCTCCCCTACGTCGCCGCGCTCGCCGACAAGGGCTGGAAGGAAGCCACCGCGACCGTCCCCGGACTCGCCGCGGGACTGTCCACCCACGACGGACAGCTGCTGTCCGCCGAAGTCGCTGCCGCGCACGGCTACACCGCAGTCTCCTGAGCGACTGATCCGACGAGAGCGTATCCAGCAGACGTGTGGATGCGGGACAATCGAACGATGGCTTGGCTCGAGGTCGTGCGCACCGGACCCTTCACCACCGTGCAGGATCGGGGCCGCCCCGGTTACGCGTCGATCGGCGTCGGCGAGTCGGGTGCCGCCGACCGAGACGCGCACGATAGCGCAAACAGGTTGGTGGGCAACCACTCCGGCGCAGCTACGCTGGAGGTCACGCTGGGTGGGCTCGCGGTGCGTGCGGCCGGGACCGTCTCCGTCGCCGTCACTGGCGCCCGCAACCCCGTCACCGTCAACTCCGAACCCCGGCCCGACTACACGATGCTGCACCTGACGACCGGCGACCTGCTGGAGATCGCGTTCGCGTCGGAGGGACTTCGCAGCTACGTCGCGGTGCGCGGAGGTTTCGACGTGCCCGCGGTGATGGGGAGCCGGTCCACCGACACTCTGTCGGGGATCGGCCCCGATCCTGTCGCCGAGGGTGATCGGCTGCTGGTCGGTGCGGATGCCGGCGACTGGCCTGCGGACGAGATCATCCCCCCACCCGTCGCTCCCGAGGATCCCCTGATGATGCGCGTTCGGCTCGGACCGCGGGACGACTGGTTCACGCCAGCGTCCGTCGAGGCCCTTCTCCGCGAGACGTGGACGGTCAGCTCCGACACCAATCGCGTGGGGGCGCGGCTCGAAGGTCCGGGACCGTTGCACCGCGCCGTGACGGAAGAGATGCCGAGCGAGGCGATGGTGGCGGGGGCGTTGCAGGTGCCGCCCAACGGTCGGCCCATCCTGTTCCTGGCCGATCATCCGGTGACCGGCGGCTATCCGGTGATCGCCGTGGTGGCCGAGGCCGATCTGCCGGTGGCCGCGCAATTGCGTCCCGGGCACCGGGTCCGCTTCCATCGAACGGTAGCGTCGACCATCCCGCGGTGACGGTCTACCTCGCGGCCAGGGCGGTCCGGAGCCCGCGAAGGCGTCCGGTCACGGGATCGGCGCCGAGCGCCGACCGCCCGCGGAACTTCACTTCCGACGCCGTCTCCGGCGCGTCGTCGGACGTCGCCCGGAGGAACCGGTTGGGCAGCGCCAGTTTGTGAATGGTGCGCAGCGTCAGAAGGTACTGCCGCGCAAGCGAACCGGTGGTGTACGGCAAGTCGTACTTCTCGCACAAGCCGCGCACCGCGGTCGAGATCTCGGCGTACCGATTGCTGGGAAGGTCGGGGAAGAGGTGGTGCTCGATCTGATAGCACAGGTTGCCGCTCATGAAGGCCATGACGGCGCCGGCCCGGAAGTTCGCGGTGCCGAGCATCTGGCGGAGATACCACTCGGCCCGGTTTTCGTGCTCGAGCTCCGCGAGCGTGAACTTCTCCGCTCCGTCGGGGAAGTGCCCGCAGAAGATCACGACGTACGACCACACGTTCCGCAGGAGGTTGGCGACGAGATTCGCCTTCAGCGTTCGCCGCCACCGCCGCCCACTGAGAACGGGGAACAGCACGTAGTCCTTGCCCATCTGCCGCGCGATCTTGCCGAGCAGATCTCGCACCGGTGGACGCAGACGCCGACTCGCCTTGTCTTCGGCACTGGGCGGAAGCAGATCGTGGAGCGCGATGCCCCATTCGAACGACGCCGCGAGCAGCAGATTTTGAATCGGCTGCAGCAGGTGGATCGGACGCCATTCCTGATCACGAGTGACCCGCATGACGCCGAACCCGACGTCCTCGTCCATTCCGAGCACGTTGGTGTACTTGTGGTGACGGAAGTTGTGCGCATACTTCCACTGCGACGACGGCCCTACCTGATCCCACTCCCAGGTACTCGAGTGGATCTCGGGATCGTTCATCCAGTCCCACTGGCCGTGCGAGACGTTGTGGCTGATCTCCATGTTCTCGATGCTCTTGGCCGCACCCAGTGCGGTCGTACCGAGAACCACGCCCGTGGTCGTCCGGCTGCCGTGGATGACCAGTCGCGCGAGTCCGTCGAGCACGCGCTGGAACGCGATGGTGCGGCGGATGTACGTCGCGTCCTTCTCCCCGAGGGACTCCGCGACGTCGCGGCGAAGTGCGTCGAGTTCGAATCCGAGCGCCTCGACGTCCTGCTGGGTGAGGTGCGCGTATTCCTTGATATCGGTGATTGCCATGACCGGCCTCCAACCTCGCGGCCACTGATGATCTCAGTGAACGCCGCTGGTAGCAGCCTGTCAACACTGTAGGTCTACGGTAGGTGCCGACAGCGTTGACAGCGACGCCCTCGGATCACTACCGGCTGTGCGGGCCAAGCGGCCCCGAGGACGCCCTGCTGTTCGCGGATCCGCAGCTTAGCCGCGGCGACGGCGAGCGATGTCGGCGAGCACGACACCCGCGGCGACGGACGCGTTGAGCGATTCGACGGGGCCTGCCATCGGGATGCTGAGGATGGCGTCGCAGTTCTCGCGGACGAGACGCGACAGTCCCTTGCCCTCGGAGCCGACCACGACCACCACGGGGCCGCTGCCGTCGAACTCGTCGAGTGTGGTGTCGCCACCCGCATCGAGACCGACCACCTGAACGCCCTTGGACGCCCAATCCTTCAGCGTGCGAGTGAGATTGGTAGCGCGGGCGATCGGCAGGCGGGCTGCCGCGCCGGCACTCGTCCGCCACGCGACCGCGGTGACCGACGCACTGCGGCGCTCCGGGATCACCACACCGTGACCGCCGAACGCGGCCACCGACCGCACGACGGCACCGAGGTTGCGGGGATCGGTGATGTTGTCGAGGGCCACGAGTAGCGGCGCCTCCTGGTGCTTGCGCGCTTCCGCGATCAGGTCGTCGGGGTGCGCGTAGCGGTACGGCGGCACCTGCAACGCGATGCCCTGATGCATGCCGTTGGCGCTGAGCCGGTCGAGATCGGTCCGGGGAACCTCGAGGATGGAGATGCCCGCGTCGGCCGCCCGCTGAACGGATTCCTTCAGGCGATCGTCGCTCTCGGTCCCGACCGCGACGTACAGCGCGGTCGCGGGGACACCGGCGCGCAGGCACTCGACGACGGGGTTGCGGCCCAGCACGTTCTCGGGGCCGTCGAGCACCTTGCGTCCGGCGGTCTGACGACCGCGGCCGGGCTGCTTGTCGGCTTCCCTGGCTGCGCGGGCGGCGCGCTTGGCGGCGGGGTGTTTGGTGCGGGCCTCCGCGGGCGGGGTGGCGCCGCGGCCTTCCAGCCCCTTGCGGCGCTGGCCACCGGAACCGGCGACCTGCCCCTTCTTGGTACCGGTCTTGCGGATGGCTCCACGCCTACTCGAATTTCCAGCCATTACTACTGTCCTGCCTTGAGAGACCACTCGGGCCCGTTGGGGGTATCGGTGACCTCGATGCCCGCCCGGATGAGACGGTCACGCACCTCGTCGGCCACAGCCCAGTTCTTCTCGGCGCGGGCACTCTGCCTGCGCTCGAGTTCGGCCCGGACCAGAACGTCCAGGGCATCGGTTGCCGCGGACGCGTCCGCGGTCTCCTGAGTCCAGTGCTCGTCCAGCGGGTCGACGCCGAGGATTCCGAGCATGGCCCGGACCTGCGACGCGATCCCGCGCGCACCCTCGAGATCTCCGCCGTCGAGGGCGATGTTGCCCTCGCGGACCTTTCCATGCACCTCGGCGAGCGCGGCGGGGACGGCGAGGTCGTCGTCGAGCGCGCGAGCGAACGCCTCGGTCCACAGGCCGACCGGAACCTCACCGGCACGTTCCTGCGTGCGCAGGACGAACGACTCGATCCGACGGAACGCCGCAGCCCCCTCGTCGAGCGCGGTGTCGGAGTATTCGAGCATCGACCGGTAGTGGGCACTGCCCAGGTAGTACCGAAGCTCTTGCGGGCGAACCTTTTTCAGCACGTTCGGCACCGAGAGAACGTTGCCGAGCGACTTCGACATCTTCTCGCCACCCATGGTGACCCAGCCGTTGTGCAGCCAGTACTGCGCAAAGTCGTCGCCGGCGCACTTGGCCTGCGCGATCTCGTTCTCGTGGTGCGGGAACACCAGGTCCAGACCACCGCAGTGGATGTCGAACGCGGCGCCGAGGTAGAACTCGGCCATCGCGGAGCATTCGAGGTGCCAGCCGGGACGGCCCCGGCCCCACGGCGTCGGCCACGACGGCTCTCCCGGCTTCTCCGCCTTCCACAGCGTGAAGTCGCGGGGATCGCGCTTGCATTCGCCTGCGCTCTCGCCCTGGTGGACGTCGTCGAGCTTGTGCCCGGACAGGCTGCCGTACCGGGGGTAGCTGCGGACGTCGAAGTAGACGTCCCCGCCCGCCGCGTACGCATGGCCGTTGTCGATGAGGCGCTGCATCATCTCGACCATCTGCGTGATGTGGCCGGTGGCTCGCGGCTCGACGGACGGCGGCAGCACACCCAGCTGCTGGTAGGCCCAGGTGAAGGACCGCTCGAACGTGGCGGCCCACTCCCACCACGGCCTGCCCGCCTCCGCGGCCTTGTTCAGGATCTTGTCTTCGATGTCCGTGACGTTGCGGACGAACGCCACGTCGTAGTCGTGGGCGAGCAGCCACCGCCGCAGCACGTCGAATGCGACGCCGCTGCGTACGTGGCCGATATGGGGGTCGCCCTGCACCGTGGCGCCGCACAGGTACACCGATGCGTGTCCAGGGGCCAGCGGAACGAAGTCACGCAAGGCCCGCGTCTCGGTGTCGAATAGGCGCAGGGTCACGACCAGCGATCCTACCTGGCGCTTCGACCGGGAATGACCAACGCGGTGGCCATGGCGGCGATCCCCTCGCCGCGCCCGGTGAGGCCGAGCCCGTCCGTGGTGGTCGCGGACACCGAAACCGGCGCGCCCAGAATGTCGCTCAGCACCTTCTGTGCCTCGTTTCGGCGCGGGCCGATCTTCGGCCGGTTCCCGATCACCTGGACCGCGGCGTTGGCGACGTCGAAGTCGTCCTCTTCGAGGAGACGGCGTACCTCGGCGAGCATCGCGGCACCGCTCACCCCGGACCACTCGGGCCGCCCGGTTCCGAAGACGGAGCCGAGGTCGCCGAGTCCGGCGGCGGAGAGCAGGGCGTCGCAGAGTGCGTGAACGGCGACGTCGCCGTCGGAGTGACCCGCGCAGCCGTTCTCGTCCTCGAACAGCAGGCCGGCCATCCAGCACGGCCGCCCCTGCTCGATCGGGTGGACGTCCGTCCCGATTCCGACTCGCACTAGTGCGCTCCCTCTTCCACCAGCGCGCGGGCCAGCACGAGGTCCAGCGGCGTGGTGATCTTGAATGCTGTGGGTTCTCCGACGATGCTGCGGACCCGTTCCCCGAGGCGCTCCACCAGGCCGGCGTCGTCCGTGGCGATGCCGTCGGCGGCAGCGTAGGCGCGCCGGAGCAGTTCCGCGGTGAAACCCTGCGGCGTCTGTACGGCCCGCAGTTCGGACCGTTCGGGGGTGCCGGTGACCGCGCCGAGAACGTCGACGGTCTTGATGGTGTCCGTCACCGGCAGGACGGGGATGACCGCATTGCGGCCGCATCGCAGCTCCTCGACCACCCGCGCGATGAGCGACGGTGGCGTGAGCGCGCGGGCGGCGTCGTGCACGAGCACATAGTCGGCGTCATCCGCGACGGCCAGTCCGGCGCGAACCGAATCGGTCCGCTCACTTCCGCCGGCCACGACGGTGACCTCGCCGGGAAGGAGGGTTCGCGTCGACTCGACGAGCTCCTCCGGAACGATCACGACGACGCGGTCGACAGCCCCCGACTGCAGGAGCCCGTCGACCGCGCGTGTCAGCATGGTCGTCCCACCCAGATCAACGAATGCCTTGGGCTTGTTCTCGCCCAAACGTACTCCCTGACCTGCGGCGGGAACCAGCGCGACTACAGGACCTTTTCCGTCGGCCACTGTGTGTATCGCGACTGTCTAGGACGCGGCCGCGAGGACCTCGTCGAGGATGGTCTCGGCCTTGTCGCTGTCGGTGCCTTCGGCCAGTGCGAGCTCGCCGACAAGAATCTGCCGCGCCTTCGCGAGCATGCGCTTCTCTCCTGCGGACAGGCCGCGATCCTGCTCACGACGCCACAGGTCCCGAACGACCTCGGCAACCTTGTTGACGTCACCAGACGCGAGCTTTTCGAGATTCGCCTTGTAGCGGCGTGACCAGTTGGTGGGTTCTTCGGTGTGCGGTGCCCGCAGTACCTGGAAGACCTTGTCGAGACCTTCCTGGCCGACGACGTCGCGTACGCCCACGTACTCTGCGTTGTCTGCGGGAACCCGTACGGTGAGATCGCCCTGAGCAACCTTGAGAACGAGATATTCCTTCTGCTCACCCTTGATGGTGCGGGTTTCAATTGCTTCGATCAGCGCCGCACCGTGATGGGGGTATACGACGGTGTCTCCGACCTTAAAAATCATCTGTCCCGTGCCCCTTTCGATCATTCGAGTTTAACACGTGTCCGGAAGCTGGTCGCATCAACGGTGCAGGTCAGGGGCATCATGGCCTGACCGTAGGGGTTGACAGGGTCCCCGATACGTGCATTCCGGACACCCCGATCGGGCGGTTCTCCAGCGCCGAAACCGCACGCAGACAACCATTGTGAGTACCCAGCGAGCAGGCCACGCGGGCGAACTACTACTCTGCCTAGTTGAAGTGCGAACCTGACACCGGAGGACAACTCGTGACTGCTCTCGACAAGTCGACTCGCCGAGTCGCTACCGCCGTCGCTCTCGCTGCCGGCGCAGCACTCGTGCTGTCCGCCTGCAGCGCGGGCCAGATCACTCAGACGTCGAGTCAGGTCGCCGCGGTCAACGGCAACAGCGCGAACGTCGGCTCGATCGCCCTGCGCAACGTGCACGTGGTCTACCCCAACTCCGCCGAGTACAGCCTCGAGCCGGGCGGCAACGCCGTCCTCTCGTTCATCGCGATCAACAACAACGAGGACACCCCGGACAAGCTGACCCGGATCAGCACCGACTTCGCGCAGTCCGTCACCCTCGGCGACAAGGCGGGCGGGCTGGAGATCGCGCCGCAGACCGCTCTCGTCGCCGGCCAGCCGGGCGAGGACGCCGAAGCGAGCGCCGAGGCCGCCGGTCAGACGGACGAGAGCGCCGACGCACCGGTCGACGTCGTCCTCGTCACCCTGGACGGCCTGAAGGAGGGCGTCCGCCCGGGCCTCACCTTCCCCGTCACGTTCGCGTTCGAGAAGGCCGGCGACGTCACCGTGTCCGTTCCCGTCGACGCGGGCCACGAGACCGAGCGCCACGTCTCCGACACGTCGCCCGGATCCGAAGCCGAGGGCGGCGGACACTAGAAGCCGAGGGCGGCGGACACTAGCAGCCGTATCGGGTCCGCTGTCGGACCCGATACCTAGGCTGGCCCGGTGGCCAAACTCAAAACCAGCTTCCGCTGCTCGTCGTGCCAGTGCACGGTTCCCAAATGGGTCGGCCGGTGCCCCGAGTGCGGTAGCTGGGGATCGATGGACGAGGCCCCGATCGTCGCGTCCGTCGCGAGCCGCCCCGGCGCCTCGCTCGCGAAAGCCGGCGCCGGAGCGGTACTTCCGTCCACCCCGGCCACTCCGATCACGCGGATCGACAGCACGTCCACCCGCGCCAAGCCCACGGGCATCGACGAACTGGACCGTGTTCTCGGCGGCGGCGTGGTGCCCGGTTCCGTCGTTCTCCTCGCCGGCGAACCCGGCGTCGGCAAGTCCACCCTCCTCCTCGAGGTGGTCCACCAGTGGGCCCGCCGCGGCCCGGACGACCGTTCCCTCTACGTCACCGGTGAGGAATCCGCCGGGCAGGTGCGACTGCGCGCCGACCGCACCGGCGCCGTCCACGAGCGGGTCTACCTCGCCGCCGAATCCGACCTCGCGACCATCCTCGGCCACGTCGAGCAGGTGCGTCCCACCCTGCTGATCGTCGACTCGGTGCAGACCATGCTGGCCGCAGACGTCGACGGCGTGGTCGGCGGAGTCACCCAGGTGAAGGCAGTCACCAGCGCCCTCACCTCCCTCGCGAAGGCAAGCGGCGTGCCGGTGCTCCTCATCGGCCACGTCACCAAGGACGGTGCGGTCGCCGGACCACGGTCGCTCGAGCATCTCGTCGACGTGGTGCTGCACTTCGAGGGCGACAAGCACTCCACGCTGCGGATGGTGCGCGGCGTCAAGAACCGTTTCGGCGCCGCCGACGAGGTCGGTTGCTTCGAACTGCGGGAAGACGGCATCGCCGGCATCAGCGACCCGTCCGGACTGTTCCTCCACCACCGCGCCGAGGCCGTTCCCGGTACCGCCGTCACCGTCATGATGGACGGCAAACGGCCCCTCCTCGGCGAGGTGCAGGCGCTTGTGGCGGCCACGTCCATGCCCGCACCCCGGCGCGCCGTGAGCGGGCTCGACAGCGCCCGCGTGGCCATGGTCCTGGCCGTGCTCGACCGCCGGTGCGGGGTGCCGATCGCGAAGAACGACGTCTACGCGGCCACCGTCGGCGGAATGCGGATGACCGAACCGTCCGCCGATCTCGCGCTGGCCCTCGCCGTCGCGTCCGCGGTGAAGGACAAGCCGGTTCCGGACGGACTGGTGATCCTCGGCGAGGTGGGACTGGCCGGCGAGGTCCGCCGGGTACCCGGCGTCGGGCGCAGGCTCGCGGAGGCCCACCGCCTCGGATTCACCCGCGCCATCGTTCCCCTCGACTCCGGGGCGGCCCCGAAGGGCATGAAGGTCACCGAGGTCGGGAACCTGGGGGCAGCCATCGCGTCACTGCGGTGACGGTCGGATCGAGATGTCGCTCAGATCGACGACGTGCCGAACGGGCGCTCCGGCACGCCGTCCACGAAATCCTTGGTCTTCTCGAAGTGCTCGGCGGTGACGGTGAGAAACAGTCCCCGCGACGTCGCCACCACCACGTCGGGGTCGGCCGTCGGCCCCTCGACGATGCGCGCCTCGGCGCTCGCATACACCTTGCGGCGGACCGATCCGTCGATGCGTGCGTGGAATTCGAGGACGGAACCCAGCGGGATGGGCCTGGCGAAGTCGATCTCCAGATGACCCGTGACCACCGGACCGTCGACGATCGATCGGCACACCATGCCCAGCGCCTCGTCGAACGCGGTCGAGAGGATGCCCCCGTGGATCACTCCCGGACCGCCCTGGTAGCGGGGTGCCACCTCGAGTCGGCCCCACACGTCGAGCCCCTCCCCGGCCGTGAAGCTCATCGACATCCCGGCAGGCGACTGGTCGCCGCACCCGAAGCACCGTGACCAGTGCTGCGGCACGGGCTGACCTGCGGCGGGGAAGCTGCCGACCGGTGCGGGCAGGGTCAGGTCGTCGGGCAAAGTCCAGGTACTACTCATGGATAGGTAATCTAAACGCGGGTCCGGACGTGTTTACGCGGCGGTCCCCGACAAGTGACGTCTACCTCAGCGGGAGTATTGCGCGATGAACGATGCCGAGTCGTCGGCTGCGCTGCGCGAAACGATAGCCCGGCTGGCTCCCGGTACGGCACTTCGCGACGGCCTGGAGCGCATTCTGCGCGGTCGCACGGGCGCGCTGATCGTCCTCGGCTATGACGAGCAGATGGAAGAGATCTGCGACGGCGGCTTCGAGCTCGACGTCGAGTTCGCGCCGACCCGTCTGCGTGAGCTGTCGAAGATGGACGGCGCCGTGGTCCTGTCCACCGACGGGTCCCGCATCGTGCGCGCCAACGTCCAGCTGGTCCCCGACCACAAGATCCCGACCGTCGAGTCCGGCACGCGTCACCGCGCCGCCGAGCGGACGGCCATGCAGACCGGGTACCCCGTGGTGTCGGTCAGTCAGTCGATGAGCATCGTCAGCGTGTACGTCGGCGGCATCCGGCACGTCATCGACGGGTCCGCGACGATCCTGTCGCGTGCCAATCAGGCGGTGGCCACCCTCGAGCGGTACAAGGCACGGCTCGACGAGGTGACCCGTCAGCTGTCGGTGGTCGAGATCGAGGATTTCGTGACACTCCGCGACGCCCTGACCGTGGTGCAGCGCCTGGAGATGGTGCGCCGCGTGTCCGTCGAGATCGAGCAGGACGTCCTCGAACTCGGCACGGACGGGCGTCAGCTCGCACTGCAGCTCGAGGAACTCGTCGGCGACAACGACGTGGCGAGGGAACTCATCGTGCGCGACTACCTGGCCGGCACCGGCCCGGCACCGGCCGCGGATGTCGCGAAATCGCTCTCTGCGCTCGACCGGATCACGGACGCAGACCTTCTCGACCTCACGACGCTGGCCCGGGCGTTCGGCTATCCGGGCACCATCGAAGCGCTCGAGGCGCCGATGAGTCCTCGCGGCTACCGCGTCCTCACCCGCGTTCCCCGACTGCAGTTCAACCAGATTCACCGGCTCGTCGGCTCGTTCGGGACGCTGCAGTCGCTGCTCGCCGCGACCGCCGCCGACCTGCAGTCGGTGGAGGGAATCGGCGGGCTGTGGGCCCGGCACATCCGCGAGGGCCTGTCCCGGCTCGCCGAGACGTCGATCTCCGGCCCGTACGACTAGGGCCTGTTCTCGTCCTTACTGCCGGCGGTCGGGGCCTGCTTCTCCGACCACGGATTCCAGTGCGACCCGGACCGCGTCCAGGTGTTCGGCCATGGCGCGGGCGGCCTTGTCGTAGCTTCCGGAGGCGATGCCCTCCACGATCCGGTCGTGCTCGTCGTTCGACTTCTGCTGCCGCCCCGCAACGAGATTCAGCGTTTCGGACTGCCGGGTGAGCGCCTCGCGGATGTCGACGATCACGGATTCGAACACGCGGTTCCGGCTCGTCCGGGCGATGAACGCATGGAACTGCGCATCCAGGGACACCCACACGAGGGGATCGTCCTCGTCCCGCATCTGGTCCACCAGGCCGCGCAGGGCGGCCAGGTCTTCGGCGGTGTGCCGCTGCGCCGCCCATCCGGCGGCGGGAATCTCCACGTGCGGGCGCGCCTCGACGAGTTCGTTGGCCGCGTAGTTCCCGAAGTCGAGGTCTCGGGCGATCGAATCGCTGACGACGAACGTGCCGAGGCCCGACTTCGTCTCCGTGAGTCCGAGCGCATGGCACGACCGCAGTGCCTCCCGGATCACCGACCGGCTGACCCCGTGCCGCGCCGCGAGGGATGCTTCGGACGGAAGTCGTTCACCGACCGACAGCTCACCCGACGTGATCGCGTCACGAAGATCCGCGAGGACCGCCTCCGCGGCGCTGACCCGCGCCGTGACAGGACGCCTGGCTGCCCAGCTGTCTGACAGGTTCATGGGGATATTCTGCTCACGCCCCGCCCGCAGCGTCAATACGGAACACCCCCCGGGGTTGACGCCTGCAAGTGAGCGAGGTAACAATTGCACCTGTCTGACAGCCTGGCAGGTGGATAGCCGGGTGGCTCGACCGAGAAATCTACCTCTTCGAGCAGCAGACTCCGTCCACCGCATCCGTGCAGAGCAGCAGCTCGCGCGAATCCCCGTGAGGAATGATCAAGTGCTCGAAACGCGAACAGAACACGATCTGCTCGGCGACCGCCAAGTGCCTGCGGATTCCTACTGGGGAATCCACACGCTGCGGGCCGTGGAGAACTTCCCCATCACCGGCCGGCCGATCTCCACCAACCCGTATCTGATCCGCGGGCTCGCCTACGTCAAATGGGCCGCGGCAACCGCCAACGAGAAACTCGGGATCCTCGACCACCGCCGGGCCGACGCCATCGGGCAGGCGTGCCGGGAGATCGTCGACGGCCGCTGGCACGAGCAGTTCGTCGTCGACGTCATCCAGGGCGGCGCCGGGACGTCGACGAACATGAACGCCAACGAGGTGATCGCCAACCGGGCACTCGAGATCCTCGGACACGGGCGCGGGGAGTACGCGGAGCTCCATCCCAACGAGCACGTGAACCTCAGCCAGTCGACCAACGACGTCTACCCCACCGCGGTCAACATCGCGACGATCTTCGCGATCGACGACCTGCTGGACGCGATGCGCGTCCTGCAGGAGGCCTTCGCGACCAAGGCGGTCGAGTTCACCGACACCGTGAAGATGGGGCGCACCCAACTCCAGGACGCGGTGCCGATGACACTCGGCCAGGAATTCGCCACCTACTCGGTGATGATCGACGAGGACCGCACCCGCCTCGACGAGGCCGCTCTCCTCGTCCACGAGATCAACCTCGGCGCCACCGCGATCGGCACGGGCCTGAACGCACCCGCCGGCTACGCCGAGGCAGCCTGCGACACGCTGCGGGAACTCACCGGATTCCCCCTCGTCCTGGCCACAGACCTGGTCGAGGCAACCCAGGACGTCGGTCAGTTCGTCCACCTCTCGGGCGTGCTCAAGCGGATCGCGGTCAAGTTGTCGAAGGTGTGCAACGACCTCCGCCTGCTGTCGTCGGGGCCGCGCGCGGGCCTGAACGAGATCAATCTCCCACCGGTACAGGCCGGTTCGTCGATCATGCCCGGCAAGGTCAATCCGGTGATCCCGGAAGTCCTCAACCAGGTGGCCTACGAGGTCATCGGCAACGACGTCACCATCACGATGGCCGCCGAATCCGGGCAGCTCCAGCTCAATGCGTTCGAGCCGATCATCGTGCACTCCCTGTCCGAGGGGATGCGCCACCTCGGCGCCGCCTGCCGGATCCTGGCGGACCGCTGCGTACTCGGCATCACGGCCAACACCGATCTGCTGCGTGCCCGGGTCGAGGACTCCATCGGACTCGTCACCGCGCTCAACCCCTACATCGGCTACACCGCCTCGACTCGGATCGCGCAGGAAGCGCTGGTCTCCGGCCGCAGGGTCGCCGACCTCGTGATCGAGGCGGGTCTGCTCGACCGCGAGGAACTCGACCGCCTCCTCAGCCCCGAGCACCTCGCCAACTTGAGAGCGTCCGGTTCGCCACGGCAGACACCCGTCGCCGCTGCCGCGGAGGTGGTCTCGTGACGATCGAGAAGGACGACACCTCCGGCGTAGACATCTTCGTCGAGGAAGACCTCGGCTACCGGAAAGCGCTCGGCCCCAGACAGATCCAGATGATCGCGATCGGCGGAGCGATCGGCACCGGCCTGTTCATGGGCGCGGGCGGGCGCCTCCAGCAAGCCGGCCCCGCACTCGTGCTCGTCTACGCCCTCTGCGGGTTCTTCGCATTCCTGATCCTGCGGGCCCTGGGGGAACTCGTGATGCACCGACCCACCTCCGGGTCGTTCGTGTCGTACTCGCGCGAATTCTTCGGCGAGAAGATGGCCTTCGCCGCAGGCTGGCTGTACTGGATGAACTGGGCGATGACGGCCGTCGTCGACGTCACCGCCGTCGCGCTGTACATGAACTTCTTCAAGAAGTACTGGGCACCGCTCGGGAACGTCGACCAATGGGTCTTCGCCCTCGCCGCGGTCGTACTGGTCCTCGGACTGAATCTCGTCTCCGTCAAAGTGTTCGGTGAACTGGAGTTCTGGTTCGCCCTCATCAAGGTCGTCGCCCTCGCCGCGTTCCTCGGCTTCGGCATCTACTTCGTACTGTTCGGAACGCCGATCGAAGGACATTCGTCGGGCTTCAGCATGATCACCGACAACGGCGGACTCTTCCCCAACGGAATCCTGCCCGCCGTCGTGGTGATCCAGGGCGTCGTCTTCGCCTACGCCTCGATCGAACTCGTGGGAACCACTGCGGGCGAGACGAAGAACCCACAGAAGGTCATCCCCAAGGCGATCAACACGGTCATCATCCGGATCCTGGTCTTCTACGTCGGGTCCGTCCTGCTGCTGTCGCTGCTGCTCCCCTACACCGAGTACCACGCCGGCGAGAGCCCGTTCGTCACGTTCTTCGGCTCCATCAACGTGCAGGGCGCCGACGCGATCATGAACCTCGTGGTGCTCACGGCCGCGCTCTCCTCACTCAATGCGGGCCTGTACTCCACCGGCCGAATACTGCACTCCATGGCCATGGCCGGATCGGCGCCCTCGTTCGCCGCCCGGATGAACAAATCCGGAGTGCCGTACGGCGGCATCGCCCTCACCGGATTCGTCATCCTGCTCGGCGTCGGACTCAACGCCGTCGTCCCCGCACAGGCGTTCGAGATCGTGCTGAACCTCGCCGCGCTCGGGATCATCAGCGCTTGGGCCGTGATCGTGCTGTGCCAGCTGAAACTGTGGAAATTCGCCAAAGAAGGGAAACTCACCCGGCCCGGTTTCCGGATGTTCGGCGCCCCCTACACCGGGCTCCTGACGCTGGTCTTCCTCGGATGCGTCGTCATACTGATGGCGTTCGATCACCCCGTCGGAACCTGGACCGTCGGGTCCATCGCGATCATCGCCCCACTGTTGGTGATCGGCTGGTTCGGCGCGCGGAACCGCATCCGCAGCCTGGCCTCGGACCGCCCGACCGGATAGCGAGAGAGGACAACAGTGCCGAAAGTCGCCATCGTCACCACCGGAGGCACCATCGCCAGCATGCGGGACGGGCAGGGTGTCAGCAGGCCGGTGGTCGCAGGCCCGGACCTGCTGGGCAATGCGTGGACCGGGACGGAACTCCGTGTCGTCGACGTGATGTCGAAGGACAGTTCGAGCATCACGTTCGCCGATATGGACCGGGTGCGCGACGCCGTCACCGCGGAACTTCGCGATCCCGATCTCGACGCGGTAGTCGTGCTCCACGGAACCGACACCATGGAGGAGACGGCATTCCTGGTCGACCTCCACCACGCCGACCCGCGGCCGGTGGTGTTCACGGGTGCGCAACGCACGTTCGACCACCCGGAATCCGATGCCCAGACCAATCTGGCCGACGCGGTCGCCGCGGGATCGGACCCCGCTCTGCGCGGAGCAGGTGTGCTCATCGCGTTCGGAGGCGCCCTGCACCCGGCGTCGGGTACGCGGAAGGTCGACACGACGTCACTCGACGCGTTCCGATCCGTCCACCCCGCCGGTGTCACCCCGCGGCGACGTCTCGATCCACTGGCGTGGCATCCGATCTCCGGAACCCGCGTCGACATCGTCGCCGCCTATCCGGGGGCCGACCGCGTCCAGATCGACGCGTGCCGGGCCGCCGGGGCCCAGGGGCTGGTGCTCGACGGGCTCGGATCCGGAAATGCGAACCCGGCGATCGTCGAGGCGGTGCGGGACTGCGCGTCCGCCGGGATCCCGGTCGTGGTCACCACCCGGGTGCCGAACGGCCCGACCTCCGCCACGTACGGCGGTGGGGGCGGCGGGCACGACCTCGTCTCGGCGGGTGCACTGTTCTCCACCGACCTCAGAGCAGGTCAGGCCCGCATCCTCCTCGCGGCGCTGCTCGCCGACCCCGAGCACACCGACCTCGACAAGGAATTCGATCGACGCTCACGCATCGACCCCGCACCGAGGATCAGCTGAGGTTGAACGGCTCCGGCGCGCTGCGGAGCAGACCGAGCTGGCCGACCACGGTGTACGCACCGGGCCCCACCGGATCGCGCTGGGGTTCCGGTTGCGTCAGGCAGTCGGGAGCGGACGTCTTGGCCGACCACTTCACGGTGAACTGAGCCTGCTCGCCGGGCGCGAGGGTCCGCACGTCGGCAGCGGACTGCGGGAAGCAGTCGATGTTGGACCACAGCCGCACGGCGCCGTCGATCGTGTAGACGAGCACCTGCTGGAGGCTGCTGCCCAGATCACGTTCGCACGGTGTGGTGCCGATGTTGGTGACGACCGTGGTGAAGCTCGGCTCCTCACCTGCCAGGTACGTCGGCTTGTCGGCGGCCACCTTGATGGCCAGCGACTGGTCCGGGCACTGTCCCGCCGCGACCGGCTGACCGCTCGGAGCAGCGCTGCTCGAGGCACCGCTGCTCGACGCCCCGGACGAACCGGACGTGCCCGAGGCGGCCTCCCCGCCGGCGGCAGCGGCGCCACCGCCGCCGCCACCGGAACCGCCCGATCCGCCACTGGACGTGGACGAACCCGAGGCTGTCGGGGAAATCGACACAGGAGTGGTCAACGAGGAACTCGCTGCCGCCGGATCCGTCTCGGAGTCACCGCCACCACGAAGTGAGTTGATCAACCACACCACGAGCAGCAACACGACGATGGCGCCGCCGATCGCCAGCGCCCTGCGGCGCCAGTAAATCTCGGGGGGCAACGGTCCATTCGGTTCCAGCACGACGTCAACGGTAGTTCGGCGTCGCGCGGCAACGGCTCAGCGGGTGCGGCGTGTCGCGGTCAGTCCGTGAGCTCACCGATGTCACCGACAGCGCCCTGCAGGTGGGTGCGGCCGTCGGACAGCTTGTAGGTGACACCCGCGATGGCGCACGCGCCGCTCTCCACCTTCTCCGCGATGATGCGCGACCGCTGCATGAGCAGGGCACCGGTCTCCACCACGTGGCGGCCCTCGAGTTCGTCGACGGTGCTGAGGCCCTCGCGGCGTCCCATGAGGATCGACGGCGCGACCCGTTCCACGATGCTGCGGATGAATCCGGGCGGCACGTTGCCGTCGTCGAGGGCGTCGAGCGTCGCCTTGACGGCCCCGCAGCTGTCGTGACCGAGCACGACGATGAGCGGCACGTTCAGCACGCCGACGGCATACTCGATGGACCCGAGCACGGCGTCGTCGATCACGTGACCGGCGGTGCGGACGACGAACATGTCGCCCAGACCCTGGTCGAAGATGATCTCGGCGGCGACGCGGGAGTCTCCGCATCCGAACAGGACGGCCGTGGGGTGCTGGCCGCCGACGAGCTTCGCGCGATCGGCGATGCCCTGGCTGGGATGGAGCGAGGTACCGCTCACGAATCTGTCGTTACCCTGACGCAGGGCCTTCCACGCGGACACGGGGTTGGAATTAGGCATGGGATCATTGTGCACCGGGCGTGACGCACCGTCGCGACGGGAATGTGACAACCGCGGAAAATCTGTTTCCCCCGTGAACGAAGGGACTTGTGAGGACGAAGTGGCCGTTGACTCCGCCGCGCTGATCAACTGGTACGACGTACAGGCCCGGGATTTGCCGTGGCGCCGCGACGGCGTCACCGCCTGGCACATCCTGATGAGCGAGATCATGCTGCAGCAGACGCCCGTCGTCCGAGTGGCCCCGATCTGGGAGGAATGGGTGCGGCGCTGGCCCGTCCCGTCCCGCATGGCCGCGTCGAGCCAGGCCGACGTACTGCGCGCATGGGACAAGCTGGGTTACCCGCGTCGCGCGCTGAGGCTCCACGAGTGCGCCGGCGTGCTGGCCGCCGAACACGGCGACGTGGTTCCGAGCGACGTCGACACTCTCCTCGGCCTGCCGGGTATCGGTGCCTACACTGCGCGCGCCGTCGCCTGCTTCGCCTATGGACAGCGGGTCCCCGTCGTCGACACGAACGTCCGGCGAGTGGTGGCCAGGGCCGTGCACGGAAGCGCCGAGACGG
The DNA here is from genome assembly GCF_038447315.2 of Rhodococcus sp. DK176. NCBI lineage: Bacteria > Bacillati > Actinomycetota > Actinomycetes > Mycobacteriales > Nocardiaceae > Rhodococcus > Rhodococcus sp. DK176. The sequence continues at coordinate 4,777,443 of NZ_CP118321.2, read as the reverse complement.
GAAATCCGTCGACGACGCGTGACCTCGCCGACGTGTCCGCGCTGCTACCCCGCACCCGCGCGCGGGCCGCCACGTTCTCCGCGGCCCTGATGGAACTCGGGGCCACCGTGTGCACCGCACGCTCCCCCGAATGCGCCCGCTGCCCGCTCCCCAGCTGCGCCTGGGTGGATGCCGGACGTCCCGCGCACACCGGTGAGCGCCGGAAGGTCCAAAAATTCGCCGGAACCGACCGTCAGGTGCGCGGCAAGCTCATGGCCGTACTCCGTGAGAGCTCCTCCCCGGTCGAACGCGTGCGGCTCGACCAGGTGTGGCCGGGCGATCCGGGCCAACGCGACCGCGCCCTCCACTCCCTGCTGATCGACGGCCTCGTCGAACAGACCGACGACGGACTCTTCGCCCTCGCGGGCGAGGGCAGCTAGCTCACACCGGAACCGCTTCGATGACGGATGACCGGGGACCTTGCGTGATCGAATCCAGCGTGAATCCGTGGTCGGTCAACAGTCGGCGCCATTCGGTGATCGTGCGCTCGCGACCTCCCAGGAGAACCAGCATGTGGAGATCCAGCAGAGCCATGGGGTGGGTTGTCGCCGATTCCGGCAGGACCTGCTCGACAATCATCAATCGTCCACCTGGCGGGATCGCTTGCCGGCAACTGCCGAGGATCTTGCCGGCGGACGCGTCATCCCAGTCGTGGAGAATCTGAGACAGCACGTACACGTCACCATCGCCTGGGACGTCGTCGAAGAAGCTTCCGCCCACGACTGTCGTTCGTTCACCGATGCCCGCCGAACCAAACGTCGACGGCGCTTCCGCGACCACATGAGGCAGATCGAACAAAACTCCGCGTAGATGCGCGTGCCGATCGAGCAACCGGGTGATCAGCGCGCCGGTCCCGCCACCGACGTCGACGACCGTTCCCACGTCAGACCAGTCGTGGTCGAGCAAAGGCAGCAAACGCAACTCGACCAGCCCTGCTTGGCCCCGTGCGAACTCATCGGCTGCCGACGGATTCTCGGACAACCATTCGAAGTACGGCTTTCCGAACGCCGTTGAAAACGACTCCTTCCCCGTCCGGATCGAATGCGCTGCGTGCCCCCACACGAGGTAGGCCTCGTTCGACATCAAGCCGACCAAGTGACGAAGCGAGCCCGGAGCGTCTGCCCGCAGAAGCTCACCGGCCTCCGTCAACGCAAATCGCCCTCCACCGACTTCCGCAAACAAGCCTTCCGCGACGAGGACCCGCAGGAATCGACCGAGTGCGTCGGCGTCGGCGCCCACGCTCGCCGCGAGATCGCCGAGCAAGCACGCACCGTCCGCCAATCGGTCGGGCACACCCAGTTCGCAGACGGCTGAAATAGATTGGGACACGATGTATCCCATGATTTGCTTTCTCACTCGGTGGTTGACATCGCTCATGTTCACGCCACCTCGGACAGCCGCGGGAAGAGTGACATCATCGCAGCATCTTTCAAATATGACGCGCCTGCCGTACCGCCGGTGCCAGGTACCGTTCCGATGACTTTCAGGGTGATGCCCCAGTGGCCGCGCTTCATCGCAACCCACGCACGGTCCAGGCGCCGCATCGCCTCCTCGAGAACGTGTGCATCCGGATGCGTCTTCCGCATCGAGAGATACACGTCCTGCAACGTAGTGTCCCCGACATCGATCTTCCCAATATGCTCGAAGTCACGGGGATCGATTGGAGCGCAGGCGAACTCCACTTCACGAAACGCGCGCGACTGCACCGCGCTCCGCCCATGGGTGAAGCCGCGAATAATCGAGAAGGCGTCAACCGGCATCGTCGTGAGAACCCGGAAGAGCGCAGGCACCGCTTCGAGGCGGATCGACGCCCGGTCGAGGCGACTCTTTGCCACTGCGGTTAGACCATGACCCAGGTCACGGATCGCCCTCGAAATCGCTGTCGCGACTTGCCGATACAGACCTTCGAAGATCTGGATGCAGCGGATGAACATCTGCTCGTCGTGCAGGCGCGTCGTCGGCAACAACGTCAGCCGAACTGCACTTCCGATCTCTTCGGGGACACCGTTCAGCGCCGGCGCGGCGTGTGAAGCAAACGAACTGTAGTCGGCGCCCGGCTGAGCCAGCGCCGCAAGACCGGCCGCAGCGACGGAAGGATCGAGCGAGAAATCGGGTGCGAGCCTGTCGAGTTGGGTCACGACCCGTGTCACTGCGCGCGTCCGGACCACCTGGGGGGCGTGTGCCGACCTCCCGAGTGCTCGCGCCTCCAACAACGCGAGGTCCATGGCCGCGGCAGCAACGAATGCGTCCACGCGCTGCGCGTCATCGGACCGGACGACCTGGTCGAAATAGTCGAGCCCGACATATGACAGATAGTCGCCATTCTGAGCATCGAACGTCATCGGTAGCCAGGCACCGAGAACAGGATGCGCACGGTTGTTGTCATGGAAGTTTTGCAGCATGGCGACCAGGTGGGGCCGGACCCCGTTACGCCCGACCGTCTGATAATGGGCCGCGACAGCCGCATGGGGAAACTCCGCGTGTCCCGCCTCCCATTGTCGGAGCGCATTCTCGATATTGCGTCCAGACAATTCATCGGTCGTCGCTTCAGCAGCCTGAAGGCACGCGCCTCCGACGCCGATCACGCCGGAACGAACAAATTTCTGCTCGGCTTCGAGCAGCGTTTCGGAAATCAATGCGAAACTCGCCTCTCATCCGTACTGCGGTGTTCAGCTAGCTTCGACGACGCGTGGCGAATGCGGATAGACACCCTAGGGAGACTTCTCGACACCCTTTCCGCTGGGGGGGTGACGTTTTCAACCCTGGGGTGCCTGTTCCGCCCGCAGGCACGTGCCCAGGATTGGGAGCGATACAGAACTCGAGGCAGGTCGATCCCACAGAAGGAAGAAATCTATGCACATAATCGCCAGAAGCGCACTCGAGACGATCAACGAAGCCGTTGTCGGCGGGAGCGTCCACAACCTGGGTGTCGTCAAGATATTCAGCCAACACCCTCAGTTGGCGCAATTCATTCCTGCCTCCAGCAATTTGGCGATCAGCTGGGTCAGGTTGGAGTGCGGTGAGGTGCTGGCGGTGCACAAGCACCCGGAGCCCAGTCTGATCCTGATCTGCGAGGGTTCCGGACGAACGATGGGCAGTGCTGAGCGGGAGGTCGGTGCGGGAGACATGATCCTCGTCCCCGGCGACTCCTGGCACGGCTTCGAAGGAACCCGGGACGGTTTCTGGGCGCTCTCGATCCAGTTCAACGGCAAGGCACTCTACGAGGACGCCGAGAAGCCCAACGCGGTGTTTGCAGGCGAGGTACCGAATCGGGCGGCTGTGCTCCTGGCGGACAACGAGAAGTACCTGCAGCAATTTGGTACCAGCAGCCTGTTGCGGCTGATCGATGACCCCTCGTTCGACGACCCCCACGTTCGGGAACGGCTGCTCGACTGCCAGCAGACCTGGTCGGACGTGTTTCAGGACCTGCTGCACCTGCGTGTCGCGATGACCACCGATACGGCGCACAAGCAGGTGGCGCTCGACCATCTGGTCGAGGAACTGGGCCATAACGACAACCTGCGCAACCAACGGGGATCAGCGCACGCGCCGGTCACCGATGAGACGTTCGTATCGACAATGGAGTGGTTCAGGCATCAAATGCTGTACCGGAGCGACATGGTGCGCACTCTGCTGATGCATGTGGTGCTTGAAGGTAGTGGCGAAATCTGGCACCGGGAAGCGGCGCGAGCGTTTCCGGCAATTCCGCACTTCCAAGAACACGGAGAAGACGACGGCCAGCACGTGAGTATGGGGATCGATCTGCTCGATCGCGCAACGCCGGCCGAGATTCGAGAACTCCGCGAAGCACTCGCCGAGGGATGGAAGATGATCACGCAATTGTGCGACAGAATCGCGTCGATCGCCCTGGCAGACACGGCGGTCCCCACGTACTCCACATGCTGAGCGTCCTCAGGAAAGTCGTCTGGTTCGAGGTTCCCAAACCCCGAACTCGACTCGACCCTGTGCCCAACGCCTCGCACCTTGCCAGATGGCAGCGGTGGTGTGACGCGGCGCAGCGGGACAGCGTGAACGCGCTCCGAGGCGAGCGACTGAGCAGATCCGTCTTCGGCGGACTTCGTCGTGACATCATGCTCGGGCTCGTGGCCATCGCGGTCAATGCAGGATGCGCCTTCGGTGCTGCGATCACGCTGAAATCGCTTATCCAGCACCTCGTCACCGGCGATTCAGCACTCACGACGAACCTCACGCTTGGTATCACCTGCATCGTGCTGACCTACTTGGCGTGGCTTGCATTGAATCACACCTTCATGCAAGCCGACGTGGTAGGCATCGGAGCCCGGACATACATCGAACAAAGGCTGCTGCACAAGAAACGCAGCATTGCCCCTTCCGACCAACCGGCCGACCTGGTCACCCTTCTGGACCGGGAGGCAGCACGCGTCGAAAATGCTTGGTCGGGAATCATTTTCATCATTCTAGCACTCGCAACCATCACCTTTACCTCCGCGTACTTCTTCGTGGCGTTGGGACTGAGCGCTCTGGCGGCCCTGTCGGTGATTCTCGTCAGTTCCGCGGTGATCTACTGGAACGCCAAACAATTGAATGCCGCGCACGCTGCACTGTCGGCGACGGCGGCAGATCGCATCGAAGTCGGCCTGTTTTCGCTGAACAATCGCCTGCTCGCGTGGCTCAAGAACTGGAACGACGAACTCTTTCGGCGCTATGCCGACAAGCGAGATGGCGAGGAGCGCGCGCTCCTGAAAGCGGCGCGTCTCATCGCGCGGATCAACCTCATATCGACACTCACTCCGATCGTTGCCATGCTTGCCGCGGTGTTTACCCAGCTGGCCCACGTTGGTTACGTCGATCCAGCAGGCCTGTTGTCCACAATGGCGCTGGTCGGAGGCTTGAAATCCGTCGCCAACAATATCCCCTTCATTGTTCAGAGTCTGTCCCAGGGCATTGTCGGGCACACCAACGTTGCGAAGTATCTATCCAGTCCGCACTCGCTGGACACCGATGCGACCGCAACGCGCCTACCGGCAACAACGGCGAAGCACATCGCCGTCGTCGGCGTCGCAGGCAGTGGCAAGACGTCCGTTCTGAAAATCGGTGCACGCCACAGCAGCCAGGTGAACAGCAAAACGTTCTTCGTACCGGATGAACCGTGGATATTCCCTGGCGGGCTCTACGAGAATTTGTGTCTCTATCGAAGCGAATTCACCGACGACGAGGCCCGTCGAGCCCTGGCACTGTCCCGACTTCCCGGAACCTTCTACGGCGACTACCTCTCGAGCAAGTCACGCGACCGGACCGAGGGCTGGAACGTGTCCCGCGGGCAGGGGAAGCGGCTGGAACTGGCACGGGCAATACTGGCCGAACCGAAGTTCGTTTACCTGGATCAGCCCACAGCAGGGCTGGACGACGACCTGGCGAATGGGCTGTTGGCCTCCCTTCTGCGCGGGCCGTGGCACGACACCACGGTCATTTATGCAACGGACAAGCCCGATGAAAAAGATGCTGCAGACGAGATATGGGTAGTGGCCGGAGGCGAAGTCGTGGAGGTGATGCGAAACCTCACACCACGTGCGGCGAATCCTGCTCGAGAACGCAAAAGGCTTCTCGCTCGAGAGGATCGGTCGGTCGCTCGCCGTCCCCAGGGCGTGGACCGAGCGGAACTCTCGACTTCGTCACGCCGCAGTCTGATGAGCCTGGGCGTCGCGAAGGTCGCGGTTGTCGCATGCGTCCTGTTTGCGTGCCGCGACGTTCTGACGATTGTCGGTGACTACACAGCTGCCAGCGGAATTTCGACCACGAATGCGCGGACAGCAGCGACAACCCTCATCGCCGCACTGTCCGCCGGGGCCCTCCTGTCGATTTTCACCTCCCTGTTCATAGTCAAACGCAGCATCGTGGCGGCATCCCGCAAATGTCGGAATTACTTCTCGACCGTCATGAGTCCAAAGCCCAGGCCGGCCTTCGACGAGGTCGATCAGGACTATCAGAGCAAACTGACCTGGGATCAACGACGTATCGACGAACTTCTGCCAGAAGTACTTCTGAATACGCTGGGTGCGGTTACATTGCTGCTCACGACCGCCGCGTTCGTATTGAGCAAGAACATTTTCGTCCTGCTGCCCCTTGTCGGGATGTGCTTCGCCTACTGGCACAGTTCGAAGCGATCGGGAAGGCGACTGCAGGACTTCAACGATAGAGAGATCGGTACGACGTCGACCGTGTTGGAGCGGGTCGAGGCCATTACCTGGAGCTCAGCGAGATTCGACTTGGCACGCGACAACTCGGCCCTCGTCAATTGGCTGAACAAGAGTTTGATGAATCGCGCCTTCGCTTCGATGGACAATGCGGGCGCGCGCCGCTGGTTCAATTACAAGCTCGATTTGATGGGTGTGCTCTTCCTGTCGGTCGTCGTCGGTTCAACCGTGTTTGTCCAGGCCGGCGGCGGATCCGGTCTCAGCGGTGTTCTCGCGCTCAGTCTCTCGTACAGCCTCATCGCTGTCTTCGCCCGAGTGGGCCGTTGCCTGGTGGACCTCAGACAGGTTCTCGACAGCGCGGATCGTCTCCTCACGCCTCCGACCGGCCCGGCGCAGTGCTGGACCGGCTCAGCAGTTGAAGACGCAGCGCTCGTATCGTTTTCGGAGGTAACGTACGTCGCGCCGCACACCGGGGCGGTGCTACTGGAAGAGCTTTCCGAGTCCTTTGCCAGCCGAGACGTCGTGGTCGTCATGGGCCCGAGCGGGGTCGGTAAGTCGACATTTGCGAAGTTGGTTGTGGGCAGTCTGCAGCCGACAACAGGCGTCCTCTCGACATTGGGCCGGACGACGGGATACGTCTCGAATTCCCACGCCGAAGACATCCTCCTCCTGACGTCGAGTCCGATCTTCAAGCCGGGCAGATTGATCGAACACTTCAACAGCCCGTTACCGCTCGAATTGGCTCGCGTCGTCGACTATCTCGACGTGGCAGACGTCGTCGGGCGACTACCGTCCGGATTCGACGAGCCCGTCCCTGCCACCGGTCAGTTGAATCTGAGCAAGACGGAACTGCAGCGGCTGGCGCTCCTCGACCTGTTGATCAATCGCCCGGCGGTCGCAATTCTCGACGAAGCGACTTCCGAGTTGAGTACAACAGCGGAGCTCTCGATATTGCAGGCCGTGATCTCTGCCTTGCCGGACACGCTCTTCTTCATCATCACGCACAATCCCGAGCTGACCGAACTTGCCAACCGAGTCTTCCACTTCAACGGCCAGCGACGCCTCCTCGAGGATTCTGGCCAGTCGCACACGACAGCCGATCGGAACTGGAATGGACAGGAGGAAGACCATGGAATGGCTGCCCCAACGCGATGCGTTCTGTAACAGTCACAACGTTCCACGGCCACAACTTCCGCTGAGGAACATCGCGCACTGGAACGCGGTACTCCAGGGCAGCGTGAGGAGCAATGACGCCCTGCATCACGAGCGAGCGTACGTCGCACCCGGATACTTCTACATGCCCGTGTGCGACGAGCCCGACGATCGGACATTGGCGGAGTTGTCGAGCCTGGCGTCAACCGCCGACTGGTTGTTGGTCCCTTCCCTTCGCAGATCCGATCGCTGTCGGCGCGCCGACGTCATTGCAGTTCCATTCATGAAGGCGGCATTCTTCCGGTCTTCGCGAAGTGTGGACCTCGCCCTGCGAACCGCGGTAGGAGCCAGCCAATACAAATCAATCGTCAGGCTCACGAGGAAGGCCGAAGCGGCGTGCACAACCGAGATACACCGTCTCTCGGACGTGGCAGAAGACAATCGGGTCCTGCGCGATTTCGCCTGCCTTCAGGCCTTGAATGTGGCCAAGTACGGACACGCCAAGAACCTCTATACGAGCGATGTGCTGCGTATGCTGGCACGCTCGTCCGAAGGTGAGAAATACTTCGTGAAGCTGGACTACGACAAGTATTCGAATACTCCGTTGGCCGGATCACTGAGCTACGCCGACGATCACCGTGGCGTGTTTACGAAACTCGTTCGGGGACTGGACCATGACCGAATTCCGCGTGGGTTGAATCTGTATATCGCCGACTACTACCAAATGTATCATTTCGCGGATCGGCTGGGTTTCGCGGACGTCTGTCTCGGCCGAGGCGCCATCGACGCGAAGGTCCGGGTGGGCGCAATTCACATTGTCGACCTGGACAACTGGCTGATTCCGGTCAACACACAGCGTACACAGGCGATGCAAGACTACGCGAGATCGCGACATGGAGACTGAGATGATCAGCGAAATAGCTTGGGCAGATGGAAGATGCGTGCGATTCGACGAGGTGATCCTGTCACCTGCCACCCATGGGTTGTCGTATGCCACCTCGGTGTTCGACGGTATCCGCACATACGGCGGCAGCATCTTCAAATGCGACGACCACATAGCGAGGTTGCGACGGTCCGCCGAGTTGTTCGGGCACACCGTGCACTATTCGAATGCGGACTTGGCCGACGCGTGCCACGAATTGGTGAGGGCCAACGATCTGGCCGATGCGTACATCAAGTGCTTGGTCTTCTATGACGACACCGATGTGAGTTTCAAGGCGCAGGGCTCTTCCAGCAAGGTGGTCCTGTTCGCCCTGCCCTTTCCTTCGAATTCGGCCGCGGAGCAATATCGGCTCTCGACGGCAACGTGGCGGCGTGCACCCGCCTCGTGCCACCCGTATCAGGCGAAAACGTCGTCTACCTACGCGTTGAGCTACTTGAGCCACCGCGGGCGGGCCGACGGCTACGATGATGTGCTCTTCCTCTCGACAGCCGACGCTGTGTGCGAGTCGAGCGGCTCGAACGTGTTCTTCGTCAAGGGAAACGCATTGTTCACGCCGACTGCCGAATTGGCCCTCGACGGAATTACCCGAAGGGTGATAATCGATGAGCTGTGTCCGCGACTGAAGCTCTCGGTAACGGAACGCGACATCGCCTACGACGAGATCGGATCGTTCGACGCCGCGTTTCTGTGCGGGACTGCGATCGAAATCATGGAGGTTTCCGGCATCGACGAGATCCGGTATGCGAAGTCCGCAGTGGTCGATGCGATTGCAACCGAGTATCGGCACTTGACCAACGGCCGGTCCGCGATCCGATGACGACCAAGCAAGGTGGGTCATCCTTCCCCCCAGGGTTCCTAGTTTCACGGCCGTCGGCCCGGGATAGTACTGGAAGGTGAAAGTCCATTTCGCCGAACGATATTCCATCCAGTGGGGTCTTCTGAATGAAACTGCTCATTCTCCATCGCGTTCCGTATTCCTTCATCGAATACCATCGTGTAATCGATCATGGAATTCACGATGTCGTCTACGTGGGCTCGAGTGCGCAACTTGCGACCGTGCCGCCCGAACTTCCTTGCACGAGGGTTGAACGCCCGGGTCGAGCGGGTCTGGCCGAGGAAGTTCGCACCCTGTTCTCCCCCGACGATGCCTTCGGCCGAGTCATCAGCGTCTCCCAGTACGAGATGATGGAGGCAGCGCAGATAAGACGGAGCCTCGGAGTAGAAGGAGTATCACCGGAGCAGGTCCACATCGTGAACGACAAGGTAGCGATGAAAGCCGCAGTCGCAGGATGCGGACTTCGCGTGCCCAGATTTGTTCGCTGCGATGAGGCGCTCACCGCTTCCTCCGCCGATGTCACTCCCTGGGCTGGGAAGACGGTGCTCAAACCACTCGATGGAACCGCCAGCAAGGATGTTTTCGTTTTCGCCACCTACGCTGACGCCGGCACTGCGATTCTCAACCACCCTACGGGTCTGGAGGACTGGGATCCGGAACGCTTCCAGCTCGAAGAATATGTGGAGGGGCCGATCTTCCACTTCGATGGCGTGATGCTTGCCGGTGCGCCGGTGGCGATCGTCGCCAGCAGATATCTGGGCACTTGCCTCGAGTTTGCCCAGGGAGTTCCGCAGGGATCGATTCAAGTCGACGACGACGGTGGGCGTTGCAAGGTAGCGGTCGAGTACCTTCGGGCCGTGGGTATCGACAATGGCCCATTCCATCTCGAAATGATCGAGGCCGCAGATGGAATGGTTTTCCTGGAGGTCGGCGCCCGCCCTGGCGGCGGACATATCAAGGAGACATTCAGGCTTGCCACAGGCATCGACTTGGTCGCGGCCGGTTTGGCCTGCAACCTCGATTGGTCACCTCTCGAAATCAATCCACTGAAACGGTGGTTCGAAAGTACGGCGAGCAGTACGGTCTACGGGGATTTCATGTTCCCGGGTCACCTGCTTCCGTCGCGGTACTGCGCGATATCGGGTGGGGAACGGTTTCAGGCCCACCCAGACGTTGTTCGATGGAAGGAACTGGAGGCGGGCGCTTCTCTTCCGGAGACCGTAAGCTATTTCGATTTCGAATTGCCCGTCAGCGGCATCGTCGCCGGCCGGTCGAGCTCTGAAGTGACCTCACTCATTCGCGAAATCCTGACGACCGTGCAAGTCGTACCGATTGAGCAGCCCACGCAACGCCCCACACCTGGCTGACCGGACAGAACGTGAATCTGCCCGGTCAGTGCGGGAGAGGGCTGTCAGCTGTTGTCAATTTATCTAAAGCTATCTATCGGATTCTCGTATTTGTCGCCGGGTCCGCCGCAGCCTCCGCACCGTGACACCGCGGGCGGGGGTGACTCCGACACAGCATGTTCCTGCACCACAAGCGTCGGTGTGGGACACGGTCCAACCCACACCACCACACGGTGATGCGGGTAGCCGCGACACACGTACATCTCAACCATCAGCCACACCAGTGGCAGATAGTGCGAGATCTACGTAGACGCTCGTCTCCACCCGAATCCGAGCCTGCGCCTCAGCCAACCGGCGCTCGGCGTCCACGAGATCAGTGCCGACCGCGACTATGACACCTTGACGATCCGCAGAGGACCGGAGCGGACCGAGGTGTTGCCCTGGTTCGAGAGAACACTGCAACCGGATGACCCCCTCGACCTGACGCGCGGCTTCGATGCCCTGCACGCGTTCGATCACCACATTCTCGTAACCAAAGAATGCGACGCAGCCTGCACCGCGCCCGGGTGCTCGCGATTGCGGCGGCAGCCCGGCAAGATGACAGATCGACTCCCGGACCAGATCGCGACCCATCGCACGGTGCACCAGCTCCCAAATGAAATCGCCTCCAGGACGGGTATTGCCCTCGATGATCCGGGGCCCGGCCGAACCGATACGCACTTCGGTATGAGCCGGCCCGAAGGAATGACCGATCGAACTGAGGAAATCGGTGACGAGACGGCGGAGCTCGGCAAGGGCCGATGCCGCGAGCGCGGCCGGCATCAGATGACCGGTTTCGATATACCGTGGCGGGCCGGTGGTGGTTTTTGCGGTCACCGCGATGATGTCGTGCCGGCCATCCGTGGTGAAGGATTCGACGCTGTATTCGGGGCCGTCGATGAACTCTTCGACGAGGGTCGGCCCGGGGCACTCGCCGCGAGAGCAGGCGAATGCGGATTCGACCTGGTCAAGGCTGGAGACGCGAAAAACACCGGAGCTGCCGGCGCCTTCAGCCGGCTTGACGATGATCGGGCCGCCCACTGACCGAAGAAAGCTCCGTACCTCGGAGGCCGAATCGCAGCTTCGGGTCAGCACAGCTCCGAGATCACGGCCGGCCAGGTGCTCGCGCATGGCGATCTTGTCGCGGGTCAACCGGACGGCTTCCCGCGCATTGCCCTTGATGCCCAATGCCTCTTTGATCACGGCGGCCGGCATGAGGCCGTGCTCGGTGAATGACACGACGGCATCGACGGGTTCAACCTCGTGCAGCTCCTGCGCCATGCTGAGCGCCTCTGCCTGGTTGCGGTAATCGAATACGCACAGCCGGTGGGCGCGCCTGGCCTGCCGCGCGGTGACCGATTCGGAATTCTGAAACACAGACAGCTCGACCGGTAGATCTTCGATCCTTCGGAAAGTCTCGTCATGTCCGCCGACGATCAAAATGTGAGCCATGCCGACCCAGCTCCTCGAGGTCCGCTGATTCCCGGAGGTTGCGCTCGTCCGGCCGGTCTCACTTCCGGCCCTCGATTACGCTGAAGCCGCAGGGCAGGAGCGTACTGCCGGTGAGTTCGAGGCCTGCGCGCTCGTATAGGCGCGCGTAGTCCTGAATCGTTCGCTCCCGGCCGCCCGTCATGACCAGCATGGCGACGTCTACCACATTTCCCCAGACGTATCCGCCGTCCCCGCTGATCACCCGCTCCAGGACCAGGATCCTGCCGCCGGGCTCGAGTGCGTTCGCGCAATTGATGAGGACGCGTACCGAGTCGTCGTCGTTCATCGTGTGAAGAACGCTCTTGAGCAGGTGGACGTCGCCCCCGCCAGGCACCTCTGTGAAACCGTCGCCGGGCACAATGCCACACCGCTCATCGACGCCATATTCCCGCAACGTGTGACCGGCCCTGGCCAGCGAGAACTCCAAGTCGTAAATCGTGCCCCGCAGATGATCGTGTTTGCGCAACAGCTGGGCGGTCACGATGCCATAGCCACCGCCGACATCGACGACGTGCCGATTGTCCGTGAAATCGATCGCTTCCGCGGTCTCGAGACCGGCGCGGATCGAGATCTCGTGCCAGCCCAGATGGAAGCGCTGGGCGGAGTCGGGGTGCTCGGCCAGGTACTCGAAGAGGGATTTGCCGAAGAACTGGCCGAATCCTGTCTGTCCCGTACGTGCGCATTGGAGCAGCTCGCTCCAGGCCAGGTACGTTTCTGCGCCGGCAAAGAGCTCCACCTCGCTTGCGATCGATTCCGGATTATCCCTGCGCAAGAATTCGGCTCGCGGCGTGAGTGCGCATCTGTCCTGCTCGTCCACGGAGAAGATCCCCGCGCTCATGAGTAGGCGGAGGATCCGCTTCAGCGCATCGGGATCAGTGCCGCTTCGTTGGGCGAGGTCGGCAAGCGCCATTGGGCCCGCCGCCAGCAGATCGGCGAGCTCCAGCTCGACGGCTACGAACAAGCAGCTGGATATGTTGTAGCCATGAACCATTTCTTTGACACAGAGACGGTCGGGCTTGTCACGGAAGTCGAAATACATTGTGCGCCTTCGAATAGGTCGTGGAGTACAGCAATACGTGGAACTCCCGGACTGCCGGGCGTTCAACCAGCGTGAGGTTTCACCGCATCGCGCGATAGATACCCAGGGGCTGGCAACCATCCACCCCCGCCCGCACCGACGTAGGTTCAGGTGGTACTCGCAGGGTCCGACTCCGACCCCGGATTTCGCACCAGCCAACGCCCGTCGACGAGATGCACGAGGACCGGGCACACGTACCGGGGATCGTTCGGCTGCCACAGACCGCCCTCCAGCGCCGAGGCGTCGAGTACGTAGAGCGCCTCGACCTATGGGGCGACCATCCTGGTCGAAATGCACCCACAGAGGATGAGCCGGCACCGGCCCGGCAAGGGCGGCCTCAACCGCCTCACTTTCCCAACCGTCAACAGTCAACAGTCATCTGACAGTGGTTGTCACGCACCCACTTCTGCGCCAGTACCGCCCGGAAGTCGGGATCCACATTCGGCCATGCCGACAGCAGATCCCCGTCCACACACACCGGCATCAGGAATGCCCACGCCGCATTCACCAGATCGGTATGCCCGAGAAACCGCACCAGTTCGGCCGGATCCACCGCACGAAGCTGCCGGTACGTCTGCCGCACCTCGGGCGGCAACGAGTCGATCTGCTCGTCGGCCAGCTGCGGAAGCCGGACGCACGCGTCGAGAACCACCCGACAGGCAGCCACGGTTGCTCTGCCCCCGATCCAGAGCCGTGACCGCTGCGACGAGCAGCCTCCGGACACTGTCCGGCAACGGCGCCGAACCCTCCGGAGTCGAGATCGTCACATCATCCTGACCAGCGATAACATACTTCAACGCGGGTGAGACGGTCCCGATCGTCGGCGCCCGGCGGCAACACCGTGTGGTTCATCCGAGCGGCCATACCTCAACCATGAAGCGAAAAAAACGAACACAATCTCCTGCGCAGCGGACGAGGTGGCTCTCAGCCCAGCCCGTGGAGGAACTCCTCGACCACTTTCCGGTACTGCTCCGGCTGGTCGTCGTGGACGAGGTGCCCGGCGTCCTCGATGCGGACGTACTCGGCGCCGGGATGCCGCTCCGCCATGGTCCGCATCTGACCGTCGGGGGTGATCGTGAACTCCCCCTCGATCAGCAGGGCAGGAACGGTGATCGACGCCCACTGGTCCCAGAAGTGCCTGCCGCCCCACTCCTCGGAGATGTCGCGGAACGTGTCGACGTCCCCGTGCAGGTACCAGCCGTCGGCGCGCTGCTCGAACGAGTCCAGGAAGTACTGTCCGGCAACCGGACCGAAGAACTCGAAAAGGTCTTCCCGTGTCGCGAACGGCTGCGGCCAGTTCGAGATCATCGCCGCCCAGTCCGCGGCGGTCCGGCCCCGGAAGTCGGGGGCCATGTCTTCGAGCACGAGCGCCGACACCTTCTCGGGGTGTTCGGCCGCCAGGCACCACGCGTGCAGGGCGCCCATCGAATGACCGATCACCACCCACGGCTCGGCGAAGGGCGCGAGTGCGGCGGCCAGATCTGCCACGAACGCTTCCGTCGTCAACCGCGACGGTGCGGGCCTGCCGTGACCTGCGGCGTCGAACGTGAAGACGTGGCCGTGCTCGCGCAACCACGGCACGTGCCGACCCCAGGTCCGCGCGCTGCCCATCAGCCCGTGCAACAGCAGAATCTGCTGCCCCGTCCCACCCTCGTCGTGCAACGCACTCTCACCTGCCACCCCTCCGACGCTAGCGGAGTAATCTCGCCCGCATGGCAGTGGTAAAGATCAACGCAATCGAAATCCCCGAGGGCTCAGGCCCCGAACTCGAGAAGCGCTTCGCAGCGCGCGCGCACGCCGTGGAGAACTCCCCCGGCTTCCTCGGATTCCAGCTTCTGCGCCCCGTCAAGGGCGAGAACCGCTACTTCGTCGTCACCCAGTGGGAGAGCGAAGAGGCATTCGCGGCGTGGCGCGACGGTCCGGCCCGGGAAGCACACGCGGGTGAGCAGAAGAAGCCGGTGGCGTCCGGAGCGTCGCTGCTGGAGTTCGAGGTCGTTCTCGACGTCGCGGCAGCGAACAAGGGCTGAGAGACGGGGCCGAGCGGGAGGATTGACACGACGGCCCGCCGGGTGCAAAAGTTCGCAGGACAAAGCGATGGTTCGGCAGGAATCCGGTGCAATCCCGGAGCGGTCGCGCCACTGTAAATCGGAGTAGTCCTTCACGGGAGCCACCTCGACAGCCAGATACTGCGGCCATCGCCTGGACCTAGGGGACGCGAAATCCCAGGAGGAACTATGGCACTCGCCTACGCACCCGGCTCGTCGGTCGACACGACCCGTCTCGCCGTCATCTCTTTCGCGATCGTTCTGTTCGCGATGCTCGCTCTCTACCTCGTTGGTTTCGACCAGGGCGCGATTTCGCGCAGTGGCATGTACATGCATGAACTGATGCACGACGGCCGCCACCTCCTGGGTCTGCCATGCCACTGACCGATTCCTTCGCAAAACTCCTCATCCGCGGCCTGCTGGCCGGCCTGATCGCAGGCATCCTGGCCGGTGGCGTCGCGTTCGTCCTCGGTGAGTCGCACATCGATGCGGCCATCGCGATCGAAGAGTCGAACAGCGCCGCCGAAGCCGAAGTCCACTCGCACGATGCCACTCAGGCGGCCGAGCCGTCCGGGCACTCGCACGACGAGGAAGAGGCACTGGTCAGCCGTGACGGACAGCGCTTCGGGCTGTTCCTCGCCACGTCCCTTGCGGGCCTGGCTCTGGGGGCGATCTTCGCCGTCGTCGCGAATTACGCACGTCGAGTGACGACGCTGTCCGGGCCGTTGCTCGGTCTGACATTGGCCACATTGGGCTGGTTGGCAATCGAGGCGGTGCCGTTCTTCAAGTACCCCGCCAACCCGCCGGCTGTCGGAGACCCCGAAACGATCACCCAGCGCACCTGGCTGTGGCTCGCCGCAGTCGTGCTGGGTCTGCTCGCGGTGGTGGCCTCCGTCTTCGCGGCGAAGGCCGTCGCGGCGCAGGAATTCCTGTCGCTGCGAATCGCGGCGCCGGTTCTCGCCTTCCTCGTGGTGGTGACCATCGGCTACCTCGTGCTGCCCACCGTCGACGAAGTGGGCGACGACTTCCCCGCAGTGCTGCTGTGGCAGTTCCGGCTGTCGTCCCTCGCGACGCAGGCCACGTTGTGGCTGGTTCTCGGACTGGCATTCGCGTTCCTCACGGAGCGCGCCACCCGGGCCACGGCGCCCGCGCCGGCGAACGCCGCCTGACCCACAGGGCGTCAGCGGGATTTGTCCCATCGGGCCGGGTCCGCCTCCAGGGCGGCCCGGTCCCAGGCACCCCGCTCGGCGGCCGCGTCATACGTGCTGTGCAGGAACTTCAGCAGTGCGGCATCGGGATCGTCTGCGGTGCGGACGGTCTCGTACGGCAGCAGGAACTGGCCGTTCTCCTTGCTGTAGAAGGCTCCGTCGGGCCCGACCGGGTAGTCGGCGAACCCGTCCGGCTCCGGGTAGGCGTACGCGTAGAACGCGCCTTCGACGCCACCACCGGGCCAGAAACCGCAGCTGCTCAGCTCATGCGAGTACCCCTCGACCATCACCCAGTCGCCGCAGTTCGGTGCTCCCCCAGGATGAGTCGGTGCTGTTCTTCCGGAGAACCGCGTACAGGCCAGGTCGAGCGCACCCCAGAAGAAGTGCACGGGACTGACCTTCCCGATGAAATGGGAACGGAACTCGTGCAGGACGCGGTCGGCCTGCACGAGCTGCCGCCAGAACTGGTGTACCGACTCACCGTCGTACGAACAGTGCTGCGTGTCCTCCGCGAACGGGACGGCGGGGTCCACCTCGTTGGGCCGGGCCAGAATGGTCGTCGCCACACCCAGTTCGGCCAGCGTGTCCATCGTCTCCGCATAGAAATCGGCCACCGACTTCGGTTCGAGGGCGACCGTCCCGGTGCCGCCCGTGCTGGTGCGGATCACCAGTCGATGGTCGGCGAAGTCGAATTCGATGTCGAAACAGTCGGTGCCGTACGGAATCGTCGACGTCGTGAGACCGCGGGGGCTCACGTACAGCGGGACCTGCCACCAGTGGTTGATCAGCGGTGCGTGGGCCAAGCGGATCTTCCCGACGATCTGCGTCCACATGTGCAGGGTGTTCCGCGTCGACGTCCAGTCGTCCACCTTCAACGCCGGCCACGCATCTCCGGACCGTGTCTGCTCGCGCACAGTGCCTCCCTGCCGACGACGTGCATTTCAATGTGCCCCTCGTACGGGGTGATGGCAAGCGTGTCGCACCGATACCCGGGTAGGGGTGGCCTCCACTCCCCGGAGTGATGTGCCGCGACGTCGCCGATACCAGCATTGGGACATGACCACTCGCACTGCACCCTCGGTCCCGCAGCCGGTCGAGCGCGCGTACTGGCTGCTCGGACTCGCCCTGTTCGCCGGCGTGGTCGAGGCCATCGCGCACACGTCGCCGGCATTGGAGGGCCCGGCCGCCGACGTCGCCAGCCTCGCCCGGCAACTCGTGGTCCGCATCGTCGTCTACGGCGCGGTGCTGTTCGTCATGACCCGTTTCCGCAGTGGCAGGGCATGGGCGCGGAACACCCTCGCGATCGGTCTCGGCGTGTTCGGTGTCGCTTCGCTCGTGATGGAACCGATCACCTGGATGTGGGCCGGCAACGACCCGATGTCCGCCGTCTCCGGCCTGACCCTCGACGCCGCGGTGATCGCGACCGCCCGGCTCACCCATCTCGTGGCGGTGATCGCGGCGGTGGCACTCATGTTCCGGCCCGACGCCAACCGGTACTTCACGCGCCGCTAGTTCACCGGCACCGCGCTCGCCTGGGTCAGAAGCTGCAGGAACACGTCCTTCGGTTGCGCGCCGGACACGGCGACGCGGCGGTTGGCGACGAAGAACGGCACCGCCGACACCTGTAGTCGACGGGCGGTCTCGAGGTCGGCGCGGACCGCGTCCGCACCGGCATCGGACTCGAGTTCGGCGCGCACGGTGTCGGCGTCGAGGCCGGCGCGCGACGCGATGTCGACGAGCACCTCGCGGTCGTCGATCACGGCCCCCTCACCGAAGTGGGCACGGAACAGTGCCTCCACCACGGCATCTCGCTCATCGCCCGCCAAGTGGATCAACCGGTGGGCGTCGAAGGTGTTGGCGGCGATCACGGTGTCGAAGTCGAGACTCAGCCCCTCGTCGGCCGCCGTGCGCGCAACGTGACCGAACATCTGACGGACCTGCTCGGCGGGCATACCCTTGCTCTCCACCAGGGCGTCGAGTTCACTGCGCCGTTCCCCCACCGGTGTCTCCGGCGACAGCTGATACGACCGCCACACCACGTTCACCCGGTCGCGCCCCTCGAACTCCGCGAGGGCCGACAGGAAACGGTGCTTGCCGATGTAGCACCAGGGGCAGGCGACGTCGGACCAGATCTCGATCTCGATGTCGCTGTCGGTGTTCTGCTGTGTCTTCACAGTTCAGTGGAACGAATCGATGGTGCATTCTGTTCCGCCAGGTTCGACGCGGTGTTTGTCTTGGTTCGCCGCGCTGCATTTCCGCACGCCGGATTCGACCGAACGGTACGGTGAGGGGATCGACACGGCGAGAGTAACGTCGTATCGATCGTGCCGCTGAGTGAGGGGCGCTCGTCGCGATGCCCGGACAATCGGCGGCTCGATGATCGTTGAACCCGAAGATCGTGGAATCCGAACTCCTCCAGGAGTAGCCATGGTTTACGTCTCCTCACCGAGCAAGTCCGTCGAGTCACTCGGAATCGTGTTGATCGCCGTCGGAGTCGTCCTGCTCGCTCTGCTCACCCTCTACCTGGTCGGATTCGACCAGGGTGCGATCTCCCGAAGTGGCATGTACCTGCACGAATTGATGCACGACGGCCGCCACCTCCTGGGAGTTCCCTGTCACTAGTTCCACCACGACGGAGCACGCGATGAACTCTCCAGCAGATTTCGAGGCACAGGCGAACAGGGTCGCGGAGTACGGCCCGATCCATCACGTCGAGATGGATTCGCCGTATTACCTGTCCAATTCCGCGTTCGACGCGTTGCGGCACGTTCTCCACGACGTCGGCGGCCAGGCCGCCCTTCCCGTCAAGTACGAGGAGAAGGTCGAAGAGGACTGGGAGATGAGCACATACGTCACGTGCGAATGCCTCGGGTGGCGCGGTGTGTGGAACTCCGAGGAGCGCCGCCGCGCCGAGAACGACCTGGGCGCCACGCTCTACTTCGGGCTGCCGTACTACGCGCGGTGGATCACGGTGGCCGCCAAGACGCTCATCAACAAGGGCCTGATCACGCCCGACGAACTGTCCGCCAAGATCGACGAGGTCCGCGCCCGGTCGGGTGGCGGGAACGCGACTGGAGGCCAGTCATGACGAAGTTCGAGATCGGCGACCGGGTCACCGTCAAGGACGCGACGTCGATGTTCCACACCCGGACTCAGGCATTCATCCGCGGGCACACCGGCGTGGTCGTCGAACATCGCCCGGAGTGGGTGATTCCCGAGGACGAGGCGTGGGGACGCGTGGAGGACGGCCGGACCGAGCCGTTCTACGTCGTCCGCTTCCGGCAGACCGACCTCTGGCCCCGCTACACCGGATTCGAGATCGACACGTTGGAAACCGAGTGCTCCGAGCGCTGGCTCGAGCCGGCAGGAGAGGCGGACCCATGACGCATTCGCACGACGATCACGCCCCCATCCAGGCCTCGGAGGAGGTCAGCGAGTTCGAGATCCTGGAGACCGCCATTCGGGAACTGTCCATCGAGCACGGACTGTTCTCCCGCGAGGATCACCGCCGTTTCTCCGAATGGGCCGAATCGGTAGGGCCGTCGGGTGGTTCGAAATTGGTCGCGAAGGCGTGGGTCGACCCGGAGTTCAAGAAGCGACTGCTGGCCGACGGCACCGAAACGTGCAAGGAAGTGGGGATCGACTGGCGCGACCCGACCGGATCGGGCACGCCGAGCGACTACACGTACTTCTACGTGCTGGAGAACACCCCGAAAGTCCACAACGTCATCGTCTGCACGCTGTGTTCGTGCTATCCGCGGCCCGTCCTCGGTATGTCTCCGGACTGGTACCGCACCCCCAACTATCGCCGCCGGTTGGTGCGCTGGCCCCGCGAGGTGATCGCCGAATTCGGCTTACACTTCCCACCGGATGTCGAAGTGCGCGTGCATGATTCGAACCAGAAATCGCGGTTCATGGTGATGCCGATGCGCCCCGAGGGCACCGACGGGTGGAGTGAGGAGCAACTGGCGTCGATCGTCACCCGCGACACCATGATCGGTGTCGCCGTACCGCAGGTCGACTGGACCGCGACCACACCACCCTCGGACAACGGAGGAACCGCGCGATGATGACGGACAAGGCCTACGACGTCATCCTGAACACGCTGACGCCGGAGACGACCCGCGACGACGTCACGCTACCGGACCTCGACCGCAAGCCCGACCCGTGGGAATCGAGCATGCAAGCCACCGCGGAATGCCTGTCCTGGCGTGGCGCCTGGGACAATCTCGACAGGCGCCACACCGAGGACCAACTGGGCGAAACCATCTACCGCGACTTCCCCGTCCGCTCCCGGTCCGTCGTCGCCACCGCTCACGCGTTGATGGACAAGGGCGTCATCAGCCCGGACGAACTCCAAGCGAAGATGGAGGAAGTGCGCGCACGGTTCAACCGTCAGTAGCCGACTGCACTCAGGACTCGAGTGCGGCGTCCAGCGTGATCTCGACTCCGGTGAGCGCCTTGCTCACCGGGCACGACTCCTTCGCGGCCTGAGCGGCCTTCGCGAATCCGTCGGCGTCGAGACCGTCAACCTCGCCGCGGACCGTCAGCTTGATGCCGGTGAGCTTGAAACCCGGATTGTCCGGTCCGAGTGAGACATCCGCCTTCACCTCGAGGCTCTGCGGGGTGCCGCCTGCCTCCGCGATGAGCGCGGACAACTGCATCGCATAGCAGGAGGAATGCGCCGCGGCGATCAGCTCCTCCGGGCTGGTGGTTCCACCAGCCTCCTCGGCCGCCCGCTTCGGGAACGAGACGTCGAAGGTCGCGACACCGGAACTGGTGAGTTCCACCTGACCGCTTCCCTGTTCGAGCGATCCGTTCCAAGCGGTCCGTGCGGTACGTGTCGGCATGCCACATCCTCTCGTGGTTCTTCGGTTTACGTGTCGAACCTACTCGTACCGGGCGGACATGCGCAGCGCGCGGGAACGCAGGGCGGCCCGCAGAGCGTCCGGTGCCAGCACTTCCGCGGCCTCGCCGAACGCCCACAGAACCCCGCGTGCGTGGGAGTCGTCGCCGAACACCGCTTCCAGCCGCACCCGGTCGTCGCCGACCGACCGCTCGGAGCGGACGGCGTAGGCACGCTCCACCAGGTCGTCGCGGCGCTCACGGTCCACGAGAACGTCGGCGACCACCGGCGTCCCGCGCGCCCGGAACGCCGAACGGCGACGCTCCCAGATCGCGGCGAGGTCGATGTCGGCAGATCGCTGCGCCGGCTCGTCGAGTTCACGGACGGCCTCGATGCGCTCGAGCCGGTACGTCCGGTCGCGGCCGGCGTCCGTCGCCACCAGATACCACCGTCCCGCCGCGTGGATGAGCCCCTGCGGGTCGATGACGCGCCACACCGCGTCGTTGCCCCGCGACGGGTACAGGATGCTCAGCCGCCGGCCCACGAACACCGCCTGCTGGATGAGCCCGAGGTGATCGTCCACCGGTTCCGGATCGGTCAGCCACGATCCCTGGGTGACGTACACCCGCTCCGCCACCTTCGTCGCCGCCGCCCGGTGTGCGTCGGGCATCGCCGCCACCACCTTGCGCATCGCCGACGCGAACGCCGGCGCCATGCCCAGCGATTCCGACGTCATCGCCGAGCCTGCCGCCAGCAGGGCCTTGGCCTCGTCGACGGTCAGGCCCGTGAGGTCGGTGGTGAATCCCGGAAGCAACTCGAAGCCGCCATCACGACCGCGTTCGGCGTACACCGGTATTCCCGCCGTCGACAGTGCGTCGATGTCCCGCAACACGGTGCGCGGGGACACCTCGAGTTCGCGGGCCAGCGCCGACGCCGACATACGCCCGCGGTTACGGAGCAGGAGGACGAGCGAGAGCAGACGGTCGGCGCGCATGCGGAAAGTCTGGCAGAAATACATGACAGGAGATGTCATGTTTCACGGCGATAGTTGCCTCATGACAAACAACACGACAGACCCCCGGCCCCTGTACCGCGAAGCCCTCGCCTGGACCACCGCCCTCGTCGAGAAAGTCCGCGACGACCAGCTGACGGCAGCCACTCCCTGCGCCGACTTCGACGTCCGCACCCTGCTCGGCCACCTCGTCGCCACCGTGGAGCGTGCCCACGTGATCGGTGAGGGCGGCGACCCGGGCACCGTTCCGCTCGTCGTCACCGACATCCCCGACGATGGCTACCCAGACACCTACCGGTCCGCAACGGACCGCATGTGGCCCGTCTGGGCCGACGACAGCCGGCTCGACGCGACGGTGACCGCACCGTGGGGCACCGTCCCCGGCCGGGCCGCGATCTGGGGCTACATCAACGAGACTCTCGTGCACGGCTGGGACCTGGCCGTCGCCACCGGCCAGCCCTCCGAAACCCGCCCTGAGCTCGCCGAGGCCATGCTCGCCGTCGCACGGCACGCGATCCCGGCGGAGACACGCGGCGGCCACGTGCCGTTCGCGGACGTAGTCGAACCGCACCCCGCCGCCGGACCCACCGAGCGACTCGCCAACTGGTCGGGACGCAAGAGCATCTGACCCGCACACACGAACGGGCCGCCGGTGGAAAACCACCGGCGGCCCGTTGTCGTTCGACTACTGCCTGTCTACTCCGAGTCGGCTGCGCCGGACTTGGCCAGGTCGACCGGAACCTCGTCGGGAACCGTGACCGGCTTCGTCTCGCCGCGGAACGTGAACTTCGCGTCCTCGCCCGCGCCTTCGCCGTCCCAGTTCTCGACGTCGACGTACACGATCTGGCCGGGGCCGACCTCGCCGAAGAGGATCTTCTCCGACAGCTGGTCCTCGATCTCGCGCTGGATGGTGCGACGCAGCGGCCGCGCACCCAGGACCGGATCGAAGCCACGCTTGGCCAGCAGCGACTTGGCCTTGTCGGTGACCTCCATCGTCATGTCCTTGTTCTTCAAGGCCACCTCGACACGCGCCACCATCAGGTCCACCATCTGAACGATCTGCTCGGTGGTGAGCTGGTGGAACACGACGATGTCGTCGATGCGGTTGAGGAACTCGGGACGGAAGTGCTTCTTCAGCTCGTCGTGCACCTTGAGCTTCATCCGCTCGTAGTTCGACTCGTCGCCCTTACCGGACGTGAAGCCGAGACCCACAGCCTTGGAGATGTCCGAGGTACCGAGGTTCGAGGTGAAGATGAGCACCGTGTTCTTGAAGTCCACGGTCCGGCCCTGACCGTCGGTGAGACGGCCGTCCTCGAGCACCTGCAGGAGCGTGTTGTAGATCTCCTGGTGTGCCTTCTCGATCTCGTCGAACAGCACCACGCTGAACGGCTTGCGGCGCACCTTCTCGGTGAGCTGGCCGCCCTCTTCGTAGCCGACGTAGCCGGGAGGGGCACCGAACAGCCGCGACGCGGTGAAGCGGTCGTGGAACTCACCCATGTCGATCTGGATGAGAGCGTCGTCCTCACCGAACAGGAAGTTGGCAAGCGACTTGGCCAGCTCGGTCTTACCGACACCGGACGGGCCGGCGAAGATGAACGAACCGGACGGACGCTTCGGGTCCTTCAGGCCGGCACGGGTACGACGGATGGCCTTGGCGACAGCCTTGACCGCGTCTTCCTGACCGATGATCCGCTTGTGCAGCTCCTCCTCCATGCGGAGCAGACGCGTGGTCTCCTCCTCGGTGAGCTTGAACACGGGGATGCCGGTCCAGTTACCCAGGACCTCGGCGATCTGCTCGTCGTCGACCTCGGCGATGACGTCCAGGTCGCCGGAACGCCACTGCTTCTCCCGCTCCGCACGCTGGGCGACGAGGGTCTTCTCCTTGTCGCGCAGGTTCGCGGCCTTCTCGAAGTCCTGCGCGTCGATCGCGGACTCCTTCTCGCGGCGGGCGTCGGCGATCTTGTCGTCGAACTCGCGGAGGTCCGGCGGTGCGGTCATCCGGCGGATGCGCATCCGGGCTCCGGCCTCGTCGATGAGGTCGATGGCCTTGTCCGGCAGGAAGCGGTCGTTGATGTAGCGATCGGCCAGGGTGGCCGCGGCGACGAGTGCACCGTCCGTGATGGACACGCGGTGGTGCGCCTCGTAACGGTCGCGAAGACCCTTGAGGATCTCGATGGTGTGTTCCACCGTCGGCTCGCCGACCTGCACCGGCTGGAAGCGGCGCTCCAGTGCGGCGTCCTTCTCGATGTACTTGCGGTACTCGTCGAGGGTGGTGGCACCGATGGTCTGCAGCTCACCGCGGGCGAGCTTCGGCTTGAGGATCGAGGCCGCGTCGATGGCGCCCTCGGCCGCGCCTGCACCCACGAGGGTGTGCAGCTCGTCGATGAACAGGATGATGTCGCCGCGGGTGTTGATCTCCTTGAGGACCTTCTTCAGGCGCTCTTCGAAGTCACCGCGGTAGCGGCTGCCTGCCACGAGCGACCCGAGGTCGAGCGTGTACAGCTGCTTGTCCTTGAGCGTCTCGGGGACCTCGCCGTTGACGATGGCCTGAGCGAGACCCTCGACGACGGCGGTCTTACCGACACCGGGCTCGCCGATCAGGACCGGGTTGTTCTTGGTACGGCGCGACAGCACCTGCATGACGCGCTCGATTTCCTTCGAGCGGCCGATGACGGGGTCGAGCTTGCCTTCGAGGGCGGCCTGGGTGAGGTTGCGACCGAACTGGTCGAGCACCAGCGACGTGGACGGGGTGCCCGCCTCGCCGCGAGTGCCGCCGGCCTCGGCCGGCTCCTTGCCCTGGTAGCCGGAGAGCAGCTGGATGACCTGCTGACGCACCCGGTTGAGGTCGGCACCGAGCTTGACCAGCACCTGCGCCGCGACGCCTTCACCCTCGCGGATGAGGCCGAGCAGGATGTGCTCCGTACCGATGTAGTTGTGTCCGAGCTGCAGTGCCTCGCGCAGGCTGAGCTCCAGGACTTTTTTGGCACGCGGGGTGAAGGGGATGTGGCCGGACGGGGCCTGCTGGCCCTGGCCGATGATCTCCTCGACCTGGCTGCGCACTCCTTCGAGGGAGATGCCCAACGACTCCAGCGACTTGGCAGCGACACCTTCGCCCTCGTGAATGAGGCCGAGCAGGATGTGCTCCGTACCGATGTAGTTGTGGTTGAGCATCCTGGCTTCTTCTTGAGCCAGGACAACAACGCGCCGTGCGCGATCGGTGAACCTCTCGAACATCGCTCTCCCTCACACTTTCCGACGTGCAGTCACGAGACCGGGTGTCTCGTTCCTGTTCGCCGCGTTTCGCTCCGGCACTACAAGCAGATCGCCAGCGCCTGCTGCGAGGGCCGAAGCCCCGAACCGACGAAGGTTCCACGACCCCAGCTATTACTCTAGTTGGCTGCCGATCGACCTGCTGCCCCTCCACCCCTTTAGATGGAAGTGCAGGCCTGCTTACCCGTATTTAACGCCCCAGCTCCGGCAATCGTTTCCCCTTCGCTGTACGCCTGGAGCGAACAGGTTCCGCGATGCCGATGCGGACCACCATGTCGTAGCCGCCGGGACCGGCTCGAATGGACACTTCTTTCCAGTTGTTCCCCATCCAGACGGTCCTGGACGGGATCCTCCGGGCACGTCCTGGCCGTGGTGTCACAGAAATGCGACAACCGCTTGCCCGCGAAGTTCGCGGCCCGCTTTTCGAAGGAAGCCAGACCTGCGTGTCCGGACAGGGTATGTCGATGAGCTGTGAGTTCGCCACCCTTACGTTTCCGCCGGCGGCGACCGCGATACCCAGCGGGTTGCTCAGGACTCTCCCGGTAACCGGCGACGAGGCCAGAAAGGGTTACCCCGCGATGGGGGCGACGAACCGGCAGGGCACGTCGCGCGGGTGCGCGGGATCCAGCGCGTTCAGCACGAATCCCGCGGCCCGCGCAGAACCGGCGACGGCGACGTGGTCGGAGTAGTCCTGCTCACAACCGTCCTGGACGACGATGTTCGTCGTGTCGGGGCCCGGCTCGATGCCGCTCGTGTACGGGACGACCAGTTCGTCGTAGCGGGTGGCGATGTTCGTGTACTCGACGCCGGGGACGTAGACCCCGTCCGCCCGCATGCGGTCGATGAACGCGGAACCCTGCAGCATCTCGGGGCAGGCCCGGCAGACGGGGAAACCTGCCGCCACCTCGTCGTCGATGCCGAGCGACCGCATGTACCGCCCGACGCTGACCTGATCGGTGCCGTACGTGCCGTGCCACGGCGGTGCCAGTGACACGACCTTCGCGACCTTGTCTGCTCCGCCGAAGAACTTCACGTAGTTGTTCGCCTGCAGAGTGCCCTGGGAATGTCCCACCAGGTCGACTTTCGAGGCGCCTGTGCTCGACAGCACCTGATCGACGAATACGGCGATCTGAGCGGTGCCCGTGTCGATGGGAGTCATCCCGCCGATCGCATCGAGCGGCCACGGCAGGTCGGGGAAGTTGCCGTAGGTGAGGGAATACACGCAGTAGCCCTCGTTGGCGATGAGCGGTGCGTACACCGCCCAGTTGGTCTGGCGTGCGCCTCCCGTGCCGTGGACGAGGACCACCGGTTCGGGATGCGCGTCACTCGGTCGGCAGGACCAGTCGTTCGAACCCGGGGCCGAACCGCCCGGATTTCGCAATTCGAGAGGCACGCCGGCGAGGAACGAATCCGGCACCGGATAGGTCGGCGCCGCGGACGCCACCCCGGCCCACATCACGAACGCCAGGAACAGAATCCCTGAAACGGTCACGCAGCGCCGCACAGCTACCCCCCGACTTCCCGATTAACGAATCAGTGCGGGACGGTAACAGTGCAGGTCACCTCGCGGAGCGAATCAGCAAATTCTGTCCCCAGCTAACTTTCAGTTCGCCTTGTTGTAGGCGTCGATAATTTCCGCGGAGATACGTCCGCGCGCAGAAACCTTTTTGTTGTTCTTGCGCGCCCATTCCCGGATAGCGGCGCTCTGTTCCCGATCGACCGAAACTCGGGACTTGGTGGCGGCCGGAGCCGCCACGGCCTTGCCGCGCTTGCGCGAGCTCACCTTGCGCGCGTGGGAAACCCACACGTCGAGTTGCTCGCGCAATTTCGCCGCATTCTCCGAGGAAAGGTCGATCTCGTACTGAACACCGTCGAGGCCGAACTCGACCGTCTCGTCGGCAGACGCCTCTTGATCGACATCGTCGATCAGGGTGACAGTGACCTTCTTAGCCATGGGATGAAATTCCTCTCGAATGAAGCGACGTCTCATCGTCAACGTGAGCTACGACCCGGAGGTAACCATACCCCTGTTCTTCCGATTCGGAATACGAGGAATGGATCGAATTTATCCGCGCGAATTCACCCTGGTGAATCAGCGAGAAGAAGGGCGAACAATGGGAAAGAGGATTGTTTCGCGGATTCCCAATCCCGTCAAAGCCATCAGCAGACGGTCGATTCCCATTCCGGTGCCGGTGGTCGGCGGCATTCCCTGCTCCATAGCGGCGAGGAATTCTTCGTCGAGGGCCATCGCCTCGTCGTCACCAGCCGACGCGAGACGCGCCTGATCGACGAACCGCTCACGCTGGATGACCGGATCGACCAATTCCGAATAGCCCGTGGCCAACTCGAACCCGCGGATGTAGAGGTCCCACTTCTCGGTGACCCCGGCCTTGCTGCGGTGGTCACGAGTCAGCGGCGACGTCTCGACCGGGAAATCACGGACGAACGTCGGCTCGAACAGCTGGTCGCCGCACTGGTGCTCCCACAGTTCCTCGACGAGCTTCCCGTGCCCGTAACCCTTGTCCTTGGGGACCTCGAGGCCCACCTTCTCGGCGAGCGCCAGCAATTCCTCGACGGTGGTATCCGGAGTGACCTCGACACCGATCGCCTGCGACAGCGACGGGTACATCTCGAGGGTCTTCCATTCACCACTGAGGTCGTATTCGGTGCCGTCGGCGAGTGTGACGACCTGCGAACCGAAAGCGGCCTGCGCCACTTCCTGGACGAGTTCGCGGATCATCACGGCGGAATCGTCGTACGTGCCGTACGCCTCGTATGTCTCGAGCATCGCGAATTCCGGCGAGTGCGTCGAATCGACACCCTCGTTGCGGAAATTCCGGTTGATCTCGAAGACCTTCTCGATACCGCCGACGACGCACCGCTTCAGGAACAGTTCGGGAGCGATACGGAGATAGAGGTCGATATCCAGGGCATTGGAATGAGTGATGAACGGGCGGGCCGCGGCGCCACCCGCCACCGTCTGCAGCATCGGCGTCTCGACCTCGAGGAACCCGCGCAGCTCGAGCGCGTTCCGGAGCTCACGGACGACAGCCACCCGCTTACGCGCATTCTCCCGCGCCTCGGAGCGCACGATCAGATCGGCGTAACGCTGCCGGACCCGCGACTCCTCGTTCATCTCCTTGTGCGCAACCGGCAGGGGCCGGAGCGACTTGGACGCGATCTGCCACGAATCGGCCATCACGCTCAGCTCACCGCGACGGGAACTGATCACCTCGCCGTGCACGAACACGAAGTCACCGAGGTCGACATCGGCCTTCCACAACGCGAGAGCATCCTCACCGACAGCGGCGAGACTGATCATCGCCTGCAGCTGGGTGCCGTCGCCTTCCTGCAGCGTCGCGAAACACAACTTGCCCGTGTTGCGCACGAAGATCACCCGGCCGACGACACCGACCTGGTCGCCGGTGGCCGTGTCGGGCTCGAGTTCCGGGTACTTGGCCCGGATCTCCGCCAGCGAGTGGGTGCGCGCCACCGACACCGGGTACGCCTCGCGTCCCTCCGCGAGGATGCGCTCACGCTTCTCCTGGCGGATGCGAAGCTGCTCGGGGGTGTCGTCGACTGGCTGGGCTGCTACTTCACTCACGGGTCACCAGCCTAATCGACGCCCGCGCGTGCCCCTATTCAGAGGTCAGCACCAACTCGACGGCTCGCCGTCGGCGTCATGCGACGGCTCGCCGTTAGTGAGCCGAGACGGTGGCCAGCTCCCGCACGCAGTGCTGCGTGGCGATGAGCGAGCCCAGCAACCCCGCAGCCTTGATCGCCTTGTACCCGCCGACGAGATCGGTCGCCTTGTGCAGACCCAGTTGCTGCAGCGCCGCCGCGGCGAGACTCGACGTGTAGCCCTCGGAGCAGACGATGATCCACTCGACGTCGTGGTCCACCGCGAGCGCCAGGTGCGCCGAGCTGGTGGGATCGCAACGCCACTCGAGGACGTTGCGTTCGATGGCGAGTGCGCCGGGGAGCGTTCCCTCGATCGCCCGCTGCGCCTGCGGGCGGATGTCCACGACGATCGCGCCACGCGCCACGGCCTCGGGCAGCTCGAATGCGTACATGCGGTCGATCTGGGCGCGGGCCTCTTCGAGCATCTGGTCGATGTTCACTTCGAACCACCCTCGGGGAGATCGGTGAGCTCGGTCCGGGTACGGCGCAGCGTGCCGTGGTCGGTGACCTCGTAATAGGACATGGCCGATAGTGGCGGTGAGTAGGCGTGCACGCTCAGCGTCGGCGTCACCACCTCCGCCCCGGGCGCGTCCGGCGCCCGCACCACGTCGTGGACCCAGCCGAGCGGGAACGAGGCCTGATCGCCTGCCTCGAGAGTGCGGTGACGCAGTCGGTCACCCGCCCAACGGAACTCGGACAGTGCGCCGCTGAGAACGGTGAGCGCGCCGAAAGAGCCTGCGTGGTCGTGCAATTCGGTGTTCCGGTCGGGAACCCAGCTGATCAGCCAGACGTCGACGTCGTCGTCCGAGTAGAGCCGGGTCGACCAGCGCTCGTCGGTGGGCCAGCTCTGCGGCAGCAGGACGTCGTGGCGGCCGTCGAGGACCTCGGATGCACCCTGATCGGTGATGCGCAGCAGGTCAGCCGGGCGAAGACGGGTGGGTACAGATGCAGAAGAATACGTTGCGAGCACGAGAGAGACTCCCAGAAGTGTGAATTGGTCAAGGCAGCGTTCAGCCTCGACAACACTCCTGAGCACTCGTGCAGAGATTCACGGGGACCATTCTGACATAACTTCCGCGAAGAGGGAACCCGTCACTCGAGCGGGCTGCGACGCGCACCCCGGCGAGCCTGATTCCGCTCGTAGACCAGGCGCAGCCCTTCGAGCGTGAGATCCGGTTCGTGCTCGTCGACGGTTTCCGTCTCGGGCATGATCAGCGGCGCGCGGTCACCTGTCGCGATCACCACCACGTCGGAACCGGAGAAGGCGGGCAGTTCCTTGCGCACGCGGCGGACCAACCCGTCGACGAGGCCGGCGAAACCGAACACCGCACCGGACTGCATGCACTCGACGGTGTTCTTGCCGACGACGGAGCGGGGCCGCACCAGTTCGACCTTGCGCAGCGCCGCCGACTGCGACGCGAGTGCGTCCGAGGAGATCTCGAGGCCGGGCGCGATGGCGCCGCCGAGAAACTCGCCCTTGGCGGACACGACGTCGACACATGTGGACGTCCCGAAGTCGACCACGATGCACGGTGCGTCGTAGAGGTGATGCGCCGCAAGACTGTTCACGATCCGGTCGGCGCCCACCTCCTTGGGGTTGTCGACGAGCAGCGGAACACCGGTTCGCACCCCGGGTTCCACCAGCACGTGCGGGACGTGCCCCCAGTACCGCGTCAGCATCACGCGGATCTCCCGCAGCACCGACGGCACCGTCGACAGCGCGGACACACCGGTGATCTGATCCGTGTGCGCGCCGAGGAGGCCCCGGAAGATGAGGGCCAGCTCGTCCGCCGTCATCCTCGCGTCGGTGCGCATCCGCCAGTCCTGCACCAACTTCGAGTGTTCGCCGGACCCGGTGAACAGTCCGAGAACGATGTTCGTGTTCCGGACGTCGACGGTGAGGAGCATGGGTTACACCAAACTGGATTCGCGCTCGGCGTCGAGCGTCGACAGCATGCGCGGGGTGATGAGACCGGAGCCCTCCGGCGCGTGCGCGGGGTCGGCGCCGAGCTCGATCGGTGAGTTGGCGGCGTCGACGAACACGACACGCGGCTCGTAGTCGCGCACCTCCTGCTCGTTCATGACGCCGTACGCGATGAGGATGACGAGGTCGCCGGGCTTGACCAGATGCGCTGCCGCACCGTTGATCCCGATGACACCACTTCCCCGCTCGCCGGCGATCACATACGTTTCGAGCCGCGCGCCGTTGTCGATGTCGACGATGCACACCTGCTCGCCCTCGAGAAGGTCGGCGGCGTCCATCAGATCCTGGTCGACCGTCACCGAGCCCACGTAGTGCAGGTCGGCGTGCGTGACGGTGGCGCGATGGATCTTCGACTTCATCATGGTGCGAAACATGTTCCGGTCCTTACTCTTCTAGCGGGAAAGAAGTTCGTCTGCGGCCGACGCGTCCGACGGTGGTTCGGCGTCGCGTTCGAGGAATCCGGTGCCGACGGCGACACCGACGTTGTCGATCAGGCGGGTGGTCCCGACCTTGGCTGCGACGAGCAGCCTGCCGTCGCCCCGCTCGGGGGCGGGGCCGAGATCGACGCCCCGCACCTCGAGGTAGTCGACCTCCACCTCAGGGACGGACGCCAGCACCTCGCGCGCGGTGGCGAGGATCGCCTCGGCGCCCCCGGCCGCGGCGTGGGCGCCGGCGATCAGGGCCGCGGACAGTGCCGTCGCCGCGCTGCGCTGCGCCTCGTCGAGGTAGCGATTGCGCGAAGACAGTGCCAGTCCGTCGTGCTCACGCACCGTGGGCACGCCGAAGATCCGGACGTCGAAGTTCAGGTCGGTCACCATCTGCCGGATCAACGTCAGCTGCTGGTAGTCCTTCTCACCGAAGTACGCGACGTTCGGCGCGGCGATCTGCAGCAGCTTGGCGACGACGGTGAGCATGCCCGCGAAGTGCGTCGGCCTGGACACGCCTTCCAGCTCGGCGCCCAGCGGTCCGGGATGGATCGTGGTCCGCGGTCCTGCCGGGTACATGGTGGCTGCGGTGGGCACGAACGCCAGCTCGACTCCGGCCTCCCGCAGCAGTTCGAGATCGGCGTCGAGGGTGCGCGGGTAGGCGTCGAGGTCTTCGCCGGCGCCGAACTGCAACGGGTTGACGAAGATCGAGACGATCACCACCGCGCCGGTGAGCTTGGCCTGCCGCACCAGCTCCAGATGGCCCGTGTGGAGGGCCCCCATCGTCGGCACGAGCGCGACCTGGCGGCCGACACCGCGCAGCGCCTTCGAGACCCGGGTCAGCACGCTCGGGTCGTGGTGCACGGTCAGTTCGCCGCGCTTGTATCCGCCCTGCAGATCGCTCACGGAACTCACCTCCGGTCTTCCAGGATTTCCAGCAGTTCGGGTGTCGCACCGGCGCGTTGCGCCGACCTCAGGGACAGGGCGCGGTAGCCGGCCGCGATCCGCGGATCGACCTCTTCGAGTACCCGCAGATGCGTGGCGACCGCTTCCGAATCGCCCCGCGCGACCGGCCCCGTCAGCGCCGACGGCCCGCGCCGCAGGGCGTTGTCGAGCGCCGCGGACAGTAGCGGCTGGAGAACTCGTTCGGCCAGGCCGTTCGGATCGTCGCCGATCAACTCCTGGCCGAGCAGTTCCTGGCCTTCGAGGGCGACGCGCAGCGCGGCCACGGCGTCGACGACGAGCGTCACCAGGTGGTTGCTGCCGTGGGCGAGAGCGGCGTGGTACAGCGGTCGCATGTCCTCGCGGACCCGGACGGGCTCGCCGCCGATCTCGAGGACCAGCGACTGCGCGATCGCGTAACCGATATCGTCGGCGGCGGTGATGCCGAAACAGGCGGACGCGAGACGGACGGTGTCCTCGTCGTGCCCGGTGAACGTCATCGCGGGGTGAATCGCGAGCGGAACGACGCCCTGCTCGGTAAGGGGGTCGAGGATCCCGATGCCGTTCGCGCCGGACGTGTGGGCCACGATCGCGCGACTCGGCACCGCACGGGTGGAGGCCAGCCCCGCGATCAGCGACGGCAGTTCGGCGTCGGGGACGGCGAGAACGAGCAGTTCGGAACGGGCCGCGACCTCTGCCACCGGCAGAATCTCGGTCTCGGGAAGCCGGGTCCGGGCTCGGTGACGTGAAGCGTCGGAGACGGCCGAGCAAGCGACGACGACGTGACCTGCCCGCTCCAACGCGGCACCGATTGCTGTACCGACCCGGCCGGCGGAGACGATTCCTACCGTCAACCTCGCAGGCGCAGGGCCATTAGTGATCCCGAAAGAGGTCACCTTCGTCCTCTCGTTCGTTCCAGTCCCGCTCGGCGGGTACCAGACGTTCCAGGGTGAGGATAGCCCGGCTCTAACGCGGCCCGCCATGCGCAGGCAGAGTGATATATGCCTCACACGATGCGGGTTGATCCTCGGGCGCGTCCGGCCTTATTCGGCCCGGCGACGCCTGCCGCCGGTGCTCTGGGCGGCCCCGGATGCCGACTGCATGTTGGCCATGATCTCGGCGACCGACAGCCCGTTGGCGTGCGCACCCGACGGTTCGTCGTCCTCGGGCGCGCGTCGGCGGCCCGGCCGCGCTTCGGGCTCGGCCTCTGCCCCTGCCGCTGCCTCTGAGTCGGGCTCCGGCTCGGGCTTCGCGACAGGTTCGGGCTCGACCTCCGCGACCGGCTCCGGCTCGGGAGCCTGCCGAGTCTCGGCAACCTGCTCGGGCTCCGGTTCCGGCTCGACCTCGATCTCGATCTCGGGTTCGGTGTGTCCGGCATAGGCGGGCTCGACGATGGACGTCTCGGCGGTGACCGGATCGTCGTCCGGATTCGCGAAGTGGTGCGACGACTGGGCGGAACCACTCTGATGCCCCGCCCCGGCGGCATGTCCCGCCCCTGGGATGTACAGGCCCGACGCAGCAGGCTGGTAACTGCTGTACGACCCGCCTGCAAGTTCCTGCACACGCGTCGAATCCGCCCGCAGCGCGATCCGTTCGGTCGGCATCGCGCCGTCGAACAGGGCCTCGAGATTCTTGCGGAGCGACGAGAGTTCGGCACGCAGCGCGGCAAGTTCTTCGGCGTCGGCGCGCACCTCGCTGCGCACCCGCTTCTCGACGGTGAGCTCGTATTCGCGCCGTGCCGAGATCTCCCGCTCGAGCTGCAACTCGTAGACGGTCTGCAGGTCGTTGACCTTCGCCTTGTCGAGCGCCGACTCGCGCCGGTACTTCGTCATGGCGATGGCACCGACCGTGGCGGCCCACAGTGCGGCCACCAGGCCCACCCGCAGGAGTTGGACGCTGTCGCTGAAGATCAGGAAGAGGGACGCGATCACCGCGAGGGCGAGCAACCCCGCAACGATCATCTGGCTCGCGCTGCGCCTGTTGCGGCGCGCAGACTTGAGGCGACCAGGATTCGTCATGGTGCCAGGGTACTTGGCCGCGAAGGGTGCGCCGCGCATTCCATCGGACCTGCGGCGATCCCCTGTGCCCTAGTGCGCCGGCTCGTCCGAGGGGTCGTCGGGAGTGCGGCAGCAATGTTCCAACCACAGCGCCGCGCCGACGAGGGCAAGCGCGGCGACGAGACCCACCCACGCGCCGGGAGTGTCCGAGACCGCAGCCCGGAGCACCGACCGCTGCGGAAGCAGGTACAGCAGGAAACCGCCCCACACCCCCGCCGTCGCGGCACCGACGAGCGCGGACGCCTTGGCGAGCGCCGCCACCCGGGCGGCGGTGATCGGGTGCAGCTGACGCGGTCCGTCGCCCACCTGATGATTGCTGACCCGGGATCGCACCATGAACGCGAGCACGACCTCGATCAGCGCGACCGGGTACAGCGACGCCCCGGCGTACACGGGAATCGGCGGAAACGAGCCGTAGAACACCCGGACCAGGATCCAGGTGGCGGCGACGGCGATAGCGGCCAGGAACAGCAGATCCCAGATCCGGGTGGGTTTCATCGTGCCCGTCGGTTCCGGCTTCATCGCGACCGCCGGTCCAGAACGAGTTGCGTCCGGTGCACGCCGGCCCGTTCGTCGTCGTCCAGCAGTGGCAGCAGCGCATCCACCCGGGTCGTCGTCCCGTCGACCCGCAGGACGGCCTCGGGTTCGACGTCCAGCCACGGAATCAGCACGAACGCACGCTCGTGTGCTCTCGGGTGCGGCAACGTCAGTTCCGGGTCGTCGCTGCGGACGTCGTCGCACGTGACGACGTCGACGTCGAGCGTGCGGGGGCCCCACCGTTCGATCCGCACCCGGTCGGCGGCGGCCTCGAGTTCCTGCCCGCGTCGCAGCCAGCCGTAACCGTCGAGTGCGGGATCGTCGACGACGAGAACCGCGTTGAGGAAGTCCTGCTGCTCCACACCGCCCCACGGCGCCGTCGAATACACCGGAGAGACCGCCACGACCGCGTCACCCAGCCCGTCGAGAACGGACTGCAGATGGGCAAGACTGTCGCCGACGTTCGATCCGATCGACAACACCGCGCGACTCATGGCCGCGACCTGTGCGCGACCACCGCGACGTCCGCGAACGTCAGCGGAATCGGCGCGGACGGCTTGTGCAACACCACCTCCGTGCTCCGGACGCGAGGGTCGGTCATCACCCCGTCCGCGATCTCCGCGGCGACGGTCTCGATGAGGTCCCGTGGGGGCCCCGCGACGATCGCGGCCGCGCGCTCGGCCAGTCCGCCGTAGTCGAGGGTGTCGTCGAGGTCGTCCGATGCGGCCGCCGGGGCGAGGTCCATCCACACGGTGATGTCGACGTAGAAGTCCTGACCGTCCCGCTTCTCGTGTTCGAAGACGCCGTGATTTCCACGAACCTTCAAGCCGCGCAACTCGATTCGATCACTCACGTCCGGCTGCACCCTTTGCCCAGGCCTCGGCGACCGCGATGGCGTCGAGGGAACCCTGCGCATCGTGCACGCGCACTCCCCACGCCCCGTGGGTCGCGGCGAGCGCCGAAACGACGGCGGTCGCGATCTCCCGTCCGGCGGGCGGCCGCGGCTCCCCGTCCGCATCCGCCAACAGCGAACCCAGGAACCGCTTGCGCGACGCGCCGATCAGGACGGGGAATCCCAGCTCGTTGAACTCGGGCAGCGCCTTCAGCAGCGCCCAGTTGTGGTCGGCGTTCTTCGCGAAACCCAGACCCGGATCCAGCACCAGGGAACCCGGATCCACCCCGGCCTTCACGGCCAGGTCGACCTGGGTCATCAGCTCGTCCCGAACCTCCCGGACCACGTCGTCGTAGTGATCGGCGGTGCCGCGGTGCACGTAGTCGGCAGCCGAACGCCAGTGCATCAGGATCCACGGCACTCCGGCGTCCGCGACCACCGAGGCCATCGCGGCATCCGCGCGGCCACCGGCGACGTCGTTGATGATCGACGCACCCGCCTCGATCGCGGCCTCCGCGACGGACGCCCGCATCGTGTCGACACTGACGCAGATGCCCTCGCCCACCAGATCCGCGATCACGGGTGCGACGCGACCGGCTTCGACGTCGGGATCGACCCGCGCCGCGCCCGGGCGGGTGGACTCGCCACCGACGTCGACGATGTCGACGCCGAGACGCTTCAGCTCGAGACCGCGCGCGAGTGCGGCGTCACGATCGAGGAAGCGTCCGCCGTCGGAGAAGGAATCGGTGGTGACGTTCAGGACGCCCATCACCACGGTTCGGCCTGGCGAGGGCAGCTCGATCACGGTCACTTCCGCAGAATAAGGTCCAGAGCCTCGGAACGTGAGGCCGCGCTGGACTGGAGCAGACCACGCACCGCGGAGGTGGTGGTACTCGCACCAGGCTTGCGGATGCCCCGCATCGCCATGCACAGGTGCTCGGCCTCGATGACCACGATCGCACCGCGCGGGTCGAGCTTGCGCATGACGGCGTCGGCGATCTGGCTGGTCAGACGCTCCTGGACCTGCGGACGCTTGGCGTACAGGTCGACGACGCGCGCCAGCTTCGACAGCCCGGTCACCTTGCCCGTCTTACCGGGGATGTACCCGACGTGGGCAACCCCGTGGAACGACACGAGATGGTGCTCACACGTGGAGTACAGCGGAATGTCGCGAACGAGCACCAGCTCCTGGTGCCCCTCGTCGAACGTCGTGTTCAGCACCGTGTCCGGGTCGGTGTAGAGGCCCGCGAAGACCTCGCGGTACGACCGCGCCACGCGGGAGGGCGTATCCCGGAGTCCGGGACGGTCCGGATCTTCACCGATCGCGATCAGCAGTTCGCGCACCGCAGCTTCGGCACGCGGCTGATCGAACACCCGGCCCGTCTCGAGTGCCACGGGCTCACTACCGAGATGATTCACCGACAACCGAAACTCCTCCAGTACCGGGACCGATCGTCCCGAAGCAACAGCCTAGTGTCGGGCGGATCAGTTGGATCCGTCCGGTCCTTTCCAGGCCCTCGTCTGCGCATCGTCGTCGCCGGTGCCACGCTGCTCGTGCGGCGGGTTCCACTGGTTCCCCGGACCCTGGTTCCCGGGGTACTGCCCCTCCGGGTTCTGGTTGCCCGGATCGCGAGGCGGCCAGCCCGGAGCCGACCAACCCGCGGGGGCGCCGTAGTCCGGACGCGGCTGCGTCATCCCACCCTGCGGCCGGGCCGGTGCCGGCTGCGAGTAACCGTTGGCGGGTGCCGGCTGCGGGTACTGCTGCTGCGGCGGAGCCTGCTGCGACTGCTGCTGGGCGAAGACCGGCTCGGGCTGCTGAGGCCACGGCTCGCCGCGCTCGACCGCGAGTTCCCGCGGCGTCTTGACCGGCGGCTTGTCGGACGGCGTCCGGTGACCGAAGTCGTTGAACGCGGTGATACGCGGGCGCTTCTCGACGCTGTGGAAGATCTTCTCGAGATCCTTGCGGGTGAGCGTCTCGCGTTCGAGCAGTTCGGTGGCCAGGATGTCCAGCACGTCGCGGTACTCGTTGAGGATCGCCCACGCCTCGGTGTGCGCGGCCTCGATGAGGTTGCGGACCTCTTCGTCGATCTCGCGCGCGACCTCGTGCGAGTAGTCGGACTGCTGACCCATCGACCGGCCCAGGAACGGGTCTCCACCCTCCTGGCCGTACCGCACCGCACCCAGCTTGGCGCTCATGCCGTACTCGGTGACCATCGACCGGGCGATCTTCGTCGCCATGTCGATGTCGGAGGACGCACCGGTGGTCGGCTCGTGGAACACGAGTTCCTCAGCCGCGCGGCCACCCATCGCCATGACGAGTCGAGCGATCATCTCGGACCGCGTCATCAGGCCCTTGTCGTCCTCGGGCACCGTCATCGCGTGACCGCCGGTGCGGCCGCGGGCGAGGATGGTGACCTTGTAGACGGGCTCGATGTCGGGCATCGCCCACGCGGCGAGCGTGTGCCCGCCCTCGTGGTACGCGGTGATCTTCTTTTCGTGCTCGCTGATGATGCGGCTCTTGCGGCGGGGACCGCCGACGACACGGTCGACGGACTCCTCGAGCGCGGCCTCCGTGATGACGGTGCCGTTCTCGCGGGCCGTGAGCAGCGCGGCCTCGTTGATGACGTTGGCCAGATCGGCACCCGACATTCCGACGGTGCGCTTGGCCAGGCCCT
Organism: Rhodococcus sp. DK176; assembly: GCF_038447315.2. NCBI lineage: Bacteria > Bacillati > Actinomycetota > Actinomycetes > Mycobacteriales > Nocardiaceae > Rhodococcus > Rhodococcus sp. DK176. The sequence goes on along the minus strand of NZ_CP118321.2, from coordinate 4,738,770 downwards.
CGAGGTCGGCGTGCTGATCGATCGGCTTGCCCTGCGAGTGGACCTTCAGGATGGCGCGACGACCGGCGAGGTCGGGGGCGCCGACCGGGATCTGCCGGTCGAAGCGGCCCGGGCGCAGCAACGCCGGGTCGAGGATGTCGGGGCGGTTGGTGGCGGCGATGAGGATGACGCCGGTGCGGTCACCGAAACCGTCCATCTCGACCAGCAACTGGTTGAGGGTCTGCTCGCGCTCGTCGTGACCGCCGCCGAGGCCGGCGCCACGCTGGCGTCCGACGGCGTCGATCTCGTCGACGAAGATGATGCAGGGGCTGTTCTGTTTGGCCTGGTCGAACATGTCGCGCACGCGGGACGCACCCACACCGACGAACATCTCAACGAAGTCCGAACCGGAGATTGTGAAGAACGGGACGCCGGCCTCACCTGCCACCGCGCGGGCGAGCAGGGTCTTACCGGTTCCGGGCGGCCCGTACAGCAGCACACCGCGCGGGATCTTCGCGCCCAGCGACTGGTAGCGCATGGGGTTCTGCAGGAAGTCCTTGATCTCGTACAGCTCTTCGACGGCCTCGTCCGCACCCGCGACGTCGGCGAACGTGGTCTTCGGCATGTCCTTGTTGAGCTGCTTGGCCTTCGACTTGCCGAAGCCCATGACGCCGCCACGACCGCCGCCCTGCATGCGACTCATCACGAAGAAGAAGATGCCGAGCAGAATCACCATCGGCAGGACGAACAGCAGGATGGACGTGAGCCAGCTCTCCTGCGTGACCGTGGTGTTGTAGCTCTGCAGGCCCTTGTCGGAGATCTTGTTGAAGATCTGCTCGGACGCCGACGCCGGATACTTCGCGAGGATCTCGGTCTTGCCGTCGGTGGCGTCGTTGCCGTCCTTCAGCCACAGGCGCACCTGCTGCTCCCGGTCGTCGATCTGCGCCTTGTCGACGTTGTTCGCGTCGAGCTGCGCGATCGCCACGGAGGTGTCGACACCCTGGAATCCGCGCGTGTCGTTGCCGAAGTAGCTGAAGGCGTAGATCACCAGCAGGATGCCGGCAACTATCGCCAGGTTTCGAAACACAGTCTTACGGTTCATACAGGTCGGCCGATATGGCCGGTCCTTTCGAGAGTGCGGGTCTTCCGGGTGCGCCTTCCGGCTGCCAACCGGACAAACCAGGTTACCGCGAAGGCACCCCGGCGACTCCAGGTAGCAGCCAACCGCCGTTGGGAGCGGTCTCTTTTCTTTCAACGCATGCGGTTGCCCATCGGTTCCCTCGGACTCGATCCGGGTCCGAATGTGCGGGAGTTCACCGCGCGGGCGCGACCCTCGGCCAGCCGCCGCCCACCCGCTCGATGTGAGCGGCCAGGGCCAGGATCCTGGCCTCACCCCCGGGCGGCGCCGCGATCTGCACGGCCAGCGGGGTGCCCGAATGCGAGTGCGTGCCGACGGGGACACTCGCCGCAGGCCACCCGACGAGATTCCACAGCGCGCTGAGCGGGGCGTATCGCACGTTGGCCACGATGTTCGACAGCCACGACCGCTCGCTCCACGTCGTCGCCGCGAGCGGCGGCTGCGCGAGAGCGGGTGTGATCACCACGTCGTAGTTTTCGAAGAATGCGCGTAGCGACTCTTCGAGCCTGCCCACCTGCTCCGGGCGGACGAACCGGCCCAGCGCGCGGCCCAGCGCGACGTGCCTGCGGGTCCGCGGCTGCAGTCGCCGCAGATCGAGTCCCTTCGCGTCGGCGGCCGTTCCCGCGGTCCAGCGGGCGAGCACGGGGAGCAGGTTGACCGGGTAGGGCAACGTCGCGGGCTCGACGTCGTGACCCGAGCCGGTCAGTTCCGTGCCGGCGCGCACGGCCGCGTCCCGCCACTGCGGATCGACCGTGGCAAGGAACGTCGGCGACCCTGCCGCCACCGCGATCCGCAACGGTTCCGATGCGCCGATCCGCGCGAGTTCGGGTCGATCGGCGAGGACGGACAGCATGAGGGCAGCGTCGTCGACGGTCGTGGCGATGGGCCCGTTCTCGGCCATGCCGAACCACGAGGTGGCGCCGAGTTCGGACGGCACGACTCCCCTGCCCGGTTTGATACCGAACACTCCGCAGTTCGCCGACGGGATGCGGATCGACCCCAGACCGTCGGTCCCGTGGGCCAGGGGCACCATCCCCGCGGCGACGGCGGCGGCCGCTCCCCCGGACGAACCCCCACAGGTCAGGGACGGATTCCACGGATTGCGGGTGATGTGGCCGGGCGCGTCGGTGGTTCCCCACACCGCCAGTTCGGGGAGGGTGGTCAGGCCCACGACCACCGCTCCCGCCGCCCGCAGTCGCGCGACGACCGGGTGATCGGCGACCTTCGGTTCGGCACTGGTCGCACCCGATCCCTCGCGCATCGGCAGCCCGGCCACCGAGATGACGTCTTTGATCGCGACGGGCACTCCTGCCAGCGGAAGTGTGGACAGATCCGGCCTGCGGGAGAGGGCGAGCGCGTCGGCTCGGGCCTGTTCGGCGAGGACGGTGACGAACGCCTGAATCTTCGGTTCACGCTGTTCGATGGCCGCGAGCGCGGCCTCGACATGCTCCATCGGGCTCGAGACGCCCGAGCGAACCTGCTCGGCGACGACGACGGCTGAGGTGAACGGGGAGTCCCCCATTACCCGAGTATATGGTGCAGCGAAGCAGGCATTTCGAGTATTCGCGCTGGATACGGTAGGTCTGTGGGGTTACCATTCGCTTGTCCCTGGATGGGACTCTTCACACCGCTCCAGACAACCTCGATGTGCCCAGAGAACCCGCCCAGTAGAACCCTCGATGTGCAATGACCAGAGGAAACGGGTCGGGCAGAGACGGATCGGCCGCTGGATCGGACTCTGCCGAACGGACCGTCGGAGTCACGAACTCCGAACACGAGAGCAGCGAAGCGACGGTTGCGGCCGGCCCGTCGACGGTGGTTGCTGCGCACACCGTGTCCGCACGGACGATGACCGCCGAGCAGACCGCCGCCGCCGAACAAACCGCCGCCGCCGAGCAGACCGCCGCGGCCGAACAAACCGCGGCCGCCGGTCCGACCGTGACCGCCAGGCAGCCGGACACGCTCATCACCAAGCCGCCGAGCAATGCGGCTCTCGACGATGTGGAGGTCGGTCAGCAGGTCGACGACTTCGACTTGCTGATGGGCCTGGGCAGCGGCGCGTTCGGCCGCGTGTTCCTGGCACGACAGCGGTCGATGCAGCGACTCGTCGCGGTGAAGATCTCGCACGACAAGGGGAACGAGCCGCAGACCCTCGCTCAGCTCGACCACAACTACATCGTGCGTGTGTTCGACCAGCGGTTGCTCGAAGACCGCCAGCTGCGCCTCCTCTACATGCAGTACCTGCCGGGTGGCACCCTGCTGCGGGTGCTGCGCCGCGTGCGTGTGACCCCGGAACAGGACCGGACGGGCAGTCTGCTGCTGGACGTGGTCGACGAGGAGATGCGGGAGAAGGGCGAGCTCAGGCCCACCGACTCGAGTGTGCGGGACGAGATCGCGTCGCTCACCTGGCCGGAGACGATCGCGTGGCTGGGGCGGCGATTGGCCGAAGCCCTCGACTACGCCGGTAAGCGCGGCGTCCTGCACCGCGACATCAAGCCCGCCAATATCCTGTTGACGGCCGAGGGTGTGCCGAAGCTAGCCGATTTCAACATCAGTTTCAGCGACACCGTCACCGGGGCGTCACCGCTCGCCTACTTCGGCGGGTCCCTGGCGTACATGTCGCCCGAGCAGCTCGAGGCGTGTCACCGCGGCATGCCGGGGACGGCGGCGGACCTCGACACCCGCAGCGACATCTTCGCCCTCGGGGTGATGCTGTGGGAGCTGATGTGCGGGCGGCGTCCGTTCGAGGACGAGGACGTGTCGAGCGAGTCGCTCGTCGCACTCGAAGCGATGCTGGACCGCCGCAGCCGCGACATCGACCCCGAATTTCTGGACCAGTTGCCCTACGACTGCCCGCCGTCGCTGCGACGGGTGCTGCTGACGTGTCTGGCACCGAAACCGGAGGACCGGTGGTCGTCCGGCGCCGAACTGGCCCAGCAATTCGACCTGTGCCTGAATCCGCGGGCCCGGGACCTCGTCGATCCGCCGCCGAACAGTTGGCGCATGCGGCTGCGCCGATTCGCCCTCCCGATTCTGGTGATCGGTATCGCGGTGCCGAATGCCCTCGCGGGCGCCTACAACTATCACCACAACAAGATGCTGATCATCAGCAATCTGACGCCGGAGGCCCAGCACTCGTTCGAATCGATCCAATTGGTGATCAATTCGATCGCGTTCCCGTTGGGCGCGATCATGCTGCTCTACTGGTGCCGATATCCGCTGCTCGTTCCGCGGGGTCTGCGCAAGGGGAAAACGTACGACCGCCAGACGCTGGCCCGGGCCCGCACCGACACGCTGCTGCTCGGCGACCGCGTCGTGCTCGTGGTGTTCGGGTTGTGGGTCATCGCGGGCATCGCCTATCCGATTTCCCTGCAACTCGCGGCGGGGAACGTGCCGCCGGGCGCGTACGTGCACTTCATCGCATCATTGATCGTGTGCGGTGCCGTGTCGGTGGCGTACCCGTTCTTCGTGGTGGCGTTCTTCGCGGTGCGCTGCATCTACCCGACCCTGCTGCCGCAGGACATCGCCAGCAGCGCCGACGCGCACAAACTGCGGGGTCTCGACCGCCGGAGCACGCTGTATCTCGCGGTGGCCGCCTCGGTTCCGCTGGCCGGTGTGGCCGGGGTGACGTTCCTGTCGCCCGACGAGATCACGCTGGTGATCATCGCGGTCCGCATCCTGTGCGTCGGCGGCATCTTCGCGTTCGTCGGCGTGTACTGGCTGTTCCGGCAACTGGAGCAGGACCTGCGGGCGCTGGAGCTCGCCGTATCCCACGAACCCGTCCGCTGACGGGCGGCGCGGAGATCAGCCGCCGTAGACGGAAGGCTCGAGGGTCCCGATGTACGGCAGGTCGCGGTAACGCTCGGCGTAGTCGAGGCCGTACCCGACGACGAATTCGTTGGGAATGTCGAAGCCGACGTTCGCGACGTTGACGTCGACCTTGATGGCGTCGGGCTTGCGCAGCAGCGTGACGACCTCGAGCGACGCGGGGTTGCGGCTCGACAGGTTGCGCATCAGCCAGGACAGCGTCAGACCGGAGTCGATGATGTCCTCGACGATCAGCACGTGCCGGCCTGCGATGTCCTTGTCGAGGTCCTTGAGGATGCGCACGACGCCCGAGGACGACGTGGACGAACCGTAGGAGCTGACGGCCATGAACTCCATCTGGGTGGGGATGGGGAGGGCCCGCGCGAAGTCGGTCATGAAGAAGATGGCGCCCTTGAGGACACCCACCAGGAGCAGATCCCCCTCCGGGGCGCCCTCCGGGTAGCGCTTGGCGATCTCCTCGGCCAGTTCGACGGTACGTCGACGGATCTCGTCCTCGGAGATCAGTACCGATGCGATGTCGCCTTCGTACACGCGATCAAACCCTTCGTCGGTCGTCCAATCCGACGTTCAGCCTGCCACGTCGTCGGCGGACCACCAACCTCGCGTCCGGTGTTCCGCCCCCGATCGCCACCTGCCCCTGTCCCCGCCACCGTGCGACGAGGTCGTCCACGGCCCGCAGCTGGGTGTCTCCGAGACCGCGCGCACCGGCCGCGAGGAGCCAGCTGCGCAGCACCCGCCGGCGGACCGGTGGCGCCGACAGAGCGAGCAGGGCGGTGTCGATTTCGCCTTCCACCACGACTTTTGCCTGGGCGTCGGCGGCCATCGCGTCGAGGACCGCACCTTCCTCGCGCAAGTGTTCCCCGGTGCGGGCGAGGGCCCCGGCGACGCCGCCGCCCAGGACGTCCTCGAGCAGCGGCAGCACCTCGGTGCGCAGCCGCACCCGCACGAAGTCGGGGGAGGCGTTGTGCGGGTCCTCGTGCGGGCTCAGTCCCAGTTCCGCGCAGGCCTGCCGGGTCACCGCGCGGCGCACGTCCAGTAGCGGACGCCCCCACGGGCTGTCGTACGCGCTCATCCCCCAGATGGATCGACCGCCGGAACCGCGCGACAGCCCCAGTAACACCGTTTCGGCCTGGTCGTCGAGGGTGTGTCCCAGGAGCACCGGACGGGTTCCGCGCGCCGAGTCGAGGGCGCGGTAACGGGCCTGCCTGGCAGCCGCCTCGAGTCCGCCCGACCCGCTCACATCGACGGGAAGCACCTCGGCGGACGCGCAGCCGAGCGCTCGGGCACGGGCGGCCGCCTCGTCGACCACGTCGGCGGAACCCGGCTGCAGCCGATGATCGACGACGAGGGCACACACCGACCGTGCCTCGGCGGCGGCCGCCGCGGTCAGTGCCAGTGAGTCGGCGCCACCCGACAACGCGACCGCGATCTCACCGTCCGGGGCGTGCGCCGCGATCCAGCGCCGCACGGCGTGACGAACCTCGAGGATCGCCGGCTCCTCGGGAAGCACCATCACCGCTCAGCCCTTCCTCGAATCAGCCCAGAACCCGGGACACCCAGGCGTCCGGCGCGTCGATCTCCGCGAGCCGCGGCAACGTGTCGGGGCCGGTCCACACGACGTTGAACCGGTCCATCCCGACCTTGTCCACGACCGCGTCGACGAATGCCTTGCCGCGCACGTACTGCGCCATCTTGGCGTCCATCCCGAGCAGTGCCCGGATGAGACGCTGCACCGGATTGCTCTTGCGGCGGCGCCGCTGATCGAACGCCGCCCGGATCGCGGCCACCGACGGCACGACCGCGGGGCCGACGGCGTCCATCACGTGGTCCGCATGTCCCTCGAGGAGGGTGCCGAGTACCAGCAGACGGTCGAGTGCTTCGCGTTGCGGCTCCGCCTGGGCCGCGCGCAGCAGTCCGACGATGCCGCCCGGTGCGCCCGACTCGTCCGGTTCCGTGCGCCCGCGGGCGCGCAGCGCGGACGACAATCGGCCGACCATGTCGGTGACGGACTCGTCCTCGGCGGATCCGAGGGTCTCCACCGACTCCTGCATGTATCCGGTGAGCCACGGTGAGGACGAGAACTGCACCCGGTGCGTCACCTCGTGGAGGCACACCCAGAGCCGGAAGTCGCTGGGCCGCACCCGCAACGTGCGCTCGACGGACACCACGTTGGGCGCCACGAGCAGCAGGGTTCCGTTGTCGCCGGTGAACGGGTCGTACTGGCCGAGGATCGCCGACGACAGGTACGCGAGCATCGCCCCGGCCTGAATGCCTGCCGGCTTGCCGACCAGCGTGCCGGGAGCGGCGTCGCCGCCCGTGAGTTGCGACATCGAGTGCGCGGCGGCGTGGATCCACCCGGCCCGGTCGAGGATCTGGGCGGTCGGCACCGGAAGTCCGTCGGCGAGGCCGGTGACTTCCCGGACGGGCAGTTCCGCGCGCATCGACGCGTCGGCCAGTTCCGCGACCACGGTTTCGGCGGTGTACCGCGACGTCACCGGTCCGCTGCGCGCGAGCTTCACCCCCGTCCTGGCTGCAAGCTTCCAGTCGACGGCACCGCTGAAGGCATTTCCCTCGGCGGCCATCACTGGCACCCGCACGTGCGGAGCGCGGCCGCCAGTGCGTCGAGCGCGGGACGGCTGACCTCCGGCGGGCGGTCGTTGGACATCAGCGCGAACGTGAGCACACGCCCGTTCTGGTCCACCACGTAGCCGGCGAGCGCGCTGGCCGTGGACAGGGTGCCGGTCTTCGCCCGCACCCATCCGGCGCCCGTGCGGTTCCCCGACGCGTACCGGTCCGACAGACTGCCCGTGGCACCGGCCACCGGCAGGTAGTCGAGCATCGGCCGCAGGGCGGGATTGCCGTCGCCCGCGGCGGCCGTGAGGACCTGGTCGAGCGTGTGCGGGGCGATGCGGTCGTCGACGGACAACCCGCTGGCATCGTGCAGGGTGAACCCCGACAGATCGAATCCGGCCGCGGTCAGCGTCTGGCCGATGGTCGCGACGGCGCCGTCGAACGATGCTTCCGCGCCGGCATTCATGGCAACCTCCCGCCCGATCGCTTCGGCAAGCACATTGTCCGAGTGTTCCATCATCTGCCGCAACCGGTCGCGCAGCGGCGCGGACTGCACGCTCGCCACGGTAGCCGCACCGGGCGCCGCGACCCCCGACGTGACCGCCGACGGGGCGACGCCGAGCGCACCGGCGAGCGTCCGCCCGGCGTCGAGCGCGGGTGTCGAACTGCGCGGCGATTCGTCCACGAGCGGGTCGGCCCGTCCGCCGTCGATCATGATCGGTTCGGTGGGGGTGATGAATCCGGCGCCGACGTCCGTCGGGAACCACCCCTGCGCCATGGTGTCGCCCGAGTAGATGCTGGTGTCGACCACGATGCTCGTGACCTGGATGCCCGCGTTCCGGATCTGATCGACCAGTTGCGAGATGTGCGCCGCACCCGGGTAGTAGCCGTTCTCCCCGACCGGTTTCGCGGTGAGAGTGGGATCACCACCGGCGACGAGGACGATCTCGCCGGGAGTCGCGCCCTGCACCACCTTCGTCGTCACACGGCGGTCGGTCGGCAACGCCAGCAACGCGGATCCCGCGGTGAGGACCTTGGTGGTCGACGCCGGGGTCATCGGGGTCTGCGGGTTGACGCTCCACAGGACCTGACCGGTGACCGCGTCGGCGACCGTTCCGCTGAACTTGCCGAGGTCGGGGTTCGCGGCGGCCGGACCGACCGCGGCGGCGATCCCCTGCGCCGTCGGCATCGGGGCGTCGTCCGGCACCGGCGTGACCTGCGGGGCCGCCGTGATCGGCGCCGGTTCGGGCGCGATCGTCAGTTCACCGCGGCCCGCCGACGCGTTGTGCGCGGTCACCGCGACCACGAGTACAGCCGCCATCGCGAGCACCACGACGACGACCGACGCGAACAGAATTCGCATGTTCCGACGGTGGCGTCCCGCCAACGAGCCCATCTTCTTCTTTCCCTGGCCCGGCAACGCGCCTCCGTCTTCACTGTGATTCGTGGGTGGTCAGACAACCAACCTTATCCTCGACCCGATATCCTCTCCCCGAATCATCATCGACACGACAGCGAGGAATCGGCGTGGAGTTCGACGTCACCATCGAGATCCCCAAGGGTCAGCGAAACAAGTACGAGGTCGACCACGTGACCGGTCGCGTGAAGCTGGACCGCTACCTCTACACCGCGTTCGGCTACCCGGCCGACTACGGCTTCATCGAGAACACGCTCGGCGAGGACGGCGACCCGCTGGACGCGCTGGTCCTGCTCCCCGAGTCCGTGTTCCCCGGCGTCATCGTCGAGGCACGTCCGGTCGGCATGTTCAAGATGGTCGACGAGGCCGGCGGCGACGACAAGGTGCTGTGTGTGCCGGCCGGCGACCCGCGCTGGGATCACATCCAGGACATCGGCGACGTCCCGCAGTTCGAACTGGATGCCATCAAGCACTTCTTCGTCCACTACAAGGACCTCGAGCCGGGCAAGCACGTCGAGGCCGCCGACTGGGTCGGGGTGGCCGAGGCGAAGGCCGAGGTCGAGGCCTCGTTCAAGCGTCTGAAGGACAACGGCGGGCACTGAGCCGGCGGCGAACCGTCTGGCACTGAGCCGGCGGCGAACCTTCTGGCACTGAGCCGGCGGCGAACCGTCTGGCACTGAGCCGGCGGCGAACCTTCTGGCACTGAGCCGGCGGCGAACCGTCTGGCACTGAGCCTCCCGATATTTGCCGCAACGGCGCCCACCCCCGCGGGGGGTGGGCGCCGTTGGCGTCTCACTCCTGCGCGTCTCCCCGCGCCGCGGCCTGGAGGCCGGACTCGCTGCGGAGCGGCACTTCCTTCCACAGCAGGGTGAGGACGAAGGCGACGACGGCGAGCATCGACACGCTGAGGAAGACGGATCCGATTGCGTCGGCGAATCCTTCCCGGAAGGGCAGGGCCAGCACGTCGTCGAGTTTTCCGATCACCGAGCTGTCCGTGAGGACTCCGCTGACGCCGGTGTGGTCGGGGCTGAGCATGCCCTGGCCCATGGCGGCCTCCGCGGGGTCGTTGCTCTGTGCGGCCGCGGCCACGGCTCGACGGAAGTCGGCTGTGCCGGCGGCGGCTGTCACCCGCTCGCCGATGGCCGGGGTGAGGCGGGAGAAGAGGATCGACAGGAAGATTGCGACGCCTGCGGTGCCGCCGATCTGCCGGAAGAACGTGGCCGCTCCGGTCGATACCCCCATGTCCTGCGGGGGCAGTGCGTTCTGAATGGCGAGGGTGAGGGGCTGCATCAGGTTTCCGAGACCGAGTCCGAGGATCAGCATGAACACCATCACGACGGGCATCGGGGTGTCCGCGGCCAGCGTGTGCAGCAGGAACGCGCCGATCCCGATCAGGGCGGTGCCCAGGATCGGGAAGTACCGGTACCGCCCGGTCCGCGAGATCATCTGACCGCTGACCACCGAGCCGGCCATGAGGCCGAGGACCATCGGCAGGATCTGGAACCCGGCCAGGGTGGGGCTCGAGCCCTTCACCACCTGTAGGTACTGCGGTAGCAGGGTGATGCCGCCGAACATGACGGCGCCAACGACGAGGCTGATCACGACACCGAGCGCGAAGGTGCTGTTGCGGAAGAAGCGCATCGGGATGAGTGCGTCGTCCTTCATCGCCAGTTCCACCGACACGAAGGCGAGCACACCGATGACGCCGATCACGTAGCACGCCAACGACTTCGAGCTGCCCCATCCCCAGCTGTGCCCCTGTTCGGCGACCACGAGCAGCGGCACCACACCCACTGCGAGGGCGATCGCGCCCCACCAGTCGATCCGCCGGCTTCCGCTCGGTCGTCGCGGCAGGTGCAGCACGCGGGAGACGACCGTGAGCGCGACCAGTCCCACCGGCACGTTGACGAGGAAAACCCAACGCCAGCCATCGATTCCGAGGATCACGTCCTGCCCGGCGAACACTCCGCCGAGGACGGGGCCGAGGACGCTGGAGGTGCCGAACAAGGCCAGGAAGTAGCCCTGGTATTTGGCCCGTTCACGCGGGGAGACGATGTCGCCGATGATGGTGAGCGCCAACGAGAACAGACCGCCTGCGCCGAGTCCCTGCACTGCGCGGAAGGCCGCGAGCATGTACATCGACGTCGAGAACGTGCACATCACCGAGCCGATCACGAACACCGTGATCGCGAACATGAAGAACGGCTTGCGGCCGTAGATGTCGGACAGTTTGCCGTAGAGCGGCGTCGCCAGGGTGGCGGTGACGAGGTACGCGGTGGTGGCCCACGCCTGCAGCGAATACCCGTCGAGGTCGTCGGCGATGGTCCGGATCGCCGTCGCCACGATCGTCTGGTCGAGCGCGGCGAGGAACATGCCGAGCATCAACCCACTGAGTACAGCCAGGATCTGCCGGTGGGTGTAGGCCACCGGCGTTTCGACCGAATTCGACACTGTTTCCTCGCTGCGCTGTCGTTTACTTGTAGTCCGCAAGTATGCGAGGGCGTCGAGGTTTCGGGCAACTGATGAACTGGGCTTTACCTGCGGATAAGCGTCTGCGACACAGCCGCACCCCGTCCCGGAGGTGCGGCCGCGTCGGCGGACCGATTATTCGCCCGTGAATTCGGGGGCGCGCTTCTCGAAGACGGCGGTGATCGCCTCGGTCAGGTCCTGCGACGGCAGGAACGCGGCGTTCCACGCGGCGACGTAGCGGAGACTGTCGTCGACGGCGGCCGCGCGGGAGTGGTCGAGGACGTCCTTGATGCCGTGCACGACGAGCGGCGGGTTCGCCGCGATCTCGGCCGCGGTCGCGTGCGCGGCGGCGAGGACGGCGTCGGCGTCCGCGAAGACGTCGTTGACGAGACCGATCTTCTCGGCGCGCCCGGAGTCGATGTCCTTGCCGGTGAGCGCGAGTTCCCGCAGGTGGCCGTCGCCGATGATGGCGGGCAGCCTGGCGAAGCTGCCCATGTCGGCGACGATCGCGACCTTCACCTCACGGATGCTGAACGTCGCGTCGGTGCTCGCGTAGCGGATGTCGCACGCGGAGATCAGGTCGACGCCGCCGCCGATGCACCAGCCCTGGACGGCCGCGACTACCGGCTTGCGGCAGTCGGCGACCGCGTTGATGCCGGACTGCATCCGCTTGATCATGTCGTGGAACGTGGTACGCGGGCCGGCCTGCGCCTTGTCGGCGAGGACGGACCCGAAGCTGCCGCTCATGGCGGGCAGGTCGAGACCGAAGGAGAAGTTCTTGCCGGAGCCGGCGATCACCACGGCCCGCACGTCCGGATCGGTGTCGAGTTCCCCGAAGATCTCGGGAAGCTCGCTCCAGAAATCCGGGCCCATCGCGTTGCCCTTTCCGGGTCCGATGAGCGTCACCTGCGCGACGTGATCCTTGCGCTCGACGGTGAACGCATTCCAGGTCTTCTGTTCGGTCATTACTCCAGAGTAACCACCGCTCTCCGAGGTCAGGCGAAATACCCTGGAGGTCTCTGCACCGTCTTGTGAACGGACAGCCGCCATGACGCACCGGACGACCCCGGCCGGCAACGCCGTAGTCGTCGGCGCCGGAATGGGGGGACTGCTTGCCGCGGCGGCTCTCGCCGGCTCGTTCCGGAGCGTCGTCGTCCTCGACCGCGACATCCTGCCCGACACGGCCGTCCCGCGCAGGTGCGTGCCGCAGGCCCGGCACGTGCACGCGCTTCTCGCAGGCGGGCAGGCCGCGATGGAGGACCTCCTGCCGGGGTTCGTGTCCGAGCTCCTGGCCCTCGGCGCCACCGCGGGCGACGCACTGGGCAACATCCGGTGGATCGTCGACGGGCATCGGATGGCGCGCGAGATCAGTGGCGTCCCCGGCATTCTCGCGAGCAGGCCGCTCGTGGAGTGGCAGATGCGCAGCCGGGTCGAGGCCCTGCCGAACGTGCGGATACGGGACCGTTCCGACGTCACGGGTGTCACCGTCGACGGCGGCCGGGTGACCGGCGTGACCATGCAGCACCGGGGCGGCGTCCCGCCGGAGGTCGTCGAGACCGATCTCGTCGTGGACTCGTCCGGCCGCAGTTCGCAGACTGTCGCCCGGCTCGGCGAGCTGGGGTTCGCGCCGCCGGCCGAGACGCAGCTGGCCGTGGACGTCAGCTACGCGACGAGGCACTTCCGGCTCGACCCGCCGCATCTGGACGGGGATTCCGGCATCGGGATGGCGCCGGGACCGTCGAGTCCGCGCAGCGGATTCATGGGCGTGCAGGAGGACGGCACCTGGATCGTCACTCTCGCCGGGTACGGGGACGACGTGCCGCCACTGGACCCGGACGGTTTCCTCGACTTCGTGAAGTCGTTTCCCGCCCCCGACATGTACGACGCACTGCGCACGGCCGAGCCGGTGGACGCCGGAGTGCGGTACCGGATCCCGACGACCGTCCGGCGGCACTATTCCGCGGACGATCTGCCGTCGAACTATCTACCGTTCGCGGACGCCATCTGCTCGTTCAACCCGATCTACGGCCAGGGCATGAGCGTGGCCGCGGTGGAGGCGACGATCCTGCGGGACTGCCTGCGGTCGGGGCGGACGCATCTCGGTCGCCGGTTCCTCCGTGGGGCGAACCGGTGTATCGATGCCGCGTGGACGCTTACCGTCGACAACGACCTGCGGATCCCGGCCGTGCCCGGTCGGCGGTCGGCGCGGGTCCGGTTGGTCAATGCGTACACGTCACGGCTCGATCGGGCGGCGTCCGTCGACCCGGCCGTGGGGTCGGCGTTCCTCCGGGTGACGCATCTTCTGGACCGTCCGGGGGCGCTGCTCCGGCCGGCGACGGTGTTGCGGGTTCTGCTCGCCTCCCGCTGACGGGCGACCGCGAGATTACCTGTATATTGAAGTCACAGATACCTCAACGATCTGCGCCGCCACGAGAGGAAATCCGTGCTCGACATCGCCTGGAACCCGACGCTGAACACGCTGACCCGCAACGCCTGGCGACTGTCCTTCGGCGGCGGAATCGCGCCGGTCCAGCGAACCCCGTCGACGCGCATCCACGAGGCGCCCCATCAGGACCTCTACCGGTTCGACGCCACCGAGACCGACGGCGGCCGGCCCATCCTACTCGTCCCCCCGCTCGCGGCGCCCGCACACTGCTTCGACCTCCGGCCGGGCCAGAGCCTGGCCGCGCACCTGGCCGGTTCGGGCAAGGCGGCGTATCTCGTCGACTACGGCACCATGGGCTACTCCGACCGCGGCCTCGGGTTCGAGGACTGGATAGACGACTTCATCCCGGCGGCGGTCGAGCGTGTGTCCCGACTCCACGACGGTGCACCCGTCGACCTCATCGGCTGGAGCCTCGGGGGAACGATGTCGCTGCTCACGGCTGCGTGCCGGAACTATCTGCCGATCGGTTCCGTGACGGCGATCGGCACGCCGATCGATTACGAGTCGGTGACCATGATCGCGCCGCTGCGGATGGTCGGCCGGTTCACCGGCGATCGCCCCCTTACCACCGCGACTCAGGCGATGGGCGGGCTGCCTGCCCCGCTGGTCCAGGCGAGCTACCGCTTCACCGCGCTTCAGCGCGAGCTCACCAAGCCGTGGTTCATCGCCCGGAACCTGCACGACACCGAGACCCTCGCGCGCATGGAGTCCATCGACCGGTTCATGGCCGACATGCCGGGTTATCCCGCACGGTTCTTCCGCCAGGTCTGCACCCAGCTGATCCTCGGGAACGCGCTCGCCGCGGGGAGTTTCGAGACCCGGAACGGCGCGATCGCGCTGGCCGATCTCGCGGTGCCGGTTCTCGCGATCGGCGGCACCGAGGACGTCATCGCCCCGATCCCGTCGGTCCGGGCGGCGACGGACGTGTTCACCGGTTCTCCGTCGGTGCGGTTCGAGTCCGCGCCGGGCAGCCACCTGGGACTCGTCGCGGGCCCGAAGGCGAGGGACTCCACGTGGGCGCACATCGACGGCTTCCTCGACGGGGTCGTCGCGCACACCGCCTGAGATCAGGTCAGCCCGGCCCTCGCGACGGCACCCGCGAACAGGGCGGTGACTGCGGCGCCCATCGTCGATTGATCCACTTCCTCGGGGTCTACGGAGTGCTCGAGCACGAGACCGGAGATGAGGGCCATCAGCGAGATGGCCGTGGTGCGGACGTCGAACGTGTCGTCGACCCCCCATTCCTGCGCGCGTTCACCGATCAGTTCGACGAGCTTTCCCCGCAGTTGCCGCCGCTCCCGCAGGTAGGCCTGCGCGATCTGCGGGTCACGTGCCGCGAGCACGCCGAATTCGAGAACCAGCAGCGACCATCCCGGCTCGCGCACCATCCACGACGCGATCGCCTCGCCGCCTTTGCCCGCGGCGTCCGAGGGGTTCATGCCGGCGATCTCGGCGAGGACCCGTCCCGCCAGTTCGAGTGAGCGCGCGGCGAAGAGTTCGGCGAACAGGTCCTGCTTCGACTCGAAGTTCGAGTAGACCGCCCCCTTGGTGAATCCGGCCCGGCGTGCCACCTCGGCGAGCCTGGCCGCGCTGAAGCCGCGCTCGGCGAATTCCTCCGCCGCGGCGTCGAGGAGGCGCTGACGCACGACGTCACGTCCGGGACGCGTCGTGGGCGCCCATTCGGTGTGACGACTGTCCGGTTGACGATCTTCGGTCACGATACCTAGGGTATTCAATACCCACGGTATCGACAAGGATCGAGGACGTCCGATGACCATGACCGACAGCGAACCCCCCACCCCGGCTCCCGTGCACCACGACAGTCCGGTGTCGAAGTACGGCGCACCCAAGGTGATGGTCGCGCTGGTCTTCGGCGTTCTCCTTCTCCAGCTCGGCTTCATCCTCAGCTACGTGGCCGCGTTCCATCAGCCCACGCCCCGCGACATCGAGATCGGTGTCGTCGCGGCGGAGGGACTGCCCGCAGGCACGGACCAGCAGGTCGCCGACCGGCTCGATGCGATCGACGGCAGGCCGCTGCGCGCCCGTGTCGTCTCGGACACCGCGGAAGCCCGGCGGCTCCTCCACGACCGCGAGATCCAGGGTGCGTTCGTCATGAACCCCGTCGGCCCCGACACCCTGATCACGGCGAGCGCGGGCGGCAGTTCCATCTCCAGCGCGCTCGAATCGGTCTTCGCCGAGGCGGAGAACAGCCAGGGTCGCCAGTTCACGGTCCGCAACGAAATGCCGGTCGGTGCGCACGACAACCGCGGACTGTCCGGCTTCTATCTGGCGGTCGGGTGGGTTGTCGGCGGCTACCTGCTCGCGGCGGCGATCGGCCTGTTCGTCGGCGCCCCGCGAAGCCTCCGTCAGGCGTCCGTGCACACGGCTGTCCTGTTCGGCTACGCCGTGCTGTCCGGCGCCCTCGGCGCCCTGATCACCACTCACGTGCTCGGCACGTTCGCAGGCCACTGGTTCCCGCTGTGGCTCCTCGGAACAGGTGTCGTCTTCGGCACCGCCGTGTTCACGCTGGGGTTGCGCGCCTCGGTCGGCATCCTCGCCGTCCCCCTCGCGATCGCCGTCTTCGTCATTCTCGGCAATCCCAGCGCCGGCGGTGCGTTCGGTTCGAACGTGATCCCCGCCTTCTACGCGGCCATCGGACGCTGGATCACCCCTGGCGCCGGCACCGAGGGAATTCGCAGCATCGTGTACTTCGACGACGTGGGGCTGGGGCAGCCCGCGCTCGCCCTCGCGCTCTACTCCGCGGTCGGGCTCGGACTGCTGTTCGGGTTCACCGCCCGGCGCCTCCGGAAGCCGGAATCGACTACGCCCCGTTCCGATGTCGTGTCGGACGACGCTTCTTGATGTCGTGCCGGAGGAATGGACCTACTCTTGGTTCATGCCGACGCCCCTGCACCCCCACGCCGCGCATGTCGCCGAGACTCTGATCGCGCGAGGACACCATGGGGTGATCGTGACCCAGCCCGACTCCACCCACTCCGCGGCCGAGGCGGCGGAGTCTCTGGGGGTCGATATCGGGGCCATCACCAAGTCGCTGGTCTTCCTCCTGGACGACGATCCGATCCTGCTCCTCGTGTCGGGTGCGCACGAGGTGGATCTGGCGAACACGGGCAAACGACTGCAGGGAAATCTGACCCGGGCGCCCCTCGACATGGTGCGGATCGCGACCGGACAGCCGATAGGGGGTATCGCTCCGCTCGGACATCCCACGAACCTTCCGACGTACGTCGACAACGCCCTGTCGGAGTACGCGGAACTGTGGGCGGCCGCCGGGCACCCGGACACGGTCTTCCGCACATCGTTCTCCGAGTTGGTGCGAATCACCGCGGGCCTGGCGATCGACGTCGACTGAATCCCGGGCGGTTCACGCCCCTATAGTTGACGTCAGATCTCGTGAACGAGAGTGACGTGAACGAGAATGACACAGTGCCCACACGGGCCGATCCGGAGAATGATTTGTCCGACAGAGCCGAGAACGCCGAAACCGTCGATGGTTCGGACCTCCCCCGCGACCCTCACCTCGCGCCCGGAATCGGCGCCGAGGATTACCGCGCAGCCCTGCGCCGTCACCCGGCGGGCGTCACCATCGTGACCCTCGATTCGGGGTCCGGCCCGGTCGGCTTCACCGCGTCCTCGTTCTCCTCGGTCTCGCTGGACCCACCGTTGGTGTCGTTCAACATCGCGAACACGTCGTCCAGTATCGATGCACTTCATTCCGCGGATTCGCTGGTGATCCACCTCCTCGGGGAGCACCAGCAGCACCTGGCTCAGCGATTCTCCCGAAGCGCCGACCAGCGGTTCGCCGACGAGTCGCTCTGGGCGCGACTCGACACCGGCGAACCGGTCCTCCACGGAACTCCCAGCTGGTTGCGGGTCATCGTGGACCAGCTGATCCCCGTCGGCGATCACACGCTCGTCATCGGCCTCGTCACCCGCGTCCATGCCGAGGCAGACGACGACTCCGCTTCGGCTCCCCTGCTGTATCACGAGGGCCGGTATTACCGGCCCACTCCTCTCGGTTCAGCGAACGACGGCAACTGACCTGGTCAGGATGCCAGTACCCGCTCGCGGAGCGGGAGGTCGAAGCGGCGCAGCGCTTCGTCGACGGCGTCGGCGGAGGTGACGAGACCTCGCTCCTCCAGCCACGGAAGGGTGCCGTCGACGAGCTGCTCCAGAACTCTGGGCAGCGACAGCGGCAGCACGGTCACACCGTCGGCGACGCCGGCCGCCTGGATGTCGGCGATGAGCCCGGCGAGGCCGACCGGAGTTCCGATGTACTGCAACGACACCGGAGCACGCGGCGCCTCCAGGGCGCTGTCGAGGAGGGCCAGCTCCTTGCGGGCGGCGCGGGCCTCTCCGGCGATGAGCACCTCGAGGTCCACCAGGACGGTGACGCTGTCGGGGTCGCGACCGTCGGCGACGAGTTCGGCGCGGATCCGCGCGCGTTCCTGCTGCGCCTCACGCAGATCGGACGCCCGGATCCGGACGACGTTCGGCGGGAACGACGTGAGGTCGAGCTGATCCGTCGAGTCGGCGGTCAGGTCCACCCAGTAGTCCGCGCCGTTGATCGGCCGCGTGCCGGTGGCACCCTCGGCCGCCGGGTGGTGGCCGGAGCCGGTCAGTTCGACGGCGACGCGAAGGGGACGGGATACGAAGGCAATGTCTCGAGACATAGGGGTTCCTCGGGAATGACGTGTGAATGAAACGGAGCTGGAAGAACGGTCAGCTCGAACACATACCCGAGGCGGTTCGGCACAGATCGACATGCCGACGGCACCAGTGAGCAATCATTGTGCTCCCAGCCTGCGATGCCATGCCGTCATACTAGCGCGTCCCGCGAAAAACGCGTCTCCGGCACCGGATTCCACTGGCCGCTCTCCTTGGCGTAGGTCCAGCTCCGGCGGCCCGCCACCAGGGTGCGCACCGCGTCGACCAGCCGATCCACGTCCTCTGAGCAGCTTCCGAGACCCACACTCACCCGCACGGCGCCGTCGGGCCTGCCGAGGCGCCCCAGCAGCGGATGGGCGCAGAACCGCCCGTCGCGAACTCCGATTCCGTGTTCGGCGGAGAGGTAGGCGGCGATCTCTCCCGGCTCGAACCCGTCGATCGTGAACGTCACGATCCCCACGGTGTCGGGGGCGTCCGACCACAGCCGCAGGAATTCCAGGCCGTCGACGGAGCCGAGGCCGTCGAGGAGCCGGCCGGTGAGCGCGGCCTCGTGTGCGGCCACCGTGCCGAAGTCCAGCTCGGACAGTGCATCGCACGCGGCGGCGAGCGCCGCCGCGCCGAGCACGTTGGGGGTTCCCGCCTCGTGCCGGGCAGGGGCGGGCGCCCACTGGGTCGATTCGACGGTCACGTTCCGGACCGCCCCGCCGCCTGCGAGATAGGGCTCGGCGGCGTCCAGCCAGTCCCGGCGGCCCACCAGCACACCGGCACCGAAGGGGGCATACAGCTTGTGCCCGGAGAACGCGAGGTAGTCGACGCCCCACTCCTCGACGTCGATGCGCCGGTGCGGCGCGAGCTGAGCGGCGTCGACGAGAATCCGTGCGCCGCAACGATGCGCCACCTCGGCGAGGGCGGCGATCGGCAGAACCTCGCCGGTCACGTTGGATGCACCCGTCACCGCGAGCAGGGCGGTGGGCTTGGAGCACAGTTCGGCGACGAGCAGGCGGATAGTCTCCTCCAGCGCGTCCGCCGCCCTCACGACGCGAGAGTTCTTCCACGGCAGCAGGTTCGCGTGGTGCTCGATGTCGAGGACCACGGTGCTGCCGGGGACGCAGCCGGCGAGCAGATTCAGCGAGTCGGTCGTGTTCCGGGTGAAGACCACCACCTGGTCCTCACTCGCTCCGACGAATCGGGCGACCGAGTCGCGGGCCTTCTCGTAGCACTCGGTCGAGACCCGCGACGCGTAGCCGGCGCCGCGGTGCACGCTGGAGTACGTCGGGAGCAGTGCCCCGATCCGGTCGGTCACCTGCGCCAACGCCGGCGCACTGGCGGCGTAGTCGAAGTTGACGTAGGCACAGTCGCCTCCCTGAACGAGCGGAACCCGCAGGTCGGAGCCCGAAACCTGGGCTAGGGGGGCAACACACACGTCAGCGGTCAGTACAGCAGTCATCACGACATCCCTCGTAGTCAGGGACTCGTCGCAGGGTCGGTGCCCTCTCGGAGTCCGCGCTTGCCGGGTCCGGTATGGACCTCAGCCTGGTCGTCACCCGGAGCACCCCGCCGCGGTGGAGGGTTGCCGACCAGCTAGCCGGGGCTTGACGCTGGTACTCGTGACCTGTTTCGAAGATTGCAGGATCGACGCGCAGTTGTCAACCCGAAACCGGGAGGGCCGGGATCCGGGCCGCGGAACTCGCGTCAGTTGGGGGTCACCCCGAGGAGCGGGGCGAGCTGATTCGCAATCGGGTTGAGGTCCAGCTTGTTCGGGTCCTTCTTGGGCGTGGAGTCCCACGGCTGAACGGTGGCGGGGTCGCCGAACACGATCCGGTTCGCACTGCGGACGCCGGTGAGACTGCCCTGTGGGGCTTCGCAGGACGCGGCGGTGTTCTGCGGGAAGTCCTGCTGCGTGTCGTCGAAGTTCGGGTCGTTCCGCCTCATCTCCTGGAGGATCGCCTGGGTGCCCTCGTAGCCGACGGTGCACGACGGCGGATTGTTTGTCTCGGCCACCAGGCCCAGGTGCACGGTTCCGTCGTCGGGCGCAATGGTCGACGACGCCGCCGCCACCCCCGGCAGGTACACGAACAGGGTCTGCAGAGCCGTGGCCTGCACCGCGATCGTCTTCGCCGTGGCGGACAGGTTGGCGAGGTTCGTCGTGGCACCCGGTCCGGCCTCCGAGACGAGTTGTCCCACTTGATCGCTCGCCGGATTTCCGTTGTCGATCAGCCGCCGGACGTCCGGGTCGCTGCTGCGCAGCCGATCCGCGAGCGAGTCCAGGTCGGCACTGAAATCCTTGATCGCCGAGGACTGTTCGGACTGCGTGTCCAGCACGGTGCGACCGTTGCGCACCAGAGCCAACGTCCGGTCGAGCGATTCCGCGCCCGACGCCGACAGCCCCGACAACGAGTCCGCGAGCGACTGAAGGTCTTCGCCCTTGCCGTCGAACGCCGCGCCGAGTTCCGTCACGACGGTGTGGAGCGCGTCGATCGGCACGGATTCCGCCAATCCCTGTGTGCTGGCGAGCAATTCTTCGACGGGTACCGGCGTCGACGTGTCGGCGACGGCGATACGGGATCCGTCCGCGAGGAAGGGCTCGCGATCGGCGGCGGGCCGAAGGTCGACGTACTGCTCGCCGATCGCCGACCTGTTGGCCACGACGGCTTTCGCAGACGCGGGAATGTCGGGCGCGCTCGTGTCGATCCGCAGTTCGACGACGACGCCGTCCGGGGTCAGGGACAAGTCCCCGACGCGGCCGACCGGCACGCCGCGGTACGTGACTTCCGCATTGGTGAAGATGCCGCCCGACGTCTCCAATTCGAGGTTCACGGTGTATTCGCCGAACCCGAGGAGATTGCCCAGGCGCACGTAGTTGGCACCCACGTAGACGAGGCCCATGAGGGCCACGAGAACGAAGCCGATCAGCTGCCACCGGACGAGCGGCGACCTCACCGTCCACCCTCGATGTCGCGTCGACCGAACGTCGTCCCCACTTCGGGGAGCCGGCACCGGTTCGCGAGACGACTGGTGATGGTGGCGACAGGCACAGGCACTCCGATGACAGAGGGATACATGAGACGAGAAGTCACACATATATCTAGTCCGGTCGCCGTAGCAGCGCAAACTCCGCACCGCCCTCGGTGGCACACGTCACTCCCCGGCCTTGACTGAATTTTCAGTTTGGAATACGTTCGTTTCCCAACAGGACGTGATGACTGTCACCTCCGCCCCAGAATGTGAGGTCCGCAGTGTCCACGAATCTCGATCCGACGACGCCCGTCGACGACACCGCTCCCTCCCCGCCGGAGGACCGCTTCGGACACGTCGAGACGATCGGCGTGGAGTACATCCCCGAATCGGAACGCGATTCGCGACCGCTCAACATGCTCGCCGTGTTCTTCGGCGGCAATCTGGCGTTCTCGGTGATCGTGTTCGGATGGCTCCCCATCACGTTCGGACTCGGCTTCGGCAGTGCGGTCGCGGCCAGCGCGGTCGGCATCGGACTCGGCACGCTCCTCATCGCTCCCCTGTCACTCCTCGGCCCGCGCACCGGCACGAACAACACCGTGTCGAGTGGTGCGCACTTCGGAGTGAGCGGACGGATGATCGGCTCGGGGCTCACCCTGCTCTTCGCCCTCGCGTACGCCGCGATCGCGGTCTGGACCTCGGGTGACGCGCTGATCGCCGCCGCCCACCGCCTGCTCGGCACACCGGTCGACAACGGCATGCTCGCCCTCGGCTACGGCATCATCGCCGCCGAGATCGTGGCCGTCGCGCTGTTCGGCCACGGCACGGTGGTCGCGCTCCAGAAGTTCGTGCTGCCCGTCGTCGCCGCGCTGCTCCTGCTCGGTGTGTTCGCGTTCGGGGGTCGCTTCGACGGCGGAGCGGGCAGCGGCGACTATCTCCTCGGCGGGTTCTGGCCCACCTGGATTCTGGCCGTGGTCCTCGCCGTCGGCGGTCCGCTGTCGTACGCCCCGACGCTCGGCGACTACAGCAGGCGGATCTCCCGGGTGCGGTTCAGCGACCGTGCGATCGTCGCGGCCACCATGGCAGGCATCTTCTTCGGGCTGTTCCTGACCGCGGCTTTCGGATCGTTCACCGCGTCGACGTTCACCACGCTGAGCGACTCCTACGTTGCCGACCTGGTGGCCGAGGCGCCCGGTTGGTACGTGCTGCCGATCGTCCTCGTCGCCCTCGCAGGAGGACTCGGCCAGGGCGTCCTCAACGTCTACGCCAGCGGCCTCGACCTGGAAGCGCTGATCCCCCGGTTGCGTCGCGTCCACACCACGCTGATCACGTCGGCGCTCGCGGTGGCCCTGCTCTACATCGGCGTGTTCGTCGTCGACGCCGTCGATTCGATCACCGCAATGACCTTGGTGCTCAACGGTTTCGCCGCGCCGTGGGTGGCGATCAACGTCGCCGGCTTCCTGGTTGCGCGGCGAGGGCAGTACGACGCGGTCGACCTCCAGGTCTTCAACCTGGGCCGCAAGGGTGGACGCTACTGGTTCACCCGGGGCTGGAACCTGCGCGCCGTCATCCCGTGGGCGGCCGGATCCGTGTTCGGCGTCCTCGCCGTCGACACGTCGCTGTACTCCGGGCCCCTTGCCGACATCGCGCACGGTGTCGATGTCAGTCTTGTCGGATCGTCGGCCATCGCCGTGGCCGGCTACCTCGTCGCGCTGCGACTGTGGCCCGAACACGTGGCCCCGGTCGAGGCGCCGAGGCCCTAGGACGGCACGAACCGAAGGAGATTCACCGATGAGCGAGCGACGCGATGCGATTCTGAAGGCCAGCGCGACGGCCATTGCCCAACGAGGTATCCGCGGGCTTCGCGTCAACGATGTCGCGGAGGTCGCGGGTGTGTCGCCGGGACTGCTGTACTACCACTTCAAGGATCGCATCGGCCTCCTCGAGGCCGCCCTGAACTACATCAACGACCGTGCCCGCGCGTACCGCAGCGAGGGTGAGGGATCCGGCGACTCCGCTCGCGACCGCCTCACCCGCTCCCTCCTCGGGGAGATCCAGGACCGTCCCGAGGTCGTGGAGAACTCGTTGGCCTGGAACGAGTTACGCGCCTCCGCCGTGTACGAGGAGGCGCTGCGGGATCCCCTCGCGCGGACCACCGCGGCGTGGGTGTCGGAGATCGCCGACGCGATCGTGCAGGCGCAGGCCACCGGCGAGATCTCCCGCTCGCTCGACCCCCAGCCCACCGCGGTCACGATGACCGCCCTCGTCGAGGGCCTGTCCGGGCGGTGGCTCTGCAAGGAGATCTCCACCGAGGACGCCCGCTCCCATCTGCTCGGCGCGATCGACGTCGTGATGTCCGAGCCCACCCACCACACTGCCGACACTCCCGTCACACCCACACCGAAGGAATAACGATGACCATTCGCACGATCACCGCACTGCCCGCACCGTCCTCACCGGCGCGCTTCACCGAATCCGCCCGCACACCGCTGCGGGCCGGGCTGGTGCAGCACCGCTGGCGACCGGACGCGAACGCACTGCGCACCGCGTTGACCGACGCGATCGGCGAGGCCGCCGCACTCGGCGCCGCGGTGGTGTTCCTGCCGGAACTCACGTTGTCGAAGTACCCCGCCGACACCCGCGCGACCGGGACCCCCGGCCGCGACGCCGAGGACCTCACGACCGGCCCCACGTACAGTTTCGCGGCCGCCGCCGCCGCCCGGCACGGGGTCTGCGTCCACGCTTCCCTCTACGAACGAGCCGACGGCCCGGACGGTCTCGGCTTCAACACGGCCATCCTCGTCGCCCCGTCCGGTGAACTGCTCTCCCGGACCCGCAAGCTGCACATCCCCGTCAGCGCCGGCTATTACGAGGACACCTACTTCCGCGGCGGTCCCGCCGACGACGCCTACCCCGTCCACCGCCCGGTCGAACTGGACGGTGCGGCCATCGGTTTGCCGACGTGCTGGGACGAGTGGTTCCCCGAAGTCGCGCGGATGTATTCGCTCGGCGGCGCCGAGATCCTCGTCTACCCCACCGCGATCGGGTCGGAGCCGAGCGTCCCGTCCTTCGACACCCAGCCGATCTGGCAGCACGTGATCGTCGGAAACGGCATCACCAGCGGCACATTCATGGTGGTCCCGAACCGCTGCGGCAACGAGGGCGGCATCGACTTCTACGGTTCCTCGTTCATCTCCGACCCGTACGGCCGCGTGCTCGTGTCGGCTCCCCGCGACGAGGAGGCGGTCCTGGTGGCCGATCTCGACCTCGATCAGCGCAAGGACTGGCTCGATCTCTTCCCGTTCCTGACCACCCGCAGGCCGGACACGTACACCCGACTGACGGATCCCGTGGACCACGCGCACCCCTACGGACTTCCGACGACGGTATCGGCCGCGGAGGCCCGGTCGTGACCTGGCGGATGCCCAGTGAGACCGAACCGCAGGAACGGGTGTGGATGGCGTTCCCGCCCCTCGGGGCCTCGATGACCGCGACCGAGGACGACGCGCACGAGGCGCGGACCGCGTGGACGGCCGTCGCCCACGCGATCGTCGAATTCGAACCGGTCACGATGGTGGTCGATCCGGCGGACCGGGACGTCGCCCGGCAGTACCTGTCCGCGGACGTCGACGTGGTCGAGGCTCCCCTCGACGACGCCTGGATGCGCGACATCGGGCCCACGTTCGTCCTCGACGAGGACGACCGCCTCGGCGCCGTCGACTGGACGTTCAACGGCTGGGGGCAACAGGAGTGGGCCACCTGGGATCGCGACCGGTCGATCGGCGGGGCCGTCACCCGGTGGTCCGGTGCGCAGCCGGTCCCGTCGTCGATGGTCAACGAGGGCGGCGGGATCCAGGCCGACGGTCGCGGAACCGTGCTCGTCACCGAGACCGTGCAACTCGACCCGCTGCGCAACCCCGGCCTGGACGCGGCGGGAGTCGAGGCGGAACTCGCGCGCACGATCGGCGCCGAGCACGTGGTCTGGCTCCCCCGCGGCCTCACGCGGGATTCCGAGAAGTTCGGCACCAAGGGGCACGTCGACATTGTCGCGGCGCTGCCCGCACCCGGGGTGGCCCTCGTGCACTCCCAGCGCGACCGATCCCACCCCGACCACGAGGTGTCCGCCGAGATCCTGAAAGTACTGTCCGACAGCCGTGACCGTTCCGGTGCACCGTGGCGGATCGTCGAGGTACCTGCCCCGACTGTCCTGCGTGACGAGGAGGGCTGGGTCGACTACAGCTACATCAATCATCTCGTCGTCAACGGCGGCGTCATTGCGTGCGGCTTCGACGACCCTCACGATGCCCTCGCCCGCGACATCCTGTCGAGCGTCTACCCCGGTCGCCGTGTCGTCACGGTCGATGCCCGGCAGATCTTCGCGCGGGGCGGCGGCATCCACTGCATCACCCAGCACCAGCCTCGCGGGCGGATCTAGCGGGCACTGTTCTCGCTGTCCACTTCCGCGAGCCGCCTCGCCAGGAATCGCCGGGTCGGTTCGTTCGCCGCCAGACCGATCGCGGCGCGGTACTCCGCGCTCGCCTCGGCGGGCCTGCCCGCTCGGCGCAGCAGGTCGGCGCGGGTCGCGTGCACGGTGTGCGTCCGCGCCAGCCTCGGCTCCCCGGCGAGTGCGTCCACCTCGGCGAGGCCGGCGTGGGGGCCGTCCCGGAAGCTCACTGCGACAGCGCGATTGAGCCGAGCGGCGGGCGAGTCACCGTACGTGCCGAGTTCGTCGTAACCGGCGACGACGGCGTTCCAGTCGGTGGCCGCCCAGTCCGGCGCCGTCGCGTGGGCGGCCGCGATCGTGGCCTGCGCGCTGTACGGACCGCCTCCCCGGCGCCGTGCGGCCCGCAGGCACACGACGCCTTCCTCGATCTTCGCCCGGTCCCAGCGCCGCCGGTCCTGCTCCTCGAGGGGGATGAGATCGCCCACGCCGTCCGTTCGCTGAGCGCGTCTGCTGTCGTGAAACAGCATGAGCGCCATCAGCGCCCACGCCTCACCCTCGTCCGGCATCAGCTCGCACAGCAAACGGCCGAGCCGCAGCGCCTCCTCGCAGAGTTCGTCGCGGATCGCCGTGTCGCCCGACGTGGCCGAATAGCCCTCGGTGAACACCAGATAGATGCACGCGAGTACCTGCGGGGTCCGCTCGGGCAGCAGATGGTCGGGCGGGACCCGGAACGGGATACCGGCGGTCCGGATCTTCGACTTCGCGCGGCTGAGCCGTTGGGACACGGTCGGTTCCGGGGCAAGGAACAACCGGGCGATCTCCGCCGGCCTCAGCCCGGCCACCAGGCGGAGAGTCAACGCGACCTGCGACTCCGGGGACAGCGCGGGATGGCAGCACGTGAACATGAGCCGCAACTGGTCGTCACGCACCGGCCACACCTCTTCCTCGTCCGGAGGTGGAACGAGCCGCGCCGCATCGTGCTCCTTGTCGCCGCGCAACGATTCCCGTCGCAACCGGTCCAGTGCCCGGTTGCGGGCGACGGTCGTGATCCAGGCTCCCGGGTTCTCGGGCAGTCCCGCCTCCGGCCAGCTGCGGATCGCCTCGGCGAACGCCTCCTGCACCGCATCTTCCGCGAGGGACAGGTCGCCGACCATCCGTGCCACGGTCGCCAGCGCCCGACCGGACTCCTCCCGGAAGACGCGGCTCAGTGTGTCGCCGTCCATTACTCGGCGTAGGCGACGATCTGCCGGAGCTCGATGCAGCCCTTCGGCGTCACCGGGATCTTCGCCGACAACGCGATCGCACTCTCCCGGTCCTCGGCTGCGAGCACGTACAGGCCGTTCGCGACCTCGGCTGTCTCGGCGAAGGGCCCGTCGGTGAGAAGGAGTTCCCCGTCGCGAACGCGGATCGTCGTCGCGGAGTCCGGCGGATAGAGGGCCCCGCCGCCACGCACCGCGGACCCGGCGAGGCGACCGAACTTCTCGTGCTCGGCCATTCCCTCGTCCCACTGGGGTGTGCCCGGCGCCACCGCCGCCGCCACCGGTTCGCGGAGCAGCGCCATCCAGCAGCCTGTCTGATCGGTCACGGGCATCCACTCGAACATCGGCCACAACTCGATGATCGCCTCGGGGATGTGCCGCGCCACATTCAGCACCTCGTCCAGGTTCGGTCCCTCGAGGACGTAGAAACCACCGATCACCTCCGCGGTCTCCGCGAACGGACCGTCCGTGATCAGCGCGCGGCCGCCGTCGTTCCGGATGGTCGCCGCCTCCGCGCTCGGATACAAGGCACCACCTCCGACGATCGCGGAGCCCGCTCTCTCCGTGAACGCCTGGTGGCGCGCAACGGCCACCGCGAACTCCGGACTGTCCGGTGGCCATTCGGTGGCGTTCTTCTCGTCCGCCAGCAATGCCAGGTAGTACATGAGGTCATCCTTCCTCGAAAAGAAGGAACTCGGGTGCTCCTTCTGACCAGACGACGAAGTAGCGGGGGAAACTTCGACATGTGAGGTGAGAGAACCGGCAACTGCGGGTGAAGAATGGTCGAAGAAGCCCTACCGACCACCAACTGTTCACCATCTGGCCACCTGATCGTGAGATAACGAGCCGTACGCACCACCACCCGCTCAGAGAAGGAATTCTGGATTGTCTCTCCAGTCGCCGACGGATTCGGACCTGTCGCTCCGTATACCCCGGGAATTCCTCCGCCGTGAATTCGCACCGGCGCCGCGCACACTCGTCGACATCCTGTTCGCGACGGCCGAGGCGAACCCCGAAGCCCCGGCGATCGACGACGGCTCGACGTCGCTCACCTACCAGGAACTGCTCGAGGAGATCCGGCAGACCGCGGAGGTCCTGGCCGAATCGGGAGTCGGGGCCGGCGATCGCGTCGGAATCCGAATGCCGTCCGGATCCTGCTCGCTCTACGTCGCGATCCTGGCGACGCTCGCCGTCGGCGCCGCCTACGTGCCGGTCGACGCGGACGACCCCGAGGAACGCGCCGAACTCGTGTTCGGTGAGGCGCAGGTCCGGTGCGTGATGACCGGCACCGGGATCACCGCGGGCACCGCCCCCGACAGGGCCGAGTCGCCGAGCGCCCGTCCGCCGACCGTCGACGACGACGCCTGGATCATCTTCACCTCCGGTTCCACCGGCACCCCCAAGGGGGTCGCGGTGAACCATCGCAACGCGGCGGCGTTCGTGGATGCCGAAGCCCGGATATTCCTGCAGGAAGACCCGATCCGGCCCGGCGATCGGGTGCTGGCCGGACTGTCGGTCGCGTTCGACGCGTCCTGCGAGGAGATGTGGCTCGCGTGGCGTCACGGCGCCTGCCTCGTGCCCGCGCCCCGGTCCCTGGTGCGCAGCGGCATGGACCTCGGCCCGTGGCTCGTCGCGCGCGACGTCAGCATCGTCTCGACGGTGCCGACGCTCGCGTCGCTGTGGCCTGCCGAGGCCCTCGAGGCCGTGCGCCTGCTGATCTTCGGCGGCGAGGCCTGCCCGCCCGAACTGGCGGAGCGACTCGCCGTCGACGGACGCGAGGTATGGAACACGTACGGGCCCACCGAGGCGACAGTCGTGGCGTGCGGCGCCCTGATGGACGGCAAGAGTCCGGTCAGTATCGGCCTCCCGCTGGACGGCTGGGACCTCGCAGTGGTCGACGCAACCGGTGAACCCGTCCCCGAGGGCGAGGTGGGCGAACTGGTCATCGGCGGTGTCGGTCTGGCCCGGTACCTCGACCCGCAGAAGGACGCCGAGAAGTACGCACCGATGCCGACACTCGGCTGGGATCGCGCGTACCGCAGTGGCGACCTCGTCCGCCTCGACCGCCGCGGACTTCTGTTCCAGGGTCGCGCGGACGATCAGGTGAAACTCGGTGGCAGGCGGATCGAACTGGGCGAGGTCGACAACGCCCTGCAGAACCTTCCCGGCGTCGGCGGCGCGGCGGCGGCCGTCCGCAGGACCGGTGCCGGTCACCAGGTCCTCGTCGGCTATCTGGCCAGCACCAACCCCGACTTCGACCTCAAGGCGGCGCACACCGCGCTCACCGAGCAACTCCCGGCGGCGCTGGTTCCCCGGCTGGTGCTGGTCGACGAACTGCCCACCCGCACGTCCGGCAAGGTCGACCGGAACGCCCTGCCCTGGCCTCCGCCGGGTGTCGACGACGCCGCGGAGAAACTGGGTCTCGAGGGCACGCAGGCCTGGGTCGCGGGGCTGTGGACGGCGATTCTCGGTGCCGAGATCACGGGCCCCGACGACGACTTCTTCGAGCTCGGCGGTGGATCGCTCTCGGCGGCCCAGCTGGTCACGGCGCTGCGCGAACGGTTCCCCGAGGTGACGGTCGCGCAACTCTACGACCACCCGCGGCTCGGTTCGCTCGCGGAATACCTCGACGAGCTGGCGCCGATCGACGCCGCCGAACCCCGCCTCGTCACGCCGACTCCGCGTCGGAGCCAGCTCGCGCAGATCGCGGCGACCGTTCCCCTGACCACGCTCACGGGCCTGCAGTGGGTCACGTGGCTGGCCATCGCGAACAACGTCTTCTCCTGGTTCACGACGGTGCCGTGGGCGCCCACGGTGTCGTGGTGGTGGATTCTGCTCGCGTTCTTCGCGTTCATCAGCCCGGTCGGCCGGATGGCGATCTCGGTGATCGGTTCGCGGATCCTGCTGCGCGGACTCGAGCCGGGAACGTATCCCCGAGGCGGCAGCGAACACCTGCGGCTGTGGGTGGCGCTGCGCCTGACCGAGGCCAGCGGTGCCGCGAACCTGTCGGGCGCGCCGTGGATGCTCTACTACGCGCGGGCGCTCGGCGCGAAGGTCGGCAAGGGCGTCGACCTGCACACGCTCCCACCGGTCACCGGCATGCTCGAGCTCGGCGACGGATGCTCCATCGAACCCGAGGTCGACCTGTCCGGACACTGGGTGGACGGCGACGTCGTCCACATCGGTGCCATCAAGATCGGTCCGGGTGCGTCGGTGGGCGCCCGGTCCACGCTGGTTCCCGGCGCCACCATCGGGCGCAACGCCGAGGTCGAGGCGGGTTCCGCCGTATTCGGACGCGTCAAGGCCAATCAGCACTGGGCCGGCTCACCGGCGGTCAAGGTCGGCAAGGCCGTCCACCCGTGGCCCGAGGAGACCCCGCGCCGCGCGGCCTACTGGGTTCCCGCGTTCGGCGTGACGTCGATGCTCATCGCCGGACTGCCGATCTTCGCCCTCGTCGCCGGCATCGTGGTCATCGGGTGGTGGATCCGCGACGCAGGCACGATCGGATCCGCCGTACTCCAGTCGCTGGTGATCCTTCCCGCCGCGACCCTCGTCAGCCTCGCCGTGTTCGCGGTCCTCACGGTCGTGTCCGTCCGGCTGCTGTCGATCGGGTTGCGTGAGGGGTACCACCCGGTCCGCAGTCGCATCGGCTGGCAGGTGTGGGCCACCGAACGCCTCATGGACTCCGCCCGCACGTTCCTGTTCCCGCTGTACGCGAGCCTCCTGACGCCGGGATGGCTGCGGTTGCTCGGCGCCCGGATCGGCAAGAACGTGGAAGCGTCGACCGTGCTCATGCTGCCGAAGTTCACCACCGTGGCGGACGGCGCATTCCTCGCCGACGACACGATGATCGCGAGTTACGAACTCGGCGGCGGGTGGATGCACATCGAACACGCGAAGGTCGGCAAGCGCGCCTTCCTCGGCAACTCGGGGATGACCGGTCCGGGTCGGCGCGTGCCCAAGAACGGTCTCGTCGCGGTGCTGTCGGCCACGCCGTCGAAGGCGAAGTCCGGTTCGTCCTGGCTGGGCAGTCCCCCGGTCCGCCTCCGCAGGGCGCCCGGCGACACCGACGCCTCCCGCACGTTCCGTCCCCCGGTCCGGCTCAAGGTGGCCCGCGCGGTCGTGGAGACGTGCCGCCTCATCCCGGTGACGGTGACGTTCGGAATCGGCCTCGGCGTGCTGTTCGCGCTGCAGGCGATGGCTCACCACATCGGCTTCTGGCTCGCGGCACTGGCCAGCGGCGTCGTCCTCCTCGTCGCGGGTGCGGTCGCGGGGTTGATCTCCGTGATCGCGAAGTGGCTGGTGGTCGGCCGGATCGGGAAGATCGAGCACCCGTTGTGGAGTTCGTTCGTGTGGCGGAACGAGGTGTCGGACGCCTTCGTGGAAACGGTCGCCGCACCCTGGTTCGCCCGTGCCGCGACGGGCACCGCCGTCCTCAACGTCTGGTTGCGGGGCCTCGGAGCCACCATCGGCAAGGGTGTGTGGTGTGAAACCTATTGGCTGCCCGAGGCGGATCTCGTGACGCTGGGCGACGGCGCGACCGTGGAACGGGGGTGTGTCGTGCAGACTCACCTGTTCCATGATCGGATCATGTCCATGGACACCGTCATCCTCGGAGCCGGCGCCACCCTCGGCCCGCACTGTGTCGCGCTGCCCGCCGCCCGGATCGGCGAAGGCGCCACGGTCGGCCCGGCCTCGCTCGTCATGCGCGGCGACACCGTGCCGCCGTCCACGCGGTGGCAGGGAAATCCGATCGCCCCCTGGGCGGCCACGTGAAGGCTGACAAGGGGATCGACGAGCCGGTCGACCCGTATCTCCCCCAGAACGGAAACCGCGGATACCGGGTGTCCCGGTACGAACTCGACCTCACCTACAAGGTGCACAGCAACCGGCTGGCAGGCAAGGCGACGATCACCGCGGTCACCACCGAGGCCCGCTCCCGGTTCGCCCTGGATCTGGCGTCCAATCTGCACGTCACGAAGGTCGCCACCAACGGTTCCCGCAACACGAAGTGGTTGCACCGGAACGGCAAGCTGATCGTCACGCCCGCGCAGGCGATCCCCGCGGGCGGCGCCCTCGTGCTCACCGTCCAGTACGGGGGTTCGCCGAAACCGATCCGCAGTGTGTGGGGTGAGGTCGGCTGGGAGGAGCTGTCCGAGGGCGCGCTGGTTGCCAGCCAGCCCAACGGGGCGGCGTCCTGGTTCCCGTGCGACGACCACCCGAGTTCGAAGGCCAGTTACCGCATCGCGATCACGACCGATTCGCCGTATTACACGGTCGCCAACGGTGCGCTGGTGAGCAGGCAGACGCGAGCCAGCCAGACGACGTGGGTGTACGAGCAGACCGAGCCGATGGCGAGTTATCTGGCCACCATCCAGATCGGGCCGTACGAACGCCGAAGCCTCGGTTCCGGGGGTGTCCCCATGTTCGCCGTCCACCCACCGCGGCTGCGTTCGACGTTCGACGTGGACTTCGGCCGGCAGCCTCAGATGATGGACGTGTTCTCCCGACTGTTCGGCCCGTACCCCTTCGCCGACTACACGGTGGTCGTGACGGACGACGAGCTGGAGATCCCGCTCGAGGCGCAGGGACTGTCGATTTTCGGTGCCAACCATTGCACGGGCCGGCGCGGATACGAACGTCTGGTGGCGCACGAACTCGCCCACCAGTGGTTCGGCAACAGTCTGACACTCGGCCAGTGGCGGGACATCTGGCTGCACGAAGGTTTCGCCTGTTACGCCGAGTGGATCTGGTCGGAGAACTCCGGCGGGCCTTCGGCGCACCAGCTCGCGCAGCAGGCGCATCAGGGCCTGGCCCGCAAACCGCAGGACCTGGTGATCGCCGATCCGGGACCGCAGCTGATGTTCGACGACCGCGTCTACAAGCGCGGCGCGCTGACACTCCACGCGTTGCGACGCCGGCTCGGCGACGACAAGTTCTTCGGGCTGCTGCGGCAGTGGACGCTGGCCCATCGCCACTCCACCGTCACGAGCGAGCAGTTCACCGACCTGGCCACCCACTACACCGACGAGCCGCTGCGCCTGCTGTGGGATTCCTGGCTCGGCGAGAAGACTCTGCCGCCGATGTGAGCTGCGGTCACTCCGGGTTGGGCAGGTGCGCGCGCCACTTGGTGAGTGCGAGCGCGAGACAGCCGGCGGCCGCGATCGCGCCGAAGAGGAACATTCTCGGGTACGTCACCGCCGGGAACGTCTCGGACAGATAGGCCATCACGGCCGGCGTCCCGAATCCCAGGTACGTGAGCGAGTAGAAGACAGCGGTCAGTCCGGCCAGGTCGTCCGGGCCCGCGATCCGCTGAATCTCCTGCAGTCCCGACACCATGGCCATGCCGTATCCGCAGCCGAGCACGACGGCGGCGGCGAGCGCGAGCGGAACGGTCAGCGCCGACGCGGCGACGGCGGCAACGCCCATTCCGACGAGGACGACGACCAGCGACACCACGACGGCACGCGCGTTGCGGGGGGTGTCGATCTTGCGGCCGAGCGCCTGGATCGCGAATCCCGCCCCGAGGCCGACCATGCACATGAGCGCCGAGAACGCGAGCGGCAGCCCACCGGTGTGCCCGGACATCAGCGACGGCAGCACCGCGTAGGCGGCGGCCGCCGTGCCGAACACCCAGGGTGCGAGCGGCGCGATCACGAACAGGAATCGCTTGTGTGCGGCGGAGGGGATCGCGAGGTCGCGGGCGAGCGAGACTCGTTCGGAGACCGGCTGGGCCGCGCGGGTCTCGGGGGCCCGCCACAGTGCGACGGCAGCGGCGAGGGCGATCGCGCTGTGCACGACGTACGACAGGACACTCGGCAGCGGCGCCCACTGCGCGAGGACGCCGGCGACGCCCGCACCGAGGCCGAATCCGCCGGTCAGGCTCATCGCTGCCCGACGCGCACCGGCACCGTCCGTGGCCGCGGGATCCCACGGCGCGGTCGACAGTTCCTTCACCCAGCTGCCGCCGACGGCCATGCCGAGGCCGAGCGCGACACCGCACAGGACGCGGCCGACGATGAGCATGGCGGCGGAGTCGGCGCCGAGGGCCAGGAGCGCGGAGCCGGCGACCGTCAGGAACGGTGCCGGGAGCAGGATCGGCCGTCTGCCCAGCCGGTCGGACAGTGGTCCCCCGAGGAGGAGGGCGGGCACGATCCCGACGACGTAGGCGAACAGGAACAGATCGACCGTGACCGGCGAGAAACCGTGATCGGCGCGGTACATGCCGAGGAGCGGCGTGAATTCGTTGCCGCCCCACGCCACCGCGAACATGGTCGCGGCCACCAGCAGCCAGGCGCGCGGCGACGCGAGCGTCTCCGGCACCTCGATCGGGGATTCGCGGACGACGGTCATCGCGCAACTCCTCTCGGGTTGAGGGCGTGGACCCGGCGCATGTGGACGAGCACCGCGGCGTCGAACCCGGCGGCGTCACCCGCCTCGACGAGTTCCGTCAACTGCTCGTGGTCGGCGATGATCCGGGGCAGCTGTCCCGGGTCACGGGTGATCGAGTGTGCGGTCATGCGGCGCTGACGCTCGCGGATGCTGGAGTAGAACGTCGCGAGCAGCGGATTCTCGCCCGCTTCGACGATCATCCGATGGAAGTCGGCGTCCGCGGCGCTGAAGGCGGCGACGTCGCCTCGCTCGGCGATCTCCCGCTGCTCCACGAGGTTTTCGCGCAGGCGGGCGACGAGGAGTTCGCGGGCGTGTGGCTGGTCGGCCAGCACCCGCACGCCGTGCGTCTCGACGAGTTGCCGGGCGTCGACCACGTGCTCTGCCTCGCCGTCGGCGACGGGCACGACGAGCGCGCCCCGCTTCGGGTACAGCCGCATCCAGCCCTCGGACTCGAGCCGGAGGAAGGCTTCGCGCACCGGGGTGCGGCTGAGCCCCATGCGTCCGGCGATCTCGCCCTCGCTGATCAGCTCACCGCCGGGCAGACCGCCCGACAGGATGAGCTCCTTGACCTCGCGATAGGCCTGCTCCGCGGCGGAATACAACATAGACACAAGATGTATTTATACTCCGGAGCCGGGTGCAGGTCTATGCACGGACAGCCACTGTGAGCTCTATCTCCACGGGGGCGCCGGACGGCAGGGCGTACACGCCGATCGCGCTGCGCACCGGCAGCGCGTCGAGTCCCAGGCATTCGACCAGCACGTCCGACGCGCCGTCGGCCACCGCGGACAGTTCGCGAAATTCCGGGGCACACGCGACGAAGACGCTCATGCGCAGGCACCGGGAGATGGCCGCCGTGCCGCCGACGGCCGCGGCTATCGCAGCGACCGCGTTCCTCGCCGCCACCCCGGCCGCCTCCCGGGCCCGCGGGATGTCCAGGTCCCGTCCGACGACGCCGGTAACCGTGAGCACACCGTCGCGGCGTGGCGTCATCCCGGCGCTGTACGCGATCCCGTCGTGCACGACCGCGGGAATGTAGCGGCCCTGGGGTCGTGGGGCGGCGGCGACGGATTCCTGCTCAGACACCGAGTGCTATCCCTTCCTGGCGGGGGTCGGCGGCGCCGGACAGCAGGCCGCGCGCCGCGTCGAGGGAGATGATCTGCGCGCTTCCACCGGCGGCCCACGGACCCTGCAGTGCGACGTCGTGCCCCAGGCGCTCCAACTCCGTGCGCACCTCCTCCGGAATGCGGGACTCGCACCGCAGTTCCGCCGGGCGGCCGACCACATCGGCATCGCTGCCGGGGAAGACGGTGAAGCGGGGTGCCGCGACGGCCTCCGCCGGGTCGAGTCCGTGATCGAGGAGG
Source organism: Rhodococcus sp. DK176 (assembly GCF_038447315.2). Taxonomy (NCBI): domain Bacteria; kingdom Bacillati; phylum Actinomycetota; class Actinomycetes; order Mycobacteriales; family Nocardiaceae; genus Rhodococcus; species Rhodococcus sp. DK176. The sequence continues at coordinate 4,702,822 of NZ_CP118321.2, read as the reverse complement.
TGCGAGATCAGTTGCATGTTCCACTGCACCTGCCCGTCCCCGCCCGGGGTGTTCCCGACGTGCAGGAGATTCCCGGACGTATCGGTGATCACCCACGCGTTCAGGGTGTGGAGCGGTTTACGCCGCGGCGCCGCGGCGTTGGGATGTCCCGGGATCAGATAGGCTCCGCGGCCGAATCGGTTGTTCAGCACCACTCCGGTGCCGGGGACGGTCGTCTTGGCCCCGAACGTGAAGGCGAGCGAGTGGATGAAACTGACCGCGCGGCCGTCGGAATCCACCGCGACGGTCGAGGTGGTGTCACCGGCGCTCACGCTGAAGGCGCCCGACGACGCCCGACGGCCGTCCAGCCGGTCTCTCGCCGCCCCGATCGCGGCCGGCTCGAGCACGGCCCTCCACCCGTCGTTGCCGGCGCCGCAGGTCGCGAACCGATCCTCGAAGGCCAGACGGGCCGCTCGCGCCATGCGATCGACTGCCGGAGCGGTGAGCCACGGCGAGAAGCCGATGACGCCGTCGTTCAGCGCCGCCTGCTGGAGCACCATCCATCCGGGGGTGGGCAGGGGCGTCTGGTGAACGACCGCGCCGGCGTAGTGCCCGCTGATCGCCGACTCCGGTCGCACGTCGGCGCCTGCCGCCCACTCGTCCCCGCCGAACGGCGCCCCACCGGCGCGGAGCGCCTCGACCGCCTGCTGAGCGAAGGAACCGGTGTAGAAACCGTGCACGTCGCGCGCCAGTGCCTCGATGGTCAGGGCCAGGTCGCGCTGCGGCAGCCGCTCCCCGACCTGCGGCAATCGGCCGTCCGGGAGGTACACCGCACGCAGTCCGGGGTCGGCGGCGATCGCGGTCTGCGCTTCTCGCACGTCGTCGCGGGTCTTGGCCGAGCAGGGAAGCCCCTTCTCCGCCGCGCGCACCGCCGGTGCCCAGAGGTCCGTCAGCGAGCGGGTGGCGCCACCCGCGTGCAACGCGCCGAGGGCGGCCGGCGCCCCGGGAACCGCCACCGCCAGCGCCCCGTCGAGGGGAATCGACCGCAGCCCGCGTTCGGTATAGAAGTCCACGTCACCGCCGTCCGGCCCGAAGCCGCTGCCCCCGACCGTCCACACCGATCCGTCCGGTTCGCGGACGACGGCGAACGCGTCGCCGCCGATCCCGCATTGCCCCGGCAACGTCACCCAGGTCATCGCGGCCATGGCCAGAGTCGCGTCGATGGCGTTGCCTCCGTCGGCCAGAACGCGGGCACCTACCGTGCTCGCCGCGGGATGACTGGACGAGACCATGCCGTCGGCGGAGAGAGTGGACGGTCGAGGGTTCACTTCATGCACCCCCGCGCGGCCCGCCGGCGCGGGATGGAACTGGTGTCGTCGGGGTCGATGCCGACGAAGATCTCGCCGTCACGTTCCTCGACCGGGTAGGTCTTGATGGCCACCGTCGCCGGCGGGCACACGGGTTCCCCGGTCTCGAGATCGAATACGCTTCCATGGCAGGAGCATCCGATGCCGTCGTCGACGAGTTTCCCGGACGAGAGCAGGCAGTCCAGGTGTGTGCAGTAGTTGGATGTGGCGTAGGCCTTCCCGTTGAGGCGGGCCACGGCGAACTCGTGTTCGCCGGCGAAGAAGCGGCGCACGATGCCTTCGGAAACCTGTCCGGAGCGCGCAACGCGAGTGAATTCCATGGTCTTCTCCCTCTGTCGACAGGTAGTTCTCAGGCCGAAGGGCTGAGGTAGACGGTCTTTTCAGCTTGGTAGAACTGCATCATCGAGTCGCCGGCCTGTTCCTTGTGGGTCTGCGTGCTCGAGGCCTTGTATCCGCCGAACGGCGCGTTCATGCTCATGCCGGTGGTGGGCTGGTTGATCTTCACCAGACCCGATTCGGAACGGCCCGCGAATGCGAGAGCCTTCGTCACGTCGTTGGTGACGATTCCCGCACTGAGCCCGAATTCGGTGTCGTTCGCGAGCGCGACGGCCTCGTCGAAGCCGGACGCCCGCAGGAAGACCAGCAGTGGTCCGAACACTTCGTCCGTGACCACCCGCATGTCGGGGCTGCCACCGGCGAACACGGTCGGGACGGCGAAATAGCCGTTCCCCCTGTCGAGACTTGCTCCGCCGCAGACTAGTTCGGCTCCTTCGTCGCGGCCGATCTGGACGTACTCGAGGAACTTGGCGAGCTGCGCCTTGCTCGCGAGAGCCCCCATGCCCACACCCGGGTCGGCGCCCGGGCCGACGGTGATCCCTTCGGCGAGTTCGACCACGCGGTCCAGCAACCGGTCGTGGATCGCGTCCACCGCGATCACCCGGCTGGTGCCCGTGCACGCCTGCCCGGACAATCCGAAGGCGCCCTTGACGATCAGTGCGGCCGCCTTGTCCACGTCGGCGTCGCCCAGGACCACGACGGGGTTCTTGCCGCCCATCTCGAGCTGACTGCGGCGAGACGGACCCACCGCCGCGTGGATCGCACGGCCCACCTGGGTGGAGCCGGTGAACGTCACGGCATCGACGCGCTCGTCCGCCGCGACCGCGCCGCCGGCGCGACCGGAACCCTGGACCAGGGCGAGGGCTCCGGCCGGAAGTCCCCCGGCCAGCAGCGCCTCGACCAGCCGCTGCCCCATCAGCGGGGTGAGTTCGGACGGTTTGAACACCACGACGTTTCCGGCGGCCAGCGCCGGCCCGAGTTTGCGCGACGGAATGTTGAGCGGGAAATTCCAGGGGGTGATCGCCCCGACGATTCCGACAGGTTCACGCAGGGTGATGACGAGTCCCTCCCCCGGGGTGGGATACGTGCTGCCGGTGGTGCGGAGCGCCTCGCCCGCGTAGAAGCGCAGGTTCATCGGAGTCCGACCGACTTCCATGGTCGCCTCGGCCCGGGTCTTGCCCTCCTCGCGGACGAGTTCTTCGACGAGGTCGCCTGTCCGTGCCTCGAGGTGCCCGGCCGCGGCTTCCAGGATTGCCGCGCGGCGTTCCGGGGGCGTCGCGGCCCACTGCGGCGCCGCCTTGGCCACCGCGCTGACGGCGGCATCCACGTCGGCCTCGGTGGAATCCGGGAACACGCCGATCACGTCGTCGTGATCGGCGGGGTTACGCCGCTCGAACGTCGCTCCGGAAGACGACGGGGCCCACTGCCCGTCAATGAGATTGAGTCCCTCGATCATGACACCGTCACCAATTCCTCGTCATCGTCCATCAGGTCGAACAGGTCGACGTCCTCGTCCGCCAACCGGGCAGGCGCGATCGACCGGCCGATCAGTTCTCTGGCCGCGCTGATCTCGTCGCCGCGGTCGAGCGTGAAGGCGCCGCGCACGACACCGCTGTCCAGATAGAAGGCGGTGAACTCGCCGCCGTCGGCGCTGCCCCGGAACACCAGGTCGGTGTAGCGGGCGGTGCCGGTGAACTGGATGTTCTTGCCGAACTGATCGGACCAGAACCAGTGCGCGGGGTCCACCACTCCGACCCGTCCGAGCATGAGGTTCGCGGTCGCCGCCCCCTGCTTGCTCGCGTTGTCGAAGTGTTCGACGCGAACGTGCCTGCCTGCCGCGTCGGAGAAGCGCGCTGCCACGTCGCCGGCGGCGTAGACGTGTGGAATCGAGGTCCGCCCCTGCGCGTCCACGAGGATTCCGCCGTCGACGGCCAGGCCGGAGGCCTGCGCGACTTCGACGTTGGGAACGATCCCGATGCCCACCACCACGACGTCGGCCGAAATCACCTCTCCGCCGTCGAGCGCGATGAGCACGCCGTCCGGCCTGGTCGTCACGGTGTCGACCCGGACGCCGCCGCGGACGGTGACTCCGTTTTCCCGTTGCAATCGAGTGCAGACCTCGCCCATCTCGGGCCCGAGGATTCGGGCGAGTGGCACCTGGTCGGCTTCGAGGACGGTCACCTCGGCTCCCAGGGCTGTTGCGGTGGCGGCAATTTCGAGTCCGACGAAGCCTCCGCCGATCAGCACCAGACCGACGCCTGGACGAAGGTGGGCGGCGAGCCGTTCGGCGTCGTCGATCGTCCTCAGGTAGTGCACCCGTTCGGGCGCAGGACCGTTCACCGGCATCGTGCGCGGTCTGCCGCCGGTCGCGACGAGTACCGCGTCGGCCGCGATGCTTCGCCCGTCGGACAGTTGGACCGATCCGCTGCTCGCGTCGATCCGGGTCACCGTCGTGTCTGTGAGGAGTTCGACGTTCTGCTTGTCGCGCCACGCGTCGGGAAGCAGCATCAACGATTCGCGATCCTCCTGCCCGGCAAGGAATTCCTTGGACAGCGGTGGCCGCTGATACGGCGCGTGCGACTCGTCGCCGACGAGGAGGATCCTGCCGTCGAATCCTCGGCGCCGCAGGGTGCGCGCCGCGACGGCAGCGGTCTGGCCGGCGCCGATGGTGACGATGGTGTTCAACGTCATGGGGTCACTCGCTCTCTCAGTCGACTTCGGCCGGCGAAGTCGCGGTCTCGGCGTAATCGGGGCTGCGGGTGAGATCCACGTAGACGATGTCGTCCTCGACCTTCACCGCGTAGGTCGGCTGGCACAGGTCCTGGTCTTCCTCGTAGCCGGTGTCGAGGTCGAACGCCCATTGGTGACCTGGGCAGATGACCCGCCCGTGCAGCAGGGTGCCTTTCGCCAGTGACCGATCCTGATGGATGCACAGATCACGAAAGGCGTAGATCCGGTCGTCCGCCTGGAACAGGGCGACCGCGGTGTCCCCGACCTCGACGCGAAGTTTCCGGCGGCGGCCGAGCTCACGGACGGTGACCAGCCGGGTCCAGTTCGTCTCCATCGTTCTCTCCTGTCGGGCGAGATGCCTGCGTCGGGAGGGGCCCGATGCGGGCCCCTCCCTGCGCACGGTCAGGCGGTCGCGAGCTCGAGGTCGGTTGCCACGTACGTGTCGTAGAGCCCCTTCGTGTACGAGAAGCGCATCTCGGCTCCCCACTGCACGAGTTGCAGGCAACGCTGCTGCAGCTGCGGGGTATCGGCGTGGTCGAGCACGATCTGGTATCCACGCTCACCGTGCACGACGTCCGACGTGATGTGCAGGTCGAAGAATTCGATCTCGTCCTCGGTGAACCCGTATACCTCACGCAGCGGGACGATCTGCTTCTTGTAGATACTCGGTACCTGAGACTCGAGTCCGACGACGAGCGCGGCTGTGGCCACGACGAAGTGCTCACGCTGCGACACCGCGTAGCACCAGGACTGCAGACCGCGGGTGATCGCGTTCATGTTCGACGGGTCCTCGACGCGTTCCTTCGTGGTGCCGCACGCCTCGGCGAACTTGATGAGGAGGTCGGTGTGCCGGATGTCGGCCAGTTCCTCCTCGTACATGTTCTGGAGGGTGAAATCCTTTGCGTTGGTGAAGGTGTCGGGGGTGTTCGAGTAGATGTTCGCGAGGTAGTCGGCGAAGGGGCCGACGTAGTGGTAGTGGTTCTCCGCCCACCGCGCGAAATGGTGCTTCTCGAGCTTGCCCTCGGCCCACGCCTTGCTGAACGACGCATTCTTCGCCTCGCGGCCCTTGATGGCGTTCTCCAGAGCTGCGCGGAAATCGTCCCTGCCTAGAAGTTCGGTCATGATGTGCCTCGTCTTCCTCGAGTATGAGAATGGTTGGGGATGCTCCGACTGGAGTGAATTCGACGTTATCGACTCGCGGTCTGCCCGGCCACGGTCGAAGTGACTGCGTTGGAAAGGTTTCGATGTGCACGTTGTCGGCACATCGTGAGCATTCAGCTGGGTACTGCGGCGAGGGCTTCGAACTCGGCCAGCATCGCAGCTCCGACTGCTTTGTCCTGCTTGCCGTTTCCGCCGCTGATGCCTATGCCGCCGACGATCTGGCCGTCGAAGACGAGGGGAAATCCGCCGACGAACACCGCGAACTTGCCCGGCAGCATCTGGCTGATGCCGAATGCCTCGTTCCCGGGCAACGCCGGGCCGTCGGGAGCCTCGTTGAACAGGTGTGTTGCCCGCTCGTGGCCGGCAGCGGTGAACGCTTTGGCGATCGCGATGTCGACGCCGGTGAGGCGCGCTCCCGGCAGTCGGTGCAGGGCCAGTACGTTGCCGCCGTCGTCGCAGACGCACAGGGTCTGCTTGACGCCGATTTCCTCGGCTTTCGCGCGTCCCGCGGCGAGCAGTGGGAGTGCGTCGTCGAGGGTGATTCGGTGAACCTGATGCATTGTCTTCTCCGTTGCGTATTCGGGAGGAAGTGATGCACCGATTTCTATCACCGGCATCGCCGGAGGAACCATGGTCAAACTATCCGGCAATCTCGGCGAAATCAGGGCATAGTGCATAAGCAGTGCAGGTGTGCGCTCCGCCATACTGCACTTTTCGACCACCCGAGGAGGGTCCGCAGTGGACGACACCACGACACCGGCCGCAGAGGACGAGCGACTGTCGTTACGCGGCCTGCTGGAAGAGCCTTTGCTCGCGTCGGCCCGGCTGCTGTCCGGTACGGACGCCCTGAGCGGTCCGGTGACGTGGTGCCTGCCGTGGGGCGAGGTGATGAGCAGGCCCGACTCCCTCGCCGAGGTCGCTGTGTACACCCGGCCCGAAACGCTGCCCGCGCACGGACGTGAACTCGAATCGCTGGTGGCGCGGGGAGCCGGGGTCCTTCTCGTCGACGGGTCGGCGCCCGCGGGCACGGTCTGGCCGACCGGGCTGACGGTCGTGGAGCTGGGTTTTCCCGTCGGGTTCACCGCACTCAACCGGCTCCTCGCCGAGCGCGCTCTCACCCAGGAAGCGCACGTGATGCGCTACGCCCTCACCGTGCACCAGTCGCTCGCGGGCTTGCTGCACCGCGGCGCGGGCCTGCCGATGCTGATCCGCGAGGTCGCGACGCTGACCTCGGACGTCGCCGTCGCCCTGGACGTCCGGGGACGCCTCCTCGCGCACGCGGGACTTCCGGATGTCGAGGACGCGGGCACCGTCGCCCTGCTGGAGGCTCTCGCGGACGCCCTGCCGCGCCTCGAGGAATCACCACCGGCACGGATGCACAACGTTCACGTGTTCCGCCTGGAGCATCCGGAGGGACTGTTCGCGCCCACGACGGCAGTCGCCGGGGCCATGCAACTCGCCGGCCGCTACGAGGGCTGGATCGTGGTCGTCGTGCCCGGGGCGAACCCCCGCAGACACGATATCGCGCAGCACCGGGTGGTCGTCGAACAGGCCGGGACGATCATCGGCACCGAGATGCTCCGGCAGCGGAGCGTGGACGAGGCCGAGGAGCGGGCACGCGGCGACTTCGTCCAGGCCCTCGTGCACGGCAACTTCGCCAACGACCACGACCTGCGCACCCGGGCCGCGCTGCACGAAATCGATCTGGACCTGCACTACATCGTGTTCGTCGCTCCCGGTCTCGTCGACCGCGCGTCGGGACGGCCCGGCGCGAGCATGGTCCGGCTGGCACGTTACGCCGCCGGCGTCCTGCCGCGTCCGGGCGTACGGTCGCACGTCACCGTCATCGGCGACGTGCTCGTGGTGATCCGATCGTTGAGCTCCGTCGACACGCCTGGTGTCGAATCCGAGATCAGCGAGTACGCGCACGCCATGTCGCTCGATCTCGAAACCCGTTTGGGTCAGCGGATTCCGGTGGCCCACGGACGTCCCGCGGCGGGCGCCCGCGATATCGGGGACAGCTACCGCGAGGCCCGCATCACCCTGGGCATCGCCCAGCGGCTCGGGCTGTCCGGTTCGGTGGCCTACAACGACCTGCGCGGGTTCAGTGTGCTCGCCCGCGCCACCGACACCGACGAGAGCCGACGGCTCATCCGTGACGTCCTGGGTCCCCTTCGGGCGTCGAGTTCGCACGCCGACACCGAGGAGTTGCTGTTCGCCTACCTCGAGGAGGGCGGCAACATCAATGCCGCCGCGCGGCGCCTCCGGATCCACCGGAACACGATGATCGCCAAGCTCGATCGCACGTCACGGCTCATCGGCATGGACATCCGGGAACCCGAGAACCAGTTCACGCTGTGGCTGGCCCTCCGTCTCGATCTGCTCTCCCAGGTGCAGGACACCGTCAACCACGAGATCGTGACCCGCTAGTCCTCAGCCGGCCACCGGGTTCTCGCCGGCGAACGTCCCGGCCAATCCGGCGAGCACGACGAGTGCCGCCACTGCGAACAGCAGTCCGTACGGATCGGCCGACAGGTGTGCGGCCACGCCCACCCAGGCGGCGCCCACGGCCGAGCCGCCGAAGCGGATGAGGTTGAACAGTCCCAGGCCGGTTCCGACGGCCCCGGCGGGCGATCGGGTCGAACCGGCCGCGGCGGGTGTCTGGACCATGCCGATCCCCACTCCGGCGACGAGGAGCACGGCGCCGACGGCGACCGGGTTCCGGACGTCCGCGGACAACGTGATCGCCAGTGCCACTTGACTACTGATCAAGACGGCCAGCCCGGTTCGCATCACCACCCGGGCCCCGATCCTGTCGACGAGACGCCCGACGACGGGTGCCACGCATGTCATGACGACCGGTAGCACGAAGAGCATCAGCCCCGCCTGTGTGGTCGAACTGCCCGAGCCCGTCAGGTAGAGCGGAAGCGCGAGCAGCAGGGCCCCCAGCGCGAACATCTGGGTGAAGGCAGCGAGCGCACTGCGCAGGAACCGCGATTCGATCACCAGGTCGATGGGCACGAACGGGTTCGCCGCCCGCCGGCAGTGGAGCACGAACCCGGCCGTGACGACGACTCCGCCGCCGATGGTCGCGATGCTGACCCAGGCGGGCACCTGCTCCATCGAGACGGTCGTGAGGCCGAGGATCAGCAGGACGGCGCCGAGCGTGACGGTGGACGCTCCGATCACGTCGAGTCGCATCTTCTTGCCGGGGTAGCGCGGGATGTAGCGGAGGGTTGCGGCGAACCCGATCAGGGCGACCGGCACCAATGGCACGAACGCCCACCGCCAGCCCCACCAGTCGCTGACGATTCCGCCCATGGACGGGCCCACGGCCTGCCCGATCCCGTTCACCGCAGCCCAGGCGCCGACGGCGCGCGCCCGCCGTGCGGGCCCGAACAGCCACGCGATCAGGCCCATGACCGCGGGCGCGAACGCGGCCGCGGCGATCCCGCCGAGCGACCGCCAGATCACGAGCACGGGCAGGGACGGTGCGAGCGCCGCGCCGAGCGAACAGACCGCGGTTCCCAGTAGGGCCGCGCAGTACACGCGCCTGCGCCCGAACCGGTCTCCGATCCACCCGGCCAGCGGCATCGTCGCCGCGAAGGTGAGGAGAAATCCGACGACGACGAAGATGCCGCTGCCGAGACCGGCGTCGAAGTCGGTGAGGATCGCGTTCAACGGAACGTTGACGATGTTGTTGCTGACCGTGCCGACGAACGTTCCGGCGAGCAGCGCCGCCAGCGCGGGCGACGTGCCGGGTCCGAGTTCGTCACCCGCGGTTGCACTCTGAGCCTGACCGACCGCCGTGTTCATAGAGTCCACTTTCATCCGAGAATTCGCGTTCCGGCGATGCCCGTTCTCGCCGGAAACCCCTGCCGCACCCCGCTCGCCACATTTGGTTAGGCAAGCCTGATTATGAACACAGGATTCCGTGAAACGGGTTCTGCCGAGCATTCCTTTACTTGCGCGTGACAACAAGCAATCCCGGCGAAAAATGCCGGGCACAATGCACAAATACGCTGGTTATCGATGTGCACTCTGGACGTTGACCCTGGAAAACGCCCCGCGCAGTATCACTGCACTGTGACTAGTGCCACTAGTCTGTACCTATTTCGAAGGGGCGCACCGTGGATGTAAGTCTCACCGCCGCACATTGGGTGTATCTCGGAGGAATCATCGTCATCCTCGGGACGATGCTCATGCGGAAGAACATCGTCGTCCCCGCCGTCATCGGCACGTTCCTGACCGCCTTCGTGTTCTCGGACAGCCTCGTCACCGGCCTCGCGTCGATTTTCAATGCGAGCCTCGTCGCCGCCCGCGAGCTGTTCAACATCTTCCTCATCATCTCGCTGGTGACGGCGATGCTCGGCGCACTCCGGCAGATGGGGGCCGACCGGTTGATGGTCGCCCCGTTCCGGCGCGTCATGCGCGGCGGCACCAGCAGCTTCATCGTCCTGGCCGTCGTCACCTACACGATCTCGCTGTTCTTCTGGCCCACCCCTGCGGTTCCGTTGATCGGAGCCGTCCTCATCCCCGTCGCCATCCGCGCCGGCCTTCCCCCGATGGCGGTCGGCATGGCGATCGCGATCTGCGGACAGGGCATGGCGCTGTCGTCCGACTACATCATCAAGGTGGCGCCGGGCCTGTCGGCGAAGTCGGCAGGAGTCGATCCGGACGTCGTCGCGGACCGCGCCCTGGTGATGTCCCTGATCGTCGGTCTCACCGCACTCCTCATCGCCTACTTCACGCAGCGCAGGCACATGCGCCGCCCCGCGCCGGAACTGCTCACCGACTGGGAGTCACGCGCGGAGAGCGACTTCGGCAAGCCCGGCGGCGACGCCCCCGACGGCGATGCGACCCCCACCGGCGGCGCCGCGATCAATCGCACACCGGCCACAGCGGCGACGAGTGCCACTCCCCCGACGTCGACGGCGGTCCTCGCCGAACCCGTCACGGCCTCCGCGCGGCAGGTCATCGACGACACGTTCAAGAGCATCCGCGCCGCAAAGACTTTCGCAGTACTCGTGCCCACGGCGTATCTGGCGTTCATCGTCTACCTCATGGTCGGCAAGTTCACCGACCTGGTGCCCGACCTCAAGGGCGGCGACGCGGCGGCGATGGTCGGCGGCATCGCCGCGCTCATCCTGTTCGCCGCGGCCGCGACCAACGACAAGAAGGGCTTCCTCGAGACGACGTCCGAGCACCTGATCGACGGCCTGGTCTTCGCATTCAAGGCCATGGGCATCGTGATCCCGATCGCCGGATTCTTCTTCATCGGCAACGGTGACTTCTCCGCCGCCATTCTCGGACTTCCCGCGGACGCGACCGGTCCGACGCTGCTCTTCGACCTGGTCAACGCCGCGCAGTCCCACCTGCCGCAGAACGCGTTCGTCACGTCGTTCGGCATTCTCGCCATCGGCATGATCGCGGGCCTCGAGGGCTCCGGATTCACCGGGCTGCCGCTCACCGGTTCACTCGCGGGCGCGCTCGGGCCTGCCGTCGGGATGGACCCCGCAACCCTGGCGGCGATCGGTCAGATGGGGAACATCTGGTCCGGCGGTGGAACGCTCGTCGCCTGGTCGTCGTTGATCGCGGTGGCCGGCTTCGCCCGTGTGCCCGTCCTCGAACTCGCCAGGAAGTGTTTCGTGCCCGTGGTGTCCGGCCTGGTGCTGTCCACCGCGCTGTCGGTGCTCATCTTCTGACAGTTCGACGACCTCGGCGGGGCGGTTTCCCCGCCGAGGTCACGCGCGCAGTCGATCCGCGTTCTCGAGGATGGCGGCGCGCAGCGCCTGCTCCGGTTCGCTGAGAACACTCCGGCGGGCCTCCAGCACGAATTCGACGTCGACGGCGGGCCCCCACTCGTCGCACGAGCGCATCCGCACCGGCGCCAGTCCCGCGGGCGGCAGCGTCTCCGCATGGAACACGACGCCGAGCCCCGCGAGACACGCGGCCCGCAACCCGTTCAAACTGTCCGTCACACAGGCCACCCGCGCGCCGCGCCCGGATTTCTCCAGGACGTCGAGCGCCGCTTCCCTCGTGATCGACGGCGGCGGATACGTCACCAGCGGCACCGGTCCCTCGGTATCCGGAACGAAGTCGGGGGCCGCGAAGAACGCCAACCGGTCGGACCACACCAGTTCGCCGTGCCGGTCTCCTCTGCGACGCTTCCCGAAGACCAGGTCCAGCCGGCCTTCGTGCAGTTGCCGGAACAACACTTCGCTCAACGCCACCGTGAGTTCGAGATCGACGAGCGGATGGCTGCGGCGGAACTCGCCCAGAATATGAGGTAGCTCGTGCAGAACCAGATCTTCGGACGCCCCGAACCGGACGCGTCCCCGCACACCGGACTGGGTGAAGTAGCGCTCGGCGTCCGAGTGCCGCTCGAGAATCGACGTCGCGAAACCCACCATCACCGAGCCGTCCGCGGTCAAATCGACCGAATGCGTGTCCCGCAGAAACAGGCGGCGCCCGGCGGCCAGTTCCAGCTTTCCCACGTGCTGGCTGACCGTCGACTGCCGCAGGTTCAGTCGCCGGGCCGCGGCGGTGAAACTGCGGGTGCGCGCGACCGCGAGAAAGCTCCGCAGATGAACGGGATCGAACATCACCCATTGTTATCACGGTTCGGCATTACAGTAAACGCGACTATCGTCTTTCGAAATATCCGCGCATTCCTTACGGTCGAACCATGCTGACGAAGATCCCGCTGCTCAGAAGACTCGATCCGTTCATTCTCGGCATCCTGATCACCGTCGGGATCGCCAGCCTGATCCCCGCGGACGGCACGGCCCTGACCGCGTTCACGTGGGCCACGAAGGTTGCCGTCGGAATTCTGTTCTTCCTCTACGGCGCCCGACTGTCCACGCAGGAGGCGCTGCACGGCCTGCGTCACTGGCGTCTGCACGTCACCATCCTCGCGGCGACGTTCGTGATCTTCCCGCTACTCGGAATCGCTGCGCGCGTGCTGGTTCCGACGATCCTGACCCAACCGCTGTACCTGGGCCTCCTCTACGTCTGCCTGCTGCCGTCGACCGTCCAGTCGTCGATCGCCTTCGTGTCGATCGCCCGGGGCAACGTGCCCGGCGCCATCGTCAGCGCCTCGTTCTCCAACATCCTCGGCATCTTCGTGACACCACTGCTCGTGGCATTGCTGATGACGAGCGAGGGGGCAGGATTCGACGCGTCCTCCGCGATCGGCATTCTCGTCATGCTCCTGCTCCCGTTCATCGCCGGCCAGGCGGTGCGACGGTGGATCGGTCCCTGGGTGAAGAAGCACGGCGCACCGCTCAAGCTCGTCGACCGGGGATCGATCCTGCTGGTCGTCTACGTCGCATTCAGTGAGGGAATGAACGAGGGCATCTGGGGCACACTGTCCGTCGGCCGGCTCCTGGCTCTGCTCGCGGTGTGCGCGGTGCTGCTCGGCGTGGTCCTGTCCGTCACGTGGTTCGGGTCGAAGCGACTCGGCTTCGACCGGGCCGACCAGATCACGATCACGTTCTGCGGGTCGAAGAAGAGCCTCGCCACCGGGCTTCCGATGGCCACCGTCCTGTTCGCGAGCCAGCCGATCGGCCTGATCGTCCTGCCGCTCATGCTGTTCCACCAACTGCAGTTGCTGGTGTGCGCGTGGATGGCGGGCCGGCTGGCCCGACGCGCCGCCACCGAGGAGACGGAACTCGCGACCAGTTCGAGCTAGCCGGGAATCATTCGGCCAATACGGCCTTCAGGAAGGTCTTGGTGCGCTCGTTCTTCGGCGCGGTGAAGATCGTCGCCGGGTCGCCTTCTTCCACGACCCGCCCGGCGTCGAACATCATCACCCGGTTCGACACGTCCCGCGCGAACTGCATCTCGTGCGTGACGATCAGCATCGTGATGTCGGTGGTGCGCGCGACGTTCCTCAGCACGTCGAGGACGTCCGCCACCAACTCCGGATCCAGCGCCGACGTGACCTCGTCGAGCAGCAGAATGTCGGGGTCCATGGCGAGTGCTCTCGCGATCGCGACCCGCTGCTGCTGGCCACCGGACAGTTGCGTCGGGTGCGCGGTCTCCTTGTCCGACAGACCGACCGTCTCGAGCAACTCGCGTGCCCTCGTCACGGCCGCGGCCTTGTCCAGACCGAGCACGTGGATCGGCGCTTCGGTGATGTTCTCGATCACGTTCATGTTGGGGAACAGGTTGAACTGCTGGAAGACCATGCCGATCCGGCGTCGTATCCGGCGCACGTACTTCTCCGACGCCGGCACGAGTTTGCTTCCCTTCTCCTCGTGCGTCAGCGGTACCCCGTCCACCCAGATGACGCCCTCGTTCACCTTCTCGAGGGTCATCAGTAGCCGCAGGATGGTCGTCTTCCCCGATCCACTCGGACCGATCAGGGTCACCCGGTCACCGCGCGCGACCTGGAAGTCCAGGTGGTCGAGCACGACGTGGTCGCCGAACTGCTTCACGACATCGTCGAATCGGATCATCGGGGTTGCTGCGCTCGCGTCATCGGGCAAGACGTCTCTCCAATCGCCGTATGAGCAGGGACGTCGGGTAGCTGGCGACCAGGAAGATCACACCCGCCAGCGTCAACGGTTCGAGGTACTGGAAATGCCGGGCGCCGAACTGCTGCGCGGCCGTCACCATCTCCACCACCGTGATGGCGAACAGGAACGGGGTGTCTTTGAACATCGACACCGCGTAGTTGCCCAGCGCCGGGACGACGCGCCGGATGGCCTGCGGCAGGATGATCGCACGCCACGTCCGGGTGGGCGCGATGGACAACGCCCGCGCCGCCTCCCACTGGCCGACGGGCACCGCTTCAATACCCGCCCGGTACACCTCGGCCATGTATGTCGAATAGTGGATTCCGAGTACGACGACACCGATCTGCAGCGGCGACAGTCCCGTGAACGTGTAGTACACGAACAGCAGTTGCACGACGAGCGGGGTCAGCCGGATGAACTCGCTGACGGCGCGGACCGGGACACTCACCCACCGCGGCGCCGCCTGCCGGATCAATGCGATGACGAGACCGAGAACGACGGAGATCAGGAACCCGAGAACGGTAGCGATGAGGGTGATCTTGAAACCCTCGAGCAGCACGGGCAGTGCCTCGAACGCTCGATCCCAACTCCACTGGACGCTCATTGCTTCGCCGCCTCCAGTCCCCGTGGATCGGAGGGTGCGAGGCTGAAGATCTCACGCAGGGACGGACCTGTGCCGAGGCGATTCTTCGCCCGCACCTCAAGCGCGTTCATCACCAGTGTCAGCACGTAGCCGATGACGAAGTAGATGACGAGCCCGACGCCGAAGGCGAAGAGCGTGTTTCCGGTTGTCTGCCGGAGTTGGTCGATCTCGAAGGTCAAGTCCTGCAGAAGGATATAGCTCGCGAGCGCCGTGCCCTTGAGGAGTTGGATCAGGAGATTGGTCAACGGAGGAATCATCTCCGCCCAGGCCTGCGGGAAGACCACCCGGCGCAACCGCTGCCAGTGACTGAAGTCCAGGGCTGTCGCCGCCTCCCATTGCGACTGCGGTACCGAGTTGATCGCGCCCCGCACCACCTCGGCTCCGTAGGCGCCGTAGTTCAGCCCGAGCGCGAGGATCCCGCAAAGCACCGGGTCGAGGAGGTAGCCGAACAACGGAACCACGTAGAACAACCAGAACAGCTGCACCAACAGCGAAGTACCTCGGAAGAATTCGATGAACGCGCGCGCCGATCCCCTGATCACGATGTTGTGCGCACGCGCAGCCAGTCCGAGCGCGAGCGCGAGGACGAACGCGAGGAGGGCGCCTCCCGCAGTCAGTTGGAGCGTGACGACGATGCCTTCCTGGATGCTCGGCCACGCATCGAGGAAGGCATCGATGTTCTCCTTCACAGGCAGCAGACCTCTACGACGATCAGCCGGCCCCGCCGCAGAGTTTGGCGGTGGTCAGGTTCGGATCGGGCAGTTCCTCCGCGGTGAATCCGAACGGTCCGACGATGGACAGGTACTTGTCCTTGTCGGAGGTGATCTTGGCCAGCTCGGCGTTGTAGGCGTCTCGCAACTCGGTGTCTTCCTTGCGGAAGACCGTGCCCCCGGCACCGACCTGGGGTACCCCGTCGATCTCGGCGACGAACGAGTTCGTCACCTCCACCGGGGCCTGCGGGTTGTTCTGCGCCAGCCAGTTCAGTGAGATTCCGGTGAGCGCAAAGACATCCGCGCGCCCGTTGGCGACGGCGTCCATTCCGTCCTGCGGCGACGCCACCTGCATCGCATCGATCCCGAGTTGCTGCGCGTAGTCTGATTCGATCGCCCCGGTCATCGCGGCCATCCGCACCCCGCTCTGCTGCACCGACTGCATATCGGTGAGCTTCGCGGGATTACCCTTGGGCACCATCAGCGCGGTCGTGTAATTGAACTCCGGTTCACTGAACGCTGCCTGCTCGCACCGCTGCGGCAGGATCGACATGCCGGCGCTGACGACGTCGAAGCGACGGGCCTGCAGTCCGGGAATGAGCGCTCCGAAGTCGGTACTCACGCCCTCGACGTTGTCGATGCCCAGGTTCTTGAAGATCTCGCGGTGCAGGGCCACGGTGGCGCCGGTCAGCTGGCCGTCCTGCTCGAAGCTGTACGGGGCCTCGCCGGCGAAGCCGACGGTCACCGTTCCGCTGTCCTGCAGCTGCTGGAGGAGTGATCCGCCGCTGGTCGTGTCGGTCTTCGTGCACCCCGCCAGGGAGCCGGCGGCCACCATCATGCCTGCGAAGGCGACAGCCGCCCTGACTGCCGGACGTTGTTTCGACATCGTGCTCGTCACCACAGATTCCCTTCGTCACCTCGGGTGATCCGGGAGGACGCGCACCGCACGGCACGATCCCAACGGATCTGCCCGGGCCACGTTACGCAGGCGAACGATCCGCCATAGGGGAACCGGGGGGACGTTACCGCAGCGTTATCAAATAGCGGTCGGCGAATGTCCCCGGGAATGCCGAAAGCCCCCCAACAAGGTTGGGGGGCTTTCGGTAACGGATGTTCGGCGGTGTCCTACTCTCCCACACCCTGTCGGGTGCAGTACCATCGGCGCTGGAGGGCTTAGCTTCCGGGTTCGGAATGGGACCGGGCGTTTCCCCTCCGCTATGGCCGCCGTAACTCTATGAAACTGTCACACGGAACATCAGCGAAGACACACATCACCATTGGTGGTGGGGGTGTGCTTCTTTCTTCTGTTCTGAAACGTGTGTGTTGTTTCAGATACTGCACAGTGGACGCGTAGCTTCTTTGTGGTAAGTCCTCGGCCTATTAGTACCAGTCACCTGCATCCGTTACCGGACTTCCAGTTCTGGCCTATCAACCCGGTGGTCTGCCGGGGGCCTTACCCCCTCGAGGGGGTGAGAAACCTCATCTTGGAACAGGCTTCCCGCTTAGATGCTTTCAGCGGTTATCCCTTCCGAACGTAGCTAACCAGCGGTGCTCCTGGTGGAACAACTGGCACACCAGAGGTTCGTCCGTCCCGGTCCTCTCGTACTAGGGACAGCCTTCCTCAAGTTTCTAACGCGCGCGGCGGATAGAGACCGAACTGTCTCACGACGTTCTAAACCCAGCTCGCGTGCCGCTTTAATGGGCGAACAGCCCAACCCTTGGGACCTACTCCAGCCCCAGGATGCGACGAGCCGACATCGAGGTGCCAAACCATCCCGTCGATATGGACTCTTGGGGAAGATCAGCCTGTTATCCCCGGGGTACCTTTTATCCGTTGAGCGACACCGCTTCCACTTGCCGGTGCCGGATCACTAGTCCCGACTTTCGTCCCTGCTCGACCTGTCAGTCTCACAGTCAAGCTCCCTTGTGCACTTGCACTCGACACCTGATTGCCAACCAGGCTGAGGGAACCTTTGGGCGCCTCCGTTACATTTTGGGAGGCAACCGCCCCAGTTAAACTACCCACCAGGCACTGTCCCTGAACCAGATCATGGTCCGAGGTTAGAGGTCCAATACGATCAGAGTGGTATTTCAACAACGACTCCACACTCACTGGCGTGAGCGCTTCACAGTCTCCCACCTATCCTACACAAACCGAACCGAACACCAATACCAAGCTGTAGTGAAGGTCCCGGGGTCTTTTCGTCCTGCCGCGCGTAACGAGCATCTTTACTCGTAATGCAATTTCGCCGAGTCTATGGTTGAGACAGCTGAGAAGTCGTTACGCCATTCGTGCAGGTCGGAACTTACCCGACAAGGAATTTCGCTACCTTAGGATGGTTATAGTTACCACCGCCGTTTACTGGGGCTTAAATTCTCAGCTTCGCCACCGAAGTGGCTAACCGGTCCTCTTAACCTTCCAGCACCGGGCAGGCGTCAGTCCGTATACATCGTCTTACGACTTCGCACGGACCTGTGTTTTTAGTAAACAGTCGCTTCTCACTGGTCTCTGCGGCCCCACCCAGCTCACACTGCAAGAGTGATCACCGGACGAGGCCCCCCTTCTCCCGAAGTTACGGGGGCATTTTGCCGAGTTCCTTAACCATAGTTATCTCGATCGCCTTAGTATTCTCTACCTGACCACCTGTGTCGGTTTGGGGTACGGGCCGTGTGAAAGCTCGCTAGAGGCTTTTCTCGGCAGCATAGGATCACTGAATTCGCCTCATTCGGCTATGCGTCACCTCTCAGGCTTGATGAACGGCGGATTTGCCTACCATTCGCCCTACAGGCTTACACCAGTATTACCACTGACTGGCTCAGCTACCTTCCTGCGTCACCCCATCGCTTGGCTACTACCAGATCAGGTCCCATGCATCCACATCCAGGGCCCCCGAAGGGGCGTAAGGACGCTTCAGGATGGTTAGTATCACTGATTCACCAGGGGCGCGTTCACACGGGTACGGGAATATCAACCCGTTGTCCATCGGCTACGCCTGTCGGCCTCGTCTTAGGTCCCGACTCACCCTGGGCGGATTAACCTGGCCCAGGAACCCTTGGTCATTCGGCGGACGAGTTTCTCACTCGTCTTTCGCTACTCATGCCTGCATTCTCACTCGTGTGGCCTCCACGGCTGGGTCACCCCGCCGCTTCCATGGCCACACGACGCTCCCCTACCCATCCACACCACTGCCCAAGACTCCGCAGAATCAAGGGGGTGCATTGTGTGAATGCCGCAGCTTCGGTGGTGTACTTGAGCCCCGCTACATTGTCGGCGCAGGATCACTTGACCAGTGAGCTATTACGCACTCTTTCAAGGGTGGCTGCTTCTAAGCCAACCTCCTGGTTGTCTTCGCGACCCCACATCCTTTTCCACTTAGTACACGCTTAGGGACCTTAGCTGGCGATCTGGGCTGTTTCCCTCTCGACTACGAACCTTATCGCCCGCAGTCTCACTGCCGCGCTCTCACTCACCGGCATTCGGAGTTTGGCTGATTTCGGTAAGCTTGTGGGCCCCCTAGACCATCCAGTAGCTCTACCTCCGGTGAGAAACACGCGACGCTGCACCTAAATGCATTTCGGGGAGAACCAGCTATCACGGAGTTTGATTGGCCTTTCACCCCTACCCACAGCTCATCCCCTCAGTTTTCAACCTAAGTGGGTTCGGTCCTCCACGACGTCTTACCGTCGCTTCAACCTGGCCATGGGTAGATCACTCCGCTTCGGGTCTAGAACATGCCACTACGGACGCCCTATTCGGACTCGCTTTCGCTACGGCTACCCCACACGGGTTAACCTCGCGACATGCCACTAACTCGCAGGCTCATTCTTCAAAAGGCACGCCATCACCCCCCACACCGAAGTGTGCAAAGGCTTTGACGGATTGTAAGCGCACGGTTTCAGGTACTATTTCACTCCCCTCCCGGGGTACTTTTCACCTTTCCCTCACGGTACTAGTCCGCTATCGGTCACCAGGGAGTATTCAGGCTTATCGGGTGGTCCCGACAGATTCACACCAGATTTCACGGGCCCGGTGCTACTTGGGTTTCCATCACGACAGTCATCATGTTTTCGTGTACGGGACTCTCACCCTCTACGACAGGCCGTTCCAGACCACTTCCACTAACACAATGATTTCTTACTGTCGGCCAACACGGCAGCATTGACAAGATGAACCCCACAACCCCACGAATGCAACACCTGCCGGCTATCACACATCCATGGTTTAGCCTCTTCCGCTTTCGCTCGCCACTACTCACGGAATCACTATTGTTTTCTCTTCCTGTGGGTACTGAGATGTTTCACTTCCCCACGTTCCCTCCACACACCCTATATATTCAGGTGCGGGTAACACGACATCACTCGTGCTGGGTTTCCCCATTCGGACATCCTCGGATCTCAGCTCGGTTGACAGCTCCCCGAGGCTTATCGCAGCCTCCTACGTCCTTCATCGGCTCCTGGTGCCAAGGCATCCACCGTACGCTCTTCATTACTTACAACAAAGATGCTCGCGTCCACTGTGCAGTTCTCAAACAACACACAACCAACCATGTCCTCGTCGCCACCGAACACCAGAAAAACCCGGCCGGTATGACCACCATGATCACTTGTAAGTTCTTGCCTAGAAAAAACACTCGCGTGTTCCCTCAGGACCCAACAGTGCATCGATATAACTCTTCTCCCACCGGCACTCGGGCCGGCAGTAGTGAAAAGAATGTTTGTCAGTGTTCCACCCATGAGCGTCCGCAGCCCTACTGATGAGGACTAAACGGTCTCTGCCAAGCCGCTGTACACCTGTGTGACAACAACATTGGAGATGTGCTCCTTAGAAAGGAGGTGATCCAGCCGCACCTTCCGGTACGGCTACCTTGTTACGA